>NZ_QGDS01000036.1 GCF_003149105.1 Faecalicatena contorta | reverse complement strand
TCTGTTGTCTGTGTTGTTCCATTATATAAAACCATGCTTGGAGTGTGTACTAATATATAACTTGCTCCCTTGATTACACTATTCATTGGGTATCCGCCTTTCTATATGTTTATTCTGATAGAGAAAAAGAACAGGACCTTAACGGGTACACAGGACCTGCCCCTTTTTTACTTGAAAGGAGTTAAAACTCCCTCCCTTATAAATGGAAAGCTATAATAAATCAGTTTTACCGGAAGGCCAATCTTATCCTAAGAATTTGCAGTACTCATCCCGGATAGATGTCATTTCCTGAATGATATCATCCACATCCAGCACCATTTCCATCATACTGACTTGTTCCTCGTAAACTGCTTCATCAAATTCATCTTTCACTTCTGGTTCACATACATGATACACTTGAAGTCCAAGCTGGACTCCTGTCAATGGACCTGCAAAAGTAGGGTCTCCTGCTGTTACGGTTTCAGCTGCAAGTCCTGCAGCTTCTCCCTCTGCGGCACCAAGTACAACAACTAAGTTCTCTGCACCATATTCATCCGCAAATTCTTTTACCCTCTTCTGGTTTTCCAGATCCATCGCACCTGCGCTTGTTCAGACGAAGCACTCCGTAGATGAGAATACAATCTCAGCACCGGCTGTCTTCACACATTCAGCGATTGCCGGCCCTGGAATTCCATCACGGTCACCGATAATGATTACTTTTTTTCCTTCTAAAATAGCCATGATGATATTTTCTCCTTTCTTTTTCTTCCGTTATACCGTTTTGTTTTTCTGTCAGATATATTTCTGAATCATTGCTTCAATATTTTCCGGGGTAGCATCGTCTTTCACTACCTCCTCCACTTTCTCACCGTCTTTATAGATTGCCATAACAGGCAGTCCCAGTATCTTCTGTGAGATTGCAAGACGGCGGGCTTTCGTGGTGTTCAAAGAAGCGAACTTCAGCCTCTCACCGTAGGTTTCTGCAAATTCATGCACCTTAGGCATCAGCGCCTGGCATGGCACACATCCGTCACCATAGAAATCGACAAACACATATCCCTCTGCCTTTAATACTTCTTCTTCAAAGTTTGTCTTATCCAAATCTACCATTTGTCATATCCTCCTTTTCTGCCTGTTTTTAAAAGTTCCGAAACTTCTGTTTTGTTCCCAGCTTAAAAATAATCAGACAGGCTTCTCTCTACCTGTACTGCTGCAATTGCACCATCTGCAGCCGCAGTAACAACCTGCCTCAGGCTTTTCACCCTTACATCTCCTGCCGCGTAAAC
>NZ_QGDS01000035.1 GCF_003149105.1 Faecalicatena contorta | reverse complement strand
GTTTACGCGGCAGGAGATGTAAGGGTGAAAAGCCTGAGGCAGGTTGTTACTGCGGCTGCAGATGGTGCAATTGCAGCAGTACAGGTAGAGAGAAGTCTGTCCGATTATTTCTAGAATTGTAAAGATAGATACTAAGTTGAGTTGTATGGCTGAACTATAACGTTTTAAGTTTTCAAAAACATAAAGAAAAGGAGGATATGACAAATGGTAGATTTGGATAAGACAAACTTTGAAGAAGAAGTATTAAAGGCAGAGGGATATGTGTTTGTGGATTTCTATGGTGACGGATGTGTGCCATGCCAGGCGCTGATGCCTAAGGTGCATGAATTTGCAGAAACCTACGGTGAGAAGCTGAAATTTACTTCTTTAAACACCACGAAAGCCCGCCGTCTTGCAATCTCACAGAAAATACTGGGCCTGCCGGTTATGGCAATCTATAAAGACGGTGAGAAAGTGGAGGAGGTAGTGAAAGACGATGCTACCCCGGAAAGTATTGAAGCGATGATACAGAAATATATCTAATATATTTCCTTATCATAAAGTTGAGAAAGACTCATGTTTAAGTGCGGTGAAAAATATAATTTTTCACTCTTTCATGTGAGAAAGGAGAAATGAATTATGGCTATTCTGGAAGGAAAGAAAGCAATCATCATTGGCGACCGTGATGGAATTCCAGGACCGGCAATTGCAGAATGTGTAAAAACTGCTGGTGCTGAGATTGTATTTTCATCTACCGAGTGTTTCGTCTGAACAAGCGCAGGCGCAATGGATCTTGAAAATCAGAAGAGGGTAAAAGAATTTGCGGATGAATATGGTGCAGAGAACTTAGTTGTTGTACTTGGCGCCGCAGAAGGTGAAGCTGCAGGGCTTGCGGCTGAAACCGTAACAGCAGGAGACCCTACTTTTGCAGGTCCGTTGACAGGAGTCCAGCTTGGACTTCAAGTATATCACGTATGTGAAGCTGAAATGAAGGAAGAATTCGATGAAGCAGTTTATGATGAACAAGTAAGCATGATGGAAATGGTACTCGATGTGGATGATATCGTTCAGGAAATGACATCTATCAGAGATGAGTATTGTAAATTCTAAGTAACAAGTAAAGAAGGGCAGGTCCTATGTAGCCCATAGGGGCTGTCCTTTTTATATACCAGGAGGCTGGTATATAAATTCACAGAAAGGTGGATACCCAATGAATAGTGTAATCAAGGGAGCAAGTTATATATTAGTACACACTCCAAGCATGGTTTTATATAATGGAACAACACAGACAACAGA
>NZ_QGDS01000033.1 GCF_003149105.1 Faecalicatena contorta | reverse complement strand
GGGTTTGTCAAGTAAAATGTGTAAATTTTGATTTTTTATAATACCGGTGTTCATGCACCGGTATTTTCATGAGTTCAGCCTTGCTTTCTCCCCGTCAACGGGGGCGGCCCATTTTAGGGTACCACAATCAGACCATCCGTATATGATGGTGGTTGTTAGATTCTTAGACTCTTTCATATTTTCGAATTCTTGGCTGGATTTTCGGATCTACATCCAACTGGTTTCTCACCAGTGCCCAGCTATGTACATGACCTCCTTCCCATTTCTTATATAGCTCTGTTATTCGCAGATACAGCAGTTTTAGCAATGCGTTCTCGTTCGGAAATGCTCCCTGTTTTGTTACCTTGCGGAAACTTGAATGGATACTCTCCACAGCATTTGTCGTGTACATTATTTTACGTACTGCGCTGCCATAATCATACAACTGTTCTACATGGGCGAAGTTTCTTTCCCATACATCCACTGCTCCCGGATAACTACTCCATGTTTGCTTCAGCTTCTCAAATTCAGCTCTTGCTGCTTTTACACTTGGGGCACCATACACCTTCTTTAATTGGCTGGTAAATGCCTTATAGTCCTTGCTTGGAATGTACTTCACTGAATTACGGATCAGATGCACCATGCATCTTTGAACAGTCACATCCTTAAAGATTGCCTTTGCTCCATTTTCCAGGCCACTTACCCCATCCATCGACAGAAAGAAAATATCCTCCACACCTCGGCTTTTTATCTCATCAAATATCTGCATCCAGCTATGCTTGCTTTCGGTTTCGTTAAGCCACAGCCCCAGGATATCCTTATGTCCGTCGATATCATACCCCAGCATTGTGTAAACGGCATATTTCTTTGTCTCATAATCCTTTCGCAACGTGACATACATGCAATCCACAAACACGAAAGGATAACACTCTTTTAAGGGGCGGTTCTGCCATTCCTGTTGCTGTTCCAGTACGCTGTCGGTGATATCGGAGATTGTCTCATGCGATATTTCAAACCCGTAAATGTCTTCAATGGTAGCGGCAATATCACGTTGGCTCATGCCTTTCGCATACATGGAGAGAACTTTATCCTCAATACCTGAAACATTTGTTGTGCGTTTCGGAATTACCTTTGGTTCAAATCTGGCTTCGCGGTCGCGTGGAACGTTGATCGGAACATCGCCAAATGAAGTTTTTAGTGTTTTGGCTGAATATCCATTTCTGCGGTTTGTCCCCTCCTTTTCCTGTCGGTCATTACTCTCATAACCCAGATGATCTTTCATTTCTCCCTGAAGCATTGATTCAAACATAGGGCCGAAGATATCTTTCAAAGCATCCTGCATGTCTCCGACGTTTTCCGGTTGGTACTGATTCAGTATTGCCTGTACCAGTGCATCTTTTTTAGGGTCACGTTTTCTTCTTGCCATAGTAGTTCTATCCTTCCTTTTCTCTGTTGTTTAGTTTAACATATCCTGACAAAAAAACAGAGTGTGAAGTTCATTTTGAACTTACACACTCTATCTTACACTCCC
>NZ_QGDS01000032.1 GCF_003149105.1 Faecalicatena contorta | reverse complement strand
CCCACAACACCCTTGCCATTGGCTATGTCCTTCCTACTACCAGGCGGACTCGGGACTCACACCCGTTGAAACGTGCGCCCGCCGGGCGCACTATAAAAAGAATCCCGCATTTTGCGGGATTCTTTGTTATATTCATATTCTTACCAATATCTTACATATACAGAAGCACGCACTGCACTAACACAAATCGTTGTTCCTGGCTGCTGCGCCTCAATCATCTGGCCGCCGCCTATGTAAATTGCTACATGTCCTGGTGTCCAGGCAATGTCTCCTGGCTGTGGATCATAAACCACCCGCCCGCCATTAAGCTGAGCCGTATCCACACGTCCAATAGAAATTCCAGCCTGAGCATGACACCACTGTGTCAGTCCTGAACAGTCAAGCCCCTGATACGGTGTTGTACCGCCCCATACATAAGGAACTCCAATCTGTGTCCACGCTGCATTTACAATTGTTTGAGCTGCACTTGTATTTCCTGAACCGCCTCCATCTGAAACAGGCGGTGGGCTTGGTACGCTTGGAGTATTCGGTGTTTCCGGACTTGTAGGTACATTGCCTCCTCCGCTTTCTCCACCATCATCCCGTGCTGCTGCCTCTGCTTCTGCGGCTGCTCTGGCCACTCTTTGCCTTTCCGCCTCTTCTTCAGCTGCCTTTCTTGCTGCTTCCTGAATCTGTTCATCCAGGTTTGCTATTTCCGCACTCTTATTTTCAATCGTAGTGTTCAGTTCTGTCTGCTGGTTCTCATACTCTGTCTGCATTTCTTCCAGCTTGTTCATATCGCTTTCCAAAGCTGTCTTTAAATCTTCGACTTCGTGTACAGTCTCTACATATTGTTCTAACATATCACGGTCGTAGCTATGTATTTTCTGAACATATTCTGCCTGGCTCAGCATCTCCGCGATACTTCCCGAACCTAATATTCTTTCCAGTGCGGAGCCGTCACCTTCTTCATACATATATTTAATACGAAGCTTCATGTCTTCGTACTGTTGTTTCTCTTTTTCCTGGGCATCCTTCAATTGCTTCTCAGCTTTGGTGATTTCCTCGCCTTTCGAAATCAACTCGCTCTGCAATTCTGTCATTTTAGACATCAAAGTTGATAATTGTGACTGCAGACTGTTTACTTCACTCTGCGCCTCTTTTTTCTGAGTTTCCAAGCTTGCCGAACCCGTAGGCGCTGCAAGTACCGGTACTGTTATCATAGAACATGTCAAAGCAGTTGCTGCAAGCACATTAAGCACTTTTTTCATCTTCATATCGTTTACCCATCCTTATTTTATTATTATCTATGTCCCCACATATATGTTTTACTATACAATATTCTACGGCATTTTTCAACAGGATATCTCAAAAATATGTAAAATCATTGCACATAAATATAATATGGGCCTCAAGGTTTACTCTCTATTGTTATACATAATGGATTATAACGGATGAACGGCAAAAATGCAATACCTTTTTAACATTTCCGTAATATTTCAGAAATTTATTATTATTGGTCCAAATTCCAGGATTCGATATTAATTTCCTTATTTCACAACTCTACCTCCTGCTGGTAAACTGCCCTGAACTCTAAATTCTCGCTGGCTCTAAGGGCACCGATATTTTCTTCGTCATATAAGATTCCAAGCCCATTTATCGGCTTTATCATTCTCCAACCGCAGAAAGTACGGCCTTCCCGCTTCATACTGTTTTTGGGGAGCATTGCGGCATTCAGATTGTCGCCGCTATGAACATTGACTTGTTTTATTACATATTCATACTCAGATTCCTCTTTGCCGATTTCCTTCGGCACCCAAAAGGAAACCTGATAAAAGGCTGTCTCCTCTTCTTCAAAATCTTCCAATATCACCGTTTTTCGGCAGGATATCTCTCCATGCCCGATAATCTGCTTATATCTTTCTTCCACACGGACATCCAGCAGCCCCTTTTCCGCATCCATGCCCAGTATTTCAATGGTAAAATCAGAGTTACTTGTTGTTTTCATAAGAAAACCCTGAATAAAATCTGCCGCAAGTTCGTCCGTTTTGGCTGAGTCATCTATATGATATACCGGATGAACCGTCAAAATTTTCATAGACTGCTCCATAGCCTCACCCAGACTGCTTTCCAATTCATTTTTCCGTATAGCTTTATTCTCTGCCGCCTGAATGGACACTCCGGAAAACACAAGTATTACAACCATGAAAATTACAATAACAGCATTTCTCATACTTTCTCCTTTTCTTACCGCGCATATCCCGCAATCTGATGCTCTAAAAATAAGTTTAATACAGGAAGGGTATAGTCATATGTCAAAGTAACTTTTGCATATTTTTCATTTTTCGTACTAATAAGTGGTTCAATTACTAAATCTGTATATCCATTTTCCAATGCTTTCCTTTTACAGCTCTGAATCACTACTTCTGAAAAATCACCGGCTTCTACTTCCGCAACTATTGTAGAATGATAGTTCTGTGCTTTCTGCGTATTTAAAGATGCCATAATATAAGCTGCACTTAAAACTGCCATGAACGCAATCATAATCATTCCCATCATTGTCTCAACTGCACCTTTCATTTCCTCTTGTATGATATATTTGTAACTAAATACATCAATACTCTCCTTTCGCTTTAACTTTGTTATAATCAATAGTAACACTGTGGACTTTTTATTTTA
>NZ_QGDS01000031.1 GCF_003149105.1 Faecalicatena contorta | reverse complement strand
GGATAGTGTCAAGATTATTTCGCAAATTTAATTCCTGCCGTTTAGCAGTCGCTGGTTAACCGGCTATGTCATCAGACAGCAGATTATTACCAGGATTGATAAGATGATCCATATTCATATAGCGGCGGATGCCCCATTGGGTTCCGGCTACATGACGCAGTCTAGCGCATACAAGCATTAATGCACTCTGGCCATCAGGAAATGCTCCGATAGCCTTAGTACGGCGTTTGATTTCACGGTTGAGCCGTTCGATTGTATTGTTGGTCCGAATCCGGGTCCAATGCTGCGTTGGAAAATCCATATAAGTCAGGGTTTCCTCAATGCCGGCCTCCAGCTTTTCGGCAGCCTTGAGCAGTTTCATTTCCCGGAATTTTAAAGCCACTTGCGCAGCTTTTTCTCTGGCAGCATCTTTGCCTTCTTGAGCATGAATAGCTTTTAACATCATGGATACTGCTTTCATTTTCTTCCGTGGTGTCACTGAGAAAATGTTCCGATAAAAATGAACGATACAACGCTGATAACGGGCATCTGGAAAGACTTCCGGAATCGTTTCAAACATGCCCAGGTTACGGTCACCAATAATCAATCGTACGCCGCAAAGCCCGCGTTCTTTTAGACTTACAAAGAAGGAACGCCAGCTCTCCTTATCCTCTTTCATACCCTCGGCAGCACCGATGATTTCACGGCATCCGTCTTTGCCAACACCGATAGCGATCAGGATGGAGACGTTTTGAATTTCACCACCCCAGCTGCGTTTTAGAAAAACACCATCCACATAAACGTAAGGATATTCACCCGTTAGTGGACGGGTACGCCATGTTTCGATGTGCTCATAAGCTTTTTTGTTTAGGTTGCTGATAGTGCCGGGGGAGACTTTGGTTCCCCAAAGCGCCTCGGTAATATCTTCCACACGTCGAACAGAAACACCGGCCAAATACATCTCGATGAGGGCTTCCTCCACCGAAGATTCCCTTCGGCGATATCGTTCAATAATTGCAGTCTCAAAAGGAACACCTTTGAGTTTCGGCATCTTAAGTTCCACTTCGCCAGAAGTTGTTTGGAAGTTTCGCTTATAATGGCCGGAACGATATCCCTGGCGCTCAGGAGAACGCTCATATTTTTGAGCATTTACTAAATCATCTGCCTCTTTGTCAAGCAGGGCATTCAGTGTTTCTTCGACGCTATTGCGCACAAGATTTTTTAAGTCATTCTTTATAAGATCCTCGTTTAGTTGTATAATGTTATCAGACATGGTTTAGCCTCCTTGGAAAAATTTTGTGTGGTAACTTAATTCTACCAAACGGCTATAGACCATGTCTATTTTTATGAAATTGAATTTGCGAAATTAATTATACGTTATCGTTACATGAAAACTTAACGGGGATTTTTGTTTTAAACGATCAGGTTCTCTTATGTCCACAGACGCCTTTAACCGCCGTTTAAAGAAGTATTGTAATGCTGCAAGGGTTTCCGCTATTCGAGTCATAAAATTCGCTTTTACAACGTATCTACTGCTTACAACGGAAACAATCTAACAAGCATAAGCTATTTATGGACATAGGAGGGCTTCCATTATGCTATGTTATTTACGGAATGTGAATAAGGTTAAAATTGATATGCTTGCCTTTCAAAAACTGGGTATTCCATAGTGAGGTATTCAAAGATGATTAAATTTTTTTTAACAAAAAAATAAAGGAAACGCTGAATTTACAACATTTCCTCTATTTCTAATTAATGCCGCAGACCGGAATCGAACGAATCTACGTGCTATAAAACCGCATAGAAAGGAGGTTTGTGCCACCTCTGATATATACTGTACAAGATTTGTACAAAATGAAAAACAAATGAAAAAATTACATATTTCTTATAAAATCTATTATAAAGTTTTCCATATTATACTATCAACTATTAGTACTATCCTCTCAGTCAGATATACAATTAATTATATAGGTTTTTATAGTTTTCCATGTCTGCTCCATAAAATCAATATCAACATCGGCAGAATTATGCATGTACTCATTTAAACAATCAATTAAATACCTTTTTGTAATAGTCTCTCTCCATTTTTTTGCTTGTTTATCCATCCCTTGTTTATTAGCTAAAAAATTTATTACATTTAAAATATTGGTAGATAATTGATTTTCTGTAAAAGTTAATTTATCCTTATGATTATTAATAAAGTATCTTGTTGAGCATTCTAATACCCCTCTGTACAACCCTGCTGTTGCACAACAATAATTTTGTGTATTCAAATTAGATAATTCATAAATTATATGATAAATTTTATTACTTAAGTTATCTTTATTTTTTAGTTTTTCAATTACCTTTCCATCTTCCTGCGTAAACCTTAAACCAGATATAGTATATTTTTTAGGCTTATAATTATCTTCTGGTCGGTATACACCTGAGCCTATATTACTTTTATTAACTCCAGAAAGTGAACCAGTATATATATCATTCTTCGTAGGTTTTGATGCATTATTTTGATTTTCATTTATTTTAGTTTCTGTCTTCTCTAATGGACTATTTCCTAAATCATCATTTTTTTTCTCAACTAATTTATCATTCTTTTCGTCAGAATCAGAAGGTTGTTTATCTACTTTAAATTTAGGATTTTTCTCAGCAAGGTCAATATTAAACGTCAAAAACATAAGTGCACCCTTAAGCAAATACATAAGTTTTGTAAAAGTCTGGTCCTGAATAAAATCAGCACGCTCATTTGAAATTTGCAATCGTTCTTGATTTTCATTAAATTCATTAAAATTGACATAACCAAAAACATTATGAGGGCGTAAATTTGTAACTTTTTTACGCTGAGAAAAATCCGCTAAGCCTAGCCAATCATTATCTGAGGATAAATAGTTATACAATGCAAATTGATTAACATAAACATTGACGCCTGCTCCATATTGTTTTAATATAGCACCTGCATTCTGCCTATCATACACAACAATTCTCCCCTCAAACGAAGGAACATTATCCAAATTTGTATATGATTGTAAGTCTGCATTATCATTTGTACGTGTAGGAATAGTCTTTTTTATTCCATACTCTTTCAATGTTAACATTTCTAATGATTCTATATCAAATGTATTGAGTTCAATTAAAGAATCATTTATATTTTTTCTTATATCTGATTCACATTTAAATTTCAATGATTGAGTTGATTTATCATAAGAAAAGGTAACATCATATAGCATATTAGTAAATTCTACATCCAAAAAAATAGATTTTGGCAATTCCTCATCTATCTTTAATCTAATTTCGGGAAAATGTATACTATTTCGTTTGTAAAGATAAGTTGATATATGTCTTATCTTCTGTAACTCAGAAGATGAAGTCAAGAAATTTATAATTTCATCTGGAATCTGCTGTAAGGTAATAATCGTTCCTTTAGAATTATCCATTACATTTTCTAACACTTCATACTTTAAAAGTCCATTTTTATTTAGAGAACCCTGACATCTTTGTGTATTACCTATAAACGTATCTATTATAATTTCTTCACAAAGAGAAAAGCAAGACAATATACCTAATCCTTTATTGCCTGTAAAGAAAAAACCATGCTTATTTCTTATATTTCCTTGTAATTTTTTAGTAGAAAAACCAGGTTTTGCTAAATTTCTAATTTCCTCTAAGGATATACCTGTTCCATTATCACAGATTTGTATCAATCTTTTTTTTGAATCATAAATAACATCAATCTGAGCTGCATCTGCATCAACTGAATTTTTAATTAGTTCTGTTATTACAATTAATGGACTACCTACGGTTCCTAGCAAGCGGGATATATCCGCAGCTTCTATTGTTAGCTTTTCCTGCATTTTTATCTCCTAAATTTTTTTATAAATTTTAATGTACTCTTTACTCATAGACTTTACAGCACCTTGCTCTGCAATATAAGATACCTTCAAGGGCATTCGTTTCCCCATAATTTTTCTCGTTAATGTTGTTTCAAGTCGTAAATTATATTTTTCAGCCAAAAAATCATTATATTCATCAAATGGTAATTCCTGGTTATTAACCCTTCTATTTCCAAGAGTTAATGCCATAAGTTTTCCATGTTTTAATACATATGCCATTTTCTCAAACACTTTTTCATAATCATGCCAAAAAGATACAACCTTTTTTTGCTTTTCCAAATCAATATTTTTTATAAAAGGTTTGTATTCTTCTATATTTTTGATTTTTTTAATCCTTCCACCAAGACTTTCTCTATCAATTGCCGTAAACTTATTAAGCAACAAAGTATCAAATGAATCTAAATCATTAATGTCAATCCATAAAAGAGGTAATATTGAATATTGACCGTAAGTTACTGTTGTGTGGTTATCTCCGTATGGTGGTGATGTGCATATTATATCAACTGAATTTTCTTTACGCTTTGATAATAATGTTAATGCATCTCCACTTACTACTTCAATTTTATTTTCGGAATCAAAGCAATATTTCATATAATTCGAGGACACATTATTTTTAAATTCTTCTATACAATTGTTTGCCATATCTTTAATTTTACATGCTTCTTTTACATGTAGCTTAAATGTAGAAGTTCTCGTATTACTAAATTTTTTCACAGTTTCTGCAAAACAACACCAAAAAAACCGCCGGATGCGTATATTAGATTCTTGCATTATGGCTAACCGAATCAAACTTAAAGATTCAATAATGTCCGAACGGAACCATTTTTCTATATTGGAAAATGTATGATTTTCAACATTTCCCAGCAAAAGGTTAAAACTAGCAAAAAGCTGGTCAATACTTTCTTTGATGGAATTTGTTGGAACACCTTCTAAGCGAACCCTAGATATTAATATTGCTAGAGGATTTATATCATAACCTATTACATCTAATCCTAACTCTTGGCCAACTTGCAAAACAGTTCCAGAACCCATGAAGGGGTCTAAAATATTATGTATCTGCTTATCATATTCCAATACATCAGTTAGTAACTGCCGTTGCATTGGAGTTACCATCTTTGCAGGATATTGTATAATTGAATTATTTTCCCTATAGTCAGCAAAATCCCAATAATCTTCTGCATACGAATTAAGTTTCTCAACTAAACCCATCTTTCCACTCCCCCACACTTGCAATTATTAAAATTATATCATATGATTGTAGAATTTTCCAATGATTCTTATCCAATAAAAACTTTTATCCTTCTCCCTCTCCGCAAAACTTAAGAAACATAAAGAATTTTCAAACACTTGAACAACTCTAAAGCTACCTTAGATCGGAATGCTACAAATCTACGTACTGTACGTATAGAAAAAAGGGGGAAGAGTGTGCCACCTCTGATATCTACTGTATAAGATTCGTACAACTCTTGTAGGCTCAAACAACCACTAAAAATGAGGATGCCGAAACACCCTCAATTTCTAAACTACCACTTGCAAAACTTGGCACGGTAGTTTATAATCATATTAGAAACAATCAAAGGATATTGCTCGTCCGATGATTGTCATCGAAAACTAAATCAGAAACTTAGTTAGACGGCTATCCCCTATTGGCGTAGGAGATAGCCTATTTTTTGTCGTCTCGGTTGTCTAGGTATGTAAGTACTGCGAAGATAACCAGTACTAATGTTAAAACCTCAAGTGTGTTCATAGCACATACCCCCTTTCCGTTTCCGAAAAGGCAACCATCAGACTATCCCTACGTTGTTCTAATATGACTGGCAACAGTATATCATACCATGTCAAATTTTGCTATTATTTTTTACTGCATAACATAAAGCATTAATCCTGTTTGAAAAA
Source organism: Faecalicatena contorta (assembly GCF_003149105.1). Taxonomy (GTDB): domain Bacteria; phylum Bacillota; class Clostridia; order Lachnospirales; family Lachnospiraceae; genus Muricomes; species Muricomes contortus_C. The sequence goes on along the minus strand of NZ_QGDS01000031.1, from coordinate 6,597 downwards.
GGCATTGAAATCACATTCAAAAATATCCGTCAAGAAAATAAGCAAATCCACACTTGGATTATTCACTCCCATTTCAACTTTGCTATAAGTACCTGTCGATATTTCAAGACCTCTTAGCTGTAATTGAGCCACGACATCCCTATTTCGCAAATTCCTTTCAACCCTCAATCTCTTGATATTATTCCCCAATAGATGATTTGTTCTCTGATTTACTCTATCCATATTATCACCTCACGGTAAGTATATCCAAAATAGAAGTATTTCTGATTCCAAAATGGAAGCAATTGTGTTATTATAAGAATTAAGAATATTGTATGATTGAAAGGATTTATTATGGATTTTAAAGAAATGTCAGAACATATGACCGAACGTGAACTTTATATTGTATTAAAAATTATTTACCCCTATGCTAAACCAGTACATTTTATCAGGGTACACGGACTCAATTTTATCACCGTATATTTTCATGATTCTACAAAAATAGAATTGTCTCAAGTTGATTTTCTTCCCGATGATATCTATATTTATGATGCTCAAGAAGATGAAATATTGGACGGTAAGCCTTTAAAAAATGGGACTATTCTGCATAAATATAGACAATTTATGATTGCTAAAGGTTACAGTGAAATATGGCTTGACAATCCCTATGTGATGTAAAAACAATGATTCAAGTGATATTTAATTAAATAATTTCAACAAAAATGACTACTATCAAAACTTTGCTGTATTGACGTGGCCTTTTTTGCAATGTGCTTATTTACGCTCATTATTTGCTTTACCAATCCTTGTCTGCATCTTGAGCAACTTTTTTTGATTGTCTGGAATAGATGCTAGGTTACCATTTAACTCATGTGCAAGTAATTTTTGTGTTCAAATTGCTATCGTTATGTTTTGCTGGCATAAAGTAAGCAGTTAGGTAAAGGAACAAGGCAAAGCCGATACACCGTAGGGCAGTCCTTTACGAAACGGATATAGCCAAACAACATTATAAAGAGAGGACTTGAAAGGTCACAAACCTTGCAAGTCCTCTTGTTTAAACTTTAATTATTATCCATCTGCTGACAATTATTTATAATAAAAGACAACTGTGCTGCAGCATCTTTTATTTTCTCAAATGGGATTTTCTCAAACTGACTTCTGCCCATTCGAGCCTCTCCCGTCTTATCATCAAGTATAGGGGTTCCCTCCTCATCCTTCATAATCGGTTGATGAAACATATTGTATAACATTGCGACCATTTCCATTGTGTTTTTAACCTCATCATCATACATAATATCTTCAAGAAAGGCTTGTGCCTGCAATATTTCTTGAATTTTACTACTATATCTATCAATCCTATCCATAATTTCTGACGTATCTTGTAAAGCAATCTCTTTCAGCGTTCCAAACAACTCAATCGGTGTTGCCTTTAGAACCTGACTTATTTTTTCAAGGTTATTGAATGTTGGATATCCTTCCCCCTTTTCAATGTTAGAAATCGTTTGTTTATTAACGCCAATTGCCTTAGCTAATTCAGTCTGTGTCATATCCCTCTCTTTTCTTAAACGTGCTACGTTTTTACCAAAATTTTCTATCACACTAACACCTCCAATATTATTTTATTAGAATTGTATTACTTATACACATATTTGTCAATTATTTTATGATTTTCTATTGACATTTCTAAACGCTGAACATATTATATATTTAAATATGATTAATATTTGTATATATAATAAAAGTCATGTTTAAATATATTATGTCTCTGGCCTATCGGAATGCCAGGAGAACGTTAGAAAATATGCAGATTACATTTACAAGAGAACAAGTAAAATAAAAGAATCATATGAACAATGACCCTATGGCAATATAAGTGAGTAAAACGTTGTCATTAAGTTAACACCCAAAATTACGGAAAGGATAGGTAATCAAATGAAATCAACACGAGAAGATTTGAAGGAAATTATATCGCACCTAAGAATAGGGTATAACGAGATTAGGAAGGCGAATGAGGTACTTGCTGATTATGACTTGACCGATTTTCCTGAACTAAAAACAGCATGGCTTATGTGCAGCACTCTTTCAGTGTCCGAGTTACTCATGCAGGCATCATTTTCGTTAAATAACTATGGAGTTAGAATGAAACACTGCCAAAGCAGGGCGGAGGAATCCACTGCGAGCGGAACGCATGAGCAGGGGAGTTTCTCCGCCCTGCTACCAGCGGTGCTTGCACCGCTGGTTTACCCCCGTTGAGTAATACGGGGGTAGAAAATATAGTCTAATCCTCTCCTAGCCGTTAAAAAACTGGGCTGTTGCCATTTTCCGAAAAGAGAACAGTTCTCTTTTTTCTCACAATGGGAATGAAGTAGTTTGTTGGAGACACTAAAAGGGAAAGATATAGCAATTTTTCTTGTCTGTAGCCTTTGTGTTATATAGTGTTTCGCAAAGCGAATGCCCAGAGCAACGGTTCCTATAGGGCGGTGGGTTGGCTGGGCAAACGTACCATTTAAATAACTTTTTACGAAGGAGGTAAAGTAGCAATTGAGTAAAGAAAAGCGTTCTATATGGCATGAAAAATGGTGTACCAAAGTAGAAGAACAACGAAAAACCCAAAACTTAACACAGAAGCAAGTTGCGGAGTGTCTAGGAATAAGCCGAAGGTATTACAATCAACTTATAACAGGGAAGAAACCGTTAAAGAGAAAGATGTACAAGGAAATCCGCGCTGTATTAAAGCAGTTAGACCCAGAGAATCTTGTGACTGTAATAGTAGATTATTTAAGGGTTCGTTTCCCTTTAACCGGGATGGATGGCATGAAATGGATAGCACATGACATTTTAGAGATTCCCTTTAAATTCTTCCGCAAAGAGAAGCACAGATGGCACAACTACGAACATGTATACTCTTTCGGAAATATATTCTTATCTTACTCCGATGATGAAAAAATGGGAATCATTCTTGAATTTAAAGGACAAGCCTGTAGGCAATACGAGATTCATTTAGAATATCATGGATACACATGGATTAATTTTTTGGCTACCCTGTGGAATCAAGATGTGAAGTGGAAAAGACTTGATTTAGCAATCAATGACTATGATGGCATCCTGAATATTGAGTATCTGCATAAAAAGTGTAAGACCGGCGAATTTGTAACACGTTGTAAATCATTTGATTACCGTGAGAGTGGGGAAACTAATCATTATGAGGAATTAGATGGAAAACTCGGTCTGGGCAGAACGCTATATATCGGAAAGCGAAGCAGTGCAATCTATATTTGTATGTATGAAAAAGATTATGAACAGTACATAACTAAAGGTGTACCGCTTGAAGATGCACCTATAAAGAACCGCCTTGAGATTCGCCTTTCTGATGAACGTGCTGAAAGGACGGTCGAGGAGCTTATAACAAATTTGCATCATGGGGAGTGTGCTGAAGACGAAATTTTAGATGAAATTATTTTTGGAATCTTAAACCATTATCTTTATTTTGTGGTAGAAGATAAAAACCAGCCCAAAAACGAGTGGGAACTTGACCCAATATGGGAACGTTTCTGTTATGGCAGGACTCGCAATATCAGAATAGCAACAAACCCCAAACCTTTTGATTTGGATGCAAAATATAACTGGATAATAAGGCAGGTTGCACCAACTGCCAAAACATTACTGGTGCATGATTATCAAAAAGGCAGAACCGATTTGATTGATGCCATAAACAACGCTAAACCAAATGAAGAGTTGAGGAAAGCCGTAGAACTTGAAACTCAGATGATAGCAAAAATGAAAGTAAAATCAAAAGGAATAGCAGAAATGCAAATTGAAAAAATGGAGGTAAAAGAAGGTGCAGAAGAAAAATGATAAATCATGGTAAGGAACTATTTTCAGCAATCGTCCCGACTGAACAAAAGGGATTGAAACGAAAGATTTATGTAATTACTAAGGCTTTTATAAAACTCTAAATTCTATAAACGGCTTTTTGAAAAGTAATAAAATCTAATGGAAAGGACAAGCGTGATATGCCAATATACAATCACAATATTCATCTTACAAAAGAACAGGTCAAGTTATATCACGCTATCCAAAGCTTGCAGATTTTGATAGAAAATAATATATTGAGTTCATCAGAGATGGCACAATATGAAATTATGCTTACAAAAAAGAAAAAGAAACTTGTCTTTGAGATTCATTTCAAGGATAAGAAAAGAAAGGAATTTTATGCCTGTAAGGATGGTAGGATAAAATCTTATGACCCACAATTTATTGCTCCATCCGAGGATACACTAATCGAAAAACTTTTTAATTTCTACTTCAATAACACCTTAGAAAGTGTTTACAAGAAATGGGTTCAACAACGCTCGGAGACAAAAATAGTTTCAGGTAAAACAATTGAGGAAGATATGGGGGTATGGAGACGTCACCTGGCTGATTCGGAAATTGCGCTTATGCAAATAGCGGAAATCAGGCCAAAGCATCTGCTGAAATTATTTCAAAAGTGGACTGGAAAAGGATTGATTACAAGAAAAGATTTTAATAATAGAAAATCCTTATTGAACAATATTTTTCGTCATGCAGTACTAGAGGAAATTATTCCTTACAATCCTATTACATCCATACCTCTCAACACATTGAATTTCAAACTTCCTTCTGCAAAGAAAAAGGCTTATACCCTTGAAGAGCGTAAAAGACTACTTCTTTATCTTAAAACACTAGAACAAGATGCCTATGTCTTAGCAATTATATTGGCGTTCTATGGTATCTTTAGGATAGGGGAGATAAAAGGACTATCTTGGGATATTGATGATGGGAATGAAGTCCGAATAGAACATCAGCTTGTGGAAGAGAGAATGTTACAAGATGATATGACTTTAAGTAGCCCATGCAGGGTGTTGAAAGACCCAAAAGGGAATCCTAATTACAGTATAAGAACAGAGATTATTTCAGATGAAGGAGTAAGCATCTTAAAAAAAATGAAAGGCCTAAATCCAAACGGTAGATTTCTTTTCATGCATGAGGGCAGACCCTTGACTACAGATTCTTTCAACCGCCGCCTAAAAAAATATTGTGCAGCCGTAGGGATTTCATATCTATCAAGTCATAAAATAAGATTTACAGGTGCATCCATGCTCTATGATGCCGGAGTAAAGGCCATTGATATTCAACCACTTTTAGGACACTCTACACTTTCCATGACTGAACACTACATAGGACAACGTGTAAATAAAATGGATAGCTCTCAAATGGCAAAAGTACTAGCATAACTAACATATTTGCAGGCTGTACAATTTTGTACAACTTTTTATCAAAACAAAAAGTGCTCCAAACCCTGATTGTACAAGGGGTTGAAGCACTTCACACAACTGCCGCAGACCGGAATCGAACCGGTACGGGTATCACTACCCACGGGATTTTAAGTCCCGGGCGTCTGCCAGTTCCGCCACTGCGGCATAATATATGGGACCTATAGGGCTCGAACCTATGACCCTCTGCTTGTAAGGCAGATGCTCTCCCAGCTGAGCTAAGATCCCATAATATTTGATTGTCCATTGAAAAATTATACATCTTTTCTTTTCCAATGTCAACGACCCAGAAGAGACTCGAACTCTCGACCTCCGCCGTGACAGGGCGGCGCTCTAACCAACTGAGCCACTGGGCCTTACTATAAATTATTTTAAAAAAGTGGACCTTCGGGGACTCGAACCCAGGACCGATCGGTTATGAGCCGATTGCTCTAACCAGCTGAGCTAAAGGTCCACGTATTTTATGTCCCATATAAGGAACAAAGCCGATGATCGGACTCGAACCGATAACCTGCTGATTACAAATCAGCTGCTCTGCCAATTGAGCCACATCGGCGAATTACATAAAACTCTGAGCAGCTGATTTGTAATCAGCGCTCTGCCTGCGATTGACATGGTCAATCTTAAAGAATTGAGCCACATCGGCGAATTGCTTAAAATTCTGAGCAGCTGATTTGTAATCAGCGCTCTGCCTGCGATTGACATGGCCAATCTTAAAGAATTGAGCCATATCGGCATATTACAAATGACTCCTACGGGAATCGAACCCGTGTTACCGCCGTGAAAGGGCGATGTCTTAACCGCTTGACCAAGGAGCCACAATGAATAAATAGCTTATAATATTTTTATAGACCGTAAGTCAGCTCACGGTCTATAAGCTCCCCGAGTTGGGCTTGAACCAACGACCCTTCGGTTAACAGCCGAATGCTCTACCACTGAGCTATCGAGGAATATCAAAAATATTGTGTACCTTCAAAACTGCATACAAAGAATCATCCTTCTCTCCTATTGCCCTGCCTGGTTATGCCCTCGACCTATTAGTAACGGTCAGCTCCATGCATTGCTGCACTTCCACCTCCGCCCTATCTACCTCGTCGTCTTCAAGGGGTCTTACTAACTTGACGTTATGGGATATCTCATCTTGAGGGGGGCTTCACGCTTAGATGCCTTCAGCGTTTATCCCGTCCCGGCTTGGCTACTCTGCTATGCTCTTGGCAGAACAACAGATACACCAGCGGCCAGTCCATCCCGGTCCTCTCGTACTAAGGACAGCTCCTCTCAAATATCCTACGCCCACGCCGGATAGGGACCGAACTGTCTCACG
>NZ_QGDS01000030.1 GCF_003149105.1 Faecalicatena contorta | reverse complement strand
GAGCATTTCCGAACGAGAACGCATTGCTAAAACTGCTGTATCTGCGAATAACAGAGCTATATAAGAAATGGGAAGGAGGTCATGTACATAGCTGGGCACTGGTGAGAAACCAGTTGGATGTAGATCCGAAAATCCAGCCAAGAATTCGAAAATATGAAAGAGTCTAAGAATCTAACAACCACCATCATATACGGATGGTCTGATTGTGGTACCCTAAAATGGGCCGCCCCCGTTGACGGGGAGAAAGCAAGGCTGAACTCATGAAAATACCGGTGCATGAACACCGGTATTATAAAAAATCAAAATTTACACATTTTACTTGACAAACCCTTTTTCTTAGTTACTAACTATCCTGAAGCCCCAGGCAGCCATATGATTCTACTTTAGAATAAATAAGCTTCTTTTTTTCTGCCTCAATTGTCTTTATATCCGGTAACGCATATTGCTCCCCAATCTGTACCGACTTCCCCTTTGCCATATCGTGATACATCATTAAATTGACCTGCTCAATCCCTTCATATTTACGGGATAATTTTGCAATGCCCTCATAATGTTGCTCATTATCATTAATTCCGGGGATAATGGGACACCGGAGATATATATGGCTTCCGTTTCTGCAAAGATAATCCAGATTTTTCAGAATCAGGCGGTTATCGACTCCCGTATATCGCTTATGTTCTTCTGGATCTGTTATTTTGTAGTCAAAGAGGAACACATCTACAAATTCTGCCACAGCTTTATATTGATTCTGAGATGCCTGCCCTGAAGTGTCTAAACAGATATGAAGTCCCTTTTCTTTGGCCTTTTTAAGCAGTTCTAACAGGGCATAAAACTGCAGCATAGGTTCGCCGCCGCTTACTGTAAGCCCGCCGCCGCTTTTCTGATAAAAGTCCCAATCTTTCATAACAACCTGCAGGATTTCTTCACTTGTCATTCTTTTCCCAAAGATCTTCAATGCATGATTCGGACACGCATCCACACACAGCCCACATTGTACGCATTTGCTAAAATCAATTTTATGACAATCCCGTTTGCTTACTCTATGAACAGAATATTGACATAATTTCTGGCATCTTCCGCAGTATGTACAGTTCTTTTCTAAATACCCCATCTGAGGCTTGCCTTTTTTAGATTCTGGATTGTGACACCAAATACAGTCCAAAGGACATCCTTTTAAAAAGACAGTCGTACGGATTCCGGGACCGTCATGTAATGCAAATCTTTGAAGATCAAAGACCATTAATTCTGCCATTTTTTTCCACCTTATCAATTCAATGTACGATTCAGAATATCCTGCTGTACGTCATCTGCCAGCTCAATATATCTTGCACTGAATCCACCCACACGTACAATCAGATTTGAATATTTTTGGGGTTCTTTTCTCGCATTTTCAAGATCTTCTTTTCCTATAACACTTATCATTGCTTGTGTGCCGCCGCGTCCGAAATAGGAATCCATAAGCGGGAAAATAACAGACTGTCTCTTATCATTGAAGGTTTCCTTAGAAAACTTTATATTCTGTACGACTCCAAAGTGAATGTCTCCTCTGGCTTTTAACAGGGAATTCAAAAACGCGGTAACACCTTTTTTATCCATGCCGGCCGTTGGGTTATTTGCATTTGTAAGAGACTCACCTGCACGTCTGCCGTCTGGCGTTGCTCCTGTATTTCTGCCCTGTGTAGTATTATCCCGGTTGTTGATATTAACCATTCCGAAACAGTCCAGCCCATAATACTTCCCGGAGATATCCAGCATAGTAAAGCATACCATCTCATGGACGTCTTTCATCATATCGTCTACTTCGTCTAAGTCATTTCCGTACTTATCCACATTTAACATGACTGCGCGTTCTTCTTCGTACCCTGCAAAGTCTGATTTTAATGCATCCATCATTTTTTCTGCAGAGATAGTCTTATCTTTAAAGACACATTTTTTTATTGCATATAGAGAGTCCGAACAGGTAACGATTCCGTATATTTCATCGCTTCCTCCGCATTTTGGTGTTCCCCCGCTGATAACACCTTTTCCTGCATCCAGACAACCGTCATATAAAAGATTGTGAAGGTTCAGTGACATATCACCTGCAATAATCACATAACCGCGGGAATGGTTTCGCGCGCTTACGTCTGTCAGAAATGCTACATTTTTGCAAAAGGTATTCCACAACTCATCAAAGGTCTTATAATCCGTTAAATATGTTTCATTTGGGGTCAGCCGGTATTTTCCCGTTGAATCATAACCGCCGTTAATTGTCCCCCATAATACGTTGGCCATATTTAAAATGGAATTCGGACTTACGATAATGCGATGATCAATGGTAAATTCTCCACAGCCTAAAGGCATCCACCCTAAGGCCTCTTCATAACTGATGCCGAATACATTCATAACACCCGGAATAATATTTTCGTCCTTGTACAACATCGGATAAGTCGTTCCCTCTCCAATGCATTCCATTGCTTTTTCATATAATTTGGGATTCATGCCATCATACATCCTAAGAGTTAACTGAGGTACAATATCCTTTACTCTTCTGGAAACTTCCATGATGACCATGGCAAGTTCATCTGCTTCTTTTGGATGTTTTCTTCCCAGGCCTCCTATAATTACCCTGTCATCTGTTACTTGTTCTTTTACAATCATCAACTGCCAAAAGCTTGTAAGTAAACGAATCGCTTCTTCTTCATCCAAAATTCCCTTTTTCAGGTCTTCCGCATAATAAGGGGCTAAATAATCATCCATTCGTCCCCATTCCCGGGCCCCGTCCATAAGTGTATAAATAATAACAAGCTGAATAGCTTCCCGGAAACTTCCCGGTTTCTCTGTAATAAGCTTGCGGCAGATTCTCTCTATTTCTTTTAAATCTGTTTTTCGCTGTTCTTCTGTTTCTTTGCAGTACAACTTTGCAGCCTCATCTGCATACCACTCCATGGTTCTCATAATTGTTTTTAATGATATACGAATACCTTCATAAAAGTTTGAATCATTTTCTGGATGCTCTTTTTGTTTTTCTTCTGTCAATTTATAAAGTCCGCTTAGTCCATAATCCAGTAGTTTTTCATAGTCCAGGAAAATTCCGGCAACTCTTTGCAGCGCTGACGCAGCATGGGGCTGTCCTTCCAGATCTAAAACTGTACCATCAGAGACACCGCCCGTAACGATATAGACTTTATCGGTTGGTTCCATTTCTGCCAGGAATCGTTTGGTGGATGTATGATTGCTCCAGAATTTGCGGAGTGTTTCTAGTCTGCCCCGGTTGTTTTCAGGAATAGACTTATCTGCAATCTTTTCATCGACCCATTTAAAATTCATGGCAAATCCCCATTCGCTGTTGATATACTGTGCATTCATTCCCAGAGGGAAGATATCCGCTCTTCCACAAAAAAGATCGTTTTGCATAATACCCAGCATCATCTGCGGATACTGTGCATCAAAGCATTTTGCTTCACGGATTGCCGGATGGTCATCTTTACACTTCTTATAAACCTCGGTGAATGTTTCCATATGATCTAAAAGTTCTGAAAAATTGAAGCGGGGTTCATCATTATAAATTGTTGAGTAACCGCTGTATGAATTTTTTGTACGGGTTGTATAATGCTCTTTCCAATACATTTTCATTCCTCCTTTTCTTCAACACATACTGAGTGTTATTACCTGTTATTATTATATCCCGGTATTTATGAGAAAGGCGATTGCAAATAGGCTTAAAATGTATTCAAAAAAACGCATGTTATCCTTTCATTTTACAAAGTAAATAAGCAGGGCAGGATAGCAGTACTAATACTAAAAAAATATTCGTATATTTAAAAGGAATAGCGTATATTTATTGAACTATTAAGGTTCGGGGTGGTATACTTTATTGTGCGAATGATTTTGCAAATATCGTGCATTATAATAACCATCTGGAGGATGTTATGAAGGCAAAACGGATTTTATTTTGTATTATAATGACGGCTTTACTTGTGCTTCGCCCGGCAGTTGTTTTTGCAGAAGATGGGGATGCCCAGGAGAAAACCGAAGAAGAGCTTGTGGCGGAAGAGGAGAAAGAGAAGGCAGATTCTTATGCAGCAGATATAGATACAAACGGGCTGGAGAATTGGCCTCAGGGTCCTAGTGTTTATGCAGGTTCAGCCGTTGTGATGGATATGGAAAGCGGTGCCGTCCTCTTTGGAAAAAATACAGATGTCCAGCATTATCCGGCAAGTATTACAAAGCTGCTGACTACTTTGGTGGCATTAGAAAATGGAAAGCTTACTGATAAAGTAAAATTTACAGATGACAGTATATCCTTTCTGCAATATGATGATGCTCAGATAGGTATGAAGTCTGGGGAGGAATTAAATCTTGAAGATGCTCTGTATGCCGTCCTTCTTGCATCTGCAAATGAAGTATCATATGCGGTTGCTGAGAGTGTAGGAGAACAAAGCCTGGGCGGTAATTATGATACTTTTATACAGAAGATGAATGAAAGAGCCATTGAGCTTGGATGTACAAATTCCCATTGGGTGAATGCTAACGGTTTACATGATGACCAGCACTACACAACAGCACATGATATGGCGCTGATTGCATCAAAGGTATACCAGCAGGAAGAATTCAGAAAGATTATGGGAATATTGGAATATAAAATAGGACCTACGAACCTGACCCAGGAAGAGCGGGTTTTCCAGCAGAACCATAGAATGCTCTGGCCGGAGAATTACTATTATTGTGAATACTGCAAAGGCGGGAAAACAGGCTATACCGACCAGGCAAAAACTACATTGGTGACAATGGCGGATAACGGAAAGATGCACCTGGCAGCAGTAGTACTTTATGATTACGGAGTGGATGCCTATACGGATACCAAATCTATGCTGGATTATGTTTTTAATAACTTTACAAAAGTGCCGGTAAAGGATAAAGAGACATCGGAAGATATAAAACAATTCATTAATTCTCAGGCATACGTAGTATTACCGAAAGGCGTAGAGTTTTCCCAGCTTGAAAAGAATATTATTTTAACAGAAGATGGAATTCGTAACGGAAAAATAATTTACACCTACAAAGAACAAAATGTAGGCAGTGCAGACATTGTTCTGACAGAAGAGGGATATCAAAAACTGACTGGCGGCACTGCCCCAGCCGACACCCAAAATTTGGATTTAAAACAAGAAAACAGTACTCAGCCTATCCCTGAAAAGAGTACAGAAAATACAAAATTGAAACTTTATATAGCCATAGGCTCAGTGGCAGTTTTTCTGGCCCTGATGGGAGGACTGGTATATACCAGGACAAAAAGATGATGCCCAATGGACATTAAAACAGGGCATCATCTACTTAAAAACCTGGTTTCCCAGGTTTTTGTTATTTACTCAATCACTTTTCGTTCAATTTCAAGACAGATATCCGGATCATCATTTACCTTATCAAAAGCATTTAATATCCGCTGAGAAATGATATCCAAATTACTATCCTCGTTGACCATTACTAAAATGGAATATTGCGTAAGTGAAGTTCTGGTGAAGACATCATTTTTTCTAAGATTGATAGAAATCAGATGATATAAGTTGTCCATAACTTCTTTAATTTTAACTGAATCCGGGAGCTTATCTTTTGCAGGCAGCAATGTCAGCAGTAAAATACAGTATTTGGCCTGAGAACGCTTTGCTGAGCGGACATTTAACTGATAAATATTTTTAAAGATGTCAAAATTGCAGTAGAAAGTTTTATCAGCTTCGCCGTTATCTTCAAGAGTCATTTCAAGTTCATCAATACCCAATTCCACATTTGGCATCCGTGACAGGATTTCCTGGTGTATGTCCCTCAGAGAAGCACTGATGTCCGTACCATACTTGGAAGAAAAGAAATCCAGGGTTGCATGATAATATTCCAGGGCAGTCTTAATCGTATTCATACCCAGGTATGCCAGCATTTTATAACGGTAAAAACGTTCTTCTTCGGGGTAGAGAATAATGGACTGGTCACATAAGGATATTGTTTCATCATAACGGGACCTTGTATAAAGGTATTCGCACATATTCAAAGTGCAGTTAATATACATGTTTTTATAATAAGTATAGCGGTACTGCACCCACTCTACGGATTTATGATTAGAAAGAAATTCTCCGGTGTGCAGACGGTTCATCCGGTAGTAATACCGGAACTGACGTTCCGGATCGGATTCCTGCCGGGCCAGGTTATTATAATTTTCAAAATCTGCAATGTCAATTTTGCAATATAAATCAGAATTCCAGTAATAGGCATCCTGAGTAAACTTAATATATTCAATATCCTTATCCGGATATAAGCATTGTAATTCTTTTCTCGCCCTGTATACAAGGTTTCGGAGGGCACCCACCGGACGCTTGTCCTTTTCTTCAGGCCACAGCATAGACATCAGCACTTCTTTAGGCACTTTCGCGTCCTGATTAGCCACAAGATAGGAAATCAGCAAAGTAAGCTGTGTACTATTATGCGAGCTGGGGGCATACTCATAATAAGGACTGGATATTGAAAACTCATTAAAAAAACAAATATGAAGGTCAGGTTTTCTTCTCATGTGACAATTCTCCTCGAATGTAAATATTTAACCACCGTAGATGACAGATTTTATCCATCATCTTGTTTCATTTTCCAAATATTTCATTTGGCTCACCATTTTCATTATATCACATAGAAATTACATTGTTCAACCAATATTCCGAACTTTCCCAAAAATAGAAGCCTGGCAAGATTTTAACATTTTTAAGGAAAATTGGTGAATTTCTGCGGAATCCCTTGACTATTAGAAGCGTTCTTTTTATAATAACTTTGTATAGACTTAAATAGGAAAGGTTATGACGAAGACAGTAAGAGTATCTCAAAGTCTCAGCGAGCCGGGAATGGTGTAAGCCCGGTACGAATAAGATATTTCCGAACATCACTTTCGAACTGCAGCTCCCGAACCTCAGGCAGTAGGGGCTGACGGAATTCCTCCGTTATAGGAACACATATACAGGGCTGATTTAGAGAGTCTGAGTATGTTGTAACAGGTGGTAACGCAAGTTCAGGCTTTCGTCCTATTACAGGACGGGAGCTTATTTTTTTGTATGGTGGTGCAGACACCATTTCCTATTATACAATACTCTTAATGATATTATTTAAATCTATTACTTTTAGAAAGGAAAGATTAGTTATGTACAAGAAAGTTTCTACAGATATGAATTTTGTTGAACGTGAGAAAGAGGTTGAGAAATTCTGGGCCGATAATGATATTTTCCAGAAGAGCATGGATGAGAGGAAAAATTCTCCTAAATATACATTTTATGACGGTCCTCCCACTGCTAACGGTAAGCCTCATATCGGTCACGTGCTTACACGTGTTATCAAAGATATGGTGCCAAGATACCGGGCAATGAAAGGATATATGGTTCCGCGAAAGGCTGGCTGGGATACTCATGGCCTTCCTGTTGAGCTGGAGGTGGAAAAACTTCTGGGGCTGGACGGTAAGGAGCAGATTGAAGAATATGGACTTGAGCCATTCATTGACAAATGTAAGGAGAGCGTATGGAAATATAAGGGCATGTGGGAAGATTTTTCCACCACAGTTGGATTCTGGGCAGATATGGAGCACCCATATGTAACATATCACAACGATTTTATCGAATCTGAGTGGTGGGCTTTGAAACAAATTTGGGATAAGGAGCTTTTATATAAAGGTTTTAAGATTGTACCTTACTGCCCGCGCTGCGGAACACCTCTTTCTTCCCAGGAGGTCGCACAGGGTTATAAAGATGTAAAGGAACGCTCTGCAATTGTAAGATTTAAAGTAAAAGACGAAGATGCTTATATTCTGGCATGGACTACAACCCCGTGGACACTTCCTTCTAACCTGGGGCTCTGTGTAAATCCCGAAGAGGATTATGCGAAGGTAAAAGCAGCGGATGGGCTAGTGTATTATATGGCACAGGCGCTCTTAGATACTGTGCTTGGAAAACTGGCAGAGGATGAAAAGCCTGCATATGAGATTCTTGAGACATATAAAGGAAAAGATCTGGAATATAAAGAATACGAACCGTTGTTCCAGTGTGCTGCAGATAGTGCTGCGGCTCAGGGAAAGAAAGCATTTTATGTGACTTGTGATACCTATGTAACACTGACAGATGGTACAGGAATTGTTCACATTGCACCTGCGTTTGGTGAAGATGATGCCAATGTAGGAAGACGTTATGACCTTCCTTTTGTGCAGCTTGTGGATGAAAAAGGACAGATGGGTGAAACAACTCCATTTGCCGGAGTGTTTGTGAAAAAAGCAGATCCAATGGTATTAAAAGATTTGGAAGAGAGAGGACTTCTCTTTGACGCTCCAAAATTCGAGCACAGTTATCCACATTGTTGGAGATGTGATACGCCGTTGATTTACTATGCACGTGAGTCATGGTTTATTAAAATGACGGCAGTAAAAGAGGATTTAATTGCTAATAACAATACAATTAATTGGATTCCTGAAAGCATTGGAAAGCGCCGTTTTGGCGACTGGCTGGAAAATGTACAGGATTGGGGAATCAGCCGTAACCGTTATTGGGGGACTCCCCTGAATATCTGGGAGTGCGCATGCGGACATCAGCATTCCATCGGAAGTATTGAAGAACTGAAATCCATGTCGGACAATTGTCCTGATGAGATTGAACTCCACCGTCCTTATATTGATGAAGTCACAATTAAGTGTTCAAAGTGTGGAAAAGAAATGCACCGTGTACCGGAAGTAGTTGACTGCTGGTTTGACAGTGGTTCCATGCCATTTGCACAGCATCATTATCCATTTGAGAATCAGGATCTGTTTGAGCAACAGTTCCCGGCGGACTTTATTTCTGAGGCTGTGGACCAGACAAGAGGATGGTTCTATTCTCTTCTGGCAATTTCTACACTGCTGTTTAATAAGTCACCATATAAAAATGTAATTGTACTGGGCCATGTGCAGGATGAAAACGGACAGAAAATGAGTAAGTCTAAAGGAAATGCGGTAGACCCCTTTGATGCATTGGAGAAATATGGTGCAGATGCAATCCGCTGGTACTTCTATGTGAACAGTGCACCCTGGCTGCCGAACCGTTTCCACGGAAAAGCAGTGGTTGAGGGACAGCGCAAGTTTATGGGAACATTATGGAATACCTATGCATTTTTTGTTCTGTATGCGAATATTGATAATTTTGATGCTACAAAATACAGTCTGGAATATGATAAATTAAATGTTATGGATAAGTGGCTCCTGTCCCGTTTGAATACTCTGGTTAAGACTGTGGATGAGAACCTTGAAAATTACCGGATTCCGGAGACTGCAAGGGCATTGCAGGACTTTGTGGATGATATGAGTAACTGGTATGTAAGAAGAAGCCGTGAGCGTTTTTGGGCAAAGGGAATGGAGCAGGATAAAATCAATGCCTATATGACACTGTATACTGCACTTGTGACAGTATCCAAAGCGGCTGCACCCATGATTCCATTTATGACAGAAGAAATCTACCAGAATCTTGTATGCAATATTGACAGCAGTGCACCACAGAGCATTCATCTTTGCGACTTCCCTGCTGCCAATGAGGAATATATTGACAATGAGCTGGAAGCAAACATGGAAAATGTCCTGAAGCTGGTTGTTATGGGACGCGCGTGCAGAAATACCGCTAACATTAAAAATCGCCAGCCAATTGGCCAGATGTTTGTAAAAGCTGATTTCGAGCTGCCAAAGTTCTACCAGGAAATTGTTACAGATGAGTTGAATGTAAAAAATATTAAGTTTACCGAAGACGTAAGGGATTTTACTTCATACAGCTTTAAGCCTCAGCTAAAGACAGTGGGGCCAAAATATGGTAAAATGTTAGGTAGTATTAAATCAGCTCTGGATAACCTGGACGGCAATGCAGCTATGGATGAGATTCAGGAGACAGGGGCATTAAAGCTGAATGCAGGAACAGAGGAGATTACTTTGTTTAAAGAAGACTTACTGATTGATACTGCACAGATGGAAGGTTATGTCTCTGAAAATGAGAATGGAATTACAGTTGTTCTCGATACAAATTTGTCAGAAGCTCTTTTAGAGGAAGGCTTTGTCCGGGAAATTATCAGTAAGGTCCAGACAATGCGTAAAGAGGCGGACTTCCAGGTTATGGATAAGATTAAGGTAACTTATATGGGAAGTAAAAAAGCTGAAGATATTTTTGCCAAATATGGAGAAGAAATCGCAAGCGAGGTTCTGGCGAATGAAGTCGTGAAAATGGAGCCTGCCGGATATGTGAAGGAATGGAAGATTAACGGCGAGGCTGTTACGATGGGTGTAGAGAAGGAAGGGATGTAATGTTAATGTATAGTGACAGTTTTGAGAAAGAAACTTTTAAGGAAACTGTAAAAGACAATGTGAAGGCATTGTTCCGGAAGCAAATTGAGGAGGCAACACCTCAGCAGATATTTCAGGCAGTATCCTATGCTGTAAAAGAGATTATTATTGACGATTGGCTGACTACACAGGCAGAATACAGGAAAAAGGATGCAAAGACAGTATATTATATGTCCATGGAATTTCTTATGGGCCGTGCCCTTGGAAATAACCTGATTAATATGACTGCATATAAAGAAGTAAGAGAAGCATTGGAAGAGATGAATATTGATTTGAATGTCATAGAAGACCAGGAGCCGGATGCGGCTCTTGGAAACGGCGGCCTTGGACGTCTGGCAGCCTGTTTCCTGGACTCCCTGGCAACTTTGAATTATCCTGCTTATGGGTGTGGAATCCGTTACAGATATGGGATGTTCAAACAGAAGATTGAGAACGGATACCAGGTAGAAACTCCGGATGACTGGCTGAAGGAAGGAAATCCTTTTGAGCTTCGCAGAGAAGAATATGCAAAGGAAGTACGCTTTGGAGGAACGATTCGTTTTGAAAAGGACCCGGAGACAGGAAAGGATACGTTTATCCAGGAAAATTATGAGTCTGTACGTGCAGTTCCTTATGACATGCCGATTGTAGGATATGGCAATCACGTAGTAAATACATTGCGTATATGGGACGCAGAAGCAATCACAAACTTTTCACTGGACTCTTTTGACAGAGGTGATTATCATAAGGCTGTAGAGCAGGAAAACCTGGCAAAGAGGATTGTAGATGTACTGTATCCGAATGACAATCATTATGCAGGTAAGGAGCTTCGTCTGAAACAGCAGTATTTCTTCATTTCAGCCAGCCTTCAGGCTTTGATTGCCAAATATAAGAAGCATCACGACGATATCAGGAAGCTCTACGAAAAGGTAGCTATTCAAATGAATGACACTCACCCTACGGTAGCAGTTCCTGAGTTAATGCGCCTTTTAATTGATGTGGAAGGGCTGGACTGGGAAGAAGCCTGGGAAGTCACCACAAAAACCTGTGCATATACAAACCATACGATTATGGCGGAGGCACTGGAGAAATGGCCTATGGATCTATTCTCAAGGCTTCTCCCCCGTATTTTCCAGATTGTACAGGAAATAGACCGCCGCTTTATCAGTGAGATTCGTGCAAAATATCCGGGTCAGGAAGAAAAAGTTGAAAAGATGTCTATTCTTTGGGGCGGACAGGTGCGTATGGCACACATGGCAATTATCGCAGGGTATTCTGTTAACGGTGTGGCAAGGCTGCATACGGAAATTCTGAAAGGTCAGGAATTAAAAGACTTTTATGAGATGATGCCGGAGAAGTTTAATAATAAGACAAACGGCATCACCCAAAGACGTTTTCTTCTTCATGGGAATCCGCTGCTTGCAGATTGGGTTACAGGCAGAATTGGAGATGGATGGATCACAGACTTATCAAAGCTTGAAAATTTGAAGGTACTTGTGAATGATGAACAGGCCAGAAGAGAGTTTATGCAGATTAAGTATAAGAATAAAGTGCGTCTGGCAAAATACATCAAAGAACATAATGGTATAAATGTAGATCCCAGATCCATTTTTGATGTACAGGTGAAGCGTTTGCATGAGTATAAACGCCAGCTTTTGAATATTCTGCATATTATGTATTTATACAATCAGATCAAAGAGCATCCTGAAATGTCATTTTATCCAAGGACATTCATTTTCGGAGCCAAGGCAGCTGCAGGGTATTTAAGGGCAAAGGAGACAATTAAGCTGATTAATTCTGTAGCAGATGTTGTAAATAACGACAGAAGTATTAACGGAAAGCTAAAAATTGTGTTCATAGAAGATTACCGCGTATCTAATGCAGAGTTGTTATTTGCAGCAGCAGATGTAAGTGAGCAGATTTCTACTGCGTCTAAGGAAGCATCAGGGACCGGAAATATGAAGTTTATGTTAAACGGTGCTCCGACCCTTGGTACTATGGACGGTGCCAACGTTGAGATTGTGGAGGAAGTAGGCGCAGAGAATGCATTTATTTTCGGCTTGTCATCCCAGGAGGTCATTAACTATGAGAACAACGGGGGATATAATCCCGTTGATATCTATTTTAATGACTGGGAACTCAAACGTGTCATTGATCAGCTCATGGATGGAACATATTCGGGCGGTGATCATAATATGTATAGGAACTTATATAATTCGCTTCTTAATACACAATGTACAGACAGGGCTGATACATACTTTATTTTGAAGGATTTCCGTTCTTATGTGGAGGCTCAGAAGAAAGTGGAAGCAGCATACAGGGATGAAAACAGGTGGTCTAAGATAGCAATGATGAACACAGCATGCAGCGGAAAGTTTACATCAGACAGAACAATAGAAGAGTATGTAAAAGATATTTGGAAACTGGAAAAAGTGGGTGTATCGTTAGTGCAGCCGGAATAGGAGGTATGAATGGATTATTATAATGGTTATAATTACAATTATGGAAGTACGGATGCAGTACTGACAGGTATTCTCGCTATTTATATGATTATACTTGTACTGTGCTTCCTCTTTTATGTCATCAGTTATGTGTTTAAAGGAATTGGAATGTACACAATTGCAAAACGTCAGGGGATGGATTATCCCTGGCTGGCGTTTGTCCCATTTGCAAGAACCTATCTTCATGGTGAGTTGGGTGGAAGTATTACTTTAAAATCAAAATCCATCAAGAATCCGGGAATATGGCTTCTTGCAATGCCCTTTATCTTTGGGGCGGTTAATTTTATATTCTATATGATACTTGTAGTTATGGGGATGGGGGCAATGTTTTCCAGTATCCCGTTGGATCCTTATGCGGAGCCAGTTATACCACATATCGGTTCCGGCGTTATTATGGGAATCATAGTGCTCTTTATCTTATGGGTTTTGGCGGCCGTTTTTTATCAGGCCGTATATGTAGTGTTTAGAACTCTTGTAAATCATCAGATTTTAGAAAGGTTTACAACAAAAAATATGTCAATTGCACATGCCGTACTATGCAATTTGATTCCTCTTTACGAGTCTATTTGCCTCTTTGCTATGAGAAACAAAGATTTTAATTCAGGAATGGAACCTGACTTGGGAACTCCATTTATGCAGCCTGTACCTCCGGTAATACCTTTGGAGGTTACTCAAGAGCCGGAGTCTCATACTGCGTCAGAACCGGATACGGCAGGGACAGATACAGTAGAGACAGATACGGTAAAGAAGGATGTGGCAGAGACAGAGCAGCCACAGAGTTCAGAGACACATGAGGAAGATACAATAGAACAAGATCATCCCGATACAACAGAATAATTTCTAGAGGAAGTTCCCCGCTTTTATGGCAAGTAAAAGTGGGGAATTTTAAGTTAAAAATAATTACAAAAATTATATCCGGTACATAAATCTTCTTATGTCTTTCATATACTTAAATATGGAGGGTTTTTTTATGGGACAACGTTATGTTCGGCAGAAAATTAAGACAATCTGTTCGTTTTTAATTATTTTAATTTTACTCCCTTATGTAGTAGCTGTTTTTGTAAATGGCGGTGATATGGAAGTGATAGGAAAAAATGACGGTGCATATGTGCAGGTAAAAAAGACATCTGAAGAGGGTGAAGAAAAAATAGTCAAAGTCCCCTGGGAGGAATATTTCATAGGAATATTAGCAAAAGAAATACCTGAGACATATGAGGAGGAAGCATTGAAGGCTCAGGCTGTACTTATCAGGACTAATTTATACCAAAAACTGGACAGCAGTGAGGAAAAAGTGTTGGAGGACAGTCATCTCAGCATGAAAGATTTAGAAAAGAAGTGGGGAGCAAACGAGTACGACACTTCCTATGCTAAACTGAAAAAAGCAATGGATGAAACAGAAAACCAGGTGCTATACTATAACGATACTTATGCTATGGTTCCATTTCATCACTCTAGTAATGGAAAAACAAGAAGCGGACAGGAAGTGCTGGGAAGTGCAGATTACCCATATCTTGTTGTCAAAGAATGCCCCAAAGATAAAGAGGCTGAGGATGAGATGCATGTTTACAATATGGAGTACAAAGAGATCCAGGCAAAATGCCAGCCGTTTTTAGTAGCTGTTGATAAAGAAAGTGCGGAAAAAACCTACCATTTTTCTGATTTTGAAATTCAGTCATATGATTCTGCAGGCTATGTATCACAGCTGCGGATCGGAGACACTGTTTGCACAGGGGAGCAGTTCCGTGAAGCCCTTTCCCTGGCATCCAGCGCATTTTCCTTACAGGAGTCGGAGGATGGAATGCGCATCACAACTATGGGAACTGGACATGGCCTGGGTATGAGCCAATGGACGGCAAATGAGATGGCAAAAGAAGGAAAAAGTTATGAAGAAATCATTCAAAATTTCTTTGAGGGAACAAATCTGACAGATGGAGGAGAAATATTTACAAAAGTAGAATAAGGTATCACTTTTCTGGCAAAAATATAGCCAGAGGTGATGAATATGAATAAGAAGGAAAAGCCATTTTCACTAAAAGGAAAAGGCGCAGCAGTCGGAATCGTAATCTGCTTCGTTGCTGTAATTGTGATGGTAGGAGCATATACATTCAACAATTATGAGAAAAGAATGAATGAGCAGCTTGCGAAAGCCGAAGAACAAACTGAAGAACTTACAAAAGAAAAGAGTGAGGCGACAACAGCTAACGACATTGTCCTGCCTGAAGCAGAAGGTAATACATCAACAGAAAATGACACAAAAGATGATGAAAACAGTACCGAGGATAACGCAGCAGCTAATACCGGAGCAGCAGGAAACACAGCGGAAGTATATTTCAGCGAAGAAAGCCTGCTTACATGGCCGGCCAGCGGAGCTGTATTAATCAATTACAGCATGGATAAGACAGTATACTTTTCCACATTGGAGCAGTATAAATATAATCCGGCATTGATTATCAGCGGAGAAGTTGGAGAAATGATAGGTGCCTCAGCGGCAGGAATTGTGACAAACATAGAACAATCCGCGCAAACAGGACTTACCGTCACGCTGGATATGGGCAATGGCTACAGTGCGGTATACGGGCAGCTAAAAGAGGTTCCTCTGGAAATCGGCAGCTATGTAGATGCCGGACAGACCGTAGGGTATATGAGCGAACCGACAAAATACTATAGTGTGGAAGGACCGAACCTCTACTTTGAAATACTCAAAGATGGAAATCCGGTAAATCCAATGGACTTTATGGAGTCATAATGATTGAGGAGTTGTTGCAAAAGCAGATGAATAATCTACTGGAGCAACAGCTCCTTTATATATATACCTTCCCAGTTACAAGGGCTTATCTGCTCTTAAAATAATCCGGAAGTTCTTTTCCCAGCCTTTGATACATTGTCTTTTCCACTGCATTTAAGATGTTCTGATACCCTGTACATCTACACAGATGTCCAGCCAAAAGCTTTCGCAGTTCCTCTCTCTTATAGATCTTACCGGAATTCAATACCTCCACTGCACTCATAATCACTCCAGGCGTACAGAAACCACATTGTACCGCTGCCTCATCAATAAATGCCTGCTGAATGTCAGACAGCTCCCCATTAGGCCCCATTAAGCCTTCTAATGTTGTGATTTCTTTTCCATCTGCCCATACCGCCAGATAAATGCAGGAATTGTAACATTCTCCGTCTATAATTACGTTACAGGCTCCGCACTCACCCACTTCACAGCCCTTTTTTACACTCGTCAGACTATAGTCATTTCTTAACATATCAGTCAGGGATGCACGCACATCCACTATAGCCTCCCGCGCCTTACCATTGATGATACATTTTACCAGCTTATATTGTTTTTCACTCATGGATCACACCTCCTGCCAGCAAAATAGATTGTTTCAGTGCACGTTGGCACAATACCCTGGCAATATGTTCCCGGAATGCCTTGCTTGCCCTCCAGCTATCCCGGGGAGTCACATCTTCTAAAACTGTATCTCCCACTTTCTCAATGGTCTCATCACTGATTTCCATCCCTTTTCCTGCTGCTTCTGCATGTACTGCACGCATAGGAACCGGACCTGCCACACCATATGCAATCCTGACGTCCTCCAGATATCTTTTATTTTCAGACAGCTTTACATTGACAGAACACCCCAATGTAGCAATATCCATAGCACCTCTCATGGCATATTTTATATAATGTCCAAAATATCCCTCATAGGATTTTCTTGGTATCAGAATGGCCGTCTGTATTTCAGCAGGTTTCAAGTCCACCACCCCGGCTCTGATATAGAATTCCTGAATCGGAAGCCTGCGTACTCCTTCCGGTCCTGTCACCTCAATGACAGCATCCCAGGCAAATAATGTAGACGCCGAATCCGCAGAAGTCACACCGTTACAGGTATTTCCGCCGATGGTTCCTATATTGCGTATCTGAGGTCCTCCTACCATATCCACTGCCTCACCCAGCACGTTAATATATTTCTGAATAACAGGGTCTTTTGTAATATGTGAAAAACTGGTCAGGG
>NZ_QGDS01000029.1 GCF_003149105.1 Faecalicatena contorta | reverse complement strand
TGATCGAACCCGAATGTCTAAACGCGGTTCAAAGCTACTGCGATATGCACTCATAAATGCTGCTTGGCAAGCCACCTTAGTAAATCAAACCTTTAAAGACTATTATGATTTAAAGATTTCTCAGGGGCGTCGCCATTACAATGCCTTAGGTCATGTTGCTCATAAGCTTGTTCGCGTCATCCATAAAATGATGACTGATAATGTTGAGTTTAATTTAGCCTAGTCCTACCTATTAACTATTTTTAATTTTCAAAGAGCATCTATATGATGCTTTATTTCCTATACACTTTTTTAGTTCAAAACTTTATTAAAAACTTTTTAATTTCCTATTGACTATTCATAGTTGGTCTCCTTAATATTTTTGAACGCGTCTACCCTTTTACAGCCCCCGATGTAAGACCAGATACAATCTTCTTCTGGCAGATTAATACTACGATTACAATTGGAACCGTTGCTACTACAGATGCCGCTGCCATATCTCCCCACGGTACGGTGAATTGCCCGGGAAACATGGAGATTGCCACTGGAACTGTCCTTCTCGCATCCTTTGTCACCAGAACTAATGCAAACATGAATTCATTCCATGCCGTAATAAATGCGATAATAGCAGTGGTAAAGATGCCCGGTGCCGTAAGGGGCAGTATAATCCTAAATACAGATTGTACCCGGTTACAGCCATCAATCTGCGCCGCCTCTTCCAAGTCATACGGAAGTGTCTTGATAAAGGCAATCAGCGTCCAAATTGCCATTGGAAGTGTTGTGATAACGCTTGGTATAATCAATCCCAGCCGCGTGTTAATCAAATGTAGGTTTCTAAAAATAATGAACATCGGAGTTACAATTGCAATAATCGGAAACATATTTGCAACTAAAATGAAATTTTGCATAAATTTCTTAAATTTAAAATTAATTCTCACGAATGCATATGCTGCCGGAAATCCAACAACAATCGTTGTAAACATGGCTCCTAATGCAACAATCACACTGTTGAGCAAATAGGTCTGCAAATGATGATTCACAAATACATTTTCATAAAATTCAAGTGAAAATCTGGACGGCCATAACTCGGTAGGCATCAGGCTGACATCTGCCGGGTTTTTGATGGAAGTGATAATCAACCAGTAAAAGGGGAAAATCACCATAATAAGAAACACTACCAATCCAATGACACCCAGTATTTTCTGTGGTAAACTCTTCTTATCTGTCATTTTTTCCCTCCCCTAGTCGTCCGTCTTTAAAACTTTAATGTATATAATGCTGCAAGCTAAAATCAGGATTGTAATAATGGTGGATAATGCCGACCCAAGCCCGAAGTTCATGTCACCAAACAGGTATTTGTATGCCTGATAAAGCAGTGTAGCGGTAGAGTTGGCAGGCCCTCCGCCTGTAATACCAAAGATGATATCAAAGATACGGATTGCCCCCATGGTTCTAAACAATAATATGATTAAAATAACGCCTTTCAGGTTCGGAAGCGTAATCCGGAAGAATTTGCTGATTCTGCCTGCACCGTCTACCGCTGCTGATTCATAAAGCTCTTTTGGAATTGTCTGCAAACCGGCAAGTAACATCAGCGCTATATACGGAAACTGTTTCCATGTATCCGCCAGCACTACCACCACCATAGCCCAGGTCCTGTCCGTAAGCCACGCTACAGGTGAACTGATAATATTCGCTGTCTGAAACAACTGATTCATTACACCAAGCTGATCGTTGAACATAAAGGAAAACATATATGCAATAATAATTCCCGGAATGGCCCACGGAATCAGTACTGCCGTTCTGATAATCCCTACAAATCTCTTTGCACCGTTCATCAGAAGTGCTCCGGCAAATCCGACTGCCAACTGAAATACCATGGATAATACCGTAAATACTGCAGTGTTTCTCAAAACTTCTAAAAATGTTTCACTCTTAAACAATGTTATGTAATTTTCGAAGCCTACAAAATGAGTGTTCAAAGGATCAGTCAAGACCCTGTATTGAAAGCTGTAGGAGACCGTAATCAGAATCGGTACGATACCAATTGCGATCAATAGAATCAATGATGGAGCAATCAAAGAGTAGCCGATAATATTATCCCGCTTCTCCCTAGACATTTTTTTTATGCCAGTTTTCATTTTGCACATTCCCCCTAAATCCTTCCCTGTGACTATTCAGGGTTTTTATTTCATTTTTTCCAAGGCGGCATTCAGCTCTGTATCCATCTGCTCCATAGCGTCTTCATATCCCAGCTCTTTGGTCAGTGCCTTATGGAAATACACCTGGAACACAGAAGAGATTGCAGAATAATCTCTAACCTGAGGTCTTGGTTTTGCATTATCTGCCGCACTTTTCACATCCGCCAGATATGGCTTGTCAGTCAGTACATCCTTATCTTCATATACTTTTGCAGCCGTCGGGAATGTGGAGCGCACCATGGTAGAAATCTTCTGTGCATCATAACTGGACATAAATTCAGCAAATGCAACCGATGCAGCCTCATTTTCTGTGTTGGCATTAATTGCAAAGTTCCAGCCGCCCAGAGTTCCTGAAGATTCTGCGCCGCTTGGTCCTACCGGAAGCGCCGTTACCCCTACATTACCTTTTACTTTACTGGTATCCGCATTTGCATTCGCATAGGCATAAGTCCAGTTACGCATAAACAAAGCCTTGCCTTCTTCAAAGATTGCTCTTGAATCATCGGGTTTGTGGGAAAGGACTCCTTCCGGGGAGATTCCATCATCAATCAGACTATTTACAAATTCTAATGACTCAATGGTGTTACTGTTGTTCATAGCAAACTTACCGTCCACTAAATCAGTTCCGCCGTTCTGTTTAATAAACTCCAGCATATTACAGGAAGTTGGCTCACCCTGGAACATTTGGAATATGTACCCATAATCAATTCCATCTTTACCAATATGTTCTTTGCTCATCTCTACGAGTTCATCCCATGTTGCCGGTGGTGTATCAATCAGGTCACTTCTATAGTATAGAAGACCTACGTCTGTGTAGTTCGGATATGCATATGCTTTATCTCCAAAATAGCAGGTGGACAATGGCCCTGCCAGATACTCATCTGCTTTTGCCTCCAGCTTATCTGTCACATCAAGCAGCCATCCGGCAGCCGCAAACTGGGAAACCCAGATAATGTCACATTCAAATACATCCGGTTCTGAATCTCCGGCAGCAAGGGATGTCATGAGACTTTTCTTCACATCATCACTATTACCGGGCAGTAACTGATGGTCAATGGTTACATTTGGATATTCCTCATTGAATGCTGCAATCATTTCATCCAGCGCACCTGTCTGGTCATTGCCGCTGACAAATGTAACCTCACCTGAAATATCCGATGCGTCGGCTCCCTTTGAACTGTCAGCCGAAGAACCTTCTTCTTTGGCGGAATTCCCGCATCCTGCTGCCAGGCTTACCGCCATTGCAGTGCTTAACAGTACACTCAAAACTTTTTTCATTTTCATCTTTCTTCCTCCTTTTATTATAAAAAATTTTACTACCTGAATAATTTAGCCTCTCTTTCTTAAGACTTTTAATTAAATAGACGAACTTTTCCAATATCCATTTGACTTTTCATTGTTTTTTCATGTTTTCAAGATTTCATTTCTCTATTTCCCGACAAATTTTTTGCTTAATACTTTTAATTATTATTCCATTTTTCGTTGTTATGTTGAATAAAACTAGGTATATGTTAAATAGGGATATCAATCTTTTGTGCACTTTTACTTGTTTTTTCTCTTATATTGCCTACTATACACTGTTTTTCACCGAAAGTAAAGTTGGTATTTTCATTTTTTAGAATTTTATAACTTTTATACAATTTTATTTGATTAAGTTTGTTAATTATTTATTCCCACATTCTGGTTTTCCTGGTGTTTCAGCTGGTTTCTGTCCTTGTGTTATCTGGTTTATTATGATACAATCATACCATATTACAGCTTAGTTCCGGCTTATTTTTAAACGATATAATTATATTATTATTTAGGAGGTTTTTACATGCTTTTAGATGTGCTGAAAACACGTAATCCACACATTCAGATTCAAGAATTATCATCTCCGGCTTTTCAAAAATATGGCAAGATTCTATCCGGTTTCGATTTTGTTCCCTGCATAGAAGTTATGAAGAAGCGGGAGATCCCGGCTGAAGGCAACTGCTACGTTGCATGTGATGACGAAATGATGGCAACTTCCACTGCTGCCGAACTGTCCAGCCGCTTTTATGGTCATACAGATATCCAGATTGGATACTGCAATGGCAACAGCGACAAACTGAATGCCCTGGAATATCATAAGTGCTCTGAAATTGATTTGGCAGTTACTGATCTGGTGCTGCTGTTGTCCGATGTCCGCAGCATCCAAAATAACACTCTACATTCTTCTAAAGTTGAAGCCTTTTATGTTCCGGCAGGAACAGCATGCGAGCTGTATGGGACCACCCTGCATTTTGCTCCTTGCAAGGTCTGCGATGCCGGTTATAAAAGTATTATCGTACTTATAAAAGGAACCAATTCCGCCCTTTCCCCACTTCCGGCCCCCGGCTGCGAGGAAGATGAACTGCTATGGATGCAGAATAAATGGCTGATTGCTCATCCCGACAGTATTCCTGCTTCTAAGGGAGCATGTGCCGGTATACAGGGAGCGAATATTCCTATTTTTTATTAGATGGAGGTGGTTTTGATGCCCCGAATCAATGGCATTAACATGATTGATGTAAAAAGAAATAACCGAAGTTCAATCCTGAACTTAATATATCAAAAGGACAGACTATCCCGAAAAGAGATTGCCGGCATTCTGGGGCTTACCCCTGCTGCCATTACTCTTATTACTTCGGATCTTCTGGAAGAAGGGCTGATAAGTGAAGATTACCCGGAGCAAACCAGCAACCATAAAGGCCGTAAAGAGGTGTATTTAAGCCTTAACACCAGCAAGTATGCGGCAATCGGCGTCTATGTAAGTCCTCACCGCCTGCATATACAATGTGCCGATATGAACAGCACTGTTATTTTCAGAGAGACCACGCATACTGCAGACTGCCATAACCAGTCTGCAGAAATTCTTGATAAACTCTGTAATATTATAGAAGAAAACCTGAAAAATTATGATGTTTTCCGCAAATACCGTCTCCTGGGTATCGGTGTAAGTATTAATGGTATTGTAGACCCTGTTACCGGAGTCAGCATTAATTCTTACCATACTTGGGAAGAGCATGTACCTGTCAGGGACTACATTGAATCTAAGCTGGGATATCCGGTGATTGTTACCAATAACATTTGTGCTGCTGCCAATGGAGAAAGTTATCTTTCCAAAACAAAGCATCCGTCCAACTCACTGTTTATCAAGTATGGTCCTGGTATTGGAGGTGCCCGGAACCACTCCCGGAATTCTTCCAGTATTTATGATTATGTTCCAGTGGAATTGGGGCATATGATCATGGATATTAACGGAGAGCCCTGCATCTGTGGAAACCGGGGATGCCTTGAGACTATCATAAGCTATGCCGCAATAGAAAAAACCATCAGCAATCTGATGTCTCCGCAGAATACGCCGCTTTTGTATGAACTTACCCAGGGAAACCCGGAAAACCTCACCATGCAGTACGTGATGCAGTCTTACAGTGCTCAAGAGCGGCCTGTAGTGTCCGTTGTGGAAAGAGTCGTAACCTACCTTTCCCTGGCAATACAGAACACTCTTTCCCTGTTTGATCCATACCGCCTCATACTTTATGGAGAACTTTTCGAAGTTCCAAAATTCAAACAGGTACTGGTAGATGCTTTAGATAATTTCTCAGTTGCAGAACGGGTGCGTTTCAGTCACTTTAATCTTCGCCTGGAAACCTTTGGCCCCCTCACAACAATTATCAACAGCTTCTTCGAAAACGGAGGAGTTCCCCTCCCCCTCCACACAGATTCCAGACCGGATGGGGAAGGCCTGGCTTAAACCTTAGGATTTGAAGGAAGAATAATTCATTTAGAGAATCGTACTATTTATATTAAAAAAGAAGGGCAAAGGGGACAGTCCCTTTTCAAAAGGGACTGTCCCTCTTTTGTCATCCTCTTTTCGCATCCCTTTTAAGCTGCAGCCTCCAGTTCACTTTTCCTCTTCTGCTCAATCAAAACGCCGAATGCGCCCAAAAGAACTACTACCATACCGGCATACTGATTTCCGGACATAAGCTGTCCAAACAGCAGAAAGCTTACAACTGTAGACACAATCGGCATTAACAGCAGGAAAACTTTTACAATCCAGACAGGGAACCGTCTCAGATTATAGTAGTAAACCACATAGATTAAAGTCTGCCCTACACCTGCCAGGAGAACTGCAAGGAGAGTGTTTTTATGCTCCCCCAGTTCAAAAATCTGTCCAAAGGTTTCCAGGGCAAGAGACGCAATTGTAAATAGCAGCATCGTTACGATATTGTTATAAAAAGCAACCACATTATCCTCCGTAGGATTTTTCTTATCTAATTGGACGCTTTTTATGACAAATGCATTGATAGATACAAACAACGCGCTGAGGATAAAGAAAATATCCCCCGCTCCGCTGAATCGAAAATGCAGCGGATTAATCCCCATTACCATAAGTACTCCAAACAGCATAACGAGGGTGTACATCCAGTCTCTCTTTGTAAACCTCTCCTTGTAAATCAGAACCGAAATTAAATTAACAAATAGAATATCACATTTCAGCAGCGCAGTGCCGCTCCCTGCCGGTGACAGAGTTAAGCCGATAAAGGCTGTCAAATCCAGAGCAAAACCAAGACAGCCAATCAGCAGTAAACGTTTTAAGACTCCGTGTGTTTTCAGGAGCAGTCCCAGCTGCCCCTTCCTCCACATAATAGTCGTCAATAACAATAGTGTGATAAAACGTACCACAACTCCCACTGAGAATACGGACATGCCCTCGACAGCCTTTTGGCTTGTCACAAAATAGCATCCCCAGATCAGCGCCAGAAGAAGCAAAGGCGTTGTTTGCCTAATCTTCATATCCAGTCTCTCCTCTCCCAGTCAAAATCAAATCATATATCTGCGGATTAGTGCACACAAATCGTTATACCCAGTAATGAATGTAGTAATTGTAGATCGGAAACCACCATACTTCTCGAATTCATGAGGTGACATACCATCTTCCTTTATAGACTTTCCAAATTCAGATATTTTTTCAAGCTCACTTATAAAGTGAGGTTCTACCGGATGGTCAATTCTGCTTACCACTTCTGTACCACAGGAATTCAGCCGTTTATGCCAACTATAGTTGATTGTCTGGTCCAAATCCCCTCCAATCAGCTCACTCCAATGATATACATTCCGGTTTGCAGCAGACAGCAGACGTGTCCTGTAGCCTCTTTCATTATAAATCCGGTATGCTTCCTTAATTACAGCAACGCCTGCCCACTCAAGGCACTCCGGTTCCACCACCATACCTGTCTGGTTCACATACTCTTTCATCCAGTCGTCCGTACGCCCAATCATGATTGTGCATACGGGAGCCATGTTCTCCCATTCCAGACCTGACAACTCCCTGCGTTTCAATCCCCGTTCTACAGCCTCTGCAACCGCAACTGCCTGTGCCACTGTAAAAGAAACCGTAGCATTGATACTGATTCCACGGTAAGTAGCTTCCTCCATGGCTTGGATTCCCGCGGCACTTGCCGGCATCTTCACCTGCATATTAGGTGCCAGAGAATTTAACTGAATCGCCTGCTCCAGCATTTCCCCCGCATTCCGGTAGTACTTTGCATTGGTTTGTATGGATAGACGTCCCAGTTTACCTTTTGACTCTTCAAACAGGGGCAGGAGTTTTTTTGATCGGAGTGCTCCAATCTCATGAAGCAATTCCCATGTAATCTCATCTTCCGTAGCCTCAGGAAGTTCTAAAACCAGCTCCTTAATCCTTTTCTCCCAGATATTCAACTCATTTTTAACAACACTTCCCACAATAATCGGATTGCTGGTGGCACTTACAATTCCGCGCTTCAGCCCGTAATTCAACTCTTCTTCTCCACAAGAATCCATCCAAATATGGGTTTGTGGAAATTTTACCGCACACTCATGAAGCTTTCCTAAAAATTCACTCATTTTACCGCCTCCCTATTCCTTTGCCGTTCCATCCCATGCATCGCGGAACACCTGTAACCCATAAGTAGTAAATGGATGTTCAAAGCTCTCCTTGTAGACCCCCAAACCACAGGTCACAATATCTGCCCCCATCTTAGCAAAATCACCGATTTGTCTTCCATTACGCACTGCCGCTACGATAATTTCAGTTTCATAACCGTATTCACGGTATATATCGATAATATCGTAAATGTACTCCGACGTATCTCCGCTGTTTTCCTTCCACCCTACAAATGGTGATACAAACTTTGCGCCCAGTTTCGCAACCGGAATTGCCTGGGATGCGGAAAACACCAGTGTCACATTGGTCCGTATTCCTTCTTCCTCCAGTTTTTTAGCCGCAATCAGACCCTGTTCACAGCATGGAATCTTAATTACATAGTTAGGAGAATATGATGCCACCTCTTTTGCTGCAGCAACAATCTCTTCCCACTTATCCAAATGAGGATTAATCTCAAAGGATACAGGAAATTTATCCATCCCTTCAAGCCCTGCCTCTTTCAGCCATGCTGACACTTCTTTTACAACCTGCATAAACGGTTTTCCGCTCATTTTAATGTGCTTTGGATTAGTTGTCACTCCATCAATTCCAAAATTTTCATATGCATATTTGATTTCATCCAGTTTTGCACTGTCCAGAAAATACTTCATATTTCTTTCCCCCTATTGGTTATAGATTTTCTTTTCTATTTCCTTCACCTTTTCTCTTGCCACATGGAGGTTTTTTGCCCGCCAATCCTCCAGATTTTCCGTAAAAGCAGTCTTCAGAAATACGTCTGCAATTGCACATCCTGCAAATTCTCCGGTAATCCAGCCCCCCATAGTCAGAACATTGGCATCATTGATGGCCCTGGCTTTTTCGGCTGCATATGTATTCTCGCAGACAGCCGCGTAGACACCAGGATATTTATTTGCTACAATTGACATTCCCATACCTGTTCCGCAAATCAAGATTCCACGTTCAAATTCCCCATCTGATATACGCTTTCCAACAGCCTCTGCTACCACAAAGTACGGCTTTGGTTCGTTTTCATCCGTTGTTCCTCCGTCTATTACTTCAAATCCCTGCTCTGTCAGATGTGTTTTTAATGTCTCCTTCAGACTGTAGCCTGACTTGTCAGAACCTATAATTATCTTTTTCACCTGCTCACCTCCGCTTTCTTCAACCCTGTAACCTCTCTTGCAGCCTCTGCTATATTCCTTGCTTTCAATCCATACTTCTCCTGTAAATAATCCGTGAACCCTACTTCTCCGAAATGATCCCGGACACCTACCCGTTTCATAATGGTGGGACAATTTTCTCCCAGACACTCAGCAACCGCTGCACCAAGCCCGTTGATAATACTGCCGTTTTCTGCCGTAATAACAGCTCCTGTTTTTCTTGCACTTTGGATGACAAGCTCCTCGTCCAGAGGCTTGATGGTATGGATATTGATAATTTCCGCATCAATACCCTCTTCCTTCAAAATCTCAGCCGCCTCCAG
This sequence comes from Faecalicatena contorta, assembly GCF_003149105.1. Taxonomy (GTDB): domain Bacteria; phylum Bacillota; class Clostridia; order Lachnospirales; family Lachnospiraceae; genus Muricomes; species Muricomes contortus_C. The sequence continues at coordinate 13,536 of NZ_QGDS01000029.1, read as the reverse complement.
TGCTTCCGCCGTCATAATACCACTTGCAAAAATACTCACATCCCTGCCTTCTTTCAGGACAATTCCCTTGCCCAGCCGGAACTCGCAGTTCTCATCAAAAATTTTCACAGCATTTCTTCTAAGGAGGCGGATGTAAACCGGCCCGTAGTGTTCCATAATCTGTGGAAATGCTTTTTTAAGCTGCTCGGAATCTGTAGGCTCAAATACAATCATTCCAGGAATATTACGCATAATCGCCACATCCTCCATACTCATGTGGGTTCCGCCGTTCAATTCCGCTGTTACACCAGGGTCACTGCCAACGCACTTTACATTCAGCCCCGCGTATGCTACGGATAAGGTTACCTGGTCACAGACTCTTCTTGTAGCAAAAGGAGTAAATGTATGGGTAAAAGGAATCTTCCCCATAGCAGACATGCCTGCTGCCACACCAATCATATTCGCTTCGGCTACACCTACATCCACAGTTCTCTCAGGAAATGTTTCCTGAAACCGAAGCGTACCTGCTGCCCGGGCCAGGTCTGCCTCCACGATTGCAATACGCTCATCTTTACCGGCATACTCCATCAACAAATCCACATATGTCTCTCTCAGCCATCTATCTTCCTTTATCATTTAAGCCTCCCCCTTTCCAACAAATCCACAGCCTTTTTCCATGTATCCTCATCAATAGGCATGTTGTGACATGTCACAAGGTTCTCGCAGAAATATCCACCTTTACCTTTAATGGTATTGAGAATAATCATAGAGGGTTTCCCCTTCATCTTCTTAGCTTCTTCAATTGCCTTAAGTATAGCCTCCACGTCATGTCCATCCACAGTCTGCACATGCCAGTTAAAAGCTTCCCACTTTTTATCCAGCGGCTCAAGCCCATTTACCTCTTCTGTATAGCCGTCAATCTGCATCTTGTTGTAATCTACAAATGCAATTACATTATCAAGCCTTTTGCTGCCGCCTAACAGCGCACCTTCCCATATCTGGCCTTCCTGGCTTTCCCCGTCTCCGATTATGGTATAGATGTAACATGGGTTTTTATCTATTTTTGCCGCTGCTGCCATGCCAAGAGCCGCAGAAAATCCCTGACCTAAGGAACCAGTGGTCATGTCAATACCATTGGTCAGTTTCATATCACAATGACTGGGGAGACGGGTCCCCGGCTGATTTAATGTCTTTAACTCTTCCATGGGAATAAATTCTTTTAATGCCAGTGCCGCATAAAGAGCCGGACCGCCGTGGCCTTTTGAAAGCACTAATCTGTCTCTGTCCGCTTTCTTTGAATTCTGAGGATCTATATTCATTACACCGAAATACAGAGACGCTATAATTTCACTAAGAGAGAGTGCACCGCCGATGTGTCCCACACCAAGCCTGCCTATCATCTCTATCGTAAGCTTTCTGACTTCCAGTGCTTTCTCCTCTATCATAGGAATATCGTACATTCCGTCACCCCCTACAAAATTGACTGCAATAATTCATGTACAGTATCCTTATTCATTACAGCCGGTGTAAGCTGTATAATTGCTGCTCCAAGGCCAACCTCAGTAATATGATCCAGATCATCTTCTTTTACACCGAGCTGGCTCAGTCTTACCGGCATATCCATACTCTTCATCAGTTCCTCTACCCTCACCGACAGTTCTTCTACTGAAGCACATCCCAGATAAGCTGCCAGAGTTTCCATTTTCTCCCTGGCCTGTTCCACACTAATTTTGATAAATGCAGGAAGAGTAATGGAACACGCTATCCCATGGCTTGCACCATATTCTGTTGTAAGAGGGAAACTAATGGCATGGATTCCTGTGGTCCTTGTCTGGCTGAATGCAATACCAGCAATCAGACTCGCCATAACCATTGCCCCGCGCGCCTCTTTATTGTCAGGTTCGTCATACGCAGTTTTGATATTTTCTAAAATCAGCTTCATGGCTCCCATACCCAGCATATCGCAGATTGGCTGGCTGTCTTTATTCCAGTATGCCTCAATAGCATGACAGAAAGCATCCATTCCGGTAGAAGCTGTAATTGCCGGCGGCAGTGTATAGGTCAGCTCCGGGTCAATAACAGCTACATCAGCCCAGAACAAATCATTTACCATAGGCATCTTAATCCCAGCTTTCCGGTTTGTGAACACACCTACATTGGTCACTTCACTTCCCGTTCCCGCAGTTGTGGGAATACAAATGAGGGAGGTATTTCTTTCTTTAAGCACTCTGGTTCCTCCAGAATAATAGTCATAAATACTTCCTTCATTTTCTACCAGGCATGACACAATCTTACTCACATCCATAGCACTTCCACCCCCTAGGCCAATGACACAGTCTGCATTGATTTCCCGGGCCTGGGCCGCTGCCTTATCCACACTCTCACAGGAAGGATTAGGCTCTACTTCACTGAAATAAGCAACCTTTTTCCCTTCCATAGCAGCACCTATCTGCTCTGCCAGTCCATTCTTGTATAAAAACGGGTCAGAAACGATCAGTACATTATTCCCTTTTATAAATGACGCAACTTCTTTGGCTGCACCCGCATGAAAGCAAATCTGTGTGGGCATACAATATTTAAAACTCTGGTTCATAACTGCTCACTCCTTCTTCTAATATTTATTTTTCAAACTTCATAGCTCCCTCAATTTCGGTAAAAATGACTCCCAATGCATGAGCACCGGCATCCGGATAGCCAATACTTCTCTCTCCAACCGTACCCGCACGTCCCATACGGGCTACAATCTGCTCCGTTTTTTCCGCACCTTCTACGGCCGCTTTCGCTCCTGTTCTAAAAATATCCTGCAAGGACTGACCTTTTTGGGCACAATCTAACCATGCATCTGCACAGGGCACCAGCGCATCAATCAATGTCTTATCCCCCACTACCGCACCACGTCCAAAGGAGCGTTCTCCTGTCTTCTGTATTCCTTCTACGGCTGCCTGCAGCATCTCTGCAAATTCTTTAGCCGTAAGCACTTCTTTTTCCTGGGCATATTTTCCTGCTGCCCTAAATGCCGAACCCCAGATTGGGCCGGATGCACCGCCGCAATATTCCATAACAACCATAGAACACTCAAGCAGGAAGCTGCCGATATCCTTTAAGTTCTTTTTCTGAATTTCATTCCATTCCCGCTTTAACTGCTTGAATCCCTTTGCCACACTCATACCAAAATCACCGTCTCCGGCATGGGAATCAAGTTCACAGAAGGGCACTTCATTTCGGATAATGCAATCACTCATCTGGTCCACAATGTAAACCAAATTATCCAGTGTCACTGTTTCTCCTTTTATTACCGCAAAAGCCTCATCCGTCTGGACCTCATAAGAAACATCCTTCGCTTCTTCACTGTCACCGGCTGCATCAATATACTCCATTTCTTCCACAGGTCCATCTACATGGAATGCAGGTGTCTGGCAGGGAGCAGATAACAGTTCCTCCAGTTGCTCATCCAACTTCAAAATAGAGACAGAGGCTCCCGCCATATCAATACTGGTCATATAATTGCCAACAAAAATTCTCTTCACTCTTATCTTCTTCTCATGCAGCTCCCTGCAAACAGAATGATTCATCAAATATAATTCCTGCATGGGACTTCCGCCAAAGCCATTGACCATGACAGCTACAGAATCCCCCTCTTTGGCCTTCATATCTTCCAAAAGTGCCTCTGCCATCCGTTTTGCCAGTTCGTCTGCTGTCTGAATCGATTCTCTCTGGATTCCCGGTTCTCCATGAATTCCCACGCCATATTCCATCTCACCTTCACCGATGTCAAAGGTTGGCGTTCCTTTTGCCGGTACAGTACAAGAAGTCAGGGCAAACCCAATACTGCGTACATTGGAAATGACCTTCTCTGCAATCTCCTTAACCTGTGCAAGCTCCATACCAGCCTCGGCCGCAGCTCCCGCAATTTTATGTACCATAACCGTTCCGGCCACGCCTCTTCTGCCTACAGTATAGAGGCTGTCTTTCACGGCAATATCATCATCTACCCGGACATAATCAACCGTAATCCCATCCTCTTCAGCCAAATATGCAGCATTCTTAAAGTTCATCATATCCCCACTGTAGTTTTTGATAACCAGCAGAGTCCCTTTATCACTTGCTGTCTCCTTGATTGCCTGATATACCTGAATTTGAGACGGGGACGCAAATACATCCCCACAAACAGCCGCATCCAGCATTCCTCTCCCCACAAATCCTGCATGCGCAGGCTCATGACCACATCCGCCGCCGCTAATCAAGGTAACCTTATTCTTGTTAATTCCTTTTTTCTTTATAACTCTATATTTTGCCAAAAACTCTAATTCAGGATGCGCCATAGCAATTCCGCTGCACATCTCAATTACCACTGTTTCCGGTTTATTGATTATTTTCTTCATTCCTTTTCACCTCTCGCCCGCTTATAATCTGCTCCAATCTTATCTGCAGCAACAATTGCCGCGGCAACATCTGCCGGACCCACAGGGAAAGGCATTGCATGGATAGATTCTTCCGGGATGCAGGACTTTTCTGCCACCGCCTGCAGTTCTTCATCGGAAATCCTGTCCACGCCAATGTCTGCCAGACACACCGGAAGTCCAATATCCAGACAGAAGTCCAGCACAGTATTCAGCTCCTCCTGAGGAGCATTTTCCAGAACCAACTGTACAATCGTTCCAAAGGCAACCTTCTCTCCATGAAAGTATTTATGTGTACCTTCCAGAATAGTCAGTCCGTCGTGAACTGCATGAGCGCTGCCTAAACCTGCACTCTCAAATCCAAGGCCGGAGAGAAGGATATTAGCTTCAATAATATTTTCCAGAGACTTTGTCACCTGCTTACATTCACTGGCTGTTTTTGCCTTTCTTCCATCAGCCAGCAAAGTCTGATAGCACAACTTAGCCAGTGCCAACGCAGTATTGGTTCCCACTGCCGGCGGGCATACCCCTTCTCTCACGCCGCAGGGAAGACCTGCATTTACTTTGCTGTAGGAGGCTGCAGTAGCTCTTGCCTCGAAATATGTAGATAAAGCATCTCCCATACCTGAAACCAGGAACCGGGTCGGCGCTTTTGCGATTATAGTAGTATCAATCAGAATCACACTGGGACTCTGCTTAAAATACGCATAATCATCAAATGCACCTTCCGGTGTGTACAGTACTGCGGAATGGCTGGTCGGCGCATCCGTAGCGGCTATTGTCGGAACAATAATCAGCGCATCTCCCTGTGCTACACATTTTGCAGTATCAATCGCCTTTCCTCCGCCCAGGCCAATTGTACAACTGCATTGTTTTTCCTTTGACAGTTCCTGGAGTCTGGCAACTTCCTGTCTGGAGCATTCTCCCTGGAATCCGCTTTCCACAAATGTTACTTCAAATTTCTCCGCTGTGGCATCCAGCTTTTCCTTCACCCGCATTACATCATCCGGATGTGCAATCAATAGTGCAGATTTTCCAAATGTCTGGATGAAATACCCTAAATTCAAGATTTCATCTTCCCCCTGAACATATTTTGTCGGACAAATAAACGCCTTACGCATACCCAAAATCCTCCTTTTTATTATTTATTTTTATTAAATTACCATCTGTTTTTGGAGTCCTGAGAGTAATCCCTCAAACTCTGAACGTTAGTTAATATAAAGCCACTTCAATATCCAGCATACGTGCCAGTGCAGAAAGTTCTTCCCGTACATCACCATAAATCACCACAAAATGTGGCTCCCATCCAGCCTCTACTGAATGGTTCACAACTTCCAGCGCCGATTGTTCCGTCTGTACGACGATAGAGGTACCGGTGAACTGTTTCGGTTTATCTAATGCCTCGCCCCCGGCCAGGAAGAAACGGAATCCTCCGTCTGCTTTTTTCCCAATCCGGAATATAGTAACCTCGTCCATAGCTTTGCACCCAAAATCCATAGCAGGTCCGATCTTGCGGTTGGGATGAACACCAACCTGAGCACCTTCCGGCTGTCTTGCCAGTGAACATGCTGCTGTTCCGCAATGCCAATAGGTTATGGTGTTCTCTTCCTCATCAAGAGATACCGGGTCTCCAAAAAATACCGGGGAACCCGTAAGCTGCATTCCCATATACATGGAAAGTGCTCCATAGGAATCTGCCTCACAGCTTGCCGCCACGCCCATATCATTCAACATAGCCAGCACAGTACATACAGGGGTTCCATATGCCGTAAAAAAATCCGGCCAGCATCTGGAAGATAATGCCCCGATCTGGTTCTTTGTAACATATTCCTTATATGCCCTATACAGCCTGGAATGGTCTATCTGATTCTTCCTGGGCGTTTTTTCAAATTCCACGGTATGAGAAGCAGTCTCCTCAAGATAATCATCGCAGGACTCTTCTGTATACGCTTTTGCAACGTCAATCAATTCCCTTGCCTCAATAGATTCCAATGTCACGCCAAATGTCTTCAGCATCTCAATATCCATGGCTCTTCCAAACCCAAATCCCTGGGGTGTATGTCCTACCGACGCCAACTTCAGGCCTTTTAGCTTTTTCTTCAGTTCTCCTGCTCTGATTACCGCAGATATCTTGTCTTTTACTCTTTTTTCTTCCGTACTGCCAAAGATATATTCAAAATTGCTATTTCTCATATACATCATGGCATTACCTGCAGAATAAGCACCTGTAAGAGAATTCAGGCGGAGCCGTCCTCCGTCAATTACAGGCTCCCTGAGTGTCCATAAAAGCAGCGGACAATCAAAACGCTTTAAAACCTCACTGATATAAGCTGAATTAGCAAATGTAATATTCTGCACCACCAGCAGGTCTGGATTGATTTGATCCAGATATTCACCCAAGTCTTCAATCGAAAGCAACATCTTCTCAGGACATTTCGCCTCGCTCATTATGTCTTTCAGCAATTGACAGGACTTCTCAAATTCCGCGTGAGCGCTTTCAAGATGGAAGGTGGGAACACCTATCGGTACATAAGCAACCTCAAACTCACGATTCATAAATACACCTCATTCCCTCACTTTAATTAACCATTTTAATTATATGGTTAAATAAAAAAGGCTTTCTTATTTTAATTTATTATTTATTCTAGTATAAGTTTATAATAAACCACTGTTAATTCAAAGTCAATACTCATTTAATTATTTGTTTTAATTAAATGAGTATTTAACATGGTAAAAATGCTCTTTACCTTGCGTTTAAGTCTTATCTTTTATAAGGCTTTCATAGCAAAAGGCCCTCTGCCATAGACAGAGAGCCCCTCATTATTTACTTTTCTTTTTAAAACAAATTACTCACTCTTGAGTTTTCCTTTGTATATATTAAATCTGTCCAACAAGATCCAGGCCTGGCTTCAGAGTCTTTGCACCTGGTTTCCATCTGGCCGGGCATACCTGATCTCCATGTTCAGCAACAAACTGAGACGCCTGCACCCGTCGAAATAGCTCGTCCGCATTCCTGCCAACATTTCCGGCAGTAACTTCATATGCAACAATTTTGCCTTCCGGATTTACAATAAAGCTTCCACGTTCAGCCATGCCATCCGCTTCAATAAATACATCAAATTCTTTTGCCAATGCTCCTGTAGGGTCCGCAAGCATTGGAAAATGAATCTTCTGAATCGTTTTAGACGCATCATACCATGCTTTGTGTACGAAGTGACTGTCACAGGACACGCTGTAGATTTCACATCCAATCTCTTTGAATTCCTCATATTTATCTGCCAAATCTTCTAACTCTGTCGGGCACACAAAAGTAAAATCCGCCGGGTAAAAGAAAAATACACCCCATTTTCCAAGCACATCCTCTTTTGTAACTGTCCTAAACTCCTTTTCCGCATATGCCTGTACAGAAAAATCGTTAATTTCTTTATTAATAAGTGACATTATAACACCTCCTGTTCTTATAGTTAGCCATATCTAACTTTCTTTTTAAAGTATACCAGCATCTGCAAAGCATGTCAACATTTAATAATAATAACTTTTATCATTTTATGCAGTTGATAAATTAAAATCCTCTCAGAAGATTTTATTGTATGTCAAACTCAGCGGCTGCGACCACATTGCCACTGTCCGCGAAAAACGTTTTGACGATTCGATAATGTCCCAGGTTTAGGTTCTCATAATAGAATTTCAGTGCAAACTCCTTTTTATCGCTCCCGTTCGGCGGCAGCATATAGGCGATATCTATCCACGCCGCATCCTCCTTGGCAGGCACAACGTACCATTTCCCCTTTCTCATGATTTCCAGATGTGGCTCTTCGCCGAACAAGACCTCGGTATCCTTATTATTGATGTACTCAATCATCACCGACTCTGTTTCTGTGGTTACCCTTTTGTCCGTAATGCGCATTACAATGCCTGCATCTTTCAGCTCGCCATATTCAGAAAGAGAAAGGTTGTCGATATCAAGTTTCTGCGCACAGGCCGCCATGGTCAGCATAAAAACCATTATAACAATAACGCCTATAATTTTTTTCATTTTTGGCTCCTTTATTTTTTATATTTGGCAAATTCCAAGCAATATTACTATTCTTCATTATAATATTTCTTTTTAAGTGCATTTATTCTTTTCTGTTCTTAGGCATGAAAATGGAGCTGCTGCCCAGGTAGATTTATCTGCCTTTTGCAATAGCCCCTTTCTCTTTAAGTGCCAAACCACGATATTTTGATTATCTGCAATAATTCACATTTTTTGATTGAGATTTCGGCGCTTCAAAAGCATTGCCATCTGCATAGCCAACAATGGCGCAGCAAACCGGAGTAAAATCTTCAGGAATGCCAATCTCCTTGCGAAGTTTGGGGGAAGATCCTATTCCCAGCAGAGGTGTCACTACATAGCAGGAACCAAGCTCAAGCTCTGTAGCGGCAATGATAAGACTGGTTGCCGCACAGGAAGCAGTTGCTTCGCGATAGGGAGCACCTTCCGGCATAGAAAATACAAATAAAACAGGAGCGCTATACAATGGCTGATAACCGTCAAGGGACGCGCGGCTTACCATAAAGTCGTTGCCGGAATTTTTCATGCCTTTCAGCGCCAAATCATTAATGCATTTCAAGACTTCTTGATTTTCCACAACAGAAATATGCAGCACGCCAGCTTTGGGTGCATTATTTGCCGCAATGAGTAATTGCTCGATTTTATCTTCTTCTACAGGCTTTTGCTGATAGCTGCGCGTGCTTTTTCTGGCACCGATTGCTTCTAATGTGTTCATATAAAATACCACCTTTACTTTTTTATTTGTACTGGTTACAATTATATTTTAACAATTATATAAAGACAAGTACGGAAATTAATATAAGCAAGTAATAAAAATATAAGTATAGGAGGGTATGACATGGAGGATTGTCCTGTTAAATATGCTTTTACAGTAGTAAGCGGAAAATGGAAACTGCAAATCTTATGGGAATTAAATCAGCAGGATATGATTCGCTTTAATGAGCTTCAAAGAAGATTGGCCGGTATTTCGAGCTTTATGCTCTCAAAGTCCCTTGGGGAATTGGAACAAAATAAACTTATTATTAGAGAGCAGTATAACGAGGTTCCTCCACGCGTAGAGTATTCGCTGACTGAACTGGGGAAAGCCATTCATCCAGCCTTAAAGATGCTGGGCGATTGGGGGACAAAAGTATATAACGAATGCCAGGAATCATAAGAAAAATTCTACTATTCTGATTTTCGAGGATAAATATCAAAAAGAAAAGTAGACATACAACTATATCTTTTTGCAAAAGTCTGTCCATCTGGCCGCACGTTACAAAGAATGTTTTACCGCCGCCGATGCGCTGAGAATATAGAAAAGCGCCTTGTTTTGTGGCAGTATCTGATGTATAATTATGGAATTAAGAGATAGTCATAAGGTACTCTTTTTGACAATTTACATAAAGGCGGTGCAATAATGGCAGTTATTGAAGTAGTAAAGTATGATGGCTCACCCGATGTGTTTGCCTGGAAATTCCCAAATTCAGAGCTTGGCACATGGACACAGCTAATCGTAAATGAATCACAAGAAGCGATATTATATAAAGGGGGGCAGGCGTTAGACTGGTTTGGCCCGGGACGCCACACCTTGGATACCGCAAACATTCCCATCTTGAATAATATTATAAATCTACCATTCGGAGGGCGTTCGCCGTTTACCGCAGAAATTTGGTATATAAACAAGGGCAATTCTCTTGATGTTAAATGGGGAACACCTACACCTATTCAATTGCAAGACCCAAAATACAATATATTTGTGCCGCTTAGGGCTTTTGGGCAATTCGGCATTAAAATCTCAGACTCCAAGTTATTCCTGCAGAAACTTGTAGGAACAATGTCTACATTTACATCTGCCGATCTAATAAAATATTTTAGAGGTGTTTATTTAACCAAAGTTAAAGATCATATATCCGGTTATCTCATCAAGAGAAAAATATCGGCATTGGAGATAAACGCATATATCAACGAGATATCAGAAGCATTGAAAGAAAGTATTTTGCCGTCTTTTTCCGATTTCGGAATTGAATTGGTGAATTTCTATGTTAATGACATTAGTATTCCAGAAGATGATACTGCTGTAATCAAATTGAAAGAAGCTCTTGCCAAAAAAGCTGAGATGGATATTATCGGATATTCTTATACACAGGAACGCTCCTTTGATACATTGGAAGGCGCCGCGACAAACGAAGGCTCTGGTTCAGCATCGATTATGGGGGCGGGATTAGGCCTTGGAATGGGATTTGGATTAGGCGGTAACTTCGGGGGAGCATTTGGCGAAATGGGAAAAAACATCAACACTAATCAAAGCGAGGAATGCCCACATTGTCATAAGCAAATCGGTTCTGAATATAATTTCTGCCCGTTTTGCGGCAGGGACACTAGAGTTACTCAAAATCAAATTATTTGCCCCAAATGCGGTGCAGGCAATAGCAGCGGATTAAAGTTTTGCGGGCAATGCGGAAACAGTTTAATAAAAACTTGTCCAAAGTGTGGCGAAGCTGTTGACGATACGAAAAAATTCTGTCCTAATTGCGGCAATTCTTTAATGAAGAAATGTTCGTCGTGCGGTAGTGAACTAGAAGACAACTTGAAATTCTGCCCAGAATGCGGAAAGAAAGTAGGTGATGACAATAATTCGTAAGAGTACTTTAACAACTATCAGTATTTTTACTATTGCTATTGTGGTCGTCATTGCAGGCTTCTTCCTGTTGGAAATTGAAAAAGCCGCACTAAATTTATGGGCATTTGGCTCACTGTTATTTTCCCTTGTGGTTTCTTTAGTTACCATGCTTACTCTTGTTGCTCCAAAGAGAAACAAAGATAATGTTTCTTTTACATCTGGATTGAGTGGTGCCGTTTGGGTTTATGAAATTGCGGTTATTATCAGCATTTTGTTTACGAAATCCTTTGTAGAGTATTTGGGTAGGTTCATTCTTCTTCAGATCGCGATAAACGCCTTGTTCTTTATTATTACTATAGTGATTATGAACGTATCGGGTCATATACATGATAGCAATGCAAAAACTCATGAAAATTTACAAAATGGGGAATATGATAAACCAAAAAGAGGAGGGTTTTAACGATGGAAAAGAAGGGAACAAAATGGGGTTGGATTATTTTTTGGCTTATTGTTTTCTGGCCTGTAGGTTTGTTTTTATTGATTAGAAAACTGGCAACTGACCATTCAGCGTTAATGAGCGGAAAAACAGGTAAACTTCCTGTTATTGGATGGGGGTTAATCGCTTTTGGTGTCATGGGCTTTTTTGTGGAACTTTCTGATACTCCTGACGCGTTTGGGTTGATGCTTGTCCTTGCTTTTGTTACAGGTGGTGTTTTGCTTTTACTCAAAGTTTCAAAAACGAAAAAAACCGCAGTGAAGTACAAAAAATACATAGATACAGTTGTAAATCAAAATATTCGAAGTATAGACAATATTGCCTCCATTGTCGGATTGCCATACGATGTTGTTGCAAAAGATTTGCAGGATATGATAGATATAGGCTATTTAAAGGATGCTTATATACATCAGAGCAACCGTGAAATTGTTTTGAAGCAGCAAGAGCAAGAGCCGGCAACGTACACTCAAGGAATGTACACCGATCAGACTGCTCCCCAGACAAAAGCTGCCCGCTGCCCTGGTTGCGGCGCAAATAATGTTGTTGTTGTTGGAAGGGTCTCGGAATGCGAATATTGCAGCACACCGATAAGCGCCTAATATTTGCGATATAAAGGAAAAACATATATCTCCGTTAAGTTACATGGATAGTGTCAAGATTATTTCGCAAATTTAATTCCTGCCGTTTAGCAGTCGCTGGTTAACCGGCTATGTCATCAGACAGCAGATTATTACCAGGATTGATAAGATGATCCATATTCATATAGCGGCGGATGCCCCATTGGGTTCCGGCTACATGACGCAGTCTAGCGCATACAAGCATTAATGCACTCTGGCCATCAGGAAATGCTCCGATAGCCTTAGTACGGCGTTTGATTTCACGGTTGAGCCGTTCGATTGTATTGTTGGTCCGAATCCGGGTCCAATGCTGCGTTGGAAAATCCATATAAGTCAGGGTTTCCTCAATGCCGGCCTCCAGCTTTTCGGCAGCCTTGAGCAGTTTCATTTCCCGGAATTTTAAAGCCACTTGCGCAGCTTTTTCTCTGGCAGCATCTTTGCCTTCTTGAGCATGAATAGCTTTTAACATCATGGATACTGCTTTCATTTTCTTCCGTGGTGTCACTGAGAAAATGTTCCGATAAAAATGAACGATACAACGCTGATAACGGGCATCTGGAAAGACTTCCGGAATCGTTTCAAACATGCCCAGGTTACGGTCACCAATAATCAATCGTACGCCGCAAAGCCCGCGTTCTTTTAGACTTACAAAGAAGGAACGCCAGCTCTCCTTATCCTCTTTCATACCCTCGGCAGCACCGATGATTTCACGGCATCCGTCTTTGCCAACACCGATAGCGATCAGGATGGAGACGTTTTGAATTTCACCACCCCAGCTGCGTTTTAGAAAAACACCATCCACATAAACGTAAGGATATTCACCCGTTAGTGGACGGGTACGCCATGTTTCGATGTGCTCATAAGCTTTTTTGTTTAGGTTGCTGATAGTGCCGGGGGAGACTTTGGTTCCCCAAAGCGCCTCGGTAATATCTTCCACACGTCGAACAGAAACACCGGCCAAATACATCTCGATGAGGGCTTCCTCCACCGAAGATTCCCTTCGGCGATATCGTTCAATAATTGCAGTCTCAAAAGGAACACCTTTGAGTTTCGGCATCTTAAGTTCCACTTCGCCAGAAGTTGTTTGGAAGTTTCGCTTATAATGGCCGGAACGATATCCCTGGCGCTCAGGAGAACGCTCATATTTTTGAGCATTTACTAAATCATCTGCCTCTTTGTCAAGCAGGGCATTCAGTGTTTCTTCGACGCTATTGCGCACAAGATTTTTTAAGTCATTCTTTATAAGATCCTCGTTTAGTTGTATAATGTTATCAGACATGGTTTAGCCTCCTTGGAAAAATTTTGTGTGGTAACTTAATTCTACCAAACGGCTATAGACCATGTCTATTTTTATGAAATTGAATTTGCGAAATTAATTATACGTTATC
>NZ_QGDS01000028.1 GCF_003149105.1 Faecalicatena contorta | reverse complement strand
AACGAATGCAATTGAGGGATTTAACCGTCAGCTGCGAAAGGTTACGAAAAGCAAAACGATTTTCCCATCAGATGATAGTCTGCTGAAAATGCTGTATCTGGCTATGATGGATATCACCAAGAAATGGACCGGCCACCGGCAAGACTGGGGAATTATACATTCCCAACTAGAAATATACTTTGAAGAACGGCTAAACGGTCATTAAAAATGAGGCTGATTCTATCGGCTTTATTGACATGCTCTGAAATAGGGCTATAATACATACAAAAGGCAAGGCCTGAAAAAAGGCCTTGCCCAAGATGTAACTATCAACATATCTTATATCAGTTTTTGACTTTACACAAAACTTGAAGCTCTCTCCTCTCCCTATTTTTTACGTTTTACTGATAGTTCCAGAAGATGGTTATTTTCCCCATCTCCGCATCCTCTATATAAGTATACTGCACAGTCTCAAGCTCATAATATTCCAGCAGATTCTGCGCCGCCCTCTGTACCAGATCATTCAGGATACTGTCGTGTGCCTCCTGGTAAAGTATGTTGTTAGCAAATTTACACGTGAAGGAGCTATCCTTATTATAGATAGTCTGGTTCATATCCTGAAGAAGCTGCTCCGGCTGAAACTCTTCGTAATACATACCATTTAATTTATAATAATTCAAATCCATAGAGCTGCAGGTCGGATAACTGACTTCCGTATCCAGTGTATGATTTTTCATAATCTCCGCATCACTGCAGCATAGGTAATCGTAATTAATGCTTTTATCCGGTATATTTCCCCTGTTCCCTGTCTCAAGAAATACAGGATCACCAAAAGTAACATCCATCTGATAATATTGGTCTCCGCATTTTACAATATTCCATGCATGTGCTCCCTGTCCGGGAATTGCTCCCGTCACATAGATACATTCAACGCCCAATTTTTGCAGAAGATACTGGGCGGCACGGGAATAACCGGCACATACTGATGACTTTCCTACAAGAGCGCTATAAATATTCTGATTATCCAAAGCCTCCAGATTATAATCCACAGTATTTACCAAATATTCAAATATGTATTTCACTTTATCATATTCCATCATTTCACTGTTAATTCCGGATAAGCACTCCTCTGCAGCATCCTCTATCTCTAACTGCCTGTTCTCCTTTTCTTCTCCCGTATAGGTGTACACTGGCTGGATTTCCGAATAATCCTTATAGCTGGTCACCTGCATCTCACCATTGCACCAAAACAGCTCCGGCCTGTCACAAAAAATGAACTGGCTCACCTTTTTGAGTATCTCTATATCTGGTGAATGCATATATATGGTATCGGAAGATTCCAGTATCCCCTGGTACATCTCCTTATATAGATTCTGTTCCTCTTCGTTCAGCTGCTGGTAATAATAACCGCTTGCCACATCATCCTCGGGTATTTTAACCTCTTCAAAAGGTATGCTTTCCATCTTCTCTGATTGCACTTTCACAATCTTAACAACCTCCTGCGTAGATGCAAAAAGCCTGGGAAACTGTTTTATCCCCACCGCTGCCAGGCCTGACGCAGTGCAGATTGAAATGATAATACCAAGAAAAGCAGGCCATTTTCTTTTTTTTCTTCTTTTTGCCATATTTTGCTCTTACCTGCCGTTTTCTATAATACCGGCAGTCTCCTTTTTCATAATATTCATATAAAACTGTAATATGCATTCACGATAGAAATACAATGTCTTCTTGAATAATAGTAATTCAAGAAGTGTATCTTATTGAACGTTATTAATTCAATTAGTATCGATTATAATTTAGGACGAAAAAAAGTTCAATAAAGTTTTTCTCTTTATAAGATTTTAATTTTTTCTTCCCCATTCTGTGTTATGATATTATATAAGGAGGGTGATACAAATGATGCATGTATTTTATTGTATAAAATGTAAAAGATACCATTTTACCAATAATCAGTCACATGCCCTTTGCTGTGAACAACCAATGTATCTTGTAGATGTGGAATTTACAGATTTTGTCCGTATGAACAAGGAAGAGAGAAAACGTTTCCTGCAAATTTATTCTCTGGCAGAATAAAAGCTGCCCTTTCGCATAATCTTAAAACTTTTACACATACTATGTGCAAAAAAGTGTGAGGAGATGACGTGATGAAAGAAATCAAACTGCCATCAAAAACTACGGAAGCAAATGTCTATGATGATGATAATATTCCGGAAATTGACCTGCCTGGCAAATCCGGACTGAAGAATGTAATTCCCGATGAAAAACCAGAACCGGCTCACGGAGGTTTTTCCGGGCAATAATGAGACTCATCTAAGAAATAAGGGGGCTTTTGCCCCCTTATTTGACGTAATAGATACCTCTCCCTGAAAAACATACCTGATACACCTATACCTATGTTAATTCTGCTATTCTGGATACTGCCACATATATCTCTGATATTTTATACCACGTTCTGTAGTCTACTACTCCGGTCTGCGGTAATCCGAAAACTGACTGGAATCTTTCAACAGCCCCTGCCGTCGATGGTCCATACACTCCGTCTACACCAATTTTCGGAATTGCAGGATATGCCCCTGCTACCACATTCAGTTGTTCCTGCATTTGCCTTACCTTATCTCCGCTGGCACCAATGTCCAGCAAATATCCGGGCCACGAAGACGGAACCCCTGATACCTCAGGTGCTATGTTAATATACATATCATCCCCGTAATAATGGCGCAGAATATCAATTGTTGAATATCCCTGGTCACCGAGGGACATAGAGCCCCACTGACTTAACCAGTCAGGACAGGTTACCCGCCTCCCATCACAATACTGTGTAAGTATAGGCTGCCTCACATTAGGTCTGGAAAGATAGTTTGCAAATACTTCATCTACAATTAGAGAAATTGTATCAAAATAATTTCTCTCCGGGATCCATTTGTGGTCAAATGCCGTAGAAGATGTAATTGTAAAATCGTACCCTTTATTCCTGTACCACTCTGTATAAACCCTG
Organism: Faecalicatena contorta; assembly: GCF_003149105.1. GTDB lineage: Bacteria > Bacillota > Clostridia > Lachnospirales > Lachnospiraceae > Muricomes > Muricomes contortus_C. Next base: position 24,408 of record NZ_QGDS01000028.1, on the reverse strand, counting down.
TTAAGTGTAAAAGACATAATCGCCAGAACATTCGCCCGGATGGCATTTTCCGGCCATGTAGCATAGACTTCACTGGAAGCCACATTTTTTATATAATCTTTATACTTTACATAATAGTTCTGTGCGGTAGTATCTCCTGGTGAGCCGTCATGAACAACCACATATTCCGGTACCACTACCCTGCTTAGTACGATTTCACCAGTTTCATCAAGGGGTTTTATCTCGTCCTCTGGAATCTTGGGCGGATATTCCTCATACAAAGTATGTGCCGCTATCACAAACACTTCCTCGTTGTCACTAGTAGGGTGCATCCTCACATTTTGGATGGCCGTCACATCTGCCAGAATCTGAGCACCGGATATACTTATAGTTTCAAATCCAGGTGCACTAATATCCAATGTATATTCCGAATAAGGCTGTGCCTCTACCGCCGGATCGAGGCTATACTCAAGGGGCGGGGTATCTAATTCCAGGCTCTCTGTCTGCCCGGAAGCATCTGTAGTCACCTGCTCAAGTGGGCTGCCAGGCACCCCGGTATAAGATATTGATATAGTTGCATCCGGAATAGGAAAAGACGTACCTTCTGAAGTAACATTAATCTGCAGCCGTCCCTTATCAACGGCATTGTTCTGCATCGCTTTTAAAGAAGTCATGGATTCCCTCACAAATAAAATCATCTCTATTATATATATGCACGAATGAGGAAAAATGAACATTTTTAGGGAAGCTCCTCACTATCAATCAAAACAAGTTGCGTATATCATTATACATTACAACTACCATTAACAGCATCAGCAGCGCAAAGCCCGCAAAGTGCACCATGCCTTCTTTTTCCGGCGGCACCCGCTTTCTGCGCACAGCTTCAAGAAGTAGAAATACTAATCTGCCTCCGTCCAGAGCCGGGAGGGGCAGCAGGTTCATCACTCCCAGGTTGGCTGACAGCAAAATAGCAATATTCATCAAGTTTAGTACTACAATAGACCATCCTGCCGGGGCAGCTTCTTTATACGTATTATCTACAAAATCCACAATTCCCACTGGACCTGACATATCCCGGATTCCTACCTGCCCGGTTACGAGGAGTCTTAGACAGTCAAACGTATAATTCACCCAGTACCGCAGCGTATATGCACCATATTGTACAGATTCTATGACTCCTGGTTTTGTATTTACACCGCTGTTACGGATTCCCAGCCTTTTACTCACATCCCCTTCCAACTGCCGGGGTTCCAGCGTTACCTCATGTTCCTGGCCGCCTCTCTCATAAGTCACCGTTACAGGTCCGGCCTCCGAGTTCATTAGGTTAAACAGGCTGACTTCCTTCCAGAGATAGACGTTCTTTCCATTCAGCCGGGTAATCACATCTCCTTCCTGCATTCCCTGTTCCATAGCAGAGTATCCTTTATCTACTTCCGCAACTACCGGGGCATCGTATCCAACCCAGGCCACCAGAATGACAGAAAATACAAGGGCCATAATAAAATTAAATACCGGCCCTGCCACAATAACAGATATTCTTGCCCAGACAGACTTTGAATTAAAGCTGCCCTCGGATATATCGTCCTGATCATCTTCTCCCATCATGCATGCTCCGCCAAAGGGCAGCAGTTTTAAAGAAAACTTTGTTCCCCCAATTTCTTTTCCTATGATTGTAGGACCTAGTCCCAGTGAAAATTCGTCTACACGGATACCATTTAATTTTGCCAGAGTAAAATGCCCCAGCTCATGAAATAAGATGATCACGCTGAACAAAATGATTGCTAAAATTATTCCCATATATTACCACCTGTTTTTAATAAATTCATATGTTGCCTGTTCTGTATTTAGTATCTCTTCCACGGAAGGATTCTCAATGATTTTGTGTTCCTCCATGCACGCCTGTATGATTTCCGGAATCTGCAAATAACGGATTTTCCTGTCCAAAAACAGAGCAACCGCTTTTTCATTTGCCGCATTAAAAACTGTTGGAAGAGAGCCCCCTCTTCTTCCTGCCTCAAATGCCAGCCTCAAACCATAAAATGTTTCCATATCCGGCTTTTCAAATGTAATCTGAGACAATATTCCAAAGTCCAGTCTTTCCCCCGGCAGATAACGCCTTTCGGGATAATACAGAGCATATTGGATGGGCAGTTTCATATCCGGTGTACCCAGTTCAGCGATAATCGCGCCGTCCTCATACTCCACCATGGAATGAATAATGCTCTGAGGCTGAACTACAACCTCTACCTGGTCGACGGATACATCAAAAAGCCATTTTGCCTCAATCACTTCCAGTCCTTTGTTAACCATTGTGGAAGAATCTATTGTAATCTTGCGCCCCATTTCCCAATTGGGATGTTTCAGCGCATCTTCCACCTGGATGTTTTTCAGCTCCTCTTTTATCTTTCCCCGGAAGGGACCTCCTGATGCAGTCAGTAAAATCTTGTGGAGAGCCTTTCTCTGACCACCCTGCAAGGACTGGAAAATCGCACTGTGCTCACTGTCCACGGGGAGAATCAGGCTTCCGTACTCTCTGGCAAGAGGCATAATAATATGTCCTGCTGTCACCAGTGTTTCCTTATTGGCCAAAGCAATACTTTTCTTTGCCTTAATAGCCGCAATCGTCGGGAGAATTCCAATCATTCCCACGATTGCTGTCACCAGAATCTCTGCCTCCGGTTCCGCTGCCACCTCCAGAAGGCCATCCATACCCGACACAATTCTGATATCCAGGTCACGGACTCTTTCCCTCAATTCATGGGCCTTCTCTTCTGTCCACACTGCTGCCAGTTTTGGATGAAATTCACGTATTTGTTTTTCCAAAAGGGTGATATTGTTTCCCGCGGCTATTGCACTGACCTCAAGATCCCCATTTTCCCGTACCACTTCCAACGTCTGGGTTCCGATGGAACCGGTAGATCCCAGTATCGCAATTTTCTTCATATGCAAAACCTTTCTTTTACACTCTTCTGGCGCTTCCCTTAAAACTTACAGCAGTACTGCCAGATAGTAAATCATTGGTGCTGTAAAAATCACACTGTCAAACCTGTCAAGAATTCCTCCATGCCCCGGTATCAGATTTCCATAGTCCTTAATATCATGGTTCCTCTTAATTGCAGATGCAGCCAAGTCCCCAATTTGTGAAATGGCTCCTCCAACCGCTCCGATAATCGCGAATCTCATTAAATCGGCTCCTGCATTCCCCCATTTATTAATGGCCAGAGCATAAAGCACGCCCACCAGAGCAGCTCCTGCAATTCCGCCGACTCCGCCCTCAACAGACTTTTTAGGGCTCAGCTTGGGAGCCATTTTGTGTTTCCCTATCAACATCCCCACACAGTATGCACAGGTATCACATCCCCAGGAGCATATGAACACAAGCCATACTGTAAAAACACCTCCCGGAAGAATACGGATCTGATAAATGTAAGACAACATCACGGCCACATAGAATACCCCAAAAAATGCTGCCAATATCTGTTCTGTCTGGTATTTTGGAAATGAAAAGACAAACACTGCCATCATACAAATCAGAAAAGCCATAAACAGAAGCATAAACCAGTCTGTGTTCTCCGGCAGGACAGGTTTCAAATAAAGCAGAGCATAATATGCAACTGCAAATATATATCCACAGATTCCAGGGGCTTTTGCCTGGATATTAAATGCTTTGTAAAGCTCCGTCATTCCTATCAGGCTAATAATAAACAGGACACCAAACAGGAGGCGGCCGCCCATAATCACTGTAACCAATGCAATGATTATCAATAGTATTCCACTCAATAGCCGTGTTTTAAACATCCTGTTCCTCCTTTACCCCGCCAAAACGCCTCTCTCTGCTATTATACTGCCCAATAGCTTTTTCCAATTCCGCTTTTGTAAAATCCGGCCATAAAACATCTGTAAAATAAAATTCCGTATACGCCAGCTGCCAGAGCAGATAATTGGAAAGCCTGAGTTCCCCGCTTGTCCGGATTAAAAGATCCGGGTCTGGAATTCCATGAGTGTCCAGATAGGTTTCATACATAGCCTCATCAATATCTTCTGCCCGGAATTTTCCAGCCGCACAATCTCCGGCAAGCTTTCTCATAGCTCTTATCATCTCATCCCTGCTGCCATAATTAATCGCAATGGTAAAGTTCAGGCCATTGTTATTTTTGCTTGCCTCCTCCAGTTCTGCAATCCTTCCTTTAATGTCATCGTCCAGCGAAGTGATATCCCCAATCACCCGGATTTTCATATCATTTTTCTCCGCAGTCCTCAGACAAGTCTTCATATAATTGCGGAGCAGCTTCATCAACGCATCCACTTCACTCCTGGGACGGTTCCAGTTCTCTGTAGAAAAAGCATACACTGTCAGATATTTTATACCCATGCGCCACGCTTCTTCACAGATTCTTTCCACATTTTTACTCCCCTGGGCATGTCCGTAATTTCTAGGCATTCCTTTGGACTTTGCCCAACGGCCGTTTCCGTCCAATATGATTGCTACATGCTGCGGTACTCTCATCTATATATCCTCCTGTTACTAAAATAGGGTCTGTCTTCCTATGACATAAAAGAGAGGCTGTATAATACGAGCCTCTCTTATTCTTCGACCTACCCGTTAGACAGTAAGCACCTCTTTGGATTTTGCTTCTACAGCTTTTTCCACCTCAGAAATATATTTATCAGTTATTTTCTGCAGCGCCTCTTCCAAATCTTTGATACCGTCCTCTGATATCTCGCTGCCTTTAAGTTTCTTCAGCGCCTCATTTCCGTCACGGCGGATATTACGGACTGCAACCTTAGCAGCTTCTCCTTTTTTCTTAACATCCTTTACTAATTCTTTTCTTCGCTCTTCTGTCAATTCCGGGAATACAAGTCTGATTGTACTGCCGTCATTGGTCGGATTAATTCCGATATCTGACATATTAATTGCCTTCTCGATTTCTTTAAGCAGGCTTTTTTCCCAGGGCTGTATCTGAATCATACGTGCCTCAGGTACAGCAATATTTGCAACCTGCTGAATTGGTGTCGGTGCTCCATAATATTCTACTGTCAGCTTATCCAGCACATGGGGATTTGCCCGTCCGGCTCTGATTGCTGCCAGGTCACTGTTCAAATTACTGATTGTCTTTGTCATCTTTTCGTCATATACTTTTAATTTCTCATCCATGTCCATGTCCTCCTTATACGGTTACTTTTGTCCCGGTAAATGTTCCACTTATCGTCTCTACAATACTATTATCTTCATTCAGTCCAAATACAAGCATCGGCATCTTATTTTCAAGACAGAGAATAGATGCTGTCAGGTCTACCGCTGCAAGTTTCTTGTCAATGACCTCCTGAATTGAAATCTCATCATACTTCTTCGCCTCCGGATTCACCTTAGGGTCACTATCATAAATTCCATCGATAGCTTTTGCAAGAAGCATGGCATCCGCCTCTATCTCAATTGCGCGCAGCACAGCCCCGGTATCCGTTGAAAAATATGGGTGGCCTGTCCCGCCGGCAAAAAAGATGACCTTGCCCTCTTCCAATGCAGCATTTGCTGCATCTTTGGAAAATAATGTGGTAAATGCACCACAGGTAAATGGGGTGAAAATCTCTGTTTTCATACCTACATGTCTGAATATATCAGATACATAAATACAATTCATAACCGTAGCCAGCATCCCAATCTGGTCTGCCTTTACCCGGTCTATTGTCTCGCTGGTGCGGCCTCTCCAAAAGTTGCCTCCTCCGGTCACAACGGTAACCTGGATTCCCTTCTCCACAAGTTGCCTGACCTGCTCCGCCACACCGATGCAGGTAGCTTCATCAAAGCCTGTCTTCTTATCTCCTGCAAGTGCCTCTCCACTCAGCTTTAACAATATTCTTTTCATAGATTTTAGCTCCTTCAATTTCTGTTGTATACTCTAATACGAAGTATATCATAACTTTCTTATTTTGTCATGCATATATCGGGTATCTCATTTTTATACTTTTTCTAGAGAAACATAGAAAAAATTACGGTTGCTATACCACAGATACCAATCGCCAAACCACTCATAGCGCCCTCTACTTCACCTATCTCAATTGCCTTGGAAGTTCCCACCGCATGACTGCTGGCACCAATTGCAAGCCCTGCAGCTACACGATCCGATACTCTAAAAAAGCGGATAAGCCAGGGTGCCATAATGCTGCCCAAAATTCCAGTAAAAATGACTGCAGCCACAGTCACAGGTATCACGCCTCCGTGAGCCCCCGCCACACTTACTGCTATTGGGGTAGTTATGGATTTGGGCAGCATGGACATTGTCAGGTTTGTTTCCAGGCCAAATAGTCTGCACATGACGTAAACACTTGTCATAGAAGACAGGGAACCTGTGGTACATCCTACCAGAATAGGAAGCCAGTATTTTTTCAGGATAGAAAGTCTGGTATAAATAGAAACTGCCAGGCATGCCGTTGCCGGGGCCAGAAACATATTGATAATCTCTCCACCTACATTATAAGAGTCGTACGGAATCTTAAAACATAGGAGAACGCCAATCACAAGAACAATCGCAATCACCAGTGGGTTGCAGAGCGCAGATTTTGTCTTCTGCCTGAGCTTCACCCCAATTCCAAAAGCAATCACACTGAGTGCAACTCCAAAATAAGGAGATGTATACAAAACCTGCATTATTTCCGCCTCCTCTCCAACAGCCTCATGGTCCATTTTACGCTGTAAGCTGTCACTGCAAAAGTAATCACGGTGGACACCAGACAAACGATAACAAGCTGAACCACGCTGCTTTTGAGAATTTCAAAGTAATTTATAATACTTACACCTGCCGGCACGAAGAAAAATGCCATGTTTTCCAAAAGGAAATCTGACTTTTCCTGGATATGTTCAATTTTAAGAAGTCCTGTAAGCAGGCAGATAAACAAAAAGAGCATTCCTGTCACGCTTGCGGGGAATGCAAAGGGAAGAACATTTGCGATCACCTGACTAAGCCAGCATACTGTGAAAATGATGCCTACTTGTTTAATAATTTTCATTTCTCATTCCTCAATTCTCTTGTATTTCATTAGTCTTTATGTACATTAATTGCCTTCTAGGATAAAATACACCTCTCCATATAAATTGTCAATGTCAGAACTCTCCTTATCAGCTCTATATTTGTCCCAATTCATCTATAAATTTAATTTCATTCTGCTGCATCTTGACATTCACCAATAAATGTTTTATGATACATATGTTTTCACACTTTAAACAGCTAAAATTTTACAGTGTGAAGTCGCTGTATAATTAGGAGGATATAGATTATGATTATTGTATTAAAGCCCCATGCCCCGGAGGAAAAGATCAGCCGTGTTGAGAACCTCGTTAAAAAAAGAGGGCTGGACACACATGTTGTCAGGGGTCAGGAAATGACGATTATCGGCTGTATTGGAGATACAACAGCCATTGATCCAAAATTATTTGAAATAGATGAATGGGTGGATAAAGTGATGCATGTTCAAGAGCCTTACAAACTGGCAAACCGCGCGTTTCACCCGGAAGACTCGGTTATCGATGTTTCTGGTGTAAAAGTCGGGGCAAATCATCTCGCATTAATTGCAGGTCCATGCTCCGTAGAATCTTTAGACCAGGTTATGGAAATCGCAATACAGGCAAAGGCTTCCGGCGCTAACATGCTCAGAGGCGGAGCTTTCAAACCCCGCACCAGCCCTTATGCCTTCCAGGGGCTTGGCCTGGAAGGACTGAATATTCTCTGTGAAGTAAAGAAAGAAACCGGACTTCCTCTGGTTTCAGAACTAATGTCACCAGAGCATCTGGATGTTTTCAATGAAAAAGTAGATCTGATTCAGATAGGTGCGAGAAATATGCAGAACTTTGACTTGCTCAAGCAGCTCGGTCAACTGGACCGCCCCATTTTGTTAAAGAGGGGACTAAATGCTACCTATGAAGAGTGGATTATGTCCGCAGAGTATATCATGGCATCCGGTAACCAAAATGTCATCCTCTGTGAACGTGGAATCCGTACCTTCGAAACATATACAAGAAATACTCTCGATTTACAAAGCATACCTGTTCTTAAGAAAAAGACACACCTTCCTGTCATCGCTGATCCAAGCCATGCCGGAGGAAAATGGTGGCTTGTAGAACCAATGGCAAAGGCCGCTATAGCAGCCGGAGCTGACGGGCTGATGATTGAAGTGCACAATAACCCGGAAAGCGCATTATGCGACGGAGCACAATCTTTAAAGCCTCAAAAATATGATGATTTACTGCAGCAAATCAAACAAATTGCCGCAGTCGTAGGGAAAAATGTTTAAAGGGGGTCTGACCCCTTTGCTAACCTTTTTGTATGAGGAGGAGAAATCTCTTGGAATTAACAGTTAACTTGGGCAAAAACAGCTATTCTATTTTTATTGAACCTGGAATTCTAAAAAATGCGGAAACCTATATTTCTCAAGTTTTCCAGGGCAAACGGATTATCATTATTTCCGATGATAATATCTATCCTTTATATGGCAAAACATTGATAAATGCACTTCCCTCCTATGAGTGCCACAGCCTTGTTCTGCCCCACGGAGAGACCACAAAGAGTTTTGATACTCTTCCCCAGATATATGCTGCTATGCTGGAGAAAAAAATTACCCGCAGTGATTTGGTGATTGCTCTTGGCGGCGGCGTTATCGGAGATTTGGCCGGATTCGCAGCGGCAAGTTATCTGAGAGGAGTTAAGTTTGTCCAGATTCCCACTTCTCTATTGGCACAGGTAGACTCTTCTGTGGGAGGCAAGGTCGCGGTGGATTTGCCACAGGGGAAAAATCTGATTGGTGCTTTTTATCACCCAAAATTGGTTATAATTGACCCTGATATGCTAAACACACTGCCCCCCCGCTATATTACGGACGGCATGGGAGAAGTCATTAAGTATGGCTGCATCAAAGATGCATCTTTATTCGATGTATTAAGTTCCCACACTTCTTTCGAAGATTTAAAAGACCAGCTCCCTTCCATCATTTACCGTTGTATTGACATTAAACGTATCATTGTAGAGGCTGACCAATTTGATACCGGGGAACGTATGCTGCTGAATTTCGGGCATACTCTTGCCCACACAATTGAGCACTATTGCCACTACGAGCGTGAAAGCCACGGAGAAGCTGTTGCAATTGGAATGTACCAGATTACAAAAATATCCGAAAAAGCAGGACTAACAGCTTCCGGCGAGGCAGAAAAGATTTGCCGGATTCTAAAAACCTATGGGCTGCCATGTGAATGTGGGCTGCCTATATCCGACCTCACAGATGCTATTGAGTTTGACAAGAAGAATCTGGACGGTCATTTAAACGTAGTGCTTCTCCGTAAAATCGGGGACAGTTATATATATCCTACCAATCTTCATTTTTTCAAAACAGCAGGAGGAATTTAATATGAGCAGAGAAAAAGAAAACACATTACATTTTGGAGTGCTGGGGGAGAAACTGGGTCACAGCCTTTCCCCGGAAATTCATACAGATTTATTAAAACAGCAGAACGTTACCGCTACCTATAAGAAATATGAAATGGATAGACAGGAAGTTCTTCATGTACTGGATGTGATGAAAGAGGAAAATATCATGGGCATGAATGTAACAATGCCATACAAGGAAATTGCTTACAGACTGGTGGATGTCCCGGATTTTCATTCAAAAAATATAGAAGCAGTCAATACAATTTTTATGAAGGACGGCACCTTCTATGGCTATAATACCGATTATATTGGGATGATAAGTATGTTCCACAAGGCCGGTGTCAGCCTGAAGGATCAAAATGTTGTGGTTCTGGGTTCCGGCGGTTCAGCAAAAGCATTGATTTACGGCCTTCATATGGACGGTGCCGCCCAAATCACAGTGGCTGCCCGAAACGAGGAAGCAAACCTGCATCTGGAAGAGCTTTTTCCCTATATCCGCACCTGTGATTTATCAGATGTTCCAGCCGGAGATATTTTGGTGAATACGACTCCTATTGGTTTGTACCCTAACGTCGGTGAAAGCCCGGTTGATGCGTCTGTTATACGGAATTTTAAAGTTGCCGCAGATATTGTCTATAATCCCCTGATAACTGAATTTCTCAGAATTGCCAGAGAGGAAGGGCTTCAAATCGTTACCGGACTGATGATGCTTGTGGACCAGGCCATTGGCTCCGAAGAAATCTGGCTGAATAAAAAACTGGATTATAATATGGGAAATAACATTCATGATGAACTGGCAAGACAGTTCTAGAGACAGAATACAGAAGGCTCATCTTTTTGAACCAGAAATACCCCCGCCATCTAACCAGCGTTAGAAGCGGGGGTATACGTTTACAGCGCAGAAATATGAATCCGTTCTCTTTATGTGAATTGGTTCTCTTTATGCAAGTCCATAATGATAGATTGAGTGAGCCAGCCCATCCTCTTCTACCTTTCTTGTTACATATTCTGTGTATGGAGCCAGCTCCTTTGCGTGCTCTCCCATTGCGATTGTATGTCTGGCATATTGGAACATGGAGATGTCATTTGTACTGTCCCCAAATACATAAATCTGATCTATGTCCATATTAAACTTTTTCAAAATAAACTCACAGGCAGTCGCCTTAGAATATCCTCTTTGTACACATTCATAAGTATTCCCACCTCTGTCAATGGGCTCAATATCCTTTTTAATGAAATTGAAAAATTCTTCCTTATTACTTTGTTCATCTACATAGACGAATAATTTATCATAAATAAACTTTCCCTTTTCTATATACTCTTCCCGTCCAAGCCCCAGTTCATGGAAGTATCTTCTGGAACTCTCCAGCCTGTCAAACCTGGACATCCTGCTGGGAAGATATACATCTTCCGTTCCTTCCATCAATCCATCCAGCTTACATGCTATCATTTTATCAATAATTTCTCTCCCTCTGGCTTCTGGGATAGAATTTGAAAACAGAACTTCATCCTTGTATGTGAGATATGTTCCGCATCCGCATAGAAACCCGTCAAATTTAAATTGTTTAAGCTTTGCAGGTATACTGCAGAGCGTACGTCCGGTATTCACAAAAAGTAAGTGTCCAGCGGTCCTGGCTGCCTCCATGGCGTCCAATGCACTTTGAGGAATTTCCCTTGTTATCTCACTTAATATGGTTCCATCAATATCAAAAAACAATGCTGCTCTCTCCATAATTTCCTCCTATTATCGCAAAAAGTATCTCCTATTACTTTAACACCCTTTTTCTCAAAAATCCATTTCCATATCTCACAAAAAACCTTTTCCCCTCCGTTCTGCCCTTCATTTTCCATATTCAGAAAATATTCTAGTATTTCCATCATATACTGTAGGAAATAAGATTCTGGTGATACAATGAAAATCAATTTGAGAAACAAACGCTTTCCGAAACGCATTTTTAAACTCGCATTACTTTTTGCCGCTGCATTTTTAGCCGGCCACGCCGCCGGGAAAGTGCAAGACCATTTTGCTCCTGAAGCCATAACCACTTCTGCCGAAGGAAACTGGGGACTAAGCTTCCAGGAAGATGGCCAGCCCCCTGTAGCTAATGCAACAGCAGAAGAACTAAAAAAATTTGACGCTTACTATTCCGGAAATCCGGATGAAAAGGTAATCTACCTGACTTTCGATGCAGGCTTTGAAAACGGCAATACCCCGGCCATACTGGACGCTTTAAAGAAGCACAACGCCCCTGCCACCTTCTTCATCGTGGGCACGTACATTTCCGCCAATCCAGATTTGGTAAAACGGATGGCCGATGAAGGGCATGCGGTAGGCAACCATACATACCACCATCCCGACATGTCCCAAATATCAACCAAAGAAGCTTTTCAAAAAGAATTGGGGGATGTAGAAGAAGAATATAAGGAAATCACCGGTCAGGAAATGACCCGGTACTACCGTCCGCCTCAAGGAAAATACAGCGAAGCGAACCTGCAGATGGCAAAAGAAATGGGATATAAAACCTTTTTCTGGAGCCTGGCCTATGTGGACTGGTATGAAAATAAACAGCCTACAAAAGAAGAAGCCTTTGAAAAGCTTCTTGGGAGAATTCATCCGGGTGCAATTGTACTTCTTCACAGTACATCAAAAACAAATGCACAAATACTTGATGAACTACTGACAAAGTGGGAAGAAATGGGATATACCTTCAAATCACTGGCAGAAATTTCATAAGAGATTACAAAAGGGACAGTCCCCTTTGTAAAGGGGTCAGTCCCTTTTGCTCTCCGTTTTCAGAATATTCAGAAAAATGCAGGCTGCCTTTAATTTCGCATAGCAACCTGCATCTTGTTTACTTATCACTATTTTTTACGTCTCAACTTAAATTCTTCCACGATCTTCACCATTTCCTCTGATGGATTGGATATCACCGCGGAATTAAATATCTTGCACACGGGAAGTTCTGACACGCTCTCCACCGCTGCTTTCACTGCCGAGACACTGCCGCTGACGAATATCAGTGCATGCCCGCCACATTTTGTATCCTGAGTCTCATATATCACATCTGCCGCTTTCAGCATCTGGTCTGTCACCAGCACCGCGTTTGCCTCTCCCAGAACTTCCACGAGTCCGAATGCTCCGTACCCCATACATATACCTCTTCCTACTTATGAATTGTCATTTCGATTGCAGTCTCCGTGTCTGCTGCCGGTGCAGCTATCACTGTGTGTGAGACGATATTTGCCATCGGCCTGGCTGCCTCAAGTGCCGCTTCCATAGCCGCCTTTACATCAGAAACACTTCCCCGCATCTTCACACATGCCCCGGCTGAAAGACGATTCCGTTCTACCGCCTGTATTTTAACATCTGCAGTTTTTGCTGCCGCATCTAATGCTACAAAACATGCACATTCACTGTCCAGTTCAAATACTCCTATTGCCATTCCCTTATACTGTCCGTCCATAATTTCCTCCTGACTGTACGGTACACTTACAGGGGTCTGACCCTTTTGAGCACCGAATTCTAAATTGTTTGAAACAATTCGGAAAAAGGCGTGCAAAAGGGTCTGACCCCCTTTATAATAATTCTGCTCTCAACTCTTCTTCTGTTTTCATGGAAAGTAATCCCGGAGCAATATCAAATACTGTTTTCGCCCCAGACTCGCCTTTTCTTGCCAGACGGTAAGCCGCTCTTGCATAGCATATTAAAACACTGGAAGTAAATTCCGGATTAGAATCTAATTTCAAAGAGTATTCAATCACGTGTTTGCGGCCTTCTCTTCCTGTCTCACCACTTCTGATGACGAACCCGCCATGAGGCATTTTGTTGTGATTCTCTTTTAATTCTTCTTCAGTGATGAAATTTACTACTGTATTATAATCCGAAAAATAGTTCGGCATATTCTTGATTGTCTCTTCAATATTTTTCAGGTCTGCTCCTTCTTCTGCCACTACATAGCACTCTCTGAGATGTTTCTCTCTTGTAGTCAGCTCAGGTCCGCAGCCACTTCTTACTTTTTCTACTGCTTCCTCGATTGGAACGGTGTACTGAATCGCATTTTTTACACCCGGCACCCGGCGGATTGCATCGGAATGTCCCTGGCTTACGCCTTTACCCCAAAAGGTATACGTGTTTCCCTGTACAAGGATTGACTCTGCATAAATTCTGTTTAAGGAGAACATACCCGGATCCCAGCCTACGGAAATGATTCCTACATTACCGCCTTCCTTTGCTGCCGCATCTACTTCTGCAAAATATTCCGGAATCTTCGCATGAGTATCAAAGCTGTCAATGATATTAAAGTTCTTCGCGATTTCAGGTCCGATTACCGGCAAATCTGTAGCAGAACCACCGCAGAGAATCATAACATCAATATCATCCTTCATGTCCAGCATATCATCCATATGCACAACCGGAACACCTTCTGACATAGTCTGCACTGTTTCAGGTGCGCGTCTTGTAAAGACAGCTTTTAATTCCATATCCTCATTGCGCTCTACCGCAAGCTCCACTCCACGTCCGATGTTACCGTATCCAACAATTCCAATTCTGATTTTCTCCATCGTAATCCTTCCTCTCAAATACTTTTTAAATTCAAATTCATCCTGTGAACCGATAATAAGTATACCATATGTACCAGGCATGCACAATTTAAAATTGTAAGAGGTTCGCACTCTAAATAGCGCCGGGCGCCTGAAAATCTTTTTAGAACTATTCTAGTTTCTCAATACCTGCCACCCCATACCCGGCAGATGAAACTGCCTTCCGAATCTCCTCATCCTCTAATTGCTCTTTCATTCTGACTGTGGCACACCCTGCTGTAGAGTCTGCTTTTGCCCAAACTCCATCCATACAGTTCAATGCATTCTCAACACGCCTTGCACAGCTGGCACAGGTCATTCCCTCAACCTTGATTTTGCTGGTGTAGGGATAGTGTTCAGGATTCTTATCCTTAGGTTTTACTCGTTTCACCGGGTCTCCGCCTGCATTGCAGCAGCCCCGTGTCACCCGTTTTGTATAGCTTCTGACGCTCAATACACAAATGATTACAATAATAAGACATATAACCGCTGTTGCCATGCTGCTCCCTCCTATCTATATGTTCCAAAACTATTACACATAAGCACCGTGATATTACTTCTCTGCAAGATCAGCAGGTCCAAACCCCATAGGGAACAATTCCTCTAATGTAAAAATCCGGTAATTATCCTCATCCACGGCGAGGATAATCTGAAATTCTTTCGGATTACAAAATTCCATCATCACCTGACGGCACACTCCGCATGGTGCTGTAAATTCCGTCAGAATGCCTTCCTTGCCGCCTACAATACAGATTGCCTTAAACTCCTTCACTCCTGAACTTACCGCTTTAAAGAAAGCAGTTCTCTCCGCACAATTGCATGGTGTGTACGCGGCGTTCTCAATGTTACATCCCTGATAAACAGTACCATCCTCTGCCAGGAGCGCAGCACCTACTTTAAAACTTGAATAAGGAGCATAGGCATATTCCATCGCGTCAACTGCCTGCTCAATCAATTCTTTAACCGGAAACATTCTTCATCACCTCTCCTTTTCCCTGCCGCATCTTTTATCTGTTATTACTGCTCTTTCTAATACTGACTATTTCAAACCTTGATTCTTCTCCTCCAGCACCCGTATTCCCTGAAGGAACATCCAGCATACCGGAGTTGGAATTCCTAGCTCTTTTCCCATTTCCACCATGCTTCCGGCAAACATCTCCACTTCTGTTTTCCGCCTTGCTTCCAGGTCCTGCAGGGTGGACGGTTTATTTTCATAAGGAATCCGGCAGATTGCATCATACTGTTTTTTCATCTGTTCATCTGTGATAAAGATTCCCTTAGCCTCTGCAACTGCCTGCACTTCTTTCATTGCCGCCCAGCGGATTTCATTTGCCGCCTCACTTTCCCGGTATGCCCCAAAGGGGATTCCAAGAAGCGCGCAGGTCAGATTTTCACCCACATTACACATATACTTAAACCACAGCCCCCATATCATATCCTTTTCAACTTTATAGGGAATATCACACCGCTCCATCACATCACTGATGGCCTGCACACGTTCCGTCAACTCTATATTTTTAGCTTCTCCGAAATACACTTTCCCCCAGTATGGGTCAAAGTCTGCCTTGCCGCATTTCATGACAATAGACATTCTCATATAGGAGTAAAGAACATGGTCCCAGCCATAAACCTCAGCAACCTTTTCCTCACTTTCTACTCCATTCATCACGCATAATATCTGGGTTTTCTCACCGACAAACTTGCGGATATCCTGAATGGCCTGATGAAGCCCCATATCCTTCACTGCCATAATAATTAAGCCCTTCTCCGTACCGTCCTCTGGTGTACAAATTGGAAAACGGTAATTTACTCCATTTACAGTTACTCCCTGGTTCTCAAGCCTTCTTTTACGTTCCCCCCGGGCAATCACACAGAAGTTCTCTCTGCCTAAATGTTCTTCCATTCTCGGTGCGAAAAACACACCCATTGCTCCCAGGCCAATCAATGCTACATTCTTTATCTCCATGTAAATACCTCCTTTTCTATCATCATAAACGGACATTCATAAGAATCTGCCACTGAAATTCCTCTTTCCATGCCCTCTCTTATTATACGCTTCTATAAATAATACTATAAATGGAACCCCTCGGAAAATCAAGTCAGACAGCAGGCTTTTGCATACCTGTTTAACTTGCAGATCAAAAAATAGCCGGATAAAACATCCCCGGCTATTTTGCTTTTGGTTTTCTTTTATTTATTTCAATCTTCAGCTTTTACCATAACCATCTTGATTACATCACTGCTGTCATTTTTTTGTTTTGTAAAATATGTCTCAATTTCCTCCAGCGGAAAGGTCTGTGTAATGAAGTCTTCCGGGTCTACTACTTTGGATTTGAGCAAATCCAAGGCCCTTGGAAACCATAGCGCCGGAACTGCATACGATGCCCGGAGCTGTAACTTTCTAAAATGGAAATCGTTTGCATTAAATGTAATGTCACCATGCTGCAGGTCAATTCCTAAAAACCCGATGATTCCTCCATATGCTGCAATCTTCATCATGTCGGGAATCACTGCAGGCGCCGCAGTTATCATAATTTTATTAACGCCCCCTCTGGGAAACGTATATCTGGCAAGTTCTGTTTCCGAAGTCAGTATGACATCTGTTGCACCCAGTTTTTTTGCAAGCTCAATTCTGGCTTTTGATCTTCCGCTTCCCTGAATTGCATAAATGTTTCTTGCACCCGCTGCCTTTGCCAGTGCGATTGCCATGAGTCCGATAGGGCCCAGGCCAACTACTGCCACATCATCGTTCACCTCTATTCCCGTTGTATAGAACAAATCTAGAGCCACCCCAAGAGGCTCAGCAAGGGCTGCTTCTTTAAAATCAAGGCCATCGAAAGCTACCATTGCCTGTTCCGGAACCAACATGTAATCAGCATATCCGCTGATTTCCACATCCTCCAGAATACTAAGTCCGTTCGTGCATAAATCGGGCCTTCCATTCCTGCAATTTTCACAGACATGGCAAAAAGTTCCGCTTTCAATCACTACTTTGTCACCTTGACGGAACCGATTAGAACCAGGGCCATTTTTCACCACAACTCCGGCTATCTCATGGCCAAAGCTCTGGAATATATCTGCATCTGATTCAGCGGTATGCATATCTGTTCCACAGACAGCACAGGCCCTTACATCTAATAATACCTGATTCTCTCCTGGTTCCGGTATTTCCGTTTCTCTTATGTCAAACTGGAATGGTGATTTTACGTATACTACCCTCATTCTTTTTCTCCTGTCTACCTGGCTGATTTATAAATGGCTTCCATATCTTCCACACTAAGCTTTACTACACACCCGGTATTTCCGCCAGTAGCCGCATCACAACTCTTAGCCATCTGGGAAATCTGCTCATCTGTAGGATCTACTCCTAATTCCTTCAAGGACGCAGGCATGTGAATAGAATGATAAAAAGCTTCCATCGCTTCAATTCCCTTTTGGATTGTCTCATCCTCATTTTCTCCTGGGATCACATCCATTACATTACATGCAAATTTAACAAATCTATTCTTTGCCGCATGATTGACATATCTTGCCCAGCTTCCCCAGATGGATGCCAGCCCTGCACCATGTGCCACATCAAACATTCCTCCAAGTTCATGCTCCATGTTATGGCTTGACCAGTCACCGCCGTCTGTCCCACATCCAGTCAGTCCATTATGGGAAAGGCTTCCTGCCCACATAACTTCTGCCCTTGCTTTGTAATTTTCAGGCTCATCCATCAGTACCTGCGCATACTTCATAACGTTTTTCATCAGAGACTCACTGATGACGTCTGTAATTTCCATATTATCACTTTGGTTAAAATAACGTTCCATTGTATGCATTAAAATATCTACAACCCCGCTTGCCGTCTGGTATTGAGGTAGTGTCATCGTCAGCTCTGGATTCATAACTGCAAACTTAGGACGTGACAAATCATCATCATAAGCTCTTTTTAACCCTTCTTTTTCATTGGTGATAACAGAACCACCGCTCATTTCACTTCCCGCTGCTGCAATTGTAAGTACACATCCGATAGGCAGGCATGCTTTTGCTGTTCTTTTTCTTTCATAAAGATCCCATACATCACCTTCATCAACCGCACCATATCCAATACCTTTAGCAGAATCAATTACACTTCCGCCGCCAACCGCAAGAATAAAGTCAACACCTTCTTTTTTACATAACTCAATGCCTTCATAAACCAATGAAAGATGGGGATTAGGCACAACTCCGCCAAGTTCTACATAGGAAATTTCTTCTTTTTCTAAAGATGCTTTAATACGATCCAGCAATCCGGAGCGGGCTGCACTTTTTCCACCGTAATGGAGAAGGACTTTCTTACTGTTTTCCTTTTTGACTAACTGGCCAACTTCTGACTCCGCTGCTTTTCCAAACACAACATTTGTTGGTGCATAATACGAAAAATTACTATACATAATATTTCCACCTTTCCAATTATCTGTTTTTATTACAGTTCACCCATGGACTCAATTCTTATTTACTGAGCTGTAACTAAAAATCAAAGTTATCCGGGTCTGGTCCGACACGGAGGTTTTTGTTTAACTGATTAATTACTGTCATATCTTCATCCGACAATTCAAAGTCAAAAACATCGATATTAGAAACAATCCTGTCCTTGTGTATCGATTTCGGAATTACGATAACGCCTCTTTGGATATCCCAGCGCAGTACAATCTGAGCGGGTGTCTTTCCATATTTTTCAGCAAGCTCATTTAAGGTCTTATCCTCAAGAACATTCCCCCCTGTTCCTCCAAGCGGGCTCCATACCTCTACTTCCATTCCCAGGGATTTGCTTAAATCAATCAGTTCCTGATTATTCATGTAAGGGTGAGATTCTATTTGATTAATAACAGGCTTCACCCGTGCTATTTCCTGTATTTTATCCAAATGGCTCTTGTGGAAATTGCTCAGTCCGATAGCCTTAATTTTTCCTTCCTGATACAATTCTTCCATAACCATCCATGCTTTTTCAAACTTATCCACCGGCCAGTGAATCAAATATAAATCCACATAATCCGTTTTCAAAGCTTTCAGGCTTTCCTCAAACGCTTCTCTTGTTCTCTCGGCCCGAATATCACCATTCCACAATTTTGTAGTAAGAAAAATATCCTCTCTTGGTACTCCGCTTTCCAGCATCCCTTTTCCTACGTCGGATTCATTGCCATATATCTTCGCAGTATCAATATGGCCGTAACCTGCCTCCAGCGCCCATTTTACAGAATTAACTGTATCTTCTCCCTGGGGTGCCTGAAAAACCCCAAGTCCCATCTGTGGTATCTCGATTCCATTATTAAGTTTGATTTGTTTCATGATTCTCACCTTACCCTTTCATTAAGATACAAAGGAAGCATTTTTTGATTTAGTAATAAGGTATTACTAATTAAATTAATTGTATCACCGCATATTTTTATTGTCAACATACAGGAACAAAAACCTGAATTTCAATTCTATTCCCTTTAAAATAGTTCACCTTCAAATATTCTCAGCAGAAGGCTGCACCCACAGGCTCTGATATGTGTTTCTTCACGGAAATAGGATTTTAATACTTTTACATAGCAATAAGAGCTGACAAGTTTTTGTGCATTAATCTTCTCTTCCAGGTAACGGATATATTGCTCTGGTATATAATATCCCTGATGCCCGATAAAAACCGCAGCCGGATTCAATAAGTTTACGGAACTTGTAATTCCGCATGCCAGTTTATCCATCATATCCATAAATATATCGTCTGAAATAGAATCATACTTTTCATAGCTTCGTTTACAGAAGCCTTCAAAATCCAACACTTCTCCTGTCATCTTCTGCAGCTTTTCTTCTATAACCCTTGCTCCTGCATACGTTTCCAGACATCCCTTATTGCCGCATATACACTGGTTTCCATTCCACTCTACACTCATATGTCCCAGCTCGCTTGTATATCCACTCACATTGGAATACAATGTACCATTGGATATAATACCGGAGCCAATCCCGTTTGCAATGCCTACAAAGATGAAATCCTGATAATCTTTGCCGTTTCCATAATACTTTTCAGCCAGGGCCGCGCAATTATACTGACTGTCAAAATAAACCGGAATCTTATACCGCTCTTTCAGCATGTCTACAATTGGTAAATCCCTCACTCCATAAAAATGGGGGGGATTTAATATCATTCCTTTTTCAATATCTATCGGCCCAAGAGCTCCTATTCCCATTCCATAAATCCGTTCATCACCTGCCGATTTCAGCACCTTGTCAATGGACTGGCATAGCAATGAAAAAAGGCTGCCCGCATTTTCCGCATTGAGTAAAAACCCTGACCTTTTCAATACATTTAACTGAATATCACAAAGCACAGCACTACACTCATCTCTGAAAATATAGATTCCTAGCATCTTAGGCGCCTTCGATGAAATACTTAAATGAATCGGGTTGCGTCCCTGCCCTTTTATAGGCTTCGCATCCAGCTCCTCTATGATATCATCCTTGATAAACTCTGACACAATATGAGAAACCGCCACTTTTGATAAGCCCGTTTTCTTCGCCAGTTCAATCCTGGATGTACATTCCTGGGTGGCAATTAGTTTCAATATTAACCCTCTGTTCCTTTGTTTTAATGTATTATTATTTAATCCTGAACTTTTCACATTCATATATTTTACCGTTACAATTCCTTTCTGGAATTTCTGTATGATTTTCTATATGCACCCGGCGTTTTTTTGCATGTTTTCTTGAATACCTTACCAAAATATGCACCGTTTGTAAAACCTGTTTGAAATGCGATATCTATGATAGGAAGCTCTGTATCTCTCAATAGTTTTTCCGCCATTTCAATTCTATAATCCAGCAAGTATTCATAGGGCGTTTTGTGTATACAACTCTGAAAACACCGGAGACATTCTCTCTTACTAACGGCAGCAGATAAAGCAATATCTTCCAGGGATATTTTTTCTTCATAATTTTGCTGTATGAAAGCCATCATTGTCTGAATTCTATCCTGATTCACTCTCTTCTTCGGCAGGCTGCTCTTCTCTTTATCTTCAATTTCCTCCAGTAAAAGAAGCCATATTTCTGACAAAAGATTTCTAGTCTGAAATTCCATATCATTCTTTTGCTGCAAATCGGATAACTGCCTTAATTTTGCCAGTATTTTCTGCTGCCTTTTATTTTCACCCCGGATTTCCAAAATCTCCAGTTTTTTATTCTGCAGAACTGGATTCAGATACTTTGTTGCAAAAATGCTTTTAAAATGCCCTCCTAAAAACACAGGGTGGAATAAATGTGAATCCATCCTTCCAGGCTGCCCGCTATCTTCACTTTCCATAGTACACAATACATTTGTATTTACAAAAAAAGCTTCATTTGTGTGAAAAACATAGCTCCTATTGGGAGTAACCACCCTCACACTTCCCTTAACCACATAATCAAACTCCAGCTCCTCATGCCAGTGCCAGGGAACTTTTGTATCCCACAAATTGGCATCATGAAAAACATATGGATAATCTGCAAATAACCCTTCAATCTCTTCAATTTGGTTGCCCTTGACTTTAATTTTCATTGCTCACTCCTGATTGTCATATGAATTCAACTTATATGGCTATATAATTATATTATTAGTCGGTTTTTATATACTATATTTCCAAATAATTATTTATAATTATATTATGAAACAATTACAAAGTAAAGGAGACCTGTTTATGTATTTTGAAACATATGAAAAGCTGAAGCAATATGCTATTTTGTATCCCGATAATATAGAGTCTCTTACACAAACGACTCTGGATAAAATGAAACTCAAAGAAGGGAAATTAATACCACAGGAATCTGTCCCTGATTGCATACCTTGTACCAAGTATGATTCGGATTGAGATTATCTCAATATATCCATAAACTGTTTTCTGGGGTCAAAGGGGATATTTGCAATTCGCTTCGCTGCTTGATTCGGTTAAATAATTTGACTTGGCCTAAAATTAAGAATATACTGAAAATCAGAAGGTCATATTTCCACAGAAAATATCTCAACCTTTCTAAATTCATAAAAATATTCAAAATAGAAATGGAGAAGTCTGATTATGAACGAAAAGAAACTACTCACCTACATGAAAGAACACAACATCGATGCATTTTACGTGACAAAAAAGGAAAATGTCCGGTTTATCAGCGGCTATACCGGCGGTGACAGTTCTCTTCTGATTACAAAGAATGAATATTACTTTATAACAGACCCCAGATATACAGAACAGGCAGGGTTCGAATGCCCGGATTATACCATTAAAAACTGGCGGACTCCCGGAAAGACAAAAGGAGATATGATAGGAGAACTGGCTGCATCAAAGGGATTTTCTACAGTTGCCTTTGAATCCGATTCTCTGAACTATAATGACTTTTTAACATTTCAGGAAAAGGTCGCTGCTCAGCTCCTGCCCTGTACCGGTGTCATTGAAAAAATGCGCCAGGTGAAAACGGAAGAAGAAATCCAATATATGAGAGCTGCCTGCGAAATCTCCTGCCGGGCATTGGAACGTCTGATGCCGCTTATCAAGCCAGGTGTCACAGAAAAAGTGCTGGCTGCAACCCTTTCCCTTTACATGGTACAGGAAGGTGCGGATACAATGCCTTATGGTAATATTCTCATATCCGGTGCCAAGACTTCTCTTTTACATGGAATTCCTTCTGAGAAGTCAATTGAATATGGTGATTTCGTATTAATTGATTTTGGCTGTCAGGTAAACGGATATATGTCAGATATGACAAGAACCTTTGTAGTTGGTAAAGCTACAGAAAAACAAAAGGAAGTGTATGCCATCGAAAAACAGATGCTTGAAGACTCTACCGCTGTCACAAAGGCAGGTGTTACCGGAAAAGAAATCTATCTTGCATCCTTAGAGGCAATCAAAGACACCCCTTACATGGGATATCAATATACTAATGTGGGCCATGGAATTGGTCTCTTCGTGCACGAAGGTCCTTTTGCTTCTATAACCGATACGGCTCCAATTCCTGCCGGAAATGTAAGAACTATCGAGCCGGGCATCTACATACCACAGTGGGGCGGCGTCCGGATAGAAGATCAGCTTCTGGTAACAGAAAACGGTTACGAAAATATGGTACGCTTTACACATGATTTGATAGAATTATAGAAAATAAAAGGGACATGGAGAGAGTTTCAAGTTTTGTGTAAAGTCAAAAACTGATATAAGATATGTTGATAGTTAGGGGTGCGGACGGGGGTGCGGACATAAAGTTGGACTCTGGAAGGAGTTAAGATGCATTCAAAGTATACCAATCAGCAAGAAAAGATAGCTCTAAAAGAATTTGAACGAACAGGTTCTGTCTGCGCTACCATTCAAAAACTAGGATATCCCTCACCAGCGACCCTGTATCGATGGCATGAACACCAAAAAGCGGGAATAAAGAATTGGCATGGATATTCAGGTCAATTGGAAGACAATACAGACAAAATACATTTCTGCAACATGGCTAACCATCCTCGTCATCCATCCGCAGAATTGAAACTAAATACACTTCATCGTTGCTTTGAACTTGGAGAAGATATAGAATACGTATCAAGAGAAATAGGATACAGTCGATGCAGCATATATAAGTGGAGGCGACTGTATCTGGAAAAAAGAGCAATCGGTCTTATGTCCTCTAAGAAGAATATCAAAAGAGAGCCCTTGGCTCCAAAGCAGATACAAGAACCATTTACCTCTAAAACGGCTGAAGACTTTCAGGAACAAATCAATAAACTGCAGTTGGAAGTGGATCTACTCAAAGAAACGATTAATGTATTAAAAAAAGACCCCGGCGTTGACATGACAAATCTTAGCAATCGTGAGAAGGCAGTGGTTGTCAGCGCCTTGAAAGAGAAATATTCACTGTCACTCCTTCTTTATGGACTTGGCTTACCAAGAAGTAGTTATTTTTATCAAATATCCGTAATGAAACAACCGGATAAGTATGTGGAACAGCGCACATTAATTAAAAATACATTTCATGAAAGTAGGGGCTGCTATGGTTATCGAAGGATATGGAAAAAGCTGCAGCACCAGGGAATTATTATATCAGAAAAACTAGTTCGAAAGATTATGAAGAGAGAGCTTCAAGTTTTGTGTAAAGTCAAAAACTGATATAAGATATGTTGATAGTTACATCTTGGGCAAGGCCTTTTTTCAGGCCTTGCCTTTTGTATGTATTATAGCCCTATTTCAGAGCATGTCAATAAAGCCGATAGAATCAGCCTCATTTTTAATGACCGTTTAGCCGTTCTTCAAAGTATATTTCTAGTTGGGAATGTATAATTCCCCAGTCTTGCCGGTGGCCGGTCCATTTCTTGGTGATATCCATCATAGCCAGATACAGCATTTTCAGCAGACTATCATCTGATGGGAAAATCGTTTTGCTTTTCGTAACCTTTCGCAGCTGACGGTTAAATCCCTCAATTGCATTCGTT
>NZ_QGDS01000027.1 GCF_003149105.1 Faecalicatena contorta | reverse complement strand
AGACGCGGGTCCATCTCATACCACCGGAGTTTTTACCACCGTACCATGCGGTACTGCGGTCTTATGCGGTATTAGCAGTCATTTCTGACTGTTATCCCCCTGTATGAGGCAGGTTACCCACGCGTTACTCACCCGTCCGCCGCTCAGTCACTACACTCTTTTCTCCGAAGAAATCCAAGTAAAGTGCTTCGCTCGACTTGCATGTGTTAAGCACGCCGCCAGCGTTCATCCTGAGCCAGGATCAAACTCTCGTTAAAAGTGTTTGTTTCCAGTCAAGAATCGCTACTAGCTAATTCTATCCCTTTTACTGTTTTTACCACTAGAATCTTTCCAGTGATGGGTGCATCAT
Organism: Faecalicatena contorta; assembly: GCF_003149105.1. Taxonomy (GTDB): domain Bacteria; phylum Bacillota; class Clostridia; order Lachnospirales; family Lachnospiraceae; genus Muricomes; species Muricomes contortus_C. The sequence goes on along the minus strand of NZ_QGDS01000027.1, from coordinate 33,232 downwards.
TTCTGATGCTGTTCTTAAAAATTTTCTCTATAAGAAATTTTCAAGGGTTTGTTGTCTATTGTTTAATTATCAAGGTTCTTTTTGTCGTTTGCTGTCCCTCACGAGTCAGCCTAGATATAGTATCATTTATCGTATGCATTTGTCAATAGCTTTTTTAATTTTTCTTAACTTTTTTCAAACATACATTTTACATACTATATTTAGTAGTTTTATTAACACTTTCCTACAACATGTCCAGTAAGGATAATATATAAAAACTACTGGTTCTGCCCAGTAGTTCTGGAAAGTATCAAAACGGAGAAAGAGGGATTTGAACCCTCGCGCCGGTTTCCCGACCTACACCCTTAGCAGGGGCGCCTCTTCAGCCTCTTGAGTATTTCTCCTGATTCTGAATAATACCTGCTTCTTACCACGCAGGACTATATAAAGTTATGCACGCAACAGTGCAAAATTTATTATACTAAACAGATTCTTTAATGTCAACGCTTAAATTGCAACTTTTTCATTTTTTTGTTACCGTTCAGCCAAAGCGAGATGCAGCAAAGCATAATCGAGCTTATGGCTGGACTGTAACATTCTCATTTTCTTCGATTACATGCTGAATTCTGTCATGAACCAGGGCTGCTATTTCTGTCGTCTTCATATTTTCATATTCTTCGTAATACAATGGTTTAATAAAATGTACCTGGACTGTTACTTTACTGGTCGTATTTGTATCAAATGGTTTGAAAGAATCTATAAGGGCCACTGGTACAATAGGACACCTTGCTTTAGTTGCCGCTTTAAAGCTGCCCCCTTTAAATTCTCCAATTTTATTTCCACTTCTTGAACGGGTACCTTCAGCAAATATAAGATAATTTCTTCCATTCTTTACTTCATTTGATACATCAAGGATAACCTGCATTGCCTGGCGTACATTTTCTCTGTCCAGCATGTAGGCATTCATACACGCAAAAACCTGTTTCAAAAACTGAATATTTTTAATTTCTTTTTTTGCAACAACAGAGAATGGTCTTGGACATGCCTCTAAAACGGCGAGCACATCATACAGCCCCTGATGGTTTGGAAAGAAAATAAAACCATTTTCCTTTGGCAGATTTTCTGTCCCGTGGACATCTATATGAACATTTCCTCCCTTATTTGCACGAAGTACTATAAATTTCAGAAGCTTATATTGTTCCTCTTCTGTATATTTATCTGTATGTGATGCATGATAACACAACCGGCACCACATATATGGAACCAGAAATATATTCCGAAACACCATTAATAATATACGTTTCATTACTTTTCCTCTCAACCTCTATTCTTCCGTATTACACACTTCTTGAACTACTAATATTCAAGAAGATGTTTCTTTATCGCACTTTCATATAAATTATTTTCCTTATAATCAATAACAACGATGACAGGAAAATTTTCTACTGTTAATTTTCGGATTGCAGTTGTGGGACCTGACGAGCCAATAGGACCTCCTTCCCTTGCAGGAGACGGTCCTATATAATAGATAACTTAATTTTTCACATCAATCGGATTTTCCTTTTATCCCCCAAAATATCATACATTCTTTTATATGCTGCATCGCGGGATGCATAGATTGTTCCTGTAATATATAGTATCTTCTGCAAAATTATATTTTTCATGACTGTAACTTTTCTTATTATAATATAGTTTATTTAAAAAGAAAATAGTTAGACAAAAAAGTTGTTCATTTTAAAGGTTCTAAGGTAATCACTTAGATATTTTATCAAAATACTCATCTGCCGCTTTTTTTGCCAGTGCTATTGAAAAATTCCACTTTCTTCCGGAGTTTTCTCTCGCTCTTATATTGGAAAAATACATTTCTATTTCTGAATCTGTATATGAAGTATTATCTTTCCCTTCTTCCAAATGTAATTGAGCTATTGCGGGAGCTGCGTCTAGTGAAACTTCATACATAAGATACATCGTATCTTCTGATGTTACCTTCCCCCAGTGAGAAATATTATATTCCACAATGATTTTATCTACTTTTGCAAAGGATAAAAGAATATAGACAGTGGATACTACAACCATTATATATTTAAATAAAGGAAAGTTTACTTTAAATATACTCCACATTACACCAAGCATAATAAAAATCATCATCCCAAGAAACCAAAGTACAAGGATTCTAAGAAATGTAAGATGATAAACATTTACATATAGGACCATCCTGTAAAACGCTGATAGTGCCATAATGCACGTACATATTGAAATTATTAGCAGGAGAATCTTTAAAGTTTTATTTTCCTTAAAAATAGCCTTGCAAACTAAAACCGTTACAAAATTAATCAGGCTTACTCCTAACAATTGCCAAAACCCCGCGTGTGCATATTCTGAATATGTCACTCCATAAGGCAATCCACTTTCTAACCTTAAAAATAGAAACAATATTTGAATTACAGAATAAAAAACGTAAACAGCTGCAAGAATTCCAGAAAAGGTAATCCCTGTCACTGGATTTATACTTGCTTCCTTTTTCTCTCCTGAATCAATGAAATTTATTCCTGATAATGCTGTAAAAAATGCATATAACATAACAGATCCTAAAAGGAATGTGAATAGGATTTTTAATTCTGTATAAAATTTAAAGACTTCAAGAATCTTCCCAAAATATTGAGCAAATATTTTATCGGAATAAACTAAAAGAGGTAATACAAATATTAAAAATACTGCTGCAGTTAACAAACCAATTATAACAGGCTTCATAATTTTACTTTCTTTTTCATTCATTCTGCTTTTCTTATACCTGATTCCATGCATAATTGGAGTAAAAATAGAAACAATTGTTTTGGCACACAATAATATAATATTTTTTAAATATTTTTCAAAACCCCAATCTCTCCCCTGATTTAACTGCTGCATCATAGCTGTCATGTAAAGAAGCAGGATTCCCACCCAATTAAAAAAATGAAAGAATCCATTACTGGTCATAACTGTTGATATTCCTAAAAGAATCATACCAAATGCATATAAAAAAAAGTTCTTTTGTATTATTATTCCTGTCTTTTTCAAAAATAAAACAGCCGTAAAAATCATTGCTGCCACATAGACCGGAAATGTAATACCATATAGGTTCTCATAAAGACAAAAAGTAAATATAATTCCATATATACCGCACAATCCGATAATATATATATAATTTTCTTCTATTTTACTGACTGGTAACTTTTCCATAAAACTACTCCTTTCAATTAAATACCATCCATAAACTTATAATATCTGCCTCACTGTATTTCCTCTTCATCTTCTACATACTCCAGAATATCTCCTGGCTGACAGTCTAATGCTTTACAAATAGCATCTAACGTTGAAAATCTCACTGCTTTTGCCTTATTATTTTTTAAAATAGATAAGTTAGCCATTGTGATATCTACTTCATGTGCCAGCTCCGTAACACTCATTTTTCTTTTTGCCATCATAACATCTAAATTTACTATAATTGACATACCCTGCCTCCTAAATTGTTAAATCATTTTCTTTTTTATAGCGTACAGCCTCTTTAAAAACACAAGCCAATACATGGCTGAATATTCCTGCTATGAAAAAAGTAAGAATAATAACAAAGGTCGCCGGTGTGGGAAGAAAAAATAGTTTTAAGATAAACAATATAGAAATAACAAAACTGACTTTTCCCATTAAATTTAAACTTTTTACATTGTTATCCACAAAGCAGTCCTGGTTTATCACAGTCCTGATCATTTTCCAAAGCTGTTTTACAATTGTCAAACCACATACCCCAGCTATTACATAAATAATCATCATAGGCCAAAATTTCTCTGTAATTGAAGAGGAATAATATTTTCCGGCTAACTTCAGAATGAAGGGGAGCCCTAAAATAACAATAATTCCTGAGTAAAACATGATTCCTAGTAATAAATTTGTAAACTTGATTAATTTTTCTTGATTCATATAGATACAATCCTTTCTAAAATACATGTTTTTAAATTGTTAACGTTCAACCGACATATGAAGTGTCTTTATATTTTTTGTATTATATCACTTTAAACCATGTATTTCAATATATTTTTATCGTATTTCGATATATATTTATTGATTAATAATTATTATATGTTTTTTAAAACAAAAAAATACTAAGGAATACTCCTTTAAAATTGATAAATTTATATACTTCCAAAAACTGTATTCATTTCCAAAATTTTGTGCTAGAATACAGTTGAATGATTTTAAGCACGAATGATGGCAGGAGGTATTTTATGTTCTTAAGGAAAAAGGGGAATTGTAATGAAGCACGTTGTATTGTAGATTATGTAAATAACAGATTGGAAGGGAAGAATGTAGAGCCCCTGTCTAATATTGATTATCCTCTCCACCAAAATGTATATGATTTATTTATGAAGTTTTTTGAAAATGAAGAAATGATATCTATTTCTGCTAAAGAGTTACTGGATATGGTAACAACAATGAGCAGCTTCGATGTAAATATGTCTCAAATATCCTATGATTTGAAAAACTTTTCTTCAGACTTATCCAATTTAAGTTCATCCAACCTTGCAATCGTAGAAGAAACCACGAACGCTATGAGTGTTGTTTCAGATGCAGTAAATGATTCTACTCTTATTTTAGATAAACTGGCAAGTGACTCAAAAAACCTGATTGAATCTAACAATACAGGAATGCAGGAATTAAAAGAAATTAATGAGCTCAAAGAAAATGTTATGACGAATTCTTCTATTATGAGTGATAAGATTGATGAACTTGTTGATCTGGCAAATAAGATGACAGTAATTGTGGACGGGGTAGGTGATATTGCCGAACAGACCAATCTTTTAGCATTAAATGCATCTATTGAAGCAGCCAGGGCAGGAGTACACGGAAAAGGGTTTTCTGTAGTAGCCTCTGAAATTCGGAAACTTGCAGAAAATACTAAAAAAAGTCTGGATGGAATGGGTGTATTTTTATCAGATGTTCAGACTGCAGCTCAAAATGGCAGGGAAAGCATGGTAAACACCCTGGAACTTACTACAGATATGAGTAAAAAAATTGACTCTGTATATTCCACTATGCAGAAGAATATGGAGTTAATGAACCATACCATAGAAGGCGTTGATAATGTTGATAAGACTATGGTTGGAGTAAAGACTTCTACAGATGAAATTAATATTGCTATGGATACATCCACTAAAAGTGCAGAACAGCTTAATATTATGACTCAGACAATTTTATCAGATGCCAAAAATAGTAATGAGCTGTCCAAGCAAATTACAACAATCGATGACCAATTATCAAACATCACCAAAAACTTATTCAGTGCATTAAAAGGAGGAAATCACGCTCCTACAAATAATGAATTAAAAGAAAATTTGAAAAAAGCAAGAGAAGCTCATAAGAAATGGCTCCAGACATTGAAAAGAATTGTGGAAGAAGGAAGAATTTATCCTCTTCAGGTAAATAGTAAAAAATGTGCCTTTGGACATTTTTACAGTGCAATTTCCATAGATCATCCATCCATTAAACCTGATTGGGATGCAATTGATGATGTTCATTCCAATTTCCATACATATGGACATAAAGTTATAGATTCTATTAAAGGCTCAAGAATAGAAGAAGCTAAAAAATTCTACGCCAATGCCGAGGAACTTTCTCATCAGATTTTTGGATTGCTGGATAAAGTAGAAAAATCAATAGATACTTTGTCCCAAAAGGGAGAAAAAATTTTATAATAAAAACTTAAAAACTGTACTGTATTATAATATAAAAATGCGTCTTGAAATTGCTTTTACAGCTCAATCAAGACGCATTTTTTAACTATACACTCTGATTCTCTTCTTCTTCATCCTCAGAGATTTCTACCTTTTCACCATCAATTTCAGCAGAAGCTTTTCTTACCTTTGCTACGCTTGCTACTGTCTCCCCTTCTGGAAGATTAATCAGTTTCACACCAGACGTAATACGTCCAAGGGTAGAAATATCAGAACAATTCATACGGATAATAATACCTTCCGTGTTAATTATCATAACTTCACTATCTTCATCTACAGACTTCATTCCCACTACATTTCCGGTTTTTTCGGTAATCTTATAACATTTTACACCTTTACCTCCCCGGTTTTGTTTTGTAAATTCATCCAAATTCGTCCGTTTACCCATTCCTTTTTGAGACACAATCAAAAGTTCAGAGCCCTGAGTGCTCATTTGCATTGCAATGACCTCATCCCTGTCACTTAAATTCATGCCGCGAACTCCCATAGAAGTTCTTCCTGTAGGTCTTACATCCTGCTCGCTAAAACGGATACATTGTCCGTATCTGGTTACAAGAATAATATCTTCTTCATTATCGGTAATTTTTACCTCTATCAATTTATCATCTTCACGAAGTGTAATTGCCGCAAGACCTGTTTTTCTTACATTTGCATAATCTCTGATCGGTGTTTTCTTTACAAGTCCTTTTTCTGTCGCCATAAACAGGAAATCACCATCTTCATATTCCTTAATTGGAATCATCGCCGTTATCTTTTCATCCGGCATTAGCTGCAAAAGATTAATAATTGCTGTTCCCCTTGCGGTCCGGCCTGACTCTGGAATCTCATATCCTTTTAGTCTATATACACGCCCTGTATTAGTAAAGAACATAATATAATGATGTGTAGAAGTTATAAATAATTCCTCAATATAATCTTCATCCAGCGTCTGCATTCCCTTAATACCTTTACCTCCCCGGTTTTGGCTTTTAAAGGTATCTACAGTCATCCGTTTAATATATCCTAATTTTGTCATGGCAATGACTACATTTTTTCTGGGAATTAAGTCTTCCATAGAAATATCAAACTCATCAAATCCTATAGATGTTCTTCTTTCATCACCATATTTATCATATATGATTAATATTTCTTCCCGGATAACACCCAGCAGTAATTTCCGGTCTGCCAGAATAGCTTCCAATTCCCCGATTTTTTTCATCAGTTCCTGGTACTCATTTTCCAGTTTTTCTCTTTCCAAACCAGTCAATGCACGAAGACGCATATCCACAATAGCCTGAGCCTGTACCTCAGATAACTCAAACCGCTTCATTAACTCCTCTTTCGCAATCTGGACATTCTTTGAACCTCGGATAATTCTGATAACCTCATCAATATGATCCAGGGCAATCAGCAAACCCTGCAAAATATGTGCCCGTTCCTGTGCCTTATTCAGTTCGTACTTTGTTCTTCTGGTTACTACATTTTCCTGATGCTTCAGATAATATTTGAGCATATCCAGGACATTCATTACTTTTGGCTCATTATTTACAAGTGCAAGCATAATTACACCAAAGGTATCCTGAAGCTGTGTATGTTTATATAATTGATTCAATATCACATTTGGATTTACATCACGGCGAAGTTCAATACAAATTCTCATACCTTCACGATTAGACTGGTCCGCCAGTTCTGTGATACCATCGACCTTCTTATCCCTGACTAACTCCGCTATTTTTTCTATCAGCCTTGCCTTATTAACCATATAGGGAAGTTCCGTTACAATAATCCGGTTCTTTCCATTAGCCATAGGTTCAATATTAGTAACCGCACGCACTCTGATTTTACCACGTCCGGTCCGATATGCTTCCTCAATCCCTCTTGTACCTAAAATCTCAGCACCTGTAGGGAAATCAGGTCCTTTTATAATATCAAGTATATCCTCAATTGTAGTTTCACCATTTTCTTCAATCTGATCATCAATAATCTTTACAACTGCATTGATAACTTCTCTTAAATTGTGGGGTGGTATATTAGTAGCCATACCTACTGCAATTCCTGAAGTTCCGTTGATTAGAAGATTTGGAAACCTTGACGGCAGAACAACTGGTTCTCTTTCTGTTTCATCAAAGTTAGGAGCAAAATCCACAGTATCCTTATTGATATCTGCAGTCATCTCCATAGAAATCTTGCTGAGACGGGCTTCCGTGTAACGCATGGCAGCTGCGCCGTCTCCATCTACAGAACCAAAATTTCCATGTCCGTCAACCAAAGGATATCTGGTAGACCATTCCTGAGCCAGATTTACCAATGCACCATAAATGGAACTATCACCGTGAGGGTGGTATTTTCCCATTGTATCACCGACAATACGCGCACACTTACGATGAGGCTTGTCAGGTCCATTATTCAATTCAATCATGGAATACAGGATTCTCCTCTGTACCGGCTTCAATCCGTCTCTTACATCCGGCAACGCGCGGGCGGCAATTACACTCATAGCATAATCAATATAAGAAGTTTCCATGGTTTTTTTCAAATCAACTTCATGGACTTTATCAAAAATATTATCTTCCATTTTTATGTCCTTTCCTGTTATATTAAATATCCAAGTTTTTCACATACTTAGCATTTTCTTCAATAAATTCTCTTCTTGGTTCTACTTTATCCCCCATAAGAGTGGTAAAAGTCAAATCAAGTTCGGAAGATGTTTCCTCGTCCATCATTACTCTCAACAAAACTCTATGCTCAGGATCCATGGTAGTATCCCAAAGCTGGTCTGCATCCATCTCACCAAGGCCTTTATAACGTTGGATTTTGTTATTTCCATCCCTTCCAACTTCTGCCAGTATCCCATTCAGCTCTTCATCACTGTATGCATACCATACCCCTCTATTTTTTTCCAGTTTATAAAGAGGCGGCTGTGCCAAATAAACATACCCATTCTTAATCAGTTCAGGCATAAAACGATATAAAAATGTTAATAATAGAGTACTTATATGAGCTCCATCCACATCGGCATCTGTCATGATGATAATCTTATGGTATCTAAGTTTTGAAATTTCAAAATCATCCTGTATTCCTGTACCAAATGCAGTGATCATCGCTTTAATCTCTGCATTTGCATATATCTTGTCCAGTCTTGCTTTTTCCACATTCAAAATCTTACCGCGCAGAGGAAGAATAGCCTGAGTATTTCTGTCTCTGGCCGTCTTTGCAGAACCCCCGGCAGAATCACCCTCAACAATATAAATCTCACAGTTTTTAGGATTTTTATCAGAACAGTCTGCAAGTTTTCCCGGAAGTGACATTCCTTCCAATGCAGACTTTCTTCTTGTTAAATCCCTCGCCTTTCTTGCTGCTTCCCTTGCCCGCTGGGCCATCACAGATTTTTCAACTGTAGTTTTTGCAACATTGGGATTTTGCTCCAAAAAAATCTCAAGCTGTGTGCTGACTATATTATCAACTGCACCACGCGCCTCACTATTCCCGAGCTTTTGTTTTGTTTGTCCTTCAAACTGCGGGTCTTCAATTTTTACACTAATAATTGCAGTTAAACCTTCTCTGATATCTTCACCGGATAAATTTGGTTCATTATCCTTTAACAACTTATTTTTTCTTGCATAATCATTAAACGTTTTTGTCAGGGCATTGCGGAATCCAACCACATGGGTACCGCCTTCTGGTGTTGTAATGTTATTCACAAATCCATAAGTATTATCATTATAGGAATCATTATGCTGCATAGCAACCTCTACTGAAACACCATCTTTCATGCCTTCACAGTAAATAATCTGCTCATACAAAGGAGTTCTGCTGCGGTTCAGATAACTGACAAACTCCTTAATGCCACCTTCGTAATGAAATGTTTTTTCTACGGGCTCTTCCTTCCTGTCATCCCTGATAATAATTTTAAGTCCTTTTGTCAAAAATGCCATTTCTCTGAAACGCTGTTTTAATATATCATAATCAAAAACAGTTTCTTCAAAGATTTGATCATCCGGCAGAAATGTTACCTTTGTTCCCGTTTTATCAGGTTCACACTCTCCAACTACACTTAGCTTATCAACAACTTTTCCACGTTCATAACGTTGCTTATATATATTACCATCACTGTAAATTTCTACTTCCAGCCACTGTGAAAGCGCATTTACAACGGATGCACCAACACCATGTAATCCTCCGGATACCTTATATCCTCCGCCACCGAACTTTCCGCCGGCGTGTAAGATTGTAAATACAACTTCAACTGCAGGAATTCCTGCTTTATGATTAATTCCTATAGGAATTCCACGTCCGTTATCTATAACTGTAATGGAGTTTTCTTCATTTAAGCTTACAAAAATTGTATCACAATGTCCTGCCAATGCTTCATCTACAGCATTGTCTACAATCTCATATACCAGATGATGGAGTCCTCTTGCAGAAGTGCTGCCGATGTACATACCCGGTCTTTTTCTTACCGCTTCCAATCCTTCTAATATTTGGATTTGATCTGCTCCATATTCAGCATCAAATTCTGTACCTGTTGCACCCATTTAAAAACCTCCTAATTTTCCTCTGCTATCTGTCCATTCTTCACGTAAAATATTTTATTAATAGAAAATCTATGATTCACAAACTCATCTAAACCAGTACATGTGATTACAGTTTGTATATCATGAATACTATCTAGTAAATAGTTTTGCCTGTGTTTATCCAGTTCAGACAATACATCATCCAATAATAATACTGGTGTATCTCTGATTAACATCCTGACCAGTTCAATTTCTGAAAGCTTCAGGGATAACGCTGCTGTTCGCTGCTGACCCTGGGAACCAAATTTCCGTATATCCAGGCTTCCTTCCATAAAACACAAATCATCTCTGTGAGGTCCAACAGAAGTACTTTTTAGCCGCATATCTCTTTCTCTGTTCCTCTTCAAAGCCTGTTCCAAAGTCATATTGCCAATACTGCTTTCATATTCTAAAAATATGTTTTCTTTTCCTCCCGTTAACTTATAATGAATGTTATAAATTATTTCATTTATTTCCTTTATAAACTTTCTTCTGCTTTCTATCACTTTCGTTCCATACTCAGCCAATTGCATATCCCAGATATCCAATGTTTCCATTAAATTCTCCTGTTTATAAATATCTTTGAGTAAAGAATTTCTCTGATTAATAATTCGATTGTAGCTAGAAAGATTGCTGAGATATATTTTATCAAGCTGGGATAATTCCAAGTCAATAAACCTTCTTCTGCCGGAAGGCCCTTCTTTGATAATATTTAAGTCTTCCGGGGAAAAAAACACGAAGTGAATAATCCCAAATAACTCACTTGCTTTTCGGATTGGAATTTTATTAATTGCAATTCCTTTTGGACTATTCTTTTTCAGATGCATATCTATCTGATATTCCATTCCCCTTTTCTCAACAATAGTCTCCAGATGTGCCTCATCGTGTTCAAACTGAATCAAATCTCTATCTTTTGTACCTTTGTGAGATTTGGTAGTACCGGACAAATACAAAGCTTCTAAAACATTCGTCTTTCCCTGTGCGTTATCCCCATAGAGAATATTTGTCCGGGTATCAAAAGTCAAATCCAACAAATTATAATTTCTGTAATTCTTTAGTTTTAAAGATTTGATTACCATAATTTCTCCATCAGTATGTAGCTATTTTACACTTTTTCAGACTATTTTTCAATTTTTATTTCCTGACCATCAAATTCTACTCTATCCCCATCATATAATTTCCGGCCTCTTCTGGTATCCTTTTCACCATTTACTGCAACCAGCCCATCCTGAATGACCTCTTTTGCCTCGACACCTGAATCTACCATTCCGGCAGCCTTAATCGCCTGTCCTAATTTAATAAAATCGTCACCTTCACGTAATTTAATAATCTCCATACTGAAAAATCCTCTCTTATCCAACCGCATTAAAATTAACCGGTAGAATTAAATAAATATAACTTTGCTCCTCGTCTTTTATAAAACATGGAGCCTTAGCATTCATAAAATACAAATCGACTTCCTCATCATCAATAACTCTCAGTGCATCAATCAGGAATTTAGGATTAAAACCAATCAACAAATCTTTTCCTTCTTTTGTAATAAAAATTTCTTCATCCATAGAACCAATCTGTGATTTAATCTTCAATTCCATAGACTCATCCTGAATATCAATGATAATAGGTTTTTTATCCCCTTCTTTTATCAGGAGCGTAGCTCTGTCAATACAATTTAAAAGTTCTTTTTTATTAATTTTTACTTTCGTTTCATAATCACTGGAGAGCATCTGATTAATTTTAAAGTAATCTCCCTCTATCAGTCTGGATACAACTACAGTTTTATCAAACTCAAATACAATATGATTTTTTGTAAATGAGATATCCACATCTACTTCTGCCTCTCCGCCAATAATCTTACTTATCTCTTGAAGAGTTTTTCCGGGAACAATCACCTTCTTTGGTGAATAACTTTCTTTTAATTCAATCTTACGGATAGAAATTCTGTGTCCATCCAAAGAAACTACTTTTAGTATGTTATCCTCTATTTCAAACAGTTCTCCCGTCATCATTTTATTTGTATCATTATCAGCAATTGAAAAGATAGTCTGCCGAATGACTTCCTTGAGTGTAAACTCAGAAACTGTGATATAGTCCTCTTTTTCTATAACCGGGAGATAAGAAAAGTCCTCTCCTGACTGAGCAGCAATATTAAACTTTGCCTTTTCACAGGTGATGAATGCCTGGTTAGAAGAATCTGTTTCTATTGTCACATCATTATCGGGCAGCTTTCTCACGATCTCTGAAAAAATTCTTGCATTCAAAGCAATAATTCCTCTTTCGGCAATTTCTCCTTCAATACATGTTTCAATGCCAAGTTCCATATCATTTGCAGTTAACTTCACAACATCTGTAGATGCGTCAATTAAAATACATTCAAGAATAGGCATTGTTGTTTTTGAGGGTACAGCTTTTGATACAATGCTGACTCCTTTTACCAGATTAGATTTTGAACAAATGATTTTCATATGTCAGTAACTCCTTTCGATAGTCATGGTGAATTATTTTTTCAGCCGTGCTTTTATAGATAAATATATTAATAAATTCCGCCTTCTTAGTAATAGGGGCTGTGGAAAAGTTCATAAGTGCTTTGAAGCCTTGAAAATAAAGGGTTTGTCCATATTAAAAACTATGTAGAAAGCTATTGTAAAGCAGAAGGATAAGATGGGAATAATTTTAAGCCCTTCAACCTCCATCTATTTAAGAACTTCATAATTCACATCATTTTAACATGGTTACCCACAGTAATTCATATGAAGGGTGAATTATTCCAAGGCCCGTAATCCATACTTCTTAAACTGCTAATGTATAAGAAGGTATACCTAGTGAACATTAGTAGTTCAAGAAGGTGTTTCATCCTATTATATAGGGTTTATCTTCTTCTTAATAATATTGACGGTATTATTAAGAGCTTCATCTACTGTAACCTCATGGGATATCTTTTTTACACCATGGCTGACAGAGGCATGATCCTTGCCTCCTAAAATAATACCTACAGTCTTAAGAGGAGTGTCTGTCATTGTACGGCATAGGAACATAACAATCTGCCGCGGAAGAACAATTTCAGCATTACGTTTCTTTCCCTTTAACTCGGATATAGGTATATTAAAATGTTCAGAAACAACTTCAATCACCAGTTCCGGCGTTATCTTCCGGTTATTATCTGGAGAAATCATATCTTTAAGTGCTTCTGCTGCAAGAGGAATATCAATTGGCTTGTTTTCCAGGTTGGACAGAGCTATCAATTTATTCAGAGAGCCTTCCAATTCCCGGATATTAGATTTAATATTATTTGCTATATATTGAAGAACTTCATCTGGGATATGATAACGGTCCAGTCCGTCAAGTTCTTCTTTCTTACGTAAGATTGCCATTCTTGTTTCATAGTCAGGTGAAGAAATATCCGCAATTAATCCCCATTCAAAACGGGTACGGAGCCTGGCTTCCAATGTTTCAATATCTTTTGGAGGCTTATCACTGGATATGATAACCTGCTTTCCTGATACATGAAGGTGGTTGAAAGTGTGGAAAAATTCTTCCTGTGTACTTTCCTTACCTATTATAAACTGAATATCATCAATAAGGAGAACATCGATATTTCTATATTTCTCACGAAAAGTGGTCATTGCCAGTTCATTTCCATTTTTACCAATTTTTAATGAATCAATCAGCTCATTTGTAAAAGTTTCACTTGTTACATAAAGAACTTTTTTTGATGAATCATTTTCTAATATGAAATGTGCAATGGAATGCATAAGATGAGTTTTCCCAAGCCCTACACCTCCATATATAAATAAAGGATTGTAAATCTCTCCAGGAGATTCGGCTACAGCCAGGGAAGCTGCATGTGCAAAATTATTATTGCTGCCCACTACAAAAGTATCAAATGTATATTTGGGATTTAGATTGGCATTTGCAAATATTGCATTTGATCTTTGTTTTTTTATTGTATGCTCTTTCTTTTCCTGAATAATAAGATTATCTTCTGTAACAAAAGAAATCTCATATTCAATTCCTGTAACTTCTGCGATACATACTTTGAAAGGAAGCAGATATTTATCTTCAATATGCTCCAGGCTCGCTTTAAGTTTTACAAGAATGTAGACGGTGTCATCTGTAACTTCATATACTGTAAGTGGCGCAATCCACGTATTGTATGAAATATTTGATGAGCAATATTCTGACTTCATTTTATTTAAGATCTGCTCCCAATTTTTTTCTACAATGTTCATCCATATTACTCCTAATCAATATAATAGAGAGATGTACATAATCTCTCTCCTACATTTTACATCAAAAAAGGTTTATAAGCAATGAAAAAAGCTGTGTATAACTTTATGAACAGTTTTAATGCATATGTTTACATGGTTGACATTAAAAAATAAATTTAATTAACACGTTATCCGATAGTTATCCACATCTTATTCACATGTGTATAAATAAAATTTTAGCCGCAGTTCAGGTATTAAAAATTTACATGACTGAACTGCGGCTAAAATTTTGATATAAAAATCCCGCGAATAACTTGACTTACCGTGATTTTTTGAATATAATTAAGAGCAGTGTCTTTCTAGGAAAGAACAAAAACAAAAATTAGAATAATTGTAAATACTTTATAATAAGTATCTCAATCAAAGGGAGGTGTATCTGTAATGAAAATGACATTTCAGCCAAAGAAAAGACAGAGATCCAAAGTTCATGGCTTCAGAGCAAGAATGAGCACACCGGGCGGAAGAAGAGTATTAGCTGCCAGAAGGGCAAAAGGAAGAAAACAGTTATCAGCTTAGGCCGCATCTATGTGGCCTTTTCTTCTATCTATAAGGATTATAATGAAACAAGAGGTAATCGATGAAATTTTCCGAATCTTTAAAAAAAAATAAAGATTTTCAAGTTATCTACAAAAGTGGAAAATCCTATGCGAATAAATATTTAGTTATGTATTTGAAAGAAAACGGCCTGGGAAAAAACAGGGTTGGAATTTCTGTAAGTAAAAAAGTAGGTAATAGCGTTGTCAGGCATCATTTGACAAGGCTGATCAGAGAAAGTTATCGGCTTCAAGAAGAACATTTCCGAAGTGGATTTGATATAATTGTAATTGCCAGAGTAAGTGCAAAAGATAGAAACTACCATGAGATTGAGAGTGCACTTATCCACTTAGGAAAACTTCATGAGATATATAGGACTTATCAGCAGGATTGATAAGTTTTCAATGCTCTATTTTATAAAAGGAGTGATGCAGTTGAAGCATATTTTTATATGGCTTATCAGATTCTATCAGAAATATCTGTCCGGATTGAAAACAAGATATCATTGTATTTATACACCCACCTGTTCTCAGTATGGGATTGAAGCAATTCAGAAATATGGTGCTATTAAGGGCGGGGCCCTGACAATCTGGAGAATTCTGCGCTGCAATCCATTTGCAAAAGGCGGATATGATCCGGTACCTTAAGGAGGATAAGAAATGTATGGAGTTTTAGCGGCAGGCTATGCAGATTGGCCGATTATTAGTCAAATTTCCTGGCTGCTTGGAAAGTTGATGAACGAAATCTATAATGTAATGAATGGTGTATTTGGAATACAGAATATTGGAATCTGTATTATCATCTTTACAATTATCATTTATACATTAATGATTCCACTGACAATTAAACAGCAGAAGTGGTCAAAGATGTCTTCTGTTATGAATCCGGAAATTCAGAAGGTTCAGAAAAAGTACGCAAATAAAAAAGATCAGGCTACAATGTTAAAACAGCAGGAAGAGATGCAGACTATTTATGAAAAGTATGGAACTTCCCCTACAGGTGGATGTCTGCCATTGTTGATTCAGATGCCGGTTCTTTTTGCCCTGTATCCGGTTATTCAAAATATACCAAATTATGTGGAAGGTATAAAAAATGTTTATACCCCAGTTGTAAGCCAAATTATGGCTACTGATAATTTCCAAAAAATTATGGAAAAAATCGGAACAGAAAAACCTGTAATGATGAGTGCAAGCAGCTATGATTATTCAAAGGCAGATACACTTGTTCAGGTATTATATAAGTTTCAGGATTCTACATGGAATACTTTGGTAGAAAAGATTCCTTCTCTGAAAGATGCTGTTGAGACAACGACTCAGACAATAGGGCATTTAAATAGTTTTGTAGGAATTAACATCGGAGAGGCTCCGTTTACAATGTTAATGTCAGCGATTAAGAATTTTTCAATTGTAGGAATTATTTTGGCTGTTATTATTCCTGTTATGGCAGGTCTTACACAGTTCATCAGTGTAAAGTTACAGCCTCAGCCACAGGTTGACACAAGTAATCCTATGGCAAATTCCATGAAGACAATGACATATACCATGCCTTTATTCTCAGTATTTATGGGATTTACTCTTCCTGCAGGTCTTGGCCTTTATTGGGCAATCAGTGCAATTGTAAGATCTGTACAGCAATTTGCTATTAATAAATATCTGGCTAAAAAGTCAACAGAAGAGCTTATAGCAGAAAATCAGAAAAAAGCTGCTAAAAAGCGTGAGAAAAAAGGAACATCTGCAAAAACAATTAACAAAATGGCAACAACAAGTACTAAAAGTGTGGATGATAAGAAAAAATCAAAGATGTCAGATGCTGAAAGAAATGAGCGTCTCAAAAAAGCAGAGCAGTATACAAAAAATGCAAAACCAGGCAGCCTTGCTTCTAAAGCAAATTTGGTTAGCAAATATAATAGCGGGCAAAGTACATCTGACAAAAAAGATGAGAGTTAAGAAGAGAAAGTAGTATAGAAAAGGAGGATTCGGGATGAGCGGCGGTATCAGAGTATCAGCAAAGACAGTAGACGATGCGATTACAGAAGCATTGATTCAGTTAGGTGTTACAAGCGACAGACTGGAATATGAGGTTATTGAAAAGGGAAGCTCCGGATTTCTTGGAATTGGTATGAAGCAGGCAGTTATTGAAGCTAGAAGAAAACCTGAACCTGTAGTAGAAGAACCTGAAATTCAAGTAAAAGAAGAAAAACCTGTAATAAAAAAAGAGCCTGTAAAAGAAGTCAAGAAGAAAGAACCTTTTAAAAAAGAAACAAGAAAAGAAATAAAAAAGGAAGTTGTTCAAACTGAAGCAGAGCCGGTTGTAAAGCGTGAGACAGAACTTGCTGTTGTGGAAGATGAGACAAAGAAGGCCGTTGAATCTTTTTTAAGAGATACATTGAAAGCAATGGGAATGAGCGTAGAGTTAACTTCCAAGATTGATTCTGATGGGGCTTTCAGCGTGGAGATGAAGGGTGACAATATGGGAATCCTGATTGGGAAGCGCGGACAGACTTTAGATTCCCTCCAGTACCTGGCAAACCGTGTAGCAAATAAATATCAGGATGGATATGTACGTGTGAAGCTGGATACTGAAAATTACCGTTCAAGAAGAGAAGAAACCTTGAAAAATCTCGCAAAGAATATTGCATATAAGGTAAAAAGGTCAAGGAGACCAGTATCATTGGAACCTATGAATCCTTATGAGAGAAGAATTATCCACGCTGCACTTCAATCTGACCCATATGTAACCACACATAGTGAGGGAGAAGAGCCTTATAGAAAAGTAGTTGTAACATTAAAGAGATAATTAGATTGAAGCGAAAGAGGACATTTCCGCTTCACGGACACTTTCGTGAAGTTGGAAAAAGTCCTCTTTTATATAATAGGAAACTGTGCTTTCTATTATATAAGGCCCTCCGGGGGATTTCACTGCGGTGTAAGAGGCAGATGCTGCTATGCGGTCAACCCAGGTGCAAGAGTTTGTTTTGTAAACTCTTTATTCTAATTTATAGGAGGAATAGATGAAGAAGGATACGATTGCTGCAATCTCTACAGGAATGACAAATTCGGGAATCGGAATAGTCCGTATCAGTGGTTCAGAAGCAATTCATATTATTGAAAAAATATATGCTGGGAAAGAAAAACTTTTGGAATCTGAAAGCCATACAATTCATTATGGCTTTATTAAGGATGAGGAAGAGATTGTAGATGAAGTCCTGATTATGCTTATGCGTGCTCCCAGGACTTTTACAGGAGAAGATACAATAGAAATTAATTGCCATGGCGGAACTTATGTGGTAAAACGTATATTAGAGACGGCAATAAAAAATGGCGCCAGGCCGGCAGAACCGGGAGAATTTACAAAGAGGGCTTTTTTAAATGGGAAGATGGATCTATCTCAGGCAGAAGCCGTAATAGATGTAATAATGTCTAAGAATGAATATGCTCTTCAAAGTTCTATTAGTCAATTAAAAGGTAGTGTTAAGAAAAAAATAAGTGATATAAGAAATAAAATAATTTATCACACAGCATTTATAGAGACAGCATTGGATGATCCTGAACATATTGAGATAGATGGATATGGAGAGAAATTAAAAGATGTCATAAATGATATTTTAATTGATATGAGACAATTAATAGATTCTTCTGATAGTGGAAGAATTATGAAAGAGGGGATACAGACTGTCATTGTTGGAAAGCCAAATGCAGGAAAGTCTTCACTTCTAAATGTATTAGCAGGAAAAGAAAGAGCTATTGTGACAGATATAGAAGGAACAACCCGGGATGCCCTGGAGGAGCAGATTCAGCTAAATGGGTTGATATTAAATATGGTTGATACGGCAGGAATAAGAAAGACTGATGATATTATAGAAAAGATGGGTGTAGATAAGGCAAGAGATTATGTAAAAAGTGCCGACCTTATTATTTATGTCGTAGATGCTTCAAGGCCCCTGGATTATAATGATAAAGATATTATACACTTAATAGAAGGTAAAAGAACAATTATTCTCTTAAATAAGTCTGATTTAAATACAGTCATAACGAAGGAAATCTTGCAAAATGAAGTTAATAATATACTTAAAATAGATAAAAATGAAGCAAAAGATTCAAATAAAATTCCAATGATTGATATATCAGCGAAAGAGGAACAGGGAATTCAGGAACTTGGGAAAATATTAAATTCCATGTTTTTAAAAGGGGAAGTATCCTTTAATGATGAAGTATATATT
This sequence comes from Faecalicatena contorta, assembly GCF_003149105.1. Taxonomy (GTDB): domain Bacteria; phylum Bacillota; class Clostridia; order Lachnospirales; family Lachnospiraceae; genus Muricomes; species Muricomes contortus_C. The sequence continues at coordinate 13,938 of NZ_QGDS01000027.1, read as the reverse complement.
ACAAATATGAGGCATAAAGCTGCACTTTTAGATGCCTGTGAAAGTTTGGATAAAGTGATTGACAGTATTGAAAATCAGATGCCGGAAGACTTTTTTTCTATTGATTTAATGGATGCATACGAATCATTGGGAAGCATAACCGGGGAAACGATAGGAGAAGATTTAGTAAATGAAATATTCAGCAAATTCTGTATGGGAAAATAAAGACGAATATGATATTGCCATAATAGGGGCGGGACATGCAGGCTGTGAGGCAGCTCTTGCAGCGGCCAGGCTTGGATATAAAACCATTATTTTTACAGTAAGTTTAGAAAGTATTGCCTTAATGCCCTGTAATCCTAATATAGGAGGAACTTCAAAAGGACATCTTGTCAGAGAGATAGATGCACTTGGTGGTGAAATGGGAAAGGTGATAGACAAAACATTTATCCAGTCTAAGATGCTCAATCAATCTAAAGGACCGGCTGTCCATTCGTTAAGAGCACAGGCTGATAAAGATAACTATAGCAGAACCATGCGGAGAACACTGCAAAATCAAAAGAATCTGGATATCCGCCAGATGGAGGTTACAGATATATTAGTAGAAAACCAGGAAGTTGCCGGCGTACAGACTTATTCTGGAGCAATTTACCGCTGCAGGGCTGTTATACTATGTACTGGAACTTATTTGAAAGCAAGGTGCATTTATGGTGATATAAGCACTCATACCGGTCCAAATGGGCTTCAGTCTGCGAATTATCTGACAGATAGTTTAAAGTCATTGGAAATAGAAATGTATCGTTTTAAAACAGGAACACCTGCAAGAATTGATAAAAATTCTATTGATTTTAGTAAGATGGAAGAACAAAAAGGGGATGAGAAAATCGTTCCATTTTCTTTTACTACAAATCCTGATGATGTGCAGATAGATCAGGTGTCTTGCTGGTTAACTTATACAAATGAAAAAACTCATGAAATTATACGAAAAAATTTGGACAGATCTCCTCTATATTCTGGAATGATTGAAGGAACAGGACCTAGGTATTGTCCGTCAATTGAGGATAAAGTAGTTAAATTTTCTGACAAAAATCGACATCAGGTGTTTATTGAACCAGAAGGTTTAGAGACAAATGAAATGTATGTAGCCGGTATGTCAAGTTCATTGCCGGAGGATGTCCAATATGCTATGTACCGCAGCGTTCCTGGATTAGAGCAGGCAAAAATTATAAGAAATGCATATGCAATTGAATATGATTGTATTGATGCAAGGCAGTTGAAGAGCACATTGGAATTTAAGGATGTGAAAGGCTTATTCAGCGCAGGTCAGTTTAATGGAAGTTCTGGTTATGAAGAAGCAGCAGCTCAGGGGCTGATAGCAGGGATAAATGCTGTAAGAAGATTACAGGGAAAGCCTGGAATTGTAATTGACCGCTCCCAGGGATATATAGGAGTGCTTATTGATGATCTTGTTACAAAGGAAAGCCATGAGCCATATCGGATGATGACATCAAGGGCCGAATATAGACTTCTTTTGAGACAGGACAATGCAGATATGAGGCTGACTAAGTTAGGATATGATGTTGGACTGATAGATGAAAATCGTTATCAAAAACTTCTTGAAAAAGAAAGACTTATAGAAGAAGAGATTCACAGGGTGAAACATACGAATATAGGAACGTCTGAGGAAGTACAGAAATTATTAGAATCTTATAAAAGTACGCCTCTTATATCAGGAACTACACTTGCGGAATTAATACGGAGGCCGGAACTGTCATATGAAATACTTGCACCAATCGACAGGCAGAGAAAGCAGCTTGCTTATGATGTGGTGCAACAGGTAAATATTAATATAAAATATGATGGATATATTAAGCGTCAAAAAAGGCAGGTGGAGCAATTTAAGAAGCTGGAAAATAAAATGATTCCGGATAATATTGATTATTATAATATACAGAGCCTTAGAATAGAAGCAAAACAGAAGTTGTCAGAAATACGGCCAGCATCTATCGGACAGGCATCCAGAATATCCGGAGTATCTCCTGCAGATATCTCAGTACTTTTAGTTTATCTTGAAAGCAGGTAAATAGTAATTTTTTGGGGGAAATGTATGGAAAATAAATTTGAAAATCAGTTAAGAGAGCTGGGGATTCAATTGAGTGAACACCAAAAGTGGCAGTTTAATAAATATTATGAATTGCTGGCAGAGTGGAACAAAGTTATGAACCTGACAGGGATAACAGATTATGATGAAGTAAATGAGAAACACTTTGTTGACAGCCTTGCAGTTGTAAAAGCAATTAAAATAGAAGAAGTAAAAAATGTAATAGATATAGGAACCGGGGCTGGATTTCCTGGATTGCCACTTAAAATAACTTTTCCACAATTGCATGTCGTTTTGTTAGATTCTTTAAACAAAAGAGTAAAGTTTCTTGATAAAGTTGTGGAAGAGTTAGGATTAGAAAATATTGAAGTATTGCATGGAAGAGCAGAAGATTATGCACGGAAAGAAGAGTACAGAGAAAAATTTGATTTATGTGTATCCAGAGCAGTTGCAAACTTATCTACTTTATGTGAATATTGCGTTCCTTACATACGGATAGGGGGAGTATTTGTATCTTATAAGTCTGGAAGTATAGAAGAGGAATTGCAAAGTTCAAAAAAAGCAGTAAAGGCTTTAGGTGCTGAAATAGAAGAAAAAGTAAAATTTCAGCTTCCAGGAACAGAGATAACCCGGTCATTTATAAAGATAAAAAAGAAAGAGAGTACGAAGAAAAAATATCCAAGAAAAGCAGGAATACCATCAAAGGAACCGATATAATTTAGAATAGAAATACAATAAAATAGAATGGCAGAAGAGTAATGAATTAGCATTTATTCTCTTCTGCCATTTTCTTTAGCCCGAGTTGATGGATGATACTATATGAATGGATTATCCTTCAATTTCAAATAAAATCTTTACTTGCTCTATAAATTCTTCTGGTATTTCCATCTGAGGCAGATGTTTCGTCTTATCTATTCCCACAATTTCTATAGAAGGAAGTTGATTTTGGTATTGATTAGCTGTTAATATATTTTCAGGATTAGAATTTCCTACAATAATAAATATGCTGTTATTTATTCCCCTTAAGCAATGCATAATATTTGCATTTGTATACCTGGATTTCATACTCGCATATAAATGTTTTGAGCGGTTATTGAATTTGTGTGCTGCTTCAAAATATGTGATTATGCTTCTTTCCTCGATATTATTTTGATCATAATAATATCTGGAACTAAAATCTTCTTCAATTGTCCTTTTATTGATAAGAATATTATAAATAAATGTGCCTATTATAGGGGTGTTTATAATATGACGTAATACTTTTGTGCGCTTGGTAGGTATCTTTGCAAGCTCAACAAGATTCTGAGGATTTATCATAATTATTTTATCAATCACTGTATTATCATTTGCGCATGCCATCAAAATAAATGTACCAGATTCTCCGGTAGCTATAACATCTGTCTTTTTACCAATGATATGTTTAATAAAATCAGTGATTAATTGGACATATAAATAGTTGGTATAAGTTAAATTCGGTTTATTTGAACGTCCACATCCAAGTAAATCGATAGTATATACTGTGTTAGTCTCAGATAACGTGTCCACGATTTTGTTCCATTCATATGCAGAACTGGTGACATTCAGGTCGTGAACTAACAAAATTGGAGAGCCATTTCCTTGCTTTGTATAAAAAACACGGCCAAATCTCCAATCATAGTACTTTTCATCCTTATGGAACAAAAGATTATCTATAGTAGAAATATGATAAACTAATCGATTAACAACATGCATAATTCCAACAGCAGTACCGCCAAGGAGAGCACATGTCGTAAGCTTTTTCTTCCAGCTCAAAGTATCACCTCTCTTTAAATTTGTATCCAGTTAAAACGAATATTAGAAATCCGATTTACTATCTCTTCATAGGTTTATAGCAGCTTTGATATTATTTCAAAACTGTTAGAACATTTATTGAGATAGAGATTTTATTCTATCTTCATTTCACTAATAGATATAAAATAACTACTGTAAGATTATTATACTACACTCGGAGAAGCAAATAAAGAGTAAAATTATCTATGTTTTAAATCATATGTTTCACGTGAAACATTCTATAATATTATTCTTACATTTATTAACCTAAACACAAAATGTTTCACGTGAAACATTTTGTGTAACTAAAAGAGAAATTACCACATTTCTAAGCGAGGTAAAATCAGGAGAAAATATCAAAGGGGTTACCCGATTTCTGTTTTCACTAATCCATTTCTGAAAATTTCTATGTTTCACGTGAAACATCCTATAGATATACAATTGAAAAGATGTTATAATAATAAAGTGTTCAATGAAAGGAGTATTAAAATGGGAAGGATTATAGCAATTGCTAACCAAAAAGGTGGTGTAGGAAAGACAACAACAGCTATCAATTTATCATCCTCACTTGCTAGTCTTGGAAAGAAAATTTTGGCACTAGATATGGACCCTCAAGGAAATATGACCAGTGGGCTTAGTGTAAATAAGAATGAGGTTGAATATAGTATTTATGACTTAATTATTGGTAATGCTGAAATTAAGGATTGTATTTGCAAAGAGATTTTTGAAAATCTTGATGTTCTCCCATCTAATATTAATTTGTCAGCAGCAGAGATTGAGCTGATTGGTGTTGAAAATAAAGAGTATATTATTAAAAATGAAATTGAAAAGGTTAAGGACAACTATGATTTTGTGATTATTGATTGTCCGCCTGCATTGAGCATGCTTACTATTAATGCTATGACAACAGCGGATTCTATACTGGTCCCAATTCAATGTGAGTATTACGCACTTGAAGGACTGAGTCAGCTGATACATACTATTAAATTGGTACAGGAAAGATTGAACCCATCTCTAAAAATTGAAGGTGTAGTTTTCACAATGTATGATGCTAGAACTAATCTTTCTTTACAGGTAGTGGAAAATGTAAAGGATAATCTGAATCAGAATATTTACAAAACCATAATACCAAGAAATATCCGTTTGGCAGAAGCACCAAGTTATGGAATGCCTATAAATTTGTACGATCCAAAATCTGCAGGGGCAGAAAGTTATATGTTGTTAGCAGAAGAAGTGATTCATAAAGGAGAGGAATAAAAATATGGCAGTGAAAAGAAATGGACTTGGCAAAGGGTTAGATAGTCTGATTCCTGATAAAAGTGAGAAAACATCAAAGAAACCTGCAAATATAGAGCTTAATAAACAGGACAAGCCTGATGTAAGAACCAGTGGAACCGGTGAAATACTAGTTAAAATCAATCAAGTAGAGCCTAATAGAGATCAGCCTAGAAAAGATTTTGATGAGGATGCTTTATTAGAATTATCTGATTCCATAAAACAATTTGGAATTCTTCAGCCTTTACTTGTACAGAAAAAGAAAGATTATTATGAAATTATTGCAGGGGAAAGAAGATGGCGTGCAGCAAAATTAGCTGGACTTAAAGAGATTCCTGTAGTTATTAAAACATATACAGACCAGGAAATAGTTGAGATATCTTTGATTGAAAATATTCAAAGAGAAAATTTAAACCCCATAGAGGAAGCTATGGCTTATAAACGTTTGTTGGAAGAATTTAGTTTGAAACAAGATGAGGTTGCTGAGAGAGTATCAAAGAGCAGGACAGCAGTTACTAATTCCATGCGTCTCTTGAAATTAAGTGAGAGAGTCCAACAAATGATTGTGGACGATATGATTACAACGGGACATGCAAGGGCGCTGCTTGCAATCGATGATGAAGAACAGCAGTATCTGATAGCGAATAAAATATTTGATGAAAAACTTAGTGTCCGTGAAACAGAAAAACTTGTGAAAGCTTTAAAAAATCCTAAGAAGGTACAGAAAGCAGAAAAAGTCCAAAATACATTCATTTATGATAATTTAGAAGAAAGAATGAAAAATATTATGGGGACAAAAGTGAATGTAAATCAAAAGGCTAATGGAAAAGGAAGAATCGAGATCGAATATTATTCAGAAGATGAGCTCGAACGTATATTCGATATGATAATGTCTATATCTAATTAAAAATTAGCAGTTAAATGAATTAGTGGTACAAGAGCGTATACTTACTGAACTACTAATATTCAATAAGGTATAGAGTTTTAAATTATAAGGCAGAAAGAATAGAAACATAATCTGAGGGGAAATCAGTATAATAATTAGATACTGATATATTAGGAAAAGAGGAGAGTAGAATAATTCGTAAGGAGGAGTATAAATGGAAAATACTATATTGGGAAGCATTGGCGTTGATCCTATGTATTTATTTATATTGTTATTTCTAATTCAGGTATTGCTATTTGTATTGTTAATAAGTGTAAATATGAAGTACAACAGAATGAAAGCCAACTATTCTTCGTTTATGAAGGGAAAGGATGGCAAGAATTTAGAAGAGAGTATATTAGCAAGATTTGAGGAAATTGATGGTATTTCAGAAATCGCCAAAGAAAACCAGAGAAGTGTACAAGATATTTATAAAAAGATGAAGTCACATTACCAGAAAATAGGAATTGTAAAATATGATGCTTTTCATGAAATGGGTGGAAATCTTAGTTTTGCAATAACTATGCTGGATGAAAATGACAATGGATGGATTATGAATGCGATGCATAGCCGTGAGGGATGTTATACTTATATAAAAGAAATTGTAAATGGCCAGAGTTATATTGAGCTGGCAGGAGAGGAATCTGAGTCCCTGGAAAGAGCTATGTATCAGGAAGCTTATGATTTGAAAAAAGATTAACGTATTTTTAAATAAAATAAGAAAGTAAACTTATTAAACTGCTAATGTTCAATAAAGTTTATAAATCATAAAGAACAAAGGTGTGAGGAGGAGTATCATGTTAGATATTAAATTTGTAAGAGCAAATCCAGATGTAGTAAGACAAAACATCAAAAATAAATTCCAGGATGAAAAGTTACCCCTGGTTGATGAAGTGTTAGAGTTGGATCAAAAAAACCGTGATATTAAACAGGAAGTAGAAGTTCTAAGGGCAGAGAAGAATAAAATATCTAAAGAAATTGGCGCGATGATGGCACAGGGAAAGCTGGAAGACGCGAAAGAACTGAAGAAAAAAATTACAGAAGATGGTGACAGAATAGAAGTTCTTTCAGCAGAAGAAAAAGAAGTAGAAGAAAATATTAAAAAAATTATGATGACCCTCCCAAATATCATTGACCCATCTGTACCGATTGGAAAAGATGACAATGAAAATGTGGAAATTGAGAAATTTGGAGAACCTGTAGTACCGGAATTTGAGATACCATATCATACAGATATTATGGAAAGATTTAATGGTATTGACTTGGACAGTGCAAGACGTGTGGCAGGCAGTGGATTTTACTATTTAATGGGAGATATTGCACGTATTCATTCTGCAGTTATATCTTACGCCAGAGATTTTATGATTGGGAGAGGATTTACTTATTGTATTCCGCCATTTATGATTCGAAGCCATGTAGTTACCGGTGTAATGAGCTTTGCTGAGATGGATGCAATGATGTATAAGATTGAAGGTGAAGATTTGTATCTTATTGGAACAAGTGAGCATTCCATGATTGGTAAATTCATTGATACTCAGCTTACTGAAGAGGAATTGCCTCAGACACTGACCAGTTATTCACCATGCTTCAGAAAAGAAAAAGGTGCCCATGGTGTAGAGGAGCGTGGGGTATACCGTATTCATCAGTTTGAAAAGCAGGAAATGATTGTTGTATGTAAACCAGAGGAGAGTATGGATTGGTATGATAAATTGTGGAAAAATACAGTAGATTTATTCCGTTCCTTAGATATCCCGGTTCGTACTTTAGAATGCTGTTCAGGGGATTTGGCAGATTTAAAAGTGAAATCTGTAGATGTAGAGGCATGGTCACCGAGACAGAAGAAATACTTTGAAGTTGGAAGCTGTTCTAATCTGGGAGATGCTCAGGCAAGAAGATTAGGTATTCGTGTGAAAGGCGAAAAGAGTAAATATTTTGCCCATACATTGAATAATACTGTAGTGGCTCCTCCAAGAATGCTGATTGCATTTTTGGAAAATAACCTTCAGGCAGACGGGTCTGTAAAGATACCGGAGGCATTACAGCCATATATGGGAGGAAATACAGTTATTACGCCCGTAAATTAGATTAACAATCTATAAAGATAAAATTTGGAGAATATTATGCATCAGTATCTAAAAGCAATTGGTTTCAACGAACTGCACACAAAAAAAGAATTAAAAGAACTCTTGAAACAGATAGAAACCACTTTTACACATCAGACAATTGTGTCGTATCAGAGCTGGGCCGATTACTGTGAATTTCAAAAAGAATACGGACAGAATGTGGGAATTACATTATGCGGAGAATTGGACGAAGAGGAAAATTTTGATGCAGATTACTATTTTCCATATTTTGAAGGCAGTGGAATAACCACATATGCAGATGTTGTTGTGGAAAAGCGTATTGAAAAAGAAGAATATGTGGGAATTTGTGAAGATCCAAGAGTAGGAATCAGCCTTATTTTTCATCTTCAAAACGGCGTTGAATATATGAGAGAACGCCAGCTCGGGTTTACAACAGAGCTGGCTACTTCCGTTACATTTTCCGGATTAGCTTTATCAGGAAAGATATTATTTCCTGTGCAAAAAAGTGAAGATCAGGTAAAAAACGAAAAGGAGGCATCTGATAATAGAAAAGTATTACTTAAAGCAGCAAGGAACGGAGATCAGACAGCAATAGAAACATTAACACTGGATGACATTGATACATATTCAAGAGTATCCAGAAGACTGATTAACGAAGATATATTTTCTATTGTCGATACATACTTTATGCCATATGGCGTGGAGTGTGATTTGTATTCCATAATGGGCGAAATAATTGCAGTCAGAAAAAGAGAAAATAGCCTGACAAAAGAATCTTTATATCAGATGAAGCTGGATGTGAATGAGCTTCAATTTGACATATGCGTTCCGGAAAAAGAAATAATGGGTGAACCGGAAATCGGAAGAAGATTCAAGGGAACAATATGGTTACAGGGATATATTAATTTTTAAAAGTTACAGTTCAGCCATGCACAATTATTTGGCTGAACTGTAAAAAGTATTCATGAAGCTATAAAAATATTTATGAAAATGTTGAGAATTTTTGTTTTTTATGTTATATTATTAATTGTGTTCTTTAGAGGTTGAAAAGTTGATTTTTCAAAATTCAATAACTTTTAGTAAAAAATAGGTTCCCTTAGTTAAATGGATATAACAAGCGCCTCCTAAGCACTAGTTGTGAGTTCGATTCTCGCAGGGAACGTTGAAAACCGGCACTTTACATTTTTCGTAAAGTGCCGGTTTTATAGATGGAAAAATAAGTACACATTTTAAAACTGGGTTTCATGTCATAATGAACTACAGGCCATTTCTAAAATAAGAAATATAAGTGATCTTTAACAAACTTTATTTATTGTAGTTGAAAACTTAATATTTTTATGATATGTTCTATATAAGTTTACCGCCGGGTGACCGTCTTGCATTTATTCCATTAGGCCATTGAAGGAATGAGTGTTAGGCGTTTTTTATTTATGAAAGAGGTGTCTATATGTTTAGGGAAATGCGTCGCAAAAAACAAGCTTTAACATTAGAAGAGAACATCCAAGTATTGAATCGTGGAACCTCAGGTGTGTTAGCTGTATCTGGGGATGATGATTATCCCTATGCTGTTCCGCTCAGTTATGTATATCATGACAATAGGATATTTTTTCATTGTGCTAAAAATGGGCATAAGCTGGATGCTATTTCCAGAAGCGAGAAAGTCTCCTTTTGTGTGATTGATAAGGATCAGGTGGTGCAGGAGAAATATACTAGTTATTTTCGCAGTGTTATTGTATTTGGCAAGACCCGTATTCTGGAAGATGATTTGGAAAAAAGAAAAGCTATTGAAATCTTAACTGCAAGATATTCACCTGACCAAGAAAAAACACATCAATTGCAGGCAATTGAAAAGGAATATAACAGGGTGTGTATGATAGAGCTTGCGATTGAATATATGAGTGGTAAAGAAGCAATTGAACTGGTTAAGGCCAAACCTCTTCAGGTTAATTAAGGCTTCAGGTCTACCGATGATACACTTGAATATTTTTTAGTTTTCTAGGGTTCCGTAACAGAAATTGTTAGCCTGGACCGAGAGAAGACGCACAATCTATTGATTGTGTACACGGAGGGATAAAAGCCTGGGAGTTATTTAATACACTCCCAGGCTTATTTTTTTGACTTAAAAGGAGCAATCGATATGTGGGGATTATTGTTTTCAACAGTTTTAACAAGTGCGGCAGACAGCCTTAATCCGATTGCGATTACGCAGCAGTTTGTTTTGCAGGGTATGGTTAAAAAACCAAAGCATATATTATATTTTATCATACCAACGGGAGTAACAAATTTAATAGGTGGATTTCTGGCGTACTTTGGGCTTATAACCTTTATTGGTAGTTTTTTTAGTGAGCTGATAGAAAGACATTGGCAGATTCTATTGATTTCTGAATTAATACTTGGCATTGTTTTTTTAATCGGAGTTGGATTTTTACTGCAGAGTAAGAAACTTGAGTCATTCAAAAAACAAATTCAATCTTTGAAGGCCGGTGAGAGCTATGATAATAAGGATGATGAAGCAGAGGCTGTAAATAAGATAAAATCAGTATCTCCGATGGCTTTAATGGTTTTGGGAGTTGGGGCAACGATTTCGGAATTGACAACTGCATTGCCATATTTCGCTTTTTTAGCAATTCTTTTTAATTATCAGCTAACGTTTTTGCAAGTAGCGTTCATACTTGTTGTATACAATATAATTTACACATCACCTTTGATAATTTTGTATTTTATTTATATCAGAGCGCAAGACAAATTTGACCATCTTTATCAGGTAATTAAAACTCAGGTTACAAAGCTGTCGAACGTACTTGTTCCTACGCTCGTAAGTATTATAGGTGTCGTTTTGGTGTATCATGCTTTATCACTTTTATTGCTATAGTGATTTGTATGAACTCAGGGCTTTTATTTGGCAGTGTATCTATGGTAAAATGATCTCATAATAATTGCAATTAAATTTGAGAGGAATTTTTATGACATTACAACAGTTAAAATATTTTATTGAGATTGTGAACTGTGGTTCTATTAATAAAGCTGCAGAACGTCTTTTTATAGCCCAATCGAGCCTTTCAAATGCACTGAAAGATCTGGAAAAGGAAATTGAACATGAACTTTTTACGAGGACTCCAAGGGGTATATCATTAACAACGGACGGAGTGGAGTTTTTAGGTTATGCACGTCAGGTTTTAGAGCAGACGGAACTCTTGGAACAGAGGTGGCTAAATAAAAAACCTTCAAGGAGGTTGTGTTCCATATCAACCCAGCATTACGCTTTTGCTGTAAATGCCTTTGTAAACATGGTAAAGAAAACGAATTCGGAAGAATATGAATATACATTGCGGGAGGCAAGAACTTTTGAGATTGTTGAGGATGTTAAAAATCTCCGCAGTGATTTGGGTATACTTTATATGAATACGTTCAACCGGAAAGTAATAGAAAAACTGCTTCATGAAAGCAATTTGAGATTTTATCCATTGTTTACAGCTAAACCTCACGTTTTTATAAGTACCAAAAACCCTCTTGCCAATAAGAAGTATGTTACACTTGAGGATTTAGCAGAGTATCCCCGCCTTTCATTTGAGCAGGGGGATTATAATTCATTTTATTTTTCAGAAGAAATACTCAGTACAGAGCATGTTAAAAAAGATATTCATGTTGGAGACAGGGCTACTATTTTTAATTTAATGATTGGACTTAACGGCTATACTATTTCAACAGGAATTGTCAGTGCAGATTTAAATGGCGATGATATTACAGCAGTGCCGCTTCATGTTGATGACGTGATGGAAATTGGCTGGATTTCTCATAAAGACATTCAGCTGACCAGGCAGGCGTCGATGTATCTGGAAGAATTAAAATCTGTTGTTGCCGAATATGGAGTTAATGTAAACGAGGAGTTATAGCGAAAAACTATAACTCCTCATATTATTTAAGTGTTACCGATAAGTAATCTCTTCATGATACAATTGGTTATAACAAAATTGAGCTGAGGAGGTACTTTTAATGAGTGAAAAATTTCAAATCGTAGGTAGTTTGCTGCGTCCGGCAGGTTTACTTAAATATAAGAGAGAAATTGAAGGCAGAGATGATATTATCTATCCCTTCTATAAGGATTTTGAAGGGTATGAGCAGTGTGAAATTGATTCCACAAAAGCTGTTATTAAAAAGCAGATTGAACATGGACTGACTGTAATTTCTGATGGTGAATATTCAAAGTCTTTATGGCACTTGGACTTTGTTTGGGGATTTAGCGGTATTAACCGTTACATTGCTGATCATGGTTATTTTTTTCAAGATAAGGACGGCTGTTCAAATTATGAAACACGAAAAGACATCGGCTTGCGTATTGCAGGAGAATTAAGTGGAAAAAATCATCACTTTATTATTGTGTTTCAGAGGCTGAAAGCCATTGCAGGAGAGCATGAAACAAAATTATGTATTCCGTCTCCCTCCCATATCTTCGGAGAGCTGTCATGGTCAGATAACATTGGCAGCGGGGATTCGGTTTATAAGAATCTCCAAGAATTGAAGGAAGGGCTGATAAGGGCCTATAAGGAGTTTGTAGAAGAGTATGCAAGAGCTGGTGGAAAAATCCTGCAGCTTGATGATTGTCTTTGGGAGCTTTTTGCTGATGATAATCCTCATTCTCCATTTACGGGTGAAACAGTAACCAGAGATGGGGCCGAAGAGCTTGCTAATGAATTTATTGATATTAATAATAGAATAATCGATTTTGGGCACAGTCTGGGTCTGAAAATGTGGACGCACAACTGCCGCGGTAATTATGATTCCCGCAATATGGGCGGCGGTTCTTATGCTAAAATTGCAGGGTTGTTTTTAAAACAATTAAAATACGACCGTTTCTTCCTTGAATGGGATGATGACAGAGCTGGTTCACTTGAAGCACTTGAGGTATTTAAAGATAAACCTGACACTGAGATTGTTCTAGGCCTGCTTTCCAGCAAGACAAATACCTTGGATGATGAAGGCCGCATTCTCCGTTTGCTGGATGAGGCTGCCCGGATTATTAATAAAGACCGCTTGCTGCTTTCTCATCAGTGTGGTTTTGCTTCCTGTGATGGAGGAAACGAGTTAACCGAAGAAGAACAGTGGGCAAAAATTGACCAGGGTCAGAGAATTGCAAAGCAATACTGGGGGATATAATTCAGGAGGTTCTATATGTTAAATATAAAATATGATATTGTGGGTTCTTTCTTAAGGCCCTCACAGATTAAAACTGCAAGAGCTCAGTTTGCAAATGGCCAAATATCTTTAGCAGACTTGCGAAAAGTCGAAGATGAAGCTATTTCTGAATTAGTGGGAAAAGAGGCTGCTCATGGTTTAAAATATGTAACAGGCGGTGAGAGAGTTGCAGAGCAATATATATCCATGTAATAACAGAATATAATAAAAGAGAAAAAGATGGCTGACAACAACCATCTTTTTCTTGGGAGTGTAAGATAGAGTGTGTAAGTTCAAAATGAACTTCACACTCTGTTTTTTTGTCAGGATATGTTAAACTAAACAACAGAGAAAAGGAAGGATAGAACTACTATGGCAAGAAGAAAACGTGACCCTAAAAAAGATGCACTGGTACAGGCAATACTGAATCAGTACCAACCGGAAAACGTCGGAGACATGCAGGATGCTTTGAAAGATATCTTCGGCCCTATGTTTGAATCAATGCTTCAGGGAGAAATGAAAGATCATCTGGGTTATGAGAGTAATGACCGACAGGAAAAGGAGGGGACAAACCGCAGAAATGGATATTCAGC
>NZ_QGDS01000026.1 GCF_003149105.1 Faecalicatena contorta | reverse complement strand
TTAATCGAGTAGGAGGCAGTGACTAACCGCCGTCCTCTCACAGCACCGTGCGTACCGTTCGGTACACGGCGCTTTCAATAGTTGATGTGCACAGACTGATAGGCTGTGGCTAAGTCATAAAAGCCACTGTTTATCAGTCTTTCTTTTGTTAATGCTCTGTTGACCGCACCCATACCCGATACATACCAGTATTTCCTTCGGCTATTGGCCGCCTGGTGTGCAAAATATTCGGGTATGCCAAGCTTCATCAGATTGCGTTTCTTGGTTTTCGGTTTCTTCCATTGTTTCCAAATACACATACGAATCCGATGGTAAAGCCACCCGTTGATGGCATCAATGGGATTTTTAATCCTTGCAGTTCCGTAATAGTTAAGCCATCCTCTGGCATATACCTTTATCTTTTCCAATGCCGGTCGTATGCTCTGAACAGACCTTCGGGAAGAAAGCTCTTTCAGCTTGGATTTAAACTTCTTCCATGACTTCGGATGAACTCGGACAAATATACCCTCCCCGTTCCTTCCCAATGCGAAGCCAAGGAATTTAAAATTTCGGATTGCAAACACACTGACCACACGACTTTTATCTTTGTTTACGGTCAGCTTAAGCTTTCCTTCAAGATAATTCGTGCTTGTCTCCAAAAGTCTCTTTGCGGCTCTTTCGCTCTTTGCCAACACAACGATATCATCTGCATAACGTACGAACGGAACTCCTCTCTTTTGGAATTCTTGGTCAAACTCATTGAGATAAACATTTGCCAGTAGTGGAGACAGATTTCCACCCTGTGGTGAACCTTCCTCTGTGTCCACGACTACTCCATCTTCCAGGACACCACTCCTCAAGTACCTCTTAATCCACTGTATTACTCTTTCATCCTTCACATTTCTCCGAAGAATGTTCAGCAATAATTCGTGGTTCAGGGTGTCAAAGTACCTCGAGAGGTCAATTGATACTGCATAGCGATAACCCTCTTCTGCATACTCCTTCACCTTAATGATGGCATCTTTCGCATTTCTTCCCGGGCGATAACCGAAGCTTCCATCCGAGAATTGCGCTTCATAAATCGGCATCAGTTGTTGTGCAATGGCTTGCTGAAAAATACGGTCTTTGACTGTTGGAATACCAAGCTTTCGCATTCCACCGTCTGCTTTTGGGATTTCTTTGCCCCTTACCGGGTCGGGTGTATATTTCCCCTTGTATATCCTCTCGATAATGGTTTCTTGATTATCCCGTAGGTATGCACCTATCTCATCAACGCTTATTCCGTCAATTCCCGGTGCTCCCTTGCTTGCCTTCACCCTTTTATAAGCTCTGTTTAAGTTGTCCTTATACAGTATCTTCTCCAAGAGTTCTGGCTGTGCACTGTCCTTTTCTTTCCATATCGAGCGGAATGACCTACGCACTTCCGCATACCCTTCATGTTCCGCACTATCTCTTTGCGGACAGTCTCTGTTATCAGAGTTTTCTGCCTTCATCAGCCATTCCTCCTTTCTCGGTTATACTTGGGACTCCTATTGATTCGGTCCTTCACCTCTCGACTACTACGACCTCTGCTGACTTCTGCATGTTCAGTATTACCTTGCGATAATAGTTACTCCTTTCAGAGCGCATCATGCAGATCTCCCCGGGTACTCGCACGTTCCTTCTCTCCATCCATCTGCCATATTTACCACAATCGGTTCCGTGTAGTTATTGGGCTTCAACTTGTATAGCAGCCTTACCCCCGATTTTAGCCTGATATGATTTCTGTGCGTCAGACCAGAGATTTGCCATCCGGCTTCCTTCAGATTCGTAGTCACCCACAACACCCTTGCCATTGGCTATGTCCTTCCTACTACCAGGCGGACTCGGGACTCACACCCGTTGAAACGTGCGCCCGCCGGGCGCACTATACAGACTGGGAGGGTGGCCGCAGGCCCCCCTCCCAGATTTTTTGTTTTAATCACCCAAACCGAAACCGTCATGTACTGCCCGCATTGCCCGGTCTACATCGTTTTCATCTATCAGCACAGTAATCCGTACTTCAGATGTAGATATCATTTTGATATTTACATTTGCATTAAACATTGATTCAAACATTTTTGCTGCAACACCAGGATTGCTCATCATGCCTGCTCCGACAATAGATATCTTTGCCACACTATCTTCATGGCCGATATTCTGAATTGTCAGTGCTTCCTTGTTTTCCTCCAGTATTTTCAGTGTTTTATTCAAGTCATCCTGAGCAATCGTAAAGGAAATGTCTTTCGTTCCTTCACGTCCTACAGACTGCAGGATGATATCCACATTGATTCCCTTTTTGGCAAGAGTATTAAATATTTTAAATGCTACACCAGGTTTATCATCCACTCCAATTACGGAAACTCTTGATGTATTTTTATCAGAAGCCACTCCGCTGATTAACATTTTTTCCAATTTTACTACCTCCTTGACTACCGTTCCTTCTTCCCTGTTCAGACTGGAGCGTACCACTAACTGCACCCCGTATTTTTTTGCCATCTCCACCGAACGGTTATGAAGCACCCGCGCCCCCAGTGACGCAAGCTCCAGCATTTCATCATAGCTGATGGCATCCAGTTTTCTTGCATTCGGTACTACACGCGGGTCTGCCGTGTAGACCCCGTTTACATCTGTATAGATTTCACAGGCGTCTGCGTGCAGGGCTGCCGCAATAGCTACGGCTGTGGTATCGGAACCGCCCCGTCCTAACGTAGCATAATCCTCGTATTTATTTACTCCCTGGAATCCTGTTACAATCACAATTTTTCTGGAATCCAGCTCATGGCGTATCCGCTCCGCCTCCACACGCTTCAACCTGGCATTGCCATATGCAGACGTGCAGTGCATTCTTATCTGAAATGCATTCAGCGAAATTGCAGGTACTCCCAATGAATCCATTGCCATCGCCATCAGGGAAACGGAAATCTGTTCTCCTGTTGTCAGCAGCATATCCATTTCCCTTCTGGATGGTTCCGGCGTGATATTTTTTGCCTTTTCGATTAACTCGTCTGTCGTATCTCCCATTGCCGATAATACAACAACGATATCGTTTCCTTTTTTATAATCTTCTATGCAGCGCTCCGCTACGCGGAAAATACATTCCCGGTCCGCAACCGAGCTGCCCCCAAATTTCTTTACTATCAGCATAATTTCCTCCTAGCCGCTGCCCCGTGCAAG
This sequence comes from Faecalicatena contorta, assembly GCF_003149105.1. Lineage (GTDB taxonomy): Bacteria > Bacillota > Clostridia > Lachnospirales > Lachnospiraceae > Muricomes > Muricomes contortus_C. The sequence continues at coordinate 34,088 of NZ_QGDS01000026.1, read as the reverse complement.
AGTCCGGGAAACCAAGCTTTCTTTCACTCTTGCTCAAACAGGCGGGCAATCAGCCTATACCCCTCTTCCTCTCTGATTCCTGTTTTCGATGCCGTTCCTTCATGATATTCCGGCATTTTCCCAACTACCTTCCTGCTGTCATAAAGCAGATAAGGAACCGGTTCTTTCGTATGAGTCCGTATACGGACAGGAGTCGGATGATCCGGCAATATCATCATACGAAAACTTTCCCCGGCAGCCTCCAGCATTTCCGCCACCGGTCCAATAATGTAAGTATCTATATTCTCAATAGCTTTGATTTTATCTCCTGTATTTCCCTGATGCCCCATCTCATCCGGTGCTTCTACATGAATATAGGCGAAATCATAGCCCTCCTCTGTCAGCGCCTCTACTGCCGCCTTTGCTTTTCCTGCATAGTTGGTGTGCAGCCCGCCGTTGGCACCTGGCACGAAGATATTGTGCATTTCCGCACCCACTGCAATTCCCTTGAGCAAATCCACTGCAGATATCATAGCGCCCCGTTTCCCATACTTCTCCTCAAATGAGGTCAGCGCGGGTCTTGTCCCTGCTCCCCAGAACCATGCAGAATTGGCCGGATTCCTGCCGTTTTTCTTTCTCTCCACATTCAGAGGATGGACGGACAGGATTTCATAGCTTTTTCTCATCATTTCGCCCAGCACCGGATCTTCCGGCAAATAGTCTCCGATCCGCTTTGTGAGAATGTCATGGGGAGCTGTCAGTTCCACCACTTTTCCTGCTTTCTGAATCAGCAGATGACGGTAGCTGGTTCCCACATGGAATTCGTAACCTTCCCGGGACAGCCCTTCCTTCAGAGCCTCTATAAGAACGGCGGCATCTTCTGTGCTGATTTCGTCGGAGCTGTGGTCTATGACGATTCTGTCCTCATAGGTATCCTGGTCCTCTGTTAAAGTTACAATATTGCAGCGGAACGCCACATCGGACGGCTCCATATCTACCCCAATACTCAAAGCTTCCAGCGGAGATCTTCCTGTATAATACTCTCTTGGATCATATCCGATGACAGACAAGTTTGCCGTATCGCTTCCGGGAGACATTTCCCGGGGTACAGTACGCACCATGCCAATTTCAGATTTCGGAGCCAAAAGGTCCATATTCGGTGTCTCTGCCACCTGGAGCGGTGTCTTCCCACCCAATTCCTCCAAGGGTTCATCCGCCATTCCGTCACATAATACAATTACATATTTCATGCTCTGCCTCCAGTCAAAATGCTACCCCTCTACACGTATCATATGCAGAATTCCCGGAAATTCCTTCGCATGTTCTTCATAAGTTCCTTCCGTCATCACATCTGTCACGAAACCAAACTCATCTTCCAGCCCTTCCACCTTCACAATTTCAATAGGGCCAAACTTACTTTCCAAGTGTGCTTTCATGGCATCCACATCACCTTTAATCCTCACAAAATACTTCTTGCTTGTGTCTGCTATCGGCTGCAGATTTAATTTCTCACTGTCCCACATAGTCATAATATTTCTATTCAGATGCTTCGCCTCATCTACAATGTCAGAAACTACTGCACTGGCTGTGGGCAGCTTTCCTGCACCGCTTCCATAAAACATGGCATCTCCTAAGACGTTTCCGTGAACAAAAATAGCATTAAACACATCATTCACATTGTAAAGAGGGTGTTCTCTATGTAGCATATATGGAGCTACAATCGCATGAAGATGGTCGCCGTCTCGCTTGCTGGAAGCAAGCAGCTTAATTGTCATGCCCAGTTCCTTTGCATACATCATATCTTGTTTTGTGATTTTCGTAATTCCTTCTGTATGGATATCCTCAAAATCAACCTGCTGCCCGGAAATCAAAGACGATAAAATTGCAATTTTCCTGCATGCATCATAGCCTTCCACATCAGCCTCCGGATTTCGCTCTGCATATCCTTTATCCTGAGCTTCTTTCAGAACTTCATCATAATCTGCCCCTTCGTAAAACATTTTGCTTAGCATATAGTTTGTGGTACCATTGAGAATTCCTGTGATTTCCTCAATCTCATCTGCTGTCATGGAAGAATTTAAGGGCCGGATAATCGGAATGCCCCCGCCTACACTGGCCTCAAAAAGGAAGTTAATATTGTTGTCCCGTGCAATAGACAGAAGCTCTGCACCATGCTTTGCAACCAAAGCTTTATTAGAAGTGGCAACACTTTTCCCCGCCTGCAGACATCTTTTTACAAAAGTATATGCCGGCTCAATTCCGCCCATCACCTCGGCAACAATCTGCACTTCCGGATCGTTCACAATCACTTCAAAATCATGGACCAGCTTCTCCTGAACCGGGTCCCCTGGAAACTCTCTCAAGTCCAGAACGTACTTGATATTAATTTCATCTCCCACTCTCTGGTTGATTCTTTTTCCATTGGTATTGATGACCTCCACGACCCCTGAGCCCACTGTACCGTATCCCATTACCGCTATATTTACCATGTTTTCCTCCTTTTCCGTCCCTTACCCTTCATCTTTTTATGAGTCCGCATTCAAATATGCATTGATAAATAAATCGATGCTTCCATCCATTACTGCGTTTACATTACTTGTTTCCATATTGGTCCGGTGATCCTTCACCAATGTATATGGCTGCATCACATAGGACCTGATTTGATTTCCAAACCCAATGTCCTTCATTTCCCCCCTGATGTCCGATACCTTCTCCGCCTGCTCCTGCTGCTTCAAAAGATACAGCTTCGCCTTCAGCATCTGCATTGCCTTCTCTTTATTTGTATGCTGGGAACGCTCGTTTTGGCACTGTACAACAATCCCAGTAGGCAGGTGTGTAATGCGCACCGCAGAGGAAGTCTTATTCACATGCTGTCCTCCCGCACCTCCGGAGCGGTACGTGTCAATACGCAGTTCTTCTTCATTAATCTCAATATCAACATCATCCTCGATATCTGGAATAACATCACAGGATGCGAAAGATGTCTGCCGTTTTCCCGCCGCATTGAAAGGAGAAATCCTTACCAGGCGGTGTACACCTTTCTCTGAGCGGAGATAGCCATATGCATTTTGTCCGATCACCTCAAAGGTTACACCCTTAATTCCTGCCACATCTCCATCCAGATAATCCAGAACTTCAAGAGAAAAACCTTTTTTCTCGGCCCACCGGGTATACATCCGATACAGCATACTTGCCCAGTCACAGGATTCTGTACCTCCGGCTCCCGCATGGAGAGTCACAATTGCATTACTGCTGTCATATTCACCCGTCAAAAGAGTCTGAATTCTCAGTTCCTCGAATTCTTCCCCAAACCGGTCCAGTTCTTCTTCAATTCCTTTTACTGTTTCTCCGTCGGAATCTTCTTCGCTCATTTCAATCAGAAGACCGATATCCTCATAATCCGTATACAACGTTTCTATCTGCTTCACAGACTCCTGAAGCCCTTTCAGCAGCTTCATAGTCTGGGTGGAGTTTTCAAGATCGTCCCAAAATCCCGGCTCTGAAATCCGGCGCTCCAATTCCTCAATCCGCTTTTTCTTTGACGCTAAGTCAAAGTGAATCCCTCAATTCTTTCAGCGGTTCCTCGTATGCACTTAGTCTTGTTTTCAGTTCGTCTAATAAAACCACCTTTTTCACCTCTTTCTTAATCACTTAATAAATTTTTCCTTAAACAAACAAGAATCTGTAAAAACAGATTCTTATATGTCATGCCGCCTTATCAGCCGCACATTTTGTTTATTTCCTTTTTACTTAATTGCGTCCGCAGCATTGTTTGTATTTCTTTCCACTTCCGCAGGGGCATGGATCGTTGGGATAAATTTTCTTTTCTTCCCTTTTTTTGGGTTCACGCAGAACACTCTCGTCTTTATTCGTGCTTGTAACCTTAGCCACCTGTTCCCGCTCTACTTTCTGCTCAATGCGGATATGGAACAAGGTACGGATGGTTGTCTCTGCAATGGCATTTGTCATTTCACCGAACATGTCATAACCCATCATCTTATACTCTACAAGCGGGTTTCTCTGGCCATATGCCTGAAGTCCGATTCCCTGACGCATCTGGTCCATATCATCAATGTGGTCCATCCATCTTCCGTCAATTACTTTCAGCAATATGACACGCTCAATCTCACGCAGATGCTCTCCTTCCGGAAACTCCGCTTCTTTTTCCTCGTATGCTTTTACCGCCCGTTCCTTAAGCAGGTGCTTTAATTCCTTCTGCTGGATATTTTCTATTTCCTCAGCGGAGGGCAGCTGAAGCTGTGGGATGACTGTGCGGAGTGCGACATCCAGACCTTTCATATCCCATTCTTCCGCATCTGCGTCGGTCGATGCAAAACGGTCTGCTGTATTTTCCACATACTCTGTTATCATATTATAAATAGTATCCCGCATGCTTTCGCCATCCAGAACACGGCGCCTTTCTTCGTAAATAATCTCACGCTGTTCATTCATCACCTGATCATATTCCAACAGATTCTTACGGATACCAAAGTTATTACTCTCAATCTTTTGCTGAGCTTTCTCAATCGCATTGGAAAGCATCTTATGCTCAATCTGCTCTCCTTCCGCCACTCCAAGAGTGTTAAAGATACTCATTAATCTCTCAGAGCCGAACAGACGCATCAAATCGTCCTCCAGGGAAATATAGAACCTGGACTCTCCCGGGTCACCCTGACGTCCGGAACGTCCTCTCAGCTGGTTATCAATACGTCTGGACTCATGACGCTCTGTACCGATAATCTTCAATCCTCCGGCTTCTTTTGATTCATCGTCCAGCTTGATATCGGTACCACGTCCGGCCATGTTGGTAGCAATGGTAACTGCACCATGCACACCTGCATCTGCTACAATCTCAGCTTCCAGCTCATGATACTTCGCATTCAGGACTTTATGAGGAATTCCTTCCTTTTTCAGCATTTTACTCAGCAACTCGGAAATCTCGATTGTAATCGTACCTACCAACACAGGCTGCCCTTTCTCATGGGCTTTCTTTACTTCCTCAACAACAGCCTTAAACTTCTCTTTCTGAGTCTTATAAACTGCATCTTCCAAATCAACTCTCTGCACCGGCTCATTCGTTGGAATTTCAATAACATCCATTCCGTAAATATCCCGGAATTCCTTTTCCTCTGTGAGAGCCGTACCTGTCATACCGCTCTTCTTTTTAAACTTATTAAATAAATTCTGGAACGTAATATTTGCAAGAGTCTTGCTCTCTCTTTTTACCTTTACATGTTCCTTTGCCTCAATAGCCTGATGCAGCCCGTCGGAATAACGGCGTCCCGGCATGATTCGTCCGGTAAACTCATCGACAATCATAACCTCGCCTTCTGAGTTCACTACATAATCCTGGTCGCGGAACATCAGATTGTGTGCACGCAGTGCCAGAATAATGTTATGCTGGATTTCCAGATTCTCTGCATCTGCCAGATTCTCAAGATGAAAGAACTTCTCTACCTTCCTTACGCCGTCCTCTGTAAGGTTCACTGTTTTTTCCTTCTCATTTACAATGAAATCCCCGGTCTCCTCAATATCTTCACCCATGATGGCGTTCATCTTGGAAAATTCACCGCTGGCTTCCCCCCGCTCCAACTGACGGGCAAGAATATCACAAGCCTCATAAAGCTTTGTGGACTTATCGCTCTGCCCGGAAATAATTAATGGGGTTCGCGCCTCATCAATTAATACCGAGTCAACCTCATCGATAATTGCAAAGTGCAGCCCTCTCTGAACAAGCTGTTCTTTATAAATAACCATGTTATCACGAAGATAATCAAAGCCCAGCTCATTATTTGTCACGTAAGTAATATCACAGTTATATGCTGCTCGCCGCTCATCATTGTCCATGGAATTCAGAACTACCCCGACTGTCAGTCCCAGGAACTCATGAACCTTTCCCATCCACTCCGCATCACGTTTTGCAAGATAGTCATTGACCGTTACGATATGCACGCCTTTTCCTTCCAGCGCATTCAAATATGCAGGAAGTGTGGAAACAAGAGTTTTACCTTCACCGGTTTTCATCTCTGAAATACGTCCCTGATGAAGAATAATACCGCCAATGAGCTGAACGCGGTAATGGCGCATTCCCAGACTTCTCGTTGCTGCCTCCCTGACTGCTGCATAAGCTTCGGGAAGAATATCATCCAGAGTTTCTCCCTCCTCCAGACGTTTTTTAAACTCTCTTGTTTTGTCTTTCAATTCTGTATCAGACAGAGCCTGCATTTCTGGTTCCAAAGCCTCTATCCGGTCTACAATCGGGTGAATACGCTTCAATTCATTTTCGCTGTGTGTTCCGAAAATCTTTTCAATCAAACCCATAATCTGTAATTAACTCCTTGTCTAAATTTACTCTAGTACACTACCCCTCATTTTAACACTATCCCTTCGTTAATTCAACAAATTTTGTTAGTCAACGAAAAACGGTCTTATGGCCGGAACTGTAACCAGATTATTTTACAGCTTTGCAATCATCTCATATGGGATATTCCCGCCAAATAGGTCCAGTGCACTGCCAATTGTAAAATCCATTTCTCCCTGACTCACTTCCCTGAAAACCTCTAAATCCTCAAGGCTCCCGATTCCGCCTGCATAAGTAACCGGTATCTGATTCCACTGCCCCAGCATACGCACAAGTTCCAGCTCTATCCCTGAAGATTTCCCTTCCACGTCCACACTGTGTATAAGAAATTCATCACAGTATCCCGATAAATCAGACAACACCTCCCTGGTCAGACATACATCCGTAAAGGTCTGCCAGCGGTTTGTTACTATATAATAGGAGTCCCCTTTTTTTCGGCAGCTCAAATCCAGAACTACATGCTCTTTTCCCACTGCTGATGTCAGCCTCTCCAGATTTTCCCGGCGGAACTGTCCATTTTGAAACACATAAGAAGTGACAATCACATGGCTGGCTCCTGCGTCCAGATATCCGGCAGCATTCTCCGCCGTAATTCCTCCGCCAATATGCATTCCTCCCGGATATGCAGAAAGCGCCTCAAGCGCCTGATTTCTTGTTGCCTCAAAATATTCTGAATCCCGGGAATTCAGAAGGATGATGTGCCCTCCCTGCAGGCCGTCACGCCTGTACAGCTTCGCATACCATGCGGCATCAAGCTCAGAGGAAAAATTAGTCACCGCCTGGTCCCCCTCATCCCTGAGGCTGCCACCTATAATCTGTTTCACCTTCCCATTATGAATATCAATACACGGTCTGAACTTCATAAATAATCCTTTCATCTTCTTCAAAGGGATCTGACCCTTTTGAATCTTTTGAATCACATATAGCACAAATGTATCATTTTGCTATTTTACCACACTAAAGTTGAAAAAGAAAGTAAAAGGGGGTCAGACCCTTTTGAGCTCGAAATTCCGAATTGTTTCAAACAACTCGGAAAATGGAGCACAAAAGGGTCTGACCCCTTCTTTCATCTTTACTTATTCATTTGTGTTTCTTTCATTCAGGTTGTCTTTTTCCGTCCCATTATTATCCGTCAGGTCATCTGCTGCTCTATCCACTGTGTCTGTAACGTCATCTACTGCTTTGTCTACGACACCGTCGTTGTTGTTGTTTCTGATATTAGTGTCGTCTGTGCCTTTTGTAGCGTCGTTTAAATTGTTATCTTCTGTCGTATTTGTTGTTCCATTAGTTGTGTCTCTGTTTGTACCGCATGCTGTCACACCATAAAGTACACATGCACACATTGTTAATAATAAGAATTTTTTTATTTTTCTCATTTCATTTCTCCCTTTCCATAAATAGTCTTGCGTTAGTAATATTTGCAATTTTCGATTCTTTATGTATGGGAAAAATTTCTATATTTTTTCAATGATTTCTCCGCTGCGGTATGCTGCCAGAAGACGCTCCAAATCGGTGACCTGTTCTTTTAATTCTTTTCCAACATCTGTATCTCCTACGCGCCGGCGTTCCATCACCCGCTTCACAACCATATAGTCTGAATGGATGTCACTTTCCTTTTGAATAGCCGCTTCCGTAGATTCAAATGGTTCGTGGGCTACCAGCAGAAGTCCGTAAGAATTATAAATTAATGTATATCCTGCAATTCCTGTTTCCTTTTGATATGCCTTGGAAAAACCTCCATCTATTACCAGAACCTTACCCTTGCATTTAATCGGACTTTCTCCATTTTTGCGTTTTACGGGAACATGCCCGTTCACAACATGGGCTTCCCCGGGATTCAGGTCAAATTCTTCCAAAATACCATCAATCACTTCTTCTTTTTCCAAGAGATGGTAATAAGGATTCTTCTTTTCCAAATGAGTCTCTTTCTCTCCCAGAAAGTATCTCTCAAAAGTTGCCATTTTATCCTTACCAAAAAGAGGAGAATTTGGATGCAGCCAGATATACCACATTATATCCTTTCCGGCTTCCCTTTCCTTCTCATCCAGAGCAAAAAATCCTTTTCTCAGATAACGGTCCAGGGCATCATACAGAGATTTCCCTTTAAATGTTCTGCCAAACATGGAAACCTCCTTGAGGCTGCCGTCTTCATTCAGCGGCACACACCCATGATATAACAGATTGTTATTATAAACTTTATACAAACCGCCCTTCGCGAGCAGAAAACGCATGTGTTCCTGCAGCTTTTCACATCCCAGGAATGCACGCTCCAGACGCTCCATCACCTCTTCCTCCTCCTCAGTCAGCCTGTAAGGATCTTTCGGGTCTATTGTAGGGAAATTGGTATCTAAAAGCTGGTATTCTTTTCCATCCAGCATAATTGTCCCTTTTCCATAGTCAATCTGGTGAAGAAGTGCCCTGTCATCCAGGTCAAATTCCTTCTGACGCTTTATAATCTGTCCTTCTACCTTAAACTGAATGATAGAAATTGCCTTATGCATTCTGAGGTCCATCTCCATCTCAGCCTTGTTTTGTTTCTCCGGCCCTTTCAAGGTAAAGCAGGTACAGGGATCATTCCCGTAAGTACGCAGAGAAAATGTTGCCAGGGGCAGAAGGTTGATTCCATATCCATCCTCTAAAATATCAAGATTCCCATATCTGGCACAGATACGGATTACATTTGCCATGCATCCTCTCTGCCCTGCCGCCGCTCCCATCCAGAGAACATCATGATTTCCCCACTGGATATCAAGGGAATGATAAGTCATCAGCTTATCCATAATGATATGAGGTCCCGGCCCCCTGTCATAGATATCTCCCACAATATGTAAATGATCCACTACAAGCCGCTGAATCAATTCGGAAATAGCTGCAATAAATTCTTCTGCACGTCCAATCTTAATAATCGTCAAAATAATCTCGTTATAATAAGACCCCTTATCATTTACCTCCGCCTTTTCCGTAATCAGCTCCTCAATTACATAGGCAAAATCCTTAGGAAGTGCTTTTCTCACCTTCGACCTGGTATATTTGCTGGCAGCCCGTTTGCTCACCTCAATCAGACGGTACAGATTAATTTTGTACCAATCTTCCATGTTGCTTTCCACTTTCTTTACCTGTGCCATCTTATCTTTTGGATAGTAAATCAATGTTGCAAGTGACTGTTTGTCCCGTTTACTCAGCGTATTGCCAAATACATCATCAATTTTCCGCCTGACAGAACCAGAACCATTTTTCAGCACATGGGAAAATGCCTCATATTCACCATGTATATCTGTCAGAAAATGTTCCGTTCCTTTGGGCAAGTTCAAAATAGCCTGCAGATTAATGATTTCCGTAGATGCGGCTGCAATTGTCGGATATAAATCAGAAAGCCGCTCCAAATATCTTGTTTCCAGATCTTTCATAGGCGTCCCCCATATCTTCTGAATTAAAACTGAATCACATCGCTCATATCGTACATACCTGCCGGTTTTCCAGCCAGGAACTTTGCCGCCTCAACAGCACCTTTCCCAAAAACACTTCTGGAATATGCGGTATGCTTAAATTCTATAACCTCGTCCGGCCCCGCAAAAATTACTTCATGGTCCCCTACGATAGTACCGCCGCGGACTGCTGAGATTCCCATCTCTTTTTTCTCCCGTTTCTGACGCACCTGGCTTCGGTCATATACATAAGTATATTCATGATTCATGGCATCATTCATGGAATCCGCTAACGCCAGAGCCGTCCCGCTGGGAGAATCCAGCTTCTGGTTATGATGGCGCTCTACCAGCTCAATATCATAGCCTGCCGGACCCAGTACTTTCACTGCATCTTTTAAAAGTTTTAAAAGAAGATTAATTCCCATAGACATATTTGCAGACTTCAGCACCGCAACCTTGCCTGAAGCTTCCCGCATCTTTTCCAGCTGCTCCCCTGACAGACCCGTGGTACAGAGCACTACCGGAACCTGATTCTCCACGCAATAATCAAGAACACCTCCAACTGCACCTGCATTGGAAAAATCAATCACCACGTCTGCTTTCACATCACAGGACTGAATATTTCCAAAAACCGGATACGTATTGGTAATTCCCGTAAACGCATCTACTCCTGCGGCAACCTCCACCTGGTCATCTTCCTTGATCAGCCCGGTTATCATCTGGCCCATCCTTCCGTTACATCCATGAATCAATATTTTTACCATATTTGTTCCTCCCAATTTTTTTCTTATGCATGCATCCCCCGCACAGAATAGTCTTCACATTTTCAATTCAGCCATACAGCGAAGCGGGATCAAAACTATTTCTTTCCTATTCATATAACAAAAGGATATCACATTTGAGTCTGTTACTCAACATATGATATCCCTTTCACAATTCTATTTTTCTTAATCTTATATAAGCTTAAGGCCAAAATCAATCATTGCCTTTGCCAGATTTTCCGCATTTTTATCCGTCATCTCTGTGAGAGGCATTCTCAATCCGCCCACTTCCATTCCCATCAGGTTTGCCGCCTTCTTAATCGGAATCGGGTTCACTTCACAGAATAACTGATCAATTAACGGCAGTGCCTTAAATTGCAGTTCCCGGCTTCCTTCTAAATCTCCCGCAAAAAACTTCGCACAGATATCATGAGTTTCCCTGGGGGCAATATTCGACAGGACGGAAATAACACCTTTGCCGCCTAAAGCAAGAAGAGGCAGTATCTGGTCATCATTGCCGGAATACAAATCAATCTTGCCGTCTGTCATCTGCATAATTTTAGAAATTTGTGAAATATCTCCGGATGCCTCCTTAATACCCACAATATTCTCCACTTCATTCACCAGACGTGCTACTGTAGCAGGTTCAATATTTGTTGCAGTCCTGCTCTTTACACTGTATAAAATAATGGGAGCCTTCACTTCATCCGCAATGGCCTTATAATGTGCAAAAAGGCCAGCCTGTGTCGCTTTATTGTAGTAAGGAGTTACTATAAGCAGACCATCTGCACCTGCTTCCGCCGCTTCCTTTGACATCTCTATAGCAGTACGCGTACAGTTGGAACCAGTCCCTGCTATCACCGGAATCCGCTTCTTTGTGTGCTCTATTGTAAACTTAATACATTCCATGTGTTCTGCTTCCGTTAATGTGGAAGATTCACCTGTTGTACCACAAATAACAATACTGTCAGTACCATTCTCACAGTGGAAATCAATCAACTCATCCAACTTATCATAGTTCACACTTCCATCTTTGTGAAACGGCGTTATAATCGCCACTCCGGCTCCTTTAAATATTGACATATATATCCTCCTAACCTAAACGCTCATCTTTTTCAAAGTTTAACACTAATCATGCCTGCTGTCAATCCGGGAAAGAATCTTGCCTGCAAGATTCTCCGCCTGGGTTGGGTTGTAATAGTCCCCCCCCTTTGCCAACCCCAGTGCGATCCCCCAGAGGGTTCTTATGTGACAGGAAAACTAGTTCCCTGTCACATAAGAAAGAGTGCCATTTTTTCAAATGACACTCCGGTCTTTTCTATCCATTAATCTTCCATTAATCTTCCATACATTCCAGTTTGCTTACAGAAACTTCATATGCAGTACGGGTTTCTGTGTCTGTTTCGGATATTTTCTTTACATATTCTCTGCTTTGAATTCTTCCAAGTATCTGTACATGCTCTCCCACTTCAAATCCGGATGCATACCTGGCATTTCTGCCCCAGCAGATGCATGGAATATAATCTGATTTACCATACGGTCTGTTTACTGCCAGCAGAAGATCGGCAATTTCTCTGCCTAACGGGGTCTTCCTGTATACGGGTTTTTTGCAGATATATCCTTCCAGCAAAATATTATTCGTTTTTGCTCCATCCAACTCCTCATCAATAAACTCTACTTCACGGACAAAAACAGATAAGACCAGTCTGTTCTTCTGCTCCTCATGCCGGTTGTAAGAACGGAACTGTCCCGAAACCATAATAAATTCTCCCGTATAATCCTGAGTCACGTCAATAAGTCTTTCTGAGATCATAAGTGGAATCCTGTCATCCGAATTACTAAGCCTCTTCACAAGTATGTCAACCATATAAAAGCCTTCTCCAAAGACCTCATGGCTGTATGTAAACCCGGAAGCCACCTCACCCATAATCATTACCTGATTGTTTTCAATAACCTTATCTGACATAATTTGTAGTTCTCCCTTCCTCTGATTGGTATTTTTGAGTCACTACTAAGTCTATGAATATGGGCCATGCATTAGAACAAAAATAGGGTGTTAATCGTTCGACAAAGTTCGGAGCAAAAGTCGGAATATTTTTTTGATGGTGCTTTTTAATCACCTCTTTTTCCATCTAAAATAGCACCTTCCCATATAAAATGTTTTGTGATAGAATAAAAAAGTTGTAACCACATAACATAACCTAGAAAGAGTGTTGAATATTATATGAAAACAAAACGTGAAGATATTAGAAATATTGCAATTATTGCCCATGTTGACCACGGCAAGACTACCCTGGTGGATGAGCTTTTAAAGCAAAGCGGTGTATTCCGCGAAAATCAGGAAGTGGCAGAACGTGTCATGGACTCTAATGATATTGAAAGAGAAAGAGGCATCACAATTCTTGCCAAAAATACCGCTGTCTTCTACAAGGGAACTAAAATCAATATTATTGATACCCCCGGACATGCCGATTTTGGAGGCGAGGTAGAACGTGTGCTGAAAATGGTGAATGGAGTCATCCTTGTGGTGGATGCTTTTGAGGGTGCTATGCCCCAGACTAAATTTGTGCTCCACAAAGCTCTGGAACTGGATTTGCCTGTGGTTGTCTGCATTAACAAGATTGACCGTCCCGAGGCAAGACCGGAGGAAGTGATCGATGAGGTTTTGGAGCTTTTCATGGATCTGGATGCCTCCGATGAGCAGTTAGACTGCCCATTTGTCTATGCTTCTGCCAAAGCAGGTATTGCTGTTCTGGATTTGACTGACGAAGAGAAAAACATGCAGCCCCTGTTTGAAACAATCCTGGATTATATTCCGGCTCCGGAAGGTGACCCTGAAGCCCCTACCCAGGTTTTAATCAGCACCATTGATTATAATGAATATGTAGGACGTATCGGCGTAGGAAAGGTTGACAATGGAATTATTTCGGTGAATCAGGAAATGGTTCTGCTCAATCATCATGACCCTGACAAACAGGAAAAAGTGAAAATCAGTAAATTATATGAATTCGACGGACTAAATAAGGTTGAAGTGAAAGAAGCAGGTATTGGCTCCATTGTTGCAATTTCCGGTATTTCCAGTATTTCTATCGGGGACACGCTGTGCTCTCCTGAAAACCCTGATGCCATTCCTTTCCAAAAGATTTCTGAGCCTACAATTTCTATGCAGTTCATTGTAAATGACAGTCCATTTGCAGGACAAGAGGGAAAGTATGTCACCTCCCGCCATCTGCGTGACCGCCTGTTCCGGGAGTTGAACACTGATGTCAGCCTGCGGGTGGAGGAAACAGAAAATACAGACAGTCTCAAGGTGTCCGGGCGCGGTGAACTTCATCTCTCTGTTTTAATTGAAAATATGAGACGCGAAGGCTATGAATTTGCAGTGAGCAAGGCGGAAGTTCTTTACAAGTTAGATGAAAATGGCAAGAAACTGGAGCCTATGGAAGTTGCTTATGTAGACGTACCTGATGAATTTACCGGCAATGTCATTGAAAAATTAGGACAGCGCAAAGGAGAACTGCGGAATATGGGACTCTCCAACGGCGGCTACACACGCCTGGAATTTTCTATTCCCGCCCGCGGATTGATCGGATACAGAGGGGAATTTCTGACAGATACAAAAGGAAATGGAATCTTGAATACTATCTTTGAAGGATATGCGCCTTATAAAGGAGATATTCAGTATAGGAAACAAGGTTCTCTGATTGCTTTTGAGACAGGAGAATCTGTAACCTACGGATTATACGGCGCTCAGGAGAGGGGTATATTATTCATCGGCCCAGGAGAGAAAGTATATTCCGGTATGGTTATCGGACAAAATGGAAAAGCGGAAGATATCGAATTGAATGTATGCAAAACCAAGCATCTGACAAACACCCGCTCCTCTGGTGCGGATGACGCATTGAGACTGACACCGCCCCGCATACTGAGTCTGGAGCAGGCTCTTGATTTTATTGATACAGACGAACTTCTGGAGGTGACTCCAAAAACCCTGCGTATCCGTAAAAAAATCCTGGATGCCAGAATGCGTAAAAGAAACAGTTCAAAATAAAAATGGTACTTTTAACTGCTGAAAAGGAGGAAAATATTATGAAAGAAAAAATAACTGCATTTTTGAAAATTCTGACAAACCTTTTAGAATTTGCTATTGCCGCATTGCTGGCTGTAGGTATCATCATTATAACATTCCAACTTTTTATGTCTATTGGCAATCTTACAGATTTGAGTAAATATCCCAATTACGATGATTTGCTGACAGTATGCTTTAACCTGATTATCGGTGTGGAGATGATACGAATGCTGTATCTCCACACCCCTATGACCGTTTTTGAGGTTCTTTTATTCGCCATAGCAAGACAAATTATTATCGAACATGCATCCTTCCTGGACAGCTTTCTGGGAATCCTGGCGGTTGCTATATTATTCGCAATCAGAAAATTTCTGTTTGTGTCTCATGATGAAAAAAGGGAAAAAGAGGGGGCAGAATAAATTACAGGAATCCAGATGATTCATTCTATACAACAAAGCTTTTCCATGCTATAATATTTACATAATACAGACAGAAGCATCCTCTTTGTCTGTATAATATGAACAAAGGAGTTGATCATCATGAAATTTATTATTAGTGGAAAGAACATCGATGTAACACCAGGCCTCAAGGACACTATTGAACACAAGTTGGGAAAACTCGAAAGGTATTTTACTCCTGAAACAGAAGTTATTGTAACTCTTAGTGTGGAAAAAGAAAGACAGAAGATTGAAGTTACCATACCGGTAAAAGGAAATATTATCCGTTCTGAGCAGACAAGCAATGATATGTATGTATCCATTGATCTCGTTGAGGAAGTAATCGAACGTCAGCTTCGCAAGTATAAAAACAAACTGGTTGCCAGAAGTCAGGGACATCCTACTGCGGCATCCGGCGGAAGTAACTTTAAAAAGGAATTTTTTGAATCAGAAGATAATAATCAGCCTGATGAAGAAATCCGCATTGTAAGAACCAAGCGTTTCGGAATCAAGCCGATGTATCCTGAAGACGCATGTATCCAGATGGATCTGGTTGGACATTCCTTCTTTGTATTCTGCAATGCAGAGACAGACGAGGTCAATGTAGTATATAAAAGAAAAGATGGTTCCTTTGGATTGATTGAACCAGAATTTGATTAAGATTTTTATAGACAACTCATATGTTATGTTTCCGTTCATGAGATGTAAATGAGTTATAACAGAAAAAGACAGGTATGGATTTTACACTCCCGCCTGTCTTTTTCTTTCTGTCCGAAATTAATGATAATCAGATAGAATTAGGGTTTTCTAAAGAATAAGAGTTTTCTACATAAGAGACCACATCGCCGATATCGTCAAGCCCTCCTTCTGCCGAAATGTAATGAAACACTCCCTGTTCTCCCTCAACTATCCAACACACAATGCTGCTGGGCAGGCTATGATCTTCGCTGATAAAGCTCCCATATACCTGGACAGCATCATAGCCATTCAGTGTCACTCTGGCACCGACAATGTCCGTCACCCCGTTGTTTTCTAAATTGTACCACACATGAGATGCTACAGTTTCTGAGTCAAGTTGATTTTTTTCTTCTTCCGGCATACCCCCATCATCAAACACATTCAATGTAATAATGGATGTGCCAGGAACATTTGAGTATTGGAAATCTGCTCCCCCATCCAACTCAAAAAACTCTACCCATTCGCCCGGTATAGAAACATAACCGAATTCATCTGTTCCAACAACCTGCATATCCGCTTCGCTTTCTCCGGTATTTGATTCATTCTCTTCCAATGCCGGTGTGTTTTCTTCACTTACTTCTTTCACCTTTTTGTCATTATTATTACTGTTATTGCTTTGACAAGCGGCAAAGACAAAACATATTGCGGCCGCCATTATTATTGCAGTTACTTGTTTCATTCTCATTCTGTTTTCATCCCTTTATTAATATAAAATTTAAATAGGTAACAACTTTATTCAAAAATTTTTATCTCCTGCCCTATCTGCGCAAACCAACATTTTCCGATTTGTATTATATCGCTCTTCCCGTTGGTTCCTTCCGTAATCTCCCCAATGACCGCCCGTTCTTCACTTAACGGCACTATTACCGTCATCTCCACCAAATCTGTATACTCTGTTTCCAGAGTAAAAAGACCCCTCTGCGCCAGCAGGTACTGTATTTTCCCCAATCCGGTATAATCTGTTTTAATTTTCAATTTAATCCCCTGAATCCTGGTAATAATCATACTATGAAGAAGACCTTCACGGGCGGCAGCGGTATACGCCCTCACCAAACCTCCAGTTCCAAGCAGGGTTCCTCCAAAATATCTGGTTACCACAATAAATACATTATGCAGACTCTGGCCTTTAATAACCTCTAAAATCGGTTTCCCGGCAGTACCGCTTGGCTCCCCGTCATCGCTGCAGCGCTCCAGCACGTTCCCAGTCCCTATGATATAAGCCCAGCAGTGGTGTCTTGCATCCCAGTATTGTTTTTTTGTATTTTCCAGGCAGTCCTGTACCTCTTCCTCAGAAGATACAGGAAATATATTTGCAATAAAACGGGATTTTTTTTCGATAATTTCTGCCCTCCCGCCTTGATATACTGTTTTATAGTCCATTGGTTTTACCTCATTTTCTATATTTATCCTACATACAATATACCAAAATTACAAAAAACCACAAGAGCATATTAAGATTTTTTCTCTTGGCTCTTTCCTGACTCAATCTATCACTCCTTCACACTCCCCTGCATAATCTATATGGGGGTGCTTATTATGAATTCTTGTGAACTTGTTACTTATGTATCGTCAATTGCCTGTTTTCTGTCTAGAAACTGTTCTGCAGAGGAACTTGAACTTATGGCGGCTATCTTTACTCAGCTTGGAGATACTCTTGAGACAATCCTTGTGCATGAATCAAGCTGCCGGGATAACGATTAAATATCATTTTATCAACTTGCGCATATATTAATATAACTACTAATCTAAGGTGTTATTATGCTAAACGTTTGCCGGAAGTCTCTTGAAGATACTATGTATTATGGTAATATACTCGTACTAACTTATAAAATCTATTATCCATGCATTGTCTCCACATGTTACTCAGCATCAGCAAAAAACATAAATTTTTTTTACTATCAAGAGGCAAAAAATAATGAAGACTATTGTCGTACAGTACTATACCAAATGGCTAAAGAAAATGCACAGAATAATGAGGGGATGCCATTCCATAACTATGAATTTATAGTTGATTTTACAGTAACATATAACAAATGCAGTGTCATTAGCCTCTATTCAGACGCTTACTCCTATACGGGCGGCGCACATGGTAATACAATACGAACATCAAATACATGGGACTTCAGAACTTGTACTTTATTGCAGCTTGGTGATATTTATCCTCTTACTCCAAACTCACTATCTAAACTGCAAAAATGTATAGAACAACAAATAGCAGAAAGATTAATAGACAATCCCGGGATTTATTTTGACAATTATAAGTTTTTATTAAGGGATTATTTTAATACAAATAATTTTTATTTACAGCCATGTAATGGTATTATTTATTATCAGCACTATGATATAGCCCCCTATTCTACTGGAATACCTGAATTTTGTTTTCCTATAAGGAACATATGTTAATCGTCTTGGTTTGTTCCAAGACGTTTTTTCTTAGTTAAATCTCAGTTATGATAATTACTAATTTCTACAAATTAACCCCTATCTTCTTTTTGCATACAATGTACTATAAAAATTATTCCAAACAGAAATGGGTGATTATATGTGTTGTTGTAGATATTGTTGTAGATGCCGCTGCAGATACTGTTGTAGATGCTGCTGGTATTTCTAATAGATTCCATCGGCTTACTGTCTTCAGTAAGCCGATGACTTTAAATGGCGGTTCGGTTGTCCAATATCCCTTGCATCCACAAACATCATTTCGGCTTCTGTTCTAGGCTCGTCCTTTTGATTATTGTGAAAATCATTTAAATTAATTGCTATAAATTCCATATTTGCCTCTTTCCCCGGAGCAACTGCCCGAGGCCTTTATATTGCTTGTATATTTTTTAATTGAGTGGTGCTCTCTACCACTCTACTCATTTCAAACTTTTTCAAAATAGGTGAGATTAACTGTCTCTACTGTTAGGCTCATGCTGGGATTTCCCAATATTCCTCTAGCCTCTTCAACAACCGTTCTATAAGCATTCCAGTAATCTACATCAGCTACTGTTTCACCGGGAACTCTTTTGCTTTCAACCATAAAAATAATGCTGCCGTTAAGTTCTCCATTGTCTGGATTAACAAAATATCTTTCATGTACCTCTCCTGTTATGCTAATACCGGTTTCCTGATAAACTTTCACTGCTGCAGAATTCCAAATATCTCCAACGATAGCATTTGTATAATATTGGGGGTCAAGTCCAAAAAATGAAATTGAATAACTTTCTGTTTCCATAATTTATCATTAATACATTTTTAATATAATATATGTATTTCTGCCAAAATCGTTAACTCTCAGCCTACACCCCTATCTTGCTTTCATGTACCTAAAAAATTCATCTAATGCACCAAGTATTTCTGCATTAAAAAACTACTAACCTAATATTTCCATAGTTAGTAGTTTAATGTTATCTTGCCTGTATTATATTTAAACTATTAAATTAAATCTTCTTTCGTTATAGCTAATGACGGATAATGTTTAAGCGTTGTTAAATCTGTATCTACAGGAACACTATAGACCATGTAGTAAGAATCCTTATCCACATCTGTTAATTCATAAATTTTTCTCTCTGCTGCAGTTTTATCCATCGATGCAAAAACCAATGACACGACACCTATTTTACCACTTGAAATATTCTCAATACTTCCACGCAAAATCACTTTTAGAGGAGCTTCTCCATTTAAACCCACGTTAATATAATCTTTTTGATTCATATACAGTCCTCCTGCTCTAATCCCGATTAAATTCCTATTTCTAAATTAAGGATACACTAATCACTACTAACTATCAATATTAAGTTGTAAATATACAATAGGTTAATTAAATTTAAAAAATTACGATTCCTTCCACTATTTTGAATAAGTTTCGGGAAATAATACATTCTACTACTGAGGTGTTATCCATGGCAAAAAACTTATCTGACTTATTATTCAGCAGTAGCAGCACTCGTAAATATTTTATATCTCTCCCTGTATGGCTGCAGGTTGTTCTACACAACAGTCATAACAACATCCGCACGGCTGCACAATTGCGTCTTACAGCGGATATATTGCTCAAACAGGCTAATATCAACTAAAAATATTAGTTTTACTGCATTAAAAAACTACTAACTCAATATTTCATAGTTAGTAGCTACTTATTTGTTCTTATTATTAAAATTGGGATTTGTACTGCTTATCCCCTAATTATGCCATATCAGTTCTTTAGCTGAAATCACAACATATTCTTCTCCCTTTTCACCGATACGCATAATAACGTTCTTAATGCCTGCCTGTATAATTAATCTACTACATAAAGGACACGGCTTTGCCTTATGAACGGCATTGTCTTCAGGATTTACACCGGCTAGATATAAATCTGCTCCCATTGCCTGCTCTTTTGAACAGTTGAGTAGAGCATTTTGCTCTGCGTGGATAGCTCTACATATTCCATAGCCCTCTCCCTGATGCATATCTAAATCTATTCTGGGACAGCTCCCAATATCACAGCAATTATCGAACCCTCTGGGGGAACCATTATATCCTGTTGAGATTACTGTGTCATCTTTCACAATAACCACTCCATACTTTCTTTTTATACATGTGCTTCTATATGCAAATGTTTCTGCTACGTTTAAATATGTATTAATTTTAGAAATCCTTCGTTTTCCACTTGGTTTTACCATCTATTTATTCCCTCTCTGTAAATTTTGACTTTCTAAATTAAGAATACACTAATCACTGCTAACCATCAATATCCAGTTGTAAATGTACAATAATGGGTTAACTAAATCCTATACATCTGACACTATGTAAGATAATAAAAACCGGCATAATTCAAATTTTAAAAGCATAATATATTATGATGCTAAAGGATAGATTAGAGAATTAAAATATAGGCAATACTTTGGGCAGGCGTTAAAAGAGTGCAGGTTTCGTTTTATGGGACATGCAGGGATAATTTGAACAGGAGGCTCTAGACTCATAAAACGTTTAAAGAGCTTAGGAAAGCTATACAAAAATAAAGATTTCGTTATACTAGTTATGCAAAGCTGATTAATATTAATCAGTACTGTTTTTACAGAACCCCTTATATTTTCAGGATTTCATACTCCTGATATATTATGAAAATATTAAAACGCATCAAATAACGAAAGAATTTATTAAGATTTTTTTAGAAATGTGAACTTTTCTCATTTTTTCTTTATTTAAGCAGGCAAATTTGTTATAATGGGTGGAATGAATAAAGGAGGATATTATTCATGAACTACGGAAAAGAAAATCTTACTAAGACAAAGAAGGATATCTCTTCAAAAAAAAACATGAAAAAGAAACGGGTCGGTGTTCGCTTTTTTAAGGCCCTCATAATTTGTATGCTGCTCCTGCTTGTGATCGGCGCGGGAGGTGCCGGTTTATTTGTCAAAAGAATCATAGACAATACCCCAGTGGTGACTCCGGCGGATGTAAAGCCATCCGGAGCCACTTCCTTTGTTTATGCGGAAGACGGCACACTGTTGGATAAATTCCTGCAAAAGGGCTCCAACCGTGTATACAAAACTTATGACCAGATTCCGATTGACCTTACTCATGCTTTCGTGGCCATAGAGGACGAGCGTTTCTACCAGCACAATGGTATTGACTTGCAAGGTATTTTGAGAGCCGGGGTAGTAGGACTGACATCCGGCGGTTTTTCAGAAGGGGCAAGTACACTGACGCAGCAATTAATTAAAAACAATGTATTTCCTAACTTCACTGAGGAAAAGACCTTCTATGACCGTCTGGAAAGGAAGCTCCAGGAGCAGTATCTTGCTGTTGAAATCGAAAAGCAGATGAGTAAGGAAGAGATTGTGGAAGCTTACATGAATACCATCAACCTCGGTCAGAACTGCCTTGGAGTCCAGACAGCGGCAAAGCGGTATTTTAATAAAGATGTATCGGAATTAGATCTTTCCGAATCTACGGTTATAGCAGCCATTACACAGAACCCCACCGACTATGATCCGGTTTTGTATCCGGAATCCAATGCAGTAAGGAGAGAGAAAGTTCTGCAGTACATGCTGAAGCAGGATTATATCAGCCAGTCTGAATATGACCAGGCAATGGCGGATCCTGTATATGACAGAATACAGACGGCAGTCCAGGATGCTGACGACACGACTCCTTATTCCTATTTCATTGATGAACTGGCACAACAGGTAATCAAAGATTTACGTGTACGTAAAAATTATACGGAGACCCAGGCTTACAATGCCCTTTACAGCGGAGGGCTTACTATTACAGCCACGCAAGATCCTGCAATTCAGAAGATTTGTGATGAAGAGGTGGCGAATCCCGCGAACTATCCAGAAACAGTGGAATATGGGTTGGAATATGCTCTGACTGTGACCCACTCAGACGGTACTTCGGAAAACTACAGTAAAGAGATGTTGTCAGAATATATCAAAGGCGCCTGGGGAAGGCAGTTTTCCCTTGTTTTTTCCTCACCGGATGAAGCAAACCAGGCGATTGCAGAGTACAAGAGCACATTAAACATTACCGAGGAAGATACTGTTACTGAAAATATCGACATCAGTCCTCAGCCTCAGACCTCTGTAGTCTTGATGGAGCAGTCTACAGGCAAAGTTAAGGCCATCGTGGGCGGGCGCGGAGAAAAGAAAACCAGTCTTTCCCTGAACCGTGCAACAGACTCTACCAGGCAGCCTGGTTCCTGCTTTAAGATTGTCTCTACCTATGCACCTGCATTAGATTCTGCAGGATATACATTAGCCAGTACTATTCTGGATGAACCCTACAAATATACAACCGGTGCTACTGTCAACAACTGGGATAGAGTTTATATTGGTGAAACACGGGTACGATATGCTATTGAGCACTCTATGAATGTTTGTGCAGTAAAGACACTGACCGATATCGGTCTCCAGACCGGATACGATTATCTGCAGAACTTTGGTTTCACCACACTGGTAAACTTTGATAATGATAATTTTCCTGGTTTTACCGATGTAGCTCAGGCAACAGCACTGGGAGGCATTACCCGGGGCGTTTATAACCTGGAAATGACTGCCGCATATGCAGCAATTGCAAATGCCGGCACCTATACAGAGCCGATTCTTTACACAAAAGTTGTAGACCGTGACGGAAACGTCCTGCTGGACAATACAACTCCTTCTACACACCAGGTAATTAAAGATTCAACTGCTGCTCTTCTTACAAGTGCAATGGAAGATGTTATTAATAAGGGAACTGGTACTGCAGCAAGGCTTAATAATATGCCTGCAGCAGGTAAGACAGGTACTACAGAGAATAGTACCGACCTCTGGCTCTCAGCATATACACCATATTATACCTGTTCTGTGTGGGGCGGGTATGATTCCAATAAACCAATGGAATATATGAGTCAGTCATGGCATCAAATTCTTTGGAAAAATATTATGGACAGAGTACACACAGATCTTCCATATAAAGACTTTACTATGCCCCCATCTGTTGAACAGAAAACAATCTGTACACAGACCGGACTCCTTGCAACCTCTACCTGCCCTCCTTTGACAGAATATTTTGCCAAAGGAACTGCTCCAACACAGAGCTGTCCGGGACATGTGGTAGAAAAGAAAGAGGAAGAAGATAAGGATAAAGAGAATGACAAAGATAAAGAGAAGGAAACGGAAACTCCCGTAAATCCCGATGATGGTGAAACCCCCGGTACGGAAAACCCAGATGGAGGTGATCCCGGTACGGAAAATCCGGACGGCGGTGATCCCGGTACAGAAAATCCGGACGGCGGTGATCCTGGTACAGAAACACCGCCCCCTACCCCTTAACCTATTTGACAGATTTCTAAAGAGACCATCTGTTATAATAAGAAGAGACAAAGAAGAAAGTGAATTTTTCATTTCTTCTTTGTCTCTTTTGTTATCAGAATATAAACAGATTTGAAAACTTTATTTGCTCAGAACCAACTTGGCTGAGCCACAGATTCCTGCATCATTTCCAAGGGTTGCCAATGTAAACCTTACATCTTTTGTTCCGAAACCTGCCCGCTCAAGATATGGCTTCTGAATAAAAGGAATCAACACTTCCCCTGCTTTGGATACACCGCCGCCTATAACAAAAACTGTCGGATCTACGACTAAGGCGAGGTTAGCAAGGGCACGTCCCAGGTAGCGGCCGAACTCTTCCGCCACTTCCACAGCAACAGCATCCCCCTCCTTTACAGCATCAAATACTGCCTTAGCAGTTACAGACTCTTTCCTCAAAACCGTATCTCTTTTCTCTTTCTCCAGCTTTCTCTTTGCCAGTCTCACGATTCCCGTAGCAGAAGCGTACTGTTCCAGGCATCCTGAACCTCCACAGCCACACACATCCGTCTCCTCGTAATTCACGCAGATATGTCCGATTTCTCCGGCCGCACCATGAGATCCCGGCACTATCCTGCCGCCCAGAACGACACCACCGCCCACTCCGGTGCCCAGGGTAATCATGACCAGATTCTTCTCGCCAAGACCGCCGCCCTTCCACATTTCGCCTAATGCAGCTACATTAGCGTCATTGGCAATCCAAGCTTTCATCCCGGTAAGACTTTCCATCTCTTTTTTTGCATCTTTATATTCCCATCCCAAGTTAGGAGTTCCGCTTACAGTTCCATCTTCCGTAACCGGTCCTGGTACTCCAACGCCAACTCCCAAAACAACAGATTTGTCTAGTTGTCTTTCTTGCATTTTATTAAAGATAGCTGCTGAGATATCCGGGAGAATCCCCTCCCCTTTGTTTTCTGTGCGGGTTACGATTTCCCACTTATCAAGGATCTCCCCGGATTCTGTGAACAGTCCCATCTTTACTGAGGTCCCTCCGACATCTACACCAAAACAATATTTCATAACGCTTCTCCTATTTACTCTCTTGTCTCTTCACCCTGCCTATTTGTGTTTTGCCAGATTATCCTGTACACGCTTGTATAATTCCTGCGCCGCATTATATCCCATCTGCTTCTGTCTGTGATTTACAGCCGCGGATTCTACAATAATTGCAAGATTACGTCCCGGACGGATAGGAATACTGTGACATACCACACGGTTGCCCAAAAACTCCGTATAATTTTCTTCCAGTCCCAGCCTGTCATATTCCTTATCCCGGTTCCAATCCTCCAAAGTAATAACTAAATCAATGTTTTGTGTCTCTCTGACACTCTGCACACCAAACATGGACTTCACATCCACAATTCCAATTCCCCTAAGTTCTATAAAGTGTCTCGTAATATCGGGGGCTGCCCCTACAAGGGTCACATCGCTTACTTTCCGGATTTCTACCACATCATCTGTCACCAGGCGGTGTCCACGCTTAATCAATTCCAGAGCTGCCTCGCTTTTTCCGATTCCGCTCTCTCCCATAATCAAAACCCCTACGCCATACACATCCACCAGTACGCCATGAATCGATATACAAGGTGCCAGCTCCACATTCATCCAGCGGATAATCTCACTCATAAAAGAGGAAGTAGATTTGGAGGTTACAAAAATCGGAACATCATATTCCACGGCTTTTTTCAGCAGCATCTCCTCCGGCTGCATATTTCTGCTGAATATAATACAGGGAACTTTATGCCGTAAAAATTCTTCATATATCTGGAGTTTTTTCTCTTCCCCTAATGTCTGCAAATATGTGTATTCTACATATCCGATTATCTGTACCCTGTCGGAGGCAAAGTGGTCAAAAAACCCGGCAAGCTGAAGGGCTGGCCTGTTAATATCCGGAACATGCACCTCACGTTCAATTAGCTCCACCTCGGGAGTCAGATTCTTTAAATCCATTTTTTCAACGACTTGTTTTAATTTTATACCATGTCCCATAGCTTTCTCCTTTTTCTAATTTTCCAATATGCAAATTCAAATAGAGCATTTGTAAAATTATATCATAAATCCCAGGCTAATGAAAGAAGTTATACACTGCCTCTGCGGCTTTTTCATTCATCGACGGTACTTTGGCAAGCTCTTCCACAGATGCAGCCCTGATAGCATCCAGATTCATATAATGGCGCATGAGTGCCTTGCGGCGCGCAGGTCCGATTCCATCAATATCATCCAAAATAGAATGTACCTGTCCTTTTCCTCTGAGCTGCTTGTGATATTCTATGGCAAACCGGTGAGCTTCATCCTGAATTCTTGTAACCAGCCGGAATGCTTCGGAAGATTTATCAATGGGAATTTCTTCATTATGATAATATAGCCCTCTGGTCCTATGGTAATCATCTTTCACCATACCGCATACTGGAATATTCAGATGAAGTTCTTCCAAAACCTGTAAAGCGACATTTACCTGCCCCTTACCTCCATCCATAAGAATCAGGTCCGGGAATATTGTAAACCCTCCCAGTTCTTTACTCTCCTCACGTTCACGAAGCCCGTGAGTAAATCTCCTGGTAAGGACCTCACGCATACTGCCGTAATCATCAGCCCCTTGAATCCCTTTGATTTTAAACTTCCGGTAATCATTTCGTTTTGGCCTGCCCCTTTCATATACCACCATAGAGCCGACAGACTCAAATCCATTCGTATTTGAGATATCAAAAGCTTCCATCCTGCTGATGTCGTCCAGTCCCAGGAGCCCTGCAATCTCCTTGACGGCCCCAATAGTTCTGCCTTCTTCCCTTTTCAGCCTTTCTTTATCCTTGCTCAGTACGAGCCCTGCATTGTTGGCAGCCAGTTCCACCAGCTTTTCTTTCGATCCTTTCTTTGGAACCTTAATCGTAACCCTTCCGCCCCGCTTTGTACTCAGCCATTCTTCCAGAAGCTGCATGTCTTCCAGCTCCTGGGGAAGCATCAGTTCTCCGGGAATAAAAGGAGTTCCTGCATAATACTGTTTAATAAAACTGTCCAGAATCTCGCTCTCCTGCTCATCTTTGGAAATACGCAGATAAAAGTGATCCCGGCCGATCAGCCGGCCCCCACGGATGAAAAACACCTGTACCACAGCATCCTCCTCCTCGGAGGCTACCGCCAAAATATCTCTGTCCTCACCGCTGCTGTCCGTAATCTTCTGCTTCTGGGACACCTTCTTCACACTATTCAAAAGCTCCCGGTACTCAATGGCCTTTTCAAACTCCATGGCTTCCGAAGCCTCATTCATCTTCTTCTCCAGATCATTCAAGATGCCGTCAAAGCTTCCGTTCAGGAAGCGGATGACCTCCTGAATTGCCTTCCCGTACTCCTCCTGAGAAATATATCCCTGACAGGGGGCTTCACATTGCTTGATATGGTAATTCAAACAGGGCCTTTCCTTTCCTATATCCCTTGGCAGGTTCCGATTGCAGCTTCTCACGTGATACAGCTTATGTATCAAGTCAATAGTGTCCCTGACCGCCTGACCGCTTGTATAAGGCCCGAAATACTTTGCCTTATCCTTTTGCATCTTCCTGGCCAGCATCACTCTTGGAAAAGGCTCATTTACAGTAACCTTAATAAAAGGATAAGCCTTATCATCCATCAACATTGTATTATACTTGGGCCTGTGTTCCTTAATCAGATTACATTCCAGAACAAGCGCCTCCAGCTCTGAATCTGTCACAATATACTCAAACCGCCGTATATGCGTGACCATCTGTTCAATCTTAACCCCCTTATTTCTGCTGCTCTGAAAATATTGGCGCACCCTGTTCTTCAGGCTGATTGCCTTGCCGACATAAATGATATTATCCTTTTCATCGTGCATAATATAAACCCCGGGTCTGCCGGGGAGTTTTTTTAGTTCTTCCTGAATATCAAAATTATAATTGTCCATGTTTCTATTATAAATGTTTCCAATGTATTTGTGAAGTGAAATTAATAAGAAAGGATACTGCTGAACGCAAACAGCAGGGAAGGTCTCCTCTTCCCTGCTGCTTTATATCTGCTTATTCAACCGGCTTCATTGAAATACGTACTTCTTTTTTAGGTTCTTCCCCTTCCTCCGGTTCTGCAATCCCTTTTACCTCCCGGAAGATTTTCATAAATTCTTTTCCTGTTATTGTTTCTTTTTCTATCAGGAAGTCAGATATCTTATCCAGAGCCTCCCTATTTTCAGCCAAAAGCCTTTTCGCCTCTTCATATGCCTTCTTCAGCATACCCATGACTTCTCCGTCAATCTGGGCTGCTGTAGTATCCCCGCAGTTCATAACCGGACGACCGTCCAGATAACGGTGCTGAACAGATTCCAGCCCAATCAGGCCGAACTTTTCAGACATACCATACTGGGTAATCATAGCCCTTGCGATTTTCGTTGCCTGTTCTATATCATTGGATGCACCGGTGGTTACAGTATCAAATACAAGTTCTTCGGCAGCACGTCCCGCCAAAGCTCCGGTCAGCATAGCTTCCAGTTCCTTTTTCGTGTTAAGGAACTTTTCCTCCTCAGGTGTCTGCATCACATATCCCAGGGCACCCATAGTTCTCGGCACTATTGTAATCTTCTGGACCGGTTCTGCATCTTTTTGAAGGGCGCTTACCAGTGCATGGCCTACTTCATGGTAAGATACAATTCTTCTTTCTTCCTCACTCATGATACGGTCTTTTTTCTCTTTACCCACCAGCACCACTTCTACCGCTTCAAATAAATCCTTCTGGCCTACAACCTGTCTTCCGTTCTTTACGGCATTGATGGCAGCTTCATTGATCATATTTGCGAGGTCTGAACCTACAGCTCCGGAGGTTGCCAGTGCAATCGCCTCCAAATCTACAGTCTCATCCATTTTTACATCCTTGGCATGGACCTTCAGGACATCCACACGTCCCTTTAAATCCGGTTTATCCACAATAATCCGCCTGTCAAAACGTCCGGGACGCAGCAGTGCCGGGTCCAGTACCTCAGGACGGTTTGTAGCCGCCAGTAAAAGTAATCCTTTATTTGTGTCAAACCCATCCATTTCAGCCAAAAGCTGATTCAAGGTCTGCTCGCGCTCATCATTGCCGCCTCCCATAGCAGTATCACGGCTCTTACCGATTGCGTCAATCTCGTCAATAAATACAATACAGGGAGCCATCTGCTGTGCCTGCTTAAACAAATCACGGACACGGGATGCACCCACACCTACATACATTTCCACAAAAGCAGAACCGGATAGTGAAAAGAACGGTACCTTCGCCTCTCCTGCCACCGCCTTTGCAAGCAGGGTTTTTCCTGTACCCGGAGGTCCTACCAACAGCGCACCCTTCGGCAACTTGGCACCGATACCCGTATATTTTCCCGGGTTGTGAAGAAAATCCACTACCTCCTGCAAGGATTCCTTAGCCTCATCCTGACCTGCAACATCCTGGAAGGTAACTCCAGTCTCTTTCTCCACGTAAACCTTTGCATTGCTTTTGCCGATTCCCATCATTCCGCCGCCCTTTGACATACGTTTCATCAGGAAATTAAATAAAATAACAAGCATAAGTATAGGCAGAACTACTGTAATAAATATCTCAAATACCATAGAGGATGCCGTGTCCGGAATCTTCTGCTCATATTCTACCCCAGCTTTATACAGCTGGTCCGACAAAGTATCGTTTTTCACCACACCTGTGTAATAATCCGGAGCCTGCTCCTGGTCTGAGGTCTTCTCTTCAAACTGGGCAACAATATCAGAGGCGCTTTCTCTTTCTGTCTCTTTTTCTTTCTTTTCCTCAGCTCTTGCCTCATCTGTTAATGTAATATAAATCTTTGTCGAATCAATGGTAACTTTTTTGACCTCGCCGCTATCCACCATTGTAAGAAATTTATCATAACTGATTTCTTCAGGGTTCTTATCCTGCATTAATGAATATAATCCCATTACTATAAAAACGGTCAGCAGTGTAGTTACAAGAATAATTCCCCAACCCTGCCGGTTGTTTTTAGGATTGTTGTTATTTCTATTGTTCTGATTATCCATTCTTCTCCTCCTAAAATCCACTATCCCCATTATAAGGACAGGCTTCTCATAAATCAATAAAAAGATTATGAAAATATTGTAAACATAAGGCGTTTTATAGTATACTGGGTAAGTGAAAAATGATTCGAGAAGGAATGTGAAAATGAAAATAGGATTTGATAACGAAAAATATCTGACTATGCAGTCAGAACATATCCGTCACCGGATTGACCAGTTCGACAATAAGCTTTATCTGGAATTTGGCGGAAAACTATTTGATGATTACCATGCAGCCAGGGTATTGCCCGGCTTTGAACCCGACAGCAAGCTCCGCCTTTTAAAACAGCTCAGCAGCCAGGCAGAAATTGTCATTACTATCAATGCCCGGGACATTGAAAAAAATAAAATTCGCGGGGATTTAGGAATTACTTACGATTCTGATGTACTCCGCCTTATGGATTCCTTCCGGGATAACGGCCTGTATGTAGGCAGTGTTGTTATCACCCAATATTCAGGGCAGGAAAGCGCCCTGCTTTTTAAAAACCGTTTGGAAAACCTGGGTATTCGTGTTTATATTCATTACTATATCAACGGCTATCCCTCCAACATCCCTCTGATTATCAGTGACGAGGGTTACGGCAAAAATGATTATGTTGAGACAACACGTCCTCTTGTTATTATAACTGCCCCCGGCCCCGGAAGCGGTAAAATGGCGGTCTGTCTCTCTCAGTTATATCATGAGCATAAACGTGGAATTCATGCAGGATATGCCAAATTTGAAACATTTCCCATTTGGAATCTGCCTCTGAAGCATCCGGTCAATCTTGCTTATGAGGCTGCTACTGCCGATTTAAACGATGTCAATATGATTGACCCCTTCCATTTAGATGCATATGGGATTACAACCGTAAACTATAACCGGGACGTGGAAATCTTCCCTGTGCTGAACACTATTTTTGAAAAAATATATGGGAAAAGCCCTTATAAATCACCTACTGATATGGGTGTCAACATGGCGGGAAACTGTATCTGTGATGATGAAGTCTGCCGTGAGGCATCCCGCCAGGAAATAGTCCGGAGATATTTTACAGCTCTGAACTGCTTGTTAGAGGGGACAGGCTCTGAGGAGGAAATTCAGACTATTGAGCTTTTAATGAATCAGGCTAATGTAGCTGTGCAGGACCGCAAGGTAGTCGGAAAAGCACTGGAACGGGCACAGGAAACCCAGGCTCCCGCTGCTGCAATGGAGCTGGATAATGGCCGTATCATAACCGGAAAGACTACCAATCTCCTGGGAGCTTCTGCCGCGCTGATGCTTAATGTATTAAAAGAGCTGGCCGGCGTTGACCATGAACTGCATGTCATTTCCCCTGAATCTATTGAGCCAATCCAGAAGCTGAAAGTAGATTACTTAAAAAGCAAGAACCCCCGTCTGCATACAGATGAGGTTTTGATTGCCCTCTCTACAAGTGCGGCAGCCAATCCTGATGCAAGAAAGGCCCTGGAACAGCTTCCTAAGCTGAAATGCTGCCAGGCCCATACCTCCGTCATGCTTTCGGATGTAGATATTAAAATTTTCAAAAAACTGGGGGTACAGCTTACCTGTGAGGCAGCTTACGAAACAGACCATATTTACCATTAGCTTTCTAAATATAATCCTGTCTGGTTAGGCTGCAGCACACTTGTAAATAATTTTCCCCGCCTCAGCAAAAAAAATACTGTATTTTTTGTCGTAATTGGTGTATACTCTTTAAGTATTTTTTAAGTATACATTCATTACAGAGGAGGATCTTATGGCAGTAAAATATGTATTTGTTACTGGTGGAGTTGTTTCTGGTTTGGGTAAGGGCATCACTGCTGCGTCACTGGGACGTCTGCTGAAAGCACGCGGATATACTGTGACAATGCAAAAATTTGACCCCTACATCAACATCGACCCAGGAACTATGAACCCGGTACAGCACGGTGAAGTATTCGTAACTGATGACGGAGCGGAAACAGACTTGGACCTGGGACATTATGAGCGCTTTATTGATGAAAATCTGACAAAAAATTCGAATGTCACAACAGGTAAGATTTACTGGTCTGTCCTGCAAAAAGAACGCCGTGGTGATTTTGGCGGAGGAACTGTCCAGGTTATTCCTCATATCACAAATGAAATTAAAAGCAGATTTTACCGCAATCCTGCTGCTGAAGGGACGGAAATTGCTATCATAGAAGTCGGCGGAACTGTCGGTGATATTGAAAGTCAGCCTTTTTTAGAATCCATCCGTCAGTTTCAGCATGAAAAAGGTCCTGAAAATGTAGTTCTCATACATGTAACGTTGATTCCTTATCTGAAAGCCTCCCAGGAGATGAAGACCAAGCCAACCCAGGCAAGCGTAAAAGAGCTTCAGGGAATGGGTATCCGTCCGGATGTTATCGTCTGCCGCTCGGAGTATCCTCTGGATACGGGCATGAAGGATAAGATTTCTTTATTCTGTAATATCCCTGCAAGCCACGTTCTTCAGAATTTGGATGTTGAATATTTATATGAAGCGCCACTTGCCATGGAGAAAGAAAAACTGGCACAGGTTGTGTGCGAATGTCTCCGCCTCGAATGCCCTGAACCGGATTTGAAAGACTGGACAGAAATGGTGGACAATCTGCGCCAACCTACCCAGGAAGTGACCGTAGCTCTTGTAGGAAAATATATCCAGCTTCACGATGCCTATATCAGCGTGGTAGAGGCTTTAAAACATGGCGGTATCTACAGCCATACTACAGTGAATATTAAATGGATAGATGCAGAAACTGTCACCTCCGACAACGCTGCCGACATTTTCCAGGATGTAAGCGGAATTCTTGTCCCAGGGGGCTTTGGTGACAGAGGTATAAGCGGTAAAATTGAGGCAATCCGGTATTCCCGCATCAATCATATCCCATTCCTGGGTCTGTGTCTTGGAATGCAGCTTTCTATTGTGGAATTTGCACAGGATGTGCTCGGTTACAATGACGCACACAGCATGGAATTAAAACCAGATACCACTCATCCGGTCATTCATATTATGCCTGACCAGATTGGAATTGAGGATATTGGAGGAACGCTGCGCCTCGGCTCTTATCCGTGTATTTTGAAAAGAGAGTCAAAGGCTTATCAATTATATGGCACGGAGGAAATCAAAGAACGCCACCGCCACCGTTATGAGGTAAACAATGATTACCGGGAAGCACTGGAGGAACATGGAATGATGCTCTCCGGCTTGTCCCCTGACGGACGGATTGTGGAAATGATAGAAATACCTGAACACCCCTGGTTTATTGCTACCCAGGCACATCCCGAACTAAAGTCCAGGCCAAACCGCCCGCACCCATTGTTTAAAGGATTTGTAGAGGCATCCGCGGCAGCAAAAAATAGGGGAAATTAAATCTCAGAAGATTATTTATATGTAAAAGGACTGTCGGAAAATGATGTGACCCCTAAAAGTTAGACTTTATTGCGAAGTGGATTTTCCACTTCGCATTTTTCTTTTATGCTGCCAAAAGGCTGAGTCTGTATTCAACGGGACTCATCCATCCTAGTTTTTCTTTTATTCGTTGTTTATTGTAATACTCTATGTAGTTATTTATTGCTTCATTGAGATCATCATAACTGTAATACACTTCGCCATAATACATTTCCTGTTTCATTATCCCAAAGAAATTTTCCATAACTGAATTATCATGGCAATTTCCTTTTCTGGACATACTTTGAAAGATTCGATGTTCTTGCAAGGTACGAACATATGCTTTCATCTGGTAACCCCAGCCTTGATCCGAGTGAAAGGTTCTTCGATATGGACAATCTGATGTGATTTCGATTGCAGTGTTCAGAGCATCTATTATGTTTTTGGCAGATGGTGTAGGTGATACTCCATAGCTTAGAATTTCTCTATTACACAAATCCATAAACGGATCTAGGTATAATTTTTTGATTATCATACGTCCCTTAGAATCTACATCATAATACTTAAATTCAGTGGTATCGGTTGTGATTTTTTGATGTGGTATTTTAGTATCAAAACGTCTCCGTAGTCTATTTAGTGCCACTTTACCAACTCTACCTTTGTAGGAACTGTATTTACGGCTTTTTCTAGTAAAGGAAGTTACTTGTATGGATAGTCTCTGCATAATTCGTTGAACCCGCTTTTTATTCACTAGGAAACCTTGTTTGCGAAGTTCACCCAACATACGTCTGTATCCAAAGTCTTTATGGGTTGAATGAATTTTCTGTATTTTTTCTTCGAGTTCCTGGTTGGGATTTTCTCTTTCCAATCTTTTTTGCCAGTACATGTATGTTGATTTGGGGAATCCAATCACTGCGAGAATAGCTGTCAATTTGAAGTCTCTTCGGAGGCTGTGGATGATTCTCGCTGTTTTTTCAGAAGAGTTTCCTCCTCTAAACGCAACCTCCTCAATTCTTTTAAATAAGCATTCTCTATTTTTAATTTTAGAAGTTCATCTTCAAGTTGTTTGATATG
>NZ_QGDS01000025.1 GCF_003149105.1 Faecalicatena contorta | reverse complement strand
GTTTCCGCAAGGTAACAAAACAGGGAGCATTTCCGAACGAGAACGCATTGCTAAAACTGCTGTATCTGCGAATAACAGAGCTATATAAGAAATGGGAAGGAGGTCATGTACATAGCTGGGCACTGGTGAGAAACCAGTTGGATGTAGATCCGAAAATCCAGCCAAGAATTCGAAAATATGAAAGAGTCTAAGAATCTAACAACCACCATCATATACGGATGGTCTGATTGTGGTACCCTAAAATGGGCCGCCCCCGTTGACGGGGAGAAAGCAAGGCTGAACTCATGAAAATACCGGTGCATGAACACCGGTATTATAAAAAATCAAAATTTACACATTTTACTTGACAAACCCCAGAATATTCTGAATTCGGACTACAAAAGGGACAGTCCCCTTTGCTACTCACTGTCAGAATATTCTGAACAGTTATTGAACCTTAATGAAATGATTCCAACATTTTCCATCTCCGGCATCGCCTCCTGTGCTAACCATCAAGTATGCTTGATCTACGAGTTTGGAGTCTACAGTATAAACAGCCGTAATGGTCCTTTTTTCCCCAGGTTTGAAGTTCATTCTATATGCACTCTTACCAGGATAGTCTTGAAAACTTAAATATACAGGTTCAGTAAAATAGGCAAGGTCATCATTTGGAGTTGTCCACGTTCCGTCTTTATTTTGTTCCAGGAAATTAAGGAATGCCATGTAGTAATAATCATTAATTTCCACGCTGGTTGGATTATATAAGGTTACAGTTGCCTTTATATATCTTCCTTCGTGTTTTTCAGTGATGACATCTATGTTTCCTGTACTAGAATTCATTTTCGCATAGGAAGTGTTTACAGACTTCAAAGTGGTATCATCATTCATATGTTCAGTCAAATATTCACTGACATATCCTGTATTTAAATCCACGCTGGGCAGTGTATCGGACACCTCTGCGCTATCTATACTATACATAACCTTGAATGCAGCTGCCAATTCCTCCTCCGTCATGTTCTGAGCCCATTCCTTCATCATCTGGGTGTCCTGAGCCCATAGACTTTGTACCATATCACCGATGTTCACAATATTTTCCGCTGTTATTCTGATTTGTGGCATTTCAAAGTCTTTATTTTGCAGTTTTTTTATCTCCTCTAGCTGTGCTGCGGTATCTGCATCCAGAGTTTCTTTTGTTACCTCGACGACGATATTTTCCGCGATTTTCTTTAATTCTTCTGGTGATAAGCCGCTTTGCATTCCAAAAACGGTTATGAAGTAGCCCTCTTCTTCGTGAAAGGCTAAAACATCATATCCGGTACTTCCATCTTGCGAAAATGTTGTAAGAAGCTTTCCGGGGATATTTCCTAACATGATATTTTCAGAGGCGGTTACGTTGGCCATTGTTATGGTATTTTCTCTTATGGCGTCTCCAAAAACCGTGATACCGCTTAGACCATACGGCTCCTCTCCCTCTTTATACATCATAAATTTCCCATCTTGCTTCAGCTCTTCTTCATTTATCACATATCCAGGAGGAACATAATTAGCTTTCGTTACTTTTACATGCGTCACTATAGTCTTAGAGGCAGGTTTTTCTTTGTTTTCCTGAATAGCCAGTTCGTAATTGCCGTTGCCTTCCAGCTTTTCATTATACATAAAACCCTTGATTGCTGCCAATGTTGTTAGAGATATAGCTAACGAGGCAATAATAGCGGCAATGAGTACCATCCGTTTTTTCGTTGCCCCTTTTTTACTCCCCACGATCTGTTTTTTGCGTGGTGTTGTATTTTTCTGCAATTTCAACAGTAATTCTCTTTTGAGTTCCTCTTGTCCGTCAAATTCTTCAGTATTTTTATCTTCCAGTTCTTCTAAAGTTTCTTCCAGCCCCAGTGTGTAAAATAAATCTTCCCTCTTCATTAAAAAGTGTCCTCCTTTATTTTGGCAATGGATTTTACTTTTGCTTTTGCCCGCTCGAATCGTTTTCCGGCCGCGGTTTCGCTAATGCCCAAAACATCTGCGATTTCTTTGTAATTCAATCCATAAAAACAATGTAGCTTAATGATTTCCCGCTGCTTGTTGTCCAATTTTCCAAGCAAGTGTTTCAGAAACACTCTATCCTCTGCTGATATAATGGTAGTCATGGCAGTGACCCTGGAGCCTTGGATATCCTCATCTAATCCTATCGTACAATTTTTACGCTCCCGTTTATTCTTTCGATACTGGTCAATTGCTGCATTTTTGATGATAACACCAATGTGGCTTTTCGTACGGTCGCTGTTGATTTCAGTTAATGTCTGCAGCCTGGGGATTAATTTTATAAAGGTATCATGGACCAAATCCTCGGCCTGCCCCTTATCCTGTAAAATAGAATAGGCTATTTTATATACCGCTCCAGCATACGTATCATAGAGTTTTTCTAAGATTCTTTCATTTGTCATCTCCCCCATACTGTTTCCTTTCATGTTTATGTTATGGTTCCTATAGCAGATAGCAGTAAATCTGGTGACTGCTATTTAGGACAATGGTAATAAGTGCGCACTTATTGAAGTAAGTGAGGTGATATCACTCTCTTATATAGTATAACGAATTTGGGAAAGCTTTTTTGACAAAAGTTTTTTCAGAGGGGAAAGTCCCTTTTGCACTCCGTTGTCAGAATATTCTGAAAACCGACTTCAAAAGGGACTGTCCCCTTTGAGTTCTCTTTGAAAAATGTAAAATAAACTTGACATTAATTGTAAAGCGTACTATACTAAAAATGTAAAGCGAACCATACATTTTGTTGAAACACAGAAGGAGGAATGTTTTTGGAAAATAAAATCCAGCAGCTGCGGAAGGAGCGGAAGATCACTCAGAATGAGCTGGCAGATGCAGTGGAGGTAACGCGTCAGACGATTATTTCCCTGGAAAATGGGAAATATAATGCATCACTTATTCTGG
The DNA here is from genome assembly GCF_003149105.1 of Faecalicatena contorta. Classification (GTDB taxonomy): domain Bacteria; phylum Bacillota; class Clostridia; order Lachnospirales; family Lachnospiraceae; genus Muricomes; species Muricomes contortus_C. The sequence continues at coordinate 38,511 of NZ_QGDS01000025.1, read as the reverse complement.
CACATAAGATTGCCCAGTATTTTGGGATGAAGATTGAAGACATCTTTATTTTTAATTTGGAGGAGGAGAATATATGCTAATAAGGGCTTTGGAACAGGGAGCGAAAACAGATGAGGAATACAGGGATAAGATGATATCCGGAATCAAGATAGATATAGTAGTATGTGCTGTAGGCATAGCAACAATTGTGGTTGCAGTACTTTGGGCGATAATAGGAAATGGGCTGAGGGGAAGCTTTTTAAGCGGTGTATTTGCAGGAACCGGAGCTGCGATTCTTTTCTTTGGGATAAGGCATATCTGGAAGGCAAGAAAGCTGATTAAAGATGAAAAGCTGCTGCGTGCAGAGCGTCTGAAAGTATCTGATGAGAGAAATCATATGATTACGCAAAAGTCTATGTATTGGTCTGGTATAATCGTGACTGGAATATGTTATATAGTCATGCTGGTGTCGGGATTTTTTAATATGGCAGTTTTTTGGTCAACATGGGCAGTTGTAATGGTGTATTCTGTTCTGTCGGTGATTCTTAAAAAATATTATGAAAAAAAGCTATGATTCCCTAAGGATTCATAGCTTTGTGCTCCTGTCTGATTTCTTCAAAGCATTCATGGGCTGTCCAGAACTGATTGGTCGGAGTCAGGATTGCTTTATAAGGAAGGAGACCGGCACCGCTTTTTCGGAGAGCAGCCAGCGCCTGGTCCAGACGTTTGTCCTCAAAAAAGGCGAATACAATCATAGTGTCGGGAAGTTCTCCGCCGCTGTAAGTGCCTTCGGCAGGAACTGCATCTTTTATGCCCGCCAGCACACCAAGAGGCTGGTGATAGTCTTCCGGTTTAACATGTTTCATACGCACACGGAGGGGGAACAGTGCCATCTCAATTTTTAAAAGTGTTTCTTTGTCCGGTATGTGAAATAGTAATATAGTTTCTTTCATAGATGAATCCTCCTTGTTTTCTACTATTGTATTCTATTTTAAGTGAGAAGAAAAGGGTGGATGAGGGAAAATGTTCATATTGACAAATAAATAGTAAGGATATATAGTTGTATTAACACAATGGTACAGGTTAAATACCCCATAGCAAGCTGCGGGGTATTTGACCTCACGGGCAGTCGCCAAATGTACATGTAAGCATGTCCACTCGGCTCGTTGCTTTCGTGAAAATAAAGCGAGGAGGGAAAGTATGATACAAATCAAGGGCCTGACGAAGATTTATAAATTAAATAAAAAGCAGATGAAGGAGTCTAAGACAACAAATCCAATGAAGACTGCAGTTGATGACTTGAGCCTGACAGCAAAACCAGGAGAGATATATGGACTTCTGGGACCGAATGGAGCAGGCAAGACTACAACACTGCGCTGTATTTCCACAATTATTAAGCCTACAAAGGGAGAGATATATGTATCCGGCCATGAAGTGCAGAAGGAACCGGAGAAAGTAAGAGGGAAAATTGGGTTTTTGACGGGAGATATCAAACTGGACCCACAGTTTTCTGTAGATTATATGTTTGACTTTTTCGGTAGAATTCATAATATCCCAGAAGAGAAATTAAAGGCCAGAAAGGAAGAGTTATTCTCCTATTTTGAGATTAAGGATTTCTCCCATAAAAAGATAAAAGAGCTGTCCACAGGTATGGCACAGAAGGCGGCTATTGCAGTCTGTCTGGTGCATGACCCTGAAATTGTGATTTTTGATGAGCCGACAAATGGGCTGGATGTAGTTACCGCCAGAAGCGTGACAGATTATTTGAAAAAGCTTAAGAATGAGGGAAAGCTGGTAATTATATCTACTCATGTTATGTCTGAGGCGGAAAAAATCTGTGACAGGATAGGAATCATTATTGACGGCAGTAAAGTGGCAGAAGGAAATCTGGAGGAAATTCTTCACGAGACAAATACGGGAGATTTGGAAGATGCCTTCTTTGAACTTTATAGAAATAAGAAGGGAGGAAAGTAAAATGAGTGGAATCAGTCAAATATTCGGTAAAGAACTGACGAGAGTGTTCCGGGACAGAAAGATGATTTTCTCTGTTTTTCTTCTTCCGGTCATTATTATGATTGGTATTATGACACTGGTCAGCCATCTGAGCAGCAGCGCCCAGGAGGATGTGAAGGCTCACAATTCCATTGTTTATATTCAGAATGCTCCCGCAGGATTTGAAGAGTTCATCAAAACAGTGGATAAAAATTGTGAAATTTTTGCAGTGAATGACTGGGAGAGTGCAAAAGAGATGATTAAAAATGGAGATGCGGATTTACTGATTGAGTTCCCGGAAGATTTTGCAAATATGGTCTCAGGTTATCAAGCCGGTGATGTAGTCCCGCAGATTAAGACATATTATAATCCCTCTGAAGACTATTCAAGCGCTGCATACGATGCTATTTCAACGGGAGCTTTAGAAGTGTACCGTCAGGCGCTTTTATCCCAGCGTGTGGATAACATGGCAAGCCTGTCTGTATTTACAGTAAACTCGGATAACCCGGATATGATTATTCAGGATGAGGAAAAAGCAGGCGGCAAAATGCTGGGTATGATGCTTCCTTACTTTGTAACAATCCTTTTATTTGCCGGGGCAATGGGAATTGGAACAGATATGGTAGCAGGAGAAAAGGAGCGGGGCACGATGGCAAGTCTTTTGGTGTCTCCTGTGAAAAGAAGCGCCATTGTTTTGGGAAAAGTGTTTGCCCTGATGACTATTTCCGGTGTGTCTTCGGTCATTTACGTAGGAGCTATGGTTGCGTTTATGCCGCAGATGATGGGGCAGGGCGGCCTGGGTCTGAATCTTACATTAAATCCTAAGCAGATCGCGATGCTGGCTGCACTGCTTATTGCAATCGCATTCCTATATTCGGCAATCATTGTTCTGTTTTCGGTATTTGCCAAGACGGTAAAGGAAGCAAGTTCTTATGTTATGCCCGTTTATATGTTAATTCTGGTATTGGGAATTACCACAATGTTTACGACAAAGGCACCCCAGGAGTGGTCTTATATGGTACCAATTTATAATACTTCCCTGACCTTGCAGGGTATATTGACCCAGGAAGTTACAATGATGCATTATGGGATGACTCTGGGTATAACACTCGTCTTAGGAGCTGTTTTGGTTGGTGTCATAGCCAAGGCATTTGAAAGTGAAAAAGTAATGGCGATTTAGCACGCATGATGAGATGTCTGCATACAGTAACAGTAAGAGAAGCTGTTGCTATATGCAGGCATTTTTGTTTTGCAGGAAAACATTCCATTTTTCGGCAAAGCAAAAAACCTCCGGTGGATGCACGCTGCGGTGGAAGAGGAAGGTGCCTCTAATGCAGAGACCGCAGGCGCAAGTCTGGCAGACTAGATTTTATGTTGAGGTGAGAATATGAGATTATGCGAATTAAGGGAAAAAGAGGTTATTAATGTATGTGACTGCAAGAGGCTTGGCTGTGTTGTGGATGTAGGGATTGATATTAAGGACGGCAAGGTAGAGTGTATTATTATTCCGGGTCCGGCTAAAATATGCGGTTTTTTAGGAACAGACAGCGAATATGTTATTCCCTGGGAGTGTATTAAGAAGATAGGGCCTGATATAATTCTGGTAGAAATCCGTGAGGAAAAGTTTTTGCAAAAATACTAGATATTGTGTATAATGAGGAAAGAATCAGGATGAAAGGCGGAATATATCATGAAATGTCCTTATTGTGGCAACCCTGATACCAGGGTAATCGATTCGAGACCAGCGGAGGATAAAAATTCTATCCGCAGAAGACGTTCTTGTGACGAGTGCGGAAAGCGTTTCACAACCTATGAAAAGGTTGAGACGATTCCGCTGATTGTCATCAAGAAAGATAATAACCGGGAACAATATGACCGTGCCAAGATTGAATCAGGAATATTGAGGGCCTGCTACAAGCGGCCTGTTTCAGCAGCGGAAATTCAGAAAACAATTGATGCCCTTGAGCTGGAAATTTTCAACAGAGAAGAAAAGGAAATTCCCAGCAGTCTGATTGGTGAAATTGTGATGGACAAGCTGAAAGAGCTGGATCCGGTTGCTTATGTCAGGTTTGCTTCTGTGTACAGAGAGTTCAAAGATGTGAATACATTCATGACGGAACTGAAAGAATTTTTAGAATAGATGCTTGCCAAACAGCAGCAAATCCTATAAAATAAAAAACGACAATTTAATAATGAAGGTTATTTGAAAAAGGAGACAATTATGAAAAAAGGAGTAACACGGACTCTTTTGGTACTCACAGTAGCTGCATCTATTGCACTGAGCGGGTGTTCAGGTGAGAAGAAGGCAGAATCGTCAGCCGGGTCAAATAAACTTTCAGGAAACCCAGTCGAGGGAGGAAGTATCAAGGTTGGTATTTCCCAGGATTTGGACAGTCTTGACCCACATAAAGCAGTTGCGGCAGGAACAAAAGAGGTTTTATTTAATATTTATGAAGGCTTGATAAAGCCGGATAAAGACGGTAATTTAGTTGGAGCCGTAGCCAGCGATTATGAGATTTCCGATGATGCAAAGATATATACGTTTACTTTGCGGGATGGGGTGAAGTTTCATAATGGGAATGATGTTACGGCGGAAGATGTGAAATATTCAATAGACAGATGCGCTGATACATCAAATGGGGAGCCATTGGTATCAGCGTATTCTATTATTGAGGCTGTGAATATCCTGGATAATAAAACAGTGGAAATCCGTCTTACAGAGCCAAATACAGAATTTCTCGCTTACATGACGACTGCAATTATTCCTAAAGATTATGATTCATTTGAAACAGCGCCTGTGGGAACGGGACCATTTAAGTATGTGTCACGCAGCCCCCAGGAGAATATTATTCTGGAGAAAAATGAAGACTATTGGGGTGAAAAGGCACACCTGGATAAGGTGGAGTTTAAGGTTGTAGCGGATGCAGACATGGTGGTGACGAACCTGAAAGGCGGATCTATTGATATGGCGGCGCGTCTGACCTCCAGCCAGGCCGCAGAACTGACAGAAGGCTTCCATATTGAAGAAGGGACGATGAATCTGGTACAGGCATTATACCTGAATAATGACGTGGAGCCGCTGAATAACGAAAAAGTAAGGCAGGCATTGTCTTATGCTATTAATCCTGATGAAATTATGGATATGATGGCAGACGGAAAAGGCGTGCGTATCGGAACAAGCATGTATCCGGGGCTGAAGAAGTACTATGACGATGAATATGCAAATTACTATGAGCAGGATTATGAGAAGGCAAAAGAACTGCTGAAAGAAGCTGGTTACCCGGATGGGTTTGATTTGGAAATTACGGTTAGTTCAGCAGACCAGCCTCATGTGGATACTGCCCAGGTGATTGTGGAACAGTTGAAGAACATTGGTGTCAATGCAACGATTAAACCGATTGAATGGGAAGCATGGCTGGAAGATGTTTATGCAAACCGCCAGTACCAGTCTACCGTAGTCGGAGTAGATGCGGCGAATCTGTCTGCCCGTGCAATGCTGGAACGGTTTACATCCGGTGCGTCCGGTAACTTTATCAACTTTAGTGATGAAGAATACGATAAAATATTTAAAGAAGCAATTACTACTACAGATGAGACGAAGCAGACGGAGCTTTATAAAAAGCTGGAAGCCATTCTTGCCGAGAAAGCAGCAAATGTATATATTCAGGATTTGGCAAATCTGGTAGCAGTCAGCAACAAATACGAAGGATATGTATTCTATCCGTTATATGTACAGGATATGTCAACAATATATGCTTATTGAACTACTAATGTTCAATAAGATATATGGTGGAATAATTTAAAGGCAGGAGGCAGGTATGAAATTTGTTATCAAGAAAATAGCAGGTCTTATAATCACATTATTAATTGTCAGCATACTTGCCTTCCTTGCTTTTGAAGTAATTCCAGGAGACCCTGCACGGACAATCCTCGGTACAGAGGCTACAGAGGGCAAGGTCCAGGCTCTGCGGGAGGAGATGGGCTTAAACCGTCCCCTGCCGCAGCGTTATGGACAGTGGCTGGGAGAGTTTGTTATGGGAGATATGGGGACTTCTTACTCTTATCAGATTCCGGTGAGGGATATGATTGGGGATAAGATTCCAATTACAATTACGCTTACTGTGATAGCGTTCTTTTTTATTATTTTATTTTCCATACCGGTCAGCGTGCTGTGTGTGAGATATGAAAACAAGCTTGTGGACAGGCTGTTTTTAATTTTTAACCAGATTACAATGTCGGTTCCGCCGTTTTTCATAGGAATCGTTTTTACGGTTCTGTTTGGATTACTGTTTCGGTTATTCACTCCCGGAGGATATGTACCTTATACGGAGAGCATAAGCGGTTTCCTGGGTTATTTGATTCTACCCGGGGCTGCCATTGCACTGCCGAAAGCGGCTATGACTACAAAAATGCTGAGAAATTCTCTGCTGGCAGAAATGAGGCAGGATTATGTGCGTACAGCAATGAGCCGGGGAAATGGTTTTTGGCGGGTGCTGATGCGGCATGTTATCCGCAACGGTATCCTTCCGGTGATTACCTTTCTTGGATGGGCAATTGCAGATGTCATTACCAACAGTATTGTTATAGAGCAGGTGTTTGGAATACCAGGGCTGGGACGTACTCTGATTTCCTCGATTTCAAAACGGGACTATCCGGTGGTGGAGGCTGTCATTGTCTTGATTGCCGTTGTGATTCTAGTGATTAATGTAATTGTAGATTTGTTATACCGGAAACTGGACAAGCGGATTGAAGTGTAGGGGTACGAAATTGAGACAGTTGGGAATAAATAAAAGGAAATTGGGAAAAACTGGTTATAACTTTGTATTTGGTCTGCTTCTTACTATTGTAATGGTAGGCCTTATCGTACTAGGCTTTTTATGGTCTCCCTATGACCCGGAGGCTATGCAGGGCTCTGTTAAACTGAATGCTCCTGATTTTGTCCATATTTTTGGGACAGACCAGTTCGGAAGAGACGTATTCAGCCGGGTGCTGGTGGGAGCCGGGAGCACTTTGAGTATTGCACTTGGAACGGTTTTAATCGGCGGCGGAATCGGGATTATTGCAGGAGCAGTGACCGGGTATTTCGGCGGCTGGCTGGATGAAATGCTGATGAGGGTGAATGATGCACTGGCCGCTTTTCCAAGCGTATTGTTAGCGTTAGTCATTATCAGTATATGGGGAACCGGAAAATACAAAGTCATGCTGGCTCTGGGTATTGCGTTTATCCCCAGTTTTGCCAGAATTGTGCGGGGAGAATTTCTGCGCTGCAGGGAAGCGGATTATGTGATCAGTGCGAAACTCATAGGAGTTTCTACGCCGAGAATTTTGTTTGTTCATATTTTGCCTAATATCCTGCCGGCTCTATTGTCTTCTCTGGCAATTGGTTTCAATAATGCGGTTGTCCAGGAAGCAGGCATGAGTTATCTTGGAATCGGCGTACAGCCTCCGGATGCAAGTCTGGGCCGGATGCTGTCGGAGTCACAGACCTACCTGGCCAGCGGGCCGTGGTGTGCAATTTTCCCAGGGGTATTCCTGGTACTTTTGGTACTTGGCGTAGGGATGCTTGGTGAAGGGATTCTGGACAGGTTCGGAGGTGGACGGTAATGCTGAGAGTAGAGAATCTGTCCCTCCATTTTGAGGACAAAGGAAAAATACAGGAAGCTGTAAGAGGCATTTCTTTTCATATGCAGGAAAGTGAAATCCTGGGGATTGTCGGGGAATCCGGCTCCGGAAAAACCATGACGGCTTTGACAATAGCGGGGCTTACAAAAGAACATGAGGTTTTGGACGAAGGACGTATTTTACTGGACCAAACAGACCTTTTAGCGTTATCCCCAAAGGAAATGAGGGACATTCAGGGCAGGGATATCAGTATGATATTTCAAGAGCCCATGACTGCACTCAACCCAACGATGAAAATCGGAAAACAGGTGGAAGAAGCGCTGATTCTCCATACCAGGCTTTCAAAGGAGGAGCGCAGAAAAAAGGTAATAAGAGCTTTGGAAGATGTAGAATTGGAGCGTCCGGATTTATTATATGGGAAATTTCCTCATGAGTTATCAGGGGGAATGCGCCAGAGGGTTATGATTGCCGCTGCAATTGTGTGCAGGCCAAGGTTGTTGATTGCAGATGAACCGACAACGGCTTTAGATGTGGGAACCCAGGAAAGCATACTAAAACTGTTAAAAAAAATAAACAAAAAGTACAACATGGGGATTTTGTTCATTTCACACAATCTAAGAGTTGTAAACGAGCTGTGCAGCCGCGTACTGGTCATGAAAGACGGCGTGATACTGGAAGAGGGTCCTACAGAGCAAATATTTGAGGATCCCCGGACACAGTATACGAAGGACTTGATTGCAGCAATTCCGGGGCGGACGAAAAGCAGTGCTTTCTACAAGCTTTTAAAAGCAAAGGCAGGTGAGTGAGATGGCAGAAAAAGTCCTGGAATTAAAACATGTGAATGCATTTTATAAAGAAGGGAAGAAAAAGAGGCAGGTGCTGGAAGATGTCTCTTTTACATTATACGAGGGTGAAATTGTAGGCCTTGTGGGAGAAAGCGGAAGCGGAAAATCTACATTGTGTAAGTGTGTCCTCGGGCTTCTCAAGGAATATGATGGAGAGATTATACATCACACAAAACGCCCGCAGATGATATTTCAGGACCCTTTCCGGTCTTTGAATCCAAGAAAGACAATCGGATGGATTCTGGAAGAGCCTTTAAAGGTACAGGGCGGATATTCCAGAGAGGAGCGCCGTCAAAAAGCAGAAGAAATGCTGAGACAGGTACATCTTCTGCCTGAATTTTATCACCGTTATCCAAGAGAATTAAGCGGGGGGCAGCGGCAGCGCATAAGTATTGCACTGGCCTTGCTGACGGGAACAAAATTCATTTTAGCAGATGAGCCGTTGTCTGCTCTGGACGTAACGGTACAGGCGCAGATAATTGAGCTGCTGCGGGAATTGCAGGAGAAGGAAAAGATATGTTATTTATTTGTATCCCATGATTTGGATGTAGTGAGTATGCTGTGCGGAAGGGTACTCTTTTTAAAAGATAGGAAAGTGGAGGAATATGCGGACATATAAGTTGACGATAGTATATGACGGCGCAAGATATCAGGGCTGGCAGAGACAAAAGACAACCGGGATGACCATACAGGGGATATTAGAAGAAGCGATTACACAGGTTACAGGACGTAAAACAGAAATAGACGGTTCCGGCAGAACGGACAGCGGTGTGCATGCAAAAGGGCAGACAGCCAGTGTGACCCTGTCGGGTAAGGTAGATGCCACGGAATTCCGTTCCAATTTAAATGCAGCACTGCCGGAGGATGTCCGGGTAAAAGAAATGCTGCTTGTAAAAAATGGATTTCATGCACGTTTGAATGCGAAAGGAAAACGGTATGAGTATTTCGTAGATACCCGGGAAAAACCGGATGTCTTTACGAGGAAATATTGTTATCATTATCCTTATGAACTGGACGTTCCTGCGATGCAGAAGGCAGCAGGATATCTGATAGGCACCCATGACTTTGCGGGGTTTACAGATAAAAAAGATGAACTATCCACAATACGGACGATTTATGATATAATCATTGAGAAACAGGACAGCAAAATACGGGTGGAGTATTATGGGACAGGTTTTCTGTATCATATGGTTCGTATTTTGACCGGGACATTGCTGGAAATCGGCACCGGGCAGAAACAGCCGGAAGAGGCGGCAAAAGCCTTGAAGGCCGGAAATCGGGAATATGCCGGATTTCTTGCTCCGGCGCGGGGACTGTTTTTGAAGGATGTTTATTATGAGTAAGAATTTGATATACTTTTGTCTGCAAAAGATAAGGAGGTCAGTATGAAACTTATATCATGGAATGTAAATGGAATCCGTGCATGTGTGCAGAAGGGTTTTCTGGAATTTTTCCACGAAGCCGATGCAGATATATTCTGCCTGCAGGAAACAAAAATGCAGGAAGGCCAGTTAGAGCTGGATTTAGAGGGATACCACCAATACTGGAATTATGCGGTAAAGAAAGGTTACTCAGGTACAGCAGTATTTACGAAAACAGAACCATTGTCTGTGGCATATGGAATTGGGATTGAGGAACACGATCAGGAAGGACGCGTCATCACTTTGGAGTATGAAGATTTCTACTTTGTGACCGTATACACTCCAAATTCCCAGAATGAGCTTGCCAGATTGGATTATCGTATGAAATGGGAGGACGATTTCCGTGCTTATCTGAAAAAACTGGAAGAAAATAAACCAGTTGTGGTAACCGGAGACATGAATGTAGCCCATAAAGAAATGGATTTGAAAAATCCGAAGAACAACCGGAGAAATGCCGGTTTTACAGATGAGGAGCGCCAGAAGTTTACAGAGCTTTTAGATGCAGGGTTTATTGATACCTTCCGGTACTTTTATCCTGAGCAGGAGGGAATTTATTCCTGGTGGTCTTACCGTTTCCGAGCCAGAGAGAAGAACGCGGGGTGGCGTATTGACTATTTCTGTGTTTCGGAAAGCCTAAAGGACAGGCTGGTTGATGCGAAAATACTGACAGAAATTATGGGCTCAGACCATTGCCCGGTTTTATTGGAAATGAAGTAGGAGGCAGTTATCGTGACAAAAATTGATATTATTTCCGGATTTCTTGGAGCGGGGAAAACAACATTTATTAAAAAAATGCTAAAAGAAGCATTTCAGGGAGAGCAGGTTGTACTGATAGAAAATGAGTTCGGTGAAATTGGAATTGACGGAGGATTTCTGAAGGAAGCAGGAATTGAAATCCGAGAAATGAATTCCGGCTGTATCTGTTGTTCTTTAGTTGGCGATTTTGGAGTATCTCTGAAAGAAGTGGTGGATACATACCACCCGGACAGAATCCTGATTGAGCCATCGGGAGTGGGAAAACTTTCCGATGTGATAAAAGCAGTTCAGGATGTACAAAGCGAGATTGATGTAGAGCTGAACAGTTTTACGACAGTGGTGGATGCCACGAAGTGCAGGCTTTATAAAAATAACTTCGGTGAATTCTTTAGTAATCAGGTAGAGTATGCAGGAGCAATTATTTTAAGCCGTACTGATAAGGCAAAACCGGAAAAGGTAGAAGAAAGTTATGAGATTCTCAGAGAATTAAATAAAAAGGCCCCCATTATTACTACGCCGATTGCCCGGTTATCTGGGGAGAAGCTGTTAAAAGTTATGGAGGACAGCAAATCTCTGGAAGAAGAACTGCTGGATGAAATGGCATGCCCGGCTTGCGGAGGACACCATGAACATGACCACACCTGCGGCTGTGGAGGCCATCATGAGCATGGAGAAGGCTGCGGGTGCGGAGGCCATCATGAGCATGGAGAAGGCTGCGGCTGTGAAGGCCATCACGAGCACGATCATCATCACGGGCACGATCATCACCACGAGCATGGCCATCACCACGAGCATGAACATGGCCATCACCATGCAGATGAAGTATTTACAAGCTGGGGCCGGGAGACGGTGAATGTATATAACAGGGATGAAATTGATCATATTCTCGGAACGTTAGAGTCGGATAAATCACTGGGAGTAGTTCTCCGTGCAAAAGGAATGGTAGCAGGAGATGGCGAATGGATTTATTTTGATATGGTTCCCGAGGAATATGAAGTACGCAGCGGCGGGCCGGAATATACAGGCAGAATTTGTGTAATCGGTTCAGACCTGAATGAAGTAAAACTGGCGGAATTATTTGGAGTAGAATAATCCTGAGCGAAGAGTACAGGATAATCCGATGGAAGATTGGAGAGATAGAGGATGACAGAGCCTGATGTAATGGTATATCTGATAACTGGATTTTTGGACAGCGGAAAAACGGAATTTCTAAAATTTACACTGAAACAGGATTATTTTCAGGTGGAAGGGACAACGCTGCTGATTCTTTGCGAGGAGGGTGAAGGAGAATATGACCCTCAGGAACTGCAGGAATATGATGTTAAAATAGAGCGTGTCCATGACCAGAAAGATTTGACAGAAGCCTGGCTTGAAGAACTGAATAAAAAATACAAACCGGAGCGTGTCGTTGTGGAGTACAACGGCATGTGGAAGGTTAGTGATTTTGAGGCACTGAAGCTGCCTGCAGGGTGGGGAATTGAGCAGAAGCTTACTACAGTGGATGCCAGTACTTTTCAGACGTATCTGGCTAATTTAAAGCCGCTGTTTGTGGAAATGGTCCGGGATTCGGAGATGGTGATATTTAACCGCTGTACAGATAAAAAACCTCTGGCGGGCTACAGACGCAGTGTTAAGGTAGTAAGTCCCCAGGCGGAAGTCATATTTGAAGATGAAAAGGGTGAAGTGGAGAATATTTTTGCAGATGCTGTTCCCTATGATTTGAGTGCTCCGGTTGTTGAAGTGCGCCGGGAAGACTATGGCATCTGGTATGTGGATGTGATGGATAATCCGGATAGATATAAGGGGAAAACGGTAAAATTTACAGCAAGAGTAATGAAGCCGAAGGGATTTCCTTCAAAGGTGTTTTTCCCCGGGCGTATGGCTATGACATGCTGTGCAGATGATACTACATTTCTTGGCTATGTATGTAAAAGTGCCTATGCCCCTAAGTTAAAACCTGGAGAATGGGTAACTGTACGGGCTAAAATAGGCTTTCAGCGGGTTTCTGTATACCGCGGCGTAGGGCCGGTTCTGGAAGCAGAACATATAGAGACGGCCGAGCCGATAGAGGAACTGGTATATTTTAATTAGGATTGTGTAAAAGCAAAATTTGCGTTAAACTAGTAACAAATATGGAATATGAGGAGATATGGCTATGGAGAAACAATTAGATGTAATAGCAATAGGGGAACTACTGATTGATTTTACAATGAGTGGAGAAAGCGAGCAGGGCAATAATATGTTTGAAGCCTGCCCTGGCGGCGCTCCCTGTAATGTGCTTGCTATGCTGAATAAATTAGGCAGAAAGACGGCATTTCTGGGAAAAGTAGGAACGGACCAGTTCGGGGTTCTGTTAAAAAATACATTGGACCAGGTGGGAATTGGAACCTCGGACCTGCGGATGGATTCGGAAGTCAATACAACCCTGGCTTTTGTACATACATTTCCTGATGGAGACAGGGAGTTCTCCTTCTATAGAAATCCAGGTGCCGATATGATGCTTACAGAAGATGAGGTGGACCCGGAATTTCTGAAACAGACAAAACTATTCCATTTTGGCACATTATCCATGACTCATGAAGGTGTCCGCAAAGCTACAAAAAAAGCATTGGATATCGCAAAGGAGAATGGCCTTTTGATTTCTTTTGACCCAAACCTGCGTCCTCCTCTCTGGAGTTCTCTTGATTTAGCCAAAGAACAGATGGAGTACGGATTTCAGTTTTGTGATATTTTGAAAATTTCAGATAACGAGATTCAGTTTGTCTCAGGCAAAGAAGATTATGATGAAGGAATTCAGTATCTTCAGGAGAAATATCATATTCCGTTGATTTTGCTCACTCTTGGAAAAGATGGAAGCCGCGCTTATTATAAAGATATGCGTGTAGAGAGAGGCGGCTTTAAAATGAACACCATAGAGACTACCGGTGCAGGAGACACCTTCTGTGGAAGTGCACTGAATTATGTGCTGGAATATGGTTTGGACAACCTGACAGAAGAGCAGCTTGGCGAGATGCTTACATTTGCCAATGCGGCAGCAGCATTGATTACGACAAGAAAAGGGGCTATACGCTCTATGCCGGAAAAAGAAGAAGTGCTGGAGATTATAAAGAAATAGATGAAATAACTAGAAGTGGTGCCGGAGCTAAAACTCCGGCACCACTTTGTATATATACGAGTCTTTTTTTCATTTCTTCACAAAGCGAACATTATTACAACACAATTAACAGATACAATAAAGCCACAATAAAAGAAAGGGAATAAATAAATAGAAGGTATTTATATGAATAGTAATATCAGAAATGGAATCGTTATTTTAGCAGCCGTTGCTGTGATTGGTGGTGTTGGTTTTGTGGCTTATACACTTGGAAATAAATCCGGCGCGGCAGCAGGCACAGAGCAGAATCAGCAAAATCAATGGGGTGATAACGGTCAGGGGAGTTTTGATGGTAATATGCCAAATGGAGAGATACCAAACGGTGGCGCTGGTATGCGCGGCGGCATGGATTTCAGCCAGTTTGTTGAAGATGGAACGATTGATCAGGCGACAGCAGATAAGATGGAGGAATACATGGAAGAACAAATGCAAAGTGCGCGTGAAAACCGTCAGGATGGTGCATCCGGCGGCGGAACGGATATGTTTTCCGATATGTTTTCTGGTATGGTTTCGGAAGGAATTCTTACACAGGAGCAGGCCGATAAAATACAAGAATCCATGCCTCAGATGGGACAGGGAATGCCGCCCGGAGGTTCAGGCGGTAATGAAAATACACAATGAGTATAGTTTACATATAAAAGTCGGGGGATAAAGCAATGAGCAAAATTTTAATTGTTGATGATGAAGAGGCCATTCGTAAAGGCTTAAAAGAATATGCAGAATTTATGAATTATGAGGTTGTCGAAGCAAGTGATGGAATGCAGGCTGTAAACATCTGCAAAGATCAGGACTTTGATGTAATTATCATGGATGTTATGATGCCAAAGCTTGATGGGTTTACAGCCAGTAAAGAAATACGGAAAATAAAAGACATACCTATTTTGATGCTGTCTGCCCGTTCCGAAGAATATGATAAGTTATTCGGTTTTGAACTTGGCATTGATGATTATGTTACGAAACCCTTTTCTCCCAGAGAAGTCCTTGCACGCATCAATGTAATTATAAACCGTAATTCAGGACGCACAGTGCAGGCAAATGACGTTCATGAAATTTATAAGTTTGATGGACTTGAAGTGGATATTACAGCAAGAAGTGTTGTAATCGATGGGACAAAAACTGAACTGACTCCTAAAGAATATGAGTTGCTGTTTTATCTGGTCAAGAATCAAAATATTGCACTTAGCCGTGAAAAACTTCTTACCGAGGTATGGGGCTATGATTTTTATGGCGATGACCGGACGGTTGACACTCATATCAAAACATTAAGGGTCAGTCTTGGTGATTATAAAGAAAAAATAGCCACGCTGAGAGGAGTTGGATATCGTTTTGAAGGTTGATTTGAAGGGGTTAAAATTCAAAAATTGGCTGTATTTAATGATATTTTCAGCACTCATCCTGCTTGTCTTGTGGGCACTGCAGTTTTTATTTTTGAGTACATTTTACATGAGTATGAAAACAAATGAAATTGTTAAAATTGGCGAGAAAGTGGTTGACGAATACAAAAATTTTGATTTTAACAATATCATGAGTGAATATGCCTTTAAAAATAATCTCAGAATTACTCTGCTTGATAAAAATGGTGAGATAGCAAGGGGATCAGATGGGTTCGGTATGACAATGCAGCCGGGCCTAAATCATTTTCCGATGGGGTTTTTTGATAGAATAGAAGAAGAATTCAGCAAAACGGATGATGACCATGTTCATTTTTCGGCTGAAACAGGCACAAATGAGATGTCCCAGATTGTTTATGTTGCTAAAGTGGAAGGAGTAAGGGGAGATTTAAATTATCTTTGTATTATCAGCCCCGTTCCTCCCATTGACTCAACCACAACCGTGTTAAGTACACAGTTTATCGTTATTACAGCTATCATTTTTGTTTTATCCCTTATTATAGCACAGCTTATTTCAAGAAAAATGTCAAAGCCAATTATAAAGCTGACCAAATCAGCCGAAAAACTGGCTGCCGGTGATATGAAAGTGAATTTTGAAGGCGAAAGCTATACTGAAATTTATCAGTTGGCTTCCACCCTCAATTATGCCACGCACGAACTTTCTAAATTGGATAATTACCGGAAAGACTTTATTGCCAATATATCTCATGATTTGAAAACACCCCTTACGATTATTAAAATGTACGGCGAAATGATCAGAGATATTGGCGGAGAAAATCCTGATAAACAAAAGGCACACAGTCAGCAGATTGTGAAAGAAGCCGATTGGCTTTCCGGAATGGTCAATGAAATTCTGGAATTATCCAAACTTGAATCGGGCAATGCAGAAATTGTGAAAACAGAAGTTGATTTAAGCATGTGCCTCAAAGATACCTTATCAAGTTTTGAAGTTTTATCTTACCGTGAGGGGTATGTCTTTGAAACAGATATTGACAGCCATCTCTATGTGCAGGGCAGTGAGCAGTACCTGCGGCGCATACTTTATAATTTAATTAGCAATGCAGTTAATTACACCGGAGAAAATAAAACCATAAGAGTGTCTCTTGAGGATTTAGGCAATAAAGTACGTTTTACCGTAACTGATTTCGGGAATGGTATTCCTGCAGACAAGCTGAATAATATTTGGGATAGATATTACAAATCCAACGAAGTGCATAAACGTGCGGTTGTGGGAACAGGTCTCGGCCTGTCTATTGTCAAGAATTCCCTTGAACTGCATTCTGCTGCTTACGGTGTCCAAAGTGAAGAAGGCAAAGGCAGCACGTTCTGGTTTGAAATGAAAAAGTAAAAAAATTTGAATATCTGGTAAACACCGGCTTTCCACTGTGGACGCCGGTGTTTTTTATATAATAGGAAATGCAATTTCCTATTATATAAAATCCATCCGGGAATGCGCACTGCGCGCATAAGGAAAATGGCCTCTAAAGTGACCGCGCTTCGGCGCGAGAGTCTGGCAAGCCAGACTCTTTGCTCCATTAAAAATTTCGTAATCTTCATCAGACTTTCACAGAACCCTCAACAAATAGACTTTAGACCAACCTTTTAAATGATTAAAATCTACTCATACAAAAAATGAGAGAGGGGGAGAGTGTCTGGTGGAATGATGATATTTATAAGCACAGTAATTTGAATTATAAAAAAATTATTTTAGGAGGAATGCATGATGATGATATTAATCAACGCATTTAAAAGTATTACCCGGTCTAAAGGGCGCAATATCCTGATTGGGATTATTGTAGTGACAATTGCCGCTTCGTCCAGTATAGCACTTGCGATAAAAAGTGCCGCCAATACAGCAAAGGAAACAGGACTCGAAAACCAAACAATTACAGGCTCCATTTCGGTGGACAGACAAAAACTTATGGAAAGTGCGCAAGGCGATACAGATAGCGGTGATCAGGCTGATATGAGTGCTATGCGGGAACTGATGCAGCAATATTCGGACTTAAGTTTAGATGAATTGAAAACCTATTCGGAGTCTGATTATGTGAAAGAATTTTATTACACTGCATCCGCTTCACTGGACGCTGCGGGAGATATTGAAGCATACAGTACGGAAAGTTCATCAGATTCCAGTGATTCAGACAATAACCAGAACGATATGCCCGGTGGTATGGGCGGAGGCATGGGTAATGGTATGGCCAGCGGCGGGTTCGGCGGAATGACAATGGGCGATTTTTCAATCACCGGTTATTCCAGCGAGAGTGCCATGACAAAGTTTATTTCAGGGGAATCAAAAATATCCTCCGGTGAAATGTTTGATGTAGAATCGTCAGACTTAAATTGCCTGATCAGCAATGAACTTGCTGTGTTCAATGGTCTTTCAGTGGGTGATACAATCACTCTTGCAAACCCAAGTGCCGAGGATGAAACCTATTCATTTACCATTTCCGGCATCTATACCAATACAAGTTCTACAGATTCAAGTAATCAAATGAGATTTTCAACAGCACAAGATCCGGCCAATCTGATTTGTATCAGCTATAATGCACTGAAGGCTGTTACCGATAACTCTGAATCTGTTGCGACGACATCAACGGATGACAATGGCAATGAAACAACTACAGCCCTTAGTATGCAGACTTCCGGCACATATGTTTTCTCTGATAAGACCAATTATGAGAGTTTCAGCAAAGAGCTTACAAGTAAAGGTCTTTCTGAATATTATACACTTTCATCAAGTGATATAAACAATTATGAATCAAGTCTGGTTCCCCTTGAAAATCTGAGCAGCTTTGCTACAACACTTCTGTTTATTATCCTTGGAGTGGGCGCAATCATTTTGATTGTCCTCAATATCTTCAACATACGTGAGCGCAAATATGAAGTGGGTGTACTAACCGCAATTGGAATTAAAAAAGGCAAGGTTGCCATGCAGTATATAACCGAACTTTTAGCAGTTACATTTATCTCAGTTATAATAGGCACAGGAATCGGTGCAGCGGCATCAGTACCTGTATCTAACAATCTGCTGGCTTCGCAGGTATCTGCTCAGGAAGCAGCACAAGATTCACAACAGCAAAACTTCGGCAGACCCGGCGGAGGCGGTCAAGGCGGAGGACAGGCAGGAGGCTCTGGAGGCATGTTTGGAAACTCTGCAAATGCCGTGGAATATCTGGACACTATAGATGCTACAATCAGTCTTGACATTCTGGGACAGCTCGTTGGTATAGGCATATTATTAACAATTCTTTCAAGTCTGGCAGGAGTCATTTTTGTTCTCAGATATGAGCCGCTTAAGATTCTTGCAAACAGGACTTAAATAAAAGGAGGAAGTAATCATGAGTATTCTTTCATTAAGAAATGTTGGGTTTTCATACAACAAATCCACTAAGGTTTTAGAAGGCATCAATTATGAATTTGAAAAAGGCAGAGTATATGCAATTGTTGGACGCTCCGGTGCCGGAAAAACAACATTACTTTCGCTTCTGTCAGGACTTACATCCCCCACAGAGGGCGCCATTATCTTTGACGGCAAAGATGTCAGAAAGATTGACCGGTATAAATACCGCAGTTATTATGTCGGTGTTGTCTTTCAGCAGTTTAATCTGCTTCCTCATTTGACAGCGGTTGAAAATGTTGAGCTTTCCATGAGAGCATCAGGTAAGCATATACCGGAGAAACGCAAACTGGCTATGGGGCTTCTTGATAAAGTTGAGCTGGATGAAGTTCTGGCAAAACGCCGCATTTTGAAACTGTCCGGCGGTGAACAGCAAAGGGTTGCTATTGCACGGGCGTTATCCTATAATCCGGACATTATCCTTGCGGATGAACCGACTGGAAACTTGGATTTGACTACGCAGGAAGAAATCATGGATATTTTCCAGCATCTTGCAAAAGAAGAAAACAAGTGTATCATCATTGTCAGTCATTCACCGGAGGTTGCCAATAGCGTAGATGAAGTATATGAGCTGGCACCCCTCAAAGAAAAACGGCGTAAAAAACCGGCAATGGGAGATAAGGTTCCTAAGGTCCAGCTCTCAATGGAAGAGGCGGTTCAACCGGAAACAGGAGATGAGATTCAGCCGGAAACTAAAGATTAACTTATAGCGGCACTGCCGAAAGGCAGGGCCGGATTCTAAAAAGGGGGATTTTGCATGATTAACTTTTTAATTGCAACAGGTGAAAATAACATCAGCAAAGATATAAGAGAATCCGCTATATCCGCTGGATTCAATGTATTCGAAGCCAGAGATGGAATCAGCGCTGTCCAGATGTGTGGGAAAACAGATTTTGATATAGTAATTATAGATACGGCTCTGCCTGAACTTGATGGATTTTCGGTATGCAAAGAAATACGAAAATCAAAAGATATGCCGATTATCTTTATTTCCTCTTCCAGCAGTGAAAGTGATAAAATCCTCGGTTTTGAGGTTGGTGCTGATGATTTTATGGTTAAGCCAGTATCGGTCAAAGTTCTGATGGCAAGAGTAAATGCAATAGTCCGCCGTCAAACAGGAAAAAAGTCATTGCAAGGAGGAATTGAATGAAGAAATTCAGACATGAGCTGAAACACTACATTAATCCGCTGGATCATGCGGAATTAAGCTGTAAACTAAAAGCTCTTTTAAAGCCGGATGAGAATGCTGCAAAAGGGCATTATCTTGTAAAAAGTCTTTATTTTGATAATTATGAGGATAAGGTTTTACGTGAAAAGGTGAATGGGTATTTATATAGAGAAAAATTCCGGCTGCGGCTGTATGACAGCAACAACAGCTTTATAAAATTGGAAAGGAGAATGAAATTAAACGGCCTTTGCCATAAGGCAAGTGCGCGGATTACGGAATCCCATTGTGAGAGGCTGCTCCTTGGCGATTATGGGGTTCTAAAAGAAATTGATTCCTCAGTTGCAGCAGAACTTTATGCAAAAATCGGATATCAGCTGCTTCGCCCAAAAAGTATTGTGGAATACCACCGTGAAGCGTATGTATATAAAGCAGGCAATGTGAGGATTACGATAGACAGCGATATCCGTGCAAGCAATCAGCCTGATAGGTTTCTTTCGGAAAAGTCTTTGTCCTTTCGCCCTTCAAAAGAAACCATACTTGAAGTAAAATACGACGAATTTATACCACAATTTATCAAAGACATTATTCAGATACATAGCCGCCAAACAGCAGCTTTTTCAAAATATGCGGCAGCAAGAATTATATAAAACAGGAGGATGATTATGAGTTTTAGTGATATCTTTAAATCGAGTTTCTTAGAGAAGGCGGCCGACTTCTCAATTTTGGATGTAATTGTAGCCATGGCACTGGCTTTTGCACTTGGGTTGTTTATTTTCATTATATATAAGAAATGTTTTTCCGGCGTGATGTATTCGGCTTCGTTCGGTGTTTCATTAATGGCCATGACACTCATCACCACATTAATTATTTTAGCTGTAACCTCGAATATCATTCTTTCCCTTGGCATGGTCGGAGCACTTTCTATTGTGCGTTTCAGAACCGCTGTGAAAGAGCCGATGGACATTGCGTTTTTGTTTTGGTCAATATCAGCAGGTATTGTAATCGGCGCAGGTCTGATTCCCCTTGCTATCATTGGGACAGTTGTAATTGGTGTTATTTTGATTTTCTTTGCAAACAAGAAAGGTACAGATACGCCATATATTGTTGTGGTTAGCTGTGAAGACGGCGAAAATGAATCAGAGGTTATGTCTCTTATAAAAAGCAAAACCAAAAAGAATCTTTTAAAATCAAAATCTGTATCCAGAGAAGGAATTGAAGTTACAGTCGAAGTACGCCTTGAAGGAATGTCTTCCCTTTTTCTCAACGAGCTTTTAGAAGTCGATGGTGTTTCAAATGCGGTACTCGTAAGTTATAACGGAGAGTATATGTCGTAATGCAGTTGAGGCAGAAAGTACAGGTGGTGAAGAAATGATACAAAGTAAATATTTAGGATGGATAGCCGCTGTCTTGGCCGTTTTATTGGTAATTGGCACCATATTTATGGTCATGGCTGTGGAAAAGGGGGAAGTAGAGGCGGCGCAGCCAGAGTATGTCACTGATCTGTTTGACTCCGGGATTATCAATATTGAGATTGAAGCAGATGAAGATACATGGCAATCTATGCTGGATAATGCCCAGGCCGAGGAATATATCATGGTTAATGTGACCGTTAATGGTGTTGAGTATAAAGATGTCGGCATCAGACCGAAGGGAAACTCCAGCTTAAGCCAGGTTGCAAGTTCTGATAGCGACCGGTACAGTTTTCGCCTTAAATTCAATGAATATATAAAAGGTCAAACCTGTTTTGGACTTGAATCCTTTGTAGTCAATAATGTAATGGGAGATTCAAGTTACATGAAAGAATATATTTCTTATGATATTATGAAATATATCGGCGTAAATACCACATTGTTTGAATACGCTAATATCTCACTAAACGGCGAAGATTGGGGATTTTATCTGGCCGTTGAAAGTTATGATGAAGAATTTATGCAGCGCAATTACGGCGACAGCTCCGGCCAGCTATATTCTGTAAAAATGAGCGGTATGGGAGACATGGATATAGATAATAACAGACAAATGTCCGAAATGCCGGATTTTGAAAATATGCCCCAAGATGAGAATATGCCGCAAGACGATGGCTTTGGCGGTATGGGCGGCGGATTCGGGGGAATGGGTGCAGGATCCGGAGGATCTCTTGAATATACCGACGATAATATAAGCAGTTATGCGTCAATTTTTGAAAACGCTGTCACAAAAGCGGATGAAAGTGATAATAAGCGGGTAATTGAGGCTCTAAAAGCACTCTCAGAGGGGCAGGATTTAGAAAAATATTTTGATGTTGACCAGATACTGCGCTACTTTGCCGCACATACGGTGGTTGTAAATCTTGACAGCTACAGTTCAACAATGGCACAAAACTATTATGTCTATGAAAAGAACGGAAAGCTTTCTGTTTTGCCGTGGGATTATGGTCTTGCTTTCGGCGGATTTCAATCGGGTGACGCATCAAGTGTAGTTAATTTTCCCATTGACACACCAGTCAGCGGTGTAAGTATGGAAGAGCGCCCGCTTTTAAATAAACTGCTTGAAAATGAAGAATATATGGCAAAGTATCATGAATATTTGCAGCAGATCGTGACGGGATATTTTGACAGTGGAAAATTTGAGGATACCGTGGATTCACTTAATACTGAAATTGCAGGCTATGTTGAAAACGACACGTCCAAATTTATCACTTATGATGAATACAAAACTGCTGTTGCTGAACTGAAAAAACTTATTACACTCAGGGCAGAAAGCATAAGTGGGCAGCTTGACGGAACAATTCCGTCCACAACCTCGGAGCAGGAAGCAGATTCATCCGCACTCATTGATGCAAGTTCCATTAATATGAATGCACTCGGTTCTATGATGGGCGGAGGTATGGGTGGTGAAGGATTTGGAAGGGGCGGTAATGAAGGACAAGAGTTCAGCCAAGAAATGCAGATGCCTGATGTCGAGCAGAACCAAACCAGCCAAACCTCAGCAACTAGCCTTATTTGGGGCGTCAATCCTTTTGTTCTATTCATGTTGATTGTTGTTTTTTGCGGGGCTTTCGTATTTATTATGAAGTGGAAAAGGGCATTTTGAAATAAATAACGAAGTCTTTCTTTAACTTTTTATGGACTTATCAACATATTTGAGTCTGATAGCAAGCCCCTTCCACCAGGACAGGGGCTCAATGTCTCTTGACATTTCTTCATATTGCAGTTTTCGTATGGTTTTCTCAGCAATATCCGTAGAATTTTCTAACAGCAGTACCTCAATGCCTTCTAAGTATTTATTGTTCCGCCTCATATAATCAATGTAGCAATTTACAGATTAGTTCTTCGAATACTTGTCTTTTGCCTTTTTGAACATTAGTAGCTCAAGAAGTATGGAATCCTGCATTTCTGAATCTTTCGTTTTTAGAACAAAAGAATAAATAATCACATAAAATTATGCGGAAATATGTTTTTTGATATCTGAATGTATTTAGCAAAAGTATACAAAAAAAGAGTGATTTATTTGTAGATTTGTAAGAATTGACATATTGGATATGTACGAGTATTATAATATTAAATAGTATTTATAAATAGTGTTTAAGAATGATTTATAAATACGTTCTTGAATATTAGCAGTTCAAGAGGTATGAGTTAACAGCATTAAAATGAGTGAAAAGGAGAGATGTGTTATGGCAAAGAAATTATTTACAACGATTTACGGACGCAACCTGGTGGGAGAATTGAAGAATATCGTACAAAGACCCTATCTGGTTGTTACAATGGAAGACTTATGGGACAAATTCAAAGATGAGTTTGATGAGGATTGCATCGTTCATTTTGTGAAGACATTAGAATACGATGAAATTATGGCAAATGTTGAGAACCTTCCTAAGTTTGAATCTGTGATTGGTCTTGGCGGCGGTCAGTCTGTTGACTATGCAAAGATGGTAGCATGGAAAAGCCACATGCCTTTGTATCAGGTTCCGACTGCTATTGCAACGAACGCAGTATTCGGACATCGCGCAGGGGTTCGTTTTAACAGTGTCGTAAGATATGTGGGATATGTAGAGCCAGTCGCAGTATACATTGATTATGATGTGATCCAGAACGGACCAAAAGCCCTGAACAGAAGCGGTGTGTGTGATGTTCTCTGCTACAACAACTCCATGTTTGACTGGAAATATGCGGCAGACCAGGGTAAATGCGAAGAGAAGTGGCCCTATGACCAGGAGATGGTAGACGAGGTAAGGGAAGTATATCAGTCAGTTGTAGACGGACTTGATGATATCTGCGCACTGAATGAAAAGGGAATCCGTATCCTGACTGAAGGATTAAGATGGGGCGGCGGAGCTTTCCACAACAATGGATGGAACCCAAGACCCATTGAAGGAAGCGACCATTTCTTATTCTATACATTAGAGTATATGACAAAGAAGAAATTCATTCATGGACAGCCGGTATGCTTAGGAATCTTTGTAGGTTCGGCCATGGGAGGAAATGACCCTGACGGAATCCTGGATATCATCCACCGGGCAGGTGTTGAGATTCGTCCGGAAGGAATGGGTATCACATGGGACGATGTATTCGCAGCAATCAAATACGAAAAGGAATTCCTGGAGAGCAACGGATACTGGTACACAGTAGTAAATGACTTCAAAGTAACAGATGAATTCTGTCAGATGATTAAAGATAAAGTAGTTGCAAAATATGGTGAATGGAAATAATAAGTTTCTGGATCGGGGGATTTTATGAAAAAAAGATTAATGAGAATGACTGCACTTATGGTGGCGGCAATGATGATATTTACAACAGGATGTGGCTCATCGAAAAAAGAAACATCAACAGGTGAGGGAGAAGGAGCCCGTAAATTTGAAGGAACGACACTTTATATGATAGCTGAGCAGCAGACCCCGACAATTGCACTCCAGTCTCAGTTAGATGATTTCGAAGAGCTGACCGGAATCAAAGTAGAATTACAAATGGCGCCGTTTGATGACGTTGTACAGAAGGAGACACTGGCATTTGAAAGCAAATCAGGAGCTTATGATATTGTGGCAGCGCCATATCAGTTCCTTGGCAATATGGTGGAAAATAAATACATACAGCCTCTGGAGCCTTTGATGGAAAATGATTCTATTAACATCATTGATAATTTTGATAAAGACGATATAATTGAAGCAATGTGGAAGGCGTCCGGCGAATGGCAAGGCACTTATTATGGTGTTCCGGCAAATTCCTGCGTAAACTTTTTTACATACCGGGAAGATTTGTTTGAAAATGAAGAAGAAAAAGCTGCCTTCAAGGCAAAATATGGATATGATCTGGAAGTTCCCACAGAGTGGAACATTTATATGGATGTGGCGGAGTTCTTTACCCGGGCAAAGGGTGAAAAGTTAATGGGTGAGACTCTGGATAAAAATGTATATGGTGTATCCATGGCAGGAAAACGCCACGATGCAACAACCTGTGAATGGATGAATTATATGTGGTCATTCGGCGGCAGCATTTTTGATGAGGAAGGCAATATTGCAGTGAACTCTGAGAAGAGTGTCCAGTCTTTGGAATATTATAAGGAGCTCTCACAATATGCGCCGGAAGGCATTACTTCCAAGACTTGGGATGAAGTTACAACAGAACTGCAGCAGGGCATTTCAGCCATGGCTATTATCTTTAACGACTGTGCCCCTGCACTGGAAGACGAATCAGCTTCCGCAGTAAAAGGGAAAATGGGATATGGAGCAGTTCCTGTAGGAGAAATGCCGGCAGCACATTATGGGGCATGGGGCTACTATATTCCGTCAGACTCCAAGAATCCGGAGGCGGCATGGGTATTCATGCAATGGTTCAATACGCCGGAAGTACAAAAAAAGATTGCGCTGGAAGGCGGATTTGTAAATCTGCAGTCTGTATATGATGATCCCGAACTGAACGAGCTTCCATATTGGGAAGCAAGTAAAGAGGCTTATAAGATTAGTAGTACACGTCCGCGTATTCCTGAGTGGAATGAAATGAATAATGTCCTGATGTTAGAGCTGTCAAATACTCTGGCAGGCAAGACTGCCCCGCAGGAGGCTTTGGACAATGCGGCAAAAGAATTCGGAAGAATACTGGATGGCAAGTTACCTGTCACCTATCAGTAACAGATATGATTATAAGGGGAGGCTGCTGTGATCCGGCAGCCCTCCCAAACAGGAAGGGACTCTTATGAGACGAAGGAAACAAAAAAAATTGACGAGTTACACTACACTGGCGATCAGGTTCCATTTACCTACATTTATTACTCTGACTTTAATTACACTGGTTCCTTTGCTATATACGCTGAAAATCAGTTTCTTTGATTATCAGCTCTCTAATCCGGGCAGTGAGCACACCTTTGTCGGTCTGAAAAACTATATTACATTGTTTCAGGACCCGGAATTGTTAAACTCAATGGGCAAAACTTTTATATTCATGTTCTTTGCAGTAATTCTGGAAGTAGTCATAGGGGTGGCGATGGCAATGGCGCTGAACAGTATTCCCGCCTGTCGTAAATTATTTACTTCGCTTACTCTGATTCCGATGATGGTTGCACCTCTTGTAATTGGTCTGATGTTCAGTTTCTTTACAAATCCTCAGTTTGGACTTTATGTATGGCTGGTGGAGAAACTACATCTTCCGCTGCCCACAGTGCTGACAGACAATTCTTTCACGGCCATGGTAATCGTCATTATTATGGACGTATGGGAATGGGCGCCATATCTGGGACTTGCATTCCTGGCGGGACTTCAGGCTATCGCAGGTGAATTTTATGAAGCGGCCGATGTGGACGGTGCAGGAAAATGGCAGACATTCAGGTATGTTACACTTCCGCTTATGAAGCCGGTATTGACAGTCAGCATTCTTCTTCGTGCAATGGAGACATTCAAAGAATTTGACAAGCCATATATCTTAACCGGGGGCGGTCCGGGAAATGCAACAGAAGTCATCGACATTTATGCATACCGTCAGGCATTTACATCATTTAAATTTAGCTATGCAGCAGCAATCTGTGTAGTACTGTTTATTATACTTGTCGCATGTGGAATGATTTATCAGAGGGTTGCAATGAGAGGTGACGATTAAATGAAACAAAAAAAAGGCAGAAGAGCCACAATTATTTATATTGTATTGATTATTTTTATACTTATCACCTTACTTCCTTATTTATGGCTGGTGCTTACATCCTTTAAGACGAAGCTGGATGCATTCGCTATTCCGCCTAAGATTTTCTTTAAGGCAACGCTTGATAACTATTACCAGGCATTTATAGAAAGAGGAATGCTGAAAAGTCTGAAAAACAGTTTGATTGTGATGCTAGCTACGGTTAGTATCGGCATGGTGATTGGACTTCCCTCCGCGTTTGCGTTTTCCAGGTTCAAGACCAGGGGAGATAAACTGATGCTGAACTATCTGCTGGGAACCAGATTTACACCCTTCGTAGTTCTGGCACTTCCGTTATACCTGATTATGAGTAAGTTCGGAATGCTGAACAGTTATGTGGGAATTATTGTTGCGCATGTTTCCTTTAATCTCCCGTTTATCGTCTGGATGATGAAAGGTTTCTTTGATGCAGTGCCGAAGGAAATCGATGAGGCTGCCCGTGTGGAAGGGTACTCATGGTTCCGGGTGTTTGTATCCATTGACCTCCCGCTGGCAAAAAGCGGGCTGGCCGCCACATCCGTATTCTGTGCGATTAACTCATGGAATGAATTCCTGATGGCGCTGATTCTGACCGGAAGAGATACAGCAACAATGCCGGTTGCGATTCCGGCAATGATGACTCCCCAGGGGACCTTGTGGGGACAGATTGCGGCGGTCGGCACGGTTATTACAATTCCTGTTCTGATTTTTGCAATCATAGTCCAGAAGCATATGGTTACAGGCATGACCATGGGAGCAGTGAAATAAATGGGAAAAGAAAGAAGGGGATTTTCGTGGGTAAAGTGATTATCGGTATAGATTTGGGCGGAACCAATCTAAGAATCGGTGCAGTAGAAGAGAATAATAATGTACTCTCTTTTAGTAAACTCAGGAGCAGCAGAATTGCCCATGCCGCAGATCCTATGAAGGAACTGAATGCGATTATTGATGAATATATAGAAGAGAATCATATTTCAGGGGTAAAGGCAGTATCAATCGGTGTCCCCTCTTCTGTGGCAAATGATAAGAAGACAGTTATCTGTACTACAAATATCCGGGATGAAAAAGGTGAGCCTGTTTTTTTAAACAGAAATATAGCAGAAGAAATAGAAAAGCATTTTCATGTACCTGTTTATGTAAATAATGATACTAATAATATACTTTTATATGATATTATGACAAACGAACTGAGCGAAAATTCTGTAATTGTCGGCATTTACATAGGGACAGGTGTGGGGGCGGCAGTGATTATGAATGGGCAGATGCTGGACGGTAAAGACGGCGCAGCGCTGGATATTGGGCATATTCCTTATTACAATGTAGATACTCCATGCAGCTGCGGTAAGAAAGGATGCTGTGAATGTTATGCATCAGGCTGGAAGCTGCAGGAAATACGAAGGAAATATTTTCCGGATACAAAAATAACAGAGTTATTTGTAAGACATGGGAATGAAAAGCCCCTGAAAGAATTCATCCAATCCTGTGCACATGTATTTGCTGTGATGGCGACTATCTTCAATCCAGAAGTTATGGTGATTGGAGGAGGCGTTATGGAGATGCCGGGATTCCCAAAGGAAGAATTTGAACAGGCAGTAAATGAAGCGACCGGGAAAGATGTCATGATGTATGGTTTCCGGTATGTTTATTCAGAAGATGTGGAAAGCAAAGGGGTGGTCGGTGCTGCTCTTTTTGCAAGAAGAAAAATGTAGCAATACTGAAATAAGGGGGCGTAATACCCCTTTATTCATGAAGGAGAGTCAAAATGAAAATCTATAGAGCGGAAGACTATGAAGAAATGAGCAGGAAGGCTGCAAATATCATTGCAGCACAGATTACGCTGAAACCGGACAGCGTGCTGGGGCTGGCCACCGGCACTACTCCGGAGGGGATGTACGAAAATCTGGTGACAAAATATAAAAATGGAGATTTGGATTTTACCGGAATCAGGACGGTAAACCTTGATGATTATAAAGGCCTGAAGAGTACAGATTCACAGGGATACCGGTATTATATGGACAAACATCTTTTTTCAAAAGTAAATATTTGTTCCGGCAATACATTTATCCCTGACAGTTCACAGCCGGATAGTGAAAAAGCCTGTGCGGATTATGATGAAATCCTTTGCCGCCTTGGACCTGCAGATATACAGGTACTCGGACTTGGGCATGACGGTCATATTGGCTTCAATGAGCCGGCGGATACATTTTCGGAGGGAACTCAGTGTATAGAACTGGATAAAATTACAATTCAGGCGAATCAGCGGTTTTTTGAAAAGGCGGAAGATGTGCCAAGACAGGCATATACGATGGGAATAGGGACAATTATGAGGGCAAAAACAATCCTTCTGCTGGTGAGCGGGCCTGATAAGGCGGAGATTCTTAAGAAAGTGCTGACAGGGCCTGTAACACCGGAGCTGCCGGGTTCCATTCTGAAATTTCATCCAAACGTAATTTTAATTGCGGATAAAGCGGCATTGCCAGAGACAGCAGAAGAATAGAAGGGAGATATTACGATGACAACATTGGAAAAAGATAAAAAATATTTGATACAATGTTATACAACGGATGATGTTGTATTTACAGAAGGGAATGGCATGTATATGTATGATGAAGCCGGGAAGAAATACCTGGACTTTTCAGGACAGTTTTCCGCCTGTACCCTTGGTCATGGAAATGAAGAGATGATAGAGGCTTTAAAGGAGCAGCTGGAAAAACTGGTGTCTGTAACCTCTTGTTTTGCAACAGAAGAAAGAGCATCACTGGCTGAGAAAATGATAGAGATATCTCCGGAAGGACTGGATAAGGTCATGTTCGGATGTACAGGTTCTGATGCCAATGAATTTGCATTGAAGATGGCGAAATATTACAGGGGAGGCGGAAGAATCATTTCCTTTAGACGGGGGTTTCATGGTTCAACTGCAGGGGCGGCGGCAGCAACAGGAAAATCAGAGATGATTCAGGAAAACTCAGGAATCTCCGAACTGCTTCCAAGGGGATTTGTTCATTCTGCACCGCCATACTGCTACCACTGTGATTTTGGAAAGGAACCAAAGACCTGTGGATTACAGTGTCTGAAATATCTGGAGCAGACTATGCTGCATGAAGGAGGGGACCGTATTGCGGCAGTTATTTCAGAGCCAATCTTCGCGGCAGGAGGAGTGATTGTACCGCCGGAAGGATTCTGGAAAGGTGTAAGGGAGTTGTGCGATAAGTATGGCGCACTTCTTATTTTTGATGAAGTTGTAACCGGAATCGGACAGACGGGCACTATGTTTGCATGTCAGTATGAGGGCGTGACACCGGATATCCTGGTAACAGGAAAGGGACTGACCGGAGGATATGTACCGGGCTCGGCAATTCTCTGCCGTAAGGAAATTGGGGATGCAATGAGTGAAATCAATCTTCACGGACATACTCATTCCTGCTATCCGTTGACTTGCCGGAGCGCATTGAAGAATCTTGAAATCATTGAGAGAGAAAACCTGGTGGAAAACAGCCGTGAAGTTGGAGAATATCTCCATGAAAAGTTGCTCGCCCTTCAGGAAAAATATGATGTAATTAAAGATGTGCGCGGACGCGGACTGCTTCAGGGAATCGAAATTGAAGGAAATCTAAATGCCGATAAATATGTTCTTGGTCAGGAATTCTATGAGACAATGCTGCGTAACGGACTGATCACTGAGCTGGAAAGCCGGAAGAATCTGGAGAATGTAGTAATAGTGATGCATCCGGCACTGATTGCCTCCTGTGAGAATGTGGACGAAGCGGTTGAAATCATTGACAAGTCTCTACATACATGTTTAAAATAGCTTAATGGAATTTAGAGGGAGATTTGGGACACTATGGCAGTAGAAAAGAAACAGGTTCTGACAGTGAAAAACATCAGAAATGTAAACATGGGAAATATCCTGCAAAGTATTATACGGAACAAAAATGCTACAAGGAGCATTCTTGCCAAGGAGAATCACATTAGCCTTATGACAGTAAAGCATGTGGTGGATGATTTGATCGCTGCCGGGATTCTGGTAGAAAAGGAATCCTGTAATACAGATGTGGGCAGAAATCCTAAAGTACTTGAGATAGCAGAAAATTACGGCAATATTGTGTGTGTGAATCTCACCTCTGAAGATGAAATCAGTTTTTTAATCTATGATATATATGAGAGTCTTCTGGAGGAGCAAAGTGTTTCTTTGGAGGGGGCGAAGAGTTACAGAGAATCACTGACGGCTGTGATAGAGGCGGTTAAGGAGCGGTTA
Source organism: Faecalicatena contorta (assembly GCF_003149105.1). Classification (GTDB taxonomy): domain Bacteria; phylum Bacillota; class Clostridia; order Lachnospirales; family Lachnospiraceae; genus Muricomes; species Muricomes contortus_C. The sequence continues at coordinate 7,404 of NZ_QGDS01000025.1, read as the reverse complement.
AAAGCAATCGATACAGTAACAGTAGGAATTGCAGTATTCGTGCCAAGTGCATATGACGAAGCAGTGGACCTGGTAAACTACGATTTGATACCAGGTTTCAAAGAACTGCATATCAGAGCATTATTTGAGGAAGAATTTGGTATCAGCAACATATTAGTACTGCATGATGTATTTGCGGCAGCAAGGTCAGAATATGACAGCCTGAATCCTGAGATGGAAAGCCAGTTTTATTTTTACTGCGGATACGGCGTAGGCGGGTTTTTTATCCACAAAAACGTGGCCGTTGCAGGCACAGAAAACATGGCAGGGGAAGTGGGGAAGATGCTCATATCCATGGACGGAAATGAGCAGGGCTGCATCACACTGGAGGAGGTAGTATCCATTTCTGCCGTAAGCAGGAGGATGAAAGAGCAGGGTATGAAGCTGCACTTTTCCGAAATGCTGGAGCTGTATCAGGCAGGGGATAGTCAGGCGGTTCAGCTTTTGACACCTGTGCTGAATACCGTATCAAGAGTTCTGTATAACCTTTTATGGGTATACAATCCAACCAGGCTTGTAGTGGACAGCTGTAAGAGCAATTACTGCAAAATCATTACAGAACATTTCAGGAAGTTCATGGAAAACATGAAAAATGATGCAATTCCGATTTATGTCCAGGTGAGACCGGCAAAATATGATGAATATCATATGATGCGGGGATGCTTCTATATGACAAGAAATGCCTGGATAGACAGGATTGCAGATTCTATATAAAGATGATGCTAAGAAAGTTAAAAGCTCTTCCTTTTTTGACAGAATGGTGTATAATGTTGTTCAAGAATGAGATAACTGTCTCAAAACGGACAGCTACATAAGAATATGACCGGGTGAATATTCAAAAGAAATTGGGAGGCAAGGGACATGGCAGAAGGGGCATTGACAGGAAACGCAGTAAATCTGAAATTTTCAACAGTGAATGAGATTCAGGAGTTTGTATGGACGATTATGGACTACAATGGTGATACAGATGTGGTTCAGGGAAGGAAAAGTGTGGATGCTAAGTCGATTTTAGGAGTGTGCAGTCTCGATATGCAGGAGCACATGGAACTTAGAGTACATAATGGAAATTTTGAACAGCTTAAATCTAAAATCAGTAAGTTCATAAAATAATGGATTGCTTTTGTAAAAAGTGAAAGAAGAGGGTTTGACATTTTTTCTCTAAGTAGTTATAATAAGTCAAAACGAGGATGTTTTCTTTACGGGGAAAGCATCCCTTTTTAAATTGAAAGAAAACTCAATTGTATAAATTGTATTTTCGGAAAAGTGTTTCGGTCTGCATAATAAGTCACAAGAATTGGGAAGTATAAATGAAATAAAGGTTCGGGATATATGCAATAAGGAGGTAATACTATGCATAATTATACGAGAGAAGATATCTTAGAAATGGTAGAGGAAGAAGATGTAGGGTTTATCCGCCTTCAGTTCACAGACATTTACGGTACAATGAAAAATATGGCGGTTACGGCAAGCCAGTTGGAAAAGGTATTGAATAATGAGTGTATGTTTGATGGTTCTTCTATAGAAGGATTTTCAAAAACAGAAGCATCGGATATGTATCTGTATCCTGATTTGAATACGTTTGAAATATTTCCGTGGAGGCCGCAGCAGGGGAAAGTGGCAAGGTTTATTTGTGACATATATCGTTCCGATGGTACGCCCTATGAGAATGATCCCAGATATGTCCTGAAAAAAGCTATACGTGAAGCTGAGAAAATGGGATATACCATGAATGCAGGCCCGGAATGCGAGTTTTTTTTGTTTCATACAGATGATGACGGGCTTCCGACAACGATTACTCACGAGCAGGGAGGATATTTTGATTTAGGTCCCCTTGATCTGGGGGAAAATGCCAGAAGAGATATGGTTCTCACATTGGAAGAAATGGGATTTGAGATAGAGACATCACACCATGAAATAGCGCCTGCACAGCATGAAATTGATTTCCGGTACGATGAAGCGCTTGTGACAGCGGATAATATTATGACTTTTAAACTGGTAGTAAAAACCATTGCCAAGCGGCATGGCCTGCATGCTACATTTATGCCTAAGCCTAAAAGTGAATCTTATGGGTCGGGGATGCATATAAATCTGTCCCTGTCAAAAGATGGTGTGAATATATTCCAGGACAGCAGTGATGAAAATGGATTGAGCCAGGATGCTTATTATTTTATGGGCGGGCTGTTAAAACATATGAAAGCGATTACCTGTATTACAAATCCAACTGTGAATTCCTATAAACGGTTTGTTCCCGGATATGAGGCACCGGTACTTATAGCATGGTCTGCAAAAAGAAGAAGTCCTCTAATCAGGATTCCTTCTGTGAGGGGAGACAGGACCCGAATTGAGCTGAGGAGCCCGGACCCGTCGGCAAATCCGTATCTGGTACTTGCGGTTCTGCTTGCGGCTGGTATGGACGGTATTAAGAATAAAATTACACCGCCCAAAAGTCTGGATGAAGATATTCAGGAAATGCCGGAAGAGCAGTTAAAACAACTGCATATAGAAAAGCTTCCGGGGAATTTGCTGGAGGCTGTTCAGGAACTTGAGAAAGATTCTTTCATTAGGAATGTGCTGGGAGAGGAGTTGGCAGCGAAGACGATTGCTGCACATAAAAAGGAATACCATGATTACAGCAGGCAGGTTACAGAATGGGAACTTGCCAACTATCTGTATAAAATGTAACACGTTCTGTATAAAACATGGAACATATATGACTTGTAATAAAAATGGGCAGGAGGTGTGAGCGAGTATGAGCAGTGTTATAGTTGTATTTCCCAAAAGGGAGACGTCAGCGAATATTCGCAACATATTAGTACGGGATGGTATTGATGTATCAGGTATCTGTACGACTGGTGCCCAGGCGCTTCAATTTGCAGATAATTTTGATGACGGCATTATTATTTGTGGATATAAAATGCAGGATATGTTATATTCGGAATTAAGGGAGTGGCTTCCGGAGTCATATGAAATGCTTTTGGTTGCCTCCCCAGATAAATGGAGCCAGGGACTTGTCAAAGGGGTGGTTGGCCTGCCTATGCCGGTTAAAGTGTATGATTTGCTCAACACAGTGGAGATGATGACGCAGACCATGCACAGAAGACGGCGCAAGAGACGGGAGGCAGCCAAAAACCGAAATCTTGAGCAGAAAGCACTGATTGAGCAGGCAAAAGCAGTGCTGATGGAGCGCAATAAAATGACAGAAGAGGAAGCTCACAGGTACTTGCAGAAAAGCAGCATGGACAGTGGGACGAATATGCTGGAAACTGCCCAGATGATACTAACAATCATGTTAGAATAAATGTTACACAAAAGGAGAAAGCAAAATGAAATTTACGAAAATGCAGGGCTTAGGCAATGATTACGTTTATGTAAATGGTTTTGAAGAAAAGATAGAAAATCCGTCAAAGCTTGCGGTGAAGGTAAGTGACAGACATTTTGGAATCGGCTCCGATGGTTTGATATTAATCAATCCCTCTAAAGTAGCCGATTTTGAAATGGAGATGTATAATGCAGATGGTTCCAGGGGTGAGATGTGCGGAAATGGAATCCGCTGTGTAGCAAAATATGTATATGATTATGGATTAACAGATAAAACTCAAATATCCATAGAAACTCTGGGAGGAATAAAGTACCTGGAACTAACTGCTGAAGAAGGAAAGGTAGTCCAGGTTCAGGTTGATATGGGAAAGCCCGAGCTTAGACCCGGCAAAATTCCGGTTATAGCGGAGGGAGATACGGTCATAGATGCTCCTATAGAGGTGGAAGGAAAAGAATATAAAATGACAGGTGTATCAATGGGAAATCCCCACATTGTCATTTATATGGATGATATTGATAATCTGGAAATAGAAAAAATAGGTCCCAAGTTCGAAAATCACAAACGTTTTCCCAACCGTATTAATACAGAATTTGTGGAGGTGCTGGACCGGAACACCGTAAAGATGAGAGTGTGGGAAAGAGGCTCAGGGGAGACCCTTGCCTGCGGAACGGGCGCCTGTGCGGTGGCAGTGGCTTGCATACTGAACGGACTTACGGAGGATGAAGTTACAGTCAGATTGTTAGGCGGTGATTTATTTATAAAATGGGACCGGGAAAAAGACACCGTGTACATGACGGGCCCGGCTGAAATTGTATTTGACGGAGAGTGGAAGAACTAGTGTCAGTAAACCAGGACACGGAGGAGAGAATGATGTTTAAAATTAATGATAATTATTTGAAACTGCCAGGAAGTTATTTGTTTTCAACAATTGGAAAGAAAGTAAATGCATTTACAGAAGCAAATCCGGATAAACCCATCATTCGGCTTGGGATAGGGGATGTAACACAGCCCCTTGCGCCGGCTATTATAGATTCTCTGCATAATGCAGTGGATGAGATGGCAAATGCGGAGACATTTCATGGCTATGCGCCCGATCTTGGGTATGAATTTCTGAGAAGCGCCATAGCAAAGAATGACTATCAGGCACGTGGATGTGATATTGCGGCGGATGAAGTATTTATTTCTGACGGTGCCAAGTGTGATTCGGGAAATATTCAGGAAATCTTCAGCTTAGATAATAAAATTGCCGTATGCGACCCGGTATATCCCGTATATGTGGATACCAACGTTATGGCCGGAAGAACCGGCATCTATAATGCTGCCACAGAGATGTGGAGTAATGTGATATACATGCCGTGTACCGCTGAGACAAACTTTGCACCGGAGCTTCCCAAGGAGACACCGGATATCATTTACCTTTGTTTTCCTAACAACCCAACCGGCTCCACTCTCACAAAATCCCAGCTTCAGGAATGGATAGATTATGCAAACAAAGCAGGGGCAGTCATTATATATGATGCTGCTTATGAAGCATACATTACAGAAGAAGATGTGCCGCATACAATTTACGAATGCGAAGGTGCAAGATCCTGCGCTATTGAGCTCAGAAGTTTTTCTAAAAATGCAGGATTTACCGGAGTACGTCTAGGAGCAACCATCATACCAAAAGATTTAAAAAGCGGTGATGTAACCCTGCATTCCCTTTGGGCAAGACGTCACGGAACAAAATATAACGGTGCACCATATATTGTCCAGAGAGCCGGAGAAGCAGTTTATTCCGAAGAGGGCAAGGCACAGCTGAAAAAACAGGTAGCATACTATATGAATAATGCAAAAGTCATTTATGAAGGCTTAAAAGACGCAGGATATAAGGTATCCGGCGGCGTTAATGCCCCTTATATCTGGCTGCAGACACCAAAAGGAATGACATCCTGGGAATTCTTCGATTACCTTCTGGAAAATGCCAACGTGGTAGGAACCCCCGGCTCAGGCTTTGGACCAAGCGGAGAAGGATACTTCCGCCTGACCGCATTTGGAAGCTATGAAAATACAGTAGAGGCCATCGAAAGAATAAAGAGAAAAGGGTAAGAAAAGGGAGGATAAAAGGGGTCAGTCCCTTTTCAAAGGGGACTGACCCTTTTGCTCACCAAAGTCAGAATATTCTGAAAACGGGACTCAAAAGGGACTGACCCTTTTGTTAAAAGTACGTTGAGGAAATTTTTTGAAAAAGTTGAAAAAAGTACTTGATTTTTTTTGCGAGTCTGATATAATAACTATGTTGCGTCTGACAAGGACAAGACAAAGAAGACAAGTTGATGCGGATTGGTGTAATTGGCAGCACAGCAGACTCTGACTCTGTTAGTAGAGGTTCAAGTCCTCTATCCGTAGGTTAAAGATTTACAAGGGTAGATTCTTAATATTTAATTTAAAATGAGTGTATGTATCGGAGTGTGGCTCAGCTTGGTAGAGCGCTACGTTCGGGACGTAGAGGTCGCGTGTTCGAATCACGTCACTCCGATTTTATCCCCAGTTTATGGGGATTTTCGGTTTTTAAGGGTAAAAAAATTTGGTCGGTTTTAGTTGGGATTATCCAGTGTGTGCTAAATTCTTAAATTTGGCATTTCGGGCTTGGATAATCTTTTGCTTTTCCTCAAGGTTTGAGGTGTCATATGTGTAATAATTCTCGGATAGTGTCAAGATTATTTCGCAAATTTAATTCCTGCCGTTTAGCAGTCGCTGGTTAACCGGCTATGTCATCAGACAGCAGATTATTACCAGGATTGATAAGATGATCCATATTCATATAGCGGCGGATGCCCCATTGGGTTCCGGCTACATGACGCAGTCTAGCGCATACAAGCATTAATGCACTCTGGCCATCAGGAAATGCTCCGATAGCCTTAGTACGGCGTTTGATTTCACGGTTGAGCCGTTCGATTGTATTGTTGGTCCGAATCCGGGTCCAATGCTGCGTTGGAAAATCCATATAAGTCAGGGTTTCCTCAATGCCGGCCTCCAGCTTTTCGGCAGCCTTGAGCAGTTTCATTTCCCGGAATTTTAAAGCCACTTGCGCAGCTTTTTCTCTGGCAGCATCTTTGCCTTCTTGAGCATGAATAGCTTTTAACATCATGGATACTGCTTTCATTTTCTTCCGTGGTGTCACTGAGAAAATGTTCCGATAAAAATGAACGATACAACGCTGATAACGGGCATCTGGAAAGACTTCCGGAATCGTTTCAAACATGCCCAGGTTACGGTCACCAATAATCAATCGTACGCCGCAAAGCCCGCGTTCTTTTAGACTTACAAAGAAGGAACGCCAGCTCTCCTTATCCTCTTTCATACCCTCGGCAGCACCGATGATTTCACGGCATCCGTCTTTGCCAACACCGATAGCGATCAGGATGGAGACGTTTTGAATTTCACCACCCCAGCTGCGTTTTAGAAAAACACCATCCACATAAACGTAAGGATATTCACCCGTTAGTGGACGGGTACGCCATGTTTCGATGTGCTCATAAGCTTTTTTGTTTAGGTTGCTGATAGTGCCGGGGGAGACTTTGGTTCCCCAAAGCGCCTCGGTAATATCTTCCACACGTCGAACAGAAACACCGGCCAAATACATCTCGATGAGGGCTTCCTCCACCGAAGATTCCCTTCGGCGATATCGTTCAATAATTGCAGTCTCAAAAGGAACACCTTTGAGTTTCGGCATCTTAAGTTCCACTTCGCCAGAAGTTGTTTGGAAGTTTCGCTTATAATGGCCGGAACGATATCCCTGGCGCTCAGGAGAACGCTCATATTTTTGAGCATTTACTAAATCATCTGCCTCTTTGTCAAGCAGGGCATTCAGTGTTTCTTCGACGCTATTGCGCACAAGATTTTTTAAGTCATTCTTTATAAGATCCTCGTTTAGTTGTATAATGTTATCAGACATGGTTTAGCCTCCTTGGAAAAATTTTGTGTGGTAACTTAATTCTACCAAACGGCTATAGACCATGTCTATTTTTATGAAATTGAATTTGCGAAATTAATTATACGTTATC
>NZ_QGDS01000024.1 GCF_003149105.1 Faecalicatena contorta | reverse complement strand
AAGTCTCTTCGGAGGCTGTGGATGATTCTCGCTGTTTTTTCAGAAGAGTTTCCTCCTCTAAACGCAACCTCCTCAATTCTTTTAAATAAGCATTCTCTATTTTTAATTTTAGAAGTTCATCTTCAAGTTGTTTGATATGTTCAGCGCTTGAATCGACCGGAGTAACTTCCTGAACTGGCTGCACCTTACTTTTTTTATTATCAGTATTCAAAGTTTTCTTACGACCTCTTTTTTTCTCCCTTAGTGCTTCTGGACCTGCAATTCTAAAGTCATTTACCCATTTAGTTATCAGTGTTGGATTGTTCATTTTAAGTGCAGATGCCAAATCTTGATAAGAGTATTCTGATGATAAGTATAACTCAACTGCACGGATTTTGAAATCAAAAGTATATTTCTCATTCTTTCTGGAACGCATCAAACCTGCATCACCCAATTCATGGTATGCACAAACCCATCTTTTAATGGGCGAAGAAGATGACATACCATAATTCTTAGCTATTTCATCGAAGCTTGCATTTTTAGCCAGATATGCTAAAACTGTTTTTTTCTTAAATTCAAATGAATACTTTGCCATGAAAAAACCGCCCCTCCAATCATTAGATTTTTGGTCTAACAATTGGGGGGCGGTTCAAATAGGATAGTCCTTTTTATAATGTTCTCTGTACTCATTTATGCATTTCCATTGGAAACATTGTTTATAGGGAGAATGGAATCTCGATAGCATAAGGAAATCTTTACATTCTGGCATTTTGTACCAAAATGTGATACACTGTAGGAAAAGAATAAAGTGGACATCGGACATGTATTTGGAGGATTATATCCCTCACATTGAAATAATTTTCGAAATAAAGAGATAAGGAGGGTTTTTATGGGAACAATGGAGATTTCTAATGTTTTATTTGCATTTGGTTTGACACTTTTTGCAGGCCTGTCCACGGGTATAGGCAGTGCATTGTCTTTGCTGACCAAGCAAACAAACCGGAGGTTTTTGTCCGTATCGTTGGGATTTTCCGCAGGTGTAATGATTTATGTCTCCTTTGCGGAGATTTTAGTCAAGGCCAATGACGCTCTGACAGCTTCACTGGGTGAAAAAATGGGCTCATGGGCAGCGGCAGGCGGCTTCTTTTTTGGTATTTTGGCCATTGCAATCATTGACAAATTCATTCCTGAAGCTGAAAACCCGCATGAAATACATACCGTAGAAGAAATGGATGGGCAAAGTGAAGAACATAAAACAAAACTTATGCGTATGGGTTTGTTTACCGCACTTGCAATTGCAATACATAACTTTCCGGAGGGCCTTGCGACCTTTACGGCAGCTTTGTCCGATTCTAAGCTGGGAGTTCCGATTGCAGTTGCGATTGCGATTCATAACATTCCGGAGGGCATTGCAGTTGCAGTCCCTGTATTCTATGCGACTGGCAGCCGCCAAAAGGCCTTCCGCCTGTCGTTCTTATCCGGATTATCTGAGCCAGTGGGTGCGCTGATCGGATATATTTTACTGTATCGGTTCTTTAGTGATACTATGTTTGGGTTCATTTTCGCAGCGGTGGCCGGCATTATGGTGTATATCAGCCTGGATGAGCTGCTGCCTTCAGCACGTGAGTATGGGGAGCACCACCTGTCAATCTATGGATTAGTAGCCGGTATGGTTGTGATGGCAGTGAGCTTGCTGTTGTTTTTATAATCAAAATGTCGCATAATTTCCATACAACTGCTGTATGAAAATTATGCAACATTCTCTTTCCGTTATTATAGACTTTTCAACAGTCACTCTCTTCATTCTAATTTTGCTGTAGAATCCGGCTTACTTTTTCTGTTCATATATGCCACAATATATACCGCTGCCCATGCAGCAAAGGCTCCTATAGCCAGACCTGCGAGTATATCGCTTGGGTAATGAACCCCAAGATACATACGGGAGAAGGCAATCAGAGAAGCTAATACCAGTGCTGCTATCCCCCACTTTTTAGGAAGCATCCTGTAGTAAACCAGTGCAGCGGCAAAAGAGGCGCAGGTATGCCCCGACGGGAAGGAATAGTCATGTGGTTTTTCTATCAAAAGCTTCAATCCCTCTACCACCTCGTAAGGGCGGATTCTTGCCACCAATGTTTTCAGCGTCACATTGGTAAGCAGCGCACCAATTGCAACAGCCAGTATGGCGGTGATTCCAATGGTTCTCGTCTTCCTTGGAATCAGCATCAGAGCAGATGCAGCCAGCCAAAACCAGCCTGTATCTCCTAATGATGTAATAAATATCCAAAAAGATTCCATCCAGTCCTGCCGGATGTGTTTTTGTATAAAAAGCAAAATATTTCCATCTAATTGTAAAAGAAATTCCATAAGTAAGTTTACTCCTTCTTATCCTTGAGGTAGGCCTCCACCGCCGGATCTTTCATTTCATATGTCCGATGATACTCCTTCGTCTCCACTTCCTTCCAGGTCTCACTCCGGTTCTGTGACAGAAATCTGGTCAGTGCATAACAGTCCACCCAGATCTCACTATTCCCCTCTTTCTGACTCTCGTCGAAAATCAGCTGCAGTCCCCAATGCAGATGAGTCTGCTTGATATTATTCACATTTTCCGTAGTACTGTATCCAGTATGCCCCATATACCCGATTACATCCCCGGCCGTTACCGCACTGCCCTCTTCCAGCGACTTATTAAATGGAAAGTTCTGCCTTAGATGAGCATAGTAATAATAACGCTTGCCGTCAAAACTCCGAATTCCTATGCGCCAGCCGCCGTACTGATTCCAACCCAATACTTCCACATACCCGCTCTCGATTGCGATTATAGGCGTACCCACCTGCCCCATCATGTCATGTCCCAAATGGTTTCTACGATATCCATAGCTCCTGGAAACCCCGAAATCATCAAACTCAGAATAGGGATACCCCTTTGCAACAGGACCAAATGCTTTCAAGCCATAACATTTCTTCCATACTTTTTCATCCGATCCTTCCTCTGCAGGTTTCTCAATCTCATATACTCCCACCATTCCATCCAGCACAGCGCCGTATGCCTCCCGGTAGTATCCATAATATTGCATATCTGCGGTTAATTCCTCTATGGTTGTATCACCTGCCAGAATCTTTTCTGCAACTTCAACCATATCCTTTTCCCGGTACCTGGTGAAATCTCCGCCATATTTTGCCCCAAGATAGGCCAAAAGATCCACCCAGTTCAGGTGTATCTCTTCCATATATGTATCCACATCATATGTATAGGCCTTGTTCAGCGCCCCATAGGTGACATTAAATTCTACCCATTTAATAAAATCTTTTTCTTCTGTTTCTGTGTCTGTTTCTGTGTTTGTTTCCGGGTCTGTGCCCGTCTCTGCCGTCACCGAAACGGCATCCTCCTTATTATCAAGTCCGGTCAGATTTTTGACCTGCCAGATGCCCAGTATCAGAAACAAAAGCAGTATTTCTACCATAATCCCAAAAGGGGAAACCAAACGTTTGCGCATGTGCAAGCTCCTGCGAATGAACTCTTAACAGTCTATGCGCCATGAACGCAACAAATACTTCTGAATATACTGAATATAAACTACTATTATGATGTCAGGAGCAGATTATGCATCTTATTTCATCCCTTCTATTCGCCATTTCTGCAAATATAGACAGCTTTATTGTTGGGATATCCTATGGAATTAAAAAATCAAATATTAGTCTTTTAAAAAGCTCCATGATTAGTCTGGTCACCTTGCTTGGTACTGTGTCAGCAATCCTTATGGGGACGGAAATTTCACGCTTTCTTCCGCCCTCCTCTTCACAGGCCATCGGGTGCGCTCTTTTAATTGGCCTTGGACTGTATTATATCTTAAAATCCCTTTACGGTTATTTTCGTGCAAAATTCAAAAAATCAGAGGTAACGTCCAATGAGATCACTTCCTGTTCCGAGGATAAGGGCCAGCCAAAGGATTCCCTTCTCACAATAAAGGAAGGGCTTTTTCTGGGGCTTGCTCTTTCTATTAATAACGTCGGTATGGGGATTGGAGCCAGTATTACCGGCTTGAGGCTTGTGCCCACAGCCATCTTTTCCTTTCTTGTGTCTGTAACATTTCTCTATACAGGCAGCGTTATAGGAAAAACAAAAATGCCCCGGATTTCCGACCGGACAGCAGATGTTCTGTCAGGACTTATACTGATAGGGCTGGGAATTTATGAACTACTTCTTTAAAAAATAACATCTCCGGGAAGGCGGTCAGATAAAACTGCAGGCACAGAAAAAATTTCTTGTTCGTCAAACAGGGCTTTTACTACCTTTTCATATGCTGCCAGTTTCTCCGCCTTCTTAATCTTTTTCCCATACTTTTCATAATTGGTAAATACAGGAGCCATATAAAACCACAATTCCTTCATTTTAAACAGCACATTCTTCTCGCCATACAAAATTTCCTGATACTTCTCATATATCTGATTGTGAAATGCCTCAAGCGCAGGCTTCTCTAAGGGCGTCTTGCTGAGAATTGCCGGCACCAGACCCGGATTGGACAGAATTCCCCGTCCAAGCATCACGCGGTCCACCGTTGGAAAGGCGGCGGTAAACTTTTCATAATCCTGTACAGTAAAAATGTCCCCGTTATAACATACACTGCATTTGCTATGTTTCAATGCGGCTCCAAATACTTCCCAGTTGGGCGTATTTTTATAGAAATCCGTCTGCAGCCGGGGGTGGATAATAAGCTCTTCCAACGGATATTTGTTGTATATTTCCAGCAGCCTTTCGAATTCTTCCGGGCTTTCCTTGCCGATACGGGTTTTGATAGATATTTTCATATTTGTCTGCTCAAATATTTCTTCCAAAAAACAATTCAGCTTATCCGGAAATGCAAGGAAACCAGAACCCCGCCCCTTTGACACCACGGTTTTGGAAGGGCAGCCCAAGTTCAGGTTAACTTCCCCATACCCGTACTTTTGAAGCTTCCAAGCTGTTCTGATAAAATCCTCTGCTGAACTGGTCATAATCTGGGGAACTGCATATACCCCTTCATTGTGCTCCGGTAAGATGTTCTCCTTCTCCCTTGAGCTGAGACGTCCAAACTGATTCGGGCTGATAAAGGGAATAAAATACTTGTCCATTTCCCCAAAATATTTATGATATGCACTCCGGTACACATGTCCGGTAATTCCCTCTAAGGGGGCCAAATAAAATTTCATGCTGTTACTCTTCTTTCTCCCATTTTAGCTTTTTCAGTATAGCATCCCGCCCCTTTGGCGTAAAGCATAATCTGAAATCCAGCCTGCCCTCTGAAAGTATCAGTCCCGTCAGAGCCAGGCCTGCTCCTACAGCCGCCACTCCCGTTAACTTTTCATGCAGAACCAAGACAGAAGTTATAATCGTTACCACCGGGGATACATAAATATACACACTTGTCCGCACTGCTCCCAAAATCTGTACGGCAAAATTCCAGGTCACAAAACCAAGGGCTGATGCCACCACTCCCAAAAACAAAATATTCAGCAGATTTACAGGTTCCATAAGTACAGTCAGCTTAGGCTGGAAGTCAAATATCACTGCCGCCGGAATCATGAACAGAATTCCATACCCAAACATGCGCCTGGTTACCCGTATGGTAGAATACCCACATCCACTGATTTTTTTCGTCAGCACAGAGTAACAAGCCCATACAAAGGCCGCTGTAAGTGCAAGCAAATCCCCCCTGGGGTTCAATTGAAGACTCTCGCTCCCGCTAAAGCTCATCATACCAATCCCCACCATTGCAAACCCAAATCCCACAAAAAAGGGCAAATGGAACTTGCCCTCTTCTTTTAGAAATATACGGCTCAGAAGTGCGGTAAAAAACGGTGCTGCCGATATGATGACCCCAACATTGGATACCAGTGTATAAGTCAGAGCAATATTTTCCAGGAGAAAATAAAGACAATTTCCACACAGCCCCGCAGCGGCAAATATCCATTCCTGTGACCTGTTCTCCAAGTGTAACTTGCCCGGCTTCACAAGAAATAGCAGTATGTATCCTATTACAGATCTAAAAATCAGTATCTCCACCGGTTTAAAATCTGTAAGCAGCACTTTCGTAGAAATATAAGTAGTTCCCCACACCATAATAGTCAATAATGCGGCTAAATGTCCAATTCCTTTATTTTTTGTCATCTTTCCTATCCCTTCCCCACGGTGTGAATCAACGCTTCCCCGACATACCAGGCAGCATCAAATCTAATATCATCAAATCAGGCGTTTCCATCTGAAGCAGAATTTTCGCTTCTGTCCCGGAAAACGCCTGTATAGTGTGATAATCATTCTTTGCAAGAATTCTGTCATGCAAATGATTGATATCTGTATGATCTTCTATTATTAGAATCTTACGCTTCTCCATCTTCCGTTCCTTCATACTTTTCCTATTCTACACGATTGTGAAGAAGAAAGAAAGAGCAAGAAACAGAAAAATAACGATGTAAGCCAATTTGTCATTTTTCCCATATGTAAGGGGGTACATTCTGGAAGTCGGTTTATCTCCTGTATACCCTCTCGCTTCCATAGCCATCGCTAAATCGGAAGCCCTGCGGACCGTAGACAAAAATAATGGGGCCAGTATAGTAAAGACATTTTTACATTTCCGAATAAAGGAACCCCTTTCAAATTCAGCTCCTCTTGCCGCCTGAGCATCCATCAATACGTTTAGCTCTTCAAGCATAATAGGAATGAAACGGAAAGCAATCATTACAATTACAGCCATATCATGTATGGGAACATGTATTTTCTGTAAAAATGAAAATGCCTTTTCCAACCCGTCAGCCAGCGCTCTTGGGGTGGATGTATAAGACAAAAGGGATGCCCCTGTAATCATCAGTGCAATTCTTGAAGTCATTCCTATTGCTTTCACAATTCCTTCTTCTGTCACTGAAAAAACACCCCACTGGTATAACAGTGTTCCCGGAGTAGCAATCAAGCGGAAAAGAAAGGTGAAAAACAAAAGCAGCGCAATCCCTTTGAGGCCTTTCAACAGATAGGACACTGGCACCTGTGCCAAATAATACAGTATCAGGATTACTCCAAGACAGAGCAGATACCACCAGGGGGTTCTCACCAGAAATAATACGATAATATACGCAAGAACCCCCATCATCTTTGTGCGTGGGTCAAGCTGATGAATCAAAGAGTCCCCTGCATAATATTGTCCGATTGTAATATCACGAATCATGCTGTTCTCCTCTCCTGAATCCCTGTATAATCATCTCCTCCGCTTCCTGAACGGTTACTGCGGGAGCTTCGATTGGAAAGCCTTCCTGCATAAGTCTCTCCGTAACATTTGTAATCTGTGGCACCCCAATTTCAATTTCCTGTAAAAGCCTGACCTGAGTAAACAGCTCTTTGGGAGAACCTGTAAGCAGAAATTTGCCTTGATGCAGAATCCATACCTTTTCAGCGTAGTCCGCCACATCCTCCATATGATGGGATACCAGTACAATTGCAATCTTCTTTTCTTTTTTTATGTTCTCTAAAAGCCCAAATATCCTTCGTTTTGTTTCAGGGTCTAATCCTGCTGCCGGTTCATCCATAACTAAAATCTGCGGCTCCATCGCAAGCACACCGGCAATAGCCACACAGCGCTTCTGCCCGCCTGACAATTCAAAGGGGCTGACGTAATAATAAGACTCGTCAATTCCCACCAATTTTAAGCTCTCTTTTGCCGAAGCCTCGGCTTCTTCTCTTGTCATCCCTAAATTTAACGGCCCAAACATTGTATCTGTAAGGACAGTTTTTCCAAATAGCTGATGCTCCGGGTACTGAAAAACAAGCCCTACTTCTTTTCTTAAACCTGTAAGGGAATACTTCTTATCATAAATGTTCCGGCCTTCAAAATATATTTCCCCCGAATCCGCTCTGAGCAGTCCGTTTAAATGCTTCATCAGGGTAGTCTTCCCTGAGCCGGAAGTACCAATAAGGCCGATAAAATCACCCTCTTGTATTTCAAAAGATATACCATCTAATACTTTGGTTTCCCGCACTGTGCCTTTACCGTAAGTAAATCTCAGGTTTTCACCTTTTAGTAATACTCTTCCCTCTTCCCGTTGCGGAGATATCGTTTCAGCAGCCCCTGCCTTTTCCGGATTTCCAGATATATCTTTTAGTTCCTCTCCTTCCAGCTCCACGCCATTGGAACCTGTCCCTCTTAACGCCCTGATTAACTGCTCTTCTGTCAATACAGGAATTTCTATGGGTATACCCCGCTTCTTTAACCTGCCGGCCAGCTCTGTCACCTGTGGAACATCCATTTTCACCTGCCGGAGCAGCTCCAGGTCGCTAAATATCTCCTTTGGTGTCCCCTGCCGGAGAATACACCCTTTATCCATTAAAATTACAGTATCTGCCTGCACCACTTCATCCGTATGGTGTGTAATTAAAATAATCGTAATTCCATTTTCCTTATTTAGCCTGTGAATGACATTCAATACCTCTTTCCGGGATTTAGGGTCCAGCATGGCTGTAGGTTCATCCAACACAATACACTCCGGATTTCCCGCCAGAACTCCTGCAATTGCAGTCCGCTGTTTCTGTCCGCCTGACAAGCGGGAGGGAGAATCCTTTCTTTTATGCAGCAAGCCAACAGCACGCAGGCTGTCGGCCACTTTTTTCTGAATCATTTCAGAAGGCAGATTTTTATTTTCCGGACCAAAAGCTACATCTTCCTCTACACTTGTACCAATAATCTGATTCTCAGGATTCTGGAAGACCATCCCCACCGTATTGCGGATTTCTCCCAGTTTTTCTTGATCCTGGGTATTCTTTCCATCTATCCATACTGTACCCGAATCCGGTAATAAAAGAACATTCAGGTGTTTTGCCAGAGTGGATTTTCCCGAACCATTTGGCCCAAGTATGGCAATAAAACAGCCGGATGGAATATCTAACGATATTCCATCCAGGGCAGTTTTTTCACTCTTTTTATTGTCATTTTCCCATATGGTATATTTATGTATAAGGTTTTTAATATTTATCATGATCTAATCTCTTTTGTTTCCTTTTTAAATTGTAACAGTTCAGCCATAAGCTCGATTACGCATGCTTCATCTCGCTTTGGCAGAACGCCAAATAAATTTTCAGGGATATATGCCATGCGTAATCAAGCTTTCTCCGGGCATACATCCCTGAAAATTTGCATGGCTGAACTGTTACTTAAAATTCTCCAAAAATCGCAGCGGCATTGATTTAATCAGAAGGAATCCAATGATACATGTCCCTACTTTATCAATCAGGTTGGAAGCTACATTCCTTAAAAAAGATGCCTGGAAAATAGTCTTTCCGCCTTTCACTAAAGACATCACAAGAACATCGGAAAATGACCCGTTCAGTCCTCCATATACGAAAATACCAATTGGTGTCCCGATTGCCGGGCAGATAAAGCTCAGTGCCAGACCTGTCAGAACCGCAGGTATCAACCCAAAGCCAAACTTTTTAGCAACAAGGCCGACAATCAGACCAACCGCCATATTCACCAGACAAAATGGAATATCTGACACACTGTAGATTAGTCCTGTAATAATATTACTTAAAGCACCTACAATAACTCCAGGAAGAGGTCCTAAAATTGCTGCGGACAATACAGTTCCTAAAGTATCCAGGTAAAGGGGAATTCCTAAAGCCGATGTAAGAATACCCAGTACGATATTCATGGCAACTGCTACCCCGCAAAATGCAGTTACATATACCTTTTTGTTTTTCATTGATGTTTCTCCTCTCTCTCTTCACGTGATAACTCATTTGGGGAAAGCCTTTCTATTGCTTCCTCCATGCTCATGACAGGGATATTCATGTCTCTTGCCTTGAGTTCTTTCTGCAATATCTGCATAAACACTCCCGGTTCCTCTTTCATCCTCAGGTTTTTCTGGATATCTGCAATTCTATCCGTATCTGTACCAATTTCTCCGCCCCAGTTTCCTGTACATGTCAGCCTGTAGCCACAGCTTGGACTTCCTTCAACCGAAACAATCCCAAAAACTTTAAATTCTTCGGGATATGTCTGATATTCCTCTAACTGCAGCAGAAGCGGTTCCAGCATTTTCCCGCATTCTTTTCTAAAATGCGGATGCGCAAACTGCTCTTTTACATGCCCCCATCTCCTGGAGCCATACAGAATAAATTCCGGACAGGGAAGCTGAAGAAGCTGAATCTCCTGTTCAATGGCAAGATGCAGCAGCTTATACCTTAATCTGTATTCCTCCGCAAGCAAACTTTCATCCTGCGCAACCTTAGATGCTGTATTTAGAATGCAGTGCGATACAACTAAAAGAGTCTTCATAAATTCTTCCTTTCCTGTCAATCTCCTGCACATTATAACATTCAGGGTAATAGAAACTCCAATCGTATTTTTCAATAACTGCATTGCATTTATAGATTGTATCTATCGAAATATAGTAGGAGGTAATACCCATAATAACTTAAAAAAGGCCAAAACCAGCTTTCTAGTTTTCACCTTTTCATCATATAACAATTATTCATACTTATTAAATTGCTAATGTTCAATATGATATGCTTATTGAACGTTAGTAGTTCAATAAGATATTACATCGCTGCAGCATGCTCACGCATATTCCATACATAATATTTTCCGTGTTCGTAATAGGCCGGCATGCAGCCTCCTTTTTTAAATACTGTAATAAATTCTTCTAATGTCTTTACTTCTTCCGGAAAATAAGTTGCATAAACGCCTACTTTTTCAGGAACATGACAATCGCTTGCTCCTACCGTCACAAGTCCAAACCGATTTGCATAATCAGCTGCTTTTTGATTTGCCTCCATATCAGTACTGCCGTTTAATACTTCCACTCCGTCAAGACCTCTCATCTCACTGAGTTTCTCCCCCAGTCCACGATTATTATTTCTGAATGGATGGGCACTGAAACAAATACCGCCCTGTTTCTTTACATAGGAAATGAATTCCTGAGCATCAATCCGCTCTTTCGGATATTCCTCAATTCCAAAGGCTACTATATCTCCCTGGAGTGAAAAATACTCTATTCCAACAAAAATCGGGAAACCACTTTTTTCTGAATACTGTGCAGCATATTCCTTAAGCCCCATACTGTCATGATCTGTAATACAGATACCCTGCAGCCCTCTGGCTTTTGCTATATTTACAATCTCTTCAAGAGCAAGAAAACTGTCTTTTGAATACGTCATCTCATGCATGTGAAGATCTATAAACATTTGAACTCCTCCTACCGTTTATGCATAAATCGTATCATCATTCAACTTTCATTGCTAATTGATTTTTTTAATAAACATGCCGTACTTATAGCCGTCATCTATAAATCGCAGAGTTTTTCCCAAATACATTGGCTTACCGATTCCCACGAGAGATGATTCAGCCGGACTTCGGCTGTATCCTGATTCACTGCTTTCATAACAGATGCTGCCAGACGTTGTTCAAATCCAGAAAGTTCCTCTGCAGGTACATCATCTGCATTTTCCATTCTGGGCGGCTCCACAAATGAAATGCCATTTCCCGGAACATGATGGTTCAGCCATGGCCGGATTCCCGGCAGATCTGTCGACACGACTTTCAGACCGCATGCCAGCGCCTCTACCAAAACAAGGGGCAATCCTTCATAAAAAGATGGCAGTACAAAAACATCACTCCTCCTAAACTCTGCTGCTAACTCCTCCTGGGGCAGTTTCCCCAGTATGTGTACCGGATATTTGCACAGCGCTGCGAGACGGCAGATTTCTTCGTATTCCCTCTGATTCCCATATCCCCCTGCCAGCTTAAGCACCAGCCCTGATTCCCTATAGTCTAAATGTTCAAGGCTTCTGATCAAACTCATGACGCCCTTTTTTTCCGCCAGCTTTCCTGCAAAAATAAGCTCTGTCCTTCCTTCTTTTTTCTGCTCTTCCTTCCCTTCTGCCATATAAAATATCTGATCATTATATCCAACTCCAACCACGTGGATATTTTTGGAGCAGCAGCCATAAACCCTCTTTATTTTCTCTTTCAATTCCTCTTGAAGGGCAAATACGATATCCAGCTTCTGTATTTGTCTTTTTATATAGTCCCGCCTAAGATCCGTTTTCAACATTTGCCTTAAATCAGTTCCATGACAGATACCCGCTACTTTGTGGTTTGGAAAAGCCTCCCTGATCCAGGCTGTCAATAGATAAAGGTGGTGGCATAAAATAACATCCGGTTCAAATTCTTTCACAGCTTTGCTTATCTGTCTCATGGCTGTGGTCCGAAACTTTTCAACCATATATTCTGTCATTTCTCTATAAACGGTACTTTCATATGGCATCTCATCTGACATACCGGGAATCGCAAAGGTCAGCTCATCTGTGCCGTAATAAACCGGATAAAACTGAACGCATTTCGGTAATCCTATCAAATCCTCTTTATATACACCTGCTGATACAGCCTGCATGCTTCCAAGCTTATCAAATCCTCTTACCAGTTCAGTCAAATAAATACCGCTTCCTGTGCTGTCAGGCTTCTGCGCAGATACGCTCAAAATCTTCATCTCTTGTCTCCTGTTTGTTTATCCTAATACTGATTTTCTAATACGGTTACTCTGAAGAACAAAGAGTTTTCAAAGCAAACTCTTGCGCCTGGGTTGGTCACATAGCGACATCTACCGCTTACGCCGCAGTGCACATCCCCCGGAGGGTTTTTATGTAATAGGAAAAGCACTTTCCTATTACATAAGAAACATCAGGGAATAACCGCCCGTGAAGACGCATATTCCCTGATGTGTTGGGTTTTGTATAAAAGTGCACAGACCGCAGAACCCTAATGTCCACTGCTTATGCTAAAAATCTTCCTCTGAATTTTCCCCAGATATGCTGCTGCACATACTCATATGCCTTATCATAAATCCACAGCCCCACCTGTCCCGCAGCAATCGCACCAACCAGCCATAAAAGAGGCAGGCTTCTGCCGAATAGAAGCTGCTGGAAAAAAAGGAGCATGGGGAGATATAACAGATTAAATATCAGATATTTCACGCCCCAAAACAAGACCCTCCTGTTGATTTTCTCCTGAGTCCTGCCAAGCAGATTCCAGGCAAACTCTATGGCAAGAATATAAAAGCCCATGGCTGCAAAGGAAATCACATACAATTTATTCGGCGCCAGCAGAAATCCCAGCAGCACTGCCGCAAGGTAAAATGCCAGCCCCATCCTTATTCCCATCTCACAGATAATGATTCCTACAAAGTAGGATGCTGCTGCCAGCAGAAATAACGTATTTGTCTCTATCACACTGCCCAGCGCCATACATACGATGGTCAGTGCAAGAAGTAAACCCCCGAAAGCCACTTTCTTTGCTTTTACATGCATGAACAAAGGTCTCCTCCCATACATTCACATAACGTATCCGCACACCATAAATCACAGCACAGGTTTCCCGTACCGCAGGAAGAGTTCCCCGCGCCGTACCCTCCGCCATATGGGCTGTTCTGGTATCTCCGGCTGTTCCAATCAAGCTGGCTCAGAAGCTGACGGTATTGTGGATTATTGGGTTCCATGTTTACCGCCTGGCCTGCATGCTCCCTGGCAAGTACATTATTACCCATGCCTGCATTTGCAGCGGCGCTTAAATAATACCATTGGGATGAACGGTTTGGCATCCGGTTCAGCAAATTAAGCGCATCCTGATAACGCCTGGAATTGATAAAGTTATACGCAGCCTGTATCTCCACGTCCTGATCTCCGCTATAGGAGCTGCTGCTCTGCTGAGAACTTCCAGAACCATAGCCGCTGTAGCTGTAACCGCCTGAACCGTACCCGGTATAACCGCCCTGCTCCCTTTCTTTCATAATTATATCATAAGCTTCCTGAATCTCTTTAAACTTCTCTTCTGCCAGATCAGCCAGTGGATTGTTTACATTCGCATCCGGGTGATATTTTCTTGTCTGGTCTCTGTACGCCTTTTTTATCTCGTCGTCCGATGCATTCGAAGATACCCCTAATACATCATATGGGTTTTTCGTCATGATTTTCTTCCTCGTCTTTCTTCTTTTGTTCCTGTATCTTCCGATATCGGGTCCATACTCCATCATATAATATATTTCTGAGAATGTCCACATCTAAAAGACAAGGAAGCCCCTCAAACTGAGCACTGCATTCTGCAATCATCATACAGAGCATATCTCCGCAGCGCTCCTCATAATCCTTATTTCCGCTTAACTCCTTCAAAGCGTTATAGCTGCCCGACTTTAAATCCTTTTCCAAATCTTCATATGCATCCATAATGTAAATAAACTTCCCCAAAAAGAACGCCATCTTCCTGAGACGCTCTTCCCACATATCTTCCCGGTATACAAACAGCTCCGCCATCAGTCTCCCAAAACAACCTGCGGTCTGGTCTATATCCGTACTTCCGGCCTTCTCACAGGCAGCAAGTTCTCTCAATTCCTTCTGGATCACATTACTCTGCCGGGGATAAGAACGAATAATTTTCTCTGCTTTCCCTTTCAGGGCATACCTCCCGGCAAGACCACTTATCTTTTTTTCATCCTCCCAGTCATCCTTCATATGATAATAGGCAAGAAGGACATTCATATCTGCCGCATACTCTGTAATTTCATTCTGCAGCATATTTTGTTTCTTCACTGGGTGCACCTTGCAGCGATGGGAAGAAGTCCTTGTTTCACTTTCATACAGAGAAGTCAGCAGAATAACGGCAAACGTCATATCATACGTCAGTGTCATCTGCCCCAGACTTTTGTGGCGCTCTTTTAAGGTCCTGCATAGTCCGCAGTAATATGCCTTATATTTTCTCAAATCCTTCACTTTAAGCTCAGGTTCACAAATCATAACATAGCCAAACATAAATTTCTTCTGTATCCGGGATACATTTCTCCTTTTCACTATATCTTATTGAACATTCGTAGTTCAATAAGCCTGCATTCATGTTATTATAACACCAATTATATACGTTGAAAAGAAATTTTGGCAATGCAGCCGAAGCGTCAGCTGATTTTCTTCTTCACGAGGCGAATCACCAGGAATAAAACCCCTATGAAGAGTGCTGCTTTGATAAAGGCCGAATACCTTGCTATGTATACCAGTACGACTTCCCATGATGCCCCCAGTATTGCTCCCAGGGACACAAGCAATATATTCCATACTGTACTCCCGATAATTGTATAAGTCAGAAATACAGGCATATTGATTTCCGCCATTCCCGCGGGGACAGACACAAGACTGCGGATAATCGGAATACACCGTCCAAACAGAATCGCCTTCTTTCCATGCTTATCAAACCACCCGATTGTCTTCTCCATATCCGCCTTTTCAAATCCCAGCATCCGAAAGGCTTTACCCTTTGTCAGCTTATCCAGCCTCTCCGGATTTAGGGCAGTTCCTATCCAGTACAATACCAATGCCCCGATGGTGGATCCAAGGGTTGAAAATATTATAACCCCCGGCACTGTCAGCCGCGTATAAGTTGTCATAAAACCTCCGAAAGTCAAAATTACCTCCGAAGGAATCGGAGGTAAAATATTTTCTACCGCAATCAGAAAACAGACTCCCAGATAGCCAAACTGGTCCATGATCCGAATTATAAATTCCTGCATATACTCATCCTTATTTCATGATATATCTGTTACATAAGTATATGAGGAGTTTAGAAAATCATTCCTTCACAGACGCCTGCTCCTGTTTTCTTTTTGGAGGATGAATCCTGATAGAAAGCAGTTCTTTCACTTCACCGCATATTTGGGGAGTAGTCACATCTATCATCAGCCATCTGGAGCCGTTGAATACAGAGGTGTTTTTGTACAGCTCCTGCAGATAATCACTAAATGAACTCAGTATAAACTCTGCCTCCGGGGCCTCTTTCCTACCAATTGACACCAGGCATGTAAAATACCCCTTATTTGGATACAAGGTACACAATGCCCTGCTGCCCTTTTTATACTTCACATTCCATCCGGGCGCACCCGAACACATGCTGTATTCAATGCTGGGGAAAACCATATATGTATCTTCAATGAACTTACACAGTTCATCCCATACCTGGCTTTCCACATAATTGCTGATTTCTTTAAATTCCGGCTTATTTTCTTTTGTGTAGGTGTCAATCCATTTCATTGAAAGAGTCCCCCCTTTTTCGGCGCATAAAGTCCATCCTGAACCATTCCTTTTTCCGTTTACCACAAGCTTCTATGCCAAGCATAGTAGATGAGAAACCCTCTGTCAATACTTATTATTCAAATGCCTTACACCTGCATTAAACATCTGCCGAAAAGTCCCTGACCAGCCAGTCACTTTTTTCAATTAAATCCTCTATTCTGTCAAACCCAGATTCCTCCAGGAGTTTCATCACATAAGGATTTTCAAGAGGTGTGGCAAATAACGCACTATCTCCGTATTCATTGACATATCTGCGTCCTTCTTCACGGTCCAGAATTGCTTTAGGACCACCTACACATCCACCGGGGCACCCCATTCCTTCAAAAAAGTTAGCCTCTGTCTCCTTATTTTGTATACGCTTTATCATCTCACGGCAAGCAGGAATTCCGTCTGCCTGTTCTGCCTGAACTTTTATTTTTCTATCCGGCCGCAATTGCAACGTAGTTTCCCGCACAGCTTCACTTACTCCTCCGGTACGCGCATAAATCCGTCCTGCACGGGAGGAGTGTTCCTTTTCATTGTCCGCCATCTCCTCGGGGTGGATATCGGCAGCCTCAAAGATATCCTGCACTTCCTGAAATGTAAGCACATAATCCACCGCACCTGCAATATCCGGCTCCCTTGCCTCACTTTTCTTTGCCAGACAGGGGCCTGCAAATACTGTAACCGCATCTGGGTGCAGCAGCTTTACCATGCGGCCGCAGGCAATCATAGGTGACACTGCTCCCGGAACATGCGGCATCAGTTCATGATATATCTTGCGTATCATGGCAATCCAAATCGGACAGCAGCAGCTGGTAAGCTGATAATCTCCAACTTCCAAAACATGTTTATCAAACTCCAAGGCTTCTTTTAAGGTCAGAACGTCAGCCATCAATGCAACTTCTACCATCCCGGTAAAGCCCAGGGCCTGAAATGCAGTACGCAGTTTCCCCGGTGTAACATCCTTTTTAAACTGTCCGAGAAATGCGGGGGCAACCAGCATATATACAGGCCCATCAGCCTCTCTTACGGCCTTCATTGCCGCAAGAGCATCTTTTCCTGCCGTAATCTTTTCTGACCGGCAGGCATCTATACACGCCTCACATCCCGTACACAAATCAGGATTAATCCGTAACTTTCCATCTTCCCCTTCATCAATTGCATCAAAAATACAACTGTTTTGACAAGCACGCTCATATTCACATTTTTCACAGGATTCATTAAAGACAACAGGTGCATAATTATGCGGATTCAGCAGGCAATCTAAATGATAGGGATGATACTCCGGAGGCAGAGGATCATTCAAAGATATCTTATGATTCAAAACTTCCTTGTAAAGCTGCTCAAATGTCTTCATCTGTTATTTCCTCCGTTTTTCATTAAACATTGTTACTACTCTGCCATACAAATGTAACTTAACATTAGGAATATTATGGACGAAATATTGCTTTTTATTACAGCATAGGAATTACTATTGAATATATTTTTCTTACAATACCATAGATTTCCTCTTATGTGAAACAATATTCTAATACATCTTATTGATTTGGACCTCACCAAACGTTATAATAGCACTACTGAAAGTGGCTGAGTCACTTCAGAAATAGATGAAAAGGAGATTAAAACAGAATGAAATTTGAAAAGATATTGAACAACAATATAGAAATGGCCCGTATTACCGGCGAGGAACTGTTAATTACAGATACACAGAGCGCACTGGACTTAATAGCAACTGCATCGTATGAAACACAATGCAGCAGGATTATTCTGGATAAGGAATCTGTCTGTGATGATTTTTTTATACTTAGTACCCGCCTTGCCGGTGATGTATTACAAAAATACATTAACTATGGAATAAAAATGGCAATTATAGGTGACTATTCCCATTATACCAGTAAACCGCTTCATGACTTTATATATGAGTGCAATCACGGAAAAGACTTTTTCTTCGTTTCTACACTGGATGAGGCTGTTTCCCGTCTCTCAGCCGTATAAACGACGAATCTTTGAACATCAAACACCTGTACTTCAGGTACCATATATAAACTGCTAAGGTTTATCCGTATTCTGAAAAAACTATATTGACAAACGTAATTAAAATTCATATACTAAGTTGCTATACAAAAGCAAAAAAATTGAATATAGGTTTTGGAGGTTTCAAAGTGAACATTAAAAATGTCTTATTAGGCAAACCATTAAAGAACAATGAGCTTGCACACGAAAAATTATCAAAGCTATGGGGGCTGCCCATACTTGCCAGTGATGCTGTATCCTCAGTCGCTTACGCTATCGAGGAAATCCTGCTGGTTTTAATACCTTTTGCCAGTGTTGCAGCATTTCATTTTGTTCCTTATGTTGTAATACCCATTCTGCTTCTGCTGCTTATTTTAGTATTTTCATATTCGCAGATTATAGACCATTATCCTCAGGGCGGAGGCGCATATGCAGTAGCAAAGGAAAATGTTGGAAACAGGGCTGCACTGCTGACAGCAGCTGCGTTAATTATCGATTATATTATGACCGTTGCGGTTAGTATATCTTCTTCAACGGCTGCCCTTGTGTCAGCATTTCCGGCTTTCCATGATCACAAGGTATTGATTTCCCTTGTATGCGTTTTCATAATTACGCTGATCAACCTCAGAGGAGCAAGAGAGGCGTCCAAAATATTCGGGCTGCCAACTTACATTTTTATTTTCTCTATGGCCTCACTGATTATTGTTGGATTTTTTAAGATAGTGACAGGTACTCTTCATCCTATTGAATATCAGGCCGGAGTATTTCCTAAGGAGACACTGCAGGGCATTGGGGTTCTGTTCTTACTAAAAGCCTTTTCATCCGGCTGCTCCGCAATGTCGGGTATTGAGGCAGTAAGTGACTCGGTCCCAAGTTTTAAAAATCCTGCAACACGAAATGCAAAGTTGATTTTATGTACATTGGCAGGAATCATTATATTTATTTTCGGAGGTATTTCACTGCTTGCAGTAAACCTGAAAGTGGGTATTGTTCACGGTCATACCGTATTATCCCAGCTGTCATCAGCAGTTTTTGGACATACCTTTATGTTTTATGTAATTCAGGTGTTTACTTCCCTGATTTTGATTCTTGCGGCAAACACCGCTTACAATGGACTGCCCCAGTTATTGTATATACTGGCTCACGACGGATATGTACCAAGGCAGTTTTCTTCGAGGGGAACAAAACTAAGCTTTTCCAATGGAATCGTATTCATTTATATCGTCTCTTCCCTGCTGATTATTGGATTCGGAAGTGATACACATAAAATGGTTCCATTGTATTCCGTAGGCGTATTTATATCCTTCACCGTAGCCCAATTCAGTATGTTTCTGAAATGGCGGAAAATAAAGGAAAAGAACTGGCAGTATAAATGCTGGATTAACGGAGTAGGGGCAATTGTGACACTGGTTGTATCTGTCATTGTCTTCTCTACAAAATTTACAGATGGTGCATGGTTATTAGGAATTGCAATACCTTTTCTGATGTTCCTGATGTACTTCATTAATAAACATTATACATTTGTTGCAGAACAATTAAAGCTGGATATTTTTCACCCTTATGACAAGGTATCCTCCACACAATGTATTGTGTTGGTACACGATATCAACAAGCCCTTTTTAAAGGCTATAAACTATGCAAATTCCATTTCCAATAATATCACTGCCCTGCATATCTGCCGTCATCCGGAGCATGCAGAGGCTTTGCGGAAGGAATGGGAGGAGCTTAAAATCCCATGCAAGTTAAAGATTATCGAGACACCCTACCGGGATATTATTAAACCTATGGATGATTATCTGTGGGAAAGGGAAAAAGCATTGAAACCTGGGGAAAATATCTCTGTTATTACGATTAAATTTGTAATAGATCATTGGTATGATAATATACTGCATAATCAGACCACATATTTTATCAGTCATAATTTAAGCAAACATAAAAATATATCTACAATTGTTCTTCCCTTCCATTACGATTTAAGGAATGTGGAACGCCATTAAAAAAAAGAGCCTCGGCTCTTTTTTTAATGGACATTCTTCTCATCTTTTACTGATACATATTTATTATCCTTTATATAAAATCTCCACAAGTAGTCTTTCGCTTCTCCCGTGTTTGGAATCCCTACCCGCTTACAGGATACTATCGCAAATTCCTCCTCCTGCCCTTCTTCAATGTATAGCTTACTGCCGCATAAATCCTCTCCGTTCAGATCTTTGTCAATCAGAAAGGCGCCACATAATTTCCCCGGTCCGTTTGTCAGCCCGATAATTTGAGATTTCTTTAATTCATGGTGTGGTTTTTTAAATCTGTTCTGAGCCATGAATTCAATCCCTCCCATCGGCTCAACAGCCCGTATCAGGACAGCCTGGGGAGTTCCCTCTTCTCTGGTAACCACATTAAAGCAATAGTACATGCCATAAATAAAGTAGACATAGGAAAATCCAGGTCCTCCATACATAATCTCCACTCTTGGCGTCCTTCTTCCGCCATAGGAGTGTGCGGCCTTATCTTCCACCCCCATATAGGCTTCTGTTTCCACAATTTTGGCAAAAATCTTTTGCCCGTTCACCTCATGTACAAGTACCTTTCCCAAAAGCTCCTTCGCAACAATTAATGAATCTTTATTATAAAATTCTCTGGGTAATTTTCCCATCAATAAACCTCCCTGCAGCCTTTTTCTGTTCAATAAGTATACCCTATTTATATATAATATATCATAAGCACAGGACTAGTAAATCCCTCTCTAAATATTTAGGTGTTTTTTCAAATTCTAAGTTTCTAAATGCTCAATGAAACCTTTCGCCAGCTTCATGTTTATGCTATAATATCTTTTAATAACGTTTGACTTTGTGCCGCATCCATTAAAATATGTAGGAGTTTCAGTATATGACAAAAGAAGAAGCAAAATTACTAGTACAAAAGCGCATTGCTGTAACTATTTTTTTAGTATTAACTTTTTTAATGTTGATTTATTACTTTTTCTTTTACAGAGAAGATAACACTTTTGTCAAGAAAGATTATTCTTCTGTAAAACGCGTCCTTTTTATTAGTTCCTACAGTGAAAGCTTTGAAACTGTGGATCTACAAAAAGAAGGAATCAAGGAAGGATTTGCCAACCATAATATTCAGCTCGATATTGAATATATGGATACGAAGAAATACGTTGAAAAAGAGAATGAGGATTTATTTTATCAAACGCTTCGCTATAAACTAAAACACACGGATAAATACGATGCCATATTACTGGGTGATGATGCGGCACTGGAATTTGGAGAAACTTACCAGCAAGAGTTATTTCAGGGAATACCCATGGTTTTCTTTTGTATCAACAATATAGACTACGCAATAAGAGCAGGGACAAACCCTTATATTACAGGTGCAGTGGAAAAGCTATACCTGAAAGATACCATTGATATTGCAATTCAGTTCCAGCCTAAGGGAAAAAAGATAATTGCAATATATGACAGCGCCCTATCAGGTCAGGGGGATGAAAAGCAATTTTTTTCGGCCAAAAATGATTACCCTGAATATCAATTTGAAGGAATCAATTCATCGAAATATACACTTCAGGAGTTTGGAGAAAAACTTGACAAAATATCAGGCGACAGTATCCTCATATATATGAGCAGTTTTGAAGATGTAGATGGAAACCAGTATACGATACCTGAAAGTGTCCAATTTATTGTGACACATACTCATGTGCCGGTATACCGGGTTTCTAGTTCCACTGGAATTGGAGAGGGGCTTATCGGCGGAAAAACGGTTTCTTATGAAAAGTCGGGACGTAAAGCTGCCTCAATGGTTGTTGAAATTCTAAATGGAGCAAATGTAGCCGATATTCCGGTGGTTATAAAGGGGGAAAGCCAATATTGCTTTGATTATCAGGTTTTAAAAAAATACAACATCAACCCTTCACTAGTCCCTCAGGATGCCGTCATTGTAAATAAAGAGCAGACCATTTTTGAAAAATATGAGAGAGTAATGATTCCGGTATTTCTATTTGTTTTCGTATGCCTGTCCATAATATTTATTACGCTGATTGACAATTTAAAGCGCAGCCGTCTCACAAAAGAATTGCAGGAATCCCACGATAAATTACAGGAAACATATCGTAAATTAATTGTTACGGAAGAAAAATTAAAACAGCAGTATAAGGAAAATCAAGAATACACAAAATATCTGGAAACAAAAGAAGAAGTTATTCGTTATCAGGCGGAACATGATTATCTGACAGAGCTTCCAAACAGACGCTCCGCTATGGATATGCTGAATATGTTGATTGCCACAAAACAAAATTGTACTGTTATTGTTATGGATATTGATGATTTCAAGGAAATTAACGATTCCTACGGGCATGCCTGTGGGGATGCAGTTTTAAAGGGAATATCCCGGCGCCTGCTGAATCTTATGCAGGACCAGCGCTTTTATGCTTCAAGATTAGGAGGCGATGAGTTCCTTTTAATTATAAAATCTATAGAAACGGGACCCGACAGTAAATTAATGCTCCAAATAAAACAGGTTTTTTCAAAGCCTATTATCTTTGAAGAGAAGGAACAGTACATAAGAGTGAGCATGGGAGTAGCTTATTTCAAGGGAGGTATAACGGAAGCCAGCGAAATCATTTCAAATGCCGACTTTGCAATGTATACAGCCAAAAAATCAGGCAAAAATGAATGCTTTTATTACAATTCAGGTATGAAAAATGAAATGATTAACCGTAAAAATATTAAAAGTATCCTGAGCGAGGCCTGCAGACATGATCGGTTCTATGTTTTGTACCAGCCGCAGGTTAAGGCCGCAACCGGTATGATAGCCGGCTATGAAGCCCTTCTCCGGCTAAAAGACCATGCCATTTCTCCTGACCAGTTCATATCGATAGCAGAAGAAACAGACATCATCTTGACGCTGGGCCGCATTGTAACCAAAAAGGTAGTGGAACAGATGGCAATATGGAGAGGTCATGGATTAGATTTGCGTCCTGTCGCAATAAACTTTTCAAGTAAGCAAATAAAAGATAAAGGCTATGTATGCTATTTAAAGAACTTACTGGATAAATACAAGATTTCACCGGAGTTAATAGAAATTGAGATTACAGAAAGTATTTTCATAAATAACAATGAGAATGCTATGAAATTATTCGAAGATTTTTTGTCCATCGGGGTGAAACTTGCACTGGATGATTTTGGTACTGGATACTCCTCTATTAACTACCTGACATACATACCGGTAAAAAAGATAAAAATAGATAAATCTCTCGTTGATATTTTCCTAAAAGATGAGAAGGATGCATTCATTGAAAATATTATACGGCTGGCACATTGCCTGGGATTAAAAATCACAGTCGAAGGGGTAGAGGAAAAGCAGCAGCACGAAAGATTAAAAGATTTTGAATGTGACTATATTCAGGGTTACTACTTCAGCCGGCCAATAACTGGAGAAGAAATAGAGCTGTTAAAAAGTCCTATTAAAAAATGAGGCAAAGTCTGATTTGACTTTGCCCTAATTCCTTAATCTACTATAAAGTGACTCTGCTTTAAACGCCTTCTAAATTGAACCTGCTTCTTCAAGCTCTTTGATAATAATCTTTTTCATTTTCATCATGGCTTGAACCTGAGCATCCGTCTTTGTTAACTCCCCCATATTATAGGGCGTTATCTGCCAGGATAAACCAAACTTATCCTTAACCCATCCACACTGCTCGGCCTCTTTGACATGGGATAACTTGTCCCAAAAGTAGTCAATCTCATCCTGATCTTCACATTCTATCGTCATTGATATGGCTTCGTTAAAATGGAAATACGGACCACCATCCAGAGCAAGATACTTCTGTCCGTTCAATGTAAACTCAGCAGTAATAATCTTGCCTTCCATACCCTCAAAATGCTCATCAAGGCTTTCATCAGGGTATTTAACAATTTCTTGTATTCCGGAGTTGGGGAAAATGCTTACATAATAATTAATCGCTTCCTCACAGTTATTATCACCAAACCATAGTGATGGTACAATCTTTTTCATTTGTTACCTCCTTTTTAAAAGTGTATTAAATTTTTCCGCATGGCAATAAAGTTTAATATTATTTTACGACAAATCATAAAATGATTCAATCAAATAATCACGGTGAATGTCTCTGTTTATATCCAACTTATTTAGTAATTTAAGATACCTGGGCCTGATATAGTTTTGCATAAATTCCTCCCTGGCAGATTAGCTCTTCATGAGTTCCGATTTCTCCAATATTGGTTCCATCCAATACTACAATTTTATCTGCCTGACGAATAGTCGATAAGCGGTGAGCGATTACAAAGGTAGTTCTTTCTCTGGAAATCTCATCCAAAGCAAGCTGAATTTCCTTTTCTGTCTTGGTATCCAAAGCTGAAGTCGCTTCATCTAAAATAAGAATTGGTGAATTTCTTAAGATGGCTCTGGCAATAGAAAGCCTTTGCTTTTGTCCTCCTGACAGTCTGACCCCTCTTTCACCAATGACCGTATCATAGCCCTCCTCCATCTCTGTAATAAATTCATGGGCATTGGCTGCCTTTGCTGCTGCCAGTACCTGTTCCTTACTTGCTTCTCTCCATCCATAAATAATATTTTCATAAATCGTTCCATTAAACAAAAAGGTGTCCTGTAAAACCATACTGATATTATCTCTCAGACTTTTTAAAGTAACATCTTTAATATCTGTTCCGTCAATATAGATACTTCCTTCCTGGGGATCATAAAAACGGTTTAGGAGACTGGCAATCGTTGTTTTTCCTACCCCTGTCTTTCCAACAAAAGCTATCGTCTCTCCTGGTTCTACTTCCAGATTAATATGTTCTAATACATAGTTTTGGTCATTATAGGAAAAAGATACATTCCGAAAACTTATGCTTCCCTTTGCCCTTGGAAGATTCTGTGCATTTGGCTTTTCTTTTACATCAGGTGTCTCATCAAGTATTTCAAGCACACGCCGACAGCCTGCCGAGGCATTTCCTGCCATCTCTACAAGACCGGAAAAACTTTTAATGGGACCGTAAAACATACTCAGATACATTACAAAAGCCACAATATCCCCTACCTGGACTTCCCCTGATGTTACCAATCTTCCTCCAAAAATCACGACAACAACAGAACCCAGTGCTGTAAAAAATGCAAGTAAAGGATAGGTTGTTTCAAAGAAAAAGCTGGCTCTTAAATAAACTTTACTATGTTTAAGAGAGAGTTGGGAAATCTTCTTTTCTTCTTTCTCCTGCTGATTAAATATCTGGATTTCCTTAATCCCAGAAAAATTGTCCTGTACAATGCCGGACAGTTCTCCTCTGACCTTGGTATTCTGATGCCAGATAGGTGCCAGGTATTTTCCCTGCCACAAAGTAATCCCCAGAAGAAAGGGAATGGTAACCAGGCTTACAACTGCCAGTTTCACGTTAATAAAGAACAGTACAAAACCAACGCCAAAGAAGGTCAGCAGATTTACAACAAAATCAGGGATCACATGGGCCAGCAGCATCTCTGCCTCCATAGCATCACTGATCACCCGGCTTGTCAAATCCCCTGTCCGGCTGTTGTTAAAATACTTAAGGCTCATGCATTGAAATTTGGCATACAAACGGCTTCTCCAGTCTGCAACAAAATGTAGTGCTGCATAATGATTCAAGTATCCTGCAAGGGAAGAACCTCCTGTCTGCAGCACAGTAGCTGCTAAAAGTAAAATTCCTATTTTCATAGCCTGTATCTCAAATTCTGATGTATCACCTGCGGCCAGCCCCGTCAGTTCCCTAAGAGCCCACGGCGTATAAAATCCTGCAATGGTAGATACCATGACAGCCAGTAAAGCCATAAAAAGATGGAGCCAGTATTTCCTGGCATCTTTCAGGACACGTATTACGGTGTTCATACCGCTACCCCCTCCTTTTTATGATATCCGGTCACAGATTCTTCCCCTTGAAGCACATCATAAGTAAGGCAAATAGGTCTTCCTGTGCGAGGTTCCTGTACAATCACCGCATCAATCTGAAATGTTTTTCTAAGGACCCTGGCAGTCATTACATCTTTGGGCGAACCATGCTTTATTATTTTCCCCTTTTGTATGGCTATCATATAATCTGAAAACCTGGCTGCAAGATTTAAATCATGGAGAACCATTACAATCGTGCAGTTCTGGTCTCGATTTAATTCGAATAAAAGACTTAGCACTTCTAACTGATGGGCAAGGTCCAGATAAGTAGTTGGCTCATCCAGCAGAATTAAGTCTGTCTGCTGAGCCAGTGCCATGGCAATCCATACTCTTTGCCGCTGGCCTCCTGATAAGGTATCTACCTCCCGGTTCTCAAACCCACTCAGCTTGGTAACCTCCAAAGCCCATTTTACAATTTTCTTATCTTCCGGGGTAAGCTTTCCAAACCCTTTTTGATGAGGAAAACGCCCATAAGCTACCAGTTCGCTCACCGTTAATCCGCTGGGGGCAGTGGGGGTCTGGGGCAGAATCGCCATTTTCTTTGCCACTTCTTTTGTTGATAAATTCCGGATATCATCTCCATCCAGATATACCATCCCACACTTAGGTTTCAGAATACGTCCCACTGCTTTTAGCACGGTGGATTTCCCACAACCATTAGGCCCTATAATGGAAGTAACTTTTCCATGGGGAATCTGCATATTTAATTCTTTTACGATTATTGTATCGTCATAAGCAATATCCAGTTGTTCTGTTGTAATACTGTTCATAGTCTCCTCCTTTAATTTGACCTTGCCAAAAGATATAGAAAATACGGAGTACTGAGCACCGTAATAATAATGCCTGTAGGCACATCTGACCCAAGGCTGACAGTACGGGTAATGGTATCTGCCAGCAGTATAACAATGGAAGCTGTCAGGCAGGAAGCAGGCATCAGCAGCCTGTGGTTTGGCCCTACCAGTTTCCTCGCCATGTGAGGAGCAATCATACCTACAAAGAAAAAGTTCCCCCCTACAGCCACACTGCCTGAGGAAAGTGCCACTGCTGCAATAGACAGGCCCAAAAATTCAGGTTTTACAGCCACTCCTAATCCTGTAGCTGTCTGATTCCCAAGATTTAAAGCATTCAGTATTCGTGATTTATAAAATGTGTAAACAAATAATATTAAAATCCAGGGTGCCAAAACTGCAATATAATTCCAGTTGTCTCCCCATAGACTGCCTGCACTCCAACGCTGGATAAAGTCCATCTGATTCTGATCCAGCTTTAATGTCAGCAGCGTAGTCAAAGCACCGTATCCGCTGCCTAAGGCAACGCCTGTCAGAATAAGGCCTGTGGGAGAGATATCTTTTCCCCTCCTGTAAGAAAGCAGATAAATAATTGCTGCCGCAGTGATTCCTCCTATAAAGGCCAGTAAGGGAAGTGCAATAATGGAGGACATTCCCTCCACCCGGAAAAACACTATAAACATCAAGACAAAAAGCCCCGACCCAGAACTGAT
Organism: Faecalicatena contorta; assembly: GCF_003149105.1. Taxonomy (GTDB): domain Bacteria; phylum Bacillota; class Clostridia; order Lachnospirales; family Lachnospiraceae; genus Muricomes; species Muricomes contortus_C. The sequence continues at coordinate 15,423 of NZ_QGDS01000024.1, read as the reverse complement.
TCCAAGGGTTCCCGGACTTGCCATATCATTGCGCAGAAGACTTTGCATAATGCACCCGGATGCTCCCATTCCAATACCTACAAGAACTGCCAGAATAATACGTGGAAGGCGGAATTCAAATACAATCAAATTTTGTTTTTCTGTTCCTTTTCCAAGAATTACATTTAAAACTTCCCCGGGAGTAAGATTCATTTTTCCCGAATTCATACTTATAACAGCAATGGCCAGCATGAGTGCTGTCATAATAAGAATCATCCAGATACCACGGTTCATCGTATATCTTTGTTTCTTCATTATTCAAACTCCCTCCTCTGTTTTCTCGCAAGATAAAGAAAATAAGGAACTCCTATTATAGAGAAAATAATTCCGATTGGGGTTTCATAAGGCTTGTTAATCAATCTTCCAATTAAATCCGCTACAACTGTAAGCAAAGAGCCATAAAGTGCTGAAGCAGGAATAATGTATCTGTAATCCACTCCTATCATGTGACGGATCATATGGGGAGTAATCAACCCGATAAAGCCTACCGGACCTACCACAATAACAGAAAGCCCTGTAAGTACCAAAACAATCAGTGTAGAAATCCCTTTCACAGTTCCTGTTTTCAGCCCCAGGCCTGCTGCCACTTCTTCCCCCAGGCTTAAAACTGTGACCGATGGCGATATTGCAATCGCTGAAATCATACCAACAGCAAAGAAAGGGGCTACAATCAAAAGTTCACCCCATTTAGCTCCCGCAGTACCTCCTGCTGTCCAATAGGCCAATGCGTGTCCCAAATGGTATTTAATGGACAGATACTGGCTGAAGGCACCAAACAGCATGGAAATGGAAATTCCGGCTAATACCAGCCTTTGAGGAGTCATTCCTCTTTTTCCCATAGAAGCAATAAAGTAGGTCATGCCGGTAGTAACCGCTGCCCCTATACAGGCAAGCAGCATTTTCCCTCCATAGCTTCCCGAAGGAAAGTATGCCATGGAAATAGCTATGGCAAAAGTGGCGCCACTGCTGATGCCCATAAGCCCGGAATCTGCAAGGGGATTACGGGTAGTTCCCTGCATAATTGCACCGCATACTGCAAGGCTGGCCCCTACAATAATGTTCGCTGCGGTACGGGGAATGCGAAGAGTCTGGATAATCTGATGTTCTGTCATTGCCGGATTAAATTTAAAAATGGCTTCCCAGGCAGTTGACAAACTCATGTCGGCAGCACCGAGTGAAACGGAAGCTGCCGACATAAGCACCAGTAAGACAAACCCTGCCGCCATATAGATTCTAAAACTTGCAATGCCATGACGCGGTTTCTTCTGGGTGTTCATTTGCATTGTTATCTTGTTCCTTTCAGAAATTTATAAAGCTTTTACTTAATAAGAGAATTAATCGCATTTACAATATAATCTAACTGTTCCGTCAGGCTCGTAACATCAGAGTAGTAGAAAAGGCCAAGCATTTCACCAGGAATTTCTGCTACGCGGCCTTCCTGAACTGCAGGGATGCTCTTCCATATTTCTGTTTTTGCATATTCAGATTCCTTTCCTTCCTGCTGGAACCAGAGAATATAATCTCCAAAATATTCATGGGCAACTTCATAACTTATGGAACCTCTGCCCTCTCCGGTTTCTTCTATCAGCTCTGTCAGCTTTTCAGGCATCGCAAGTCCCAAATATTCATAGACTACAGTACCACCTCTGGATCCCGTTTCATAATACACACCGCTCCATTCTCCGGATGGGCCCCAATCTTCCATAATACTAAACGTCTTTCCTTCAAAGCTTTCCCCTTTCAGAACTTCCTTTGCTTCTGCAAGCTTTGTGGTAAAGGTATCCACTGCTGCCTTTGCCTCTTCTTCCTTTCCTGCAGCTTCTCCAAGAACTAAAAGACGTTCTGTCGGCTCAATATCTTCTGGTATTACAAGTACAGGGGCTATTTTACTGAATTTATCAAAATCTTCTTCACTATAAGTAATAATAAGATCCGGTTCCAGAGTCATAACATTTTCAGGCTCCCAGGAATCAATCTTGGCAGAATCCAGCAGTTCTTCATAAAATGGCATGCTTTCCTGCTCCCATGCATTATAACCTACCAAATTTAATCCAAGTGTTATCACTTCACCTACATACCAGTTAGCTACCACTCTTTGGGGATTTTCAGGAACTTCAATATCCCCCTTTATGGTACTTACGGTTCTTGTGCCGGTTTCTCCAGCTGTTTCAGCCTCATTTTCTTCGGCCACTGAACCGGTTGTAACAGAGGTATCTGTATTTTTTGTATTACCGCATCCTATTAAAACAGAAACAATCAAAACTGCTGTGCCTAAAACTGATAAAAATTTTTTCATAAAAGTCTCCTTTAAATATCTTTTTTTGATTAACAGATGCGCGCCTATTCTGTTTTTTGGTTAGATACAGCTAACTCATTTGAAATAGTAGCATTGATTTTGTAAAACGTCAATGACCCTTTCAGAAAATCCAAGAAGTTCCATTTTCTTTTGCTACTTGTTATACATGAAATTTACTGGAATTTTCATTAGAATTATATATTCTATTTTTTCAAATTGGAGTATCATTCAATCATATTGGTGTATTGATAGATTTTGATCCTCATGCTATAATGAACCATATTTAAAACAACGACGGAGGGTAAAAATGGATGAATATACGAAAACTTCCTGGAGGGGATTTGCGGAAAAGTACAACTTAACGGATGGTGTATATGGCAGAGGCCTTATCTACTATTTCCCTCCAGACTGGTCCCATGGATGGATAACAGAGATGAACCCTGCAAAGGGATTGTATGTGGCCAGTACCTGGTTTATCCCCAACCAGACTATGATTCATACCGTGGAGACCGACAAGCCTTGTATGTGGATTCTGTGTATCGACAGTGGTGAGATTACCTATACCCAGCAGGGTAAAAAAGCGGTTACGCTTTCAACGTTTAACCATGTTATTATAAATCCCGGGAAGAAGTTTCGATTTACTTTTAAAAAAGATATGCATTACTGTTTTACCAGTGTTCTGATTTATGATGACTTTATAGACTCCTGTATAAAAACCCGGACAGATCCGCCTAAAATCAATATAGAAGATGCCAGGCAATGGAAGGATATAAATTATAACACCCCCGAGACTCTGCTGATTATGGAACAGATCCGATGGAACGTACGGCATGCAGATATCCCTCTCCTTGGCTATGAAGGAATGGTATTGCATCTTCTCACTTGTATTGTCAGAAACTTCCCCCAGGTACCTAAACGCAGAAGCGAAAGACGTCATTATGTTACATGGGAATATGAGCAAAAAGTATATAAGGTAAGAAACCGAATTGACCAGGATGTTTTACATCCTCCTGCCATGCAGGAATTATGCAGGATAGCCGGTATGAGCGAAAGTAAGTTAAGGCTTTCTTTCAAAAATCTCTATGGAATGGCACTGTATGATTATATTAGAACGGAAAAAATGAAAAAAGCTATGCTGCTTATGGGTGATGATCACTTAAGTATTAGAAATATTGCTGAAATCTGCGGGTATAAAAATGCTGCAAAATTTACAGCCGCTTTTAAGGAAGTTCACGGGATAACTCCAAGTTTTTTCAGAAAGTCCTTTAATTTATAAGCAAGCTTTTTGATATCATACTCTCCTAAAAGAACATCAATATATTCTTTTTCCCTTCGCTCATTGATTCTCGTTTTCTTCTTGCCATAAAAATAGCCTTCTATGATAGTATATTTTATCATAGAAGGCTATTACATTTACTATTTTACGGACTTTTTTACAGGCCCCTTTACCCTTTTCTTACTCTGCTTTTTCGATGATAATACTATCATCCTTGAACGTCAAAATATCTCCCGTAGCTATTTTTTTATAATCTTCTTCAGAAATATTGCGGAGTGCCATCCCGCGTCCATACATTTTTTCACCGATCAGCGGCCCTAATGCCAGAACTGGTTCTGCTTCCAAACATAATATAGCAGCAGGTGCCGTCCCTCTCTTGACCATTTCTATCAGAACCCCGGACCCTGAACAGGACCCCCGGTCATAAGGAATACATAAAACCTTATTTGTTAATACCTCTCCGCACAAGTCATGGTGAACATCCAGAATCCGTCCTGTGACAGTATCCACACCTCCCCAGAAGCTTAGCGGCTTATTTGAAACAAGAGCCTCTGCTTTCGGATTTCCTTCCAGTAATACCTTAGTATTTTTAATTACTAACATTTGCGCCGCCCCCCTTCTGGCTTTTTCCCTGTCAATGCAGCTTCTACACAGCCTTTCATATCAGCCATTGTGATATTGACTCCGGCAATGGAAGGAGCATATTGTGCTGCTTTGCCTGAATTTGTTACAAAGTGCTGCCCCTCCCATACTCCGTCACATTCCATTTCCATCAGGCAGGTATCTTTTAAAATCACTGCTCCGGACGCTTCTATCGTTTTGGATACTCCGGCCCTTTGAGCCAAATCATATACCGTCTGATTTGTCTGTATCCAGAATTTCGTATTCTCCGATACTTGTTTTCCTTCTATTAATTCTGCTATTTCCCTCACTTCCGGGAATGAAAGATGTGGACATCCAACGAGAACAAGATCTACCTTATCCTTCTTAGCCGTATTCAGCCGCTCTTCCATCTCTTGCATCTCTTTTGGTGTGATCTTCACTGTTTTGTAGTCTTTTTTACCCTGAAATGCAGTTTCTAAGTCCGGAGCTTCCGGTGTTATTCCTACTACATGGAACAAAGCTACCGCACCACCGGATGCTGCCGCTGCCGACAGTGACTTTAAATCATCCGGCATTGTATGTTCCGGGAGACCTTTAATGACGGGAACTTTATTTACCACAATCTCTCCTACCAAATATCCAAGAACTGCATAATCCACACTGTCCTGAAACCACTCTTCGTCAAAGCCCTCCAACTCAAAGAGCATATCTCCTGCCCTATTCTCCTCAATGTACAGTCCATATTCAGGAACACGTCCGACTACCGCACAACACACATCTACAAGGTCCGGAAGTCTTTCGGCCCTTGCTCCAATCACTGAATTGACATAATTCACTGCATTGGATTCGGACCAGCTTACAACTTCACCAAAACCGGGTACATTCGTACATTGGTAGGGAGCACACGTCCATGTGGGAATGACCCCAAGCTTCAAATATGCATCTTCAAGCCGCCTGCTCTTTTCAGCAAATCCCTCCGTAGTACCAAACTTTTTCCAATCAACAATGTCTCTGGAAACCGGGTTGATTGTAGTTGGAACGGCAACCCTAGCCCCATTGTTTAATAAATATTCAATAAATTCTGTCCCAGCATCCCATATCGTCGTATAGGCAGCAGCATCAATATGAGCATTTTTAACCGGCAAAAAACGTTTTGCCCCAAATAGTTCCCCCATTTTGACAAGAATCTCCATGGCCTGTTGAACACCCTTTCCCATCTCTCCATTCAACATGCGCTGTTCATCATCCGAAAGTCTCATGATTGCCCTCCTTTGTCGTTCTGCTTAGCAAAAAGCAAATCAAATACAGCTCCAAAAACCAGCTTCTTTATAGGAGTTATCATATCAATTCGTCTATCTTTTGTCAATCTGACACGAAACGTTACTCTTGATTACAGGTATCCAGACCTCAAATTTAGCCTGGCGGGGGTCGGGATTAAGATATACTTCAATATCCGGCCCGTTATCATATTCGTAACCAGAGGTAGGGAGCCATTCCGCTACAATGCGCCGTTCTAATTCTTGAATAGCCTGAGGACAAGTACCTTCTCCGGAAAAAATTGCCCAGGTAAAAGCCGGTACAACATACTCTTCTAAACCCTCATCAGCCGGGGCGGAACTCGAAACAGCAATAAAATACTTCCACTGCTCCTCATCGTTACATGCACTTACCCCTAAAACTCCCATGACCGGAGCATCCATCATCCCCGCCAGCTTCTGAATTGTTCCATTCATGGCTGCATCCTGCCACATTTTCGGAACAATCATAAAATTTTCTTCTACTTCCTTGTGAAGCGGCTGGGATACACCAATAATCCGAAACGCTTCTTTCTTTTCAATACGATAATTCAATTCCTCAACTCCTTTAACCATAATTTTAAACATGAGCGGCGGAAAAGATTTTACAGCCACACCACCGCCTTTTACATGTGACGGAGCAATTCCATGAACAGTCTGAAAAGCCCGGTTAAATGCAGTAGGCGAATTGTACCCATATTTTTGAGCAATATCTATAATTTTTTCGTCACCACCCTGCAAATCTACCGCAGCCAATGACATTTTTCTCCTGCGGATATATTCAGACAGCGGAACATTCGCCATGTATGCAAACATTCTCTGAAAATGGTAGGCAGAGCAGCAGGCTATTTTTCCAAGCTCCTCATAATCCATTTCCTCCGTCAGGTGTTCCTCAATATAAATAATTGCTTTGTTTAACCGTTCAATCCATTCCATTTTTGTCAGCTCCTTTATTATTATTATAAAAACTATTTTCTATTTTTTCCTCTCTTTCTCTGCACAAAAAAGAGAGGTTGTCCTTGTTTATTTTTAAGTATTACATATCTGGAAATTAAGCGCAAATGTTTTCTTCTCTTCTCATTCTGCTGCACAATTAGGCTGCCAAACGGCAGCCTAATTACAAAATACTAATTTAATTTTCCTTCAGCATTAGAGAGAAATAGTCCTATTTATAGATTCTGAATTGTATTTAATCGAAACTTTGCCCTTCCAGCGGCATTTTGGGGCACCCATACTTCTTTGCCCACCAGCTTGTGATGAGCGGAGCCAGAATACAAGTAATAACAGTTGAGGCAGCAACCTGAACAGTAGCAGATGCAACAAATGGCTCCCATGCCGTATCTATAATCGCAACTGCTGCCGGTACTCCAATTGCATTCCCCGCAGTTGTAGATACTGCCCACGCGGCATATCCGGGCCTTCTTCCAACAACTCTATCGAAAAACAAGATAAAGAACCCTCCTATAAACACGGTTGTCAGTCCAAGCACAACTCCCGGAAAACCTCCTTTTATAATACTGGAGAGGTCAATGCCTGCTCCTAACGCAAAACCTATAAGGGGTATAATTGCAGTTCCCATGGGAGAAAACAACTCCCGGAGTCCTTTATCTAAGTTCCCCAGCAGCATTCCTAACAAAATAGGGATGATTGCCGCCAACAAAGACATGAGCGGGATATTTGCCAGGCCAGAAGCCCCTAATGCAACTAAAGTAAAGAACGGCCCATCATTTAATGCCAGCAATGGAAAACATCCACAATCCGCTTCATCTCCATAATTCCCCATCAATGTCAAATAGACACTTCCATTACTATTCGTAACTGCACTAATGATTGCCAGTGTTGTCAGTCCAAAAACCCCTTCCATTCCAAACAACTTGCCAATAATAATCCCCAGCAGGGCTCCAACTGCAAACTTTGAAACAAGAAGTATGCCACCTCGTTTTAATACTTTAGGCATATCTTTTACTTGCAATGAAGTTCCCATACAAAACAATTGTGCCCCTAATAAGGTAGAAACTCCTGCACTAGAAAAGAGTGCTGTCGTAAGCCCTCCTATCTGCAGTGCCTCCGGAAACAATGTGTTAATTAAGCTGCCTAAAAGTAATGGTACGACCATCATCCCTGCCGGAATCCTTTTTAAAAAATTTAATATCATATGTATGCCTCCTCATAATATTTGATATTTAAACACAGCGATTTGCTTTTCACTCTCTGTTACCCTCTCCTTGCTGACTCAAGTAAAAGTCTTTCAACAATTTCAATTCCAATGTCATTACCGCCGCAAAATCCTCCTTTTGCGACTAGCGGCATCCCATGGTATTTTCCAATAATTCTTCCCACATCAATTTGAGCTACAATATTATCCATAGCCTGTATGCACTCTACTTCAATTTCCCTGCATACACATTCCATTGTGTCTCCTCCTGTCAGGAAAAGTCCAGCTACCTTCTCCTGCCCAACAGCCTCTAAAACTCCTTTGGCGATTTTTGCCAGGCCTTTATTAATTAGTCTTGAAGCTGTTCCTGCTTCATAGCTATATCTTTCATCCTCCTGCTGTAAATCCACAACCGTATGCAAAGCTGTTTCTGCAAGAACTGTTTTAGGTCTTGGCTCCTGCTGAAAAAGTTCTTTTATCTTTTGAATTGAATCTTCAATCTCTTTTTGTGCTGTTTCACCTCCTTCTATCAGCGCCGCAGGAGATATTCCCACTGCTATATTTCTATCATCTGCTTTGCATAAAGTTTCCACTTGAGCCTTTGTCGCCGGATTAGCACTTCCTATGATTCCAAATACAGTCTTTCCTTCTTCCGGTACAACCCCTTTGGGAATATTTGATTTTTCTTCCTTTATAAGTCCTCTTTGGTAAGCCAGCTTCATCGTAAATGCTCCCGGATCTACTGCCAGTACATTCCAGTTAAGGTCAACACATACTTTAGCAATCCTATCGATATGCTCCAAAGTAATTGCATCTATAATTAACACTTTATTACCCTGCCTTACCGATTCCCTCATATGATTTTTAAGTGTTTCTTCCCCACTTAGAACATTGCTTAATGTAATCAGCCCTGCCTTGCGTTTTGTCTGCTTTTTTATCAAATCCAACACAAAGCTCTCGGTTACAGGCGTCTTAACATCATTGGCAACAGGTGTTTCGGTTAAAATCACTCCATCAATCACAGAATACCCGCCTATGCAAATTCTGCGTGACTGTGGCATTGCCGTTACCATGACTGCTATCATATCGTCATCTAAGGTGTCCAGCATTGCATCTATCTCAAACCCGATGCCGCCCCGTAATGTAGTATCAATTTTTTTTGAAAAGTACTGAATTCCCATATTCTTTAAAGCCTGGGTTGCCTGGGCAACCTTTCGATACGCTTCCCCTGGTTTTAAATGTCTGCTATTACTGCTGACATATATTGCATCCAACTGATTTGCGCCCTGAAATTGTTGAACTGCCTCCGGGTCAAAAAATAATCCTGTTTTTGCCTGTGACCTTGCTACTAACACCCCGGAACTTGCCGTCCCTGTAAAATCGTCTGCCACAACTCCAATAATCGCCATGATTTCCTCCTCTACTTCTTTTCCAGTAAAGCCTTGGCATGCCGTACTGTTGAGTGAATAGCTGCCGTCATGCTTACATTTGTTGCAATACCTTTTCCAGCAATGTCAAAAGCTGTTCCATGGTCCACAGAGCATCTCAGCACCGGCAGCCCTAAGGTTACGGAAACAGTCCTCTCTAAGTCTAAGGTTTTACACGGCATATGCCCCTGATCGTGATACATCGCTAAAATTGCATCAAATTCTCCTGTTTTTCCTCTTGCAAAAAGTGTGTCGGGAGGAATGGGACCTGTTACATTAATTCCCCGTTTCTTTGCTTCCTCCACTGCCGGTATGACTTCCCTCAGTTCTTCATCCCCAAATAACCCGCCTTCTCCACAATGTGGATTAATTCCTGCAACCGCTATCAGAGGATTTTCTAATCCTAATTTTCTAAGCTCTATATCCATTCTTTCCAATTCATTTAAAATATTTTCTTTTGTAGCATATTTAATTGCATTCATTAGTGACATATGTCTGCTTAAATGAAATACCCGCATTCCAAGACAGTCAAACATCGTCAGAACATATGGCGCCTTTGTCCCATCCTGGTAAATTTCCGTATGCCCTTCCTGCTTCACACCTAGCATTTTTATGGATTTCTTATTAATGGGAGCAGTGGTCACTGCGTCAATCTCCCCAGCAAGACCTAATTCAATAGATTTATTAATTGCATCAACAGCAATCTGTCCCGCTATCTTCTGCTCTGCCCCCCACTGAAGTTCACTTAATTCATACTCTCCAGTTTTAACCACATCAATGGTACCGTGCTCAAATTTAGCCTCTGATACCTTTTCTATTTCCCGAAACCTGATATCCTGCTCCTCTAACACTCCCTGAGCTCTTTCTAATACTCCTGCGCATCCAATGACTAACGGCCGGCATATTTTATAAATCTCTTTTTCCCTAAGGGTCCGTACGATGATTTCAGGCCCTATCCCTGCCGGGTCGCCAACTGTAATTCCGATAATTGGCATATGTAATTCTTTCATATTTCTCTTTCCTTTCAATCGGTGTATTTATATTTTATTTTTCTTTCTACTAGTATATTATTATTTTCAATCGAAATCAATATATTTTCAATTGTCTTTTTTCACAAATTTATTCCTTTCTTTTTGTTGCTTTCCTCCAAAACTTTTGCACTTCGAAAGCGCAATTTTTCATTTGCACACAAAAAAGACCGCTGCACAATGATAGTGCAGCAGCCTTTTAACAGCTAACTTTTTCTATTAAACGATATCCATATCTACCTTTACTTTTTTTGCCAAGTGTACGATTTCCTTCGTAACATCCGTATCAGTAATCACTTTATATATATCATCCATTGGGCATACAGTAAATAAATTACTATTTCCAAACTTTGAACTATCCGCAATCACATAGGTTTGATTTGCCATTTTGATAATTTCCCGCTTTAAATCCATTTGGGGGGTTCCCATTGAAGTCAGGCCTACTTTTAAATTGATTCCGTTCACACCTACAAAAGCTTTATTCACATGAAATTGTCCCATCGCATTCACGGCAATATTATCCAAAGCTGACGGCGGATTTCCCATCACCTGCCCACCTACAACAAACAAATCCACATGCCTTGCAGTTGATAATTCTGCTGCCGAAATTAAAGAATTTGTTACTACGACAATATGTTTCTCCGGATGCTCCTTAATATATTTTGCCAGATAATATCCCGTTGTAGAATCATCAATCATAATGGAGTCTCTGTTTACTATATATTCAAATGCTTTCTTAGCAATGCGATATTTTTTATCGCTGTTTAAAAAGCATTCTCCGGGTACAAATTCAACACTCAGCCCTTTCTCTATTTTCACCGCTCCGCCATAAGTTTTTTTTAAAACACCCTGCTCGTCCAGTTTTCTAATATCACTGCGGATCGTAACCTCAGAACACCCTAAACGGTTACTTAAATCTATTACATTAACGCTTCCATTCGTCTGTACTTCATCTATAATAACTTCAAGTCTTTCACTCATCTTCATATTTTCACCCTTTTCATATGCACTTGAATTTCTGTCAAATTAATTATATTATAGAAAACCTAATATTTCAATTGAAAATGGTTTTACGTTTTCTTCTATTGACTCTCAAGGCAACATAATGGATTCAAATCTAAAGACAATACTACAACATACTCAAATATTCCCCATATCCCTCTTCTTCCATCTTTTCTCTGGGAATAAATCTTAAAGACGCACTGTTAATACAATACCGTAATCCGCCCTGGTCCGCAGGGCCATCCTCAAATACATGCCCCAGATGTGCATCTCCATTGCTGCTTCTTACTTCCGTCCTCACCATACCATGGCTTCTATCCGTAATATTTTTAATTAACTTGGAATCAATCGGCCTGGAAAAGCTGGGCCATCCGCATCCTGATTCAAATTTATCATCGGATAGAAACAAAGGTTCACCCGTAGTAATATCAACATAGATTCCTTCCTCAAAGATATTAAAATATTCATTGCGGTACGGAGGTTCTGTTCCATTATTCTGAGTTACCTCAAATTGCATTTCATTCAGACTTGCTTTCAGCTCATCCTGCGTCTTTTTCACATACTTCTTGCTTGTATCTACCGCTTTTTCCGCCTTCTCAAATTTGTCAGCACCAATATGGCAGTATCCGCCAGGATTCTTATCCAAATATTTCTGATGATATTCCTCTGCTTTATAATAATTAGCAAGAGGCTTTACTTCAATGGCAATCTTCTCCTTGTAGCTTTTCTGAAGGTTGTCTATAGAAGCTAAAATAGCTTCCTCATCTTTTTCATCCGTAAAATAAATTCCGGTTCTATACTGTGTGCCAATATCACCCCCCTGGCGGTTTTTACTGATTGGATTGATGACATCATAATAAAGGTCCAGGATAAATGGAAGCCCGATTTTACTGTCATCATATTCCACTTTTACAGCTTCGGCATGTCCGGTATTCTTGCGGCAGACCTCCTCATAAGTTGGATTCTCCGTATCTCCGTTCGCATATCCAACCTCCGTAGACAGAACACCTGGAATATTCTGCAGATACTTTTCCGTTCCCCAAAAACATCCTCCTGCCAGATAAATCTCTTTTTTCATAGAATTCCCCTTCCTAAATAAACGACTTTTCATTTTAAGTAGCTTTCTCAATTGCATCGTTCTTATTCACAATCATCTATATAACGGTTTTACTTTCCTTTGTTTGTTCTCTGAAAAAAACTACCATATATTGTCATTGTATACAGTGCAATTGCACATTTCAAGAAACTTTTTATAAATTAAAAAGAGCTTTGCATTTTCGCCTATTTATTGAAAATTGAACTTCTATCTCTGGATAATGTTTTTGAAATCAGATTAATCAACAATTCCTCAGCCGCAGAAATACTCGCCATACAACAAACAATGGAAACCGTTATTTCCTTTCCGAAAACAGGGAATAAAAAGGGAAAGAAAAATAAAACTATTCCTGTTGCTTTATTAGCGTAAGTATGTAGGAATGCAAGCCGCTGATACTTTACAAAACCAGTAATGATTGAAATCAAACGCACTGCAGCAATAGCGGCTATCCAATAGATACTCCATAATGGAAGGTTAATAACTGGTATAAATATGAACAACACAATACTAATAAATATCAGATCCGAGATACTGTCAAACACCTGCCCGAATTTGCTGCAGGCATCCATTCTTCTTGCAATATATCCATCTAAAACATCACTAATTCCACATATAACATAAAAGAAAAAGAATGGAATTGAAAATGGTTCTACAAGCAACAAACTGACAGATGCAAATATTCTAATAAGTGTAATGCAGTTAGGAATTCTTTTCATAAATTTCACTCCTTGCACACATCAATCCATTCTATATAGCCAGAATATTTTTCCAATTCTTCTATTGTAAGTTCAATGGCACTGTTGCTGCTTCCGCAGGCAGGATAGACCGTTTCAAATCGTTTGAGCGATATATCCAGATAGACAGAAACATCTTTTTTGACAGCAAAAGGGCAAACTCCCCCTATTGCATGTCCAACCAAATCAATCACCTGGTCTGGAGAGAGCATCTTTGCTTTTGTTTTAAAATGTCCCTTAAATTTTTTATTTTCAATCTTAGCAGCCCCAGCAGTAACAACCAAAATTGCTTGTCCGTCTACCATAAAAGAAAGCGTTTTTGCGATTCTCTCCGGTTCACAGCTCAATGCGGAAGCAGCTAATTCAACAGTTGCGCTGGATGCTTCAAATTCCTGAATTCGAGTATCCATATTATATTGTTTAAAAAATGCTTTTACATTTTCAATTGCCATGATATTCTCCCTGCCTGTTTATATTATCTATTTTTTACTTAACTTTCGATTAACTAAGTACAAATTCATTTTACATGAGGATACCATCCAATGCAATAAAAACGGTTTATTAGCGCCCATTTATTATAGTCTTGGGTTTTCATACAGATTCTTTTATTATGCGTTTGCTATTATAACATGTATTTGATATCATGTAATTTATAGGAATATTCAAAACTGTCAATTTCACAGGCATTTTGAATTGTATATTAAATAGAGATTAAAAGGTGGAAGCAAAATGGATAATCAAGAGCAAAAACATCAGCGCCGTCCCAGGTATAAGGGTACTCACCCAAAAGCTTTTAAAGATAAATATAAGGAACTACAGCCAGAGTTATATGCTGATGCTGTGGCCAAGGTAATTCAAAAGGGCAATACTCCTGCCGGTATGCATCGCTCAATTTGTGTCAACGAAATATTAGAATTCTTACAAATCACTCCTGGACAAACCGGATTAGATGCAACCCTAGGTTATGGGGGGCATACTTTAGAGATGCTTAAATGTTTAAATTCGAAAGGACACTTGTATGCTACCGATGTAGATTCTATCGAATTGCCACGAACAAGAGAACGTTTAGAACGCTTAGGTTATGGCCCGGAAATTTTAACAATTAAACAAACAAACTTTTCCAATATAGATCAAATTGTTTCCGAATCGGGACCATTGGATTTTATATTGGCAGATTTAGGTGTCTCTTCCATGCAAATAGACAATCCTGAAAGAGGATTTTCTTTTAAAACAGAGGGACCATTAGACTTACGGCTAAATGCCTCTAAAGGTATCTCTGCAGCGGACCGCCTTAGAACCATTTCACAAAATGAATTACATGGTATGTTGTTGGAAAACGCAGACGAGCCTCATGCCGCAGAAATCTCTCGTGCCATTACTTCCGCAATAAAAAAAGGAGCCGACATTGTCACAACAAGTCAGCTCCAACAAATTATCGAAGATGCTCTGAAATTCATTCCAGAAAAAGATAGAAACCATGAAGTCAAAAAATCCTGTCAAAGATGCTTTCAAGCATTACGAATTGATGTCAATAATGAATTTGAAGTATTATATGAATTTTTAGAAAAACTTCCTGCTGCCATGGCTGAAGGCGGGCGTGTTGCTATCCTTACATTCCATTCAGGAGAAGACCGTCTCGTTAAAAAATCCTTTCAACGCTTCTATCGCGAAGGCATCTATAGGGAAATAGCTCCTGAAGCCATTCGGCCATCCGCATCCGAATGTAATTCCAACAGCCGTGCCCGATGCGCAAAATTACGTTGGGCTATAAAAGCTTAATAGAAGCGGGTCATAAGGACAAAGTTTTAAATTCCAAATATACAGAAAGGTGCCAGCCAGAATGAACCGCCCCCCAATTGTTAGACCAAAAATCTAATGATTGGAGGGGCGGTTTTTTCATGGCAAAGTATTCATTTGAATTTAAGAAAAAAACAGTTTTAGCATATCTGGCTAAAAATGCAAGCTTCGATGAAATAGCTAAGAATTATGGTATGTCATCTTCTTCGCCCATTAAAAGATGGGTTTGTGCATACCATGAATTGGGTGATGCAGGTTTGATGCGTTCCAGAAAGAATGAGAAATATACTTTTGATTTCAAAATCCGTGCAGTTGAGTTATACTTATCATCAGAATACTCTTATCAAGATTTGGCATCTGCACTTAAAATGAACAATCCAACACTGATAACTAAATGGGTAAATGACTTTAGAATTGCAGGTCCGGAAGCACTAAGGGAGAAAAAAAGAGGTCGTAAGAAATCTTTGAATACTGATAATAAAAAAAGTAAGGTGCAGCCAGTTCAGGAAGTTACTTTGGTCGATTCAAGCGCTGAACATATCAAACAACTTGAAGATGAACTTCTAAAATTAAAAATAGAGAATGCTTATTTAAAAGAATTGAGGAGGTTGCGTTTAGAGGAGGAAACTCTTCTGAAAAAACAGCGAGAATCATCCACAGCCTCCGAAGAGACTT
>NZ_QGDS01000023.1 GCF_003149105.1 Faecalicatena contorta | reverse complement strand
GTTTCCGCAAGGTAACAAAACAGGGAGCATTTCCGAACGAGAACGCATTGCTAAAACTGCTGTATCTGCGAATAACAGAGCTATATAAGAAATGGGAAGGAGGTCATGTACATAGCTGGGCACTGGTGAGAAACCAGTTGGATGTAGATCCGAAAATCCAGCCAAGAATTCGAAAATATGAAAGAGTCTAAGAATCTAACAACCACCATCATATACGGATGGTCTGATTGTGGTACCCTAAAATGGGCCGCCCCCGTTGACGGGGAGAAAGCAAGGCTGAACTCATGAAAATACCGGTGCATGAACACCGGTATTATAAAAAATCAAAATTTACACATTTTACTTGACAAACCCCATTTTGAACTTACACACTCTATCTTACACTCCCCACATTTTACTTGACAAACCCTAAATATTTTTCTGTGTTCTCACGAAACTTTTTACTCTTTTCCCTCCTGCCTGTCTTCCCACATCTGTACCCGTTCTTCAAAGCTGACTTCCCTATGGATTTGGTGAAGCATCCACACATAGCCAAAAGAATCTTTGAACATAGCATTGCTGGCTCCGTAACTTTCCATTTCCGTAACAGGCTGTATTTCAGTACAGCCTGCCCCCAAAGCAGCTTCATACACCTGTTTAATATCGGGAACCAATATATTGAACCAAAATGATTGAGACGCATCCGCCTGCGGAGCTACCAGCCCGAATTCAGCGGTTTCATCCAACATATGGAAACGTGCTCCATAGATGCTAAATACAGCTTCATTTTGTCCTTTTGGAAAACTGGTAACTTCTATTCGTTCCACCTCAAAAATACGTTCATACAAATCCAGCGCCGCAAGACTATCCGTTACAATAAAATCAATTTCCACACCTGTCATTTTAGTCACCTCTTTATCCTCAATTTAAAATTAATGTTCCTGCTCTTCTATTAACTTTCTAATAACCTCTTCACTTTCCTCAAGTTCAGCGGCAATCGTCCCTATAGATTTCCCTTTTCCAAGTTTTTTATTAACTAGTTCCAGCATCTTACTTTTCGCACCTTCGGCCCGCCCTTCTTCTCTTCCTTCTTCTTTTACCTGCCGCATATGTTTTTCTTCATCATATTCATAAATGCTCACACTTTTCGCCTCCGCTCTGTTCTTTCTAAGAAACTCCGCCAATATGTCATCTTTGATACATTCTCCAATCGCCAATTCTACTGCTGCCTCTAAAGTCATTGTTTTCGCATATTCCCGCACTCTTGCAGTATACTCAGAGTAGTCCTTCAAAGTCTTACAGGAATCCAGCAATTTCTTATTATGTCCGGGATTAATATTAAGCATGATCGTTGTCAGCTCAAGAGAATATCCCTCTTCCTTCACCGTAAATGCATCAGATAGTCTCAACAATTCCATATCCTTTAATTCGCCTGCACCATTATAAAAAATCACAAACCTTGGTGTAGGAATTTCAACTATTTTTGTTCCGTATAAATTCCTGGATTGCATCATTGCAGAGTATAGGTCTGCCGTATACAGCAAACAGCGCAGAGGAAGGTTTGGATTATACGTGGACTGGTGTTCATATAATGTCAGGCGTGAATCAATAATAAACGATATATCATTATGCATTGACATAAATATGGCATTTTCCAAGGTATTGATCTCCAGAAGTTCAGGATTTTCATAATTAATTTCATTCATTGCATTATACAACTCCAATAACTCTGTCTTCTCGCTAAATATCATTTCAAACAGCCTGGATTTGTAAGTACGTTGTACATTCGTTCCATTCGTTTTTTCACATATTGTTTGATTTACCAGTGTCTCTTTGTTCTGTGTGCTATTCTGCATATAACTACCTCCTTTGTAAAAATGCAGGAGGTCCAAACGTCCTTATCCATATCTGAAACCTCTCTGCTGTTAAATGGGATACAAAGCATTGAGATTTCTCATATTGATATCTGTCATAAGAAATGAAATTAGATACGGGCATACCGTTCAGAAGTTTTTGGAAATATAATGCTTTTGAAGTATTTTATCATGTGGTAATTGCTAATACTAGTCTATTTTTGTATAGTCTCTTCAGCAAATACATACTTATCCAGTCTTTCCATTGCCTCTTTTACTAATTCATAAGAAAGTGCCAGATTGAGCCGGATAGAATATTCTCCATGAAATGGTCTGCCATCCTGCCAGATAACCCCAACCTCAATTCCGGCTCTAAGAAGTTCTTCTAGAGTCTTCTGATGTTCCACGCACCACTGCCGGCAATCTAAAAACAACATATAAGTTCCCTCCGGTTTTGCCAGAGATACACCTTCAAAATGGCTGGTAATGTAATTGTAGGCATATTCTATATTTTCATTGAGGACTTCCCTGAGTTCATCCACCCATTCCCTGCCCTCCGGCTTGTAGGCTCCAACCAGTGCATGCATGGAAAGAACGTTGCAGGAATTATAATGTGAAGCCCCGGACAATTTCTCAACCCGGTCGCGCAGATATGAATTATAAATTACATGGTAGGCCCCGGTCAGTCCCGCCAAATTGAATGTCTTGGATGGTGCGTACACACCGATTGTTCTGTTCCTTGCCTCTTCAGATATGGTCTGCAAAGGAATATGTGTATGTCCCGGCATAGTAAGGTCCGCCCATATCTCATCGGATATCACCACACAGTCATACTTCTTATACAATTCCATTGCTTTTTCAAGTTCTCCCCTTTTCCACACTCTTCCGGCAGGATTGTGGGGGGAGCAGAAAATGACGCAATGAATATGGTGCTTTCTAAGCTTTCTCTCCATATCTTCATAATCCATTCTCCATACACCGTCTGCATCCCGTTTCAAATCACTCAACACAATTTTTCTGCCGATATTCTCTATTGTCTTTGTGAATCCTATGTAAGTAGGGGAATGCAGCAGCACTGCTTCTCCTGGTGCGGTAAAAGCCTGAACAGATGATGAAACACAGCCAAGAACTCCATTTTCATAACCAATATCAGCGCGTCCCATTCCTGTTACATCAAACCGGTCCTTATGCCAGTTTATAATACTTTCATAATATTGATTTGACAGTCTGAAATAGCCAAAGTGTGGATGTTTCAGCCTGTCCTCTATTGCCTCCAAAATAGACGGCAATGTGGGAAAATTCATATCGGCAACCCACATGGGAATTCTGGAAAATCCATCCTTTACCTGCGCCCCCTTCATCGGAATATGTTCCACAGCCTCTGCATCATGCCCGGCCCGGTCCATAATTGTTGTAAAATCGTATTTCATACTGTTTCTCCTCCTTTGTCTGATTCGCGAAAGGCAGAGCTGTTAAACTCTGCCTTTCGGTTTACTTCCCTTGATTCGTATATACTAATTCACCGCTCATGTAAACATCCACCAAGTGATTCACCGCCTTGATATCTTCAGCCACATTTCCTTTTACTACAATCATATCAGCCTTCAGGCCTGGTTTCAACTGTCCCATCATATTCTCCAGTCCAAGCACCTTAGCTGGATTAGAGGTTGCAGTCTCAACGGCTTGAATCGGAGTGATTCCATATTCCACCATCAATTCCAGCTCACGGTTGATTGGAAGGGGCGGAGCCTCATACAATACCATGTCACTTCCGGTACAAACTGTTACGCCTGTATCATAAAACTTTTTAAAATTATTTTTATATGCATAATAAGCAGGCTCAAAAAAAGCCATATCCTTCAATGCTTTTGCTGCAATTCTGTCTCCTTTGTCAAATCCTGCTTCTAATTTTTCTTTACAAAATTCATAAAGCACTGTGTATGCCGTCATTGTGGGAACCCATGCCTGCCCATTTTCTGCCATTTGTTTTACCTGCTCATAAGTAAGAAAGGTTCCGTGCTCAATGGTATCGAATCCTGCATCTATAGACATTTGAAGAGCCGGCTGAAGTCCTGCATGTACCGCACACTTTACTCCTACACGGTGGGATTCATCCACTGCAGCATTTAATTCTTCTTGTGTAAACTCAGGTGTGCTGGTTCTTCCGCTTGTCAGTATCTTCACCCAATCCGCACCGTCACGTAATTGTTTTCGGATTTCCTTACGGATTTCCCACTCTCCGTCCACCTCTTCAATTCCATCATCATGCCCGTGTCCCCCGGTCATACACATCCCGGCGTCAGAATGAATAATCCTGGGCACTTTTACATACCCCTTTTCCCCTGCCAGACGCAATTGTTTGCATAAATTATGAGGGGAAGACAAATCACGTACCGTTGTAATCCCAAGACTCAGTGCAGTTTTCGCCTGTTCCTGTGCATAATAGGCAATCATATAGTCATCAAAGTTATACTGGTCCGGCTGACTGTAATAATAGCCGAAATGTACATGCATGTCACAAAGTCCCGGAAGAAGTGTCACGTCCCCATAGTCTTTCACTTCATCTTCGGGATATTTGCCTGCCATCTCATCTCTGTTCCCCACATCCTGAATGTTCCCGCTTTCATCTATTACCACTGCTGCGTCCATAAGATGTGTTTTTCCGTCTCCTGTAATCAAATGTTTCCCACAATAAATCATTAAAAATACCAACCTTTCCGGACATTCCTCATCTGACATTTCCCCATGTCCGCAGAACAGATACCGTGTCCTGCCGCCTTTCTTTGTCCACATTTTAACAATAACAGATTCTATGCAGATTTTCAATCTTCATCAGATAACAATGGTGCTTCCGTGCTCCCTGGTTTCTTCATGGTCCTTACATTCACTCCATTTACCTCTATATGGTCATCCACTGCAATTACCAGACACTGACGGCCGTCAACCAGGCGGGTCTCTATTAAATCCATTCTTTCCGGATTCACCTTAATGGTAATGTCCGGTGTCTCAATGTTAAACTTCTTTGTCTCAGTAATATTTGCCGCAAGAAGGGATGTTTTTTCTCCTGCTACCTCCTCAAAGTTCTTATCAAACTCTTCCATTTTATCTACCGGCACACCGCTTTTTTCAAAAACCTTCTTCACATCGGTCCGGTCCAGTGCCAAAGGTTCCGGTTCTTCCTTATGCTCCTCTATCAGCTCATTCAGCGTTTCATGTATATTGCGGACCGTCTCATAATCACCGTCCTCACCCAATGTATCTTCAATCAGCATCTGGAATGTCTCTTTCTGAGTATCCGCAGACATGGGCATCTTCGCTCCCAGAACCTGGTCAATCATATCCTCCTGCAAATCTTCCGACTTCTTGGTATAGTACAGTACACCGTGAATATCCATATTTCTGTCTGTAAATGCAGGGAACAAAAATCCTCTGTCAGGCCTGTCTACAATCCAGTCACGGATTCTGTCCTGAATCCGGTTATCTTCCGCATTATAACAAAGTCCGGGCTTGGATAATCCGACAGGGCAGATGCTGCACAATAAATACTCATACACGTTATCAGATGCGTCAAACATCTCAATACCGTCAGAAGATTTTCCCGGAATGTCATACATTGCGTGAATCAAAACAATGTAATAGTTCTCTTCATATATGTAGCTGTCTATAATTTTGTCATAAAACTCTTCCAGCAGCATGTCATCTTCCAACTTACTGTCTCTCAGCTTCAGCAGGAATTCCTGAGTCCCCCCCGGCATCTCTGAATCTAAAGGGAACTCCATATTCAGCAGATTTCTCCCCATTGTACCTGACAGCGTTTTTTTGAAAATATCAAAGTACTTAAACGCCTCCTCTTCTGGCAGAGAAAGAAATTCATCCTTTGATTCCACCTTTTTATTCTTCTCATAATCCACATAGCACCCACAAATACGGGTGATGGCACAGTTGGCCGGAGTGAATTGTTTTCTTATTTCCAATACTTCTTTCTTGTTCATACATCTTACCTCTTTCTTATCTGGTTTAAAGTCATTGATTTCTTTTTTTATTTATGTTAAACTACCATCAGATTTTAAATTAACAGCTTATTCCTGCCGCCGGGTAGGAATTCTTAAAGCATTCGTACGCCATACCGATAGGCCTTTGAAGGTATGGAAACGTATGCTTTTTTATATATTAGGAAACATAATTTCCTAATATATAAAACCAATCCGGGGGATGAGCACTACGCGCATAAGTAAAATGGCCGCTAAAGCGACCGCGCTTCGGCGCGAGAGTCTGGTTTGCCAGACTTTTTGTTTTGCAACAGTACAAAAACACTACGGAGGAACATTTTTATGAAAACAGATTCGATTCTTCATACCTTTATCAAATATGTCTCAACAAACATCCTGGGTATGATCGGACTTTCCTGCTATATTCTGGCAGACACCTTTTTTATCGCCCGGGGAGTCGGTCCTGACGGACTGACTGCTCTGAATCTTGCCATTCCAGTCTACAGCTTTATCAATGGACTGGGGCTCATGATTGGAATGGGGGGCGCCACACGTTATTCTATTTCAGAAGGAAACGGAGAAAAGAAGACCCGGAAAACCATCTTCACTCAGGCCCTTTTCTTTGTGCTGATTCTTGCAGCAGCCTTTTTCTTCATCGGACTCCTGCTGCCTTATCAGCTTGCGGCACTTTTGGGGGCAGATGCGGCAATCCTCCCTCTTTCAGGAGTTTACCTTCGTATCCTGCTTTTGTTTGCTCCGATGTTTATGCTAAACAATCTGCTTCTTTGTTTTGTACGGAATGATGGAAAACCACAGCTCTCCATGACGGCCATGCTGCTTGGCAGCCTTTCCAATGTCATACTGGATTATGTGTTCGTCTTCCCTCTGGGGCTTGGAATGGCTGGTGCCGCAGTTGCTACAGGCATTGCACCTATTGTTAGTATTCTGATTCTCTCCCGTCATTTCATTCGTAAGGAGAATCAATTCCATTTGCATCGTACACGAATAAGTTTCAAAAGAATGCTGGATATTTCTGCACTTGGTGTATCCTCTTTGATTGTAGAAGTATCCTCAGGTGTGGTAATAATTGTCTTTAATATACTGATTTTAAAAGACAGCGGAAACTTGGGCGTAGCTGCTTATGGTATTCTTGCTAATATTGCACTTGTACTGATATCCATTTTTACAGGCATCTCACAGGGTATTCAGCCGGTGCTGAGCAGTTGTTTCGGAAAAAGAGAAACTCAGAACATCAAAACGGTACTGCGTTATGCGCTGACCGCTTCCGTTCTATTTGCTCTTGTTTCCTATGGGGTTACATATATATTCTCCGACGGTATTGTAGAACTGTTCAACAAAGAGCATAATACTGAGCTTCGTGAAATAGCAGTAAAAGGAATGCATATTTATTTCACTGGATTTTTATTCATTGGAATTAATATTATTTCCGCCGTCTATTTCAGCTCCATCGACAAACCAAGACAGGCCTTCCTTATTTCCTGCCTGCGCGGATTTTTACTTGTGATTCCGCTTGCCTTTCTTTTGTCCTCTCTTTTGGGACTTACTGGCATCTGGCTGACAGTACCTGCGGCAGAAGGGCTTGTTATGCTGCTGTCTGTCGCGATGCTGCTTCGCTTCAGGAACTTTACGAAAGGCAGATAATCCTATCTGCTGGTGTGGTATGCCTTCCTGGAGATTAGCAGTTCAAGAAGTATGTATTACAGTATGCCCTTTGGACTTTGATACTTTACAAGCAGTTTCAGATACTCAGACTGTATCCCATAATAATTGTTCAAAATAGGCACACAGTTATCCTCAACCTCCACAATCATTTTATCAAAGTTTTCTCTAAGGGCCAATACAACATCAGAATTTATTTTTCCTTCATCCGCCATATTCTGTATGATAGACAGCGTCTTGTCTTTGGAATAAGCTTCTTTGTAGCTGCGTTTTCCAAGCAGGGCGCTGACAATATCCGCAACAGCAACAATCTGTTCCTCCAGCGTCATCTCCTCTCCTTTTAACCCCAGGGGATAACCACTCCCATCTATTTTTTCGTGATGTCTGAGTGCAATCTTTGTAATGTCAGGAGCAACAGCATTATCTAATATCCGCTCTGTAATCCTTACATGCGTCCGCATAATATCCATCTCATGGGCATCCAGCTTCCCGGGCGATTCCAATATTTCTACAGGAATCCCTATCTTCCCCAAATCGTGCAGTTTCGCTCCATAGTAAATACGCTGTATCCGCTCTTTGGAAATGCCCATATAGCGTGCCAGACAGCAGCTAATACTCGTTGTCTTAATCGTATGAGTCACGGTATGCTGGCTGCGGAAATCAATAGCATAAGCTAGGAGCTTTAAAAACCGGGCACACGCATCCTCTGTAAGTACAATCCCGGAAAACTTGTCTGCAAACCCGGCCCCCTCTTTTTGCAGCTCTTCAAATAAGGAAAACCTTTTTTCCGCTTCCTTGAATATGTCAATAATCCGTCCCTGAAACCGGCTGTCCCGCTGCTTTTCCAGAGAAGCAAATGTCTTGCTCCTTATGTCTTCTATCGTCTTGTCCTTGCTGAAATTTCTGCTTAACGTTTCCAGCCGGTCTGCCAAATTCAGAAACTGCGTTCCTTTCTCAATTTGGGGTGCCAGTTCAGGCAGCTCCTTAGCCGGAACATGATGGAATAAAATGATTTCGGCCCATTCTTTGAGAGGTGACAGGTAACTTAGGAAGAGATAACCATATATAGAATGTTCCCATATATCACCTGTCTCAAATTCAATCATGCGCTCAATTTCCTCGGTCTTATATGCTCCAATATCATGAAGCACCGAAAGTATATAGATATCTTGTTTATCTTTTTCAGAGTACCCACCCTCCACTTCCAGCATGCAGGATACGATATAAGCTACACGCACTCCATGCTCCACCAGTCTTGGGTCTACCTCATTTAATGTACGCTGGATCAAGCCTATGATGTTCTCACTGCTTATTAAAAAACCTGATTCCATCTCTGTTCCTCCCTGAGTGAAAAGTTTATTCAAAACTTCATCACTTTTATCCTATGTATTACACAACTTTCGTTGTCCACTTTGAACAGTCCCATACCTGCTGAACAACATCCTGATAGAATTCGGGTTCATGGCAAATCAAAAGAACTGCTCCCCGATATTCTAAAAGCGCCTGTTTCAAAGCCTCTTTTGCTTCTACATCCAGGTGATTGGTGGGCTCGTCCAGCATCAATACATTCGTTTCCCGGTTAATCAGCTTACACAGGCGTACTTTGGCTTGCTCTCCGCCGCTTAATACGCGGACCTGGCTCTCAATATGCTTTGTAGTCAGACCACATTTCGCCAATGCAGAGCGGACTTCATACTGGGTAAAGGAGGGGAACTCACCCCAGATTTCTTCGATGCAGGTTGTTTTATTATTGCCGTCTCCCTCCTGTTCGAAATATCCAATTGAAAGGTTTTCTCCCAGCTCACATGTCCCCCGGACTGGTTTTACCAGGCCCATAATACTTTTAATCAGAGTGGTCTTTCCGATTCCATTCGCTCCTGTCAGTGCAACCTTCTGACCTCTCTCCAAAAAGAGATTTAGAGGCTTGGACAGGGGTTCCTCATAACCAATCACAAAATCCTTTGTCTCAAATATATATTTTCCCGGTGTACGCCCCTGCTTAAAATGAAACTCCGGTTTGGGACGTTCTGCCGCCAGTTCAATAACCTCCATTTTATCCAGCTTCTTCTGACGGGACATTGCCATATTCCGTGTAGAAACCCTCGCTTTATTGCGCGCCACAAAATCCTTTAACTGACTGATTTCCTGCTGCTGCCTTTTGTATGCAGCTTCCTGCTGTGCCTTTTTCACCTCATAGATTCTGCGGAAATCTTCATAATTCCCAACATAACGGTCTAACTGCTGATTTTCCATATGGTAAATAATGTTTACAACTTCATCCAAAAACGGTATATCATGAGAAATCAGGATAAAGGCATTTTCATATTCTGTCAGATACCGTTTCAGCCAGGTTATATGCTCCTCATCCAGATAATTAGTAGGCTCATCAAGCAGCAGGATGTCCGGCTTTTCCAGCAGCAGTTTTCCCAGCAGAATACGGGTACGCTGCCCTCCGCTCAAATCTGTAACATCCCGCTCAAGGCCCAGATCCAATAATCCCAGCGCCCGGGCTACCTCTTCCACCTTTGCATCTATAATATAGAAGTCGTGAAGAGTCAGAGTATCCTGAATTGTCCCCAGCTCCTCCATCAACCGTTCCATCTCATCAGAATCCGCATCCCCCAGACCGTCACAGATTTCGTTCATCTTTTCTTCCAGCTCAAACAAATAGGAGAAGGCCGATTTCAGGACATCCTGCACTGTCATCCCTTTTTCCAGAACAGTGTGCTGGTCCAAATAGCCGACACGGACTCCTTTTGCCCACTCAACCTTCCCTTCATCGGGCATCAGCTTACCCGTCACTATATTTAAAAATGTGGATTTCCCCTCCCCATTGGCTCCTACTAAGCCAATATGCTCTCCGCGCAGGAGACGGAAAGAAACATCCCGAAAAATTCCGCGGTCCCCAAATCCATGAGAAAGGCGTTCGACATTTAAAATACTCATATAAAAATCCCCTTTTGTACTTTTCCTTTTCTGTTGCATAAAAAACCCATTTCTCCATTATATACGGAAAAACGGGTCAACTCAATACTATTTTTTAAACACGCTCTAGTTCAGCTATGCAAATTTTATTCTAATACCTGTTCAAATGATGCCTGCCCTGATATCAGATTAAATACCTGGTTTTTTCCTACCCGGAATTGATATTGAACACGGCATACCGGACTTTCTTTAATAATCCTCTCCATATTTCCCTTCTCAGGCCCCCGGAGTTTAAATGGTTTCTCTTTCAATCTTTTGACTTTCAGCATCATATTTCCCTGCCTGAGCGCCACGCACCCATCTCTATATTCTAAAATCCTGGCACCATAATAAGTTCCCATCCGGTATTCTTGTCCTTCATAATGAACGGCACAGATACAGCCTCTGAAACTAGTCCCCATGATTGGAATATCCGCAGCCGCCACCATAATACTATTTCTGCCTTTCATACCAAATCCGCATTGTGTCCAGAGATAATGCTTCGGAAAAGACTGTCCCCAGTCTGTTTCCGCATAGCCGTTCCCGTTTGTAAACTCAATCGTTTTTCCATTCACATTTAAGTTTCCCTCTAATCTGTGAGTCATGCTTAGAACACCATGATTGCACTGTAAAAATGGTAGAAACCTGAAGAACCCCATGACATCTCCCTTAACTTTCTGAAAACCGGAATAACCAATCTTTCCTTTTATAGTAAGTTTCTCCGTTTTTATATCCACAGATATTCCTTTTTCTGAAAATAAGTTCTCTCCTATTTTTACCCTGAATCTATCTTTTGATATTTTACAGGCTTCTATCGGCCAGGTAAAATACCAGGATCCGTCATTCACTCCGTCACTGACTACTACCTGCAGGGAAGCACTCCACTGCCCCTTTTTATCTGCATGTACCGCAGGAATAAATGCAATCGTTTTTCCCCTATTTTGGTGTTTCAGATACCAGCCTTCAAAATATGGATACCATTTGTCCTCTCCATGAAAATATTCGCTCTTCATCTCAATTCCCCTTCCCGATATGACATTCTATATCTTCCTGGGCAGGTTCGTCCAACCTCTTGCCTCTGTAGTCGAACCGGGAACCATGGCATGGGCAGTCCCAGCTTTTTTCGACCTTATTCCACTGGAGCTGACAGCCCATATGAGGGCACCGGGCAGATACTGCATAGGTGACTCCCAGCTCATCCTTGTATACTCCATATTTGCTGCCTTCGTATTCTACAATACCTCCATGTCCCGGACGCAGACCTTCCAGTTTTTCCTTTGGTATTCCCACCAACTGTTTTAGCAGGCCGGTTACCGCATGACCGCTCTCATTCAGAAGAGGCGCCATGGAGGTCTGCATACGGAATCTCTGAGGAGAAAATACCTCAGCATACTCACTTTTCCGCTTACAGATCAGGTCTGATAAAATCATTGCGGATACCATAGAACTAGTCATCCCCCATTTTCTAAATCCCGTTGCCACGTACCAGTTAGGGGTGCTGCTGCTATATTGTCCAATATAGGGAATTCCATCCAGCGTCATGCAGTCCTGGGCAGACCAGCGGGCAACCTCCGGACAGCCGGGCCAGTATGAATCTGCTATATGGGTTAAATAGTCATAAGGGCTTCCTGCCCCCAGTTTGCCTGTACGGTGGCTTCCTCCGCCAATCAGCAGATTATCCCCCCACTGCCTGAGAGAGATTCCATCTTTATCAATCCCATAATACATTCCTTCCAGTGTAGTTCCCACGGCTAATGCCGAAACATAACTCCGCTCCTGATGCATCCTCATAAAATAATATCCCGGCCTGTTCTGAAAAGGATAATGACAGGCAAATACAATGTGTTCTGCATGCACCTGGCCCTGGTCCGTTTTCACCACCTGGTCCTCCACGTACTTTACTTTTGTCTTTTCGTATACCGTAAGTTTCTCTGCAATGCTATATAGAAATTTCAAAGGATGAAATTGTCCCTGTCCTTCAAATTTTAATGCCTGCTTCACTTCAAAGGGCAGATTTATATTTTCTACAAGTTCAGCCGGGATTCCCAGCTTTTTCGCTGCTTCATATTCTCTCTTCAGCTCTTTCGTATCCCGATTTGTATATAAATAAGACGGACAGTCCTGCCAGTCTACATTGTTTTTATATTTCCGGGCAAGGATCCGGTATCTCTCGATCGCCTCCTGATTTGCCCGGGCATACTGCTGTGCCTTCTCCGCACCCACATCTTGCAGCAGCTTCTCATATATCAGACTGTGCTGCGAAGTTACTTTGGCTGTTGTATTTTTCGTCTGTCCGCTTCCAATTCTGTCCGCTTCCAATACAACACACTGCACTCCTGCCTGTTCCAGAAAATGAGCGGTCAGAATTCCTGCCATTCCTGCACCAATAACTACTGCATCTGTACGGATATCTCCCTGCAAAGCAGGACGCATTCTTCCAGATGCAGACATACTCCAAATAGATTTTTCAAACATTCTCTTCACCTCGGAAATAGAATGTGCCGGATTTGGAAAAATATACATTATTTCAAAGAGTTTCCAGTATTGTCGAGCTTCCTCTTCTTCGTAAAAAGGAGGTAATAAAGAATGCCTGCAAAAATAACAAACAGAGATAAATACAGGTACATCCCGCTGTACCCCGCAAGGGATGCAATCATTCCCCCAATCACCGAACCAAATCCGATGCCTCCGTCAAAACCGGTAAAAAAGGTTGCATTTGCCGCTCCACGCCTTTCCTTGGGTGCACGGACAATTGCCATTGCCTGAAGACTGGATTGAACGGAGCCCAGTCCCAGACCATATACAGCGGCGCAGACCAAAAATGCTGGAAGGGATGCAGCTCTGGATAAAAGGACCATAGCCCCGGCAAGGAACAGCAGCCCCGGATAAATCACACTGCTAAACCCAAAGCGGTCCGTCAGTTTTCCTGATAAAGGTCTGGACACCAGCAAGGTTACTGCATAAACAGAGAAAAACACCCCTATATTCTGAATCCCTGCTTCCGCAGCATATATAGAAAGAAAGCCAGTAATAGATCCATAAGTAACACAGACAAGAAACATAATAACAGACGGCAATATAGATGTCTTCTCGTAGATTGCAGCTTTCATTTTTGTCTCTTCCAGCTCTGGTTTCTGCGTATTTCTAATAAAAAAGGATAATAGCAGTACAGCGGCAGAAAGACCGGCTGACCAGAATGTAAGGGTTTTAAAACCATGAGCTGCAAATATCCCAAGGGCTATACCCGGGGCCAGGGCCATTGCCAGACTGCTGGACAGACTGAAATAACCCATTCCCTCTCCAAAGCGGCTCTTGGGAATTTTATCAGATGCTATCGTACTGCTGGCCGTACTGGCCATTCCCCATCCAATACCATGCATAAAGCGTACAGCAATAATTGCGCCTACAGAAGGAAGCCATCCAAAAACTAAAGTAACCAGTATCATGATAAACACTCCTGCCGTAAGGATACCTTTTCTTCCTATCTTATCAAGAATCACCCCTGCAACCGGCCGGATTATGAGAGAGGCTATCGTGGCCGAGCCAACAATCCATCCCAAGGCAGTGTCCGAACCACCCAATGACTTCGCAAAAAGAGGCAGAGTCGGCAGCAGCATCTGAAAACCACAAAATAAAAGTAAGTTAATCACTGTAATGGCAATAAAATCTTTCGTCCACAAGGACTGTTTTTTGTTTTCCATCTTTTCCTCCTTCATTACATATCTTTCATTTATTCATCTTTTTTTAACTGGCACAGTTTCTCTTCTATCAGACCGTCAAGAATTACTTTCAACAGGCGGACTGCTTCTTCGGCTTCCTTAGCTGACAAACTTTTTGTTGCAATCTCTACAATCTCTAAAAAGGTATTTTGAATGTGCGCTTTTATCTCTTGTCCCTTCTCGGTAAGATACAACTTTTCAAAACGCTTGTCATCAGGTGAAGGCTCTTTTCTTATATATCCAAGAGAAACCAGACTTTTGACGGCTTTAGCCGTTGTGGATTTATCCACATATAATTCCTGGCTAAGCTCCTTCTGTGTAATTCCCTCACGCTTGGAAATCACATACAGGAAATCATGCTGTCCTCCGCGAATTGGAATGTCCCGTAATTTGTAATTTAAAATGCTTTGTAAGTTTCTATACACAGCAGCATTTAATTTTCCTATGTTATCTATCATTTTCGAAAATCTCCATTCTTAATTTTTAGATAACTATTCAGGAGGGCAGGAATATTCACAAACTGACTGTGCAAGTTTACTTGCTAAGGGCAATTTGCGAATATTCCTATCCGGCGTTTAGCCGAAGCGGAATTGAGCTTGCCCTCCTGAACAGCTACATTTTTAGCATGCAAATATATTATAGTGCAAATTAGTTGGCTTTGCAACTATTTTGAGATATTAGCTCTTCTGCCCTACAATAAAATGGGGATATCGCTCCATCACTTTAGTGATTTTACGATATCCCCATCTCTGCGCCATATCATTACTTCGTTTTTTATTTTTCTTAAGGAGCTTATAGAAATTGACTGAACTCAACTCTCTCTTTATTTGGCCCTTCAATGGTAAAGAATTTCACTCCATTTTCCCAGAATGGCAAAAAGTGTATTTCATCGTTCAGAGTATTCAGTCCCTGGGAACAGACCTCTGCATACGCCTTCTCAACATCCGTTACATCAATCGCCACATGATCAATCGCTCCGTATTCCATTCTTGCACACCCGTTCTCATAAGCCTCCATTACCAGGTTGTGCAGTTTAAGAAAGACAACTTTCACTCCGTCATTCACTGTCTCATATGCAGTCTCAAACCCAAGACTCTGATAAAACTCCACCGTTTTCTTCATGTCATTTGTGGGTATCCCAATATGCTGAATACCCGTTGCCAGTTCCTTCATGCTATGCAGCCTCCTTCACATTTTTATTCTGTCTTTTCTCCTCCGTCAGCTGCATGAAGCAGGCGTCTTGCATTTTCCACACGCTCTTTGGACGGAGACTCTACACCTTCCAGCGGATAGTCAAGCCCCAGCTCCTTCCACTTATACGTTCCCAGTGTATGATAAGGCAGCACTTCCACTTTCTCTACATTATGCAGCTTTTGAAGGAAGTTGTCCAGCTTTTTTAAATACGTATCTTCATCGCTTCGTCCGGGTATCAGGACATGCCGAATCCAGACAGGCTGGCTGACCTCCGAAAGATATTCTGCCAGATCCAGAATATTGCCATTTGTGCACCCCGTTAACTCCTGATGCTTCTCTTCATCTATATGCTTAATATCCAGTAATATTAAATCTGTATATTTCAAAAGCTCCTGGAATTTTCCAAAAAACGGTTCTTTTCTTGTAAAAGGATTTCCGCTTGTATCCAAAGTAGTATGAATTCCCTCTGCCTTTGCTTTTTTGAAAAGTTCCGTTAAAAAGTCAAGCTGCAGAAGGGGCTCCCCTCCGCTTACAGTAATGCCGCCTTCACTTCCCCAGTAGGAGCGGTACTTTCTTGCTTTGTTAAGAAGCTGGTCCGCGGTGTACTGTGTACCGGAATGCATATTCCAGGTGTCCGGGTTATGGCAGAACTGACAGCGCATTGCACAGCCGCTCATAAAAATCACATACCGGACTCCCGGTCCGTCTACGGAACCGAAACTCTCCAACGAATGAATATATCCTGTCAGTTCTCTTTGTTCTTTCATAACTATCACCTTCCGTTCTGTTGTTCCTGCTAAGGGAAGATATCCCCCGCCTTAAGGCGGGGGATATTAAGGTTACATATCTTCATGGCAGGTTCTGGAAATAACATCCATCTGCTGCTCTCTGGTCAAATCAATGAACTTCACCGCATATCCGGATACCCGGATTGTAAAGTTCGCATATTCTTCTTTCTCCGGATGTTCCATGGCGTCAATCAGCTTCTCTCTTCCAAATACATTCACGTTCAGGTGATGTGCACCCTGGTTAAAATATCCGTCCAGCACATGAGTCAGGTTTTCAACCCGCTCCTGTGCGTCGTGTCCCAATGCACCCGGATTGATTGTCTGAGTATTAGAAATACCATCCAGCGCCTCTTCATATGGAAGCTTTGCAACAGAATTCAAGGATGCCAAAAGTCCATTCTGCTCCGCACCATAAGAAGGATTCGCTCCCGGTGCAAGAGGTTCGCCGGCTTTTCTTCCGTCTGGAAGGGCGCCTGTTGCTTTACCGTATACCACGTTAGATGTAATCGTTAAAATAGAAGTTGTAGGCTCTGAATTTCTGTAAGTGTGGCATTTTCTCAATTTGCCCATGAACGTTTTCAGCAGCCATACTGCAATATCATCTGCACGGTCATCATCATTTCCATACTTCGGAAAACTGCCTTCTGTCTCATAGTCTACCGCAAGCCCTGTTTCATCCCGGATGACCTTGACCTTTGCATATTTGATAGCACTCAGAGAGTCAACCACATGAGAGAAACCTGCAATTCCTGTAGCAAATGTCCTTCTCACATCTGTATCAATCAAAGCCATCTCTGCTGCTTCATAGTAATATTTATCATGCATATAGTGAATCATGTTTAAAGTATCCACATAAAGTTTGGATAACCAATCCAGCATCTTGTCATATTTATCCATTACATCATCATAGTCTAGATATTCTGAAGTAACTGGTTTATATGCAGGTGCCACTTGTTCCCTTGACTTCGTATCTACTCCGCCGTTGATTGCATAGAGCAGACATTTAGCCAGATTGGCACGTGCACCAAAGAACTGGATTTCTTTCCCCGTCTGAGTTGCAGATACACAGCAGCAGATTGCATAGTCATCTCCCCATACCGGACGCATAACATCATCATTTTCATATTGAACGGAACTTGTAGTAATAGAAATATGAGAAGCATATTTCTTAAAGTTCTCTTGCAGCCGTGAGGAATATAAGACTGTCAGGTTCGGCTCCGGTGACGGTCCCATATTTTCCAGTGTGTGCAGAAAACGGTAGTCATTCTTGGTAACCATAGAGCGTCCATCCTGCCCGATTCCTGCCACTTCCAGCGTTGCCCATACCGGGTCACCGGAGAACAGCTCATTATAAGAAGGAACTCTTGCAAACTTCACCATTCTGCATTTCATAACTATGTGGTCAATCAGTTCTTGTGCCTGAGCCTCTGTCAGAATGCCCTTCTCCATGTCTCTTTGAATATAAATATCTAAAAATGTAGAGATGCGGCCCACACTCATGGCTGCCCCATTCTGGGTCTTAATTGCCGCCAGATATCCGAAATACAGCCACTGCACCGCCTCTTTTGCATCTTTCGCCGGTTGGGAAATGTCATAGCCGTAAACTGCTGCCATTTCCTTCATTTCTTTCAGCGCCTTCAACTGGTCTGCAACCTCTTCCCGAATACGGAAATCCGTCCCTTTCATGCCGTGTCTCTCGGTCTCATTAAAGTCTTCCATCTTTTTCTCAATCAGATAGTCGATTCCATAAAGGGCAACCCGACGGTAATCTCCTACAATACGTCCTCTTCCATATGTGTCAGGAAGTCCGGTAATTATCTTATTGTGACGTGCCTTTAGCATTTCCGGAGTATAAATGTCAAATACACCTTGATTATGTGTCTTGTGATATTTTGTAAAAATCTCATGCAGTTTTTCACTTGGCTTATATCCATAAGTTGTACATGCCTGCTCTGCCAATTTGATGCCGCCGTAAGGCATAAATGCCCTTTTCAGGGGTTTATCTGTCTGCAGCCCGACTACCTGCTCCAAATCCCTCATCTCTTCATCAATATAACCAGGGCCATAAGCAGTCAGTCCGGAAACCACCTCTGTCTCCATATCCAGAACGCCGCCTCTGGCACGTTCTTCCTTCTGCAGTTCCTGAAGTTTTCCCCACAATTTATTTGTTGCCTCTGTGGGCCCTGCCAGGAAACCCTCATCTCCGTCATATGGTGTGTAGTTATTCTGGATAAAATCGCGAACGTTAATATCGTCCTTCCAAAGCCTTCCATTAAATCCGTTCCATTGCTCATACTGTGTCATTTATAAAATCCTCCTTTACTCAAGACGCCTTGGAAGGAGATGACTCCTTTCAAGATGCAAACAGGTTATCTTTTACTTTTCACGCACAGTATAGCATCACATTAAATAAATGGCAATAGCTAAATGATAACTATTTTCATTTACGGCCCTTGTATCTAATTTTATACAATATATAGTACTTCTCTTCCAATTTATACACTATTTTTAATCATTATTAATAATGCTTCCTTATAAATAAGTAATTCTTTATAAGTATCTTTATCCTATAGACAAGACTTCCGTAACAGTAGAAACATCTAATAATGCATCACTGCCGGAGTTCCCGGTGAAATCATACTATACAGTGTTCCAGCACCGTCCAGCGGCATATTGATACACCCATGAGAGCCATTACTCCAGTACAATCCACCGCCAAAAGCCGGCTGCCACGTAGCATCGTGAAATCCAATGCCGCTGTAAGTTATCGGCATCCAATAGTTTACCGGGGTCCGGTACTCAGGCTCACCCGTCTCTGGCACGATATTACCTACCAAAACTGTATTTGTTGTCTTCCATAAGAGGTCATATACCCCCGGAGGAGTAGAGTGCTCATAAGGTTTTCCCGTTACAACGGCTGTTTCGAATACCACATTTCCGTCTACGATATACCACATATACTGTTCACTCAAATCTACCTCAATAAATGTCTTCCCCCAGTCCTGTGCCTCATGAACAGCAGCCCTTTGTATATACGGAGGTTCCTTTGTAACTATATCTCCATTTTTAATACTGGCTATTAGGACTTCAGCTTCGGCAGCCTCATCGATTGCCCAGCCATAGGTTCCTCCGCTCACTTCAGTTGCTTTTCCCCAGGGCGTTGTCAAAGGCCTTGTTCCATAAAGAGTTTCATATTTCGCTGCAAACTGATTCATATATTCTCTAACCTGATCTTCATGGAATGTGACATTCATATTTTCGTCCCAGGACAGCCATGTTGAAATCAACTGCTTATCCACAACTTCCTGCTGGGGAGGCATATCATAAATAATACTTGCCCTGCAATAATCATTCAGCGCATCACGTGCGGCAGCCACCTCCTTAGATTCAGAAGTATATTTAGGTTTTAGATAACATTCTTCCTTATCCATGTCCAGTGTATCCTTCAGCCCATCAATGGCGCCGATTATCTTCTCCTGCATCACTTCCTGATCTACCTTTGTCCCAAGCACCTCTGGTTTTATCACAAATTTGTTACCGTCAAACTCCGGTTTTGCGCCTACCGGATCAGACTTGTCTTCATTCTGGAAACTCTTGAGACTCTGTATCCTGTCCACAAGCTGTTTTTGATCATAATCAAACTCCATCTTCATCTGAATATCCTGTTTCTTCCAGAACATGGAAGGCCAAAGAAAAGCACTCTGATCCTTCAGTGCTTTCTTCAGTCCTCCGGTCTTCTTATACTTCATGGATATTTCTGAGCCGGTTATTTTTTCCTTAGCTCCTTCTTTTGGACTCACAGCCAAGGAATATGTATCTATTTGTTTTGCAAAATATGCATCGGCTTCATCCGCCGTTTTCATGGAAAAATCAACATCAACGATTTTAGTGCCGTGATAGAAATGATTTATGAAATAAATAGAAACTCCGCAGTAAATACAGACCAGAATTCCGGCTGTGATTCCCAAAGCAAGCAGCAACTTCTTTCTGCCGTTCATTGTATGTCCCCTTCCTCGTAAGTATTTCCCATTGAACCGTAGAAATTCAATAGGTCTGTCCTATTATCATTACATTAAACAGACGGATTTTCAAGGTAAAAAAATACACTTTTTCAGTATTTTTGTCATTGCCTAATTTAGGGGTTCGCTTTAGAATGAATTTATAGTAAAATATTTATAAGACATTTTACATAACTCACATAGTATGCAATATATTTTTCCCCAATTTAATAATATTGAAAGGTTGTTTTGATTATGAAAATTAGAAAAGCAAACATAGCAGACCTAGATATTCTGCTGAAAATGTATGAAAACGCAAGAAAGTTTATGACAAGTCATGGAAATCCCACACAATGGGGAAATTCCTATCCCTCTAAAACATTGGTGGCACAGGATATTGAAGAAGGAAACAGCTATGCCTGCGAGGAACACGGTAAAATTATTGCCGCATTTTATTACAAAGAGGGCAAAGATGATACTTACGCCAAAATATACAATGGACAGTGGCTGTCGGAGCTGCCTTACGGTGTTGTGCATAGAATCATCTCCGACGGAACTATCCGCGGGGCCGCCTCTTTCTGCCTGAACTGGGCATTTGAGCAGTGCGGGAACCTGCGGATAGATACTCACCGGGACAATATCGTCATGCAGCACATAATGGATAAAAACGGGTTTAAATACTGTGGAATCATCTATATGGAAGACGGAAGTGAAAGGCTGGCATACCAAAAGGTATTATAAGCCCTGTTTCTTTTCCTGTATCCCCCAATAGATTTTTTCAGCTGTAACAGGCAGTTCTCTTATCAGCACTCCGGTTGCATTTTGTACCGCATTCGCAATGGCCGGAGGCGGGGTGTTAATTACAATCTCTCCAATGGATTTTGCTCCAAACGGCCCGGTTGGCTCATAACTGCTTTCAAATTCAACGCGGATTTCACCTACATCCAGGCGGCTTGGTATCTTATACTGCATAAAGGAGTTACTGTAATTCTTTCCTTTTTCGCTATATACAACATCTTCGTAGAGTGCCATGCCGATTCCCTGGGCAACCCCCCCTTCAGCCTGAACTCTTGCCAGATTCGGGTTTACTACAGTTCCGCAGTCCACAACTGCGGCATAATCAATCAGTTCGAGCTGGCCTGTTTCTTTATCTATCTCCACCTCTGCCATTCCAACCATAAACGGCGGCGGAGATACTGGAGATGTAAAGGCTTCACTGGCGTACAAGGCTTCTTCATTATTACACATAACCCGGTTGCCAATTTCTTGTCTGGATATGCTTTCACCTGTTTTCAGGTTTAAAACCCTTTCTCCGTCAAACTCCACATCCTCAGGTGAACAGCCTAAGTATACAGCGCCTTTCGCACAAATCTTTTCCCGCAGGGTCTCACAGGTTTTCACCACTGCTGTTCCGGTTACATAAGTGGTGCTGGATGCATAGGAACCACAATCGTAAGGGGAGGAGTCTGTATCCACACCATGTACGATGATGTCCTCCATTTCACAGTCCAGACACTCTGCGGCCATCTGCGCCAGTATTGTATCACTTCCGGTTCCCATGTCGGTAGCACCCACCATCAGACTGTAAAAACCATCATCATTAATTTTTATGCCCACGGCAGCAG
Source organism: Faecalicatena contorta (assembly GCF_003149105.1). GTDB lineage: Bacteria > Bacillota > Clostridia > Lachnospirales > Lachnospiraceae > Muricomes > Muricomes contortus_C. Next base: position 29,312 of record NZ_QGDS01000023.1, on the reverse strand, counting down.
TATCAAGAGCAGAAATACCAGAACCCTGCATCGCCATAGCTACACCCACACTGCGGACTTTTCCGTTCCCCATATCACGGAAGGGATATTTATTGTCCCAGTCTATCATCTTCTTTGCACGTTCCAGACAGCGGTCCAGAGCGCAGCTATTTGCTGTTTCCCCATAATAAGCAGGCATTGCCTGGCCTTCTTTTACCATATTGATTTCACGCAGGACAACCGGATCTATGCCAAGCTGGTCTGCCAGTTCATTTACAGCAGATTCCACCGCAAAAATCCCCTGGGTGGCTCCGTAACCACGGTAAGCCCCTGCCGACATCACATTTGTGTAAACCACATCATAAATAAAACGGAATGCTTCTACTTTCCCATACAGAGGGATAGACTTGTGCCCTGACAACCCAACTGTAGTAGGACCATGCTCTCCAAATGCCCCTGTATTGGACAGAGTGTAGACATCAATGCCTTTTATAATCCCATCCTTATCTGCACCGACACGGACATGGACCTCCATCTCATGACGGGGAGAAGAGGCAATAAACGATTCCTCACGGGTATAGATAATTTTTGCTGGTTTTCCGGTTTTCCAAGTGACCAGTGCCGGATACACTTCGGAAACCACAGTCTGTTTCGCCCCGAATCCACCGCCGATTCTAGGCTTAATAACGCGGATTTTAGACTTTGGCACATCCAGCGCATTTGCCAGAATCCGGCGTACATGGAAGGGTACCTGGGTAGAAGATACAATATTTAATCTTCCGTAGGTATCTAAATGAGTATAGGTACGAAAAGTCTCCATCATAGCCTGCTGGTTTGCTTTTGTATGGTAGGTCCTGTCAACCACATACTCACAGGATGCCAGCACTGCCTCGATATCCCCTGAGGCATCTTCATCATGGGCACAAAGGTTTCTCTTATTATCAGCGCCGACCGGGCAAAGACTCTTCCAGTTTTCTTCCGGATGGATCAAAATAGCATTGTCCTTCGCCCTGCGGAAATCCAGCAAGGGTTCCAGTACTTCATATTTTACTTTGATCAGCTTCATTGCTTTGTCCACAGCTTCCTTGCTGTTTCCCGCCACAATTGCCACCGCATCCCCAACATACCTGACACGCTGGTCTAAAATTAGTCTGTCATACGGACTCGGCTCCGGGTAGGACTGGCCTGCCATTGTAAACCTTTTATCCGGGCAGTCCTCATATGTCAGAATACACTCAATCCCCGGAACAGCCAGTGCTCTGGTCAGATTGATATCCTGAATCAGTGCATGGGCATGAGGGCTTCTCAATACTTTTACAATCAGGCAGTCTGCCGGCGCCAGATCATCTGTATACACTGCTTTTCCTGCCACCAGTGCCTGACTGTCCACCTTCGGCACAGACTGGTTTACCACTCTCATGAAAGCACCTCCTCTTTCTTCCGCTCCAGATATTTTTGGATAGCCCGAAGCTGACCCATATAACCGGTACACCTGCATAGGTTTCCTGCAAGATATTCTTTGATTTCTTCCACACTTGGGTTGTCCAGCTCACGCATCATGGCAAGTACATTCATAATAAAGCCGGGGGAACAAAAACCGCACTGCTCCGCACCCTCGTTTGCCAGAAATTTACCAAATTCATCTGCTTCTTCCTTTACACCTTCCAGAGTCGTAATTTCCTGCCCCTCCACGCTCAATGCCAGTACAGAGCAGGAAAGACGTGATTTTCCATTAATCCAGACAGTGCACAGTCCACAGTTGGTCGTCTCGCAGCCACATTTCACACTATGACATCCTAAGCCTCTCAAGGCATCGAGAAGCAGCGTATCCCCTGCGGCCTCTGCAGCCGCCTTTTTCCCATTTAATATAAATTCCACTGTCATAATTATTCCTCCGTCAAGATTGAGCGTATCCCGCGCAGAATCAGAACTTCCGCCAAGTGCCTTCGGTATTCGGCACTTCCCCGCATATTTGACCCGTAAGTAAAATCTGCCGCCGCTTCTTTCGCATAAGCTTCTAACTGTTCACTGGAAATATCCCTCGGAATCTGCCATTCCTTTTCCAGAACCGCCGCCTTCATCGGCCTTGCTCCAACTGAAAAGTACCATGTCTCTTTTCCATGAACCAGCCCGGTTACAACCGCACATGCCAGCACCGGAAAATCCGTCTTTGTCTGGCGGATGGAGTCATATCTGAGTTTTCTGCTGCTCTTTCTTATAACTATCGATATGAGAATATCCTTGTCCCGTTTCCTGTTTATAAATTCGGACAGGCGGATTGTACCGCCATTATATAATTCTACAAATGTATCCAGAGCCAAGAGACAGGTCAGCACATCAGAGAATCCAAACCTGCCGTAGACACTACCTCCTACGGTTGCCTGGTTCCTGAACTGCACCCCCACGATGTGACGGACAGATTCTGCAATAGCATCCCCATACATCTCCTTAAGTCCTTCATGAAGTTCTAATTGCCGCAGCGTGCACATAGCTCCGATGCGGAACACATGATTCGTTTCTTCAATCTGGTCTAATCCCAGATCTGATAAATCTATCACCGTCTGTACCTTCGCATTCCCCAGCCTCATCCACATCATACCGCCCATAACGCGGGCATTTCTGGCCTGATTCAGCTTGTAAGCCTCCTCCAGGGATTTTGCTTTCACATAATTGTTAATCGTCAGCAAAGTGGTTCTCCTTTCTCCTTCAGCACATTATAACCTTTGTTTTACATCTTGCGCCAAAAAAGGTGTAAATGCTGATTGTCATTCACACCTGTGGTCCACTTATTTTAACATACCTGTCGGTATTTGTCAAAAAAGGGGACTGTCCCTTTTGAAAAGGGACTGACCCCTTTGCTCTTCGTTTTCAGAATATTCTCAAAATTTCTTTTTTCCCCCCAGCCTCACGCTCTCCATCTCTTTCGCCAGGTCCTCAGTCAGATAGTCAAACAGATAATTCCTGTCTTCAGCTGGTCTGCCCAAATATTCACTCCGTATTTCTTTCAGCATCAGCTCTACCTCTTCTTTCAGCCCTGCCGCAGAAAGGCGCTGTGCTCCCTGACCCATGATGATAATTTGTTCCAGTGCGTCGGAGGTGGCTACCGTAACGTCGTATTTTCTGCCCATATTGCGGACTGTTTTTTCAATATACTGGTCTGCCGTCTCTGCTTCTTTTGTGTACACTACAATAATGTTGTGGTATTTCTGGATCTCTCCTAAATTCCCTTCCACTTTATAGGCATCAAATACAAGAATTACGGTACATTTCCGATATCCCTGATAATTGCATAGTATATCCATTAGCTTGTCTCTGGCACCTTCAATATTCACTTCCGCCAGCTCTTTCAACTCTTCCCAGGCAAAAATAATGTTATACCCATCTACCAGCAGATATTCTTCCCTGGTTTTCTTCTCTTTCTCCCGTTCTTCCCACTTACCGTCAGGCTTTCCCTTTTCCGCCCCCTTTATGGTCACGGGACCGTTGGATTGTTTTCTTCGCACCGGATCCGGAGTCCTTCTATAAATGGCATCCAGCTCTTCCTGGGTCAACTCTATACGTGAAACAGATACAGGCGGCTCATATAATTGTTCCTCCTGTTTTGATACCTGCAGTCTGAGAGGGCTTTCCACATGCATATACTCCTCCACCTTGTTCCATCTCACAACAAATCCTGCACCATGTGCACAAAAGACGGAACCTGTGGGATTCTCAGCATCTGCTTCTGAATCGTATCCTATTTGTTCTATCACTTCCTCTGCATTATGACACGGCATGTACCCTTTCAGGCTGCAGAACATCCTGCCTCGTCCTCCTGTATAGGAAAGCAGTTCTGTCTGATACCCTCTCATGGTAGATACCGGCACCGTCCCTGTAAGGATAGATAGCTCTCCGTCCATTTCAGGCTGTTCAAAGCTTCCGTACATTTTCTGAATATCCGACATGGCGCGGCCTATATTCTCTGAAGGGACTTCTAAACGGAACTCATAATAGGGCTCTAACAGGACACTTTTCGCTTTTTTCAGGCCCTGGCGTACTGCCCGGTAAGTCGCCTGACGGAAATCTCCGCCTTCGGTGTGCTTAAGGTGGGCTCGTCCCGCAATCAACGTGATTTTCATATCTGTAATTCCAGAACCTGTCAGCACTCCTCTGTGTTCTTTTTCTTCCAAATGGGTGAGAATCAGCCGCTGCCAGTTCCGGTCCAGCATATCCTCGCTGCAGTCTGCCGCAAACTGAAGTCCCTGCCCCTGCTCCCCCTCCTCCAGCAAAAGATGTACTTCTGCATAGTGGCGCAGAGGTTCAAAATGCCCCACACCCTCTGCGGAGCCTTCTATAGTTTCTTTGTATACAATATTCCCTGTTCCAAATTCCACACAAACTCCAAACCGCTCCAAAATGATACTTTTTAATATCTCCGTCTGCACCTCACCCATCAACTGTGCATGGATTTCCCCCAGCTGCTCTTCCCAGACAATGTGCAGCTGAGGCTCTTCTTCCTCCAGTTGTCTCAGATTTTGCAGCATGCGGTGCACATCACATTCCGGGGGAAGCTGTACCTGATAGGTAAGAACCGGCTCCAAAATAAACATATCCAGTCCCTCTTCCCCACCGATTCCCTGTCCCGGATAAGTATTGTTAAGCCCAGCGGCGGCACAGACTCTGCCTGCTGCCACTTCCTGCACCGTTTCATATTTTGAACCGGAATAAATGCGGATCTGATTTACTTTTTCCTCTATATCCGGAAGTATGTCCTTTACTTTAAGGGTTCCCCCGGTCACTTTCAAATAAGTCAGCCTGTTTCCCTGCTCATCCCGGGCGATCTTATAAACCTTTGCACCAAAACCGGACGGGTATGTTCTGCTTCTTGTATACTCCCGCAGACCTTCCATCAATTCCTCTACACCCTCCGCATAAAGAGCTGAGCCAAAATAACAGGGAAATACTTTTCTGGCCTTGATTGCTTCTCCCACAGAATTCATCTTTATCTGTCCTGTCCCAAGATACTCCTCCAGTAATTCGTCCTGGCACATGGCAAGTTCTTCAAACCATTCTTCATCACCCTGCCCCGAAGTAGAAATTCTGATAAAATCAACACAGCCGTTTCCCAGACGTTTCTTCAGCTCTTCCAAAATAACTTCCCGATTGGTTCCCTCCTGATCCATTTTGTTTATAAACACAAAAACAGGAATCTGATACCGTTTCAGAAGACGCCAAAGTGTAGCGGTATGCCCCTGCACACCATCCGCTCCGCTTATCACAAGAATGGCATAATCCAACACCTGGAGAGTGCGCTCCATCTCTGCGGAAAAGTCTACGTGCCCAGGCGTATCAAGCAGTGTAATGTCCATGTCCTTCCAGGAAAATACTGCCTGCTTGGAAAATATTGTAATCCCTCTGGCACGCTCCAGCTCATACGTGTCCAAAAATGCATTCTGGTGATCTACCCGCCCCTGCTTCCGGATACTTCCGCTGACATACAGCATACTCTCTGATAAAGTTGTTTTTCCTGCGTCTACATGAGCCAGGATTCCCACTATCAACTGTTTTTTTCCGTTTGCTTCCAAAAATAATTCTCCCCTGGTATTTCTTCAATCTTTTTTATCATAACATAAGAATTCAAAAAACGTATCATAATATGACATTATGGTACAATGTTTTAATTTTAGATTACTTATCAATTGGCTCTTTTAAAACTTCTTTTATCAAATTTTCATACTCAGATTGACTATTACCTACAAACCCCATCTTATCAATTACAATATATTTGCTATTAGCCACATAGATATAATAATGGTCCTCCTCATAATTCTTTTCTATTGAAGACCATTTATAAAAAGCCGTATTTCCAGAATCCTCAATATTTATCCCTTCCTTAGTAAAAGTATAATTATACACTTTCTCTTTTTCTCCATTTTTAAAGTATTGCTTTACAATGGCGTAAGTCCCCTGCTTTTCCATTCCCCCAGCTACATACCACAAACATATTGCCCCTAATATTACTGCAAAAATTATAAAGCTTGTATTCCCACTCAGGTCAAAGCTACTCGTAAAAAACTGTATTGTCAAAAAAGGAATGCCAATCAAAAAAAGAAGAACACCGCAAATCAGCAATACTATCTTAAGTTTGCGTATATATTCCGTATTTCTATAATAATATTTACTTATTATAGAAAGCGAATTTTTATTCATTATAGTTTTACATTCTATCATCATTTCTTACCTCCCTTTAAAATTCCGCACTGGTATAACTCTTCTTCAAATTTTCTGCCCATAAGTATTTTATCCTCATTTTGGCACACAAACACTCCAGAATACAAAATACCCAGCTTTCATATAATCTTACTAAATATTATAATCCAATCAGTGACTTACGGCAATCTCCATTTAATAAACATCTCTCAACATGCATTCTTTATAGTAATATATTTCATCATCTTCCCTGCTGAATTGTTTTTTACAAAAATATTTCTTCTTTGATTTATCTCAATCGCCTTAAAATAGAGTTTGAAAAGACTTTAACTCTTTTATATCAGATTTGCAATATGGCTTTCTCCATGTATTCTTTTGGGCAGATACCGGTCACTGAACGAAATATCCTGCTAAAATAGAACTGATCACTGTATCCTACACGTTCGGCTATATCTCTGATATAGGCTTCTGGATCCTGCTGCATCATCTGCTTTGCTTTTTCAATTCTTATTCTGGTAAGATAATTGCTAAAGGAGGTGCCTTCATAAGTACGGAACATTCTGCTTAAAGATGTCTGAGATATTCCAAACCTTTTACAGATACTTCCCAGGGTTATGGCCTCCTCCATATGTCCGTTCAAATAATATATAATAGATTGGAAAAACTGTTCCTTATTATCGATTTTCTCTTTCCCCAGCTCCGGGACACACTGCTTTACAATGGTGAGAATACTCTCTGTCAGCTCCTGCATATTCGAAGCATAGTAAAACGCATCATCCAGCATGAATTCCAGGTCTATAACATTCTTTACAGAAGGACAGGTGTTATATATCAGTTGGAAAATATATTTCACAGCCGATTCAACGCATATCTGACTATATTTTTGTTTGCAATATATATTAAATAGTTTCTTTATCTCTTCTGCAAACTCCCCATTTTCTTTATACCGGATTAAATATTCTATATGTTCTAATTTTTCTTTTTCCTCTATGTTCCATTCCCCCGCGCACTGACTTCTTGCCGCTGGAAAACCGCCTTCTTCTACCTTTTCACAAGAAAGCTTCTGCATCTGGTTTTCTCCAATTACAATAGACTCATCCAACTTCCGGTACATCCTTTTTACAATTCGGGGGAATTCTTCTAAAGTAAGGGATTCTTCGTACATTACCGCCGTCAGGTATGTATATGCATTTCTTTCTTTTTCAAAAATACACTCTGCCATCTCTCCGAAATCCTCCAAAAACAACAGTTTTTCCGGGAAAAGATATAGGGATTCCATTTCATCCCTCCCGTAAATATAAACCTTCTCTTCCTCCATTGAAAATATCTCTACGCCTGTCTTCCGGGAAAACCTTTTTGGAAGTCCGTTTTTTCTGTAGATTGCCGCATAATACCGCCCTTTCGGAAAGTAACGGTACAGAGAATCCCGGGAATCAGATTCCGCTCCGCTGCACAATGCTTTCAACAATTTGTTCCGCTTTTCGTAGTACAGTGCGTCTAACCGAGGTTCCAGCCTGTCCATCAGCTCCTTTATATCTGACGGGGCAAGGGGCTTCAGAAGATAATCGCAGACTCCTGATCGAAGTGCTCCTTTCGCATATTCAAATTCCGAATATCCGCTGACAATGATAGAAAGGATCTCTGGATATTCTTCCTTTACTTTTGATATCAGCCGTATCCCATCCATTACTGGCATTCTCACATCAGAAATCAATACGTCTGGCTGCTCCCTTCGGATGAGGCACAAAGCTTCCAGTCCATTTCCTGCCGTTCCTATAATCTGGTACTGGGGGCATTTCTTTTCCAGAATCATACAAACATGGCCCAAAGCCGCTGGTTCATCTTCTGCCACAACAATTCTATACATCCTTTTCTCCTCTCTTCTCCTTTACCCCTATTATCACATCCGTTCCTCCCCCTTCTGCAGGCAATATTTCAAAAATCAAATCCTCATTATACAGAAGATAGAGGCGGGCATATGTATTCACCAGACCCATTCCCCCTATTTCCAATTCCACATCACTTCTGTGTATAGTAAACTTATTTTTTGTATAGGAAATATTTTTGTTTATTTTTACCAATTTTTCTTCCCCTATCCCCTGACCATCATCGTGAACTTTCAGATACCATCCATCCTCATTTTGGCCTCCGCTTACCTTCACCCGGATGACATCGGTACTGCCTCTATACCCATGATTCACTGCATTTTCCACAATCTGCTGCAGGACAATCTTAGGGAGTGGCCGGGTGTATATCCTGCTGTCAACTTCGATGGTATAGGAGAATTTATAATCATATCTGTACTTCAGTAACCCAAGGTAAAGTTCAAGATATTCAATTTCCTGCCTTACCACAGCATACTTATCCTTTGTATTCGTAGAATACCGGAGCATTCCTGCAAGCTGGCTGCACATATCACAGATCACTTCATCATCAGATACCATCCCCCTGCTGGATATTACATTCAGTACATTATATATAAAGTGAGGGTTCACCTGGGCCTGCAGCAAATCAAACTGGGCCTGCAAGGATAAAAGTGACATGCGCTTTTCTTTCAGCATGGAATCATTCAGCCGGTTCATTACATCTTTGTAAGATACATAAAGTGCTTCAATTTCATCATTGGAGATTTTCTCCGGTATTTCTGCCTCCATATTATCCAGCCTGGTGGTGTCCATGAAATGCTGTAGCTGCTGGATGGGTTTTGTAAGCTGCCTTGAGGTAAGATAAATATACCCCAGTGACAGAACTAAAGCTCCAAAAAGCAGGAGAAGACTCACTGGCAGCACAGCCAGAACTGCACTCCTGCTAATATCTACCCGGGTGACAGTCAAAAGCACAACATCCTGAAACGCAGATTGCTGCATCAGGCATAATGCTTCCTCTCCACTTTCGGTCTCAATTTTGCGTATGTCTGTAGGGTTTTCCTGCATTACCTTCCAGTAATAATCTGCGTCTGCGGTATCCGTATCGGAATAAATAAACCTGCCATCCTTCGTATAAAAGATGTATGTAATCCGTGAGTCTGAGTTTTCCATCATAATATCAAGAGATTTTTTATCTTTCTGCACTTCAATATATCCCATATCCATCCCCTGTATTTCCTTTACTACGGAAATAACCTGGGGCCTGATCCGGTTTCCCCAATCATCCTGATGAAGACCCAGAATAACGTCCCTGCCTCCGTGGCTGCTCACTTTCTCCACCCAGGGATAGCTTTGATAGTCTGCTTCGGAATCCAATGCTGTAGCTGCATAATTATTATTTGCAATTGTAACCCCCATTTTATTAAAAAATATGGTCCTGTAAAATTTTTCTGTCAGATAATAAGAATTCATTTTTGAGCGTACTGTGGCAGTGGATTCGCTGAAATACATATCTTCATAAGAATTTGTCTCCATAGTAGCCAGTCTTTTCAGTGCTTCCAGCACCTCTATATCAGACAGCACCCACGTAATGGCCGACTCCATCCCTTCCAGGGTGTCTTCCATCTGCTGCAATTTTACATGAGATACAGTTTTGATATTTCCATACTCTCTTTCCTTATATTGGCGCACGTTCAAATTGTAGTATGCGGCTGCAAAAATTCCTGTTATTAATACTGAAAATGCGGCATATACAAGAATAATTTTCTTTTGAAACTTCATGCCCTTTCCCCCTTCTAAGTCAAAGCCCCCGCAGCAAGCTACTGGGCATCAAATTTGCAGCGCGGTGAGTTACAGGGTATTTGACCCCACCGGCAGTCGCCAAATGTACATGCAAGCATGTCCACTTGGCTCGTTGCCTTCGCGAGAATAAAAGCATTATACCATAAAAAGGCTGGAGACAGAATTGATCTGACTCAGCCCTGTTTCCTGCCTTTTAGTTTTTTCTAACCTTTCACTGCGCCTGCCACCATGCCGTCTACAATTCTCTTATTAAAGAATATAAAGAGCAGGAGCATGGGGACTGTAATCAAAATAACATCTGCAAACAGCATATTGTAAGAACTGGAATACTGCCCCATGAAATTATAAAGCGTTAACTGTACTGTTGCATTTTCCGAGCCCGGAAGAAAGTACAGCGGATTTGTAAAATCGTTAAATATTGTTACCGCGTTCAAAATAATTACGGTAGATGTCACTGGCTTCAGCAGTGGAAAAATAATAGTAGTAAAAATTTTCCAGCGTGAACATCCATCCATATATCCCGCCTCTTCCAATTCAATCGGAATAGAACTCATAAATCCTCTAAACAGCATAATTGTGAACGGTATCTGCAGCGCAACCTCTACCATTATCATTCCCCCTATTGTTTTATAGAGATGAAGTTTCTGCAGCACCCAGATTGTCGGGAGAATCGCTGCCGGTACCATCAGGCCGGCCATAATCAGCGAATTCATTACACCCATGACAGAATCTTTTCTTCTCTGCAAAACATATCCGCCCATAGAGCCAACTACAATTAGTATCAATACAGAGCCAACTACAAGCAGACCGCTGTTTTTGAAAGCTGTCAGAATTTGATAATCATTTGCCTTAAATACTTCAATAAAGTTTTCCCAATGGGTTTCTTTTGGCAGCCCTATACTTAACAAGTTGGCTTCACGCCGTTCTTTCAGAGCATTGACCAGCATAAATACAAATGGAACAATAAATACTACGATTGCGCCCAGAATTCCCAAAACATCTCCCAGAAGATATAATCTCTTTTTTCTTTTCACAGCTAATCTACCTCCCTGCTAAGCAGAAATTTCTGAAGCGGAAATGCCAGAATGGCAATCAGAATAAACATAATTACATTTCCTGCAGTAGATAATCCATAAAACCCTGCCGCATATTGTTTATACACTGTAGATGCCATTACCTCCGTCACATACCCCGGGCCTCCGCCTGTCATAGCCCAGATTAAATCAAATGTACGCATACCGCTGATAAATGCCAGGATAATTACGGAATTCATAGCAGGTCTGCTAAGAGGCACAGTAATTGCCTTCAGCTGCTCCCACCCGGTGGCACCGTCTATGGATGCTGCCTCATAATAAGTCTTGTCAATTGACTGCATTCCTGCAATAAAAATCACCGTTGCCACACCGACACCCTTCCATACATCCGTTAATATAACCGCATAGAGCGCCGTCTTCGTATTTCCAAGCCAGTCCATCCCTGTCCCGCTCAGCATCGTAATTACCTGGTTGATCAGCCCCTTTGACGGGTGCATCAGAGCACAAAATGTAATTCCTACTGCTATGGTACTAATCAGGTTTGGGAAAAACACTACAGATCTGAGGAAATTCTTCGTTTTAATTTTACTTGTCAGAAACACTGCCAGGAAAAATGCAAGAATCACTTTCAGTCCACAGGTAAGAATTGCATAAATCAAAGTATTTTTAATCGAACTTGACAAGGAGGTGTCTGAAAAGAAAGTCTTAAAATTGTCAAATCCGCAAAATGTGAAACTGTTAAAATCCCACACCGTCATACTGAAAAAAAAGGATATCACCATCGGCAGAAGAAAAAACACAGTAAAAATCACCATTGCCGGTACGATGAACCAATTCGAATATATCTTTTTCCTTTCCATATCTGTACTACCAGTTCAGCCCAAGCTGTGTTGCCTGCTTTTCACAATCTTTATCATATTTTTGTGCTGCTTCCTGTGCTGTTGTCTGGCCGGAGCCTAATTCCTGGCAGATAGCAGGACAATCGGCACCTTTCACCTGGCTGATATATTCCAGGGCCGGTGCATTTTTACCAGATTCAAAGTAAGCCTGGATATCATTTGCCACCGCATCATAGGCATTGTCTGGCATTTCATAATCTTTCACGCAATATGGGCCGTCTGGCAGTACTGCCTCTGAATATGCATCCAGGGCTTCATCAGACAAGTAAAATTCCATAAACTTTAGAATGGCATCTGTCTTATCACTGTTTTTGTTTCCATAAAGTGCTGCCGGATACCAAAGGGTAATTCCATTATCATCTGCGCTGTCACCAGGCACTGCGAATACACCAAGATCATTAACCTGATCACCATACAGTTCATAAATATTGGACAATGCCTGTGACAGGATAAACCAATGTCCTGCTTCCCCATTTGCCATAATATCGCATCCGTCATCATATGTAGTGGCAAGATAATCTTCGTTGTAATATTGTGTTGTATCCGCTAACTTCTCAAAACTCCTGAGAGCTGCAGGTGTGGTTGCCCATTTTGCTTCTCCTGCGTCAAATTTCTCTGCAAACTCAGGATCACTTTGCTGCAGGTTATAAGCATCACCCAAAAACGGGACCTGTGCAGTCCAGGAGTCAGCAAACGTACCTAAAATTGCTGTTTCTTTGTTTTCTTTCAGCACATCACAGTTTGCAAGAAATTCATCCCATGTCTTAGGAACTTCCAGATTGTATTTTTCATACAAAGTTTTGCTGTAAACAATTCCTTCCGCCTGTGAGGACTGATAGGGAACACCGAATACCTTGTCTCCCACGGAAACTGCCGACTTGTAATTATCATCTATTCTTGATACAAAATCTTCTCCTGAAATATCAAGGAAATATTCTTCCGGATTCAATGCATTTAACAATGCTCCTGAATTATACAGGCAAAGATCCGCCATGTCACCGGATGCTAATCTGGTTTTTACAATGTTGTCTCCGTCTGCCCCTCCAGGCCTTGTCTCAATTTTGACCTTGATGCCAATCTCCTCCTCAGCCTTTGCCGCCACTGCCTCAAAACCTGCGATCGTCACATCCGTGTCAATCAGAAGGGTCAATTCTGTTGTTTCACTCCCGTCTGCGGAAGTCTCTGACTTCTTATCAGAGGATGACCCACATCCTGCTGCCATGCCAGTAACCATAGCTGCACATAAAAATACTGCAACAATTTTCTTTTTCATATCTTTTTCTCCTTACTTTTGATGACTCTATGCTACCATGTGTTTTTTCTATTGCACATGGATAATCCGACAATCCCACATCGAAAATCCAATCAAATTTCATATACAATGGTATACTGTCCAGACCCTGCTTCTGCCTGGTATTCATTTTCTTTCATCACAAATTCCAATCCTCCCTGCTCCAGAATCTTTTTTGCCCCTGCCGGACAAATAGACGCAGATGTATTACATGGAACTTCTACAGTTAAAGTAACTCTCCTGCCGTCCAGCTTCCAGTTGGAAATGATTTTTCCGTAAATGCTCTTATAAGAAGCTCTTATAAACTCAAGTCCTCCCCCCGGATGAGGCGCGATTATAATATGTTTGTATCCAGGGCGGGATTCCTCACATTCGATCCCTGCCGCCACTCGGTACATCCACTCTCCAATTGCGCCATACGCGTAATGATTAAAAGAATTCATATCGGGACTCCACATACTTCCATCAGGCTTCATGCCATCCCAGTGCTCCCAGATTGTCGTAGCGCCCATCTTAACCTGATACAGCCAGGACGGGAAATCATCCTTTAACAATAACTCATAAGCTTCCTTCGTATGCCCGTTTTGACTTAATGCATGGCAAAAATAAGGGGTTCCCACAAACCCCGTCACCAGGTGTCCGTTCTCTTTTTCCAAAAGCTTCAGCAAATCCGCTACCACATTCTGCCGATATTCTTCCGGCACCAGATCAAAATATAATGAGACAATCTGTGCTGTCTGTGTCTGCACATTTAAATGCCCCGATTCATCAAAGAATGTTTTCTGATAAGTATCCAATATTTCCTGATACAGTCTGGTATACTCCCCGGCATCCTCATCTCTTCCTACAATCTTTGCCATTTTTGCAAAAAGCTTTGTTGAATATGCATAATATGCTGTACAGGTCAAATCATTGGGGGTTGCCCCAAAATAACTTCCTTCCTCTGCATCCAGCGCTACCCAGTCACCAAACTGCAGCTTATAATTCCATATATTCCCTCTGGAATGTTCCTTCATAAAATTAATCCATGCTTTCATACTGTCATACTGGCGCTCAATAACCGTAACATCGCCATATGCCAGATAAAGGGTCCATGGCATAATCACTGCCACATCTGCCCATGCAGCAGCCGAATGGTCTCCATCCTTCATCAGACGGTCCGCAGAGGATTTTCCAATCAGAATGTCCGGCACAACATGAGGAACCCCTCCTTCCTCCGTCTGGTCTGCTTCCACATCCTTCAGCCATTTTGTGTAGAACGTATAGGTATCATATAAAAATGTAGCGGTACGGCAGAATATTTGTGCATCTCCCGTCCACCCCAGACGTTCATCTCTCTGAGGGCAGTCTGTTGGCACATCCAGAAAATTCCCTTTCATTCCCCAAACAATATTATGCTGTAACTGGTTAATGTCCGGATTAGAGCACTCAAACTCTCCAGTGACCTCCATGTCAGAATGCAGTGCATAGGCTGTAAAATAGTCAGTGCTCAGCTCTCCCGGATAGGAAGAAACTTTTGCAAACTGAAATCCCTGGAAAGAGAAATGGGGGTGGAATGTAACTTCCTCCTCATCCTTACATATGTATATAATTGTTTCTTTTGCAGAGCGAAGATTGTCTAAATAAACATTTCCCTTTGCATCAAGTACTTCAAAGCAGTTTAATTCCACTTTATCTCCCGCCTGCCCTTTCACCTTAAATTTAATCCAGCCGGTCATGTTTTGTCCGAAATCAATAACCGTATCACCCTGAGGCGTCGTAAAGATTCTCTTTGCGGGAACCTCTGTAACTTTCTTAACCTTACTGCCGCTCTGGGCCGACAATACTGATGTATCAAAATTGACGGCTTCTGCCTGCTGCCAGGAGCCTATAGGGCTCCCGGGCTCATTCCACCCTTCTATCTCCCTGCGTGCATCATAAGTCTCCCCGTCATATAGCTCAGAGAATAAAACAGGGCTGTAAGTTCCCATCCATGAAGTATCTGTCTGGAAAGATTCTCTGCTTCCATCCTCATACTCAACAATAATCTGGCAGGCAAATGCAGCTCTCGTCCCATAATGACCGCGCATTCTAACAAATCCCACTGTCCCCTTATACCATCCCGGACCTATATGCCCTGCTGCCGCATTCGCTCCCTCTTGCAGATAGTCCGTAACATCATAGGTCTGATATAACAGATGCTTATTGTAGGAGGTCCAGCCTGGAGCAAATTCATCCTCCCCTGCCTTCTTTCCATTGATATAAAGATGATAAATCCCCAGTGCTGTAGCATGTGCATAGGCAGCCTTTACCTTTTTCCCAATTACAAACTCTTTCCGTAGATAAGAACCCTTACTCTCATCTTTATCTTCTTCTGTCTCTATCGTAATAAATTCCGCTTTCCAGTCCTTCTCTGACAAAAGCGCTGTTACGAAAAATCCCTCCTTCCAGTCACTTATCGCCCCATCTTTCCCAGTAATCCGCACACGGATAAAGTATTTTCTGGAAGATACCAGATTCAGTATATTTTTCTCAATTGCAATATGAGCAGATTCTTCACTCCTGACTACTCCGCTGTCATAAACAAGCATGCCAAAGGTCTCATCTTCTCCTATTTGAAACTCATAACTTTCCTGGAATACATTCTTTTTATCAGAAATAATACTCCAACCAATTTGGTCAACTGTTTCAATTCCAACAGGATTTTCCTGATAATTTATTAAGATCCTGGATAAACCTATCATTCTACTTCCTCCTTTTTAGTTATTGAAATAAACGTAACATGATTCTCATAAAAAGTGGATAGAATATCAAGTCAACTCATATAGAAAATCCAAAAAAACAGACTCCTAAGAGCCTGCTTTTATGGGATTTTACATAACCTTTTTATTATAATTTTCTATCATACGATGTACTACAAGGCCAATTCTTACTGCAAGTACTTCATTCGCATTATCAAAATCAATTCCTGTTATCTTTGCAATCTTTTCAATCCGGTAAGCTGCAGTCTTATAATGTATATATAAGTCCTGCGCCGTCTTGGAAAGATTCTGGTTTTTGTCCAGATATGTTTTCAGCGTCATGATAAAATCATCTCTCTGAGGTTTTTTATAGTCATATAGTTTCTCGAGTGTCTCAGGCACATACTCCATCAGCATTGCCGGGTCATCCAACTGGCACAGCAGTTTAAAAATCCCAAGGTCAGAAAAGAGCATCATCTGTGTTGCGCCTTCTCCCATAATATCCCCTGCAATATCTACAAACAAAAATGCATCGTTTGCCTCTTTATAAGTTTCCGGCAGATGAATAATACCTTTTACAATTCTTCCGACTCCAGCCTTTACCTTCAGATATTTATTCTGAGCAGTCATGAATGTCTGTACCTGCTTCAAAACATCCTTCAATTCTTCTCTGTACTCTATCTGGGAAGAATCAGAATTGACTTCCATCGCAACAACAATTTTATCCAGATCTCTGTGCACTTTGCTGTTCGGAATCCGCTGGATAACGGTTTTTTCCAGTAAATCAACATGGTGAATTTTTTCATTAATATCCTTCCGGGAGCTTCCTTCATTCGTCACACCAAAAACAATCACCCTATAATATCCATCAATATTGACATCCAAAAGAGTAGAGCTTTTCTTTAGTTCGTCTATAGACTCTATATTCCCGCTTAAAATATTATGCAGAATATCGTTTTGAAATTTCTTTTCCAGCTCCGACACCGCAAATGTTCTTGCAAACTCATATTGAAGTGCAATAATGGCATTTTCTACCGCAATACAATCCATCAGACTAAATTTTGATATCGTCTCCGTAATAGCCAAATACATCTTAATTCCCACATTTAGATTGATTTCTACAATATATCTGATATATTCGTCTTCCTGCCTTAAATACTTATAGTTCGTCAGAATTCCAGGATCATATTTTTTTGCATTTTCTGAAATCTGTAATCTTTCCGTTCCATTTCCCGTGGAAGCATAACAGCACATATATTGATCGTAAAGCGCCACCGGATTACAAATCATTTTATCCAGCAGCCCCAGGATATCTCCGATTTTATTCTCTTTTGAGCTGTGTGACAGCATCAATGCTAAAAAATTATCATGGGTTGTCTTATAATATTTTAGCTGGGTAACTTCTTCGTTGAACAATCGCTCCATAACCAGACCCACAATCACCTGGAAAGACATCTCAAACGGAACTTCAATAAGCGGTATATTATTGTCCCCCGCAAATTCTTTCAACAATGCAATCTTGACATCTGCCTCTTCCACAGTTCTTCCCCGCTTCAATACAAGACCGCTGACTTTCTTTCCCCTCAGCTCCTGAAGGTGATTTTTATATTCTTCCACACTACAGGATTTAAAAGCAAATAATCCAGTCAGCAGCAATTCCCCGCCATTGATAAACCTAACAATATCAGGGGCCTCGATAATGGTAACACCTTTTATTTCATTTTTAAGTCCTTTTTCTCCGCAGATCACAGATAGCTTTTTTGCTTCCCCGACCTGCAGAAGATCTTCTACTGTAAATCCCATATCTCACCTACAATTAAAAATTTTTTTGATAATAAAATTATTAGCGGTATCATTTTTATATTATACCATAAGAAACAAAAAACTGTACCATAACATTAACAGATATCTACGGGAGACGCAGTTTCCTGTTACATAAAAAGAGAGACTCCCCCCTGTTTACAGGAGCTCGTCTCTGAACTAATAAAAATATTCTATTTTTCTTCCTTTTCATAAACAGCAAGTGCTGCTGCAACTGCCTCTCCTGACGGAACCTTTACACCATTTGCAAGCATTACCGCTTCCAGCGCTCCAAGCAGAATTAAAATATTTCTCTTCTGGCTGGAGTATCCCATATTTCCAATTCGAAGAATTTTTCCATCTAACGGTCCAAAAGAAGTTGCAATTTCGATTCCAAATTCATTTAAAAGCATTCCTCTGATTACTTTTCCATCTGCACCCTCAGGAATGTTAATCGCTGTGACAACCGGCATCTTATGTGCCAGATCTCCAAAGATTGTTAATCCCATTGCCCTGAGACCTGCTACAAGGGCCTTATCATTCAGGTTATGCCGTGCAAACCGAACTTCCAAACTCTCCTCTAAAATACAGCGAAGAGCTTCATGTACCGCATACTGCATGCTGGTCGCTTCTGTATGATGATTTAAACGGCGGGAGCTCCAATAATCCTCCAATTGTCCAAGATCCAGGTAATTGCTTGGAATTCCCGGAAGTTTCCCGGCAATATCATCTGCTGTGCGAATCCCCTTTTCCACACGTTTTCTTGCTTTTACAATATCTTCAACCTGCTGGTTGTAGGTAATCAGTGCAGAACCAGACGGTGCAGAAATACATTTCTGAGTTCCAGCAATACATGCGGAAAGCTTCCACTCGTCCACTTTTACTTCGGCTCCTCCAAGTGTGGCTACAGAATCTACAATCAGCAGTGCTTCATATTTCTCACAGATTTCCCCAAGCTCGTCCAATGGCTGCATCATGGAAGTGGATGTCTCACCATGAATACAGGCAACCACCTTATAGCTGTCCTTTTTCAATGCATCTTCAATTTCCTGGGGATCAAATACAGTCCCCCACTCTCTTTCCAGAAGTGTAATTTTAGCTCCGCAACGTTCAAGAATCTCCGCCAGAAGATATCCAAAACGGCCGAATGCAGGAATGAGAACTTTATCTCCCGGACAAACCGCACCAGTCAGTACTGTCTCAAGACCGCCTCTGGATGTAGTATCTACAACATAAGTCTGGCGATTGTTTGTCTGAAACACCTGACGTTCCATTTCCATAGTTTCATTCATCAACGCCGTAAATTCCGGATCAAACTGGCCAAGGATATGAGAACTCATTGCACGAAGCACTCTCGGATCTGCTTCTACTGGGCCAGGTGTCATTAGGGTACGAGGTGATGGATTAATTTCTCTAAATTGCATGAATTTTCCTTCCTTTCCTCTTAAAAACAAAAAATTCCTCAGGATATTCCTCCCTTGGAATTTCTTAAATACATACTTATTATAAAGTACGCATTTTCATTTCACAATACTCTATTTTAGGCAAATATGCTACTGAAACTTTATCCACTTCTCCCAACTTTTCTTGCAATAGATTACGGCATACCTTTCATTTCCGCTCCCAAAACAGGATATGCCTTTTAGCATACCCTGTTCCTTGCCATGAACTCTTGTTCAATTGGTATAATTTAAGATGTCGTAACTCTGTTTAATTCATTGTTATCCAGTTTTGAAAGTTCAATTACTTTATCCACATCAAGCCCTGCGGCTTTAGCAAAACGCTCTCCATACTCAACATCAGCCAGATAACAGTGAGCAGCATGACGGTATTTAATATTCTCAGTAACGCTTGCCATATCATTAGCAGTATTCTCAATCAGAATCTGCTTCTTGTCCTCGGTCATTACACGCCACAGATTACCTCCTGCACGGAAACAATCATCGGTAGGATCATCTTTAGGATCATATCTCCACATTGCCCCCTCAATATCCAAAGGCGGTTCCATAACATCAGGCTGTGCGGCCCAAACCCCTGCACTGTTTGGAGTATAAGCCGGAGCTCCGCCATAGTTGCCGTCCACGCGCATAGCACCGTCACGATGATACTGGTTTACCTCTACTTTGGCACGGTTAACAGGAATCAGATTGTGATTCACACCCAAACGGTAACGCTGTGCATCACCATAAGAGAATAGACGTCCCTGGAGGAATTTATCCGGTGAAAAACCAATTCCTGGCACAACGTGGGCAGGTGTAAAGGCAGCCTGCTCCACCTCTGCATAGAAGTTCTCAGGATTACGGTTTAGCTCCAATACTCCTACTTCAATCAGGGGATATTCCTTGTGAGGCCAAATCTTTGTAATATCAAATGGATTCTCATAATGATTGTTTGCCTGTTCTTCCGTCATAATCTGTACATACATTGTCCACTTTGGATAATCACCGCTTTCAATAGCTTCAAACAAATCCTTGCCGTGATGTTCTCTGTCCATACCGTTGATTTCAGCAGCTTCCTCATTAGAAAGATTCTTAATTCCCTGCTGGGTCTTGAAATGGAATTTGCACCAGAAACGCTCATTTTTCTCATTGTAGAAAGAAAAAGTATGCTCACCAAAGAAATGCATATTCCGGAAACTTGCAGGAATTCCCCTGTCACTCATTACAACCGTAATCTGATGGAAACACTCAGGCAGCAATGTCCAGAAATCCCAGTTATTTTGCGGGCTCCGGCGCCCCGTACGTGGGTCCCTTTTAACAGCACGGTTTAAGTCAGAAAAGTTATGTACATCACGGATAAAGAAAGTAGGGGTGTTATTTCCAACCAAATCCCAGTTTCCTTCTTCCGTATAAAACTTCACTGCTACGCCGCGAATATCCCGTTCGCAGTCAGCAGCTCCTCTCTCACCAGCTACTGTAGAAAAGCGGAGAAACAACTCCGTTTCTGCCCCTGGCTGAAGCACCTTCGCCTTTGTATACATGGAAATATCATGGGTTACAGTAAGCTTACCGTATGCGCCCCAGCCTTTAGCATGCATACGCCTCTCGGGAATTACCTCACGGTTGAAATGAGCCATCTTCTCCATAAGCCATACATCCTGCATTACTACAGGACCACGGGGACCTGCAGTAATCGCATTCTCATTATCTGCAACCGGCGCCCCAACCTCGTTTGTCAACTTTTTGTAATCATCCATTCTAAATACTCCTTTCTTTTATTCTTATTTTTTAACACCGCAAAGATGTTTTGCGCATTAGAAACCCACATTCCCCTATATCCTGGATTTTCATGTCTTATCAAAGGGAAAGGCACATATATAATATCCACAAGTAAGCACAGGTTTTCGGAAGCATAAACATGCCAACTTTCGGATTTTGGTTCGCCCAAAGAACAACCGGAAGGTAAAATGCAAAACTAAGCAAAATAGCAAGCCATAATAAATCAACTCCCGGCATCTGGCTCCTATACAAAAAGAAAAATGCAGCAGTAATTACCCCCAGCATAAAAAAGGGAATGTTGCGCCATATGCCCCACTTAACCGGAGGATAACGGTCGCTCCACCTGTTTTGGGGAAAAAGACAAATCAGGATACGCACCGCTGCTAATATATATACAATTATTGTCCAAACGCTATTTCCTCCCTGGGAACTGAGCATAAGGCCAAGCTGCCATAGAAACAAATAGAATATGGTCATCGTGATGGAGGTAATCTGCTTTCCTCTTCCCAATGCAGAACGCAGGCTTTCTTCATTTCCGCTCATAATCACCCTGATACGCGGCACTAAATGAAAAGCATCACCGAATATTAGGATAAATGTCATAATGCCGGCCAACAACCTGGCATCCCCTGAACCAGTCCCTATTAGAAGCATTACCCCGGCCAGGAATCCCACACTGAGATAAAACATATCAAAAATAGCTTCAAATAATCCAAATACTCTTTTCACATTTATTCCCAACCTTATGTAAAATATATTTCCCAGTTTTTGTATTTTCACAAAAAACCTGCCCACAAGACAATATCAATAATAGTATCTATTACTATTATATGCAGTGTACCATAATTTGTCAAGACATACTTGAGATTTTGCAAAAAGCCCATAAGACACTTCAATTTTATCGCAAAAATGCTGGTCTTTATTAGCAAAGTTTGTTACAATACCTTGGTATGCAGCAGTGGTCGAGCTGGCTAATGGCATCTGCCTCGAAAGCAGAAGAGCGGAAACGCTCCGGGGGTTCAAATCCCTCCTGCTGCGTTTACCAGGATTACAATTCTTTTATGTCAATCCTGGGCAAACCGCTGTAAAAGGCCCGGAATCTTCTCTTTTGAAATCACAATATTCATACTCTGAGGATTTATCACAATTCCTTCTACACCTTGTCCCAATACTTTTTCAATATTCCTAAATTCAACTACATTCGCCTGGAACTTGCCTCCCGTATTGAATTTTCTCAGCTCATTATGATCCGTGAAAATAGGCTGAAATGTCTTTCCATCTTTGTTTTTTACGCATGGAATTTTTACATTGGAACTATCAGGCATACGTTTTTCTCCTTGTATGTCCAAAGCCATGAGAAATCTTGACCGTACCAGGTTAACCACCATTTCCTCCTCCAATTCACGAAGTTCCGGTTTTTCATTACTTGGCTTACTACGATATACCTCCTGCATAAAATAAAGTCCCGTTAATTGCATCTGCGGATTTACAACAGGCCGCTTTTCCTCAGGAAGTTTTGAATAATCTGGCTGCATAACCAATTTATCCAGAGGAACTTTACTCATTTGCTCCGCTTCCACAAATACCACTTCATTTACCCCCAGCAGATGCAGGCTGCTGTAAAATCCCAAAAGCTGGTTATTTTCTATACGTACAATCATCATAAAGTCCTGGTTTTCATCCTTAAACTCCTGTGTAACCTCCTTTGCTTTCTCCTCAGTTGCAAACACCCATATCTGATCGTTAAATGTATCTTTGTCACATGTAATAAAAGGCATTTTCGTTCCCTGACCAAAAGCTACATATGTAGTTTTCATTTTCTGCATCTTCTTTACTTGCATTAGAAATTTATTTTCCATGACAGACCTCGATTCATTTATTTACTAAAATTATACTACAGGCTGTATTTTATAGCAAACAAATGCTGTGATTGACTCTCACTGCTTTTCTGTGGTACATTTTTAAATGACAGATAAAATAAACTGCCTGTTTATATTTTGGAGGATACGCATAACTATGGACTCTTATACCTTAAAAACAATTGCACATATTCACAGTAATTTCCCCGAAAAATTTGGAATTCCAAGACAAAGCGGACTGGTGGAAGAACTCCATGCAGACATTATATTTGAACCTGAATTCCGAAATCCCGATACTTTGAGAGGGCTGGAAGATTATTCTCATATCTGGCTGATCTGGGGATTTTCAGAATCTATAAGGGAAGACTGGTCTCCTACGGTACGTCCCCCAAGACTGGGCGGTAACCGCCGGATGGGTGTATTTTCCACACGTTCCCCTTTCCGTCCCAATGCCCTCGGCCTCTCCTGTGTCCGACTCACGGGAATTGAAATAACTTCAGAACTTGGTCCCGTCCTTCATGTGTCAGGTGCAGATTTGATGCACGGCACGCCAATCTTCGATATTAAACCGTACCTCCCTTTCGTAGATAGTCATCCGGAGGCCTCCGAAGGTTTCGGCGGCTCTTTCAAAGATTATATATTGAAAGTGGACTGTCCTCAGAAATGGCTGGAGCTTATACCAGAATGCCACAAATCAGCATTACTGGCAGTTCTTGCACAGGACCCCCGCCCCTCTTACCAACATGACCCTGATCGTATCTATGGAATGAAATATGCCGGAATAGAAGTAAAATTTCATGTTAACGGAAATACATTATATGTAGATAAAATAGAACCTGCCTGACTGTAAATTTAGCAAACGCTAAATAAATATCAGGAATAACTGCATGGCTGGACTGTAACAAAAATCCTACAAGATTCGTAAGCTTTTTCTTGACAAATACTGCATCTCTTAGTATACTAATCTAGTGACTGGCAATTATGCCGCACGATACAGGGGATTGGTCAAATGGTATGATAGGGGTCTCCAAAACCTTTGGTGGGAGTTCGATTCTCTCATCCCCTGCTTTGATTATTTATAGAGGATGTCTGAAAAGCTTACAAATACTGGGCTTTTGGACATCCTCTATTTTTCAAAAAGTTGCTGTAAAAATCTTGGTCATAGATTAATCGCCTTGGATATATGTAATATCAATTTCACCAACAGTTGCTGCATCTTCCATACCCACTTGCTTCAGCAGATGATTTTGTTGTTTGTCTGGCTTTATTGGGATTCATATTGCCACAGTCAGGTATGCTATGATACTTAGAGCCTGTGGCTGACAACCACACCGTTTCATCACTACTGCTCTCTGGCACAGCCGAAGATTCTACTGTAGGCGAAGAAGTGTCTGTTTGTTGTGATGATAATTGAGCTTTCAATGACTCATTTTCAGCTTTTACTGAATCATATTGAGATTGCAAATCTGCAAACTGCTTAGTTAATTCAACAATTTGGGTCTTCTGATCTTTATATTTTGTAAGTTCTGACTTAACTGATTCTAAGTCTCTAAGATTATCATTATACTTATCTTGCAACTCTTCATTGTCTTTACTAATTTTTTCATAATCAGTTTTTAATTCCGTATAATTCGAATTTGCCTCGTCAAGTTGCTTCTGCAACTTGTTAGCATTGCCTGAAAATCCAGCAGCAAGTACTGCAACTAAAAATAAACATAGGACAGATATACTTATTATCTTTGCTCTTCTACTCTTCATGTGTTTTCACCCCAACATTCATTTGACTAAGATAGGATATCATTTATAAAAATATTTTATTTAATTTAAAACAGTTACTCCCATTAACCTATTATTCGAAATATTCGGTATTATCATCTAATATAGTCACTTGCCCATATGTAATGCATACATACTGTCCTTTTCCGGGCTTCTCTCCTGTGCTTGCCATAGTACTCCTTTCTCCGTAATAAAGAAAACACCATATTTATATTATATCGAGATATGTAAATAAATGGAAGAAGTTTAAAACAAAATCCATTAGAATTTTCAGTAAATAATCTAATATAAATTGGATTGTTATTTTAAATACACCATTTGCAGATATTCCTCAAAACCCTTGATATAAGTTCGATTCTCTCAGCTTCTGCTTTTAAGATTGAGAAGGGCTCACTAGAAAAAAATGACTTTGTAAAAAGAGCATGGTATAATTTATCCGTAAAGTCGAATGCTTTTACTAAATTAAGTTCTAGGAGGAAAACAAATGCTCGGACATTATCTTATGTATAATCGTAACTGCGCAGAAGCTTTGGACATATATTCCCGTGCCTTTGACGCTGAAATCGTTGAAAAGCAAACCTATGGCGATATGCCGCCAAATCCTGCATTCCCAATCGGGGAAGAAGATAAAGAGTTGGTTCTGCATGCTAGAATTTCTATTGATAATATGGAATTACAATGTGCTGATGCTTCGGGCGGCATTGAAGCGGGCAGTAATATGTATGTGTCTTTCACTACAACGGATGCTGACAAAGCTAAAAAAGCATGGAATATTTTAAAAGAGAATGGTCATGTATACATGGAACTTGCGCCCTCTTTCTTTGCTGCTCTCCACGGTAGTTTGAAAGATAAGTTTGGTGTAAATTGGATGTTCACTTTGATGGAATAATAATTAAGATGAAAAATGACAAGAACTGAATAAAATAATACAATAAGTTTAAGGGTAACCGAAAGGTTGCTCTTTTTTATTAGCTTCTAAAGAAATAGATAAAAGGCTGCTAAATACGGAATTACAAACCGGCCGTAAGTTTCCTGGAATGGAAAATCAATGGGAAGGTATATGCTCACATGTGATTTTCCACGATTTAACCCAAATCTTTCATCTTATAGATAATTTGACCGTCTATAATGGTATAGACCGTTTGCGTAAAGGTTTCCATAGGATTTCCAGTGAAAATTGCAATGTCTGCGTCTTTTCCTACTTCAATGCTCCCCACGCGATTTGCTACGCCACAAATGATTGCAGGATTAATTGTTATAGCTTTTAAACCTTCCATCATTTCAAGGCCCTTTTTTACAGCCAGGCCTGCACATATGGGCAGGTACTGGATTAACGTAACAGGATGATCGGTAGTGATTGCGACAGTAACCCCTTTTTTACTTAACACGCCAGAAGTTTTAAAATCTGCATTCTCAATTTCCAATTTATTTCTGGATGCCATATCCGGACCGAGAATAACATGATACCCGCTCATTTTAATTTCTTCTGCAATGTTATGACCTTCTGTACAATGGTCAAGTGTCATGTTACAAGAAAATTCTTTAGCAATACGTATTGCAGTTAAAATGTCATCCGCCCGATGAACATGAGCTTTCAACGGAATTTCGCGGTTAAGAACAGGCAGCCATGGCTCCAGGCGAAAATCAATTGTAAAATCAGTCTTTTCTTCAAAAGCTTTTTCTTTCTTCTGCTTATACTGCACTGCATGAAAAAGTTCTTCACGCAACATCGATGCAATAGTCATTCTGGAGGTTGGGCCCTTTGACCCGTTTGATTTTGGATTCTCTCCAAAAGAAACCTTCATTGCAGCAGGAGCAAGAATCAGCATATCGTCAATTACTCTTCCATGTGTTTTTAGGAAGGCAAATTGTCCGCCCACAACATTAGCACTGCCTGGCCCCACCATGACAGAGGTAATGCCTGCCTGTATTGCATTATGAAAAGCAGGATCCAAAGGATTTATGGCATCAATTGCACGTAAATAGGGAACAACTACTTCAGTGGTTTCGTTGCAATCCTCACCTTCTGCGCCCTTTTTTTCTTCAGTAATACCTATGTGACAGTGTGCTTCAATAATTCCCGGCATCACCCACAGGCCAGTAGCATCAATGACCTTATCCTCTTTATTAGGTAGAAGATTAATCTGTGCTTCAACCGCCTTAATTGTTTTATTTTCAATTAATATATCGCCTTGTTCTAAAATTTCGCCAGTCATTGTAATGATTTTCCCGTTTTTTATCAAGAGCATTAAAGACCTCCTAGTAAACCAATTAATAAAATATTGTATACCATATAATAACAATTATTTATTTATTTAAAATTCTGCGTAAGTTTTTCTTTACATGATTGTTTACTTCATAGAAGGAACTAATTCTCCTCACCATTTATTAGTTCCTTTCCCACCACAAAGCCCGGAATCCTCACCAGATTCCGGGCTGTTCCTTTTTATTACGCAGAAAAAGATATCCAAACAAAATGGATATCTTAAATCTGTCGCATTTTTACATCCGCTGCTGCTTTTTTGGCATTGTGTCCCTGATTCTGGTTTTCCGGCTTTACTTTCTCGGTAACACTGTTGTATTTGTCCAGGTTCTTCTGCCTGTTTTGCTGTTCACTCTGCTTTTTATCCATATTATCACCTCAGGCATAGTATGCGGCAGAATATAGCTTTTATACATAGAGAAAATGTAGATATGATATTTTGATTTTATATTTTAATTCGTGTATAGTGCTTCGTATCGTCAGAATGATGAATATATGCACCATTCTTTTTCTGTACTTCTAAAGATGCAAGATTATCACAGTTTACAGACATGTAAATTTCATCCTCTCTGATGATTTCCTTGGCCTTTTCTATTGCAAGAGCCAGTCCTTTCGTTGCCAGTCCTCTGCCCCGATGTTCCTTCTTGATTCCGTATCCAATATGACCGGCATCATTTCGCAGAAATTCATTTAAATAATGTCTTATCCTAAACAAACCAACAATAGTATCCTCTTCCCATAAGAAAAATTCAGTTCCGGGCACAAATCCATCTGGCAAATCAATTCCCTTTGAATGATTTATCATTCGGGGCAAAACTGTATTTAGAAATTCCGCTTTTTCTATCCCACAATCATTATTTGTAAAACCATTTTCATCTGCAGGCAGATCTTTAATAAAAGCGTACTCCTCTTCCACATCTTCTACATTAGCTTCTTTTAAATGCAGCATGCTCATCCCTCCTGTGACTTCCAATTCATTTATCAAACAAGTTTCAATCTCCTATATACAAAATACATGAGTTACTATCCAGTGTCAATATTTCGTGTTCCAATGCATATTTTATCTATTGCTGCAAACACTAAACCTGAAAGGAGTGTATGAACATGGCTAAAAAAACAACATCTTCTTCTACCAAGGAAAAAGCTTTAAATAGTTTAAAGGACTATTCTCAAAGTAAAGATGCTTATGACGGTAATCTAAATTCTGGAGAATCTACAGATCCCTCACCTGACAAACGCCCACGGAGAGACGGACCTGGCGGTGAATAGGAGGCTTATGCCTTCTATTTTTCAATTGATTCTCTAAGGGGCCGCCTGCTAAAGAACATCCTGGGATATCATTTTTTCGTCCAGTGTCACCATATCCTCTTTGAGAATTTCATAGACATTTCCATCGCCTTTATTTACATGTACTGTAACGACCTCGGCTTCACCATATTTAATGCCTTGATCTACTGTACTTTTCAAGATATTATAATAAATCTCATATACATTGTTCTGCATATCCTCATCAGAAGGTACCTCGGCACCATTCATTACATCATTTGCTACCTTTGTGGCGTACTCCTGCGCCTGCTTCTGAAACTCTTCATATGTATCATTAAAAATTGTAATCGGTTCAATGGACACGTCAACTGTAAAATTACCGTTCTTATCCTCTACAGCCTCGCCCACTGTATATTTTACGTTTTTGGCCAACACCTCAAACAACTCCCTGAATTGACTTTCCAAATCCTCAGGAAAATTCATCGATTGAAATGCCTCCATAGTAACATCCATATTCTCTGTAAAAATTTTCTCTGCCTCTTCTTTAGTTTCTCCGGTTAGCTGGATATATTCTTCTGTCTCATTCTTATAAGAAACATCCAATACTGCCTTTGTATAGCCACTTGCATCAAAGGTCCTCCCACATCCTCCAAGCAATGTAAGTACCATCACTATCAGCAAAACTGCTGACAATCCTTTTTTTCCGTTCATAAAATTCCTCCTCATAAGATTTTTAAGACCTACTTTATTATATTTGGACAAAACACCATGACCATTATATCATCTTAAATTAATAAAAAAAGGCGAAATATGGAAACTAATCATAGTTTTTTAAAGGGAAGTTTTTAAAAAGGGACTGACCCTTTTGCCCGCCATTTTCAGAATATTCTCAAAATATAAAGAGCCGGCAGCTCTTTTTCTGCCGGCTCTTTCCATTAACATAAAAAACGATACCTCTCGGTATCGTCCACTCTCATTCTTTCTATCTGAATGTACCTTCAAAACCGCATACAAAGAATCATCCTTCTCTCCTATTGCCCTGCCTGGTTATGCCCTCGACCTATTAGTAACGGTCAGCTCCATGCATTGCTGCACTTCCACCTCCGCCCTATCTACCTCGTCGTCTTCAAGGGGTCTTACTAACTTGACGTTATGGGATATCTCATCTTGAGGGGGGCTTCACGCTTAGATGCCTTCAGCGTTTATCCCGTCCCGGCTTGGCTACTCTGCTATGCTCTTGGCAGAACAACAGATACACCAGCGGCCAGTCCATCCCGGTCCTCTCGTACTAAGGACAGCTCCTCTCAAATATCCTACGCCCACGCCGGATAGGGACCGAACTGTCTCACG
>NZ_QGDS01000022.1 GCF_003149105.1 Faecalicatena contorta | reverse complement strand
TGCCGCGTAAACTCCAGGGATATTGGTATGCATGTCTTCGTCTGTTTTAATATACCCGATTTCATCCATATCAATGATGCCTTCAAACACTTTTGTATTCGGAATCATCCCGATAAATCCAAACAGTCCAAACAGTCCATCCTCCGGATCAGCGTCTACTTTTCTGGTCTCTCCGGTCTTTACATTCTTCACAATCATTCCCTGAAGAATCTCATCTCCATAGAGTTCCTCCACAACAGTATCCCAGAAGAACTCCATCTTTGGATTGGCAAAGGCTTTCTCCTGTATGGATTTAGCGGCACGCAATTCGTCCCGTCTGTGAATCAGGGTAACCTTTCTGGCAAACTTTGTCAGATACAGCGCTTCTTCCACTGCGGAATCTCCGCCCCCTACCACATAAACTTCCAAATCTTCAAAGAAGTTGGCATCACAGGTTGCACAGTAGGATACACCCTTACTCGCATATTCCTTTTCCCCCTTGCAGCCAATCGGTCTTGGGTGGGCACCTGTGGCAATGATAACGTTCTTTGCCTCATACTGAGTTTTTTCCCCCTTCAGGACTTTGATTTCACCATCCAGAGAAACTTCCTTGATTGTATCAGACACACGTTCCACTCCGAATCTTTCTGACTGAGCTGTCATTCTTGCTGTCAGGGATGGGCCGGATTCACCTTCCAGTACCTGTCCCGGATAGTTTTCGATTTCATCCGTGATGGCTATCTGTCCGCCATCCTGTCCCTTCTCTATAATCAGGGCTGAAAGGCGGCTCCTGCCCGCATACAGCCCAGCAGATAATCCTGCCGGGCCTCCTCCTAATATAATTACATCATAAATCTTACTCATGATAGTTCCTCTTAAACTTTCTATAACTTTTCTGTCTTTAATACTTTCACAAGTGAAACACAGACTAATAGCCCCTATTCATTTTGCCAATATTATACTTTTTCCTTTTTAATCGTCTTCAAAAACGATGCACACGCAGCGAACATAATAAATATAAACGGGAATGCTGCTGCCAGCGATATGGTCTGTAAGGGTTTTAATCCGCCTGCCATCAACAGGCCAACTGCCATTACAGACTGAATAATTCCCCATAATATTTTCTTATTGTTAGGCGGGTTGATATCTCCGTCTGTAGTCAGCATAGATAGTACATACACACCAGAATTGGCTGATGTAATGAAAAATGCACACAATGACACGATTGCAACCAATGACAGGAGGAATCCAAGGGGATATTCCTGCAGTACTACAAATAAGCCGACTTCTGGTACTGCAACTGCTTCTTGAAGTTTCTCAATTGCAAGAAGGCCTTTTTCTCCCAGGTTGATTCCCATACTTCCAAATACGGCCCCCCATACACAGGATGCAAGGGCAGGAACGAGTACAACACCCATAATAAATTCCCTTATTGTACGTCCCTTGGAAATACGGGCAATAAATACGCCGACAAAAGGTGCCCAGGCGATAAACCATGCCCAGTAGAACAGACGCCAGCTTCCCAGCCAGCTATTATCACCATAAGAATTAATACTCAATGCATCTGGAATGAAATTTCCAATATACTGTCCCATTCCATTGATAAGGCTGCCCAGCACTTCCAATTTAGGTCCCACAAGGAAACACACAACCATCAACCCAATCGCTACATAGATATTTGTGTCAGATATCACCTTAATTCCCTTGTCAATTCCAGAAACAGCAGAGCCGATATACAACACAGAAACAACTATAATAATAACTATCTGTACCGCCAAATTAGATGGTACTCCAAACAGGTGGCTAAATCCTGCATTAATCTGCAATGTTCCAAGCCCAAGTGATGTCACAATACCGGCCACTGTAGCAAATACCGCAAGTATATCAACTAATTTCCCAAGCCATCCATTAGCAAGTTTTTCCCCAATCAAAGGTTCCAGTATACTACTGATAAGTCCTTTCTTATCCTTGCGGAACATAAAGTAAGCAAGCGCAAGTCCAATAACTGCATAATTGGCCCATGGAAGAATCCCCCAATGCATGAAGAATGACTTCATGGCAAAATCTGCAGCTTCCGGCGTAGCACTTTCTACTCCCTGAGGATTCAGGTAATGGGTTAAAGGTTCTGCAACACCCCAGAATACAAGGCCCACACCCATGCCACAGCCAAAAAGAAGACCAAACCACGTCAAATTACTGTATTCCGGTTTAGAATCATCTCCGCCCAGGCGAATCTTTCCGTATCTGCCGAATGCCATGTAGACCACAAATACCAAAAATACAATCATCGCTAATAGATACAGCCACCCAAAACCTGTTGTCAAAAATGTAAATGCTGAATTGGACAGTGTGGTAAAACTATCATTGAATGCTACAGACCAGATTGCCATAATAGCGATTAAAACCAGTGAAACATAGAATACCGCATTTCCCATTTTCTTTTTTTCCATACAAAATCTCCCTCCAGATATCCATCAACAGCCCGCGTATTATACGCGGAATACTGTCTGTTCGTCAATGTCTGTTGCCAGACTTTCCAGTGCCGCTTTTGTTCTGTGGTAACGCAGTTTCCACTGCTCTTCCTTGGTAGTTCCTGGATCGCCAAGAGGATATGGAATGGAAATTGTTGGAACGATTCTGTTTGCACCAACTGTTTTTGCTACAGGGATCAGATTACACATCAGTACAATTGGGAAGCCAGCCTTCTCAATTTCTTTCACCATCGTTGCACCGCAACGAGTACAGGTACCTCATGTGGCAACCATAATGCAGGCATCTACATGATCCTCTCTTAAAAATGGAACCATTTCCTGAGCCATTCTCTGTGCCTCAGCCTGGGTTGTTCCTGTTCCAACTGTGGAATAGAAATAAGGATGCAGACTACCGAAAAATCCTTCTTTTTCTAATACTTTCAATGCATCTACCGGAGTAATGACATTGGGATCCGCATCAGCGGCTGCCGGATCAAATCCAGCATGTATTGTCTTATATTCACCGGTTTTCAGAGCATCTGTGTTAGAAATATCATATCTGCCCCAGCGTGTGGCTGATGCGGACTGAATGCGGTCCGGGTTATCTACAGGTACGATACCGCCTGTAGTAAGCAGAGCAATTCTGGCTGTCTTTAAATCATTTACAGGTGCAGCAATCGGAACTCTGTCCATCTTAGGAATCGGAAGTTCTGTCTCAAACGGCTGCCCGTTTACTTTCTTAATCAACATGTCAATCATACGCTCAGAAGCTGGTTTTAAATCAGCACGCCATACCTGACGGCGGATTCCTCTTGGGAAATATCCTTCCTCCTCAGCACTTCCTACCGGCTCACCATTTAATAACTTGTTGGCAACACCAACCATTGCAGCCACGTCTTTTCTCATCTTGGAAGCAATATTTCCGCCTCTTAAGATATACATATCTTTTTTAAACATCTCTGCTCCAGGGTTTTCTTCATTAATAGAAGTTACAACCGGAACACCAAATTTTTCTTTTACAGCCTTGCATATTGTGCCGCAGGCAACTCCATACCGCCCTGCCTGGAACGCCGGACCTGCAAGGAAAATGTCAAACTCTTTATCTTCCAGCATGCCGATAATTGTTGCAATGGCTGCTTCTGTATTAGATCCCATGTAGTTGTCACCACAGATAATTGTATGGGTAACTTCTGCATCTAAAAGTTTATCAAACTGCATTGCCGGACCGATTTGTCCCTCATGAATCTGAGGTTCAATTCCAGCCTGGTCCTCTCCGCCAATCTGGCCGAAAAACTGGTTTACATATACAATCGCTTTTTTCATCATCTTCCCTCCATTAGAATTCTTTCATCGTTTTCGGAGACCATCCGCAAACCTGGTCACCACAGAACATTGAATTGTTTTCCATAATAATGGAACCATCTTCTCTAACAGATGAACCTAAAATTTCATCATTTGCCCATCCGCCAGAAAGTCCGTCTCTTGCTAATGCTTCCAATTCGCCAAGAACGGTTTCCATAGGAGGCAGCTCGATCATTTCTGAAACATTACCGCAGGATACGATTGCATCACATTTCTCATCCAAAGTCACAAGAGGCTGAGATTGTCCGTCACGTCCCGTACACTCATTTGTTACACCTACTGTCTTAACTCCTGCGTCTTCCAGAGCTACAATGCATCCAACGAAGTCCGCATCCGGATTTCCATATCCCTCTTCTGCTACAACAGCGGCATCAGCACCAAGTGTTTTTGCAATCTGCGCAACATAAAGTGCAGCTCTTTCTTTCTCCTCCAGTGCAACATTCAAGTTTGACATAATTACACCAAGGAAATTAATTGTCTTGCCATGCTCTTTATAAAGCGCTTTGATATTTGGACAATTCTGGAAATCATAGGTTGACCACTTAGAAGAAACAGGCATGAAGCTTCCTGATACAATAGCACCGTCTAAAATCTCATTTGGATTCATAACAGTAGGTACCATGTGGTTGGTATCCCATCCATAAACCAAATCATTGTAGCCTGCGGCCTCCATCTGAGACTGTGGCTGCATTACATAAACAACAGATGGTAATTTTTCAACCTCTTCCCCGCGTCTGATCATCGGCTCAGATTCATAAACTTCAGTATCTTCCGGTGTCAGTTCTTTCAAACATGCACCAATAAACTCTGCAAGTTTATGTCCTGCTCTTCTGAGCGCATCATTCTTTTTCTGCTGCTCATGTTTTTCAAAATCCTCATTTGTATCAGCAACTAATACAAGATTATTCAGCTGACCAAAATATGTATATTTCTGGCCTTCTCCACTCATGTCGATCACGCCATCCTGAAATCCGCCCCAATGTTTTCCAACTACTAATACGCTGCAGTTCTTTAAGGCATAAGTAACACCATCCCCAGCCTGCGCCAAATCTCCTATATATCCGGGGAACAGGCTTCTTCCATCCAGGCGGGTTCTTGGTTCAATTGCCTCTTTTACCGGACACATACGAATCTTATCTCCCGGCTTCGCAATGTAAAGATCTGCCTCTGTAATCCGATCATCTTCACATACAAACTTGAGAGCTTCTTCTTTATTAACAGTAAGCACGCCGTCATTAAACGACAACAGCTCTCCAAATACTATATCTTTCACATAGAAATTACCAATTTCCAGCTTCATGACTTCCTCCTTTTATTGGACTACACTAAATGTCATTTTTACTAAATATTCAATTTAACAAGCGCGCTTATGTTAAATATTATACAATCATATTAGCAATAAGCATGATTATTGTCAAGGCTAATTTATGATTATTATCTATAATGTTATTTGCTTTATAAATGGTCTGTAAAAACAGTTATATAAGTACTGAATTTACCTTGATTTTTGGTTGTTACGTGGTAAAATTTAGAAGGAATAACTTTACGCCATTTATTACAGACTGAAAGGAATAACAAAGAATTATGAGACCAAATGATATTGATAATGACGAACTTAAAAAGGCAAACCGCAGAGAGTTTATCAATGCTACTAAGGAGTTAATGGAAGAAGAAAGTTTTCAATATATCTCTATTAGGAAAATTGCAGAAAGAGCGGGTTTTCACAATTCTACGCTTTACTTGTATTTCAAAGATTTAGACCAGCTGCTCCTGTTAGCGTCTATGAAATATTTCCGTGAATACAGCCATTCTTTGAATATACTTAGCCGGGAGAAACACGCTCCTATTAAGAGCTTTATAAGCATTTGGGACTTTTTTCTTACATCGGTGCTGAAAAACCCTATGATATTTTATAATTTTTTCTTTGGAAAAAGCAGCGACAATCTATATGATATTATGACAATGTATTACGATATCTTTCCCGAAGAACGTGAACAGTTTTCGCAGGATATTGAAGCGATGTATTTTGGCAGAAATATTACAGAACGTTCGTTGTATATATTGCGTACTATCCTTTTCGAAAACACTTCCGTAACGGAAGAAAATCTACACATGCTGAATGAATTAAGCGTAAGTTATTGTAAGTATAAATTGGAGCTCAAATGCCAGAACCCCAATTTAGATTCTGAACAAATAAAAAAAGAGATTCTCACCGCCTATTCTTACCTTTTTGGATTATAAAAAACAAAAGGACTTGAATCCAGCTATTCGGATTCAAATCCTTTCATTTCTTGTCCTTCTTTTTATTGCCATTCCGGGCAATACATCTATATTGAATTTGTTTCTTCGTCGTCTGAATATTCCTCATCGTCTTCCAAATGTAAACTAACTTCAATGCGAACCAAAGAGCGGCGCAGCAAAATATAGGAACTGCGGAATTTCAGTTCTTCCGATGCTTCTAATATAGTGGCCTCTGCCGACTGGCGGTCCTCCTCCGCACGCTCTCTGTCAATTTCCTCCGGATGCTGTGCTATAGTAGTGAAAATGTTTACCGTCGTATTTCCAATTTCAGCGATACCGCCGAATACAGCAAGCTTCTTCTCAACACCATTATTGAAAATACGTAAAATTCCGTCACCAAGTATTGTCGAAACTGGTTCATGCCCCAAAAGCGCCCCCATATTTCCATCAATACAGCGCATAATAATCATATCCGCCTTTTCAACGAATTTCACCCCGCGAGGTGTAGTTATATTCAGATTGATTTTTCTATCATTCACAACATTCGTCTGCTGTCCGGCCATATTTTCACCCTATACATTCTTATATTTTTCTACGACTTCATCAATCGATCCTACATTGAGAAAATAGCCCTCAGGTATGTCATCATGGACTCCTTCAATAATTTCCCTAAATCCCCGCACAGTTTCTGCAATGGAAACATGACGGCCCGGAATGGATGTAAATTTCTCAGCCACATAAAAGGGCTGCGACAAAAAGCGCTGAACCTTTCTGGCCCGGCTGACAATTTGCTTGTCATCTTCGGAAAGTTCATCAACACCCAAAATTGCAACAATATCCTGAAGGTCTTTATAGCGCTGCAGTATACTTTGAACCGCCCTTGAAACATGGTAATGCTCTGCTCCCACAATATTTGCCTCCAGCATACGGGAGGATGAGCCCAGCGGGTCAACGGCAGGATAAATCCCCTGTTCAACGATAGACCTG
The DNA here is from genome assembly GCF_003149105.1 of Faecalicatena contorta. GTDB lineage: Bacteria > Bacillota > Clostridia > Lachnospirales > Lachnospiraceae > Muricomes > Muricomes contortus_C. The sequence continues at coordinate 45,114 of NZ_QGDS01000022.1, read as the reverse complement.
GACAAAACCGTCACCGCATCCAGGTGAGCAAAAGTGGTTGCCGTTGCCGGATCTGTAAAGTCATCCGCAGGTACATAGATAGCCTGCACTGAAGTAATGGAACCGGACTTGGTAGATGTAATACGCTCCTGTAAGGAACCAATTTCCGCTGCCAGAGTTGGCTGATAACCTACTGCACTGGGAGTACGCCCCAATAAAGCTGACACTTCAGAACCCGCCTGTACAAACCGGAAGATATTATCAATGAAAAGCAATACATCCTGATTATCTCTATCTCGAAAATATTCAGCCATAGTCAGACCAGTAAGCCCTACTCTCATTCTCACTCCGGGCGGCTCATTCATCTGCCCGAAAATCAGTGCTGTCTTATCGAGAACACCTGAGTTTTTCATATCGTTATAAAGATCGTTTCCTTCACGGGTACGTTCCCCTACACCAACGAATACAGAATATCCGCCATGTTCTTTTGCAATGCTGTTGATGAGCTCCATAATAAGGACAGTTTTCCCTACTCCTGCACCTCCAAACAAACCTATCTTACCACCTTTCGCAAAAGGGCAAAGCAGGTCAACAGCTTTGATTCCGGTTTCTAATATCTCCGGCTGAGCAAGCTGGTCAGACAGACTGGGCGGCTGTCTGTGAATGGACCACTCTTCTTTCGCTTTCAAGGCCTCCAGGTTGTCAATTGGGTTCCCTAAAACATTTACCATGCGGCCAAGGACTTCTTCGCCTACGGGTACTGTAATGGGAGCACCTGTGTCTACTGCTTCCATGCCTCGTTTCAAGCCATCTGTAGGGTGCATGGAGATGCAGCGCACTGTATTGTCACCAAGATGCTGCATGACTTCCAACACCACTGTTTCTTCTTCCTGAAGTGGCACTTCAATCGCGCTATATAAAGAAGGCAGTCCACTTTTAAAGCGAATGTCAATAACTGCACCTATTATTTGAATAATTTTACCTGTATTTTTAACTGCCATGTAGTCCCCCTTAGTTTAAATTATTTGCGCCGCCTACAATCTCACTGAGTTCTTGTGTGATATTTGCCTGGCGTTTACGGTTATACATACGAGTTAAATCCTCAATAATTTCCGAAGCATTCTTTCCCGCTGCATCCATGTTGACCATACGTGCTGCCTGTTCACTGGTGTGTGATTCCGAAAATGCTCTGAATAAGCTCATATGCAGGTACAACGGGATAGTGTGGTCAATGAAGGTATTAATGTCCGGTTCATATTTTCTAATACCATCATCTTCATCCATCATCCCGGCCATAGGCAAAGGAAGCAGTTTTTCTACAATGGGTTCATAATTTAAAACTGTTCCAAAGTGTGTATAAGCAACAAACACTTCTTCTATTTCACCGGCCAGATAGAATTCCATCACCTTTTTTGCAATGCGTTCAGTACCATAATATACCTGGGCATCCGCCATATCAGTAATAGCATGGATAATATTCTTATTTTTTTTCTTAAAATACTCGTGCCCCCTGGAACCTACTGCGAGTATTTTTTCGTTTTTGCCCTGATTCATATGTTTTAAGGATCTTGCCATAATATTTGCATTATAGCTGCCAGAGAGTCCACTATTGCTGGTCAGTATGATATATAAAGAATTTTTCACTTTACGCTCTTCATAGAATACATGATTTTTGCTTTCCTTCTGTCTCCCAAGCTCTTCTACAACACGTTTAAGCTCATAGCAGATAGGGCGGACACCTTCCAACTGCGCTCTTGCTTTAACCAGCTTTGTAGAGGCAACCATATCCATCGCTTTTACAATCTGCTCTACGGAACTAACGTTGGATATTCTCTGTTTGATATCTCTCATCGAATTCACATTAGTCCCTCCTTAGTTGTAGTTATACTGTTCTTTGACCTGGGAGATGGCTGCATTGATATGCTCAACCAGCTCTTCTGAAATCTTACCACTTCTCCTAATATCTTCTGCAATATGAGCAGCATGTTTTTTCACATAGTGAATGAAGTCCTTCTGGAACTTCTGGATACGCCCGGTATCTATACTTTGCATATATTTATTGCTTAAGGCATAGAGCATCAGAATTTGATATTCTACAGGCATGGGTTTGTATTGCGGCTGTTTTAAAACCTCCATAATACGTTCACCGTGATCAAGACGGTCCAACGTATCTTGATTTAAATCGGAGCCAAACTGGGAGAAAGCCGCCAATTCTTTGTACTGTGCAAATTCAATTCTAAGAGGGCCTGCCAGCTTTTTCATAGCCGGAATCTGAGCTGATCCTCCTACACGGGAAACAGACAAACCGGGGTTAATCGCCGGACGGACGCCATCGTTAAAAAGATCTGCTTCCAAATAAATCTGTCCGTCTGTAATGGATATAATATTCGTCGGAATATAGGCAGAGATATCACCCTCTTGTGTTTCTACAATAGGCAGCGCCGTTAAAGTACCTCCCCCGTAATTCTCGCTCATACTTGCTGCACGTTCCAATAATCTTGAGTGCAGGTAAAAAACATCTCCCGGATAAGCCTCCCGGCCGGGAGGACGGCGCAGAAGCAAACTGATTGCACGGTAAGCCACCGCGTGCTTAGATAAATCATCATAAACAATCAACACATCCTTGCCCTGCAGCATCCACTCTTCTGCAATGGCACAGCCCGCATAAGGGGAAATGTACTGCAAAGGCGCAGAATCACTGGCAGTAGCTAAAACCACTGTTGTGTAAGCCATGGCTCCGGTCTGGTTCAGCACTTTTATGATACGTGCTACGCTGGATGCCTTTTGCCCTATAGCAACATACACACAATAAACATCTTTGTCTTTCTGATTGATAATGGTATCAATACCAATCGCTGTTTTTCCTGTTTCACGGTCACCTATAATCAATTCCCTCTGACCTTTTCCAATGGGAACCAGTGCATCAATGGCTTTGATACCTGTCTGTAAGGGCTGATTTACTTCACGGCGCATCATTACACTGGGAGCCGTGCTTTCTATTTTACGGTAAGTATCTGCTGCAATGGGACCCTTTTCATCCAGGGGCTCTCCCAGCGCATTAACAACACGTCCAAGCAAACCGTCACCCACCGGAACTTCAGCCATCCGGCCTGTCAGCTTAACAGGGTCTCCCTCTTTGATACCTGCGTCAGCCCCCATAATAACAACGCCTATACTCTCTTCATCCAGATTCAGTGCCATACCGTAGGTTCCACCCGGAAACTCCAGGAGTTCGCCGCTCATCGCACTATGTAAGCCATACACGCGTGCAATGCCATCCCCAACCTGTATGACAGTACCGGCTTCAGAAAAATCCAGATTGGACGAGTAAGACTCAATCTGTTGTTTTATCACCTTGCTTATTTCATCAGGTTTTACTAGCATTCATAACTTCCTCTCTTTAAGCATTCTCTCATATTGTGCAATTCAGACCGCAGCGTACCATCAAAGATACGTCCGTCTGCCAGAACATAAAATCCACCTATTACATCGGGGTCAACTGTTGCTGTTACCTTAACCTGCATATTCATTTGCCTTGATAATACAGTACGGATGGATTCTGTTTGTTCCTCTGTAAGCACTTTAGCAGAAACAATTTTTGCCTCGATTCTGCCTAAGCGTCTATTTGTACGATCTATATATTCTGTTAATGCGGACACAATTAATGACTCGCGATTCTTCCGGACCATAAGATATAAAAATCCCATTAGATGCCTGGCGAGCTGTTCTGAAAAAGTATTTTGAAAAAGTTCATGTTTTGCTGAATCAGGAATGTGAGGATGTACAAGAAATGCCTGTACATCAGCATTATTAAGCGCATCTCTGACCAAAACCACTTGTTCTAAATCCTTTTCTAAAGTACCGTTTTCTTCTGAGAGTTCCAAAAGTGCGTTCGCATAACGATTCTTTAACTTTACCATTGTGCAATCTCCATCTGTGCCAATGCCTCCTCAAAGACTTTATCCTGGGTTTCATTGTCTATCTTCTGGGTAATATACTTTTCAGCCATGAAGGAAGCCATCTCAATAATATAAAGACGCGTTTCCTCCTGAAGACGTTTCTTATCTGCCAAAACACTGTCCATAGAACGTTTCTTGATCTCACTTGCCTCTTTTTTCGCTTCTTCCAAAATGAGTTTACCTTCATCAGCCGCCTTAAGACGGGCAGCTTCAAGAATTTTTATACGTTCTTTATCTATATCCTTTATCTTTATGTCGTACTCGGCGATAAGTTCCTGGGCTTTGACCATTGTTGCATCTGTGTCCTCAATCTTGCTCTGAATCCCTTCGGTACGCTTACGCATAAATTCTTTTACTGGTTTATAAAGAATAAAACCAAGAGCAGCAGCTAGAATGATTCCGTTTACTAACTGGATACCGATACTGATTAAGGTTTGTAAATCCAAACCAAAAACACGTCCGGACGGCACAGTTTGAGCCAAAAATACTATCTGACTATGCAATTCAAATGACCTCCTTTCCTCTGTCTTTTATCAAGTTCTTCCATCCACTGTTAACCGATGTAGTTAATCAAAATATTTACTAGAGGATTTGCGAATAACATGATGATAGCAATCAAAAGACCGTAGATACCAGATGTCTCAGCCATAGCTAAACCAACAAACATAACGCTTCGGATAGAATCGGCAGCTTCCGGCTGCCTGCCTATTGATTCGATAGCCTGTGCGGCGATTTTCGCCTGTCCAAACGTAGTGAACAGCCCGTTCATAAGTGCAAGCGCAGCTGCGATATGGGCTACAGCAATAACAGTTCCTAATATTTCCATAATAATTTCCTCCAATCACTTCTTCTATTTTTTATTTTTATAGCATTATGTGTTTCTTACACAATGCCTGTTTCACGCTGTACAGTATTCTATTTTGTATTGTATACCTTCTTGAACATTAGTCGTTCAAGAAATATAATATGTTATTCTGCTGCGCCTCTGACATACATGAGGCTGATGATGACAAAGATATAGGTTTGTAACGCTCCAAATACCACATCAAAGAATGCATGCAACAATGAAGGGATGCCGAACTGAACAAATAGTGGTGTCAGTCCATAATAGAGTGTCAGAATAATCGTACCGGAAAGCATATTCCCAAAGAGTCGAAAACTCAATGAGACCGGCTTCGCCAATTCTCCTATAAAATTCAATGGAAAGAATATAAAATGTGGTTCAAAGAAGCTCTTCAGATATTCACCTTTACGATGCTTAAATCCCATAAAGAGCATAAGTGTGAAACTGGCAAGGGCCAGGGCGAAAGTAGTTGCCCAATCTGCCGTAGGGGCTCTTACTCCGAAAACGCTGAACAAACTAGACGAAAGAACAAATGCAAATACCATGAAAAACCAAGGTGCTACATAGGAGAGCTTTTCCCCTAACGTGTTTCTGGCAAAGTTATCAAATGTCTCTACCATTATTTCTGTTACATTTTGAAATCCTGTTGGAACCGTTTTAAAATTACGAAGTTTAACATGTGCTATCACTGCAAATACAATAAGAACAAACATAATAAGCCATGTATTCACAATTGTTTCTGTAATCCATACTTCAACACCCGCAATATTTAACACCCAAATATTATCGATGTTTAAATTCACTAAATAAATCACCACCTGACTTCTACTAAATTTTTACTTACTTTTTTGAGATGAATTTAACGTTGTACACAGCGAGCTGGAAGGCTAATATTCCAGCCGCCACTCCCCACAAACTAATCTGAGACACAAGTGCACCTAACATCAACACGGCACCGGAAATAAGAAGCCTCAACAGATGCTGGAGATTAACATAGTTTCCAGCGCGTTTTTCTTCCATTGACAGGGCTATATCCACAGCCCGCTCCAAAAGAAATACTTTGAAAATACTGACGATTGAACCTAAGAATACACCGAACATAAATGGGAGAAACTCCCGAGAACGATAATAGATTGCTGAACCCAGAATACAGATTAATGATATGGCCAATATTGTAATAATCATACGCTTCGCTAAACGCGACAGCTTCATAATACTCCTCCCCTCGAATTATCTTTTTATTTATATATCCATTGGGGCCTCAGATAAAGACTGAAGATTTTTTCACTTTTTATCCTTCGGCGTATTAAACAGGCTCTTGATTGCTGCACCTACGCCTAACAAGGAAAAAACCAACAATAACCAAGGGGTTGTGCCAAGCAAGTCGTCTAGGAACTTGCCCAATAAGACGCCTGTAAGTATCGTTGCCGCTAGAGTTATTCCTATCTGAGAAAAGTAAGCTAAGGCTCGCAAAGTTTCATGATTCTTTGGTTCTTTGTCCTCATCCTGCTGCTCACTCAAGCCAGTTTCCTCCTTTCCTCAAAAATGTAGCGTCCTAAATGCGACTTAATAGGACAATATATTCAAAGAAGTACGTCTAAATAACTTCGCAGAACCTTTTCAACTCTTAAAAAACTTGCACACTTCATAAGCTGTTCCAGATCCTTATCCTGTTTTTTGACATATCTTTTTAAAGCATTCGACATAACTGTAATGTCCCGATTATGTCTGTCTCTCAAAATATCACAAATACTTCGTTCCATATTATATGTCTTCACATCATTTCCGAAAATGGTTTGTTTAATACAAATACCCAGTTCCAGAAATTCCTTTTTCACAGTATGGACAATCAATCCCTCTTGATGTAACTTGCTGGTATGATACCCTGCCGGAACAGTCACACAATAAACCGTTGGATTTTTGTCTGTTAGACCATGTAGAAATAAAGCTGTTTCATGAGAATATATCATTTTCTCCTTTCGCAACTGGAGAATTAGCATTTTATCTTCCCATACATCAGGTGTGATGTAGATACCGTGAGAAATTCTCTCTAGCTTTCCCTGCCTTACAAATTCACTCAAGTATTCTCTATGGACCCCATGGGCAGCTGCAAACTTGGCAGTAATTACCCCCTTGCTGCATTTCAGCAAATCATCCAACTTACCAACCCCACTCATTTTAATACCTTCTTTTTTGACATTTATACTTTAATATTATATATTCGAAGCATAATTGTCAATGCCTGGCTTTATTTTTAACAAGTTCTTAACATGTTTTCTATAATGTTATCCACTTAATGCCCCCACTGTAAAACGTTATATCTCTTTTGAAAAGCTTACTGCCATTATTGAATAAAGAGTTTGCTTTGCAAACTCTTGCGCCTGGAGCGGTCGCCTAGCGACATCTGCCACTTACGCCGCAGTGCGATCCCCCGGAGGGTTTTCATATAATAGGAAACGCGCAGTTTCTTATTATATGAAAAAGACTTAAATCCTGCTATAAATATCCGGATTTAAGTCTTTTATTTTCTCACTTTTAATTCTTATTCAACAAGAGCGAATAATTTCCCTTTATGTCCCTGCCTTTGGATATTCATTACACAGCAGCCTGTAAGGCGCCTCATCTTCCTCAATTTCAGGAAAACGTCCTATGGACTTGTTATAGAAGAAATTATCATTATCATCATCGTTACACATAGACACCTCCCCCAACAGAACGGAGCCGCCAGTCTCCGGCACAATAAAATCATGATACATATATGGCATAATGGTAATACTTTCACCTGGCTTCAGAAGCACTTTCGTCCCTGCCGGAACAATAGTATGCCTTCCATCAGAGTATACTGTTACATCGGTATCCAGCATCTCCTCGTCCTTCGTTCCATTGTAAACGGTAATGTACACATCGTTTCCGCCTCTGTTGATAATATCTTCCATCTTACTTGCATGGAAATGCATTGCTGCCGTTTGCCCCTCGTACAGCATCAGGAGCTTTTCCGCATATGTTTTCTTATATTTATCTAATTTTGGATTTCCGTTTCTTATAGTAAACAGGGAAAATCCCACTTCATCAAACTTTCCAAGTCCGAAATCCGTAATATCCCATCCCAGCTTGTTATCACGGATTTCATCATATTCATGCCCTATACTATTCCATTCCTCCGCCGTCCACCGGGCGAAAGGCGGCATCTCAAAACCATGCTCTTTTATCAGAGTCTCCATGTCCTTAATAACCTGATTAATCCTTGAACGCTTCATATTCACTCCTTAATGAAGTTCCTTTCCCTAAGCTCGATAACACCTCGCTAAGCTCAAGGAACGACCTCGCACTAACCTCATCCTTCGCTATCGCTTGGATTCGCTAAGTTGCTTTCGGTCACACCTTATATTCTGACAGTATAATTTCTGGCCTGTCTGCATGTTTTATTTTAATTAGTTCTTCATTTGTAACAAAGTTAAGCAAGGCATCAATGACTGCTGTTTCATTCAAGTGTGCATATCCTTTATAATAGTTAAATGGCTCCTCCTTGCCGGCAGACAGAAGAACATAGTCTGCAAGTGCGGAAATCGGTGACTGGGCAAATGCCGTAATAGCTATACTTTTGAGGTTCTTTTCTTTTCCAAGCTCCAGCCCCCGCATAACCTGTGTGGAACTTCCGGATTGGGATATTGCAATCAGGATATCTTCCTCATCAGCCAGATTCACATGGTTCATGAAATATTCCGGAGCCACATTGTAGGTACACTTGACCCCCAGCCTGCCAAGCCTGAACCCCATATACTGTGCCAATGGACTGGTATTCCCGGTGGCAAGAATGTGTGCCTGCTTACAAGTCTTTATCAAATTTACACAATTCCACATAACACCGGCATCCATCCTTTTCCCAATGGCCAGCATCGCCTCTGCATACTCATGAAATATCTTTTCCACAGCATCTTTGCTCTCTGTTATGGCAATGCCGCTGAATTGCTGCTTTCCCAAATCCTGCGCCAGAGTAATACGGAATTGATAATATCCTTTATACCCTATGTGATGGCACATTCTAACCACTGTCGCATCACTCACCCCGCTAAGCTTAGCCAATTCAGAAACATTGGAATCAACTGTTTTCTGTGGATTCTTCAAAATAAAATCCGCCACCTTTTTCTCTGCCGAAAATATACGGTCATAATGTGCTCTTATATTATCCAGCACTGCCATTTCAAGAATATTATTATCACTCACTTTGTCACCTCTTTATTTCTTATATTCTAAATTGAGGCTGAGAACTTTCCTACTTGCAATACAAGGCCGCCTTTCCATTTGCCTGGAACAATTCAATCTTATGGTATGCTACTTTTTTCATCGCTGCGATGCATGGCGGCTGAATTGTGTTTGGTTCTCTAAGCCCTTTGTCAGCCAGTATTTCTCTCATTTTATCATAATATGCTACTTTAATGTCACTGGAAATGTTAATTTTATTTACACCCAGCGTTACAGCTTCCCCAATTTCCGTGTCCGGGTTATTAGAACCTCCATGAAGAACAAGCGGAATAGATACTTTCCCTTTAATCTCCTTTAGTAGATCTAGTTTTAATTCCGGCTTCATACCTTTGGGGTAAATGCCATGAGAGGTTCCTATCGCAATCGCCAATGTGTCCACACCAGATTCCTTCACAAACTTTACCGCATGATCCGGGTTGGTATAAATAATAACATTTGCCCCTGCCTCCGCCTCGGCATCTGTGGAGCCAATTGTCCCAAGCTCACCTTCTACAGATACATTTACTGCATGTGCAGCTTCTGCCACTTTTTTGCACACTTCAATATTCCTCTCCAACGGAAGGCTGGAACCATCAATCATAACTGATGTGAAACCTGCCCGTATTGCAGTCATAACCTGTTCAAAAGAAGATCCATGATCAAGATGTATGCACACTGGCACTGACGTCTTATTTGCCTTTTCAATAATTGCCCTTATCACCTCAGTCCCTATATGGCTGAGTTCATCGGGGTGAATTGCAATAATTACCGGAGCATTATTCTCCTCCGATGCCTGCATAATACCATTAAACATAGAATAGTCGCTGATATTAAATGCAGGCACTGCAAAATCATTTTCATTTGCTACAGCTAAAAGTTCTTTCATATTCACTAACATAAGTTTCTTCCTCCATAGATAAAATTTTTTTGTTTATAGTCAAATACACCGCCGCAAGCAGCGGAGTATTTGACCCTCGCGGCATTCGCCAAATGCAAGCGCGCTTGCGCCCGGCTCATTGCTCGCGGGAATAAAGCAGGTAAATCCACTTTATATCTCTTGTAACGTCAAAAGCAAATCTGAACACCACCCACGAATGAATCCCCTAAACCAATTGTATATTTCGGTTTGTCTATGTACTTAGAAGGAACTAAAACGACTTCCGAAGCATACTCACTCTCTGCAACCTTCCTGGCGCCTTCAACTCCTTTTGAACTGCATTCCAGTCCCAGCACCTCTTTTATCTGTTCCCTTGTTCCATACCACCCGTTTCTCGCTTTTGCCGTGGCTAAAAGATTTCCATATATAAGACCGGTCTCAATATCTGCTTCCAACTGTTCCCCCACATACATGGAGTAGTCTTTGGTATGAACAATGACTCCTCTGTGTATTCCAAATTTTTCACGAATAAACTTTGCACCTTTTACGCAGGAAATAATATCCTCTATATCCGCCGGAAACCTATACATCTCCAGCGTATATTTAAGCTCCTCTTCATTCAGGCTCACAATATCGACACAAGAATACACTGTCTCCAGACAAAGCCTTCTCACCGTATCATCATGGTAATGGGCATCTTCAAAATACACAATGCCGCCCGGATTATGCCTGCGGTATACTTTCACATGCTGCTCTACATAATCCAGGCGTTCTTTCAATATGGCTGAATCCAGGATTACATTAAAGCTGGACAGTACATTACTGCTCACTTGTCTTGCATTCTCCTCTACCCATTGAAAGTACGGCATGGAAAATGGAACCGATTTATTCACTGTAACTTTCGTCAAAATAAGTCTGTTTGAACATGGAATTTCAATTTCCTGATGTCCCAGATCTATTTTATCCCCCTTTTTAAACTGTATAATGAAATGAACTTCCTGTTCCTGTGTCTGAATAATTTTATCCGTATGAACAAGCCTGCCATCTTCATTTATTGTATATACAAACGGTGTATTCAATATATCGCAAACTTCTTTCGAGTTATCCGTAAGATGCACCAGAGAAGGGCATCCCAATTCCGAAAGAGCCAGGGCGGCCTGAACTGCCGTCCCGCCCATTCCAAACTCAAATTGAAAACTTTCCTCTACAAGAGCGGTATTTTCCACATCAACTTCCCCGCCGATTCCATTTGAACAATAGTACACTAATGTCTCAAGCAAATCCGGCATGGTTACAATGCTGCCGGCCGGTCTCATATCCGACAGCTTTGCATCCGGCATATACTCCTTTAAAAGCCCATTCAAACGTTCCACTTGAAAATCACAGAGCATATCCAGATTGCTCGTATATCCCATAGCCATATATTTCTTGTTCTTTACTCTTTCCGAGATGATTTCTTCCATCCCCTCAAAGACTTTTTTATATTTTTGCTCTATATCCATTTTTGTTCCCCCTTTCAAGTATGTAAAAGTACTGCACTTAATTTTTTACCGATCCTGCCGTCATGCCTGCAATGAAGTATCTCTGGAAGAAGAGGAACAACAATAATACCGGAAGGGAACCAAGTACGCTCATGGCCATCATCTGATTCCATTCATATGCGTGCTGCCCCATCAGAAGGTTAATTCCGACCGGAACGGTACGCATCTCATTTGTTTTCGTCAGTGCCAGCGCAAATAAATATTCATTCCACGCCTGCATAAAAGTGTACATCCCTACAGATACAAGCCCGGGGACCGCGGGGGGTACAAGAACACTCCACAGCGCCTTGAACCGTGATCCTCCGTCAATCATAACCGCCTCGTCCAAATCCTGGGGCAATGTATTAAAATATCCTGTCAGCATTAAGATTGCATACGGCAGCGTGAATATAAGGTAAGTCAAAATCAACGCCCCATATGTATTGTACAATCTGACCGTTACAATCAGGCTCAAATACGGGATGAGAAGGACAATAGGGGGCACCGCCTGTACACTTACTATCACCGTATTAATCAGATTTTTCCCTCTGAATTTAAAACGGCTGAAAGCGTAAGCTGACAAAATACCGATAACTAAGGTCAGGACAACTACTGTAATCGCAATTGCATAACTATTAATAAAAAATCTAATCTGCTCCGGATTACTAAAAATTGCTTTGTATGCATCAAGGCTGAATCTCCTGGAAATCCATACGGGAGGAGAGGCAAAAATCTCAACATTGGGCTTAAAAGAATTTAAAATCATCCATACAACCGGAAAGGCCGCATAAAAAGCTCCCATAAGCAGTCCGATGACAATCAACACTTTTACCCACCATTTTTTCTTTCCAATCATAATCACTCCCTCGCTTTCTGATGCCTGACATAGAAGATTGCTATGATTGTACATACAATCAACAGTATGACCGCACTCGCCGAAGCCATAGAATACTGATATTTACTAAATCCCTGTTTATAAATATATGTACTTACCATCTCAGTGGCATTAATCGGTCCGCCTCCGGTCGTCATCCAAATCAATGCAAACTGCTGTATTGTCCATACAAAATCTAACATGATAAGACTAATTAAAATGGGGCTTAACTGCGGAATCGTAATCCTAAAAAACGTCTGAATGCTGTTTGCCCCATCAAGCGCAGATGCCTCATATAAATCAGTAGAAATCCCCTGCAGCCCAGCCAGTATACTAATCATATAAAAGGGATACCCAGACCATATATTGATAAATGTTACTGCAAGCAGCGCAAACTGCCTGGAACCCAGCCATTCAATACTCTCGCCTGTCAACTGTACATACTGAAGCAGATAATTAATAACACCATTAGGGTTCAGCATCATCTTCCATAAGATCGCAATAACGGAAGCGGTAAACATCCACGGCAGCGCATAAATTACTCTGAATATGCCTTTCGTTTTATCTCCCAGATATCTGGTATTCAATAACATAGCAAAAAACATACCAATGATTAAATGTGCAATCACACTTACAGCAACAAAGAATAATGTGTTTTTAACAGCTACATAAAATGTGGAATCTGACAAAATCTTTTTAAAATTCTCCAGACCAACAAAAACCGGATTTTTATTGATGATGACATTATCATAGAAAGAATATTGAATCACCATAACGATCGGCACAATCAGCAGGACAACCATTAAAATAATGGTCGGTGCAAGGTATGCATACGGCATCAATTTTTTCTTCAAAACCGCCTGATTGTTTTTTGACCGCGAAGAGGTCTTGTCGTTCCCTTTCATCACCTTATTTCATCCCCTTTCTTTCAAATTAATGGGTCTGTAAATTCCTGACACACAGACCCATTTGTATACTTATAATGAAGTTCTTTTCACTAAGCTCGTCAATACCTCGCTAATCTCAAAGAACGGCCTCGCGCTAAATTCGACAATACCTTATTAAGCACTACTGGCCAAATGCAGGGCTCCAGACTTCATCCGTTGCTTTCAGCATATCTTTAGCAGAAGCTGTATCTCCATCCAAGTATAACTGCAACTGCTCATCAAAACCTCTCATCAACTCCTCCGATGTGGGAAGTCCCGTAAATTCATTAATTGCATAACATTCTTTGAACAATTCATATGCCTTTTTAAACAACTCGTCTGATTCAGAATAGTCAGGCTGTGCTTTAGAATTTCCAGGAAATGCATTTGCCAGCACTGACAGCTCTGCATTTACTTCCGGGCCCATAAGATATTCTACAAACTGCATTGCTTCCTTTTTGTTTTCACAATTCTCTGCAATACCAATTCCCCAGTTTGCAACGTCCATTCCGCTCTCACCTGTGTAGCCATCCTCTACCGGAAGCTTCATAAAGTCTACGTTGAGATCCGGCGCTTCTTTTTTAATTGTTGAAAGATGAGACACACCGTCTGTCATAAATGCAACCCGTCCGTTTGTAAACTCTTCAACCATATCCGCTTCTTTCATTGCATAAGCACCTTTTGCAATGACCCCTTCATCGTTCAGTTGTTTTACAAACTCAACTGCCTTTTCCATATCCGTATTGTCTGTCAGATTTGGTTTACCGTCCTTTAGCATAGAACCACCAGATGCCCACACCCAGCTCATAAACTGATTCTGGATTCCGCTTGGTGATTCTGTTGATAACGGAATCGCCCACCCTGCAATATTGTCATCATATGCTTTCACCTTCTTACAGGCATCAATAAATTCAGTCCGTGTTGCCGGCAGTTCAGAAACGCCTGCTGCTTCCAGAATATCCATATTGACATACATGGGATATGCAAAGTTCACAACTGGAATCATATATGTATTTCCTTCATACTTAATCTGATCGGATAACTGACTGTCATCATATCCACTTTCTTTCATAAGCTCTGTCAGATTTGCAATAGAACCCTGCTTTGCAAAATCATATACCCAGGAACCGTCAAGCCCTACCACATCGGCCATAGTTCCTGCCGCGGCACCAGATGCAATCTGAGTCTTTGTATCAGCATATGGATTGCTCAGCAATTCAATCGTAATGCCTGTATCCTCTGTAAACTTCTCGCAGATTTCTGCCAGGGCACCATCAGGAAGTTCAACGCCCCACCACTGCTGAAATTCCAATGTAACACCATCGCCGCTTCCACTGTCACCATTATCCTTTTCTTTCGCATCACCGCTGTCCTTGGTGCCGCATGCAGCTAATGACAACACCATCGTCCCGGCAGCCACCACAGAAACTGTCTTTTTCATAACTGTTCTGAACTTCATAAAACTTCCTCCTTGTAATGAAATTTTTTTTAGTGATTTGCGCTCTTTTCTTCTTAAACCTTGTCATATTTGGTTTATTTTAATAACTTTAACCCTATTTTAACGCAATCACTTGTGCTATTTATATAACATCATTATAAAATATTTTTTCATATTGTCAATACTCTTTTGTGATTTTTAATATAAAAGCTTAAAATAGATATTTTTTTCTATGCAAAATTAACCTAAATGTAATAATTTTACACGTACGCGTAATTTTATTTCATCAATTTATACCTTTTTTCAACATATTATGAATTCTCCAGAGATAAAGTACAGGTAAAAACTTGCAAAAAGATGGAGCAAAAAATGGATAGTTCCCGCAAATGCGCGGGAACTATCCATTTTTTTACTTTAATAGTAGAACGAAGTAAACCTCATCCGTTTTACGAATTGTTGATATTATATTTCCGAAACAATTTTAACGAAGCGTTTTTTGCCAATTTTCAGCACATCACCATCACTTAAAACGGTCTCCATATCCTCCAGCTTTTTTTGATTGAGCTGTACACCATTTTGCTGAATCAGACGCCGGAACTCCCCGTTACTTTTTATGAATCCATTCTCCACAAGCAATGGAATGATTTCGATTAAGCGGCTTTGTGTTTTCACCGTAAGCTCTGGTATCTGTTCTGGAATCGCTTTTTTGCCGAAAGCAGTATCATAGTATTCTTTTGCCGAAGCAACCTCCTCTTCTGTATGATATAGGCGGGTAATAATTTCAGCTAAAAAATATTTAATATCCCTCGGGTTTTTACCTTCATCCAGCTCTTGTTTGATAATTTCTATGTGGTTTGGATGCTCATCTGTAGCCAGCTCAAAGTATTTCACAATCAGCTTGTCGGGGATCTCCATAACTTTTTTGAACATCACCTCAGCAGATTCATAGACCCCAATATAGTTTCCAAGGCTCTTACTCATTTTCTCCACTCCGTCCAATCCCTCCAACAAAGGCATAAACATGGCAACCTGCTGAGCCTGCCCCATTGTTTTCTGTAAAGTTCTGCCCATCAGGATGTTAAAGGTCTGATCGGTGCCACCTAGTTCAATATCTGCTTTTAACTCGATGGAATCATACGCTTGCATCAATGGGTAAAAAAACTCATGAATACCTATAGGGATATTATTGGTGAAACGATTCTGAAAATCGTCCCGTTCCATCATTCTGGCTACCGTGGTTGTAGCTGCTAATCTGAGGACATCCTTAAAATTCAGATCACTGAGCCATTCACTATTATAGCGGACAGTTGTCTTTTCTTTGTCCAACACTTTAAATATTTGCTCAAAATATGTCCGGGCATTCTCCTTAACCTGCTTATCGGTCAAAGCATTACGACCTTTAGATTTGCCCGATGGATCCCCTATTTTCCCAGTAAAGTCACCGATGATAATTACAGCTTCGTGTCCTAAATCCTGCATTTGTTTGATTTTCCGTAATACAACGGCATGACCCAAATGGATATCCGGCGCGCTCGGGTCCAGCCCCAGTTTAATCGTGAGGGGACGGTTGTTTTTGATGGATTCTGTCAGCTTGCTCCTTAGTTCATCCTCATCTACCAGCTTACTGACTCCTTTTACAATGATACGCAATTGTTCTTCGACACTCTTCATTTAAATCTCTCCTTCTAATATTAAATAGTTATTTAATACAAGCAAGGTCTATAAGATGGAGAAATAAAAAAGCTCTCGCCCTTCTGAATGAAGGACGAGAGCAAACTCCCGTGTTACCACCTTACGTTTACGGACAATTTACATTGTCCGCCTTATCAAGTACGCCATGATAATGGTTATACTCTATGCACTATAACGTGTGCAGGAATCCGTCACAGCCTACCGGAAAAGTGTTCGGTGTGAAGCTCAAAGAGGTATTCATAACCAGCCAGCCACGCGCCTCTCATCATCCGGCAACTTTCTGTATGCGGTACAGGTTACTACTTTTTCTTATCATAGCTTTTCATTTATTGATCTTATACTCCGAAATGCAGATATCTCCACAAATCTTCGTTATGCGGATATTAAATTATCTGATATTATAAGCGGAGACAAAAGAATTGTCAAGCCCCCGAAGATGTTTCTACCCTTCTATATATTCTCTCATCCCCTGAAAAATCAGCCACACCGAAGTTGCTCCGGCATCCTGGTATCCAATTGCCCTCTCCATCAAGGATTTCGCGCGTCCGAACTTTGCAGTGTATTTCTTTGTTTCTTCCACACCCTGCCTTGCCGCTTCCTCAGCCGCCTTCAACATTTCAAGCAGCCCTTTCCTATAATTCTTTTCCATAGCTGCTACAGCAGGCTCCAAGGCATCCACCATTGTCTTGTCTCCAACTTCGGCTTTTCCTCTCTCCTTAATTGCAGACAGGCTCTTGCGCTCCATCTTTGCCAGATCTTCTGCAGTCAGAGCCGCCTTCGCTTCCATTTCCTTCGCCCCTGCTAAATAAAGACTCCCGAAAATAACTCCCGATGCCCCTCCCATTGACATGAGCATAGCTTTCCCTGCTGCCTCGAACACCACATAAGCATTCTGCTCCCCTTTCATCTGCTGCAGCTTTTCTTTCGCTTTTTTCATTCCCCCTGCCATTCCGATGCCGTGGTCCCCGTCACCGATGGCGCTGTCTATTTCGGTCAAATACGGTTTTTTTGCTCTAATCTTGTCCGCTACATACAGAAGCATTCCCCGAACATCTTCTGCACCCAGCTCCGTCAGAACTCCTTTTCCCTTCCTGGGTACACAAGGCTCTGATACCACTTCATCATCCAGCTCTTCAGGTTTTGAAATACCAGATGATATCTCCCCGCCGTATTCTTCTGTTTCGGTATCATAAGAACTTCCTGTCAGCTCTCCTTTTGCATAATAGGGGCTATAACAAGGCATATCGTAGTATTGCTTCAGCTCTTCATCTAATTGGAACAATGTAATGGAAAATCCGCCCATTTCCTGGCTTGTGCAGTAATTGTTCAAGTCTGCATCATAAACCTTTATTCCATCCCGCTCCAGCAGTTCGCTGACCTTACGGTAAACAATGGCAAGCTCTGTAATCGTAGTAGAGCCTAACCCATTAACTAATACACATACCTCATCCCCCTCCTTCAGGTCTGTATCCTTCTTAATTTCACCGTACATTTTTTCTGCCAGCACATCTGCGCTCTGCCACTGGGTCCGCAGCACTCCCCGTTCTCCGTGCAGGCCCATTCCGTACTCAATCTCATTTTCCCCCAGCTCAAAGATTGGCTTCTCCAATCCCGGAAGCTGGGCGGATGCAGTTGCAACACCGATGGTCTTCGTATTGTCCCTTGCCTTTTCCGTTATTCTTATAACATCTGCAAGGTTCAGGCCCACGTCACAGGCTGCCCCGGCAATCTTTACCACAAAGACATCTCCCGCAATCCCCCGGCGGTCTTCGATTCTGTCCCCGGGCGCACTGGCAACATCATCCCACACCCGTATATGGGCTGTCTGTATGCCTTCTTCCTGGAGCATCTCTTCCCCCATATCAAAGTTCAGGTTATCCCCTGCATAACATCCATATACGAAAAGGACTCCCTGGCCTTCCTCCACGGCTTTCGCCGTCTCATATACCGTGTTGGGATCAGGAGAGGCAAAGATATTCCCGCAGGCTGCCGCATCTGCAAGCCCTTTCCCCACAAAGCCGGAGAACATAGGCTCATGTCCGCTCCCGCCTCCAATGACCAGGGCAACCTTCCCCTTCCTTCTCTGCTTTAAAATCACACCGTTTACATTCGGATGCTTCCGGTAATATCTGCTGTAGGCGCTGACATAGCCCTCCAGCATCTCTTTTACTACATTGTCCGCATGATTGATAATTTTCCGCATCGCCATACCTCTTTTCCGGGACTTTTTATAATCATTGTACCACAAATCACATTCTTTGCCTGTAAAATATTCTTTAGGAAGATATATGTATGTTTTTCATTTTATCCCGCCACACAGCATATACATGCAGACACTTCTTCCGCACCTATGCTTCCGAAGTATTCTGATATTTTGAATTCCTCCAATATATTCAGCACTTCCGTGTAATGATATCTGCATCCTGTCAGCCGCTGTGCTACATCAGATGCGGGCCGCAGCGCCATAAAGTCTCCATACATCAGACATTCCTCTATCCGTCCATGGTCCACACGCATATATACCTCTACCGTACCGCCGTCATACTTTTTATAATTATGAACTGTATATTGGATTGGGTGTCCGTAAGTCCATTCCCAAACCGCATACTTTTCATCTCTGAGCTTTTGTATTTCCCGCTGTTCCCTTTCGGAAAATTCCAAAAGCGTATAAGGGTCTTCTTCCATAAACGTATGTACCAGACATTGTTTGAATTTTTCGATACTGACAGGGGATGGCAGGAAGTCCACAACATTCCCAACTCGTCCCTTCACTGATTTCACTGCCTTTGAATGAAATTTCTCACTTCTGACATTCAAGCTTTTTGCCACCACAGACAAGTCTGAATCAAACAAGATACATCCATGGTGGAGTATACGGTTTTTATGTACCCTCTGAGCTGTCCCCGACACTTTTTTACCATCAATTACAATATCATTTCTTCCGTTAAAGGATGCCTGGGCACCTAATTGGCACAGGGTATCGACAATGGGAACAACAAGCCGTTTCATCTCTTCCGCTTCTTCCCCATTCCTGTTGGTAATAAATGAATAATTAAGGTTTCCCAGGTCGTGATATACTGCACCCCCGCCTGTTGTTCTTCTAACTACACGGATACCATGCTCTTTTACATATTTTTGATTAATCTCTTCCATTGCATTCTGATGACGACCTACTACAATCGTATTCTCATTCTGCCAAAGCATCATAATGGTTCCTTCCATATAATGAGTCAGCAGATATTCCTCCAACGCAAGATTATAATAAGGATCTACAGAAGCATTGATAAACAAATAATTATTTTTCATACTTTTTCGCCACCTTATATAGTTCTGTAAAATCTTCTTTTAAATGTTTGTACAAGTTACGGTATATCTGGAAATATTCCATATAACGCTCATGGGTTGCCTGGTCCGGTTCCATGTAATCAATATATTTCACCTTTTCTTTAGCAATAGAGAAATCTTTAAATACCCCTGCAGACACTCCCGCAAGAATTGCATCTCCAAAAGGAGCACCTACCCGGTTTTCCACAAATGCCGTTGGGACATTAAATACATCTGTGATAATTCTTCTCCAGAGTTTACTTTTTGCCCCGCCTTCATTCAGAATAATCGGTGCATTTGCCTTGATTCCCTTTTCCTGCATAAGGCGGTAGTTGTCATACAGTGCATACGCAACCCCCTCCATCATTGCCCGAATCATATGCCCTTTTGTATGATGCAGAGACAGGCCGAATATAGTCCCTCTTGCATATGCATCCCAAAGGACCGTTCTTTCTCCCATGAGATAGGGAAGAACAATCAGTCCCTCACTTCCTGCCGGAATTTTTTCTGCTTCTTTGTTCATAAGGTCATAAACATCCATATCTGCCATGAGTTTCGCCGTCTCATGCTCCATCTGGCAGAAGTTGTCCCTGATGTATCTGAGCACCTGCCCTCCTGTTAACACAACTGCTATAGATATGAAATCATTACAGGAATTGGTTGTATATGCGTCATTACATACAAGGTCAATGAACTCTTCACTGTCATTTACAACCCCCATAACGCCGCATGTGCCAAGATTAATCTGAACGTCACCAGGGGTAATTGCTCCGCCGCCTACGAATCCCGCATTACAATCCACCTGTCCCGCACACACTGGTATCCCCGGCACCAGACCCAGCTCCTTCGCAGCTTTTTCCGTAACCTCTCCTACGATATGCTCACAAGGATATAATTCGGGCATAAGCGCCATATCAATCCCCAGTTTTTCCATCAGCTCTTTATCAAATTCTTTTTTACGGATATCATATGCAACACCCCAGAATCCGCCGTGGGAATAGCTCATTGCTGCAACACCGGTCATACGAAGCCTTACAAAACCATCAATCGTCAGTGTTTTCCATATCCTCTTGTAATCTTCCGGCCGGTTATTTTTCTCCCACATGATATTTACCATTGTCGGATAGTCCTCAATACGGTTCCCGTTAATCTGAAAAATCTTATCCACACCGATGTTCTCCCGCAGCCATTCCACTTCTGCAACAGCCCTCCGGTCCATCAGGTTGTAAGCCCGGTTAATCGGGTTACAGCCTTCATCCACCATAACCAGGCAAGGCTGTGCGGAAGAAATTCCAATTGCACGGACCTCTTTCGGATCTACTTTCGCCCTTTTCAGGCAATCCTTAATTGTCTCACAGGCCAGTGTCCAGTAATTTTCCGCATCATGCTCCGACCAGGATGGTTTATCTACATAGATAGGATATTCCTGAAAGGAATATGCCAATACATCCGCATTCTCATCAATGATACATGCCTTGCCTCCGCCCGTACCGTAATCCAGGCCAATCATATAACTTCCCATAATCCTTCCTCCTGCTTATGTAACTTAGGCTTGGTTTTTTCAAGCCTTAGTGACATGGGTGTTTCCTTACGCTCTATGAACACTCTTCCCAAAGCAGTCAAGAGCCGCTTCTTTTATCATCTCCGACAGGGAGGGATGGACGACAATCATTTGCTGCCATTGCTTTAGTGTCATCTTATCTTTTACTGCTGCAGAGGCAAACGCAATCATCTCAGGTGCACACTCCCCTACAATCTGAACTCCCAGCGTTGTCTGTTTTTCCCTGTCCATAATTACACGCACCATACCTTGTGCCCCCTCAGCCAGAGCCATCCCGTTCCCCATATAGGAGAACTCCCCAGATACCGTCTTAATACCCTTCTCCTGCGCTTGTGCTATACTGATTCCCACTGCCGCATAGGGAGGCGTTGTATAGATACAGCGGGGCATGATATCCAGATTTACAGGTTCAGCTTTACCAAGAATGTGATTCACCGCCGTTTCTGCTTCAGCGTAAGCAGCGTGGGCCAATTGGTATCCGCCTGCCGCATCTCCGATAGCATAAATATGGGGAATACTGGTCTGCATATATTCGTTTACTTCAATCTCCCCTTTTGTGTTGAGTGCAATACAGGCATCAATGCCTTCCAAATTTGCTTTTCTTCCGGTAGCCATCAGAACCACATCTGCATCTGCCACACCATTTTTTTCTCCCTCGTATGTAACTTGATAATAATCTTCCGCCCGTCCTATAGATTTCACCCTTGTGCCGCACAAAATATGGATATCCCGTTTCTTCAATTCTTTTGTCATGTAGGAAACTGCCGCCTCCTCCTCTCCCGGAAACAGCTTCGGCAGTACTTCTATCACTGTTACCCGAGAACCATAAGAGCAAAAGGCACTGGCCAGTTCCATCCCAATGACTCCCCCGCCGATTACAACCAATTTTTCCGGCACCTGTTCCAAAGCCAGGGCTGATGTGCTTGTAATGGTGTATTCTGCACCGGGTATTGGTATAGACAAAGGAACAGCTCCTGTGGCTATAACGATATCTTTTCCCATATAGGTCACACCGTCACACACCACTTCGCCCGCCGCCTTTACCCGGGCAAATTTCTTTATCACTGTCACCTTGTTTGCTTTCAGAAGATATTCCACGCCGCCTGTCAACTTCTTAACCACAGCCTCTCTGCCCGTCTGTATCTTCTCAAAACTAAAGAACCCGGCCTCTTTTAATATATGCTGATCCGCAAGTGCCCGTATTTTTTCAAGGGCCGCAGCCTTGTCGAGAAGATATTTCGTGGGGATACACCCTACATTCAGACAGGTTCCGCCTATATATTCCCCTTCAAACAACAATACCGACAGTCCTTCTTTAGCAGCAGAAATTGCGGCCGTATATCCCCCCGGTCCGCCTCCTACTACAATTACATCATAACTCTGCTCATTCACTGTCATCATCTCCATTCGTCATAATGTAGTTACTTTACCAGCTCATCCTTCTCTCTTGCTCAGATTCGCCAGGTTGCTTTCGGTCACAGAGCCAATGCCGGACTTTCAATTATCCGTTTCAACTCTGTCAGGAACTCTGCCCCATACGCACCATCCACTACTCTGTGGTCAAAGCTCCCCGTAATCTTCATTACCTGCACCGTCTTCCATTGCCCGTCTATGAACTCTGGTTTTTCTTCGGCAGCACCCACCGCAAGAATACATACCTCCGGAGGATTGATAATTGCATTGAACTGTGTAATTGGATACATGCCAAGATTTGATAATGTAATGGTTCCTCCGGACATTTCATCCGCCAGCAGACTGCCTTCTCTCGCCTTTCCAATATTTTGCTGATTTACCTCAGATATCTGTGCAATGGTTTTCTTATTTACCTGTTTCACTACAGGTACTACGAGACCTGCATCTACCGATACTGCAAGGCCGATATTCACATTATGATGCAAAAGGATTGCTGTATCTGTATACGATGCATTTACATATGGATATTTTCGGATCGCCGCCTCAATACACTTAAACAAAATATCATTATAAGATACTTTTTTTCCTTCTTTGTTATCATTTATCATCTTCCGCAGCGTGATGCACTGCTCCATTTTCACCTCTACGGTTGCCTGGAATGACGGAATGTTCTGAGTACTTTCCAGCATTCTGCGGGCAATTGTTTTACGCATTTGACTCAATGGAACTTCCGTATAGGAAGCGTCTGCTTTGTCCGGTTTTGCACCAGTTGATTTTGCCGGCGCCCCATCGTCCATATACTTCTCCACATCCTGGCGTTTCAAGATATCCTTTTTTACATACGCTGCAACAGCTTCCAGGGATATTCCCTCTTCTCTTGCAAGTAATTTTGCATTGGGCATTGCTTTTATATCTGACAGTGCCGGACCTGTTTCTTCCCTGGCGGGAGCTGGTGTATACAAGGCAGATGCTTTTTTGTCAATGGGCTGATACTCTTCCCGCTGAGGAGCTTCCTCCCGTCCGGTGTCCGGACTTTCTTCTTTTTGGATTTGTACATCTGCCTGAACATCAGCTTTTCTGCCTAATTTTGCTTCCACTTCCGGCAGATCGCTCTCATCTCCGATATAGGCTATGACCTTTCCCGCAGATACCCGGTCTCCTTCTTCTACCAGAAGCGCAAGTACGGTTCCTTTTGCGAAGCTCTCTACTGTAAGAGTTGCTTTATCCGTCTCAATCTCCAGCAGCATATCCCCGCGTTTTACCTTATCTCCCTTTTTCACCAGCCAGGTGCCCACGGTAGAAGTATCGGTTGTCTGCCCGCCTGCAGGCATGGTTATCTCTTTTATCATTCTCTTACACCACCTTAAAATGCTTTATTTTCACCATTTAACGCTTTAATGGTGTCTTCCACATAACGGATTACCGCCTCCTGTTCCCGCACCATAATATCCTTATCCCCGCCGCGGCCAAGCACATCATTGGGATCCATCTTGTCCACATCATGTTCTGTAAAATATGCTTTCATGGTATTCAAAGCCACTCTCTTCATTCCCGTTCCGAAGTTGACCTTTGCAACCCCCATCTCCGCCGCTTTAGATAAATCTTCATGGGAAATACTGGTTCCACCGTGAAGTACCAGCGGTATATCTATTTTCTCCGCCAGATTCCGCAAGGAGTCAAAATTAAGAGTTACCATTCCATCCTCTTTCAAATGGCAGTTTCCTACCGCCACGGCTACCGTATCAATGCCGGTTTCTTCTACAAATTGGCGGCAGATTTCCGGGTCAGTATCCTCACCTTCATGTAATTTTCCTGTCTCTGAGTTAAAAAGCGGAAGTTCTCCTACTTCACCCTCCACAGCAACTCCCTTCGCATGAGCCTTCTCCACAATTCTCTTTTGAATCTGTGTCAGCTCCTGAAGAGGAAGGGCTTCCGATGCAAATACAGGTGCAAACATAACCATATCAAATCCAACTTGCGCTGCCTGTATGACCATCTCTTCATCATCAGATTCATTGAGCAGTAAAGCTACCGGCACACTTGCTTCCTCCGCAATCTTGGCGAGCATAGCCTGATACACTGTAACGCTCTCTTTATAAGCTCTTTTAGGTTCTCCTATGTAAGTTCCGCATACTCCGATCATGATAGGAGACTTCATGTTCTCGGCAGCTCTTACCATAGCAAGAGTAGATTCCAGGTTCCAGCTTTCAAAATATCCTACTGCATACTTGTGTTTTAATGCATGTTCCATTAATTCTTTTACTTTCACTCTGCTCATAATGCGTACCCTCCTAGAATTTTGCCAGTTCGCGTGCTGTATCTGTAATCCGTTTGGTGGATGGAATCACAAAATCCTCCATTGGAGAAGCGAACGGTGTCGGTGTGTCATAAGCTGCTACAACCTTAATCGGTGCATCCAAGTCAAAGATATTAAATTCTGCAAAATGAGATGCTACCTGAGCTCCCCATCCATTCGTATAAGTATCTTCATGTACAATTAATAGTTTCCCTGTTTTCTTCACAGATTTTTCTACTGTCTCATAGTCAAAGGGCAGCAGACTTCTTGGGTCAATAACCTCACAGCTAATTCCTTCCGCCTCCAAAAGTTGTGCCGCTTCCTGTGCCCGGTAGCTCATCAGAAGGTTTGCCACAATTGTAACATCTTTTCCTTCCCTCCGGATTACCGCTTTTCCAAATTCTACTGTGTAATCTTCATCCGGCACTTCTCCCGAAGCCTTGATTGCATCTTTTTCTTTTCTCTTACTGCCGTACAGCAACTTATGCTCAAACACAAGCACCGGGTTGTCATCCCGAATAGCCTGCTTCATCATACCTTTTGCATCATAGGGGGTAGATGGGCAGATTACTTTCAATCCAGGTACATGAGTAAAATAACTTTCCAGACTCTGTGCATGCTGTGCGCCTCGATTGCTTGCTCCGCAGGGTGCCCTTAAAACCATAGGTACGTGTACCGTTCCGCCGGACATATAACACATTTTGGCCGCCTGATTTACAATCTGGTCCATCATACAGAATAAAAAGTCTCCATACTGAAGGTCTGCTACCGGGCGCATCCCTGTAATCCCGGCACCTACACACACACCGCCGATTAAGATTTCTGAAATAGGGGTGTTCACTACCCGCTCCGGGCCAAACTCTTCCGTCAACCCCTTTGTAACGGTAAAGGCCCCGCCCATTCCGCCGTCGATATCCTCATCTTCTCCAATACAGAAGACAGTTTTATCTCTTCTCATTTCTTCTTTGATTGCTTGCTTTAAAGCATCTGCAATTGACATCTCCGCCATTATGCATTTCCTCCTTCCCAATATACATATCTGCTCACAACCATGAACAGATATGTCGCAAGCCCATGAAAATCGCTTTTGGCGATGGGGCTTGCTATCACATGTTCCACGTTTTCACAGGCCCTGTGCAGTAAATGCACAGTTCTGTACTGAACAATTACTCCCAATATACATTTCTAAGCGCAGCTTCCGGTTCCGGATCCTTGCTGTTCTGAGCGTATTCCACCTCTGCTTCAATTTCCGCCATAACGGCCTCTTCTACCTTTACCAGCTCCTCTTCCGAAGCAACCGCTTCCTCAAGGATACGTTTTCTAAAAGACTGAATCGGATCTCTGGAAAACCATTCCTGTTCCTCTTCTTTTGTACGGTATCCGCAAGCATCATTTCTGGAATGCCCGCCAATCCGATAGGTCTTCAACTCCAGAATGGTCGGACCTTCTCCTTTTCTGGCACGTTCAATTGCCCTTTGCGCCGCCTCATTTACCGCCAGTACATCATTGCCGTCAACCACCTCGCCCGGAATGTCATAGGCACAGGCTCTTCCTGCCGCCACATCCTCCAGATTGCATGTCATCTTAATCGACGTGGTCGCCGAGTACAGGTTATTCTCACATACATAAACTACTGGAAGCTTCCATACTGCTGCGGCATTCAAGGCTTCGTGAAAAGCCCCTTCATTGCTGGCTCCATCGCCAAAGAAACACACTGCCACATTGTCAGTCTTTAACATTTTGCAGCGAAGCGCCACGCCTGCTGCTATAGGAAGATTTCCTCCTACGATGGCATTGGCTGTAATTGCCCCTACAGAAATGTCACCGGTATGCATAGCTCCGCCTTTTCCTTTGCAGCAGCCTTCCGCCTTTCCGAACATTTCACACATCATGGACCGCAGGGTCACACCCTTGGCAAGGTCATGTCCTGCCGGACGGTGGGTTGTAAGAATATAATCCTCCTTTCCCAGATCATATATCATCCCAACCGCACATGCTTCCTGCCCATGGGACTGATGAATTGTTCCCGGCATAATCCCTTCCAGAAACAGGTAATAAATAGTCTCTTCATACTGGCGTATCAGGTACATATCTCTATACATACCCAGCGCCCGTTCTTTCTCAGGCATCTTCATCATCTTCCTTCTCTCCTTCATAAAAAGTGTTCTTAAATTTATATGTTTATTGTAGCTTTAAAAAGTTATACTTTCAACATTTCCGCCCCTCTGCAATGTTCGAATTGAAATATATTTACCTCTATTATTGTTCGTTTTCACACATTTATTTCTATTTTCTATTGATTAAACACTCATATTGTTATACTATAACCATAGAAACCGGATGTTTCCCCAACAAAAAGGAGAGCATTATGAAAAAAGAACGTCACGCACAGATTATTGAGCTATTAGAAAACCGCATGGTGTGCACTTCACGAGAACTGGCAGAGGAATTGAACTGCAGCGAAATGACCATACGCAGAGATTTAAACGAACTAGAAAGCATGGAACTAATACGGCGCAAACACGGCTGTGCGTTTCTTGTTAAGGCTGCAAAACCCAATTACTTTCACGAGCAAATTGATGAGTATCAGTATGAAAAAGAAGCCATTGCCAGGGCTGCCCTGCATTTCATACATCCCTACAGCGTTATCTGCATAGATTCGGGTACCACCGCTCATACGGTATCCCGTTTCTTGCCGGATAACATCCCTTTATCTGTCATTACCTCCAACCTGATGTCTGCCATAGAACTATCGTCCAAGGAAAATATACAGACCTATCTGGTAGGCGGGATGCTGTATCACCGGACCAAGTCCATTATGACAGAATCCAAAGAAGCACTCTTCCAGCACCCTGCTGATGTTGCATTTATTTCCTGCAGAGCTTTTCGGATTCCCGGGGGCGCCTTTGAGCACACATACCCCTTGGTGGAAACCAAGAAATCTCTTGTTTCTATTGCCCGGAAAACAGTACTGCTCATTGACCACACAAAGTGTGAGCACACTTCTCTCTGCAATTCGATACCACTGAACCAGATAGATGCGATTATAACGGACAATAAAACTTCTCCGGAAATCATTCAAAAAGCGGTGGGGCTAAAAAAAGAAGTCATCATTGTAGACCCGGAAACTTCCGGGGTTGTCCATCATTACAATAAAAAGTAAAAAGCAAAAACCACCCTGTAACTTTAAATAGCCCGCAATTTAATGCTAAGGGTGGTTCCCGCTTTTTTCACAGCTTCAGCCTGGGAGTCTGGCAATCCAGACTCGTTACACTTACTCCTCTATGTAATTTCTCCCCGCTACAAGAACACTGCCTTTTCTATCCTCCTCCGGCACAAAGCCGTCATCGCTCCATGCAGTAATCCTGATTTCATTATCTTCTTCCACTTCCACAATATTCAAAGCAGCATTTCCAATTGGTTTTACATTCCACATTTCATTAATCCGTTTCCCTTCAAAGTGGATAAGCAGCAGCGTCAGGCATATCATATGAGACGTCATGAGAATGGTTTTTCCACGGTTGGCATCTACAATTCGGAAAAACGCATCTACAATACGTTCCGACACTTCCAAAAAGGTATCTCCACCCTCAATCCGGAGCTCTTCCGGCCTGCTGCCCCAAAGTGCAATCTGTCCGGGGTATCGTTCCTCTACTTCTCTTCCATCCAATCCTTCCCACTTTCCGCAGCTAATTTCTCTTAGTCCGGCATCTGTATGAATTTCAAGAGTTCTGTCACCTCGGATAATTTCTGCCGTTTCACAAGCCCTCTTCATAGGGCTGGAATAGATCACTTCTATATGCTCATCCTTTAGGGCATCCTGGGCATACCCTGCCTGTCTTCTTCCTTTTTCATTCAGTGGAAGGTCTACACTTCCAAGAAACTTACATAACACATTCCATTCTGTCTCACCGTGACGCACCATGATTACTTTTGTCTTCATAAAACTCCCCCTCTATTCCCCCTTTGCTTCCGTCTGGGTACACTGGTCCGCAAGCCAGGATTTCACATTATCCCTTGTCACAAGCAGACGCATCTCATCTTCCGGCACCGCTTTCAGCAGAAGTTCTGCATTGGCAAATTTATATTCCTTTGCGTATTCCCCAAGGGCCGTCTGGAAATCTTCGTCATTAGGCTTCAGCGCATGTTTTAATGCAATCACATTTGCGATCAGTTCCTGCTTTGTGGAAGCCTCTGCCGCTTTCTTCAGGTCTGCCTCTGACATATTAAGGGCCTTCAGATATTCTTCATATTCCATCCCAGCTTCCGAAGCGTAGACTTCATACTGTGTCTTCAGGTTTTCCAACACTTCCTCTATCCGGCCCTCGGGGTATTTCTTAACCTCTGATTGATCAATCACTTTTTCCCATACTGCATTCTCTAACTCTGCCCTTGCTGCCTTTTCTTTTGCGGAAGCAATCTGTTTCCGCAATTCTTCCCGGTACTGCTCTACGGTTTTAGATTTATGAGATAAGGTTTCCTGCACAATCTCATCCGTAATCTCTGTATCCTCAGGCAAATCATGCTCTGCCGTATATCCTTTCATCATACGGGCTACCACTTTATCAACGTCTTCCTCTGTTGTCTTCTCAGGCTCAACCCTTTCTACCTCAATCTCCTTATACTCATTTACAGTTACATATTTATCTGACAGCTTTCCTGAGCATCCGGCCAGCAAAACCGTTATGAAGACTTCCAATATAATTACTATCAACTTTTTCATAATACACCTGCCTGACTAATAGAATAATTTCCTATTACACAAATGGGGACAGCCCCTTCCGGACAAGAAGAGACTGCCCCCCTGTATAAAGAACGAGCGAATTCTCTCCCTTTACACCATTTTTACGACGGATTTGATTACATCGTCTTTATGATTCAAACTATATTCAATTGCTTCCATACAATCTTTAAAGTCAAATATATGAGACACTACCGCCTTCAAAGGAACCGCCCCGGATGCCACTGCTGCAATTGCTGTCGGATATAAATTTCTGTAACGGTATACAGAATACACGGTTCCTTCCATTGCATTTAAGGTTGCAGTATCCAGTTCCAGTACCGGTTCAGGGGAAACGCCTACAAGTGTTACTTTTCCAGCTCTCCGAATCAGCTTACAGCTCTGCAGTGTGGTATATCTGCTTCCGGCACACTCATACACCTGGTCTACGCCTCCTCCCGGAAGGGTTTTTGCAAATTCCACAATATCCTCTATTTTTCCGTTAAATACTCTCGTTGCCCCTACTTCCTTTGCTTTTTCCAGACGCTTATCCATTACATCCACTGCATAGATTTCACTCACGCCTCTCGCTTTTAAGGACATAATTGTAACAAGCCCGATGCATCCGCACCCTAATACAATGGCAGATTCACCAATCTTTGCATTTGACAGCTCACACGCATGCATCCCAACGGATAAAGGCTCTATCAGCGCACCTTCCATTGTATCCACATTTTCAGGAAGTTTAAAGCACATACTTGCGCTGTGTGTGCAGTATTCCGAAAATACACCGTCCTTTTCCTCTGGAATAGCCATGAACTTTACATACCGGCACAGATTATAATGGCCCTTTCGGCAGTCTTCACACTGTCCGCAGGGAACTCCCGGTTCAATGGCAACTTTATCACCAATTTCAAAGCCCTCCACATCCTCGCCAATGGCCGTTACTACCCCGCCCGGCTCATGACCAAGCACGAGAGGCCCTTCCGGTACCCAGTTTCCCAGACGCCCCTCATCATAAAAATGAAGGTCAGAACCGCATACCCCCACATATTCAAGCTTAATCTGCAGCTCTCCTTTGTTTGGCTGTGGAATGTCATATTCTGCCCATTCCAGCTTCTTCGCACCTGTCATCACACAAACTTTCATTTTTCCTTCCATGTTATTTACCTCTCTTCTTTAAAATCCTTCTGTCTGCTTTGTTGTCAATACTTTGGAAACTGCTTCTTTCCATCCGCCATATTTTTTGTTTCTTACCGCCCCATCCATCTGGGGCTCATATTTCTTACGGTTCAATTTCTGAAATATGCTTTCATCCCACACGCCAAGCGCAAGGCCCGCCGCATATGCGGGACCGATTCCAGACAACTCTTCCGAGTCCGGCACCTGTACCACTGCTTCTGCAATGTCGCTTTGGAACTGCATCAGATAACTGTTCCTTGTAGGCCCGCCGTCCACACGCAGTTCTTCTACTTTCACCCCTGCATCTTCACTCATGGCCTTCACAATGTCCGTAATCTGGTATGCGATACATTCCACGCCTGCCCTTACTACTTCTGCTTTTCCTGTAGTTCTTGTCATTCCCAGCACAGCGGCTGCGGCATGACTATCCCAATAAGGAGCACCCAGCCCCGAAAATGCCGGAATAAGATATACCGAATCATCTGTTACCGCCTCTTTTGCAAGCTCCTGTGTCTCTCCCGGCGACTGAATCAGTTTTAGGTCATCCTTCATCCAGGTAATCACAGCTCCTGTATAATTTAGGTTTCCTTCCAAAACATAATTCACTTTTCCACTCATACTCCACGCCAGAGAAGTCACTACACCATGAGTGCTCAGTACAGGGGTTTCTCCGATATTCATCATAATGGAGGAACCCGTACCGTAAGTGGATTTAATCATCCCCTGATACAAACACCCCTGCCCAAACAGAGACCCATGGGAATCTCCCAGCACTCCATGGATTGGTACAGGATGGGATAAAAGCCCCTCAAAATCTGTATCCCCGAATTTTGAATTGGAATCACATACTTCTGCCAGGTTTTCAGGGCGAATCCCAAACAATTTGCATATGTACTCATCCCACTTCAACTCAAAGATATTAAACAGCTGGGTGCGGGATGCATTGGAATAATCTGTTTTATAGGACCTGCCCCCGGTCAGTTTATAGATAAGCCAGCTGTCAATAGTTCCGTGGCAGATTTTCCCTGCATCAGCATTTTCCTTTGCCCCCTTTACATTTTCCAGTATCCATGCAATCTTAGATGCAGGAAAATAAGGAGAAAGATTCATTCCCGTAGACTCACGGATCCGATCCGCCTCGCCCATTTTTTCCACCCGGTCACAAATGTCCGCTGCCCTGGCACACTGCCATACAATCGCTTCGCCGATTGGCGTCCCGGTTGCCCGGTCCCATGCAAGAGATGTTTCTCGTTGATTACTGATACCTACGCCTGCAATACACTCATCGTCAATTCCCGATTCCTCTACCAGCCTTTTTACAACCTCAATTGTATTTTTGTAGATTTCCTCCGGGTCATGAGATACCCAGCCTTTCTCGTTTACAATCTGGCTGTGGGATTTGTCGGTGCGTTTCATAAGGCTGCCGCTCTCATCAAAAAGCAGCGCCTTTGTGCCTTGGGTACTCTGGTCTATGCTGATAATATACTTCTGCATTATTTTCCGCTCCCAATACAAGACTTTACTGTATCCGCAATACCTTGAGCATTCAGCCCGTAGTAGTCAAATACTTCTTTGGATGTTCCCGTAATAACCGGAGCATCCGGCAAAGAAAGATTTACAACCTTTTTCGGGCATTCACTGCTTATCACCTGGCTGACCATAGAACCAAGGCCTCCAAAAGGTGCGTGTTCTTCTACTGTAACCACTGCCTTTGCATTCTCCGCGGCTTTTACAACTGCTGCTTTATCCAGCGGCTTTACGCAGTACATATCCAAGACAGTTGCGCTGATGCCTTCTTCTTTTAGCAGCGCCGCTGCATCTGCTGCCGGTTTTACCATTTCTCCGCAGGCAACGATTGCCACATCGCTGCCTTCTGCGATAACCGTTGCTTTGTCCATTTCAAACGGCACATTTTCTTCTTCGTATACGTCGTCAACCGCATTGCGCCCTACACGGATGTATGCAGGTTTTTCATCTTCCAGCAATGCTTTTATTAAAAGCCCTGTCTGAAACCTGTCGCTCGGAAGATAGACTCTCATATTCGGTACCGCAGACATTGCTGCAATATCCTGGGCAGAGTGATGGGTCATGCCCAGAGCACCATAGCTTACACCGCCGCTGATTCCTATTAACTTTACATTGGTGTTGGAATACGCCACATCCACTTTACACTGCTCATAACTTCTGGTAGATAAGAAACAGGCCGGTGATACTGAATATGCTTTCTTTCCGCATCTTGCAAGCCCTGCCGAAATACTTACCAGATTCTGCTCCGCAATGCCCGTCTCCAGAAACTGGTCCGGAAATTCGTCTGCAAACGGTGCAAAAGATGCACTTCCTCTGGAATCACTGCAGAGCGCCACTATATCCTTGTCTGTTTTAGCAGCTTCCATCAATACTTCACATATCACTTGTTTGTTTGCAATCTTAGCCATGAAGCGCCGCCTCCTTTCTCTCCGCCAAATCTTTTCTGATCTGAGCCAGTTCTTCCGCATTTGGAACTCTGTGATGCCAGTTTACTTTATTCTCCATAACAGGAGATCCTTTCCCCTTTACTGTGTTGGCAATCAGTACCGTCGGTTTTCCTTTTACCGCCTTTGCCTCTTCAAAAGCCTCGTGAAGCTGGTCGATATCATTTCCGTCTGCCACATCAATGACATTCCAGCCAAAGGCTGCGAATCTCTGATACAGATCATCATGTGCCATTACATCTTCCGTCCCCCCGGAAATCTGCAGCCGGTTTCTGTCCACTACTGCGCAGAGGTTATCCAGTTTATAATGACTTCCCGACATAAATCCTTCCCACACAGAACCTTCCGCCAGTTCTCCATCTCCCATTACCGTATATACACGATAATCCTGTCCGTTCATTTTCCCGGCAAGCGCCATTCCTACAGAAACCGGAAGTCCATGCCCCAGAGAGCCGGAATTCATTTCAACTCCCGGAATCTTATTATTCGGATGCCCGATGAACTTGGAGCCAAATTTACTAAATGTAGATACCAGCTCTTCCTTCTCAAAAAAGCCTTTCTCTGCAAGCACCGCATAATATGCTTCTACAGAATGTCCTTTGCTCATTACAAACTTGTCGCGGTCAGGGTCATCCTGGTTCTCCGGGCTTATATTCATCTGTCTGAAGTAGAGTTCCGTCAGAATATCAATTACACTCATATCACCGCCTGTATGCCCTGCTTTTCCCTCTACGATTACGTCGATTACCGTTTCTCTTAGTTTATAAGCCAATGCTTTTAGATTTTCCATGGCAATGTCCTTTCTTATCTTTGAATCTACAGTTTATTTTCTTTTCACCAGACGTACCACCTTTTCACGCAGTATAGGGTTTTCCTTCATTGCATCAATTACTACCGCAATCAGAACCACACCGCCTGTAACAACAGTCTCCCAGTAAGAAGATACTCTCAGCAGTGTAATAGAGGTAGAAATCGTACCACTCAGCAGACCACCGATTACAGTACCTACCACTCCGCCGACACCGCCAGTCATGGATGTTCCTCCAAGTACGGTAGCAGTTACAGACGGCATTACCCAGTTTGCTCCTATACTCGCCTGGAAAGACGCCAGTTTACAAGTCATCAATACACCTGCAGTAGCTGCCAAAAGACCGCTCAGACAGTATACAAGCATTTCTACCCTCTCCGTTTTGATGCCTACAATTTTTGCACAGTTTCTGTTGCCGCCCAGTGCAAAGATGTGACGCCCAAATTTTGTACGCTTCAGCATAATCGTCAGGATGATACAGATGACCACCATAATAATTGAAACTGTAGGAATGATTCCGCCGATAACTCCGTTTGCGATAAACTGTGCGTTTTCCGGCACACCTACAATCGGCATACCTTTTGTGATGATATATACAATACCTTTATAAATTTCCCCGGTTGCCAATGTCACGATAAAAGGCGTGATTTTCAGATACGAGATAAAAAAGCCGTTTATTGCGCCGAAGAAAAGTCCAAGCAGACAGGAAATAATAATTGCAAGATATGCATTCATGCCCATTTCTACCATAAAGGTTGCTGCAAACATACTGCATACGGAACCTACTGCCGCCACTGAAAGGTCAATACCCCCGGTCAGAAGTACAAGCGTCTGCCCAAAGCTGACAATAATAATGAATGATGCCGCACGTGTCAGCGTGCTGATGTTATATGCCGTAAAAAAGTTTCCTGTTGTAATATGTACCATTGCACCTACAAGAATGGTTACAATCAGAACCATACCTGCAGTGGACTTAATGAAATCTACTGTCTTTTTTCCCATTTCTATTCCCTCCTACCGAAACGCCACTTTCAAAACGTCTTCTTCTGTGGTCATATCTACATCCTCAATATACCCTTTAATTTTCCCCTGGTGCACAACCATAACCCGGTCCGCAAGTGCCAGCACCTCTTCCATCTCAGAAGATATTACGACTACGGCTACACCGTTGTCTGCCAGTTCACGTACAAGCTGATGAATTTCTCCCTTGGCATTCACATCAATACCGCGGGTGGGCTCATCCATAATCAGCATCTTAATTCCCTTTGCCATCCAGCGCGCAACGATTACCTTCTGCTGGTTTCCGCCGCTTAGGTTTTTAATCAATTGCTCCTGCCCTGCAGTTTTAATCTTAAACTTTGCAATATAATCACCTGCAATTTGAGATGCCTGTTTAAAATCAATCAATCCGTTTTTCTTGAGATTGTCATAAGAAGGAAGCATCATATTTTCCAAAACGGACATTCCCGGTGTAATACCATCATGACGGCGTTCTTCCGATATATACCCCATGCCGAGACGGATGGCAATACGGGGATCCTTAATATCCACTTCTTTCCCCTCAATCAATGTCTTTCCGCCAGCTTCCTTTTGGGTAATCCCAAACACAGTCTTAAAAATTTCCGTTCTTCCTGCACCTACCAGACCTGCAATACAGAGGATTTCTCCCTTTCTCACTTTGAAATTAACATCCTCGAATTCCCCTTCTCTGTTCAAGTTCTGTGCTTCAAAAAATACTTCATCGGAAACATTTCTTATGACATGCTTTGACTCCTCTACTTTCTTCCCCGCCATAGCAGTAATGATATCTTCTTTTGTCGTACCTTTCACTTCTGCCACCTTCACAAGCTGTCCATCCCTCATAATGGTCATCCTGTCAGCCTGTTCCAAAACTTCATCCAGATGATGAGTAATAAATACCATGGCAGTTCCTTCGCTTTTCAGACGCTGCATAGATTCAAACAGGGAGATTGCCTCTTTGTTCGTAAGTACTGCCGTAGGTTCATCCAAAATCAACACTCTCGGAGAATAGGCAAGCGCCCTTGCAATGGATACAAGCTGCTGGTATGCGGCAGATAATCTTTTTACCTTTTGTGTCACATCTATCTCAACATTTAAAAGTTTCAGCAATTCAACTGCATTCTTTTGCGTATCTTTCCAATCAATTAGTCCGCCTTTGGCTCTTTCATTTCCAAGAAAAATATTCTCTTCAACAGAAGCTTCGGGAATCAAATTCAATTCCTGGGGTACTAACACAATGTTTTTCCCAAAGGCGTCTTTAGGTGATGATATCTTTACTGGCTGTCCGTCCATTAAAATCTCACCTTCATCCATGATATACTGTCCGGTCAGAACATTCATCAATGTGCTCTTTCCTGCACCGTTCTCACCCAGCAGAGCATGGATTTCTCCGGGCTTTATGCTCAAATCCACTTTGTCCAGGGCTTTCGTTCCCGGGAAAGTCTTGGTGATTCCTTTCATTTCGATTACGAATTCGCTCAATTTTTTCACTTCCTCTACTATTTTTTCATCTTTTCGGTGCTGCTTTAGCGGCCATTTCCTTTATGCGCGCAGTGCGCATCCCCCGGATGGGTTTAATATAACAGAAACACAGTTTTCTATTATATTAAAATTCCACGCGACCATTGTATAATCACGTGGAATTCTATCATTATCAGCATCTGTTCAGAACCATGAACAGATACCATTATCGGTCATATGGCCGGCACGTGGTGTCATTTCAACTCAGGTCTGTTCCATTTACTTTTTATTTACCAAAGAGCATATCGATATAGGTCTCTGCCTCTGCCTGGTATACAGATGTAGAACCAACATCTGTTACTTCATCAACTTTTTCACCATCAATTGTTTTAACAGCATTGTAAATTAATTTGTATCCCATGTCATAGCAATTCTGAACCTGCGCAACATATAATGTACCATCTGCCAGGTAGTTGAATGTACGAAGGTCATGGTCCATACCACCGATGATTACTTCCCCGCTTTTGCCTGCATCTTTTACAGCCTGACATGCGCCAACAGGATTGGACATGTTGTTGCAGAGTATACCGCCAAGGTCAGGATATGCCTGCATCCAGGCTTCTGTAATTTCGATTGCCTTTTCTACGAAGTCGTTATCTCTCTGGTCATCCACTACTTCAATGTCCGGATATTTCTCTGCAGTGTCATAGAAAGCTTCCAAACGTTGTTCATGGGAAGATGCTCCAATTGTTCCTGAAAGGAAAGCAACCTGTCCTTTTCCGCCCATCTTTTCAAATACTGCTTCTGCAATTGCAGCACCGTCACCATAGTTATCATTGTTTCCTACGAAGAATGATCTCTTGGAATCCGGAACATCAGAAGATGCAAACAAAGCGACTTTCGTGCCTGCATCTACAGCCGCATCTACCGCAGGTTTTGTTGTCTCAATCTGGTTGACGTCTACAGCAACCAGGTCATATCCCTGCCCAACCGCTGTTTCAATAGAGTTCACCTGGTCAACTGCGTCCGGCTCTACCGGGGCATACCATTCATAGTCAATGGTAACACCTTTTGCTTCAAAGTCTTCTACGGCCGCTTTTACGCCAACTTCGATAGCGTCATACCAGGCATGAACTAATTTGTATGTACAATAAATCTTATATTCATCTTTTGCCGGTTCATAACTTGTGTCAAAATTCTGATCTGCAAGAGCTTCTGCATTTGGTGCACCCTCTGCGCCCTCCGCCTTTTCTGCTGTTTCTTCTGTTTTTGCCGAATCATCTGCAGGAGCTGCTGTTTCGTCATCCTTGCTTCCACATCCTGCCATAGTCAATACCATAGCTGCTGCCATTAATACACTTACAACTTTCTTTTTCATAATTTTCTCCTTTCAACCCTAGACCTGAATTCTTTCCTTTTCACATGCCATTAAACTTTTATGAAACGCTCCTCCTTTCTCTTGTTCTTGATCACTCGGAATTCTTTTAGTATATTTTTCATAAATAATAACTAAATTATTTATTTCTTATTTTTCAGAAAATTTATTCATCACTTTCAAAAATATACACTTTGACTAAGTTTTAACATAATTCCTCGTGTTTTTCGACTTTATGACTAAGTTATAGCACCTTTATACACGTATGTCAACTAAAACTTAAATAAAAAATAGTATTTTTACTAAATTAATTTTAGTAAAAATACTATCTTATCTTTCATTTTTCCAGTTTATACCAGATTTTTTACACTTTCATTAATAATTAATTTTGTTCCCAATTTATATTTCGCAGTATGTTTTCTTTTATTTCCCAGCCTCTGCATCAGTAATTCAACAGCCATTTCCCCCATCTCATCGCCAGGAAGCTGGACTGTAGTAACTTTCGGCTCAGTGAAGGAACATATGGGCCTGTTGTCAAATCCCACTACCGAAACGTCATCCGGAACTTTTATGCCATTTCTTTTAAACGCCTGTACAGCCCTGCATGCCAGAAGGTCATTATCAGCCATAAATACCGTCGGCAGATCCTTCTGCTTTTCCAGATACGCTTCGATATCCCGCTCCGTTTCTGATTCCAGGTACCCGACCTCCATAACATGCTCCGGCCTGCACTTAATCCCCCAGCGTCTCAGGCAATCCTCGAATGCATTCATACGCTCTTCAAAACATAAGATAGGCACTTTGCTTTTAATATATCCGAACTCCCTGTGCCCCATATGATACAGGTACTCGAATTCCTGGTAAATACCAAGATAATTATCTACTGTCACCGTATCTACTGCAAGGCTGGGAAAAGGATTATCCAAATACACGCAGGGAACATTCAGCCTGGTGAAGATATCCATATCTTCAGGATACATCTCAACCGCATATACAATATATCCCGCATACCTAAAATTCTCCAGCGCGACATATCTTTCATTTAACGGCATATCCTTATCGAGATACATCATCGTCATTGTATAATTATTTTTCTCAATAGCACGGTTCAGGCTTTCTGAGAGATAATTAAAAAACGGATATTCATCAATAATGGAGCCGCCGCATTTGTATATGACCAACCCGATATCCCCCCGGTTAAACCCGTTATCCTTTAAGAGATATTCGCAATCCAGCTCCATAATCTTTTTCATGATTTCTTCCCGTTTTTCCGCACCTACCCCCGGCTTGTTGTTCAAGACCAGGGATACCGTTGCCGGAGACACCCCCAACTCTCTCGCAATATCTTTCGCCTTATATTTCATTCTTTCATTTTCCTCCTGCCCTAAATCCAAGGTATCTGTTCAGAGCCATGAACAGATACGCCGCAAGCCCATGAAAATCGCCTTTGGCGATGGGGCTTGCTATTACATGTTCAACGTTTTCACACGGACTGTGCAGTAAATGCACAATCCTGTACTGAACAGTTACAATCCAAGTATGTCTCGGCATACTCATTCTGACATCACATATTTTTATCGGGTATCTTGTTTACTTTTAAATTTTGAGAAACCTCTTGTAATTTTGCAAAAGAGTTGTTTTCCATCTTTTGAAGTACACCCATATAGATTACATCCAACATCGCCTGTTCTGCAACCCTGCGGGCAATAATTTCTTTATCCACGGTTGTGTCCGTAGTCACATTGTACAGAACAATATCCGAATATTTTGTCAGTTCAGATTTTCCTGCCTTTGTAATGCACACTGTCACAGCCCCTCTTTCCCTGGCAATCCGCATGGACTCTACTACTTGTTTCGTCCTGCCGCTGTGGGAAATCGCAATCGCCACATCGCCCACCCCCATATTGCAGGCATTTACAATCTGTACATCAGCATCACTATCCGCATAACAGTCATATCCGATTCTCCTGAACCGGAGGCTGGCATAACTGCACGGAAACATTGCATCTCCTATGGCAAAAAAGCAGATTTTTCTTGCTGATGCTATTACTTCACAGGCACTCTCGTACTCCTCCACCGCAGCAACTTCCAATGTTTTTTTCAAGTTTAATATATTTAGTTTAAATACATTCTCAATAATCTGGCCCATTCCATGGTCTGCACCAAGATGGACAGATTCTTCCTTTGCCGGAGGATATGAAAGCTGTGCCTCAAGCAGCAATTTAAACTCTGCATAACCAGATACACCAACCGTTTTGCATAACCGCACAATCGTAGCTTCTCCGCACCCGCACCTTTTTGCAAGCTTTTGCAGCGGCATCTTTATCACTTCCTTAGGGGATGCCAGTACAAATTCTGCTACTCTTTTTTCCGCTGCTGTCAGGCTCGGAAGGAGAAACTCAGTGGTTGCCAATATATTGCGTCCATTCTCAATCGCTTTCATTTCCATATGTCTCCTATCCTATGTTCTCGTTTTTATTATCCTACTTTTTTACTCCGTTTTCAATGCATTGTTTTTGGAGTTTATACATCCCATATATCAATATATATTAGACATATTGCCAGTTTATATCATTTATATTCTGTGATTTATTATATAATTTTCAGTATTTACAATCCACTTTTATTGTTATATACTCGGAGTAAATACTTAATTTTACAAAATACTTTTTAGAAAGGATCTTCAAAATGAAAAAATCATTCCGGGCAACCCTCATTGACGCTGTACTGAAAAATGCCGAAGATTACCCTAATCTCGTTGTTTTAAATGCAGATTCAGCAAGGGCACTTAAATTAACCGACTTTACCGCCGCTTATCCTGACCGTATGTATGGATTCGGAATCAGTGAGGCAGACATGCTCTGCACTGCCGCAGGCATGGCCGCTGCAGGATTAATCCCTGTAGTAGTCGGTTTTTCCATGTTTGTCTCCGAAAAACCTTTTGAGCAAATC
Source organism: Faecalicatena contorta (assembly GCF_003149105.1). Classification (GTDB taxonomy): domain Bacteria; phylum Bacillota; class Clostridia; order Lachnospirales; family Lachnospiraceae; genus Muricomes; species Muricomes contortus_C. The sequence continues at coordinate 4,180 of NZ_QGDS01000022.1, read as the reverse complement.
CGTCAGGCAATTGCTTATCCAGACCTCAATGTCAAAATTATCGCCACCCACAGTGGACTGTGTGTAGGGCAGGACGGCGCAACCCATCAGGCATTGGAAGATATTGCAATTATGCGGAGCCTGCCAAATTTTAAAGTGTTTGCGGCTGCCGATGTCACAGAGACAAAAGCAGCCATTCATGCAATGCTCAAACACAACGGGCCTGCCTATCTCCGGTTGGGCAGGGATTTGGCAGAAGATATTTTCAGCGGTGATAAAAGTTTTGTTCCCGGAGGTGCCGATATATTAAGAGACGGCGGAGATGTTACAATTGCAGCCTGCGGTCTGATGACAGAACAGGCACTGATTGCTGCCTCTGCTCTGAGGATGGAGAAAATTTACGCTTCTGTACTGAATCTGTATTCCATCAAGCCTCTTCCGGAAACTCTGCTGTATGAAAAAGCCAGAAAAACGGGGGCTTTTGTCACAGCAGAAGACCACAGTATTATCGGCGGATTGGGCGGAGCCATCTGCGAATATCTGTCTGGCATCTGCCCCGTTCCGATTCAAAGAGTAGGTGTAAACGATCATTTTGGAGAGTCCGGTACCCAGTATGAGCTGTACGAAAAATACGGTTTAACCGCAGACCATATTATTGCAGCAGCTAAACGAGCAATTGGTATGAAAAGGTAGGTGAGGATGATGTGCAGAAACATAGATGAGTTAAAGATAAAAGCAAACACTATACGAAAAGACATACTGGAAATGATTTATAATATCCAGTCCGGGCATTTGGGCGGCTCTTTTTCTATGGTGGAAATATTGACCGCCCTCTATTTCGGTGAAATGAACTATGAGCCAAAGAATCCCTCTTCTCCCGCCCGGGACCGTTTTATTCTTTCCAAGGGGCATACAGCCCCAGCCCTATATGCCACGCTGGCAAACGCAGGATTTTTTCCAAAGGAAAAGCTGCTTACTTCCTTCCGGCGCATTGATTCCATGCTCCAGGGACACCCTGACATGAACAAAACACCAGGGGTAGAGATGACCAGCGGTTCCCTGGGAATCGGCCTGTCCGCTGCCAATGGAATGGCTCTCGCTTTGCGTTACCAAAACATAGATGCAAGAGTCTATTGTATGATTGGAGACGGAGAACTAAACGAAGGCCAGATCTGGGAAGCTGCATCTACTGCTTCACATTATCATCTGGACAATCTTGTAGTTTTTGTGGATATCAATGGTCTTCAGAATGATGCAGAAACTGTAAATGTAAAGGATATGCTGGATATCAGAACCAAATGGGAAGCCTTTGGATTTCACACTTTGGAAATAGACGGGCATGATTTTCCAGAGATTTTCACAGCACTGGATAATGCCAGAGCCTGCAAGGGATTTCCAACCGCTATTCTTTCCCACACCATCAAGGGAAAAGGAGTCTCCTTTATGGAAAACGAAATAGCATTCCACGGCAAAACTCCTACATCAGAAGATTACAGAAATGGAATGAAAGAATTAAATTCTTAATCAGGGAGGATTTCCTTATGAGTAATCATATCTTTATCGGATGCGACATTGGAACATCCGGGACAAAAGCAGTAGCCGCAGACAGCAGCGGAAACATTTTAGCTCAGGCCGCTGAGACTTATTCTATTATCCAGCTTCATAACAATTGGGCAGAGCAGGAGCCTGATGTATGGCTTGAGGCAGCCGTTTCAACTCTCCGCTCTGTAATTGAACAGCTTCCCTCAGGTACAGATATTTCCTCTATCTGTATCAGTGCCTTGTATGGCGGAACGGGAGTAATGTGCGACGAACATATGAACTCCATACGCCCTCCTCTTATCTGGATGGACCGCCGCGCAGAACAGGAAAGCAGCCATATTAGAAGCACCCTGGGTGAAGAGCTATTATTTAAGACAACCGGAAATGGCATAGATTCTTATTTTGGTTTCACAAAGCTTCTCTGGGTCCAAAAGAACGAACCAGAAAACTGGGCAAAAATAAAACACATCCTTCCCATTCACAGTTATATCATCTATAAAATGACCGGACAACTCTGTGTAGATTACTGTTCTGCCGGAAATATGGGAGGAATCTACGACCAGCATACTCATTCCTGGTCAGAAGAAATGTGCAGCAAATTAAACATCCCTTATTCTGCCCTCCCCTCTGATTTTCACAATCCCAGTGACGTCATCGGAATGCTGAACAAAGACTTTCAGAGAAAGCTGGGGCTTGACCATCCCGTTGCCATGTGTACAGGGACCGTGGACTGTATTGCGTCAATGTTAAGCGCAGGCATTGTACACCCGGGGGACAACGCTGCCGTTCTTGGGACTTCTCTGAACTGGGGACTGGTGCATGGAGATAAGCTCAAGGACCCCACCCTTGTTTCCATGCCTTATTGTATCACTCCCCGGCAGCTCAACTATACTTACGGAGGCGCTTCCACCGCAGGCGCCCTGCCCAGATGGTTTGCCGCTCAGTTTATGGATTCTGACTCTCTTCTGGCATACCAGGAACTGGAGGCTTCCATTGCCCGCCAGAATATTGCCCCAGGTGCAGAAGGACTAGTCCTCCTCCCTTACTTTATGGGAGAACGCACACCCATCTGGGATGAAAATGCCACAGGCGTATTATTCGGACTGACCCTGTCACATACAAAAGCACATATTTACCGGGCAGTACTGGAGTCTGTTGCCTATTCCCTGCTTCATATCATAGAATCTATGACAGGCGGCTCCCTGGCAGTTCAAAAAATCGTTTTAGTTGGAGGCGGTGCCCGTTCAGAGCTTTGGAAACAAATTTTTGCAGATGTCACCGGGCTGCCTGTTTATACTCCAATACAGGACATCGAAGCACCTCTGGGGGATGCTTTTCTGGCGGCGGTCGGAAGCGGATCCATCAGGGAATACAGCGTGATAGAATCCTGGATTACAATGAAACCCGCTGTTTTGCCAAACAAACAGCATCACCTGGCATATAAAGAATATTTTGAGTTATACAAGGAACTGTACCTCAAACTCAAAGAGACCATGTCCAAACGTGCCGGAATGCTCAAGCCAGATCTCCCGCAGTAAGTTGCAGGGAATGAAAATGAAAAGGAGAATGCGATTATGAAAGTTGATTTTACCAAAGTTGTAGAACTAAGCCACCGTATGGTTCCAAGAGAAGAACCCTTCAACCTCCAGACCTGGGTATATGATGTGGATCTGCTGGGAGAACGCGGAGAACCTCACAGTCCCGGGACATGGTATGTGACCGGAGATGTTGCCTTTTCCACACATTGCGGAACCCATGTAGAATTTCCGCTTCATCATGTAGAAGGCGGAATGAATGCTGCCAATTTTCCATTGACAAATCTGATTGGGGAAGCTGTAGTTTTAGATTTCACAGATAAAAAGGCCGGAGATTGTATGACCTTAGAAGAATTCAAAGCCTATGGCGAGCGAATTAAAGAAGGAGATATCGTGTTTTTACATACCGGACTGGATAAAAACTGGCGCACTGATAACTGGGAGCCATATCCCTATATTGCATGTGATGCTATGGAATGGCTGATTAAAGAAAAGAAAATTATTGCAATCGGAACTGACGCAACTTCCCTTGAAAACTTTACCCTGGCCGACCAGCCAAATCACAACCTTATTTTTAATAACAACCTCGCCATGGTGGAATCACTGACAAATCTGGATAAAATCAAGGATGAGAGAACTCTTGTATTTATGCTTCCCTTAAAAATCACAGGGATCGAAGCATGCCCATGCCGGATTATAGCCATCAGGGACGGGGGAATTATATAATATAAGCTCTTATATTTACAAAGCAGGCCAGAGGGTATAAGTCCTCTGGCCATTTATCACACTATAGACAGCACGATAGGGAGTGTAAGATAGAGTGTGTAAGTTCAAAATGAACTTCACACTCTGTTTTTTTGTCAGGATATGTTAAACTAAACAACAGAGAAAAGGAAGGATAGAACTACTATGGCAAGAAGAAAACGTGACCCTAAAAAAGATGCACTGGTACAGGCAATACTGAATCAGTACCAACCGGAAAACGTCGGAGACATGCAGGATGCTTTGAAAGATATCTTCGGCCCTATGTTTGAATCAATGCTTCAGGGAGAAATGAAAGATCATCTGGGTTATGAGAGTAATGACCGACAGGAAAAGGAGGGGACAAACCGCAGAAATGGATA
>NZ_QGDS01000021.1:51525-52948 GCF_003149105.1 Faecalicatena contorta | reverse complement strand
GCATGGAGCTGACCGTTACTAATAGGTCGAGGGCATAACCAGGCAGGGCAATAGGAGAGAAGGATGATTCTTTGTATGCGGTTTTGAAGGTACATATACCTTTTAAGTAAGGCCCAGTGGCTCAGTTGGTTAGAGCGCCGCCCTGTCACGGCGGAGGTCGAGAGTTCGAGTCTCTTCTGGGTCGTTTGTGGGATCTTAGCTCAGCTGGGAGAGCATCTGCCTTACAAGCAGAGGGTCATAGGTTCGAGCCCTATAGGTCCCACTTAAAAAATATGGATGGGTTCCCGAGTGGCCAAAGGGGGCAGACTGTAAATCTGTTGGCGACGCCTTCGAAGGTTCGAATCCTTCTCCATCCATTGCCGTGAGGCTTAGCGCCGATGTGGCTCAATTGGCAGAGCAGCTGATTTGTAATCAGCAGGTTATCGGTTCGAGTCCGATCATCGGCTTTATCTTGAAAAAGATAAGTAAAATTTAATATCGCGGGGTGGAGCAGTCTGGAAGCTCGTCGGGCTCATAACCCGAAGGTCGTAGGTTCAAATCCTGCCCCCGCAATTCAGACTTACCTTAAGTCTAATGCCCAGATAGCTCAGTTGGTAGAGCAGAGGACTGAAAATCCTCGTGTCGCTGGTTCGATTCCGGCTCTGGGCATTTTCTTCGCTAAAAAATAGGTTTGTTAGGTAAGGGCGTGTAGCTCAGTTGGTAGAGCACTTGACTTTTAATCAAGTTGTCCGGAGTTCGAACCTCCGCACGCTCATGTATGTAAAGTGGCAAGAATCCAGTGTTTTGGGTTCGAGTCATTTTTTATTTTTCCCGGGGATTTTAATGTATATTAATCTATAGCGACATCTGCTGTTCAGACACCTCATCAGCTTATTAGAAGTATTCTTGAGAGAAATGTTCAGTTAAAGAGACGCATTAATTAAAGGTATTCCTATCAGGTAGTCGGATAAAAGGGTTTATGGAAGATAAAATGAAGACATGGCCAGTTTCTAAAAGTAGAAGCGGGTCATGTTTTTTAGTTGGTTTAAGAATACTGTACAACAGAACCAATGCAATAAAAATGCATAGAATAAAGTGATAACAAGTACTTTTTTATTATTGGGGAGGTAAGCCATGCAAAATAATTGTAATTATAATGATTACCGTTGCATTCACTGTAACGCATGTTATGGGAAGTGTTGCTGTAATGCTGGATATTATTGTTGTTGTACTGGACCAACTGGACCTACCGGAGCCCGAGGAGCGACAGGCCCGACTGGTGCCAGGGGTGCGACAGGCCCTACTGGGGTAAATGGAATAACTGGTCCTATGGGGCCAACAGGATTAACGGGAGCTAATGGAAGCACGGGAGCGATAGGCCCAACAGGAGCCACCGGAGCGGATGGAGTGACAGGCCCAACAGGAGCCACCGGAGCGGATGGAG
>NZ_QGDS01000021.1:51023-51389 GCF_003149105.1 Faecalicatena contorta | reverse complement strand
GACAGGCCCAACAGGAGCCACCGGAGCGGATGGAGTGACAGGACCAACGGGAGCTACAGGAGCCACCGGAGCCGATGGTGCAACTGGTCCAACAGGAGTGACCGGGCCTACGGGTCCTACAGGTGTTATAGAACCAGGAACGGCACTCTTTAATGTGATTGGCCCAATTGGTTCAGCAACAGTAGGGTTGGGTGAGAACTTAACATTTCAGTCCTCCACACTGGACATTATGGTAACACCGGGATCTGCAACTGTTACAATAGAGGATACGACTCCAAGTGGTCCCACTGGCGCTACAGGTCCTACTGGTGTGACAGGCCCAACAGGAGCCACGGGAGCAGACGGAGCCACTGGCCCAACAGGAGC
>NZ_QGDS01000021.1:0-50663 GCF_003149105.1 Faecalicatena contorta | reverse complement strand
ACAGGAGCGACGGGAGCAGACGGAGCCACTGGCCCAACAGGAGCAACAGGAGCAGACGGAGCCACTGGTCCAACAGGAGCCACGGGAGCAGACGGAGCCACGGGCCCAACAGGAGCAACAGGGGCAGATGGAGCCACGGGCCCAACAGGAGCTACCGGGACATTTATATTAGGAAAGTAAACTGACTGGAACAAAAGTCTAATTTGCTTACTCTCGCAGCTAAATACTTCGCAGCACAGTTGCCCACCGTTTGTCAGGAGTTTTTTTATTTTATAGAAGCAATACATTTATACTTCAATTTAACAAGGTCTTTCCTATAGAATAACAGTACGACTCCCCTGAACCGCATCTGAAAAGATGTTGACTTCTACATACTCCGCTGCCCGGGGGGGACTCATTGGCAAATTTCAAACTAACGCTGACATTCCCGTTTTGTATATCCTTATTATATCAACAAGTTCAATCAAAGTATTCCCAGTCAATTTGTCGATGTTTTCATACTTCTAAAGAATTTCCCAAAATGAGTTTTCCGTATCAAGTCTATTTTCAAGTTCTACCTTTTCCTGGTACAGGTTGTGTATAACCTCATTTATGGCTTTAATCTGCCGCTCGTAATCTTCTTGCATATTACGTAGCCTTTGTAAAAAATCTTATCATCTTTTCAATCCTGATAAATACTTTGTTTGCAGTATGTAATTTTGGAAAGATCTTTTTTTTGATGCGATCAATTCAGTAAGCCGTATGGACAGGTTTTTCTTTCCGGCGCTGTCCGGGTATCTCTTCTCAAAAGTTCCTACATCTACTATTTCTATGTTTACGCTTATAAAATCCTCCCCTATTTAAATGTAATCAGCAGCATATACCTTCTATTTTTGCATAGTTTAATATATACTTCTTGAACTACTAATGTTCAAGAAGGTGTGGGTTTCTGTGTACCTTATGAGAAAATGTAAATTTCCAGGCTGATACTGCTGAGATAATTGTCTTTTTTGCGTAATAAAACTCCTTTCAAATTTTGTTTTGATTGAATATAGACCTGTGAACTGCTATAATCTATTTATCTCTAAAAATTGAAGTTAACAGATAAATAGATATTTTTTGTAAAAATTTAAGAAATTGGAGGGAAATATTATGAGTAAACAGAACATTGGAATTATCGGGTTGGCTGTTATGGGAAAAAATCTCGCCTTAAATATAGCAGATCATGGTTACACCGTGTCGGTTTTTAATCGAAGCGGAGAGAAAACGGAAGAACTTCTTGCGGAGTGCGGTACTAAAAATTTAAAGGGGTATTTTACCATCGAAGAATTTGTACAATCGCTGGAGCTGCCTAGAAAAATCATTTTGATGGTGAAGGCAGGAAATGCGGTTGATGATACCATCAGACAACTGAAACCACATCTGGTGCAGGGAGATATAATCATTGATGGCGGTAATTCTTATTTTGCCCAAACTATTGGTAGAAGCAAGGAGCTTGAAGCTGACGGATTTTATTATTTTGGTGTCGGTATTTCCGGCGGAGAGGAGGGGGCACGCACGGGACCGGCGATTATGCCAGGCGGCGATGAAAAGGTATATGAATTAATCAAGCCGATTCTAACGGATATTTCTGCAAAGGTAGACGGAGAGCTTTGCTGTCATTATATTGGCAGGGATGGAGCTGGACATTTTATAAAAATGGTTCATAATGGAATCGAATATGCAGATATGCAGCTCATTTGTGAAGCATACCTGATTCTGAAAAGTGTACTGAATATGAGTGCACCCGATCTGCACGAAGTATTCAAAGAATGGAATCAGGGGGAGCTAAATAGTTACCTGATTGGCATCACATCTGATATCTTCGCCAAAAAGGATATAGATTCGAATAATTACCTCGTGGATATGATTTTGGATGTCGCGGGTCAGAAGGGAACAGGTAAATGGACCAGTCAGGTTGCACTCGACTTAGGTGTTTCCATTCCTACGATTACTGGAGCGGTTTTTGAACGTTATCTTTCTTCCGATAAGGATATCCGGGTGGCAGCCAGCCAATTGTATGGTAATGGCGTGAAACCAGAGCAAAAATCGACCGACTTTGTCGAGTCGGTGAGAAAGGCACTTTATGCCAGCAAGATTTGTGCGTATGCGCAGGGATTCAGTCTGATGCTGGAAGCGTCCAGGCATTATGGATGGACGCTAGATCTTTCCAGTATCGCGAAGATATTCCGTGGAGGATGTATTATAAGGGCCCAATTTTTAAACAAAATAGCTGAGGCATATCAGGATGAGCCGGAACTTGCAAATCTGCTTATGAACAGCTATTTTAAAGATGCGATCGAGCAATATGGGCAGGCTTGGAGGGATGTTGTCTCCACTGCAATTATCACTGGTATTTCGGTTCCAGGTTTCTCAAGTGCAATTGCCTATTTTGACAGTTTCAGGACACAGACCCTGCCCATGAATTTATTGCAGGCGCAACGTGACTACTTCGGTTCCCATACCTATCAAAGGATAGATAAAGAGGGCACATATCATACCCAGTGGTAACAAAATATAAGAACGGAGTGTGATAACTTTGAATATGAATATAGAGCATCAAGTGACAGGCTATATGTCGGCGCTTATGGTGATTTTCGGCGGGACAGGTGATCTGACGAGCAGAAAGCTGATTCCCGCATTATATAATCTGATTTACGACCAGCGGTTACCTAAGCACTTTGCAATCGTTGCTGTCGGAAGAAAAGATATGGATCATGAACAATACCGAAAAGAGATTTTTGAACAATTAAAAAAGCATTCGAGAAATAAAATTGATGAAGCGCTCTGGGAAAAGTTGAGCTGTCTTATCTACTATTTTAAATTAAACTTTACGGAACAGGCCGGCTATGAAGAACTTGGTGTATTTCTCCGAGAGTTGGACGACACCTATCAAACACGGGGGAACAGGTTATTTTATCTTGCGGTGTCACCCGAATTTTTTGAAACTATCGTGACGTATCTACGCAAAAGCGGAATGACAGCCGGAACGAAGAATTCATGGAAACGGCTTGTTATTGAGAAACCCTTTGGAAAGGACCTGAAAACCGCCCGGCTTTTAAACGGAAAGCTCCGGGAAGTATTTCAGGAAGATGATATTTACAGGATTGACCATTATCTTGGAAAAGAAATGATTCAAAACATCATGGTGCTAAGGTTCTGCAACTTGGTCTTTGAGTCATTGTGGAGTAATAAGTTTATTGATAATATTCAGATATCGCTTGCAGAAAAGCACGGGGTCGGTACCAGAGGTGGTTATTATGAACATTCGGGGGCTATGCGTGACATGGTTCAGAGCCATCTGCTCCAGATTGTTTCCCTGATTGCAATGGAAGCACCAATCAATTTAACTCCTGATGCGATTAAGATGGAGAAACTGAAGGTGCTCAATTCAATTGAGAGCTTTTCACCTAAATCGTTGAAGAATAACATTGTCTTTGGTCAGTACGGAAAGGGGGTCATTGATGGTCACCCCGTACCCGGTTACCAGGAAGAGGTTTCTGACAATTCCAATACGGAAACCTTCATTGCGATGAAGTTTCATATCAATAATTTCAGGTGGGCCGGGACTCCTTTCTATGTTAGAACCGGAAAGCGCATGGGTGTACACGCGGCTGAAATCGTCATCCAATTTAAATCGCTGCCGGATATATTGTATTTCAGCAATGATACTGAACAGGAGCCAAACTTGCTTGTCATCAAGATCCAACCGAATGTTGGCGTGTTTTTTCAATTTAACACAAGGGATTTTAATACAGATAGGGAGATTATGTCTGCAAATATGGATACTAGCCATACCAGCCATGCACAGGGAAATACGCCAGAAGCCTATGAAAAACTTATTCTGGATGTAATCAAAGGAGAATCAACCCTGTTTGCGAGCTGGGATGAGGTGGAAGCATCATGGATGATAGCCGACAGAATCATTGAATACGGGAGACGGAAAAAAATCAAGCTCCCCAATTATGATGCCGGCTCGATGGGTCCGATTCAGTCCTTCGAGCTTCTGGCACGAGATTGTAGAAAGTGGTGGAATATATGAAAATACTTGATATTTCTATGCCAATTACAGAGAATATGAACGTCTATAAGGACGATCCGGCAAAAAGACCGGTCATTACGGTGGTCAGCGACTTTTCAAACGGTTCGGCGCATGAAACGAAGATTGAGATGAATGTACACACGGGTACGCATATCGATATGCCGCTTCATATGCTGGAAAACGGTCAGACAATAGAAAATATTAATTTAGAAAAGGTATTCACAAAATGCAAGGTATTCGATTTTGTGCATGCAGAGGAGAAGATTTCTGAGGAGCACCTGTCCGGAAAAACGATTTCAGAAGGGGACTTCATTCTATTGAAGACAAAAAACTCATTGGTAGAAAATCCGGGTAAAGATTTTATTTATCTCGACAAATCGGGTGCAGAATATCTTGCCGGTAAAAAGGTGTGCGGAGTAGGGATTGACAGTCTCGGCATAGAGCGGAACCAGCCTGGTCATGAAACCCATAAAATTCTGCTATCTTCAGAGATTGTGATTTTGGAAGGTCTCCTTCTGAAGAATATCGAAGAGGGTGAATACTTCCTTAGTGCGCTGCCGATTAATGTGCCGGGGGCAGACGGTGCTCCAGTGAGAGCAGTACTGTTTGCTTAAAGATTTACTAGTTTTGCAGTTTCCTATTATTAATGTCCCCACCGGAGCAACAGGGCCAACAGGTCCGACTGGCGCCACGGGAGAAGTCGTTTTGGCTTATGGATCATTAAGAGGAGCTAACAACGAAACACCTGGAGCAACATTCACACCCGTCACATTTAGTATTGTTGGACCTTTATCGGGTACAGTCACAGTTAGTGGATCAGGCAATGAATTAGTGGTGGGAGAAAGTGGAATCTATCAAATAACGATATCGATTAATGCTGAAGCTACTACTGATCCAGATCCGGATCAACCATATCTAAATGCTATTATTACTGTAAATGGCGGACCGGTTTTTGGCGATACCACTACTTTTTTCAAGATATCTAACAGAAGCAGTTCAACCTTTGTCGCTCAAGCCGCCCTGACAGCAGGAGATGAGGTAGGAGTAAGTATTAGTACAGATTTTCCAGCTCTAGGTTATGTGAATCGCTCTTTGACTATTGTTCAATTAAGTGATTGACAAATTTTAAATATACAGTGAGATTAATGATTGAATAAGATGCCGCTATTTGCCGAACGCTGCTGGATATTACAGCAGCGTTCAGCTCTTTTGTTTCTGGATTTAATTATCCGAATAGAATAGTCTGCAGTAATTTGAGATTCAAATTGAAAATAACTGTAAAAGGAACGGATATGCGTAATATTCTATAAAATGTCATAGAAATCATGATATTGTGCGAAAAAAAGGCGTCTCTCAATGGGCGTACCTTATCTACATGATAGCACAGAGAAAATAAAAAGTCTATTATTCTTTTGATTTTCTTCTATACTTAGGGTATATTCAAGTAAGAAGAGGAGAGGTAAGAGATTATGGTCAATCCCAAGGAAACAGATGAAAGAAAGTATTTGGATGAAGTTCAGGAGATGTTAGAAACTGCGCTGAACGAAACAAACCGGAAAATAAATAATTATTCAAAAGATATATTAGAGATTAAACGGTATATGTATGAAAATTTGGCTCAGTTTGATGTGGCTGAAAAAGCGGCAAACAGAATTGAAGTTTCTGATAATATTATGTTTGGAGAAAGCGCTATTAAAGTGCGGGAGCAGCTTCAGAAGTTAATTCAGTCCCCGTATTTCGGAAGAATTGACTTTGCCGAGACAAAAGAAGAAGGCGGTGTATTTTATATTGGTGTACATTCTTTTGTTGATCCGGTAACTTCCCGGCACATAATTTTCGACTGGCGTGCTCCTATTTCAAGTATTTTTTATGATTTTGAAATCGGTTCAGCTTTTTATGTGGCTCCTGCCGGAAAAATTGGCGGGTCACTAACGCTAAAGCGTCAATACAAAATTAGACAGGCTCAAATGGAGTATATGATTGAGAGTTCTCTGAATATCGGTGATGAAATTTTGCAAAAGGAATTGAGTCAGAATTCCGATGACAAGATGAAAAACATTGTAGCAACAATTCAAAGAGAACAAAACGCTATTATCAGAAATGAGGATGCGAAAGTACTGATTATACAAGGAGCTGCGGGTTCGGGAAAAACATCAATTGCGCTGCACCGGGTTGCGTTCTTACTGTATCGTTATAAAGAAACGTTAATGTCAAAGAATGTTTTGATTATTTCTCCTAACAAAGTATTCGGCAACTACATTTCAAATGTCCTGCCGGAATTGGGAGAAGAGAATATATCAGAAACGGATTTTGATGATATTGCAACAGATATAATTGGAAAGAAGTATCAATATCAAACATTTTCTGAACAGGTGGAAAGGTTATTGGAGAATGAGGATGCTGAAATGATTGCCAGAATAAAGTTTAAGGCAGCTGCTCTTTTCACAGAACAGCTCCAGACCTATTTAGAATATGCTGATGAAACTTATTTCACTCCAATAGCTTTAAACTTTGGGGACTTCTTTGTATCCCGTCAAGAATTACTTTCCAGCTACCGCACGTTTAAGGGGATGCCAATTAAGATGCGGTTACGGAAAATAGCAGATAATCTGATAGCAAAATATAAAAGAAGTACAAATAAAAAATTAGATGCTCCATCATCAGGACAAATCAGAAACAGTATAAAAAAAATGTTCCGGTTTTCAGATGCACTTTCACTGTATCAAGATTTTTACCGCCATATAAATCAGGATGATATGTTCTGTTTTGCAAGAAAAAATACATTTGAATTCTGTGATGTTTACCCTTTTATTTATACAAAAATGTATTTTGAAGGTGGAAAAAGAGATTACAAAGGGATACAGCATTTGCTGGTTGATGAAATGCAAGATTATACCCCCATACAATATGCAGTCTTAGCTAAGCTTTTTTCCTGTAAAATGACTATTTTGGGCGATAGCCATCAAAGTGTTAACCCTTACAGCTCCTCTACTATGAAAAAAATTCAACCATATTTTATTGGATGTGAATGTATGGAATTGAATAGAAGTTACCGTTCAACCATTGAAATTACCGAATTTGCGCAAAGAATTTTAGAAAACACAAAACTAATTCCTATTGAACGGCATGGTGACGTTCCAACAATAACAATACATCAGACGTCTAAGGAGCAAATTGATAAAATACAGCATTTGATAGAGGAATTCAAGCAATCTGAATATATTTCGTTGGGCATTATATGTAAATCACAGAAACAGGCAAGATTAATATTTGAACAACTTCATGCTATTTATGATAATATGGTTTTATTGGATTTCGAAAGTAAGGAGTTTCGGGATGGTATTGTTATTACCTCTGTTCATATGGCTAAGGGACTTGAGTTTGACCAGGTAATTGTTCCGGAAGTTTCGGAGGAACTTTATAAAACCCAATTAGACAGAAATCTTTTATATATTGCCTGCACAAGAGCTATGCACAGATTGGATTTAACCTGCTGCGGCAGTAAAACGAAGTTTTTGGATTAAAATAAGGAGAGCAAAGATGAAGTATGAACCAAAAGTTGAAAAAGAAATCATGTGCCCTATTGAATACGGGCTTGATATATTCGGAGGTAAATGGAAGTCAAGAATTATTTGTGTCTTATCATCTGCAGAGGTAATGAGGTACAACGAAATTCGAAAAGAACTGGGGAATATTACGGATGCAGTCCTTTCTGCAATGCTGAAGGAATTAATAGCAGGTGAACTTATCAGCCGTACACAATATAATGAAATTCCTCCTAAGGTGGAGGACTCACTTACACAAAAGGGAACGTCGGTACTTCCAATTCTTCAAAGCATTTGTCAGTGGTCCAGAACTCATACATTGGATAATTTAGATAAAAAGCTGCCTCCATGCAGAACTTGTGAACAGCTTCAGTCTTAAGCTATGAAATTTATTAGTAACTTATAAATTTCTTAATATCTTTACTCTGACAAGTCTCTTTGTTATAGTTTGAATACGGTTAAAGTAAATGAATAACAGACAGATTAAATGGAGGTATGGAATATGAATGTAAAAGCTTATCTTGACAGTGACATGTTTAAGAATGACGTTGCTGTTGGTTTAAGTCCTTTATGGAGTGCAGATCCTGATGTAAGAATCTATACGGTTGCTTAGTATTGGCATGATGGGAATACAGGCACTCTCAAGTTTTATCATTTATGCTATTATAAATGCTTTCACTCCCGGACCCGGCAACTTACTTGCGCTAAATACAAGTGTACGTGTAGGATGGAAAAAAGGCAAAAATTTATTATGGGGTATTTTCGCGGGATATTATGCCGTACAGATTTTATGTGCCATATTGATATATGGAATGGATAGATATTTAAATCCCATTATGGAAATTATGAAATATGTTGGGGCCATTTACATCTTATGGCTGGCAATCCATATTGCAAGAAGTGAGCCGGATTCGGGTGAAAATAATCAAAAGCCATCTTTTTGTACTGGGTTTATTCTGCAATTTGTTAATGTAAAAATTTATTTGTTTGGTATTACAGCTTTAACAGGATATATATCAGGCATTTCCGAGTTATTAATCTTATACTTGCAGCAGCATTGCTGGAATGTGTTGTAAGTTTACTGATGATTTAACCCAGAGCAGCTCAACCGGAAAGGGCTAAAGATTTGAAGAATTTGTGAGCGGATAATCCGCTCATTTTTTTGTTGTCATCAGCAATATTCTATGCACTAAAAAATTAAATAAGCTCTATATTGACTGTATAAGATGGGCATAGTATAATCCTTTTCAAAAGAAGGTTAATCTGATAGAAATATAGTTTGTTTTCTGAAACTTAAAGTGACAATAGAAGAAGGGGGATTTAATGAAATATCTGATTATCAATGGAAGTCCACGTAAAGGAAATACATGGAGATTGGTGGAACTGGTCCGCCAGCAGATTATGAGTGCTTCTCCAGCTTCTGAGTTTCAGGAGATCCATCTTGCAAAAGCAAATCTGCCCTTTTGTGTTGGCTGCAGTGCCTGTTTTAGAAAGGGAAATGAACATTGTCCCCACCGCTCTGTTATGGATGAAATTATCGCAGGAATGAATTGGGCAGACGGTATTATTTTCTCAAGCCCAACCTTTAATAGAGCACCTACGGCACTAGTAAAAAATCTATTTGACCATTTGTGCTATATGTTACATAGGCCGCACTTTTTTACCAAGAAGGCCCTGGTTATAACAACAACTGGAGGTGTTGGTGCAAAAGCAGCTGCCAAAAGTCTTGCGGCAGATTTAAAGGGCATTGGTTTTAATCGTGTGTATTTGCTTCCGGTCATCACGCATAGCTGGAATGACTATTCCATAGATGATAAAGCAAAACGGCAGAGCAGTAAGGTTTTCCGGGAGTTTCTCATGGATGTTGAATCTGGGAAAATGCATCCTCCCTCTGCCCTGCTGATGATTCCTTATAACCTGTTTCGCGGCATGTGCTTATCTAATGGGCCGGGTACAGAGTATCCCACTTATGATGGTATATACTGGATGGATCCGGTGCGGGCAAAAAAGTATTATGATTCTGCCATCCCTGTACCTTTTTACAAAAAGCCTGTTGGAGCATTTTTTTATCAGGTCGGCAAATTGGGGGGCAGGATGGTCCCTGTTTCTTACAAAAAGAACAAGTAGCATCTTTGCCGTGCCGCATAACCAATGAGCCGGGCTGTATAGTCTGTTATAATTGAAAACTTTAATATTTTTCCGGGGGAGATACTTTTTCCGCATCTTCCTTCCAGGCTTGCAGCTTAAACCGGTCCACAATGTCATTCAGCCTGGCGCTTTGTGCACTTAACTCCTCCGCGGAGGCGGCGCTTTCCTGTGCTGTAGCACTGTTTGTTTGAACCACCTCTGTAATTTCCACAATACTTTGAGTAATTTCGGCAATCTCAAGATGCTGCTGTTCGGAGGCTGTGCAGATTTTCTGCATGATTACCCCATCTCCTTCGGTGATGGCTCCGGCTGTTTCAATCTCTTTCACTGCCCTTCTGGCTACTTCAACTCCACAGGATACCCCTTGGATACTATTTTCAATTAACTGGGCTGTTTCCCGTGCTGCTTCGGCACTTTTTTCTGCCAGACTGCGTACTTCGTCTGCGACAACGGCGAAGCCTTTGCCTTGTTGTCCTGCACGGGCGGCTTCTACCGCCGCATTCAGTGCAAGAAGGTTCGTTTGAAATGCAATATCATCAATTACCATGATTACTTTGGCAATCTGTTTACTGCTTGCTTCAATATCGGTCATAGCTTTAGCAGTGCTCTGCATGGATATCATACTTTCTTTTACCAGCCTGCCTGCATTATTTACATCATTCATAGCATCAGTGGCCAGCTTTGTATTGGAGTCTGCATGTGCATTGATTTCATTTATGGTTATAGACAAATTTTCCATAGAAGCTGATTGCTGAGAGCTTCCTGAAGCTAGAAGCTGAGCACCTCCGGCCACCTGGGAAGCACCGAAGGATACTTGTTCCGCTACTGTACGCAACTCTCCCATCAACTGGTTATAGTTTTTAACCAGTTGGTTGATTTCTCGGTTTACAATGTCCTTGCTGCCCCGGATAGGAAGAGAGACGGTATAATCTCCCTGGGCAATACAATTGATGGCCCCGGCTTGTTCCCGGACATTTTGAATCAT
Source organism: Faecalicatena contorta (assembly GCF_003149105.1). Taxonomy (GTDB): domain Bacteria; phylum Bacillota; class Clostridia; order Lachnospirales; family Lachnospiraceae; genus Muricomes; species Muricomes contortus_C. The sequence continues at coordinate 39,925 of NZ_QGDS01000021.1, read as the reverse complement.
CTTATGAAAGGCTTCCGCCAGAATTCCAGTTTCATCCTGTGACTTTATGAGAATGTTAACATCCACATCTCCCTGGGCAAGGCTATTTGCCGCATCTGCAAGCTGCACAATGGGGCGGGAAATTGACTTGGACAAGAGTGTGCCGGCTATAATGCTAAGTACAGTTACAATACCAAGAACGATAAGGCCATTTATTTTAATTGCATTCACCGTTTGGTATGCTTCATTTTTAGGCTGCGTAACAGCGATAGACCAGGAAGTACCTTCAACGGGCATGTAATGAATCAGTTCCCGTATTTTATGATATACATGTTCACCTTTACCTGACAGTCCCTGGATCATCTTTTTTTCAGACTCTACCAGGCCCTTAAGAGAGGAGTCATTTTTTACTTCGTTAAAATCATTTAGCTGGCTTTGTACCATATCCAGGTCGGTGGAAACGACAGTCGTCCCGTCATTTGTAATGGCAAATACTTCAATATTTTCACCCAGACTCTGTACTGAAAAATTGTGGCTTAAATAAAGAGCATCTGTATCAAGAGTAATGACACCCGCAAAGTTGCCCCCGTTATCATAATAAGGCACAGCATAAACAATCAGTAAATTACCGGTAGCTCTTGAAATAAAAGGGTCTGAGACTATCTTTTTTCCCTGTGCCGCTTCCTGGTAATAGGAGTCGGCTGAAACATCCAGCTCTACACCGGAAGATAGAACTGCCCTCCCTGTGGTATCGGTAATAGCGCAGGCCTGATAACCTTTATCTTCATTTGCCTCCACAAAAGAAGACAGGCCTGCAGCACGTTCTTCGAGGGATAATGATGTATCTTTAATCATAGGCATATTAGAAATTGCTTCCAGTGCCGAAAAATTTTCTTTTAACTTGATTTGAATCTGCTCATGTGCATTCAGCAGGCTGGTTTCCATTGTGGATGGGACCAGCTTAGAGAATGAACGTTGAAGCAGAAGCAGGTTAGCAGTTTGAATTAAAAGAACGCTGGTTAATGCAACAAGAATAATATTTGCAATGAATTTTATACGGATGGATTTAAAATGCATCATCCTTACCTCCTACATTTTTCTCTGATGTAATCATATATTTACCTACAATAAACAGAGTAAAATACTGGGAATTATTTATGGCAGTATACGTTGTGAATTGGCCTTTGTACGTAATTAATATACAATGGAAACACAAAAAGTAAATATTGAAAGACTAAGTTTGAATCTTTCAATATTTTGTTCGGGCTTGACCTTTCTACTTCTTGACATTATGATAGAACCATAAATTTCAGATGATGAAGAGAAAGGGCGAGACGGAATATGCTGAAAATAGCCTTATGTGATGACAATTCAAGAGCAATCAAGCAATATGCAGAGTTAATCTCTCAAATTTCCAAAAAGCATCAAATAAATATGGAGATTTCCTGTTTTGATAACGGAGAAATTTTACTTTTTCATTATTCTGATGTACTAAAGGAAACAGATATTATTTACTTAGATATCATGATGGGAAAGATAGACGGGATGGAAACTGCCCGAAGGCTGCGGGAATGTGGCTGTAAGGCCCAGATCGTCTTTTTAACCAGTTATGAGGATTATGTATATGAGGCATTTGATGTGAATGCTGTTCAGTATTTGTTAAAAGAGAATACAAGTACTGAAAGGTTTGAAGAAGTTTTCCTTAAGGTGGTAGAACTGGCATCGAAAAAAGAAGAGGAACTTTTTACTTTTGAGTTTGATGGAAAAACAAGTGTAATTCCGATTCATCAGATTTCTCATTTTGAAATTTGGCAGAGAATTGTAACGGTTTATTATGATAATGGTAAGTCGGCAAAGTTTTATAGCAGCATGACACAACTGGGAGATAAGCTTTTAGGAAAAGACTTTGTACGGGTGCACCGTTCATATCTGGTACATCTGCCCTATATTGTAACTTTCCGGCAGCAGAATATATTATTAAAAACCGGGCAGTCCATTCCTATTGGGGTCACTCATGCACAGTCCCTTAAAAAAGCATTTTCGGAGTATATTTCCCGTTTTCATGTCTATTATACCAGGAATGTAGATAAGAAAGGAGAGATGTCATGATATATCTTGTCATCTCAGTGGTCATCCTGTATTTTTTCTCCTTCCTATTTTATTACAAAAGGCTTTTTCCTATACAGAAAAGAAGTGTGCTTCCGTTCTTACTGCTCTTGGTAATTATTACTGTATCATACTTATTTATGAATGATTTGACGATACGCTGGTTAAAAATGATAATTATTATGAGCACTATGGTTTTTTGTATTCGTTTTTCTACCAGAATGGACTGGCTGCAGGCATTTTACGGGGGGGCTTGCAGTGTGCTTATCGCTTATTGTTTTCGTGGGATATTTACAGTAATTAGTGTTTTTATTTTGCATAAACGTGATTTTTCCAACGTAAATTCTTATTTAACAAATACAGTCTTAATCCTTCCTTTTGTACTTTTGTTTTGTTTGTTTTTACGCAAAACAATTCTGCCGGATAATAAGCTTAAGCTTTTTTTGTACAACTACAATCAGCTTAAGTTTGTTGTAATTTATGAAATTGCAGCTGTCCTGAATTTAACAGTCATGAATTCGGGATTGTATATATTTTCATATGATGTGTGGTTTTCTGAGAATGGGCTGTCTTCGTGGGGAATATGGTTTGTAATCATGGGCCTGGGGAATTGTTTGCTTTCTCTTGGTATGCTTATCTATGCGATTTACCAGTCAATCCAGGGCACCGAGCTCATAGAATACCAATGGAGGGCGCAAATGCTGGAAGAGCAATATGAACGGCAGATGCGGCACTATAAGTCATATCAGAAATATACGGAGAGCTTTCGTGCGTTCAAGCACGATTATCAATCTATGATGGCATCTTTGAAGTTATTAATCAGGGAGAGTGATAACGAAAAGGCGCTTGAGCTGATTGATGACATGTTTAATGAAATGCAGAAAAAGGTACAGATTCACAAAAGATATTCTGACAGTGTGGTTCTGGATGGTATGATGCAGGACCTTGCAAATATTTGCGAGGAACAGGGGATTCGTTTGTCTTCAAACATTGCTGTCCCCCGGGATACAAAGATGACGATGCTGGATATGATCCGTATTTTTTCGAATTTTACAAATAATGCTGTTGAAGCATGCCAAAACGTTCCCGTGTCAGACAGATTTATTGAGATTATCAGTACTAACCGGCAGCAGTGGGCTACTCTCCAGGTGGTCAACTGCTATGATGGTAATATACATATGAAAAACGGAGAACTTCTTACTACGAAAATGGAAAAGCAAAACCACGGGCTGGGTCTGCTGATTGTAAAGGAAATTGCAGAGAACCTGGGAGGGTTTGTAATATATGAAACGGATAGCGAGAATAAAACTTTCTTAATCCGAATTCATATCCCCCGGACTAAATGATGTGTGGACTGGCTTATTGGGAGGAAAATTATGAATTTATATGAAATGTTAAAGGAGTATAATAATACAGATTATTATGGTTTTCATATGCCCGGGCATAAAAGGAATCAGACCTTGACAGGATTTGATCTTCCTTATACCATAGATATTACGGAAATTGAGGAATTTGATGATCTTCATCATGCTGGGGGAATTCTTAAAGAGGCTGAAAACAGGGCATCCGTATTATATGGTGGGCAGGAAACCTGCTATTTAATAAATGGAAGCACTTCTGGTATTTTAAGTGCAGTTATGGGGTGTACATCCCGCGGTGATAAAATTTTGGTTTCCAGAAATTGCCATAAGTCTGTGTATCATGCTATATATATGAATGGACTGAAGCCGGTCTATATTTACCCCAGGTTTTATGATGAAATAGAACTGAACGGACCTGTGGAGGTGTCTGATATAGAAGCACTTTTGCAGGAGCATTTGGACATTAAAGCTGTTGTGATTACATCACCTACATATGATGGAGTTGTGTCCGATGTGGAAGCAATTGTGAATGCGCTGCATCAGAAGAATATTCCTTTGATTGTAGATGAGGCACATGGAGCTCATTTTGGTTTTCATCCATATTTTCCGGAAAATTCGAATGCATATGGAGCGGATGTAGTAATACACAGTCTTCATAAAACACTTCCCTCATTGACACAGACGGCTTTGATACATATGAACGGCAACTTAGTGAATAGAAATAAAATAAGGCGGTATCTTCACATGCTGCAGACGAGCAGCCCTTCTTATGTTCTCATGGCAGGTATGGATGCCTGTATCGAATTGCTTTCAAAACGGGGGCAGGAGCTTTTTGGAAGTTATGCGGCCATGTTAGAGGAAGCAAGGAGGCAGTTAAAAGGGTTCAGGCATTTAAACCTGCTGGAAACGGAAGTATATGATAAATCTAAGCTTGTTATTTCTGTAAAGGATGCAAATATAAACAGCCGCCAGCTTTATGAGAAATTGCTGAATCAATATCATCTTCAGATGGAGATGACGGCAGGCTCCTACGTGCTTGCCATGACCTCAATCGGGGATACCAGGGAGGGCATAGAACGCCTGACAAATGCGCTGCTGGAAATAGATTCTCAACTGGGTCCGGGAGATGCAGCGAGCCTTCAGCGGGGAATTGAAAATGGGAAAGAATCTCAGATAAACTTTTCACTCCCAAGGTTAAAACAAAAATATACCAGTGCAGAGGTGGATAGCTTATTAAATAATGATTTAAACAATAAAACTGTGAGTGTATCCTGGCAAGAGGCGGTGGGACAAGTTTCTGCAGAATATGCTTACGTATACCCCCCGGGAATTCCTTTGATTGTGCCGGGAGAGGAGATTTCCCAGGAGGCCGCCGGGTTAATGCGAAAATATAAATCTATGGGATTTTCTGTAGAAGGGCCGGAAAAAGAAGGAAGAATTGAGGTTTTAGTAAATGGGTAGGATTTGTTATATTATGGGGAAAAGTTCCTCCGGGAAAGACACAATATTTAAAAAACTTAAAGAAAAAATGCCGGAGCTGAGAATAATTATTCCATATACCACAAGGCCGGTCCGCGCCGAAGAGACGGATGGGGTTGAATATTATTTTGTAGATGAAGAAAAGCTGAAGGCAATGGAAAAAGAGGGCCATGTTATCGAAGTAAGGGAGTATGATACAAAACATGGCATATGGAAGTATTTTACGGCCGATGACGGACAAATTGACTTGGACAGACATAGTTATCTTGTAATCGGGACACTGGAGTCTTATGAGGCCATGTGCCGTTATTTTGGAAAAGACAAGCTGATTCCTGTTTATATTGAAGTGGAGAATGGATTGCGCCTTGAGAGGGCATTGCAGAGGGAACGTGGGCAGAGTGAGCCCAGGTATTCAGAAATGTGCAGACGTTTTCTTGCAGATGAGGCTGATTTTTCAGAAGAAAACCTGAAAAAGGCAGGAATCGGAAGGAGTTTTAGGAATCATAAAATGGAAGACTGTCTGGAAGAGATTCATACTTATTTAAAAGAAAAGTTGAAGTAAGTTAAAAATTATAAATGTGCTAAATGCAGAAGGAGAAGCAGATTACTCTGCTTCTCCTTCTGCAACTATATCCTCAAGTACATGAATTAAGTCATGGATGCTCTTTAACTGAACATTTCTCTCAAGAATACAATTTTTCAAATTGATCGGTAAAGATTCAAATTTATCCCGAAGTTCGGGAGCTATATAAGATGCCATAAAATCACCTCGGTATAGAATGTCCATATTTAGTAAAAAATATGAGCAAAAATCCGAAATTTATAGTCTGTATCTTCATAAAAATTTATGATATACTTAATGAGTAGTTTACAACTTTGTAAGATAGCTGTAGTACAATAGACAAAAAGCAACTTACAGAGGAAAGTGGAGAGGCAGCAGGTGATGTTATGAGCGGTTTTAAAGATGTAGTCGGACACAAGGATATAATACAATATATAGAAAATGCAGTGAAGATGGATAAGGTTTCACATGCATATATACTGAATGGGGAAAAAGGATCCGGTAAGAAGCTGCTTGCCAATTTATTTGCAATGAGTCTGCAATGTCACGAGAGAGAAGAGGACGGGGACGCCTGCGGGAAGTGCAAATCCTGCAAGCAGGCTATAAATTCTAACCAGCCCGATATTATAAAGGTAACCCATGAAAAGCCTAGTACAATAAGTATTGACGATATCAGGGAGCAGGTAAATGGGGATATCGGTATTAAGCCATACAGCAGCAAATATAAGATTTATATTATTGCTGATGCAGATATGATGACGGTGCAGGCACAGAACGCCATACTAAAGACGATTGAGGAGCCGCCGGAATATGCAGTCATTATGCTTCTGACAGAGAATGCGGAAACACTTCTTCCTACCATCCGTTCCAGATGTGTGATGCTGAAGCTCCGCAATACCAGAGATCAGCTTGTGAAGAAGTATCTGATGGAGCAGATGCAGATACCGGATTATAAAGCAGATATTTGTGTAGCATTTGCCCAGGGAAATGTGGGAAGAGCAATCATGCTGGCGTCTTCTGAGCATTTCAATGAGATTAAAGAAGAGGCTGTTCACTTATTAAGAAATATTAATGAGATGGAGCTGAGTGACCTGGCAGAGGCTGTAAAGAGGTGTGCATCTTATAAGCTGGAAATTACTGATTATCTGGATGTGTTAGCAATCTGGTACCGGGATGTTTTGATTTATAAGGCTACTATGAATGTGGACAGGGTTGTTTTTTCAGATCAGTTAAAATATATCAAGACACGTGCAAGCAAGAGTTCCTATGAGGGGATTGAGATTATTTTGGATGCGCTTGAAAAGGCGAAGTCCCGTCTCAAAGCGAATGTAAACTTTGAACTGACAATGGAATTACTTTTATTGACAATAAAGGAGAACTAATAGAATGACAAGGGTAATAGGTGTGAGGTTCCGTACGGCGGGAAAGATTTATTTTTTCGCACCTGGGAAGTTTAACATCAAACAAGGTGATAGTGTAATTGTAGAAACCGCAAGAGGCGTTGAATTTGGACGTGTTGTAAGCGGCCCCAAGGAAGTGAAAGAAGAAGAGGTTGTACAGCCTCTGAAGCCGGTAATCAGAATTGCAACGGAACAGGATAGCCGGGTGGAAGAAAAGAACCGGGAGAAGGAAAAAGAGGCATTTAAGATATGCCTTGAGAAGATACGCAAACACGGCCTGGATATGAAATTGATTGATGCGGAATATACATTTGACAATAACAAGGTTCTGTTTTACTTTACTGCAGACGGAAGGATAGATTTCAGGGAGCTGGTAAAAGATTTGGCAGCAGTTTTCCGCACCAGAATTGAACTTCGCCAGATTGGTGTGCGGGATGAGACGAAGATACGCGGAGGAATCGGAATATGCGGGAGAACTCTGTGTTGTAATACTTATCTTTCAGAGTTTGCAGCAGTATCTATTAAGATGGCAAAGGAACAGAATCTGTCCCTGAATCCTACCAAGATATCAGGGGTGTGCGGCCGCCTGATGTGCTGTCTGACGAATGAAGAAGAGACATATGAGGAATTGAACAGCCATCTGCCATCAGTGGGAGATACGGTAACAACGTCTGAAGGGCTTATGGGAACTGTACATTCATTAAGTGTATTGAGGAAATTGGTAAAGGTTATTGTAGTTCTGGAAAATGATGAAAAGGAAATCCGGGAATATAAGGCAGATGACTTGAAATTCCGTCCAAGACGCAAAAAGACCAAGATTTCCAAAGAGGAAATGAAAAAACTGGCGGAGCTGGAAAAAGGAGAAGGAGCATCGAAATTAGATGACAACTAAATTAAAGCCGGGAGAGCGGCTGGATGATTTGCAGTTAAAAGGATATGAGATTATCCAGGATCCGGGACGATTCTGTTTTGGCATAGATGCAGTAATGCTTTCTGATTTTGCAAAGATAAAAAAAGAAGAGACTGTCCTGGATTTGGGAACCGGGACCGGAATTTTGCCTATTCTGCTCGCTGCAAAAACCCAGGGAAAGCATTTCACAGGTCTGGAAATACAAGAAGAAAGCGCAGATATGGCGTTAAGAAGTGTGGAGCATAACCGGCTTCAAGATAAGATTGACATAGTGACAGGAGATATCAAAGAGGCGGCAGAAATTTTTAAGCCGGCCTTTTTTGATGTGATTATAACGAACCCGCCTTATATGCTGGAGCAGCATGGATTACAGAATTCTCAGGATGCAAAGGCGATTGCCCGGCATGAGGTGTTATGTACGCTGGATGATATATTACGGGAAAGCGGGAAGCTGCTGCAGGAAAGTAAAGGAAGGTTTTATATGATACATAAGCCCTTCCGGCTTGCAGAAATTTTGGTGAAAATGAACAGCTATAAAATAGAGCCTAAGCGCCTGCAGTTTATTCATCCTTATGTAGATAAGGAACCTACAATGGTATTGATAGAGGGGATAAAGGGCGGAAAATCAAGAGTAAAAATAGAGCCGCCGGTAATCATGTATACGGACTAAAAGGAGGGCTTATGCCAGGAACATTATTCTTATGTGCAACCCCCATAGGGAATTTGGAAGATATGACATTACGTGTCATTAGAACTTTAAAAGAAGTTGATTTGATTGCGGCGGAGGATACCCGCAACAGTATAAAGCTGCTGAATCATTTTGATATCCGGACTCCTATGACCAGTTACCATGAATATAATAGGTTTGAAAAGGGCAAGAAGCTTGTGGATAAGCTTTTGGAGGGCCAGAATATTGCGCTGATTACGGATGCGGGAACTCCGGGGATTTCGGATCCGGGGGAAGAACTGGTGAAAATGTGCTATGAAGAGGGGATTAAGGTGACGTCACTTCCCGGGGCAGCAGCATGTATTACAGCTCTTACGTTGTCCGGGCTATCTACCAGGCGTTTTGCCTTTGAAGCATTTCTTCCAACAGATAAAAAAGAGCGGGAGTGGGTGCTGGAGGAGCTGGAGAGAGAGTTTCGGACAATCATTCTCTATGAGGCTCCGCACCGTCTGCTAAAGACTTTAAGGCTGCTGATAGAACGCCTGGGAAACAGGCGGGTTACAGTCTGCCGGGAGTTGACAAAGCGGTATGAGACTGCATTTGCAACAACCCTGGAGGCAGCCATTTATTATTATGAGCAAAATGAACCCAAGGGAGAATGCGTTCTTATTGTTGAGGGCAGAAACCGTGAAGAAGCTGTCCGTGAAGAACAGAGGCAGTGGGAAGAAATGAGTATTGAGGAGCATATGAACTTTTATGTCTCACAAGGGATAGATAAGAAAGAAGCCATGAAGAAAGTTGCCAAGGACCGCGGAGTCCCCAAGCGGGAAATCTATAACTATCTGCAAAAGATATAATAAGAATTTTAAGAATATTCTGAAAACGAAGAGCAAAGGGGTCAGACCCCTTTGCTCTCTCCGTTGTCGTTTCTCCGGATTTCTGTTATCTCTCCATCTTTCATAAATACAACTCTATTCCCCAGCGTCACTGATTCTTCGTAATCATTCGTTACATATAATACCGTAATGTTCCTGTCTTTGTTTATTTTCTGAATATCATGAATCATTTCCTGCCTTCGCGCCTCACTCTGTCTTGCAAAATCTTCATCTACGAGAAGTACTTTGGGATGGCATACAATCGCCCGTCCAAGAGCTACTTTCTGCTTGTCCGTCTCAGAGATGGATTTTATCTTTTTATCAAGTACACGGTCTATACCCAGAAAATCAGCTGCAGTTCTGACGCGGGTCTCAATAACTCCCCGGGGAAGGTTGCGCAGCCTTAGTCCCAGTGACATGTTATCATAAACATTCAGATAGGCATACAGTACATAATTTTGAAATGCCATTGCCAGGCGGCGGTCTCTGGGCAGAATATCGTTGAGTAAATCTGAACCCAGATAAATTTCGCCGGAGGTGATGTCCTCCAAACCGCCAATCATACGGAGAATTGTGGACTTTCCGCAGCCGCTGGGACCGTAGAATGTGACAAATTCTCCATCTTCTATATGGAGCGATACGTCTTTTACAGAGACAAATCCATTTGGATAAGTTTTATTTAAATTTTTAAATGTCACACTTGCCATAGTGATACCTCCGCTGTTTCATATAATGTAATTTTAGCACATCCCCTATGGCAAAACAATCATTTTGACTTTAGTTACCTGTTTGGTTTTACAGCATCATATTTGCAAGGATGACACTTGCTGCCAGCCCGACAAAGGTTGCCATCAAAGCACCGGTTAGTATATATCTTGATTTTTTTATCTTTGCAGTCATAAGGTACACGCTCATTGTGTAAAAGATGGTCTCCGTGCATGCCATTGATATAGAAGAAATCAGTCCAAGCCGGGAGTCTGTACCGTGTTCTTTGAAAATGTCCAGAAGAAGGCCTGTAGCTGCAGAGGAAGAAAACATTTTTACGATAGTAAGTGGTACAAGTTCTCCTGGAAACCCAATATAGGCGGTAAAATGTCCAATCAGGGATGACAGGAAGTCCAGGAAGCCGGAAGCACGCAAAATTCCAACTGCTACCATGAGTCCTATTAATGTAGGCATGATTTTAATTACTGTGAAAAATCCACTTTTGGCCCCTTTGATAAAGTTATCGTATACATTGGTTCCCATTAGGATGCCATAGGCAACGATAGCCAGGATAATGAATGGAACGATAAAGTCCGTAATATACAGGAAAAACTGCATAAAATACCTCAGTAGCAGATTATAATATTGATTTATTTATATGCTTATCCCTTTGAAACCATGAATAAAAATATAGTAGTAACTGTTCATGGTTCTGAACAGATACATATAGGAAATGGATACCTAAAGCATATCAGACTTCATTTTTTCATAAGATGGAACAAAGACTTCAGGGAGTTCTTATGTCATTTCTATTTTCCCAAAGTATAAAAAAACGGCTTCTGTCCGTTTCTCTTACTATCAGTATAGCTGGCACCCTTGTATTGGCAGGATGCAGTCTTAACACAAATACCAACCAAAATAAAGCATTTGAATCATTTACAAGAGAAGTGTTCTGCCAGGAGGTATCATCAAATACCATCAGCCTGCATTACTCATTAAAAAACCCGGAGAAATATGGAATTGAGGAAAGTCCTATATCATTTGGAGATTTTTCTTCAGATTCGAAAGCAGCCTCTGCTGCTGTAGAAAATCTTCAGGCTGCTCTTGGAAGGTTTTCTTATGATATGTTATCCGTGGAAAATCAACTGACTTATGATGTACTAGAATATTATCTACAGACAACAGAAAAAAATACAGAGTATTTACTATATGAAGAACCTCTCGGACTGGTCAGCGGAATACATACTCAGTTGCCTGTTCTCCTCTCAGAATACCAGTTCTATAGTACGGAAGATGTGAATACATATTTAGAACTAATGAAATCAACCCCTCAATATTTTGATTCATTGATTAAATTCGAAAAAGAAAAGTCTGCTGCCGGTTTGTTCATGGCAGATTTTGCGGCAGATACAGTTATTGCACAGTGTACGGCATTTATGGAGATGGGAGAAAGCAACTATCTGATATCTACATTTGTGGAACGCATCGGGCAGCTGGACCTTACAATGGAGGAGCAAAGCCGCTATATAAAAAGAAATGCCCAGATGCTTCAAAGTTATGTACTGCCCGCATATAATCAATTAATTTCTGCTATTCAGGAATTAAAAGGTACGGGAAAAAATGAAGAGGGTCTGTGCCATCTGCCGGCCGGAAAAGCATATTATGAGCAGATAGCAGCGGAATATACAGGCTCTGAACGCTCTGTACATGAACTGGAAGATTTGACAAGAAGACAGATTATTTCAGATCTTGAAGCGATGGAGGAAGTTCTTCAGATAGTGGGAGGTGAAGCAAAGGAAACTGCTGCAATGGAGGAGGCCAACCCGGTTACAATACTCAATGAATTGGAAAAAAAGACGGGAAGTGCATTTCCTGCCCCTCCGGAAACGGTAACCCAGGTGAAGTATGTTCCGGAGGTAATGGAAAAATATTTAAGCCCTGCATTCTATATGATACCGGCCATTGATAATACATCAGAAAATGTAATCTATGTAAATCAGTCCCAGATGACGAATAACCTGACGCTTTATACAACATTGGCTCATGAAGGGTATCCGGGACATTTGTATCAGACCATATATTATGCAGAGAAAAATCCAGACCCTCTGAGAAGTATTTTTCATTTTGGCGGTTATGTGGAAGGATGGGCAACTTATGCAGAAATGTGCAGCTATTATCTTTCTTCCCTGAGTAAGGAACAGGCCACTTTGCTACAGAGAAATAGTTCTATTATACTGGGGCTGTATGCACTTGCGGATATGGGAATCCATTATGAAGGCTGGAGCAGGATTGATACGATAGCATTTTTTAAAACCTATGGAATCAAAGATACAAAAACAATAGACCGGATATATGACCTGATAATTGGATCGCCCGGAAACTATCTGAAGTATTATATCGGGTATGTAGAGTTTCTAGAATTAAAGAAGGATTGGATACAGAAAAAAGGAGAAAACTTCTCACAGAAAGAATTTCATGATGCAGTATTGTCGGTAGGACCGGCTCCATTTACACTTGTAGAAAGGTATATGTGGAAATTGTCTAACCCATAAGCGCGCTTAGTTCATAGTTACAAAATAACAACTTTAATATTAGAAAATATAGGTAATAATAAAGAAAAATAACCCAAAAATACGTTGACATTTTCGGATTATATTGTTAAACTGAAAGCGAATGAAAGATATTGTCAGGAAAATAACGAAATACGGCGCCGCATTTCTCGGATTAATATCTTTTCAGAAAATCAAATATAATATTGGAGGAATGTTCATGAGTGCTGTATTAATTTTGAGGGTAGTTCTTATCGCATATACTGCTGTATTTGCGGTATATTTAATTAAGGATTGTATCGCACACAAGGAAGATTTTACTAAGGACAAAGCAATTACTCTTGGTTTAATCGGCTTTATTGTTAATGTATTTGACACTTTGGGGATTGGTAACTTTGCAACTACTACGACTGGATTTAAGCTTACAAAGTCTTGCCCGGATGATTTGATTCCTGGAACACTGAATGTTGGTCATGCAATTCCTGTCGTAACAGAGGCTGTTTTATTTTTTGGTTTGATTGAGATTGCACCGTTAACTTTGATTGGTATGATTGCTGCGGCTGTATTGGGAGCTGTAATTGGAGCATCTATCGTTTCTAAGTGGTCTATTAAGGTTGTTCGTATAGCACTTGGTATTGCAATGATTGTATTGGCTTTCATATTAGCTTGCAAATTATTAGCAGTAGGACCATTTGGTGTAACAGGAACGGCAACAGCTCTGACAGGTGTTAAACTTGTTATTGGTATTGTAGGAAACTTCTTCCTTGGTGCTCTGATGATGATTGGTGTTGGACTTTATGCACCATGTATGGCTCTTGTTGGTGCTCTTGGAATGAACATTAGTGCCGCATTTCCGATTATGATGGGATCCTGCGCATTCTTAATGCCATCAGGTGGTTTTAAGTTTGTCAGAGAAGGAAAGTATGACAGAAAAGCTGCTATTTTACTTAGTATTTTCGGCGTGTTAGGTGTATTTGTTGCATATGCAGTTATTAAAACATTACCGCTTACAGTATTAACTTGGTTGGTTATCTGTGTTATGCTCTTTACATCAGGAATGTTTTTCAAAGATGCTGCAAAGGCATAATACTTATATTGATGAAACAAAAACAAGGCTGTGCATTTCTTGCACAGCCCTTTTTATATAAGGAAATTACGTCCTATTACACAAAAACCCTCCAAGTGATGCACACTGGGGCGTAAGCGGTAAATGTCGCTATGCGACCAGCCCAGGCGCAAGAGTCTGGCTTGCCAGACTTTTTATTTTAACTTTTTCTTTTTTTCAGCAATACGCTGGTCATGTTGTTCCTCAGCAAATTTCATCTCTGCTCTTACACGCTTTAGCTTTTCTTTCAAAGAAATTTTTAATTCAGTGACCTCTTTGTTTGTTCTTGCTTTCATAAATGCAGCAAATTCGTTTTGGTTACCAAGCTTAAAATCTAAATGAGGAAGTATATGTAATTCTTCGTTATTTACCCCTATATAGTAGTTACGGGTATCTCTGTAAAAGTCTGTAACTTGTGAGTATTTCAATTTCTCCTCAGAAGGAATAGTTTTATTCTCAATTACAAATCCATTCATGCCAAAATTGAATATAATATCAGATTGATTCTGATAATTAAGGTCATTCTTTGCTAATTTGGAAATCGCAATTTCATGTCTGAACAGAGTAAATAGAAAGAGGGCTATTCCTATGGCAGCAAAGATTATCATTTGTGTTGTCAAACCTTTTAATGCAGCGGCCAATACAAAGAAACATCCAGATAAGGTGTAAAGTCTCAAGGAGGCTCTGGGATTCTTCACCTTGTAAGTAAATTTGATAAAATCTTTTAGAACCTGTCTTGTATGTCTTGTTTCAACTTTGTAAAGAGGGACCATTTTATATTCTCCTTTGCACATTTTCGTTACAGGGTGTACGGCAAAACTGTAACATAAGTATTTTTATTATAAGATAGTTCTGTTAAAAATGCTACTATTTTTGGTTCAAAGACTTAGAAAAGGGTGTATTGGACGCATATTGGTTTTTTTGTGCTCATAAGATAAAACAAAGGCTTCAGGAGAAAAGAATGTTAAATTACTTATGGGCAGGAATGATTATTGTAGGTATTATTTTTGGCGCTTTCAATGGGAAAATGCCTGAAATTACAAATGCAGCTCTGGATTCTGCCAGGGAGGCGGTTTCATTGTGTATTACGATGATAGGAGTCATGTCGTTCTGGGTGGGAATGATGGAGATAGCAACCAGAGCAGGGATTATTCAAATGGCATCAAAAAAGATGGGACCAGTTATACACTTCTTATTTCCGAGAATTCCAAAAGGGCATAAAGCAAATGAGTACATAACTACAAATTTTATTGCTAACTTTCTGGGACTTGGATGGGCAGCTACCCCTGCCGGATTACAGGGTATGGCTGCACTGGCAGATTTGGAGAAAGAGCGGAGAAGGCAGGGGATTCAAACTGTGAAACCTGGGACTGCGTCCAATGAAATGTGTACATTTCTGATTATGAATATTTCATCTTTACAATTGATTTCAGTGAATGTGATTGCATATCGGAGCCAGTATGGGAGTGTGAATCCTGCGGCGATTGTAGGGGCAGGGATAGTGGCTACCGCAGCGAGTACGGCAGCAGCAACAATATATTGCAAAGTGATGGATAGAAAGCGGAGCTGAGAGGCTTCGCTTTTGCGTTATGGAGTTTAAGGTGGAAATCATATTATTAAAAATAGGACTAACTGCCCCTTGTCCCGCATAAGATACAATACCAATATTCATTCAGGTATTGTACAAGTGCGGGAGGAGGGATATTTTGTTTGAAGAGAAGTCAATGCGAGAGATATTGGATGCACTGCATACAGATACAGAGAAAGGACTGACAGAAGAAGAGGCGGCAAAAAGGCTTCAGGAAGATGGGCCGAATGTTCTGAAGGAGGGCAAAAAGAAGACTGCGGCGGAATCATTTCTGGAGCAGTTGAATGATCCGCTTATTTGTGTTCTTCTAGTGGCAGCTCTGGTTTCTTTTTTATTAAAGGAGGTTAGTGACGCTGCGATTATTGCAGTTGTTATCATTGTAAATGCTACCGTCGGAGTGATACAGGAGGGAAAGGCACAAAAAGCGCTGGAAGCGCTTAAAAAACTGACAAGCCCCAAAGCTGTCGTGCGCAGGGGCGGAACGATACGGGAACTTCCCGCATCGGAGTTAGTAAAAGGAGATGTAGTAATTCTGGAAACAGGTGCCCAGGTGGCCGCGGATCTGCGCCTTGTGAGGACGTGGAATCTAAAGATTGAAGAATCCGCCCTGACAGGAGAATCTCTTCCTGTAAATAAGGATGCGGCCTTTCAGGCTGCAAAGGCGCTGCCGGTGGGAGATAGAAAGAATGAGGCATTTATGTCCACCCTTGTGACCAGCGGCAGAGGCGAGGGCGTAGTGATAGGGGCGGGCATGGAAACAGAGATTGGGAAAATTGCATCTATTATTAGTGCTGTCCCAAAAGAATTCACACCGCTTCAAAAAAAGTTGGCAGACCTGGGGAAAATACTCAGTATTGTGTCCATTCTCCTGTGTGCTGCCCTATTTGGGATTGCTGTACTTCAGCACCGGAATATTATGGAGATGCTTATTACGGCGATATCATTGGCTGTGGCGGCGGTTCCGGAGGGGCTTCCTGCTATTGTTACAATCGTGCTGGCATTGAGTGTATCTAAAATGGTGAAGGTTCATACCATTGTCCGAAAGCTTCCATCAGTAGAAACACTGGGGGCAGTGAATGTTGTTTGTTCTGATAAGACAGGGACATTGACCCAGAATAAAATGACTGTAATCAG
The DNA here is from genome assembly GCF_003149105.1 of Faecalicatena contorta. GTDB lineage: Bacteria > Bacillota > Clostridia > Lachnospirales > Lachnospiraceae > Muricomes > Muricomes contortus_C. The sequence goes on along the minus strand of NZ_QGDS01000021.1, from coordinate 23,505 downwards.
ATATTATGTGAATCAGAACATCTACAAAGCCAGTGAGACAGCTCCGAATATGCCGGAAGAGTTTTTGGAAGGTATGGCTCTCTGCAATGACGCGGTGATTACAAATCAGGAAGAACTGGGTGATCCAACAGAACTGGCACTGCTTAGATTTGCGGAAGGAAACCGTTTTAGAAAGGAAGCGCTGGAGACAAGGATGCCGAGGGTAGAAGAAAAGGCATTTGATTCACAGAGGAAGATGATGACTACTGTACACCGCAGTTCCCAGGGATTTATATCATATACAAAGGGTGCGCCGGAAATGCTGCTGGACAGGTGCAGTAAAATTATGGTAAATGGAAAGGTACAGTCACTTACGGAAGTACACAAAAGGCAGATACGGCAGACTGTGGATGTGTTTTCGTCACAGGCTTTGAGAGTTCTTGCTGTTGCGGTGCGCCGGGGAGAAAAAGAGGTCTGTGAGGATGGCCTGACCTTTGTCGGGCTGGCAGGGATGATTGACCCTATCAGGCCGGAGGCAAAGACTGCAGTTGAGCAGTTTAAGCTGGCATCAGTCCGTACAATTATGATAACGGGAGACCACATTGATACTGCATTTGCCATTGCCAGGGAATTGGGAATTGCAAAAAAAATAGATGAGTGTATGACGGGGGAAGAACTAGAAAAGATTTCCGATGTAAAACTGAAAGAAAAGCTGAAGAAAATCAACGTTTTTGCCAGGGTGTCGCCGGAACATAAGGTGCGTATTGTAAAAGCTCTCAAAGAGACCGGAAATATTGCTGCTATGACAGGAGATGGTGTGAATGATGCTCCCTCTCTGCGTATGGCAGATATTGGAATCGCTATGGGGATTACAGGAACAGATGTGGCAAAGAATGCAGCAGATATGATATTAACAGATGATAATTTTGCGACCATTGAGAAGGCAATAGAGGAAGGGCGCAGCATCTATGAGAATATTAGAAAAACGGTGCTGTTTCTTTTATCATCGAATTTTGGTGAAATCATTACAATGTTTATTGCAGTGATTTTGGGAATGGCTTCTCCCCTTAAAGCAAGTCATATTTTATGGATTAATTTAATTACAGATTCCCTTCCGGCGCTGGCGCTGGGAGTTGATAAGAATGATAAAGAGGCTCTAATGAAGCGTCCCCCCAGAAAGGCAAAAGAAGGCCTGTTTTCTAACGGGGGAACCGCCTGCACTATTTTTTACGGCTGTCTGATAGCGGCAATTAGCCTGACAGCTTTTTTAAAACTTCCGTGGGAAGTTCTTGCGGAGCAGCAGAAAGCCTTTACACTGGAAAATATTTCTATGGTATTTCAGTCTTCGGAATTGCTTACGCGGGCGCAGACATATGCATTTACGGTATTGGGGATTTCTCAGTTATTCCATGCACAGGGGATGCAGGATGTACATACATCCATATTTTCCCGTAAAAGAGGATTTAACCCGGTTATGGCCGCTGCATTTGGAGTTGGTTTCCTTTTGCAGGCAGCAGTGACGGAAGTTCCTGCCCTGACTGCCATGTTTGGTACAGCGGCGCTCTCCCTGGAAGAATGGGGAGCTTTGGTTATACTGGCAGCATTCCCGGTTCTTGCACATGAAATATTTGTGCTTTTAGAAACCCTGCGTTCTCAGGATACTAAAGGAAAGGTAATAAATGAAGTAAGGCAGGAGCACAGTTAAATCACATTTCCTGAACTACTAATGTTTAAGAAGATAACAGCTTTTTGCCCAGCATTTCCGGATTGGCAGCATACGTTAAGGCGGTCTCTTTGCTAATGGTACCGGCCTGATACAACTTCAGCAGGCTGGTATCCATGGAGACCATGTCCTCTTTTACAGAAGAATAAATAAGACCGTCAATCTGATGCACCTTGTTATCCCGTATCATATTGCGGATAGCCGGTGTTACCGTCATGATCTCAAATGCGGGAACCACTTTGCCGTCTACGGTAGGCACTAGCTGCTGTGATACAACGGAATTTAAAACCATGGATAGCTGTACGCCAATTTGTTTCTGCTGGTTAGGCGGGAATACATCTATAATTCTGTCAATTGTGTTGGCTGCTCCGATTGTGTGGAGGGTAGAAAAGAGCAGGTGCCCGGTCTCTGCGGCCGTCATGGCAACGTTTATTGTTTCATAGTCTCTCATCTCTCCAAGAAGAATAACATCGGGGCTTTGCCTCAGGGCAGCCCGCAGAGCGTTCACATAGCTGTCCGTGTCTACGTTGATTTCCCGCTGGCTTACGATACTCTGGTCATGTCGGTGAAGGAATTCTAAAGGGTCTTCCAGGGTTATAATATGCCCGCATTTTGTTTTATTTATCTGGTGAATAATACAGGCAAGGGTGGTAGACTTGCCGCTTCCGGCAGGGCCTGTCACAAGAGTCATGCCTTTACTACTGTTCCCAAGCTGTATGATATGGTCCGGGATTCCTAATTCCTTCGGGTCAGGAAGCTGAAAGGTTATAATCCGGATTACCGCAGATAAGGTACCTCTTTGTTTGTAGGCGCTGACACGGAAACGAGATACTCCCTGGATTGCAAAGGAAAAGTCATCATCCCCATGTTGGTAAAGCTTACTGATATCCCGATTTTCTGCCATCTGGTAAATTTCACTTAATAAAGCTTCTGTATCCACAGGAAGTAGCTTATCTTTGTAGAGACGGGCGGTAACTCCATTTTTCCGGCAGGCCACGGGAAGACCTGCTACAATAAATATATCAGATGCTCCGTCAGTGACGGCCTGCTCCAGGATTGCTCTTGCATTCATATAGAATCTCCTTTAAATTATTGGATTAGTTTTAATGTATTGTTTCCTTCCCAATCAGCAGTGGAAACAGCTTTCCACTGTTTAATCTGATAGAATCCCTCCGCTGTATTGTTCACAGGCGCTAATTCAAGCACAACGGATAATGTCTGGTCTTTATTGATAGGTATGGCATAGGATACGGAAGGAGTCTTTGCGGAGAAGTTTGTTTCCAGTACAATGTCCTTCACATCTTCATTCAAAGTCAATTCAGAAAGCCGTTTCTCTGCTTCAGAATAGTAAGGCAGAGCAGAGGCTTCATAAGTTTCTGCAAGGACATTATCAATAGAATCCAGTAAAAGTTCAGCTTTCCGGGAGGCTTCATAATAATCTGTTCTTCTGTCCGCAAGCCTTTGACTGAAATTATAATTACTTTTGGCACTGGATAAGGATAATGTGGCAAAGGTTACCAGGCAAAGTACAAGAAACACAACAAGCAGAGAAGAAGAACCAATATTTACAATAGGAGTTTGTTTCTTTTTATTGTCCATTTCCAGCCCTCCTTTGCAGATGATGGGATATGGTAAGGGAATAGATGATTTTCTCATCCTTTTGTTCTTTCATATTTAACACAGCATCCAGCATGGAACCTTTTTGTATAAAACTTGTTTCCAGGCAGTAGACCGCCTGGGCCTTCCCACAGGGAAGAAAATCTTTGTCATAGTATACAGAAATTTTTGAGACATCAGAAATCTCTGAGTCAGGGTATTCTGTGTGAATCAAATCTATTGCAGACGGGGCGTCCGGAGAAACCTGAATTAATTCTGCCGCACTGGAAACTTCATTGACGGAAATGTTCAATTTCCGTGCATCCTGGCTGAGCAAATGGGATTTCACAAAAAATTGTACGCAAACAGCACTTGCAATAGAAAAAAATAAGATTGCAAGAATCAGTTCTAAGAGGAACAGGCTGGATAAATTTGCCCGGTTTCTGCGTATCATAGTGTTCTCCTTTATGGTGTGCTTCTGACGCTGACAACTGCAGAGACCTCTTGCTCCTTTTCGTCAACGCAGGTAAAACGGAAAGTATGTTCATTAACGGTGTCCATGGTAAAAGATTTCACTGTCAGAATAGGCTTGCCGGAAGCGGCGGTAACCTGCGTGCCATCTTTTACATATAATTCTTTTAATGTATTTCCATCTGTATAAATGTAAGTAAAATATACGGTTTCATTATACTCCTGTTTCAATATAAGAGAATCATGTCCGTCAAAGGTTCCAAGAGAAACATTTCCCTTTTCATCGCTTTGATGTATCTTCTCAGCGATATAGGAAAGAGAAGTTCCGGCGGTATAATTCAAAGAAGAGTTCTCCGTTGCAGAGCGGTAAATGTTTGCAGCAAGCAGGATGACTGTCAGTGCAGAGACGGCAAATACAAAAAGCAGTGCTACAGGAAATAAAAAATCAATCATGTGATTCTTTTGGTTCCGAAAGCGCATAATCAGTCTCCCTCCTCAATTTCAATTACTGTCACATCGGGAAGAACATTTGCCCCGCTGACTCTATAATCCACAAAAAGCCTGTCTTCATTGTAAGTAAGCCCATAATGTTCTTTTAGGTAATCCAGACTTTGGGGGTAGCTTCCTTCCACTGCGTAACAGTAAGTAATACTTCTGCTCAGAGCATTTTCCAGGCTTTCCTTCTGACGCCGGAGAGAGCTTTCAGACAGAGAGCCAATGCCCTGGTAAAAGAAAATCACAATAAGCATGAAAACACAGACGGAGAGAATGAGCCTGCGGTATGTGTACTGACTTTTTTTGTATTGAAAACGTGTCATAATAGCCTCCTGCAATTTAAATGCTGGACATGATTCCCATCAAAGGAAGCATGACAGACAGTAAAATTATTCCTACAATCAAGGATAATGCAATGACTAGAGTAGGCTCCAGTACTGCAAGCCCATTATTCATCCGGGTATCAATATCGTCTTGATAAAGTCCTGCGATTTTATCCATGACCTGGTCCATGGTACCGGTTTTTCCACCAATAGAAACCATATGTGCATACATCCCGGTAAATATTCCCGTCGTGTGCAGTGCCTCCGGCAAAGTGCTGCCCTCATCCAGCAAATGCCGGCAGGAATTAATTTTTTCCTGGAAATGGATGTCTTCATTTAAAGCGCTGACCAGCTCCATACTGCGCTCCGGATTCAGCCCGCTGCTTAATGTAAGAGCCATTCCCCCTGCAAAACGGCAGGCAGCAATTTCCTCATAGATCATACGGGTAAATTTGAATCTATATCCAAAGCTTCTGCAGATCTGCCGGCCTGACGCTGTCCTGGTTCCAAGCAGAATAAGACCTGTAATCAAAATTAATGCTGCAGCAAATACGATGGAGTACCGGTTAATCGTATTGCCAAGATTCATAAGCGTCCTTGAAAACCCGGTCATTTCTGTACCAAGCTGAATAAAAACCTGGTTAAATATAGGCATCACCTTTACAAGGAGAGCAATGATTACAATTACCATCATACCTGACATAATCAAAGGGTAGGTGACGGCATTGCGGATACTTTTGGCAATGGAATCTTCCCTGTCATAATGTAAGTTCAAGGCAGACATTACCTCGTCCAGCGTTCCGGTTTCCTCTCCAATCTGTATCATATGCAGCATATAAGAAGGAAAAAGCTTCGTGTCAGCCAGTGCCTGGTACAAGCTTCCTGTTTCCTGCATATTTTCTAAAATAGCCTGCAGTATTTTCTTTTCCTCTGAAGAAGAAGCATCCTCCAGCATAATGGTAATCCCCTCAATGGATGAAATTCCAGAACGCAAAATCATAGCAACCTGCCCGCAAAAGGAGGAAATCTCCATATTCGAAAATGGTTTTCCCTGCACCTGTTTATCCATAGCCTGTCCTCCGTTATTTTTAATATGAATACTTTACGATATAGTTGTTTCCGTCACCAATATATTTACCTACAGATTTTTTACTGTTGTTTGCGGCTAAAGTTGGATCCATTAAAGACCAGTTTTCCCCATCAAATTCAATAATCTTATCTATCCATCCCTTTTCTTTTAAGTAGACACTGACCCAGGCATGATATGCCGTACCGGAGTATCCTACTTCCAGCTTTGTAGGAATGGACTGAGAGCGCAGCATAGCAGCCATAAGGGAGGCATAGTCGAAGCAGATTCCCTTTTTCTTCTCCAAAGTCTTGTCCAGGTTTGGAAGATAATCGGTGGGGGTATTCTCTGCGATCTCATAATCATATGAAATATTCTCAATCACATAATAATATACATTTTGTACATAATTCAAATCGTCTGTTGATTTATCAGAAAGGTTTTTTCCAAGCGCCACAGCTTTGGAAGTTTCTGTAAACCATACATATTGATTTGGATACAGAAAGGACCTGAATTCATCATGAACAGCAACATCCATATCCTGTGCAAATGAAAGGGCATAAAGGTCATCTCTGACATTTTCCAGAACATCCAGGTGGTACGGACCATTTCCTCCAGTGAGGGGAAATGTCTCATAGGTACCTGAGGATAAAGTGTAAGTATAGACCGTCCCATCAGGTATGGTAATCTGAAGCTTTACTTTCTCTGCCCCGCCATTGTATTGGACCATAACGTATCCTTCGCTTGTATTTGATGCATCAATAGAAACAATTTCATTTCCATAAGTAACAGTGCCTTCTGACTGTGGAAGCAGAACCTGGAGTGCACTCTCTCTCTTTTTAACTTCTGCAGCAGAAGTATTGGAGACATCGCTACTTTTTCCGGAGCAGCCGGAAAAAAAAGAGAGCATGATGAAAATGATAAGAAATACACTTATAAACTGTGTTTTTCTCTTCATCGCATCAGACCCCCTTTCAAAAGTTAAAATTATTGAGTGCGGTGAGCTCACTCCTTGACTGTAAGAATTAAATGAAGAGTGTTTCCGACCTTATCGGGAATATAAATATTTAATGACTTTTCAGGATGCTCAAAGACTACATAATTCTCTGACTCATCATAAGAAGCAGGCTGTATTTCTTTTCCATCAATGTCTATTGCAGAGATTCCCTCATAGTCGACCCCGGAATCCGGGTCTGAGATATATAAGTAAACCAAGTCTCCTTCCATCCGGTCTGATAAAACTATGGGTGAAGATGTATCAGCTCCGGTGACATTAAGGGATTCCGAGGCAAATTGACGGTTTTTCAGTGTTACGGTAACGGTCATAGTTCCATTTGATACCGGTTCAACAGAATAAGTTTTATCACCTACCTCATATACCGGAACATGATTGCCATCAACAGTTGCTGTTATTCTGCTGACAGGTATCAGGGAATTCACAACAAGTTCATAGGAGGGCTTTCCTTTCGGGCTACTGTCCTGAGGATTCAGTTGTATATCAGGCGTTATAAACAGTAAGGGCACCAAACAGAAACATAGCATGATAATAGCGAGAAGGAGCCTTTGCAGCAAAAAACGTTCTCTGCGGTAGTTACTGTAGGAGGTAAGCACAGAAAGCGGAACAGAATTAGGTTCTATCTCACATGCATCAAATATGTTCTCCAGCATTTGCCCCGCCGTTTTTTCATCCAGCACAGGTCCGTTGTCTTTCTTAAATTTGTCTATTAACATAGGTGAGGCACCTCCTTAACGTTCCAGCAGCTGTCCTAATGTTGCCCTTCCACGGTTTAGATAACGTTTTACCGTACTGCCGCTTACTTCCATTACCTGGGCAATTTCTTCCAGTTTCATATTCTCATAATATTTCATAACTATGGCTTGAGACTCCGCCGGGGGAAGATCCAGAATTTTTTTCATAATGTAATTTTTTTCATCTATTTTAACAATTTGGTCTTCCAGGTATTCAACGTCTCCGTGATGCTTTGTATGTCCTTGAGTTCTGCTGTTATCATAATCAGATAATTCTTTGTTATAACGTTTTCTCTTTTGATGCATATTAAAGCAGACCCTGAAGCTAATCTGATTCAGCCAGGGTATAAAAAGCTTAGAATCCTTCAGAGTATATAGGTTTTTGAGAGCAAGTATGTATGTTTCCTGCAGGGCATCCTGTGCCAGATATTCATCTTTCAAATAATTGTATGCGAAGCGGTATACCTTCTGATATGTTGCTGCATATAATTCTGCAAAGGAATCACTGTCCCCGGTTCGCGCATGGATTACCAGGGTTGATATATATTGATAATCTAACTCTGCCATCTAACCACCTACCTTCCCTGCACAGTACTGCAGCACGTGGAATTAATCATTGTAAATCCGTTTGTTTGCAAGTGCAACCAGATCGGTAATTGTGCTGACTTCAGTTCCTTCATGAAAGGCACGTCCATATTTATATTTAATTGGACGGGTGTCAGAGCCTGAATTATGAGAATCTACTTTAAAATAAATGCGTTCAAGGAAAGTTTCTATTTTCTTTTCGCTTCCTTCTTCAAATAGAGCTATAAATTTATTTCCTCCGTTGCGTCCTATAAAACATAAATTAATGGAAGCAGTTTTAAGGATGTTAGAAAAGTCTTTGATAAGGGCATTCCCCTCAATATGACCATACAGGCGGTTAATTTCCCCAATATTGGATAACTCAAACATAATACAGCCAATATCCTCAGGCAAAGGCTGGTCCATGTATTTTTCAATCAAAGCATCGCAGCTAAAACGGTTGGGAATACCGGAAAGAGGGTCCGAATGCACGGCAAAATCTAAATCTCTGTAATCTCTTTTGAAAGAAGAAAAGAAGCTAAAATCAATAAACAAAAATAAGAAGGAAACTCCTAACACCACCCATAAAAGCACACATATCATGCGTATAGAAGAATTCGTTGCAATATAATGATAGACTTCAGAATCCGTCATGACTCTGAAAACGCAGAGACCGGTTAGAATAATGTAAACAATCAGCTGTATAGTTTTGAAAATATCAAGCTTCCTCATAAGTAAACCCTCCCTATTTCTTAGGACAAAATCTAAAGATATTTCGGCTGCCCTATTTATAATATTAAGGCAGAAAATTATTGATAACTGTAGTTAGTATAGCATATTTTGTAAAATGTGCCAACTTGTTAAGACAAAGCCTTTGTGTTATTCTAGATTATATCAAGCAGCAGGCATTCTTGCCATATTCAAGTTGTGAAAATCATTTCAGCATCTCCATATCGGAGCACTATTCATGGATGAACAATTATTACTGTATTAAAAAGCAAGCGTTTTATTCGATGGAAAAGGAGGTATTCTTATAGGAAAAATAACAAAAAAGTCTGTTTTTGCACGACTTGACAATTTTAAAGAGAGCGGGCACAATAAAGCTATAGAAAACTCATATCCACCGTAATAATTAGAAGTGCTTTTATCTTGTGATTTGCAAGAGCCGATGACAAATTTCTTTTTATAGCAGTACAAAGAATAAAAATTAAGAGAACAGAGGAAAGCGAGGTAATTAGAATGGTAGATCATGAATTATTGCAGGCCATATCGAATATGCTTGACAGCCACTTTGGGAGTCTGGAAGCTGGGTTTAATAAGATTGACAGCCGCGTTGAAGGGCTGGAAACGAGGTTTAATAAGCGTCTAAGGAGCACGGAGAATAGTATCTTGCAGCAGTTAGACATTGTACAGGAAAAGTCTAATAATAATTACCACATGCTGGAAGATAAGCTTGAAGGTTTAAGGGTTATAGTTAATGGCATTAAGGTTGACCATGATACAGTGAATCTACTGTCTGATAATGTATCAAATTTACATTACGAGATTTATAAGTTAAAAATTAAGCTCTCATAATTAACTGAATATATGCATAAAAGAGCATGAGTCCGAAAGGTGTTAAGGACCACGCTCTTTCTCTGCACGGCCAGTCAGTGTTTTAAGTAAATCGGGGAACAACCATTGCCGGGCAACACGATTGTAGAGTGGATAGGGCTTACCTTCCTCCGGCGGTCCGCCGGCATCCCACCAAATGCAGGAAATACCGGATTTTCTTGCTTGCCCTAGTATATGGTGTACCCAAACAGAACGTTCGTGCTCATTTTTTTTGTCAACAGCACCAAATTCCGTGATGATGGCCGGAATATTCTTACTAATAAGGAGTCTGTTCAAATCTTTGAATATCTGGTCAACCGCTAAAGTATCATCTGATGAAAAGTATTGTGTCCCGGTTGGATTCAGGGCAAAGTCAAAAGGCACATACAAATGCACCGAAAGAATGAGTCTTTTATCCTGTGGCAGGCGAAAATCCTCCAATGTGGCGGTCTCAATTCGTGCACAGTATGTAGGTAATAGCAAGTACCGTTTTTCATTCATACCGCCGCTTTTACGGACTGTTCTTACAAATATCTCATTTAGTTCATTTACAATCTCCCGTGCTCTCGGCGTTCCAACCGTCCATTCCTCGGCAGTACCAATCAAGCGCGGCTCATTCATGCTTTCAAATAATAATCGTTCATCATAGGCTGCAAACCGTTGGGAAATTTGAGACCATAGTTGACTCATTCTCTTTCTCGCTGAATCAAGGTGAGCGTCATCCGGCGTATACCAACTGTCGTGGTGAGCATTGATGATAACGTACAAATCCTCTGATATTGCATAATCCACCAGTTGTTGTACCCGATCCATCCACTCTTTGTGGACGGCTCCATTCTCGTCTAAATGCTCCTCCCAGCTTACGGGTATGCGCAGCACATCAAAGCCGGCTTCCTTGATATCAGCAATCATCTCCTTCGTGGTAACTGGGTTGCCCCAATAGATTTCAAAATCACTGGGTTGATTCGTATCAAAATGCAGGTCATGTACATCCAGTGTGTTGCCCAAATTAAACCCGACCCCCAGATTGCGTACAAAACGTAAAGATTCTGTGGTCTGCCAACGCCACCACATGAATATTAGCAGAAAGGCGAGCAGAATCACACTACTCCAAAACCAGCGATATCTTGCCATTTGTTTTATCAATGCGATACAACCCCTCCTCTCCTGTTACACCATAGTGCTTGTGGAGCAGATGCCTTGCATTTACATCACTTTCCACCATCACAAAATAGTCATACCCGCTGAGCAAATTATCCATGTTGTCTTCCCAAAACAAACAGATGCCATCTACAGCCGGGGCATAGAGGAAGTACCGCCCCACATACTGCATGTAATAATTGGTTACTTGTGCATCTTTGTCCGATGCATAAAGCAGATAGCGGTGTGTATCTGCTTCTCCGTCTTTGACCCATCGATCCCCCACCACAGACTGCACCTGCTGCGGCAGAGAAGCGCCATAGGCATTTATATTCCATTTCATTCCATTATATTCCGACAGCAGCATGATGATGGCAAGCGCAGTACAGGCCAAAACACCTTTTTGATAGCGGCTTTTGCTGGCAGGACTGTGGAAGGCCTGCTCATCTGGCACCTCACCAATTCTGTAATGAAAGGTGTTTTCAATATCCACTGTGGCACACATTACCAGCGCACCCGCAAACAGAACTACAATGCTGGAAGCATAGCGCTCAAAGCCAGCCAGCCATGATGCCTCATCCCAAGGCATAGAAAACAGATATAGTCCCAAGATACCCGTATAGTATAGAATCAGCACTGCGTTGAGTGCAATTAATCCTTTCCACAGCCTCCACTTTTTCTTCATAACCCGGGCAGCAAAAATCGATGCACCAATTGCAAGCAGGTTAAAACCTAAGATGCCGATAGCAGGGCGAGTGGTTAGGTCGGTGGCGGAGCGCCAAAACAAAGAGATGATTTCGTTCATCTGCCCCGCTGTTTTTTGAATTGGTAATTTCTGCGTATCAAATTTGTTCACCACACCGGAAAACGCGGTTTTCATATGCAGCGACCAGAGCAGATATGGGGTGAACACCCCCAACAGCGCAGTTGGTGACAGCCATGCAAACCTTCCCCAGAAGGGTGCTTCACGGTGTTTGATTAACATATAGAACATATACATGAGCCCAAACGCGGCAAAGATAATGCCAGTGCTCTTGGTCACAGTCAATAACCCTGCAACCGGCGTAAAAAAGAGCAAGGAACGTAAGGGGTCCTTTCGATACTGATAAGCAGCGGCGAAGATAGCCAATGTAAAGATGGGCAGCAGAAAATCGACCAACAGGTTATTAATGCGGATGGTGAGGTTGAAGAAAGACAGAGCCGCAAGCCCCAGACTCATAAACGCATATAGCAAAAACCGTTTCTTCTCTGATATGATGCCAAACATTGCATAGAAGCAGGAAAACACTAGCATTGCCTGTGCTATCAGCATGGTGGACTCACTGTGGCCGGAAAAACGGCAGACATAATAGAGAAAAGATGCAGTGCCCAGCGGATAGTTTTTGAAGTCCACGAGTGCAGATTCCGCCGTGGGAAAAGCATGGGTGCTCAACATCTGTTTCACGACAATGCCCCAATGAGAGAAGTTATCATAGTGCGTCAGTCTGCTGCGAATTAAAACCACAAAGAAAAGCAGGCTTCCTGCCATGAAAAAGCAGTGAAACAGCGTTATGTGTATCTGCAGCCGAATGTACTCCTGCCGAAAAGCAAGCGCAAACCACACAAAGGCCAGCACTCCTGCCGACATCACCACAATCGACCCTTCCGGCAGAACACCTGCCAGCCCGAAAAAAAACACAGCACAGGAAATCGACGAAAACACAAAGACAGGGATAAATTCCCAGCGCAGCATCAGAACTTTACGTGCGAGCAGCATATACCCCAGAAAGGATAGGATGACAAGGGGTAACGTAATTCCAATCATCTGACTCCTCCTTCCTGTAGTTCTTCGAGTAACTTGTCAAGCAACCCGCCTTTTTCGAGGGCTTGAAGGTTCTCTACCTCAAGCAATACTTCCCCTTTGGTGGCAGTGGTGATATCTGCCCGGCGGAGCTGTACCTCGATGCCACTGGGTGATGTAAAGCTTAGCGAACCGTTTGGCACGGTTAAGCCGGTTGCGGAAAAATAGCGGTAGTTGAAGCTATGCAACATACACTGCTGTCCATTGTGAAGTGTTACCGGGTAAGCAATCTGTATACGAGGCAGCTTTCGTTTATCCGAAAATTGTTTTTTAATACGCTTACGAATATTGCGTACCACATCGTCATAGGCCGTAATCCACAAATTCATCTGCTTTGGCAAAGAGTGGATACGATCATAGATAATCTGCATATACTGGCGCTTATCCTCTTCCGATAGCGGTTTTACCGAAACTGCATACCGCCACCGTGATTGATTCTGCGGTTTCTCCTGGCGGACATAGACAATGCTTCCTTCCAGTTGCGCCTTGTAGCGCAGCGTCTGGATGCTCAGTGAAACAATGCTGTCTTCGGGTACATAAATGGGTTTTGCCGAATAAAAGGCCATGCCGGTTTCGGACAGGTCTGCGCTTACCGCATCATAGGTGCGTTCATGAGTTTGTACTGTGACACTTTCTTCGGCCTGTATTCGCTCTGTTTTACGAAATGCGGGCCGTCCCAACATAAAGAAGATAGCATAGCAAAGTGCCACCGTATTGTATGCCAGCCAGAATATAATAATGCTGCTGTACACCAATGCCCAGCCGTATTTACCACCAACAAAACGTATCATTGCTGCAATGGAAAGCGCTAGCAGTAATATATGTGGGAGGGCAAACTTAAAGTTGTGCCAACGGCCTTGGTCATTCTCCTTATTCTTGTTGGTAACCTTGAACTTTGTCTCACGGATATGCAATATTTCCAAAAGTGTGGGCAGAATTAAGTAGGGCATAAGAGTGGTGTCTATTACCTGGCTCCAACGTTGATTTCGGATGTTGCCCGACAAAAATCGCATTGCTGTTGAATACAGCGCATAGGAAGGCAGCCAAAACAAGAGGATGTCCCAAAATCCAGCATTGACGATCTGAAAATCAAACAATGCAAACAAAATGGGAGACAGGATAAAGACCAGCCGGTTAAAGAACGACCACCAATACAGAAAACTGTTCAGGTAGGTAATGTTTGCGGCGAATGGCAGCTTTCGGGAGAAGATGGCACCGGTGTTCTGCAAGCTCTGTATGATGCCCCGTGCCCAACGGACACGTTGCTTCAGCATGCTGGATATAGTTGTGGTGGTGAGACCTGCTGCCTGTACCTCATTAGTCGCATAGGTTAGATAGTTTGCCTGTTGCAGACGGATACTGGTTTCAAAATCCTCCGTGATGGTATGGTAAGGGAAGCCTCCGATTTCCTCCATCGCCTGGCGGGAAATCACGGTGTTGCTGCCGGTGTAAGCAACGGCATTGGAAGCATTGCGTATCCGGTTGATTTCCATCGAAAAGAAGTCCTGCTCATTGGGAATGTTTTGCTCGGCATAAAGATTAAACTGGAACAAATCTGGATTATAGAAGCTCTGCGGGGTTTGTATCAGGCCCAGTTTGCGCTCTTTGTATGGCGGATCCTCTTCACATCGCAGCCTCCATACTTCCCCTTCCTTGATGAACTCCGGCAACAAAAAGTAAGGCACGGTCTTCATCAAAAATGTGTGCTGTGGAATCATGTCTGCATCAAATGTGGCAATTAGCGGGGAGGTCGTGTGTGCAAGCGCATTGTTCAGATTTCCCGATTTGGCATGCTTGTTTTCTGCCAATGGAATATACCCTATATCAAATTGTGCAGCAAGCTCTGCCACCGCCTGGCGGTTGCCATCATCGCATAAATAGATATGAACCTTACTCTTATCAGGATAATCCATATGTGTACAGGCATTCACGGTCTTATAAAGCAGGTCAACCGGTTCGTTGTGTGTGGCAATGAACACATCCACATCTGGATAAAATTCGGTTGGTATTACAGGAAGCTCCAGGCGGTCAACTTTTTTTTGTATTTTTTGAATAAACAATTCAAAGGTCGTAAATACAGTCATAGTTTCGGCAACAATCAATAGTATACCAAAAATTCCGTTCCAAATACCTCTTTGAAATGGAATTGTAAACAGCATGCGCCAGATCAGATAAATTGACATTAAAATCATTGTCGCAATGAAAAGGATGTCTCTCTTTTGTTTTTCCTTTGCTGCCTGCCTGCGCATAGCCTCCAACCCGCGGCTCTCTTTATTCTCCATTTTGGGTTCCTCCTCTCTTTGCAAAAACCCACTTTTGCTGTGCTCTGAAACTAAGCAAAAACAAACATGTATCGCAGATGATTTTTGCGATTTTCTCATCAATTTGCAGCACCGTGTTCAATACATATACACCGCTGCCGGACAGCAGCATCAGCAGCGCAGTCAAAAGCAGATAGCGGGACAGACTTTGCTTCGCTGAAGATTGCACACGGAAAACCATAAAACGGTTGATACAATAATTCACAGAGATTGAAACAACCCGTGCAGCCGCAGTCGCCAGCAGGATACGCAGATAATCATCTGGAATGAGAGGGCGCAAAACATCCAATAATATCCACGCCAATCCAAGATCCACCACTGCCCCCAGCAATGAAGCCAATGCGAACCGTACAAAGCTGCCCAGTATTGTGCCAATAACCTTTGTGCTATCACGTAATGGCCTAAAGTGTGTACCTTTATTCTGATTTTCATAAATGACTTGAATTGGTTGAGTAAGTATGGGTATGTGCATTTGCACGCAGGTAATGAGCATCTGAATTTCATATTCAAAGCGCTCACCACGCACTTCCATCATACAACGCAGCAATTTTGGTGTAAAAGCACGCAATCCTGTCTGGGTGTCCGATAGATATTTTCCGTATAATGCAGCAAACAGCACTGCTGAAATGCGGTTGCCTATCAATGATTTCGGAGGTACATCAGAACCTGAAAAATCACGCACGCCGAGTACCAGCGCATTCGGATGCTGCTTGGATAGCTCCGCCACGGAAAGCACGTCCTCTGGTACATGTTGACCATCTGCGTCTGCTGTAACGACGCAGGCAAAGCCGGGTATTTTCTCCTGAATATAGGTTAATCCGGTTTTCAATGCACAGCCTTTTCCTTGATTTTGTTCGTGATGCAATACGGCGCAACCCTTTGTTTCCAACTCAGAAAAGATGGATTGATAGCTTGGGCCGGACCCATCGTCCACCACCAAAATATGATTCAGGCCTAGTTCACACAACTGATCCACATATATTGGTAACCTTTTATCAGGCTTTAAAGAAGGTATTAAAATTATGACATTATTATACCAATGATGCATGATGTTCAACCTCCAAATGACTTGAGAAGAAGTGCTCCATAATCTCCTTTGTAGTATCCATTCCATTTCCATACATCTAAAAACTCGCCTATCCACAGGAGATGGCGAGCGGCAGAAATCTTATGGTTTTAGACATATTATATCCCGTTAGCGGAATAATATTTTCGGATTTTGGGTTTTAACGGAATGATAGAAGATGAGCTGCAAATAAATCTGCTTAATGATTAAAATTGATTATGGTACAGTAAATCTGCTACCTAAAAATGGATCAGATTTACAAGAAAGGGTTCATAAATTAGAACAAAGTAAAATTTCATAATTAACTGAATATATACATATATAAAGAGAGTGTGAATTCTGAAGATATTAAGGAATCACACTTTTTTATGTTTTTCTGGCAAAAAGTGAAAAAAGTATAAAAAATATGACCCCTTTTACAATCAAGGCCTCTCTTTATATATGTAGCTTGTCAATCTGTAAATCCTTTAAGTTGAGCGTATTCAAGAATATTTTAAGGGTTTTTGATTTTAATAATAGAGCAATGAATTAAAATGGAAGGAGAGAGGACTATGAAGAAGAATTTTAAGCGTTGGCTGGCCCTTCTTTTAGCAGTGGTTATGGTAGCTACGAGTGCTGTATATTCATCTGATACATCTTTGCTGGCTACCAGCGAGGATACAGTTGGACAGGAAGACTTACAAGCCGGACCACCGACTGCTGAGGAAGGAGCCGGCGAGGCAAATGTTGAGACTAATGATTCGGATGCAGGGACCCAGGAAACTGGCGAGACCGGATCAACTGCTACACAGGAGATTGTACTGGATGAGCAGCCAAAGGTTTCTGACGCAGAGGAACAATCAAATCCAAATGATCAGACTGCGGAGGTAACACCAGCTGAAAATGTGGAACAGGAGTACAATATAGTATTCCACAAACCAGCATTTGAAGGTGGTTCTATCAAAATTTGGACAGACGGAAGCGAAAAGAGAGATGTTACATATGACGGTGAAGGTAAGTACGCGGAGAAAGTTACAGAGGACGCTCTGTTAAATGTGGAAATAACTGTAAACGAGAAACATACTGTTGATAAGGTTATGGATCAGAGTGGTAATGTAATTGCTCCAGCGGCTGTAAATGGAAATGTATTCACTTATCAGATAGCAGTTTCTGAGAATAAAGAAATCACCACAGTATACAAGGTAGTTTCTCAGGATGCACCAGAAAAGGATAACAGTGAAACAGCAGTGAGTGAAGAACCATCTGTTCCTATTACAGGCAGTTTTACAAACGGTGGGGTTACTGTAAATGTGAATGCTCCCGAAGGTGCTTTTCCAAACGGTACTACTTTAGATATTAAACCAGTAAACTCTTCTAAAATTGACAATGCAATATCGGATGCAGTCGGAGAAGGAAAAGAGGTAAATGGGACGGCTGCATTTGACATTACCTTTTATGATAAATCTGGCAATGAGATTCAACCGGCAGAAGGGCATCAGGTAGCAGTGGATTTCACTGTTTCAGCAAGTTCTTCCCTTATAAGCGGAGAGGATTCAAAGTTGCAGGTTTTCCATATGGAAGATGAAAGAAGTGCAGCAGACCCGGTTAGCACTACAGTGGCAGGAAATGATTCCTCCGATACCACAGTTTCTGTAAATGCTGATAGTTTTTCTATTTATGTTGTGGGGGCATTGAGCACTCCGTATATAACTACTTATAACTTTTTCGACATAAACGGCAGCCATATTGCAAATGCTACACAGATTGTAAAAAGCAATGAGATTGTATCGGAACCAGAGGTCCCTGCGGTGGCTGGAAAAGTTTTCTCCGGATGGTATACGGCTCAGGCAGGCGGAAATAAATTTACCTTCGGAAACGTTGGCACACTGACAGCAGACAAAACAGTGAATTTGTATGCTCAGTATAAGACAGAATGGCACGTATATTATAAAGATGGCGATGGCAAAATTGTTTATACACAGACTTATGCAAATGGAGATAAGCTGGATTATACAAATGTCCAATTTGCGGTAAGACCGGATGAGGCTATTACCGGCTGGTATGTAACGAATATAAACACTCCGGTAAGCAATGGAATCGCTGTTACAGCGGATATGACATTGAATCCGATTATAAAAAGGGGTTACTGGCTGAAATTTGATACGGACGGCGGGTCTTATATTGATCCTCAGTTTGTAGCAGCAGGTCAGAAAACAGTAAAACCGGAAGACCCGAAAAAACCAGGATACACCTTTAAAAATTGGACATTAAATAGCTCGGCATTTTCATTTGGGAATTCATTATCTGCGGATACAACCATTAAGGCTACATGGACAGCACAAAAGGTTGGTTATACAGTTGTATACTGGAAGCAGAAAATAACAGACAGTAAAACAGCTTCAAACAATCAAAAAACTTATGACTACGACAGTTCAGATAACACAAGAACTGCAAATGTAGGAGCTCCTGTTTCACCAACAAATGCTGATACAAACAAAAGTTGGACCGGATTTACTTATAATTCCTCAAAGTCAGCCGCTGTAACTGTAAAGGCAGATGGAACGACTGTACTGAATGTATACTATGACCGGCAGTTGATGACAATGAACTTTTATAAGTACAGATCAAACAGTACCAGTAAATGGGAGAGTAATCCATCTATAGTCTTTACAGGATTATATGGTTCATCACTGGAAGCAAACGGATATACATGGCCTAATACTTTCGGCTGGAATTATCAGAATGGAAGTTCTACAACCTATATGACGTTCCTGGATGCATTTATTTTCCCTATATCGGGAACGACAATTGATTTTAAACAGGCCAGTCTTAATTCCGGCTCTACTATTTCACATTATAAACAGCAGCTGGATGGAACTTATTCCGCTCAGGCGACAAATAGCACAAGTGCAAGCGGCAGCGGTTCATTTACCTTTACGAATAAATATAATGGCTTTACCATATCAGAGTACAGTACTGACGGTAAGACATGGAAAACCGCAAGTGCTGGTGGTTCTGTTTCATTATCAAATTCTAACCTGAGAGTACGCTATACCAGGAACTCTTATAACTTTGCTTACTACAACTATAATAAGGTAGAAAAGCAGGATAGTGTGAAATATGAAGAACCTCTTAGCTCTAAAGCAGGTTATGTACCGCCTCGTCCGTCAGGGCTGGCAGATTACTATACATTTGACGGGTGGTATGCAGACGTAAGTCTTACGCAAAAGTACGACTTTAGCGGTATTATGCCGGCAGCAGGCGTGACAATATATGCAAAATGGATAGCACCGGAATTTACCGTAGAATTTTACACAGATACAGATACACCGTTCGGTACACAGCAGACCATAAAAGCGGGAGATAAGGTAACAGCTCTTGAGCCGCCGGCAATGGCTGGTAAAATATTTGCGGGCTGGGTAAAAGAAGATGGAACACCTTTCAGCTTTGACCAGCAGATTATATCAAATATGAAGATTTATGCGACATGGGTTGGCGGACCGTCCTATCAGGTTAAATATGATGCGGGCAGAGGAAGTGGAACCGTCCCTGTGGATTCCAACACTTATACAGATGGGGCGAAGGCTCCGGCAGCGCCAAACAATGGACTGACAGCGCCAGCAGGTGAAGTATTTATTGGATGGAAGTCAAGTTCAGATAATAAAGTTTATTATCCGGGAAGTCTGGTTCGGATTTCAAATGCCAATGTGACTTTGACAGCACAATGGGCGAAGAAAGCAGCCACGACAAAGCTGATATATGACTATAATGGAGGAATCGATTTAAATAATAATACACAAAGTCCGGTTATCACCAGTCTGGAAAACAGCAGAATAACAGCAGCAGCAAATGGCAGTACTCGGACAGGATACACCTTTGATAGCTGGAATACAAAGGCTGATGGAACAGGAATGAAGGTTCAGCCAGGCAGCACAATCCAGATTGATAATTTGGAACAATATACTGCGGATACCAATATTCTTTATGCAATATGGGAAGAAAATAAAGTAGATATTCAGTATGTTTCCGAAAATACAGCAGCAGGTACGGTAAGTCCGGCTAAAGACAGTGTTCTGGTAGTTACCGGAAATCTTTCAGGTATACGTTCCACAGCTGCTGCGGCAGATGGCTATTACTTTACCGGATGGACATTACAAGGTTCACAGCAGGTAATATCTACAGACAAGGAACTGAGTGCTTCAGTTATTAATAATTACGCAAAGGTAAATGGCCTTTATGCAGCCGCTACGTTTGTAGCACACTTTAAGAGTAAAACACCTATTACAGTTACAGCAGACAGTGCAGAGAAATATTATGACGGAACAGTACTGACAGCATCTGGCTATAGCGTGAGCCCTGGAAGTGCTTTAGCAGAAGGTGATTCCTTAATAGCAACTATAAGCGGCAGCATTACAAATGCCGGTACATCAGCAAATACCGTCAGCAGCGTGAAGATTATGCGTGATAATGGTGATGGAACTACGACTGATGTAACAGGAAAATATGCCATTAATAAACAGGATGGAACTCTTATTGTAAAAAGAGTAGTTGTTACAATAACTGCAGATAATAAGGCAAAACAATATGGTTTAGATAATCCGCCTCTTTCATATCAGGTGGCAGGTTTAGTAAACAACGAGACACTGGATGGCATTAATGTAGCACCGGAATTAAGCACAACCGCAGGAAAAGTAAGTCCCGCAGGTGATTATCCGATTACATTTAAGCCAGAGTCGGCAGTATCACAGACTACTAACTACGATATTACTTATGTACCGGGTACATTGAAGATTGTTAAAAATACGGCTCCACTTATCATTACAGCAAAAGACGCACAACAGGTTTATAACGGAGAAGCTTTGAAAGCAAGTGGATACAAGAATGTTTCTGGATTGACAGCAGGAGACGCAATCTCAATGATACTTATGAAAGATACTTCTCAAATTACAGATGTGGGAAGTAAGGCAAATGAAATTGCCAGTGTAATGATAATAAATGCAAGCGGTCAGGCTGTTAATGTAACTGACAACTATGAAAATATTATCTACATGCCAGGAACATTGCAAGTAACACCGGCAGTAATAGAGGTTAAGGCAGTTGATAATGGCAAGGGGCTTGGACAGACAGATCCCTCATTGACTTATCAGGTAACAAAAGATAGTGCTGTAAACGGCGAAACAGCTGCATTTACAGGAAACGTAAGCAGGGAGCCTGGTGAGACAGCTAGAACATACGAAATCGGTCAGGGTACGCTTAATCTGACAGATAACGGTTCGTTCAAGGCTTCCAACTACACACTCAACTTCACACCTGGAACCTTTAAAATAGAATCACCTGATTTCAGTATTACGAAGAGCCTAACAAATGAAGGTACCGGAGAGAATGGTGCATTCAAGGCAGGTGAAACCGCGAAGTTTGATATCACAGTCACAAACAACAGCAAATTTGATATCGAAAATGTAACGGTATCTGATATCTTAAATGGCGGAACTGGAGCAGTTCAGATTGTTGCTAATGGAAATGCATATAGCATCAATGAAAATGGAACTGCAGAGATAGCAAAACTTGCAAAAGGAGAAGACGTAGTTGTCAAAGCAGAATATACCGTAACACAGGCAGATGTTGATGCACAGGGGACCATCACCAATACGGCAGCTGTGAAATCTCCGGGCACAGACCCCAAAGAATCAGGGGAAGTTACTGTTCCTGTAGAGAAAGTAAGGCCAGCAGTAACAGTAACTAAGAAGATTACAGAAGGAACCTCCGGGAATGGCGCGGACGGAACTTATAAAGCAGGAGATGTTGCGCACTACACAATTACAGTAACCAATACAGGTAATGTAACACTGGAAAACATTCCGGTGAATGAAACTCTCCCAGGAGCAATCTTTGACACAACTGGAGCAGATACAGCATCTATTGAAAAACTGGCACCACAGGAAAGTGCTTCATTAGCAGCTTCCTACACAGTGACCCAGGCAGATGTGGATAAGGGAGAAGTAATTAATAACGTTGCAACAGCAAAGGCACCAGGAACTGAGGAGCCTACACCAAGTGAGCCGACCCCGATTACCCCGGAAAAGAAAAAACCGGAAGTCACAGTGACAAAGAAAATCACAGAGGGTACAGCCGGAACTGGCTTAAACGGAACTTATAAGGCAGGAGAAGTTGCACATTATACAATTACAGTGACAAATACAGGTAATGTAACACTGGAAGATATTCCGGTGAATGAAACTCTCCCAGGAGCAACCTTTGACACAACTGGAACGGATACAGCATCTATCGCAAAACTGGAGCCCCAGGAAAGTGCTGTATTAGAAGCCTCTTACAAAGTGACGCAGGCAGATGTGGATAAAGGTGAAGTGATTAACAATATTGCAACAGCAACTGCACCAGGAACCGAAGAACCGACTCCAAGTAACCCCACTCCAACTTATCCGGAACCTAAAAATCCGGGAGTTACAGTTAAGAAGGAAATCACACAGGGAACTGGCGGGACCGGTGAAGACGGAACCTATAAAGCAGGAGAAGTTGCGCACTATACAATTACAGTAACCAATAATGGTAACGTAACACTGGAGAACATCCCGGTAGAAGAAACATTGCCAGGAGCAACCTTTGACACAACCGGAACTGCTACAGAAAGTATTGCTAAACTGGAGCCACAGGAAAGTGTGTCATTAGCAGCTTCCTATACCGTAACCCAGGCAGATGTGAATAAGGGTGAAGTTATCAACAACATTGCAACAGCAACAGTACCAGGAACTACCAATCCAGTGCCCAGTAACCCAACTCCTGTAACCCCGGAAACAAAGACCCCGGCATTGACAGTGGAAAAAGCTGTTAAGGCGGGAACGAAAGGAACTGGGGAAAATGGAACTTACAAGGCAGGAGATGTAGCACAGTATACAATTACTGTAACTAACAGTGGTAATGTAACACTGGAAAGCATTCCGGTGAATGAAACCCTTATAGGTGCAACCTTTGATAGTACCAATGCCGCAGAGGCAATTATTGCGAAGCTGGAGCCAAAGGAAAGTACCACATTGGCGGCCTCATACACAGTGACACAGGCAGATGTAGATAAGGGAGACGTGATTAACAATATTGCAACAGCAACTGTACCGGGAACCGAAGAGCCAACACCAAGTACCCCGGCACCTATTACTCCGGAGACACAGGCACCTGCATTTACAGCAGTGAAAGCTATCACCAATTCTGGAAATGGAGAAGAAGGGGCATTTAAAGCGGGAGAAACAGCAGACTTTACCATTACAGTCAAGAATACTGGAAATACAACCTTAAAGAACATTATAATAACTGAACAGCTAAATGGTGCAGTTATTATAGATGGAACAGGATATACGGTAGAAGGAGATGGCAGTGCAGTTATTAGCAGCATCGCACCTGATGCCAGTGTAGTTGTAAAAGCGCAGTATGAAGTAACTCATGCGGATGTAGATAATGGTGGAGTGAAAAATATCGCAACGGTAACTGTACCAGGTGAGAACCAGCCAGAGCCACAGGAGCCGTCAGTAGATGTGCCAACAGATACAAAGAAACCGAAAATGGAAACTTCTAAGGTAATAACAAATGA
>NZ_QGDS01000020.1 GCF_003149105.1 Faecalicatena contorta | reverse complement strand
TGATCGAACCCGAATGTCTAAACGCGGTTCAAAGCTACTGCGATATGCACTCATAAATGCTGCTTGGCAAGCCACCTTAGTAAATCAAACCTTTAAAGACTATTATGATTTAAAGATTTCTCAGGGGCGTCGCCATTACAATGCCTTAGGTCATGTTGCTCATAAGCTTGTTCGCGTCATCCATAAAATGATGACTGATAATGTTGAGTTTAATTTAGCCTAGTCCTACCTATTAACTATATTTAATTTTCAAAGAGCATCTATATGATGCTTTATTTCCTATACACTTTTTTAGTTCAAAACTTTATTAAAAACTTTTTAATTTCCTATTGACTATTCATAGTTGGTCTCCTTATTAATATGTGTATGAATGAATGCTATTAGTTATTCATTCACGTAACAGGTTAAGTTTAGAGGAAATCATTTAGACTTCCTCCCCGCTAATTTTTAGGCGAATATTCCCTTTATGAAATATCTGACAAGTGTTCTTAATGCTTCACTATAGCCTTCAAAATCATTACCAGTAATATGACAGTCAATATAATAGATAAAGTCAAATACCTTTAATATCTTTTCTATTATATCCTCATCATACGATGCTTGCTTTAGACGTTCCTGAAAGGTATTTAATAAAAACTGATGAAACGCGTAGTTCTTTGTGCCTGATTCTGAATAATAATGTTCATGTAATATCTTTGATATTGCAGGGTTATTCCACTCTGCAATAATTTTATTATTTAAGACAAAATCCAGACTATAGGTGAAAAGTTCATCTACTACATTTACAGGCTCACCAGTCCAATCAATCTTATCTATCACTTGTTTCCTTACATTCTCATTTTCTCTTATATATATTTCTAAAAATACTTCTTCTTTGGATTGATAATATTTATAGAACGAACCTACGGCGATGCCTGCCCTTTTTGCGATTTCGGATATATTTGTGTTTTTATATCCGTGTTCTAAAAATGTTTCATGCGCAGCCTGATCTAAAATTAACTTTTTATTATCCACAGGGAAACCTCCTTATAAATATTATGAATGAATCGTTTTATCTATTCATTCACTATATGTTAACATGGATTGAAAGCTGTGTCAATAAGTCAGTAAAATGGTATTATTTTTGATGGAAAAACAAAGCCTCCTATACCTTTATAGTATAGAAAGCTCTATGAAATGAGTTGAATACATTACTTATACTTCTTATGTAAGAGTGGCTCTGTATCTTGCCGGGGGAACCTCATATCCAGAACCGGAGATTGTTTAAAAACGCACAGCATTGGTTTCCGGCAACATATTTCCGCCATCAATTACCAAGGCTATTCCTGTTATATAATCTGCTTCGGGACTTGCCAGAAAAACTGCGGCAGCTCCGATTTGTCCAGGTGTTCCCAGCTTTTTCATGGGGATCCCGGCTGAAATTTCTTTCATAATCCGCTCCGGCTCCTCCGGATGGGCATTTTCCGATCCCCTCTTCACATTCGGCGTACAGATGTATCCCGGACAAATCGCATTGCAGGTAATTCCATATTCCGCATATTCTACTGCCACTGTTTTTGTTAATCCTATCAGTGCCGCTTTTGACAAACCATATGCCGTGTATCCCTTATCACACACCATGGCTCCTGTTACAGAAGACATATTGATGATTCTTCCATAACCTGCCTTTCTCATATATGGGATAACCGCCCGGGTCATATGCCAGGTTCCTTTGATATTAATGTCTATATGATAATCCAGCAGGGCATCATCTGTCTCCTCAAATATTTCCATTCTTGCCACGCCTGCATTATTAATCAATACATGAATACTTCCATGTTCTTCTGCAATCTCCCGTATTGTCTGGCGGATCATCTCAGGGCTGGAAACATCGCACAGATATCCTTTCACCGGGTAGCCCTGCCTCTGCAAGTCCCTGGCACAATCAAATACATCGGCACCACGGCTTAACATCATCACCCGGTAACCCGCTTCACAAAGCTTTTCCGCAATTCCAAGGCCAATTCCCTTTGCCGCTCCTGTCACAATTGCTAACTGTTTAAACCCTGTCTCTTCCACTGAAAACACTCCTTTTGGGCGGTTAAACAATATCCATCCCAGTTTTTTTACAATATTGCCTTGGTGTCATAGATGTGTATGTTTTAAACTCTTTAATAAAATAGGACTGGTCATAATACCCCAAGGTCTCATATACCTCATCTACCCGGCCCCTTTGAAGATACCGGAGAGCGGTCTGAATACGGATAATGGTCGCATACTTTTTCATGGTAAGCCCCGTGGCCCCATGGAATACCCTGCCCATATAGCGCTGATTATACTGCAGTTTCTTTGCAATCTCCGCAATGCTGATCATGCCATGCGTCTTTTCAATATGGTCCATTATCGTATCCACCATGGAATTACTTCCTCCAAACTGACTTTCAAAAGGAAATCTTTCTTCAAAAATCTCTGTTCGCTCCTGGAAGGAGGATGCCTTGTAAATATCTTCTGCAATAGCATTCAGCCATGGGCAGTTGTCAATGACCCTATGCCTCTCAATCAGATTCAATATTATTTCGCGAACCAACAGGGGATATTTCCCCGGATTGAATTTCACACCAAAGCACCAACTGTAGTGGCTGGTGGGTGACCTTTTGCTCTGCAAAAAGCTGCCGCTTGCATATATTACATTTTTTCCCTCCAGACACGCAAACTGAAAATCCACACAGGCATCTGGAATTGTATTCAAATTTATTGCCACACCTGTATTTTCAATTTCATAATACTTGTTGACATACTTATCATTGCAGTAATGCTCTTGATAATTCAATTTCTGATCGATTACAAATGTTTTAATATTCATAGGCTATTTTTCCTTTGCAGGTTTCATTTCAAATCCCGGATATTTGATCTGAATATAAGTCTCAATTGTCTTTACACAGTTGTCGAATCCGACTCTGGCACTATTCAGGGTAAGATCATAATTCACAGGATTTGTCCAGTAGTTGCCGCCGGTATAATGCTTATAATATTCTGCACGGTATTTATCCGTCTGGGTAATGGATTTGTCAGCAACAGCTTCATTCACATTCATACGATCCATAATCTTCTGACGGCAATACGCTCTTGGTGCCTCTATATATATACTGATGACATTTGGTCTGTCTCTTAATATCCAGTCAGCACATTTTCCGACAATAATGCAGGACTCCGTAGCTGCAAGCTTCTCAATAATCTGCTTTTGAATCTGGAAAATATTTTTATCGGATTGAAATTCTCCTTCTACCCTCGGCATGAGCGTTCGTGGCAAATTATGTAGGAGACTGTGAACATAACTCTTTCCCCGGATTTTCTCATTTGTTTCCACCAGAATATTTTCGTCAATGCCACTTATTTGAGATGCTAACGTAAGAATCTGGTTTTCATAGCAGTTGATTCCCAAATCCTCCGCGACCTGATTTGCAATAGATTTTCCGCCGCTGCCAAAGCCTCTTGCTACTGTAATGATTAGATGTTCCACGTTTCTACCTCCCTATCTTTCCATATACCGTTTCAAGAATTCTCTTGTTCTTTCATTCTTTGGCTTCGTGAATAAAATCTCAGGTCTCTCATCCTCTACAATATATCCGTTATCCATAAAAATTGTTCTTGTAGAAACATTTTTAGCAAATTCCATCTCATGTGTAACAATGATCATGGTCATTCCTTCAGCAGCAAGGTCCTTCATGACTTTCAGTACTTCACCGACTGTTTCCGGATCAAGTGCGGAAGTGGGTTCATCGAATAATAATACTTCTGGTGACATGCACAGTGACCTTGCAATGGCTACACGCTGCTTTTGTCCGCCAGAGAGCTGTTCCGGTCTCGCATGAATATAAGCTGCCATACCAACTTTTCTCAAATATTTGATAGCCAGGATTTTCGCCTCTTCTTCACTTCGTTTTAAAATTTTTCTGGTCCCAAACATACAGTTTTTAAGCACTGTCATATTATTAAACAAATTGAAGGACTGGAATACCATTCCGACCTGTGAACGGTACTTTGCCAAAGACTGCTGTGTTTTTTTCACTTCCTTATCATGGAATAAAACACGCCCATCTGTTGGAGTTTCTAAGTGATTCACACATCTGAGCAATGTGGACTTACCGGAACCTGAGGATCCGATAATGCAAACCACATCACCCTTATTGATTCCAAAATCAATTTTCTTTAAAACCTCATGATCACCAAAGGATTTCATGAGGTTTTCAACTTTTATTACTGCATCTGACATCATATGCATCTCCCACTAATTTTCAAGATATTCCGTTGCAAGTTCGTAATCATTGCGTCCTTTCATCTTCTTCTCCAAAATCATAAAAATACGGTTAAAGAAGAAGCATAGAACCAGGTAAATAATTGCTATAACAAGATATGCTTCAAAATACTTATAATAGGAACCCCCTGCCGTCTTTGCAGCCAGGAACAGTTCACTCACACCGATTACATTTAATACGGACGTCATCTTCAGGTTATTTAGAAAGGTATTCGCCATTTCCGGGAAAATATTTTTAAGTGCCTGGGGAACAATTACATAAAACATTGCTCCCACATGGGACATGCCCATGGCAAGTGCACCCTCTTTCTGACCAGGATCTACAGAATTAATCCCACCCCGTACCGTCTCACCCATATAGGCACCTGTATTAAGGAGTATTACCAGAATACCTGCCAAAATCGATGTAATCATGATGTTTCCCTGACGCAATCCATAATAAATAACCATTCCCTGAACAATCATTGGTGTATCTCGGAAAATCTCCACGTAAACCAGTACAATTGCCTTTATGATTTTAAATATGATTTTCTTCAGAAAATTATCTCCCTCATGGATTTTTATCGTGTTGATTACACCAATCACAAATCCAAGAATAAATCCAAGTATCGTTCCGATAACGGCCACGTACAAAGTGGCCCATGTTGCTTTTAAAAAAATATTCGAGTACTTTGTGGCCATGAAAATGATCCATTCCAAAAGTCCTGAATCCTTTGTTGGTGCAGCTACTAACATAAGCAGATTTCCCATGTTCAACGCTCCTTACCCTTTATTTGTCTGCGGAAGGCTGTAATTCAATCATTTCTGACATAAGAGCATTCATCACTGCCAGACCTTCCTCTGTCTCATTTGTCCATCCAAGAGAGTCCAGGGCACCCTGGATGATTTCACATTCCGGATCGCCGCCTCTGAAAAGAATACAGCAGTTGTTCGGGCTTCCTTCCGGTGCCACGAAATCATCATCCGAATCAAGTTCAAGCTGTACTAAACCGTTCATGGATTGGAGAGCGGAATCTGCGGTAGATTTTTCAGTAATCAGTACGTCGGCGGTAGAATTCTGAATAGCCAGGAATAATTCGGACGCAGACTCATAATCGGTAGCCGCAGTGCCTGATGGAACCTGTGGTTTATAGTCAACAAAGTTTGTTCCAAGCTGAGCAATCACAGCAGGAGCCATACCCTCAAAATCAGAAAGCTTCTTAACATCGGCAAACTTGCTATCTTCTCTTACAACTGCCTTAATCTGTCTCTCATAATAAGTGGATGTAAAATCATAGATTTCATCCCTTTCAGCTGTATAACAAACAGCACTCATGATGCAGTCATAAGTCTTATCCTCCAGCCCCATAAAGATGGAAGTCCAGTCACTCTTATATACTTCAAGAGTCCATCCGAGTTCATCGCAAATCTTCTGGGCCAGTGCCACATCATAGCCATATGTGTACCCGTCTGAATTGGCAATTTTAACTGCCTTTTCTCCATTTGACAGATCCTCAGTTTCCTGAGTCCAGTTGTAAGGTGCATAAGTACATTCAATTCCAATTCTAAAAACTTTCTTGTCAACAGCATCAGAGGATACTGAAGAATCTGCAGATGCAGAAGTATCTGATTTTGTGCTTTCCTCAGCTTTTGTTGTTTCTTTACCTCCTCCACATCCTGTTAATGCGGAAACTACCATAATTCCTGCCAATACGCTTGCTATTAGTTTCTTTTTCATAAATATACTCCTTCCTCTCCTTATTGATTGGTCTATCTCCGGAGATTTTCCCCGGATAATGAAAAGACGCCTAATCCCCTGGGAATCAGACGCCTTTGCCATTCGCAAATGATATTTTATTGTTGTGCATTGTAACATGCCTAAATCAAAAAAAATAGTATTTTTTTCACTTTTTTATTTTTATTTTTTATACAAGAGTACCCAGCACCTCATCAAATGTCCTTACACAAGTATCAATATCGTATCTGTTTACAATAAGCGGTGCAATAAAACGTACTACATTTTTGTAGCAGCCACAGGTAAGAATCAGCACATCTTTCTCCAAACATCCTTCCTGCAATTTGGATGTAAGCTCTGTCAGTGGATTATGGTCTTTATCCATGAATTCAACACCCAGCATAAGCCCCAGGCCTCTCACCTCTGCGATACAGGAATATTTTGTCTGAAGCTCCTTCATCTTATCCATAAAATATTCGCCCATTTTGAAACTGTTTTCTATATAACCACTCTCCAACTCCTGAATGGTCGCATTTGCGGCGGCACAGGCAACCGGGTTTCCTCCAAAGGTGCCGCCATGCACACCCGCCGGCCACTGCTCCATAATTTCTTTTTTGGCCACAATTGCACTCAGGGGAAAACCGTTGGCAATGCCCTTTGCACAGGTCATAATATCTGGTCTCACATCAAAATTTTCCTGGGCAAACATTTTGCCGGTTCTTCCAAAACCGGTCTGTATTTCATCAAAAATAAGCATGATTCCATATTTATCACATATTCCGCGAACGTAGTTCACCCAATCTCCAGGGGGCACGATGTATCCACCTTCTCCCTGTACAGGCTCCATAATAATTGCCGCCACTTCCTCGGGGGCAACGAAACGGTCAAACAACTGGTCAAACTGTTTAAAGTATTGCTCCGGTGTGTCTTCCCCGTTATAGGGATATGGCGTATGCAACAGATATGGATATTCCAGGTGGTATACATTCGGGCACAAACTGGAATGTAAGTGCTTACGATACTTGGAGTTGGATGCCGTAAGAGTGGCAGCCATCATGGTGCGTCCATGAAACGAACCATTGAATGCGATGATTGCTGGTCTGTTAGTCACATATTTTGCCAGTTTGATTGCTCCGTCATTTGCTTCCGCACCGGAATTGGCAAAGTATACCATGGTGTTTCCTCCGGTAATTTCTACTATTTTTTCTGCAAGCTTTACATACTCTGCGTAGTACATAAGGTTATGCCCGCAATGAACAACTTTGTCCATTTGTGCCTTTGCTGCTTCTATAACTGAGGGATAATTATGTCCCAGATTACATACTGCAATTCCACTGGCAAAATCCAGAATTTTTCTTCCGTCATCTGTATAAAGATAGCAGCCTGAAGCATACTCAATCCCCAAATCTGTTACACGGTTTGCCATTGGCGGCATAACCTTTTTGCATCTCTCTGCAAGTGTCATAATGAGACCTCCTTAAAAATCAACTTTTTTGCCATAATAAATACAATTAAGAAACTTTTCCATATCCTCTCGTGAAACCGGAATAGGATTCACAACAGTAGAGCCTTTCATAGAATGTTCCAGCAATTTATCAAAGTCCTTTTTAAAATCTTCCTCAGTGACCCCTGCATCCTGCATTTTAGCAGGAATGGCAATCTCTGCAGATAGTTTTTTTACTTTTTCAATCACATCCATTCCCAGAATGTGGGAAAGTTTTGCGTACTTACGCAGAACTTCCGGATCTTTTTTATTATAATCCATAGAGTATGGCAAAATCACTGCATTCGCCAGACCGTGAGCTACATTATACATACCACCAAAAGCATGAGAGACGCCATGTACCATGCCGAGACCGCTATTGGCAAAGGCCATGCCTGCCATACATTGATAATTGTGTATCTTTTCTCTTGCAGACAGGCTCCTATCAATAACCGACTCCGGTAACCACTCTATGATTCCCTCTATTGCCCCTTTTGCCAGCACATCCGTAAAATCATTGCCACTCTTATTGATATAGGCCTCCATAGCATGAGTCAATGCATCCATCCCCGTTTCTGCGGCAATCTGCGCGGGGAGTGTGGCCGGCAGTAATGGATCCAGAATTGCTATATTCGGGAATATATGGATCGTCTTTATTACTTTCTTAAACCGCTCCTCCTCATAGGTAATTACACTGACCTTTGTAACCTCAGAAGCAGTTCCCGAGGTGGACGGTATCGCTATGAATTTTGTTGTAAAGCATAACTCATCCAGATTTACATCAAATATATTATCAAAGTTCATTTCCGGATGCTCATAAAAAATCAGCATTACCTTTGCCGCATCAATTGCAGATCCTCCTCCAACTGCCAGGATACAATCCGGATTCTGTTCTTTTACATATTCCACCCCCTCTAACACCATATTGGTTGTGGGGTTCTTCCCAACTCCAGAATAAATTGCTACTTCTACATCTTTTTCTTCCAGAATCCTTGTTACTTTAGCCAGTATACCAGTTCTTTTCATAGACTGACCACCTGTAATAATCACTGCTTTTTTGCATTTGATTTCTGCCAGATAATCAAGTGCATTCTCTCCAGTAACAAGCATATCCCTTGTTAACGTTAATTTTTTCACTTTCATCATCTCCTGATAAATTTTAAATATAAATTAGGAGCCCCCTTTTCTTAAGCAGCTCCTTTGCTTCACCTTTACTATAAACACCTTTATTTTAAAAAAATTGTACAAAATGAACCTTTTCAGGTATTTTTTTCACCATATTTTTCGCAATATTCTTTTGCAAGCATTGCTGTTTTTTCATAATAATCCGAGTGCACCTGTTTCACTGTATCATTATCATTTCTAGTGGCAATCCAGCCAATACGGACAATTTTTTTCAGGAGAATAAAGGTTGGAAGCTCCGCAAGCTCCTCCTGAGAAAGAGGTCTGTATGTTTCATATCCTTTTAATACGGCAGATAATGCCTCACTCATATGCTCATCAAAATATTCCAGAAGCATCGTTGGAATATCATATAAAAACCAGCCAAAACCACAATCATCAAAATCTAACAGATATAACTCTTCTCCCTTTAACAGGACATTGTTGATACTAATGTCATCATGAATCAGTCCGTAGCGGTCACTGCTTCGTCCAAAGCGCTCCAGACGGCTGCGAATAATCTCCACCGCCTGTCTGTACCAGTCCATATATTCCTCCGGCAGACCTTTCATCAAGGAAAAATCTCCCCACCTGCTGTCAGCTCCCACCAGATCATCTATATCCCAGGTAAAACGTTTCAGAGTCTTTGCTTGTGGCCATGCTATAACCTGATTATGCAATTTGGCCGTAATCTCTCCCAGTTTTTTCATATATTTCTGCCGCCTGCACCCATAAATTCCCCGAAGTGTGTCCCCCTGTATAAACTGAAATAGTGCACAGTGTAATTCCTGTCCTTCGACCTGAATACTGCAGACAAAAGAACCCTTTTCTCCCGGAAGAACATCTGCCGTTTTGATATCCGTATCTTGATTAATCTGATGAATCCATAGAAGTTCTCCCTCCATCTCGTCTTCCTGATGATATCCCGACCGAAAAACACGCAGTACATATTTTTCTGCGGTGATTTCATCCCATATTTGATAGGTGAGATTTTCCGAATATTTCAGCAAACGCATCTGCATGGTATTTCGAAATCCATAGCATTGACGCACCACGGGTAATAATTTGTCTGTTTCTATTTTTGAAAATTGTAATTCTGCCATAATACCTTTCCTTTTAACCCAAAAAATTTTTTCTAGCTTCACCTATGCCTTTTTCAAACTTCTCCAGCAGCTCATCGCAATACTCCCTTGTACAAAGGAGCCCTGGCTTAAACTGTACAACATGGGGGTCAAATCTTGCATAAATTGCCCAAATTCCATTATCACAAAGGGATTTCATAGCTGCAATTCCTCCGTCCGGATAATCAAAATTCAGACCGAATATAATCCCTCTTTGGGTATAGGAAGTAAAGAAATCCGGATACAAATTTTTTACACCATCCAACCCTTTCTTCAGATAGTCTGTCAGGAAATGTACATTTTTTACGGTTGACTCTCTTGTAACAATATCCATAACTTTTCCTGCAACCGCACAGCCAAGCTCTGAACCACCGAACGTTCCGGTATGACCACGACCAAATTCCTCTACCCACAACCCTGCTTTTTTTTTCATGATAGTCGCAGAAATCGGATATATGCCGCCACTCAGTCCTTTTCCGGTTACGATGATATCCGGTTTTACATCTTCATGAGAGATTGCCCATAATTTCCCTGTTCTCATGAGTCCCGTCTGCACTTCATCTGCAATATACAGTGTTTCATACTTTTCACACAATTCTTTTACTTTTTTTATGTAGCCGGGAGCAGGAATCTTAAAGCCATAGGTAGCCGGGATTGTCTCAATAATCACACCTGCTACATCCTCATTTTTTAGCACCAGTTCCATAGCATCTACATCGTCCATGGATACCTGGATGAAATCAGGGTCGCCTAACCCCGACAGAAACTTTTCCTTATACAGATTGTCCCCGCAGTCCAGGGCAAGACCTGTATGTCCATGATAGCATTTCATCAAAGATACGATTTTTCTTCGTTTTGTTGCATAGCGGGCACTTTTAATTGCCACATCCACAGCTTCTCCTCCACAGCTTGAGAAAATACAATATTGCATTCCTTCCGTTGCTGTCTCCACCAGCTTTTTGGCAAGATAACCTCTTGCAACAGAACCAAAATGATGATTGCCTATATCAAACTCTTCTATCGCTTCTTTCATGGCACCAATGACTTCTGGATTACGGTGTCCCACATTAAAGGTCCCTCCGTTTAAATGAAGATTCATATATTTCTTCCCATCAATATCCCAAAAATAGTATCCTTCTCGTTTTCCCATGATAATATCACCCCCCATCTTCGGCCATGCCAGGGTTCTGCTGGGATTCCAACAGGTGATACAGTCATGCTTTACCTTTTCTTTCGTATATTCCGGATTATTTAAAAACATATGTTTTCCTCCTCCCCGTTTTATTTATTTTCTGAAAGCTGCAAGAAGAATTCCTTTTTCCATCTTGTCAAAAAGCTGTTCCATATAAGCATCATCTGCCAGCAGCCCCAGCTTAAACTGCAGGACACAAGGGCGTAATCTGGAATTATGGGCCCACACTCCATTTTCAAACAATGCCGGACTCACAGTTTTACTGGCATCCTCCACATCAAAGTCCATTCCCATGATGACGCCTCGCTGGCTGTATCCTTTCAGAAACCCGTCCGTTTTGTCTATCATCCGGTTCGCAAAATCTGTCATACGTTTTGTATTTTTATGAATATTATCAATGGTGGATTGCCTTGTAGTAATTTCCAGCATCTTGAGTGCCACCATACAGCCGATTTCCGAACCTCCCGTTGTCGAGCCATGCATTCTCCCTGCCTCAAACAGCCATTTTGCCGATTTCCTATTTAACACAGTGCAGGAAATCGGATATATCCCTCCCGAGAAGCCCTTGGCAGTTACAAGAATATCCGGAGTGAATCCTTCGTGGTCAATGCTCCACATTTTTCCAGTTCTCATAAGTCCCGTCTGCACCTCATCTGCAATATAAAGTGCACCGTATTTTTCACACAGTTCCTTTACAGTTTTCAGATAACCGGAATTTGGAATCTGAAATCCATAAGTTGCAAGAATAGACTCAATCATAACTGCCGCAGTGTCTTCCTTTTTTAATTCCTGTTCCATTGCCTCAAGATCATTTAATGGCAGTTGGACAAAGCATCCGTCCTCTCCGCCCGCCAGAAAAGGATCTTTAAATATGGCATCTCCGGTGGATACAGAAAATCCAGTATGTCCGTGGTAACAGCCTTTTATAGATATGATTTTCTTTCTTTTTGTGGTATACCTTGCACTTTTAATTGCTACATCTACAGCTTCTCCGCCGCCGGAGGAAAACACACAGTATTGCAGCCCCTCAGGCGTCACCTCATTCATGCGTTTTCCCAGCATAGCACGTGCAGCCGATGCAAAATGATGATTTCCAATATCAAAATCCCTGGTTGCCTGGATCATAGCCTCAATCAATTCCGGATTTCTGTGTCCCAGATTAAAGGTACCTCCATTAATATGAATATCCAGATACTTTTTCCCATTCATATCCCAAAAAGCATAGCCTTCTCTTTTCTCCATAATAAGGTTGATATTACGGTCAATCCACTCCTGTGTCTTACCTGGATTTACATATTTTATACTATAGTCAATTACTTCTTCCTTGGTTAAATCAGGAAACATTTTAAACATATCTTGCTCACTCCTTTTATTTTTAATATTAAGCGCAAACAACTTCTCTTTTCTATAGCACCTATATTAAATCAGCATTCATATCCTGTAAAATATCTTTCTATTGATATATTCATAACCTTTCAGTTATAATAAAGAGAATATACACTGTCATCAAAGAGAGCGCAGCAATAAATGTATTTTTCAGGGAGGGACTTTTTATGAATTTTCTGCAATTGAAATATTTTAAGACAGTAGCGGAACTGGAGCATATCACAAATGCGGCAGATCAATTATATATCTCTCAGCCGGCCCTTTCTAAGTCCATTCACTTACTGGAGCAGGAAGTAGGATATCCACTTTTTGAGAGAGCCGGAACCGGCATACAATTAAATGAAAACGGAAGAATTCTATATAACTATGCCATAAGCATTTTATCTTCCCTGGAAAATGCTTTAACAGAAATCAGTGACAGGAACAATCATTATCAGCAGGTGGTGCTTTCTATGACTGCAGCCACACAGTTTCTGCCTGATATTCTCCTTAATGTAAAGAAAAAGTATCCGGAGATCAGCCTGTACATCAAACAGGAATCCATCCAGCAGGCAAAACATAACTGCGACCTGTATCTTCGTTCCTCCACAACACCCTTGAATGACGTTAATGCAATCACGCTCCTGTCCGAGACCTGCCTGATTGGCATATCAAAGGATAATCCTTTGTCAGCAAACCAATGTATTGCTCCTGAGATGCTTCGCAGTGAAGTTTTTCTGACTATGCAGGATCAATTACCTTTGTATTGGATTACATGTGACCTTTGTCAGAATGCCGGTTTCAAACCCAATACAAATCTACAATTCGATAACCGGGAAACCATTTTTGACCTAATTTCCGCCAATATGGGAGTTTCCATTATTCCCGGAAAAACCTGGGCACCCTATATGAAGCACAGCGGCATTGTACTTCGCCCCTTAACAGTCTCCTACTCCCGATACATTATCTTGCAATGGCTAAAAGATAAATACTTGTCAAAGTCCGCAAATATAATCATAAAATACCTGCAGGATTACTTTCTGAAGCTTAACTAACCAGAGTATGCTCCTTATTCTTTGAAGTAAAAAATGGATAGTCCCCCACATTCGTGGGGATAACTATCCATTTTTTACGTACTTTAATAAGCCCTTATGGAATTATACGCTTAAAATGATATTTCTGATATATTTACAGGCCTGTGCTCCTCTACCGATTTTTTCGCCGCCAGGCCCATGAGAACGGGTTTTAATCCATCGATAACACCAAGTGGTGTATCCAGATTATTCTCAATTGCCTCAATAAACTGTTTCATCTCTTCCCCAAAGGAATCCATATACCGCTCCAGGAAAAAGTATAACGGCTTTTCCCCGGTTACTCCCTGTTCATTACTGATTACTGCCGTAGACAAACTGTCATTCGCCGTTGCCACCATCCCCCGTGAGCCAAACACTTCCGCTCTCTGATCGTATCCGTAAACAGCTTTTCTGGAATTATCGATAACCGCAATCGCGCCGTTTTCCATCTGCAGAGTAATTACTGCGGTATCTACATCTCCGGCCTCGCCAATTGCATCATCAACCAGGACTGCCGACTGCACATAAATCTCTGTGGCATCACATCCGGCTAAAAAACGTACCATATCAAAATCATGAATGGTCATATCCAAAAACATCCCGCCGGAGACTTTCACGTATTCTGCACTTGGCGGCTCCGGATCTCTTGAGGTCACCTTTATAATGTGCGGATCCCCAATCTTCCCATTTGCCACTGCATCTTTAACTGCTTTAAAGTTATGGTCAAAACGTCTGTTAAAGCCCACCTGATATTTCACTTCAGTTTTCTTCAGCGCTTCCATTACCTGCTTGATTTTTTCGATATCATGATCAATTGGCTTTTCACAAAAAACATGCTTTCCAGTCTCGATTGCTTCTACTGAAATAGCAGAATGGGTATCTGTGGAAGAACAGATTATCACAGCTTCAATCTCTTCATCCTGTAGAATTTCCTTATAGTCCTTTGTGACCTGTTCCACTCCCATCCCCTTTGCCCATGCCTCCGTTTCATCGCTCATGAACGGATCTGCAATGATCTTAAGCTTTGCATTTTTTACTCTTGTGCAGATACTCTCTGCATGTACTTTACCTATTCTGCCGGCTCCGATAATTCCTACTTTTACCATGGTCTTTCTCCCTATAATCCCGTTTTTTCTTTAATATAAGTTCTTGCCTTAATAGCATATTCAAGGGGATTCGCTTTCGCCGGGTCCTGCTCCGCTTCTACCAGCATATACCCCTTATAGTCATGATCTTTTAATACTGCAAAGATTTCATCAAAAGAAATACAGCCGTCGCCGGGAACAGTGAAGGTTCCTAAGCGGACCCCTTCGAGGAAGCTTAAATGCTCTTCCTTTACCTTATCCACTACATCCTGACGGATATCCTTTAAATGAACATGTTTGATTCTGCCAATATACTTTTTCACCATTTCCAGCGGATTCACATTACAGTAGGCAAAATGCCCGGTATCATACAACAGGCTGACATACTGGGGGTCAGTCTCCTGCATCAGACGTTCCACTTCATCAGCATTCTGTACCACAGTTCCCATATGGTGATGAAAGGTTAATGAAATTCCGTACTCAAGTGCCAGCTTTCCAAGTTTATTAAGCCCCTCTGTAAGCAGCCTCCACTCTTCCTCAATCATAACATACTTCTGCTCAAAGATGGGAGTGTCCTGCATTCCCTGGATGCTGTGCCCCTGTTCAGATACACCGACAATTTTAGCTCCCATGGCCTGCAGGAATTGAACATGCTCTAAGAAATCTTTTTCTGTTTCTTCATATGGTTTCGTCGTCAGGAACGAGGAAAACCATGCATTACATATCTGTATCCCGCGCATATCCAGTGCTTTTTTCAAAACTGCTGGGTCTTTAGGGTATTTATTGCCAATCTCAGAACCGGTAAACCCTGCTAAAGCCATTTCACTTACACACTGCTCAAAGGTGTTTTCCTTACCCAGATCCGGCAAATCGTCATTCGTCCAGGCAATGGGCGCAATGCCCAGCTTCACCTTATTTTTATCAAACATCCTGTTGTTTCTCCCTTCCTTTTTATCAGAATTCTGCATGCTGCAGGCCATAAGTATGCTTCATTCAACCTTATTTCCTCAC
The DNA here is from genome assembly GCF_003149105.1 of Faecalicatena contorta. Lineage (GTDB taxonomy): Bacteria > Bacillota > Clostridia > Lachnospirales > Lachnospiraceae > Muricomes > Muricomes contortus_C. The sequence goes on along the minus strand of NZ_QGDS01000020.1, from coordinate 39,764 downwards.
TTTTCTCAACCGTACCGCAACCGCAGACATATTTTCAGTTGGGCGGTAAGTTAATATGCCATTTATTATTTGTACTATATCCTGGCTGTGAGAATAAGTCTCTTCAATCATATATTCCCCGCTATCCTCCCATGCCATCTCAATATAATCCGGCAATTCTCCGTTAAAAGTATGGATAACAGCGAAGGCCTGATCTTCTATACCTATTCTTAAAATCCCCTGCCATCCGGTGGGGTGACGGTAGCTTTGAATCTCCGGTCCATACCACTTTGTATATCCCTCTTTAATAATCGGGGCAATAGATTTATAAAATGCAATCCCTTGATCCAGCACCTGCCACTGCTGCTCAGATAAATCGGTGACATCACCTGATATGCACATTCTGCCCAGAAATGTATTAGCAACTGAATAGGCAATCCGCTTAAGTGAATCTTCTTTACGGATAACCGCCCATATCTGGCTCTGCCGGGGCAGAATTACGCGATGCATATTAGCGGCAATAATTGGAATCTCTTCGCATTCATGAGCATCAGAAAAGGACGACATGCTGGTCAGCTCCATCATCAGCGGTTCCTGCTTGTGTCCGCCTGATGCACAGTTTTCCAGAATAATCCCCGGTATCTCCCGCTTCACTTTCTCAATGAAACGATAGGATGCCGCCATGTTTTTCCGCAGCCCTTCGCCCAGTGAATCCGGGTCATCACATCCCAATCCAATGGTGTCATTATAGTCCATCTTCATGTATCCAAAATCATAGTCTTTTAGCATCCTGATAACCCGCTCACATAAGTAATCCTCAACCCAGGGATCAGCCATATTCCAGAACCGTCTCATAGAAGTTGTCAGGGTTACACCGTCCCGTTTCAGCAAATGTTCTTCCAGCTGGTAGGCTTTTGCTGCCTTTCCAACGGTATCAATCTCAAACCAGATACCTGGAACCAGTCCGGCTTCCTTAATCGCTTCTACTGTCTTCCCCAGCCCCTCCGGGAACAATGCCTCGGACACCTGATAATCTCCCATGGAAATGTTCCATGATACCCCATCTTCTTTATACCATCCACAGTCAATGACAAAGTAATCGAAGCCCCGGTCTTTAATACTGTCCAAAATCCCTGTGATGTTTTCATGTGACGGACACCCCCAGGTTGTACAGTATTCATTGAATATTACAGGAAGTTCCTGCTCCTTTTTTGGCCCCGCATTTACCTGTTCTGCCACTGCCGATGTCAGCCGCTGTGATACATCATCAACTATGCCGCCGTGGCAGGTTGTTAAAATTGCTTCGGGTGATATAAATGTTTCACCCGGTTCGACGGTTTTCACCCAATGTCCGAACTCCCGGTCAGCCAGACCGCCGGATACCGCCAGCCCATCGTCCCGCCGGTACAATTCCATCTGCCAGGATGCATTGTGGGCCAGCTGGGCTCCCCAGAATACTCCTGTTTGCTTGTCTTCTACCACCAAATATGGAAAATAGTGATTGACAGCCAGTGAACCTACCTGGCCAAATCGCTCACAGCGTACTGCATGCCCTTCCCAGGACGGTTCCAGCTGAAGTTCTTCAAGGCTTCTGGTCTCTAATCTGCCTTCCATACTCCAGACACTGCGGATCCGGTGAATATCAATCTGCCCGTATCCTGCACCAGCGAGAAAAGGACTGATGCCGCCAAGTGAAAAGCTTGAGAGAAGCTCCAGTTTCACACTCTCCTGCGTGGCATTGCAAAATTCCGTATAGCTTCTTAACGTCACTTGCCCAGATTTCCAGATCAAATGATGTTTCACTGTATAACCGCGCACATCTTCCAAGATTGTCGTAATGCACATTGCAGTCTGGTCCTTTTCAATCTGCTGTGCCTTAAACCTGAGCCTCCCCACCGTTTCACTCTGTCTCAACGTACCGCCGCCGGCAAAGCTTCCGGGGTAGGTATCACCTACCAGCTTGACCTGTACCAGTGAATCAACCACTTGCTTCTTCTGCTCCCAGACATTGGGTTCCAGTGCCGCCGGAATGATCATCAATTCCACATTCTGAGATTGTTCATCACAATAATACTGAGCTTTCATATCACCCAGTTCATATTCTTTTAATAACACAACACTCATATCTTCTTATCCTTTCACCGCTCCTACTGTCATACCTTTGATAAAATATTTTTGCAGACATAGGAATAATATGGCAATCGGCAGCACCGAAATCACAATCGCCGCCATCGCCGTGTTATAGTCACTGGCCTGGGCAGAAAATAATGATGATATTGCCACTGTCAGTGTCTTTAACTGTTTCTTACTTACATAGAGACTGGCCAGCAGATAATCGTTCCAGATCTGAAAGGACTGCATGATAACCAATGTAGCCATTGCCGGTTTTAAAAGTGGCATAACAATCAGAAAATATGTTTTAAATACCGAGCATCCGTCAATCCGGGCCGATTCCTCCAATTCAATGGGAACAGTTGACATAAAGCTGTTCATTAGGAATACACCGAATGAGATACTCGTCGCCACATACATAAAAATTATGCCAAACCGGGTGTTTGTCATCTTCAGCGAATTACCCACCATGTAAATCGGTAAAAACAGCGCCTGATAGGGAATCAGGATTCCGATGATAAAATATACATAAGCAAACTTAAAAAATTTATGTTTACATCTGGCGATTGCCCAGGCTGTCATCCCGCATAGCAGCGCCAAGATCAGCACACTGATGGCCGTATACAAAAAAGTATTAAAAAAAGTGGTCGTCAGATTCAGTTTGTCAAATGCTGTCTTATAGTTGTCGAGGTTAAAACTTTCCGGCAGACTTAAGGGATTTCCCAGATACAATTCCTTTTTGGTCTTAAACGAATAGCTGAAAATAATGAATATCGGCATCAGAAATACAATTGCAAATATCCCCATCACAACCTGAACTCCCAGAGTGGCTTTGGTATATTTCTGAGGCATGATGTCGTCTTTTTCCTTTTTCTTCTTAAACATTATGCCTGCACCTCCTTCTTCTTAAGACCCCGCACCTGGATTACGGCAACCAGCAGCAGAACCAGTACTAATGAGGTCGACATTGCCGAGCCGTACCCAAACTGCCGGCCATTGATTGCTGTGGTATAGGTCTGGTAAATGATTGAGGTCGATGCCCGGCCCGGTCCGCCTTTGGTCGATGAAACCAGTAAATCGTATACTTTTAGTGAGCCAGTCGTAATACCAACAATGCAAATGGTAAATGATGGTGCCAGCATCGGCACAGTTACATTGAAAAAGCGCTTGATCGGTCCTGCTCCGTCCACTTTTGCCGCTTCGTACAGATCACCCGGAATTGATTGCAGCCCTGCCAGGTAAATCAGCATCCAGTATCCGACCCACTGCCAGTTGTTCGCAATCAGCAAGCCGCCCAAAACAGTATCTGCTTCTCCAAACAACAGGAAATTGATACTGGTTCCCAGCATATCATTGATTGCCGGCAGAACATTGGAATACATCCTCAGCCAGATAAATCCCACAATAACCGAACTAATCAGACAAGGGATGAAAAAGGCTGCCCGGTAAATCTTCTGTGCTTTGATCCCGCTATCCAACGCAACGGCAAATAAAAGGGCTATAATGTTCTGCAATATGGTATTGCCGATGGTAAACCTGATTGTAAACCACCAGGCATTCTTAACCTCCGGATCCTTTAATAACTTGATATAATTATCAAATCCAATAAATGTCTTTTCCGCCGCCATTCCATCCCAGTTGGTAAAAGAATATCTTACCGCCAGTACCATCGGTATGATAATACCAATCGTGAAGATGACAAACCCGGGAATAATCAGTAAAAAATACTGCCGCAGCATAGACTTACTGATGTCACCTTTTTTCTTCATCTGCTTTACTCCTCCTTCTATTTAAATAAAGAGTTTGCCTCGCAAACTCTTGCGCCTGCGGAGGTCGCATAGCGACATCTACCATTTACACCGCAGTGTGCATCCCCCCGTAGAGTTTTTATGTAATAGGAAAAGCACTTTCCTATTACATTAGAAAAGGGGAAGGTAATTTCTTCCCCTTTTGGAACATTATTTTGATACTGAACTTGCATTTACTCTGCCATCAGAAGCCTTCAGTGCATCTTCGAAGGTTTGCTGGCCCTGGAGCCATGCACCGATGTCTTTTGCATTCTCTTCCTGGAAACCGCCCCATACTAACTGGTTGTTTCCAAGGGTAACATCGACAATATTTCCTTCACTTGCATACTTATCGATATCAGACTGGCTTGGATTGATGAATGTTGGTGACACATCCTTTAACATTGGAGCAGTTTTGGTGTGATCATAAATCTGAACTGCCAGATCTTTATCTCCGGTCAGTACATCAAGAAAACAGTTAACTGCTTCTTGTTTGTCACTGTCTGCTTTGGTCATAACGGTAATGTTCGGTTCAAAGATCAGCTTGGAATCACCATTCTGATTCGGGAACGGGAATATCCCGAAATCAAAGTTTTCGTCAATATCCAGGAAATTCTGTATTGACCAGGAACCAGAAACTTTCATTGCCGCTTCGCCCATAACCATTTTGGCATCACAGTCTGTCTGTTCTAATGAGAATGTCTCCGGGAAGGTATTCTTATAAATAATCTCATTGTTTTTATACGCAGCCTGCATATCCTGGCTCTTTTCATAAGACTCTTTGCCGGCCCTGAAATCATCGCCCCACTGTGGGTTCTTATTAAACACGTCATTCATGGCAAACTGCATGGTTACGTTTCCAATACTCCATGTATCAACCATATGGCTGGCGAATGGGGTAATACCCTTTTCGTTGCAGTCATCGATAATCTTCTGCAGGTCATCCAGGGTCTTCGGTACTGACCATCCATTTTCTTCAAACATCGCCCGGTTGTAATATACACCCTGATACAGCGCATTAAACACCAAACCGTAAGCTTTTCCATCAATTGATACATTCTCAATGGCCGCATCCAGAACTCGTCCCGTATATTCCGAAGGTATTTCTGCCAGCAGATCCTGTGATCCATATGTAAGAACATCCTGAGCTTTTCCAATCATTATATCGGGAAGTCCTGACTGCATATACTGCTGCATCTTCGGCTGGAAATCATTTCCCCAGTCAACACATTCCCACTCCAGTGTTATATGAGGGTACTTCTCAGCCATCACTTCATCAATCATGTCTTCCATTCCCACATCGGTTGTGGATTGTCCGGCAAGAACAGTGAGAGTCACCTCTTCTTTTTCCTCTTCACCCTTTGTATCTTTACCTGATGAATCTGATCCGCCGCATCCGGCCAGCATTGATGCTGCCATACATCCGGCCAGCCCTAAAGCCAATACTTTCTTTAACTTCATAGTGTTCCTCCCATTTGATTCAATTTTTAGGGTGTGTCTGAAAACTGCTTGTTCCAAGGTGTGCGTCACACTTTGTGGGAGATTTGTTCCAAATAAAGGCGGCGTAGTGGGCTACGCCAACTGAATTTGGGACAAATATACCGCGAAGTGGGGCGTGCAGATTGGGGCTATGAGTTTTCAGACACATCCTAGTTAAATTAATTATAGTATGGGTTTGTTGATGACAATTAGGACTATTTAGAAAAAAGCAGTTGTACTTTTTTGAAAAGTACAACTGCTTACCGCTCTTCGATAATACTTGTATCCCTCTTTTGATCGGCATATTGCAAGACATCTTCAAGTTTTGCCTTCCCCTGTAACCAGAGCATCGCCTGAGCCGCCACATCATTTTGATAACTCCAGACAAGCTGGGAATTGCCGGCCGCCACGTTGAGCATCTGATTATTCTCCCGATAGTATTTTACGTCATCCTGCACCATTACATCCCCATTTTCCTCCATTCTGCGAAATGTGGAGCGTGCCTGAATATAATCTACAATTTCCTGCGCCAGCAGATAGTTTGTTCCGATCTCTGTCAGCACCGCATCTACCAATTCTGTGTTTTCTTCTTTATTTCCTTTCATAAAAGTCATATTGGTTTCCACTAACAATTTTGCATCACCGCTCTCATTTGGATAAGGGAAGATACCCACATCGATTTCCGAAACCATCTGGCTCATAGCCTGTAAAGACCACGTACCGGTCAGGTTCATCGCCGCCTCTCCCCGGGCAAAACGGACATCACTTTCATATTGATTAATCTGGATGGCATCCGAAAAAGAATGCTCCAGAATATATTGATTGTTTTTGAATAACGAAGTAATCAGCGGATTCCCCGAATAATTTACTTCGCCTGCCCGGAAACGTTCCCCCCATGCCGGGTCACTGGCAAATATATCATTCATAAAAAACTGCATATTCATGTTTCCGATTTTCCAGCTCTCCTGAAAATGACTGGCAAAGGCAACCACATTATTTTTTTCCAGCACATTGACAACATGATCAAGTTCCTCAATGGTTTTAGGTGTTGTCAGCCCGAAGCGTTTGAATATCTCTTTATTATAAAACACACCCTGTAAGCTCTCGGTGTAAGGAAGGCCATAGACCCCTCCCTCTGATGAGACCACCGCTAACGACTGCTCTGATATTTCCGAGTATACTTCTTCCGGCAGCGGGGCGATAATTCCGCTCATCCGGTAAGGATATACATCCTGGGATTTCCCGATCAAAATATCAGGGAGATTACCCGATACAAATTTACCTTCTACCTGAGATGCAAACTGATCCCCCCAGTCCACACAGCTCCATTGAAAATCCACATCCGGGAATTTTGCCGCCAGTACCTCCTGGATCATCTCCTCAGTTCCTGCATCAGAAGATGACTGCCCGGCCAGAATGGTGATTGTCGGCTTACTCTCGCTCTCGGAAATGATTTCTCCTGACGGCAGCGGCCCGGTTACACTGTAGAAAAGCCAGAGTACCAATATCACAACTACTGCAATTATTTTTTTATTCAACCGGACCGCCCCCTTTCGCTTTATAATCTCTGGGGCTGACCCCTACGATTTTCTTAAAGACCCGGCTAAAATAAGTATAGTCATCATATCCTACCAGAAATGATATTTCCGACAGACTCAGTTGATTCTCTGTAATATATGAAACCGCCTGTTCCATCCGCTTCCTGGCGATATATACCATCAGGTTTTCTTTCGTAAACTGTTTAAAGCTCTTTGACAGGTACGAGGGTTCTACGGCAAAACGCTCCGACAATACCGCCAGAGAAAGTTCTTCAAAATAGTGACTGTCAATATAATTCTTAACCTGTCTGACAATCCCTTCCATAGTGTCACTTTTAGCCGCGTCAGTATCCACCATAATGCTGTCAATAATATCCCTTTCACAGGCAATCAACCGCTTTAAATCCAGACGGTCAACATATTTATCCACTTCATCAACCAGACTTTCGATATTGATTATGTCAGCCGGGTCCATGATATCAATCTGCATATTGCTCATCAAAACACTGTTTATCTGTCTGATCATCTGCTTTACGTCCAGGTAAGTAACTGATGGCTGCCCTTCCAGGTCCAGACTTCTTATCACCACTTCCTCTACCCGAGCCTTATTTCCCGCTTTCAGAAAGATGACCAGCTGATTTACCACCTTTTCACTTAATAATTTTCGCCGGTGCTGTTCCTGAATCTCCCGCGAACGCTTATCATGAGAAATAATCTCACTTTTACCCACATATTTTCTGGTCATCAGCAGACTGATTGCCTGGGTATAAGCATAATGAAAGCTTTCAATCGAATAGGAAAAGTCATTGAGTACGACGGTGATGGGCGCCTGAAATACCGCTTCTAAAATCTTTGTATATACAATTGCTGCCCGGTGTGAATGGGCTTCTTTTTCTTTTGAAATAATAATAAACTCGTTGGATTTAGTGGCATGATTAAAGACGATAATCTCTTCTTTCAGAGCCGCTTTAATTCTCTTTTTTACTTCATATGACAGTTGGTTGATGTCCTGATTATAGGCATCCATGGCAATTTGCATGTTATGTATTTTCAACAGCACAAAACCATATCCCGCGGTGTCCAGATTGAGATTAATAGACAAATTATTGAGGCTCCCTGACTCATCCCGGTCAATCAGTCTGCTGTACTCATGGTCCTGCATCATGGAAGACAGTCTGAGCTGCTGGTTACGGGTCTCCTGATCGACCTCTTCCTGTGCCAGCCGCCGGTTGATGATATCCATAGCTTCAGAAACTGCCAGAATAAGATCAGCCCGGTTGATTGGTTTTAACAGATAATTGATTGCCCCGGCTTTCATCGTACTCTTGACATAATTAAAATCATCGTAACCACTGACAATAAAGGTAATGACTGACGGATATTGTTCTTTAACCTGTTCTATTAACTCCACCCCATTAACAATCGGCATATTGATATCCGAAATGAGTATATCAGGTGTAGTTTCTGCCATTCTTTCCAGTACCTCTTCCCCATTCTCTGCAGGCTCCATAAATTCAATGTTATACTTATCCCATTCAATAATATGGCGGAGCTTTTCCCTGGTCCAGTATTCGTCATCGGCAATCAGTAATTTATACTTTCTCATTTGCTTCCTCCTCTTTCTTGCAGGGGATTGTAACAGTCACTTTCGTCCCTTTTCCCAGTTCACTTTCAATCGAAACACCATATGCTGCTCCAAATAACAATTTTATCCGTGCATTGATATTATGCAGTCCAATAGAGTCTCCCTTTTCCACATACTCCAGATTGTTTTCTTCAAACTGCTGATTCAGGCTCTCTGCCTTCATCCCGGTACCATTATCTTCCACAGTCAGAATCAACAGTTCACCTATTTTTTTGCCGCCCATTTTAATAATCTTTTCTCTCTTAATATCCCGTACACCATACTTTAACGCATTCTCGACAATCGGCTGAAGGGTCAGACGCGGAATTTCTAAAGGCAGTACCTGTTCTTCCATCTCGAAGACATAGCGAATATCATTGTTCATCCGGACATCCATCACATAGATATAGTTTTTCAGATGCAGCATTTCACGCTCTACGGTAGACATCTGATTTTTCATATCAAGACTGTAACGAAAGATGGCTGACAGAGATTCACTTAGATTACTTACTAAAGTACAGTCCTGAATCTGGGCAATACTGCTCATCGTATCGAGGGTATTATAAAGAAAATGAGGGTTGATTTGTGCCTGAAGTGCTTTATACTCTGCCTCTCGAAGCATCAACTGATTCTTATACTCTTTCGCAATCAGCTGCTGCATTTCATCTAACATCTTGTTGAAATTTTCACCCAGTTCTCCGATCTCATCATTTCCGAGGCCACTGACGCGAAGATTCATATCTCCTTTCCGGATCTTGCGCATGGTGTCGGTAAGATATTCCAGCGGACCGGTAATTCCTTTCGCCATCACAATCGACAGGATACCGAATACGATTAGTAAAAGGACAGCAATTAAGACGAGGTTTCTGGTCAGCATCTGCTGATTTTTGACAAGTAAAGACGGAGGCATCAGTGAAAATATCTCAAGGTTATAACGGGTACTTGAAAAGTTAAAAAGAACTTCACCATTGGTCTTTAGATTCAGCTCCTTATCCCCTTTTCCCTTTGCTATGTCGGCTGACAGACTTTCATATTCTTCCTCGTATTTTTGCTGCTTTCCGCCGGTTTTTATAATTGGCCTATCACCGACAGGCTGAATCCATAAGATATTATTTTCACCGTAGATATATTTATTCAATATATCTTTGAACACCTCACTGTCAACATCACATACAACACAGCCGATCTGCTGCCTGGGGTATGCCTGATTGAAAATATTAATGGCAAAACGGATCATATCTTTCTTCCGGTTTTCATTGTAATAACTTGAGACAAACATCACGTTATCTTCCTGGTCCATAAACTTGCGCAGCGGCTTAATATTATAGTTTCCGGTTTTTTCGAAGACATCCTCAGGGTACTTGTAAATAGGGGTAGAGGCGTGGAAATAGGTGCTGACGATACGGTTAAAGTCATCATACACATAAACTGCTGCCACTTTGTCGTCCACTTCGAAGGACTGTGCTATGGTATATGCTGTGCGGTAATAGTCCTCGCGCATACCGTTAATCTCCCGGTGCCGCTGAAGGTCATTCATCAGCTCTTTCTGATTATAAATCTCCAGCAGATTATTCTCCATTGTTTTGATAACGTTATTTATTTCTTCCTGCATACTTTTCAACAAGTGAATATTAGACTCCTTTGTCTGCTCATAAATGGTACGGGCAGACGTCTGCTGAAACAGTGTTGTCTGAACAAGCAGGGCAATCAAAATACTACTTAGACACAGCAGTAAAATCTTAACTCTCATACTCTCTTTTTTCTTCATCGGTAATCGTCCCCTGATTTTAACCTTATACTATCCCAAGATGTTCTTTTTATACTGTTATGTTTTGATAGCATTCTTATAGTCTTTTGATTAATTTATCATTTATGAGAATTAATTTCAACATTATATTCATGAATAGTAGATTATTAAAATTTTAAGGGTATGTTTAATTTATACTTTTTCCGCACCTAATGTTGTGGTTTTTATTTTTGTTTTGTATACTAATATTTTACTATAACAAAAAGGACACTTCCTACAATTATGGAAATGTCCTTAAAGCTCAACTTTTTATATCCAAAGTATTGACCCAGATACTAGAATAACAAGAATAATTAAATAAATTATTTATACTCCTGGTATTGGAGTTGCTCTGAATGCATTTACAGCCTTGTCCACAACAACCTGCGCATCACTTCCCGAATCAAGAATCGTATTTTCAATCGCTTCCTTTTCTACCAGTACTGTTGTCACGTCAAGTGCCTCCAATTTATCCGTAGTCAGCAATGCTCCCACTTGCGCATCGAAACAAGAACCCGCTGCCGCGGCTTGCTCATCCGTGACTTCGGTAGTAGCAACAATATGATTATCAGAAATATAATTTCCCTTACCCGAAACAACACGTATGATTACAGGTGTTGCACCAGACGGTCTGATATACTGAGTATCTATTGTTTCCGAAATGTGATTAGCGATTACAGAATTATTATTACCGCTAATATACATAAGGCCATACAAATCATCTAACCCATTGTCGTATGCCTGCATAGGAGGCCAAGGTTCATGGTCACGCAGAAAATGATTTGAAGAAACCAAATTTTCCGAGGAATTTTCTTCGAATACCAGCATTCCCGGGTAAAATGAATGAAATCTATTACTTGTGATACTGGAACGTACCACACCGGAAAAATGGACACTGCTTGCACCTCGTGGGAAAATATTATTTGCCGTAATCAAAAGCCCTCCAAAATTTTGAGCATAAATTGAATATCCTTTATAACCTGCTCCCAGCAAGTTATCGGTTATTTTTGAAGCCTGGCCTGATTCCCGCAGCTCTATACAGTTACCACATTCAGCTATAAAATTATCATGTACAGCCAGTGCATCTGCATTATAAATAGTAACTCCATGCTCTAAATACACGATCCCCATGCCTGTAATCCGGAATGAGTCCCCTGCACTTGCAACATAAATACCCGTTTTCCCATTTGTATATGTGTTTTCTGGATCTGCTTTTCCTAAACCATCGTCCAAAAAATGCAAACCATCAATGCAAAAGTCAGCAAACTCTAACGAGCTTATTCGGGGCTCCCCACTCCGCTTAACATAAAATGCTGCTCCTGCGCACTCCTCATCGTCAGCATCCGGGGAAATATCTACAAGTATACGACTTCCTCCCGGCCACACTTCGTGCCAGTCTGCCCATTCACTCTCCGGAGTATTAAAACGAATACTTGAAGATGTAAAACCATGTCCAGAACCCATAATTTTTAGGTAACTGATGTCTATAACTACTTGAGTAACGAGATGATAATCACCTGGCGGGATATAGATCACTGCGCCTGGTTTTCCTCCTTCATTAATATCAGAGTCCGTTTGCCTACTTTTAATATCCCCAATGATGCTATTGATTACCTTACCAATATCCTCATATGGATTGCCCGCATTCCACGCTGTTACATCATAATAATTATTACTAACCATTCATAAATCCTCCTGTAAAATTAACACTAAATAAATTTTTACGCTGCTGCATCGTCAAACCATAAGTATAACATTATGGAAAAATCTATTTAAAACATTCCTTCAGCCCATAGGATTCAAACTTTCTAATCACCACCCTGCCGCCATATGCACGAATCTTCAACTGATTCTGCGCATCTCCCGCAAATATGTTGTTGGAATGATTATTCTGGTATTGATCTGTAAAGATTTCTAGAGAGCTCTGATCAGACAAAATATGCACATCCAGTTCTTTTTTTCCTTTTAGGTACATCACACTTCTTGATATACCCCTGCTCCATCCGTCCGCTTCGTTTCGATCCACACTCATTTCTGCATTCTTAAAATCAAGCAGACATGCCGTCTTCTTACCCTCGCCGCAGCGCAGAACTAATTCCAGCTTATCAGCATCCGTCTTTTCGAGATCTATGTTCAGCTTCAGTTCAAAGCACACTCCGTCTCCGGCTGTCAGCTCTGTCTCCTTTTCCGTCACCACAAGCTCATCTTTATGTTTCCTATTTTCACGAATCGTTTCCACCTCTGCTATTGGAAGAAACTGTAATGTCCCATCTCCCATCATGCGCACTTCCCTCGGAATATTGAAAGAACCACACCAGCCTTCCTTGTACGTTGGTCCCCAGTCCTTCCATAATGGCATCCATTCCCATCCATTGGCCCATGCAACGAGGATTCTTCTTCCATCCGGTGCCAGGAAGGACTGCGGCGCATAATAATCAAAACCCCAGTCAATCTCACCAGTTACATGACAGTTAAACTTACCTGTCTCATAATCAAAATCACCGACCAGATACACAGAGGTATGCTCACCCGCCCCCATGGGTGAAAACGTCAGGACATATTTATCACCCATGGGATAAAAGTCGGGACATTCCCACATATAGCCCCATTCTCCACGGCTCTCAGCCAGCACATTGAAAAATGTCCAGTGGAACATATCTTTCGACCGATAAAGCAACGCCTGTCCTTTATTACCACGACTTGCACCACATACCATATAATAAGTATCCTCGTGCTTCCATACCTTTGGATCCCGGAATAAATCAGTCGGAATACCTTCTGGTGCAGTCAAGACCGGATTTCTTTCATATTTTTCGAAGTGAATTCCATCTTCACTGTATGCAATGCACTGTGTCTGCTCAAATCCCTTTCCTTCATTGGTCGTCCCCGTAAACATCAGAAACAACTTGCCATCATGTTCGAGTGCACTCCCCGAAAAGCATCCGCCACGCGGGTCATTATCATATATTTCACTGGGAGCCAGCGCTAACGGCAGATACTCCCAGTGCAGCATGTCATCACTGACCGCATGTCCCCAATGCATGCTGCCCCAGAATCCATGATATGGATTGTGCTGAAAAAAGAAGTGGTATTTTCCTTTGAAATATATTAAGCCATTGGGATCATTCAGCCATCCGGTCTGCGGCATAAAATGATAATGCTGGCGCATCTTTCCATTTTTCACAACACTTTTTTTGCTATCTATCTCACACTGAGCCTTTTCGATATTCTGTTGCATTAATTCTCTAGACATAAAGACTCCTCCATCATTTCTAACCCTTTACAGCCCCGGCAGTCATTCCCTGCACAATATATTTCTGAGCCACAAGGGAGATAATCATTACTGGGAAACTAAACAAAAATGCACCTGCACACATTGGTCCCAGATCCAAATTGTATGCTGACAAAAATCCTGCCAATCCAACTGTGAATGTCTTTGCATTTGTACTGGTCAATAACAACGCAATAAGGAAATCATTCCATGCAAGGAACAGTGTAAATATAAATGCTGTCGCTAATCCAGGTTTACAAATCGGCAGAATGACCTTCTGAAACGTTTGTAAACTACTTGCGCCGTCTACAAATGCCGCTTCATCCAGCGTCGTTGGAATTCCCTCATAAAAACTTAACATCGTCCACATGACAAATGGCATATTAATGGCTGCGTACACAATAATCAAAGCAATTTTTGTATCATATAAACCCAGATTACAAATCAATTCATAAATCGGCACTACAATACTTGAAGTAGGAATCATCTTCAGGCACAAAACTAAAACAACCAATGCAATTGATAATTTTGCCCCTGAACGCTGAATTGCATATGCCGCAAGAGACCCCAGAATCAATGCAATGATTGTGCTTACCAGTGAAACACTCAAACTGTTCATCAGATATTTAAGTGCATCCATTCTCCCCAGCAGCCCCGAAAAATTTTCAACCGAAAATATCTTTGGGAAAAAGTTTGGTGGAACTGAAATTACTTCTGCCCCCGGTTTAAATGAACAACTAATCACATATATATATGGAAAAAGCCAGAATACAGTGAGAATTACTGACAAACTGATTCCCAGCTTTTTTCCGATTTCACCTTTTTTCACCACTTTTTTCGCCTCCTCTAAAACCAACTAGCTATTCTTTTTCTTCGGGTTCCACAAGCTCTGCATAAATACCAGTGTAAATATTACTAATACCGCAATAAATACTACCGCCATTGCACTTGCATAACCAATATCGTTATATCGTGTCAGTGTCTTGTAGATAATAATACTGATTGTTTCTGAAGAACTATTAGGGCCTCCTTCCGTCATTGCCCAGATAATATCAAAGGTTCTGGCGGCGTCAATAATTCTTACTGACAATGCAGTCAGCAAAACTGGTTTGATTACCGGCAGCTTAATCGCAAAGACCTGCTGCAGCATACTTGCTCCATCTATTTTTGCAGCTTCCAGCATACTGGAATCCAATCCCTGCAATCCAGCCAGTATCATCAACATCATAAACGGCGTTGTGAGCCAGATATCTGCAATACAGCATGCAAATAACGCCCATTTTTCGTCTGCAAGCCAGAGAATATCACTGCTGCTTGATAAAATTCCAATCCTTGTCAAAAGTTCATTGACAATTCCAAAACTGGAGCTCATCATTAATTTCCAGGTAAGGCCTGCTACTAATGGTGCTATCATAAGAGGTGCCATCATAAGCGAACGGATAATTTTGCTTCCTTTATAATCTAGTTCAAAAAATAATGCAAATAATAAACCTATCACCGTCTCAAAACTTACGGCTACTACGATATAAATCAATGTATTCTTTAATTGTTTAAAAAAACCTCCGGCTGCAAATGCGTGGATGTAATTTTCCAAACCAATAAATGTTTTATCGCCTGTAATTCCAATTTTATAGAAACTGTCAATTACCATTGTAATGATTGGATATATAAGAAACGCACCCATAAATACCGCACCCGGCAGAAAGAATAATAATAAGGTTTTTCTTGAAATTAATCTCATTTCCACTTACCACCTTTATAAAGCAGAGGAGCATTCCGTCCTTATGTCTCCTTAAACTTCCTGGAATGCCCTCTGCTAATCATTTCATATGTTTAAACACGCCGATTTAACTATTTACCAATTGAGCATCTGTTCAGAATCATGAACAGATACCCCGCAAGCCCATGAAAATCGCCTTTGGCGATGGGGCTTGCTATAGCGTCTTCAATGTTTTCACACGGACTGTGCAGCAAATGCACAGTCCTGTACTGAACAGTTACATAATTAATTCAATTTGAGTCTTTGCTGCTTCCAATGTATCATTTACATCAGCTTCGCCTAAGCTTGATTCTACAACTCCTATCAGAACTTCTTCAATCTGAGACCATGTAGTTACCATAGGTCTTGCCTGTGACTGTTCAGCTCCTAATGTTTCAAGAACTGCTGTTGTATGTTCATTGCCTGCTACTTTTCCGGCTTCTTCGTATACAGATGTTCTTCCCGCAATCTTTAATGTGAGATCCATATAATCTGCATTGTGATCATACATGAATTCCACATATTTTTTAGCCATCTCTTTATTTTCAGAATTCTTCATTACACATTCATACCAGGGACCTGTAGTTGCTCCAACACCGGCACTTCCACCAATCATCGGTGCACAGCCTACTTTATCTGCTCCAAGGGCCTCTACTGCTGCCGGATACTGATGGCTCCAGTTCAGCTGCATTGCAACTTTTCCGTTTGTGAAGAGTTCCTGAGACTCTGTAGCTGCTGTAGCCAGTGAATCTGCTGGTGTGTAATCAGCATTTGCATTCTCAACCATAAAGTTCAATGCATCTACATAAGCCTGATCTGTGATGTTTACATTTCCTTCTTTATCAAACACAAGTCCTTCTGCACCAGCCTGGCATGCAAAATCAAGGAATGAGCATACTGCATCAGAACCGCTGCCGAAAACTGTTGTTCCACTCATATCATCGGTTTTCAGTTCTTTTGCAAGTGCCTGATACTCTTCCCATGTCTTTGGAACTTTATCTTCAGAAATAAGATCTTTTCTGTAAATCAACACCTTTGCGTTTACCCACATAGGATATCCAAGAAGATTTCCATCAATCGTTCCACTGTCCTGTAAGGTCGGAAGAAAATCACTTGTGTCTGCATCATTTATTGGTTCAATCGCATCTGCAAATGCAGCTAACCATACT
Source organism: Faecalicatena contorta (assembly GCF_003149105.1). Lineage (GTDB taxonomy): Bacteria > Bacillota > Clostridia > Lachnospirales > Lachnospiraceae > Muricomes > Muricomes contortus_C. The sequence continues at coordinate 23,260 of NZ_QGDS01000020.1, read as the reverse complement.
ACATCCATGCATGCCACATCATGTGCAGCCTGCTTTGCCTTAATCTCTGTAGAAAGCTTGTCATACATTCCGGTATAAGCAACTGCATCAATAACAACCTTGCATCCAGTCTCTTCTTCAAAGGATGCTGCTGTTTCTTTTGCCAGTGCCTCTGCAGGTGAGCCACTTTCTACCAGAACTGTAATACTGTTTTTATTTCCTTTGGACTCTTTTTTGTCTTCTTTTGAGCCACATCCGGCTAACATTGTTCCTACCATTGCAACTACAAGCATGATACTAAAAATTTTCTTTTTCATTCTTTTTCTCCTTATTCAATTTTATGGAACGCGTTCCATGTTTATATACATAGCTTACATCAAAAAAAGATACAAGTCAATTGTTTCTTGTGACTTGTACCTTTTTTGTATATTTTCTATAGAATTTACTTTTTATTTTTATTTATACTTCACAACGTGCTCTTTCTTCTTATTAACTCTGGTGTAAACTCAACCATCCTTTTTTTATATTCTTTTCCATTAATCATATGATCAATTAATCTCACGCTTTCTTGTGCAAGCTGCTCAATTGGCTGTCTGATAATTGTAACAGGAGGACTCACAACATCTGTCACAAAAGTACCATCATAACATATCACTTTTAAGTCTTCTGGAATCCTTTTTCCTTGTTCCTGTGCAACCTTCATATATTCTAAAGCCAGCAAATCAGCTCCAAACACCCCATCTGTATTGGAATATTCTCCAAACACGCGACTTACGATTTCTTCATAATACGGTGTTTCAAATTTATTCCATCCTAATTCAACAGAATGTAAAGTAATCCCATGCATGTTTATGATTCTTTCAAATTCTGTATGCCTTTCCTGAGAGGGCGACTGAACACTCTTTGATCCTTGAAATTGAATGATTTCCCTGCATCCTGCTTTTATCAATTCTTCTGCTGCCAATCTGCCCCCCAGTTTGTGATCTACAGATACAACTGGAATTTTATTACCTATAAAGCGGTCTAATGCAACGATTGGACGCTCAATATCAAGATATTCTGCTATTTCCAAAGAGTGAACACCTGTAATAACGCCATCCACAACGCGTTGCCTTAACATTTGTAAGTATTCGCTTTCACTATTTTTTACTTTATCGGTATTACATATCATCGTTTTATATCCGCGATGATATAATTCCATTTCCACGGACCTTACGAATTCTGCAAAAAACGGATGTGCTGAATCTGGAACCAGTACTGCAACAATACCTGTTTTTTTTCGATAAAGATTTCTCGCCAATTCATTTGGCGTATAATTAAGGGTTTTCATGACATCCTCAACTTTTTCTCTTGTTGCCTCTGCCACATATCCGCTATTATTTATTACCCTGGATACAGTACCAACCCCTACTCCAGCCATTTTTGCAACGTCTTTAATTCCGGCCATTTAACTCTATACCTTCCATACTTTAATCTGATTATTCTTTCAGTATAGCGTTAAAGCAAAATGTATTCAATACCTTTATTGTCTAAATACTTTATCTTCAAATAATCTCTGCTCTTAGAATCTCGAACATATTCATTAAGTTGTTATTTCAACGTAATCCCCGCCACATTGATCTGTGAGGGAACCCCTGCAAAGCTGTATGCATCAATCACATTGCTATTGTAAATCACCAATTCGTTGACATAGGTAACCGGAATAAGAACAGAATCGGTATGGGCAGCTTCAAGTACGTCGTGAAATACTGTCCTGATGTTTTCATCACCTACCAAGGTGGGAATACCGCTGATAAGCTCATAAGCGGCATCATAGCCCATGCTCGGCAAGGCCTTTGCAACCATCGGATCAGTAGAATAGGAAGGCTGTGTATAGTCTGTATTCGGGTTCATATTGGCAACATAGGTAAAGGGGTCGTAGAGAATGCCATAACTCTCATAGTAAGCCATTGAGAACTCCCCGCCGCTATAAATATCCCCGAAGAACGCCATGAGCTCCATGCCTGTTAGTTTCACATCAATTCCAATCGCTTTAAGGGAAGCCTGAATAGCCAAAGCGGTTTTATCGTTCAGTGTATTGGAGACATATTTCAATTCAGCCGAAAGTACTGCACCATCTTTTTCAAGAATGCCGTCACCGTCGCTGTCTGCCCAGCCCGCATCGGCCAAAAGTGTTTTTGCGGTCTCCACATTGTAATCATAGGGTGTGACAGATATATCGCAATAGGGCAGGTTCGTGTCCATAATTGTATCGGCAACAGTTCGATGTCCGCCAAAAAGGCTATTTACGATGCCTTCCTTGTCCAATGCGTAATGCACCGCCTGACGGACATTGATGTCATCAAAAGGAGCAGCAGCCGGATTCAGTGTCAAAAACTCTGTAAGACTATGTACTTCCGAGACCATTCCTGCATAGCCATTTTCACTGGAAATACTGTCAAATGTATCGTAAGAGATATTATCAGCGCCAATAATCAGGTCAACCTCACCACTTTTGAGAGCAAGAGCCTTCGGTTCATTTTCTTCAATTACTTTTACTGTAAACTCGTCCAGTTCAGGCAGGGTGCGGTTGTAATGCGGATTTCTGACAAACGTATAGGAACGATCCTGATTGTTTTCACCGGCATACATGTAAGGTCCAGTACCATAGGTAGATGTTTTTAAAGCATCAGACATAGTGCCGTCTTCATTGAAGGCAGCAGCAGCCATGATCCCACGCGGCATAACCATAGCCAGATTCACAAGCGTGGCATAATAGGGTTGTGAAAGGTGCATTTCAAACTCATAGTCATTTACGATAACAATGTCTTCAATCAGGCTGTTCAGCATACCGTAGTTAGCTGCAGCCGAGCCTAGTATTGTATTGGTGTTCATAAGATTTAGTTTCACAACCTCAGCAGTCAGCTCAGTGCCGTCAGAGAACAGAATGCCCTCTTCTAAAGAAAAGGCATATACTTTCCCATCATCCGAAATTTTCCATTCTTTTGCAAGTCCGGGAAGAAACTCTCCGTTTTCATATTTCACAAGCGGTTCATAAAAATTCCCCACATAATAGTAATAGCTCAATGAGCTGCCCTGCTCAGGCCCGTATATTGAGGCAAAACCACCCACAAAATCGTTAGATTCCGCAATCGTAATGGTTTTTGTTTTATCTTGATTTTCCTCTTGGGACGGCGAGCAGCCTGCTAAAGACATCACGATTACCGCAATAGCGAGTAAGGTGGCAAAAAACTTCTTGTTCATAAATTAAATCCTCCTTTAAGAAATATATTTTTTATCAAAAACAACGCAACTGATCGTTTGAAGCGCAGTTTTCTTAAACATTAAGGCTTTCACCAAGCTTTTGGAATAGCTATGGGTGAAATCATCATAGCTGCGGACATCCTTCACTGTTTCAACGATTTGTCCGTTTTTCATTACAATGATAACTTGGGAAAGGTACATAGCCACTTCAATATCATGGGTGATAAACAAATAGCTGCACTGTAGTTCCTCCTTTAGTTTCATCAGTAAATCCATAATTTGTTTTCGCAGAGTAACATCCAGACCGCTCAAGGACTCATCGAAAATAATGAGTTTTGGTTTGACACTGATTGCTCTTGCGATACAAACACGTTTTTGCTGGCCGCCCGAAAGCGTCCTGGGCCTTCTCGTGAGCAGCTCTTCCGGTAAGCCCACCAGATTTGCCAACTCACGGATACGCACTGTGCATTCAGCCATGCCCATTCCCATCAGGTCTTTTAATGGCTCGGCCAATATTTGCTCTACCGTTTGCCTGGGGTCAAGGGAACTAAGCCCGTCCTGCATAACAAGCTGAATATCAGCACGTTTTGCCCGAAGTCCGGTTTTGCCGTATGCAAAAACAGATTTGCCGTCTATTTCAATGTCCCCACTGGTAGGGCGCTCCACAAACGCCAGCATTCTTGCCAGAGTACTTTTCCCGCTGCCGCTTTCACCTACGAGGGAATAGACCGTATTTCCCTCAAAATTCATCGAGATGCCGTTGACCGCATGGCAGACATGACCCGGCCTGCCCGATTCCGCATAGTACTTGATTACATCACATGCTTTTAGCATAATTTCCCTCCGTTAAAAGACTTGCACCAAGTAGTTCCTTCGTATACTCATGGGACGGGGCAGTGAAAATCTGCTGTGGCAGGCCTTCTTCTATCAACACACCGTCTTTCATAACAACAATATAATCAGCCAGCGCAGCCGCAACGCCAAAATCATGGGTAATGACAAGAAGCGATATGCCCAGCTTTTTTATTCGCACAAACTCCTGCAAAATGATTTCCTCAGAAACTGCATCCACCGCCGTGGTGGATTCGTCAGCAATGATCATCCGCGGTTCTAAAAGCAGTGTAAGCGCAATCATGACACGTTGAAGCATCCCTCCCGATAATTCATGGGGATAGCTCCGTATAATTTTCTCGGGCTGGGGCAGATTCATCTTTTCCAGCATCTGCATAATTTTTTCATACGCTGTACGCTTGTCCGCTTTACCATGTACAAGCAATGGCACTGCCATTTGCCTGCCAACGCGGGTAGTTGGTGCAAAGGCCGTCATGGGGTTCTGCATAATAATCGCCAGATCGTTACCGCGTATCTGCGCCAATGCCTCCGGCTTCATTCCGATAAGCTCCTGGCCGCAAAATATACAGCTTCCTGAAACCTCAAATACATTAGGATTCAGAATGCCCAGTAATGCTTTATTTGTCATGGTCTTTCCACTGCCGCTCTCTCCGATAATGCACAGAGTCTGGCCATTGTTTACAGAAAGATTGACGTCACGCACAAGCTCTTTACCACCTTTTTTAAGGCGCACATGTAAATCCTTTATCTCTAAAATATTTCCCATCACGCTTCCTCCCTGGATAAAATATCCCGAAGTGCCTCACCAAAGAGGTTAAAACCGGCTGCTGTAAAAATAATGCAAATGCCGGGGTAAACAAGCAATACCGGGTGTGTTTGGAGGTGGCTGGCAGCAGTGCTGAACATGGAACCCCATTCCGCAGTTCCAGTTGCAAATCCAAGCCCCAAATAGGCAAAAATAGATATCGTCAGGATAATAGACGCAATCCCGGTACTGAAATAAACGAGCAGATGAGGAAGGATATTCGGAAGAATATGCCGTGTCAATATTTTGCGGTTGTTGCATCCGGAAACACGGCAGGCAACAATATAATCCTTGCCCTTTTCCTGCAGCACATAGGTTCGGATTACCCGCGCGTACCATACCCACATGGAAAACAGCAGGGAAAACATGATGTTCCAGTACCCATTCCCCAGAGAGCCGACCAGCGTTACCGCCACAAGGATAGGAGGAAATGCCATAAAAATATTGCACACGATATTAAAGACCTTATCTAATAATCCTCCGGCATATGCGCAGGTCACGGAAAGAGCTGTGCTGAATACCGTTAGAATCAATAGTGCGGGTATGGCAATTCCCATAGAATGAGAGGCTCCGGAAAGTAATCGTGAAAGTATGCAGCGCCCCATCTCGTCTGTTCCCAAAGGGTACCCTCTGTTTGGTTTTGCAAATGTGTTGTAAATATCAACTTCATTCGGATCGTTGGGAGCTAAATTGGGGGCAAATATTGCGGCGGTCAAAACAATCAGGATCATGATTATGCCTACAACAGCTTGTGGATTTCGAAGTATGCTTTTATACACGGAAGCCCTCCTTTCCGTTTTCCATATCACGGCCAATCGCCAGGTTAATCATATCAGCCGCAAAATTAATCAGAACAAACAAAACAGCAATTACAAGAACACACGCATTTATGACAGGAAGGTCACGGGCAAGAATTCCGGAAACCATATACGAGCCGATGCCAGGCCATGAAAACACACCTTCCACTGCTGCACTTCCTGCCAGAGTAAAGCCAAACTGCTGAAACAACAGTGTAATCATCGGCGGAAGGGAATCCTTTAGTACCATTCTGTTTATTTTGGATTCGGGCAAGCCAAGGGCACGGGCATAAGTAACAAAATCACTCTGATAACTGCTGATCAGGTTTGAACGAAGAACCCTTATACTTGCAGCCGCCATGGGAACCGCCAGTGCCAGTGCAGGAAGAATCGTACTCTTTATATTCCCAAAATCAACTACATTGAAGATGGGGAGTGCAACTGCGAAAAGCACAAGCAGCATACTTCCAATCCAGAAGTTCGGCAGTGACATTCCGAATATCGTCGTTATCTTTGTTGCCTGATCGAAAGTCCGGTCTTTATGGGCAGCAGCATATATACTGTTCGGTACCGTAAAAATAACGGCAAAAAGTGTAGCCATCCCAGCCAGGCTGAGAGTGGCAAAAAGAGTGCCTGGAAGCTCTTCTGCAACCGGAATACGCGTTCTGAGAGAAATTCCCAGGTTGCCTTGAAGGGCGTTTCCAATCCAGCCAAAATACTGTTCCGTGAAAGGTTTATTAAGTCCCATTTCTTCACGGACAATTGCAATCTGTTCCTGCGTCGGATTTGATGTTGTGCGCCGCACAAACGCCTCTGCCGGATCAGTGGGGGAAAGGTTTGAAAATAAAAAAGCCAATAACGTTGCGCCGCACAAAACGATGATGAGCATAGCGATTTTACTTATTACTTGTTTGAAAAAATAATCACCTGTTCTCATGACAAGTCCTCCTGGCTCATTAACTTCCACCCGATTGCCTTCTTTCTGACGCCGATGAAATTAGCATAAATACCGGGGATGTTAATCAACTCATCATGCTTGCCCGTTTGTACAATTTTTCCGTTATCAATAACAAGAATTTTATCTGCGTTCATCACTGTTTTTAATCGGTGGGCTATCATAATAATAGTTTTGTTTTGGGTCAGCGCCTCGATGGCCTCTTGAAGATCAGCCTCATTCTCCGGGTCAACATTGGCAGTTGCTTCGTCCAAAATAATGATAGGCGCATCCTTCAGCATGGCACGGGCTATGGATATACGCTGCTTTTCTCCACCAGAAACGGTTGCGCCGCCTTCACCAAGCACAGTGTCATATCCATCCGGCATAGCTGCAATGAAATCATGGCAGCGTGCTGCTTTGGCGGCAGCCACTACTTCATCGTGGGAAGCATTCGGTTTTCCAAACTTAATATTATTTGCAATGGTGTCATTAAACAGGTATACCTGCTGGAACACCATACTGAAATTTGCCATCAGACTGTCCAGAGCATATTCCCTGACATCTGTTCCACTTAGTTTTATGGAACCTTTGTCAACATCCCAAAAACGGGCCATTAAGCTAGTCAGCGTTGTTTTGCCGGAACCGGACGGGCCAACTATGGCTGTTGTAGTACCTTCTTCAATTGTGAAACTCACATTGTCAATAATTTTTCGTTCTCCGTAGGAAAACTCCACATTTTCAAAAACAATATCATGACAATCAATCTTTTGCTTTGAGCCATGCTCATCCATTCTTGGTGTAGTGTCAATTTGCTCAACACGGCCAATGGAAGCGTCAATCATCGGCAGCATAAAGAACATTTCACCAGCAGATTCCAATTCGCTGTATACTAAAAACGCAGAAACTGTCATCATAAGGCAAGTTATCAAAGACATTGTTCCATTCAGGAATAACCATATCGACAGAAGAATGGCAGCAGCAGAGGCAGCCCTTAAAACAACATGTTCCAATACGTTATAAGGGATGCGCTTGCTTTCCAGCTTAAAATTTTGATGCTGGGTTTCGTCAATGGTATGATTCAAAGTCTGGTTGGCAGCTTTATCGCCATGAAATGCCCGGACCACACTCATTCCCTGAATATATTCCAGAACCGAGTCAACAAGTTTTGTTTGTGCCTGCAATCGTCCGGGGGATAACTCTCTCGACTTTTTAAGCAGGCGGGAGTTTACCAACAGGAACAAAAGCATCCCCGCCATAAACACCAAACCAATACGCCAATCAAAAATCAGGATGGCGATGGAAAAGACAGAGGTTCGGATCATCCCAACCATTGTTCTTGCAACAACCGCAAACGCCATTGCCTCTAAGTCCTCCATTGTTGAGGTAGCTGCCGCTGTCAGACTGCCAAGGCTCTGACTGTTGAAGTAGCCCATCGGCATATATTTCATGCGCTCACCTATGCTAATACGCTTTTCTTCGCACATGCGATAGCTTGCCCGGCCCTCATTTCCATGTGCCAGATACCAGCAGACTGAAGCACCGGCCACGCTTAACACCATAATCCCCAAAGCTGTCCATGCTGTAGCAGGGACAACGCTTTGTTCTACCAATGCTTTTAATACGGTCAGCAGAGCCATAAATTGAAGCGATTCAAAGACGCTGCGGAGGAGTTCAAATGTCATCCCTTTATACCAGGTCTTCTTTTGTTTACCCGAGAAGGCAAAGAAACGTTTATAAGCATCCAGCATTTTAATTCCCCCTTTCTGCCTGATCTGTGTCTTTAGCTTGTGTATGAGCAGTCCACATCCGGTTATATAGCGGGCATTGAACCAATAGTTCTTCATGTGTTCCCGCAGCCAGGATTTTCCCGTGTTCTACAACGGCAATCTGATCCGCTCCGGTTATTGTAGATAGGCGGTGGGCGATTACAATCAGTGTCTTGCCTTTGGTAAGCCGATTCACAGCATCTTGTATCACTGCTTCATTTTCGGGGTCTGTATAGGATGTTGCTTCATCGAGGATAACAATAGGCGCATCTTTCATCATAGCGCGTGCTATGGCGATGCGCTGCCGCTCTCCACCAGACAGATGCCCGCCGGCACCACCCACTGTGGTGTCATATCCACGGTCAAGCCCTGAGATAAACTCATGGCAGCCGGCAGCTTTAGCTATGGCTTCCACTTCATTGTCAGTGGCGTCAGGCTTGCCCATGCGGATATTTTCACGCACTGATATATTGAAAAGAAAATTATCTTGGGATACATAGCCGATTAGGTCCATTACTTGTTCGGCCGGCAGGTCCTTTATCGCAATTCCTCCAATCGTGACAGAGCCGCCGTCCACATCCCAATAGGATGCAATGAGTTTCGCAATCGTGGACTTTCCACTGCCGGATGGCCCAACCAATGCAGTAGTTGTTCCTTGCCGTATCTTCAGGTTAATGCCGCATAAAACCTGTGTATCTTTATATGAAAATTTCACATCCTGCAAAGTGATGTCTGTATTATTCACCTGCTGTCTTTGTAATGGCCTGTTCAAATCAGGTTCCTCTAATATTGCGCTGATCTCACCAACAATCGTGCCGATTTTTGAAAATTCATCTGTCAGGAAAATGGCTGCTATCAGAGGACCTACAATGCCCAGCGCAAGAATCATAATAGTAATAAAGGTGGAGGCATCCAGAGAGCCGTTCATGTAGAAAACACAACCAGCCGGCAGTATTCCAATGAGAACAGCAGGCCAAATTGTCATCATCAGGGCGGAATAGCCCTGGGTTGATTTCATCCAATCCAAAATCAATTCCGCATTCTTATGAACCGCATCGGTAAATTTCGCATAGGATGCTGCGCTTTGATTAAATGCTTTTATTACCTCAATGCCATTTATGTACTCAACTGTAGTAGCGCTCATATGCTTACCCGCCTGCATCACCGCACCATACTTTTTGGGATATTCTTTCATCTGTGCCATATAACACAGCATCCCCACAGGGATTGTAACTAAAGACACCAGAGCCATCCGCCAATCCAGTGTAAACAGATATATGACAATGGCAAATGGAACCAGCAGATTTGCAGTCATTTCGGGAACGATGTGGGCAAGAGGAACCTCCATTTGCTCCACTCGCTCTACCATTGCATTTTTTATTTTTCCGGATGGTGTATCTGTTAAGTAGCCCATCGAAATCCGGGTGAGCTTTGACGCAAGGCAGCGCCGGATCTCTGATAAGACGAAAAAAGTCGCCTTATGAGATGCGTGGGTGGACATCCCATGAAATATGGATTTGAGAAGGAAAGCAGCCAACGCCACAATTCCCCAAATGATATATGTAGAAAAGTTTGTATTCCCCGCTATCAAAAAGTTTACCATACGGGCTACTGCGAAATAGGGAACCAGGCCGCAGGCCACTCCCAATACAGCCGTTATTACTGAATACAGATATCCTGCCCGGTGGGGGCGGATAAATTGCATCAGCCGTGAAAATGGATTTTGCTGTTTCAAAGATAATCTCCTCCTCCATTTTGTTAGTCTCAGCTAACCGCCACCGCAAAAAAAGCCGATAATTCACGGGAATATTCCCTGCAAATTATCGGCTCTGCGTCTTAGCGTCTGGCTCTACTGAAACTATTTTATTATGTTGTATTCCCACAATATGTGTCTGCCCGCACTTTGGGCAAAAGAGCGGGAATTTTATCAACACTGTTTCCGGATATACTTTTGTTCTGGATTTATTCCCACAGATTGGGCAATGAACCCAACCCTCCGAGTCAATTCGCCCCTTCAACTGATATCTCCTCCAGTTCCCTCCAGGATACTTTTCCAACCGGCATTGTAAAAAAGGCGCATCCGCTGAATATGTATGTTAGCTTGCTCCTGCGGCATATCATGCACCACTACTTCAAACACGCCAGAGTAAAAAGCACTGGACAAAAGGTGCGCTAAATCCGCCGTTAATCTGCCGGACGAAACAGCATCATTTCCTGTCTGCTCAATAAATTGCATGGTACACGCAACATCAATCTCGACAATGCGGTGCATCAACTCCTGCGCCGCTTTGTTTTCTCCACTCATCATCAGCAGCCTGAACATATCAAAGTGTTCGTAAATATAGTCAACGATTTGAGGGAATCCACCATCTGCGTAAGATATGGCCCGCTCCTTTTGTTCAGTTCCAGACATCGCCTCAAATTCGCCAAGCATCATACCCAGCAGACCGCAAAAACCGTCCACTACCGGCTGAACTAATTCACGGTACAGGCTTTCCTTGTCCGTAAAGCGAAAATAGATAGAGCCTTTGCTTGATCCTGCTTTCGCAGCAATCGTCCGCAAAGACGCATTTTCATATCCGTTTTCAAGGAATTCCTCTTTTGCACACTCAAGCAATTTCTCAGTGACATCATCTGTTCGTATTGCCATCTATTCGCCCTCTCTATTTTTAGACCAGTGGTTTAACCGATGGTCTTATTCTACCACCGGCTTGGCAAATGGTCAAGTGCTAATCCTCCTTTTGTTTATTTTTTATTTTCAAATAGTTAACCGCATACCCCATATGGAAGACATACCGGCACATCCAGCACAGGATGCCGTATCACTTCTGCCTCCACACCAAAAACCTTCCGGATTGTTTCCGGCTTTATAACCGCCTCAGGGGTGCCGTCACAATACTTGTCACCATCCTTTATGGCTATAAGGTAATCAGAAAACATAACGGCATGGTTTAAATCATGTAAAACCATGACAACCGTTACGCCCTGCTCTATATTTAATTTCCTTAGTAGCTGAAGTATTTCGAGTTGATGTGAGATATCCAAATAGGTAGTCGGTTCATCCAAAAACAAAATATTTGTTTTCTGCGCCAGTGCCATGGCAATCCAGCCCCGTTGCCGTTGACCTCCGGAAAGCTGATCCATTTCCCGCTTTTCCAGTTTTTCCATATTCGTGCAGGACAACGCCCAATCAATCACTTCTCTGTCTTTTTGTGTCATGCCGGACAGCTTTGTGCGATAAGGGAACCTTCCGTATTCTACCAGATCCCGCACACATATCCCCCCAGGAGTCTGTGCGCTTTGAGGTAACAGGGCCAGCTTTTGTGCAACCAGCTTTGTAGGCATTTTGTGTATAGATTCACCATCCAAATACACAACACCGCTTGATGGGGCAATGATTCTTGACATGGTTTTGAGAATGGTAGATTTACCGGAACCATTTGAACCAATTAATGTTGTAATCTGTCCTGCAGGGATTTCAAAGTTGAGATTATGAAAAACCAAAACGCTGCCATAACCCGCAGATAACTTGTCTGCTGTAATACAAGCTTGCATAATATTTTACCTCCTTAAATCTGCTTACGAAGCAGGTATAGAAAATAGGGCGCAGCGAAAATGGAAATCATGATACCTGCTGGTATTTCTATCGGTTGAAATAAAGAGCGGCCTATAGTATCCGCCAATAACAGGAAAAGCCCGCCGATAAGCATAGAGACCGGGAGAAGATAAGAATGGCGTGGCCCTACAAGTCTCCTGGATACATGAGGTGCCACCAAACCGACAAATCCAATTCCTCCGCTGACGGAAATACAACTGGCTGCCAGAGCAACCGCAACAATCAAGAGAATTCTCCGCTCTTTTTCTACCCGGACGCCTAACGCCAGAGAAGTTTCTTCACCAAGGAGAAGAATATCCAGCACATTAACTCTGGTAAGCAATAAGGGAATCAGAATTAACAAATAAGGAATCAGCGCATGAATCTGATGCCAGCTGCTGCCCCAGATGTTCCCTGCCAGCCATCTTGCCACCAATTGATAGCTACTGCTATCCATGTCGGCAGCCAGAATGAGCATCAAAGAAGAAAATCCGGCTGAAACACCAATTCCGCCCAATAACAGATAATCAGGCCGTATCTTCCCATTCCTTTTAGAAAAACCATATAGCAGCACCGCTGCCAAAAGGCCGCCTGCCAAGGCAAACAGTGGTTGGTAAATCATGCTGCTAATATGCAGAGAAGGAAAGAATGTCAGAAAAAGCATCACCGAGAATCCTGCACCAGCGTTGATGCCAAGGATTCCCGGATCAGCCAGATGATTTCCTGTCACTGCCTGCAATGTACAGCCAGACAGAGCCAGCCCCATTCCACACAAAACAGCCAAAATAATACGTGGCATCCGAATTTGCAGCAACACAACCGATGCTTCAGGGCTGTCTGGATGAATAAGACTTTCTAAGACATTTTCATATGGTATTTTTAGATACCCACAGTTTATAGAAAACAGGATTGCAGCACAGGTTACTGACAGAATCAGCCCTGGCAGCAGCCTCTGCCGGGTTCGTTTGTTCATATAACGGTTCCTTTCTTTTGATAGGTCAGAGCCAAAAAAACTGGAACGCCAATTGCCGATACAAGTGCACCCACAGGGGTATCAAAAGGAGCATGAATCGTGCGTGCTGCTATATCGGCGGCTACCAGTAAAATTGCTCCTAAGAGTGCTGATGCAGGTAATATTTTCCGGTAATCAGATCCTACCAGCAGACGGGCGGAGTGCGGTACAATCAGCCCTAAAAATGAAATCCCGCCTACTGTCGATACACTCACTCCTGCCAGAACCAAGACAACCACAATGCCGGTCAGATGCACTGCCCGTATGTTTATCCCAAGCCCTGCAGCAGTTTCTTCACCAAGTGCCAATATGGACAATTTCCCCGAAAGAAAAAATCCGATTAATGCCGCACCCATGATGCATGGCATGGTTATCTTAATCTGCGTCCATGTAATACCAGACATACTACCTGCCGTCCAAAAGGATAGATTTTTAGAAATACCAAAAGTAAGTGATATTCCCTGGCTGAGAGCCGTTAATAAGGCAGAAACAGCAGAACCGGCTAAAATCAGCCGTATTGTTCCAGACTTCTGCTTTCCCATGCCTAGCCCATATACCATAAGGACAGCTGCCGCTGCCCCAAGAAATGCGGAAAACATTGTACCGAAAATTGGAATGGAAGGAAAAAGGACGGTGGTAACAGCAACAAAAAACCCTGCTCCGGCGTTAATTCCCAAAAGTCCGGAATCAGCTAATGGGTTTCTCGTGACCCCTTGCATAATAGCTCCCGCAAGGGCAAACGCCGCACCAGTAAAACACGCAGCCAGTGCTCTTGGCATACGCATCTCCAGCATAACCCTTCCAATTTCGGAAGGGTTATGCTGGAGAAAAAGGGTTTGAATTAATATTCTAAGATCTCCTCCGGCAACACCTGTACTAACGGATAACAAGACAAACAATATTAGTATGACAATCATAAAGAGTATTAAAAATGTATAACCCACTTTTGTATGAATTGCGGTGTTTTTTAGGAAGGTCCTTTCTTTAAACGTTTTATTCATCATCAACATTTGTGTGGTTTATAATAGCCTGCGCCATCTTCTCCATATAGAGTAATTTTCCATTGGGTGTGTAAGCCATATTATATTGATTGTTATTCAGCCCATAGTACACATTCCCATTCTTTACAGCTTTCAGATTCTGCCAGGTAGGACTGTTCGCTGTATCTCCAAGTTTTCCATCATCACTAAAGTAAAAAATATGTTCTGCGTCAATCTTGGAAAAGTATTCTGCATCTACAACTTCACCCCAGACATTTTCAGGCACGCCTGCTGAAGGCTTCAGCTTCAATTCATTGAAAATAAGATCACCAGGCCCTGCTGTCCGATAAACATAATAAGAGCCAAAATGCACTGAGTTCGCTTCAATAACCGCAAAGGACTCATCACCAACGGCAGCCTTTACCTGTTCAGCAAGTTCAGCAGCTTTTGCATCGTAGGTCTCAAGCCACTCTGCCACAACGTCCTCTTTGCCAAACCACTCACCCAGCTGCTGAAAGCGTCCGCGCCAATCTACAAAATTAATATCATCGCTGAGCATGACCGTAGGAGCAATAGCCTTTAGCTGGTCGTACACCTTTTCATGACGGATGTTCATAATAATAAGATCCGGTTTTAATTCTGCTATCTTTTCCAGATTTAAATCCATAGTTCCAGAATAATTTCCCACTACTTCAACTTCATTTTTCCTAAAGTAGTCTTGAAGGTAATCCGGCACTGTCACGCCGTCAAACATACTGGTATTTGCTGAACCGATAAATGGAACCCCCATAACAATCAATTCATCTGCTGACCCCGATACGTCTACAATGCGCTGTGGGTTTTTAGGAATCTCAGCTGTTCCCTTCATATCCTCAATCGTTTTTACAGTATCATTCGAATCAGCCTCTTCGTTTGAATTCGTTTGCTGACCGGTTTTTTCCGAACTGTTTGGTGTGGCTGTGCAGGCAGCCATAAGTAATACTAAAATAAAACAAATCGGAATAATAAACTTTTTCTTCATTTTGATCCTCCTATATGTAATCTAATTTTACAATCTTTAGTTAGATATCACTAACCATGATGAGTATAAGGAATATGAGAAAACTCTTCTACCCCCAAACGGATTCTTTTTACCCCAAGACGGACAATACGAATAAACTTTTCTTGACAAGTTAGACGCGTCTAACTTATAATTAATACAAAAGAGTACCTTACCCTTGTTTTGTTTCTTATATCACGAAATATTAAGGATTGATAAAATGTCATATTTGCCATTAAAATTTGAAAATTCAAATATTTTTCCTAAAGAACGTATATCCGTTCGACCTGATTTACATATTATGCTATCTACCGGTACCCTGGAAAATAATATTTGCAGAAAATCAGAATCAACTGCTCCTATATTCGAGTTATCTTATACCCGAAAGAATACCTTGCATGGAGAAGTAAACCGGACACCGGTTGAACTTCGCCCTGGATATGCCTCACTTGGGTTTTTGGGAGAAGCTGTCAGCCATTCAGAGTACGATAGAGGAGATAACATTCAGCTATATTCTATCTGGGTCAGCCCTTCTGCATTTGATTGTTTTTGTGAAGCTGTCTGCGGAAAGAGCAATATAGGATTTCGTTCTTTTCAAAAGGAAGCTTATTACCGTTGCGATTTTAAAAGTGATGCCCAGGAAGAAAGCATTATAAATAAGCTGGATTCATGCTTTTCAAATGGGTCCGGAGCCCTGAACAGACTTTTGCTGGAGAGTTATATTCTGGAACTGCTGTCTCTGAATATAGAGAGGCTGCTTTGTAAGGATTCTTTGGATGAACGCTTTTGTGAAATATCTAAATCTGATATAGAGCGATTGGTTTACGCCCGCGAAGTTCTTTTAAACCGGCTGGAAACTCCTCCGACTTTACTTGAATTATCACGCATCATCCAGATGAATGATTGTAAATTGAAGCGGCTTTTCAAGGTATATTTTGGAAAAACCGTTTATGAATTTGTTCGGGAACAACGATTGGAAAAGGCTTTTTCTTTGCTTCAAGAAGGGAATTGTAACGTAAGCCAGACCGCATATGCTATAGGCTATACGAACATAAGCCACTTCTCAGAGGCATTCCAGAAAAGATTTGGTGTAAGCCCCAGTTCACTTCTGCGAGCCATTAACTAATCCTCCATCCACAGGAGTTCCTGATTAATCGGATAACGTCCGAAAATCCTCGCCGCATCCATAAGTGCCATCATATTTTCCTCCGGCGTGTTCATGGGTGTCTGACATCCAGATGTCAGCACATACCCCTTCGGTGAATCGTATGCCTTTCGGATACACTCCCTGGCAGAGCGAAGCACATCGTGAGGACTTCCCATGCGCATTACATCCACGGGCGGAACATTTCCCTGGATGCACATATAAGGGCCCAGCACCTGTTTGGCCTCTTCCATATCCTCCACATTATCCGGACCAAATGTACCGATTCCGGTGGAAATCAGTTTCTCCCACAGCTTCCGGCTGGTGCCGCAGATGTGCAGTCCACATCCTCCGCCCTGGTTCTTAATATAATTCACATTCCTCTGGAAAAACGGAAGGGAAAACTTCTCATACTGGGACACACGCAAAAGAGAGGTAGAACTCATGGGATCTGCAAACCCAACTCCGACACCCATATCCAGAAGCCTCTGAATGTAGAGATTATTATTCTCTGTGATAATCTCCATCATCTGGAGCACCTGATCCGGATGCTTCATCATTCCCTTCAGCAAAGTCTCTGCACCGACCAGCATAGCTGCAATAGTAAAAGGGCCGGTCACAGTTCCGCTGACAGGGACTTTATCTCCCAGCTTCTTTTTGACCAGCCTGAGTCCTTCCAAAATAATAGGGAGCCTGCCGTCCCTATCCACATCTACCAGCCCCAAACGATTCACTTCCTGCAGGCTTTTTATGGCAGGTGTCTCCACCTGGGCAATGTTATAATCTGAATACTTAATCTTCGTCCCCATGGCCTCCGCCATTCCGCGGAGAGTTATGGATATCCCGGCTCCATCAGAATGATATTTCTCATAAATATACTCTTCCAGCGCACACATTTTCTCCGAAGAAAAATAATATTCCGTCAGCGTACATCCAATCAGGGGAGCCAATGTCTCCCCTGAATCGATGCAGCACAGAATCCGGTCAACTTCTTTTCCCTCGCTTAAGAGCCTGCTTCGCTCCAGCGCGGTCAGTTCATCCTCCGGGACTTTAAGTCCGTGCAAATATTGTTCTATCATACTTCTTACGCCGTCCATTTCAACAGATAATTCTTCAGCTGCTCAAACAACATCATCACGCAGACCAAAACCAATACCATGAATAAAAACCCGGCCCACACATTTGCATACAGACCGTAATCAAAGTACCTTCGGACATAAAATCCAAGTCCGAAGCTTGCCCCATACATCTCCGCAAATACCAGCATAACGAAGGAACTTCTCAGAGAATTGACAAAGCCTCCTATGATAGACGGGCTGGCTGCCGGAAGAATCACCTTAAACATCAACTTAACACCTTTTAACTCCAGTGTCCTGGCATTATCCAGGTACCGCTTGTCAATCGTCTCAATTCCGGTGATGGTAGCAAACAGGGTTGCCCACACGGTTCCGTAAAAAATCAGGAATATTGAGGAAATCCAGAAATTTCCCGCAATCAGGATTACAAACGGAGAGAGCAAAATGGCCGGCACGCAGCTAAATGCGTAGATAAAAGGATGCAGTGCATCTCGCAGATACTTGCTCATTCCTAAAATCACACCCACGACCAGCGCAATCATCAGCGTGATTCCAATGGATGGAATCAGCAGCTCGAATGACGCCAGCATGTTCTTCAACATGACTGTCCGCTCACTTACGAACGCTGCCCAGATCTCTTCAATTGTCGGAAACATCATAGAGCCGAATACTTTGTTGTCGGATATGTGCTTATAGAGGAGTACAAGTCCTGCTCCAAATGCCACTGTCAGCCAATATTTTTTTACATAACCAAGAACCTTTTCCAAAATATATTACCCCACATTCCTATCCAACTACTGCAGTTCCTCATACATCTGTACCTGGCTGTCCCAGAAATCCGGATCATCATCATAATACTTGTCCACACATGCGTCAAGAGCAGCCTTGTAGAGATTATCATATACCACATCCTCAATTACGCTGTCATCCATATCTGCATCGATAAGTCCCACCTCACGCTGGAAATGCCAGTTATCTACAACAGTCTTCTTAACGGTCGCAACGTTCAGCTCATAGTGCTCAGTCTCATCCATATAGGCCTTTACATAGTCAAGATCTGCAGCTAACACTTCAGACATAATCTCTGCACACTCATCTCTGTTTGCCTCAAAGTAGCACTGTGCACGGAGCAGTGCCTCATTGAGAAGCTTAACTGTAGTAGGATTCTCCTGTACCCATGAATTGCGTGCTACCATACGGCAGCAGGAATAGTTCGGTGTCACATCATCACAGTAAGCCATGATACCAATTCCCTCTGTATTCTGAATCATATACATACGGCCAGTTCCCATAACAGCGTAATCAATCTGTCCGTTCAGGATTGCTGCAATCTTATCTGCGTCGTTATCAAACGGCACCCACTGAATGTCATTGTTGATATCGTATCCTGCCTCATGAATCTTGCTTGTGATAGCATAGGTTGTCGGAGAGCCTCCAACCTTCTTACCCACGAAATCGGTAGGTCCGTTCCATACGGTTCCTTCTTTCGCAATAATCGGCATACAGCCTTCCAGCATAAATCCTCCGATGATTGCAATATCATCCCCAGATGCAATCATCTGAAGAGGCTCATTCGTTCCAGAGTTGGATGCTATATCCACCTGTCCATCCGAAACTCCCTGTAACTGCCCGTCATCCAGCGGCACTTCTTTCACATTCAGCCCAACATCCTCAAAATATCCCAGCTGAGTCGCAAGTGTTACGAGTACATTGCCACTAATCCCCTGAGCCCACACAACATCCGTTTTCTCCGGATCGTAGGAGTCCTTTGTCACCGAACCTACATCTGCCTTCTTCGTGTCCTCCGACTTGCTGTCGGATTCTTTATTTCCGCCTCCGCAGGCAGTCAGGCCAAGTGCCATCACTGCCACAAGCAGAATGGATACAATTCTTTTCTTCATCTGTTCTTCCTCCATTTTTTCACTGTCTGATTTCTATACAAAATGTGCTAGTTGTTTTGTACTTTATTGGTGCGTTCCGCTACATCACGGTTAATGTAGTAGATCAGTTCATTCCTAAGTTTCAGAACATCCGGATTGTCAAAGATACTTTCTCTGGTCGCATGCATATCACCCGGCACCTTCTTGTCGTATATGATGTTACTCGGAGACTGACCAAATACGAGAATGCGGTTGGCGAGAAGAATGGCCTCATCCACATCATGGGTTACGAAAAATACGGTTTTCTTCTCATCCTCGTTATTCCACAAATCAACCAGAAGATCCTGCAGCTTGGCACGGGTAACCGCATCCAATGCTCCAAAAGGCTCATCCATCAGAAGGATGGGCGGATCGATACTTAATGACCTCGCAATCGCACACCGCTGCTTCATACCACCGGACAGCGCCTTGGGAAGCTTCTTGAATACCGTCCCATCAAGTCCAACCTTGGCCAGCATATCAACTGCAATCCCTTTCAGTTCCTTTTTGCTCTTCTTCGGATACTTCTGCTCGAGGGCCAGCATAATATTTTCTCCGGCCGTCATCCACGGAAAGAGTCCATAATCCTGGAATACCACACTCCGGTTCAGGCTTGCGCCCTTCATATCTTCCCCGTTCACCTGGATTACACCGTTAGCAGGAGCCTCAAGGCCTGCCAGCAATCTTAAAAATGTACTCTTTCCACATCCGGACTGTCCAAGAAGACATACAAACTCTCCATGTTCCACTTCTACACTGATGTCCTTCAGAATCAGACGCTCCGGCTGATCCTTATATGCGAAGGAAAGATCTGTAATTTTAATTTCACTCATTTGTACTGTTATCCTCTTTTTCTGAATCTACATCAGTTTACAAAACTATCTATAAGACTGCAAAAGCCTGCTGGAAATCGGCAATGATATCCTCTGCATTTTCCAGACCTACAGACAGACGGATCAGGTCATCCTTGATTCCAGCCTCTGCCCGCGCCTCAGGCGACATATTTGCATGTGTCATACTTGCCGGATGCTGGATGAGCGTTTCCGGATCTCCGAGACTTACAGCAATAGATGCAAGCTTTAGCGCATTTACCATCTTCTTGCAGGCGGTAAATCCGTCCATCCCATTCACTTCATCCTTCAGTTCAAATGAAATGAGGCCGCCAAAGTTCCCGTGCATGATTTTCCCGGCTAGTTCGTGCTGCGGATGGCTCTCAAGCCCTGGATAGTAAACCTTCTTTACATAGGGAATACCCTCAAGGTACTTTGCAACTGCCATTCCATTCTCTGAGTGACGTGCCATACGAAGCTCCATCGTCTGCATTCCCCGAAGCATGAGGTATGCATCAAATGGACTCGGTGTCGTACCGCAGATCTTAGAGGTGATATTCTTACGGATCGGTGTCACCAGTTCTTCTCTTCCGATGATTGCACCGGCAATTACATCACCGTGTCCGTTGATGTACTTCGTGCAACTGTGAAGCACCAGATCTGCGCCTTCCTTCAGCGGATATACCTCTGGGGGCGGTGTAAATGTGTTATCCACTGCCACTATAATTCCATGCTCATGTGCAATCTCTGCAATAGCCGAAATATCTGTAAGCTCCATGGTCGGATTCGTCAGAGTCTCAAAATAAATCAGCTTCGTGTTCTCGCGGATTGCCGCCTTCACTGCGTCCAGGTCATTCGTATCCGCATATGTAACTTCAATCCCCAACTTACTCAATGTCTCCCGGAATACAACGTCTGTACATCCGTATACGCATTCACCGCAGATGGCGTGGTCTCCGGCTGCCAGTGCCCCAAGCACAACGCCGCCTACCGCTCCCATCCCAGATGCCGTTGCCACACAAGATTCTCCGCACTCCAAAGCGGCAATCTTTGTCTCCAGCGCGGCTACGGTAGGATTACCGCCCCGGGAATATGCGTATCCCTGTGTCTCTCCGCTGAAAATCGAAGAGCCCTGCTCAACAGTCTCAAAGCAGAATGTAGAGGTCTGGTAAATAGGCGTTGCCAGCGCGCCGTAAACTTTGTCCGGTCCCTGGCCTGCGTGGATAACGCAGGTTCCAAATCCCGTCTGTCCAAAATCAATCTCGTTCATCTTATCCTCCCTGTATATATGTTACTTTTTAGACAACCAACCTGATGTTACCACCCCCGGTATGTTTTCGTCTAATTGTTTATTTACATATATACACCGGACGAATAGACATCTTCTATAACATTTCAAGGCAGATAATGAATCTTTTTACTTGCATGGGTTTTCCATAGCTTACCTCTTTTATTTTGTTTTTTACCATAACAACAGAAAAAGGACATTCTCCATATAGTTGGAAAATGTCCTTTTAATTTCTTAGCTCAAACTTTTCATCGCCAGGCTTATACGTCAGTTTAATTTATTATAACGCATTTCCCTTTATTAAGCCATCCTTGATAAATAAAAAAGCGAAGCATTCTTTAATGAAAGCCCTTAATCCCTATTAGTTTGTCGTACTATTGTCGTATGGCACACACTTTTTCGTACTCTCTGCCAGTCCAAATTGGACTCTTTCCTAAAATACATCTAATCTGTATGCTAAATTTTGAATTGATTCTTGTTTCTTCATACCGGTTGTTTCTTAACTTGTGCCATAACTCCGTCACTTGGATTATTACGAATAATGTTATCCCGTACCGCCAACTGGAATGTTGGATGCAATACTGTATGAATTGTCTCAATATAGCCCGAACAAATTTAAAATTTTCTGCCAAAAATTCATTTTTTGAGTTACTGTTTCGGTAACTTCTGCAACATCTTCCTTTTCAATTGCAGCTGTCTTAATTACAAACTGAACAGATTCTACCTTCTTATTCTTCTCAGATACGAAGGATACTATTTCGGTTTCTTCACCAGATATAGAAGCTATCATCTCATCAATTGAATCCTCCACCTGCGTATCCATATCTAATGTTTTCTCATAAAATTCACTTGTTCCGTCATGTAATTCAGTTGTTCCGTCACATAAGGTTACAATTCCATTATACAACTCTGCTGTGCCCTGCTTTAATGTTCCTGCCCCCTCTAATAGCTCCTTACTTCCAGATGCAAATGTGCTGACTCCATCCACCAATTGTGAATAACTGGCAGCAACAGTAGCAACCCCTGATGTATACTCATTGATTCCTGTATCTAACATGGTGTAATTATTAACAAGTTGATCAATTCCACTCTTTAATGTGCTCATATTTACTGCCAATCCTGACAATGTATTTGCCAAAGAAACAATCGCACTATCAAATGCTTCATAATTTGTTTTTAAGTCAGACAGCCCGTTTACAAGTGAAGCGACCCCAGATGAAACCGTATTAAAATAAGTTTCCGTCCCACCAATTGCTGCATTGTTTCCGGTTAACAGTGTCACAATGTTACTGAGACTTGTAATCTGATTTTCCAAATCGGAAACCTTTGCAGCATTTTCTTCATTGCTTTCATATCCTGGAATACTTTTTAGTTGTTCCAGAGATACCTGCAGATTAGCAATCTGTTCCGACAATGATGTAATTGCCGCACTATTTCCCGCTTTTAACTGATTTAGATCTAATCCATTCTGATTCATTGCCGCTTTATATGATTCGTAAGATAGATTTGTCTGTAGCGTTACTGCTCCATCATAGAGATTACTTATTCCCTGCTTAATGGAAGCCGAGCTACCCGTTAATTGTTCTAACTGCTCAGTCGAAACAGACACACTCGTTAGACTCGACTGAATTGTTGTAAGTGCATCAAGGACTTGTTTAGAACCACCTGTAAGCGTTTCGGATTTTGAGGGAGTGTAAGATAGAGTGTGTAAGTTCAAAATGAACTTCACACTCTGTTTTTTTGTCAGGATATGTTAAACTAAACAACAGAGAAAAGGAAGGATAGAACTACTATGGCAAGAAGAAAACGTGACCCTAAAAAAGATGCACTGGTACAGGCAATACTGAATCAGTACCAACCGGAAAACGTCGGAGACATGCAGGATGCTTTGAAAGATATCTTCGGCCCTATGTTTGAATCAATGCTTCAGGGAGAAATGAAAGATCATCTGGGTTATGAGAGTAATGACCGACAGGAAAAGGAGGGGACAAACCGCAG
>NZ_QGDS01000019.1 GCF_003149105.1 Faecalicatena contorta | reverse complement strand
GGAGCATTTCCGAACGAGAACGCATTGCTAAAACTGCTGTATCTGCGAATAACAGAGCTATATAAGAAATGGGAAGGAGGTCATGTACATAGCTGGGCACTGGTGAGAAACCAGTTGGATGTAGATCCGAAAATCCAGCCAAGAATTCGAAAATATGAAAGAGTCTAAGAATCTAACAACCACCATCATATACGGATGGTCTGATTGTGGTACCCTAAAATGGGCCGCCCCCGTTGACGGGGAGAAAGCAAGGCTGAACTCATGAAAATACCGGTGCATGAACACCGGTATTATAAAAAATCAAAATTTACACATTTTACTTGACAAACCCGATAAGGAATAGGACAGGAGGCACTTAGGTGTCTCTTTTTTATATGTTTCCCATATTATGTAATAATGTTTTATAGTTTGAAAATAAGTAAGAGTAAGATATGCGGATTGTCTGATTTGAAATGGCTCTATTTAGGTTGAGCCAGCAGGGAATATATAAATAAACCCCGCCGACTTAGCTGCATTACTAATCATAGCTTTGACTAATTAATATACAGAATTATTAATATCTAATTATTTTTCACTTTAGATACAATATTGAAGATTGCCATTTATGCAACACATACATTTACAGCTTGTAAACCACGGTTTCCCTTTGCTGTATCAAATGTTACTGACTGACCATCCTCTAAGGACTTAAAACCGTCCATTGCAAGACCTGAAAAATGTACAAATACATCTTCTCCATTTGCCTCGTTAGTGATAAATCCAAATCCTTTTTGTGCGTTAAACCATTTTACGGTACCTTTATTCATGAAAGCTACCTCCTTCATTTTATTATATTTCATAAAATAAAAAAATCACATATCTTTTGTAAATCATCAATACAATAATGACTTACAAAAAATATGCGAAATCAAAACTTTATTTAAAATACTTTTATAGTATAATACTAAAACAAAAAGAAGTCAAGGGGAAATAGGATATATTGGATTTTACTTTTCTTTAGATTCTGTTTCAGTGCCATATTTAGATTCACGCCATGATCTGGTGCCGGATACTCATATTTAACCGTTTTGTCAGAGAGACATATACTGTTATAAAAGTGTATTGCAGGTGAATTATGATTACTGAAAATTACTCTGTTTCATTTTTTGGACTTGACCCCCGATATTATTCAATACCTATTGTTGGGAATATTTGGAATATGGCTTCAGAAAAAGTATATGAACAAACCGGTATTCGCATTTCAGGAGACATACAAGAAAGCTATGTTGTTGGTCAAGACGATGAAGAACTTAACAACACAAATGTTATTACAATTGATAGTACAAGAGTACCCCATGAAATAGCAACTTCAACGAATTATTGGAATGCATATGAAGAGGTACTTAAAGAGGTTAGGTATAGATTGGGAAATCCAAGGATGAGTTTAACGATAGCGGATATTGATATTACCCATTTTGAAAGGGTCTGACATGATTCGAGTGGTAAGGAGTAAGGACTGCCACTCAATCAAAAAATGTATAAGCTATATAAGAGTGTCCGACCGTCAAGTACCGGGAGAAAAGATAGATATGAACAGTGATTTTATAGTGCCAAAAGGCAGTGTGTGAAATTGGCGTACATAATGAAATTTGTGCATTCAAAACTGATTTTAAAAGTTGTGCGTAAAGACAGTGATGGGATGCTGGAACTGTTTAAACGTTCGGGAATCCCCCGCTTTAGCGCCTTCTTATTCATAAAATCTTATAACTTCTTAAGGATTTCTTTTGCTTCTTATATCAGCCTCCTTTAGAATTCTGCTTTATTCTGATAACAGAATTCTAAAGGAGGCTGTTTTTATGAATATACAGACACTAACCCAATATTTTCTTCAATATGGCTGCTTTTTCATATATCTGATTGTTCTGTTGGAATATATGAATCTGCCGGGATTCCCCGCAGGAATCATTATGCCCCTGGCGGGAATATGGGCTGCAAATGGTAAAATCAGTTTTCCTTTAGTAATGCTTTTATCTGTACTGGCAGGACTTACAGGAAGTTGGATTCTATACTTTCTTGGAAGGATGGGCGGTCCGAAAGCAATGGGATTTTATTTTAAGAAATTTCCAAAGCACCAGGCCGTCATAGAGGAAAAAATGGAAATGCTGCGGGAAAAAGGCAGTGTTGGAGTGTTTGTTAGCAAATTACTGCCTATGGTGCGTACTATCATATCTATTCCTGCCGGGATGGTGCGGATGAATTTTGTGAAATACACGGTAAGCTCTGTTCTGGGAATCTTTTTATGGAACCTGATATTTATAGGAGCAGGATATTATTTTGGAGACGAAGCAATAAAAATACTGGGATGAGGAGACTGAAGGAATGAAAATAGCGATGCTGACCAATAACTATAAACCATTTGTAGGGGGCGTGCCTATTTCGGTGGAAAGGCAGGCAAAAGAGCTGGTGAAGCTGGGGCACCAGGTGACAGTGTTTGCGCCTTTGTATGACCAGGAGGTGGATTACGGCCAGGAATTGGATACAGAACAAAAGAAGATTCAGGAGGGACTGGGACAGAAAACATGCCACGAGCGTATCATCCGGTACAAAACCAGTGTGCAGAAGATGGAAAATGGAATGGTTTATCCGAAAATGATAATCCCGGAAATACCAGAGGTTTTTGAAGAGGAGGACTTTGACTGTATTCATGTGCATCATCCGATGTTCGTGGGACCTGTGGCGCTTTATCTGGGCAGAAAATACGACTTGCCTGTTATCTATACCTACCATACCAAATATGAAGATTATCTTCATTATCTCAAACCGTTCCAGTGTATGGAAAGGGCCGGAGCAGTGCGGAAAGAGCTGTTCCGGATGAGCAGAGAAAAAGTGGTGCCGGGATATATGCGGTGGTTTACCAACCAATGTGATCTGATACTGGCACCTACTGCCAGTTTGCAGAGAATGATAAAAGAGAGCGGGATAAAGACGCCCACAGCTATATTTCCTACAGGACTGGAAGAGGCATTTTACATGCAGAATGAAAAAGAGGCTGAAAGGCTCAGGGCATCCTATCTGCAGGGGCGGAAGCATTTGTTCTGCACTATATCCCGGCTGGAAGAGGAAAAGAACCCCCAATTCATACTCCGGGGAATTGCCAGGCTGAAAGAGAAGATAGGAGATGTTTTCAAGGTTTTATTCATTGGAGAAGGAAGCATGAGATACGAGCTGGAGCAGATGGCTGAAAGGCTTGGGATTTTAGAAGAAACTGTTTTTGTGGGAAATGTGGAAAATGAAAAGGTAAAGGAATATCTGAGGGCCTGTGAATTATTTTTGTTTGCATCAAAGTCGGAGACTCAGGGAATTGTGCTGGCGGAAGCATTTGCCGCAGGCAATCCGGTTGTTGCCGTAAGGGCTACGGGAGTGGAAGATATCGTTGTCAATGGTGAAAACGGATATATGACAGGGGAAGATATAGAGGAGTGGACACAAAGAGTTATAGAAGCTTTGCAGGAAGAAAATCATGGAAGACTGAGAGAACAGGCGGAGCTGACTGCTGCCAGCTTCAGAGCTTCCAGGCTGGCCCTGTATGAAGAGAAGCTTTATGCACAGTGCATAAAGGAGAGGGCAGAAAGGAAAAGTGAATATGAAAGTGAGGCAAATCGGGCGGACCATCTTAGTGCATCTATTTACAGGATATTTAAAACTTCTTGAGAAAACCATTGTGATACAATGGACGGAAAACTCTATGTGCAGAGGAAATCAAGTTTTTGGTTTCTGGCATGAGGATAGTTTTTTTATGAACCTGGTGCTGGCGGAGCTTTCTAAACAGGCCAGCCCCATAGATGTGATTGTCACTGCCGATACAAGGGGTGATTATATACAAAATTTAGTAGAACGCTGTGGAGGCCATGCAATTCGGGTACAGGATGGGTTTGCAAGTTTTGGAGCGCTGAAAGCTGTTTTCCGCAATGCTTATGAAAGAACACGCTGTATCGCAGTGGCTCTGGACGGTCCCCTTGGGCCTAGACATGAGCCCAAAAAACTGGCATTCTTTTTAGCAGAGCAGGCACAGGATGATTTTGTGGGGATTACGATTTCCTATTCTTCTAAGCTGCGTTTAAACTGGAGATGGGATAAATATGTGATACCGCTGCCGTTTTCTAAAGTGATGGTGGCAGTGCATAATTATGGGGAAATTGATAAGAAGCAGATTCCTGTACTTCCTGTCAGTGCAAATATAACGGAATGTGATATACTGGTAGAAGAAATTTAAGCAGAACCGGTTAGGAGGAGTTATGGAAACAAATCATATATTAATTGTGGAAGATGACAAAGAAATCAGAGAAGGAGTCCAGATTTATCTGCAAAGCCAGGGGTATAAGGTGTTTCAGGCAGCAGACGGTGTGGAAGGACTGGAAGTTATGGAGAAAGAGGAGATTCATCTTGCCATTGTGGATATTATGATGCCCCGTATGGACGGAATCCGTATGACAATGAAGCTGAGGGAAACATATGATTTCCCGGTTATCATGCTTTCTGCAAAATCAGAGGAAGTGGATAAAGTTATGGGGCTCAACATTGGTGCGGATGATTATGTGACAAAGCCTTTTACGCCCATGGAGCTCATGGCAAGAGTAAATTCACAGATACGGCGTTACAGAAGGTTTCTGGAAAAATTAGAGCCAAAGGAAAATGTACATGTAATCGGCGGCCTGGAAATCAATGAAGATACGGTAGAGGTTTCTATAGATGGAAACGGGGTGAAAGTAACTCCCATTGAATATAAGATTCTTCTGCTCCTTGCGAAAAATCCAGGGCGCGTTTTTGGTGCGGAAGAAATCTATGAACGGGTATGGCAGGAGAAGGCGATTAATACTGATACAATTATGGTACATGTGAGGAATATCCGGGAGAAAATTGAAGTGGACCCGAAAAATCCAAAATATTTAAAGGTGGTGTGGGGAGTTGGATATAAAATTGAAAAACAGTCATAGACTGACGATTGTACTGATACTGACAATACTGCTTGTGTGCTCTGTAGGGATGGTGATGTCCTATCCGGTATTTTCCAGGGAACTGCAGGAGCGGCTGGAAGAGGATAGTATCAGTGAGGATATATTGACAGAAATATGTGAACACCTGGTTAAGGGCAATTATATCTTGTACAATGAAGCCACGGAAGTGCTTGACAGGGCATATATACTACAGGAATATGGCGGCGACCAGTTTGACTTGCTTCGCAAATATATGGACTATGAGGTGTTTGACTGGGCGGGGAATGCGCTTTTGAATAATAACAGCAAAACAACGCTGGCTGCTTTGGCAAAAAAGGAAGATACCGCCTATGCACTGCGGGTAGCATTTACATTCCAGGAATATGGGCAAATGTCTGATATACGGGTAAATGGAAGTCGGACCGATGAAAGAATCCAGTACAATATAGAACAGCGTTTATTGGTATGGCGGGATGCCGGCGAGTCATGGATGGGGATGTCCGGACCGGAAGAAGTACAGGTAATATATGGAATAACAGAAGAAAACCTGAATTCTTATATAGAAAATAATCAGGACATAGAAAATCTCTCTGTGTATAAAATGATGGGAAACGAGTTGTTTGTCAGGTTTATAACTGTATTTGTATTGATTCTTGCAGCGGCAGCCATTTTCCTTTCTGTGAAACAAAACACCTCTCTTGGAAACCATAGGATATTCAGTACCCCTTTTGAAATTGTGGTGTGTGTGCTGGTTGGTATGTTAGGAACTGAATATTTTGTGACAAAGGTAGTGTGGCTTACTATAAGTGAAGGCCTGACGGCCTATTTAACAGGCGGTGGCAGCGGCTCCAACGGATTCTTTTCTGCCTTTGTCAATGTGGTTATGTGGTTTGTAATATTTGGAATTGTATTCTGGGGATTTATATGCCTTAGTGCTATGTTTACAATGAAGAAAGCTTACTGGACACAAAGGACATTATGTGCCAGGTTCTTACGCTGGATGAAAAACGGCAGCAATGCATATGGAAAAAAAGTAAGAAAGGGAGCAGATGGAGTTTGGAACAAAACAAAAAACTTTTGCAGCAGGCAGTATGATATGTTGCTACATCTCGATTTTCAAGATAAAACAAACCGTACCATTTTTGAAATTGTAGCCTTTAATTTTGCAGTTCTGGTGCTTATATGCAGCATGTGGTTCTATGGAATCCTGGCACTGATTATCTATTCTGCAGTGTTGTTCCTGTTTTTGAAAAAGTATTTTAAAGACATACAGGCCCGGTATAAACTGCTGCTCCAGGCAACAAACCGGCTGGCGGAAGGGGATTTGGATACTCCTATAGAAGAAGACATGGGCATTTTCAACCCAATTCAGGAAGAACTGAAAAAGATTCAGGACGGCTTTAAAAAAGCGGTGGAAGAGGAAGTGAAAAGTGAGAGGATGAAGACGGAGTTGGTTACCAATGTTTCTCATGACTTAAAGACACCGCTGACTGCGATTATCACTTATACTGATTTGCTGAAAAATGAGACAGAGGAGGAAAAGAGAAAAGAATATATCCAGGTTCTGGAGCGGAAATCCCTGCGTTTAAAGGTATTAATAGAAGATTTGTTTGAAATCAGCAAGGCTGCAAGCAATAATGTAATTATGAATTTTATGTGGATTGATATTGTGGATTTGCTAAAACAGGTAGGTTTGGAGTATGATAGTAAGATAAAAGAAACAAATCTAGATTTCCGATGGACACTTCCGGAGCAGAAAATTGTATTATGGCTGGATAGCCAGAAGACCTACCGTATTTTTGAGAACCTGATTATAAACATTATAAAATATGCAATGCCGCATACAAGAGTATATGTGGAGATGAAAGAGCTGGATGACCAGGTATACATTTCCATGAAAAACATATCCGCAGCAGAATTAGACTTCGATACGGACGAGATAACCGACAGGTTCGTCCGGGGAGATGCATCACGAAATACGGAAGGCTCCGGTTTGGGGCTTGCAATTGCAAAAAGCTTCACAGAACTGCAGAATGGTTCCCTGAAAATATCCGCAGACGCAGACCTGTATAAAGTGGAGATTATATTTTTTAAATAGGGGTCAGACCCCTATGCAAGCCGTTTTCAGAATTGTTTTACAATTTAATCGGAAATCATCTGGATTTTGGGATGGGAGATACTGATGTATAAGGATTACAAACAAATCAAACTTTGGCAGGGACTATTAGTTCTGGGTTTAGCAGCAGTTATTATTTTTGTGGCGGCACCTGTCTTTCTGAGACCTTTGGGGATGTATGGTTCTCTGCTTGCAGAGTGGCTAATGCTGGTGGTTACCCTGGTGCTTGTACTGGCATTTGGGAGCCGCCCGGCAGAGCTTATTCCGCTGAAAAGGCCTACGGGCAGCGGAATTTTTGGCACTCTGTTGATGTGGGTGGGCGCTTTTTTAGTGGAGATAACTCTTATATTGATCTTGAGTATCTTTTTCCCGGAGGATATTTTGAGTGTTAATGCAGGGCTTAGCGAGAGTCTGGTCAGTGTTCCGTTTTTGGCAGCCTTTTTGATTATTGCGGTTACGCCTGCCATATGTGAGGAGGTTGTATTCCGCGGAGTGTTCCTGAAAAGCTTGAATCCGCAGAAGCATAAGTGGGCGGCAATATTGATATGCGGGGTTATATTTGGGATTTTTCACGGGGATGTGTTCCGGTTCGTCCCTACAGCCATTGGCGGAGTGGTGATGGCTTATATTTTGCTGGAAAGTGGAAATATGTTCTATAATTGCTTTTTCCACTTTATTAATAATCTTCTGCCGGTTATCCTGCTTTTCAGCATGAAGGATGTGTATAAGGATGTATATGAAAATATGCATAAAGGGATGGAAGTATGGAGTACGCCCGGATATCAGGAGACATTGGTGACAAGTGTGGGTATATATATGATAATGTGTGCTGCCGCCCCTGCGTGCCTGTATATTGGAAATTACCTTCTGCACAGTCATACTCCTGGCTATAGGGAGAAACTTTTCCCTAGCGGGAAACCAGGTACGGTGATTGCCCTGATTATAATTTCGGTCCTGCTGTTTTTAGTGGGAACCATTTTGACGGTTTACGGTTTAATCAGGGCAGTGATGCCGATGATATAAATTCTGAAGATATTGCGGGAATAGATGACTTGTAAAAAACTGGGGTATAGCATTTGACGGTGCTATACCCCGATCTTTTATTTAATATCGAGATAAATGGACTATTTTCTAGTCTTGATATTTTCATATAGCATCAACGTATCTGTTATTTGTGCGTGGTCTGGATGATCAATATCTTCTAGTGGTGCGCCCATGACAATACTTATATACTCATGATTTTCTACTAGACCAAGCGTTGCCCAGCATTGCCCTGCTTCATAGGTTGTACCTGATTTTCCGCCAATAATCTCAAAACCATTTTGTTCCTCTTTGTTAAGAAACTTAAGGACAGTTGATTTTAATAAAAGTCCATCAGGGTGATCGGGCGTTGATGTTGTTTGAAATGTCTCTTTTGTAATAATTGCTTTAAAGTGACCATTATCTAATGCATAATCTAAAAGTTTTGCCATATCATAAGCTGTTGTATATTGATTTTTGTTGTGAAGTCCTTCAGGATTAGTAAAGTGTGTGTCCTTTAGCCCTAGTTCAACAGCCTTGGCATTCATCATTTGAACAAAGCCTTCTACATTTCCAGCGACATGAATGGCTAAGGAGTTGGCTGCTTCACCACCCGAACTTAGAATCGTTCCATACAGAAGATCTCGATAAGTGACTTCTTCTCTACTATAAAATCCTGCCATTGAAGCGTTTTGATTAACCATATTTTGGTATGTCTCTGCATCTATTGGGGTAATTTCCGATAAGTCATCAATATTTTCTAAGGCGACAATCACCGTCATTATTTTCGTCAGTGAAGCAGGATATGTTTTAGAATGTGCATCTTTTTCATAGATGACATTCTCTGTTTCTCTATCAAGCAGATAAATGTGCGGACTGGTATATCCATCATTTCTTCTGGTATATCCATTATTATTTCTGGTATATTCATCATAACTTAAGGTAGAAAAATATTCATGGATTTCCCCACCTACTGTAAATAATACAAATATAATAACAATCACGATAATTAATTTTTTTTGTAAGTTTAAAAACTTTTTCATACTAGTATTCCTTTGCATACGTGTTTTTTTATTAGGTATTCCAACAATAACTGATTTACCAATAAGTGCTTTTTCAACTAAACCGTGTCATCAAATAAAAAGCATCTTTAACTGATACATTTATAGTACCAAAGTTAAAAATGCTCTTTTTCTCTTTTTATTAAAGGAAATACGAATTTTTTCACAATAATTTCTTACGTTTTTCTTACAATAATGCATTTTGTTGTTTCTCGTTTCATTAAGCATGTATATGCGGGTAAAAAATAGACACCTCAAAAATTTTGAAGTGTCTACTTATTCCCATTTAATTTTCAATGGAAGTATCTTATTTAAATAAATGTATTACAGATGAAAGATTGCTGTGCTTCTTTCCAGAATTCCCTGCATGTGTGCAATGGCAATTCCATAGTTGCTGATAGGAATTCCCTGATCCTCTGCACACTTTAAGCGGTATTGCATTTCACGCTCATTCAGTGTACAGCCTCCGCAATGAATGATTAGGTCATATTTTGATAAGTCTACAGGAAATTCTGTTCCGCTTGTAAACTCAAAATTCAATTGTTTCTTAGTATGGCTGTTAATCCAGTGAGGGAGTTTTACCGTTCCAATATCTTCGCACTGTCTGTGATGGGTGCAGCCCTCGGAAATTAAAACAGTATCCCCGTCAGCCAGTTTATCTAAAGCCTTTGCCCCTTTTACTGCGGTCTCCAGATTTCCCTTATATCTGGCAAATAAAATGGAAAAGGAGGTCAGCGGTATTTCAGGCGGAACTTCCGCGGATACTTTGGCAAACGCCTGACTGTCGGTTATGACCAAATCGGGTGTTTTTCCCAAATGCTCCAGTGTTTCTTTCAGTTCAGTTTCTCTTACAACAATTGCAGCCGCACCGGCTTCCAATACATCCCGTATGGTCTGCTGCTGGGGTAAAATCAACCGACCCTTGGGTGCTGCCGTATCAATAGGAACAACCAAAACAATAAAGTCTGACGGATGTATTAAATCCCCCACAATCCGACGGGTCCCGTCTTCTACAGGAGCCTGCCGTGCAATCAATTCTTTCAGCTCATGAATATGTTTTCCCGTAGTCGTACTGACTGCAATGATATTTTCAGCAGGAACCCCTGGGATATCTAAAGCTGCAGGTTCAGCAGATGCTTTAGCAGTTAAATCTAATTTATTATATACAATAACGTAAGGAATCTGTTTTTTCTGAATCCGCTCAAGAATCCCGAAATCTTCTTTTGTCATTCCCAGGGAGCCATCCACAATAAGAACAGCAATATCTGTTTTGTTCAGAACCTGATATGCCTTTTGGATTCTCAGAGCACCCAGTTCGCCTTCGTCATCCAGCCCTGGCGTGTCAATGATGACAACAGGACCCAGGGGAAGAAGTTCCATTGCTTTTAAAACGGGGTCGGTAGTGGTGCCCTTGATTTCGGAAACGATCGCCAGGTTTTGTCCGGTGATGGCGTTGATAATACTGGATTTACCCGCATTCCGTTTGCCGAATATACCAACGTGCACTCTGTCTGAAGATGGTGTGGCATTTAAACTCATATGTAACCTCCTTGTAATTGTTCAGTGATAATCTTTCGAAGAATTCTTAGAAACGGAAATCCCTGCGGTTGTTCTGCTCAATCAGACGCAGGTTTTCTGTTACAACAGCACGTGCTTTCTCGTTTGGTACGTTCAGCACCTCTTTTTCAATCAGCTTATCTCCAAGTGCCTTTGTTTCGGGAGATGCGTAATCCATCAAATATTCTTTCAGCGTCATCAGTGCATTTGGGTGGCAGCAGTTCTGAATCTGTCCGCTCTTACATAAAGCCATAAAACGGTCACCTGTACGCCCTTCCCGGTAGCAGGCGGTACAGAAACTTGGAATATAGTCCATTTTCATAAGCCACTGTACGATTTCATCCAAAGTTCTTGTGTCACTGACATCAAACTGCTCAGACTTGGCATCATCTGGCTCTGGTTCGTGATACCCTCCCACACTTGTGCGGGAACCGCCGCTGATTTGGGAAACTCCAAGGTGCAGTACCTTCTCCCGGCATTTCTTACTTTCTCTCGTGGAGATAATCATACCGGTGTAAGGCACGGCAATCCGTATACAGGCTACGATTTTGGAAAAGGTATCATCGTCAATTCCATTATCGAAAGAATCTGCATCAATATCATCGGCATGACGCAGGCGAGGGACACTGACCGTATGAGGCCCTACTCCAAAGGCAGCTTCCAAATGCTCCGCGTGCATCAGAAGACCTGCAAACTCATAGAGGTATTTATCCAGGCCAAAGAGTACACCTATGCCCACATCATCAATGCCGCCCTCCATAGCACGGTCCATTGCTTCTGTGTGATAGTTATAATCATGTTTGGGTCCGGTTGGGTGGAGTTGGAGGTAACTTTCCTTATGATAAGTTTCCTGGAATAAAATATAGGTGCCGATACCTGCTTCCTTCAGCAGACGGTAATCGTCAACGGTAGTTGCTGCAATATTAATATTTACACGGCGGATAGCACCATTCTTGTGTTTGATGCTGTAAATCGTTTTGATGGATTCCAGATAATAATCCATTGTATTGCGCACAGGATCTTCTCCGGCTTCCAGAGCGAGGCGCTTGTGGCCCATATCCTGAAGTGCAATCACTTCTCTGCGGATTTCCTCCTGAGTAAGCTGCTTCCTGGCAATATGTTTATTTTTGAGGTGATATGGACAGTATGTACATCCATTAACACAGTAATTGGACAGGTAAAGAGGTGCGAACATTACAATACGGTTGCCGTAAAAGTCCTTTTTGATTTGTTCCGCAAGGGCGTAGATTTCCTGATTCTTCTCTTCAATCTGACAGGCAAGCAAAACGGAAGCTTCCCTGTGGGAAAGGCCCTTCCTTTTCTTGGCCTTCTCTATAAGAGAATCAATCAGGGATACATTATTCTTGTTCTCGTCTGCATAGGCGAGGGTTGCTAAAATTTCGTCGTGATTAATAAAATCATCGGCATGTTTTGAGTTTACATCATACATTTACATTTCCTCCATTCAATGAGTCGCCGCGGGATACGACTACCTCATAACCAATGCGGTTCATTCGGTTTTCCATGCACATGCGGCATTCTGCAGCTTCATCACCAGTACAGATTTTGTTATCGTAGAGCAGGTAATCCTTTCTTACCTCTGTTGGAGATAAATTCGGCATCACTACATTTGCTCCAGCTAAAATACCCTTTTCCCTGCCCCTTGGGTCAATGGTGCCGAGAGCTGTCGTTGCAGGGAGCAGGACTTTTGGCAGCATCAGGCGGATAAGCCCCAGCATGAAAAGAGTCAGCTCCAAAGTACCTGCGGGATTCTCAGCAAAAGGGGTTTCATGATGGGGAATGAAAGGCCCTATTCCCACCATCTGGGGATTCAGCTCCTTTAAAAAGAGCATATCATCTGCCAGGTTCTCCGGTGTCTGGAAGGGGGAACCCACCATGAAGCCTGTGCCTACCTGATAACCGATATCTTTCAGGTCCCAAAGACATTGCTGGCGGTGGGCCGCTGACAGGGATTCCGGATGAAGCATACTGTAGTGCCCGGAATCATAAGTTTCATGACGGAGCAGGTAACGCTCGGCACCAGCGTCAAAAAGAAGCTGGTAACTTTCCCGGGAACGTTCTCCCAGTGATAAAGTAATGGCACAGTCAGGGAAACGGCTTCGGATGCTTTGTACGATATCCGCCATGATTTCATCAGTATAGTGTCCATCCTCCCCGCCCTGCAAGACGAAAGTACGGAAGCCAAGTTCATGCCCTTTTTCACAGCAGTCCAGTATTTCCTTTTTAGAAAGACGGTAGCGGTGTGCTTCCTTGTTGCTCCTGCGGATACCGCAGTAGAAGCAGTCATTCTTACAATAATTTGTAAATTCAATCAGACCGCGCATATAAATATCATGCTCGTAAAATTTGTGCCGGACTTCCCGCGCTCTTTCAAACAAATACTCCGCTGTCTCCGGCGTGCGGCCACGGATGAGAGCCGACCATTCTTCCCTGGAAAGGAAGCCGGTCTGTTCCAGTTTATCCACAAGATTTTTCATAAAATTCACCTCATAAAATTCTGCGTTTACTTTGTTTTAGCATATATGGTTTTTGTACTGATCCCGGGCAGCATCCCTAATTTCCCGGAAAGTGCACTGATGATGTCATTGGGCGCATCCATCGCAATACTAATGATGGAAATATTTTTCTCCCGGTACGGAATTCCCATCCTGCCGACGATATACCCGCCATATTGGCTGAGCAGATGATTTAATTCATCTACAGAATCCGTATTGCTGAGAATGATTCCAACCAGGGCAATCCTTGTGTCCATAAAACCTCCTTCTCCGAACGTTATTGAATTGTATTAAGAAAAGAGTTCCGCTTGCGAAACTCGCGCCTGGGTTGACCGCACATAGCGGCATCTTCCTTATACAACCCAGTGCGCATTCCTCAGGGAGGATTTTGAGCTTTATAGGGCATACGTCTTATAAAGTAAAAAAACCTGCACCAATGGCGCAGGTTATAAACAGGGCAGATATCTCCCCCAACGAAATACAAGTACATCTCGCTATTTACATCTCTGTCGCCTTTTTACTCAGGTGCATCCCTTTGTAATCAGAACGGATTTAAAACAATTATATCACAGAGAATAATTCTTGACAATAAAAGGTGAAAAGCGTTTCTGTTTTTGTGCACATTGTGCATGTTTTGTAAGAAAAATATGTTATAATATTCACAAAAATAATAGAATATACCATATAAAGGAATTTAAAGAAAGGGGTGACAGGGTATGCGTCGGGTTTTGCAGGCGGAGTTAATAGAGGCTGTAAATCGGCATAAGGGGGATGGGCTGCTGGACATGCAGGAGATTACTCTGAAAAATATGAACTTGACCGGCGCCAATCTGACCAGGGTGGATTTTTCCGGAGTGACCTTTGAGAATGTATGTCTTGAGGGTGTGGATCTTTCCGGCTGTAAACTAAAAAATGCATGGTTTCAGGACAGCTCTCTTCATGGTGCAATATTGCGGGATGCGGATATGGAGAGCTGCATGCTTAGAAAAGCTGACATGAGAGAATGTGATATCCGGGGAGCGAATTTATATTGTGCGGTGTTGGAGAAAGCGAAGCTGGAGGGAATTATTTCAGATGAGAAAACACAGTATTTCCGGCTGCATTGTCCTGAAAAAGGTGCATTTTTAGGATATAAAAAATGCTGCTTTGACAGGATTGCAGAGCTGCTGATACCTGGTGATGCAAAACGGTCCTCAGCCACATTGAATACTTGCAGATGCAGCAGAGCAAAAGTACTTATAATAAAAAGCGTTGACTGTTCAACGTATTATGAAGAGGCGTGGTCTCTGGTAGATGAAGAATTTGTTTACCACAGAGGAGAATGGGTGGAAGTTCCTGATTTTGATGAGGACAGATGGAATGATTCGACTACAGGGATTCATTTTTGGATGACAAGGGAAGAGGCTATCGGATACTAAAAACAGGGATAATACACCTATAAATTTGATTTTATTTTGCTGCGGAAAATATTGATAAATTATTGACAAAGCGAAGGAACTGTGATACATTTAGACTATAGTCGAAACGTTAGTCTAAAAGACGAAAAAAACAACAAAAATAAGGAGAACAAGTGAGGTGAGACATTATGAGTCTGATAACTGATATCCAGAAGTATTCTATCCATGATGGAGACGGAATACGAACGACAGTCTTCTTTAAAGGATGCCATTTGAAATGTACATGGTGCCACAATCCCGAGACACAGAGCTATACAAAGGAACTGCTTTTTGATGAAGAAAAGTGTATCGGATGCGGTAACTGCGTTCCGGTCTGTCCCACTGGAGCCATCACCCTGAAGGATGGCAAGGCTGTTACAGACAGAACAAAATGCACAGCTTGCGGAGATTGCGTAGATGCATGTTATTTGAATCTGCGTGAGATAGCCGGCAAAGAATACTCAGTAGACGAATTGGTCAAACTGCTCAGAAAAGATGAGATGTTTTATGAGGAGTCCGGAGGAGGCGTTACGCTGTCCGGCGGTGAAGTGATGACAGTAGATATAGACTATCTGGAAGCACTCGTAAAGAAACTCCATCGCCTGGGTATACCTGTCACAATAGACACATGCGGACAGGCGCCATATGAGAACTATGAGAGGATTCTGCCGTATGTAGATACTTTTCTGTATGATATCAAACAGATGGATACTGAGATACATAAACAGTACATGGGAACTGGTAACGAACTGATTTTATCTAACCTGGAAAAGCTGAACCAGACGGGAACAAAACTGTATATCAGAATCCCCGTGGTGAAGGAAGTAAATGGAAATGATGAGGCGATGAAGGCAATGATTGACTACCTTCAGGAGAAGAAGATTAATGCCAATAAAGTAAATTTACTGCCATACCATAATACAGGCTCGGGCAAGTATTTAAAAATAGGAAAATGTTATGAAGGCGATGATTTACATGCACCAAGTAATGAAGAAATGAAACATTTTGTAGAACTGTTCCAAGAAGCAGGATTCCATAATGTAAAAATAGGAGGTTAAGGACATGGAAGGAAGAGGAATGAACGATCGTATTAAAGCACTTAGAAAACAGAGTGTAGACACACCTGCACACATTGATTTGGGTCGTGCGATCAGCGAAACTGAAACTTACAAGAAGTATGAGGGTGTGTTATCAATACCCGAATTACGCGGTCAGGTACTGAAAGATTATTTTTCAACAAAACCATTGTATATTGGTGATGGTGAATTGATTGTAGGCGAAAAAGGAGAGTCTCCTCAGGCATCTCCCACATTTCCTGAGCTTTGCTGCCATACACTGGAAGATATGCATGTTATGAATGACAGAGAGCTGATTTGCTTTAAAGTAAAAGATGAGGACTATAAAGTACAGGAAGAGGTTATGATTCCGTACTGGGAGAAACGTTCCATCAGAAGCAAAATTTTAAATCATATGACTCCGGAGTGGAAAGAAGCTTATGCAGCAGGTATTTTTACTGAATTCATGGAGCAGAGAGGGCCGGGACACACCGTTGGTTCTGCAAAGATTTATGAGAAAGGTTTCCTGGATTACAAAGAAGATATCCAGAAATCACTTGACAGTCTGGATTTCATGAACGATCCGGAAGCACTGGATAAGAAAAATGAGCTGGAAGGTATGAAGCTTGCCTGCGATGCAATTATGATTCTGGGCGAAAGATATGCAGCTTATGCGAGAGAATTAGCTGAAAAAGAGACTGATGCACAGAGAAAAGCAGAATTACTTCAGATTGCTGCTAACTGTGATGTGGTTCCGGCACACAAACCACAGACTTACTGGCAGGCAATCCAGATGTACTGGTTTGTTCATTTGGGTGTAACAACAGAGCTGAATCCTTGGGATGCATACAGCCCGGGACGTTTGGATCAGCATTTGAATCCATTCTATGAAAAAGATGTAGATGCGGGAACTTTAGATGATGAGAAGGCTCTGGAGCTTTTGGAATGCCTTTGGGTAAAATTCAACAACCAGCCGGCTCCTCCTAAAGTAGGAATCACGCTGAAAGAAAGCAGCACTTATACAGACTTTGCTAACCTGAACACAGGTGGTATTACTCCGAATGGAGAAAATGGTGTAAACAACGTAAGCTATCTTATTCTGGACTGTATGGATGAGATGCAGCTTCTTCAGCCAAGCTCCAACGTGCAGATTAGTAGAAAGACACCCCAGAAATTCCTGAAACGTGCCTGCGAGATTTCCAGAAGAGGATGGGGACAGCCGGCATTCTATAATACAGAAGCTATTGTTCAGGAGCTGCTCAATGCAGGAAAGAGTCTTGCAGATGCAAGATGCGGCGGAACAAGCGGCTGCGTAGAGACAGGAGCATTTGGAAATGAAGCTTATATTTTGACAGGATACTTCAATATTCCAAAAATCCTCGAACTGACTCTGAATAATGGGTATGATAAAGTGGCAGACAAACAGCTTGGATTACAGCTTGGTTACGCTACAGATTTCAAGAGCTATGAGGAACTGTATGATGCATTTAAAAAGCAGATAGAGTACTTTATAAACATCAAGATCCAGGGAAGTAATGTAATTGAGAAGATTTATGCAGAGAATATGCCGGCTCCATTCCTTTCCATTATTACAAATGATTGTATTTCCAGAGGTAAGGATTATAACGGCGGTGGAGCAAGATACAATACAAAATATCTGCAGGGCGTAGGTATTGGAACCATCACAGATAGTCTGTCAGCTATTAAATACAATGTATTTGATAAGAAGACATTTACGATGGAAGAATTGATGAAGGCAATGGAAGACAACTTTGAAGGCCATGAGAGAATCCTGAATCTGGTAACGAATAAGACACCGAAGTTTGGTAATGATGATGAATACGCAGATGATATTATGAAGGATGTATTTGAATATTACAGAAGCCAGGTGACAGGAAGGCCAAATATGCTGGGCGGAACTTATAGAATCAACATGCTGCCTACTACATGCCATGTATACTTTGGTGAAGTTATGATGGCAAGTCCAAACGGACGTCTGGCACACAAACCAGTATCAGAAGGTATTTCTCCTGAGAAGGGTGCAGATGTGAATGGACCTACAGCAGTTGTGAAGTCTTGTGCAAAAATGGATCACCTGCAGACGGGTGGTACTCTGCTGAACCAGAAATTTACACCGGCAGTTGTAGCAGGCGAAGAAGGACTGGATCATATGGCAAACCTGGTGCGCACATATTTCAATATGGACGGACATCATATCCAATTCAACGTTATTGATAGAGAAACTCTGATCAAAGCTCAGCAGAATCCTCAGGAATACAGAGATTTGATTGTACGTGTAGCTGGATATAGTGACCATTTCAGAAATCTGAGCAAGGCTCTGCAGGATGAGATTATCGGAAGAACAGAGCAAAACTTTAACTAGATAGAAAATTTACTACAAATTAAAAAAGTCTCCATACTCAGTGCAGTATGGGGACTTTTTTATATGATAAGAAACGAAGTTTCTTATCATATAAAAAACCTTCGAGAGATGCGCACTGCGGCGTAAGTGGTAGATGTCGCTATGCGACCAACCCAGGCGCAAGAGTTTGTTTTGCAAACTCTTTATTGTAAGAAGCATAACAGTGGCTGGCTTACCCCAGTGCAGTCTCCTTTCCGGTTGTGAAGTGGTCGCTTTTCAAGATTGCATAGGCAGTTTCGTAATTATTTTCACGCATATGCAGGACCATTTTCTTTAGGTTTTCATTTGTTTCCTGGATATCCATTCCATTTTTTACGGAACATTGACCCATGCGGATAAGCTCTGACATGTTATTTTCATAAATACGGTTGATACGTTCATTATCGAAAATACTAATGATTTCCAGGTGCATATTTGTGTCGGCAAGCTCCCACTGGTAAATATCACTTGCTGCCGCACACATGCGGACGACCTTTTCTTCAATCCGGTAAGAATACTCTTCCCAGCGGCCGGAAGTGAAAATCAATTGAAAAGCGCTGCTCTCTAAAAGCTCACGGAGCTGATAGATTTCCCGGATATCTTTATCGGTGAGTTCCTTCACTGTCATGGATTTATAATAGTCGGTAACAATTAAACCTTCCGCCTGCAGCATTTTAATTGCAGCACGGACAGGGCTGCGGCTCATATTCAGGTCAGCAGTCAGTTTTGCCTCTGTCAATTGTGTGCCCGGCGGATAAGTCAGGTTCAGGATATTGGTGCGGATGGCTTCATAGGCCCGGTCCGCCAAAGAAATATGTTTTTCTGTCATAATAGTACCTCTATTGTATACAAAGTTATTTACTGTATACGAATTATATAGGAAAAGATGTAAGAATGCAACCCGGAGAGACAGAATGGGTTATTGATTTTCCTGTATAACGGTAATAAAATTAAAAAATAAAGAAAGCATGGATGACATTGAAATTAGGAAAGAGGTGGAAAAAATGGCAGAGGTGAGAAAGCATATTGTATTTCATGGGAGAGTTCAGGGTGTTGGTTTCCGCTATACGGCAAGGTATCTTGCCCAGTCCCTGAAACTGACCGGATGGGTAAAAAACGAATGGGACGGTACTGTGAGTATGGAGGTTCAGGGCAGGGAGCCTATGATCGATAAACTTTTGGGAGGACTAAATCAGGGGCGGTTTATAACAATAGAGTGGATGGATACAGAGGAGATACCTCTGAAGGAGGAGAATGGCTTCTCAGTCAGGTAGTAAATCAAACAGGGTTTTATGAAATTATAATTGACAAGAATTACACAAAGTGTTATATTGTATTCAACGAGCAATATTGTATACAAAAAATAATAATGTATACAAGGTGGAAATTGATAAAATGAGATATCAAAAGAAGGAGACTCGAAATGGAATTTGAAAACGTAAAATTAGTGAAAGCAGCCAACGTA
Organism: Faecalicatena contorta; assembly: GCF_003149105.1. Taxonomy (GTDB): domain Bacteria; phylum Bacillota; class Clostridia; order Lachnospirales; family Lachnospiraceae; genus Muricomes; species Muricomes contortus_C. The sequence goes on along the minus strand of NZ_QGDS01000019.1, from coordinate 42,836 downwards.
TATTTTGATGGAAAAGTAACAAGCAGAACATTCTATATGCCGGATGGCGAAAGAAAGACACTTGGTTTTATGCTTGCAGGAGACTATGAATTCAGTACTGCGGGAGCGGAGCTTATGGAGGTCCTGGGAGGTACCATGGAAGTGAAATTACCGGACAGCGATGTTTTTGTTTCTTACAGCGAGGGAAGTGCATTTTCAGTACCTGCACAGTCCAGTTTTCAGGTAAAAGTAGAGGGATATGCAGACTACTGCTGTTCTTATAAATAAAGAGCGGCAAAAAGCATACGATTCTTTTAGAGCTGATAAATAAAAATAAAACAAGGAGGAGTATTATGAAATTAGGATTTATCGGGACAGGCAATATGGCAGGTGCTATCATGGGCGGAATTATCAAGGAAGGTGTCTTCAAGGCGGAAGAGATGATTGGATCTGATATTTTTGCACCAGGAAGAGAAAAAGCAAAAGCTGACTACGGCATTCATGTAACTGCGGATAACAGGGAAGTGGTAGAAAAGTCGGAGATCATTATACTTTCTATTAAGCCCCAGTTTTATGCGGATACCATTGCCGGAATTAAAGACTTGGTAACAGATGATAAGATAATTATTACTATCGCACCAGGAAAGACTCTGGCATGGCTGGAAGAGCAGTTTGGTAAAAAGGTTAAAATTATCCGTACAATGCCAAATACCCCTGCTATGGTTGGAGAAGGAATGACAGCAGCATGCCCGAACACATATGTAACGGAAGAAGAGCTGAAATATGCGGTTAGTATTTTAAGTGCATTCGGTCAGGTGGAGGTTGTATCAGAAAAGCTGATGGATGTTGTCGTATCAGTAAGCGGAAGTGCTCCGGCCTATGTATTTCTCTTTATTGAAGCAATGGCTGATGCAGCAGTTGCAGACGGTATGCCGAGACCACAGGCTTATAAATTTGCAGCGCAGACAGTATATGGAAGTGCTAAAATGGTAATGGAGACCGGAAAACATCCAGGCGAATTAAAAGACATGGTATGTTCACCGGCAGGAACTACAATAGAGGCAGTACGTGTGCTGGAAAGAAATGGATTCAGAAGTGCTGTGATAGAAGCAATGAAGGCATGTACTGAAATATCCAAGAGTTTGTAATTTCAGAATACTTATTTAAACATTAAAAGGGGTCAGACTCTATCGGAGTTTGCCCCTTTTTGAGTGAAAAAGAAGAGCAAGGGGGACAGTCCCTTTTCAAAAGGGACTGTCCCCCTTGCAGCGTTTCCCTTGCGTTGTTTCCTTTGAAGAACTCTTTGCATGTCTTTCATTTTGTGTTAAAATGAAGTTGGGGAAATTTGATTAGAGAAGGAATAAATAATATATGAAAGAACCAATGGAAAAGAAAAGTGTAAAAGCCAGAATTGTGTCTGCGGCATGGCAGATGTTTTATGATAAAGGATATGATCAGACTACGGTGGATGACATTATTGAACTGTCAGGTACGTCAAAAGGGTCGTTTTATTATTATTTCAGTACAAAGGATGAACTGCTGAGCACGCTGTCCACTGTATTGGATGATTATTATGAAACCTTATCTGCAGAAATGGATCAGGAAATGAATAATTATGACAAGCTCCTGTATCTGAATTACGAAATCCATACTATGATGGAGGAGAGAATCAACATTGACTTGCTGTCCTCACTGTATTCTACTCAGTTGACTGCGAAGGGACAAAGACATCTTCTTGACCAGAACAGGGTGTATTACCGTCTGATTGCAGGAATTGTGGAAGCAGGACAAAAGAAGGGTGAGATACGCTCTGACAAATCAATAGGCGAGATTACAAAATATTATTCTTTATGTGAGAGGGCTTTGGTTTCTGACTGGTGCCTTAGTAAAGGCGATTATTCACTGGGTGAATACAGTAAGGAATATATGCCCATTATGATGGGATATTTTAAGTTATAAGTATACCTATCCTTAGGAAGGCTAGTGTGATGACTGGGGGAATTGGGGATGAATATTCAGGGATTACAAAAACTGACACTTTTGGACTATCCGGAAAAGGTGGCATGTACAATTTTTACGGCAGGCTGTAATTTCCGGTGTCCTTTCTGTCATAATGCATCACTGGTGACACATGTAGACCCTCACAACGAAATGCAAAAGGAAGAGGTCCTGGGATTTTTGCGCAAGCGCCAGGGGATTTTGGACGGGGTGTGCATCAGTGGGGGAGAGCCTTTGCTGCAGCCTGACATTGAGGAGTTTCTCGTGGAAGTGAAAAATATCGGTTATGCTATAAAGCTGGATACGAATGGAAGTAATGCAGTGCTTCTGCGGCGGATGGTGGAGCAAGGTTTGGTTGATTATGTGGCAATGGATATTAAAAACGCACCTGAAAAATATGGGGAAACCATAGGGATTAAAGAATATCACCTGGAAAATATTCTGCAGAGTGCAGATTTTCTCTTGTCCGGTGCCGTGCCTTATGAATTTAGGACTACAGTAGTAAGGGAGCTGCATAAGCGGGAGGACTTTGCTGCTATCGGACGCTGGATCAGGGGAGCTGAAAAATATTATCTGCAAGGATTTGTAGATTCAGGTGATTTGATTCAGCCGGGACTTCGGGGATACACAAAAGATATCATGGAACAGGCCCTGGAAATTGTGAGGAGGAATGTTCCAAACGCAGAATTAAGGGGAGTGGAATGATGGAATTAACGGACAGAGAAGTTGTGCAGAAAGACGCAGAAGCTCTTTATATAGGAAATATAAATACAGTAGAAGCAGACCTGACACTCCCGGTGAGAGGAAAATATGGGGCGCATATTTGCTGGAAATCTGAGCAGGAGCATTACATAACACCTGAAGGAAGGGTAACAAGGCCATCATACGGAACCGGGAACCGGACTGTAAAGCTTACAGCTTTTCTTACTTATGGGAGTGCAGCAAAAGAACGGGAGTTTAAAGTAACCCTGTTGGAAAAGAAGAAAGAAATGCAGGTATTGGAAGTCTATCCAATTCAGTTGGAGGGGCAGATAAACAATGTATGTTATCTGCCTTTTTATGTACCTGTGCGCACTGAAGACGGATACCTTATGCATGAAGTCATTTGGGGGTGCGGGACGGGATTCCAAAGTGAAGAAATTGGCATACATGAAGTTACCGGATATCTCAAAGACAGAAAGTGGAAGAACCCAAAGGATGGAGAAACAGGAAAAATTCCGGCAGTGGCTTACGTCCATATACTAGAAAAGAAAAATGGGAAAGAATATATACCGGAAGGTGGAAACACAGAGGCAGCAGGCCGTACAAGCATGGAAAATGCAGTGAAGGTAACCAGCCTTGCCGACGGCAAAGACCGCAACATTACTTTGGCCGGTGAGAATGAGTTTTTCAAAGCGCAGGAGCGTATGCTGACATTCCTGCTTGGGGCAGACGATGACCAGATGCTTTATAATTTCCGTAAGGAGGCAGGGCTGGATACAAAAGAGGCATCCCCTATGATTGGCTGGGATTCTCCTGACTGTCTGGTGCGCGGACATACTACGGGGCATTATCTGTCTGCACTGGCATTGTGCTTTCGCGCTACAGGGGAGACTCGGATTCTCGAAAAGGCGGGATATATGGTAGAAAGTCTGGGACAGTGCCAGAAGGCGCTGTCGGAGCAAAAGGGATATCATCCGGGATTTTTAAGCGCTTATCCGGAGGAACAGTTTGATCTCCTGGAAGTATATACGCCATATCCGGAAATATGGGCACCCTATTATACACTGCATAAAATTCTTGCAGGCTTGCTGGACTGTGAAAAATGGGCAGGCATTGCAGAGGCGTTAGAGATTGCGGATAAGATAGGAGAATGGATATTCCGGCGCCTGACCAGGCTGAATGAGGGGCAGCGGATGAAGATGTGGAGCATCTACATTGCCGGAGAATTCGGGGGAATTAATGAAAGCCTGGCAGAACTATATTTAAGAACAGGAAAAGAAATCCATTTGCAGTCAGCGGAGATGTTCGATAATGACCGTTTGTTTTTGCCTATGGAGATGAAGCAGGATGCACTTGACGGAATGCATGCAAATCAGCATATTCCCCAGGTTATAGGGGCAATGAAAATTTATGAAGCATCAGGAGATAGAAAGTATTATGATATTGCAAAGTTTTTCTGGGAGTCGGTTACATCGGGGCATTGCTATGCAATCGGCGGGACCGGAGAGACAGAGATGTTTCATGGAAAAAATAGGATTGGAAGCTTTTTGACGGAGAATACCGCAGAAAGCTGTGCATCTTATAATATGCTGAAGCTGACGAAGCTTTTGTATCAATATGAGCCGCTGGCCTCCTATATGGACTACTACGAAAGGACAATGCAGAATCATATTCTGGCATCTTTGGACAAAGAACCAAGCGGAGAGACCGTTTACTTTCTGCCTCTTGGTCCCGGGTTCTCCAAAAAATTTGAAAGAGAAAATACATGCTGTCATGGTACCGGTATGGAGAATCATTTCAAGTACATTGAGTCTATCTACTTTCGGGACAGAGATACCTTGTACGTAAATCTTTTTCTTGAATCGAAGGCCTATTGGCGAGAGCATGGAATTTCTATCAGACAGGAAGTTCAGGAAGAGAGGCCGGGGGAAATTACATTATATTTACAGCGTGAAAACCAGGAATCTGAAAGAGAGGAATATAAAAGCCAGACACCTGAGGGCAGGAAATGTCACCTGAAAATCAGACGGCCATATTGGTGTGCAGGTGAGCATAGAGTGACGGTTAATGGAAAAACAAAAATATGTCCGGTCCAGGAGGATGGATATCTGAATCTTACCATTTGGGATGGTGAGTGGAAGGGGGCAGAAAGCGGCATTTCTATTCTGATTCATTTTCCATGCAGCCTTCGCCTGGAGCCTGCTCCTGACAATGCAGAACTTGCGGCATTGGCTTATGGTCCCTATATACTTGCGGCACTTTCTAGGAAAGATGATTACCTGAACTTACCTCTCAGAGAAGATACATTGGAAGAATTGTTTACAAGAGAAGAAAGACCTCTTACTTTCCAGTATGAGACACTGAAATTTATACCGTTATATCAGGTTTCAAGTGAGGCATATCATGTCTATTTCCGGTGGAAAAGTTGTTGAACAAATGTTAATTTTGCGCATAGGTTTTAAAAATAGGATTGATAAATATTAAACAAAGTGGTATTATAAAAGGGATTGTTTTAACAATTATGAAGCCGATAATTTTATAAGCGGGACAAAAAAGCTTATTAAATTATAAAGGGAGATTTTACCAAACAAACAAAAAAGGAGAAGATTTTATGAAAAAGAAAATTCTTGCAGTGCTAATGGCAGCAACGTTTGTTGTAGGCACACTGGCGGGCTGTTCAACTCCGACATCATCTGTAGATGATAAGGATAAGAACACTGACAGCGCCAGCACCAGCAGCAATGTCATCCGCTACTCGCTGACAGCAGAGCCTCCGACATTAGATCCACAGCTTGCCAACTCTATTCCGAGTGCTACGGTATGCTATCACCTTTTTGATGGTCTTATGAGAAATGAAGAAGGTGATGTTAAGCCTGCAGCGGCAGAGTCTTATGAAGTATCTGACGATGGACTCACTTACACCTTCAAATTGAGAGAAACATATTGGAGTGACGGTGAAAAGGTTACGGCACAGGATTTCGTGTACGGTATGCAGCGTCTGGAAGATCCTGCTACAGCAAGTGAATATGCATTTATCGGTATGATTATTAAGAATGCGGCTGCAGTTAACGCAGGGGAGATGGCAGTAGAGGAGCTTGGCGTTTCTGCACCAGATGAATCTACAGTTGAGATTACATTAGAGTATCCTGCACCTTATTTCCTTTCCATGCTTTCTAATGCACAATTCATGCCATCCCGTCAGGATCTGGTTGAGAAATACGGAAAAGATTTTGCAGCAGAGCCGGAAAACAACGTATACAATGGACCTTTTAAACTTACAAAATGGGCTCATGGGGATAGAATTACATTAGAGAAGAATGACAAATACTGGGATGCCGACAGTGTAAAACTGGATGGAGCAGAAATTCTCACGGTTCAGGAGCAGGCTACAGCAGTTGCCATGTTTGATGAAGGCGAGCTGGATTTTGCAGATGTACCTACAGCTCTGAGTGCAAATTACGAAGGAAAGACAACGCCTTACTATGATGGAGCCAATGACTATATCATGATGAATCAGTCAGAGGGCAGCCCTCTGGCAAGCAAGAATTTAAGACTTGCGATTAACTATGCACTGGACAGGGAAAACTATGCAAAGTTATCTCATGACGGTATCTATGCACCAAATACCCGCTATGTACTTCCACAGGTGAGTGGTTTAGAGGGCGAGTATGGTGACGAGTATCCATATGAAGCATTCCCGCTGAAGGGTGATCCAGATAAGGCGAAAGAGTATCTTGAGGCCGCCTTGACTGACCTTGGAGCAGCAGCTGCATCTGATATTGAACTTGAACTGCTCACAGGTGATACAGAGGATAACAAGAAAGAAGTAGAGGTTGTTCAGTCTCAGCTTCAGGAAACTCTGGGCATCAAAGTAAACATCAAGCAGGTTCCATATAAGCAAAGACTTCAGATGGAAGCAGACCTGGATTATCAGATGGTTGTAACAGGATGGGTTCCGGATTATCCAGATCCGATTTCTTACCTGGAACTGTGGACAACGGATTCTTCTTATAACCATGCAGCATATTCCAGCGAAACATATGACAACTATATCAAGGTGTCTAATACAACAACTGATTTAAAAGAAAGAATGGATGCTCTTTTTGCGGCAGAGAAAACATTCTGCGAAGATGGAGTTGTAGCACCTCTTCAGTTACGTCAGAAAGAAATGCTGACCAGTGAAAACCTGAAAGGTCTTAAAACTTACTTTGTAGGTATTAACTATGATTTTGTACATGCATATTTTGAATAAGACATCAGAGAGCTTATAATCAATTCAAGACGGCAGTTTGTCTGCCGTCTTGATATGTTGAGGGGAAGTATATACTTATTGGGGTTCACCGAATATAATTATATTCATTTTGAAAGAAGTGAACCTACTTATATTCAGTGAAGAAGAAAGAGAAAGAAAGGAAATACGGCTATGACAAAATATATTTTGAAAAGAGTCGGGATGTCTGTTGTTACTATTCTCCTGTTGATTACGGTTGTATTTTTCCTGGTCAGATTAATGCCCGGGGACCCGTTCAACAATGGTAAGATGACGCCTGCAATACAGGCCAATATGGAGGCATACTATGGATTTGACAAGCCTCTTCCTGTACAATATGTGAAATATTTGAATAATCTGGCTCATGGGGACCTGGGGTACTCCATGAAATACACAAACCGTACGGTGGTAGATACTATTAAAGGGTCTTTCCCATATTCTTTTGATTTGGGGATAAGGGCGCTGGTATTTGCAATTTCTTTTGGCTTGGTGCTGGGAATTATTGCAGCATTGAACCGGGGAAAAAAGCTGGACTTTATTTGCATTCTTATTGCAATTATCGGTACTTCTGTACCTGATTTTATTATGGGTTCTATCCTGCAGTTTTTCTTTGGAATTAAGTGGGGACTATTCCCCGTGGCTCAATATCTGGGCTTTCAATATACCATTCTTCCGTCAGTGGCAATCGGATTCTATACACTGGCCAGCGTATCCAGGCTTATGAGAGCAGGTATGCTGGAGGTTGTAGAGCAGGATTATATTAAGACGGCCAAGGCAAAGGGATTGTCAAAAGCGAGGATTACGCTGAAACATCAGATGAGAAATGCAATTATGCCGGTCATTACCATATTAGGTCCTATTGTGGCTGCAGTGCTTACAGGTACTTTTGTAATTGAGTCCTTGTTTGCCATTCCAGGTATGGGTAAATATTATGTGGAGAGCGTACAAATGCAGGATTATACAATGATACTGGGGATGACGATTTTCTACGGTACATTTCTTGTTGTTGCCAACATGGTGGTAGACATTGTGTATGGTTTTATTGATCCGAGAGTACGTCTGGCAGGAAAGTAGGTGGAGATAAAATGGAGACAATTTCAAAAGACAAGTTTAAAATAATCGGAAAAAATAGTGAACATATGGAATCCATATCCAGGCCGAATCTGTCATACTGGCAGGACGCATGGAGAAGAATCCGTCAGAACAGGGTAGCATTTTTCTCCCTTATGGCGATTAGTTTATATATACTGCTGGCAATTTTTGCTCCTATTCTGAGCAGTCATGATATGGCGAAACAAAATGCCGATGCCATGAATCAGTTTATCTCAAAAGAAAACTGGTTTGGAACAGACGCGCTTGGGAGAGACTTGTGGGTACGTGTCTGGATGGGGGCGAGAGTTTCCCTGGCAATCGGTTTCGTTGCAACACTGATTAACACAGTTGTCGGCTCCATGATTGGCGGTGTTGCGGGATATTATGGCGGTAAGGCTGATATGCTTATTATGAGAATCGTAGATGTCATTTATGGTATTCCAAGTCTTATTGTGACAATCCTTGTTATGGTAGTTTTGGGGGCAGGTATACAGAGCCTGATTATAGCCATGATTATTGTGGGCTGGATTGGAACCTGCCGTGTTGTCCGGGGAGAAGTACTAAAGCAGAAGGAGCAGGACTTTGTAGCTGCTGCCAAAGTTTTGGGAGTATCCAATCTCACAATTATTGTCAAACATATTCTTCCTAACGTTATGGGAATTCTGATTACGAACCTGACGCTTGCAATTCCAAATGCAATTTTTCAGGAAGCCTTTTTAAGTTATATCGGGCTGGGTATTGCTCCTCCGGACAGCAGCTGGGGGATTCTGGCAAAAGAAGGAACAAAGATGCTCAGGGTGGCACCTCATGAGCTGTTTATTCCGGCATTTTTTATCTGTACTACAATGCTGGCATTGAACCTTTTGGGTGATGGACTTCGAGATGCATTTGACCCGAAACTCAGAGGAACGGAATAGGAGGAACCAATAGATGAGTAAATTATTAGAGCTGAATCATGTGACGTTCTCCTTTAAGACATATGGCGGCGTTGTACAGTCAGTGAGAGATGTAAGTTTTGATATAGAACAGGGAGAGATTGTGGGTGTTGTAGGTGAATCCGGCTGCGGAAAAAGTGTTACCTGCCAATGCATCATGCGTCTGAACCCGGAACCGCCGGGGTTTTTCGGCGGAGACTCTTCTATCAAATATAACGGCGAAGAGCTGCTCCAAAAGAATGAAAAGGAAATGAGAGCAATCAGGGGGAAGGAAATTGGTTTTATTTTCCAGGACCCAATGACATCTCTCAACCCTACTATGAAAATTGGAAAGCAGATAGAGGAAGTTTTTGCTTACGATAAAAGCATGAGTAAAGAGGAAAAGAAACAGAAAGCACTGGACATTCTGTCTACTGTTGGAATCTCTGATGCAGCCCGCAGATACGGACAGTATCCCCATGAGCTGAGCGGGGGAATGAAACAGCGTGTCATGATTGCTATAGCATTGGTTGGAAACCCAAGCGTTGTAATAGCAGATGAGCCTACTACTTCTCTGGATGTAACGATTGAAGCTCAGATTTTGGAACTTTTAAAAGAAATGAAAGAGAAGTTTAACGTATCTATTATCCTCATCACACATGATCTGGGTGTTATCGCAAAGCTATGTGACCGGGTTATGGTTATGTACGGCGGTAAAATTGTGGAAAGAGGTACGGTTGAGAATATTTTTTATCACACAAAACATCCATATACAGCAGGACTTTTGAAGTCTATTGCAAAGCTGGATATGGAAAAGGGAGAAAAACTGACTCCTATAGAAGGAACTCCTCCGGATTTGTTCAACCCTCCTGCCGGATGTCCTTTTGCTGCCAGATGTGAGTATTGTATGGAAATCTGTAATGAGGTATTCCCAGAGGAATATTACATTGCAGAAGGCCACCGCTCCTGCTGCTGGCTTCAGCATGAAGATGCACCGGAAGTAGACTTGACAAACGGTGAGATAAAGGAGGAAGGCAATGGAAAATAGCAGAGAACCGCTGGTGCGCGTAGACCAGTTGAGCAAACATTTTAAAATAACAAAGAATGACATTCTGAAAGCTGTGGACAGTGTTTCCTTTGATATCTATAAAGGCGAGACTGTGGGGCTTGTAGGAGAATCCGGCTGTGGAAAGTCAACCGCAGGCAGATGTCTGGTTAAACTATATGAACCTACAGCAGGGCACATTTATTATAATGGCAAGGATATTACGAAGTATACAAAGGCAGAGAACAAGGAGTTTTGTAAAAACGTGCAAATGATTTTTCAGAATCCCTATTCTTCCCTGAATCCCAGAATGACGGTAAAAGATATTGTGGGAGAAGGGGTGCGTCTTCATACGAACTTAAGTAATGCAGAGGTGGAGGAAAAAGTACAGGCACTGTTAGAAAAGGTTGGACTGGGCAGAGACCATATGTCAAGGTTCTCTCATGAGTTCAGCGGCGGGCAGAGGCAGCGTATAGGAATAGCAAGAGCTTTGGCAGTAGACCCGCAGTTCATTGTCTGTGACGAGCCCATTTCTGCCTTGGATGTGTCTATTCAGGCACAGGTTATCAATATGCTGAAAAACCTCCAGGAAGAGATGGGGCTGACCTATTTATTTATTGCCCATGATTTAAGTGTGGTGAAATATATTTCAGATAAAGTAGTTGTAATGTATTTGGGTACAATTGTGGAATCCGCAGATTCAGATACTTTGTATAAAAACCCGCTGCATCCATATACCCAGGCGCTGCTGTCCTCTATACCAATAGCAGATCCGGTGAAGGCCAGGGAGAGTCAGAGGATTGCCATATCCGGAGAGATACCAAGTCCGATTAATCCAAAAGACTGCTGCAGATTTGTAGAGCGGTGTCCCTATGCAATGGCAGAGTGCAGGGAGCATATGCCGGAGCTGACAGAGGTAGAACCAGGACATAAAGTGGCATGTTATTTATGTAAAAAAGCGTAACTGTTCATGGTTCTGAACAGATACAAAAAGCTTAGGGAATAAACGGCAGGATGCCTGCCGGAGAATAAAGAAGTCACAGTGTGGAGCATTGAATAATCATATGACCCCGCTGTGATTTTTTTTATTTTGGATATCTCAGATATAGATTTGATATTGTCTTATTTTTCTAACTAATAGGCAGGATGTTAAGGTAATTTGTGGAAATTGAATGTAAGAGTGCGAAAATATAATGTTTTAGAATAACAATATATAGATTTTTATTGAAAAGTTAAATACTATATATTGTTGTTGTCTGTTGACAATGCAGATTTGGGATGATAAAATACTTTTAAGTGCCCAACTGAGGAAGGTTGGGCAAAATTATCGGACTTTTATATAGAGAAAGGGGCTGGTATACAGTATGTATCAGGTGACAAAAAGAGATGGGAAAATAGCAGATTTTAATCTGACTAAAATTTGTGAAGCTATAAGGAAAGCCTTTGAAGCTCAGGAGAAGCAGTATAATCAGGATATTATTGATTTACTTGCGTTAAAGGTTACGGCGGATTTTGAGCCTAAGATAAAAGACAATCTTGTTTCCGTGGAGGATGTCCAGGACAGCGTGGAAGCCGTATTGATTAAGGCGGGATATGCAGATATTGCAAAAGGATACATTTTATACAGGAAACAGAGAGAGAAGATTCGTAATCTGAATTCTACTCTGCTGGATTATAAAGAGATTGTAGATAGTTATGTGAAGATTACAGACTGGAGAGTAAAAGAGAACTCTACAGTTACATATTCTGTGGGCGGGCTGATTTTGAGTAATTCAGGCGCTATCACAGCGAATTACTGGCTTTCAGAGATTTATGATGAAGAGATTGGAAAAGCTCATAAGAATGCGGATATCCATGTTCATGACTTGTCTATGCTTACAGGATATTGTGCAGGCTGGTCCCTGAAGCAGCTTATTCAGGAGGGGCTGGGCGGAATTCCAGGAAGAATCACCTCTGCTCCTGCAAAACACCTGAGTGTACTTTGCAATCAGATGGTAAACTTTTTGGGAATTATGCAGAACGAGTGGGCAGGTGCACAGGCTTTTTCTTCTTTTGATACGTACCTGGCTCCATTTGCCAAAGCAGATAATCTGACCTATCCGGAAGTAAAGAAATGCATTGAATCCTTCATATATGGAGTAAATATACCTTCACGCTGGGGAACACAGGCACCATTTTCCAATATTACATTGGACTGGACTGTACCAGGTGATTTGGCGCATCTTCCTGCTATCGTGGGCGGGGAAGAGCAGGACTTTACATATGGAGACTGTAAGGCTGAGATGGATATGATTAATAAGGCATTCATCGAGACAATGATAGAGGGGGATTCCCAGGGTCGGGGATTCCAGTATCCAATACCTACCTACTCTATTACCCGGGATTTTGACTGGAGTGATACGGAGAATAACCGTTTGTTATTTGAAATGACCGCCAAGTATGGAACTCCATACTTTTCAAACTATATTAACAGCGAGATGGAGCCAAGTGATGTCAGAAGTATGTGCTGCCGTCTGCGTCTGGACCTCCGTGAGCTGCGTAAAAAATCAGGAGGCTTTTTCGGCAGTGGTGAGAGTACCGGTTCTATCGGTGTTGTTACCATCAATATGCCGAGAATTGCTTATATGGCTACTAACGAGGCAAACTTCTACAAGCGCCTTGATAAAATGATGGATATTGCAGCTGAATCTCTTCATACAAAGAGAGTTGTCATCTCAAAACTGATGGAGGAAGGACTGTATCCCTATACAAAGAGATATCTTGGTTCCTTTGAAAACCATTTTTCTACCATCGGCTTGATTGGTATGAATGAAGCAGGACTAAATGCGAAGTGGCTTGGAAAAGATATGACAGATGAGGCTACACAGCAGTTTACCAAGGAGGTGCTGAACCACATGCGGGAACGCCTGTCTGATTACCAGGAAAAGTATGGCGATTTATATAACCTGGAGGCGACACCTGCCGAGTCTACCACCTACCGTCTTGCCAAACATGATGTTGCACAGTTCCCGGATATCATCACTGCAGCGGACGGCGACGGAACTCCTTACTATACAAACAGCTCTCATTTGCCGGTGGGCTATACGGAAGACGTATTTGAAGCATTGGAAATTCAGGATGAACTGCAGACCTTGTATACATCGGGTACTGTATTCCATACCTTCCTGGGCGAAAAGCTTCCGGATTGGAAGGCAGCAGCGGTGCTGGTGAAAAAGATTGCAGAAAATTACAAGCTGCCATATTATACAATGTCACCGACCTATTCCATCTGCAAAAACCACGGGTATATTTCCGGCGAACATTACAAGTGCCCTCACTGTGGGGAAGAGACCGAGGTTTACAGCCGTATTACAGGCTATTACCGTCCGGTGAAAAATTGGAATGACGGGAAAACCCAGGAATTTAAGGACCGCAGAGTTTATGATATTTCCCACTCTCATCTCCGTGCGGGACACCAGGAGACAGTCAGGCCGCAGATAGAAGCGGAAACAGCGGAAGATGGGGCAAAATTTCTTCTGTTTACGACGAAGACCTGTCCCAATTGTAAGGTTGCAACAACTTCGTTGGAAAAAGCTCATATAACTTATGAGGTGATAGACGCAGAGAAGAATGAAGAGCTTGTGAAACAATATGGTGTGATGCAGGCTCCCACTCTGGTAGTAGTTGAAGAGGATGGCGTACAGAAGTTGGTAAATGCTTCGAATATTAAAGCATATGCCGAGAAACAATAGGATTGGGGTATCTGTTCAGAACCCATGAACAGTTACGAATTGGGCGCTTTTGAAACTGCGTTTGAACAAGGAGGAATGACTATATGTATGATATTGGAATTATAGGAGGTGGTACGGCCGGTATGACGGCTGCCATCTATGGACAGAGGGCAGGAAAGCGTACGATTATCCTGGAAAATATGAGCTTTGGGGGACAGATTGTTTCCACACATAATGTGGAAAATTACCCTGGGATTGCAAGTGTAAGCGGAAGTGAGTTTTCCACGAACCTATTAGATCAGGCTGTGAATCTCGGAGCGGAAACTGCCGTGGAGCAAGTCACAGGAATCCGTGATGATGGTGAGATGAAAATTATTGAGACATCAGGAAAAGAATATCCATGTAAAACGGTCATTATTGCGTCAGGAGTGACACACCGGCATCTTGGAGTGGAAAAAGAAATTAAGCTCACTGGTTCAGGGATATCCTACTGTGCAACCTGTGATGGTGCTTTTTTTCGCGGACGGGATGTAGCAGTGATCGGAGGCGGAAATACTGCATTGGAAGATGCAGAATTCCTTTCCAACTATTGTAATAAGGTTTATCTGGTTCACAGAAGAGATGAATTCCGGGGCGACGCCAGCATGGTTGAAGTGCTGAAGAAGAGAGACAATGTAGAGTTTGTGCTCAGTGCTACAGTAAAGGATATTATCGGAGAGACGATGGTTGAAGGTGTCCTGCTGAATAATAAGAAAACCGGGGAAGATTTTCAGATAAATGTGGCGGGGGTTTTTGTTGCAATCGGACAGATTCCGCAGAATCAGGTATTTAGTGATTATGTAAAGCTGGATAGTGCTGGATTTATTTTAGCATCAGAAGATTGTATGACTTCACGTCCGGGAGTATTTGCAGCAGGAGACTGCCGTACCAAAGAAGTACGCCAGCTCACAACTGCAGCAGCCGATGGAGCAGTAGCAGCATTGGCTGCCTGCAAATATATTGCAGGAATGTAGTAGTCTGCATATGTTGGAAACAACTTAGAGGGAGCGTGCTCTCTCAGATGTCAGCAAACAAATAGGCCGATTGCCCGTAAGGGCAGACGGCCTGTGTGCTTTCCGTGAGAGATTTCACGTCATGGATTCAATCTATACAAAATCTCGTTCCCATCCAGGATTTCATTTGTTCCAGCATTTTTTTATCTGGCTCTAAAAGAATGCGGGTATTTTTCTGATTTACAGGAGTCATGACGGCAAATATTTTAGCTGTGCTGTCTCCCGAGGAGAAATCCAAAGTCTTTTCAGGATGATAGGAGTTCAGCCGCGGAGAGTCTTTGGGGGCCATGATTTCAGCCTGCCGGATATCAAAGGACAGCAGCTTCTTTCTTTTAGAACGGCTGTAAATGACATCGATCTCCATATCGTAATTCAACAGTGTATATTCGTATTCTACATTGAGCTTTAGAAAAACAAAATAGTATGCCCCGAAAGCCAGCAGTATTGTTATAATCACACTAAAAAAGCCCAACAGAGGTGTTGTCAAAATCAAAAACAAAGCGATGGCTGCAATAATCGCGATGTGGATGACGATATTTTTAGTGCAGGACCGTCGTGCTACAAGTTGTTCGTAAAAACTATCATTCATATCAGGAGTCCCTTTCTGTCTGTAAATAATTGATAACCATAGTGGCAATTTTGAAAGTCATGGCATCCTCGAATTTGCGGATGTCCAAACCGGTTCTTTTCTCTATCTGTTCCAGGCGGTAAATAAGTGTATTTCTGTGCATGTGTAATTGCCGGGATGTCTCGGCGATGTTCAGGTTATTCTGGAAAAACTTGTTGATGGCGGCAGTTGTTTCGTCATCAAAGGACTTTGGGATATCACTGCCGAAAATTTCTTTTAGGAAGTTCTCACAGATACTGACGGGAAGCTCATAAATCAGCCGTCCGATACCGAGCCGGCTGCAGGGGAATACGGTTTGTCCCGAGTAAAAAAGCTTTCCCACACGAAGAGCCAGGCTGGTTTCTTTGAATGCAGCCGGAAGTTCCGAAAGGGTATTCATAATTCCGCTGTATGCTGCCTGAACAGGGGTGAGAGCTTCCATATTCAGTGTATCCACAATCGTATGGGCAAGCTGGTCCATGTCTTTGGTCTCTTCGGATGATTTCAGAGGATGGAGTATAACGATACTTCTTTCACTCATAGATACGAGATATGTTTTTGACTGGGAGGGAAAGAGGCTCTTTAGAACCTGTATTACCGTATCATCCAGTATAGTCTTTGTCTCTACCAGAAATAAAACCCGGAGAGCTTCAGGATCAATATGAAGACGGGATGCGCGGCTTAAAATATCATAGGAGGAGATGCCTTCAGTCATCAGGCTCTGCAGAAAAAAACTTTTATTATACTTTTCCTTGTAGGCAAGAGAAAGACTGCGGATCTGTGCAAGTGCAAGCTCCTGTTCCTCAGCGGTTCCTGCATGGACCTCCAGGCTGATTCCCGTAATTTTTTTCAGTTCAGATAACGCTTTATCCAACTCCGGCGTGTGTTTCATCACAATCCTCCATACATATTGATAGAAGCTCCATAGAATCAAAGAGGCTGCACTTTTTTAGCACAGCCCCTTTTAGTTATTCTAATATTTTAAAACATTAATTTACAATCGTCAACTCAGTTTCTTTGTCAAATACATGGATTTTTTCCATATCCAGAGCAAAAACTGCATCATCGCCTGTTCTCAGTGTAGTGCGTGGGTTGACGCGGGCTGTCATCTGAGTGCCTTCTACATCAAAGTACAGGAATACTTCTGCACCAAGAAGCTCGTAAACCTTAATCTTGGATTTGATAACACTATCAGGTGAGTTGGTAATAAATGCTTCTGAATCATGTACATCTTCCGGGCGGATACCAAGAACAACTGTTTTACCGTTATAGTTGCCTTCGATTAAAGCTTTTTTCTTGGAAGCCGGTACTTTCAGAACATGCTCGCCAACTGTAAGAGTTACATCCTCACCGGATACTGTTACTGCCGCATCCATGAAATTCATTTGAGGAGAGCCGATAAATCCTGCAACGAACAAGTTACAAGGCGTATTATATAAATTCTGAGGAGTATCTACCTGCTGAACAATTCCGTCTTTCATAACAACGATTCTGGTTCCCAGTGTCATAGCCTCTGTCTGGTCATGAGTTACGTAGATGATCGTTGCGCCCAGGTTTTCGTGAAGCTTGGAAATCTCAATACGCATCTGTACTCTCAATTTTGCATCCAGGTTGGAAAGCGGCTCATCCATAAGGAAAACTTTAGGATGACGTACAATTGCGCGGCCCATGGCAACACGCTGTCTTTGTCCACCGGATAAAGCCTTTGGCTTACGGTCTAAAAGTTTTTCCAGGTCAAGAATTCTTGCTGCTTCCCGAACCTTCTTGTCAATCTCGTCTTTTGGCATTTTACGCAGTTTCAGACCAAATGCCATGTTGTCATATACAGTCATATGAGGATAGAGGGCATAGTTCTGGAAAACCATTGCAATATCACGGTCTTTCGGTTCTACGTCATTCATAACCTTACCGTCAATTTCCAGTGTACCGCCTGAAATATCCTCCAGACCTGCAACCATACGAAGTGTTGTGGATTTTCCGCAGCCGGATGGTCCTACAAAGATAATAAACTCTTTATCGGCAATATCCAGATTAAAGTCTTTTACTGCCTGAAACCCGTTAGGATATACTTTCTGAATTCCTTTTAATGATAAACTTGCCATTTAAACAGCCTCCTTAAAAATATTTTTTTATTCTTCTCTGTGCTTATGAAACAAGTATAGTAAATATTTAAAAAAGCAGCAATATCACGAGTAACCAAAAAAAAGAGATAATTGTGTAGACTTCAACCATAAGTATGCTATACTAAGGTGTATTTTATGAGGGAGAAAGGAAGACTAAAACAACGGCCTTTTAAAATACAGCCGGGCACAATGGAGGTTAAATAAATATGAAGAAAACTTTGAATTATTTTACAATAGATGGAGCCCTGGGTGGAAATCAGGACTGGTTCCGCAATGTGGTAATGCATTTCGGAGGCTGCGCGGCAGCTACTGCCTGCGATTGCTGTATTTACTTTGCACTGCGCCAGGGACAGGGACATCTTTATCCCTATAACGAAGGACACTTGACAAAGGAAGAATATATTCAGTTTGCCATGAAAATGAAACCGTACATCAAACCCAGAGTAGGCGGGGTAAAGAAGTTATCCATGTTTATAGAAGGATTTTCAAAATATCTGGAGGATACAGGAGATAAGCGGCTTACTATGACAGGATTTAGCGGGGAACATACCGCTTCGGAAGCTATGGATTTAATTAAGAAACAGATTGACGGAGGATTCCCGGTTCCCTACCTCATGTTAAAACATAAAAACCCCCAATATAAAGACTTTGTGTGGCATTGGTTTTTATGCTTTGGGTATGAAGAAAGGGGAAAGGATTTCCTGATAAAAGTGGCTACCTACGGAGGCGCAAGCACATTTGTACTAAAAGATTTGTGGGAAACCGGGTATGAAGAAAAAGGCGGATTAATTCAGCTTATGGAGCAGAATAATTGACGAACAGCCTATTATCCGCTACAATGGATGTATTGAATTTTTATAGAAAAGAGGAGTTACGATTATGGCTAATCCAATAGTTACGTTTGAAATGGAAAATGGAAATATTATGAAAGCGGAGTTATATCCGGAAATCGCACCTAATACTGTGAAGAATTTTGTCTCTCTTGTAAATAAGAATTTTTATGACGGACTGAAGTTCCACCGTGTTATCAATGGTTTTATGATTCAGGGAGGATGCCCCGATGGAACAGGTATGGGCGGCCCGGGATATACGGTGAAGGGGGAGTTTTCTCAGAACGGATTTGAGAACAACCTGCTTCATGATGAGGGAGTTCTCTCTATGGCACGTTCCATGCACCCGGATTCTGCTGGTTCTCAGTTTTTTATTATGCATAAGAAATCCCCTCATCTGGATGGGGCGTATGCGGCATTTGGGAAGATTACAGAGGGTATGGATATCGTAAATCAGATTGCGGAGACGGCAACAGATTACAGTGATAAGCCATTGGAACCTCAGGTTTTAAAGAAAGTGACTGTGGATACTTTTGGAGAAGATTACGAAGAACCGGAAAGAGTATAAAATGAACCGGAAACCACGGATAGAAAAGAGACTGCAAAATCCGGCAGTTGTCTGCCTTTTGGCACTTATTTGCTGTGGGCTGTGGGGAAGTGCGTTTCCGAGTGTAAAAATTGGATACGAATGGTTTGGTATAGAAGGAACCGGAAGCCAGATATTGTTTGCTGGTTACCGGTTTTTCCTTGCTGGTGTTTTAACATTTATTGCAGGCTGCGTTTTGGAAAAAAGAATCCTGGTGATGAAACCCTCCTCCATACCATACATTTTGCGCCAGGGACTGCTGCAGACAACGGTTCAATACGTTTGTTTTTATGTGGGCCTGGCTCATACGACAGGGACAAAAGGCTCTATTATTAATGCTTCTAATGCATTCATATCAATTGTTGCCGCCCACTTTATGTTGAAATCTGAGAAAATGACATGGAAGAAGGGAATTGGCTGCGGGCTTGGGCTTGCAGGCATTATTGTGATTAATCTTGTCCCGGGTGCATGGGGAACAGGCTTTTCTCTAAATGGTGAAGGCCTGATTGTCCTGTGCAGCACTGTATATGGAATCAGTACGGTTTTACTCAAGATGATTTCGGACAAGGAAAGCCCGATGACAATCACTGCATATGAGATTTTGTTAGGGAGTGTCTTTTTAATTGTGATTGGACTTTTTCTGGGCGGGCATGTGGGAAGCTTTACCGTGAAATCCACCTTATTGCTGATATATCTGGCTCTTTTGTCTGCTGCCGCATTTAGTATATGGACAGTACTGTTAAAATACAATCTGGTAGGAAAAGTGGCGGTTTATGGTTTTACAATTCCTATATTTGGCACGGTATTTTCGGCAATAATTCTGGGAGAGCAGATTTTATCGCTGAGGAGCCTGTCTGCACTGCTGCTGGTAAGCACAGGAATTATTATGGTAAACAGCCGTAAATAAGACTACTTTACTTAAATATAACAGATGGAGGCATTGCCGTATGAAAATGGTGCAATCCGAAAAACTGATTTTTGAATATGAGAAACGGGACGAAGAGGGAAATGTAATTGGTATGAACCGGGCAATTGACGGTGTGGATATCGACATTTCTGAAGGTGACTTTGTTGCGATACTGGGGCATAACGGTTCCGGGAAATCCACCCTCGCCAAACACATGAATGCAATCCTGGTTCCATCAGGAGGGACAATGTGGGTGGACGGCCGGGATACAAAAGATCCTTTGGAGCTTTGGAATGTCCGTCAGTCTGCGGGGATGGTGTTCCAGAATCCGGATAATCAGATTATAGGGACTGTAGTGGAAGAAGATGTGGGATTTGGACCCGAGAATCTGGGGGTTCCCACTGATGAAATATGGAAACGGGTGGAAGATAGCCTGAAGTCTGTGGGTATGTTGGAATATCGCTCTAATTCTCCCAATAAGCTTTCAGGAGGCCAGAAGCAGAGGGTTGCGATTGCCGGTGTTCTTGCTATGCAACCTAAGTGCATCGTATTGGATGAGCCTACGGCAATGCTGGATCCGAATGGACGGAAAGAAGTTATAAGGACCGTGCAGGAGCTGCGCAGGCGAAAGAAAGTAACGGTAATCCTGATTACACATTACATGGAAGAAGTCATTGATGCAGACCATGTGTATGTGATGGATAATGGACATATTGTGATGCATGGAAATCCAAGGGAGATATTCAGCAGGGTGGAGGAACTAAAACGCTACAGGCTGGATGTGCCTCAGGTGACTATGCTGGCAGAAGAACTAAGGAAAAGCGGATTGCAGCTTCCCAGTGGGATTTTGAAAACAGAGGAGTTGGTGGAGGCATTATGTCAATTAAACTGGAACACCTAAATTATATATACAGTCCGGGAACGGTCTATGAGAAGCAGGCTCTTAAAAATATCAGCCTGGAAATATCCCAGGGGGAATTTGTGGGAATTATTGGTCATACGGGCTCCGGCAAGTCCACATTAATACAGCATTTTAATGGGTTAATAAAAGCCACAGCAGGAGCGCTGTACTACAATGGGGAAAATATATATGAAGAAGGATACAGCATGAAGGAGCTGCGCAGTCAGGTAGGACTGGTTTTTCAGTATCCGGAGCACCAGCTTTTTGAAGCAGATGTATTGAGTGATGTATGTTTCGGTCCTAAAAATCAAGGGCTTTCTCAGGAAGAGTGTGAAAGAAGAGCAAAAGAAGCTTTGGATTTGGTTGGATTTCCTGAAAAGTACTACCAGCAGTCTCCGTTTGAATTATCAGGGGGGCAGAAACGGCGTGCCGCTATTGCAGGAGTACTGGCTATGCGTCCGGGCGTGCTTGTATTGGATGAACCGACAGCGGGGCTGGACCCAAAAGGCAGGGACGAGATACTGAATCAGGTAGAACATCTCCATAAAAGTACGAATATGACAGTTATCTTAGTGTCACATAGCATGGAAGACATTGCCAGACATGTGGACAGAATCATTGTGATGAACCGCGGAGAAAAGATGTTTGACGGTCGCCCTAAGGAGGTCTTTGCCCACTATAGGGAACTGGAGGAAGTAGGGCTTGCAGCCCCCCAGGTGACATATATTATGCATGCGTTAAAGGCACGGGGGATGAATGTGCACACAGATGCAACCACAGTTGAAGAAGCCGCAAAAGAGATTATAAGGAGTTTCCATGATTAGAGATATTACCATCGGACAGTATTATCCGGCGAAAAGTGTGATTCACAGACTGGACCCCAGAGTGAAGATTATCTGTACTCTTTTATTTCTTGTCTCTCTTTTTATCCAGAGAAGTATACTTGGTTACGGTGCTGCAACGGTATTTTTGGGGCTGGTTATATATATGAGCAGGGTACCACTGGGATTTATCCTGAAAGGATTGAAGCCTATTATTATGCTTCTTCTCATTACAGTACTGTTTACGCTGTTTTTGACAAGAGAGGGGCAGGAGCTGGTTCATTTTTGGATATTCCGTATTACGGATAAAGGGCTTGAGACAACTGTATATACTGCAATCCGCCTGATATATCTGATTATGGGTTCTTCTATTATGACCTTTACAACTACTCCGAATTCACTGACAGATGGTATCGAAAGTGTACTTCATCCTTTGAACAAAATTAAGGTTCCGGTACATGAAGTGGCAATGATGATGTCCATTGCACTGCGGTTCATCCCGATTCTGCTGGAGGAAACGGATAAAATTATGAAGGCTCAGATAGCCCGCGGGGCGGATTTGGAGAGCGGCAATATCATACAGAGGGCAAAAGCAATGATCCCCATACTTGTTCCCCTGTTTGTATCTGCATTCCGCAGAGCCAATGACCTGGCAATGGCTATGGAATCCCGCTGTTACCACGGAGGAGAAGGCCGGACAAAAATGAAGCCCCTGGTGTATAAAACAAGAGATTATCTGGCATATATGATAAATGTGGTTTATGTACTGCTTGTATTTTTTATAGGGCGGTTTGTATCTTTTCATATATGGATTTTTTAGAGGGGAATTATGAAGCGTTTTAAACTTACAGTAGCCTATGATGGGACGAACTACTGCGGATGGCAGATTCAGCCCAATGGTATTACGATAGAAGAAGTTTTGAATAAAAAATTGTCCAAGCTTACTGGAAGCGACATTCGGGTAATCGGAGCCAGCCGCACAGATTCCGGTGTGCATGCATTGGGGAATGTGGCCGTATTCGATTCGGATACCACAATTCCTCCTGGGCGTCTGTCTCATGCACTGAATCAGCGTCTGCCTGAGGATATTGTGGTTGTGAAATCAGAGGAGGTTCCTTTGAACTGGCACCCCAGATACTGTAATTCGGTGAAAACCTATGAATATCATATTTTGAATGCTGAGATTCCTGATCCAACGAGGAGGCTTACGCGGTACTTTGTTTCTTATAAGCTGGATTTAGAGAAAATGAAAGAGGCAGCAGGCTATCTTGCAGGAGAACATGACTTTGCCAGCTTCTGCAATGTACGCACGAATGTGGAAGATACAGTACGTATAGTTTATAGTGTGGATATAGATAAAAGGGGAGATGAGATCACAATCCGGATTACTGGAAATGGGTTCCTTTATAACATGGTGCGGATTATCGTAGGTACACTTTTGAGAGTGGGCCGGGGCTTCTATACCCCGGGACAGGTGAAAGATATTTTAGAGGCCCAGGACAGGCAGGCTGCCGGAGTCACAGCGCCGCCTCATGGTCTGATGTTAGTTGGGATTGAATATAATCAATAACTGGCTTGTGCAGGGGGTTCATGCCAGTATATAATGAAATGAGCAATAAAAAATAACATGCAATTGCGGAGGAAGAAACTATGAGGATTATAGAAGCGAAAGATTATGAAGATCTGAGTAAGAAAGCGGCAGACATTATCGCAGCCCAGGTTATTTTGAAACCCGAATGTGTTTTAGGACTGGCAACCGGCTCTACTCCAATCGGAACCTATGACAGGCTGACGGAAAAATGTAAAGCAGGAGAATTGGATTTTTCAGGAGTTTCTACAGTGAATCTGGATGAATACAAAGGATTGGACAGAGACAATGACCAAAGCTATTATTATTTCATGCACAAATACTTATTTGACCGTGTGAATATTGATAAGGCACATACTTACTTACCAAACGGCATGGAGGCGGACTCAGACAAAGAATGTAAGAGGTATGAAGAACTGATTGCATCTATGGGCGGAATTGACTTACAGCTTCTTGGACTTGGACATAATGGACATATCGGATTTAATGAGCCGTCAGGCACTTTCCATAAAGAGACACACTGTGTAGATTTGACAGAGAGTACGATTGAAGCAAATAAGCGCTTCTTCGCTTCCGCAGATGAGGTGCCGAGACAGGCATACACGATGGGAATTAAGACCATCATGCAGGCAAGAAGGATTCTAGTGGTGATAAGCGGCGAAGAAAAGGCAGAAATCGTTAAAAAGGCATTATTTGGGGATGTAACACCTGAGGTTCCGGCATCCATCTTGCAGATGCATTCTGATGTGATTGTAGTGGCAGATGCGGCAGCATTATCTAAAGTACGGGGATAAGCCTTGACAAATGTTTTGGAATAGGATAAGATTACAAAAAATATAAAAAGCAATGAAGAGAACAAGTAGTAACTGATTTGGAGAAAACAGAAAGCTGCCGGCTGATGAGAGGCGCATGATACAACCGGTTATGAATACATCTCGGAGCTTCGCACCCAACGTGGTTTTATTCCCGGCATACCGGGCTGGAAACACAAGTAGGCTGTGACGGAATGGTACACGTTACTGTACTGAGTGATTAAGCAGGAGAAATCAGCATATACTGATTTGACGGCGAGATGTACTCAATGAGACAGACAATGCGAGTTGCCTGTGAATAAAGGTGGTACCACGAGTTTATGAGCCCTCGTCCTTTTGGATGGAAGGCTCTTTTTGTTATGTGGGAGGAAACTACGTTTCCTGCTACATGACAACCCTACCGGGGGATGCGCACTGCGCGTATAAGGAAAAATGGCCGCTAAAGCGACCGCGCTCCAGCGCAAGAGTTTGCGAAGCAAACTCTTTTTCAGATACGACTACTAGTTAGAGAGAGGATGAAAGAAATGACACTGTATGAAGAATTACAGGCAAGAGGTTTGATTGCCCAGGTAACAGATGAAGATTTGATTAAGGATTTGATTAACAACGGAAAGGCTACGTTCTATATTGGTTTTGACCCTACGGCAGACAGTCTTCACGTAGGACATTTTATGGCACTTTGCCTGATGAAACGTTTGCAGATGGCAGGAAATAAGCCCATAGCCTTGTTAGGCGGGGGTACGGGTATGATTGGAGACCCGTCGGGGCGTTCCGATCTGCGTCAGATGATGACACCGGAGACGATTCAGTACAACTGTGACAGGTTCAAAGAGCAGATGAGTAAGTTCATAGATTTTTCTGATGACAAGGCACTTATGGTAAATAATGCTGACTGGCTGATGGATTTAAATTATATTGATGTACTCCGTGAGGTTGGCCCTCATTTTAGTGTAAACCGCATGCTTGCAGCAGAATGTTACAAGCAGAGAATGGAGAAGGGATTGACGTTCCTGGAATTCAACTACATGATTATGCAGGCATATGATTTCTATGCATTATACCAAAGATATGACTGCAGCCTGCAATTTGGCGGGGATGACCAGTGGGCGAACATGCTGGCGGGAACCGAGCTGATCCGCAGAAAGTTAGGAAAAGATGCAAGCGCCATGACGATCACTCTGCTCCTGAATTCCGAAGGAAATAAGATGGGAAAAACCCAGTCCGGTGCTGTATGGCTTGATCCAAACAAAACCTCACCCTTTGATTTCTACCAGTATTGGCGGAATATTGCAGATGCAGATGTGTTGAAATGTATCCGTATGCTGACATTCCTGCCTATAGAAGAAATAAATGCTATGGATTCCTGGGAAGGAAGTCAGTTAAATAAAGCAAAAGAAATACTGGCGTATGAACTGACAAAAATGGTTCACAGTGAAGAGGAGGCAGAAAAAGCTCAGGCAAGCGCAAAGGCACTGTTCAGTCAGGGAAATGCAGCTGACATGCCCACTGCGGAACTCACGGCTGAAGATTTTACAGATGGTACAATCGATATTCTAACCCTTCTCTTGAAGAGCGGTCTTGTACCTTCCAAATCAGAGGCAAGACGTGCGGTAGAGCAGGGCGGAGTTTCCGCAGACGGAGAAAAAATCACTGATATCCATGGAGTACTTGCAGAAAATGCATTTGACGGAGATGGCCTGGTACTGAAAAAAGGCAAGAAAAGTTTCCGTAAAGTAGTGCTAAAATAGCCGGTACCCGTTGTAACCAAAAACAATAAAGGACAGGAGGTTTTAGAAATGGGATTCAAAGAAATATCCGCAGAAGAAATGCAGTTCAATCCATTTACAAAAATAGGTAAAGAATGGATGCTTGTTACGGCAGGAGATGAAAAGAAACATAACACAATGACCGCAAGCTGGGGCGGCGTAGGCGTGATGTGGGGAAAAAACGTGGTAAGCGTTTATATACGTCCCCAGAGATACACGAAAGAGTTTGTAGATGCCAATGACACATTCACATTGTCATTTTATGATGAGAAGTATAAAAAGGCATTAGGCATCTGCGGCAGCAAATCCGGACGTGACTGCGACAAAGAAGCAGAGGCGGGCCTGACGCCTTATTATGTAGACGGTACAACAGCCTTTGAAGAAGCCAGCATGATACTGGTCTGCAAAAAACAATATCATCAGGCGATGGCTCAGGAACATTTTGATGTCCCTGAGAATGATACAAAGTGGTATCCTGATCAAGACTACCACACAATGTATATGGCTGAGATAGTAAAAGTGCTCGTAAAAGAGGTCTAAAAAGGGTCTGTCCCCTTTGAAGCTGAATGTTAAGAAAGTAACAAATATTGTATACTATAAGGAGGCATACAGAGCGAACCGTTCAGTGTGCCTTCTTTTTTGGACACTAATTCGGTGCAGTTTCCCTGAAGTTCTCCATTATTAACAGTATATTCTGAATCTGATGCATTGAGCGCAATAAGTATTTTTTCTTTTTCTGTTTTCCGCTCAAAGATAAGCTGATGGTTTGTAACAACTACGTTACGGTACCCGCCGTTGCAAAGTGCATCGCTTTCTCTTCGGAGCCTGATTAATGTACTGATAAATTCTGTCAATTTGTTGGGTTTTGGCTCTTCGAAAGAAGGGCGCAGGGCGTAGTCGTTATCCGGTGCTTTTATGCCTTCTTCTCCCCATTCACTGCCATAATATACACATGGAATTCCCGGCATTCCAAAAAGGATACCGTAGGCAAGAGGAAGATGTTCTTTTTTTGTAAGTATGCTGGCGATTCTGGTGACATCATGATTGTCCACAAAATTCATCAGATGTTTGCCGCGGTAAATACACCACTGTTCGGGACCATACTGGCGGTTCAGGGAGTGTGCGATTTCAAACATGTTCATGCTGTTGAAACTGGAAAATACGCCTTTGTAGCATTCGTAATTTGTGCAGCTATGCAGCATTTCATCATTGACAATGATATTGTAATCGCCAAACAAGACTTCTCCGATTAATGCAAAGCCAGGCTTGAGGTTTTCACAGAAACTGCGCAGTTGTTTCATAAAATTATGGTCCAGACTGTATGCAACATCCAGGCGCAGGCCGTCAATGTCAAATTCTTCAATCCAGAACTTTACACATTCCAGCAGATAGCTAGTAACAGCCGGATTCTGCAAATTCAGTTTGACAAGTTCAAAATGCCCCTCCCAGCCTTCATACCAGAAACCATCGTTATATCCGCTGTTCCCGTCGAAATGAATATAAAACCAATCTTTATAGGGAGAATCCCATTTTTTCTCCTGTACGTCCTGAAATGCCCAAAATCCGCGGCCTACATGGTTGAAAACACCGTCCAGCATGATTTTTACATCGTGGGAATGAAGACAGCCACATACATATTTAAAATCTTCGTTTGTGCCGAGACGGCAATCAATTTTCTTTAAATCTCTTGTATCATATCCGTGATTGTCAGATTCGAAAATCGGATTCAGAATAATTGACCCGATACCAAGCTTCTGTAAATATTCACTCCATTCGGCAATCTTGCGGATTCGGTGCATTATTTTCCCATCATTATGTACAGGTGCATCACAAAAACCTATGGGATATATTTGATAAAAAATTTCATGATAAGCCCACATAAACAATACCTGCTTTCTAAAAATATATTTTTGACTTTCTGTGGTATAATATACTTGTTGAACATTAATGTCCCAATAAGTACACCTTGTTAGTATATCATGATTTGTAAAAAATCGGGCTTCTAATTATATTTGACTGTAAAAATTATAAGAATTGTATGCATAATAAAAAGATGTTGACAACTGTAACAGGGCGTACTATAATAATACAGCATGACAAAAGGAGAAACAGCATACACCAAGCCCCGGAGTGCGCTGATTTCATATAGAAAGTAAAGCAAGTTGTGATGATTATTTTAGGAGGAACACCCCATGAAAACTTATATGGCTAACCCAGACAAGGTTGAGAAAAAATGGTATGTGGTTGACGCTGAAGGATGCACATTAGGACGTCTGTCCTCAGAGATTGCAAAAGTGTTAAGAGGTAAGAACAAACCAGAATTTACACCACATGTTGATACAGGTGATTATGTAGTAGTTGTGAATGCAGATAAGGTAAAAGTAACAGGTAAAAAGATGCAGCAGAAGATATATTATAATCACTCTGAGTATGTAGGCGGAATGAGAGAGACTACATTGGCAGAGATGATGGCTAAAAAACCTGAAAAAGTTATTGAACTGGCTGTAAAAGGAATGCTTCCAAAAGGACCTTTAGGTAGAGAAATGATTAAGAAACTTCATGTTTACGCTGGACCGGAGCACAAACAGCAGGCTCAGAAACCAGAAGTATTAACATTTTAAGGAAAGGTTGAAAGGAGGACATTACAGTGGCTAATGCAAAATATTACGGAACAGGAAGAAGAAAAAAATCTATCGCAAGAGTATATCTTGTACCTGGAACAGGTAAAATCACTATAAATAAGAGAGACATTGATGAGTATTTAGGACTGGAGACATTGAAGGTTGTTGTTCGCCAGCCTCTTGTAGCAACAGGCACAAACGATAAGTTTGATGTACTGGTAAACGTACACGGAGGTGGATACACAGGACAGGCAGGAGCAATCCGTCATGGTATTTCAAGAGCACTTCTTGAAGCAGACGCAGAATACAGACCAGTACTGAAATCTGCAGGATACCTTACACGTGATCCACGTATGAAAGAACGTAAGAAATACGGTCTCAAAGCAGCTCGTAGAGCGCCACAGTTTTCAAAGAGATAAGCAGTTACCTGCGAATCAGATGTATATACAAAGCCCCGGAATGCTTGCATTCATGGGGCTTTTTGCTATATGCTTTGATTGAAGCAGGGGGGTTCTTGCATTCGCAGATAACGGAAAGTTACTAAAGGGATAATACTTTCGGTAACATATTACAATTCAAAACGATTCAAAATCTCCCAGAACTTCTGTGACGAGGTTTTCTGTATATTATTTTTAAAAACTGTGGTAAAATATTGATTAGAAATATAAAATGACGTAAAATAGGAGGTAATTGATGAGACAGTTTATTTCAAAGAAAATATTAGATGAACTTTCATATACGTCACAATTAGATAGAAGTCTAAAACAGATTTCATTAAAAAATACTCCTATTGAAGAAATTTTGGAAGATGTGGGAAGATATCGAACTAATTATATTGATATACTGGTTCAAGAAAATCTGATAGGGTCAAGATTTAAAAGTGATGATTCCATTATGAGGAAATATATCAAAACATTAAAAAGTAATGGTGGTTTTAAGCAATGCTTTAATGATGTACTAGGTTTCAGACTTAAACTTGAGGAGTATCCGTCAGAATTTCCGGATTTTTTTCGCGTAGTTGATTTAAGAAATGGCAAACAAATAGATGACGGGTATAGAGCAATACATTTATACTATCAAAGAGACAATAAAGCATATCCCATAGAAATTCAGTTATGGTGTGGTATTGACTATATATTCAATGTTTGGAGTCATCGATATGTGTATAAATATATGACACCATTAATTGGAAAGAAATTGTATGATGAATACAGTAAGGGGAAAATAATAGATGAACAAGAATTTATAGAAAGATTAAGAGAACTGGAGGGATAATATGGGCGACAAAAAAATATATGTAATTGCTAAGATATTTGATAAGCAAGGATGCATAGCTTATCGTTGTAAAACTGTCAATGAGGCTAGATGTCTTCCGGGAACATTGGAGGCCCTAAGGGCTGATGGTGTTCAGGTTGTGATATTGGATAATCCGGACATTTATTCAGAATATGCTCCGTATGAATATATAGAGGATATTAAAGAATTTATTGAAATGGTGGGCAAATTAAATTCAGTTGCATAATAATCAAATAAACGTACAATAAAGCCCTGAGTAATACTTCGCATAAATGTATGCAGCAAATCAACATAAGAGTTCCTCGCCCTGGAAATGCTTGCAATTCCAGGGCTTTTTATATACAGTAAGGGTCATTAAAAATACAAACACAAGAAATGTTTATATTTTTAAGACCTTTTTATTCATGGATTTATGGGGTATTACAAAAAGGCTATATTCTATTAATTACATTTATTGGTACGCAGATGTAAGATTTTATTGTATCTGATAATTAGTCTGATATAATGTAACTATAGATGTTTTAGTTGAAGGTTATTTTTTGAAACGACGGGTATTATATATGTGTTTAAAACAACGAGAATCCAGTAACGAAGGATCCAAAATGCGGTCAGAACACTTTTACGGATAGCTGATACAATTTACTGATGGAAACCGATTAGACTTGCATGTTGAGACGGTAATACATGCACAACAACACATTACAGATGATAAACTTTGCAAAGTTCTATTAGACAAAAAAGGAATACTTCCTGAGCTTCCCGAGTCAACTGATAAAGATTATTGGGTAGAGAAGCCTACGGAGTCCCAGTATTTATGTGCCTGTAATGAGTTTTGGTGGTGCCTGAATAATGTTGCAAAGGGACTTTGGAGAAATGAAATGCCATATGTGCAGGATATGGTAAGTTTTCATGTGCGAAAGCAATTAGAGACGCTTTTATCATGGAAGGTGGGGCTGCTTACAGATTTTTCAGTGAATATTGGGAAATCCGGGAAATATATGTATCGCTGGCTGGATAAAGTGGAATGGGAAGAATATCTTTCTACATATTTTTCGGGAATAGTATCCGAAGCTTGGGAAGCAGTGATTACAATGTGTGATTTATTTGAGCAAACAGCTTTTTATGTTGGTGAAAGATTAGGATTTCGGTATAATGAAGTGGAAGGTAAGAATGCCAGAGGATTTTTAGAACATGTGAGGCAGCTCTCCCAGGATGCTGCTGCAATTTACTAGAAAGTTACAGAGAGCATATACTGAATGATTGCAACGTTATGATACTAAAAATGCTAAGTATACAGAAAGGTGGTATAGGAATGGAATATTCTTTGATTAGAAAAAACTTTGAAAAGCATGGATTTACCACGCAGCTTTTTTCCGAAAAGGAAGAGGTCTGTGATTATCTTTCAAATATCCTGCAAAAACAAACCATTGGATTTGGAGGAAGCGTGACTCTTGCTGAGATGGGCTTGTTTGAAGTACTACAGCAAAACAATGCAGTAATATGGCATAATAAGGTGTCTTCCGCGGATGTAAGGCGCTTGGCCAGCGGCGCAAATATATACATAACCAGTGCAAATGCTGTGACCGAATCCGGGGAGATTGTAAATATTGATGGAACTGGAAACCGCGTGTCTATGACCGCCTTTGGTCCTCAAAAGTGCTACTACGTGATAGGTAAAAATAAGATAACTCCAAATCTGGAAGATGCAATTTACCGGTGCAAAAATGTGGCTGCTCCACAAAATGCCCAAAGAGTAGGCGCAGACACTCCATGCGCTAAAAAGGCAGATAAATGCTATAATTGCAACAGTCCAGGGCGTATTTGCCGGATGACGGTTATCATTGACCGTGCCCCTATGGGGATGGAGTGTGAGATTATCTTTGTGGACCAGCCGTTGGGATTCTAATGAAAATACATATTAGTGTTTTCCAAGAGCAGAGTGGATATTCTTATAAGACATAGTGGAAGGGGAGCCCTGGGATGGTAATTTCCATTATTTTTCTTTTTACAAATATCTTTATCATAGCAATCTGTATGGCAGTATATGGAGGAAAGCAATCTTACAATGATGGGATGCTTTTTGGGGTACATATTCCAGATTATGCAGTACGGGAGCCTGAGGTTGAATCCTTAGTGGAAGAATACAGCAAGAAAACAAAATGGTTTTATTCCATAAATGGTATTGCTTCCATTGCAATCTGTCTTTTGAATTTCTGGTATTTTTCTGTGTTTTTAGTCGTGTGGACCTTGTGGCTTGCAGAACTATGCGTAGGGGGCATGTGGCTTCTATTTGGTACACATAAGAGACTTTATGCCATAAAGATGGAGAATGACTGGCGGGCTGATACTCAGTTAACATCTGAGGAGGATGATGTGTACTGGAAGAACGGATGGTACAGCAATCCCAATGATAAAAGAGTGTGGGTACCGGACAGATTTTGTTCCTTAAATTATTCTACTAATATGGCAAGACCAGCCGGAAAGATATTTACATTTGGATTATTGGGGGGAGCTGCAGTTATGATGCTTGTACTCTTTATTATATTTTTCAGGATGGATTTTATGCCAAGGTATCTGGAACTGGATGGAGATATAGCAAAAGTATCATCTCCGATGTATCCTGTTACGTTTAAGGTGAATGATATAAAAGGGCTTCAATTGCTGGATGAAATGCCGGAAGGTAACTTTACCAGAACGAATGGTCTTGCAGATGACAGGCAGCTTGTTGGGAAATTCCGGGAAAAGGAGACCGGGGACTATAGAGTTTATGTGTATCGGGGATATTCCCCTATATTGAAGATAGAATTACCGGAGTATACGGTGCTTATCAACAGCATGGAAGAGGGGCAGGCCGAGCTGTGGTATAGAGAGCTTATTTCAGACATCACAGCTTTAGAAACCGTGGATATTGGCATAGACAGAATATGAGTATGAGGTATAGTATACAGAATCCGATAAGATTTAGTCTTGCGAAATGAAAAGGTTCGTGTTATACTTCTTCTAAAAATATTTTGGGGGAGGAAAATTCTCCCTCAGATGAAACGCCACAGGCGTAATAAACATAACACAGGAGGATTATTTTTTTTATGGACGCAGACCCTGATGGGAACACGATTTTGTTTCAATTGTTACTCTTATTATTTTTCACACTCATGAATGCTTTTTTTGCCGGTGCCGAGATGGCAGTGGTTTCTGTGAATAAAAACAGAATCCGCAGCATGGCGGAAGAAGGAAATAAAAAAGCAACCGTGGTTCAGAGCCTCTTTGAGGATTCAACGAAGTTTCTTTCAACAATTCAGGTAGCCATAACATTTGCAGGATTCTATTCCAGTGCATCTGCGGCGGCGGGAATTGCGCCGGTTCTTGCAGAATGGATGAGAGGAATGCATATACCGTACAGTACTGCCATCGCCGGTAACGGGGTGACACTAGTTTTGATGTTCTTTAATCTTGTATTTGGAGAACTTGTACCAAAAAGGATTGCATTGCAGAAGGCAGAAACATTCTGTATGGTAACGGTAATGCCAGTCCATTACATTTCAAAGCTGCTTTCACCTTTCATTAAGCTTTTGTCCGTATCTACAAAGGGGGTGCTCAGACTTCTTGGATTGAAGACAGAGGACCAGGAAGAGGCTGTCACAGAAGAAGAAATCAAAGCTCTTCTGAAAATGGGAAATGAAAATGGTACTTTTGAGGATGAGGCACGGGAAATGATAAACTCTGTTTTTTCATTTGATGACAGAAGTGCCAGGGAAATCATGGTGCCCAGACGTGATGTGCATGTACTGGATATAGAGGAACCCTTTGATATGCTGGTAGATGAAATCTTAGAATCCAGACATTCCCGGATTCCTGTCTATGAAGAAAATATAGATAACATTATTGGTATCCTACATATCAAGGATGTTATGATTGAAGTTCGGAAAAATGGCTGGGAAACTTTGGATATCAGAAAATTGCTGAGAGAACCATTTTTTGTTCCTGACAGCAGGGATGCGGATGAGCTGTTTCGGGAGCTGCAGAAGTCCAGAAAGCATATGGCTGTTCTCGTAGATGAATACGGCGGCTTCTCCGGAATTGTTACAGTGGAGGACCTTGTGGAAGAGATTATGGGTGAAATCAGCGAGGAATATGAAGAGGTGGTCCAGGAAATTGTTGTACTGGGTGACGGAGAATATCTGCTGGACGGAGGCATTCTGATTAGTGACTTAAATGAGGAGATGGGATTGAAGCTGGTAACGGAGAATTACGATACCTTGTCGGGATACCTGATTGAACGTCTCGGATACATCCCGGGAAAAGAAAGCCGGGAAACAATAGCAGCAGATGACATGGAATTTATAATTGAAGAGGTCAAAGGAAACCGTATTACAAAGGTCCGCATGAGAAAAATCTCACCTTAGTTATTGAACTTACACTCTATCAAAGGTATAATAAAGCTGTATTCAGTAAACAAGACATAGAATCAAAGGAGAGCCATCTTATGAAAATGTTATCCATTGAGCAGGAATTGAAAAGTAACTCATATCCTGGAAGAGGCATTGTTATCGGAAAGAGTAAAGACGGTAAAAAGGCTGTAACTGCTTATTTTATTATGGGAAGAAGTGAGAATAGCCGAAACCGGATATTTGTGGAGGATGGGGAAGGAATCAGAACCCAGGCGTTTGACCCTTCTAAGCTGACAGATCCAAGCCTTATTATTTATGCTCCGGTGCGCGTGCTGGGCAATAAGACGATTGTAACAAATGGCGATCAGACAGATACCATATACGAATGTATGGACAAGCAGATGACATTTGAGCAAAGCCTGCGCTCAAGGGAATTTGAACCGGATGGCCCTAACTATACACCTCGTATTTCTGGGATTATGCATATCGAGAACGGATACAATTATGCAATGTCAATTTTGAAGAGCAGCAATGGAAATCCCGGAAGCTGCAGCCGGTATACGTTCGCTTATGAGGACGCTGTGGCAGGAGAGGGCCATTTTATTCACACGTATATGTGTGACGGTGACCCGCTGCCAAGCTTTGAGGGTGAACCAAAGTGGATTTCCATCCCGGATGATATAGAAGATTTTACAGAGCTTTTGTGGAATAGTCTGAATGAGGATAACAAGGTTTCACTGTTTGTACGCTACATCGACATTGCATCAGGTACATATGAGACAAAGATTGTAAATAAGAACCAGTAAGGAGCAGAGGATAAATGAAAGAATTGGAATTAAAATACGGCTGCAACCCAAATCAAAAACCATCCAGAATCTATATGCAGGATGAAAGTGAACTGCCTATTCAGGTATTATGCGGCCGCCCTGGGTATATTAATTTTTTGGATGCTTTCAATGGCTGGCAGTTGGTAACGGAATTAAAGAAGGCGACAGGTCTTCCGGCAGCAACTTCTTTTAAACATGTATCCCCTGCAGGAGCCGCCGTGGGGCTTCCTCTGAGTGAGACACTGGCCAAGATTTACTGGGTGGATGATTTAGGAGAGCTTTCCCCCCTTGCATGTGCCTATGCAAGAGCAAGAGGTGCGGACAGAATGTCCTCTTTCGGAGATTTCATCTGCCTGTCCGATGTCTGTGACGCAGACACTGCAAGACTGATTAAAAGAGAAGTTTCCGATGGCGTTATTGCACCCGGATATGAACCAGAGGCTCTTGAGCTGCTGAAACAGAAAAAGAAAGGCAATTATAATGTAATTCAGATAGACCCGGATTATATACCCGCACAGCTGGAACGTAAAGAGGTGTTTGGCATCACGTTTGAGCAGGGGCGCAATGAACTGGAGATTGATGAAGAATTCTTTTCCAATGTGGTAACTGAAAATAAAGATATCCCGGAATCAGCAAAAATAGATTTTGCCATCGCCATGATTACACTGAAGTATACACAGTCTAATTCTGTATGTTACGTAAAAGGCGGACAGGCAATTGGTATCGGTGCAGGACAGCAGTCCCGCATCCACTGCACAAGACTTGCAGGCCAAAAAGCAGATAACTGGTGGCTGCGCCAGTATCCCAAAGTACTGGAATTAAAGTTCAAGGAAGGCATAGGAAGAGCAGACAGGGACAATGCCATTGACTTATACATCGGAGAGGAATATATGGATGTTCTTGCAGATGGTGTATGGGAAAATATATTTGAAAAGAAGCCGGAGGCATTTACACGGGAAGAAAAACGTGCATGGCTGGATGAAATGACAGACGTTGCGCTTGGCTCTGATGCATTCTTCCCATTTGGTGACAATATCGAACGCGCACATAAAAGCGGCGTAAAATACGTAGCACAGCCTGGCGGCTCTGTGAGAGATGATCATGTCATCGAGACCTGCAATAAATACCAGATGGCCATGACCTTCACAGGCCTCCGCCTATTCCATCATTGACCGATAGTGATTGGCGAGGTATTGTCGAGCCTAGCACGTAGGTCGTTCTTTGAGCTTAGCAAGGTTTTTCACGAGCTTAGCGAAAAGAACTTCATTCTTGATAGTGATTGGCGAGGTATTGTCGAGCCTGGCACGCAGGTCGTTCTTTGAGCTTAGCGAGGTTTAGAACTTCATTGAAAATAGAATCGGAAAGAGGATTCGGTATGGTATTAGAAACAAGAAGCCCCGACCAGACCTTTCAGGTTGGCGTGAATATGGGAAAGCGGGCAAAACCTGGAAAAGTCTATACATTGACCGGTGACCTTGGGGTCGGAAAGACTTTATTTACCCAGGGTTTTGCGAAAGGACTGGGGATAGAAGAGCCTGTCAGCAGTCCTACATTTACGATTGTACAGGTGTATGATAAGGGGCGCATGCCATTCTATCATTTTGATGTCTACCGTATCGGTGACGTGGAGGAGATGTATGAAGTGGGATATGAGGATTATGTCATGGGTGAGGGTGTGTGTCTCATTGAATGGGCAAACCTTATTGAAGAAATCCTTCCAGGAGAGCGAACGGAAATTACGATTGAAAAGGACCTGGAACAGGGATTTGAATATCGCAGAATAACAATTGAAGAGATGCCCCTCGCCTGCAAAGCGGGGCTCTAATAGGAAAAGAAGCAGGGGTCAGACAGGTGCTGGCCCCTTTAGAGAGGAAGTATAACATGCGGGTATTAGCAATCGACAGCTCCGGACTGACAGCAACTGTGGCAGTTGTGGAAGAGGACAGGACCATAGCGGAATATACCATTGATTATAAAAAGACTCATTCCCAGACCTTGCTGCCGATGATTGACGAAGTGGTAAAGATGGTTGAATTGGACTTGGAAACCATAGATGCAATTGCAGTGGCGGGAGGACCAGGATCTTTTACCGGGCTGCGCATAGGATCAGCTACGGCCAAAGGACTGGGCCTGGCTCTGGAGAAGCCTCTGATACACATTCCGACTGTGGACGGACTGGCATATCAGGTCTATGGCTGTGAAGATATTATATGTCCAATTATGGATGCCAGAAGGAACCAGGTATACACGGGTTTGTATACATTTTCAAAACGGGCCGGAACAAAAGAAGGCACAAATCAGGTAGAGCCTGTATTTCAAGTTCTGAAAATGCAGATGGCGGTGTCCATTGAAGAACTAATCCGTCATTTGAATGTGTACAGAAGACCAGTGGTGTTTCTTGGAGACGGCGTCCCTGTATTCAGCGATATAATTAAACAAAATCTCAAGGTTCCTTATTCTTTTGCCCCGCCTCATATGAGCCGGCAGAGAGCTGCTGCAGTAGGGGCCCTGGGTATCCGGTATTATAAAGCAGGAAAAATAGAAACTGCCATGGAGCACCAGCCGGACTACCTGAGGGTATCTCAGGCAGAGCGTGAACGTGCCCAGAAGGAAAGGGAAGCGGAGCTGATTCTCAGGGCTTTAAGCGCTGAGGATGCTGCTGCAGTTGCCGGACTTGAATTTAAGATATTTTCAGATTACTGGAGTGAAAAAAGCGTATTGGAGACAATCAGCCAGCCACAGTCTATTTGTATAGCCGCAGAGAAAGTGGGAAGACTTGCAGGATATATACTGGCTTATGAAGTAGCAGGTGAGGCAGAGATTCTCCGCATCGCGGTAGATAAAGAAATGCAGCGGCAAGGGGTAGGCAGCCGCCTGATGTTGAAATTGGAAGATATATGTGAAGAAAAGAATATACGGAAAATACTTCTTGATGTGCGGGAAAGTAATAAGACAGCCCGGGTATTTTATCAGGAAGAAGGATTCCTGGAGGATGGCATCCGGCAGAATTTTTATGATAATCCCAGGGAAGATGCTGTGCTGATGAGCAGAGAGCTGGGAAAATAATGCATAATACCTGTCAAATAGTAGGTTTTATCGCCACAATGGAAAACGACCTATAATCGAGGAAGTACTTCCCAGTAGGAAACCAAGGCTAAAGACGATATAATGAAGGCGTAGCAAAATTGAAATTCAAATAACACAGGAGGAATTTGTATGCGCCAGTATCAATTAAAAGAAACAAAAGAAGTAACAAAAATTATTTGCAATAAATGCGGGAAAGAAATACCGGTTGTGAATGGGCGTGCAGAGGAAGGTGTTTTCAGTGTAGATTATGCATGGGGATATTTTTCTGAAAAGGATGGTGAGAAACATTCTTTTGATTTATGTGAATCCTGTTATAATAAAATGCTCGCTTCTTTCAGGCTACCGGTAGAGATAGAGGAATAATATGTTAGATGTATGTTTGCTTGGAAGCGGTGGAATGATGCCGCTTCCCTATCGGTGGCTGACTGCCCTGATGACAAGAACTGGAGGCAGCAGCCTGCTGATAGATTGTGGAGAAGGAACACAAATTGCGATTAAAGAAAAGGGGTGGAGTTTTAAGCCGATTGACGTTATCTGCTTTACCCATTATCATGGTGACCATATCAGCGGACTTCCGGGTCTGCTTCTTACTATGGGGAATGCGGACCGCAGGGAACCCCTTACCCTGATTGGACCAAAAGGTCTGGAAAGGGTAGTGAATTCTTTGAGAGTCATAGCCCCGGAGCTTCCTTTCCCAATTCATTTTGTGGAAATAGAAGGACCACAGCAGACATTTGAGATGAATGGATACCGCCTGACGGCATTCCGGGTAAATCATAATGTGTTATGTTATGGATATACTCTGGAAATCGACCGCGCAGGTAAATTTGACGTGGAAAGAGCCATGGAACATGGAATTCCGCAAAAATACTGGAACCCTCTCCAAAAGGGAGAGTCTGTGGAGGCTGACGGCAGGGTTCTAACGCCGGATATGGTTTTAGGTCCTCCCAGAAAAGGAATTAAGATTACTTATACGACAGATACAAGGCCTACAGATTCTATACGTGAAAATGCAAAAGGTTCGGATTTGTTTATATGTGAAGGAATGTACGGAGAAAAGGAAAAAGCTTCGAAGGCCGTAGAATATAAACATATGACCTTCTATGAAGCGGCACATCTTGCAAAAGAAGCCCAGGTAAAGGAATTGTGGCTGACGCATTACAGTCCTTCCCTGACCAGGCCGGAAGAATATATGGAAGAAGTACGCAGCATTTTTCCTGGAGCGAAAGCAGGAAAAGATAGGATGTCGGCAGAACTGGTATTTGAATGTTAAAAAGATAGACAGAGGTATGTATGAGAGAGATTGAAAATATTAATGTACTGGCGATTGAAAGTTCTTGCGATGAAACTGCGGCTGCAGTTGTGCATAATGGGCGGGAAATTTTATCGAATGTGATTTCATCACAAATTGAGCTTCATAAATTGTATGGAGGCGTGGTTCCTGAAATCGCATCGAGAAAGCATATTGAAAAGATAAATCAGGTAATAGAAGAAGCGTTGAAAGAAGCAAAGATGACGCTGGATAATATAGATGTTATAGGTGTAACATATGGCCCCGGACTTGTAGGCGCACTGCTGGTGGGAGTAGCAGAGGCAAAGGCTCTGGCCTATGCGAAAAAACTTCCTCTGGTAGGAGTGCATCATATTGAAGGACACATTTCTGCAAATTATATTGAGCACCCTGATTTGGAGCCTCCTTTTTTATGCCTGGTAGTTTCGGGCGGACATACACATTTAGTCTGTGTGAAAGGATATGGTGACTATGAAATTTTAGGCCGGACCAGGGATGATGCTGCAGGGGAGGCTTATGACAAAGTTGCAAGAGCAATCGGACTTGGATATCCGGGAGGGCCTAAAATAGACCGGCTCGCAAAAGAAGGAAACCCGGAGGCGATTTTATTTCCCAAAGCAAATATCGATGGGGCACCCTACGACTTTAGTTTCAGCGGTGTGAAATCTTCGGTTTTGAATTACATTAATGGATGCAAAATGAAAGGGGAAAATTATAATCCGGCTGATATTGCTGCAGCTTTCCAAAAGGCAGTTGTAGATGTTTTGGTAGAAAAATCTATGAATGCTTTGGAAGAGTATGGCATGAATAAATTTGCTATTGCAGGCGGGGTTGCATCGAATGGTGCGCTCAGAGCAGAAATGAAAAGGGCATGTGAGGAGAGAGGGGCAGACTTTTATTGTCCATCTCCAATTTACTGTACGGACAATGCTGCTATGATAGGCACCGCCGCTTATTATGAATATTTGGCGGGAACCAGGCATGGCTGGGATTTGAACGCAGTTCCCAATCTCAGACTGGGAGAGCGGTAGGAGAGTGTTTATATGAAAGAAGCACATTGTACGGCAATTGTACTGGCAGCAGGCCAGGGCAGAAGAATGGGAACAAAGGTACATAAACAATATCTGATGCTTGACGAAAAGCCTGTATTGTACTATTCGCTGAAAGAATTTCAAGATTCAGATATAATAGATGAAATATATCTCATAACCGGAGCCGGAGAAGAGGAGTATTGTCAGCAGACAATTGTGGACAAGTATCACATTACCAAGGTGACCAAGATACTGCCCGGAGGAGCGGAACGTTATAATTCTGTCTGGAGCGGACTTCAGGAATTGGGAGATGACGGTTATGTTTTTATTCATGATGGAGCGCGTCCGTTTGTAGATGGAGATATCATACAAAGAGCATTTGATGTGGTTTGTAAAAATAAAGCATGTGTAGTAGGTATGCCGGTGAAAGATACAATTAAGGTTGCAGACGCACGTGACTTTGTGGAAAATACGCCGGATAGAAGAAGAGTATGGATGATACAGACACCTCAGGTATTTAAAAATGACCTAGTAAAAGGTGCATATTCTATGCTGATGAGGGAAAGCTATACCAATGTGACAGACGATGCAATGGTAGTAGAGCAGATGCTTGGTTTTCCAATCAAGCTTGTCTGCGGGTCTTATGAGAACATCAAAATAACGACTCCCGAAGACTTGGAAATGGCAGAAGTATTCCTTAAAAGAAGACGATAAAGGAAAGTAAGCCGCAGCTCAGTCATAGCTTGACTTCGTTTTGCTATACTGTCGAAAATTTGAATGGCTAAAATGTGACAAAAATAATTAAAAAACATATTGACATATATTTCAAGTATATGCTAAAATACTCATTGTCGCGGAAGCAGACAAAAGAAAACCTGTACAGTTATAAAAGCATACAGGAAGTTGGAGAGGTATCGAAGTGGTCATAACGAGGCGGTCTTGAAAACCGTTTGTCCGCAAGGGCGCGTGGGTTCGAATCCCACCCTCTCCGTTTCACAATTTGAAAGGAACCCCCTATTAACAGAGAGGGTTCCTTTTGCTTTCTCCTTTTAAATATTTGATGTCATCGGGCACTGCTGTTCTGATTAAATCGTTCTTATTGACTTTTCAATAGCATTTAATAACGTCAGTGCAGCCGTCCGCGGCATATATTTACCTGGCAAACCAAGGCAGTGATTCGCGTTTATGTTATGTTTACGGCAATACTCATAGTCAACACCGCCAGGTTTGGAGGCTATATCAATAATGACTGCATTTTTGTCAATTCTTTTTAAAAGAGGTTCTGTGAATACCAGAGCTGGTACAGTATTGAAAATATAGTCAAATCTATGCAGCTCTTTTTCGCTATCGTTCACACTTATAATAGCATAGCCGCTTTGGTTTGCTTCTTCTAGTTTCTCGATATTAAGATCCATTACCGATGTTTCAGCATTGAGCGCTTTGAGCTTTGAAGCCAGTACCGAGCCCACACGTCCATAACCGGCTACCAGGCAGAGGCTTCCATCAATACACAATTCACCAGCCAGGAGAGCTTCAACAATTGCCCCTTCTGATGCGGCAATTGCATTTCTTTCAGCAATTCCTTCAACAGACATATAATCTACACAACGAAAATTTTTTGTTCGGCAAATATCATCGAGCCTGCTTGGGAAATTGCAGCCATAGATAAGCTGGCTGTCTGGAAAGTGTTTCAAGTTCGCTTCCAGATATTCCTCTGTAGCGGATACCGGCAGTAAGACCGCATTGTAAATCGCCCCTTGGCAATATTCAGCCTGAGTTACTTGATTACCTTTTTTCAATAGCAGCTCAGCCAAATATTGCTGCCTCATATCTGATCCCATAACTAAAAAATGATAGTTCTCCATATTAAGCCCTCCCGAATTAATAATGTTAATACTATGTCTGCATTTATTATAACTTCTAAATCTGTATGAGGTAAATCAGATATTAAATTAATTCTATTTAAAATTGAAAGGAGGTTTTGAAGTTTTATATATCCCAAAATACTGAAAAGATTTGACACGAATTGGTATCGGAGCAATTGATATGGCAGAAAAAAGATGTCTGAAAATTGGAATAAAGAGCAAAAAGAGAAGAAAAATAAAAAAACAGGAAAAAGGACTAGACAAGAGACTCAGTTTCGTGTATATTTAATAACGGACATTTTGGAGAAGTACCCAAGCTGGCCGAAGGGGCTCCCCTGGAAAGGGAGTAGGTCGTTAATAGCGGCGCGAGGGTTCAAATCCCTCCTTCTCCGTTTATCTTGCCTGCGAAACACTGATTTTAGAAGCGGTAAGGTATTGCTGAAAGTTTTGTTAAGAAAAGATGAAAAAAATGTAAAAAATGTCTTGACAAATTGATGCAGAAAATGATAATATATCAAAGCTGACCCATAAGCGGTCAGAAAAGCACTAAAAAAGATAAATAAAAAAGTTCTTGACAAGATGAAACGGACATGATAGAATATGGAAGTTGTCGCTTGAAGAGAAAACGACAAAAAAAGAACCTTGATAATTAAACAATAGACAACAAACCCTTGAAAATTTCTTATAGAGAAAATTTTTAAGAACAGCATCAGAAATGATGCACCCA
>NZ_QGDS01000018.1 GCF_003149105.1 Faecalicatena contorta | reverse complement strand
GGAGCATTTCCGAACGAGAACGCATTGCTAAAACTGCTGTATCTGCGAATAACAGAGCTATATAAGAAATGGGAAGGAGGTCATGTACATAGCTGGGCACTGGTGAGAAACCAGTTGGATGTAGATCCGAAAATCCAGCCAAGAATTCGAAAATATGAAAGAGTCTAAGAATCTAACAACCACCATCATATACGGATGGTCTGATTGTGGTACCCTAAAATGGGCCGCCCCCGTTGACGGGGAGAAAGCAAGGCTGAACTCATGAAAATACCGGTGCATGAACACCGGTATTATAAAAAATCAAAATTTACACATTTTACTTGACAAACCCGATAAAATATAATGGACTGTTTTAGAAATAGTATAGTTACGCCTAAAGTAAAATACAGCAAGCCTAACGGAGGCTTTGATTGTTATTTCAAAGCCTCCGTTTTCCTTTTCTACGCAACCCATATTTTGATAGCCTGTGTTTCTTTTCCGAGTCCGAAGCTGCCTGCATCACCACTGGGAACAACTTTACCCCAGCCATCTTTGTGGAAATGCATCTGGGTATACACTTTCTTCCCCTCGGGCAAGCCTTCTGCCTCCAGCATGATTGCTTCTAATCTTTTACTCTGTCCTGTAGTTCCAATAACAGTGTCATGGGTGATATAACCATAATCCACTGTACCTATTCCCTGAATATGAGCCCTGGCTCTTATTTTTAATTCTGGATACTTCCTTGTATCTATCATCAGTGCTTCCAGCCTGAGACCA
The DNA here is from genome assembly GCF_003149105.1 of Faecalicatena contorta. GTDB lineage: Bacteria > Bacillota > Clostridia > Lachnospirales > Lachnospiraceae > Muricomes > Muricomes contortus_C. The sequence goes on along the minus strand of NZ_QGDS01000018.1, from coordinate 64,590 downwards.
TGGCCGATAGTTCCTGCCACCTGCCCATCGTGTACTGGGGCAAGCCACCCTAAACTCTGTACATGTGCACGATACCATAATCCAAAGTCATTTACAGAATTATCAGGAACCTGTTCTGCAGGCTTTATACTTGGTGTACTCTTCCCGGTGATCCCGCTTACAATCAGTTCAGCGGTTCCCTTCACACCTGCCTTCCGATACATGTCAACATCATACTGATTATCGCAGAACAATGTTTCTACAATCATTGCCGGCATAATGGAAGCGTTCAAATCGTGGTATGCTGTGTTGTATTTTACTCCTCTGTTCTGAAAGCCCTTTGCTGCAAAGTTCTGGCAGATACGGCCTGCGATACCGTTCATGGTGCTGTTGGCATTATTATACATCCACACTTCTGTACCATTCCCAATTCCACCGGACGCATTCATGTGAATTGTGACATAGATATCACAATTGTTAGAGTTTGCTTTGTTGGTTCCTTCCGACAATTCCCCACTGATTGTATCCGCATCTGAGTTACAGTCGATTATAGTATGCCCTGCTGCCTGCAGCAGAGGAACCATTTCATTGTATATTTTTCTTACTTCTATCTGCTCGTCTAAAATTCCCATTGCTCCTTTACATCTTGGGGAGTGTCCTCCCCTGAGTCCAATTTTCATATAAACCTCCTATCTGTTGCAGTACTGCAACGAAAAGGGTGATTACCCGCCCTTTGAATAATCTACAATTTCAATTTCCGGCAGTCCGGCAAGAGATGTAAGCAAAGACATTACTCCCGCCAGTATGGATGCAGATAGTACATACTTCCAATCTACCTGCCCCATAACCGTAGCAGTTCCAATTCCGGCAATTGCCGCCTGTGCAATCGTCTTAACTGCACGTATTCCTGCCCTTTTGCTCCAATTAACCCAATAATCCTTTCCTTTCATAGCCTTGATCCCCTCTTCCTATAATCAGTCACCTTCTGGTACAGCACCGTCCGGATAAATCATCCCACTATTATCATACGCTTCGACAAGTTGTTTGTTTCTTATTATACAAGAAAGAATCTTGCTTGCAAGATTCTCCGCCTGTGGCGGGTTGCGATAGCAACATCTTCTTTGCCGCCACAGTGCGATCCCCTGTCGGGTTTTTATATAATAGGAAACACAGTTTCCTATTATATAAAAAAAGCACCTCAGTTACGAGGTGCGATTTATCAAATACAAATTTGTGCATAAAAATGAGTTGCCCTGGAGGAATATCAGTCACAATGGAACTTGCCGTCTTCCAATTTACAAGCCCCCCCTTCAAGAATTTCTTTCTCCTCTGATACACTTGCTGCCTTATTTACAGCATTAATAATTTCATTCAAAGGGAGGGTACCGCTTAATTTATGTGTTTTATTAATAATCAGACATGGTACGCTTTCAATTCCATAGCCTTCTGCCAGTAAGAGGTCTTCTTCCACGGCCTCCAGACTTTTAGAATCGCGGTAATATTCTTTCCATTTTTCAAAATCTATGTTTATTTCCCTGATACATTGAAAGATTACACTTTCCTCTTCAATATTCTGACTTTCCACGAAAAGAGCTTTTTGAAGTACATCAAAAGCATTCCAGTAAGCCTCTTCTCCTGCTATAAGGTAAGCTGCTTTGCAGGCAACAAGAACATTCATGGAAGATGGAAAAGGAAATGTTGATTTTCTCATTCCTTCAATTTGAAAACGGTGTAAATCATCGTTTTGATTTGCATGGTCCCAGTGAGTTAGGATTTCTGTTTTAGCTGCTTCTCTGGACCCAAACATGTCAACAAAGTCCTGCTCAGATTTGGCCAAGGCAAAAGAGCGGTGTTTTATGTGCACATCAGGCATCAGATTTTGAAGTTGTCTCATTCTGTATGACATTGGAAAACAAAAACTGCATATTACATCATGGAAAAATTCTATTTCTATTCTACTCATACTAATGCCTCCTTTTAAAATGGAAAATATCAGACTCCCTGCTTACTTTTCTCCAAAACCTCGTACAGACGTCCCAGTATTAATCTGTTTTTCCCGGCATCTTGGTTTTCTCCCGGCAATTTCATCAAGGGATACGTCAAAGATATCTGCCAGAACCAATAGTTCATAAATGTCCGGTATCCTTTTCCCAACTTCATAATTTGAAAGAGTCTGCCGCTTCATATACATTTTTTGCGCCAACTGCTCTTGTGTCATGTTCAGTTCGCCCCTAAGTGACTTTATGTTGTGCCCAATAATATTTTGTGTCATACTCTTCCTCTTCTCTTTATATAATTATCTGACAGAAAGAATTCTTCATATCCCTTACTGCCCATATGAGTATTATATGTTTTCTAATAATTTAAGTCAATTGAGCAAATACACGAAATGTACTTGCCAATATTATATAAAATCAACAAAGTTTGAGCTTTTTAACTTTTTTGCGTAAGTTTTTTCCTGAATGGTTGTTTATTTAATTTAAATAAATAAAAAAGGCAGATTATTTCGTCTGCCTTTTTTGCTATTAATGTTGGGGCTGGGGTTGCTTTCTTGAGTCTCCTGTTACATTTAATACTGGGCGGTCACCATCTATAGTAACCTCAACATCTGATTTGTTCCAGATAGAAAGATCTGACACCTTCAGATTGGAACCTGCTCTTAATTTTGCCATATCTACCTCTACTGTTTCCACTAGATTGGAAGGCAAGGCCTTGTAGGGAATTTCCGTAATAAACTGCTGAACCATGGTTGGTATTTTATTTTTATTTTTTAAAATAACCTGGGCAAAGCTTGATACAGCTTTATTTTCACCTAACTGCTGAAATTCTATGTCATCAATTTGATGAGTCATTTGATTCTGGCTTATATGTTCTATGATTACATTATACTTTTTACCTTCACACTCAATTTCTAAGTTCCCGCCTCTGCCCTTTGCTTTCAAAAGTTTTCTTGCTTCACTTTCAGGTATTTGAATCAGCAATGATTCTTTCAAATCTCCTCCAAAGATGCTGGATGGTATAATTCCTTCTCTTTTTAATTTTTTTGCTTTTACATTTTTACTTCTTCTTTCTACCTTTAAACTATACATTGGCTATTCCTCCATCTTCTTTTCTATTCTATGAGCAACATGTTTTGGCTTGGACTCCTGCACGCATCACCTCCTTAGCAAAGAGGGGATTTTATGTCAGGGCTTTTACATATGGTTCATTTCAAGAAAGTAATTATAAAATTCACATATTTCCTTTTTCTTTTCTGCATGGAAAGCAAGTCTCATCATATCTTCCAATATCTTCTTAATTGTTTTGTTTGAAATATATTTTATTTCACAATTTCCCCAATTGCTTAATCCAGTTTCTCCTGAAAAATAATCCCAAAATCGTATATCCTCGTCCTCCGCCTCCCATATGATTCTATGCTTCTCATGGGCACAAATAATACCATTCTGACATTCCAGCCCTATAAAATCCTCTGAGGCCATAAATATTCCTGCTATCGTACGGTCAGCTTCTTTCTGGCCTTCCGCCTTTACTGTCAGAAGACAGGCTGAATTCATATTCAGGACTTTCGGAATTCTAGGTTTTCCTTTATTAGCACCAGATAAATAAGTTCCGGTGGAAACAGACCAGTTTTCCAATACATCATTTAAATTATTCACGCGCATTCCGAACACTGCATGGGAATTCTCCTTTATCTTTAACTTCCTTGCATAATCCCGTCTCAGCTCTTCCCGACTTTTTTCTTCCTGTTCCAAAGCTTTTAAGCGGTTAGATTCCTCTATCCTGACCTGGATATATGCCTTTGTATTTTGGTCTGGAACTTCAAAAAACTTCTCAAAAGATTCAGGGTATGCAAATGTTTTTATTCCATATTTGAAGTCCACCCGTACTTTATTTGTCTGCACCTCTCTGATTGTTCCTAAACCAAATTTTTTATGAGTAACCTTTTTTCCAATAAGATTCATATTTTTCTCCTTTGACTTAATAGTAACAAAGAGTCTGCCTTCGCCGGACCCTCACGCTGAAGCGCGGCTGCTTTGGCGGCCATCTGCCTTATGCGCGCAGTGCACATCTCCCGGATGGGTTTTTATACAATAGGAAACGCTGCTTCCTATTGTATAAAAAAAGAAGGGCTTTCCATAACATGCGCGCAGCATGATACCAAAAGCCCTTCTTTTACAAGACGGTTCTTTTCTCTTCAATTAACTATAGTCTATCATGTAATCCCTGGACTGTCAAGCCCGGGGCTTGACACAACTCTATCTGTCCTTAGCTTGTTACAGTTCACACCCTACGGGTGCGCAGTAACGACATCCAGTCCATTTAAGCCACCTACGGCGAGGGGTGCTGTGCGCCAGTGACGCACGTTTAGCACGGACCGAAGCAGTGCGGAGACCTGGATGTCCTGAAGCCGATATTTTAATGGCTCCGATGCCGTACAGCGGAGTGCACAGCACGGTCTGAACAGTAAGCTTAGCTTTTCTTAACAAATGTGTTGCTGCACTTGGGGCATCGGATTTCTATTTTTCCTTTTCCTCTCGGAATGCGGATTTTCTGACTGCACACCGGGCATTTATAAATATGATGAGTTCTTCTCTGTCCCCATATCCCCTTCTGACTTTGAAAAAAGCTGCGTATCTTATATGTTCTCGTCAGAAATGTCTGATTTTCAGCATACCTCTTTGTAATGTTTTTTGAAATCATTCTAAAATAGCAGTAGATAATCAAAAGCCATCCTGCCAGATAACAGATTGTGCCTAAAACCGTTCCTCCAAAAATGGAGGAGAAAAACACCACCACCAAACCTGCAATAAGCAGGAACTTAGAAAATGTATCTATTCCATATCTTCCCTGCATAAACCGCATTAATTTTTCTCTCATGATTTATCGTCCTCATTTCTAGCCTTTGTTCAGAATGTTATTACAGATTTCCTCTGATATCAAGTATACAATTCTGGAATCATTCATCATCACATAACGGTTTCCATTCCCGTCTGTATTGCCTATATACAGAGTCAGAACTGCATCTTTTCCATCTTCTGTATAAGTTGCCTCCACCGTTATTCTGCTGGTTTCATCAAGTCCAAATCCCGGAAGATCTTTGTCTTCAACTGAATAATCAGCCGCATCACTTAATACAACAGCCCCCAGTCCTCCTGCAACCGCTGCAATATTTTCGGCATCCTCATCATTTTCTGAGTCATATGTAATAGTACTTCCATTTTGAGTAATAATTTCCTTTTTCAGATTGCCGCTCCCAATGCTTGGGTACGTATCCAACTGAGCCATATCTTTCAGCTCATACTGCAAATCAGATATGGAAGTACCATCCACTGTATAGACCTTTCCAGTATCACCGACAGTCAGGTAATATCCATCTCCGGCCGCATTTCCATAATACAGCGTGGTTTCTTTCCCGTCCTTATCTGTCAATGCTACCGTATATACCGGTTCCTTCAGGCCATAATCCTCCAGGGAGTCCCCGCCTTCCAGTTCTCTTAACGCTTTTAATCTGCTGAAGTCTTTTACCATCTGCTGAGGATAACTCTGTGCCAGCGGAAAATCCTTATCCTGTACATTATACCACGTATCATCTTCTTTCTCAAAGGTAAATTCTCCATTGCCTACATTGTATTTAATCTTTAAGATTTCATCTATGTCCGTGACATAAACCGTTTCTGCATTTGCTTTCTCTTCCTGCTTTTTCTCCTGCTTTTTGTTCCATGACTGAAGTCCAAAATAAGCAGCCAGAAGAATCAGAAAAATGCAGAACAGCGCTATCAGTGACTTTTTTCTTTTCTGCTCCATATTCCCCTCCCCGGTTAAGCTTTTCTCCGTCTCATCCAGACTGTAAAACCAGCGCCTAGAATAAGAAGAGGAACCCCAAATACAACCAGAAGGCTGAACATACCTGCATGTTGTACTGTGTTATATTGTGCAGCAAGGCTTTTTGGCTCAATAGAAATATTTTGTACGCCGTCAAAGTTACTGCTCACAAGGTTCATAAACACCGTATTATTCTCAAGTTGAGGAAATGTATCCGTAATCTGTGAATCAATCAGGCTGGCCGCCGTGATGACTGTCAGCCGGCTCTCAGCACTATCCGTCTGTTCTGTTGCTATTGCCCCTAAAGTATACGTACCCTGTGTCTGATTCTCATCTGTCACAGCATAAGCTTTTTCAGAAGTTGTCATAAAGGAGGTTGCAGTAATAGTATCCCTTGCCGCATCCACCATGTTCAGACCTTTTGCATTGGTAAGAAGCACCATTTGGGAGGAAATTCCTTTTGCCATATCACCGGACAGTGAAAGATTGGGGAATATATAATAATAGTTTCCCTGATAGCACCGCTCAGGATCTGCAACATATCCATCCGCTTCTTCCATTCCATATTCCTTCAAAACAGAAGCTAGATTCGGTAAATCTGATGTGTTGGTTTCTCCCAATATCAGCAGCACCTTTCCGCCTTCCAAAAGGTAGTTCTTTACAGCCTCTGTTTCATCCTCCGATAAATCTGTAGCGGGAGCATACATCAGGAGTAAATCGCAATCATCGGGTATAGATGCGTCCATCACTAGATTTAACTCTTTCGTACTGTAATTATTCTTATCCATCAACTCCGAAATGGAACTGGATAAAGTTGCCTCTCCATGTCCGGTTGTCCGGTAAATTGCCTGATTCACATCACTGGTCACATAGTTTACAGCGCTGGTCAGCTGTCCCTCACCGTCAAACTCAGACTCGGATGCAGTTCCCGTATAGTAGTAAGAGGAGGTGTCTATTACAATGATATCATCAAAGGATACTGTGGTGCTTTTTCCCGAATCCTCACAGGACACGACAATCATATTCTGTTCTGCATTATACTGCGTCAGGGCGGATGGGTGAAGTACCGGATCAATCCACTCCACTGAGATATTTTTAGATAAAGCCACATACTTACTTAAAAATGTTTTTATTCTGTCATCCGTACTCTGTTTTTCCGCAAGTACCGTAAACGTAATCTTAGAGTCCAGATTTTTCAAAAGCTCACGGCTTGTATCTGTTATTTCATATATTCTTGTGCTGCTGACATCAATGTTTCTGTACTTTTCAGGTATCTGACCAAAAATCAGGTTTATCACCGCTACGATAGCGACCACCATGATGGTTAATCCTACACTGAAGGTCCCGTTCCTGGTCCCCGCTGTTTTAAATAAATTTTTAATTTTCTGCAACTTCCAGCCCCCCTAACTCCACCGTCTTCTCTGTATCGTCTGTACCGTAAGGAAAATGAATACCGCGATAATAGACAAATACAGGATAATTCCGCTGATATCTACAATACTGTTGGACGTAATATTCATAAAAACATTTGCAAGTGCAAGCTTTCCCAGAATCTTCGTCAGTATATTTTCAAACAAGCCGGACTTCATAACATATGTAATAACACAGGCAGCAAAACCAATCAGCTCAATTCCGCCGCTTATTAACCAGTTGCCGGTCATCTGCTGTATATAAGCAACTGCGATTGTCAAAAGGATTATAATTCCTATAACCCCGCTGGAAGCTGAACTTGGCAGAAATGACAAAATCCCATCCCAAAGATAAAGGACCAGCAGAACACCAAACGAAGTGATAAAAGCAATAATCTGGCTTTCCGTCAAGGAAGATAAAAACATCCCAATGGCAATGTACACACAGCCTAAAAGGAAAAACACACCAATGGATATGTAGTCTACCTTCAAATAGGATATTCCCTGCAGCTTGATAATCAGCGGAAACAGACAAAAGATAATATTAGGAGCTGCCAGAACGGAAACCATAGCCAGATATTTCCCCAGCACTACTTTGGGAAGGCCTACCGGTGCAGTTAAAAGTAACTGGTCCGTTTTATTTTTCCTTTCTTCTGAAAAACTTCTCATGGTAAGCAGCGGTATTCCTACTATAAATACAAGCAGCGAACCTGACAGGGTATACGAAAAATACGGATATCCGGCATTCAGGTTATATGCCATAAAATAAATTCCCGTAAAAGCCACTAAAAATGCAACAAATACACAACCAATCATGGACTGGAAGTAAGACTTGAGTTCTCTCTTATAAATCGCCAGCATCTGTCTCATCCCCCTCCCTTTTTGAAAGCAGCAATTTAGATTCTCCGTCTCCCTGAGTCAGTTCGAGGAAAATTTCTTCCAGGCTTACACTGTTTGTATTCAGCAGAAGAAGGGGACACTTCTGGCCGGCAAATGCAAAAAATACCTTTTCCCTGATATCTGCGTTTTCCTTTATTTCCAGTGTGGCAAATGTAGTCCCATCTTCTCTCTCTTCCATCTTCACAGATGAAATCTCTTGGATCGGCTCCAGTATCTCTTTGATCCGGGATGGTTCGGCCTTTGCCTGGATTTCTATGAATTTAGCATCGTCCATTAAATGTTCCAGATTGTCCGGTGTATCGCTTGCAACAAGCCTGCCTTTTGCAATAATCATAATGTAATCGCAAACTTCTTTTACCTCTGCTAAAATATGAGAACTCAAAATAACAGTGTGGTCTTTTGCCAGTTTACGAATCAATTCTCTGATTTCGATAATCTGTTTCGGGTCCAGCCCTACTGTGGGCTCATCCAAAATAATAATATCCGGAAATCCCAGTATGGCCTGTGCCAGACCGGCCCTCTGACGGTAACCCTTAGACAGGTTACGGATTAGTCTGCCACGGACATCCGTTAGCTTTACAAGCTCTAGAACATCCTCTACTGATGATTTTCTCTGCTCCTTAGGGATTTCTTTTAATTCTGCCGCAAAATCCAGATACTCCAAAACCGTCATTTCCATGTAAAGCGGCGGTAGTTCGGGAAGATATCCAATGTGCTTTTTTGCCTCCCTGGGTTCCTTCAGTATATCATGCCCGTTAATCAGCACTTCTCCTCTTGTAGCTCCCAGGTATCCCGTCATGATGTTCATTGTGGTCGATTTCCCTGCGCCGTTTGGCCCCAAAAAGCCATAGATTTTCCCTTTTTCAATCTTGAAACTCAGGTTATCTATGGCTAGATGGTTACCATATTTTTTCACTAAATTCTTTACTTCTATCAAGTCCTTACCTCCCTGATTATATAAATTTGAGTCGGGCAGCCAAAAAGAGCCGTCCCTGTAAGGTTAGCAGAATATTGTGAAATATTTGTGTTAGAAATGTGGAATTTTTTAGTAACAGTTCAGCCATGCAAAACGGAAGCGGGCTTGTGGCTGAACTGTAAGTTTACGATAAAATCATTTTCGGTTTTTTATGATACCCGCCACAGCCAATATGAATATTATGAACGCTGCGGCAGCCAGAATCGTATTGAACTGTAAGGTTTCTTCATCCTTGACATCCTTGATGTCATTTTGGTTGTTTTGGCTGCTTTGTTCCTGCTCTGAAGGTGGTTCTGGCGATTCTTCTGAAGCCTCATCCTCCCCTTTTGAGGCTGCTCCATCTACAGACTGAGCAGTATCCTTCCCAGATTGGTAAGTTTTGATTTCAGGATAAATCATTTCCGCTATTAGCTGCTGGCCTTCCTGACTGGGATGAAGGCCGTCATCCTGAACATATTCCACTATACCGGAGTGAAAAAGGTCTATTACCTGATAGTCGAATTCTTCAGCACGTTTCTCTATAATGCCGTTCATATTTTGGATAATACCTTCTACCACCTTGTTCATCGTTCCGGGAAGCTCCATGTTATATACCGGATTATAGATATTCGTTACTATGATTTGAGCTCCGTCTTTCTTTTGCTGTGTAATGGTTTCCATTGCCTCTGCCCATTGAGTTTCAAATGTACCATAATCCCAGTTGCTCAGAGCATCTACAACTTTCAGGACAAGAAGGGGGTTTTTCTTTACCTCCGCCTGGAGCTGTTCCATAGCCTGCCCAACACTTTTCATTTTCGTATCAGAATTTAAAATTTCCTGGGTCTCCTTCTTAAATTGATTGAGTAAATCGTTGGATCCCATAGTGATTAATATAAGGTCTGCTTTGTTCAGACTTCTTAAAACACTGTCTTTTGCCAGTGTTTTCTCATTCAGACTCCGTGTGTCCAGACCATTTTTAGCATAATTATGGTAGTCATAAGAAATCTCGTTTTCTGTTGATATCTGCTCTGTCAGAATCTGACCGTAACATTTTATTTTATTTTCCTTATCTGAAGAATACCCTTTTGAAATGCTGTCCCCCAGAACTGTACAGGATATCGTTTCCTCCCACGCCTTTGCAGGCAATGCCTGCTGCAGGCTCAGCAAAACTGCCAGTACAACAGCCGCTGTCACTTTCAGGTATTTCTTCATGCATCTCACTTCCATTTCTATTTATTCTAGTACCCACTGTGCATGGCTTCCCTGCTCTGTTTTCTTAATCGCAAGTTTCCATTCTATCTGTTCTTTTAGTTCATTTACATGGGAAATAATTCCCACCAGTCCCTTTTCCCCGGCAAGCTCCTGTAAAATCTGGATTGCCCTTTCCCTTGCGGCATCATCAAGTGAGCCAAAGCCTTCATCCACAAACATAGTTTCCAGGCTGATTGCACCAGCAGTATTTTGTACAATATCTGCCAGTCCCAGTGCCATAGATAAAGAAGCCATAAAAGATTCCCCGCCAGATAAGGTTTTTACATCCCTCACTGAATTGTTCACAAGGTGATATACATCCAGATCCAGCCCGGCCTGACCCTGACTGCTCAAATCCTTTATCTCACGGCATTGCAAAATAAATTCATTAGAGGTCATTTTACTAAGTCTCCTGTTTGCTGCATGAATAATCTGTTTGAAATATTTTCGCTGCACGTAAGTCTCAAAATCCAGTTTTACACTGCCGCTCAAAGTTCCATTGGCTGTGCGGCTTAGATTATTTATCATTTCATATTGCATTGTCAGACTTTTCTTTGCGCCAAAATACTGTTTCAATTTCGTCTGGGCCTCGTGGTTTTTCTGATTCTGATTATGCAGAGAGAGCCACTTTTCTCTTTGTTCCTTCTGGGAAAGAAGCAGGGCTTCCAATTTTTCTTTTTCCCCTGATAACTCTGACGGCTCTTTTCCCTCGCATTGCTGAGAAAACGTTTCATACCGGGTTTTTATTTCAAGGCACCTGGAATCATATTGGATGAGACTCTTCTCACGTTCTTCACGACCCTTCATCCAGGACTTTGCCTGAGCATAACTTTCATAGGATATGAATTTCTGTACTTTTAATTCTTCCTGAAAATATTCTGCCTCTTCTTCCTGTTTCATATTCAATTCCTGAAGCTGTTTTTCCTGACTTTCTAAAAGTCCGCCCTTGTGTTTTAATGTCTCCACTAATTCCTGGAAATTTTTCTCCTTTTTCTGGTAATTTTCCTTTTTTTGTTTTAATTCGAATTCAAGCTGCTGCAGCTTTTCTTTTACCTGCTCCTCCTGGATGTCTCCAACCGCTTCTACCAAAAGTCTCTTTTCAGATTCCAGGGCACTTTTACATTCCTGGAACTTTTCCTGGACATGAAAACGCTCCTGCTCCTTCTGCTCTCTTTTCTCCTTTGCCTGCTGCACCTCTTCCTGGCTTGGAGCACCCGCAAGCACTTCCGCTTTCCGGGGATGTTTGGTAGAACCACATACAGGGCACGGCTGTCCGTCATACAGCTCCTTCGCCAAAATTCCCGCCTGTTCCCCCAAAAAGCGCTGGTACTTTTCCTCGTAGGCTGCAGAAGCTGTACTACATTCCTCCAAAACCAATTCCATCTTTTTTACCTGTTCCTTGTATGAACCTTCTAACCGGCGTATCCGTCCATATTTGGGCAGAATATCTTGCAGGCGGATAATCTGCTGCTGCAGTACAGGTTCTCTTTCCAAAAGCTCTTCCCTCTGCCGTTTTAATTCCGCCTCTTCTGTCACTGCCTTTTTCTCCTGCTTGGCAAGCCACCCTTTCGTTTCCAATATTAATTGCTCCAGACGCAGCCTCTCCGCTCTGGTCCTCTTATACTGTTCTTCTTTTATAAAAACCTTTTCTGCTCTTGCACCTTCTTCAAGCTGCTGCCGAAGCTCTTCCATCTTTGGCTTCTGTGCTTTTAATTCTGCCAGCAAGTCCCCGGCCTGCTTCTTCAGCATAAAAAGGCGATTCACTTCTTCCCGGCTTCTAATAATGGAATTCAACTCTTCCACCATCTTCTGATACACTTCTGCCTGCTGCTGTGCACCTCTCTCCATTTCCTTACCCTGTCCGCATATTTCTTCCAGCGTACTTAATACATCCTGAGCCGGAGGCATTTTCAAAGCCAACAGGCTATCCCAAACCGTTTTTTCTTCACTGTCCGGGAAAGGCTCCACGCGCTCCATCTCGCGCAGACAATCCTTCGTATTATCCTCCAGACGGATATAGAGCTGCCTGGATTGTTCCTTAAGCTCCTCCTGAACCTTCCAATACAGTCTTGTCTGAAATATCCTGGAAAATATCAGCTTCCGCTCTTTTGATTCTGCATGAAGCAGCTTTAGGAAATCTCCCTGTGCAATCATTGCAATCTGCGTAAACTGGTTCACATCCAAGCCTATAATCTCTTCTATTTTATGATCGACATCTTTTTTCTTTCCCTGATACTCCCTGCCGTCCGGCAAAAACAAGCTTACCTTCGCCGTCTCTTTTACATACCTGGGAGAGCCATCAGCCATCTTTCGCTTTCCTATCCGCATATATTCGGGGTTTCTTCGGACTGTATACTCCTTATCCCGATAAGAAAAGGTATACTCCACATAAGTATCTGTATCCTCTGAAGCATACTGGCTGCGCATCATATTTCCGTCCCGCCTGCCCCCGCTTGTCTTATCATACAGGGCATAGGTCACGGCATCAAAAATGGTCGTTTTCCCCGCACCTGTATCCCCGGTAATGAGAAAAAGACCATGTTGTACTTTTGTAAAATCAATCTCCTCAACTCCCGCATAGGAGCCAAAGGCAGACATTGTCAGCTTTACCGGCCTCATACCTGTTCTCCTTTCGCCCTGTCCAATACCTGTTCTAAAATATCCCGTTCCTCCGCAGACATTGCCCGGCCCTGAATCTCCTTATAAAAATCATCAAATACACTCAAAGGGTCCTTAATCTCCACCTCGCCGCCAAATTCCTCCAGCCGTTTTCTTGTCCTCATATTATCCATACGAATTTCCAGAATATGAGAGTATACCTTTTCTAACTGTTCCTTCGGCTTGTATGGGTCTGTCTCATCCGTCAATGTAATGCTGATATAATCCTCCCTGTTATCCGGGCTGGCGTTTTCAAGAATTTCAGCCAAATTCCCCCTTACCCTGCGCACATCTCTTAATGGATGCAGAGGCAGCAATTTCATATGGAAACCTTCGCCTTTTCCCTTCAAGTCTATCATATAAAGGTTTTTCTTGTGTTCCGCCTCACTCACAGAATATTTTAAAAGTGTACCGCAATAACGAATAGAGGTTTCTCCCACCTGCTGCGCTCTGTGCAGATGCCCCAGAGCCGCATAATCAAAATCCAGCAGGGGCTGAATATCCACATTATCAATTCCTCCCACAGAAAACATCTCCGAGTCACAGGTGTCAGGAGCATATCCATTTCCAGTATAGAACTGATGGGACACCAAAACATTTCGCCGCTTCCTGTCTATTTTCTCCCTGGCTAAAATCTGCGCCACCGCCTCACTATAACTTTCCGGCCTGCCTTCTTCAAATAAATTCCGCACATACCCTGGCTTTAAAAATGGAAGCAAATAAAAATCTACTTCTCCCTGGTCATCTAACAGAGTTACTTTTTTCAGATATTCCTCTTTCTTCCCAGGCACTTCCCCCGCAATGTAAATATTCTGTCTCCCCAGAATCCGGCTGGCATAATCCAGTCTCTGTGCAGAATCATGGTTTCCGCTAATAATCAGCACTGCAACAGAAGGTTCTATCTTTGCCAGCCTGGTGAGAAAATCATCAAACAGGGTAACAGCCTCTCCAGAGGGAACCGGTTTGTCATAAATATCTCCCGCAATCACAACTGCATCGGGGTGCATCTGCTCTACATAACCAATCACTTCATTCAGTATATGCCGCTGATCTTCCAACAAACTATAATGATGCAGCTGCCTGCCTATATGCAAATCTGACAAATGAAAAAAACGCATAAACTTCCCCTTTCTACAACTTCAATCCACGATAACGGTTCAGGCACGCATGGATTTCCTGTTTTCTCGGCATTGCAAGGCAAGCTATGTTTGAACGGCTTTCACATAACCCTGCTAATCCATCTTTCTCTATTTTCTGCTCCAGCTCCTCTACAACCTTCTGCAAATTCTTCCTTCCATCCAAAAGATACTTTTCTGCATATCTCACACAGTTCCCAAGAGCCGATACCTGTTCACTGTCTACAACCTGTTCTACATAGCGCAAATCAATCGTCTCCCTGTTCATCTGAACTGCATCTTTTCCCATCGTCTTCATTTTAATCCGGTCATTCCCGCGAAAAGAATTATTTGCCCCCGGACATCTGGAAAATAAAGGACTGTCTGCCTTCACTTCCGGAAGTTCAAGCATCGGGAAGGCTTCCGCTTCTTTTTTTGCAATGGATGTGATATCTTTGGGCACATACTTGTCCATCTGAATAATACAATCTGCAATATGGAAATATGCCCCTGAACTTCCTGCCACAATTACAGTAGAAATACCATACTCTTCATACAATTCCTGTATCCGCTCAATGAACGGCGTAATCGGCTCCATATCTCTGTGGATTACCCGCTGCATCAGTTCATCCCGGATCATAAAGTTAGTCGCGCTGGTATCTTCATCTATCAGCAGAAGTTTCGCACCCGCTTCCATACCTTCAATCACATTTGCAGCCTGGGACGTACTTCCGCTGGCATCCTCTGTATAAAATCCTTTAGTATCTTTTCCATTGGGAAGGTCATTAATAAACATGGAAATGTCTGTTCTCTTAATACTCCTGCCATCCTCCGCACGGATTTTCATGGCGGTGTCATCTGTAATCACATATTCCCTGCCATCACCTGAAATATGATTGTAAACACCCAGTTCCAATGCTTTCAAAAGCGTGGACTTGCCATGATAACCTCCGCCCACAATCAATGTGATACCCCGGCGGATTCCCATTCCGGTTATCTTCCCTTTGTGGGGCAGCTCCAGAGTTACCTTCAGGTCCTCCGGTGAAGTAAATGTAACAGCCCCTCTCATAGGACTTGAGGAAATCCCAGATTCCCTTGGTAAAACTGCGGCGTCAGCCACAAAAGCTGCCAATCCCATTTTGGGAAGCTGCTCCCGGATATACTGCTGATCATCTGCAAGAAATACCGTCTGCTGAATTCGTTTCTTATCGCTATTCTTATAATAAAGAGAGTTTTCCACACTTTCCGGCAGAAAATCAAATAATATCTTCATCAATTCTCTTGCATTGATGGTTCTCCCATTCGCAGGGAACCCTGCTTCAAGCCGGAGAATCACGTTGCCGCTCCCCGTCTCTATTGTACATGCTGTACGCTCCAATACTTCCTGCCCGCAGCGGCTCACTGCAATCAGTCCGCTCTTGCCGGAGCCTTTTGCCTGAAATGCATGCCGCTCCACAGCACGTCCAAACTGCCTCGTCAGGTAATCTTCAAGAGCAATCCTGCGGTGCTTCGTTTCAAATAACTCTCTGGGAAAGCCGGCAGCCTTACCCTCAATATGGATACTCAGCTTTGAGGGAGACGCAAAAGGGTCTCCCTGTACATGGTCAATCGAGAGCTGATATCCGGGAAACCGGTAAACTCCCTTTGTATCTTTATATGCAGGATAACTCTTGCGGTCAATCCTATTCAATAGATTCTTTAAATCATCAGATGTCTGCATCGTTGTATATTCCTCTTTTCTTTCTGTCGTGGAATTCTTTGCTCCAAGAGAATAAAATGGTATGCTTATTTTACCACACCATCTTCTCTTTTACTATGAAAAAGAATCTCGATAGCGTAATGATTTCGGAGCTGATAAGTTAGCTTTATTATTCTTCCAATATCCGCAGATAATGATTTGCCTCTCGTAATACATGATCGCCAAGCAGCGGAAGAATAATTGAGGATATCCCGCAATCCATAATTCCCTTCGTTCCTGTCGCTTTAAAATCACGGTATTTGACTGTCAGTTTCTTACTCTTCAATGTCATTTCTTTCATCATACAGTCATTTTTCTCTCGCGCCTGTTTCAACAGCTCCTTATACTCTTCTGCAAACTCATCCGCAGTCTTAATCAGTTCACCTTCCGTCGGGTCCAGCAGACCTCGGATGAACAGTGCATGCTCCATCATAATTCTGTTCCAAAACAATTCGCTTTCTTTCATATTACGGCTGCAAATCGTACCGGTTCTCTCTAGCTCCATTAAAAATGAACGATATAATTTTGCTTCCCTCAAAATGTGTTCAATTAAAAGAGGATAATTGGCGGTAAACATCCTGCAGTGTTTTACCTCTTGTAATAAGTCCTCTTTAAATTGTATCAATCCATTTAGTATGCCTAGTGTCTTATGGTTCAATCTATGGATTTTCATCTTTATTTCATCCGTATCAGCTGCATCCCCACACCGCATCTGCTGTTCCATACGTGTAATTCCACTGTTGATCGATATTCCTGTCAGCTGCTGTGTTTTTTTCTCCGCAGACATTGTAAACGAAGTCACAATTTCTCCGGATTTCAAAACAGACTTACTGACCCGGCCTTCTCCCAGCCTTACACATTCTTCCAGCACTTCTTCAAACCGCTCTTTATAGAGCTCTGCCATTCTGATAGCCGATGCATCTCTCTCCTGAAATCCTGCCTTCAAAAAGATTGCATGTTCTTTCATAATTCTCATAAAAAACAAATGTAAATCGATAGATAAGCCTATATAATTTTTCATCTTAACACAAACTCACCGCTTTATTCCTTATAATATATGCATAAAGCCGCAGGTTTGACCCTGCGGCTTCATTATAAAAATATAGCATGAGAAATTTTAATATCAGATGTATTTCAAAATCAACTTTACTCTGCTTTATCCCCGGACAGCCTAAAAGTTGATTCCAACAGGTGTATCCCTGTTTCTGTCTTAAATACCCGTTTCTTCATTTTAATAATTGACTCTTCTGACATTGCAGATTCATCTGCATTTACAAGGAAATCTGCTTCCAGCAGTATCTGATAGTCCAATCCGTCTACTCCTGTGTATGTATGATGGTGAGATACTAAATAACAAATTCTTTCTGCCATCTCTTTCTCACACTCTAATTCCTGCAAAAATGGCATTACCAAAGCAGCACTTTCTATCTCCTGGTGTTTTCCATCTGCATCACCATACTTTTCACGGCAGAGAGGGCACGCAATATCATGTATTACCGCTGCCACTTCAAGGGTTTCCTGGGTTTTCACATCTAACTTTTCCAGCTCTCCAATTATCTTGGCATAGGTATATACCTTCAAAAAATGATTAATATCCCGCAAATTGCCGTTTAGAAATTCTATCATTTTTTCTGCTGCTGCGCTGCTTTTCATAACACCCTCCTTGCCTTTTCACAAATCAAATTTTAATTTCCAGTGAACTTAGGGCATTCCTCCTATGTATCTATACTTCAAAAATCAGATCTCCATAGGATGGCATAGGCCATACATCTTTATCAACAATCATCTCCAGCCTGTCAACCGGTGCACGAAGTGCTTCCATAGCTGGAAAGACCTCATCATGGTAGAAGTTTGCCTGAACAGCACCCTCTTCTTTTTCTGCAGCTTCGTCCGTCACTTTAATCAGCGCTTCCAAAGCAGTCTTTGTCTCTACCAGCAGCCCGGAAACCTCGCTTAGAAGTCCTGACTGTACAGAAACATCTGCTCCTGCCTCTTTCACTGAAAGGACTGTGTCAGCCAGTGTTTTTGTATACTTCATAATTGCAGGAATAATCTGTTTGCTTGCCATATCAATCATAGTCCGGGCTTCAATATTGATTGCCTTTGCATA
Organism: Faecalicatena contorta; assembly: GCF_003149105.1. GTDB lineage: Bacteria > Bacillota > Clostridia > Lachnospirales > Lachnospiraceae > Muricomes > Muricomes contortus_C. Next base: position 46,652 of record NZ_QGDS01000018.1, on the reverse strand, counting down.
TGCCTCATATTGAATCTCTGCCCGTGATTCCAGCTCTACCTTTGTAAATACACAAAACTTCTCAAACAGCTCTACTGCTTTATCTGTTGTCATTGCAGGGATTGCCTCTACCATAGATTTAATGTTTGGAAGCCCCCGTCTTTCCGCCTCTGCAACCCATGCCTCTGAATATCCGTCACCGTTAAATACGATTCTCTGATTTTCTATTGCATATTCCTTAATCAGATCATGGACTGCTTTATCAAAGTCATCTGTTTCTTCCAGCACATCACATGCCTCTGCAAACGCTTCGGCTACAATGGTATTTAAAACAACATTGGGTGCCGCGATGGAATCTCTTGAGCCAACCATACGGAATTCAAATTTATTTCCTGTAAACGCAAAGGGTGAAGTTCTGTTCCTATCTGTCGCATCCTTGGCAAGATCGGGCAATGTCTTAACTCCTGTTTCCAGCTTGCCGCCCTTGAGACTGTGGGTTGCTTCCCCTGTACTGATAAGCTGTTCCATTACATCTCCAAGCTGTTCTCCCAGGAAAACAGAGATGATAGCCGGAGGAGCCTCATTTGCTCCCAGCCTGTGGTCATTTCCTGGATCCGCAGCAGATTCACGTAATAAATCCGCATGTTTATTGACTGCCTTTAAAATACAGGTCAAAACCAGCAAAAACTGCATATTTTCATGAGGTGTCTTTCCAGGTTCCAGCATGTTGATTCCATCATCTGTAACCAGAGACCAGTTATTGTGCTTACCAGAACCATTCACGCCCGCAAACGGCTTTTCATGAAGCAGGCATTTCATTCCATGACGGCAGGCAATCCTCTTCATCGTCTGCATAATGAGCTGGTTGTGGTCTACAGCAATATTCGCCGGTGCATAAATAGGAGCAAGCTCATGCTGTGCCGGAGCCACTTCATTATGCTGAGTCTTCGCAGAAACGCCGACCTTCCACAGTTCCTCATTCAAATCCTTCATAAAAGCGGCAACTCTCTGGCGGATAGTACCAAAATAATGGTCATCCATCTCCTGTCCCTTCGGAGGCATTGCTCCAAATAATGTGCGCCCTGCATATATCAAATCTTTTCTCTGCAAAAACTTGTTTGCGTCTACGAGGAAATATTCCTGCTCTGGTCCCACAGAAGGTGTTACTTTTCTTGATGTAGTATTTCCAAACAGACGGAGCAGTCTCATAGATTGAATGCAAATTGCCTCCATAGATCTCAGAAGAGGCGTTTTCTGATCCAGTGCTTCTCCTTTATAGGAACAAAATGCTGTGGGGATACAAAGTGTTGCGCCTGCTGCATCCTGCCTTATAAATGCAGGTGAAGTACAATCCCATGCCGTATATCCTCTTGCTTCAAATGTTGCGCGGAGGCCCCCCGACGGAAATGAAGACGCATCCGGTTCCCCTTTTATCAATTCTTTTCCTGAAAAACTCATCAGTACTTTACCGCTTGGAAGCGGAGCCGAAATGAAAGAGTCATGCTTTTCAGCGGTCACTCCTGTCAGAGGCTGAAACCAGTGAGTATAATGTGTTGCTCCTTTTTCAATGGCCCACTCCTTCATCTCATGTGCAATTACATCAGCAGTCTCAAGGTCCAGTTCATTTCCTTCCTCAATCGTTTTCTTCAGGTTTTTGTAGACCTTTTTCGGTAAACGTTCCTGCATAGCAGTATCATTAAACACATTTTCCCCAAAAATATCTGCAACTTTGACTAGTTCTGCACTCATAATTCTTTCCTTTCTCTTCGCTTTCCATATTTGTAGAACCGGGTGTCATGCGAATCCCCGTTTCAAACAGAGTCGTTTTACAGGCAGTGTCAAAACCAAAATTCTATACTTATTGAACTACTAATGTTCAATATAGTATTCCCATAAAACAAAAAGGCACTCCAAGCTATCTTGGAACGCCTTCGTTCATATCTACGTACGTCAGTATACCTCAATCGTCCAAAAAAGGCAAGCAAAATTTTAAATTTTTATTCAGCTTTTCCGATTGATCCGAATAGCTCCATCTTTTCCTTTACAGTTGCAATGATTGCATCTGAGCCTGGTTTCAACAGTTTACGCGGGTCAAAGCCTTTTCCTTCTAAGTCTTTTCCGGCCTCCACATATTTGCGTGTTGCAGCTGCGAAAGATAACTGGCATTCGGTATTTACATTAATTTTAGCAACGCCCAAGTCAATTGCCTTTTTAATCATATCTTCAGGAATACCTGTACCACCGTGAAGTACCAAAGGCATATCTCCTGTCAGTTTCTGGATTGCATCAAGAGTCTCAAAACTTAATCCTTCCCAGTTTTCCGGATATTTTCCGTGGATATTACCAATTCCTGCTGCAAGAAAATCAATCCCCAAGTCTGCGATCATCTTACATTCCTGAGGGTCAGCGCACTCACCTTTTCCGATAACGCCGTCTTCCTCGCCGCCGATAGAACCAACTTCTGCTTCCAAAGACATTCCATGCTCTTTTACAACTCCAACAAGCTCTTTTGTCTTAGCAATGTTCTCTTCAATCGGGTAGTGGGAACCGTCAAACATAATAGAAGAGAAACCTGCTTCTACACACTTCATACATCCTTCATAGCTGCCGTGGTCCAAATGAAGGGCTACCGGAACCGTAATATTCATCTCCTCCAGCATACCATTCACCATGCCTACAACTGTTTTGTACCCTGCCATATATTTTCCGGCACCTTCGGATACACCCAAAATTACTGGAGAGTTACATTCCTGCGCTGCTGCTAAAACAGCCTTTGTCCATTCCAGATTGTTGATGTTAAACTGTCCTACCGCGTAGTGTCCTGCCTTTGCCTTTTGAAGCATTTCTGTTGCTGATACTAACATATTACCATCCTCCACTTTTCTGACTTATCGGATACGATCCGTTAAGCATGTTTGTTGTCAAATTCTTTTTTCATTATAGCTTATCAGAGAAAAAAAGACAATTAGTAATTGTTACAATATAATGTATGGAATTGGAATAGATTATAAGCATAACAATAAACAGGGACTTGTCCTAATCGATATTATAACGTAATACTTTAGTTGACAACAGTTGAGCTGTCCCATCGGATATCACTTTAATGGATTATCCCGTAAGCAGCAAAATGTCCTCTTTTGGAATTGCCAATATGCTTGGATAAAGATGCAGTTCTTCAAACATGTTTTTGGGCATCTCCCATCGAAGCATTCCTTTGGAACACTCTGGTTTTACCATCAATATTATACTAAAAACACCTTCTGTTACACTTATGATTTCGTAATTTAAAAACAATACATCATTCTTTTCCACTATTCGATGTGCAGGCTGAATCAGCTTTGCACGGATACCCACAAAAGCAATTTCTTTCTCAGCAGATTCCTGTTTAAATTCCAGTCCAAACTCCGGTGCTATAACCCTGCCGGCATCCACTACTACCGGACAGATATTTTTACATCCCGTAAGCAGTGCGTCCGCATAAGTTTCGGGATGATGATATAGTTTCCTCCTACATGCAATTGGCTCATTCCTTCCGTCCTCCATCACGACCACCCGGTTACTGATGCGGTATACCTCATCACGGTCATGGGATACAAACAATACTGTCTTTCCAAATTTCTCAATTGCCGTAACTACTTCTTGTTCCATTTTCCAGCGCAGATAACTGTCAAGTGCAGAAAACGGCTCATCCAGCATAATAATTTCCGGTTTGGAGACCATCATGCGTGCTAACGCACAGCGCTGCTTCTGCCCGCCAGACAACTGTGCCGGATATTGGTCTTCCAATCCTTCCAGATGAAAAGCGTTCATTATGGCATCCAGTTCTCCTCTCCTCTTTTTAGTAAGAACCGTGCAAATATTTTTCCGGACTGTCATATTTGGAAAAAGAGCATAATCCTGAAACAGATATCCCGTTTTTCTTTTCTGTGGAGGAAGAGAAATTTTCTTATTTGAATCAAACACTGTTTTCCCATTGATTACGATTTTTCCACTGTCCGGCTCCTCGATTCCGGCAATACACCGCAATGTCATGCTTTTTCCGCATCCAGAAGCGCCCATCAGAGCAATAGTCTCATCCTCTGCCTCGAATTTAATATCCAGCACGAAATTTTTCAATTTTTTTCTTATTTCACAATATAGAGACAATCTCAGCCCCCCCTTCCAAATGATACCCGTTTATCAAATATATTGACTACCAGCATGACTACAAAAGATATAATCAGATTAATCAGCACCCATCCCATTGCTTCCGTATCTTGATTTGTCTGCCAAAAATAGGCAACGGTTGTAGATATGGTGGCCGTTCTGTCTGCAATGTATCCTGCAACCATGCTTGTGGCGCCGTATTCTCCGAGTCCTCTTGCAAATGCAAGCACCATACCTGCTACAATTCCTGCCTTACAGTTTGGAAGCAGGATTCTCCAAAATATGTAAGTGTTAGAAAGACAGAGTGTCTTTCCACTCGCAATGATATTTTGATCGAATGCTTCAAATGAACTTCTTGCAGTTCGGTACATCAGTGGGAAAGTTACCACAACGACTGCCGCAATCGCTGCATACCATTTCATGGTAATAGTAGTATGAAAATATTCTTTCACTAAAATGCCGGGAACGCTTTTTGGCGAAAGCGTTTTTAACAGCAGGAAACCGACAACGGTAGGAGGCAGCACCATGGGAATCGTAAATATCGCGTCTAAAATCCCCTTAAGTATCCCAGGGAGCCTGATTACATAATAAGCCAGGATAATACCTAGGAAAAAAGTAATACAGGTTGCCAGAAAAGAAATCCTCAAGGAATTCCACAAGGGAAACAGATTCATAAATGTACCTCCTTTTGTCCTATTATAAGATTCTTGTTCTATTCCTTTTCCCCAGAAACAATCAGAACAATTTTATTATTCAGAAGATTTGTTACAGTATCCCCGTTTATATATCCTTCTTCCTGCAGTGTATCCATCTGCTTTTGTGCTGCTGAAAAAAATATATCCGCCGAAGCTCCCTGTTCAATCTGGGTCTGCAAGGTTCCGCTGGAATCAAAATTATATACCAGCGTAATATCAGGATACTGTTCGTTAAAAAGCTTTTGAATCGATGTAAGAGATTCCATCAGACTTGCCGCTGCAAAAACATTTAATGTACAGGCCTTGTCAGATGCTACTTCAGCCGGTTTTTCATCTGTTGCCATCTCGAATCCGACTTTTTCAAACTCATGGACTGCTCCATCGGAAAGAAGAAAATTTAAAAATGCCTTTGCTGCCGTTGGATTCTCCGAATTCTTCAAAACCGCTGCCGGATAAAGAACTGGTGTATTCAATGCATCCTCTGGAGCTGTACACACAACCTTAATCCCCTCTGCCGTTGCTGCATCCGTTGCATATACAACACCGCAGTCTACCGTGCCCTCTTCTACCTGAGACAGAACTTCTTTTACATTCGTGCCATAAGATATTTTACCCTGGATACTATCCCAGAAACCCAGATTACGAAAAATCTCTTCCGAATACTGCCCCACTGGCACACCCGAATTCCCTAGTGCAATCAAAGTTACTGCGTCTGTATTGACATCTTTAAAACCAGTAATTTTGACCGTTTTTTCCATTTCCGCCTCTGTTTTTGATGTACTTTCTGCCGCCTCATTATCAGCCACTGCCGGCGGATCCGTCTTAGCTTTTGCAGATGGAACATTAGGTCCAGCATTCCCACATCCGAATAACAGCAGCATCGCTGCCACGAAACAAATACATGATTTTTTTACATTTTTCATATTAACTCACATTCCTATTCCTTTCTCTTCACTTAGGTATAATTGCTGCTGTGGCACAGTGAGCAGTTTGCACAGTCGTCAGGTGTACATCCCAATGTATCCGCAGGCAGTTTTTGAATGGTAAATCCAGTATGTTCCATCGGAAAAGTATACGTACTGCCGTTTTCAAAGTTCACTGTATCCTCCTCAAAATCGAAAATTACTTTCATGGCACTCCGTACCTTTATATCGTCATAAAGCGGGTGTTGCTTTTCCGCAGGTTCGAGAACCAGAAACTCCTCACCTCCTGTTTGAACCATAACTTTATCTTCTACAGTAGAAAACGCAGTAAGCCTCCCTTTCTCATCAAACATAACCGAATTGCTGTCCGCGTGAACTCCCACTGCATCCGGATCAAAAGCCGAAAAGATTCCGATTGGAGTTTGCAGTAACAATGCTGTTTTTGGTTCTACCGACTTTAATTCTCCACTCTCATAGAGGGAGAAGCCTATTGCCGTCTCAATCTCACCTGCCGGAGAGTGTACTGTAATGCTCTCTTTTGGATACAGCGTGATGCTTTTTATATTTCCGCTTTTATAAAAACAGATACCATTTGTATATGCGCAGAAGGAGGCAGCATCCAATTCAAAAGAAAGCGGGATATTATTTTCCCGTTCATCCTCCTCTGACCAGAATCCGTTTATCTGCCCATTCGATACAAAAGCCTTATGCAGCTCTCCTGTCGGATAAAATGTTACATACTCTGCCGGCAAGATTCCGATTGGACTTTCAATTTCAGACTGTTCCTCCAGCATGACGGCTTTTATGATTCCATTTTTATAAAATTCCACTGATGCTTTCTTTTTCCGCCTTTGTGATTCTGTGTAAGAGGGGACCAGTTCTCCCACATGCGTTACAACCATATTTTTCCCTGTCAAATTTACACTTTCAAGCTCTCCGCTGGGATAAGTCTGAAAAGAGGATACATCTCCAAGAATCCCAAATTCCATCTGTATATGCGCTTTGTCGATTACAAGATAATTCATCATAGACTTCCCTCCTGACATTGACGGGCTGTAATCCGTGCAAGTATTCCCTGTTCTGTGTCCTGAACCTGTACATTCCATGCCCCATCACGTGTAATCCAGGGCGGAACATGTGAACAGCGCAGCTTCAGTTCCAAGAATGAGGTTGTTTGTAAAAATTCCATAAGAATCTGCTTTGAAGAAAGTTCCGGATGTTCTTTTTCAATTTGAAGCAGATTAAAAAAATAAATGCCGGGGATATCAGATTCCAGCGGTTTTATGTTCTCTGCCAATTCCCATTTCATCCGTTTTTCCTTCTTCATTTCTTCCAAATCCAATACAATTCCATTCAGCGTTTCTTTTATATAATCCGGAACCAGAAAAATCAAGAACCCTTCCCTGTCCAAAATGGTATAGGGAATCCCGCTGATATCTCTAAATGCTGCTATTTTGCAATTCTCCAGAAGTTCTGTCAAATACTTTACTGACTTTCTTACCTCTGACACAGTTGACTGCGGAATCGGATCATAATAGATGGTTTTCTCAAGTATAAATTCTCTTTTTATTTTTAGAAATATCTGAAAACAGACGCAATCATAAAAATTAACCATGTTTCCGTTCTGATCTGTAAATACAGCAATTCTTTCCATAATGTTCCCCCTTTCACTGTTCAATTTCTACCACATTTCCATGAATCAGCTTTGCAAGAAATTCGCCCACCTCATATTCAGCATCCTCTCTGCTGACTTCAAATTTATCAGTAACTGTGCTAATCAGCTCTTCGGTATCCGCACCCTTTTCCAGCCTGCTCCATAAAAAGATACAGGCTTCATTGACAGACGGAAGTCCTGTCAGTGAACCGTTATCACTGTCTTTTTCGTAAAAGATGCAAAACTCTCCTCCAAGCTCTCTTAAAATATAACCTTCTTTTAATTTTGCTGATTTAATATTCACATTGTCCTCCTATAGGAATTTTCTTCTATCCGGCTTAATCATCCCCGATAACAGTTCTTCAATCTTAAGTACACTGCGTTTGTCAATTCCTGTGTCAAAGTGGACTTCACAGGCATGAATAAAATCATACATATTGCAGTTCCCAGATCGTTCGCCAATACCCAGTATCGTACAATCAATCAAACCTGCCCCCATGTTGGCCATTTCCAGGGAATTGGCCACAGCCATACCAAAATCATTATGTTCATGTGCTTCAATCATTATAGAAGAATGGCTGTGTATTTCTTTTACCAGCTTTCCTGCACGTACAGGTGTAAAAATACCGACTGTATCCGCCAGCCTGATAATTTTTATTCCCATTTTTTCAGCCTGAACCGCCAATTTTATCATAAATCCTATATCGGCACGTGAAGAATCCTCAAATCCGGGTGTCACCTGCACATGGAAGTTATTCGCTATTTCTATACATTCCATGAACTGTTTTTCTACCCAGGCTTTATTTTTATTGAGCTTGGAGTAAATCTGTACATAACTGACCGGAACTGCGATATGCACGATATCCGGTTTTTGACGGCATGCTTCCATAACATCTACAGGGTTCAGCCTGCTCCAAAGTGATATTTTGGCATGTTTTTTCTGGTGCATGATTTTAGACAGATATTCCCTCCCCTCTGTCTTCCGGTCAAATATTCCGACTTCTATCTCGGATACACCTATTTCATCCAGTGCCCGTGCCAATTTCACCTTATCTTCCGGGAAAAAAACAACTCCCGGGCACTGTTCCCCGTCACGCAATGTTGTATCCACTATACTAAGTTTTTTCATCATAAGTCTCATACCTCCCGACCATTTCTATAAATTCTTCCTCTGTAATGGCGGTTCCCCGTGCCCTGCTTTTTTCTTTGATCAACTGAAGCAGGTCTTCTGTATGATCTTGAAATGTATTCTCCATATGAAGTTTCTTTAATTTAAAAGTAACACAACCTTTTCCTGAGTGCTTTCCAAGAATTACTTCCCTTTCTAAACCGACCAGCTCCGCAGGATATGGTTCATAATTGGCAGGCTTTTTTAAAATGCCATCGACATGAATACCTGATTCCACATAAAAAATGCGGGTGCCGAGTACGGGTGCCATGGGAGATATCTCCTCTTTCAATACATCCTCAAGCCAGCATTTTAACCTTGAGAAATCTTTAAAATCATGATTCACCATGTATCGTTCAATCACATGCAGTGCCATGAGAATTTGCTCTGTTGCGGCCTTATTTCCAATCCCAAGCAAGGTTGATACAACGGCATACCCCTTATTTTGAAGGAACAGGGTTGCAATTGCCGTTGCACAGTGGTAAGTATTCTCCGGACATAGAATAAGCTGCTTTAATTCAAATCTCTTTTTTAATGTCTCCAGCCCCACATTGCACCCTCCAAGCAGAAGTTTATCTAATCCTGTAACCCTCAGCAGCGAATTTTCTTCAGCCGGTACTATCTTTACCGGCTCTTCCATATCATTAATCTGATAGGTTTCGATTTCTCTTTTTCCTCTTTTCTGCTTGGGGGTAAAATAATATTTAATCCTTTTATCCTTTGGATAATCTTCATTCATGTAGGAAACGGTATCCACTTCAAGATAATAGGTCATTCCATCCGGCAGGTTTCCCTGCAGTTTTTCATACACGCCGGCAGAAATCTGCAGATTTCTGATACCGATTTTTCCCATAAGCTCCACAAAACGATATATCTGTTCCCGGGTTAAATTATAGTTATCAAGAATGCATAGTGTAGCATCTATAATTCTTATCATAGATATACCTCCATTTCCCTTATTTTAAATCCTCAAATCTTCTACAGGTATTCCTCCTTCAAAATGCTCATCAAAAATTCGTTCCACATCTTCCGGTTTTACATTTCCGTACCATACTCCTTCCGGATAAACTACAACAATCGGTCCCTTGTCACAGATACCGAAACACCCTGTATTATTAATAACAACTTCTCCTGAAAGCTCACGGTCTTCAATTTCCTGCATAAAATCCTGTATAAGATTCACACTTCCCTGCTGAAAACAGTATCCCTTCTGCTGCCCGTTAATTCTGCAGCTTGTGCAGATAAAAACATGATACTTAGGTTGAACCATATGATTACCTCCTTCTACATTTCGCCTGCGGCGTTACAAATTGCTGATTCTATTTTATCAAATGCGGTAATTGCCTGGATTCCTTTTTCCTTTAAACGTGTCTTGGGAGCTTCTCCAATTCTCATTGCTATCACTCCGTCGCAATCGTGAAGTACCGATATAATTTGTGTGATTTTATTTTCTGTATCTCCGCACTCTTCAACTCCGGTACAATACTTTTCCACATTTCGATTTTCTATAAAACGTAAATCTCCATTTTCATACTGATAGATATAGAATTTTTCTACATGACCAAAATGCATATCCACATAAACACCACTTTTAGATGCAATGGCAAATTTTAGTGTCTTGTCTTGCTCTTTCTTTTCCTCTTCCGTGCTTCCTTTTTTTGAAAGTTTTTCAAGATCAACAGAAAGATCATTATCAAGGGTTCCGACAGCATCTGCCCTGCACTGCTTACAGTGAAACATTTGGCGCATAATTCCATTGCAGTTGTTTCTCAGATTCTGAATCTCTTTATTACTCACCATAGGCAGATTTTCGAAAACACTTCCCTCTACCGGTATGAGCTGCATAATATTTGTAATGTAGCATCCTATATCTTTACATGTCTGCACAACCTGAGGAATATGCCCCTCATTGATTCCTTTTAGTGTGACAATATTCACTTTGCATATAATTCCATGTGCAAGCAGAATTCTAAGTCCCGAAAGCTGATTGGATACCATAATTGCACCGGCAGCTTCTCCTTCGTATCTTTTGCCCAGATAATCTATATATTTGTAAATCTCAGCACTAATTGAGGGATCCACAGCGCTCATTGTCACCGTAACATGGGAAACTCCAAGTTTTACAAGTTCTTCCGCATAAAGCGGAAGCATCAGACCGTTGGTAGAAAGACAGAATGTAACATCCGGGTCATATTCCCGTATCAGTTCCAGAGTCTTTTTCACCTCCGGGTAGTTTCCTGCCAGAGAGTCTCCGGGTCCCGCAATCCCTGCTACAGTAAGATTTGGCATTTTTGCTTTCACAGCCTTATACCGCTCCAATGCTTCTGCCGGAGTCAGTATTGTACTAGTCACTCCGGGCCTGCTTTCATTCGGGCAGTCAAACTTACGTACACAATAATTACATTGTACATTGCAGGCCGGTGCCACCGGAAGATGAATTCTGGCAAATTTATGCCCTGCGCAGTTATAACATGGATGTTCCATTGTTTTTTTCATCATATCTGCCTGTTTTGTTTCTCCTGAGTCAATGGAAGTGCCTTTGTAATAGGTATTATAGAGCGTCTCCCTGAAGGACGTTTCCGTAGCAGACAGCAGTGCATTTGTAATATCATCTAAAAAGGATAATGATCCTTCATACCCCAGCATCCGTAAACGCTGCCCTCCTATACGGTCATGTACAGGAAATGCCCGCCGTACAAGCGGAATATGCAGTTGTTCCTCTATCCGTCTGCCATCCGAATTGCCAATCATGATATTTGCCTTATATCTAACAGCATATTCTTCTATTTCTTTAAAGTCAGTATCGTCTGAAATGACATATTCATCCACAAAGTATCTTTTTCCCATATCTGCAATTTCGGCTTCTACATACTGTTTTAGATTCGGACAGACACTCCCTGTGGACACAACCACCGGCATAATTCCATTTTCCGCACAAAATCTTACTGCTGCGATAATAAATTCTGGTTCTCCATATATGACAGCACGGCCTGCCGAATTATACTTGTGAGAATCAATCATTCCATCCAGATATCTGCTCCTGGCTGTCTTTATCTCCTCAGGCATCTTTTTTCCCGACAGTTCACAAAGGAGTTCATAAAAATCATCTGTGGCCTTTAACCCCACAGGAGATAGTATCTTCTTGTATGGAACCTGATACTTTTCAAATAGTATCCGGGCCGGTGAAACACCGCTGTCCTTATCAGAAAGCTCTATAGTAAACCTTGCTCCTGCCATTTTCCTGAGTTCCGTAATATCGGTCCCCCCTTTAGGCAGTCTGGAATATTCCTCTCCGTGTCCGCCATCAAGATTATCCGATATATCCGGAAAAAATATCGCGTCTATTTCAAACATACGGAATATAGATTTAAGGTAACGGATATCTGCCGGACTGCTCGGAGGAAGAATCACATTGACCTTTTCATTTTTTTCGGTGTCCATTTCCAGTTTACCCGCAACTGCATTTAATACAGCCATGTACCCTTCATACTGGGTTCCGCCATAGCCGGGAGAACTTACCGGAAGAATTGTAATATCCCGATACTGTGGATTTTCTTCATAAAAACTTTCTTTGATTCCTTCCACATCCTCTCCGATTGTTTCAGCAAGACAGGTAGTCATAATTCCGATTACTTTCGGATGATATAATGTAATTAAATTTTTTAAACCCTGCTTTAGATTCTTTTCTCCTCCGTACACAGTTCCTTGTTCCGTAAGAGAAGAAGAAGCAATATCAACCGGCTCGTTATAGTGAGTGGCCATATGCCTCCTGATGTAGGTAGCACAGCCCTGAGAACCATGCAATATTGTAATGCAGTCCCGAATTCCATAGAGCGCAGTTGCCGCACCCATGGGCATACACATCTTACAGGGATTGGTATTCAGATTTACAAGTGACGTGATTTTTGTTTTCATACGCGTTCCCCTTTACATATTCCCATACAGGGTTGTTAATGCTTTCATTGATTTCCTTCGTAAAATTATATACACCCTCAAAACCAGCTAAAGCATGTTTTCTTTCATGATTATGATCACAAAAAGCGATGCCGAGTTTATAAGCTAAAGGTCTTTCCTTAACACCTCCGGTAAGAATGTCAGCTCCCTTTTCTTTCATAAATGCCTCAAGTTCCGCGGGATTCGCATCATCCAGTATAACCGTATCTTCATCTACCAGACTTTCTATTATCTCATAGTCTTCCTTTTTCCCTGTCTGTGTACCTACCAGCACCGTCTTTATACCCATAACGTCAAACTGACGGATCAGAGAAATGGCTTTAAAGCCGCCGCCCACATAGATTGCCGCTTTTTTACCCTGAAGATTTTTCCGGTACTTTTCAATAAATCCTTCCAGCTTCTTCGTCTCCGCCTTACAAAACTTCAGAGCTTTTTCCCTGGCCTCCTCATTTCCCAATGCTTCTGCAATACGAAGCAGTGAGTTTGTCGTATCTTCAACTCCAAAAAAACTCACCTTTATGTAGGGAATTCCAAATTCCTCTTCCATTCGGCTGGCAAGGTAAGTGCTTGAGCCCGCACACTGAACTATATTCAACGCTGCAGCAGGTGACTGTATCATTTCATCATAATTCGCATCACCGGTAAACGAGGCCACCACCGGAACTCCTATTTTTTTTAAATAATTTTTTATAATCCACATTTCTCCGGCAAGATTGTAGTCTCCAAGAATATTGACTCCCTCTATCTTTTTTTCTGATTTATGTGGATGGAGCAGCTGCATGATTGCCTCACATGCCATACGGTACCCTGTTGATTTGTTTCCGGAAAATCCGGGTGACTTTACCGGAATAACCGGGGTTTTGTATTTTTGGGACATGAGCCTGCATACAGAATCTACATCATCACCGATGACACCTACGATACAAGTAGAATATACAAAAATTAACCTCGGCTTTTGTACCTCTGCAAGTTCTTCTATCGCTTTTGTGAGTTTTCCGGCTCCTCCAAAGATAATGTCCTTTTCCCTGAGATCTGTGCAAAAGCTGTTGCGGTAAATATCTTCTCCGCTGGTTAAGCTCCCTCGTATATCCCATGTGTAGCTTGAGCATCCAATCGGTCCGTGAATAATATGGTACGCATCTGTAATTGGATTTAATACCACCCTCGCTCCACAATAAACGCAGGCCCGCTGGCTGACCGCACCCGACACAGAATCCGTATCACAACTCATACCATCTCCGCTGCAGCATCCGCCCTGCTTTGTAACAATGGATTTTTCCCTTTCATCAAGAACATGAACCCTCTCTATTTGTGCCATCGATAACACTTCCTTTCTCATTTACAGAAAGAGGGTAAGTTTGCACCTTACCCTCTTCAGCAAATACATATTACATTACAACATCGAAGTCCTCATCACTTGAATCTGCATCCTGCCTATCCATAAGCACATTCGTAATCTTTTCTACATAACGGATTCCTCCGGCATATCCGACTGTTGCCTGAATGGTATCGCCATATCGGTCGAGTACCGGAAATCCCATCCTTACCATTGGAATATCTTCTGCTTTTGCAATCTGTTTTCCATAAGAACTTCCAATCAGAATATCTACACTTTCATTCTTAATCAGCTGATGCAGATAAAAAAGATCGGTATCTGCCTTAATCACGGACTTCTCAGTATCCATTCCATGCTCTTCAAACAAGGCTTTTATCTGCCTTACAAAATCTTCTTTTGGCGTACCGGTAATGACATATTTGGGGGTTATTCCCATTTCGATACAAAGTGAAGTAAAACCGTATACGACATCAGGATCTCCATAAATTGCTGCTGTTTTATTATAAGTATAAGCATGTGAATCCAGCATTAAATCTACAAGTCTTCCTCTCTCATATTCAAGAGACTGTGGAATCTCCTGCTTTGATATGTCACGCAGCGCCATCACATATTTATCTGTAAGCGATACACCAATTGGCGAAGGAAGAAGTGTAAATGGTACTTTATGCTGTTTTTCCATATATTGTGCTGATTCCACGCTTGTAAGCTGACCAAGTGCAATTAACTTTTTTACTGCCCCCAGCTCCTGAATATCTTTTGCAGATGTACCTGCTCCTTTGGGAAAATATTTATATTTTCCTGTCATCGGTGTTTCGAGTATTCCTTCGTGATCCGGAAAATATATGTAATCCACACCCATAAGCTCAGCTGTACGTTTTAATTCCCTGTCATCACCAGGATTTACCCAGCCGGGAAAAATAGCTATTTTACCACTTTTTCTATCGGTATTCTTTGTCATATACTTCATGAAACCAATCATCATATTTGAAAATCCCTGAATATGTGAACCTTCATATGACGGTGTACTTGCATAAAGCACAGTCTTTCCATCCGGTATTTCCATATCAGAAATATAACTTCCCACATCATCTCCGATTGTCTCCGACAGACAAGTTGTATGGATAGCAATAATATCCGGATCATAGAGATCAAATATATTTTTGGCTGACGTATTCAGATTACTTCTTCCTCCGAATACAGATGCTCCTTCCGTAAAAGAACTGGAAGATGCCATGGCCGGTTCCTTAAAATGACGAGATAATACGGTTCTGTGATAGGAGCAACATCCCTGTGAGCCATGGCTGTGAGGCATGCAGCTTTCTACACCAAGCGCACAAAACATTGCACCTACCGGCTCGCATGTCTTACACGGATTGATGGTTATGTGCCGTTTCTCCATAATTTCCTTTGGTGTCATATCCAACATTATTTTTCACCTCCTACTACCCCTTCAAGAATTGGTGTTGATTTCCAGGGCGGGGTAATTAATGCCCATGCATTTGTATAAATACTCATTGCCACATCACGCCCAAATATCACGGCACCGTTAAACCCTGCATAAGGTCCTGAGTAATCGTAGGAATGCATCTGCCTGGAAACAACTCCTGATTTTTGAATTGCATATTTATCTTTGATACCAGAAAAAAAGATATCCGGTTTCATGGTTTTAATCAATTCATCTGTTTCAAACACATTATAATCATCTACGACTATGTATCCCTTTTTCATATCCGGGAACATACCATCATAGGTATCAAGCTCCACACCCCTTTCTTTCAGTTGTTCAATCTGTTCTGCGCTATAGCGTTCATGGTATAATTCTTCATCCGGGGATACCGTAATTTCTTCAATATTCTTACTATCTGCATCTGGTTTAATCGAAGGTATAATATCACGTCCTTCATAATCATCCCTATGGGCAAACTCATATCCTGCTATAATTGTCTCTATACCAAAATCACGAAGTAGAGCCTGATAATGATGGGAACGAGAACCACCTACGAATATACCTGCTGTCTTTCCCTTCAGCATGGATTTATAATACTCAACGTCATCTGATATAGCTTCCAATTCCTCTGCTATTACTTCTTCTGTTCTTTTCGTGAGTTCCGGATCATTAAAGTACTCAGCCATCATCCTGAGTGATTTGCATGTAGCACCAATCCCGATAAAGTTTACCTTCAGCCAGTCAATACCATATTTTGTTTTCATCATCTGTGCAACGTAATTGATAGAACGATGACACATGACCAGATTTAAATCCGCAAGATGTGCATTTTTAATCGTCTCATAGCTGCCGTCTCCGGTAAATACAGACACCACCTCGTATCCAATTTTTTTGAGTATTCTCTCTTGCTCCCACCCGTCACCGCCAATATTGTACTCACCCAGAATATTGACTGAATATTTCCCCTTTGGTTTCATATCGCCTGAACCGATAATCTGTCTCATTAGACCGTTGTTTGCAATGTGATGGCCTGCTGACTGTGATACCCCTTTGTATCCTTCACATGAAAATCCAACTGCTGTAATCCCGTATTTTTTTTCCACACGTCTTGCTACAGCCTGTACATCATCTCCAATCAATCCAATTGGACAAGTAGAACAGATAAAAATACATTTTGGATTAAACATCTCCATGATTTCATCAATTCCCTGCTCTAATTTCTTCTCTCCGCCAAATACGATATCTGTTGGCCTCATATCCGTGCAAAATGAATATGGTATAAAATTTTGTTCCCCTTTATAAGAAGGTTTTGCCTTATTTCTTCGTGTTCCCCAGCTATAAAAAGCACAGCCGATTGGTCCATGGGTAATTGTAACCGCATCTTTTATGGGACCTACCACAACACCCTTACATCCTGCATAGCAGCATCCCCTTGCCGTCAGAATACCTGGAATTGCACGTGTATTTGCCGCAATTGTATCTGAGTCCCCTTCAAGCTGTGTGATATGGGTTTTTCTATTTTTAAATACTCTGGAGGAGTATTTTTCCAGAAGATTATCTCTTTCTTTCATTCTGCTGCACCTCCCTAATATGCGTCCATTGTAGCTGCACCATCTCTTACACGGTATGATTCAGTAATAGGAAGCACAAAAACTTTTCCATCTCCCTGATGTCCCGTCTGATTTGTTTCAACAATAATATCTACCACATCCTTCACTTTATCATCATCCACAATCACAATAAACACCCGCTTTGGTACCAGCCTGATTGCCTCTGTAAGACTTTCTCCAGTGGCATCCAATGGCAGTTCACCAGTGGAAATTACCAGATTCAGAAGTTCCGGATCAATACTTTTTTTACCTCTTCCCAGACATTTACGGCAGCTAAAAGCAGGAAAACCGCCTTCTGCCAAGGCTGCTTTTGTCACATTTACTTTATTAGGACGGATAAAAGCCATAATTTCTTTCATATTAAATTACCGCCTTTCTATTATAATCCTGATTTTCCGGTACTCACCGTATATGCTTCTTCCACAGGAGATATAAACACACGTCCGTCTCCAAAGTTTCCCTCACCTGTTCTTGCGGTACGAAGAATAATTTTCACCAGTGTATCCTTATCTTCATCGCTACAGAAGATAAGCAGCATTTCCTTCGGTATTTCATCATAGTAAAAATCATCTACACGAATACCTCTTTGCTTACCCCGTCCAAATACATCCATTTTCGTAATAGCCGGAAACCCTGCTTCTGCCAGTTCTGTCATGACTGTTCCTACTTTTTCCGGTCTTAAAATTGCTCTTACCATCAACATAATGAAAAGCCTCCTCTCCTACTCGCTTACACCATACTCCATGAGAATTTCCTCTAGTTCATCGATTGCCATTGGTTTTGGAACAACAAACATCTCATTTTCTTCAATTTTTCTGGCCAGATTCCGGTATTCCTCTGCCTGCTGCTCTTCCGGACTATAATCAATAACTGTCTTTTTATGTATTTCTGCCCGCTGTACTGCATTATCACGGGGAACAAAATGAATCATTTGAGTTCCAAGCCTTTTGGCAACCGCTTCCACCAGCTCTGCCTCACGGTCTACCTTACGGGAGTTACAGATCAGGCCTCCGAGACGAACCGTACCTGTTTTTCCATATTTTGCAATACCCTTTGAAATATTGTTAGCTGCATAAAGAGCCATCATCTCACCTGAACATACAATGTAGATTTCCTGTGCCTTACCTTCACGAATCGGCATTGCAAAACCACCACATACTACGTCTCCCAAAACGTCATAAAATACATAGTCAAGGTCATCGGTATAGGCACCCAGCTGCTCCAACAGGTTAATGGAAGTAATAATACCACGTCCTGCACAGCCAACTCCCGGTTCCGGTCCACCGGATTCCACACCCCTGATCCCTTTAAATCCTGTTTTCAAAACCGCATCCAACTCAATATCATCGCCTTCATCTCTTAATGTGTCCAGCACCGTCTTCTGTGCAAGACCACCTAGCACAAGTCTGGTAGAATCTGCTTTTGGGTCACAGCCTACAATCATGATATTCTTGCCCAGGTCTGCAAGACCGGCTGTCAGATTTTGTGTTGTTGTGGATTTTCCGATGCCACCTTTTCCATAAATAGCCACCTGTCTCATACTCATTACCTCCTTTTCTAAAATAAAAAGGCTTTTTAATCCATCTTTCGATAAAGATTAAAAAGCCACTCCATTGTGAATGAATTCCCAGTTACTACTAACATTAACACAAAGACATCTTAAATGTTAAATTAATAATACGTGATATTTCTCAACAACACAATACAGGTAATTATACAAAAACATCAGCTATCATGCCTATTTTTTGTGAATTTTATAGCATCCCAACTCTATTAACAATACACCTCTCACAGTTCACAGACATTTATAGAGATTATTTTACACATTTTACGGTACCTAAAGATAAGTCTGCCCCTTTATTGCCCCTTTTTATAATTTAAATAAAAAAATACTGGAACCCCAATATATAAGGGATGTCCAGTACAAGGTTGAATGACTCCAAGGGGAATCGAACCCCTGATTCCAGCGTGAGAGGCTAGCGTCTTGACCGCTTGACCATGGAGCCTTAGTCTACATTGCTTTCACAAGCGAATTTCATTATACTATACCCTTGTCCATTATGCAAGTATTATTTTAAAATTTATGCTACAGTTCAACTAAATCAAACTTACTGCTGAACTGTAGCAAATTTCTTTCTGATTTACTTCACTTCAAGAGCATTCTCAATCTGCCCTTTCACAGAGAGTCTCCTGATGCTCTTCTCTGCTACCATAATCCTCAGCCCCTGTTTCTTATTCCTTATCACTACCTCGTCATGGCCTCCGCCGAACTCACCGTCCAGTGTCCACGGTATTTCTTCCACCGACTCAAAACAGATATAACCGGAACGAAAAGAATACATATGCTTGGAATCAATCTGTTTCAGCACAAGTGCAGCAATGATTTCATTCAGCTCTATGGGATTTTGGGGCGTCTTAATCAAAGTCACTTCAAACTCTCCGTCATCAAACACTACGTCCTTACCGATAATGCCCTTAAATCCTCCCACAGACCTTGAGTTTGTCACCATACCGAACACAAACTCACCCTCCAGCTCTTCTCCATCATGAGTTACCCGGATATGGTAGGAAGGTATATTAAAAATCCTCTTTGTCCCCTCCAGTACGTAAGCCAAGTGTCCCAACACGTTTTTCATGCTCTGCTTTGTCTCATATGACACATCTGTAAACAGCCCGAATGCCGCAATATAAACAAAAAAGTCATCATTAAAAATACCCACATCACAAGAAAACGGAACTCCATTTGCTGCGGTATTTGCTGCCTCCAGTATATCCTTTGAGATATGAAGGCTGTTTGCAAAATCATTCGTTGTCCCTGTAGGAATATAACCAACAGGTACCTGCGTCTCCCGCGTCAGCATTCCCGTTACTACCTCATCCAGAGTCCCGTCACCTCCGCTGCAGACCACTACGTCATAATCTTCTCTGTAAGAAGCTGTTTTGGCATATGCATCATGATAACGCTGGGTAGGGTATACAGTCACCTCATACCCCCCCTTTACAAAAATGTCCAGTACATCAGAAAGTTTAGGCTTTAAGAGGCCTGTCCCTGCATTTGGATTGTAAATAAACAGCATTTTTTTCATAAATTCTGATACCTCCAGTATGTCAAAGCGGATACCCTGAATCTTCCCCGCTGTTGTAATGTTAATGTTATATTTATACCATTATAAAAGAGGCCGCGCAAAAGCACAACCTCTTTTCATCCACTTCTCTATTCTATGCTCATTGAACTACCAATGTTCAATGAGGTATACTTCTTGAACTGCTGTTGTTCAAGGAAATATACTTATTGAACTGCTAATGCCCAATAAGGTATTTTTAAGCCTGCCATCTACTGTCCTTTGGTAAAGAAGGTCTTGATTCCTTCCGCGGCTTTCTGCTCGTCTTCGCCGTCTGTTACTACTGTAAGCCTCTCGCCTTCTGAAAGGCTCAGACTCATCATTCCCATAATACTCTTTGCATTGATTCTCTTTCCATCTACCTGGATAAATACTGTACTTGCGTACTGGCTTGCCTCCTGTACTAACAATGCGATTGGTCTTCCGTCAAGTCCCTTGTCATGTTTTACAACAACCGGTGTTTCAATCATAATAATCCTCCTTGCTTTTGCCTTGCCTTTTCTGCCATTTCGCTCAGTTTGCGAAGCCTGTGGTTCACTCCAGACTTTCCAACGGGCGGTGATAAGAGTTCCCCTAACTCTTTTAGTGTCGCATCAGGATGGGAAAGGCGGGCAAGCGCTACTTCCTCCAAACCTCCGGACAATCTTTCAAAACCTATTGTATCTCTCAGATATGTAATATCCTCCACTTGTTTCACAGCGGCAGATACTGTTTTGTTGATATTGGCAGTCTCACAATTTACCTTGCGATTTACGGTATTGCGCATTTCTTTCAGAATTCTGACATTCTCCAATTCCATCAGTGAAACATGCGCCTCCATAATATTCAGAATATCTACTATCTGGGAGCCTTCTTTCAGGTATACAACATATGACTTTTTCCTTTGGACAATCTTGGCATCCATAGAAAACCCGCATATTAATTCCTGAATCTGGTGTGCCATCTTTTCAGAAGCACAGACAATCTCAAAATGATATGACTTGTTTGGATCACTCATTGAGCCCGCGGCAAGAAAAGTGCCTCTGATAAAGGAACGTCTGCAGCAGGTCTGCTGTACCACCAACGGATTCACAATATGAACCTCTTCGAATCCAGCCTTGTACTCGTCTATCAGCTTTGCTGCCTGAAGGATACGAAGCGCATTATCATGCTGCTTCACAACCACAGCATAAGAAACACTTTGCTTCAAAATATTTCTCCGGATAGAGATATCAGCTTCTATATTAAATGTTTTTCCTATTAATGTAAAGCATTTTCTTGCAACAGCGAGATTTTCTGAATGAATCTTCACACTGTAATGCCCGTAGCTGTCAATAACAATAGAACCGCATATGCTGATTAAAGCTGCCAGTTCCGCAATCTGGCAATGCCTTGCAGTGTTCCATTGCCTTGAAAGTTCTTCTTTTACATTTCCTGAAAATGACATCTCTCTCTCCTATTCCGCCTTCGTTATTACATCCTTCCCAATATCACGGTGTTCGATACGCACCCCATAATTCTCCTTTGATTCCAAAAACTGGTATAAGGCATTTGAAAGAGTTACCGAACGATGCCTGCCGCCAGTACATCCGACTGCCACCACCAGTTGATTCTTCCCTTCCAGAATGTAATTTGGAATTAAAAAATCCATCATCTCTGTCAGCTTATCCAAAAATTCCCTGGCCTTATCATTGTCCATCACATAGTCCCGCACCTGGGAATCATTTCCAGTTTTAGGGCGCAGTTCTTCAATATAATATGGATTGGGCAAAAAGCGGACATCAAATACCAAGTCGGCATCTTGAGGAATCCCATACTTAAAACCAAAGGACATCACTGTTATATACAGGTTTTTAAAATTCTTTCCTTCCATAAAAATTTTTTCAAGCGTCTGCCGCAGTTCTCTTGTCAGCATTTTACTTGTATCAAGTATATACGTGGCCCGCATTTTTAAGAACGCAATCTTCTCTCTCTCCTTTGCAATTCCCACATCGACGCGTCCTGAACCACCCAAAGGGTGCTGGCGTCTTGTCTCCTTGTACCTCTTTACAAGTACATCATCTCCGGCATCCAGAAAAAGAATCTTATACTGTATTCCCATACCATCAATTTGCCTAAGCTTCTCTTCCAGGCCCTTAAAAGCCTGACCGCCCCGGATATCTATACCCAGGGCAACCTTGTCAACCTCTGTATCGGGAGCGGAAAACATCTCTGCAAACTTGGTCATCAGAGGTATGGGAAGATTATCCACACAGAAGTATCCCTTATCCTCCAACATTTTCAAGGCAGTCGATTTCCCGGCCCCTGACATACCGGTAACAATTACAAATTTCATGTCAAAATTCTCCTATCCGCTTCACTTCCGGCTTCAATCTTACACCCGACACGGCTTCCACCTTATCTGCAACATAATCCATTAAAGCAACGATTTCCGCGGCTGTAGCGCCTCCACGGTTAATCACAAACCCACAGTGCTTAGCTGAAACTTGTGCATTTCCCACCCGGAAACCTCTAAGCCCCGCATCTTCAATCAGCTTTCCGGCAAAATAACCTTCCGGCCGCTTAAAAGTACTTCCTGCACTTGCATACTCCAGCGGCTGCTTCGTTACACGCTTTTCTTTTAATTCCTCCATGCGGGCATGAATTTCTTCCGGATTTCCCGGCTCCAGGCTAATCACAGCCTCAAGGACTACATAACCATTCCTTGCAATAATGCTGGTCCTGTATCCCAACTCCAGTTCATCCAAAGTTAATGTCTTTATAACACCCTCCTGGGTTAAAATTGTGGCGTTTACCAGCACATGGCTCATTTCTCCGCCGTAAGCCCCTGCATTCATCATCACTGCTCCGCCCATAGTCCCTGGTATACCAGAGGCAAATTCAAATCCTGTCAGACTTTGAGCCTGTGCTTCTGCTGCAATTTTTGAAAGCAGCGCACCTGCCTGAGCATAAATCTGGTTCCCTTTCGTATCTATCCGGTTCAGATTTTTATACATTTGTATGATGACACCTCTGTACCCTTTATCTCCCACCAGCAGATTGCTTCCATTCCCAAGGATATAATATGGAATATCCTCACGCTTTAAAAGGGTAATCACTTCTTTTATTTCTTCCGGGCCTTCAGGTATTACAAAATAATCAGCAGGTCCTCCCACCCTGAATGTGGTATGCCTGCTCATTGGTTCATCTATAAGTACCTTGTCTTCTCCCAGTAAATCACATAACTCTTCATATAAAGCCATAGACGTTCTCCATTTCTTTTGAACTATTCTTTTTCCAATCATACAACAAACCAGAATCAAATTCAACTGCTTTTGGCGGCCTACCGGTACCTCATGCTTGCAAAAACAGCCTAAATGATGTATATTTATTGCGTACACATGCTTTAAGCAAACATGAATAAAGATAATGAAGGAGTGAACAGACAATTGGACTCGAGTGACGCCATGCATTTTGTCATATTAATCGTATTATTAATACTGTCTGCATTTTTTTCGTCCGCGGAGACGGCACTTACTGCTGTAAATAAAACCCGTATGCGTTCCCTTGCAGATGATGGGAACAAGAAGGCTAAGATAGTGTTAGATGTAACCGAAAACCATTCCCAGAAAATGCTGACCGCAATCTTAATCGGTAACAACATTGTAAATATTTCCGCCGCTTTTCTCACAGCCATACTGGCCTACGGTTTCGGCGGTTACATGGTTAGCGCTGCTGCTGCTGTTTTAACGATTGTAATTCTTGTATTTAGCGAGATTACTCCTAAAAATATAGCTGCAATAAATTCGGAAAAGTTTTCTCTGTCCTATATACACCTGATAAAAGCCTTCATGGTATTAATGACACCTCTTATTTTTATCATTAATATTTTTTCACGGGGCATTTTATTCTTATTCCGGATTGACCCAAATGCGAAAAATAGTACCATGACTGAGGATGAACTGCGTACTATCGTAGATGTAAGCCATGAGGACGGGCTCCTTGAATCCGAAGAAAAGGAAATGATTTACAATGTATTCGACCTGGGAGATGTACGTGCCAAAGATGTTATGGTTCCCCGTGTACATGTATCATTTGCAGATGTAAACAGTACCTATACAGAACTGATTAATATTTTCAAAGAGGATAAGTTCACGCGTCTTCCTGTATACGAGGATACCACAGATAATGTGATTGGTACCATCAATATGAAAGACCTGCTGTTATTTGAAAACAAAAAGAATTTCAGTGTACGCGATATACTCCGCGATGCTTATTTTACTTATGAATACAAAAACATCTCAGAACTTCTCGTTGAGATGAGAAATGCTTCATTTAACATTGCAATCGTGCTTGATGAATATGGCGAAACTGCCGGTTTGATTACCTTAGAGGATATACTGGAAGAAATTGTCGGTGAAATTCGTGATGAATATGATGACCATGAAGAAGAGTTCGTAAAACAACTTGGCGAAAACGAATATATTGTAGAGGGCTCCATGAGCCTTGATGATGTAAATGACCGGTTGGATCTGGACCTGGAACTGGAGCTGGAGTCTGCAGATTATGATTCCCTGGGAGGGCTCATTATTGAATATCTGGATAGACTTCCCGAAGTGGGTGATCAGGTTATAACGGAAAATGGAATTACGCTGGTTGTTGAAGCTTTAGATAAGAACCGGATTGAAAGCGTCCATGTATACCTGCCGGAAGACATGCAGACGGATACAGAGGAGGATGAGAAATCCGACGATACAGATTCTGATGAAGAATAGAATTGCAAATTAAAGAGTTATTTTAAAGCCGCCGCCGTGAAGTAAGCTTATGCTTCACAGCGGCAGTTTTTACGATAGGCGGTTTAAAGGTGAAGAACATCCTTAATCGTATAAAATCCGGCTTCTTTTCCTGCCAGGAATACTGCACAATCACAGGCCCCGCGGGCAAAACATTCCCAGTTGTAGGAATGATGGGTAATTTCCATACGTTCCCCCATAAATCCGAAATAAACTGTATGGCTGCTTGGAATATTTCCTGCCCTGAGAGAGTGATATCCGATGGTTCCCTTTTCCCTCGGTGAAACGCCCTGCCGTCCGTAGACTGCAACATCAGCCAGCTCTTTTCCCATAGCATGAGCCATGATCTCTCCCATTTCTTTGGATGTACCGCTGGGAGCATCCTTCTTCCACTGGTCATGCATTTCCAGAATTTCGATATCTGCCTCCTCACCGATAACCGCAGCTGCAACTTCCAGTAGTTTGTTTATGACATTCACCAGCTTAGAGGTATTAGCTGCATAAAGCATGGGAATTTCCTTCCCTGCATCTCTGAATCTCTGCATTTCGTCAGGAGTAAATCCAGTCGTTCCGCATACAAGGGCCTTTTTATGTTCGAGAGCAAGTGCAAGAACCTCCATTGCCATTTCTTTTGTTGAGAAATCAATAATAACATCACAGTCATCAATCACAGAACTAAGATCATCCACCACGGGGACTCCAAGATCAGATCCAGTCATTGCTGCCTGTCCAAGGTCTTTTCCGATATAATCCCTCCCTTTCGGTGCCACACCTGCAACTAATTCTATATCATCCCTACTCGCGGCAATCTGCGTAATTAATTTCCCCATTTTTCCTCTGGGACCTACTACAATTAATTTCATGTTATAAACTCCTTTCACATACCTGTTTTTGTACAGCCAATTTTATAGCTTCCCTGATAAACATTATAATACGAACAACAGACAAAGCAATATAAAATAATGAATAAGGTAACCTCTTCCGCACTTTCACATATTATAAAATAGAACAATGTGAAAGGACGCTTTACTTATGCCTTATTTAATCATGCTAGATCCAGGACACGGCGGCCGTGACCCGGGAGCAGTACACAATGGACGCCAGGAAAAAGTTGATAATATGCGCCTCGCGTTAGCACTCGGTGAAATCCTCGAAAATGATGGCATAGACGTGGAATACACAAGAACTACGGATGTCTACGAATCCCCTTACGAGAAAGCTATGAAAGCCAACAATGCAGGAGCAGATTTTTTCATCTCTTTACATCGTAATTCATTTCCCACTGATAATGTAGTATCAGGAGTGGAATCCCTTGTTTATAGCAAAGATGGAATCAAACTTGAACTGGCGGAGAATATCAATAAGCACCTGGAGGCTGTAGGGTTTAAAAACCTGGGCGTGACAGCCCGCCCGAATCTTGTTGTCCTTCGCCGCACCCAGATGCCTGCGGTAATGGTGGAAGTAGGATTTGTTAACTCAAATGAAGATAATCGGATATTTGACGAACACTTTAATGAAATTGCCCAGGCAATTGCGGATGGCATTTTTGAAACCTTGGATATGAATAACCCCGTAGAGAATCCTGGATACAGAATCCAGGTCGGTGCATTCCGTAACCCAACTTATGCAAACCGCCTTTTAAATGAATTACTGGAACAGGATTTCCCCGCAGCAATCATAGATTCTGATGGATTCTTCCGGGTACAGGTAGGTAACTTCAGCACACTGGAAGATGCCACTGAAATGGAACGGCGCCTGAAAAATGCCGGATATCCCACGATTATTGTCAGCCAGTAATTCAATATTTTATTTCTGATACGACAAAACAGTACCCCTTTTTTCTCCATTTATGATAAACTGATACCAATACCAGTTGTTTGTGAGTGAAATGGGGGTACTATGAAAAGTATAGAACGTGTAAGTACAGGATTGCAGGGCGCAGATACTGTCATCGACTTTCTCCGGCTTGGTGATAATGTAGTCTGGCAGGTAGACTCTTTAGAGGCTTATTCTTTCGCGGTGGACGAGTTCGCACGTCAGGCTGTAAGTGAGGGAAGGCGGCTTCTATATATACACTTTGGAAGCCATCCGCGGCTGCTTGATGAGTCCGCCCTCAAAAATGCAGGTGCTGACTTTCAGGTATACCCGATTGATGCAAGTATGGGTTTCGAATCATTTACCAGTACAGTCCATCAGATTATTACAACTGAGGGGCGGTATGCCTTTTATGTGTTTGACTGTCTCAGTGAACTCCTGCAGTATTGGTGCTCCGATCTGATGACAGGGAACTTTTTTCAGGTTACATGCCCTTATCTGTTCGAGCTGGATACAATTGCATATTTTGGGCTTTACAGAAATGCCCATGCCCAGGATACAGTTGCACGGATACGGGAAGTTACACAGCTTCTTCTGAACCTATATACAATTGACCAGCAATATTATCTGCACCCATTAAAAGTATGGGAGCGTTATTCTCCAGTTATGTTTCTGCCCCATTTGCTGACGAAGGGTACGGCAGAATGCATTACTGACAGTACCAGTACCGCCGAACTATTTTCCAGGCTGCAGATCCAGACGAAAAAGCTGGACTATTGGGATATCAGCTTTGAGGAAGCAAAGCCTTATTTGAACGCGCCTGTCTCAGAGCAGGCATATATTAAGGAAAACCTCCTGAACTTGTTGATTGGGAAGAGATCACGGATTACTTCCCTGAGCCGGGAATATTTCACTTTGAATGACCTGATACAGATTGAATCCCGGGAAATCGGAACCGGATATATAGGAGGAAAATCAGTCGGTATGCTCCTTGCGCGGAAAATACTGGAAACACAAAGCCCCGGTATCTGTACGGAGCATCTGGAAATGCACGACTCCTACTATATAGGCTCCGATGTCTTCTATACTTACATCGTACAGAACGGCTGCTGGCGTCTCCGCATGAAGCAAAAAACAGAGGAAGAATATTTCTCGGCTGCCCCCAAGCTCCGCGAAAAATTACTGAGCGGGCACTTTCCAACCAGCATTAAAGAACAGATTATGGTCATGCTGGAATACTTTGGACAATCCCCTATTATTGTCCGCTCAAGCTCTCTGTTGGAGGATAACTTCGGGAATGCTTTTGCTGGAAAATATGACAGCGTTTTCTGCCCTAATCAGGGAACCCCGGAAGAGCGTTATCATGTTTTTATGGAAGCTGTCCGCAAAGTATATGCCAGTACCATGAGCCGGGAAGCTCTGGAGTACCGGCAGAACCGGGGGCTTGCCCAGAAGGATGAACAGATGGCTCTGCTGGTGCAGAGAGTCTCCGGAGATTATCACGGAAACTATTTTTTCCCTCACTGCGCAGGAGTAGGAAATTCTTCAAACCTGTTTGTCTGGGACAAAACTACAGACCCCTCCAAAGGGATGCTGCGTCTTGTATTCGGTATGGGTACCCGTGCTGTGGACAGAGTGAACACAGATTATCCGCGTATTGTCACTCTCGATAAGCCGGAACGTCCTCCGCTGCTTGCTTATGGGGACGAGAGAAAGTTCTCGCAACATTATGTAGATGTCATTAATCTGGAGGAAAATAAATTCCAGACCATCCCTCTGGAAGAGGCCGCCGGGCTTCCTTTGAAAACGAACACCCGGCTTTTTCTGGAACCGGATTCGGAGCTTGCCCGTTATTTCAGAGAGACAGGCCAGCGGGGCCGCAAAATTCCGGACATTGCTAACTTCGCCCGCCTGCTTCGCCACACGGACTTTGCAAAGACAATGGATCATATTTTAACTGTTTTGTCTGGTATTTATGATTATCCGGTGGATATTGAATTCACCTGTAATTTTAATAAACAGGAGGACTACCGCGTCAATCTCCTTCAATGCCGCCCTTTGCAGACAAGAGGTCTGGGCAAAACCATCGAACTCCCGGAAAAGCTGGACAAGTCCCAGTGCTATTTTACCTCCACCGGAAACTTTATGGGCGGAAATGTAAGACTTCCGGTGCATTATATTATTTTTGTAAAGATAGGGCCTTATCTGGAATTGAATGAACAACAAAAGTATGCCATTGCCAACCAAATAGGTACACTAAACCGGATATTAAAAAACAAACACGCCATTCTGATTGGACCCGGGCGTTGGGGCACCACCACCGCCGCTCTTGGCGTACCGGTCCGTTTTACAGATCTCTGCAACATGGATGTAATATGTGAAGTTTCTTATGAAAATCTGGGACTGATGCCGGAATTGTCCTGCGGAAGTCATTTTTTCCAGGATATTATAGAATCTAATATCTTCTACGCTGCACTATTTCAAAGTGACCCGAATGTATATTTTAATGAGGAAAAAATTCTTAGGAAGGAAAATATACTGGACAGCCTTTTGGCAGAGAGTAAAGAGGAAATCATATACTCTGACGTGATACACGTGATAGATACAAAAGAAGATGGAAGTGAAATCTATTCTGATATTATAAAACAGAAACTAATCTGTACCGACAAATATCAATAAATAAGTAAATCTATAGAAAGGGCTGATATAAACCAGACCGTCTGTCTGACTTGTATCAGCCCCTATAATCTTGCTAAAATTCCAGCAATTTACTATTACATTCCGTCTACCAGTTTTTCAGCTTCCAGCACTTTTACAACCTGGCCTACATATTTCTCACAAATTTCATCAGTAGATGCTTCCACCATAACACGGATAACCGGTTCTGTGCCGCTTTCCCGGACCAAAATTCTCCCATCGCTTCCCAGGGCTGCTGCCACCTCTTCCACTGATTTTTGTACTGCCGGGTTTTCTCTTGCAGTCTTCTTATCGGTTACACGGACATTTTTCAAAAGCTGCGGATATATTTTTACTTCTTCACACAACTTCGCCAGTGTCTGTTTCTTCTCCATGATAACCTCCATCAACATCAGAGAAGTCAGGATACCATCACCGGTTCTTGCATGTTTGCTGAAAATAATATGCCCGGACTGCTCGCCGCCAAGGGTATACCCATTTTGCTGCATGTTCTCATATACATATTTATCACCTACAGCAGTCTGCTCATAATTTATTCCGGCTTTATCACAGGCTTTGTAAAGTCCAAGGTTTGACATAATGGTAGTAACAATTGTATTTCCCTCCAGACGTCCCTGCTCCATAAGGTATTTTCCACAGACATAGAGAATCAGGTCTCCGTCTACTACATTCCCATTTCCGTCCACTGCAATACACCGGTCTGCATCACCGTCAAAAGCAAATCCTACATCCAGGTTTTTCTCTTTTACATACTGCTGCAGCACTTCTATATGAGTAGAACCGCAATTTGTATTAATATTGACTCCATCCGGTTCATTGTTTATCACATAGGTCTTCGCTCCCAAGGCATCATAAACGCTCTTGGCAATACTGAAAGCACTTCCGTTGGAGCAGTCAAGCCCAATCTTCATATCTTTGAAAGAGCGGGTTGCAAGAGAAATCAAATGTCCGATATACCGGTTTCTTCCAGCAGCATAGTCAATAGTACGTCCGATATCTTCTTTTGTTGCCAGAGGAAGTTCCGGGATTTTCCCGTCAATATATGCTTCAATCTCCTCTTCCACATCTGCTTCCATCTTATGTCCTTGCCCATTGATGAGCTTTATGCCATTATCATAAAATGGATTGTGACTTGCGGAAATCATAATTCCACAGTCAAAATCTTCCGTGCGTACAACATAGGATACACTGGGGGTTGTCGTTACGTGGAGCAGATATGCATCTGCGCCGGATGCCGTCAGACCTGATGCCAACGCATACTCATACATATAGCTGCTTCTTCTTGTATCCTTTCCAATGACAACTCTTGCCTTATGTTCACGCCCAAAATACCATCCCAGGTAACGTCCTACTTTAAAAGCATGCTCCACAGTCAGAACTACATTTGCTTCTCCTCTAAATCCATCTGTTCCAAAATATTTGCCCATATAATTTTCCTCTTATCATTTTGCTTGTTTTCTGCTGCTCCCACTCAGGCAGCATCCATTAACATTATATTTGTATTTATCGCAAGATACAACTTTTTTTTACAATTTGGACATAAAAACTTACAACGAGGTATGCTTACGAAAGCAAACTTTCTTTTGCATACCTCGCTGTGAATTTTATTTGGCGCTCCGCCTAAGCCAGATGCAGCAAGGCTAAATCGAGCTTATAGCTGAACTATAACCAATTGCTTACTGCTCTTTTTCCAAGATCGCCCTTGCCACGCATAATCCGTTGGCTGATGCCTGCTGCAGTCCTCTTGTAATGGATGCGCCGTCACCCATAGCACGCAGTCCTTTTATATTTGTCTCAAACTTTTCATCTACAAGAACCTTATTAGAATAAAACTTAACTTCTACTCCGTATAAAAGTGTTTCGTCACTGGCAATACCCGGAGTAACCTTATCCAGAGCCTTGATCATTTCATCAATAGCTACCATAATCCGGTGAGGAAATACAAGTGATAAATCTCCCGGCACTGCATCTTTCAGCGTCGGTGTAATATTATTGCGGACCAGCCTCTCCTCCGTAGTTCTTCTGCCTCTTCGGAAATCTCCGTATCTCTGCAGCAGAATCCTTCCTCCGCTCAGCATATTTCCCAGCTGGGCAATTTGTTTTCCATATTCAATCGGAGATTTAAATGGCTCCGTAAAGTTCTTTGACACCAAAAGGGCAAAGTTCGTATTATTCGTCTTCATTTCTTTTGACTTGTATGCATGACCGTTCACAACTGCCAGTCCATTTTCATAGTATTCCGTGGCCACCTCACCCGATGGGTTGGTGCAGAATACTCTCACCTTATCATCGAAAGTCGGTGTGTAGTATACCAGTTTCGCTTCATACAGCTTGTCATTCAGCTCTTTCATGATTTCGTCCCGGACTTCCACACGGACACCCACATCCACTGTGCCGTTTTTCGTCTCAATGTTATGCCCCTGACACACATGTGAAAACCATTCCGAGCCTTCCCGTCCTACTCCGGACACAATTTCCGGCGCATAATAAGTCTCGCCTTTGTCTGTTACGACCCCTTTGGCAACTCCATCCTCAATCAAAATATCCGTCACCATAGTTTTAAACATAATTTCTACACCAGCATCCAAAAGATGATGCTGCAGGCGGGTATAAATTTTATAGCCCTCCTCGGTTCCCAGATGCCGGATTGGACATTCAATCAACTTTAAGTTTGCCTGTATTGCCTTTGTACGTATGTCGGTAATTGCCTGCTGGTCTTCTACACCATACACTTTATCATCCGCACCAAACTGTAAATAGATACTGTCAGCCTCATTGATCAATTCCGTGGCTTTCTCATATCCAAGAATTTCCGGAAGAGTTCCTCCTACATCGGGTGACAAGGACAATTTACCATCTGAAAAGGCTCCTGCCCCTGCAAATCCTGTTGTAATAGAACAGGGCTGACATCCTACACATGTTCTTGTCTTTCTCTTAGGACATTGCCTTGCCTCGATAGAACGGCCCTTCTCAATCATCAGCACCTTCATATCCGGCTTCTGCCGCTTCAGCTCATATGCACAAAATATACCGGATGGCCCGGCACCTATTATCACTACATCATACTGATTCATTTTATCCCTCAGCTTTCTTTAAACTATACTTATTGAACTGCTAAAATTCAATATGGTATACTTCTTGAACTCCTAATGTTCAAGAAGGCATATTCTCATTACAAAAGGGCAGTTTCTCCCCTCTGCAATTTCAGGACCATTGTTACAATAGGATAGTATCACACAATTATTCCAAGAACAAGGCTATACAATCCTTCGTTTTTAAGGTAATATATAAGAAGTATAACTTTATATTAGAATATACTGATTGGACTTCTAATATCCAATTTAGTATACCTTATCTGGTATTTTGTAATACGAAATATACATAAGATACAAACATGGAGGTTTATATGATCAAATTAGTAGCAAGTGATCTGGACGGCACGCTTCTTCAGGGCAGTGCACAAAAACCCACGCCTCGTGCCATTGAACTGATTCATCAGCTTACACAAAAAGGCATATATTTTGTAGCAGCCAGCGGAAGGCAGTATGATAATCAAAGAAGAATGTTCGAAGAGATTAAAGATGAAATCTCTTATATTGCAGAAAACGGCGCTCTCTGTATACATAAGGGAAAAATCATTTCCCGTGCCACGATTCAGGATGACCTTGCAGCCAAAATTATTACAGAACTTAAACGCCAAAAGCATTTTGAAATTATGTTGTCAAAGGAAGATGCCTGTTTTTTGGAAAATAATGACCCGGTATTTGTCAATCATATTGTAAATATTATGCAGAATACCGTAAAAATTGTGGAAGACCTTTCGAAAGTAGAAGGGCCTATTCTGAAAATTGCCATATGCAGCATGGAAGACGGGCCCCACATCGTAGATAAATACCTCAAATACCTGCAGGATATGTTTGGCAGTGAGATTAAAACCGTAACCTCTGGAAATACATGGATTGATTTCCTCGCTCCGGGATCTAATAAGGGAACGGCACTGGAAAGCCTGATAAACCTCCTGGGTGTAAAACCAGAGGAATGTATGGTTTTCGGGGATCAGTACAATGACGTGGAGATGCTTCAGCTTGCCGGTACCAGCTATGCAATGTCCAATGCGGCGCCAGGAATATCCTACTATTCTACTTACGTAACAAAATCTGTAGAGGAAGTGTTGGAAGACCTGCTTTCTGAAATTGAAGAATAGAAAATAATCCCCCAAATGCTGCCGGACCATCCGGCAGCATTTCCTGCTTATTGGACTGCTAACGTTCAATAAGGTGTACTTCTATGCTATCACCAACGGTACCTGTTCTTTCTCCGCCCGCCTGATATATTCCTTATTTACCTGATTATCGGTGATAATCTTATAAATTCCCTTGAGCGGGGATATCACCGACAAATACCCTCCTCCGAACTTGCTGCTGTCAGCCAGCACATATACCTTATCCGTTGTTTTTAGAATTGCTTGTTTCACCTGCATCTGAGGTGTTGCTATGGAGGTAATTCCCACATCAAAGTTAATACTATGTACACCAATGAAAGCTTTATCCACATGGAACCTGGAAATATCTGTAACGGCCTCATCCCCCATCGTCGCGGCTAAATGTCCGCCAACCGGCCCTCCGACCATATAGAGCTCAACATGCTTCAAGCCTGCAAGTTCATTGCCGGACATTAGGGAATTCGTCACAACAGCAATCCGCTTCCCAGGGTGCTGTTTAATATGCAATGCCAGATAAAAGCTGGTAGATGCATCATCAATAATAATCGTATCTCTGTCTTCGATAAACTCATAAGCACATGCCGCAATCGATCTCTTTCTGTCTGTATTACGGTAAACGCTTTCTGATGAATACTTTTTCAGCGGGTTTTCTTCTATTTTTAAAGCTCCGCCATGAGTACGGACCAGAAGCCCTGCGCGTTCCATACACTTAATGTCATTTCTAATCGTCACTTCGGAGCAATCAAGCTCAGCACTTAATTCATTTACGCGAACCTTTCCCCTCTCATCCAATTCCTGCAATATTTTTCTTCTGCGTTCCTCCATACCGTTCCACCCCCTACGTAATCTCAGAAAAGTATTCCTAAACCGTCCAACACCACATTTTAAGTAAAAAACAGCGTACCTTCCAGAACATTAGCAGTTCAAGAGGTATAACTTTTTTGTATGTTAATATTCTAACACACTTGGAGTACAGAAGAAACACATTTTTCATTCTTATATATTTTTTAATTTTTTAAGCGATTCTTCATATGGTGCCCGCATTATTCCATATTCCGTTACTATCCCTGTAATCAGCTCATGACTGGTCACATCAAAACATGGATTATATACTTTGACCCCTTTTGGCGCCATTCTTTGTTCATACCACATTTCTGTAATTTCCTCAGGAGAGCGTTCCTCTATAGGAATTTCACTCCCTGCGGCCAATGACATATCAATCGTAGATGTAGGCGCACACACATAAAATGGAACTCCGTAATGTTTTGCCACTGCCGCCACAACAGATGTTCCAATTTTATTTGCCGTGTCTCCATTTGCAGCAACCCTGTCACATCCTACAAACACTGCATCTACCATGTCTTTTTGCATAATTGTGCCTGACATATTATCACAAATCAGCGTTACATCCATCCCCGCCTCCTGAAGTTCGAAAGCGGTCAGACGTGCTCCCTGCAGAAGCGGCCTGGTCTCATCCACATAAATACGGAATTTATATCCTTTTTCATGTCCTAAATACATGGGGGCAGTTGCTGTTCCATACTTTACCGCGGCCAGCCGCCCGGCATTGCAGTGGGTCAGCAGCCCGTATCCCGGTTTAACCAGTTCAAGGGCATTCTCCCCGATTCTGCGGCACACCTCTATGTCTTCATTACGAATATTGACAGCCTCCTGACGAAGTAATTCTTTTACTGTATTTATTTCACAGTCCATATGCTTTACAACTACCCCTTCCATACGGTCCAGCGCCCAGAAGAGATTTACGGCTGTAGGGCGTGAGGTGGCTAAATACGCCTTTGCCTTTTGGAACCTTTTATAAAACACAGCCATATTGACAGCTTCAATGTTCTTTACAGCCAAATATACTCCGATTGCGGCGGTGACACCAATTGCAGGTGCCCCTCTGACCTTCAGAAGGTAAATTGCCTCCCAGATTTCTTCAATCTCTGTCAGGCAAAGCTGCTTAATCCTGCCGGGGAGCTGCGTCTGATCCACAATCACCAGCGCACTATTTTCTTCATCCAAAGAAACTGTATCACATTCAAGAATTGTTTTTGCCATAAATCAATTCCTCTCTATTTTATCACAAGCTTATCACGGCCGTGAATCTCTACTCCCATCTATCTTCAATCTCACCAATCATATCTACTCTTCTTTGATGACGTCCGCCTTCTTCAAAATCTGTATCCAGCCACACCTCAACAATCATCTTGGCAAGCTCCGGTCCAATTACCCTGGCCCCGAAAGCCAGTACATTACAGTTATTGTGCATTCTTGCCATGTGTGCCGTAAATGGTTCACTGCACACTGCAGCCCGGACACCCTTTACCTTATTTGCCGCCAGGGAAATGCCAAGCCCTGTTCCGCAAATCAAAATTCCTTGATCAATTTCGTGATTGACAACTGCTCGTCCCACAATCTCACCGTACGTGGGATAATCACAGCTATCCGTACAATTGGTCCCATAATCTACAACTTCATGACCTCTTGCCTTCAAAAGTTCAATAATTTCAGCTTTCATCTCTAACGCTGAATGATCGTTTCCAATACCTATTTTCATCTTCTCTCTCCTCTCTATACTTCTGCTTTGTAATCTGTTTTTTCAAATGGTATATCAAATGTTCTCATTGCTTCTTTCAAATTTTCTACATTCCGGGGCCCATACAGAGGAAGGCACTGAAAGTCCTGACATGTAAAAAATCCAAGAACTACCTGCATTACCGTAGCATTGTACTTTTCCATCAATATTTTCACCTGATTTGCCAGCCTGATATTGCCTTCTGTATAATAGGGGGACTCCTCCACTGCATGGGCTCCCTTTTCCACAAAATTATGG
This sequence comes from Faecalicatena contorta, assembly GCF_003149105.1. GTDB lineage: Bacteria > Bacillota > Clostridia > Lachnospirales > Lachnospiraceae > Muricomes > Muricomes contortus_C. Next base: position 10,297 of record NZ_QGDS01000018.1, on the reverse strand, counting down.
AAGAATCCATTGCAGATTCCCATATATGGCATTGCCAGGTTTGGCGGATTTCCCCTATGGTATTCCTTCATTTCCTCATCCATGTATGCAAGGGTATCATCTGCCAGAGGCTTCATAAACTGGGAGCCAAGGTTATAAAGTACCTGGTTTGCAACAAAACTCCGATAGCCCTGTTTCCGGCAGTACGTATCTGCCTCCCTTATTCTGTCCGAAGACCAGTTGGAACAGGCGTAGTAACGAATTTTTCCTTCCTTCACAAACTGCTGCATTGTTTCAATTAACGTCTCCACTGGTATTGTTTTATCATCCCTATGATAAAAATACAAATCAATATAATCTGTCCGCAAGGTTTTTAAGGATAATTCCAAATCATGGCGCATATCTTCTTCACTCATGCGGCTCTTATGGATGTCAGGCCTGAGACCTGTAATATCGGGATGTCCGCCTTTTGTAATCAAAACCATCTGATCTCTCTTTTTGCCTGCGGCTATCCATTCTCCCAGAACACGTTCACTTCTTCCTGTCTCCGGGGGAATCCAGTCAGAATATACCCGCGCCGTATCATAGACATTTCCTCCTATGTCCAAAAAGGCATCAAAAAGATACTCTGCATCCTTCCCTTCCCACTTCAGACCTGCATTTTCACATCCCATTCCCAATGGAGATAATTCAAGTTCGGTGCCGGGTATCCTGATTTTTTTCATACAGGTTCTCCTTCCTATATTTATATTAGATTTTATCACAATATCATGATGCTATCAATGTCCGAAAAACATTCCCAAAGTAAGAATCCCGCTATTTATTGATAGTGATTGTCTTTCTATATGTAATAATATACAAAAATTTATAAAGTGGCAACAGTTAACTGAACCAAACACAGCGGGATGCCATACTACCACCAGAATAAGCGAAAACAAAAAATGCCTATCCTGTCTTGAAATGCAGGATAGGCGGCTGCCATAAGGCAATTACTTAGTTTTAGAGGTTTCCACTCTCGTAACCGTTGTTCTTTTATGTCTACAGCATAGCATGTATAACTTACTTTCGCAATATCAGGCACCCCTCTATCAACATAAATTTACGCCTTCCGGAAAATAAACTTCCCAAACCGCACAAGTGTATATACTACCAGTATAACTGCTGCTGCCGTCTCAAACAGTACTACATACTGCAATACAGGCATCGGATGTCCCATATTCATCAGGCATACCATCGTCTGTTTTGAAGCAATAGCACTGATTACAAATGGAAAGGTAAAGGATGCGTAACTCGGATAAAAGGGTAGTTTCAAACATTCAGCTGCTTTTATTAGAACCCATATGTATAAAACGCAGGATGCTGCAAACATTCCCATCAGAAGTCCGTATGACTTGGGCGTTACAGACTGTACATATCCTGCAACACAAAGACTCACCGGTGCGGCATAAATACAGATCAGCGGCTTTGCCGGTTCCGGAATTTCCTTATATTTGACATAGCGTATTGTAACTAAAATGAAAAGTACAATGAGCGCTATAAAACCAAACCAGAACGCCGCCGTTCCAATCTGAAATTTCTCATAAGCCGGGGCCGTGACAGACGCGACTACTATTCCTACATACACAATGTAATAACTGGCAAATACTTTCGGCATCTGTAACTTAAAAATGAATTTCACCGTAAAATAAATAATTAAAACAATGTGAAGCAGAATTGCCAAAATCCAGATATAAAATGCTGCCTGTCCAATAAATGGTTTCACATATACACTGAGCAGCATTAATGCCATAGGAAATGTCCCGGATACACTTGCCATAATCGGATTGTTCATATCTTCTTTTATCATTCCCGGAAACAGAATCAGTTTCAGGAGAAGCAAAATCAGAAGAATTCCCGCCACAATTCCGCACACATAGCGGATACCTTCTGAATAGCTTTGCAGCAGATTTCCAAGAGCTGCCGTACCGAGCATTACACCGGAAAGGGGGATCGGTATTTTTTTAATTATGTCTCTCATTTCCTCTGCCCCCGCCCTACGCTGTCTTTTCATCCAAATTAGCAAGTCCCAGTTCTCGAACGATAATATCTGCCACTTTCCATGCACAAAGCCCGGTAAAATGAATACACTGTTCTTTATGTTCGCCCTTGCTCATGTCGAATTCCTTTGTCAGTACCCGGCAACAGACACTATTTTTTTCGCTTGCCTTCTTAAACCAGTCATGCAGCTCGTTCGTAAGCGCCATACACTTCACAACTTTTGGATCTTGAGGTCCTGTCTTTTCAGTTCTTCCAAAAAACATTCCCAAAGCAAGAATCCCCCCATTCAAAGCTCCGCACATGCACCCGGAACGCCCCGCTCCAACTGCCATTCCAGAAGCCATGGCAACCACTTCCTCAGGAACATCCAGATCAAAATTATCTCTAATGGCAGCCATCAGTGCTTCACAGCAAAAATAACCCTCTCTAAAATTTTCCTCCGCATCTGTCTGTACCTTTTTAAGACTAATCTCTTGTTTAATATTCATTTCTTCCTCCTGCTATTTTATTTCTATTATTAATAATAACAGGTATATTTCTAATTGTCCTATCGATAATTTCTATAAAAAACTCCACTTATAGAAATAAACTATCTCTCTGTTCTCCACGCTAGTATTGTGAACTTTATTTATGTAGTTAGCCGGCTCATTACAGAAGTTCAGCGGCGTTAAAGAAATTGGATTCTTCTACTTTTTAGCCGCTGTGATCGTAATTTCAACAAGTGGATTCCCATCCATCATTACCCCGCCAACGCATGTTCTTGCAGGGGCATTACCATTGTCAATCCATTCATCCCAAACCGAGTTCATGGCATCAAAATCCGAAAAATCATGCAAATGAATTAACGCGGATAAAACATGATTTTTATCCGACCCATGCTCATTTAGAAGCCTTTCCAATGCATCAAGAATCAGCTTCGTTTGCTCTGCCGCCGAAACGCTCGTATCAGGCGCCACTTTGCCGGCAAAATACAGTACACCATTATGTTCATTGACTGCACTCATTCTCTGCTTTACACCAAACCTTTTGATTTCCAATTTGACATCATCTCCTTTCTCTAATTGAACTATCCGATTTACTCAAGATTTGCATGTAACTTGAACATTTCTTCTTCCGTCTTTCCCAGTCTTTCCATGAGTATCATAACAATATTATCGAAGATCAGCCAGGCAGTCTGCTCAAAGACATTTCCCATAGGCTGTATGGATATCACTTTATTTTCCAGTTCACTCTTGGGCGTCACTCCCGGAACCTGTATCACTGCATCTGCCATACTTCCGATTGACGCTTCGGGGAATATTGTAATAGCAGCCACCGCAGCCTGTTGTTTTTTTGCCTTCTCCGCCATAACTTTCAAGCTGCCGGTTTCGCCGGAACCAGACGCAATAATCAGCAAATCCCCTTCTTGTATGGAAGGAGTCGTCGGCTCGCCCACAAAATAAACGGTCAGGCCCAGATGCATCAGCCGGTTAGAAAATGCTCTTGCTACAAACCCGGAACGGCCTGCTCCAGCTACAAAAATACGTTTTGCGGCTTGTATGTTATCTGCAAACTGCTCCAGCTCCTCCTGACGAATCTGTTTCGCATTCTCTGTCAATTCTTCTAATATTTTTTTTAATATGATTGCTTCCGCCATTCTGCCTATTCTCCTTTCAAAAGCGGACATTTGGAGTCCGCCTCCCTTTGTTCTCCAACCTTACAACTGTTCTTCTGCTGAAATCATGCTGTCTTTTATTGCTTTGGCTGCCTCCGCCGGATTCTCTGCATGCGTGATTCCGCTTCCCACAATCAGCACTTCCGGTTTCAAAGCGGCATATTCTGCTGTTGTATCCGCACTGATTCCGCCTGCCACTGAAATCTTAGCTTTTTTACAATGTTCTGCCATCACCCGCAGGTCGTCTATCGGCTTGCGTCCTGCCGCCTGCTGGTCGGTACCTACATGCACCGCCAGACCATGAGCCCCTAAATCTTCCAGCTCATGGATACGTTTCGGCAAATCAGGCACACAAATCATGTCTACAACAATCTCTTTTCCGTATTTTTCTGCTGCTTCAATACAGCCCTTTATTGTCAGGTTGTCCGTCACTCCCAGAACCGTTACATAATCTGCCCCCACTTGCAGAGCCTCTTCTGCCTCATAATAACCGGCATCCATGATTTTCATATCTGCCAGTATCTCCTTTTTGGGAAAACGTTCTCTGAATGCTTCCACCGCACGCATTCCCTCCTGGTATACAAAGGGAGTTCCGATTTCAATGATGTCAATGTAATCCTGCACCTTTTCTGTCAATTCAAGTGCTTTCTCTAAAGTTAAGTCATCCAGTGCTAATTGTAATTTCATATCTGTCTCCTTCTTTAAAAGTCCGTTACAGTTCATTTATAAGTTTGGCTTTCCCTGATGTATCATTATGAATTTACCTGGATGGATTGTGATAGAAATTCTGCCACTTCTTCCTCCCTGGGAATTGACACCTGGGCTCCCATTCTGGAAACACAGATTCCTGCTGCCGCATGTGCGAACCGGATTGCATCCCGCATGTCATCTCCTTTGCAAAGGCGGATTGCAAGTGCTGCTCCAAACGTATCACCTGCGGCGGTTGAATCCACTGCTTTCACCTTAAAGCATGGAATCAGTTCTGTGTTATTTCCATCATAAAGCATCGCTCCCCTGGAACCTAGCTTTAAAATGACATATTCCGGCTTTGCTTCTTCATATAACATCTTTGCCGCCTGAATTGCCTTCTCTTCTGTATCAGGGTTAATCCCTGTCAGAGCTTCTGTCTCGGCTTCATTTGGTGAGAGAATAAAAAGCCCTTCCAAGCGTTTCAGGGGAATATTCATTGCAGGCCCTGCATCCAGAAATACCGGGATTTTTCTTTCCTTCGCCAGCTCATATGTCTGGTACACCGTTTCCAGGGGCATTTCCAACTGCATAATTACCATGTCAAACTGGCAGGCGTCCAGCGCTGCCTTAACATCCGCTCCGCAGATGCCTCCGTTTGCCCCCAGGGCCACATAGGAAACATATCGTCCATCCTCGTGAAGCAGCATCAGGGCAAGGCCTGTCTGCCTGTCGGGATCCGTTACAATATACTCTGTATGCACCCCGGCTTTTTTCAGCTCTTTTCTAAGAGACTCCCCATTTGTATCATCTCCCAGACGTCCCACCATTGTTACGTCTGCTCCCTGCAAAGCCGCTGCAATCGCCTGATTGGAACCTTTTCCTCCTGTGGCATAGCCATAGTTTCCACACAAAATAGATTCTCCAAATTTAGGAATTGTATTTGCTCCTTCCACAAAAAGATCCATATTCATACTGCCCACTACTAATATCTTAGGTTTTTCCATAAATAGCCTCCTATATCATTCTGTTATATGAAATTCTAATGTATCTGTTCAGAACCGTTACAATCTAATTACTTTTCTGACGCCTCCAGAACCCAGCCTATAAATTATGAATCTTAAGAACCGGTGTCAGAACGACCTGTTCCAGCGGTTTCTGCGGACATGCGATTCTGTCATTCAGCAGCCGGATTGCATGGCGCCCCATTTGATTGGCATCCCTTTCAATATAGTTAAATTTATTATTTATAATCTCAAACGCTTCTATCCTGTCCAGTCCTATACAGGCGATATCCTTAGATAAACGCTCGCCTCTCTCATACAATGCCTTCAAAAAGCCAAGACTGGTTCTGTTATTGCAAGCCAGCACTGCCGTGGGCCTGTCCTCCATAGAAAGCAGCTTTTTCGAAAAGTGATATGCTTTTGTCATCCGGTAATCGCCTTCAAATATATACCGTCTTTCCATAAGGATTCCGGCTTCATTCATTGCCCGCTCATAGCCCTTATAACGGCCCCTTGCCAGTACTCTGTCCATTGTCGCATTCAAAAGTCCTATTTTCGTATGGCCCGCCTGTATTAACGCTTTTGTCGCTTCATACATGGCTTTCTCATCGTCAAAGAATACTCCGTCATATTGCTCCAAACTGTCCGTTGGACGGTCCATAATGACAATAGGTGCGTTCAAATCTTTCAAAAGCTTATTAATGGTTATCTGCTGTTCCTTCGTTGTATAATCAACTGCCGGAGTGTAAATCAGCCCCCTCACTCTATGCTCTTTCAGCATCAAAAGTGCTTTTTTATCCTTCTCCGCACTATCATCTGAATTACAGCATACAAGCATATAGTTGTTCTGGTCCGCAATCTCGGTAATACCTCTGAGTATCTCCCCGAAAAAGGGATTGTCAACTTCCGGCACAATCACACCAATGGTATTGGATTGCTGCCTTGATAAATCTCGCGCTGCTGCTGACGGGGAGAAATTCCGCTCCTTCATAATATTCAGGATCCGCTCTTTTGTCTCCGGCTTAACGGAAGCTGATTCATTCAACACCCGCGACACTGTCGCCTTTGAAACGCCCGCTTCCCTTGCAATATCATTAATCGTAAACTCCTTAGGCATTTTCCGTTTCCTCCGTTGAATGGAACATTCTATCCAATAATATCTCTCATTTTACGGATGCCCTCCTGTATTCCATCTAATCCGTTCAAAAAGCTTGAGGTTCCCGCTACAAAGATATCTGCGTATTTCTCCGACATTTCGCCTGCCAGTTCATAACTGACATTGCCGTCCACTGCAATTTCAATATTAGAATATCCTTCCGCATCCAAATAATTCCTGCAATCCTCTATTTTCTGGATTGCCTGGGGAATTGCCTTCTGTCCGGCAAATCCCGGATTCACGGTCATAACAAGCAAACCATCCATATCATCCAGAACATATCTGAGGCTCTCCACCGTTGTAGCGGGATTGATTGCAACCATTGTCTTAGCACCCGTTGCTTTTATAGCCTGCAAAGCCTTTTGCAGATGCTGGGTACTCTCCGGATGAACAGCCACATACTCACCCTCCTGAAAATCAAACCACTCGATTTTTCTTTCTGGATTATTAATCATCAAATGCACATCCAACGGAATGTTCGTTAATTTACGGAGCTGCTTTACATAATCCGTACCCAGCGTATAGTTTGGGACATATTCACCGTCCATAATGTCAATGTGCAAATACTCTATGCCCTCCTCCTCAAATACCTTCAGATACTCATTTAGTTTGTCAATTTCAACACACATCATTGATGGGGATATCTTCTTCATTTTTTTCCTCCTTATCCTTTCTAATTCTTTTACACCGGAAAGCTTTATGTAACCGGTTACACCATAACATAAATATACTCTTTTCTCATTCTCCTTGTCAAGGCTTAAAATACATACGACTTATTATTTTCTATTTCTAAATCACAATAATCATTTATTAGATTTTGCAAAATTAAATTGTTCAAAATCATTGACAGATGCCCTTTTACATAGTATAACAATACTAACTAAGAAAGTTCTATTCCACAAAAAGGAGAACAACTATGTCAATTTATGAAATTAAAGTAAAAACAATGAACGGTCAGGAAACATCTTTGGGTGAATATAAAGGTAAAGTACTCTTAATTGTAAATACCGCCACAGGCTGCGGCTTTACTCCGCAATATAAAGGCTTGCAGAGCTTATATGAAAAATACAAAGACCAGGGCTTTGAAATCCTGGATTTTCCCTGCAACCAATTTGCCGGACAGGCACCCGGCAATATTGATGAAATTCATTCATTCTGCACTTTACGCTACGGTACTACTTTTCCCCGTTTTGCAAAAATTGATGTAAACGGCACGAATGAATCTCCGTTATATTCTTTTTTAAAAAGACAAAAGGGGGGACTTATCGGGGAAAAAATAAAATGGAACTTTACAAAATTTTTAGTAGACCGTAATGGTAACGTTGTAGGCCGTTATGCCCCAACCGAGACTCCTAATATTTTAGATAAAAAGATATCTGATATTTTATAACACATTGTGTTTCCGTTGCGTTTTTATGGCTCTCCCTTTATAATAGAAACAGATTCTACCAAGGACTATATAAAAGGAGGCCGTTATGCAGAAGAAGTTATATTTTGGAAGTAATCTGAAAATGTATAAGAATATTCAGGACACTGTAACATATCTCCAGGACCTGGTATCATACACAAAAGATATCAGCCGTGAAGAGATAGAATTATTTATTATCCCTTCCTATACTACATTAGAGAGCGCTGCCAAAGGTGTGGACCGGGACTACGTTAAAATCGGTGCACAAAATATGTGCTGGGAAGACGAAGGACAGTTTACCGGAGAGATTTCTCCTCCCATGCTGAAGGAGATGGGGATTGACCTTGTTATGATTGGTCATTCCGAGAGAAGGCATGTATTTGGTGAAACTGATGTGGAAGAAAACAAGAAGGTAAAGGCCGCTTTGAATCACGGCTTTACTGCACTTCTGTGCATTGGTGAGACTGCAGATGAAAAGAATTTTGGCATAAGTGCTGAAATTTTGCGTATGCAGTTAAAGATAGGATTCCATGATGTGCCAGTGTCGCAAACTGAAAAGATATGGGTTGCTTATGAACCAGTGTGGTCCATCGGCGTAAACGGAACCCCTGCCTCTGCAGATTATGCTGAAAAAATGCATAAAGTAATCAAGGAGACCCTCCTGGAAATCTTTGGAGATGCAGGAAAAGATATTCCTGTATTATACGGCGGAAGTGTAAATCCGGGAAATGCAAACGAATTAATTGTACAACCTTCTATTGATGGCTTGTTTACCGGAAGATCCGCATGGCAGGCAGATAAATTCAATACACTGATCCGGGATGCAAAAGCTACATATGAAGAAAAGGCCGGAAATTAAGAAATAAAGTGCCAAAGCACGGTTGCTTTAGCGGCCATTTTCTTATGCGCGTAGTGCAGCCCCCCGGAGGGGTTTCCTATTATATGAAAAGAGAGTGCAGTCATTTGCACTCTCTTTTTATCCATTCTTTCTTTAATTCCCATATCATCCCCTGCGTATACTCATCATCCTCGACGGGTATTTGCAGCAGGTTACTCCAGCTTTTTTTGATTTCCTGTTTTTCTACTGGATAGAATGGCGTGGAAAAAATTGAAAAATTATCCCGAATTCCTCTTTTCTCCAGCCACTTTTGGAATTCTTCCTCTTCATGTACGGTCTTTCCGACATAATTCAGATTCAGAATCCGGTTCCATTTTCGGGTGTCAAAGGTAATAAGCTGATTTTTAGGAACTTCCAGCTCCAAATAGTTCATTCCTTCACCGCCATAAATATGGTGCACGGATTTATAAACCCAAATAGGGCTTTCTGCATCTTCGGGTCTTGGAATCAGTCCTTCTGCACATTGTGAAAGATACTGATATGCTTCTTGAAAAACCCATGCAGTTTCCTTATATTTTTGCTCTACATAGCTTCGTTTTACCACATATCGTCCAGTCTCATTCAAAGTCTGCATTACAATCTCTGTCTGCCCGGTCCACATCATGATATTCCCTTCACTCGTCATTGGACACTACCTCCTTTACCCATTCCTTTTTTATCTCCCAGGTTGTAGCAAACCCTTTTTCCAGGAGAGCCGGAGGCATTGTAAACACGCGCTCCCAACTGTCTATAACCTTCTTTTTCAGTAAAGGATAATAATTTCCTTTTGGGGATTCAGCCAACGCTGTCTCATCACCAATTCCATACCGGGCCAATTCTCTTTCAAAATCATCCCTGTCTTTTTGGTCTATAGCAACATACATAAGATTTCCTCGGTAATCCCACTTTTCCATATCAATAACCAGTACATTTTCTTCAGGAATTTCCACCCTCATAGTCACTGTACCAGGGACTTTTTGCAGCCTGAAATCTTCTGAAAGGGAAAACCAGATTGGATACCGGGCATCTTCTGGAATTTCAACATAGGCTCTGCTCTTCTGGGTATACCATTCATACAGTTTTAAATAAAAATCGGCAATCGTATCATTTTTAATTCTGATATATTCCTCTTTCACCTTATAGTTCCCAGTCTGCTCTATTTCTTCCCATACCTGGGGGACCTGACGTGTCCATCCAATCAATGATCTGCCCTCCTTTTACTTATGCTACTTGGGCCTGGTCTTTTCAAGCCTTAGCAACAAAGTACATCCTGTCGACTTGCTTATACTACTTAGTGAGGTTTTTCCGAACTTAGCAGCATGGTTGTTTCCTTAGTGACATGGATGTTTCCTTACCCAAAATGCCTTATTGAATATACCCGGCTTTTTTCAAGTTCTCTGCTGCCTTTTCACAGTTTGCCTCAGACACAAGAATAATCGGTCCGGTACACCCCATCCCGCTCTCTGCGTAAATTCCAGTCTTCCAGAGCGCCTTC
>NZ_QGDS01000017.1 GCF_003149105.1 Faecalicatena contorta | reverse complement strand
TGTTTTGGCTGAATATCCATTTCTGCGGTTTGTCCCCTCCTTTTCCTGTCGGTCATTACTCTCATAACCCAGATGATCTTTCATTTCTCCCTGAAGCATTGATTCAAACATAGGGCCGAAGATATCTTTCAAAGCATCCTGCATGTCTCCGACGTTTTCCGGTTGGTACTGATTCAGTATTGCCTGTACCAGTGCATCTTTTTTAGGGTCACGTTTTCTTCTTGCCATAGTAGTTCTATCCTTCCTTTTCTCTGTTGTTTAGTTTAACATATCCTGACAAAAAAACAGAGTGTGAAGTTCATTTTGAACTTACACACTCTATCTTACACTCCCTCAAAATGAACTTCACACTCTATCTTACACTCCCAATATTTATGATATATCTATTCCGTATTTAAAATACCCACAGCATAAAAGGAATCACCCTTTTTACACTGTGGGTATTTTAAGCTATGAATAAAAGTCTCTTTTTATAAACTGTGCAACACTATCCTCGTTATTGCTGCCAATAATTCTTGTGGCAAGAGATTTTACGTCAGAAATACCATTGGCAGTTACATAGGACCGGTCAGCCTGGGTGAGCATTTCTATGTCATTTGTATTGTCACCAAAAGCTACGATTTCATCAACATCCAGAGAATTTTTTAGTTTCTGAATAGCTGAAGCTTTTGAAACGGAACATTCAGTAAATTCTATAAAATAATTATTACTATAAACATCATGACTCATTGTTCCCTTAATATCAGAAAGTGTGCTTTCGATTTGTCTTACGGATTGAATTTTTTCATAGGAGCCATAAGCCACGAAGAAAATGGGAGTGAATTCATCCTTTTGTGATAGAAGCTGTTCTGAAGTCATGGCTATGGAAGGGTACAGTAACTTGCGTTTTTCCAAATACATATAATCACAGTCATCATAATATCGTTCATAAATCAGCCATAGCTGCTCGTCCCTTAATGTATATATAAAGCCACCAATTCTGTTTTTATCGAGTTTCTGTTTCAAATTTATTAAAGCATGAAATGGTATAGGTTCTACAAACTTATAGTGTTTTACTTTAAGGTCATAAATGCAGGCACCAGTATTAAGAATAACTGGGATCTGAAAATCAAGACCTTTTGTCCTTGCTAAAAATGCAGTCAGGTTTCTGGAGGTGGCAATACTGAATTTACCCCCGTCTCTTATAACTTCATTTAAAATCTGGCAGCTCTTTTCACTTAAAAACCCATCAGGGGCAAGAAGTGTTCCATCGAGGTCGGATACATAGAGTGTTTTGGATTTCATAAAATTTAACCCCTCCTTTTGGAAAACATGTTATAGTGACCTATCTTCTAGTATAACGCAAATTAGATGAAAAAGCGAGTTATGAGAAATTGGGGAGTTGATATCGGGTTGTTCGTGTTGACCCCTTTTGCAAAGAGGTGAATATTTCACGGTGAAGGCTCCGGAGCGGAACCCAGTTCCGCTCCAGCAGTTTTTCTTAGCGAACCAACGGTTCGCCTCTTAGCTCCACCTGATTAGTTATTGAATCTTATTCTTGGAACAGTATTCTCGCATATTCATGATTGAACTCGTAAAGTTTCTTGGCAACGGCTACTTTAAGGTCAGGGAAAGAATAAAAAATCTCATTTCGAAGCTTTGCAATGATGGAAACAGGGGTACAGGTGCTTTCCATACCAAACTGGCTGCTTTTCATTTCTATTTTGCCGAGTATCATTTCGGGGTGGTCTGCAAAATAGCTGTTTCCCGCGGTGTTACAGGTAATACGAAAGCTATAATACCTGCATTTTCTTTTTCCTGTTCTTCTAATGCCGTCTTTACTTCGAGGAGGGGACGGATCGCGGCTAGATGAAGCGGTATTTACACAAGAAAATGGAAAAATATATGTATGTAATACTGCTCCGAAGGAAACAGATGCTTTCCCACTCACATATATCTGCCCTATACAATATGCAGCTGAATGCCCAAATCTTCGATAATCTTAATCCATTCTTTTGAAATACCGGAATCTGTAATAATGATATCACATTCGTTTACCTTGGCGAAATAGGATGTCGTGATCACACCGAATTTGCTGGAATCTGTCAGCAGGATCTTTGTTCCTGAAGAGGACAGGCTCGCTCTTTTTGTGAGCACTTCGAAGGGATAGGAACAGGTCATTCCAAGCTGTTCATGTATTCCGGAGGCTGAGAAAAAGAACTTGTTTGCACGGTGTGCCTTAATAATATTGATTCCTTCGGAGGACTCGAACATCTGCAGCTGTTTGTTGTAGACACCGCCGGTAAATATCAGATTCAGGGATTCGTTTTTGGGCAGTTGGCTCAGTATATGATAATTATAACAAATAACCGTCAGATCAACATTTCCCGGAATATAGGGAACCATTTTGCTCACGGTGGTACTGGAATCTAAAATCAGTATGTCTCTTGGGCTGATGAGGGAAGAGGCAAATTGTGCGATACGATCTTTGACTTCAGAGTTTTTTCGCAGTTCGTGTGTAAAATCATACATCATAGGAGGATGAACTGCGTTGGACTCAGAGTTAATAAAGTTCATGCCGAGAGACTGGGTCAGGGCATTGGAGGACTTCAGGTATGTAAGGTCTCGTCTTATGGTCATCTCAGATACATCAAGAATCTCTGCCAGATTTTTTACGGATATGGTAGGTTGTTCTCGAATGAGTGACATCACATCATTGATTCGTTGTTCTTTTTTTTTCATAACAGATCTCCTTAAAATGTTATTATATTTACTTTATTATATCATTTGTGTGAAAAAATAACAATAAAAAGAAACCATAAACGTCTATGTTAATAGAAAATATAGAAAAAGAGAGGGTATTTACTAGATAAATTGTTAAAAATGATGATAAAATAAAAGAAAAGCGTTAAAAAAAAACAAAAGAAAAAAGAAATGTTAAAATAACAACATAAATGAAGATAATATTAATTGATATTTTGATATAGTTGAATTATCATGTACGTAAAGAACAAAACAATTATTTTGAAGGGCCTTCGTGATAACAAATGTTAAATATGTTCTTTTGAAAGGAGAGTGATTATGAACAGTGACACATTATTTGCACTAAATGAAAACATGCAGGATAAAGAGTACTGCATCGTATCATATTATGTGGAACTTCCTTATCACGTTGATCCATATGAAAAAGCAAAAAATATGGCTGTTGGACAGACCATCGGGACATGGCTTCCGGTACCCGGCATTACAGAAGAGATGCGAAGACATCATATGGGAAAAATCATTAATGTGTTTGATCTGAGTCCGGACGATCTTGTGGAAGTAGAGGAGACAAATTGGAAAAATTACATTTTTCAAATCGCATATCCGGTAGTCAACTTTGAAAACAGCATCCCATTGCTCTTGACAACAATTCTGGGAAATGATGCGTCAACCTCAGTCAAAGCGAAAATAATTGATTTATCCATACCGGAAGAACTGGCTCATCAGTTTCCCGGTCCGGCATATGGCATAGAAGGTATCCGCAGGCTCTGTGGAGTGGAAGAAAGACCGATGCTGTTGAATATGATAAAGCCGTGTATTGGATTCAGTCCTGAGGAAGGTGCGAAAATCTTCTACGAGACAGCACTGGGCGGGATTGATTTCATAAAGGATGATGAGCTTTTGGGTAACCCTGCATTTTGTCCGCTGAAGGAACGTGTCAGGGAATATACCAGGGCGGCGGAGGTAGCATTTGAAATAACAGGGAAGAAGACGATATATATTCCTAATATTACAGACCATATTGACAGGCTACTGGAAAATGCAAAAAATGCAGTGGAAGCTGGGGCTGAAGTTTTGATGGTAAACTTCTCGGCAGTGGGACTCGGGGCACTGCAGATGCTTCGGGAGCATATTTCGACTCCAATTATGGGGCATTATGCAGGTACAGGACCATTTTATGAAGGTGCCAGGTCGGGCATTGCGTCTAATATTATTCTTGGAAAATTCCCAAGAATGTTAGGAGCGGATATTGTTATGATGAATACTCCATATGGTGGGTATCCGCTCAAAAAAACGAAATATATCCGCACAGCGCATGAGCTGACACTTCCGATTTATGGAATAAAACCGACACTGCCATCCTGTGGAGGAGGTGTGAATCCGGGAATCGTGCATCAATTGGTTCAGGATCTCGGGACAGACATCATGCTTGCACCGGGTGGGGCGATTCAGGGCCATCCGATGGGAGCCAGGGCTGGCGTGAAAGCAATGTTGGATGCAGTGGATGCAGAGATGAGTGGAAAGACGTTGGAAGAGGCAGCGGCGGATTCGCCGGAATTAGAGGATTCGAAAGGAATGTGGACAAAGTGAGGCGAGGTGAATAGATAGAACGATGATAGATGTACATACACATTTATGGCCGGCTGAGTTATCTCCGGTTTATATGGAAGCGTATTTTGCACAAAAGAGAAGAGAGGGGCAGACCATCCGGATGACCTGCAGCGAAATACTGAAGTCGATGGATGAATGTGGCATCGGCAAAGCAATTGTAAGTACTCTTGCTTTTGATGGGAAAGAAACGAATGCGGAGCTGAAAGTGTTTCATGAATATGTCCGCGAACAGGTGGAATTGTCAGACGGACGATTGATGGCTTTTTGCACGGTAAAGGTGTTTGATAAGAATAACATTGCGGTGTTGGAAGATTTGATGTCAAAAGGATGCTTTAAAGGAGTGAAGCTGCATCCGAATATTCAAAGATTCTACCCCGATGATGAACGGCTGTTTCCAATGTATGAATGGCTTGAAAAGCGCAGATTCCCAATTCTGTTTCACACAGGTGGAATTGGATTAAGTGGGGTGAGGGATTGTTTTGGAGAACCAAGGCGGCTGGATAATGTGGCGTGCAAGTTTCCGAACCTTCCTGTCATTATGGGTCATGCAGGGAGGATACATTATCATGAAACAGCAGAACTTTTAAGGAAACATTCCAATGTCTATGCAGATATCAGTACGAATTTTGGCAGAATTCCGGGAAAAGAATGGCTTCAATTAAAAGAATTAATGGAAACAGTAAAAATCTGGTCTGGGACAACAGACAAACTCATGCTAGGTTCAGACTATCCCTTCTATTCGCAGAAGAAAACTGTGGACATTATTCAAAACTATTTGACGGAGCAGCGGAGTGACAGTGTGATTGATAAAAAGGACATTGAAGATATGTTATATAAAAATGCAGAGAAATTCTGTGAGAAATATGGCATTTTCTAGAAAGCTTGCCGAGACTTGCTTGAACTGAAAAGGGAACTTATTATAATTGGTGGAATGGAGGAGAAGGTGTATGAAAAAAACTTTGGGGATTGGAATCAGTGCTGGTGTAATCGCAGGAATCATAACGGAGTTGAGTGGACCTATTCAAATGATTAGCTGGGTGTTTTTTATCGGAATGTTGTCATTCTATGCAAGTGGATGCGGAGTGGATGGGTTGAAGAGATCTACGGCAACCAATATCAGCGGAGTATTCTGGGGCTGGGTTATACTGATGCTGTCTGAACTCTTGCCGATACCATTTTCATTGGGAATCAGTGTGGTCATTATTGTGATTGTAATGTGCCTGCAGTCGCACATTTCGATATTGAATTTTATTCCAGGTGCGTTTGTCGGATGCTCCTGCTACTTTGGGACTGGGTTTGATGCCAAAGGCGTAATATACGCACTGGTTGTTGGAAATGTGCTGGCATGGATATCCAGCGTGCTTGGAGAGAAACTTGGAGATCTGTTAGAAGGCAGGAATGGAAATGCTGAGAGCGAAAAAGCAAGCTGATCAGCAGCGAATATAAATCAGAAGTGAAAAGAGAGGAGAAGGAATTATGGCAAAGCGTTATAAAGAAGAGGAAGTTATCGCATTATTAAAAAATCAGATGGAGAAAAAGAAGATGTTATTCATGCCGAACTGCGGATGTGGACTGACTGCAAAGCTGCAGGAAAAAGGTGGGGCGGATCTTATCTGTGTATCGGCGACAAGCTACTGGAGAATGAAAGGACAAGGTTCACTGGCACCACTCATGCCGTATTGTGATATCAATGAGATCATCATGGAACTGGCTCCGGAAATTGTGGCAAATGTGTCGAATGCACCGATTTTGTCGCTCTCGGGGGGAACCAACCCGTTGTATCCGCATAAAGAGCATCTTCAGCGGTTGTGGGATGCAGGAATTTCTGGTATTAATCCATTTATGATGAAGATTTATGGAGATGCGATTATGGAACAGATGGCACAGATTGATATGGGATGGGAGCGCGAAGTTGACTTTGTGGGTGAGGCACATAAGGTGGGGATGTTCTCCCTGGCATATGCATTTACCCCGGAGGAGGCGACGATTCTTGCTGAGGTTGGATGCCCGGCGATTGCGTCGCATGTAGGATCGACAGTAGGCGGAATGAAGGGAGCTAAGAGCCATCTGACCCTGGATGAGGCGACAGAAATGAGCCAGCGTATTTTTGATGCGGCTAAGGCTGTGAACCCGGATGTCATTCTGTTTGCACATGGCGGGCCGATGAAGGGACCGAAGGAGGCCGCATATGTGGTAGAGCGGACAGACGCAGTAGGCTTCATCGGAGGGTCGGCGGCAGAGCGTATGCCAATTGAAAAAGCCGTATTAGCGGCGACAGAAGAATATAAAGAGATTACATTGTAGAGTTGTTAAATAGCTGAAATCAGAGAGGAGAAATCATATGTCGAATAAACCGAAAATCATAGTGGCAGGTATGTGTGATACAAAGTTTACAGAGTTGAAATTCCTGGCGGAGGAAGTGAGAAAAGCCGGAGGAGAAGTGAGAGTGCTGAATTGTGGCTGTGGTGTTCCATGTGACTGGCCGGATATTTCCCTTCAGGACGTTCTGGATGCTATTGGAGAAAAACAGGAAAATGTATTTAAAGATCCGAGATCAACTGCGGTGAAAACAGTGGGCGAGGCAGGAGCAGTAAAAGTCATGCAGATGTATGAAGCAGGAGAAGTCGATGGAATCATCTCATGGGCCGGTTCTATGGGGACTACAACTGTTACATATTTAATGAGAGCGCTTCCGTTCGGTGTACCGAAAATTATGATGACAGATATGGCTTCAAGTGATGTCAGTCAATGGCTTGGAAATAAAGATATTTACATTATGAATCCAACCGCAGAGCAGGGGATTAACATAGTGACAAGAAAAATGATTGCTAATGCGGCAGCAGCAGTTGTGGCTATGGCAAAGGTCGGGGATGTAGCGACAGAAGATACAAAGCCACTGATGGCGATTACTGCTTATGGAACAACGACTCATACAGTAAATCGCTGCAGCGAGTATTTTAATAAAAAGGGATGGGATACAATTATTATCCATCAAGTTGGCACAGGAGCGACAATGGAAGACTTGATTCGATCAGGGCAGATTACAGCAATTATTGATTTGACAACTGGAGAGTTAACCAATAATATGTACGATAGTGTCTATGGAACTCCGGATACATGGAAAGGAGAACGTGTGACTGCAGCTTCAGATATGGGGATTCCACAGATTGTTACACCGGGTGGATGTGACCAATCGGCATATGGTCCGATTTCTTCTATGAAACAGGAATATTTGGACGATTATAAGAGCGGCAAGCGAAAGACATATCGTGAAACAGGACTTCCTTACATACACAATGAGGGTGTGACCATCATGTATCCGACCATGGAAGAGATTGAGGAGCTTTCTGAATATTATGCAGAAAAACTGAATACAACAAAGGGCCCGACAGCATTTGTACTTCCGATGCAGGGGTGGTCTGCTTATGATCAGTGTGAAGAGGTGTGCAGTCTCGAAAGAGGATGGGCAGCGGGGAATGGAGATGCACCGCAGTGGGAACCGGATGAGGAGAATCCTACGTTCTCAAAACGTTCTACCGTAATGAAGAAGATTCTTGAAGAAAAATTCGATAAAAGCAATGAGAATCTGGATCTGATCATTGCTGACCTGAATATTGTAGAATCTGAGTTCGCAGATTTGTGCAATCAGATTATGGACGATATGCTTCAGGGGAAATGGAAAAAAGGGATGTACAGAGATCTTCCATATGTTATAGAATAAATGTGTAAAATAAATTAAGAAGCCACTGGTACAGCGCGATGTCACGCTGTATCGGCGGCGTTTTGTGCATCTTCTGGATCACAGTTTTGGTTGAAAATGATGTTAGCAAATGTTTGGGTTATTGGAAATATTAAGGAATGGAAGGACAGATGAAAATGCAAGAAAGCAAGGGAAGGATAGGAACATGAATAACAAATACCATATTGTAAAAAAAAGAGGACAAAGCGATGAGGACAGATCAATACGAATGATTGTTCTGGGGACGGGAACTGCAATTGTAAAAAAATATTATAACACCAGTTTTCTACTGGATGATGGAAGCAAGTATTTTTTAGTCGATGGAGGCGGCGGAGACGGTATTCTGCACCAATTTTCGAATCTAAATCTGGATTTTGCCAAGCTGCATCATGCCTTTTTGAGTCACGAGCACACGGATCATCTGCTGGGAATGGTATGGGTGCTCCGTTATACGGCATACCTTATGGGGCGCGGAGAATATGAGGGGGATTTTTTCATGTACGGGCATGATGTGGTGTGTGAGAAGGTTAAGTTGATTTGTCAAATGCTTCTGCAGCCGGCTGAGTATGCAATGTTTGATGACAGAATCCATATGGTTGTGGTCGAGGATGGACAGGAGATGGATGTGCTGGATTATCATATTACATATTTTGATATTCACTCGACCAAGGCCAGGCAGTTTGGATTTTCTATGTGTTATAAAGAAGGAAAAACCTTGGTTTTTCTGGGGGACGAGCCTCTTGCATCTGGATGTGAAATGTATGCAGAAGGGGCGGAATGGATGCTGTCGGAAGCGTTTTGCCTGTATGCAGAGCGGGACTACTACAATCCCTACCAGTATCATCATGCAACCGTTCGGGAGGGAGCGGAAAATGCGAATCGTTACCATGTGAAGAATCTGATTTTGTGGCATACAGAGGATGAAACAACCTATGGGAGAAGAAAAGAACTGTATACTGCCGAGGCCGCTAAATATTTTAAAGGAAATGTGTGGGTTCCGGACGACGGTGACATTCTGGAATTGTAGGCAGAGGCCGTGTGGAATACAAAATAATAGTAGTTATAAAAACTATGAATGAAGTATAGATGATCCCGAGACAAAATGGGTATTAAAATCCAGTAAAATAGCGATAATGTAATTGCCGTTGTTCTAAACATTGCAAAAGGGGAAATACTACCGGGACAAACATATCTAGAATTAACCCTTTACGTCACAATTTCACCAATGGGTTCAGAGGCCTTTGCAACAGATGCAAATGTTTAACCGCTTATCTTTATTCTTGCTGAAATAAATGAGAAATATAGGTTTTTAAAAACAGAAGAAATGCGATGCACCAATGAAGAAATCTGCCCCGAGTATCTCAGGTTTCAAAAACGTGTTGTCAGAATGCTAAATTCACTGGCCGACACAGGCAAAGTGGATTTTTCAGCTGCTGTTATTAAATCAAAGTATAAAGCTTTTGATGAAGGCTCAATCTTAATAGCGAACATTCTTGATGAAAATACACTCATCGGAGAAGCAAGATTTGAAATGGACATTGTGCTGCGACATATCATCAAATACTTTTCAAATCAGTGTAAATCTATTGATGAGCTTCTCCGAATTCATACTCATTTTTTATTTCATGGATAATATTTACTTTTCAAAGTACACTTGCCAGCAAAGCTGGCATGATCAATCAGGATTCCGAGAGATCATAGTATATCATTCATCGGTGCATTCGTAATAGTTGCTGGATTTTATTTGCCTAAATCTGCTGGTTATAGTTTACCACTTACAGCTCTCTTGGCATAATCTGTCCATCGCTTTTGGCGAGTGCAACACATAACTTATATTCGGTATTACTGATTGACAATGTTTCCCCATTACAAGAAATCGTACGATGTAGGATATCTATGAGAAGTTCACCGCTGAGCAAACTTCTAAGTTCTTGCTTATCATCCGACTTTTTTCTTCTGAGTTGAGATGTGATGCGTGAGTACAGAATCCTAAGCGAATAGGGTTTTGTAATATAATCATCAGCACCAGCTTCTAAACCAGTTATAATATCATTTTCACTATCATAAGCAGTTAACATGATAATTGGATCATGAAACCGAGCTCTGAATACTTTACATAGTTCAAAGCCAGAACAATCTGGTAGCCCAATATCGAGCAGGCACAAGTCATAATGATTTGAATCGATTAAATATGTTGCCTTCTTTCCATTTTCTGCCCAATCTACAGAATAATGATTCTCTTTAAGAAAAGAAACTAATTCCATTGCTAATGCACGATCATCCTCTATTAGTAAAATGGATACCATATACAAATCACGTCCTTTCCAAATTATATAGGCTTTAAATTTTATATATAATTATAGTTTTATGTCAAGTATTAGTAAAGAACCTATTTTAATTGATGTACTATATGAGGTATTTGGGTTTTCCGACGAGTAAATTGTTCATATATGTCAGAATAAGAAAACATTTATAGAAAAAGTGGATTCAAACTATTATTTACTGGAATTACTGTCGGCTGAGTATGGTTCATTATCTCAGGCGACTTTCTTTATTTAACATACCATAGTTTAACCGATTTTTCCACGCTTTTTTGGACAACATAAGAGGAGGTCACAGCATTAGCCTGATGGAAATGTCTTTTATGAATACATATAAATAATTCGGGATATCTACTTTATCAGATACCGTAAAGCGAACATTAAATTAGTTATATAAACTAACTAATATATAGACAAAAATGTTAAAAATTTGTGAAATATAAAACATTACATTGACTTATTTTTATAATACTACTAATATAACCGTTAGACGTTTAATTAATTGGGTTAGAGTTTTTTAGTCAAAAGTCGGGGAAGGAGGACAATATGGAATGTGATATCAACCATATGCCTACAATGGGGATTATGAGTCGGATTATGCATATGAATGGAAGTCAGGCAAAGGCTTTATTCGGGCAGTATGGTTTAAAGCCGGGGCATGCGGGAATCCTGTTTATGCTGAATTATTGTGGGGAGGTATCCCAGCGGGAACTGGCATCAAGAATGCATGTTACCCCTCCGTCTATTACTGCTGCCATTCAGAAAATGGAAAAGTTGGAACTTATCAGGCGCAAGCCTGACGACAAGGACCAGAGGATTATGCGCCTAAGTTTAACGGAAAAGGGGATTGCATGTCTTAAACATACGAAAGAAGTAGCAGAACGGATGGACGAAGTGATGTTCAGGGGTATGAGTCAGGAGGAGAGACTGCTGCTTCGCAGACTGTTAATTCAGGTGGAGGAGAACCTGAGACAGGATAAAGAATTCTCCAATATAACTTTATAAGATTGCAGAAAGGGAGATATTATGAAAAATTTAATTAAGTATGTGGGGGTATACTGGAAAGTCATGATTGTAATTCTGGCTGCCCTCATCATACAGGCATACTGTGATTTGTCACTTCCCGGGTATACGTCCGATATTGTAAATGTCGGTATCCAGCAGGGAGGGATTGATGAATCTATACCAGATGCGCTGGCGCAGGAGGATATGGATAAACTTCTGCTTTTTGTTGACAGCAGTGATATAGATACGGTGAAAGATGCCTATGCGCTTAAGGATAAAGATACAGGTTACGATTATGAAGGTCCGGTGTACATCCTGAAAAGCGAAGCAGCGGAAAATGAGGAGACGGTTTCAAAGTTATCTTCCATTCTCGGAGAACCAATGCTGCTTGTAAATGGTTTTGAATCCGAAAGTGATATGTCAAAGAAGATGGAAGATACCATGAAAGAAAATATGAAGACTTCCATACAAGAGGCAGTGCAGAAGCAGATGGATGAAGCTGCATCTACACAGATGGGTGAAGCTGCCGGACAGATGCCCGATGAACAGAAGGCAGCACTGGCAGCGCGGCAGGCTGAAGCCAAGAAGCAGGCTCAGGGGCAGATAGATGCCCAGTTGAAAAAAATTGAAGATGCAGATGCATTTGAATTGTTTGAAATGATTCCGGATGACCAGCGTTCTGAGGTGACAGGGCAGATAAAAGATAAATTATCTGACATGCCGGAGTCAATGATAGCCCAGGCGGCGTCTGTATATATCAAGGATTCATATACCCGGCTGAATGTGAATACTGTCAAATTGCAAAACAGCTATCTTCTGTCAATGGGAGCAAAGATGCTGAGTCTGGCATTTGTCGGAATGGCAGCAAGTATCCTGGTTGGCTTTATGGCAGCCCGGGTAGGAGCTTCCGCAGGGCGCGATTTGAGAGGCCAGGTCTTCAGAAAGGTCGTAGGATTCTCAAATAATGAGTTTGACAAATTTTCCACTGCATCTTTGATTACAAGAAGTACCAATGATATTCAGCAGATTCAGATGCTGGCTGTCATGCTTTTAAGAATGGTCCTGTATGCACCGATCATGGCAATCGGAGGAATTTACAAGGTATTCCATACCAATGTATCCATGTCATGGATTATAGGTCTTGCTGTTATTCTGATTGGCCTGGTAGTTTTGGTACTCTTTACTGTGGCAATGCCTAAGTTTAAAATACTGCAGACTTTAGTTGATAAATTAAATCTGGTAACGCGGGAGATATTGACAGGTCTTCCTGTTATCCGTGCATTCTCTACGGAGAAGCATGAGGAGGAACGCTTTGATGCAGCAAATAAGGATCTGACAAGAACGAATTTATTTGTAAACCGTGCTATGACATTCATGATGCCGGTTATGTTGCTGATTATGAATGGAATTTCCGTGTTGATTGTATGGACCGGAGCTCATGGAATCAACGAGGGACAGATGCAGGTCGGGGATTTGATGGCATTTATCCAGTATACAATGCAGATTATTTTCAGCTTCCTGATGTTGTGCATGATTTCCATTATGCTTCCTAGAGCTGCTGTTGCGGCAGACCGTGTAGATAAGGTGTTAATAAGTAAAACTGCAATCCATGATCCGAAAGAGCCTAAAAAATTACCGGAAAATATAAAAGGTGTCTTAAAATTCAACAATGTATCGTTCCGGTATCCGGGCGCTGACGAGGATGTACTCCATAACATAGATTTTGAAGCGAAGCCGGGTGAGACAACAGCGATTATCGGAAGTACGGGAAGCGGTAAGTCTACATTAGTAAATTTGATTCCCAGATTTTATGATGTAACAGAAGGTTCCGTTACATTGGATGGAGTTGACGTTCGTGAAATTACGCAGCACGACCTGCGCAGTAAGCTGGGTTATGTTCCACAGAAAGGTGTACTGTTTTCCGGAGATATAGCATCTAACATTATGTATGGTAATCCGGGCGGCAGTGAAGCGGAGATGAAGGAAGCGGCTGAGATTGCACAGGCACTGGAATTTATAGAAGAGAAATCTGAAAAATATGAAAGCCCAATTGCACAAGGAGGAACCAATGTATCAGGAGGACAAAAACAGCGTCTGTCCATAGCGAGAGCGATAGCTAAACATCCGGACGTATTTATTTTTGATGATAGTTTTTCTGCATTAGATTACAAGACAGATGTAATTCTGAGAAAAGCTCTAAAAGAGAAGACCGCAGGCAGTACGGTTCTGATTGTTGCTCAGCGTATCAGCACTATTCTGCATGCAGAGCAGATTATTGTTCTGGATGAGGGTATGATTGCAGGAATAGGAACCCATCAGGAGCTTTTAAAGAATTGCGAAGTATATCATCAGATTGCAGCTTCCCAGCTCTCAGAAAAAGAACTGAAGGCAGGTCTGGGAGATGCAGAGTCAGACAACGCAGGAAAGGAGGAAAACAGCCATGAGTAGAGAGAACAGAGGAGCAGGAAAAAGAAGAATAGGCGGCGGTCCGATGGATGGAATGGCTCCCGGTGAGAAACCAAAAGACCTGAAGGGTACCCTAAAAAAGCTGCTTGCGTATATGAGTAAATATAAAGTCCAGTTATTTGTGATTGTCATATTTGCCATTGGCGGAACTGTATTTAATATTATAGGACCTAAGATGCTTGGAAAGGCGACCACAGAGATTTTTAACGGTCTGGTCAGTAAAGTGTCCGGCGGGGATGGTATGAATTTTGAGAAAATAGGGCGGATTCTAGGCTTTGTTCTAAGCTTGTACCTCGTAAGTGCATTATGTACCTTTGTCCAGGGATTTTTGATGACAGGAATCTCACAGAAAATGACATACCAGTTGAGGAAAGAACTTTCCGAGAAAATCAACCGGATGCCTATGAATTATTTTGATACCAAAACTCATGGAGAGGTGCTCTCCCGTGTTACCAATGATATTGATACTCTGGGACAGAGCCTGAATCAGAGCGCAACGCAGATGATTACTTCTGTTACCATGATTATTGGTGTACTTGTAATGATGCTGTCAATCAGCCCGCTGATGACAGTTGTGGCCCTCCTCATACTTCCGATATCCATAGGACTTATTTCTGTAATTATGAAACACTCTCAGAAATATTTCCGCGGGCAGCAGGAATTTCTGGGAGAAGTAAACGGCCAGGTAGAAGAGGTTTACGGCGGGCATAATATCGTCAAAGCATTTAACAAAGAAACAGACGTTATTACAGAATTTGAGGAAACCAATAATAAACTGTATGATTCCGCATGGAAATCTCAGTTTATATCTGGTATGATGATGCCGATTATGCAGTTCGTAGGAAACCTTGGTTATGTAGCAGTGGTAATTCTGGGTGGATATCTGGCTGTAAAAAAGACAATTGAAGTCGGTGATATCCAGTCTTTTATACAATATGTGAGAACTTTTACCCAGCCAATCCAGCAGGTGGCACAGGTGGCAAACCTTCTGCAGTCTACAGCAGCAGCGTCTGAGCGTGTATTTGAATTCCTGGAGGAAGAGGAGGAGGAACAAATTGTTTCGAATCCGGTATCTATAGAAGGGCTGCGGGGTGACGTTGAATTTGACCATGTACATTTTGGTTACAATGAAGATAAAATTATCATCAATGATTTCTCTACAAAAGTACAGGAAGGTCAGAAAATCGCGATTGTAGGCCCAACCGGAGCTGGAAAGACTACAATGATAAAACTTCTGATGCGTTTCTATGATGTGAATGACGGGGCGATTCTCGTAAACGGACACGATATAAGAGACTTCAACAGAGGAGAGCTGCGCCAAATGTTTGGAATGGTACTTCAGGACACATGGTTGTTCCACGGAAGTATAAAAGATAACATCCGTTATGGAAAACTGGGTGCAACAGACGAAGAAGTCATAGAAGCAGCCAAGGCAGCACGTGTTCACCGTTTTGTCCAGACTCTTCCTGGAGGATATGATATGGAATTAAACGAAGAAGCAAGTAACGTATCTCAGGGACAAAAACAGCTATTAACCATAGCGAGAGCTATTCTGGCAGATCCGAAAATATTAATCTTGGATGAGGCTACCAGTTCTGTAGATACCAGAACGGAAATCCAGATACAAAAAGCGATGGACACCTTGATGAAAGGAAGAACCAGCTTTGTAATTGCTCATAGATTGTCAACGATACGGGATGCGGACTTGATACTTGTCATGAAGGACGGGGATATTGTAGAGCAGGGAAATCATGAAGAGCTGATACAGAGAAATGGATTCTATGCAGAGCTGTATAATTCACAATTTGAAAGAGCTGCAGGTTAGATAAATAATGTGAGGGGTTTTATCATATATATAGAGTGATATTCATTTACGGGGTTAATCTATGGAATCACTCTCACAAGTCATAAAATTAATTTACGGGTACTTATGGGGATTGCCAATGCTGGTAATTCTTCTGGGTACCCATTTATATTTTACATTCCGTCTTGGTTTTATCCAACGGAAGGTTCCCCTTGGAATCCGTCTCAGTTTCTCAAAGAAAGAGACAGGAGAAAATGGTATTTCCCCATTTTCGGCGTTGGCGACTGCTCTTGCTGCTACGATAGGGACTGGAAATATTGTGGGAATCTCAGCAGCTATAGCCATCGGGGGACCGGGAGCGGTATTTTGGTGCTGGATGACGGGGGTGCTGGGTATTGCTACCTGTTATGCAGAATGTTTTTTATCTGCGAAGTACCGCGTAACCTGTGCAGATGGTTCTTACACCGGCGGTCCGATGTACGTTATGGAAAAGGTACTGCATCAAAAAAGTGGAGCGGTAGTATTTGCTGTCAGCACAATTCTTGCGTCTCTGGGAATGGGCAGCAGTGTCCAGTCACATTCTATCTGTGCGGCTGTGCAGATCCAGCGTCCGGTATCGGCCTCTGTTATAGGAATTGTGGCCGCGGTTTTGGTGGGAATTGTTATACTTGGCGGGGCAAAACAGATTTCAAAGGTGTGTACATATTTGGTTCCCATTATGAGTATTTTTTACTTTGGGGGATGTCTGCTTCTAATCTGGATGAATCAGGCATATCTGGGAGAAACTATTGCTGTAATAGTGCGCTCTGCGTTTACTTCAAAATCGGTTGCGGGGGGACTTGCAGGGACAGCTGTGATGGTAGGAATGAGGACAGGGATATCCAAGGGACTTTTTACAAATGAAGCAGGCCTTGGCTCTATTCCAATGACTGCAGCTGCATCCAGAATAAAATCCCCGGTAAAGCAGGGGATAATTTCCATGACCGGTCCGTTCTGGGATACCGTTGTCATGTGTGCCATCACTGGAATCGCAATTGTAAGCAGCATGATCCGGGAGCCGGGGAGTTATGCAGGTGCCGCGGATGACCAGCTTTGTTTCCTGGCTTTTGATAAGTTACCGGTGAACGGCAGTATGATGCTTTCTATATCGCTGGTACTTTTTGCCTATGCATCCATTATAGGATGGAGCTATTATGGAGAATGTGCGGTTCGGTATCTCTGGGGAGAAAGAAAAATTTTTTCCTACAGAATTGCTTATATAACAGCAGTATATTTGGGGGCGATCATGTCGCTGGACTTTGTGTGGACGGTATCAGACTTGTTTAATTCTTTTATGGCGATACCGAATATTCTATGTATCTGGATGCTGCGGAAGGTGATTATTCATGAGACAAGGGCGAAGGCCGGTGCAGTGACACACGCACATTCCGTCAAATGACTTGGCGGAATTGAGATTTACAGCAGATTTACAGTGTGTTAGAATAGAAAATAGACCCATTGATTAAAAGTATGGAGAGGGAGTTGTTCATGAAACTGACACACTTTGATGAGAACGGAAAAGCGGTCATGGTAGATGTGACCGAAAAATCAGATACAGTCCGTGAGGCCACAGCTACGGGAAAGATTGTGGTAAACAAAACGATTTATGATGCGATAGGTGCAGGTACCATTGGAAAGGGAGATGTGCTGGGAGTTGCCACAACAGCAGGAATTATGGGCGCAAAGAGGACAGCAGAGTTAATTCCCATGTGCCATATTCTTCTGATTACGAAATGCAGGGTGACTTTTGAGATGCTGCCTGAAGAGTGTGCAGTCCGGTGCTGCTGTACTGTTAAAGTAACTGGAAAGACGGGTGTAGAAATGGAAGCGCTGACTGGGGTCAGTACGGCGCTTCTGACAATATATGATATGTGTAAAGCGTTGGACAAGTCTATGGAAATCAAGGAAATTTATCTTTGCCGGAAAACAGGCGGAAAGAGCGGTGATTATGAGCATGGAGAAAAAATGGAAGACGGCGGTTGTAACGCTGAGTGATAAGGGGTATGCCGGAGAAAGAGTGGACAAAAGTGGTCCCCTCATCCGGGAGATGATAGAGGAAGCCGGATACGAGGCTGCAAAGATACTTCTTCTCCCTGATGAACAAAAGCTGATTGAAGAGAAGCTGATCAAGCTTTGTGATGAAGAGCATATGGATTTGATTCTAACCACGGGAGGGACAGGATTTTCTCCCAGAGACTGTACGCCAGAGGCAACTCTTGCAGTTGCAACAAAGAATGCGCCAGGCATTGCTGAAGCAATGCGATATGCCTCTCTTCAGGTAACACCCCGCGCAATGCTGAGCCGGGGAGTATCTGTCATCCGAAATGAAACGCTGATCATTAATCTCCCGGGAAGCCCCAAAGCAGTAAAAGAAAATTTAGAATGTATCCTTGCAACCCTTCCCCATGGTCTGGAGATTATGAAGGGGATGACGGGAGAATGTGGAAATGAAGGGAAGAATCATGATAGATCAGTATGATAGAAAAATTGAATATCTGAGGGTGTCTGTGACAGACAGGTGCAACCTGCGCTGTGTATACTGTATGCCTGAGACGGGAATCGAGCAGGTGGCCCACAGCCAAATACTGACCTATGATGAGATTGTAAGAATCTGCAGGATATGTGCAGAGGAGGGAATATCAAAGATTAAGCTGACTGGAGGGGAGCCCCTGGTTCGAAAAAGAATCAGTGAACTTCTGGGCAGCCTGAAAAAGATTCCGGGGATAGAAGAGGTTACTTTAACGACCAATGGAATCCTTTTGGCAGATCAGCTAGAGAGTCTCGTCAAAGCGGGATTGGATGCAGTAAATATCAGTCTGGACACGTTAAATCCCAGGCAGTATGAGAAGCTTACCAGGCGGGATGAGCTGGAAAAAGCCCTGGCAGGGCTTGAGGCTGCACTACAGTATCCTGGGCTTCGTGTGAAGGTGAATTGCGTTATTCTGCAGGGCATCAATGATGGACAGTGGGTTCCTTTGGCAGAACTGGCAGCTTCAAAACCTGTGGATGTACGCTTCATAGAAATGATGCCCATCGGACTTGGGAAATCTTACCTCGGCAGCAGCCAGGAGGCAGTATTGGAAAGGCTGGAAGAGGTATATGGAGCTCCGGAGCTGTTGTCCGGCAGGTTTGGAAATGGGCCCGCAGCCTATATGAGTTTTTCTGGATTTTGCGGGAAAATAGGATTTATCAGTGCGGTTTCCCATCAATTCTGTGGAGACTGCAATAGGGTCCGGCTGACTGCAGAAGGATTTTTAAAGGCATGCTTGCAATATTCAGCAGGAGAAGATTTGAAAAAGCTGATGCGGGACGGTGCTGGTGATAAAGAATTAAAGAAACGAATCAAAAAGGTGATATTTGAAAAGCCGCGCTGCCATCAATTTTCCGATGTAGAAGATACGGAGGAGAAAGAAGGAAATAATCTGGAGCGGCAGCAAATGTCAAAGATTGGGGGTTGATTATGGGAAAAGTAATTGCAGTTTGTACAAGCCCTGAAAAAGGGACACAGAAAACAAATGTGGGAGAAGCAGTTTTCATAGAAGATTTTGGGATTGAGGGAGATGCGCATGCCGGAAAATGGCACAGACAGGTCAGTTTGCTGTCCTATGATAAGATTGAAAAATTTCGTCAAAAGGGAGCCCAAGTGGAAGATGGAGCTTTTGGTGAAAATCTTGTAGTGGAAGGAATTGATTTTAAGACGCTTCCCGTAGGTACACGTTTCCAATGCAATGATGTGGTTCTGGAAATGACGCAGATTGGAAAGGAATGTCATAATGGATGTGAGATATTTCAAAAAATGGGTGACTGCATCATGCCCCGGGAAGGTGTTTTTGCAAGAGTAATGAAAGGCGGAACAATTAAAACCGGGGACATGTTAGTGAAATTGTAACAAAAATAAAAACATAAGGATTGAGAGTAATGAAACAAGATAGAAAAATAAAGATGAAAGGCTGTTTGTTTGCCTTTATGACGGGGACTCTATGGGGGATTTCAAGCCCTGTGGCACAGTTTCTGTTTGAGCGGAAGAATATTGTTCCTGAATGGCTGGTTCCATACAGAATGTTGCTGGCAGGAGCGCTTCTGCTTATCTATGCAGGGATAAGGGGACAGGATATATTTGGCGTCTGGAAGGATAAAAAGGACCGTATCAGACTGCTGATATTCGGAGCAACCGGAATGCTGGGGATGCAGTATGTCTTTTTTTGCGCGGTAAAGGAGATGAATGCAGGGACGGCAACTATTTTCCAGTATTTGAACCCGGCTATACTGATTATATTCTTTGCAGTCGTACATAAAATCCTTCCAAGTAAAAAAGAGATGATTTCTGTGCTGGCTGCGGTGGTGGGGATTTTCCTTGTGGCAACTCACGGAGATTTCTCAACTCTTGCAGTTTCTGGAAAAGGAGTTTTCTTAGGGCTGCTTCTGGCCGTTGTTGCCTGCATTTACGGAGTTTTGCCCGCACCTCTTTTGAGGAAGTATTCTGCAGAGACGGTGAGCGCATGGGGGATGATTATCGGAGGCACCGTACTAATGCTTGCTGTACAGCCGTGGAGGATAAAGACCGAGGTGGATACCCAGGTGGCGGTTGCATTCGCTGTTATTATTGTGGTAGGAACGCTTCTGCCTTTCTGTTTCTACATGGCTGCTGTAAAATATGCAGGTCCTGTTTACGCAGGGCTGTTTTCCTGTATGGAACCTGTGGGGGCTACAATCGTTGCCGCGGTTTACCTGGGGACCAAGTTTGTAAAAGTAGACATTCTAGGCTTTATACTTGTACTTTCCACATTATTTATACTGGCCATTCCTGAGAAAGAGAAATAGAATCAGTGAATGATACTGCAGACAGCTTAAGGCATGGATGAAAACGTACTGCCTTAATTTGCACATCCTAAAATTTTCTTGCATGTATTATAGAAAAGTTATATAGTGAACATTGGATTGCTAAAAAATTTGAATCTTATTTCTGGAGGAAATGTAAAATGAAATGGAACAGATTTCGAATAAAGACAACAACAGAAGCAGAGGATATTGTCAGCAGTATGCTGATGGATCTTGGGGTTCAGGGAGTAGAGATTGAAGATAAGATTCCACTGACCCAGTCTGACAAAGAGCAGATGTTTGTGGATATCCTCCCGGAGACAGAGGAAGATGACGGAATTGCCTATTTAAGTTTCTATATGGAAGAGGATGAGGGCAAGGAGCAGCTTTTAGATGATATTAGAAGAGAATTGAAAGAGATGGCCTCTTATGTGGATGTGGGAGAATGCCAGATAGAAGAGTCACAGACAGAAGATGTGGACTGGATGAATAACTGGAAACAGTATTTTCATCAGTTTTATGTAGACGATATTTTAATTATTCCTTCATGGGAAGATGTAAAGCCGGAAGATAGTGATAAGCTGATTATTCATATTGATCCTGGGACAGCTTTTGGAACAGGGATGCATGAAACTACCCAGCTCTGTATCCGCCAGCTCCGAAAATATGTAACCTCTGAAACCATGATTTTAGATGTAGGATGCGGCAGCGGTATATTAGGGATGCTTGCCCTGAAATTTGGTGCGGTGTATTCTGTTGGTACGGATCTGGACCCCTGTGCAATTGATGCTACCCATGAGAATATGGAAGTGAACGGAATTGCCCAGGACCAGTATGAGGTAATGATTGGAAATATTATTAATGATAAAGCAGTGCAGGATAAAGCTGGATATTTGAAGTATGATATTGTTGTGGCTAATATTTTGGCAGATGTGCTGACAGAGCTGACTCCGGTAATTGTAAATCAAATGAAAAAGGGTGGTATTTACATCACAAGCGGTATTATTGATAATAAAGAAAAGACAGTTGTGGAAGCAGTAGAGAATTCAGGGCTGGAAGTTCTGGAAGTGACATATCAGGGCGAATGGGTCTCTGTGACTGCAAGAAAGAATTAGCATAGTAGAGGGAGATGTGAGATGCATCATTTTTTTGCTGAGCCTTCCCAGATTAAAGGCGGAATTGTATGTATTGAAGGTACAGATGTAAATCATATGAAGAATGTACTCCGCATGAAAGCAGGGGAAAAGGTGGAGGTCAGTGACGGACAGGGGACAGAATATCTTTGTGAAGTTGACCGGTATGAGGAGGAATATGCTTTTCTGCGGATTATATCTGCGGGAAGAAAAGAAGCAGAGCTTCCTTCGAAAATTTTTCTGTTCCAGGGACTGCCTAAAGGGGACAAAATGGAACTGATTATTCAAAAGGCTGTAGAGCTTGGTGTATACCAGATTATTCCCACCTCGACGAAGCGTGCAGTGGTAAAATTGGATGCGAAAAAAGCAGGAAAGAAGACCGAACGCTGGAATGCAATTGCATTAAGTGCGGCAAAGCAGTCGGGACGAAGCAGGGTTCCTCAGGTTATGCCGGTACTGTCTTTTCGTGAAGCTTTGGAGCAGGCCCGGGAGCTGGATGTGGTGATGATTCCTTATGAGCAGGCAGAAGGAATGGAGAAGACAAGGGAAATTATTTCTGCTGTCCGTCCGGGGCAGGATGTGGGTATCTTCATAGGGCCGGAAGGTGGTTTTGAAGAGGATGAAGTAGAGAAGGCAATTCAGTCAGGGGCCCATTCCATTACCTTGGGAAAACGGATTCTGAGAACAGAGACGGCAGGACTTGCAATATTATCCATTTTAATGTATCATCTGGAAAACTCATAATGAAATTATTAGGGAAACCCCGTGTTCATGAGCGGATAGGAATGTGCAGGCCATAAATCCGCCCGGATGTACTTAACCGGAATTGAACATTAGTAGTTCAAGAAGCATAACTTAGTAGTAAGCAATAGTAAAGGAAAAGTGTTATGGAAATTTATTTGGATAATTCAGCCACAACCAGATGCTATCCTGAGGTTGGAGATTTAGTTTATAAGGTGATGTGCCAGGATTATGGAAATCCTTCTTCCATGCATAGAAAAGGTGTAGCGGCAGAACATTATATAAAAGAGTCAAAAGATAGACTGTCGAAGATTTTGCGAGTAAACCCGAAAGAAATCTTTTTCACTTCGGGAGGGACAGAAAGTGACAATCTGGCGCTGATTGGTTCCGCGAGAGCAAACAAGCGCTCAGGAAACCATCTGATTACCACTGCGATTGAACATCCCGCGATTCTGAACACCATGAGATATCTGGAAGAGGCAGAAGGATTCCGGGTGACCTACCTGCCGGTGGATGCAAATGGAAGAGTGAAACTGGATGCTTTAAAAGAAGCATTATGTGAAGAGACAATTCTTGTCTCTATTATGTATGTGAATAATGAGATGGGAGCTGTACAGCCTGTGAATGAGGCCATACAGATTGTGAAACGGTACAATCCAGGGATTTTGTTCCACTCAGATGCAGTGCAGGGATTCGGGAAATATCGTATTTATCCGAAAAGACAGGGAATTGATATGCTTACTGTCAGTGCTCATAAGATTCATGGACCGAAAGGTATCGGATTCATATATATCGATGAAAAGGTAAAAATAAGCCCCATAGTTTTCGGCGGGGAGCAGCAAAAAAATATCCGTTCAGGAACGGAAAACGTGCCGGGTATTGCAGGTATGGGACTGGCGGCTCAGATGATTTATCAGGACCTGGATATGAAGGTGGCGCTGATGCGCGAGCTGAAATCATATTTTCTGGAAGGAATATCTAAAATAGAGAGTACAACCGTACATGGACTGACTGATGGAAACAGTGCCCCCCATATTATCAGTTTGGGAGTTGCCGGAATACGAAGTGAAGTGCTTCTGCATGCACTGGAAGATAAAGGCGTTTATGTTTCCTCCGGTTCGGCATGTTCCTCAAACCATCCGGCTGTCAGCGGAGTGCTCAAAGGGATTGGGGCATCCAAGGAATATCTGGATGCAACACTACGGTTCAGCATGTCAGAATTCACTACAAGAGAAGAAATTGACTATACGTTAGAGACGTTATATAATTGTATTCCAACACTTCGGAAATATACGAGAAGATAACCTTACACAAAGGAGATAGATATGAGATTTCAATCATTTTTGATTAAATATGGAGAAATTGGCATAAAGGGAAAAAACAGATACCTGTTTGAAGACGCCCTTGTCCGCCAAATGCGTTTTGCATTAAAGGAAGTTGATGGTGACTTTTATGTTCATAAGGCACAAGGAAGAGTATATGTGGAATGTGAAAGTGAATACGACTATGAGGAGACTGTGGAAAGTCTTAAGAGAGTGTTTGGTATTGTAGGCATCTGTCCGGTGGTACGTGTGGAGGATAGGGGCTTTGAACAGCTCTCCAAAGATGTCGTATCTTATATAAAAGAAATGTACCCGGAAGGAAATCAGACCTTTAAGGTGGAAGCCAGAAGAAGTAAAAAGCAATATCCCATGACGTCCATGGAGCTGAATTGTGAACTGGGAGGCGTAATTTTAGACGCAGTTCCCGGGATGAAGGTTGATGTGCATAATCCGTCAATCCGGCTGAATGTCGAAGTGAGAGAAGAAATCTACCTATATTCGGAGATTATTCCCGGACCCGGAGGAATGCCGGTGGGAACCAATGGGAATGCTATGCTTCTTCTGTCAGGGGGGATTGACAGTCCGGTTGCAGGCTACATGATTGCAAAGAGAGGAGTGGGCTTACAGGCCACATATTTTCACGCGCCGCCGTATACCAGTGAGCGTGCAAAAGAAAAGGTTGTAGACTTGGCAAAACTGGTTTCCAGGTATGCCGGGCCGATACAGCTAAATGTGGTAAACTTTACAGACATCCAGCTCTACATTTATGATAAATGTCCCCACGAAGAACTGACGATTATCATGCGCCGCTATATGATGAAGATAGCAGAGCATTTTGCAAAAGAAAACCGCTGTCTGGGGTTGATTACAGGGGAGAGCATCGGGCAGGTAGCCAGCCAGACCATGCAGAGTCTTGCTGCAACGAATGCAGTATGCACACTTCCTGTCTATCGTCCCCTGATTGGCTTTGACAAACGTGAGATTGTAGAAATTGCGGAAAAAATAGATACATTTGAGACTTCTATTCAGCCCTTTGAGGATTGCTGTACTATATTTGTTGCGAAACATCCGGTGACAAAGCCGAATCTGGAAAGAATTGAGAGATCCGAAAGGAATCTGGAAGAGAAAATTGATGAACTGGTGAAGACAGCCATTGAAACTGTGGAAACTATAACGGTGAAATAAAATAGAGTTTCGCAAGCGAAACTCGCGCCTGGGTTGGCCGTGCAACGGCATCTTCCTTATACAGCCCAGTGCGCATCCCCCGGAGGGCTTTTATGTAATAGGACGTATTTTCCTATTACATAAAAAAGAGCTGTCTATATGGGCAGCTCTCATTGTAAACAATGCTTATTTAATGATGTATGGGTTTAATGCAGTTAAAATTGCATCTGTTGCGTTTCCATCAGCGTGGATGTTTAATTCAATTGGTTTTGAAAGATCCAAGCTGAAAATGCCCATAATTGATTTGGCATCTATTACATATCTTCCGGATACTAAATCGAAGTCGTTATCAAATTTTGTTATCTCATTCACGAATGATTTTACCTTATCAATGGAATTTAAAGAAATCTGTACTGTCTTCATTGGGGAATCCCTCCTTAATATATATTGTGTATGGCCTTGTGCCTTATATACATTCTACGAGAAGACAGTTTAAAAGTCAAGAAACAAAGAAGGAAAATAATGGAGAGTAGTTATATGAAAAAGGTAGCACTGCATAATCTGGGCTGTAAGGTAAATGCATATGAAACGGCAGCTATGCAGGAAATGCTGGAAACGGCAGGATATGAAATTGTTCCCTTCAAAGAAGGGGCGGATATCTATATTATTAATACATGTACTGTGACAAATATTGCGGACCGAAAGTCCAGGCAGATGCTTCACAGGGCAAGGAAAATGAATCCTCAGGCGGTCGTGGTTGCAGCAGGCTGCTATGTACAAGCCCAGGAGGAGCAAGAAATAGACCCTTGTATCGATATTGTGATTGGAAATAATAAAAAACAGGATTTGCTTTCTATTTTACAGGAATATACACAGTCACAGGCGGCTTCCAAGGCTGTCATAGATATCGGTGGTACCAAGAAATATGAAGATTTGCACCTGTCCAGGACAGGAGAACATACAAGAGCTTATATTAAGGTTCAGGACGGATGTAATCAATTTTGCTCCTACTGCATTATTCCTTATGCCAGAGGGCGGGTCAGAAGCCGCAGTAAGGCAGAAGTGCTTAGAGAAGTGGGGCAGTTGGCGGAAAATGGTTATCAGGAAGTAGTTCTTACCGGCATTCATCTTAGTTCTTATGGTGTGGATTTCGGGGATAAGGCGGAAGATTTGCTGTCTCTAATCCAGGCGGTTCATGGAATAGAAGGCATCAAACGTATAAGGCTGGGTTCTCTGGAACCTCGGATTATTACAGAGGAGTTTGCAAGATGTATTTCATCACTGCCGAAGATGTGCCCTCACTTCCACCTGTCTCTTCAGAGCGGGTGCGACTCTACTCTCAAGCGGATGAACCGGCGGTATACAAGCGGAGAATATTATGAGAAATGTGTTCTGCTCAGAAAATATTTTGATAATCCGGCACTCACAACAGACGTGATAGTCGGTTTTCCGGGAGAAACGGAAGAGGAGTTTCAGCAGTCGAAAGAATTTATTGAAAAAGTAAACTTTTATGAGACACATGTATTTAAATATTCTAAAAGGCAGGGAACAAAGGCCGCAGCTATGGAGGAACAGGTTCCTGAGCAGATAAAGGCCCGGAGAAGCGAGATTCTGCTTGCTTTAGGTGAAGAAAGAAGACAGGCTTATGAGAGAAGCTTTATTGGAAAAGAAGTAGAGGTGCTCGTAGAAGAAGAGATAAGAATTGGCGGAAAAACCATGCAGTCAGGGCACACAAAGGAATATATAAAAATTGCACTAGATAACGATGTTAATTTACAGAATTGTATCGTAAAAGTTCAAATTGAAAATGATTTACAAATTATACATTGAATTTTGGCAGGGTTTATATTAGAATTGTAAGTAAGATGTCCGGTGCAGATACCTGGCAAGCCCCCGCAGATGAGGGGATAGGAAGTCAAAGCGGACCTGTCCGCTTTATGAAAAGTACAAATAACGCTAAAAGGTAAAGCGTGAAAATACAAAAACGGAGGAGAAGAAATGAGCGATTTAAGTAACACCCAATTCTTTCAGGTAGAGCCTGGTCCTCAGATTTCCGCGAAAGATATTCTGGAAATTGTATTTAAGGCTCTCAAAGAAAAGGGATATAATCCGGTGAATCAGATTGTTGGTTATATCATGTCAGGTGACCCAACCTATATCACAAGCTATAATGGGGCAAGAAGCCTTGTGATGAAGGTGGAAAGGGACGAGCTTGTAGAAGAATTGTTAAAAGCGTATATCAAGCACAATTCGTGGGAATAATACTTATGCGGATTATAGGACTTGATTATGGTACAAAGACTGTAGGCGTGGCAATCAGTGACGCATTGGGTTTTACTGCCCAGGGAATTGAAACAATTCAAAGAAAAGAGGAAAACAAATTACGGCGTACTCTGGCACGTATAGAGGAATTGATTTCTGAATACGGGGT
Source organism: Faecalicatena contorta (assembly GCF_003149105.1). Taxonomy (GTDB): domain Bacteria; phylum Bacillota; class Clostridia; order Lachnospirales; family Lachnospiraceae; genus Muricomes; species Muricomes contortus_C. Next base: position 41,880 of record NZ_QGDS01000017.1, on the reverse strand, counting down.
AGAGAAGATTGTGCTTGGATTTCCGAAACATATGAACAACGATATTGGAGAGCGTGCGGAAAAAGCTTTAGAATTCCGGGATATGCTTACACGGAGAACGGGGCTGGAAGTTATCATGTGGGATGAACGGCTGACGACTGTAGAAGCAGAGCGGGTTCTGATTGAGAGTAATGTGAGACGGGAAAACCGTAAGAAATATATCGACAAGATTGCTGCGGTATTTATCCTGCAGGGATATTTGGATTCCGAATATTTAAAGCGGGAAAATCAGAAAGAGCAGGAATAAGAGGATATTTTATGGAAAAAATTAAGTTTACCTTTGAAGACACAGGCGAAACAGAAGAATTTTTTGTTCTGGAACAGACAAAAATTAATGGGAATGTATACATATTGGTTACAGACTCAGAAGAAGATGACGCAGAGTGCCTGATTTTGAAGGATACAGGTTCCGCAGATGATGTGGAAAGTGTATATGAGATTGTTGAGGATGATACAGAGCTTCTGGCGGTTTCTAAGGTTTTTGAGGAACTGCTTGAGGACGTTGATATTGAAATGTAAAGTCTTAGGATTTTTACAATAAATTTACTTACTGCAAATGAAGTGGAGTATGGCGATGGAACAGGAAAAAGCGCAGGAACTGCTGAAAGAGAAGTTAAGAGGAAAAGGATTAAAAGTAACACAGCAGAGAATGCTTGTTTTACAGACCCTGGCAGATAGGAGCGGCAGCCACATGGCGGCAGAAGATATCTATGAGCTGATCAGGGAAAAGTATCCGGAGATTGGACTGGCCACCGTTTATCGTACTTTACAACTGCTTCTTGAAATGCAATTAGTGGACCGTATTAACCTGGATGATGGGTGTGTCAGATATGAGATCGGACATTTGTTTGAAGGAGACACAAAACACAACCATCATCATTTAATATGCAGAGTATGTGGGCAGGTTCTGCCTTTCGAAGATGACCTTTTGGAGGAGCTGGAACGTCATATCGAAGAGGATACAGGATTTCACATACTGGACCATCAGTTGAAATTTTATGGACATTGTAAAGATTGCCTCAGTAAAAGCAAATAATCCGTCTGCGTTTTTAGGGTTGGAAGTCTGACTGAATCAGTGAATTTAACCGGCGGAGGGTTGCTGTTTTTTTCATGTGCGGAAGTAGGTACATAAAACATATGGAGGTGTAGAATTATTGAAGAAAGAAAATGAAGGAAAATTAAAGATTATTCCTCTCGGAGGCCTGGAGCAGATTGGAATGAACATAACTGCCTTTGAATTTGAGGACAGTATTATTGTTGTGGACTGCGGGCTTGCGTTTCCGGAGGATGATATGCTTGGTATCGATCTTGTGATACCAGATGTGACATATTTGAAGGACAACATTGACAAAGTAAAAGGGTTTGTGATCACCCACGGACATGAGGATCATATTGGAGGGCTTTCTTATGTGCTCAAAGAGATTAATCTTCCCATATATACAACAAAACTTACAATGGGAATTATTGAGAACAAGCTGAAAGAACACAATCTGCTTCGCAGTACAAAGCGGAAGGTGGTACGTCACGGACAGTCTATCAATCTTGGAAAGTTCAGGATTGAATTTATTAAGACAAACCACAGTATCCAGGATGCATCAGCCCTGGCGATTTATTCTCCGGCAGGGATTGTGGTGCATACAGGCGACTTTAAAGTGGATTATACCCCGGTATTTGGCGATGCCATTGATCTGCAGCGCTTTGCAGAAATAGGAAAAAAAGGCGTACTGGCATTAATGTCAGACAGTACAAATGCGGAGCGTAAAGGTTTCACCCAGTCTGAGAAAACAGTGGGAATCACTTTTGACCATATTTTTGCGGAGCATCAGAATACCCGTATCATTATTGCGACCTTTGCGTCCAATGTGGACAGGGTACAGCAGGTTATCAATTCTGCATATAAGTACGGCCGTAAAGTAGTGGTAGAAGGCCGCAGTATGGTAAATATCATCTCTACGGCATCAGAACTAGGGTATTTGGATATACCGGAAAATACGCTGATTGAAATTGATCAGATGAAAAATTATCCGCCGGAGAAGATGGTAATGATTACAACCGGAAGTCAGGGAGAGTCTATGGCAGCCCTGTCCCGTATGGCGGCAGATGTCCACCGTAAGGTGACAATCCAGCCTAACGATACAATTATTTTCAGTTCCAATCCGATTCCGGGAAATGAAAAATCGGTTTCCCGTGTTATCAATGAGCTGTCCTTAAAGGGAGCAGATGTGATATTCCAGGATGCCCATGTATCAGGACATGCCTGCCAGGAAGAGCTGAAACTGATATATTCTCTTGTAAAGCCGAAATATGCAATCCCAGTGCATGGAGAATACCGTCATTTAAAGGCAAACGCAGCAATTGCCAATTCCCTGGGTATTCCAAAGGAGAATATATTTATTCTTCAATCGGGAGATGTTATTGAACTAAGCCATGAAGGGGCAAAGGTTGTAGATAAAGTTCATACGGGAGCCATTCTGGTAGATGGGCTCGGCGTAGGAGATGTTGGAAATATTGTACTCAGAGACAGACAGCATTTGGCAGAGGATGGAATTCTGATTGTAGTTCTGACCTTGGAAAAGGGGACAAACCGCTTGCTTGCAGGTCCGGATATTGTTTCCAGAGGTTTTGTCTATGTACGTGAGTCAGAAGGGCTCATGGAAGAATCACGTCATGTTGTTTCTGATGCTTTAGAACGCTGCCTGTCCGGCAAACATGCGGACTGGAATAAGATTAAGCTAGTGATTCGTGATACCCTGAACGACTATATCTGGAAAAAAACGAAGAGACGTCCGATGGTTATTCCGATTATTATGGATGTGGATGTGTAAGATATGATAATAGATGAACGTATCACTACATTCATCAATTCATTAGAGACAGAGAATAGTGAAATATTAGAAGCAATAGAAAGAGAAGCCTTGGATACTTATGTTCCAATTATAAGAAAAGAAATGCAAAGCTTTCTTAAGGTGCTTTTAACGATACAAAAACCTATGAGCATTCTCGAAGTGGGAACTGCCGTAGGTTTCTCTGCGTTATTGATGAGTGAATATGCCCCTGAGGGGTGTAGGATTACCACAATTGAAAAATATGAAAAAAGAATCCCCATTGCCCGGGAGAATTTTCAAAGGGCGGGGAAGGAAAAACAAATTACTCTGATAGAAGGAGACGCCCAGGAAGTGCTGGAAGGCCTGAAGGGAAGCTATGATTTTATCTTTATGGATGCTGCAAAAGGGCAGTATATCCATTATTTGCCGGAGGTGCTGCGGCTCTTAAAGGCAGGAGGAACTCTGGTTTCTGATAATGTGCTGCAGGACGGGGAGATTATAGAGTCCCGTTTTGCGGTAGAGCGCAGAAACCGGACCATCCACGGGCGGATGAGAAAATACTTGTACGAGCTGAAGCATCATGAGGATCTGGTGACATCCATTCTTCCTTTGGGAGATGGGGTTGCAGTCAGTACAAAGAAGGAGAAATAACATGGGAAGACATCCTGAACTTTTAATCCCGGCGAGCAGCCTGGAAGTATTAAAAACAGCCGTGATATTTGGCGCAGACGCGGTATATATTGGCGGGGAGGCATTTGGGCTTCGGGCAAAGGCCAAAAATTTCTCAATGGAGGAGATGAGGCAGGGAATTGTGTTTGCCCATGAGCATAATGTAAAAGTATATATTACAGCCAATATCCTGGCACATAATGATGACTTGGCCGGAGTCCGGGAGTATTTTGAGGAACTCAGGAAAATAAATCCGGATGCCTTAATTATTGCCGACCCGGGTGTTTTTGAGATTGCGAAAGAAGTGTGCCCTGAAATTGAAAGGCATATCAGTACCCAGGCAAACAATACGAATTATGGAACCTACTACTTCTGGCACAAACTGGGAGCCAGCCGGGTGGTATCGGCCCGGGAGCTTTCTTTAGAGGAGATAAAAGAAATCCGTGCCAACATTCCGGAGGATTTAGAGATAGAGACATTTGTCCACGGTGCGATGTGTATTTCTTATTCCGGCAGGTGTCTGCTGAGCAACTATTTTACCGGCAGAGATGCAAACCGGGGAGCATGTACTCATCCATGCCGCTGGAAATACGCGGTGGTAGAGGAAACCAGACCTGGAGAATACATGCCTGTGTATGAAAATGAAAGAGGAACCTACATCTTCAACTCTAAAGATCTCTGCATGATAGAGCATATCCCGGAATTGCTTGAATCAGGGATAGACAGCCTGAAGATAGAAGGACGTATGAAAACTGCGCTTTATGTGGCCACAGTGGCCAGAACCTACCGCAAAGCGATTGATGATTACCAGAAAGATCCTGAGCTTTACAAAAAGAATATGCCATGGTATTTAGAGCAGATATCTAACTGTACCTACCGTCAGTTCACGACAGGCTTCTTTTTCGGCAAGCCGGATGAGACCACCCAGATATACGATAGTAACACTTATGTGAAAGAATACACCTACCTGGGAATCATAGGAGCAGAAAAGAATGGTTTATACCAGATAGAGCAAAGAAACAAATTTTCCGTAGGTGAAGTGATAGAAATCATGAAGCCGGATGGGGCAAATGTAGAGACAGCAGTACGCCGGATTGTTGACGAAGAGGGGCAGGAACAGGAAAGTGCACCCCATCCAAAACAAATGTTATATGTGGAATTGAGTGAAAAGGCAGCGTGTTACGATATACTGCGGAGAAAAGAAGAGTGAAAAATAAATTTTCACTCTTTTAAAAAAATTCCCGAAGCTTTTCTACTGCGCTTTTTTCAATCCGTGAGACGTAGGAGCGAGAGATTCCAAGCTGTCTTGCAATCTCCCGCTGTGTATATTCTTCCCCATTATATAATCCATATCTCATCTTCAGCACCAGCCGTTCCCGCTGGGAAAGTGCATTTTCCACTTTGTCATAAAGTTTCTGGATATTTTCCTTTAAGTGAATTTTTTCAGGGACATCTGTTTCGTCTGCCTCAATGATATCGTATAGTTTAATTTCATTTCCTTCTCTGTCGGTTCCAATAGGCTCATAAAGAGAAATCTCTTTATTCGTCTTCTTTTTCGCTCTCAGGTACATGAGAATTTCGTTTTCAACGCATTTGGACGCATAGGCGGCAAGCCGGTTGCCTTTATCAGGATTAAAGGTTACAACGGCCTTTATCAGGCCGATGGTTCCAATAGATATAAGATCCTCAGGGTCTTCATCCAAGTACTGATATTTTTTAATAACATGTGCAACGAGCCGCAGATTTCGTTCGATTAAGACATGTTTTGCCTGAAGGTCACCCTCTGTATATTTTTGCATGTAATATTTTTCTTCCGATGGAGTGAGGGGATTTGGAAAAGATTTCAAGAAGAGCACCTCTAAGCACATTTGATATAGTCTATGTGAAAACTGCGGAAATTGTGCTTTTCCATCGAAAAGAAGGACATGAGGTCCCAGTTATGCTTCTGCAATTTTCACCAATTTCTTCCCAGGACAATGGGATTGACACATCTGGGCATATGGAATATTATAATTATATTGATGTATCTGTTCAGAACCATGAACAGTTACATATTGATTCTATCAAATCAGGCCAGTTCGGCCACATTTTCACATTATTTTGTAAAAGACAATAGAAAGGAGTGTATGAATGAGTTTCAGCACAGTGTTATCAGCCTCTATTCAAGGACTTGAAGTGGGGTTTGTAAATGTGGAGGCAGATGTCAGCAATGGACTGCCTGCATTTCACATGGTAGGATATCTTTCTTCAGAGGTGAAGGAGGCTGCAGAACGGGTACGGACAGCAATCCGTAATTCAGGACTGGATTATCCGGCAAAAAAGACGGTGATTAATTTATCGCCTGCTACAGTGAGAAAGAGGGGGGCTGCGTTTGATTTGCCAATTGCAGTGTCTATTTTAGTCTCTCTGGGACAAATTATGGAAAAGGGTGTCAGGAAAACACTTGTAATAGGGGAATTGGGACTGGATGGGTGTATACAGAAGGTGCCTGGAATTCTGCCTATTGTTTTGGAAGCCAGGGACGCAGGGATTCCAGTTTGCATTGTTCCAAAAGCAAATGCGCCGGAAGGAGCGCTGGTGAAGGGAATAGATGTGATTGGCGTCCGGAATCTGGCAGAGGCGTTTGGATTTCTATCAGGGACGGTCCGGCTGGAACCGGAACCGTACCCTGAGGATAAAATGCATATTTATACAAACGGCCTGCCTGATTACAGTGATATTCAGGGGCAGAAAACAGTGAAGAGAGCAGTGGAGGTGGCAGTTGCAGGAGGTCATAACCTTCTTCTCGTTGGCCCCCCTGGGAGCGGGAAATCTATGGCGGCAAAGAGGATTCCCGGTATTTTTCCAGTCATGACGTTGGAGGAAAGCATGGAAATTACTAAAATATACAGCATTATGGGACAGGTTGATAAAGAAGCCCCACTGGTCCGTCAGAGGCCATTTCGAAGTGTCCATCATACTTCTACGAAAGCCGCCCTGATCGGAGGCGGACTGATACCGGCACCGGGAGAAATCAGTCTGGCACATGGCGGCGTGCTGTTTCTGGATGAATTGCCTGAATTTCAGCGGGCAGTGCTGGAGGTGCTGAGAGAGCCCCTTGAAGAGCACCAGATCAGAATAGCAAGGACTCACGGCAACTATGTGTTTCCTGCTAATTTTATGCTTGTAGCTGCAATGAATCCTTGTCCTTGCGGCTGCTATCCTGATTTAGAGCGGTGTACATGTACACCCGGGCAGATACAGAACTACCTTGGAAAGATTAGTCAGCCATTTTTAGACCGCATGGACATTTGTGTTGAAGCTCCGAAAGTAAACTATGAAGAGCTCTTAGGAGGAAATAAAGAAGAAGGTTCTTCTAAAATTAGAGAAAGGGTGTGCAGGGCCAGAAACATTCAGAATGTACGTTATGCAGGTACCGGGATTGTGACAAACGCTATGCTTGGAGTGAAAGAGCTGGATGAATATTGTACTCTGGGCAAGAAGGAAAGCAGGCTTATGGAGCAGGCATTTACATCTCTCAGGCTCACGGCGAGAACGTATCACAAGGTATTGAGGGTTTCAAGAACAATTGCAGATCTGGATGGAGCAGAAATAATTCAGGAAAAGCACATAAAAGAGGCTATAGGATACCGTGCAATGGATAAAAAGTATTGGGGGAGGTAGCCGGATGAAATATGAATACTGGTTTGCACAGATTCCCCGCTTAAGTGACAGAAAAAAATACCTTCTGAGAGAGTATATGGGAACTGCGGAGAGTATATTTTATATAGAAGAAACAAAACTAAAGAAAATAGAGTTCTTAAATGAAAAAGAGGTCAATACAATTATCCAGGCAAAGAAGGCAGTGGATTTAGATGCTTTGCTCAGCAATCTGGAAAAGAAATCCGTCCGGTTTATTCCATGTTTTTCGGAAAAATTTCCGAAAAAGCTGCATGAGATTCCCAACCCGCCTTATGCGCTCTATGTAAAAGGAAACATGCCGGAGGAAACAAATGGGGCGGCTGCGATTGTGGGAGCCAGACAGTGTACGGCCTACGGAGAAAAGTATGCCCTGGAATATGGTAAAAAACTGGCACAGTGCGGGATATCTATTATCAGCGGGCTGGCGAGAGGGATAGACGGGCTTGGACACCGGGGTGCGTTGATGGGGAATGGAGATACCTATGCTGTTTTGGGCTGTGGTGCGGATATCTGCTACCCAAGGGAACATATTGGTTTGTATACAGATATTTTAGAGCGGGGAGGCGGCATCATATCAGAATTTTCTCCCGGAACTCCTCCTGTTTCCCATAATTTTCCGAAGCGCAACAGAATCATCAGCGGACTGTCAGATATAGTGCTTATCATGGAAGCAAGAGAGAAGAGCGGCTCCTTAATTACTGCGGATATGGCATTGGAGCAAGGCCGGGATGTCTACGCCCTTCCAGGCCCTGTGGACAGTGTGCTTAGCCGGGGTTGTAACCAATTGATAAGACAGGGTGCAGGTATTCTGTTAACCCCGGAAATGCTGCTGGAAGAGCTGGGATTTTCCTCCTTTATTCCCGGGGCAAAAATAGACAAAAATAAAAAAGTGCTTGAAACTAAAGAAAATATGGTGTATAGTCGACTTTGCCCGTATCCGAAGAATTTGAGCCAACTTGCTGGGGAAACATCCCTGTCTGCCAGTGAACTGCTGGAGCAGTTGGTATCATTGGAATTGAAGGGATATATTAAAGAAATATCAAAAAATTATTATGTAACCTTATAGCAAGCGAGGCTGCCGTAAGCTTACGAAGAAGCGGCGAAGCGGATTTTGATACCGTTTTGCCAGATAAAATATAGATGAGACGTTTGGCTAAGTGGAGGAAAAAGGTTTTATGGCACATTATCTGGTTATTGTGGAGTCGCCTGCAAAGGTAAAGACGATTAAAAAGTTCCTGGGGAGCAATTATTCAGTAGCAGCATCAAATGGGCATGTCCGTGACCTGCCTAAGAGCCAGATGGGAATTAATATAGAGAATGATTATGAACCCAAGTATATTACCATTCGCGGAAAAGGCGATATTCTTGCCAATTTGCGTAAAGAGGTCAAAAAGGCCGATAAAGTTTATCTTGCAACTGACCCTGACCGGGAAGGAGAAGCAATCTCCTGGCATTTGGCGAATGCTCTGAAGCTGGAAGATAAAAAAATGAGCCGTATTACATTCAATGAAATCACGAAAAATGCCGTGAAAGCATCTTTAAAGGATGCAAGGGACATAGATATGAACCTGGTAGATGCCCAGCAGGCCAGACGTGTTCTGGACAGGATGGTGGGGTATCGCATCAGCCCTCTTTTGTGGGCTAAGGTAAAAAGAGGGTTAAGTGCCGGAAGAGTACAGTCTGTGGCCCTGCGTCTTATAGCCGACAGAGAGGCTGAGATTGACGCCTTCATACCAGAAGAATACTGGACGCTGGATGTTATATTAAAGGTGAAGGGGGAAAAGCGCCCTCTTACTGCCAAGTTCTATGGTACTGAAAAGCAGAAAAAGGTCATTGGGTCCAAGGAAGAACTGGATCAGATTATTAAAGCAGTAGAGACAGAAGATTATAAAATTGCGGATATTAAAAAGAGCGAGCGTATCCGAAAGGCCCCGCTCCCCTTTACAACGAGTACACTGCAGCAGGAAGCTGCAAAGGTACTGAACTTCGGCACTCAGAAGACGATGCGTATTGCGCAGCAGCTCTATGAAGGAATCGATATTAAAGGCAATGGAACAGTGGGTGTGATAACTTACCTGCGTACAGATTCAACCAGGATTTCGGAAGAAGCAGATGCTAATGCAAGACAGTATATAGAAGAAAATTATGGAAAAGAATATGTGGCAGATGGTACCGGGGGGAAAAAGAATGAGAAGAAGATTCAGGATGCCCATGAAGCAATCCGTCCCACAGATATCAGCAGAACTCCGGCGTCATTGAAAGATTCTCTTTCCAGGGACCAGTTACGTTTGTACCAGCTGATATGGAAGCGGTTCGCAGCCAGCAGGATGCAGCCAGCAAAATACGAGACGGTTTCCGTAAAAATCGGAGCCGGGGAATACCGGTTTACGGTTTCCACCTCCAAGGTTGTATTTGAAGGGTTCCGCACTGTATATACAGAGGCGGATGAAGAAAAAGAAGAAAGTAATGTGCTGGTAAACGGGCTGAACATGGACACCACACTTACGAAAGAAGACTTTGATACAAAGCAGCATTTTACACAGCCGCCGGCACATTATACGGAAGCAACTCTGGTTAAGACACTGGAAGAACTGGGAATTGGCCGTCCGAGTACTTATGCGCCCACAATTTCTACCATTTTGGGGCGCCGTTATGTGACAAAGGAGGCAAAAAATCTTTATATCACAGAAGTTGGAGAGGTTGTTAACAATATTATGAAGCAGTCTTTTCCGAGTATTGTAGACGAGAACTTTACTGCTAATATGGAAGGCCTTCTGGATATGGTGGAGGAAGGCAAAGTTGAGTGGAAAGAACTTATCCGCAATTTTTATCCGGACCTGAATGAGGCGGTAGAGGTTGCTGAGAAGGAACTGGAAAGTGTAAAGATAGAGGATGAAGTCACAGATGTTATCTGTGAAGAATGTGGCCGGAATATGGTCATAAAATATGGGCCTCACGGAAAGTTTCTTGCATGCCCTGGCTTTCCGGAGTGTAAGAACACAAAGCCTTATCTGGAGAAAATAGGAGTCCCCTGTCCTGTCTGCGGAAAAGAAGTAGTCATCCGCAAAACGAAAAAGGGAAGAAAATATTATGGATGTGAAAATAATCCAGAATGCGAATTTATGTCATGGCAGAAGCCATCCAAAGAGAGATGTCCGGAATGTGGAAACTACATGCTGGAAAAGGGAAATAAACTAGTATGTGTAGACGAAAAATGTGGATATGTCCGAAATCTGAAAAAAAGTTAATTAAATGACGTTGATATTTGAATAGTTGTATGATAACATATCTATATCAAACGGTTTGGGATGAGTTGTATACACAATTAAGTCTGGAGGAAATCAATGAGCGTACAGTTGTTAGATAAAACAAGAAAAATTAATAAGCTGCTGCATAACAATAATTCCAGCAAGGTCGTTTTCAATGATATTTGTGACGTCCTTACAGACATACTGGGATCAAATGTTTTTGTAGTAAGTAAAAAGGGCAAAGTTCTCGGGGTAAGCAAAAGCAGTGAGGTGGATATCATTAAAGAACTGATGGCAGAATCTGTAGGAGCATATATTGATTCTATGCTCAATGAGCGTCTGCTGAATATATTATCCACAAAGGAGAATGTAAATCTGGAGACACTTGGATTCTCTCATGAGGCTGTAAAAGGACACCAGGCGATTATCACCCCTATTGATATTGCAGGGGAACGTCTGGGTACGCTGTTTATCTACAAGCAGGATGCCGTATATGAAATAGACGACATCATATTGAGTGAGTACGGTACCGCGGTGGTAGGACTTGAGATGCTCCGCTCGGTGAATGAAGAGAGTGCGGAGGAGACCAGAAAAGAGCATATTGTGCAGTCCGCAATTGGTACACTGTCATTCTCAGAATTAGAAGCAATTATTCATATTTTTGAGGAGCTGGATGGGACAGAAGGTATCCTTGTTGCAAGTAAGATTGCAGACCGGGTAGGAATTACCAGATCCGTAATAGTAAACGCTCTTAGAAAATTTGAAAGTGCCGGAGTTATTGAGTCACGTTCTTCAGGAATGAAAGGGACCTATATTAAGGTTCTGAATGACTATGTATTTACGGAATTAGAAAAAATTAAAAAAGAACGTTTATAGAGATTTTGGGAGCGGGTTATGGAGAGGGTATCAGGCATCTGATACCCTTTGTTGTCTGACAGGAGGTAACAGAAAGATGTATGAAGGAAATCCGGTAGATTTGCAGATGGAAAAAGTGATATCGGCAGATGTAATTTTTGATGATGCAGCACATCACTGCCAGGTTTTTAAGTATGATTTGGAAGAAGATTACATATACTTGCAGTTGAAGGAGGATGATTTGACTGCGATTTCGCTGGATGCGAAATATCAGTGTTACATTTCTACGAAAAAAGAACTTCTGTATTGTACCGGGTCTGTTAAGGAACGTTTTCAGTCCGAGCATGGGAATATGATTGTTTTCAAAATAGAAAACGGGTTTTATAATGTATCAGGTATAAAACGCCCGGTGAAGAGAAAGTACGGGTTAGAGTAGTGTCTGATTTATCTGTGAGCAGGCGGACTGCTGCTGCGGGTTAATAAAAAGTAAGTTTTATAAACTATATATAAAATTTGGAAACGATGTTGACAAATCAGAAACAGAGTGATATTTTATATCTATGAGGTTAGCACTCAAAACAAATGAGTGCTAGTAATAAACAAGGATTAAGGAGGATTTACAATGAAATTAGTACCATTAGGTGACAAGATTGTGTTAAAGCAATTAGAAGCGGAAGAGACAACAAAATCAGGTATTGTTTTGCCGGGTCAGGCGAAAGAAAAGCCGCAGGAGGCAGAAGTTATCGCAGTTGGGCCTGGTGGAAATGTAGACGGAAAAGAAGTAACGATGCAAGTTAAGGCCGGCGATAAGGTAATCTACTCTAAGTATGCAGGAACAGACGTAGAATTAGACGGCGTAGAATATATCATTGTAAAACAGAGTGACATTTTAGCAATCGTAGAATAGAAAAAAAGAGGAGTGACAGACATGGCAAAGGAAATTAAATACGGATCAGAAGCCAGAGCAGCACTGGAAAAAGGCGTTAATAAGCTGGCTGACACAGTAAGAGTGACATTAGGACCAAAAGGAAGAAACGTAGTGCTTGATAAATCTTACGGCGCACCGCTCATCACTAACGATGGTGTGACAATTGCGAAGGAGATTGAACTGGAAGATGGCTTTGAGAACATGGGAGCACAGCTGATTAAAGAAGTTGCTTCTAAGACAAATGATGTGGCAGGTGATGGTACAACCACAGCAACAGTTCTCGCACAGGCTATGGTACATGAAGGAATGAAGAACCTGGAAGCAGGAGCTAACCCAATTGTTCTGCGTAAAGGTATGAAAAAGGCTACAGAGACTGCAGTGGAAGCAATCGCAAAGATGAGCAGCAAAGTAACAGGCAAGGAGCAGATTGCAAGAGTTGCGGCTGTATCTTCAGGAGATGATTCTGTAGGAACAATGGTAGCTGATGCTATGGAGAAGGTTTCCAATGACGGTGTTATCACAATCGAGGAATCTAAAACAATGCTGACAGAGCTGGACCTTGTAGAAGGTATGCAATTTGACCGTGGTTATATTTCTGCATATATGGCAACAGATATGGAGAAAATGGAAGCAAATCTGGAGGAGCCATACATTTTAATTACAGATAAGAAGATTTCTAATATTCAGGATATTCTTCCTATCTTAGAGCAGATTGTACAATCCGGAGCAAGATTATTGATTATCGCTGAAGATATCGAAGGTGAAGCACTTACCACCTTGATTGTAAATAAATTACGCGGAACATTCAATGTAGTAGCTGTTAAAGCACCAGGATATGGCGACAGAAGAAAAGAAATGCTGCAGGATATCGCAATCCTTACAGGCGGACAGGTAATTTCAGACGAGCTGGGTATGGATTTGAAAGAAGCAACCATGGAACACCTGGGACGTGCAAAATCTGTTAAAGTGCAGAAAGAAAACACCGTTATCGTAGATGGTTACGGAGATAAAAAATCAATTGAAGACAGAGTTGCTCAAATTAAAAAGGGAATTGAAGAGACAACATCTGAATTTGATAAAGAAAAGTTACAGGAAAGACTTGCAAAACTGGCAGGCGGCGTAGCAGTTATCCGTGTAGGAGCAGCAACTGAGACAGAGATGAAAGAAGCAAAACTGCGTATGGAAGATGCCCTGAATGCGACAAGAGCAGCCGTAGAAGAAGGAATCATTGCAGGAGGCGGTTCTGCATACATCCATGCTGCAAAAGAAGTTGCAGCGCTTGCAGAAACATTGACAGGTGATGAGAAGACAGGTGCGAACATTATTCTGAAGGCTCTGGACTCTCCGCTTTACCACATTGCATCAAATGCAGGCCTGGAAGGCGCAGTTATTATCAATAAAGTAAAAGAATCTGAACCAGGAATTGGTTTCGATGCTTACAAAGAGAAGTATGTAGATATGGTTAAGGAAGGAATTCTGGATCCGGCAAAGGTTACAAGAAGTGCATTGCAGAATGCAACAAGTGTAGCATCTACATTGCTTACCACAGAATCTGTTGTTTCTAATATAAAAGAAGATATGCCAGCAATGCCGGCAGGCGGCGCAGGCGGAATGGGAATGATGTAATTCCCAGTATATATACAGAAAAATCCCTCTGCAGTAATTTCAAATACTGCATGGGGATTTTTCTGTATAGTTTTCCCTTGACAAGCCACCAGAATTTTTGTACTATAACATTTAAAATATCTGTATCTGTTCAGAACTATGAACGGATACGCCGTAAGCCCATAAAAATTGCCTTTGGCGATGGGGCTTGCTATTACATATTCAATGTTTTGCACGAACTGTGCAGTATATGCACAGTTCTGTATTGAACAGTTACAAATATCCACACACATATCAGAGAAAGAGAGGAAATAAAATCATGGGAAAAATTATCGGAGAGGGCATTACATTCGATGATGTGCTTTTGGTACCGGCATATTCAGAGGTGATTCCGAACCAGGTTGATTTATCAACCTATCTAACGAAAAAAATCCGACTGAACATTCCAATGATGAGTGCAGGCATGGATACGGTAACAGAGCACCGTATGGCAATTGCTATGGCTCGTCAGGGCGGAATCGGTATTATTCATAAAAATATGTCAATTGAGCAGCAGGCAGAAGAGGTGGATAAGGTAAAACGTTCGGAGAACGGGGTAATCACAGATCCTTTTTATCTGTCACCGGAGCATACATTGGAGGATGCCAATAATCTGATGTCCAAATTCCGCATATCAGGTGTTCCTATTACAGAAGGGAAAAAACTGGTCGGAATCATTACAAACCGTGATTTGAAATTTGAAGAAGACTTCTCTAAAAAAATAAAAGAATCTATGACCTCTGAGGGGTTAATTACAGCCCGAGAGGGAATTACGCTGGAGGAAGCTAAAAAGATCCTTGCAAAAGCCAGAAAGGAAAAGCTGCCTATTGTAGACGCTGAGGGTAATCTGAAAGGTCTGATTACAATCAAGGACATTGAAAAGCAGATCAAATATCCTTTATCCGCGAAAGATGAACAGGGACGTTTGCTCTGTGGCGCGGCAATCGGAATTACAGCAAACTGTCTGGAGCGTGTGGAAGCACTTGTGAATGCAAAGGTAGATGTCGTTGTTATGGATTCTGCCCACGGACATTCTGAAAATGTACTGCGCACGGTGAATATGGTGAAAGAAAGATATCCTGACCTACAGATAATTGCAGGAAATGTTGCCACGGGAGAGGCTACAAAAGCCTTAATTGAAGCGGGTGTAGATGCTGTAAAAGTAGGCATCGGTCCAGGTTCTATTTGTACAACACGTGTAGTGGCAGGAATCGGTGTTCCTCAGATTACAGCAGTTATGAACTGTTATGAGGTTGCAAAAGAGTATGGGATTCCGATTATCGCGGACGGCGGTGTTAAATATTCAGGCGATATGACAAAGGCGATTGCAGCAGGTGCAAGTATATGTATGATGGGAAGCATCTTCGCAGGTTGTGATGAGAGTCCCGGAACCTTTGAACTGTTCCAGGGAAGAAAATATAAAGTATATCGCGGAATGGGTTCAATTGCAGCTATGGAAAACGGAAGCAAAGACAGATATTTCCAGGCAGATGCCAAGAAATTGGTTCCGGAAGGTGTGGAAGGGCGTGTTGCTTATAAGGGAACGGTGGAAGATACAGTATTCCAGCTGATGGGCGGCCTTCGTTCCGGTATGGGATACTGCGGTACTCAGACTATTGAGGATCTGAAACAAAATGGTCAGTTCGTAAAGATTTCCGCGGCATCTTTAAAGGAAAGCCATCCACATGATATTCATATTACAAAAGAAGCACCAAACTATAGTGTAGACGAATAAAGAGAGAATTCAGCGAAATAAGAGGGGTAAAAGGGAGATGAATAGCTCCTTTTTATTCCTTATTTTTATATAATGGGAAATTATGTTTCCCGTTATATAAAATCCATCCAGGGGACGCGCATAAGGAAAATGGCTGCTAGAGCGACCGCGCTTCGGCGGGCGAGTCTGACAACCAGACTCTTTGTTTTTTATGATGAAAGAGTGAAAATATTATTAAAATTTCCTTTTTTCGACAAAAATATGCTAGAATAGGTGGATATTGTGTTCGAGGTGGATGGATGAAAAAGCGCAAAGATACGAGAAAGTGGATAAATATGGACAAGAAGTCCTTTTGTATATATGGAGGAATTCTGATATTAGTCATTGTAACAATAATTCTGGGGATTTATTCCTGTGCTGCAGACAGGAAAAGGGATAGAGCAAATACAGGAGTCAATGTGGATGCTTCTGAGCCTAAGATTGATGTACAGCTTTTAGATATTAATGAATATTCCAGGCCAGGAGTTGAATCAGACCCGATTACCGGGATTGTTATCCATTATACGGCAAATCCTGGAAGCAGTGCACAGAATAACCGGGATTATTTTGAGGGATTGAAGTACAGCCGTGCGACTTCGGCAAGCAGTCATTTTGTTGTTGGTCTGAAGGGGGAGATTATACAGTGTGTACCTACCTGGGAACTGGCATATGCATCTAATGGAAGGAACCATGATACGGTCTCTATTGAGTGTTGTCATCCCGACGAATCTGGAGAGTTCACCGATGAGACGTACATATCTGTAATTCAGCTTACAGCATGGCTGTGCAAAAAGTTTAATCTGACTGAGCAGGATGTTATACGGCATTACGATGTTACAGGTAAAAATTGCCCAAAGTTTTTTGTGGAAAATGAAAAAGCATGGGAACTTTTCCGAGGTGATGTGAGGGCAGCACTGGCGAAAACGGAGTAAAAGATCCAGATCCCCGGAGGTGAGGTTCTGCTTGCTATCATAAGGGGAAATTGCTATAATGTTGTTACAGTTTAGTAAGGCAAGTTTATGGCTGAACTACAATATAATAGAATGAGTAGCTATAGAAAAAGGATGAAGAAAGTGGACGGTGAGAAATGAACGATTTAGAGATGTACCGCGAACAGCTTGCGCTATGTGATGATAAAATCATAGATGCTTTAATGGAACGTAATGCAATTGTAGAAAAGATCATGGCATATAAAGAAGAGTATGGCATGCCTATCTTGCAGCCTGCACAGGAAGAAAAACAGGAGAGAATGCTGAAAGAGAAGCTTGAGGGAAATAAGTACCAAGATGAGATTCATGATGTATTCCGCAGGATTGTACGCAACAGTAAACGGATTCAGGCAAGGAAGCTGTTTTCTTATAATATTGTTTTAATTGGCTTTATGGGTGCGGGAAAATCAACAATTTCCGACTACCTCAGTACGATGTTTGCAATGAATATTGTGGAGATGGACCAGGTAATTACAGAGAGAGAAGAGATGAGCATCCCGGATATCTTTGCCACATATGGAGAACCATATTTCAGAGAGAAGGAGACGAAGCTCCTGATTGAGATGCAGTCAAGAAAGAATACAATTATTTCCTGTGGGGGCGGAGCGGCCCTGCGGGCAGAAAACGTGGTGGAGATGAAGAAAAATGGCCGCGTCATCCTGTTGACAGCAAGCCCCGAGATAATATTCGACCGCGTGAAAGACAGCGATGACAGGCCTATCCTCAATGGGAATAAAAATGTAGAATTTATTGCAGACTTAATGGAGAAGCGCCGTGAAAAATATGAAGCGGCAGCAGATATTGTGATTCAGACAGATCATAAGACGGTACTGCAGATTTGTGAGGAAATTATTTCTAGATTGATGGAGATGGATGCAGAATAATGTTTGATAGATTTTTTCCGGATGACTATCAGAAGTCTGTATACGTCATTCCATTTGAACAGTTATATGAAGAGGGCTACAGAGGTGTTGTTTTTGACATTGACAACACCTTAGTTTCTCATGGTGCGCCGGCAGATGACCGGGCCAGGGAATTATTTACCAGGTTAGCTGGGATTGGCTTTTCATCCTGTCTGATATCAAACAATCAGGAGGCGCGCGTCAGGATATTTAATGAAGAGATACAGACGAATTATATCTATGACGCTCACAAGCCTTCCACGAAGAATTATAAAAAAGCGATGGAGATTATGGGGACAGACTGTTCCAACACAATCTTTGTCGGTGACCAGCTTTTTACAGATATATGGGGAGCGAAAAGGAGTGGTATCAGGAATATTCTGGTAAAACCAATTCATCCCAAAGAGGAAATTCAGATTGTACTCAAACGTTATTTGGAGAGAATCGTACTCTATTTCTATAAAAAGAAGCGGGGCTTTGAAGAATAAGGAGTTACTGTTCAGACCGCGCCGTGCACTCCGCTGTACGGCATCGGAGCCATTAAAGTATCGGCTTCAGGGCATCCAGCTCCTCGCCGCAGGCGACTTAAATGGGGTGGATGTCGTTACAGTGCGCACCCGCAGGGTGTAAACTGTAACAATAAGGTGCCTGACTTGCACAAAAAAAGGTTGAAAAATGTATAAATTTATTATAAAATTATAAACAGCGTAAAAAGGTAAGTGCATGAATTGCACAATTGAAGGAGGATTACAATGATCGCAGCAGGAGACTTTAAAAATGGAGTAACCGTTGAAATTGACGGTAACATTTATCAGATTTTGGAATTCCAGCATGTAAAACCAGGTAAAGGTGCAGCGTTTGTTAGAACAAAATTAAGAAATATAATCAATGGCGGTGTTGTGGAGAAGACTTTCAGACCAAGTGAGAAGTTCCCGAAAGCACACATCGACAGAAAGGACATGCAGTATCTCTATCAGGATGGGGATTTATACAACTTCATGGATGTTGAGACATATGACCAGATTGCGCTGAACGAAGATGTGGTTGGAGATGCACTCAAGTTTGTAAAAGAGAATGAGAATGTTAAAATTTGTTCTCATAAAGGAAATGTATTCCTTGTAGAACCGCCTTTGTTTGTGGAACTGGCAATTACAGAGACAGAGCCAGGATTCAAGGGAGATACGGCTCAGGGAGCTACAAAACCGGCTACAGTAGAAACAGGAGCAGTTGTTATGGTTCCATTGTTTGTAGAGCAGGGAGATGTATTGAAAATAGACACAAGAACAGGTGAGTACCTGTCACGTGTATAAAAAGAATTAATTTATAAACAAACCCTGGTGGGTAAGAGGAGGGGAATCCCTTCTGCTTACCCACCAGGGTTTGTGCTTTGTGGCGGGGCATAAACCGGTCTGGATGTCGTTACAGTGCACCCGTAGGGTGTAACCTGTAACCGGACTGCAGCTCATGCAACGATATTTTGCAGATGCGGGACTTGCGCTTCCAGTGTAAGTTGTGTATAATTAATTTGCATAATATTTTTCAAATCGAATTATCTCGACACAGTTCGTGTCAATTTTCTCAGGCTATGATGAGCGTGCAAATAAAGAGAGGAAAATTATGAAATATCAAGAATTTTTGTACGCTGTTGAAGAAGAATTGAATAAAAAATTGAAAGAAGGTGTAAAAGCAAGTGTTTATACTGCCCAGAAGAATAACGGCAGAGAGAAAAAAGGAATTTTGTTTCAGACAAAGGAGCTGAGTGCATCACCGGCTATTTACCTGGAAGGGCTTTATACCAGGCTTCAAAAGGGAGAACAGATGGACAGGCTGGTTCAGGAAATTCTGGACTTTTACGAAACAGTGGGCGGCGAAGAAGTCTGGGATTACAGCCAATTAAAGGAATATGATAAAATTCAGGATAAGATTATATTTAAGCTGATTCATACGGATAAAAATAAAAAGATGCTGGAATGCATTCCATTTGTAGAGGTTCTGGATTTATCTATTGTGTTTTATGTGCTTCTTGAGATGGACAAAACGGGGACGGCTACCATACAAATAAGCAATGAGCATTTGAAAATGTGGGAAGTCTCCAAGGAAGAGCTATATGATGTTGCGCTTAAAAATGCTGCAAACCTTTTGCCGGCCGAATTCTTTACGATGCAATATGCAATTGAAAAAATGCTGGAGGTAGCTTCCGGGGAAGACGAAAACCTTTTGAACCAGGTGGGAGAGGAGAAAGAGGATGTCATGTATGTGCTGACAAATTCTTTACGCAATTATGGTGCTGCCTGTCTTTTCTATCCCCATGTGCTTGATATGATCGGAGAAATGCTTAAAGAAGACTTTTTTATTTTGCCGAGCAGCATCCATGAAGTGATTATTGTCCCTGAATCTAAAGGACTGGATACTGAAGAAATGAATGAGATGGTAATTGAGATCAATGAAACACAGGTGGCCCCGGAGGAAGTACTGAGCAATCATGTATATTTTTATAAGAGGAAGGGGAAGAAACTGATGCTCTCAAAATAGTATTTCTATAAAAAACTTACACTGCATATGTTGCAGTAAATTTACAATGCATGGCTAAAGGGAGGATTTGGATTTAAGAAAGCCTGTACAAATATCTATTCACAATACTGGATATTTGTGCAGGCACTATTTTACAGAAGGCTGCTATTTGACTTGAATTAATGAAGAGCTTGTATGAAACTCTTTACATTTTTTGAAATTTGTGCTAGGATAATAAAGCGTTCTGTTAGAGACTAATGTCGGTATAGCAGGAATGTATGTAGATTTATACGTCTGTAGCTCAGTGGATAGAGCAATGCCCTCCGGAGGCATGTGCGGCGGTTCGACTCCGCCCAGACGTGTATTTTTTTTGTAGATAGAAAGCTATGTTTTCTATTTACATAAAAATCCTCCGGGGAGATCGCACTGCGGTGACAAAGAAGATGTTGCTGTGGCAACCCACCGCAGGCGGAGAATCTCGTTTGCGAGATTCTTTTTTGATGTGAATAAGAAGGAAAACAAATGATGTCAGGATATAGGATAGCTTTTAAAAAGGCATTCCCTTATACAATTCCTGTACTTACAGGATATTTGTTTATAGGAATTGCTTTTGGGGTAATGTATGCGGAAAAGGGATATTCCGCGTGGTGGGCGGTTTTGATGAGTCTGCTCGTGTACGCGGGTTCAGGACAGTATTTGGCAGTGAATTTTTTTGTGCCTGGTATTTCTTTTTTACAGGTGATATTCATGACCTTGATGGTGAATGTCCGCCACATATTCTATGGATTGTCCCTGCTGGAAAAATTTCATAAGATGGGAAAAAAGCGGTGGTATATGATTTTTGGGCTTACAGATGAAACCTACTCTCTTTTATGTACGACGAAGGTGCCTGAAGATGTAGAGGAAGATAAATTTTTGTTTGCAGTTGCTCTCTTAGATCAAATCTACTGGTTAATAGGGTCGGCTATAGGCGGTATTTTAAAAAGCGTACTTCCTTTTAATGCCGAGGGAATAGAGTTTGCAATGACAGCATTGTTTGTGGTGATATTTACGGAACAGTGGCTGAATGCGAAAAACCGGATACCTGCAGTGATAGGTGTGATTTCGTCCCTTCTTTGCCTGCAAGTATTTGGAGGCGGAAGCTTTGTGTTTCCGACTATGATTCTAAGCGTCTTGATGCTTTTTACGATGAGAAAACGCCTGGAAGAGGAGGTGGAGACATGCCGATAAATGCAGTTACATCCCTGCTTATTATTTTGGCGGTGGCTGCCACTACATTTGCCACAAGAGCAATACCGTTTTTCATATTCCCAAAAGGGAAAGCAATACCAAAGACGGTGGAGTATCTGGGACGGGTTCTGACTCCTGCTGTAATTGGAATGCTGGTTGTATATTGTCTGAGAAATACATCTGTTACGGCAGCACCTTATGGAATCCCTGAGGCTATTTCCGTACTTGCTGTGGTAGTGTTTCATATATGGAAACGTAACAATCTGCTGAGTATTGGGGCAGGAACTCTGCTGTATATGTTTTTGGTTCAGGCGGTATTTTAGGATAGGCTGATATTCAGAGAACAGTATTGGACATTTGTAAGTACATATAAATGTCCAATACTGTTCTTTACATCTATTCGTGCTATAATTTGGTAAATCCCAGTTCATCGGGCCGGCCAGCTCCTTTTTGGAATTGAACGGGTGGTTGAACTGTGGATTATTCATACTTGTGGAGGTTGAGTTTATGGATGATTTTACAGAAAAAGATATGGAGGAAGCACTCCGGGCCACAGCTTCAATGATTGACAGGACGGAGAAAGCAAAAGAGAAATTTGAACAAGGTACTTCTCAGCATACCTTACAAAAGAATAGACTTAAAGCACTCTATATAGCTTCAGCATTACTATCAAAAAGATTAATGGAGAGTGACGCTGTGGATTGTTATACTGAAGAAGATTTGAAAAATGCGCTTGCACCAATCACTTCTCTGATTAGCAAATCGGAGAAATCACAAGCAAAATTAACGCGGGGTACTTGGCAGCATACCATGCTTAATAATAATCTTAAAGCACTCAACATAGTTTTGCCATTACTAACGAAGGCATTGAGCGAGATAAATGCCGAAATTAAATAGAACAATACTGTATTATATGAGTAACAGGAAGCAGCCAAATTTCAATTTAGTTTAGTAGTTGTAACTGTAGGTTATTTATATTATCCTCGCATAATTTTCTAAAATGGAGAGTTTATGAAAAAGACTATTGTTTTTGTACTAACGATATTTATTTTATGCTCAGGATTTACAACACAAAGTTATGCGTTGTCGGATCCTCAATCTGCGGCAATACAAGCGTTACTGGATGATGCCTGCCGTATATCAGGTGTGCCGGGGATGTCAATCTCAATACTTGCTGATGATGAAGTGTCTTACTTTTCTTCCGGATATGCGGATCGTGAAAAGGAGGTGCCTGCAAGTGAAAATACACTATATGAGTTGGCCTCGGTTAGTAAAGCTTTTACTGGCATGGGCATTCTGTTGTTGGAAAAGCAAGGGCTGCTGTCAATGACTGACACTGTCCAAAAATATTTACCTTGGTTTACATTAAAGTATCAAGGGAAACCTGTTGATATGCAAAATCTTACACTCAATAACTTTCTTCACCATACCAGCGGCCTGACGAATATTAGGCATGCTCAAAATATTCCTCAGGGCAATACGCCGGATATGCTGCAGAAGACTGTGGAAATGCTGGCAGATGCTGAATTGGCATTCCCACCAGGTGAACAGTATAATTATGGAACCGTTAATTATGACGTATTGGGTTTGGTTATTGAGATTGTGTCTGGACAAAGCTATGAAGACTTTATGAGGGAACAGGTATTTCAGCCGTTAGGTCTTTACCGGACGTATGTTTATAAGGAAGATGCGCAGGTCACCGGACAGTTGGCACAGGGGTACCGTTCTTCCTTTTTTATGACAACGCCATATAACGCGCCGGATTATGCCGGGAATAAACCCGCAGGCTACATCATTTCATGTACAAAAGATATGGCGCGCTGGATGGGCATACAGATGGGGATTGTGCAGGACATACCTGAAATATTTCATACAGTTATCGAAAAATCCCATCAGGGTGATATGTCTGTTTCGGCTGTCGACGAAATGTATTATGCGGCGGGCTGGTCGGTAAACACTGACCAAACGATTATAGAACATTCAGGGGGGAATCCCAATTTCAGCACCCAAGTGTCCATACTGCCAAATGAACGAACAGCCATCTGCTTGCTGACCAACGGCGCAAATACCAATATCAGCCTGGTACTAAAAGTTAAAGATATATTAGACGGCAATCTAACGCAGTCATATGCAATAAGCGGAACACAGCTTTTGGACATTATTTTGTCATCTACCACAATTATTCTTTGTCTATCGGCAGTCTTGTTATTTTTCTTAGGATTACGCAGGAGGAAAACGAATGAGCGGCAGCCAATGACAAAAAAGAGAATAACCGTAACAGTTATTTTGCTTATTGCTGCGATTGCCCTGGGTATAGTATGCTGTGCCTTTGATTGGTCAACGATACTTGTTTGGCAAACATACAGTGTTCTTACAGCTGTGATTTCGTCAGCATTATTAACAGCAAGCATTACATGGTTTGTATATACTCACCGATATAATGTCCCGCTCCGAAAATAGGCATATTTAGTTTTACAGCCATAGGTCAATTAAAAATTGAACTATGGCTGTTGTTGTATGATATACCTTATTGAACGTTAGTAGTTCAATAAGTATACGTTCTTATGACAGACTACCTTGGCTCTGTCTATTTAAATTAGATTTAACTTTTTGTTCAAAATGTAATGTATAATAAAGTATTCCACGATTGTCAGTACAATTGTAATTCCCCCGCTTAGCTTGAAGATTGCGAACATGTAATGTGATGCTTCCGCCTCTATTACAACTGTTGCTGCATAGGGCCCTGGAAATAGATTAAAAATAATCATGAGACCCAGTACCACAACCTGAATAATAACCATAAGGATGAAGTAGGCAAGGATAGCACCTAGTATCCGGTGTCCGGGAAATAACTGACCGATTGAGATGCATACATAAATCATAATGACACTGCTTAATGAGCCGGCTAAACTAAACGCTAGTACAATAAGACTATAGCGGCTCAGAGGGACACCAAGAATATCAGTCATTTCTGGGGATATTTTAGCATAGGCCTCTGTTACATTACTTCCTGTTACAAGTATGAACAGGGAAAGTGCGGTTATCAGGATATTAAGGACATACCAGATAGTACCGGATGCAATTTTTGCCCAAAGCTGCTGCACAGGTGTGGCAGGCAGCGTCCATGATAAATATCCTTCATCTGTAAAAAGATTCCGGTAAAAACGTACAGACAACATGGCCGTTACGCCCAGGCTGATGCTGGTGAACAAAAGAACATAAAGGGCTATGAATGGTGAAACGGAAGAAAAAATGATTTCCGGGTCCGCATAAAAGTCTATTTTGTTGACGAACAGAAAACGCCCAAGTATGCTGGCGGTCAGCAGGATTCCGTGAAGTATGCCGAATATCTTCACTCCGTATTTTAAATCATATTTAATTAGTTTTCCTAACATTTAAACACCTCCCTGAACAATGCATCTACAGATTTCCCCTGGTTTGTTCGTATTTCATCCACTGTAGTATTCAGAGAAAGCTGTCCGTTTTGAATGAAAAGCACACGGTCCAATACATTTTCAATATCAGTAATCAGATGTGTGGATAAAAGGATGGTCGCATTCTCATTGTAATTCGTCAGGATTGTACGCAGAATATAATCCCTTGCTGCAGGGTCCACACCTCCGATTGGTTCATCTAATACATAAAGCTCGGCATTACGGCTCATAACGAGAACAAGCTGTACCTTTTCTTTTGTTCCTTTTGAGAGAGTGCGCAGACGGGAACGGGTATCGATTTCCAGGTCTTTCAGCATAATTTCCGCGCGCCCGGCATCAAAATCTTCATAAAAATCACTGAAATAGGACAGGATTTCGTCCACTCTCATATGGTCATTTAAATAGCTTCTCTCCGGAAGATAGGATACCAGTTTTTTTGTTTCCGGTCCGGGTGCCATACTATTAATCATAACGTGACCGTTGGTTGGGGTAAGAAGTCCGTTAATCAGCTTGATTAGCGTAGTTTTCCCACTGCCATTAGGCCCCAGGAGTCCCACAATCTGTCCTCTTTCCAGGGTCACGTTTAGATTGGAAAGTGCATAAAAGTTGTTATATTTTTTGGTTAATCCCTGACATTCCAGGATTGGTTTCATTTACTTGTCCTCCTTTAATGTTTCTTGGACTAATTCCAGGATTTCTTGGTTTTTAAATCCCAGCAGGGTCATCTTTTCAAAAAACTGCCGGATATGTTCGGATGCTAAATCCAATTTTATCTTTTTTAACATTGTCTCATCCTCCGTGATGAATCTGCCGCTGGTCCTCTGGGAATAGACCAGGCCGCTGCGTTCAAGCTCGGACAGGGCCTTCTGCATGGTGTTTGGATTTACTGAGGCATCCAGGGCAAGGTCACGGACAGAAGGTAGCTTATCTCCGGGGGCGTATACGCCGGCTATAATATCTTGCTGGATACGTTCCATTAACTGGAGGTAAATAGGGCGATCATTATCTAAATCCCATGGCATTTAAATCGCCTCCTTTTCTATATTTTAAGTGGAAATACTATTGTACTATCTATTTAATACAATAGTACAATAGATTAAAGCGGATGTCAAGTATTACTATGCTTCCCCTTCATTGTCCTCTATAATTCTTTTCAGCATGTTTTTGTCAAATTCCCCACTTCTCAGCATTTCTATTTCATATTTGTACGGAGCATATGATTTTTTCTCTTTTGTTGGAGAAGGGACATAAGGAGTCTCAAGAATTTTAGGAACATTTTCAAAATCTTTGTGGTGTACAATTCTGTTGAGTGCATCAAAGCCAATTTCTCCAAAGCCGATATTTGCATGTCTGTCTTTTGCTGCTCCAGGCACATTTTTACTATCGTTGATATGGAAAACGGCAATCTGTTCTTTGCCCAATATCCGGTCAAATTCTTCAACCACATCATCAAAATGATGGATGATATCATATCCGCTGTCATTTGTATGACAAGTATCAAAGCATACCCTGAGCTTGTCATTGTATTTGACTCCATCATAAATGCGTGCCAGTTCCTGGAAGGTGCGTCCTACTTCAGAGCCTTTTCCGGCCATGGTTTCCAATGCCACATAACAGTCAGTATCCTTTGTGAGTACCTCGTTCAGCCCTTTGATAATCTGTGCAGTCCCGGTGTCAGAGCCTTCTCCCACATGGGCTCCGGGATGAAGAATCAAAGTATGGCTTCCGCAGGCAATGGTGCGCTGGATTTCCTTGTCCAAAAATTCGGTAGCCAGTTCAAAGGTTTCCGGTTTTACTGCATTCCCCAGATTAATAATATAAGGGGCATGTACGATAATTTCTTCAATTCCATGTTCCCTCATATATTTCCATGCTGGTTCTATATTTAACTCACTAATTTCTTTGCGGCGTGTATTCTGAGGGGCACCGGTGTAAAACATAAAAGTGTTTGCCCCATATGATACAGCTTCCTTTGCAGAGCCCAGAAGCATTTCTTTTCCGCTCATCCCAACGTGTGATCCTATTTTCATAACGATATTTTCCTTTCGTAACTTAATATTTTCAGTTTTACCTATTAAGTATTAATTTTACATCAAAACAGAAAAAAATGCTTTATATTTTGAAAGTTATTTATAAGTATGTTGCTGGAAAAAGGAAGGATAGATAAAACCAGGCAAACCCAAGAAATTTAATGGACTTCAAGCTCTCCGTTGTGATATAATAGCCATTGTTATATAATTATTACGAAACATCCATGTCACTAAGGCGGGAAAGAGCACCCACCTAAGTCGACAGGATGTACTTTGTAACTAAGACTTGAAAGTACCAGGCCTAAGTTACATAAGTAGGAAACATCCATGTCACTAAGGCAGGAAAGAACATCCACCTAAGTCGACAGGATGTACTTTGTAACTAAGACTTGAAAGTACCAAGCCTAAGTTACATAAGTAGGATAAAATAGCTAAGTAAAGTAAAAATAGAACGGAGTGTGGAATAAAAGTGAAGACAATACTGGAAGTCATTACCATAGAGATGCAAAAAGCCTTTCGTGAGGCAGGCTATGATGAAGCATTTGCCAAAGTAACCCTGTCAAACAGACCGGATTTGTGCGAATATCAATGTAATGGTGCAATGGCTGCGGCAAAGACATATAAAAAGGCCCCCATTATGATTGCCAATGATGTGGTGGTGAAGTTACAGGACTGCACCTGTTTTTCCGGGGTGGAGGCAGTAAATCCAGGATTCATCAATCTAAAAGTGGAGCCTGCTTTTGTAGCGGACTATCTGAACCAGATGACAGCAGCCGGAGATCTTGGAGTAGAGAAAGAAAAGAATCCAAGAACAATCATAGTAGATTACGGCGGGCCTAATGTGGCAAAACCTCTTCATGTAGGGCATCTTCGTGCTGCCATTATCGGGGAGAGTATCAAACGGACTGCCAGATTTAAGGGCAACAATGTAATTGGCGATATTCACCTGGGTGACTGGGGATATCAGATGGGATTAATCATTACAGAGTTGGAAAAGAGGCAGCCGGAGCTCCCTTATTTTGATGAGGCTTATGATGGAGAATATCCTGAGGAGGCCCCCTTCACAATTGGAGAGCTGGAGGAAATTTACCCAACTGCCAGTGCTTATGCAAAAGAGGATGAAGCGTATCGTGAAAAAGCCTTGCATGCTACCTATTTGCTGCAGAACGGACGGCCTGGTTACCGTGCGCTCTGGAACCACATTATGAATGTATCTGTGGTAGATTTGAAGAAGAATTATGAAAATCTGAATGTGGAGTTTGATTTGTGGAAGGGTGAGGCGGATGCCCAGAAATATATTCCTGACATGGTGGAGATGCTGAAAGAAAAGGGATATGCTCACTATGATGAAGGTGCCCTTGTTGTGGATGTACAGGAGGAAGGCGATAAAAAGGAAGTACCGCCGTGTATGATTCTGAAATCAGACGGAGCTGCTCTGTATGATACAACCGATTTAGCCACACTTGTGGAACGTGAAGAGCTGTATAAACCAGACGAAGTTATATACGTAGTTGACAAACGCCAGGAACTGCATTTTGTGCAGGTATTCCGGTGTGCGAAGAAGGCCGGGATTGTGCGTCCGGAAACGGAACTGAAGTTCCTTGGATTCGGCACGATGAATGGAAAAGACGGCAAGCCTTTTAAAACAAGAGAAGGCGGCATAATGCGTCTGGAGAATCTGATCCGGGAAATCGGTGAGGAAATGTATAAAAAGATTATGGACAACCGTACAGTATCTGAGGAAGAAGCACTTAATACGGCAAAGATTGTAGGTCTTGCCGCTCTGAAATATGGTGATTTATCCAATCAGGCTTCGAAGGATTATGTGTTTGATGTAGACCGGTTTACTTCCTTTGAGGGGAATACAGGACCATATGTTTTATATACCATTGTCCGTATTAAGTCCATATTGAATAAGTATCACGAAATGAAGGGGACCCTGGAAGGACTTACCATCAGAGAAGCTTCAGGGGAGTTTGAGAAAACTCTGATGCTGGAGGCAGCAAAGTTTAACGATGTTATAGAGACAGTGTATGAGGAAAATGCTCCTCATAAAAACTGTGCTTATATCTACGATTTGGCGAATGCTTTTAATAAATTTTATCACGAGACTAAAATTTTGACAGAAGAAGATGAGACACGAAGGTCAGGATACATTGCGCTTTTGAAGCTGGTAAAAGAAATTCTGGAGACATGTATTGATTTGCTTGGTTTTGAAGCGCCGGAAAGGATGTAATCAGAGGCATGACGGAAAAGTTGTTTTATGAAGACAGCCATATGACAGAATTTACAGCCCGGGTAGAAATATGCCGCAAAAAGGGAGAGTATTTTGAGGTAGTCCTTGACAGGACTGCCTTTTTTCCAGAGGGCGGCGGGCAATATGCAGATACCGGCTGTTTAGGAGATGTCAGGGTACTGGATGTTCAGGAGAAGAATGGAATGATTTACCATGTAACAGAGGGAATGCTGGACGAAGGCTGCGAAGTGACCGGAAAAATAGACTGGGATATGCGTTTTATGAAAATGCAGCAGCATACCGGAGAGCACATTGTGTCTGGGTTAGTTCATTCTAGATTTGGATATAATAATGTGGGATTTCATCTGGGCAGCGAAGACTGTACGATGGATTTCAACGGGGAAATATCAAAGGAAGAGCTCTGGGAGATTGAAAAGCTGGCAAACGAAGCTGCTGTGAAAAATCTGGAGGTTCTGGTATCCTATCCTTCCGGCGCAGAGCTGGATTCTTTGGAATACAGGAGTAAAATTGAGATAGAGGGACAGGTCCGGATTGTGACAATCCCCGGATATGATGTTTGTGCCTGCTGTGCGCCTCATGTGAAGAAAACCGGAGAAATCGGCATGATAAAACTTACAAATATACAGCGGTATAAAGGTGGTGTAAGGATAACGATGCTGTGTGGATTCCGGGCACTGGCGGACTATGGGAAAAAGGAAGGACATGTAAAAAATATTTCTGTACTTCTGTGCGCTAAGGAAGAGGAGGTTTCAGATGCGGCAAAACGTCTGAAAGAAGAAAATGCTCAGTTAAAAGTAAAGTTGGCAGAGATGCAGAAAAAATTATTAGAATACAAGGCAAAAGAAGTTCCCGAAGAGGAAGCCTTTGTTTGTCTTTTTGAGGAAGATTTGGACGGAGACAGCCCAAGACTCCTGATGAACCAGGTGTTGGTTCAGGATAAGACAGGATGTGCCGTATTTTGGAAAACAGGAGAAACAGACTTCCGCTATGTAATTGGGAGCAAAACAATAGATGTACGTCCCCTTGCAAAAGAACTAAATAAACGATTTGAGGGGCGCGGCGGTGGAAAACCTGAGATGGTGCAGGGCTCTCTGCAGGGGAAGGAAGATGAGATAAGCACGTGGATGCGGAAGAAAGCAAGGGAGGTAAAAGAATGAATAAGAATCCAGAATCAAAACAGTTCTGGCGGTTAGCCGGCCCCATTCTTTTATTTTGGGTCATAGAGTTTGCTGCGAGATTTCTGATTGAATCGGTCGTGCTTGCACCTCACTTTGGGGAAATACTGGGTTACAGGCTATTTTCCGGCGGGATGACACAGGATGATATTATGAATCTGATTATGGAGAACTGGGAGAAGATAGCCGGAATTCTGCAGCAATATCAGATTGAGATTCTTGGAGGAGTTGCGTTATTTACGGTCCCTCTGACACTGACCTTGTTTTTGATGGACCGGAAACGGGAAAGCACCTTGTTGCTTCCGCAGAATAAAAAGGCAGGCATTTGGAGGTATTCTGCAATTCTTGCCTTTGGGGCGGCGGTCTGTATTGGAATGAGCTGTCTGTCAATTATGACAAACCTGGCATTGATGAGTGATAATTATCAGATAGCTTCGGCGGCTTTTTATTCCGCAAGTGTTCCAGTTCAGGTCATTGTTCTGGGAATCATTATTCCTCTGACAGAGGAATTGATGTTCAGGGGTGTGCTGTTTAAAAGATACCGGGAGCAGAGCAGCTTCCTTAGGGCGGCACTGTATTCATCCCTTTTATTCAGTATTACTCACGGTAATATGGTACAGTTTTTATATAGCTTTGTACTGGGAATATTTTTGGCTTATGTGTATGAAAAATACGGTTCCTTTAAAGCTCCGGCAGTGCTTCACATCACAGCAAATATAATTTCTGTGATTCTCACAAATACAGGTGGTTTTACCTGGCTTGCCGCCAATCCTGTAAGAATGGGAATTGCTTCTATTGCCAGTGCATTTATTGGTTCGGTAATGTTTGTGTTTATCCAGAAAATTGATGAAAAACCGGTACAATAACATGCTCCTTAGGAAATAGCTGGGAACTGCAAAAAGCAGGCCTTTATCAGGAAACATAAAAGGCCTGTTTTCTTTACAATAGTGAAAGAAATCAGACAATAAAAAGCGGTATAACAAAGTTATCTAATTATCTGACAATTCGGTTTAAAGTTTATATTTACAAATGAAAAAAAATGTAGTATAGTGGGAAAAAAATAAAAAGTAACATGCAAGGCTACTTTGAGAAAGGACAGAGATTATGGATAAACTGAATAGAAGCGGGCAAGCTGGGCTGTACCGTCCCAGTTTCGAGCATGACAACTGTGGTATTGGTGCGGTTGTGAACATTAAGGGTATAAAAAGCCATGATACAGTGGTGAACGCCCTGAAAATTGTAGAAAATCTTGAACATAGAGCAGGCAAGGACGCCGAGGGTCAAACAGGAGATGGTGTAGGAATCTTACTTCAGATTTCACACAGATTTTTTTCCAAAGTTTGTATACCCCTCGGTTTTTCTTTGCCCAAAGAGCGGGATTATGGAGTAGGAATGTTCTTCCTTCCACAAGATGAATTAAAGAGAAACCAGGCGAAAAAGATATTTGAGGTAATCACGGCAAAGGAAGGGCTGAAGTTTCTTGGGTGGAGAGAAGTACCGGTGAAACCTGAGATTTTAGGTAAGAGAGCTGTGGACTGTATGCCTTGTATCATGCAGGCGTTCATAGGCCGGCCTGAGAAAATTGAGCAGGGGCTTCCTTTTGACCGCAGGCTTTATGTGGTACGCCGTATCTTTGAGCAGAGCAGCGATGATACGTATGTAGTTTCTTTATCCAGCCGTACAATTGTGTATAAAGGAATGTTCCTGGTGGGGCAGCTGCGTATGTTTTTCGAGGATCTGCAGGATGAGGCTTACGAGGCGGCTATTGCAATGGTGCACTCAAGATTCAGTACGAATACAAATCCAAGCTGGGAGAGAGCACATCCGAACCGGTTTATGGTACATAATGGAGAAATTAATACGATCCGTGGTAATGTGGATAAAATGCGGGCAAGGGAAGAGACAATGGAATCCGAATATCTGGAAGGTGAATTGCACAAAGTTCTTCCTGCTATTGATACTTCCGGTTCAGACTCTGCAATGCTGGATAATGCCCTGGAATTTATGGTAATGAGCGGTATGGAACTTCCTCTGGCAGTTATGATCTCAATTCCTGAGCCATGGATGAATAATCGCAGCATGGCCCAGAATAAGAAGGATTTTTACCAGTATTATTCTACGATGATGGAGCCCTGGGACGGACCGGCTTCCATTTTGTTTTCCGATGGGGACTGTATGGGGGCTGTGCTGGACCGGAACGGTCTGCGTCCCTCCAGATATTATATTACGGAAGATGATTATCTGATTCTCTCTTCAGAAGTGGGTGTATTGGATATTGACCCGGAAAAGATTCTTATAAAAGAACGTCTTCACCCGGGAAAAATGCTTTTAGTAGACACTTTGAAAGGGAAAGTAATTGACGATGAAGAGCTGAAAGAAAGATATGCAAATGAGAATCCCTATGGTGAATGGCTGGACAGCAACTTAATTCATCTGAGCGATTTGAAAATCCCGAATCAGGATGTGCCAGCTTATACGAAGGAAGAATGCACAAGGCTGCAGAAGGCTTTTGGCTATGCTTATGAAGATGTAAAGAGTTCCATACTCACCATGGCAAAGAACGGAGGCGAAGGGATCACCTCTATGGGAATTGATGTGCCTCTTGCAGTGCTTTCCCATAAAAACCAGTTGCTGTTCGGATATTTTAAACAGCTATTTGCCCAGGTAACCAATCCGCCCATTGATGCAATCCGTGAGGAGATTGTTACTTCTACCTCGATATACATCGGAAGAGATGGAAACCTTTTAGAAAAGAGGGCAGAAAACTGTAAAATGATGCAGGTAAACAATCCGATCCTGACAAACACAGACCTTCTGAAAATTAAGAACATGAAAGTGGAGGGATTCAAGGTAGCGGAAATTCCAATTGTGTATTATAGAAACACCAGTCTGGAAAAGGCTCTGGATTATCTGTTTATCGAGGTAGACAGGGTAATCCGGGAAGGCGCGAATATATTGATTTTGTCTGACAGAGGCGTGGATGAATACCACGTTGCAATCCCGTCACTGCTGGCAGTATCCGGTCTGCAGCAGCATTTGGTACGTACGAAGAAGAGAACATTTGTAGCTATGATTCTGGAATCCGGAGAGCCAAGAGAGGTTCATCAGTTTGCAACCCTGCTTGGATACGGAGCATGTGCGATCAATCCATACCTGGCTCATGAATCCATCCGGCAGCTCATTGACACGAATATGCTGCATAAGGATTATTATGCGGCGGTAAACGATTATAACTCTGCGGTTATTCATGGGATTATAAAAGTGGCTTCTAAGATGGGGATTTCTACAATCCAGTCTTACCAGGGAGCAAAGATATTCGAGGCAATTGGGCTGAAGGAAGAATTTATTAAAAAATACTTTACAGATACTGTCAGCCGTGTAGGCGGCATTGGTATTGAAGAAATTGCCAGAGACTATACAGCATTTCATTCAGAGGCATTTGATCCCCTGGGCCTGGAAGTGGATATGACTCTGGACAGCGTAGGTAGACATAAATCAAAAAGCGGCGGCGAAGAACACCTTTATAATCCACGGACAATACACATGCTGCAGCAGTCCACAAAACGCGGGGACTACAATATGTTTAAAGAGTATACAAGAATGGTGGATGAAGAAGGTGAAAGAATCAACCTGAGAGGGCAGCTGGAATTTAATTATCCGAAAAAAGGTGTCCCGCTGGAGCAAGTAGAAAGTGTGGATTCCATCGTTGCAAGATTTAAAACAGGTGCCATGTCTTATGGATCAATTTCCAAGGAAGCACATGAGACCCTGGCAATTGCGATGAACCAGCTTCATGGAAAGTCCAACAGTGGTGAAGGCGGGGAGGATATTGACCGTCTTGATACAAATCGTGGTTCTGCAATCAAACAGGTGGCATCCGGAAGATTTGGTGTGACATCCAGGTACCTTGTCAGTGCAGGAGAAATTCAGATAAAAATGGCACAGGGGGCAAAACCGGGAGAAGGAGGACACCTGCCGGGCGGAAAAGTATATCCCTGGATAGCGAAAACCCGCCATTCTACACCAGGAGTCAGCCTGATTTCTCCTCCGCCTCATCATGATATTTATTCGATTGAGGACTTGGCTCAGCTCATTTATGACTGTAAAAATGCAAATAAGAATGCCCGGATTTCTGTAAAACTGGTATCGGAGGCAGGAGTTGGAACTGTAGCAGCCGGGGTTGCCAAGGCAGGGGCTGGTTTGATCTTAATTTCCGGATATGATGGCGGAACTGGTGCGGCGCCGAGAAGCTCCATACATAATGCAGGTCTGCCATGGGAATTAGGTCTTGCTGAGACACATCAGACATTAATTCAAAACGGGCTGCGGGACAGGGTGCGTGTTGAGACAGACGGAAAGCTGATGAGCGGAAGAGATGTGGCAATCGCCGCGATGCTGGGAGCAGAAGAATTTGGGTTTGCCACAGCACCGCTGGTAACAATGGGCTGTGTGATGATGCGGGTTTGTAACCTGGATACCTGCCCGGCAGGAGTAGCTACCCAGAATCCTGAGCTGAGAAAACGTTTTGCAGGAAAACCGGAATATGTGGTGAATTTTATGCACTTTATTGCCGAAGAACTGAGGGAGCATATGGCAAGCTTAGGAGTAAGGACTATAGATGAGCTTGTAGGCCGGACGGATCTTCTAAGAGTGAAAGATGTCCCCACGTCAGAGCGTGCAGAAACCTTGGATTTAAATAGCATACTATACAATCCATATGCGAAAGAAAAGAAGGGCGTGATATTTAATCCAAAGAAAGCGTATGACTTTGAGCTGGAGAAAACCCTGGATGAAAAGGTTCTTATGAAACACTTTCTTCCTGCACTGGAAAAGGGGCAGAGAAAAAGTATTGAGCTGGATGTGTCTAATGTGAACCGTACATTTGGAACCATCTTCGGGTCTGAAATAACAAGAAGGTATCCGGACGGATTGCCAGAAGACAACTATGTTGTGAAGTGTAAAGGGGCAGGCGGACAAAGTTTTGGTGCGTTCATTCCAAGTGGGCTGACGCTGGAACTGACTGGTGACAGCAATGATTATTTTGGAAAGGGACTGTCAGGCGGTAAGCTGGTAGTTTGTCCCCCAAAAGGAATTAAGTTTAAGACTCACGAAAATATTATTATCGGAAATGTGGCTTTTTATGGAGCCACAAGTGGAAAGGCATTTATCAGCGGTGTTGCAGGTGAAAGATTCTGTGTGCGAAACTCTGGTGTTCATGCGGTGGTGGAAGGCGTCGGAGACCACGGATGTGAATATATGACAGGAGGACGTGTAGTGATCCTGGGACGGACCGGAAAGAACTTTGCAGCAGGTATGAGCGGCGGTATCGCATATGTTTTGGATATGGAAAATGAGCTGTACCGTAAGGTGAATAAGGATATGGTAAGTATCAAGCATGTGACAGATAAGTATGACGTACAGGAACTAAAAAACATGATAAAAGAGCATGTGGCATACACCAACTCTGAAATCGGAAAAGAAGTCTTGGATCATTTTAAAGATTACCTTCCAAAGTTCAAGAAAATCATACCGGAGGATTATGAGCGCATGATGACGGCAATCCTGCAGATGGAAGAAAAGGGCCTGAGCAGTGAGCAGGCTAAGATTGAAGCATTTAACCAAATAAAAAATGGAAGATAGGAGGCGGTAACAGTGGGAAAACCAACAGGATTTATGGACTATAAAAGAGAAAATAAAACAGCAGAAGAACCTAAAGAAAGAATCAGGCATTTCCAGGAATTCCACGTGCCTCTTTCCAAAGAGGAGCAGGAAATTCAGGGCGCAAGATGTATGGCATGCGGAGTGCCCTTCTGCCAGTCAGGCCAGATGCTGAACGGGATGGCAAGCGGCTGTCCCCTGCACAATCTGGTGCCGGAGTGGAATGATTTGATTTATAACGGAAACTGGGAAGAGGCCTATGCACGCCTTAGAAAAACAGATAATTTCCCGGAGTTTACAGGTCGTGTCTGCCCCGCTCTTTGTGAGACGGCATGTACCTGCGGGCTCCATGATGATCCGGTGTCTATAAAGGAAAATGAATACAGCATCATAGAAAATGCCTATGAGAAAGGCTATGCACGTGCCTGCCCGCCTAAAGTGAGGACTGGGAAAAAAGTGGCAGTCATAGGCTCTGGCCCTGCCGGCCTTACGGTTGCCGATCAGTTAAACAGCCGGGGACATCTGGTGA
Source organism: Faecalicatena contorta (assembly GCF_003149105.1). Lineage (GTDB taxonomy): Bacteria > Bacillota > Clostridia > Lachnospirales > Lachnospiraceae > Muricomes > Muricomes contortus_C. The sequence goes on along the minus strand of NZ_QGDS01000017.1, from coordinate 5,523 downwards.
CGGTATTTGAGCGGGAAGATAAGGTAGGCGGACTGCTCCGCTACGGAATTCCAAATATGAAGCTGGAGAAACAGATTATAGACCGTAAAATTGCAGTTATGGAAGAAGAAGGTATTATTTTCCGAACCAATTGTAATGTGGGAAAAGACATAAAGGCAGCGGAGATACTAAAGGACTATGACAAGGTGGTCCTGGCCTGCGGAGCATCTAATCCAAGAGATATTAAGGTGCCGGGGCGTGAAGCGGAAGGAATTTACTTTGCGGTAGACTTCTTGAAGTCAACGACAAAAGCGCTGTGGGCAAACCAGATGGAATTAAAGGACGGCAGTTATATTTCGGCAGAAGGAAAAAGGGTGATGGTAATTGGCGGAGGAGATACAGGTAATGACTGTGTTGGAACTTCTATGCGTCACGGGGCCAAATCTGTGCTTCAATTGGAAATGATGCCAAAAGCACCAGATAAAAGGGCAGAGAATAATCCCTGGCCGGAATGGCCCAGAGTCTGCAAGACAGATTACGGGCAGGAGGAAGCCGCCGCAGTTTTTGGAGCAGATCCGCGGGTGTATACGACAACTGTGAAAGAATTTATTAAGAATAAAAAAGGAGCGGTCTGCAAAGCAACTCTGGTGAAGCTGGAATCGAAAAAGGATGAGAAAACAGGAAGAATGATGATGGCTGAGGTTCCGGGAAGTGAGTATAGTGTGGATGTGGACCTGGTTCTGATAGCAGCGGGATTCCTGGGAAGTGAAAGTTATGTTGCCAAAGCATTTGGTGTAGAAGTTAATGAAAGGACTAATGTAAAAACTGTGCCGGGAGAATATGAGACAAATATAAAAAATATATTTGCAGCCGGAGATATGCACAGGGGACAGTCATTGGTTGTGTGGGCAATACGGGAAGGCCGTGAGGCTGCACAGCAGATAGATTTGAGCCTGATGGGATATACGAATTTATCCGTTCAGTAAATGTGCAAACATCCAAAGAAGTAATTCAGAAAATACCTGACCTGGGTTGAAATATGGCATATTTTACCACTGTTCATACCCTAGCCTATCACCACTCTGATAGGCTGGGAGCGACAACGTAAAGCAGTCAATGAGCCTGCCCCTCGCCGTAGGTGATTCTAAATGGGCAGGCGGCTTTACTGTTTACAGGCTTGCCTGTGAACAGTAACTATTTCACCAGGGTCAGGATTTTTTATTTAATTGGCTATTGACTTTTGAGGACGGTGAGAGTAATCTAATAACAACACATCTTTGTGTATATCTTGTATCTGGAATTTATCTTTAAGGTTTCATATTTCGTAATTCATTATTTTTCCTGTTTTTAAGTAAATATTTGAATATGGCAGTGGATTTTATTTTAATGCAGTTTTAGCCATATAAGGTATAAAATTCTATTAGGATGCATTTCGCATCATTCTGTAAATTTTTTCGGGAAATCCCCGGCTTTTTCCAAATTTATTGTATCTGTTCAGAATCATGAACAGTTACACTTTATTTTCATAAAGGCAGTAAGCCATGTGAGCTTGTGGTGCTGTAAGGAGGTGGTGCTATTGATTGTCTGATTAAAGGTCAGGATACTCATAAACGGTACATTTATAACCAATAATTTTATATTTCATAGGAGGATTGTATATGAAGACATTTATGGAGGAATATGGTGTAATTGTTGTAGCGGCAATTATCATTATGATTATTGTTGTGGCAGCAACCCCTCTTGGAAACAGCATTAAGGAAGGTATTATAGATGCTGTTGGTAAATTGACAACGGCATTGAATACAACGGCGGCAATACAATGATGTACGGAAAGGTGGGCTGCTCATGAGAGTTTCCAGGGAAGCATGGAATTTAAAAGAGGAAAGTTTTGGACCGCTGCTGCCCTATGTATTAGATGAGGATATTACAGATATTAATTTTAACGGAATGGATGTGTGGGTTGAGCATTTGAAACAGGGCATTTATAAAGTTCCGGTGAAACTATCAAAAGAATTTGTGAATCAGTTCAGCATCCGGGTTTCTAATGTGGTCAGTGAACAGATTAATAAATATAACAACGTGCTGGAGGCAGAGACGGATATTCTCCGAATTTCCATTATACATCCCAGTGCCACAAATACGGGGTATGCCGTATCTATACGAAAGACTCCGGCTGTGATGAGACTGACGGCGGAAAAAATGCTGAAGGAGAAATATTGTTCTGAGGAAGTGCTGGAATTCTTGATTCATTGTATTGAGGCAAGGCTGAACATAGTATTCTGCGGGCGCCCCGGAGCAGGAAAGACAGAGCTTTTGAAGTTTCTGACCCAGTATATACCTAAGGAAGAAAAGGTTATGACCATAGAGGATAATCTGGAAATACATTATAAAGATATCAATCCTGGGGCAAATTGTGTGGAACTGAAGGTGGATGAAGAATTCTTTCCTTATACAAAAGCCATAAAGACTGCGTTGAGACAAAATCCCCAATGGGTCCTTCTCTCGGAGGCCCGTTCAGTAGAGGTGAAATATCTCCTGGAATGTTTCTCTACAGGTTTGCATGGTCTTACAACACTGCACACAGATGATACAAGGAAGATACCCGACCGGATTCAGAATATGATGCAGGATGCCTATGCGGCCTCCAGGCTGGAAAATGATATTTATAGTTTCCTGAATGTAGGCGTCCTGCTTCGCAAAAAGGTAACAGAAAAAAAGGAAGTGGTAAGATTTATTGACCAGATATGTCTCTTTGACCGTGTAGAGGAACAGAATGTAAAACATTTACTGGTAGAAGGCGGAAAATTCATTTCAAGGGAAATACCACAGAACATACAGAAAAAATTCCGTCTGGGCAGCGGACAGGTGCCATCATTAGATAAAAAGCGGATAGACACAGGTGCGTGGAGGTAAGAATGAAAAAGAGAAGGAAGAAAGAAGGGCTGTGTTACTTAAATCCCGAACATCTGCGCAGGGAAGTACATAGGTTTGGCTACCATTTTTCTTTGCGCAGGTATATGGGATATTTCATGGGATTATATGGATGTGTGGCATGTCTTTCTTATATTTTCAGGCTGAGAATGCCGTCTATACTGGTTATTTCCGGAGTTACGGTTTGTTTTGTACCGGGAATGTTTGCACAGGTATACCGTAATCTCTATGAAGCGAAGCGGTTTGAAGATATTACTGCATATATGGAACAGGTCCTGTATTCCTTCAAACGGCATGCAAAGATATTGAACTCATTGGAAGATACTCTTGCGTTGTTTGAGGAGGGGGAGAGCAGACTGTATGATGCTGTTTCGAAAGCCATATCTTATATTCAGACCGGGGAGGCAGAGACGGACCTTTACCGGGAAGCATTTTCCTTTATAGAAAAAGAATATGGCTGTCCGAGACTTTATAAAATCCATGATTTTTTGATAGAGTCAGAGATGGTCGGCGGAGATTTTACTTTGGCAGCTGATATTCTCCTAAAAGATAGAAGACTTTGGATTGACAGGGTCTATGAATTGCAGAGAGAAAAGAAAAATGTAAAAGTAAAAGTTACTATAGGAATTGTTCTGTCGTTTCTGGTTTGTGGAATGACGGTGTATATGCTGCCTGGAGAGTTTGGAATTACAGATCATAGCATTTCGCAGATTGTAACTACAGTAACAATACTGTTGAACCTGCTTATATGGCATACCGCACAGGCAAAGCTTTCGAGAAGTCTGATGCAGAGCGAAGATGAGGCGGAATATGAAGATGTGAGAAGGCAGTATGATTACGTTATGCATAGGGATTTAAACAAAGAAAAAAGAAAGATGTGTCTCCTCGCAGGATTACTTCTTCCAGCCATTCTGTTGCTGGGGTGGAAGGGGAGCCTGACCGGGGCAGGACTGCTGGCTCTTTTTTCTATACTGCTTATAACACAGCCCCAGCGGCGGTACCGGGTTTCATTAAGACGTATAACAAGAGAAGTGGAAAAAGCGTTTCCGGCATGGATGATGAGCATGTCTTTACATCTGCAGACAGATAATGTGCATGTGTCCCTTGGGAAATCTATTGCACACGCACCAGAAATTTTACGGGAGGAACTGAGCAGTCTGCTGGAACGGATAGAACACAGACCGGACTCAGTACGGCCCTATCTGTACTTTATGAAGAGAATACCGCTTCCCGACATTACCTCTTCTATGAAAGTTTTATATTCAATGGCGGAATTTGGGGCTTCTGATATCAGCGGTCAGATTGGGCCTTTGGTGGAGCGCAGTGCAGTTATGACGGATAAGGCCGAGCGTCTCAAGGCAGAGGATTACCTGGCAGGAGTCAGCTTTCTGGTTCTGCTGCCGATGGTTACCGGAGTCATGAAAATGCTGGCAGACCTGGCACTGGTCATGGTTTATATTTTGTCGGCAGTTAAAAATGTGTCATGAGAGGAGGAAATCTGATGAAAGAGTTTTTGGAAGAATATGGCGGGATTATTGCCATTTCCATAATGGGGTTTGGGATAATGTCAGGCCTGTGGGATATTTTGAGAATGATTTGCGGAGCAGCATCTTAGAGGGTGAAAAGGAGTAGGAAATTAGGACAAGGAGCGGCGCGGATGAAAGAATTTATGGAAGAGTATGGAGGTATAATCGCAGCATGTTTTTTGGGTCTTGTACTTTTGAGAGCTTTGTCGGAACTACTGGGGACAGGCGGCGGTATTGCATGTTTGATTCAAAGCTTTCTTGAAGGGATAGGAGCGGTCTGTGTCTGATTCAGGAGGTGATATTTTTGAAAACGATACTCGGAGAATATGGAAAACTCATAATTTTGACAATTGCCCTCTGTGGCATGATTTTAATTTTATTTGGGAAGGGGGAGGACAGCCTCCGGGGGCTGCTGAAAAACGTCCCCCCCTCCGGTACTCTGGGGCATGAAGATACCTTTGTGCTTGCGGAATCCATTTTATCCAGACAGCCTCCTGAATTGTCAGTGACAGTTAAAAAACTACAGAAGGGCCAGAAGTATGACCTGCTGGGTTCAGAAGTGTTTTACATAGAAGCAAAAAATCAGGAGGGGGAAAATGTGGAGGTATCGGTGGTGAAAATGACAGGTCCGGGGCAGCAGGATATTACGAAGGAAGTAGTGCCGGAAAAGTTCACCCCGGCACTGCCCGGGGAATATCGGATTACATATCAGGCGGCAGACTCCTATCAGGGCAGTATAAAGACAACAGAAAAGGAGTATTGCTTTGTAGTAGACTAAAAGGAGACCAACTATGAATAGTCAATAGGAAATTAAAAAGTTTTTAATAAAGTTTTGAACTAAAAAAGTGTATAGGAAATAAAGCATCATATAGATGCTCTTTGAAAATTAAATATAGTTAATAGGTAGGACTAGGCTAAATTAAACTCAACATTATCAGTCATCATTTTATGGATGACGCGAACAAGCTTATGAGCAACATGACCTAAGGCATTGTAATGGCGACGCCCCTGAGAAATCTTTAAATCATAATAGTCTTTAAAGGTTTGATTTACTAAGGTGGCTTGCCAAGCAGCATTTATGAGTGCA
>NZ_QGDS01000016.1 GCF_003149105.1 Faecalicatena contorta | reverse complement strand
ATTTCTGCGGTTTGTCCCCTCCTTTTCCTGTCGGTCATTACTCTCATAACCCAGATGATCTTTCATTTCTCCCTGAAGCATTGATTCAAACATAGGGCCGAAGATATCTTTCAAAGCATCCTGCATGTCTCCGACGTTTTCCGGTTGGTACTGATTCAGTATTGCCTGTACCAGTGCATCTTTTTTAGGGTCACGTTTTCTTCTTGCCATAGTAGTTCTATCCTTCCTTTTCTCTGTTGTTTAGTTTAACATATCCTGACAAAAAAACAGAGTGTGAAGTTCATTTTGAACTTACACACTCTATCTTACACTCCCAGGTTTCCTCAATACCCGCTTCCAATTTTTCGGCGGCCTTGGCAAGCTTCATTTCTCGGAATTTTAAAGCTACTTGTGCAGCTTTTTCCCGGGCAGCATCTTTGCTCTCTTGGGCATGAATAGCCTTTAGCATCATGGAAACTGCTTTCATTTTCTTACGTAGTGTCACTGAGAAGATGTTTCGATAAAAATGAACCGTACAACGCTGATAACGGGCATCTGGAAAGACTTCTGGAATCGTTTCAAACATGCCCAGATTACGGTCGCCAATTATCAATTGTACGCCACAAAGCCAACGCCGATAGCAATCAGGATGGAGACATTTTGAATTTCACCACCCCAGCTGCGTTTTAGAAAAACACCATCCACGTAAACGTAGGGATATTCACCCGTTAATGGACGGGTACGCCATGTTTCGATGTGCTCATAAGCTTTTTTGTTCAGGTTGCTGATCGTACCGGGGGAGACTTTGGTTCCCCAAAGCGCCTCCGTAATATCTTCCACACGTCAAACGGAAACACCCGCCAGATACCATCTTTAACCATATCTGCTGCTTGTTCAGCCGTAATAATCTTGTTTTTCATATTCATTCGCCCCTACCTTTCAACGATAATTGTTGCCACCATTCCTCCACCAATACACACTGAAGCAAGGCCCAGCTTAGAATCTCTTCTTTTCATTTCATATAATAATGTTGTAAGAATCCTTGCACCGGAGCATCTGATTGGATGACCTATTGCAATTGCGCCACCATTTACATTAGTTGTTTCTGATTTGAAGCCCAAATCGTTGCAAACAGAAATAGCTTGTGCGACAAAGGCTTCGTTTGCCTCAACCAAGTCTAAATCATCTGCCGTAATTCCTGCTTTAGCCATAGTTTTTGAACTACACCATACCCCCAGTTTTTCCGTATGCCTCTTCATTGTCTTCTCCACTTTATTTCTCTAGCCAAACTAAGAATATGGACTTTTCAATTAAAAATTATTGCGGTTACTAAGCTTCTTCTAAATTTAATAAAATGTGGTTTACTATTCCTTCCTCTTAATAAGAATCCTTATTTTCGATAATATTTCATAAAAGCAACAAAGTGCAAAACAGCCAGTTGTTGACTGTTTTGCACTTTTTCACAATATGCCGCTACACCATACCCATAAATGTTACCATATCCAATTGCATAATTCCGTTTCTGACACCTATCACCGCTATTTCCTTCAATGGTATAAACTACGCCATCCTCGCATTTCTCCACAATTCCCACATGGTCGATACTTCCATCATTCCCCCAATCAAAAAAGATAATATCCCCAGCTACCGGAACGTAACTGCCATCCTGCCACTGCCCCCTCTGCTGGAACCATGATACACCATCCGAACAAAGAGAAAACTTCGGCATAACACCAGCATCAATATATCCACATTGCTGGGCACACCAAGATACAAAGCAGGCACACCATTCCACATGGTTGTTAAATCCATACCAACTCCAGTAGGGCTGCCCTCCAGCATTCCCTTCCTGCGATAACGCTATCTGCACAATCGCCTGATTACCGACACCAGTAGGTATTCTACCAAAGACATAATACCGAAGCACATGAGGAACGTACTGCTTATCCCCATAGCCACTCCAGCCCATACGCTGTGCCATCATATCAGAAAACTCGGCGGCATTGACTGCTGTATATCCCCCATAATTATTTTTAGCCCATGTGATATAACCATTTCCAAAATTATAAGCCTGCAAAGCCAGCTTAATCTTGTCCATATCCAATGGATTTTCAACTCCCGCACTCTCCATACAATTCTTTAAAACCTGCACCCCGCATTGAATAGAATAATCCGGATCTGTGATACCATTTGGCTGACGTGAAAAGCGGGTATTAAAGGCACTTTCCGAACTCTGCATCGGGTCACTTCCCCGCCCTCCGCTCTCCTGCATCATAACTGCCTTAATCAGTTCCACATATTCCTCCACTCCATACTGGTTTGCGTACTGCCGAATGATTGGCTCATAGGCATTTACTTCTGCACTAACCGGATTAACTGTGCTGGAATTTCCGCCTCCTATGATGCAAAAGATTCCTCCAAATAAAATGACAATGATTAAAATCAGAACAGATACCCATCCTCCTGCAGAAACGGCTGTCACCAATGTTTTGGTTGCATCTAGGATGGCTTTGACTGCCGCCACCGTGGTTTTCACCGCTACTTTTGCCGCCTGTTCTGCTGCTTTTTCCGCAACTCGTGCCACTCTTAAAGCTTTTTCTGCTGTCCTTGCAGATACCTTTGCGGTTAGCTGTGCGGCTTTAGCTGCCTCCTGTGTTGTCTTAACCGTTGTATGTGCTGTCCACTCTGCTGTTTTCACAGATTTCCTTGCAGATTTAACCACACCTTTACCAGTATTTTTTACAGTCCACTCCATCTTTCCCGCAGTTTTTATGGTTTTCTCTCCCCGTTCTAATGTCTTAACTGCCTGCCTAGAAACTTCCCTAACTTCTGATACCTGACTCCCTGCTGCTCCTCTCTGTAACCGCCCCTGTGCTCTTTTCCATATATGCTCTTTCGGCTGATAAGAGGTATTTTCCCTGCATGCAAAAGAGGTGGGCTGGGAAGGCTCTGCCCTGATATAACCACGACTTTCCCATACTGCTTGTCTTACGTTTTTTGTTTCTTTAGCCACCTGATACTTTTCTTTTGCCACATTAATCATTCTTTTTCCCTGCTTACCAACCTGTCGGACAGCAGTATGACCGCCAGAATCTACGATATGCACCACCTTCTCCTCGGCATAACTTTCCGGAGTGGTGTGTTCCTTGGTCTGAGGCTGTGTTTTTTCTGCGGTGTCCTTTGTCCGAACAAAAGCGTGTTTCACATGGTCTGCAACACTTGCAGTCTTATCCAATGCTTTAATGTCCTTATATACCCTGCGTGTCTTAATCTCCCTAACCATTGCCGGATCTCCTTTTAGATACTCGGAATATCATTTATCCCACAACCTTTTTCGCTACTACAACAAGCCGCCCATTGGGATTGGAGTATTCACAGGTGGACAAAGTCAATAGCTTATCCCCATATGTGGCAGTTACACCAGTGTCATAAAATGAAAGTGACTTGCACTTTTCTACATATTTCTGATAGTCCTCCACTTTCTCCGCATTGGCAAACAAATAATACTTAAACCCCGTATCGTCATATACCGTGGTCTTAAATACCGCAACCACTTCATAGCACACCTGATCTGTCAGGGTATCAAACTGAATGATTTTATGACTCTCATAAAACTTCTGTGTTTCATACTCCATCAGCCCGGCAAACATGGAACCATTGTCCATGTGATGTCCATAAATAATCACATTGTCGCTGGGTTCGTAAGGGTCACAATGCTCTGCAATATAGGGGACTCCGTAATCACTGTATTTCCCCTCAAAATTATGCTTTAGGTAATAATCAGGATTGTTGGGTGTATACATGACCGGATAATTGATTTGCGTTCCCTCAACTAAAATCCATCCGGTCAAATCATTATTCTGATGGAATAATTCCTGGTACTCTTCAAGGGGTAACTGATTCTCTGTTTCCTCTGTTTCCTTTTTCTCCGGCGTCTCTGCTTGTTTCACAATTTCAGCCAACTGTTCAAATTCATCCGCTGCTTTTTGCTCCCCTGCATAATTTCGAATGACCTGATACATAGAACACACAAACAGTAGAAAGCTAAGGGTAATGCCCACCATATAGATTTTTTTCTTCATCGTCTTATCCTCCATCACTTCCGGCCAATGCACCATAAGCGCATCTGACCAGTACATTAAAAAATAGGCTCACTGCCTATCATTACAAGTTATCTTTCCTTTTCTTTCATAGGCGGTTGAATTGTCTGACTTACGGACTTCTCACTTTTTATCCGCTTCAACGCCTCTTTGACCGATTCTTTCTTTGGCTCTCGAACTGTAAACTGTTCCATCCGATTCAAAACTTCTACAGTTTTTTCCTCCATGTCAGAAAGCTGTCTGCCACAGGAAAGACAAAGCCATTGCATTTTTATTAACACGCCTTTGTCGGAATGCTTCTCTGCCGATTCCTGTTTCAGCCTGCCAATCAACATTCTGCTGATATTTTTTGTATGCTCACCAATGGAATGAAACTCGCCGCTGATCATCTCTAATTTAGCTGCTTCTTTCTCCATACATTTCGCACTGTCATGAAGTACTTCTTTCAGATGAGTTAACACATCAAGGATTCTCATAGCAGATACGACATGTTTCAATGCATCCTTTCCTTTTTCTTTCACGGCTGCAACTATATGCTTCTCAGAAGAAATCAGGTTTTTCTTTACCGCTTCTATATGCACTCCTGTTTCCTGTATTTTGACCTCCGCCCGTCTAACAACATGTGTAGCGTTGGACTTCACTCCTTTGTCCTGTATTTGTGCCAACTGTCCTTTTACTTCCTGTAATTCTTCCATTACCTGATTAAATCGATGATCCAAGCTGTCTAAATAGTCTAACAGCAGCTCCACTTTTTCTCGCTCTCCTGTCAGTCCATTTCCTTCCAACATTTGGAATAAGTTTATAATCTCCGGCTGTTCCCGTAATGTTGTCTGCCTTGCAGTCTCCATATCCGCACTCCTCCTATCGTTCTATTCCTACCGATGCGTTTCTTATAGAAACTGCCTCCCGGCAATACTCCGGATATTTCATTTTGATGGCCTCTAAAAAATAGGGAGCATATCCACAATCAAACAATTCATAAGGAGTAGACATTTTCTCATTATCCTGCTCTGAATATCCATTCCAAAGATTAAAGGCAAGTCTGGTCAGCCGGATACTGCCCCCTGTCTGCCATCCCTCATGCAATCCATCTGGTTCAATACAGTCCTTCTTGAAATCAAACAATCGCCCGATATTTCTTCTTGTTTCTCCTGAAATTCCCATACAATAGAAAAAGGCCCGGTGATAACTATCGTTCACCTTGACCTTCTCCATCATTTCGTTATAAAACTCTTTATGCTCTTTTGAAGCAAATTTAATTTCTGCCATTTCATACCTCCATCAAAAAGGCAGCCACCAATGGAATACTCCGCTGGCAGTCTGCCTGTGCTTCTTTTCTTATCGGTTTCGGTTTGCACTATCCTCTCCCGGTTTGGTTGTCATCAACTTATATAACCGTGTATTTTTCGGAAATTTATTGATAAATGGTACGAGGGAACTTCCATATTTAATTAATCCGCACCCTGCATCTGCATTGGTGATATAACTCATCTGCTCATTGGAGATATTCAAAAGGTCTGCCAGTTTTTGTCGGTCGGACGCCGCTTGATTCAGCATGACTATATATTCACTGTTGGACAACATGGTACTGGCAAGTATAGAATCCAGAAGATACTCTACATTCTGCGTGATAGCATTAGGAAAGGCATTTCTCTTTCGAAACCTGCGCCACGCTGAATTGAAAAAGGCTCCTGAAAATTCATTTTCAAATACTACATGAAACTCATCCAGAAACAGATGAGTACGTTTTCCTTTCCTCCAGTTATCCGTCACACGGTTAAGCATGGCATCCGTAATCACCAACAAGCCCATTGTCTTTAACTGCTTTCCCAAATCCATGATGTCATACACCACCATACGGCTGTTGATATCCACGTTACTCTTATGGGCAAACGCATCCAAACTGCCACTGGTAAATAATTCAAGGGCAAGAGCTAAATCTTTGGCTTCTTTCTCCGGTTGTCCCAGCATTTTTTCACGCAGAATACACAGGGTTGGCACCGCACCACCTCTTTGATAATCTTCATAGACAGCGGCTGTACAGCGGTCAATCAGCGATTTTTCCTTTGCAGTCACACCTTTTGCATCTAACTGCTCAAATAACGATAAGACAAACTCGGATTTATCAATCACCGGATTGCCTCCATCTCCATAGCCTTCCACCATATCCATTGCATTGATGTGGTCATGACTTCCGGCAGCGATACGGATCACTTCGCCCCCCATCGCCTCAATTAAGGAAGCGTACTCACGCTCCGGGTCACAGATCAAAATATCATCTCCGGTAGCCAGTGCCAGGAAGACAATCAGCATCTTTGCACCAAAACTCTTGCCACTTCCAGGAACCCCCAGCAGGAAAGAGTTGGGATTGAGCAGTTTCGCCTTATTGCACATAATCAGGTTGTGGGAAATGGCATTTTCTCCACAATAAATGCCACCCTCATCCATAATCTCCTGCACACGAAAGGGCATTAGTACTGCAAGGCTTTCGGTTGTTAACGTTCGCAAAGCATTGATTTTCCTATGACCGATGGGAAGTGCAGTATTTAGTCCATCCATTTGCTGATATTTCAATGTGGCAAACTGGCACAAATGCTTTCTTGCGGTAGTCAACAGAGCGTCCGTGTCTGTGTTCAACTGTTCCATCGTATCTGCAGTATGCACCAACGTCAGCACTGCAAACATCATCCGCTGATCCCTTGTGGTCAAGTCATCCAAAAATTCCTTACTCTCTTTTCGTTGTTGTTCCATATCATATGGCACCATCGCACTGTAGTTATTGTTAGCGTTTTGCCTGCGCTGCCAGTTTGTTATATTCGTTTCCACACCTAATAACCGGTTCTCCACCTCCCGAACCGCTTCATCAGTGGGCACCGGAATAATGTCAATGCTCATCATCAGATTACGGTTCAAGTCGGTCAGCTCAGCAATCATGCTGTCTTTGATATAAGAAGCATACTCTCTGAGAAACAGCACCCGGCCATATCGTTTTCCCATAACAAAGTGGTCTTTTTCAAATTCCAAGCTGTCCGGGCAGATAAAGTCTTTAAAACTATGCCCTTTCTTCATGGTTTCCTTTAAATCAAAGATGAAGCCTGTCTCCTCTCCTACACGGTAAAAGTCATGCAGTGTCCGAAGCTTATCTGTGGCATCCAGTTCCATACATTTAGACCCCAACCGGGAAAAATGGGACATTAAATCTACACTGACACGGGAAAAATAGGTCCTTGCTTCTTCAATGGATTTCTTATACACAGATACTGTCACATACTTTTCCTGCACCATGCTGTTTGCTCCGGTGGCTTTTTCTAACAACATGGCATTGTACTCTTTCCGGTATAAATCGAGTCCGTCTTCCTGCATAGGAATTAGAATGGACTGCTCAAAATCCTGCCTGTTTAACCGTCGGTTGTTAATAGTAATCTTTGTGGTAGCACCACTGTCAAAAGAATTCAACAGTTCGCTGTACTCCAAAAACATGGCCTCTTTATCTGCCCTGCTCGCTACCGCATAGTTAATATCCAAAAATTTATAGGTTTGGGCAAATTTATTCTTTCCCACTTGAAACATTCCATCTCCCCAGATAGCCTGAATGGGAATAGCCTGCTGTACACTTTTTGGTACAACAAACTTCTCCCTATCTTGTCTGAAAATATTTGTCAATGTCCTAATCATTCCGTTTTCTCTCCTCCCTTTCATGGTTCTCAATGCAGGTTTTTAAGGTTTCATAGTAAATATTTTTTGGCTGAAAAATCAGGCATTTCGGTAATAAGAATTCCGATTTGATAAACGCCCACAAAAACTGTTCCGCATTCATCCCGTGATAACGGATAAAACCGATAGCTGCAAAGGGTGCGGCTCCCAGCACACACATCCAACTGACTGTTTCCACTCCCACATAAGGGCTGAACAAAAAATAAAGCCCGACGGCTACACCGCAGGCTAATATAGAAAATATGAATTGCCGTAGTGACAATCCAAAAAACATGGATTCCGTATAATTACGGATTTCCCGGTTGATTTTTACTTCCAAATCAAACTACCTCCTTGTATTTATTTCATAAAATTTTTATCATCGCACATTTGCATTTTTCCAATCTGCTGTTATACTAAAAGAAAAACGTAAGGGGGAAAATTTATGGCATACACAGCAATGATTTCATTGGGATTTACAGTTGTCCTTTTACTCTTGTCTCTTATTTTTAAGATTGCCGGAAAACTCCGGCTGACCCTGCCAATACTATACTTCCTTTTAATCGCAACTGTCTTGAACCGTTGGGCCGCTGCCCATGAACGGCTGGCACTTGTGATACTCTTTGCCCTGGTTGCCCTATCCGTCATAAGCTGGCTGTTCTCCTTGCGTTCCTATCTTCAGGAACGGCGGTATTACAAAGCCATGAACGATGATATAAGCTGGCAGATTCAAAGAGCCAGACAACGTGGGATTCCCTTAAATCAAGTACATTTTGACAGTCAGGGAAATATGCGATACAACGATACAGATGAAATCGTGGAATAGGACACTTCGGTGTCCTTTTTACAATCCCATCATTTCCCGTACTACCCTGTCTGCCATCTTCACTGCCCCTACCAGCACCAGCATGTTAAAAATCAATTCTCCGATATAGCTCCATACCATTGTTACCGCCGCAGCATCTGTCTCCACCACGGGCGGAGATGCCGCAAACAGGGAAAAGATGATACAAGCCAATACGATAATGGCTCCCTCAAGACACACTGCAGCATAAGATTTCAGGAAACTCTTTCCTACATTTTGGGATGGCTCCCCGGCAAAGGTGGATAATGGAATCGGAGCAATGGCGGTATATAGATACAGTCGAAAGAACCGCCCATATACACTCATAATCATAATAAAAGACAGCACTGTAATGAACAGACCTCCAATCAGCGTGACTGCCCATAACGGAATACTCTCAAAAAATCCACAATCATCTACCGCTCTCACAATCTCATCCGGCAGTACTGCCTGCTGTGCGCTCCCAAAGCCAGCCACATTCATAATGGTCCGGATAATCCCCTGCACGATATCAAATAAAGCCATCATCAATTCCAATCCGTAGGTAATCACACCTTTTGCCAAAGCAAAACGGATAAATAACTTCACTGCATGTTCCGGTTTCTTCACTTCTGCAAAACTTCCACAGGTCTTTACCACACCAATTACAAAAAATAACACCAACAGTGCATATCCAATAGCTTGCAAGCCCCCATGGATGTCTACAATGGCATCCCATATACCGCCTCCCTTAAAGTGTTCCGGTGACTGTGTAATGATTTGCCAGATTTCCGTCAGTTTCTCATTCCATGTGTTTAAAGCATTGGTTAAATTTTGTACAACCCAGTTATCTGACACTACTGCTTACACCTCCTCTCCAATAAGGCAGACTTTTCTCCTGCCTGGCACATTGTTTTGATTTCTCCTTGACATCATCCGGCAATCAGGGTCAAAATCTCTTTTGCAAAGGTAATCACCACACCACCAGCTAATGTGAGGAAACCATTGGCTCTCTGGCTGGGGTCGTGGGATTTTAAGGACAGACCTATCTGCACAATTCCAAATCCAAGAAGAATCATACCAATGGCACGAATCAGGCCAAAAATAAAGGTAGACAGGTTATTTACAACCGTCAGCGGATCATTTGATGCCAAAACAATCCCTCCGCCGCAGGTTAAGGTAAGCACCAGTACCATATAGACTGCCATCCATTTGCTTACCCTTTTTGACATCAGCAGCCTTTTGGGGCTCTTTTCTGTTTCCTTGTTTCTTCTCATGATTTCTTATCCTCCTTATTCTGTTTGCTCCAAGGGAGAACTTTTCTCCTCAGAAAAAATAGTTTCTAATTCCTCATCAGACAGAAGTTCATAGTTCTTTCCGTCTTCCGGTTCCTGTGACACTTCTCCATCCAGGCTGTCAGAGAGGGAAATATTAGCCACTGCCTGAGTCACTTCTCCATGACGGTATGGCACTCCTTTTCCATCTGTGGTCAGTACTACATTTGGGTGCTTTAGGATGTCAAATTTCTCATCCATGATGGGACGTTCCCCCCGAATAAAAAGAAGTGCGTACCGGTTATCCAGCATACGCACCTCATCCGGCGTTAAAAGTTCCCGCCCCGATATTTGATAATTGGTAGAATAGTTCCCTGAATGCCCCGTGGACTTTCCATAAGTGTTCACGTCAATGGTAGCCTTTCCTAGTAGCTCGCTCACATACTTGTGTGTTCCCTGCTCGTTTCCACCAAGATACAGAAATTCATCATGAGGTAAGGTTCAGCTCATCCTTTACAGGACTTGCATCCCCTCCCTCCCAAACCGCACGTACACCTCTCGATGTATACGGCTTTCCGCTTACTATATTTGCGGTGTTTAAGAATGAATCAATTGATGGCAGTCTGGACATACTACCAGAGTTTTCCGTCTCCTCTTGCGCATGAGAAGCACCCACTCTGAGTTGCCCTTTAGGTCTTTCAGTTTTTTTACTTGATGAATTTCCAGATTTCTACATTCCTTATTACATAATTCACAAGTGTGACGTTCCACTCTTTGTTTCAGGGTATTGGTTTTGGCATATCTGGAGTATTGTGACAACTCACTGACATTATCAAATTTTGTTGCCTTTTCTTTCCGTTTGAAACCATCCCTATAGAAAGTTGTAGTTTTCCGTCCTGCCTTGGTGTCGTATGCAACTGTGAATACATCTCCGACACAATATCTACGCTTGATTTCATGGACATTCGTTTTATATTTACACGCAAATGTTTTGTACATACTGTATTTCATAACGTTTGCAAAGATGCCGATTTTGTAGGAATCATTTGCAATCGAATAGTAGTTGTACAGTCCACGTACTTCTGCATTGTATCTTGCCAGAATTTCTATGTCACTCTGGTTCACCAGCTTGCCCCTGTGCAGGGCAACAAACCTTTCTTTGCCATTTTCGTTAATCTTGATTTTGACAGCATTATATTCCAGTAACTTTCCCACCCACTTTTCTCTAGGCACCAGCAGTTTCACCACTCCTACATGGCTCCTCATTTTATAACCCACCGATGATTTTTTTAAATCCTGACTTCTGGATACTGTAATGTCATATCCTAAAAATCTGGCTCTGTCTCCGGTATGCGTTACTTTCGTTTTTGTATCGGACATCTCTAAATCCAGTTTGTCCATGAGGAACTTGCCTACATCAGATTTAATCTGTTCGGCATCTTTTTTGTTCCCGATTACGCCGATGATAAAATCATCAGCGTAACGTACATATTGGATACGCTTATAAGAGTCATCTAATGGTAGTGCAGGTGTTACCTGTCTCTCCAATGCTTCGAGCGCCTTTAACCTTTTGGCTCTTCCCATACGTTCTTCTGGCGATAAATCCGTCCACTTTTCCCTGCCTTTGCGCCTGAAATAAGACGCTCTTTTCATGGCTTTGTTGTACTCAGGATTCATTTTTCTTTTCTTTCCCTGATTGAATGTCTGTGCGTATTCTTCCATAAATTTATCCAATTCATGGAGATACACGTTTGCAAGCACTGGACTGACACCGGACCCCTGCGGAACACCGCTGTAAGTCCTATTGAATGTCCACTGTTCCATATAACCTGCTTTCAGGAACTTCCAGATAAGTTGTATGAAAGTCTCATCATTTATGCGCTTTCTCAGGAGTGCAATAATAGTGTGGTGGCTAAAACTGTCAAAGCAGGCGTGAATATCACCTTCCACAAACCAGTTTGCACCTGTAAAGGTACTCTGTATCTGTTGTAATGCTGTTTGACAGCTTTTGTTTGGTCTGAACCCATGTGAGGTTTTCTTAAACACTGGTTCATAAATGCTTTCTAAAATCATTTTCACTACTTCCTGCACAAGTTTGTCATTTCCCGACTGGATGCCCAGCGGACGCTTTTTATTGCTGTTTTTCTTTGCGATATACGCCCTTCGTGCAGGCTTTGGCTGGTAACTCTTGTCTCTCAGGGTATCTATAATCCCTTTGATTCTTTCGTCACTCATGCCGTCAATCGTTGTTCCATTTGCACCGGCAGTCATACTGCCCGTGTTTGCATAGATATTTTTATATGCAAACCAGTAGAACTCTGGATTGTACAGATTTCGGTATAACCTTTGGAATCTGTATGATTCATTCTTTGACTTTTCCGTCAAACTACTTAATACTTCAATTGGATTTCTCAATGCCTCTCGCACCTTCCTTTCTCTCAGTATTAGTGAATAAGCTGCCCCCCTTCGCCATGTGAACGTCATTAACGTCTCAGACTACTATGAGGACTGTGTGACCATGCCCGTTGCCGGGTTTAGGTCATCCACGGTTAGTAAATATAGGATTAGCATTCAGTGTTGTCGGCACCGACTTTCGCCATTTTCCCACTGTCTTGTGGCTGTCTTTCCATGAGTATCGCTTGATTCCATAATTGCGAAATGCAATCAACATGGAATAGCATACGTTTCAATCCTTTTCGCATGCGGAGTCGGGTTCCCCCACTCTGGCTATCGTTCAGGCAGTTTAGCTTTATACCTCATACACTGATTTTTATTCTTATACATTTGGTCACTTAGGATTAGTGTCCTCTTGTACAGGCTCTCGCTTTAATAGTAAGAGCGACAACATGCTACACTCCCCTTTGGGTTTCCCCTCTCGGATAAGTTGTAGAATAATAAGTTGTGATTCTTCATCACTTGATACTTTTACTTACCGCTTGCTAAAGGCGGAATCCTATAAGTACCACGCCACCAATTTATATCGCGCTGGTGACTTCCGTGCGCACGCAATTGCCCACGATGGATTCCCATTGTTTTTCAAACAAAGCCTTTAACTGAGCCAGATTTTGCAGGATAATGGACACACTGACCTCACGGGAACGCATGACTGATAAAATCTTATCGAAGTCATCCGGCAGTGAAACATTTGCGAATTCATCCATCAGGAAATGCACATGAACAGGCAGCCTGCCCCCGTGTTTATGGTCTGCAAGATAAAATAGCTGCTGAAACAACTGCGTATATAAAATAGATACCAAGAAGTTGTAACTGGTATCGTTGTCCGGTATTAATGCAAACAATGCCACTTTTTCCTCACCCAAAGACGGCAGCTCCAAATCATCCGTAACAGTGAGTGCTGCAAGACTTGACAAGTTGAATTTCTCCAACCTCGCCGCCAGTGTAATCTGAATGGATTTCAGAGTTTTGGCACTGCCCGAATGATAATCTTTATAGTATTTCACTGCGATATGTTCCGAATCCCGCATTTCCAAACGCTCAAACAGTTCGTCAAGGGGTGATTGGTACTCATCGTTATCCTCCCGAACTTCCCCCGCCCTCAGAAGTTCCATAACCATTGGGAAATTCTGTTCCTCTTTTGGTGCCTCATATTTCAAATAGAAAATCAGTGCCAGTAGCAGCATAGAGGCTGCGGTATCCCAAAAAGGATCATTACTCTGACTCCCCTTTGGTGTAGTCGCCTTAAACAGGTTTGTCACAAGCCGCTGCACATCATTATCATCCTTCAGATAGACAAAGGGATTGTAGCAATGGCTTTTTTCCATGTTGATTAAATCGAGCACCCGCACCTTATACCCCTTCGCTTCCAGCAAATGCCCTGTGTCTCGCAAATTTTCCCCTTTGGGGTCCAGGACCACAAAGGAAGTATTCGCCTGGATTAAATTCACTTTTCCATAAAAGCGTGTTTTCCCGGAGCCTGCTCCTCCAATGACTAAAGTAAGGACATTTCTGCGGTGTTTCCGCATATCATAACTAATCTGTACATTTTGAGTCATAATCTTGTTTTCTTCAAATTTCTTTGCACTGTACTTTTTATTGATTGCCTTTGCATCGCCCCATTTGGCAGAGCCGTGTTCCTCGCCCTTGCGGTAGTTCTTTTTGGTGGATATATAAATTCCAATTCCCATGCCGTATGCAAGCAGAAAAATAAGGACAGTTTTCACACTGTCCTTACACAACTCAATAGAAAAAGGGCGGCCAATCGCCTCCGAAAGCCCATTTATGATGGCAAACAGATCGTCGGACAAATAGGGTGCAGTCAGCAAGGCAAGCCAGATAACTGGAAGGATGCCGCAAACGGCAAATACCCATACAGTCTGCCTGTCATCGTTCCTCATGGTACTTATGCCCCCTTTTTCCTTTCTCCCCTGGCACCTCCATCCGATCAATCACTTTTAACAGTACATCGTCCACCGCATCTGTTGATCTGCCCTCCTGGATCATCCAATTACGTTTATCCTTTAAGGAATGAAAAATCACACCACTTTCATATTTATCCAATACTAGCGTAATCTTTGTCTCGCCCAAATCTCGCACCTCCTATCTCACCCGTTCTTTTTCCCCGGACTTTACCACTTTCATCTGGCTCCCTCACGACTGTACTGTTCCTGCTGTGGCTGACGTCCCCATTTTGGCAGGCTGTTATTCTGTTCCTGTATCTGTTGGGGTTGGCTTTTTACCTGCTCCTGTTGTGGCTGGTGGTTATTCGGCTCCTGTTGACGGTGATTCTGATTACGGTTTTGGTCTAATACCTTCGCCATACGAGCGGAAATGATATTGGCAGCATCACGGATTTTGGAAAGCTCCCCCCTGACTTCCTGCGGCTCCATGCCTACAAAAAACTCCGGTGCATTTTCAAAATGAAATCCCTGTGTGTCAATACCATATTTCTTACAAAGGATATAAGATGCACAATAGGCATGGAATGCATCTTCGTTACGGTCATAATTCTTATCTCCATCTGCAAAACCTGCAAAGGCAAGCTCCGGTGTCAGGCTTCGGAAAATTTCATCTGCACTCATACCTTTTCTCACATAAATACAATTTTCCTCCGGTTCAAATAAGGCTCCCTTATCTTCCGGCATCTGGTCCGGATCAGCACTCACGATACTGACAGGAGGGTTGCTGATTAAAGCCCGGATTAACAGCCTCTCCTCTATATTTGCCTGAGGTTCCTGCTTTTCACTTATCGTTGTTTGGGAAATATCATAGAGTTTTTTTGCATTGTAATATGTCCCGATGCTTCCATCCTCACGCTCATACTCTTTCCCCGGCTCCATAATCAGCACGGGATTCTGCCGCTCAGTACGTTTCACATAAACATCCTGATCTCTCCAGTATCCATAATCTCCAAGTTTCTGCGCCTTCGGATTCTGTGCCATGATAAGCAGGGTATTGTTGGCAGTATAACGATCAAAACGGCTCTGCACATTTAAATACCGTTCAAAAACCTGACCGTCCGTTGCCACTGCCTCCGTTATCTGTTCCGATAATTCATAACAACGGTTTCGGTTATTCTTACTCTCAGCAATAAATGCTGCTGTCCGGTCATCCTGGGGCACCGCTGATACATTTAACATTGCATCAAAGTTGTTTTCCATAATTCCTTACCTCTCTTTCACCTTTCTTGATTTCTTCTTACTTTGCCGCTGATTCTGCATCCGCTGCTGATTCTTGTTCTTCGTAGTTTTGGAAATAATATCACGCCTCGGTGTCTCCGCCTCTTTCTTCCTTGCTGTCTGAATCTCTCTTAACTCCTCCCGTACAGAAGGTCGATTGGGGGTTACAGGTGCATACAGCTTAGAAGTACCCGCGGCGGTTGTTCTTTGCTTCCCGGATATAGGCTCGGACTGACGGGATTTCTCGGTCTTTGCCAAAGAGGGGTTTTGCTGCTGTCCATCTTTCTTTAGCGGTTCCCCCAATAACTCATCCATAAGCTTATCTTCCTGTGACTGATCCGGCCTGTCTTTCTCTGGCACTGCCTGTGACGAAACTTCCTGCTCTGTTTTTCCAGCAGATTTTTTCTCCTTTAATTGTTCTTTTTCCGTTGAAGCATGGGGTTTTTCTTCCCTTGACCTTTGAATTTCCGTCCTGACCCGTGCAACCTCGCTAACCGATGCAAACTGGAATCGTTCCACAATCCGGTTAATTCGGGATGCATCTTCTGCTTTTACTATGATGTCTACCATCCCGTCTCTCCCCCCTCTGGGATTACGCACCGCACAGTAAAGGACTCCATAACTTTTTGCCTCCTGCACAAATTTCTTCAAGTCACTTTCTTTTACAGAAAATACGGTCAACGGTTTTCCCGAACGCACTAAAGTTTCCAGCCTTGCCCTGCCCTTTGTTTTTTTCTGCTCTTTTAAAACAGCATACAAAAGCACCGCAAGCTGTTTTGCTCCAGTGCCGGAAATTTTCAAGGCAGCCTGGCCTACTTCCAAGGACATCCGCACCACCTGGTCAGCGACCTCGCCTGATGTGTTCATGGCTCTTTTCCTCCTTTTCCTGATTTTTTTCCTGCCACACAATCTGTAACTTCTCTCTCATCACACCTGAACGTGCTGCAATTCCCTCGCAGAGCATCACCTCCTTTCTGAGCCTCCCAATCTGTTTAGTTAATGAAAAAATCTCTCCCTTAACCTCAGACAGTTTCTCTTCTTTTCTGATGCTGCGGCTTTGGTATCTCAGGTGTTTTCTCTGATCCATAAGCTGTTCCATCTGCCCCTGCAGCTTTTCTTTGCACAAAAAAAGCTGCTCTACGGTATCAATGTGATAATGGCAGAGCAGCCTTGTTTCTTTAGAAATTCTATTTAATTTTGTTAAATCCTCCCGCAACAAGAACTGGATTTGTTTTGGATGGATGGGGGGTCTGTTCTTTGGAAATATTCCAAGCAGATAACAGTAATGAAAATATAAACCTCTCAAGCCTCCAATTTTTCGTTTGGCGGGCCATATGCTATGCCCGTGTACCACATAGTTTTTTTTCTGCAGTTCTTGTTCTACTTTTTGTTTCACTGGCTTTTCCTGTGCTTGAGTTAAGATTCGCTGACGAATTGCTTCTAAGGTATACTCCTCACCAAAGTTACGGGCAAGTTTTAGTCCTCTGTCCCGCCCTTTTGGGCAAACGGTAATGTCTTTTCCAAACTTGATGGAATATCCCATTTCTTTCATATAATGGAAAAACTGTTTTTCCGTCCTTGCCATTTGGATTGTCTCATCTACCTCTGCTTTGGTTATGCCGCGATAGGTTGGTTTTCTCTCTTTCTCTGCTTTCCACTCCCCATACTGCTTTGTCTTTCCCGGCTTTGGATGTTCAATCACAGATAATTGGTATTCCCGGCACAGCCTGTCAGAAATATTCAGCATATCCCGGTAATCCTGATTGGTGCGATGGTATCTGAGTCCGTCTGCAAAAGAAACAGAGTTGACCACAAAATGATTATGGAGATGATGGGCCTTATCTAAATGGGTGGCCACCAATACCTGAAACCTGTCACCCCATAATTCTTCTGCCAGTTTCAGACCAATCTCATGTGCCATTGCTGGGGTACATTCTCCCGGCGCAAAAGACTGGTAACCATGAAACGCCATAATGCCCTCATCTTTCCCATATCGCTTTTTCACTGCCATCATCTCACTGCGTGCGGTTGTGGGAGTGCAGTTGACACCAGAAACATACTGCTGCATGATTACCTCATGTTCATTGTCTATCCCATCCCCCATGCCAGTATTACTTGGATTCTTGCTCTTGTTTTTCTGTCTGGTCTTTTCCTGGTTGACCGCATAGGCGATCACGTCAGACAGTCCCTGCGTGTCCTCCTCTCCCATGTTGGAAAACTCAGGAAGCTCTGCAATCCTCGGGGCAGTTGTCTTTTCCGGATTTTCCACGTAGATGACAACTTTTCCAAGCCAACCCTTAACACTCCAGATGGATGTGGTTGCCATGTTAGAACTCACTCCTCTTTTCTGGCAAGATGACCGCCTCCGTGATTTTGGCAACTGCCTTTTCAAACTGCCGCATATCTTTATCGTACCTCTGCACATCAATTACATTTAAAGTATGTGCTTTCTGTGCAATCTGATTTAGGTTATTCCCAATCTTATGCAGCTCTCGCATCATGGAATAATAGTCCGGCGGCGGTGCATCTCTTGGCACTACACCACTAATCACCTGCCGCAGGTATGCTTCACGATTCAGACCGCTTTTCTTTACTTTCTTGTCAAGGCTCTCCGCCTCTTTGCGGTTGAGCCTGAACAAAATCGGTACATTTCGTTTTCTCATCTCTCCATTTCCCTTCCTCTTTTTATAGATTCTGCCACCTGACAGATTTTCCCTCTCTCTTTGTTATACTCATAGACACGGTCTGAAAGAATTTCTTCCCTTTGAAGTTGTGAATGGTTTACTTCCCGAACCATTTCCCCTAAATCCCGAGGAGAAACCCCTTCTTTTTTCGGAACAATTAAAAGCTCGTGAATAGAAGAAGGTAAAATATAAACCCCTTCGGGAAACAATTTACTAATTTCTTTCATGACATCGGGATATGCAAGAACAGCAGCACCATTTATCTTACTTTGATTAGTCAACATATACATTGAGTCAGGTATACTTTCCCGAAAGTTATCATCTTTTACAAATAGATTTTCCTTTGTTTCTTGTTTTGTAAAGATTTCCTCCATCACATCTGTCATCCTCTTTAAAGTGGGAGGCTCCTCTTTTATTGCATTTTCTAATGCCATCTGATATACCTGTTCCACATTGACTTCCCAGTTTTCAATCATTTCATTTGTCACATTTATAGTTCCACTCCCCTCCATTTCCTCCGCCATAAAGCGCATCACACATATCAATGATAAGTCTTCTATTTCTCTATGTGGCATGGTTGTAAGCATATGCCGGTTAGCTTTTGTATTTACAAGAACTGGAGTAAGGTATTTCTTCGCCGCATCATAAGATGTCATATTCACAACGTCTAGAGAAACTTTTATCTTCATGCTTTTTTCTACGCACTCTGCGATTTCTATCATGACTTTTTCAACCGACTCTCCTTGGCAAATTTTATTATAAAAGGACCTTACATAGATTATCGGAGAGATCTGCTGTTCCGGAAGTCGGAAACTGATGCCCACTAACTGAACTCCATTGTTCTTCTGATTTTCCATAATCGTACATTCTACATCTTGAAATCCCAGCGGGAGATAACTCTTAATGTCTTTGATTATGCTTTCTGCAAATATTTTTTCTGCAACCATTTTTTCTTCCCCCCTTCTTTTCCAGTTTTTCCTGGTAGCTCATAAGCCTTGCTTTTTCCTGTTCTCTATTTTTTCTGATGATTTCTATTTGCATGGATATCCTCCTCCCATTTATTTACGTGCTGAATCTGTATCAGGCATATTAATACCGCTCCAAACAAACTCCCCACTGCCAAGCCGATTAAAAATATAATTAGTCCCATTTCATATCCTCCATTTCTAATAAGGGGTTTCAGGGGATTCCCCTGACAAGCTGCCGAAAGGTTGCCCTATCCGGAATGGATATGGCAATCCAAAGGCGTTGCTTGCTGGTATTGTGTATCACCCTTCCACTTGTGTAACTTCATTGGGTGTCCTAATTACCAGCCGAAGAAAAAACTGCTTATCCTTACTTTGTTCCCTCACATCTCGCACATTTTATCGTGCCAACCCTTTTGTTCTGCTGCGTTCCTCTGCTCGAAATTCGACTCCCTGAAACTCATCCGCACTCAAAATATACTGGCTGTTATTCCAGTTCTTCTCTGCAACCTCCTCTGCCTCAGCACGGCCTTCTGCCCGAATTGGAACTATCTTCCGTAAGGTTTCTGTAATTGTAACCTCATATTCCTTCACCGCTCATATCTCCTTTCACTGTTTTTTGCCCGCTTTGTCAGTTCAACTCCTAACCGAATGCATAGACAGTCATTGTAATCATTTCCCTGGCTTGGCGGCTGGTCCTCCGTGTGGTACTGTGTGGGGAGGACTGTCTGAATGGCTTTTGTTGCAAGCCTTCCTACCCTGTCATTATCCAGATGCAGCACCACCTCTCGCACTCCTGTATGCTCTTTTAGGAATCGTGTCAGTGCCGCCGGAACCTTGCTTTTCTCAATTTCTTTTGCTGGCTGATAGATTCCGGCAAGGGATAACAGGTGCTCTGCTCTCCAATTTTCCCCCTCCAATTTTTGCAAAGTGGCATAAGATAACAGGTCAATCACTGATTCAAAGAGGTGTACCCTTTGGCTCTTTCCTTCTGCAGGAATAGAAAACGAATAGTTCTTATCACTCCCGCTTGCCTCTCCGATAAAGTCTGTTCCAATTCCCCTTAAAGCAGCATAGCGTGGTTTATCGTCCTTATCCCTGCCAACAAAAACAGCATTATGATGATACTCCGTTTCAAATATCCGCCCTGTCTGTAGACAAAATTCAATCATAGCCATGTCAATCCCGCGCCTTTGCAGATAAGAAATCACATACTCTTGATAGCGGTATGGTTTGGGAAGAAGCAGGATCTTTTCTTTTGTCCCTTCCTTCGGTACAGAAATAGGTGGCTGTATCGCCGCCTGTTCCACAATGATTTGCACTGCCTGCATAAAGGTGTATCCCTTCACTTTTATCAGATAATCCAGGGCAGACCTGCCCCCAATCCCCCGGCTCCACCACATCCATTTCCCATTGGAGACTTTCAGGCTGTCATGGGTTTTGGTGGTATAGGTGTTTCCTGAGAAATGCACAAGCTCATAAGGCTCATAACTTTTAAGGTACGTCAATAAGTCCATCCGCTTTGCCTGCCTCACAACTTCCGGTGCGATATATGGCATAATAATCACTTCCTTTCCTGCCCGATATTTGACATTTTCCTTTGATATTTGGATGTCAGGGCATAAAAATAGCCGGGTGCTTTTCATTTTTGAAAACCATCCGGCTATGTAAAAATATTTTATTATTTAGAAGAAACTATTCTTTATATATTCTTGATATGTGGAATCCATATTACAAATCAGTTGTTCTTTGTTTAATTTGAAGTAGCCACATAAAATCTCGGCAAAACGATCATGAGATATCATCCCTTTCAAGTTTTCACTGCGCTTTTACATCTTCTTGGCACATATTATTTCACCCTTTTATTTACCATCATCATTTCTAATACTCTCGATAACAGCTCCAATATTACAAGTAATCTTCCCCTGACAACAATGAATATCCTGATTAATTTTCTTTTCCTGCAAAATTGCAGTTTCTACCTTTTCTGCCAATTTACTAATTTGAGAATTCTTCTTTGAGTTGATACCTGTTCTCTGCAACAGTAATTTATATATGAATGTCTGATTTCCTTCTTTCTCATTTTTGATAATCGCCTCTTCATTGGGAAGTATATCCTGTTCATAAGCGTTTTCAAAGTGTAGCAAAAGAAATAATTCAAATGCTGGATTTGTAACTGCAAGAATATTGTCCTTCTCGCCTGCTGTAATCAGCTCATCATAGTCCTGTACTTTTTCTTCAAAAATATCGGCATCAAAGACAATAATCATTTTATCCCGCTCTTTATCAAAGGCAATGTCCTGATTATCTTTCTGCTTTTCTGCAAATGCAATCAGCTTTTTCGGATAGCTGATATCTCTGTCACTTTCTGTTTTTTCCAGCAAACGAATATCTATCAGTGGGTGAATATTTAAGGATTTTCTGATATCAATGAGCCTTCTGAAATACCATGTTTCTGTATTTGCACCCTCACAAATAAAAAAATACTTGCGATATGGCTCTATCTGAGCTTCGTGATCCGTTGTTCTGCTGTTCCAATTTGTATAGCTCCTGACAGGTGCCACTCCTACTCCTCCTCTCTAAACTCAAAGGAAGAAAATACTGGAATTGCGCCGTATCTGCCTTCCAAATATGCCTTGCTTAAAACCTTATCATATCTTTCTTTAAAACGATCCAAGGAATAAATTGTACTGGCATTTTCTGCATTGCGTTCTATAAACCAGATTTCATCCCGTCTGAAAATAGCCTGATCCATGATAGAAGATTCATGGGTTGTGAAAAGTAACTGCATACGCTGTTCGCCATGTAGCTGCATAAAAAGCTGAAGAAAATGCTCGGTCAGTTTCGGGTGCAGACTTCTCTCCAATTCATCTACAACATAAAGCATATCTTCTTTCTTATTCAACAACATATCCATTAAATCGAACAGCCTGCGTGTTCCATCTGATTCTTCCTCAAATCCAAAATCATAAAAGGACTTATTATGATGCAGCCTGATTGTTGTTACTTTTGGTTCTTCGTGCCCCTCTACTTCTATATTGAAAAAACTTTCATTTGACCGCATTGTCATACGAAAAGAAGGAATTTCCTGTTCTTCAAACTTGTTTTTTATATGACCCATCGCTTTGTCAAAAGCAAGTTTAGGCATAGCATTTGCTAGCTCATCCAAACTTATTTCTTCGATTTTCACCTGACTAATACCTGTGTCAAAGGTTTCAATCAGCTTGTTAATCAGCAGAAGTGAGTCGTTAGCATAATAATATTCCAAATCAATCAACGGTGTATTCGGTGTGATGATTGATATATGATTTTGTATCCAATCATATATTTCTCTAAAAAACAATAGTTTTGACCGGGCTCCGTACTTTTTCCCCCTGTTCATTTCTGTTAAAAATAGTGACGATTCATTACCTGAAAAATCATCTGCATAAATCTCAAATTTATTTTTTTCAACATTGCTCAATGTTATGGATTCATCAAGAACAGGCCGATTTCCGCCTTCCCGTTCAAAGAGGCAGCGTGCTGTCCCGTTCTGATAAAGTTCATAAAGCCATTCTGACGTAATTTTTCTTCTGCTTAAAATTGCGGAAAAACCATAGGCATAAAACTTATCTCCTACGGTAATCTGAAGTTCAAAATTACTTTCCCTTTCTTTGTTTTCTTCACGATTTTTACAAAACATCTGTACACCTTCCATTGGTATTCCGGCCCTTACACATTCCTTGAAAAATCGGAAAAACTCTACCAGATTGGTTTTACCAGAAGCGTTTGCACCATAAACAACGCCATATTTTAATATCTGCGTACTTTTCACCTTAACCCGGTGGTTGGCATTTGTACGAATCTTATTGGATGAAATCATTGTCAATTCGGTTGCACTATCAAATGATTTAAAATTTTCTATACTGATTTTAACTAACATGGCAATACACCTCCAATTACATTATAAGCGGTTCCCAAATAAGAGTCAATAAAAATATATCTATTTAGAGATTTTTTCGTTAAATCAACGCTCTTATTTTTATTATTGCCATCTCATTTCCAATTATGCAAATATAAAATTGTAAAGAACAACTGTTATATTAGCATTACTACTTAAATACCATTAGCCGATTCATATATTATCAGCCATATATCACTGAATCACCTTTATAGTCCGTAATAACTGCATCATATGTCTGCTACCCATAAGATACATTTGAATTGTTTCCATATCTCTACGCTCCGCATCTAATGCAAGGAATTTGGAAAGGGATTTTACCTCTGAAACT
Source organism: Faecalicatena contorta (assembly GCF_003149105.1). Lineage (GTDB taxonomy): Bacteria > Bacillota > Clostridia > Lachnospirales > Lachnospiraceae > Muricomes > Muricomes contortus_C. The sequence continues at coordinate 70,472 of NZ_QGDS01000016.1, read as the reverse complement.
GTCAGTCGTATCGGTTCTGTTATCTTATCCCGGTCAATTAAAGTAGAAATAAACGGATACTCCTCCAACAATTCTCCACTTTCTTTCATCACCTGATTATAAAATGCAGACTCCTTTTTCAATTCTTCCACACACTTTTTATCCAGTTCTTCATAGATTCCATTTAACCACAATGGCAGATTATAAATATCTATATCACCTAATCTCACATAATCCCCCTCCTTTTCCTCAGATTACACCATAACCCGCCATTTTTGTACATTGTGCGATTTTAGACCACAGCAGAGTTGCTTTTTTGCCACTCTGCCATGTAAGCGGTACTGGTTGATACAATACGCAGTCTATTATCGTTCCGGTTCTTTAACACGTTTCTCAGATATCACCTCCTCCTGTTCTTCATCCAATATCACCTTGTCTTTCTTATCCATATCCAACAGCGCATTTAATTCTCCAAGCCTTGCAGTCTTTTCTGATAACTCCTGCTCTTTTGAAAATGGTTTCTGTGCCTCCACTCTTGCCGTTTCAAGCTGTACTTTAGTATTCTCCAGCTTTTCCCTGCACCGTTCCAGATTATCCTCAAACCGTGTAATCTCGTTATCTAGGCGAGTAATATTTCCATGAATATCTGTGCCGAGTGACACATGATAGGCCAGCTTCCTTTTTAATGCAATTACAAATTCTTTGGCAAAGGTATTATAAGCCAGCTCCATCTTCATTCCCCGGTAGGCTCCAAGTTCCACTCCATCTGGAGATTTCATGGCTTTGCAAGCCTCCACAATGGCTTTTCCAGCCTCTTGCTTTTCTGTATAAGTGATACCGTTTATCTGCATGGGTGGGAACACTTCTCTGTCTGAAGGTGTAAATTCCTTAACCTGTGCTATATCCTCCTGATAAGCAGTTATGCGCTCCTCCAAACGCTTTATCTCTGCCGGATACTGTTTAGTTGCCTTATCTTCCAACTCATACCGCTGGCTCAGAAAGTTCTGCTTTAATAACTGCAGTTTGGATACCTGAATATCCAAGTCCATCTTTTCCTTAATATAGGGATTTCCAGTAGCAAGGGCCTTGATTTCTGCATAGGATAATGCCACCTCATCAATATCCTCAACAGTACGTGCCGGACTTTTGGAAGTCATAATCTGACTGATAAACTTCTGCTTATTCTCAATAATCTGATATAGATAAGCGTCAAAGGTTCCTTCGGTTATATAGCGAACAATACTGACTTTCTTATTCCTATTACCACGGCGTATACTTCTTCCCGCCCTCTGCTCCAGGTCACGGGGACGCCAGGGACAATCCAAATCATGACTGGCAACAATCAAATTTTGCACATTTGTCCCTGCTCCCATCTTAGAAGTGCTGCCCATAAGAACACGGACAGCACCATGGCGCACTTTAGAAAATAACCCCTTTTTCTGTATTTCTGTGTTGGCATGATGAATAAATGCAATCTCCTCAGATGGGATACCTTTTTCAATCAACTTATCCCGCATATCATTGTAAACGCTGAAACTTCCATCTGTTTTGGGTGTGGACAAATCGCAGAATAACAATTGCGTTAGTTTTTTTTCTTTCCCCTCCTCCCAAAATTGATGGACTTCATTCACGCAGGCATTGACCTTGCTTTCTGGCGAATCCGTCAGCATAGGGTTAATAAGCCTTTGATCAAGTGCCAGTTTTCTTCCGTCATTGGTAATTAACAACATATTATCTTCAGTAGCGTTGACCATACCATTCCTCACACACTCTGCCCTTGTTCCCAGCTCTGCCACCATATCCTGCTGTATCTTGCTAGGCTTTGTCGTTACAACCCTATACTCCGCTTCAGGAACAGGCAGTTTTAACATATCAGCAGTCTGAATGTCCGCCACCTCCCGGAACATCATCATAAGCTCCGGCAGATTATAAAACTTTGCAAACCTTGTTTTCAGACGATATCCTGTCCCTTCCGGCGCAAGTTCAATGGCCGTCACAGTTTCTCCAAAGGTGGAGGCCCATGCGTCAAAGTGCTGCAAACCATGTGCCACCAGCGTATTATATTGCAAGTACCTCTGCATAGTATAGAGTTCAACCATGCTGTTAGAAATTGGTGTCCCCGTAGCAAATATGACACCTCGCCCACCGGTGACTTCATCCAGGTAGCGGCATTTCATAAACATATCCGAAGATTTTTGTGCCTCTGTCTGCGCAATGCCACCCACATTCCTCATTTTCGTGTAAAGATACAGGTTTTTATATAAATCTGCCTCATCCACAAAGAGGCGGTCAATTCCCAGTTCCTCAAAGCATACCACATCATCCTTCCTGCTCTGGTCATTTAATTTTGCCAGTTTTCCCTGCAATGTCTTTTTCGTTTTTTCCATCTGTTTGATGGTAAACCGGCTACCCCGGTTGCGCTTTTCCTCTACAATGCCATCCACAATCTCCGCGATTTCCATCTCCAGCATCCTGCACTGACGTTCTGCACTCAGCGGAATTTTTTCAAACTGTGAATGCCCGATAATTACTGCATCAATATCACTGGTCGCAATCCTTGCACAAAATTTCTTCCGATTCTTCTTTTCAAAATCCTTTTTGGTGGCAACCAAAATATTTGCGGCAGGATATAGTTCCATCCAGTCCGCCCCAAACTGCTCAATGATATGATTTGGTACAACTACCATGGATTTATTGCAAAGTCCAAGCCGTTTCAACTCCATTGCCGCTGCTACCATCGTATAGGTCTTGCCGGCCCCTACAACATAAGCAAGCAGTGTATTTCCTCCGTAAATAATACGGGCTGCTCCATTCAACTGATGCTTGTCCAGACGTTTTTCCGGGTTCATTCCATAAAAATGAAGATGGCTTCCATCATATTCCCTCGGACGGACCGCATTAAAATGCTCGTTATAAAATGAAGTCAGCCTCTGTCTTCTCTCAGGGTCCTGCCAAATCCAATCCTGAAATGCCTGCTTAATTAAATCCTGTTTACCCTGTGCAATGGCTGTTTCTTTCTTATTCAGAACCGCTTTTCTCTTGCCCTCATCATCCATTTCATAATCATATACACGCGTATCCCGCAGATTCAGCGTATCTTCCACAATCTTATAGGCATTTACCCGGTGGGTTCCATAGGTATTGTTTGCCTTTACATTCCCCTTGTCATTGCTTTTTCCCTCAATGTTCCACTCTCCACTAAATTTAGAAAAATGGACTTTTATATTCCATCTTACATAGTTTGGAGTATCCAACAGATAAAACATAAAGTCTGCAATGTCCTCTGATGGTATCCATGTGGAACCAAGCCGCACACTGATTTCTGAGGCAGACAGTTCTTTTGGCTGTACTTTTTCCAGGGCCTCCACATTGGGCTGATACATAGCGGAAACTTTTGCTGCCACTTTTGCCTGTTTCAGCTTTTCTCGGACATTTCCAGACAGATATTCATCCTCCGATACAAACTGTGGTTCTGCCCCCTCCTCTCCCGGCACACGGAAAATCACGCCTGCTAAATCCTGTTCGATTTCTTCTGCACTTTTCCCTACTAGAGAACACATATATTCCATATCCACGCATGCTTTTTCTGCCAATGACAAGGACAGTGCTTCACTGGAGGTATCCACTTTAGTTACAGCCGCATGGGGCTTTATGGTTCGCTTGGTAAACATATCTGCCTTACGTTCTAGAGTACCATCCTCTGCCAGAATCTCTAAGGAACACAATAGTGGATAGCTGTTATCATCAGAAAAAACCAGAGCATTTGCCCTGGCATTCAAAAGTCCATATTTTTTGTAAAAAGCATCATACAGAGTATTCAATTTCTTTTGCTGGTTCTCAATAACGGATTCTGAATACTCCTCAGTCTGGTATGTGATCAGTTCCCTTGTGCAGTCCCTTATGGCAATCATGCCTTTTACACGGTTTGCGGCTGTCATAGAAAGATCTACTGGTCTCATGCGGCTGTTTTCCCGATAATATATCTTTCCCTCAAAAACAGCATAAGAAAAGTTGACAACAGAGGGGTCTGCAGGAATAGTGTTATCTTGCTCCTCCACCAGTTCCTCCACTTCATACTCTGTAAACTCTGCCTGTATATTTTTAACCGCCTCTTCCAAAAGGCCGGCAAGTTCTCTGTCTTTATAGGAACGACAGGTGCTCTCCATGCCATACTGCGTAGACTCCATTACCATTTCGCCCAATACCATCTCCGGATGCTGCACAAAATAGCTATTCTGCAGGATGCCATTTTCATCTGTATCCAGATACATCCAGTCCGGTTCCACTTCCACCATACGGTCACGCTTCTGAAAAAACAGAATATCCGCTGTGACTTCTGTCCCCGCATTCTGCTTAAAGGTATCATTGGGCAGACGTATGGCTCCCAAAAGTTCTGCCCTTTGTGCAATATATTTTCGTACAGAGGAATTTTTCTTATCCATTGTCCCTGAAGATGTAATAAATGCAATCACACCACCCGGTCTGACCTTGTCTAAGGTCTTTCCAAAGAAGTAATCATGTATTAGGAAGTTCTGTCTGTCATACCGCTTGTCCGGCACTTTAAACTGTCCAAAAGGAACATTGCCCAATGCCACATCAAAAAAACTGTCCGGCAATTCTACTTCTTCATATCCCTGCACTGCTATGGTCGATTTCTGATATAGCTGTCCGGCAATTCTTCCTGAGACACTGTCCAGTTCCACACCATAAATTTTACAATCAGAAACGCTCTCCGGTTTCATGCCAATAAAGTTGCCGATGCCACAGGATGGCTCCAGTATATTCCCTGTCCTTAACCCCATGTTCTCCAATGCCTGATATATAGAGCGGATTACAGCAGGGGGTGTATAAAATGCAGTCAGCGTAGATTGCCTTGCAGCCGTATATTCTTCTTCCGTCAGTATATCTTTCAATTCCAAAAATTCATTGCTCCATGTAGATTTGGTTTCATCAAATGCATCGGATAAGGCGCCCCATCCTACATAGTTAGATAACATTTCCTGCTCATCCGCTGATGCATATCGCTCTTCTGCCTCACACTGTTTCAATACACGGATAGCAGCCATATTTGCCTGAAACTTCTCTTTTGATGTTCCTTTTCCAAGTTCATCATCATGGATTTTATATTGATGCCTTTGATTCTGCGGTACTTCCGGATACAAATCAAAAGATTGGACTTTTCCTGCTGATTTCTGTTTCTCCCATGCAGGGGATAGGTCCTCCTCTTCTTTTGGTTGCTGATCCTCTTTGACTGTCTGCTCTTTCTCTTCTGTAAGGGGTATTTCTGTTTCCGGCTCTTCTGATTCTGAAAGACTGCCAGTATCTTCTCTATTTTTGTTTTCGGCCGGTGATTTTGGTACTGACTGGTTACTTTTCAGGGAATCATTCGCCGGATTTTCCCTCAGCTTACGGTAAAACTCCTCGCGGTGCATTTCTCTTATAAACAAGGGGTACATCAGGTCACGCAAAACCACGATATCATCTGTAAGTGACTGGATTTCATATTCTTCTATGCCAATATATACCGTTGTCCCAATCTGTAAATCATAAGGCGGATTCATGGAGGGCAGACCGCTTATCTCTGTAATCAGCATTTGAAGCTCCGGATACAGGTCATCCTCCGGCTCCATTTCTTCTGTAATTCCATTCAAAAATAGCATGATTTGTTGGACACTCTCCGGGCTTTGCAGTTGTTCCACTAACTGTAAAATCATGTCTTCCTGTGTCTGGCCAGTTTCCATGTTGTCCTGATAACCGGATAGGTCATATTCCCGGTAAAACTCATTGAGCCTTGTTGCAAGACTGTCTTCCCTGCTCACTTCCGGTTGCGGTTCTGACAGAGTAGGGATTTCTTTTTCGGAAGGTATCAGGGTGAACAGACTATACACACCATCCCGGTAATCCATAAGATCATTGTATGCTTTCTGCATGGATGAATAATTCCGGTCAAAATCGGCTGTGTTATTCAGCACCTCTTCCATTGACTGTATCATTTCAGCTATCCGCCCTGAATCGTCAAGCTGCGGACGTATCGCATCTACACCTGAATGATAACCGGCTCCTCTTTCATAAGGACGTAAGATCTCTGCCGGCTGATTATAATAAAAATGATAAATCTCTGCCGCAAGCTCTTTCTTTTCATATTCCGGCAGGTACTCTACTTCTTTCTTTGAAAGATAGCGTTCGGCGGCAATGAGTTCATCAATCCGTTTTACCACCTGATTCCATTTCAGCAGAATGTGAGGTGCATTGTCCTGATATCCCTGATGCAGTTTTAACCCTTTTCCATCATGCATTTCCCCAATCCCTGAACCACTTAGGATAGAGGAGCATCCACCTATGCCATATTCCTTCTTTAGAAATTTTTCTTTTTCTCTCTGACTATGCCCCTGCATAAAGTAAGAATAGATACGGAACTTTCCATTCTGCATGCCGCTTCCTCTTGCTAGCGCATAGTCCACCACTTCCTGTGAAAAAGAAAAAGCAGAGGTTTTTTCCTCTGCTAACTCTTCTAGAAATGTCATCTGCTCTCTCACTGTGGGAAGTGGCCTGCTTTTATCTTTTAATTCCCCTAAAAGACGCATTGCCTCAAAATAATTTGCAATAACATCCCAGTCATAATAAGACTGTGATGTACGGGACAAATAGCTCCCCTCCCACATATGAAGTACGTTCTGATAAGTCTTATATCCTACCCGTCTTTTATCCTCCAGTGTGATTTCCGTGTATTCATCATTAAAAATACTTTTGATATATTCTGTCCGTTCCTCTTTGTCCTCATGGCTTTCATAAAATGCCTGAACTTCTTCTTTCGTTGCTTTTAAATGGGGTGTAGAAAGGAGCAGTGATTTAATATCTTCCTCTTTCCCAAAGAAAGGGAGACTGTGATCTTCACTGCTCCTGTCATACCATACTAGTTGTAAATCAGTTCCCTCATTACCGTTTCCTCTGCTGAGTTCTTGATATTGTTCGTCATTCCCAGCCACAGCATCTGATTTTCTGCTTTCAACTCCTCCGTCACCTTCTGTTCCTTCGCCATCTCTGCTGTAAGCTGTTCCATCTGACTCATTGCCTCTACTTGTACTTCCATCAAATGCTGGTTCAATTTGCCCTGTGTCAACAGATTGAGAAACATTCCGTACCGATGCTCCTTCAGGTAATTCCGGCGGAGTGAGGCGTACTTCCCAAGATGTACTTCCGGTTCTTCTGGAACGGTTAAGTCTGGCAACTGGTAATCTCCCTGCTTGCTGTATGTGATTTTCTTCATCTTCAAGGCTCCTTTCTGTATCATTTTCTGTCTTTTTAATTTCATTATATCCCTCTGTATTTGACTCCTCAAATGTGCGTTTTTTGCTTTTTTCTTCTAACTGTAGTTTCCGCACGGTATCCGCAACCTCTGATAATGCCATTTCTGACACCTCACTGGCCATCGCCCCAAACAGGTTCGCAAGCTGTGGTGTATTAAAGTCCATAATCCACCTAAAATCACCGACTTCAAGGTATTCTTCCGGCTGTATGCCACATCGTATCAGCATCATGTAGGCAATACTGTTAGCCAGCAGATTCTTTGCCTCCACCTCCACGCTGTACTCATCTAATTCCACCAGAAAACTGTTCTCCCGGCCAACTAAAATATCCTGCATGTAATCAGAAATATTATCATCGGCGGCATTTTTTGCTGCCTCCAGTACGGTTCGTACAAAATCTGTAGTTTCCTCTGCCACACCAAATGCATTGTAAATGGTTTCCTGTACCGCCTGCCTATACTTCTCCCCCACTTCCCACAATGGTACAGGGCGCACCAGACGACGGTAGCGCCCTTCTTTTGTATCTGAAATATCAAAGTAATATTTCAGACGCATGGTATTCACACTTTTATCAAAAACCGCAATTCCTTTCGCATCCCGCTTTACCCAGCGCCCAAACTTTCGATTCCAGTCCTCCATTTCCAACACAGCAGACGCATCTGGACGTTGTACATGAATCAGAAGCTGGTCATCAAAAGGAAGACGGTAATTACGGCAGGCAGAGCGCAAAAATGCTGTCCAGTGCTCCGGCTTTGCAGTCACTTCCTTTATGGCAGAGGCATACAAATCGGTAATCAGGTCAAGTTTCTTTGCCAATACGCTTCCTCCTATCTTTCTTGTTCTTTTTCCTTCCTCTTAACAGGCGGATATTTTTTCTGAAATTCTTTGACTGTCCGGCAATCCCCTCCTGCATAGCTCCAGTCCTTTTCCGGGTCAATATTCAGATATCCGTCTGATGGCAATCGGATTGGCGCCCTTGTGATAATGCTCCCAAAATGATTGACCATGATTCCCCTTGCAATCTGCACCGGGTCCCCCCATCCCTCATCATCGTGCCTGATCTCATAAAGATACAAGCCTTTCGGTATGCTGTTTCGTTCAATCCTCATATCATGGAATAAAGCTGGTTTGCCAAGCACTTCAATTTCCATAAAGGTTTCTTCCATTGCATCATATCTTGCCATCTATCTGCACCTGCCTTTCCCTGCCATACTCTCTCATATTTCCCCACCGCCTAAAAATGTGATGACCTTGTTTGCCTTGACTGCTTTTTGTATCTCATTGATGATTCCAATTTCTGCTACACTAATTCCCGGCAATTCCAGAATCTCATCCATGGTCATGGCAAGGACTGCCTTTTCTGTATCAAATCCTGCATCCATCAGTTTTGTAATTGTTCGGACCGCTTTATGATTCATCTTTGCCATAAAATACCTACCTTTCCTGCCCTCTGTTTTTTGCTTTTACTACCTTTGCCTGACTTGAATGTTCCTGTCTCTGCTCTAAAAACTGCACTTCCTCCAAACCCCTTTGACACAAGTCCTTTGTCGCACTTAACAGATTATCCGTATAATGTCCCCAGTAATAATCCACGCCATTTGTACACTTCCATGTCACAAACTGGTCTGGACTGGTCTTATGAACACCAAGTACAAACTCTGTTTCTCCTATTTGGACTGAGCTAGTTATCACATAGCCTGCATTCACTCTTTCTCCCACTATTACACCTCCCTTCCCCTATCTGGCTTTAAAACCTCTGTTTCCATTTCCTGTTTTTGGATTCCTTCAAGTTTTTCCTTTGCCCACTGCGGCAGACATTCCGGTTTTACTTCGCCCAAAATATCGTACCGCTCCCACCTCCCCCGTTCCCCACTATAAAGATTTGTATAATAACAGGCATTCCCCCTGGAGTTTCCATTCGCCCCATTCCCTCCGGTCACATAAATAAGCTGGTAATCCGCTGAACGGTATTCCGGTCTTAAAATCTCTGCCTTTACCGCCACGACTTTTCCTACAATGCTCTCATCCCGATTATCCTTAAAACACATCTCCGCTGTAATTGGCTCTCTCGATACTGTGACTTTTTGCTGCTCGGCTCTTATCCTTTTACACTGCTCTTGCACACGCCCTGCAAACAACTCCATTAATTCCACGTAATCATCACCAATCATGCAGTCGCTGTAGGAATCAAAGATGTCATTGCTGGTATAAAATGCACATAAATAAGGCATTTCTTTCTTTTCATCCACACCGAAGACTACTTCTTTATCTCCAATACAAATCCCCTGTGTAATCTCATAACTCTCTACCATACGTTTTTCTTGTTTTTCACTCATAGCTTCTCTGCCTCCTTTTCACTATGTAAAAAGGGTGGCAAAACGCCACCCGCTAACTGGATACAAACTATATTTCATAGTTTTTTATGTAATTGTCTCATAAAAATAACCAAACACCAGATAACTATGAATATCTGATGTTTGGTTGCCTGACTATTAAATTAAATTTTAGTATTTTCTTATTTTTATATTGGAAAACCCAAACCCTACAGGTTATTCATTATCTGTGTAAACAGTGTTGTTTGGCTATACTCAATCTCTGTGGAGTTATAAATATGTAGACCACTTTGCATATATTTTACTTCTTTTTCTAATTCGTCATGTCTAAATGCAAAAGGTTCAGGGAAACGTCGTGAGCTGGAAATTCCTGAATTTGAGTTTGAAACAAATATCCACTTCCCATACATTTCATCTTTTTGTTCAAGTAAAAAAATGTTTATCCCATATCCATTACTAACATATAATCCGCCCCAAGCTAAAATTCTGACATTTTTATAATAAGGAATTTCAAGTCTTTCTATTGTTTGTATTTCATATGCTGGATAATTGTAGATATCATCTCCAACAGCATTTCCCCAAATATCTATTTTTTGTTTCCGCATAAAGTTTTCTTCCAGTATTGGTTGTATTTTAATTGTAATCGAAATAGTTGATGGCAATTTTATCGTAGTTGTAATACCTTGAATTGAAGAACATGTTTCACTTTTTGAAATAGAAATCTTTTCACTTTGAGATCTCAAGTTGAAATCAGTTATTAATCCGTTTAAAGGAATCAATATATCATTGTTATATTGATATTCTATTTTTTTGCAAAACTCATCAATTTCATTCTTTCGTTTTTGCTTCTTACTTTCTTCTGTTTTTTTAGTATTATCTCTCTCTAACTGAATATTTAACATGGTGTCTATAATATCAATATCAGAATTACTTTGCATACTAATATTTGATAAGGCAGATGAAATCTCATTCCAGTCTTTATACCTTCGACTAATGCTTTTTTCAAGCATTTTCATTATTATACCTGACAACCCTGGAGATATGCCTTTATTAAAACTATTCAAAGCTTTGGGAATACCAAAAGTATGAGCCTGTTTGTATGCATGATAATAATCTTTATCATTAGTTACATCATACGGATAGGATAATGATGCTAATTCATAAAAAACGATACCCATTGAATATATATCCATTTGTATTGTGTTTTTTGTATAATCCCATGCTTCAGGGGACATATATTGATACGTACCGCCCCCCTTAAATGACATTGTCCTAGTATGTTCACAAGACAACTTACATAATCCAAAATCTGTAATTTTCAAGATGTTACCATGAATCAAAATATTGTCAGGCTTTATATCTCTATGCACCAATCTCGAATTAATAGCTGTCATTCCATTTACCAATTGCAAAAATAGACTCATTAATTCTTCAAAAGAAAATAGTTGATTTGACCGTTTCTTTTTTTCTAAAAGAATAGATAATGAACCTTCCTCTGCATATTCCATTATTATATATGGTGGTAACTCAGGAAACTTGTTTCCGTCATGAGTATAAACATATTTAATCACGTTTGGAGACGAAACCTGCTTTGCCATTTCAATCTCGTTTGTAAGTACCCTAAACTCATTATCATCGCGGAAATCTGATAATAGTGTTTTTATTGCATACTTAGTACCGTCATCCTTCTTTTTTGCTAACCAAACAGAACCGAATCCTCCTCTACCTATTTGATCTATTACTTCATAATCTGATATTTCATCAGTAAATATTGTTCCTTTTGTTACCACCACTGTACTTCACTCCTTTTAAAAACAGTTTAATTTTGCCAGTTCAAAAATTCCATTACATAGATACTCATTAAAATATTTTTCTATTTATATGATACAGAGGTTATCACTAATTATCAACAACTTATTTTACCCCAAAAATTATTTAGTAAGTAATATTCTCCCTTTTTATTGTACATATTGTGTATTACATTTTTCAACTTCCAACTTCAAATATTTAATGCCGTTCTTTTTCCATTAACTTTGTTTGCAATCAGAGGACAGCAAAATGCCGCCCTCCAATACCTACTTGTATTATTTTTTCTTTTTTCTCACAAGAGACCAAACTGCCACACCTAAGCTAAATATCGCCATTCCGGCTATACTCCATGTTCTCGGTTTCGTCTATTAATCCTCTTTCTTTTTTCTTTGCTCTGACTGCCAACACACCAAAACCAGTCAGATCCGCTGCGGACAATGCTAATAAGGCTATCCACAGTCCCACGTTCCTGCCATCTCCCGTTTTTGGTGTGGTAATCTGTTCTTCCGCCTTCTTTTCATTGGTCATGGTTACTTTTACAATCTGACCATTTTTCTTGATTTCAAAGGGATATTCCTTCTCATCAATCTCATATCCTTCCGGTGCTTCATATTCCTGATAAGTGTATTTCCCATAACGAAGTGTAAAGGTTGCAAGTCCATTTTTATCAGTGACTCCGGTTACAACGATATTTCCCTCTTCATCCTTAATGCGGAATCCTGCATTTGGAAGAAGCTTTCCGTCCGCTACATCCTTTTTCGTCAACTCCAGCTTTCCGGTAATGGGCTGGTTAATGAATCCAACACCTGCCTTATTTTCCACATCTACGATTTTGCCATCCTCTGTCACTTCAAAGAAATATGCTTCTTCATCCAGCATAAATCCCTTTGGTGCAGTTTTTTCTTTTACAAAATATCCGCCATACAAAAGCTCATCTTGCTGGTAAATACCTGTTGCAATCTCCGGTATTTCTCCAAGAAGTTTATCTTTATCCTTATCGAACTTTTTATCTCCATCCGTATCCTGATACAATTCAAACACCGCACCTGACAGCTTATTTGCAGGATATTCTGCATCCACCTTTGTCAGACGGACACTGCCCTTTATCAGCCTATTGGCTATCTTCACTTCAATTACTTCCTTATCAGCAGTCACTGATACATGATGAATAGATTCGTTTAGCACATAACCGTTCGGGGATGCAATCTCTCGCACAATATAATCTCCATATGGTACATCCTCAAAAGAAAATGCCCCGTCTTTTCCAGACATAGACACTAACAGCGCCTTTTCCTCTGTAAATTCCTTTGTACCTGCCGAAAACAGACCAATCTTTGCACCTTCCAATGCCTTTCCCTCGGTATCCACCTTCAGACCGGAAATGCTACCACGAATCAATTTATTTTCTATGGCATTTCCATCATTTGAGTGAATCACAATAAGGGCAGCATCCTGTCCCTGATAACTGAACTCCAGCGGATATTTTTTATCAGACAAAAGATAGTGCTGATCCGTTACAACCTCTTTCACATAATATTTCCCAAAGGTCAGGTCACTGGTAAATGATGCTTTTCCCTCCGTATTACAGTACATAACTTCTAGCAATCCATCTACTGGAATGACAGTACCGTCAGCTGCCTTTAACTCCTCTGCTGCATACAGACCAAAAGCAACATTTTGGATTTCGCCTCTATTTCCAATACCAAAGGTTTCATCCTGCTCCAGTGCTTTGTTCAAATCAATTTGAACTTTCTGACGTTCATTGTAAAAGCTGGTATCTGTACCTGTGACAGAAGTTTCCTGTCCGGCATAGATAAGCTCCACTTCATTGGGTGTCGTGTTTAGTACCATTCCCTCCGGTGCAGTCTTTTCCACAACTTTGTACTTCCCTAAATACAGCTCCTTTGATTCCGCATTTCCTTCTTTGTCTGTGGTCAGTGTGTCTAACGCATCTCCTGCAGAGGCTCTTACAGTTCCATCCGATGTCACAATATCCGCAAGGGCAACTATCTCATACACTGCTCCAGCCTGTCCTATAATGTCATAAATAGGTGTATAAATATTTTCACCCTCTACTAGGTTTCCATCTTTGTTTATCACACCATCACCGGATATTTGGACACTGGCAAAGTCCTCGCCGCTTTTGTGGACTTTGATTTTCCCTTTCTGTGGCATATCTTTCTTTTCGACTGTCACAACTGTCACTCCACTTTCCTCTGAGGAATTTCCCTGTGTAACAGTAAATGGAATCGGTGTACCATCCAGCACATAACCATAAGGGGCCTGCACCTCTACCAGTTTATAATTTCCATAAGACAACACTTCCGGTGTAATCAGATAACCTTCTGAATTGGTGTAGAACGTATCAATTGTGGTGACTTCCGGATAAGTGTATTTCATAGTCACAAGAGTTCCCGTTTCACCATAAATATGAAATCCTGCCCCGGATAAGGGAATAACCTTTCCAGTTTCCGCATCCTTTTTTACAATTTTGATATAAGATTCAAAAACACTGTTGTTTATCAGATATCGGTAAACTCCCTCATTTTTGCTGATATACACATCAAAATCAGCAATCAACTCTCTTCCTTCCCATCCTTTCGTCTGGTGTATGGTATAAACTCCATAAGGAAGCTCTTTCGTCTGTGCATATCCATTTTCATCACATACCAGTATGTCACGCTCGCTTTCCTTTGCCTTATCATGTCCCCCGGCCTGTTTCAGGTATACCTGAAATTCCGCACCCTTTTCTGGCGTTTCAATCTTTGTGCTGCCATCATCCGCATGTTTGATAATGGAAACATGACCTTTGATAACCTGCTCTGGTACATCATTTGCTGTGGCATTCAGCTCAACCGTATAATTCTTTGCCTCTGCCCCTACATGATGTACTTTTTCATCTAACAAGTATCCTTCTGATGGAGATATCTCACGGATTGTCCAGTTATCCCCACAGATATAGTATTTTGTAATAAAGCTTCCTTCTGCATCTGTGGTATAAGTGTCCACTAAGGTATCCCCATTGTAAATTCCATAGACTGCACCTGCTAATGTCGCATCCCCTTGGGGCGTGCCTGTTTCCGCATCGCTCTTTTTCACATTGACACGGAATTTCTTTAAGACATTGGTCACGGTGCTGTTTGCGACCTCATTCCATTTGATTGTCACATTCTGTTTTTGTGGAACAACGTAACGGACTGCGGTATCCACTTCTTCCAGGGAATAAGGTGTCGCACCGGAAACCAGTATTTTTGAAAATGTGGCAACACCATTTTTATCTGTGACCGCATATTCATCCACGGCTGCACCGGAAAGTGCAGTGCCATATAAGTGGAACTTCATCCCTTCTACCAGCTTATCCTCAGAACTTTTTACAACTTTCAAATCACCACGTTTCAAGAGATTGGAAAACTCCACCTTTGCGGTCTCTCCACCTTTTACCGTAACTTTCTGTTCTTTCTGTGGCTCATAACGGTTCTCAGTCAGCTCTTTCACAGTGTAAGTTCCCGGATTTAAGTTTTCCACCTTCATGGTCCCGTCTTTACCCGTTGTAACCGTCTGATCCACTCCATTCCCGGTAATATGGAATTTCATTCCCTCTACCACACCATCTTCTGAGGCTTTCACAATCTGCATATGACCGTATGGGATTTTGATATTCAGATAGGCTTTCACCTCCCCTGTATTTTCCACCCCGGTTACAACATCCTGCAGAGAGGGATGTCCATAAGCCACCAGCTTTGCACTGCTGCTGACAGTAGGAATGTTCTTTGTCGCAGATAAAAGGACTTCCTCCTGCAATGCTTTTGTGGATGTGATGGTCAGTGTATTGCCAGAAACACTAACTTTGACATCACTGTTAGACGAAGTGAAACTAAACTTGGAAAGGATACCCTTTTCATCATTCAGTTTCAGCACATATTTCTCCCCATCCCACTTTAATTCCTTTGCTGCACTGTCCTTTTTAGAAGTCGCAAAACTGGGGATTTTGGCATGATTCTTCATGCTTTCTATAATCTTGTTATAAGCTGTTGATATACCACCATTTGCTCCTCCGGCACACAATCCTTCATAGAATTTACTATCTGTTCTCCCATAAGGTGAGGTGGCATTTCTGCATTCCGTAACGATTTCCCATATAAGCATCTGCGTGGCAAGCACCTTTTCACTCTCTGTTCCAGATAAACTTCCCATGCTCCCCTGTGCCCCATAAAGCAGTGCAAGGTTTACCGCGCTTTTCTGATTTTCGCTTAATGCATTCCATGTGTCGGATGCATTCTTCTGTAGGGTGTTTCCCACATTCAATGGCATACCGGGCTGGATGCAGTAAGCATTTTCCCCATCTGCATAGATACGGGTCACGAGCTCTCCTGCATAACCACAGGTAATTCCATTATGGGAATGGGTCTGCTGATAACGGATACTGTTTCCTGCCTCATCGTAACAATAATCAAAAGTCATAGTGGCCCTTTCCGATGCTGCCGATATTATTGTTTCCGGAAGCACTGACACAACCGTGGCTAACGCCAGCGCCGCTGCAACTCCTTTCCTCACAATCTGTTTCCACTTTTTCAACTTGTTTTCCTCCTTTTCTTTTTGCCTGTATAAAAAAATTCCTACAATCTTTTCTTTTTGCAGGGAGTCTGTCTTTGAATCTTTAGTTTGTTTGCCAAAAAAGGATAGCCACAGGCTCCTATATTGTTTTTCGGCTGGTAATCTGTTGGTAAACTGGAAGGGGTGGGGTGTGGGGAGGGGAAACAAAAAAAACCGGGGTTCTCACCAAAAGACCCACTTCGCCCTCGGCGGATGGATTATCTTTCTCTGCTGCGTTCTCGTTTTCGATACATCTCCAATGCCTTAACAATCGTTTCTTCCATTTGCTTTGCGGGCGTCCCCGGCGAAAAATATTTGCTGATACGTTCCTTTGGCATACGGAACTGTTCTTTTTGATTGCCTTTTTCCTCTGTCATAATGGAAAAGATAACATCTTTGTTAAGCCGCCCCTCTTCGAAAAACTTCCGCATTTTGATTGCCTGTGCGTGGCTCGGTGTGCAGTCCTCCAACTGCATGGTGTCAAATAGCTCTTCCTGCTCTGTTTTCGGCAGGTAAGATAATTCTACCGCTGGGCGAATGGCAATTTTGCCTTCATCCACCATATCCAAAAGAGGTGTAATAAGTTCGGTTAAACGGATATAGCGACGGATTGTTTCTCTGCTTTCTCCCGCTTGTTTCGCCAATTCTTCATTAGCACGAAACTTTGACACCACTGGTGTCGAAGTTAAGTCTGTTCTTTGTCCTTGCCTACTCATAGCCTCTAACTTCATTTTGTAAGCAAATGCTTTTTCTGAGGGCAGAATCTGCTCTCTCTGTAAGTTGGAATCCACCATAACGATTGTGGCTTCATCATCCGATAAGTTCCGCACAATACAAGGGATTTCTTTTTGCTCTGCCAATTCACTTGCCATTTTCCGTCTGTGTCCGGCTATCATTTCATAGCCACCCTCCGGCTTTGGCCTGACAAGAGCCGGCACTAACACACCATACTGCTTTATGCTTTCCACCATATCCAGCATTTTTTCATCCATTTTTACCTTAAACGGATGATTTGGAAAATCACTGATTTCTACTATCGAAATATCCATAATGCTTTCCTGACCAGCTACATCACGCTCTGCCTGTGTAGTGAACAAATCATCTGCTGCGGGAAGATTCATGTTGATGCCTTTGCTTTTGGCCATCTTGTATCACCTCCCTAGTAAATGATTCATACGCTTTTGCCGCCGCTCCGTTTTTGTCATAACTGTAAATGCTTTGTCCCGCTGCACTTGTTTCCGCTGCTTTTACTGCAACGGGTATCACGGACTGATACACTTTTATTATCCTGCCATAATTCTGTTGTAAACTTTCTGCTGTTGCGCGGGCAAGATTTGTCCGCATATCTGCTAAAGTTAACAGAACCCCATCCACTTTTAATCCGGGATTGATTTGTCTTTGTACCTTACTAATTGTCCGCATAAGCTGTGTCATTCCTTTTAAAGGCAGGTAATGAGCCTGCACCGGAACAATTACGCTGTCAGCCGCCGCAAGGGCATTGATTGTTAACATACCTAAACTTGGCATACAGTCAATGAGAACGTAATTATAATCTTTCTTTAGTTCACTCAGATAGGATTTCATGGTAAACTCCCTACTCATAGCATTTACCAACGTCATCTCCATTCCAGACAATTCAATATTAGATGGGATAAGGTCTACACCCTCAACATGGTGTAAAATTCCCTCATGGTAGTCGAATGGTTCATCACGGATTAACCCGTCCATCTGCGTTGCCAGTGTTGTTGGAAGATTATCCTGATCTCCCCAACCTAAAGAAGTAGTCAAGTCTCCCTGGGGATCAGCATCCACAAGCAACACTCGCTTTCCTGCATTTGCAAGTCCAATGCCTAAATTTACTGTTGTTGTAGTCTTTCCAGTTCCTCCTTTCTGGTTCGCAATGGCAATTACCTTGCATTTTGACATCACGGTCTACCTCCTTTCCTGAAAATTTAATATAGCCCTTCCTTTGTGGGGAATGGCTATGTACTAAAATAGACATGAAAAAAGCCGACTGATTTTCGTTTTTGAAAATCAATCGGCTATGTAACGTTTTTCTTATAAAATACTTTTATATGACTTAATACCCTATATTATGCTGTAAACACCAAATTAAAATATCTTCTGTAATTCTTAAAAACATTAAAGCATCCTCTTTGGATGGAATTTCTTCGCCATGTGTTCCTAATCCAGACATCGCACTATACATACTTACAAATAATCTATATCTATTAGCACCTTTTTTATTATCTAACCAATATGTAAAAATTTTTTTAATGGATACAAGTTGAGTATTGGAATTATCAATAATACTCTCATTTGTTGCTACCAAAATACCTTTCGCATAATCATTCTGTGAGTCTAGTTTCTTAAAAAACCCTTCAAAAACACTTCTAGTATTGTCCAAGCAACTTTTATATTCTGAATTTCCATAATTTGATATAGCCTCTAAATAATATGGTAATAAATCACCATGTTTCTGTTCCAACGCTGCCAATAAAAATGTCTTATCTTCTTGCCTGCCAATAGCTCCTTCTGAAAAAGCTGTCAATTGATATTTATACAAATCATACTCATAATCGTCCTCTATATGTTCTCTTGTCAATTCATATCCAATTATTTCTAAATAATTGCTCAATATTTCAAAATCATTTCCTTCAATTTTTCGAGTTCTATCAAATATTTCTTTCAAAAAACTTCCCAATGCTTGTTTATTATTTTCTATTTCTTGACAAATTGCAAAACAAGTTTTAACCGGACTATATTGGGGATTATCGTTTTTCCAAATTCCATTCATATAATATGGAATCAAATCTGTTTTGTACTTGTCAACAAGAGATGATAGACCTGCACATCTCAAAATAATTTCTCCGTCCTCTGTTTGCTGAATAGCTCTATCAAAATATTTTCCAAGTATACTATATGTCTTAGCTAAAACTATCTTTTCTTGCGAATCCAATTGAAACATATTCTTCTCTCCTCATCCTATTTCATTCTCTCTATACGAACTTCCACCAAATCAGTTACAAGTTCATTACCATACAATCCATACTCTCTTCTTCTCCGCCCCCATACTTCCCAGTACGAAAAATCCCCAAAACCACACATTAAATTACCTAGACCCTTTAAGGAAATGAAATACTCTACAACATATCCAGTCAGTCTTTATCCTCATTTATTATAATCTAATTGCAGTCTTTCAGCAATCAGATTATCAAATATCAATTTTGAGAGAACTATATTACTAAAAAAGAGATGACACGCGAATTTTTTATAAGAAAGAGGTAAAGTTTGAGATAGTATTTTGGAGATACGATCTCTAAATCCCCAGAATATCCATCAATACAGGCTTTTTCGAGGATTTAAGATTCATTATAAAAATTTCATGGTAAACTTCCTCATGGAGATTACTCTGTATTTTGACATCACAGCCTGCCTCCTTTCCTGAAAAATTTAATAGCCAATGCCTTTACGATGAATGGCTATGTACTATAAACAGACATGAAAAAACCGACTGATTTTCGTTTTTGAAAGCCAATCAGCCATGTATCGTTTCTTTCTATTCCTATAGTATTTGCAAGCTACTACAAATAAAGTATAAGAAAATGCCACCAACAAAATAGTATAAACCATAATTAAAAAACTTAGCTTTCTTAGTACAAATTTGAGAATTAACGTAAATTTGTCCCTGTAAGTCCTTTAATAACTTTCTTTCTGAAATATAATCCATATCATTTTTTAAATCATCAAATGTTCTTTTAGCTATATCTGCAAAAAAGAACACTGACGTATCTGTAGAGGTATTTTTCACTCTTGCTGTAAGCGCCATAATTAATGATGCGATAGATAATAAGCACAGTAGATATAAAGCAATAACCAATACACAAAAAAACACTTGTGCACATGATATTTGTTGAACACCATTTAGCTTGGATATCTCAATAAAAACGCTTGGTATTCCATTAGAAAAAACAAACCCCATTAAAACAGCTACAAAAGCCATAGTAAATGATATTTTTGCATCTATATTACTTATCCAAGAATTAACCATCTGTAAAGACTGATATGCATCTTCTTTTGTATAGCATCCAGTTGGTTGTGATGTGTCTTTCCCCACTCTCTAGTACCCCCCCATCTCTTTAAAGTATTCCATATATCTTTCCCAATCAGCTTTTTGATTTTTACTGTTTTTAATATTATTGTCTAACGCTCCCCATAATTTCCATGTTAAATCTTCTTTTTTAGCCCACTGAATTGTTTCTCTTCTTAAACATACCCATGAAGACTTTGAAGCCATCATTACCATGACATCGTAAGCTTCTTTATACATCTTAAAATAATTGTAAACAGTTATAAGATAGCAGGCTAATTCAATTGTAATATCTTCTTTTTCTTTTCCTAAACATTTTCCAAATCCATACAAATCATCAATAATATCACATAAATCTGCCCCCCCTAATTCATCCATAAAAGAGTATTTATCTACATGAACCTTTGCGAGAATATTCCTCAATTTACAATAATATAGTTCTACCATTTTATAAGAAGTCTTGGCGCTGCTATCCAGTTCTCTTTCTGCTGCCATACGAGCCTTACATTCATTATTATATTTAGCCTCATATTCCGAATTTTCCTTTTGCAACTTATCCCCTAATAAAACTAATTCCTTTTCTCTATCTATTAGCCTTTTTTGTAATCTTTCAATCTCAAGAATTCCTTCAGCTAATTGAAATGATGTGTCTTGACTAGCTGTATTATCATTATCTACCTTTACCGGATTTTCCAATTCTTCTACAAAGTCCAGATAATAATCTTGAACTACATATCCCTCAAATAACTTTGTTCCCTTATACTTAGCAGATTTCTTCCATATATCTGCTTCTTTTAAATTATTTGATAATGCTTTATAAGCATTTTTAGAAATAAATACTTCTCCTCCTGAAGCAAGATCCGAATACTTGCTGGCATGATTTGTAGTATTTCCTACCCAAACGCAATCTGTTTCATCCTCTCTCGTTTCATCAAGTTCCACACCATACATCCCAACCTTAGTAACTAATATTTTTCCATAGTCAATTCCAATACCACACTCAATTAGTTTACCATTTACATTATTTTTCAAGTACTTATTTAAACTAAAATCAATCACTGTGGAAAGACTTCTCGCACAATTTACCGCCTTATCGACAGCCTTTTCTGTAATACTTCCTTCCTCGTTAATAGAATCCATAAACACTCCCATAATTCTATCTCCTAAAAACTGCCTTGTAACCCCACCGTTTTTTCTCACACAATCAACTGCCATTCGCATAAATGAACGATAAATTTTAACCATACTCTTAGCCTGGCTATTCTCCGTAAGATATGTTGATTTACGAATATCTATAAATAAAATTGCAGGTTGTATCACAAAGGTCTTATTATTGTCCTCCAATTCATCAATTGTAGGTGGTATATTGGACCCAATTTCTATCTGTTCAACAGGCTGCATCGTTATCTTTTTTAATCTATTATCAATATTATCGAAATCTGATTTACTAAACATCCAAATCCTCCGTTATTTTTAATGGTTCTTTTATTAATCACTCAAATATTATCAACATTCTAATCTAACAATATCATTTAAAATTAAAATGATTAAATAAATTATATACTTTTTCTCACCTCTCAAAATGTGATATCTTTCCATGTTTATCCATGGAATATTTTAATGCTTTATAAAGTTCATCCTTTAAAACATACTGATATCGTGCCGATATCGTTTCATATATCGGAAATCTATGTATACCTTCCATTGACGAACGTTCAATTTTTATTGGAACTTGCTTTTCCGCCTGTACAACTGTTTTATGTACCCAATCAGAATTAAGCAAACAATCCCCAAAATATTGTCCTGCTTCATAGTGTGGCTGATTACCATTGTTTATAAATTCCACTAGTAATTGGTAATCCCTGGCATTCATTTCATCTACCCTTGTCCACAATACTTCAAGAATTTCTTTATTTTCCCTCTCTATTCGATCATTTTCATAGATTTGGCGTTTTTCACCCTTAATTTTCCTATTAACAGCACTGATAATTCCTTTGAATATCCCCATTACCATTTCAACAATCAAAAACCATATTAAAAAACAACATACTGAAAACCCCATAACCCCAAACTTGATTAATACTGCATTATCTTCTGGAGTAATATAGTAGGTCACAAATGAAAGAACAACCGCGATTATCGTCGGTATAAAATATTTTTCTAAAAATATTTTCAAAATATCTACTAGCTTTTCTACCATTATCTCTTTTATCTCCTTACTGTACTTTTCTAATTCTCACACTATCCTTTTTCACCATTACAGATTTTTATCGTAAAATCCACAAATTCCATTAGTCGATCTAGTATAGACTAACCTGCAACCTCTCATTTCGTCCTCAAACCCCTTACAATCCGGCCTGACAAGCATTAAATATCCTCCACTCTAGTCCCAAATACTTTGCAAGATATTTTACATTTATCTGCTTTTACTAAATATTATAATCCAATTATGAACTTTGGACAATCTCTACTTAATATATGGCTGAAAACGTATATCTCCACCGGTCATATGTCCCATTATCCTTTCTAATAAATTATATTTTTGTAGATTAATGGCTATGTACTAAAAGTCGACATAAAAAGCCGATTGATTTTTCATTTTTGAAAATAAGTCGGCTATGTAATGTAATTTATTATTCAGTTACTCCAAAATAATTTAAACAAGGCCTATTTTACCCTCCATCATAAGTATAAAACCCTGTATTTAAGGCACTTTTATCAGTTGTGACCCTCTGCCAGCGTCTACAAAAGCAAGTAAAACAAGCTATCCCCAGTTCAAATCTTTTATGGACATAATATCAATTTTTTCTGCACAAAACCCCCGCCTATATAGACGGGGCCAGATGTTTAAATTATACATACTTCAACAGTAAGGTCATTCCATTAACCTTTTCGCAGATAACCGCCATTCGCTTCGCGAAAAGCCAATACCTACTCATAAACTACCTTAAAATCAAATTATAGATTAGAACCCCTACCTACTACGTATAGCTGCCTGGGCTACTACCCATAAACGCAATCTATAAATCTGCACTATATGATAATGTGAAAGGGCAATTCAGAAAATATGAATCACCCTTTCACTGTACTAAAACCGTTTTTATCTAGCTATTTCTTAGAAAACGCTCCTTTCCTTCCATTTTTATTTTAGACTAATCCCCACAAACCCGCATAAACACTGGCTTTCTTTGGTTAGTCTTATTATAACTCCATCATTTGAACCCGGTGCTACCACTTTGGAATCTGAGGGGAAGGGCTACGTTGTTGCGTCCCTGGGTGAAGACAGTGGATATGTACCTTACACTGCTTACAGTGCAAAACAGAGTTTTATTGAAAAGAACCCGGATGTTATCCAGCAGTTTGTAAATGCGCTTCAAAAGGGAATGGACTATGTACAGTCCCATACTCCAGAAGAAATTGCTAAAACCATTGAACCACAGTTCCCGGAAACAGATCTTGATACTATTACCAAAATTGTAACAAGATATTATGACCAGGATACATGGAAAGATAATCTTGTATTCGAGGAAAGTAGTTTTGATTTACTTCAAGATATCCTTGAGAGTGCAGGAGAACTTGACTCAAGAGCACCTTATGAAGATTTGATTACTACTGAGTTTGCCCAAAAAGCAGCTAAATAGTATTACCTCTTCCAGATAGTATCTTCACAAGATCGAAGCGAAACATTTTTCATGTCTATCATATAATATAAAGTGAGAACATCTAATATTCGAGGCTAAATATGAGTAGTGATAAAAGAGGTACAGTAACACAGTGCGGCAATATTCTCTTTGCAGAAAACGCTTTAGTGGAAAATGTATTTACTCCAATGGGAGAAACCAGCCACTTGTTAATTTCCTATAACGTCATCGGATCAAATACCATGACCTTTATCGAACTTTTGAGATTAAATATAAACAGTAACACCGTCCTTTTGGACTCATTTGGTTCGTCCATATGTATATGTGAGATCCAAAAAGGTATGCTGATAGATGCTATATTCTCTCCGGTTATGACCCGAAGCATTCCACCGCAATCAAACGCATTTTTAATAGTTTTGCAAACAGATTCCAGATTTCGTCTGAATTCTGTAGCGCACCAGATTGTTATGGTAGACATTGATAATAACTTGCTTTACACAAAAGATCCGGATAACTTAGACAGCGAAATAATATTTACCATATCCGACAGAACTTCCATAAGAGATACCACCGGATTTCCTATCAGTATACAATCTCTCACCCCCGGGCAAACGGTCAAAATCATCCATGCCAACTTTCAAACGACCAGTATCCCCCCGCAAACTGCGGCCTTTTATATACAGCTTCTGTAGAAATTGCAAATTAAATCAGTACTGACCCATGCCTGGAAAATTGTTTTGGAGGGAGATTGAACTCCCTCCAAAAATATGCATTATTTACCGCAGACACCGCATAATATTTCTTCCAAAGCACTCCGGCTGCTCGTATGGCATCTGATCACATCTGCGTTGCAGCGGCCTGCCTCTTCCACAGCACATTTCACCATCTTATGGGAAACCGTATTCGTAAAAAGAACAATCAAATCAGGACTTCCTATCTGCTTACCCAAACTTGCGGACATTTGGGTAAATACCTTAGCTTTACATTGAAATTGTTTACAGACTTTTTTATATTGACATACCATACGGTCATGCCCTCCGATAATTACTATACTCATAGAAGCCTCCTTATAAGCGATTGGTTAGTTGCGTCTAACTAGTATCTATATGATAACCATTATCAAAATAAAAATCAACCTTTACTATTGATAATGTTTATCATTAGTGTGTTTATTGCTTTCAAGAAGAATCTCGCAAGCGAAATTCTCCGCTTGCGGCGGGCTGTAATAGCAACAACTTCTTTGCCGCCGCAATGCGATCTCCCAGAGGGTTTTTATATAATGGGAAACACAGTCTCCCATTATATAAAAGCCAGTCTGTTCTGTAAATAGAACGGACTGGCTTATGTTTGTTATATTATGCTGATTTACGGTATATAAAAGCACCAAATACCATAACAACAGAAAACACGATTAGAAAAGCAACTACAGCCATCCCATGGGCAAAGTAGGCAGCAATCATCATAAATATACAGCTTACCAGGGATATAAATGGCATGAATATGCGGTTAAAAAAGTTAAGTTCCTTCTCCTTTACCATAAACATGATAAAAATAGGAATATATAGGGCATACACCGTGACGATGGGCAATTCGGAAGAATCAAAACTAAAGAACCCGAACCAGCTCTCAGTTAAGTTAGCCCCGTAAAAATAAAACAGCCAGACAGCGCAGAGAAATACCCCCAGGATTGCAGAATTTACAGGCATGTTCGTAGTAGCATCTACATGGCTGAAAACCTTAGGCTTGGGACCGAGGCCTCTTGCGGCAATGGAATAGATTCCCCTGGTACAGCCTAGCATTAGTCCATTTAAAGTACCCAGACAGGAGATGATAACAAACACAAACAGCAATGTTCCCCCTACCGAGGAAAAAACTGTCTGAAATGCCAGCTTGGCGCCGGCTTCCCCACCGGCCATCATGACTTCATTTTTAACGGTTCCTGCTACACCGATATAATACAGGATATAAACAGACATGATAATAAAAGTACCCAAAATCAAAGCCAGAGGAAGGTTTTTCTTTGCATTTTTTAATTCTGCATTGATACTGGTTGCAATGATCCACCCCTCATAAGCAAAGGCTGCCGCAACTACTGCTGTCAGCAATCCGTTGGAGTTACTTTGGGACACGTAATTAGTAAAATTATACTTTGTCATTCCACTGTGGAGTCCCATAGCTGTACCTGCTATAGCCATTAAAAATAGCGGAATTAACTTGATAACTGTAGTACTTACCTGAAACTTCCCGGCTAAAACGGGAGATAATGCATTAAGTGTGAAGCTTCCCACCAGGTAAAGGCAGGCAATTGTCATACACTCTCCGCCTGTAATGGGTAAATCGAAAATAACACAGGTATAGCGTGCAGAAGCCCATGCCAAAACAGATGTAATTGCAGGATAATAAATAATTGCCATAAACCAGCCTATATAATAGGCATATTTTTTTCCTACTGTAGCTTCCGCATAATCTACCAGGCCATTGACATACTGATATTTCGTTGCCATAACTGCAAAGGTATATGCACAAGAAATCATAATGACTCCACCAATCAGCCATGCAAGAATTCCCTGCTTTAAATTACCACCTGTTGCCGTTAATATCTTTTCTGCCTTGAAAAACACACCGCTGCCGACAACGATACCTATAACCATTGCAACGGCTGTAAAAAAGCCATATCTTTTTTCCAACTTTGATTCCATAATTTATGTCCTCTTTCTATGTTCCATAGAATCCCCTTCTCATTTTTTAATTATAGAAATTTTATTAATTTTACCATAAAAAAAGATAAATTTCATCAAGAAAAGATAAATTTCATCAATTTCTTGTTACAGCTCAGCCATACAGATGTCCAGGGATAGCTACATTCAATGATTGAAAAGGGAATCCCCGCAACGACGGCATCACTCAAAAAACATAATTTAAAAAGGAGCATTGCGGTGCGCCCAAATGGCAGCATCGCAATGCTCCTATCATTGAATTCTAAATCGTATTATTCTGCTTTTAGAGCGGCATCAAACGCTATATTAGATGGTGTAAAATTCATCTGGTTGATATATTCAAAAGATTCCGCCGCACCTAATTCGCGCTTCATTCCCGAGTCTTCCCACTCAACCGAAAGCGGCCCATCGTACCCCATCTGGTTCAGTTCGCGGATGATTCCATCGAAATCTACATCGCCGTGGCCGACCGATACGAAATTCCATCCCCGTCTGGTGTCGCCAAACTCCAGATGCGAGCCGAGAATCCCCGCCTTTTCATTGCGGTTCATCTTGACGTCTTTGACATGAACATGATAAATCCGATCGGCAAATTCTCTAAGGAAAGCCAGCTCATTGACGCCCTGCCAGACCAGATGACTGGGATCGTAATTGATGCCCAGTGTTTTCCGATATTTGAATTTTTTCAGCAACATCTGAGTCGAGTAATAGTCAAATGCGATTTCCGTTGGATGAACCTCCAGTGCAAATTTAATATCGTACTGGTCAAACATATCAAAAATCGGGGTCCAGAGATCATAGATTAGCTGAAATCCGTCCTCAATCATCTGTGGGGTAGTCTGAGGATAGGAATACCACCAGGCCCAGATTGGCGAACCGGTGAAGCAGGTAATCACCTTAACCCCCATTTGATGCGCGGCTTTGACCGTACGAATCATTTCCTGCACCGCCCACTTACGAATTTCTTCCGGATTCCCAGACAATTCTGCCGGAGCAAAATTGTCAAGCCGGGGATCCCAGACATCACCGACACATTGGCCGGTCAGATGGGCCGAAATCGCATAACAGTTCAGGTTATGTGCCGCCAACACTGATTTTATCTGCGGAATATAGCCTGGATCTTCGAGCGCCCTGGCAACATCAAAGTGGGCATGCGTCGCCAATTCCAGTCCCTGGTATCCGATTTCTGATGTCATTTTGCACAAAGCTTCAAGGGACATATCACCGAATTGCCCAGAAGCCAGCGTAATTGGTCTTGTCATCTTACATCCTCCTATTGAATCACGATTCGCTGGCCGGTCTCACTGGATTCCATCGCTGCAAAGACCGCTTTCATCGCACTTAAAGCCTCTTCTCCGGAAATCTCCGGCGGCTTCTGCTCAATCAGCGATTCCATCCATAAGTCGATTACACCGGATTTGGTTTGATTGTCATTAGTTTGAATTTGATCGACCTGATAGTTAATCTCTGTTCCATCTTTCTTTTGAATGATAATCGAGTATTCAGGATCATCGTAAATCCGCATGATTCCTTCAGTGCCATAGAGCACTGTTGAATTATCTTCAGGTCCATAGCAGGTCCAGCTGGCTGTCATCGTCCCAACTGCTCCGCCGTCCATCCTATAAATGCAGATGGCATTGTCATCGACACCGATTGGAGTCCCGCTGGCATATGCTTTTTGCAGAGTACCGACGAATGCCGATACTTCCTTTACTTTCTGCTCGGTTAGAAACTGGATCAAATCGGTTTTGTGGATGCCGAGATCTGCCAGTGCTCCAAACACTGCAGTTTTCTTATCGAAGAACCAGATGTTGTTGCTGTCGATTACCCAGGTCTCCGGACCACTGTGGCCGAACCTTGTTTCAAAAGTTACGATATCACCAATCTCGCCACTTAGGATCAACTCACGTGCCTTGGCATGCGCCTTGGCCAAACGTTGATTGTGGCCGATCATCAGATATTTGCCGGTCTCATTGGCAACCTTTACCATCTCCTCACATTCGCTCAGCTTGATTGCCATCGGCTTTTCGCAGAGTACATGTTTTCCAGCCCGCAGCGCTGCGACTGTGATCTCACAATGAACCGCATTGGCTGCGCACACACTGACTGCGTCGATCTCCGGGTCTACCAACAGCTCCTGCCAGGAATCATAACTCTTGGCTCCATATTCAACAGCAATTTGATCGGCACGCTCTTTACATAAGTCAAAGACCGCTTTGATATTGGCATCTTTATGATCTGCATATTCCGGCAGGTGTCTGACCTGAGCGATTTTACCGCAACCGATTACTCCTATATTGATCATCTTTTCCATCCTCTCTCGTTTTCTCACTTCGAATCTCTCAGTCTTTATTTTAATGACTGCTCAATTGCTTTCAAATTTTCAAGCGACATTCTGGCAACCGAATCTGGATGGCAGGACCTTGATGGGAATCCGTTTTCCATTGCTACATATCCATCGTAATTAATATCTTTCAAAGCCTGCATGATCGCTACAAAATCACATCCATTGGTACCTGGAGCTTCACGGTTGTAATCCGCCATATGTACGTGTTTTAAATCTGCTCCCATCTGATATACATAATCTGTCGGAACCTCATTGCGATAGAGTGCATGGGTGGTATCGAACATCAGCTTGACATTTGCTTTGCCGACGTCTTCCATCATGTTAATCGCATCCTCGCAGGATTCAACCAGGTTACTGTCAGAAGCAGTCGGCTCAAGCATTAATGTTACGCCGCTTTTTGCCGCATAATCGGCAACATCCGAAAGCCCCTCCATCGCCCAATTCCAGGCATCTCTTTCTTTGGTTCCATAAATGTACCAGCCGCACACGCAGAGCAGTGTCTTGCACTCTCCGATTTCCACCCCCAGTTCAACACAGTCTTTCCAGTACTGTCTGGTCCACTCGCGCTCTTCCTTGCAAGCGGATGCGATATTTCCACCAGGACCGCCACCAGGAGCCGGCAACATCGACGCCACTGCAATCTGGTTATCCTGCAGGCACTTTTTCATCTCTTTCCTGCGTTCAGCGTTGATATAATAAGGCCATGCCTGCGGTTGTGCACAACCTATCTCAACTCCGTCATAGCCGATTTTTGCAAGTCTCGTTATTGTTTCTTCGAAAGAATATGATGGTACCCAGCATGGAAAATGACTGTAAGCCCAAGTATTAAATGCATATTTCATAATTGTCGTCTCCTTTATTTTAAGATTGTTTTTTCGTGTTAAATGTACTGAGTGCAACGGCTAGAATGATAATACATCCGCGGACCACCTGCTGCTGACTGGCGTCAAGCCCACCGATGATCAGACCGTTGTTGATGATTCCCAGCAACAGTGAACCCACCACAGCTTCAATAATATTTCCACTTCCTCCGGCCATCGAGGTACCGCCCAAAACGACTGAAGCGATAACATTCATTTCATCACCTTCGCCGTAAGTATAACGAGCTGTCTGCATTCTGGCCGAATAAATGATACCCGCAAATGCCGCCGACAGGCCCATCACTGCAAAGACTGTGATTTTGATGCGGATGATGTTAATTCCAGAATAAAAGGCAGATGTTTCGTTGCCACCAATCGAAAGCACTTTTTTGCCATATGACATATACCGCAGGGCGATATGGCCGATCAAAAGAGCGAGCGCCGTCCAGATAAATACAATTGGTATTCCCGCCAGTGTTCCCATGCCAAAGATATTGTTGAAAGTTGTATTGCGGATCGTGATTGCCTTGGTTGCGGTCAGCCACATCGCCGATCCCCGGATAATACTTTGGGTTCCGAGAGTGGCCAGGAATGCCGGAATCTTGAGGTAAGTTACCAGCAGACCATTGACAATTCCGACGATCAGTCCAACCCCTAATGAGCACGCAAGTGCCAACAAAATATTGTCGGTTCTTTCCAGCAGCCACGCCGCAATCAGCGAAGACAATGCAACTACCGCGCCAATCGAGAGATCGATCTGACCGCTGGCAATTACATAGGTCATCGCCACCGCCATAACCGATACCATCGCCGTTTGTCTGGTAATATTCAGTAGATTGGACATAGAAAAGAAGCTGGGACCTAACCAGATTGCGAAAAATATCAGGACGATTACAAAAATGATGTAAACCATATGCTGATATAGATCTATTTTTTTCTTACTTTTGAATTGCACGCTGCAATACCTCCTCTGTATCAATTTCTTCGTGTGTTAATTCCCCAGTCTTAACACCGTCCCGCAGCACGATCACCCGGTCGCAGATCGCCATCATCTCCGCCAATTCAGAGGAGACAAAGATGACACTATGTCCACGGTTGACAAACTGCCTGATAATTTCGATGATTTCACCTTTCGCAGCAACGTCCACCCCGGCGGTTGGCTCATCCAGCATTAAGAGCTTAGGACCGGTATTCAACCATTTTGCCAAAACTACTTTTTGTTGATTCCCACCTGACAGATGAAAAATTTTAGTCCGAACGCTGTCGGCTTTAATCACAAAATCCTGAATCGCCTTCTTACTCACTTCATTGACAGTCGGGGGATGTATAAATCCTTTTTTCTTGACTTTATCAAGATCGGTTAAGATAAGATTTTCCCGTAGTTCGTGCATCAAAACCAATCCCTGACGACGCCGGTCTTCTGGTACCAGAGCCGCCTTCCCGCGAATGGCCTGCCGCACATTGCGGAAATGAACCGGCTTGCCATCCATGATAATTTCGCCTGAGGACTTTTTGCGTATGCCGAAGATCGTCTCCAGCACCTCGGTCCGCCCACTTCCCATCAGACCGGCCAGTCCCAGTACTTCGCCTTCTTTGAGTTCAAAGGAAATATTTTTAACCATGTTGCCGACGGAAAGCGATTTAACCTCCAGCAGGTTCTTGCTTCCAATCGGACTGGAGCGTTCTTTCCAGATCATCGACTGCTCATTTTTCTTGCCACCCATCATATAATCTATCAACGATTCCAAAGTATACTCTTCGGTCGTTTTACTGGCGATTATCTCACCGCCATACAGAACCGAAATCTCATCAGATATCCGAAAGATCTCCTTCATCCGATGTGAGATGTAAACGATTGAAATTCCTTTCTTTTTCAGGTCTGCAATGATCCCGAATAACACTTCGGTCTCTTTGTCAGACAGTGAAGCTGTCGGTTCGTCCATGACCAGCACAGAAGTATTGTTGGATAAGGCCTTCGCTATTTCAATCAGCTGGCAGAATCCCACACTTAAATTCTGCACTTTTTCCCTGACATCCATATCAATTCCCAGACTGTTTAATAATTCTGAAGATTTCTGGTTCATTGTTTTATAATCAATCAAACCCTTTTTTTTAATTTCTTTGTTTAGATATATGTTCTCCGCCACTGTTAAGGTGGGAATCAGGCTTAATTCCTGAAAAATTAAGCTGATTCCTCTTTTCTTGGCTTCATTGTAATTATGAATGGTGACGTTTTGTCCGTTGATTTTACAGTGACCCTGATCTTTGGTATAAACTCCTGTCAGTATTTTCATCAGCGTTGATTTACCTGCTCCATTGCCGCCCACCAGTGCGTGTATACTGCCCCGTTTCAGTCGAAAATCTACACCTTTTAAGACCGGAACTCCACCAAAAGATTTTTGGATCTGTTCTAGTTCCAATACATAATCCGCCATTGGTTCACCTCTATTTCGCTATATCTTTTAACCAGTCTGGTGCTTCCACTCCATAGCTGGTCTTATATGACTCAAGCACGTTTGATTTCACAACTGGTAGAGCTGGCGGCGTTACGAAAGTCGAAGGCAGTTCTTTTCCCAATAATGCGTAAGCCGCGATTAATGCTTCTGCTTCCCCCTGTTCTGGTGAACGAGGCGCACCGGCGCCGCGGATCATACCATCTTCCGCAATACTCTTCGCCGCTGTATCTCCGAGATCGCAGCAAGTAATAATCAAATCGTTCATTCCCAGTGAATTCGCTGATGCGATTGCACCTTCAGCCGGAATATCCCAGGATGCGTAGATGCCATCCAAATCAGAGTGTTTTGCCAGAATCGCATCGGCAACAGTACCTGTATCACTCGGATCGGTAAAACCAGCCTCCATAACAATTTCAATCTTTGGGTAATCGTTTTCGATTGTTTCCTTAAAGCCACGGTCGCGTTCATTGGTTACCGGGTATACCAGGTCATAAAACATAATCGCTACTTTACCCTGATAGCCGATTTCTTTTGCCATAATATCCGCACAGGCCTTCCCATTACCATAGCTGTCAGAGCTGGCACAGCCGACATAATCCTCGCCAGCTTTAAAACCAGATGCTACATTTTCCATAAATACCAGTTTGGTATCGGTATTCTTTACATTCGCATTCAGTACTGAAGCGCAGGCATCTGCATCATAAGGCATAACAAACAGAACATCTGGCTTTTTTGCCATGATGCTTTCAATCTGGTCGGTCTGTGTCGCCGCATCAAAGTTTGCATCGGTTACAGAAACCACTTCAATTCCCCAGTCTTCCAGCATTTTGGTCGCTGAAGCTACTTTGGTTTGATTACAAGTATCGCTCTGGGTATGATAAGAAAATGCTACCTTGTAATTGCCTTCTTTTAATTTCTTTGCTTCTTCATCGGTTATGGTGAACGCAGAAGGAGCTACCGCTTTCACACCCTCGGTGCTGACACTCAGCGCCTCGGTTGGCTTCAGATCCAGTTCGGGGTAATCATCCGCATTGACTTCTGATTTCTTCTCCGTCTCAGCAGCTGGTTTTGAATCTGTCTCAGATCCGCACCCGCTTAACATTCCTGCGACTAACCCAACACACAATAATATTGCTATTACTTTTCTCTTCATAATACCTTCCTCCTTTTCTTATTCCCAAACAAAAACTACTTTTTGTGTCTTTCCTGAATCAAACAACGGAAATGCCGTTGCTGCTTCTGAGATTGGATAGGTGTGACTGGAGATTTTGTTTAGATCAATCTTCTTATCAACGATAAAATTGGCAATCTCTTCCCAGTCTCCGCGGTTGAAATACCAGCACCCTTTTAGCTCAGCAAGTGTTCTGACGAACTGATTGCTGGGATCGATCACCGCTTCATTCGATTCGGCAATCAGGGCCACCTGGCCTTTGGTCCGAATTACGTTCAGGGCTGAATTAAGTGGTACGCTGCCACCGGCAGTTACAATTGCGGCATCAGCTCCGACGCCGCCGGTAATTTTTTTGACAATCTGATCGGTATTGTCTTTAATCGGATTGATAACATGATCGGCACCAAGCTCAGCTGCCATTTTCAGTCTTTCATCATCGGTGTCAACTGCAATCACAGCTGCGCCAAAGCCCTTGGCCATTAAGATGCCGCCGCTGCCCATCGGTCCACAGCCGATGATGACGACTGTTTTGGTTCCATTAAGTTCTACTCTTTTACAAGCCGTATATAAGGTTCCACCAACGTCAGTAGCAAGTGCTCCGGTTATGTAATCCATTCCTTCCGGAAGTAACAGACAATTCTCTTCCGGAATCGTCATGTAATCCGCATGGGCTCCGTTTACGGCAAAGCCGATGCATCCAAATTCAGGGCACAGCATGATATCGCCGCGCAGGCAATCCGGGCAAATCCCACAGCCTAGTCCCAGGTATACCGCCACCCGGTCCCCCTTTTTCACTCTTGTTACTCCTTCACCAAGCGTCTCTACAATCCCACAGGGCTCATGTCCCGGCGTTATATTTGCCGCTTCATCATCCTCATCAAAAATCGCTACGCCATGATAGCGATGCAAATCACTGCGGCAGAGGGCTGATGCCTTCATTTTAACTAAAACCTCCCCTTTCTTTGGAACCGGAATCGGTTCTTCGAGCACTTTAATGGTTTCTTTACACGGCAATTTAGCTGCAAGCACTGCCATCACTCCTTTCTTTTTAGTTAAAAATAACCTTTCCCAGTTCTTGTTTTCGTTGTTTTTACTACAAAAAGATTACTTTTACTGTCTATTTGTGTAAAATATAACATCAGTCTATTTTATCGTCAATGGATTTTCTTTGATTAAATAAAAAACACATGTTTTTACGTAAAAACATGTGTTTTTCGAGTATTTTTTTAACTAAAATCCGGCATTTTGGTTCTCTTCAGATCTTTCCATGCTTTTTCCAGGTTTTCTTTGTTTATTCGATAAGGCGACACGCCGATGCATTTACTGTTTTGTTTGCCCAACAAAACTTTCGCGGTTTCAATCGCAGCGGTCACTCCCTGGTCATACGGACGCTGTGAACTGAGGCCGATGACCATGTCATCATGCCACAGCATTCTGGCAATTTCATAGTCAAGATCGGTCGTCGAGATTACAACATCCTGCCGGCCCATATCTTTAAGCGCCCGGATTGCCTCCAGCGCCGGCCGCTCCCAGGTCACGTAGATTCCCTCAATCTCCGGGTTCGATTCCATCATGGTATAACATGCCTGATAGGCATTCTCAATTTTACCAAATGATTCACTAGCTATAATTTCGATCCCCGGATAATCTTCTTCTAAGGTTTGCCGGGCAAAAAAATCCCGTTGCTTGGTCGCAAAGTATTCTGCACCGTGTATCAGCATGGCCACTTTTCCGCTGCCTTTATTGACAAAGTAATCCCCCAGGATCCGGGCCGCGCTCTCGCCATTCTCGCGTTCATTAACCGATATCCAACATGCATAGTCATCTCTGGTAAAGCCTTTGGGCATGCTGTTGATCAACACCAGTTTGGTTTTCTCCGCCACTTCTTTAAACACACTGGCAGTTTTTTCTTCCTCAACCGGTACAGCGATGATGACATCCGGATTCTGCATCATCAGCCCTTTTAACTGCGCTTCCTGCAGTTTGGCATCAAAGTGTGCATCCATCACTGAGAGGACCTGAATGCCATATCCATTCAGGGTTTCAACCAGTGCACGCTCATGAAGTGTCGTCCAATCATCTCCGCCATAGTGAAATGAAATTCCAACTTTATAGCGGCCTAGTTTGAGCCGCGTCGAATCTTCTTCTGACAGCACAATCTCGCCTGGGTATTCGGATCGTTCACCAAATGGTCCCCGGGCAATATTCTGTACCGAATCACCAATCCACAATTCCATCGGAATCCGTTTCGTTCCGATGTCCGGGCCGCTGCCCACCGCGATCTGTTCGATAGTGCAGCGGACTGCTTCCCGGCTGATCCGCTCCTGATCCTGCCTGAGACAGGTCAGCGATGGCCGGATCATATCACACCACTGTGCATCACCAAAACCAATGATGGAGATATCTGCAGAATATGCTTTCTCCAGTTTTGCCAGCATCCGCAGTAAATTCAGCGTCAATTTATTTCCGGCTGCAAAGATGGCTGTCGGTGCCTCACACTTAAACAGCAAATCTACTTTATCAAACATTTCTGTCTGATGGTACGGATTCACTGACACCACTAATTCCTGGCGGAAAGGAATATGGTACTGTTCCAGTGCTTTCTGATACCCTTCCGTCCGCTCCTCAACACACGACATATGTTTGTCTTCGAGTAAAATCGCAATATTCTCATGACCACGTTTGATCAGATACTCCATCCCTTTATATACACCATCTTCATTATCGGATAATACTGCCCCAACATCCGCGCCGACAATGGTTCGCTCGATGCAGATCAGCGGTGATCCGACCTGTAGCAGCTTCTCATATGTACTCCGTTCTTCACTGGCCGGAGCCAGAATAATTCCCGCAATCCGGTTGTTGCTGATGATCTCCTGCAATACGCGCCGCTCCTGCTCGCGGTCATCACTGGTAACATGAACCGAAGTTAAATATCCTTTTTCCGATGCATAGCGCGAAACTCCGGTCATCAAATGGGCGTAAAAATCACTTTTGACGCTCGGAATGACCAGCGCTATCTCCGATAGCTTGCCACTGTGAAACTGCTTCTTTTTCTGCGTTTGGATTCGAT
This sequence comes from Faecalicatena contorta, assembly GCF_003149105.1. GTDB lineage: Bacteria > Bacillota > Clostridia > Lachnospirales > Lachnospiraceae > Muricomes > Muricomes contortus_C. The sequence goes on along the minus strand of NZ_QGDS01000016.1, from coordinate 34,096 downwards.
AGCCTTTACTTTGTGCAACCTGCTCAATACGCTCTACTAATTCCGGACTGACATAGCGGGTCCGGTTTAAGGCAAAGGAAACCGTTGCAATCGATACACCGGCTTCCTCTGCTATTTCTCTCATCGTTACTTTCATGCATTCTCCCTGTCCGTTAAATTGATTTTATATAAGCTAAAATAGCTCATTTTAACTAAAATGTCAATTTGTTTCTCATGATTTTTTTCGTCTCTATCTAACTTCTTTAAAAAACCGCAATTATAATTATTTTTTTATATAAAAACAGACATATTCACTTGGATATGTCTGTTTTAGCCTTCTATCTGATATCCGGCATTTTAGTTTTTAATATCTCGCGCCACGCTTTTTCCAGGTTGCTGGCTTTCACCATATACGGTGCTACTCCGATGCAGCGGTGATCACAGCGGCCGATCAGGGCCCTCGCCATCGCCGTTGCCACCGCTACCCCCTGATCGTAAGGGCGCTGAGAACTCAGTCCGACAACCATTTCGCCCCGCGCCATATAAGATGCGATTTCATAGTCTAGATCAGTGGTTGTAATCGCGATATCCTCCCGGCCCAGTTCTTTTAATGCCCTAATCGCTTGTAAAGCCGGTCGCTCCCATGTAATATACAGGCCTTGGATCTCCGGATGATCCTGAATCATCCGCTTGCAAACCTCATAGGTGCGATCGATTGAGTAAAACATCCGGCGCGAGACCAACTTCACATTACTGCCCTCTTCACGAAAAACCTGCTCAGCAAAAAAATCTCTCTGTTTGGTAGCAAAAAACGGTGTACCATGTATCAGCAGCCCAATCTTTACATCGCACTGGCCAGTAAAATGATCGCACAAAATCCGAGCTGCATTCTGACCATTTTCACGCTCATTTACCGAAATCCAACAGCTGTAATTGTCATTGTTTAATCCATAGGGAACATTGTTGACGAATACTAACTTCGTCTTTTTCGCCAGTTCTTTGAATTTCCCAGCCGTCTTGATTTCATCGGTTGGAACCGCAATAACACCGTCAGGATTCTGCATTTCAATCCCTTCCAACTGGGTGTTTTGCAGTTCCGGATCAAAATTGGCATCGGCCACTGACAGTACCCTGACTCCCATCGTACTGAGCGAATCTTTGATTGCCTTTTCATGCAGCCTAGTCCACTCATTCCCGGTATAGTGAAACGATATTGCCACCTTGTAGTTTCCTGCTTTTACCAACTCAATCTCCTGATCGGTCAGCAGGTTCTCTTCCGGATATACAACCTTCTCACCAAATGGTCCCCTGGCGATGCTGGTCGTCGACTTTCTGACCGTCAGCTCCATCGGCACCTTGATCTGACTGCTCTCCTCTGGCCCGCGCTGTTCAATCCTATCGAACAATATTGCAATCGCCCGACGTCCCAGTTCTTCGGTATCTTGTGTCAGGACGGTCAATGATGGATTCATCAGCTCACACCACTCATCATCGCCAAAACCGGCCACGGAAATATCCCTCGGACATTCAAGCCCCATTTCATCCATCGCCTTGAGGCATCTCAACGTCAGAGTGTTGCCGCCGGCCAGGATCGCCGTCGGGACTTTCTTTTTGATAAACCGTTTGATGCATTCTCTGGTCTGCTTTTCCTCTTCTAGCTGGATACAGGCAATCAGCTCTTCATCGTAACCGATTTCGTGTTCCCGGATTACCTGGAGATAACCTTCTTTTCGCTCCGTCACCGTGGTCAGACACTTATCTTCCAGTAGCAATGCAATCCGTTCATGTCCGCTATTGATCAGATGTTCCATCATCTCCCGAACGCCCTGGACATTGTCTGAGACGACTGAGTCCGACTCACTGTCCTCCAGTTTTCGTTCCAGACAGACAAAAGGTTTGGCCGATTGGATTAGCTTTTTATATGCTTTTCTATCCGACTGAACCGGGCAGAGAATAATCCCTGCTATTCGGCGGTTGGCAACCAGCTCAGACAGCACGTGTTTTTCCTGGTTCTTATCGCCATTAGACAGATAGATGCATAAAATATATCCCTTGGTATCTGCCAGTCCTGAAAGCACCGTTACCAATCTAGTATATACAATGCTGAATGTATTCGGTATCACCAAGGCAATCTCCGAGCTTTTTCCCATCCGATACTTTTTACCTGCCGACTCACTGTTATGCTTCGGCTGATAGCCTTTCTCTTCGGCAATCTGCTGAATTTTTTCTGCCAGTTCAGGACTTACGTATCGCGTGTGGTTGAGCACGTGAGATACTGTTGCAATCGACACCCCTGCTTCTTTTGCTATCTCCGTAATTGTTACACCCATATTATCTCCTGTAACGGGCCTTCATCTCTATTTAGATGTTTCCCGCATGTTTTTGATTCACATTTATACCCATTCTATCAAACCGTCCAATATTCTGCAAGAAAAAGACGCGGCTATCAATTACTGCCGCGTCTTTTTCGTATTATTCTGCTTATGAGATACTGATGTAGTATGAACTGTAACACTTTTTATCTGATTTCATCCTTCCTCAGGTCCTGCATACTTCTCAGGCCGATTCCCAGCGTTGATAGATTATGCAGCATGGCTGACGCAGCAGGCATAAGGATTCCGGCTATTCCAAGTATAATGAGACCGGTATTAAAGCCCACAATAAAACGGTAATTTGTATGGACTCTTTTCATCAGACCCTTACTTAAAATTCTTAATGTTACGATTTCATTTAAATTGTCCGCAGCTATTGTAATATCTGCGATTTCTCTTGCTATTTCGGCTCCGTCACTGATAGCTATTCCTGCATCTGCCGCAGACAGTGCCGGAGAATCGTTAATTCCGTCACCTATCATAATAACTTTGCTGCCAGTACGTTTCTCCTGTTCAATGAATCTTGCCTTATCTTCCGGCAGTACTTCAAAGTAATATTCATCTACGCCCACACTCCTTGCAATAGCAGCGGCAGCGTGTTTGCTGTCCCCTGTCATCATGACAACTTTTTTAATTCCAGTCTTCCTGAGAGCCTTTATCACCTCAGGAGCCTCTTCTCTCAGAGGGTCCTCTATACATATAACTGCAGCAAGGCTTTGCTCAATAGCCAGATACAGATGGGAATATTCCGCAGGCAGTTGTTTAAACTTATCCTTATCTTCTTCTCTAACTGTACAATTTTCATCATCAAATACAAAATGATGACTTCCTATTACCACTTTTTTCCCTTCTATGGAAGAGGAAATACCATGTGCAACAACATAATCCACCTTGGCGTGCATCTCTTCATGAACCAGACCTTTTATTTTTGCTGCTTTCACTACCGCTTTTGCCATGGAATGTGGAAAATGCTCCTCCAGGCACGCAGCAATACGCAGCATTTCGTCTGCATCTCCTCCGCCAAAAGTTATAACCTCTTTTACGGTAGGCCTTGCCTCTGTCAGAGTCCCTGTTTTATCAAACACAATGGTTTCTGCCTCTGCCACTGCTTCCAGATACTTCCCGCCTTTCACCGTAATGCCGCACTCTCCAGCCTCCCGGATTGCAGACAGAACCGCAATGGGCATGGCAAGTTTCAGGGCACAGGAAAAATCAACCATTAAAACACTTAACGCTTTCGTGGCATTTCTGGTAAACAGCCACACAAGCCCTGTCCCTCCCAAAGTATAAGGTACCAGCCTGTCGGCCAGATGCTCTGCTTTTCCCTGGGCTGCTGACTTTAGTTTCTCAGACTCTTCAATCATAGATACAATCTTTTCAAAGCGGGTGCTTCCTTTGGTCTGCTTTACCTGTACTACAATTTCGCCTTCCTCCAGAACAGTCCCCGCATAGACATAAGACCCGGCTTCCTTTCTGACCGGAAGACCTTCCCCTGTCATAGATGCCTGATTCACAAGTGCGTCCCCTTCCGTCACAACTCCGTCAAAGGGTATCACATTTCCCATATGTACAATCACCTGGTCTCCGGGAATAATTCCCGATGTGTCTGTCAGAACCTCCTGGTTCCCTGACTTCAGCCAAACCTTTTTTACATTCAGGGACATACTGCGGGCCAAATCACCCACTGACTTTTTATGCGTCCATTCTTCCAGTATTTCCCCAATTTCAAGCAGAAACATAACAGAACCTGCCGTTTTCATGTCTTGGCGCAATACAGAGACACCAATTGCTGCCGCATCAAGCACCGATACGTCCAAACGCCCTTTTGAAAGGCTTTTGAATCCCTTCCACAAATACTTTAAGGAATTCCACCCAATCAAAGCAGCCCGCACCGGATAAGGGAGCAGCAGTTTCCTGCCATAATGCAGTATAACTTTTTGTACCAGATGTTCCTGATATTTTGCGTTCAGCTCTCTGCCTGAGTTCTCAATGAGCCCTTCCGGAACCTCTATATCACTATAACGGTATCTTTTAAGCATGCAGAGAAGTTCCTCTCTGCTTCCCTCATATCGAATGGATGCATCTGCAGTCCGCTCATACACTTTCACCATTTTTACCTGAGGCAATCCTGCCAGATAATAGTGGAGTGTATCTGCTTCCCGAAATGTCATCCTGCTTTGCATGACATGAATGCGCAGCCTTCCCTTTATCTCATGTTTTATTATAAATTTCAAGAAGTTCCCTCCCAAATACTTCCTTTACCTGCCAAAGCTGCTACTCTGAATACTCTTCAGAAGCTTCTGCCGCTGCAGGTATATCCTCTGTCTGAACTACTTCCTGTCTGGCACGCTCTTCGTTAATCTGCTTTGCCTCCTCCAGAATATCCTCCGCATTCTCCTGTACCGTTGTTGCGGTCTTCATTACACATTCTTTTGCCCGCAGTACTGCGGCCGTACAGTTTGTGTAAACCTTCTTTGCATCTTTACTTGAAAGAATTTTCACCCCCGCAGTGCCAAATAAAATACCTCCTGCAAAAATACCGATTCTTTTCATTTTAAAAATATCCATTCCTGTTCTCCTCCTTATCGTACTTTCTCATCATTTTTCGGGTCATTGTTCAGACATTCTTCTTATTTGTGTTTGTGTCCGGTATAAATGGCCATCACAAAGCAAAAAACTGCTGCCCACGCCCAGAACTTATGCTGCTTCATCTTCATCACTCCTGTCTGATAAGCCTGATTCTGCTTTATTTGTATATCATAGCAAGGAAATTTCAGGCTAGTCAAAACTAACCTTCATTATGGAGAAATTTTATCATTAACCCCTTCTGAATTCATCTCTTTATTTTCTGCCTTTGCAGTTTTTATTTTAAAGACAAAATAATAGATATGAAACATGGCCACAAGTAAAATAACGACCTTAGCATGCCACACAGGCACCGCCCAGAAACTAATAATAAAAATTACACAGAGTATAATCAGTGTTTTCCTTTTTACAGTCTTCTCCATCTCTTTCCGGCTCAACGCAGGCTCCACATATTTTTGATATAAGGATGTACTTAAAAACCAACTATGAAACTTTTTAGAGCCTTTCGCAAAACAAATTGCCGCCAGTATTAAAAATGGAGTAGATGGGAGCAGCGGCAGAGCAACTCCCACCATACCCAGTCCGATAAATAGAAATCCAAGCCCAATAAATATTCCGTTAACAAATTTCTTCATATTCACCTCATTCTTTTATTTTCTAAAGAAAAGCGCTTAACAAGAATTATTCTCATTAAGCGCTTTTCCTGCCTCAGGCATTAAAGAGTAAGCACAAGCTTTCTGTTGATTGCCCCGACTTCTTCCAGAGCATTCACCATTCTGTATACCGTTGCCACACCGATCTTATCATCTATCTCAACTGCTTTATAATAGATTTCCTTGCAGCTTTGACATTCATTTTGCAAAATAATATCAATTAATACAAGGCGCTGCTTCGTAATTCTGCACCCGTTCTCTTTTAACTTTTCGACGATTACTTCTCTAGTGCCCACAGTGACCTCCGCAATTTTTACAGTCGCTACCGCAATGAACCGACTTTCCATTCTTTTTATCACGAATCATACCCCGGATTATCATTGCTACTGCACCCGCTAAGATTGCCCCTACCAGAATTGTTCCCATAAAAGCTGCCTCCTTTCATAAGCGAAATCCTTTCCATACCAGACAGGCCCTCTTTATTGCTTTTTACTTCGTTCCTGCCACATGTTTCATATTTACCTTTAAAGTATTGCTTTCTTTATATGGTCTGACTAACAGGTAAATAAATCCGATTACAATTAAAATTGCTGCAATTAATCCTACTCCAAATTCACCTGTTGTTATGAATGTACCTATCTGATATACACACAGTGATACTACATATGCCAGCAATGTCTGATATCCAATTGCAAACCAGAACCATTTCGTATTATTCATCTCTCTTTTAATCGCTCCCATTGCTGCAAAGCAAGGTGCACATAAAAGATTAAAGACAAGGAAGGAATATGCCGCTACTGCTGTCATACTGCCCGCAAGAGCTCCCCAGATTTCGTTTCCTTCTTCTGCTACTTCTGCAAAACCATAAAGGATTCCAAAGGTACCTACTACATTTTCTTTTGCTACCAGACCAGTAAGCGCTGCCACTGACGATCTCCAGTTTCCCCAGCCAAGAGGTATAAAGATCCAGCTAATAGCATTTCCCATGGCTGCAAGTATACTGTGATCTAATTCCATAGTATCCAACATTCTGAACTGTCCGTTTATCCATCCAAAATAAGATGTAAACCATACAAAGATTGTAGAAAGAAGAATAATTGTACCAGCCTTTTTAATAAAGGACCAGCCTCTCTCCCACATACTGCGAAGCACGTTCATTACGGTCGGAAGATGGTATGACGGAAGTTCCATAACAAAAGGAGCCGGATCGCCTGCAAACATTTTCGTTTTCTTTAAAATAATACCTGAGCAGATAATCGCCCCGATTCCTACAAAATAAGCACTTGGTGCAACCCACCATGCTCCCTGGAACAAAGCTCCTGCAATCAACGCAATAATCGGAAGTTTTGCACCGCATGGAACAAAGGTTGTAGTCATAATTGTCATCTTTCTGTCGCGGTCATTTTCAATGGTACGCGATGCCATGACTCCCGGAACACCACAGCCGCTTCCTATCAGCATCGGAATAAAGGATTTTCCTGAAAGACCAAATTTTCGGAAAATTCTATCCATGATAAATGCAACCCTGGACATGTATCCGCATGCTTCCAGAAATGCAAGGAAGATAAACAGTACCAGCATCTGCGGTACGAATCCTAAAACAGCTCCCACACCGGCAACAATACCATCCAGAATCAATCCCTGGAGCCATGCAGCGGTGCCTATTGCACTTAATCCAGCTTCCACAAGCACAGGAATTCCAGGTACTTCCAACCCAAACAGGCTCCATCCTTCACCGAATAAGCCGTCGTTTGCCCAGTCAGTTGCCCATGTTCCCACTGTTGTAACTGCAACGTAGTAAACAATAAACATTACAACTGCGAAAATCGGAAGTGCCAGAAAACGATTTGTAACGATACGGTCAATTTTATCAGAAACTGTCATTTTCCCTTTACTAAGCTTAGTAGAACACTCATCTATAATAGAAGAAATGTAAACATATCTTTCATTGGTGATAATACTTTCCGTATCATCATCCATTTCCTTCTCTATTGCATTAATCTCTTCCGTTACATCCGGCACAAATTCCATCTGTGCAGAAATTTTATCATCTCTTTCCAGCAGCTTAATTGCGAAAAACCGTTTCTGTTCCTCCGGCACACTATTTCCAATTTTTGCTTCCACAGCATCCAGTATACTCTCTACTTCAGATGCAAACGTGTGCACAGGCATTGATGCTTTTTTAGCATTTGCGGCAGCTACTGCTCTTTCGGCAGCTTTTTGGATACCGTTTCCTTTTAAAGCCGAGATTTCTACAACTTCACAGCCCAATTTCTTAGAAAGCTTATCAATATGTATTTTATCACCGTTTTTCTCTACCACATCCATCATATTTACTGCCATGACAACCGGAATTCCCAGCTCCATTAACTGTGTCGACAGATAAAGGTTTCTCTCAAGATTCGTACCGTCTACAATGTTCAGTATCGCATCCGGCTTTTCATGAATCAGATAATTTCTTGCCACCACTTCCTCTAAAGTATAAGGGGAAAGTGAATAAATCCCGGGCAAGTCTGTAATAATAACACTTTTATTTCCTTTGAGCTTTCCTTCCTTTTTTTCTACTGTAACCCCCGGCCAGTTTCCAACAAACTGATTGGAACCAGTCAGCGCATTGAACAATGTAGTTTTTCCACTGTTTGGATTTCCTGCCAACGCAATTTTAATAGCCATTTACTCTTTCCTCCTGATAAGTTTAACTCAATAGTATGCTGCAATGATATTTCGCAGTTTATGCTTCTGCATTTGATTAGTTCAGGCTAACCCCTTTGCAAAAATTAAATGCAGAAATGTCTATTCAACTAAAATCATTTCTGCATCTGCTTTTCGTACAGATAACTCATATCCTCTTACTGTGATTTCCACAGGATCTCCTAAAGGTGCTACTTTTCTCACAAAAATATCTACACCTTTTGTAATTCCCATGTCCATAATACGTCTCTTTACCGGCCCCTCGCCAGTTAACTTCGTTACTTTCACGGACTCTCCGCATGGAACTTCTTTTAATGTTTTCACCGTTTCTCCCTCCTTTAGACAACCATGATTTTATTTGCCATATCTTTACCGATGGCAACTCTGGATTCTTTTACGTTAACAATCACATTGCCTGCAATCACAGATACAACTGTGACAATTCCTCCTTCAACAAAACCAAGGTTTTCCAAGAATCTTCTGGTCTCTTCTTTTCCTCCGACTTTACGGATTGTGTTTGGTTCGCCTTCTTTTACCATTGTTAATGGCATCATGACTCATCTTCTTTCTTTTGAATAATTGATAATTCTTTTCATTTATATGGTTAGTATATTCTAACACGCTTTGATTGTCAAGTACTTTATTGAGAAAACTTATCAATAAAGTACTTGACATAATATATTTGCTCTATTGCCTGAAATATGATACCATAACTTTATTAGCACTTAAATGTGATAGAAATCGAGGTGAATAACCATGAAGACAAATGAATCTGCTGAAAACTATCTGGAAACCATTTTGATTCTAAGTAAAGCGCATCCTACTGTGCGTTCCATAGATGTTGCTGAAGAACTGGGTTTCAAAAAGTCCAGCGTCAGCGTAGCAATGAAAAATCTCCGGGAAAAGAATCATATTACTGTATCAAAAGAAGGATTTATCACTCTCACAGATGCAGGAAGAGCAATTGCAGAGATGATTTATGAGCGGCATGAACTGATAACCAAATGGCTGGTACAGCTTGGAGTAGATAAAGAAATTGCCGCCGATGATGCCTGCAAACTGGAGCATGTCATCAGCAAGGAAAGCTTTGAAGCAATTAAAAAGCATATTAGATAAGAGGGATTTTATCAGGCGCTCTTTGCCTGGCTGCCGGGAAGATTATGAAAGGATGTTAAGGAATATTCATAGACAATTTACAATTCATTCAAAAATGTATCACAGTTTTTACACAAGTAAATCTTATAATATAGTTGTTCGAAAGAAAAGAACACTTTTTCATAAACTTTCCCCCCTTTTGAGTCACACGTGTTGTGACTCTTTCCTTTTGTCTTTTTTTCATCTGTGCTATAATATTAGCGGATCAGACAACCCTGACCGCAATACTAAAGCAGAGAGGACTGTATAATTATTATGATAGATAAAAAGTTAATTCCCATAGGCGGACTGAAAAAGGAACCTTTTTCCGGATGCCACAGAGGTATGCGTTATTATTTTAAAGTGGATGACAGTAAAGAGACCTTCACTTTGACGGTATACCCGGAGCCCTGGTCCTTTGAAAGGACACCGGACAGTGAGAAGGATTCTTCCGTCTTCCCAATGTCAGAGGAGGGAATGGATTCTGCAGTAGAATGGCTGCACGAAATGTATGAGAAGCAAAAAGAGAGATGGCATGATTCTGCAAAGAACAGCATGCATATTGTTCATAAGAAGCACTGAACATACTTCTTCATTTTCCTTTAAGAATTTTCATAAAGATTTCCAAATATTGTCACAGTGTATTCACAATTACCTGGTATTCTATATTTATGAAAAACAGAAGACAATGGCTGCACTTGCAGCATTGCATCCGTGGCCATTGGACTTCGACTAAAGAAGATAATTTCACAATTTATAAATAGATTTTCCCTTTTCTTTGGGCTGTTGCATGGACGATGCAGCAGCCCCTTCCTTTTCCCTTATCGGATATACCCATTTCGATAAGCCACCTCTTTGTTTACCGTATATAATTCAGCAAATGTGGACTGAATATAAGGCTCTACATAGAAAATAGCCAATATTCCGAACGTCAGTCCCTCCAATATTCTCCACCCGATGAAAGATAAATCCAGCACAAATGTATCCCACTTCTGGCCCATCATCATCCTTTTACTTATAAGAAACGCCTCTTCACTTCTCATTCCCGGATTTTCTGCAAGAATATAAGGCACCATCAGATACTCGTAATGCTTGATGATTCCCGGCACAACAAACAGCAATGTCCACAGAAATGTAAACAAATTCCTCAGAAACATAATCAAAACAATGTTCCCGTAGTTTCCTGATTTAAAACCATATCCAAGGGTACCTGCCGTAGGTGTCTCTGTCTGGTTCAGTACGAAGAAACGGTATCCTCCGACCAGCAGTACATTTCCCACAAAGATTCCAAGCAGCATCGTGCCCAGGCTCAAAATTACACTGACTAATGCAATAACCATTAAAAGCAGGGAATATTCAAAAAAATAATCCCCATTCCCATAAAAGCGACTGTGTTCCCGTGCGCCATTAGAGTTGGATGCAGTTACTCCATATAGCACAATAGCCATCACCAGAGCAACTACAACCGCAGACCAATAATTCCTCTGAAAGGCCTGTCTTCCTCTCATTTTCAACTCTATTCTCGTCCACATGCTTTATACCTCCTATATCAGTCATCTTCAAGAATACGATTTATTATACCGCAATTAGGTTTGAAAATCTACTGAATCATATTTCCTATTACACAAAAAAGGAAATGGCACTTTTACCGCTCATTTCCTCTGTCATCAATATGAAACTCTTTATTGTCAATTTATTATATTACTTCTGTTCCTGTTCACCAGCCGCATATTCAGGAAAACATTGCTCAAACGCGGCCTGTGTCAGTTCATTTACCTTTTGCTCCATCTTACGGAATCTGATAATCAGAGAACTTCCCTCGTCTGTTATCTCGCATTTACCGCCCATGCTGCCTCCATGCCTGCGCAGCAGCAAATCATAACCCAGCTCCTTCTCTGCCCGGTTCACAATCTTCCAGCCCTTGCTGTAAGACATACCCATTTTTGTACAGGCTTCCTTCATAGAGCCGGTTTCCCGCAGAAATTCTAACAGAGTTATCATTCCTGGCCCATATGCCAGTTCTTCGTTATATACTTTTAGCTTCACAACCGGATGGAACATAAATACACCTTCCTTGCCTGGATTTTCCTTCCTGCCTCCTGCTGCTTCCTCTGTTATCTATTTATTCCTTCAGCAGCAAAATCTTTTCCTGATTCACCCATACCTTCTGAGGTATCTGCCATTTTCCTCTTTCCTGCTTCATCCAGATATGCTTTTTGGGGTCTTCTTTGTTCTGGAACAGCAAGGTCCATTCAAAGGGTGTCCTTGTTACATCACAGGGACATACCTGAATGACATTTTCCTGGCGTTCATCGTTCACATCTATAGGAATAAAGTCATGGGCTCGTACTCCTATATAGGATAACTGTTCCGGCATCTCTCTGTCAATACAAAATTCTACACCCCAGTCCAAGGCCTGTACTGTACGTACTCCTGTGCGCTTTGCCCTGGAAATATTTTTACAGCCTGTCAGTCTGGCCGCCTGCATATAGCCGGGATCATTGAACAGCTTTTCCGTTTCTTCACAAATGATATTCCTGCCTTCTCCCATAATCATTGTATGGGTACATAATTTGTAAATTTCATCCCTGTCGTGGCTGACAATAATTGTACATCCTGAAAACGATTTTAGACGTTTATACAGTTCTATCTGCAGTTCTTCCCTTAGATAACTGTCCATTGCCGAAAACGGTTCATCCAAAAGAAGGATATCGGGCCTGGATGCCAGGATACGTGCCAGTGCAGTTCTCTGCTGCTGTCCTCCGGAGAGCTTCACCGGATATTGGTTCTCAAGGCCCTCCAGTTGAAATTGCACCAGCAGGTTCTTCACCTGCTCCCGGATATTCTGTTTCCCTGCCCGAAAGGTAGTCCCTTCCTTCCGGGGCCGGATTCCCGCAGCAATATTTTCCGCCACCGTCATATTGGGAAACAGCGCATAATTTTGAAACAAGTATCCTACGTTTCTCTTCTGAGGCGCTAAGCTGAGCTTTTTAGCACTGTCATAAAATACTGCCTTTTCCGTACTAATCTTTCCCTCATCCGGCATTACAATTCCTGCAATTGCCTTCAAAGTCATGCTTTTACCGCATCCGGATGCGCCTAGTATTCCAAGGCACCCTTCCTCCATGGCAAACTGCATCTGTAAGTCAAAGTTTTTCAGTTTTTTCTGGAAATCCGCCTGTAATTTCTTCACTTAACTACCTCTGCTTCCGCTTCCTTTTGATACGGGGAACCTCTTCTGTAAGATTATATTTTTGAAATACATAAGTGACATAATTCATGCCTGTCACTACAAAAAAAGATATCACAACTAAAATCAGCACATATTGATATGCTCCCTGCATATCTCCTGCCGCCACATTAGAATAAACGGCAAGAGGAAGAGTGCGTGTCTTTCCCGCTATATTTCCTGCAATCATTGCCGTAGCACCAAATTCTCCCAGCCCTCTGGCAAAAGCCAGGATTCCGCCGGATAGAATACCGGACATGGCATTGGGAAACAAAATTCTCCAGAAGATGCTCCATTCAGACATCCCCAAAGTCCTTCCGGCATAAAGCAAATTGGAATCCACCAGCTCAAAAGCTCCTCTTGCGGAACGGTACATCAGTGGAAAAGAAATTACCACTGCCGCTAATACTGTAGCTCCCCAGGAAAAAGCAATCTTCACTCCTAAAAACTCCAGCAGCAGTTTACCTGCCGGTCTCTTCACGCCAAAGATGTACAGCAGAAAAAATCCGGCTACTGTGGGAGGCAGTACAAGAGGAAGAGTAAGGATTCCGTCAAAAATCATTTTCAACTTTTCATGTTTCATGTTCACAACCCAGTAAGCCACAGCTATACCCACAAAAAATGTAATAATAATAGCCGCTGCTGCAGTCTTCATTGATATGAGTACTGGTGATAAATCCATTCTCTTCCCTCCACTTTGTATCTATTTATGTATCTATACTGAATAATTACCTATTTATTCTGAATAAACCCGTATTTTTCAAATACGGCAATTGCCTCATCACTCTGCAGGAAATCCACAAATTTCTGCGCTGCTTCTTTATTTGCCGAAGCTGATACAATACCCACAGGGTAAATTGCATTTTCTGCCAGGCTTCCTTCCGGCGCCTCTGCAATTACCTTTACTTTATCTGTAGTTGCTGCATCTGTAGCATAAACAATTCCTGCCTCTGCACTGCCCTCAGCTACCCAGTTCAACACTTCTGTTACATTTGTTCCCAGACTTGCTTTTGCAGAAATTTCATCCCAAAGTCCCAGACTGGTTAGTGCCTCCTGTGAATACTGACCTACCGGTACACTCTCAGGGTCACCAATTGCAACAGTCTGTGCCTTTGAAATATCGGTAAATTCTTTCAGGTCCAATGTGGAATCTGCAGAAGTAATCAATACAATTTTATTTTCCAGAAGCTCTACCACAGAATCCTTGTCCACCAGAGCCTCATCAACTAACGCGTTCATTTGCTTATTGGCTGCCGACATAAAGATATCTGCTTCGATACCTTCCTCAATCTGAGTCTGTAATTTTCCTGAACTGTCATAAGTACCTTCTACGGTAATATTCGGGTTTGCTTCCTCAAACATGGGAATCAGTTCATCCTCATAAGAATACTCCAAACTAGCCGCCGCTGCAACCAGCAAAGTTACAGGCTCTTCAGTTTTTGTATCCTCTTCCTTTGACACTTCGGTCTGTGCGCTCTTTGTATCATCTGCTTTGCTTTCTTCTTTCTCTGCTCCGCAGCCTAAAACAAGGGCTCCTGTTAAAATTGCCGTTAAAATTACACTACTTACCTTTTGAAACTTTCTCATCGTTATTCTCCTTTTTTATTAATTTGTAAAATGCAAATACATACTTCTTGAACACTAGTAATTCAATATGTATGCCTTTTTCATTATACACCAAGTTGTATCCAAAAACAATTCGATAACCAAAAATACAACGGCACTGCAGGGCATACTTCCGCCCTGCATTGTAAGTACCGTTTTTTTTGTGGAAATCATCTTATACACCGCTTCTACTTTTTCTTACTGTAAGGAGTTCCTTTCAGCGGAAGCTTTGTCTCAAACTCACCGTTCAGCTTATAATATGCTCCTGCAATCGCGGGTGCTGTAGGAATGGAAGTAATTTCTCCGATTCCAATTGCTCCGTAACCCACGTCTATACCTGGTTTTTCTATGATGATAGATTCCAGCTCCGGAACTTTATCTGCCTTAAAGAGACCCAAAGTACCAAATCTGGATACCGGATATCCATCTTTGATCTCGTACTGCTCTGTCAGTGCGTATCCCATACTCATGACAACTCCGCCTTCAATCTGCCCTTCTACGCTGATTGGATTGACCGCTTTTCCTACATCATGAGCTGCAACTATTTTCTTTATGGTTCCGTCTTCATTCAGAACGCAGACCTGGGTCGCATACCCATATGCCACATGAGATACAGGATTTAATACATCACTTCCCATTTTATCTGTTTTTCCAAGATATTCGCCAAGATATTCTTTTCCTTCCAGCTCTTCCAGAGTATGACCGCTCAATTCTTCCTTAAGCATTTCTGATGCCCGTTTTGCAGCCTCTCCGGTAATCAGAGTCTGGCGTGAACCTGAAGTCGTTCCTGCATCAGGCGCTTTGGATGTGTTTGGAGCGCAGTATTTGAGTTTGTCAATGGGGAGATTGGCTGTCTCAGATACCACCTGCACCAAAACCGTTCCCAGGCCCTGACCAATACAGGAAGCCCCGGCATGAATCTCAACTTTTCCATCGCTTACCAGCAAACGGCAGCGTCCCCAGTCGGGAAGCCCTACACCTACACCGGCATTTTTCATAGCACATCCAATTCCTGCATATGGCTCATTCTCATAAATTTCTTTCACAGCCTCCAATGTTTCCACAATTCCTGTGGAGGCGTCAGTGATCTGTCCGTTGGGAAGTACCTGCCCGGGACGTACTGCGTTGCGGTAGCGTATTTCCCATGGAGAAATCCCAACCATCTCCGCCAGAAGGTCCAGATTTCGCTCTGAAGCAAAACAGGTCTGAGTCACTCCAAATCCCCGGAAAGGCCCTGCCGGAGGATTGTTTGTGTAAACTGCTTTTCCGTCAATATCAATTACCTGGAAATTGTAGGGTCCTGCGGCGTGAGTACAGGCTCTTTGCAGCACAGGGCCGCCCAGAGATGCATAGGCTCCTGTATCTGATACAACCTCTGCTTTCATTGCTGTCAAATTGCCGTTTTCATCACAGGCTGATGTAATATCTATCCACATAGGATGACGTTTTGGATGAATTACAATGCTTTCCTGCCTGGAGAGTTTTACCTTTACAATCTTTTTTGTCAGATAGGCGACAAGAGCGGCATGATGCTGTACGCTCATATCTTCTTTTCCGCCAAAACCTCCGCCTACCAGTTTGTTTTCCACAACCACCTTCTCCGGAGGCAAGCCAAGCATAAGAGAGCATTCATGCTGTGTATCATAAGTACCCTGGTCTGAGGAGTATATAAGAACACCTTCATCAAAAGGCATGGCTACAGCACATTCCGGCTCCAAAAATGCATGCTCTGTCCACGGGGTTTCGTAATGCCTTGTCACTTTATATTTGGACTTGGCGATTACATCATCTGCATCTCCCCGTACCAAATGCTCATGAGCCAGAATATTTCCGGTAGAGTGTATAAGCGGAGCACCTTCTTTCATAGCTTCAAAAGGATCCAGTACTGGCTCCAGCACCTCATAATCTACTTTTATAAGATTCCTCGCCTGCTCCAGAATTTCCGGTGTCTCAGCCGCAACAAGGCAAATTGCATCTCCCAGATAACGGGTGGTTTTCCCTACTGCAATCATGGTATCCCAATCTTGTTTCAAATGTCCGACTTTTACACTGCCGGGAATATCTTCCGCTGTGAATACGCCAACCACACCTTCCAAAGCTTTTGCTTCTTCCATATGGATGGCCAGCACTTTTGCTCTTGGATATTCTGAACGCACTGCACTTGCATATATCATGCCGTCCAGATACATATCATCCGTATATTCGCCCGTACCAAGCACCTTTTCCTTTGCATCAATTCTCTGAATGGCATCTCCCACCAGAATAATACCTTCATCATCCGCAACAGGGAGATTTTCCCGAAGAATCTTAGCACTCAGCAGAATACCATCAATAATCTTCTTATATCCTGTACAGCGGCAGATGTTATTGCGGATTGCCGCAATCACTTCCAGACGGGTGGGGTCCGGCTTTGCATCAATCAGCCCTTTTGCACTCATTACCATACCTGGAATACAGAACCCGCATTGTACGGCGCCTGCCTTCCCGAAGGCATATACATAAACTTCCTTCTCTCTGTCACTCAAGCCTTCCACCGTTACAATGGATTTTCCCTCCACTTTGGAAATCATGGGAATACAGGCGCGCATTGCTTTTCCATCCACAAGAACTGTACAAGTGCCGCATGCCCCCTGACTGCAGCCGTCTTTCACTGACGTAAGACGGAGATCATCCCTCAAAAAACGCATCAGCTTTTTATCCTGTTCAACTTGATAATCCTTACCATTTACATGAACCGTATACATATGATACCTCTCTTTCTCCGGAAACTTTCATTCCCCGTAGCCTTGTTTTAAAATGTCAATCTTAAAATCAATGTCTTCCAACTCTTTTTCCTGCGCCTCCACATATCTAATCTTTTCAAGGATGCCCGACATAATATGCTTTCCGCCGTTATCCCCGGTAAGTTTCATCAACCGGGGGAAAAATTGTCTGTCCCACAGAACCGGATTGCCCGGTCTGCCCTGATGGCTTGTGCAGATAATCTGCCCTTTATGCAGACCTGCTGCATTAAAAATCTTCTGAATTGTAGATGACTGCAGGTTTGGCTGGTCACATACGGAAAATAAGATCCCCTGGATATATGGATACTGCTTTACACATGCCTCCAGCCCCAGTTGGATGGAGTGGGAAATCCCAAGCTCCGGCTCCTTATTTATAATTGTCTCTATTCCCATCCCGTTTGCCGCTTCTGTGATTTCCTCATAACCCGTCACCAAAAAAACAGGAAAATCCAAAAATGCCTTCACTGTATCCAGCGTATGCTGATACAGCGGTTTACCTGAAACCATTGCCATCAGTTTGTTGCTTCCAAAGCGTACACCTTTTCCTGCCGCCAGGACTACAATTGCATATTTGCCCTGTATATGCTCAAAACGCGCAACTGCCTCAAGCACCCCGCCGCCTATTGCCCTTGACTTATCTGAAATAGTAAAACAGTGTCTTGTCTCACAGCGGGCATCAATGTCCCCGATTTTAAGGTTTTCCCATACCTTTACCCCTGGCTGGAGCATTCCCCGGACAACACCGCCCATCTGTGCATATACTTCTTTATCCCCGGTTACTGCAACAAGCTGTCCTTTTTCCACAATATCACCGATAGCTGCACGGGGTTCCATCACACCATCTGCTGAGGCACGTATGAGGCGTTCTGTGGTAAAGCCTCCTAAATTGCCCGGAATTCCTGTATTCGGGATGGCACCACCTTTATATATGGTCTTTCCCAGTGTGTGTCCGCGCATGGTCTCTACCACGCAGTGACAGTCTATGCCTGCGGTGAATCCGGGACCGATTCCTATTACAAAAGGAGCATCAGTAATTCTGGTTCCCAGGTTTCTTTTTGCAAGGATAGCGTCTACAATGACATCCGGTTTGTATTCCTCAGAAATCTCAGCCTTCTCATCTACAATTACGGGAATATCCCCTACTTCCAGAACCTGTTCTGCCTCTTCCATGGAGTGCACCAGAATACCTGTCATATCTTCCACTGCTGCCCGTCCTTCATAGACCGCTCTGGAGAGTGCCGCCATCCTGCGTACAGTCAGGGGAATGGATATCTCCGTCATGATAATCTGATGTCCGCCGTGATAGAGACGTGAAGCAATCCCTGTTGCCAGGTCTCCCGCCCCTTTGATTAATATTTTCATCTCTGTGTCCGTTTCCCTTCTGCTGCCACTGTCAGACTTGCGTGACCCTGTTTTTCCGCAATCCTGCAGATGGTAAGTGCAGCAGCCTCTCTTTCTGGAGTATCTGCTTTATTTAAAACAATCTGGTACGACATGGAGGAAGTAATTCCTTTCCGTCCCGCCAGACTATCCAATGCCAATTTTGCAATATCCTCTTCCGAGACCAAGTCCGTTTCCCTTTTTCCAAGCAGCTTCAGAGCTATATCCGCCCGGAAACATACATTTTCAAAGGAGTTCCCCAAGGCATCCAGTCCGTAAACGTTTACCACATGACTTGTCTCCGGCAAAAGTACTGGTTCATGTGCGGCAGGTACCTTTAAAGGAAGCCTTCTGGAGCCATCTGCCTCTATCAGAACAGGACAGCCTATGGCCAGAATCTGATGCAGGAATTCCAAAGAAGGACTCCTCATCTTTCCGGCCTTATTTGGACATCCGATCCAGACCATCCCTTCTCTTGCTAGAATCTCCTTCATCTTATCTACAGAAGTGCTCAGCAAAAACCAAGGGTGGTTCTCTGCCATCATATGAGTCGTTGTTGTCACAATAACAGGAATCCCCTTCCTTCTATACTCCTCCGCTGTCTGCCTGATTAAGGTTGTTTTCCCTCCCGCTCCTACTACAGACACAACAGGGCTTTTCAAATCCTCTATCCCCAGTGCATGAAGGAGAGACGGCTGTTCTTTCAGGATGCCTGCCTGATACGTTTTCACCATAAGCTGCATTTCCTTTTAAATTTATCTAATCCTATTTATTCTTCTGGTTTTACTCCGTGAAGGACATACTTGCCTGCTTTTTCTGCCTTAATTTCCCCATTTTCTGCAACTAACTGCCCGCGGAGAAATACTTTTTCTGCCCGGCCTTTTATTTTTGTGCCTTCCATAGGACAATAGTCAATGTTCGTCTGCTGTGTCTCTTTTGACAGAACCCATTCTGTCTGGGGGTTCCATACGACAATATCTGCATCACTTCCCGGAGAAAGTGTCCCCTTCTGAGGATAAAGACGATAGAGCTTCGCCGGGTTCTCCGCCAGGTACTGGCACATCTGTCCCAAGGTAATTCTGCCTTCGTTTACACCAAACTGATAGATTAATGCAGGGCGTTCTTCTCCTCCCGGCATTCCGCATGGCGTCTTTGTGAAGTCCTCCATGCCTGCACTCCTTTGGTCCCAGGTAAAGCTGCAATGGTCTGTGCCGATGGTCTGTATTCGTCCCTCCGAGAGAGCTTCCCACAGAACCTTCTGGTCTTTCTTCTTTCTGAGGGGAGGTGCAATCATGTATTTTCTGCCTTCTCCATCAGCCAAAGAATATTTACTTTCGTCCAGTAATAAATATTGTGGGCATGTTTCCACATAAACTGTCTGCCCGTCTTCCCTTGCACGTTGGATTTCCCGATAGGCTTCGGCAGAACTTAAATGTACAACAATCACAGGAGTGTCCACGCATTTCGCAATTTTCAGAAGACGGTTCACCGCCTCTGCTTCTGCCGCAGGCGGCCTTGTTCCCGGATAATCGGACACATCCCTTCTGTGTCCCTTGTTTTTCAGAACTTCTTCCAGTCTGGCTTCTATAATTCCGCTGTTCTCACAGTGTACGCCGGCTATCCCGCCAAGCTCTTTAAGCCTTGTGAGAACTTCGTACATGGTTTTATCATCCACTATCATACTGTCATATGTCATGTATAACTTGAAAGAAGAAATTCCATCGGCTGCTACCTGTGCCAATTCCTGGCTTACATTCTCGTTCCAGTCAGAAATCGCAAGATGAAATGCATAGTCACAGGATGACTCTCCGTCAGCTTTTTTGTGCCAGTTATCAAGAGCTTCCGCCAGTGTCTCCCCTTTGTTCTGTGTGGCAAAGTCGATTATGCAGGTCGTTCCTCCTGCAACTTCCGCCTTTGTTCCCGTATCAAATTTATCTGCAGTTATGGTATTGCTTACTTCCAGAGCCATATGGGTATGTGGATCAATAAAGCCAGGAAACAGATATTTTCCCCGGACATCCTCGATTTCGGCATCCTGAAAGTCCATATTCTCGCCCACAGCAAGGATTTTCTCCCCTTTTACAAGGATATCAAGCTGTTTCATGCCATCTCCGCTGATAATTGTTCCGCCTTTAAATAAACGTTTCATAGCCATTCCTTCTTTCTATCTTGTAATCAAATTGAATCCCTTTAACAAAAACTCGGGGATTGGGCCGGTATTGTTTTTTGGCCCATACAGAGATATGTCTGGTCACATCTCTGTATGGGCTTTTTATTAATTTTTATTATTCTGTTTTATTTTTAGAAGCTCTTTGGGACTTTATACCAAAAAGTATGGATAATCCCGGATTACAGTTTCAATCAGCTGCTGCAGACCTACAGGAAGTCTTGTTTCTTCTCCCTTTGTCCATGTGAAGGTATCACCAAGATATCTTACCTGGCATACTACATTCTCTGCATCCAATACTGCAAATCCCTCATTCTTGCTGTCTTCCATATCTTTTGCTCCAGCGAACAAGGTAAACTTCTCCAGATACGGAGCACTGTCATATGGGCAGAAGCTCTTACAGTTGCCGCATTCGTTACACATATAGTCTATATGGATAATCTGATGCTGCTGCATACCCGGAACCCTTACAGAAACATTTGCTCTGTTCGGACAGACTTCCACACAGTTCTCACATATGCTGGAACATGAGAGACACCGCTCTGATTCAGCGCGTCCTGTCTCAATTCTCTTTAAGATGCCTTCTCTATCATACACCTGATCCTCGTCGGCTTGTATATGGTAATCTGTGGAAAGAACTCTTCCAATGATTGCTTCCGCTGCCATTTTTCCATCCCGGATACCTTCTACAATTGTAGCTGGTCCGCCAAGTCCGTCTCCTACCACATAAACACCCGCCTGGCTTGTTTCACAGGTTTCTTCATTTACCCTGGCTTTTCCGCGCTCATTTACATTGATACCATTTGCTTCATAAAATTCAGTCGGAACACTCTCACCTACTGCAACAATAACGGTATCTGCAGGCACTTCCCGAATTTCCTCAGTCTCAACAACACCTCTTCTTCCAGATGAATCATAATCTCCCAGTTTCATGACTCTGCAGGTCAGAACACCGTCTGCAAGCTTGACAGGTGCCAAAAGTTCTTTAAATTCCACACCATCCTCAAGTGCCATTATTAACTCTTCCTCGTCAGCCGGCATAAAGCGTTTTGTTCTTCTGTAAACAAGAGAAGAGGTCTCCACGCCTTTCGTGAGTTTTGCCGCTCTTGCAGCATCCATTGCAGTATTTCCGCCGCCGATAACCACTACATGTTTTCCTATGTCCAGATTTCCGGCTGTCTCTTTGAATTTTGTAAGGAACTCAATGGCATTTACAGTCTCTCCTTCTTCCAGCTTCAATACACCTGGTTTTGGTGCACCGATTGCAAGGATCACTGATGTATAGCCTTTATCCTTTAATTCCTGTACATTTTCAATCTTTGTATTGTACTGAACGTCCACGCCAACGGCTGCCATAATTGCCGCATCTTTATCAATGTCCTCATCTGTCATTCTGAATCCAGAAATCACGTGGCGGGGCACACCGCCCAAAGAATCCGTTTGCTCAAATAATGTAACTTCCATTCCTGCTTTTCTCAGGAAATATGCTGCCGCCATACCTGCCGGGCCTCCGCCGACAACTGCTGCTTTTCCTTCTTGCGTTATAGCTGCGGGAACCACTTTTTTTATCCATGCATCATAGCCATTCTGTGCTGCTACCAATTTCATATTCCGGATATGTACCGGTTCCTCATAAAAGTTGCGGGTACATTTGGTCATACAGTTGTGCGCGCAAATTGTTCCTGTAATGAATGGCAGTGGATTCTTATCTGTAATTACCTCCATAGCCTCTTCATATTTTCCTTCGCTTACAAGCTGCAGATATTCCGGGATATCCTGATTTATTGGACAGCCACCTTTACATGGAGCTAAAAAGCAGTCTAAAAGCGGTACTTTTTTATCCAGCTTACGGGATGGAAGAGGTTTAATTGCCTTCACATGGTGAGGACTTACTTTTGCCTCATCAGCAAGTGCCTGAGAGCCTTCCACACTAACACCTTCAAACACGGCGTTTTCCTGCTCTACAGCCTCAGCTATCTGTATCATTCTCTCATATCCGCCTGGCTTCAACAGAGTAGTTGCCACTGTCACAGGCCAGATTCCTGCTTCCACAATTCCTTTTATATTGTAGAAATCGGCTCCGCCGGAATAAGAAATCCGAAGTTTCCCGTCAAATTCTTTCGCCAGCTTCGCAGCCAGTGAAATAGACAGCGGATAGAGTGACTTCCCTGACATATACATTTCTTCGCTGGGCAGCTCGTTCTGCTTTACATCTACCGGGAAGGTGTTTGTAATCTTTACACCAAATTCCAGGTTTCTCTCTTCACATACCTTCATAAGGCGGGTAAGCATTGGTATTGCATCTTCATACTGTAAATCATCTTTAAAATGGAAGTCACCAAATGCAAGGTAATCATATCCCATCTCATCCATGGTTTTTCTGGCAAATTCATATCCTAATAAGGTAGGATTACATTTAATGAAAGTATGGAATCCTTTTTCTGTAATCAGATGCATAGCAATTTTCTCAATCTCCTGTGGAGGGCATCCATGAAGAGTAGAAATTGTCACAGAATTACAAATATCAGACTGGATATTTTCAATGTCTTCCTTTGTAACCTTCTGGAATTTGTCCACATTATCCAACAGATATTGCTTGCATGACTGGAAAACTTCTGAATTCTTTGCATCCTTCATTGTATTCAGGAAATTGTCAATCTTCTCAGACTTAATTCCTTCCAAATCATATCCTACACTGATATTGAACTGGAATCCATCCATGCTTCCCAGGTCAAACTCTTTTGCCATAACTTTCAAAAGGATCCATGCCTTAATATACTCCTCCATAGCCTCAGGAACATAAAGTTCTGTAGACCACTCACAGTTATAGCACTCATCCTCTGCCCGAATACATGGCTTATTCACACATGCAGCCAACTCAGCGCCGTCCATAGTCTGAACTGTCTTCAGCTCAAAAAAACGGCTTCCCGTATAATATGCGGCTACGATATTCTGTGTCAGCTGAGTATGTGGTCCTGCTGCTGGCCCCACCGGAGTCTCCAGGCGCCGTCCAAAAATAGTCCGGTTAAACTTCTCATCCGCATGATATGCCCGGTGCTCCGCAAATACCGTACCAGACTTCTCATGTTCTGTTATAATCCAATCCACTAACTGCCCGAAAGATATCGGGGTCATAATATCACTCATTTGTGTAAACCTCCTGTATTATCTGAATATTCTGAAAACGACGTTCAAAGGGGACAGTCCCTTTTCAAAAGGGTCTGTCCCCTTTGAACTATCCGTTGATTCTCTTTCCGAGTTCCGCCGCTGCCTGTCTGCAGTCTGACATTACTTTTGCCTCATCTATATGCTGCAGTTCACGGTCTTTCATCAGAACTTTTCCATTTGCCACTGTGGTTACTACATTTCTTCCGTTAATACCAAACAGGATATGTCCATTGCAGTTATCTCCGCTGATTGGTGTCAGTGGGTCATAATCTACGACTATGACATCTCCTGCCGCACCTTCTTTTAAGACACCCAGTTCCTGGCTGAAGTATCGGTTTGCAATTTTAGCATTGCCTTCAAAAAGCATCTGCGGAACTTCTCCCCATGCGGCTGTGGCATCACATAAGTGATGTTTATGCAGCACATTTGCCACCTTGTAAGATTCCGTCATATCGTGGGTATATCCATCTGTCCCCAACCCTGTCAGGATTCCTCTGTGTACCAGCTCCATAGTCGGAGGACATCCGCAGGCATTGCCCATGTTGGATTCCGGATTGTGTACTACCATAGTATTGGTATCTTTAATCAAGTCCATCTCATGCCCGTTGATATAAATACAGTGGCCAAGCAGAGTCTTCTCCCCTAATATGTTCCAATCCATGAGCCTGTCTACAATGCGTTTGCCGTAATGCTTCAGACAGTGATGTAAATCTTCAATTCCCTCAGCAACATGGATATGATACCCAACACCTTCCGGTTTATTCGCTGCCGCCAGTTCCATTGTTTCATCAGAGATGGTAAACTGGGCATGCATTCCCATCATACCTGCTATCATGCCGCTGTCATCCTTCAACGCGTGGCGGATGAACTCTGCATTTTCCATCACGGAATCTCTTGCCTTCTCTTTACCGTCTCGGTCAGAAATCTCATAACACAGGCAGGAACGTACCCCTGTCTCCTTTGCCGCTTTCTCAATATGGAAAAGAGAATCTCGGATGGAGCCAAAGCTTGCATGATGATCAAAAATTGTTGTTACACCATTTTTGATGCAGTCAATATATGTTGCCATGGCACTTAAATAAGTGTCCTCCAATGTAAGGTTCCTGTCAATTGTCCACCACAGGCCGTCCAATATATCCAAAAAGCCATTTGGATTATATCCATTTATGGATAGCCCTCTTGCAAAAGAACTGTAAATATGCTCATGTGCATTAATAAATGCAGGCATAATCACCTTTCCTTTTGCATCAATAAACTCCGCATCAGGGTAAGCTGCCCTGACTTCATCCAGGCTCCCCACTTTTTTGATTGCCGTGCCTTCGACGGCTACTGCGCCATTATCCATGTACGGATTTTTTTCGTCCCTTGTAATCACCCTGCCATTTCCTAAAATCAGCATACTGTTCGTCTCCTTTTCTTTTTAGTTTGCCCAAAAATCCCCGCGTATGCGCGCGTATTTTTGCGTTCTTTGAACTACTTTTTTAGTCATTAGGTGTCTATCGCTATATATAGAATATCATCAATATAAAAGAATTGCAACACAAATTCTAAAAAAAAATTAGGCTACCTAAAAAATTTTTAGAAAAGGTATTGATTTAATTTTTTTTTATGATATTATGGTTTCAGAAGCAAAAAGTTTTCGGGAAGTATTTCCTGGACCTCATGTGAAAGGAGCGGTAACTTTGGGCCAGAAACTGGACTTATTAAAACAACTTGCACACGGACTTGCGATGCAGTTTGGAAGCTCATGTGAGATTGTTATTCACGATCTTACAAGAAAAGAACTGGAGAACTCCATCGTCTATATTGAAAACGGACATATCTCCAATAGAAAGCTAGGTGATGGACCTTCCCGCGTAGTATTAGAAACATTAAGCCGGAACCCTTCACAAATTCATGACCGTCTTTCTTATCTTACAAAAACAGAGGACGGACGAATTCTAAAATCCAGCACAATGTATATACGGAATGATGACAACCGTGTTGCCTACATTTTTTCTCTGAATTACGACATCACATCACTGCTCACTATTGAAACTGCAATCCAATCATTAATCAGCACAGATACAACAAAAGAATCAGAAGCCAAAAATAGCCAGCCTCAAAAAATCACTCACAATGTGAACGAACTGCTGGATACATTAATTGAGCAAGCTTTAGCGCTTGTCGGCAAACCCGTTGCTTTAATGAATAAGGATGATAAAGTCATAGTTGTGCAATACTTAAATGATGCCGGTGCTTTCCTGATTACAAAATCCGGAGACAAAGTTGCTTCGCTTTTGGGAATTTCAAAATTTACACTTTATAGTTACATGGACGCAGGCAAATAGAAAGAAGGAGGTTTTTTACACATGGAAACAATCAAATGGGCAGTAAACCACATGCCCAAAACAGACGATGCACAACTGAAGGTTATGGCACTTACTGAGGTAGAAAAAGCCCGGGCCTTTCACGAGAGTTTTCCTCAGTACAGAATTACTCCCCTTGTCAAGTTAGAGAAAATGGCTGACAGACTCGGATTAAAAGAAGTATACGTAAAGGATGAATCCTACAGATTTGGACTGAACGCTTTCAAGGTATTGGGAGGCTCTTTTGCAATGGCACGTTACATTGCACAGCAGGTCGGCAAGGATGTTTCCGAACTGCCTTATCAGGTACTTACTTCCGAAGGATTGAGAAAAGAATTCGGCCAGGCAACCTTCTTCACAGCTACAGACGGTAACCACGGACGTGGTGTCGCATGGGCAGCTAACAAACTGGGCCAGAAATCTGTTGTACTGATGCCCAAAGGCACAACCCAGACCCGCCTGAATAACATCCTGGCAGAGGGTGCAAAAGCAACTATCGAAGAATACAATTATGATGAATGTGTACGTATGGCTAATGACATGGCAAACAAGACTGAAAACGGAATCATGGTACAAGATACCGCCTGGGACGGATACGAAGAAATTCCGGCATGGATCATGCAGGGTTATGGAACAATGGCTATGGAAGCAAAAGAACAGTTAGAAGGATTGGGCTGCGACAGACCGACCCATGTATTCATACAGGCTGGTGTAGGTTCTCTCGCCGGAGCTGTTCAGGGATATTTTGCAAACCGCTATCCTGAAAATCCTCCGAAGGTTGTTGTCGTAGAAGCCGAAGCTGCTGCCTGCCTTTACAAGGGCGCCGCTTTAGGTGACGGAAGCCTTCAGATTGTAGACGGCGATATGGTTACTATTATGGCAGGTCTTGCTTGCGGAGAGCCAAACACCATTTCCTGGGATATCTTAAAAAACCATGTAGATACATTTGTTGCCGCACCGGACTGGGTGGCTGCAAAAGGAATGCGTATGCTGGCAGCTCCTGTTAAAGGAGATCCGGCTGTCACATCCGGAGAGTCAGGCGCAGCACCTTTCGGCGCATTGTCCTGCATCATGTGTATGGATGAATATAAAGAATTGAGAGAACATCTTGGACTGGATAAAAACTCCAAAGTTCTTCTCTTCTCTACTGAGGGTGATACAGACCCTGAAAGATATGAATCTATTGTCTGGGGTGGAAATGACCGCTAGGCAATCGAGATAAATGTAATAATCCTATGAATAATGTAACAACAAACTTTAAAACCTATTTCTAAAAAGGAGTGTATGAAAATGGACTTTAACAAAATCAAAGAAGCTGCGCAAAATTATCAGGCAGATATGACAAAGTTCCTGAGGGACATTGTAAAATACCCAGGCGAGAGCTGTGATGAAAAGGCTCATATCGACCGCATTGCAGAAGAAATGAGAAGACTTGGATTTGACAAAGTAGAAATCGATCCACAGGGCAACGTTCTTGGTTACATGGGAACAGGCGAAAAGATTATTGGATTTGACGCTCATATCGATACTGTAGGTATCGGAAATATTGAAAACTGGACATTCGATCCGTACGAAGGTTATGAAAATGACGAAGAAATCGGCGGACGCGGTGTTTCTGACCAGTGCGGCGGTATCGTTTCTGCAGTATACGGCGCAAAAATCATGAAAGATCTGGGACTGTTAAGCGACAAATACACTGTTCTCGTAACCGGAACTGTACAGGAAGAAGACTGTGACGGTCTCTGCTGGCAGTACATCATCAACGAAGGCAAGGTTCGTCCTGAATTCGTAGTATCCACAGAGCCTACAGACGGCGGTATTTACCGTGGACAGCGCGGACGTATGGAAATCCGTGTAGATGTAAAAGGTGTTTCCTGCCACGGCTCCGCACCAGAACGCGGTGACAACGCAATTTACAAAATGGCTGACATCCTTCAGGATATCCGCTCATTAAACGAAAATGATGCTGAAGACAGCACAGAAATCAAAGGCCTTGTAAAAATGCTGGATGAAAAATATAATCCAGAGTGGAAAGAAGCACGTTTCCTCGGAAGAGGAACTGTTACGACTTCCGAAATTTTCTTTACATCCCCAAGCCGCTGTGCAGTTGCTGACTCCTGTTCCGTATCTCTTGACCGCCGTATGACCGCAGGCGAGACATGGGAAAGCTGCCTGGATGAAATCCGTGCGCTTCCTAATGTAAAGAAATATGGAGATGACGTAAAAGTGTCTATGTACAACTATGACCGTCCATCTTACACAGGACTTGTTTATCCAATCGAGTGCTACTTCCCAACATGGGTAATTCCGGAAGACCATGAAGTAACAAAAGCATTAGAGGAAGCTTACAAAGGACTCTACGGTGAAACCAGAATCGGAACTGCTGAGACAGAAGAAATGAGAAAAGCACGTCCATTAACAGACAAATGGACATTCTCAACAAACGGTGTATCCATCATGGGAAGAAACGGAATTCCATGTATCGGATTCGGACCTGGTGCAGAAGCACAGGCACATGCACCAAATGAAAAAACATGGAAAGCAGACCTTGTAGTATGCGCTGCTGTCTATGCTGCACTGCCAACACTTTATTGTAAATAATCGCAAAGGGGACTGTCCCTTTTGAAAAGGGACTGACCCTTTTGACGACCATTTTCAGAATATTCAGAGTATTTAGAAAACAAATCGGTCATGCTAATTTAGCCTTTGGCCGGACTATAACTAAAAATTAAACAATTAGGAGGATTTTTGCTATGAAAACTTTACAGGATTATATCGACAAATTGAACGCGTTAAACTTTAAGGAAATGTACAACGGAGACTTTTTCCTTACATGGGAAAAGACAGACGAAGAATTGGAAGCTGTATTCACAGTTGCTGACGCACTTCGTTTTATGAGAGAAAACAACATCTCTACAAAAGTATTTGAGAGCGGTCTGGGTGTTTCCCTTTTCCGTGACAATTCTACCCGTACACGTTTCTCCTTTGCTTCTGCCTGTAACCTGCTTGGACTGGAAGTTCAGGATTTAGATGAAGGTAAGTCTCAGGTAGCACACGGCGAGACTGTTCGTGAGACTGCTAACATGATTTCTTTCATGGCTGATGTAATCGGTATCCGTGATGATATGTACATCGGAAAGGGTAACGCTTACATGCACGAAGTTGTTGACTCTGTAACACAGGGAAACAAAGATGGTATTCTGGAGCAGAAACCTACTCTTGTAAACCTGCAGTGCGATATTGACCACCCAACTCAGTCTATGGCTGATATGCTTCACATTATCCACGAGTTCGGCGGTGTTGAAAACCTGAAGGGCAAAAAGCTGGCTATGACATGGGCTTACTCTCCTTCTTATGGAAAACCATTGTCTGTTCCTCAGGGGATCATCGGTCTGATGACACGTTTTGGAATGGATGTTGTTCTGGCTCATCCAGAGGGATATGAAGTATTCCCGGAAGTAGAGGCTGTTGCTGCTGAAAACGCTAAAAAATCCGGCGGTACATTTACTAAGACAAACGATATGGCAGAAGCTTTCAAAGATGCCGACATCGTATATCCAAAGAGCTGGGCTCCATTTGCTGCTATGGAAAAACGTACAGACCTTTACGGAGAAGGCGATTTAGACGGAATTAAAGCTCTTGAAAAAGAACTGCTTGCTCAGAACGCAGAGCACAAAGACTGGGCTTGTACAGAAGAATTGATGGCTACTACAAAAGACGGAAAAGCTCTCTACATGCACTGCCTGCCTGCTGATATTACTGGCGTAAGCTGTGAAGAAGGCGAAGTAGACGCAACTGTATTTGATCGTTACAGAGATCCTTTATATAAAGAAGCCAGCTACAAGCCATACATTATTGCAGCTATGATTTTCCTTGCAAAATTTGCAGATCCTGCTGAGGTTTTAAAGAAATTAGAAGAAAACAAGACACCAAGAATCTTCAAATAATAAGCTGATAACTATACAGGAGGTATAGAACATGTTGAAATATGTTGACACAAAAAATGCACCGGCAGCAATTGGACCATACTCACAGGGAATCATTGTAAATGATATCGCATTTTTCTCTGGTGCGATTCCGCTTTCTGCAGAAACCGGAGAAGTTGTGGGAACAACTATTGAAGAACAGACAGAGCAGGTTATGAAAAATGTGGCTGCACTTCTGGAGAGCCAGGGAGCTGAATTTAAAGATGTTGTAAAGACAACCTGCTTTCTGGCAGATATGGGTGACTTTGCTGCATTCAATGAAATCTATGCAAAATATTTTGTTGGAAAACCGGCACGTTCCTGTGTTGCTGTAAAGGCTCTGCCAAAGGGAGTATTGTGTGAAGTAGAAACTATCGCATATGTCGGAGGAAAATAAAATGGCAAAGAAAAAACGAATTGTTATTGCTCTTGGCGGGAATGCCCTCGGCAACACCCTGCCTGAGCAGATGACTGCAGTAAAAATTACTGCCCGTGCCATTGTAGACCTGATCGAGGAGGGCTGTGAGGTCGTGGTTGCCCACGGCAACGGCCCCCAGGTTGGAATGGTAAATAACGCTATGATAGCACTGACCCACGAAGACCCACAGCAGCCGAATACGCCTCTGTCTGTCTGTGTGGCAATGAGCCAGGCATATATCGGATATGATTTGCAGAATGCCCTGCGTGAGGAGCTTTTGGACCGGAATATTACAGACATTCCGGTAGCCACCATGATTACACAGGTTCGTGTAGATGAAAATGACGAGGCATTTCAAAATCCGTCCAAGCCAATCGGCCGCTTTATGACAAAAGAGCAGGCTGACGAAATGGCTGCAAAATATGATTATATTATGAAAGAGGATTCCGGACGCGGCTACCGCCGTGTAGTATCTTCTCCAAAGCCACAGGAAATCATAGAAATCGGTACTATCCGCACTATGGTAGAATCCGGTGATTTAGTGATTGCCTGCGGAGGCGGCGGAATTCCCGTTACTCGTCAGGGAAATCATTTAAAAGGCGCCAGCGCTGTTATCGATAAAGATTTTGCAAGCAGCCTGCTCGCACGTGAATTGGATGCAGATTTTCTGATTATTCTGACTGCTGTTGAAAAAGTAGCAATCAATTACGGTAAACCAGATGAAAAATGGCTGGATAATATCACAGTAGATGAAGCAAAACAATATATGGCTGAAGGACATTTTGCCCCCGGCTCCATGCTTCCAAAAGTACAGGCTGCTGTAGAATTTGCAGAGTCCGCACCAGGACGTCATGCCCTGATTACTTTACTGGAGAAAGCCAAAGACGGAATTTTAGGGGATACAGGCACCCGGATTAGCCGATCCTAGATAGGAGCCATATATGAAAAGAGAAGTAAAACAAGCAAGTGTATTTGAAATGAACGGGATGCCCGCCCTGGGCGCGGCTCTCCCACTTGCTTTTCAGCACGTTGTTGCTGCAATTATCGGTATTGTAACCCCCGCGATTATTGTTGCAGCAACTGCCGGTCTTTCAGAAGCAGACAGTATCAAATTGATTCAGGCAGCGTTAGTGGTATCTGCACTCTCCACATTCGTTCAGCTTTTTCCCTTTATTAAGACAAAGGGATTCGGTATAGGTGCCGGTCTTCCGGTTATTATGGGTATCAGCTTTGCCTACCTGCCAAGTATGCAGGCCATTGCGGAAGGCTTTGACATTCCTACTATATTGGGAGCTCAGATTGTAGGCGGCTGTGCGGCAATCATTGTCGGTTTATTTATTAAAAAGATTCGCAAGTTTTTCCCTCCGTTGATTGCAGGAACTGTAGTATTTACCATTGGTCTTTCTCTGTATCCTACTGCGATTAATTATATGGCAGGAGGGGTAGGAAAACCAGATTATGGTTCATGGCAGAACTGGCTGGTTGCTATTATTACGCTGATTATTGTAACAGTACTTAATCATTTCGGAAAGGGACTTTGGAAACTGGCATCCATTTTGATCGGAATTGTCGGCGGTTATATTGTTGCCCTATTTTTCGGTATGGTAGACTTCTCTCCTGTTGCTCAGGCATCTGTTTTCCAGATTACAGCACCTTTGCATTTCGGAGTAAAATTTGAAATCTCCTCCAGTATCGCAATTGGTTTATTATTTGTTGTTAATTCTGTACAGGCTATCGGAGACTTTTCCGCCACAACAAGCGGAGGCCTTGACCGTATGCCGACAGATAATGAATTACAGGGAGGAATCGTAGGATATGGTATTACCAATATCTTCGGTGCTCTTTTAGGGGGACTTCCTACAGCAACTTACAGCCAGAATGTAGGCATCGTAGCTACAACAAAAGTAGTAAACCGCTGTGTACTTGGCCTTGCCGCTGTTATCCTTCTGATTGCAGGGCTGATTCCGAAATTCTCATCCCTGCTGACTACAATTCCGTATTGTGTTCTCGGCGGAGCAACTGTATCTGTATTTGCATCAATTGCTATGACAGGTATGAAGTTAATTACAAGCGAAAAGATGTCCTATAGAAATACTTCCATTGTAGGGCTTGGCGTTGCTTTAGGAATGGGAGTTACCCAGGCAAGTGGTTCACTTGCATCTTTTCCGGCCTGGTTCACTACTATATTCGGAAAATCACCGGTTGTTATTGCCACATTAGTCGCCATACTGTTGAATATCATTCTTCCGAAAGATAAAGAGACAGTACCGGAAACGGCACTTGATGAAAACAACTAAATAATTCTTATAAAAAACCTGCATGAAAAGTAAAATGACTTTCCATGCAGGTTTTTATGTATTTCCACCCTGCACCGGGGCACTATTTGTTTTCAAGGTAATCCGGAAATTCCCTTCCTAGCCTCCGGTACATGGTTTTCTCAACCGCATTCAGTATATTCTGATATCCGGTACACCTGCAAAGATGCCCCGCCAGAAGCTTCCGCAGCTCTTCCCTGGTATATTCCTCGCCGGAGTCTAATATCTCCACCGCACTCATAACGACCCCCGGCGTACAAAAGCCACATTGTACTGCTGCTTCGTCAATAAACGCCTGCTGGATGTCAGACAGTTCTCCTTCCGGCCCCATCAGGCCCTCCACTGTCCGGATTTCTTTTCCATCTGCCCATATGGCCAGGTAAATGCAAGAATTATAACACTCTCCGTTAATGATAACATTACAGGCTCCGCACTCTCCCACTTCACAGCCCTTTTTCACACTGGTCAGTCTGTAGTCATTCCTTAACATATCAGTGAGAGATGCCCGCACATCCACCATGGCCTCCCTTGCTTCGCCATTTATAATACATTTTACCAGCTTATATTGCTTTTCACTCATGAACCAAACCTCCTTAAACTAAGGCAGACATTCTCAATCCACCGGATCATTGAACCTTGACTTATTATCTGCTGCCAAGTTCCACCGACTCCCTCAGCGCACGCTTGCACAGTACCTTGGCAATATGTTCCCTGAATGCCTTGCTTGCCCTCCAGCTATCCCGGGGAGTCACATCTTCTAAAACTGTATCTCCCACTTTCTCAATGGTCTCATCACTGATTTCCATCCCTTTTCCTGCTGCTTCTGCATGTACTGCACGCATAGGAACCGGACCTGCCACACCATATGCAATCCTGACGTCCTCCAGATATCTTTTATTTTCAGACAGCTTTACATTGACAGAACACCCCAATGTAGCAATATCCATAGCACCTCTCATGGCATATTTTATATAATGTCCAAAATATCCCTCATAGGATTTTCTTGGTATCAGAATGGCCGTCTGTATTTCAGCAGGTTTCAAGTCCACCACCCCGGCTCTGATATAGAATTCCTGAATCGGAAGCCTGCGTACTCCTTCCGGTCCTGTCACCTCAATGACAGCATCCCAGGCAAATAATGTAGACGCCGAATCCGCAGAAGTCACACCGTTACAGGTATTTCCGCCGATGGTTCCTATATTGCGTATCTGAGGTCCTCCTACCATATCCACTGCCTCACCCAGCACGTTAATATATTTCTGAATAACAGGGTCTTTTGTAATATGTGAAAAACTGGTCAGGG
>NZ_QGDS01000015.1 GCF_003149105.1 Faecalicatena contorta | reverse complement strand
CATCCATGTCACCATAAGTGGTATGCATGGTTTTAGAAGAATGACCATTTCTGCTATTATCGGTGTTCTTATTGCGGTAATCATACTTAGAATAGCCTAATTCCTCATTGAGTTCTTCATCTAGAACTCCTTCCAGCAATACGGACATCATATCTCTCATAACAGAGTTGACATCGGCCCCATCCTTTACTTTGACATCATTATTTTTCAGATAGTCTTTCATCATTTCCCGCATTGCTTGTTTCTGTGGTGATTCATTTCTTGTTCTCTTTGGCATAAAAGTACCTCCAAACTGTTGTAATTATCTTACATCAGTTTGGAGGTTTACACAATCTTTGGGATTCTCCCATTATGAAAGAGGAATCTTTGGTTGTTCGCTTTGTAAATAAAAGAAAATATCAGTCTTATCAAGGAGAAATCAGTCCGGAAGTGAAAAATATCATATCCCGAGATTTTCATACAGATGTTCCGAACAAAAAATGGTTAACTGATATCACTGAATTTGCCCTTCCGGCCGGGAAAGTATACTTGTCGCCAATGGTTGATTGTTTTGATGGATTGATAGTTAGCTGGACAATAGGAACAAGTCCTAAGGCAGAACTTGTAAACAGCATGCTTGATGCGGCAATTTCCGGATTAAGAACAGGCGAGTTGCCGGTCATACATACTGACCGTGGCTGTCACTATAGATGGCCTGGTTGGATTGAGCAGATGGAAAAAGCAGGCTTACCTCGTTCTATGTCAAAAAAAGGCTGTTCACCTGATAACTCTGCTTGTGAAGGTTTTTTTGGTAGACTAAAAAATGAAATGTTCTATGGAAAGTCATGGGCTGGCATTTCCATAGAACATTTCGTTCAGGACCTGGATAGTTACATTAAATGGTACAACGAAAAACGAATAAAGATTTCACTTGGGGGATTGAGCCCAGTGGAATATAGACGTAACCTTGGATTATCAGTGTAAGTCCAACTTTATGTCCGCACCGGGACTATGAAGAAAAGTCTGTAAATAAGAATCTTCTATGATAAGAATGGGTGAAAGGCTTGAAAAATCAGTTTTTCACCCTTGTTTTATTTATAACAGCTACGAAAGGGCATGTCAAGAGCAGGCGCATTTCCGCCTGTTTTGAATGGGTCGTTTCTTTTATTCTGGCAGCCGCCCTTCGTACATAATACTCAGTTCACCATAGACCTGAGCCCAGTTCCGGATTGTAGTGGTCCACTTTTTGGTGGCTTCGAATGTTGCCAGATACAGGGCTTTCAACAAAGCAGTATCGCTTGGAAACACGCTCCTCTGACGATTCAGTTTCCGGTATGTGGAATTCAGCGATTCTATTGCATTGGTTGTGTATATGACCTTCCGGACAGTCGCTGAAAACTTGAATATCGGAGAAATCGCATCCCAGTTGTCCTTCCAGCGTTTCATGGAATTCGGGTATTTTGGCGTCCATTTTTCTGTGACCCGGTCCAGTGCTGCCAAAGCTTTCTTTTCGTCTGACGCCTGATAGATCATTTTTAAATCCGCAGCAAAGGCCTTCCGGTCTTTGTCAGGAACATACTTCAGCGTATTTCTTACCTGATGGACAATACAGCGCTGGTATTCTGTTTTGGGAAATGCCGTGGCAATCGCTTCTTTGATCCCTGAGAGACCATCTGCACAGATAACCAGTATATCTTTCACACCCCGATTTTTCAGTTCATTTAATACCGACAGCCAGTACTTTGAACTTTCATTGTCTCCAACACTGATGGTTAACACTTCTTTTTTCCCCTCTGTATTGATGCCCAGAATTACATAAGCAGCCAGTTTACGGATAACGCCATTATCACGTACAGAATAGTGGATTGCATCAATATAAAGGATTGGGTACACATCATCTAAGGGTCTGCTCTGCCAGTCCTCGATCTGAGGGAGTATCTTATCGGTCACATCGGATATAAAACCTTCCGAAGTTTCAAAACCATAGATATCCTCAATGGTTTCGGATATCTGCCTGGTAGTCATTCCTTTTGCATACATGGAGATGATCTTCTGGTCAATGTCAGAAATATCTTTCTGGCGTTTTTTGACCACCTGAGGATTGAAGGCAGATTTTCGGTCCTGTGGCACTTCGATTTCCATTGATCCGTAACTGCTGTTGACTTGCTTACTTTTGTAGCCATTACGATAGTCATCGTTGTCTGAACGCTCTGATTTTTCGTATCCGAGATAATCATCCATCTCAGCTTCCATCATTTCTTTGATGGTGCCGCCCAGGAGATCTTTGAGCGCATCCTGGATATCTTCAGCTGTTTGGATATCGTATTCTTCTAAGAGCTGGTGAATGATGTTACGTTTTCCTTCCGTCATTTGTACTTTGTGTACAGGTTTCTTTTGTTTTGCCATAAAAAAGCCTCCTATGATTTTTTATTTTATCATAGAAGACTCTTATAATCATTTATTTACAGAAAAACTTGGACCTGTTGACAAACCCCATATTTATGCTTTCCAATATCTTTGCATTAATTCCCTGAATTTATAACATAGAAAAAGGGATGGTAAAGCGCCATTTATAAAGCCTTTACCATCCTTTTTAAGTTTAATGCCGCAGCTGATAACAGACATTCTTCCGTTGCCTTCCCAATGCCTCTTTTTTGAATTTTATTTAATTTATGTTCACGCTTTAATACTGCAAACGTACCTTCCGCCCAAATTTTTCGCAGCCTCATAACACGGTAGTATTCTGATGTTTTGTATTTTTGCTTATTTCTATGAAATGCTGGATAGTTACCACTGGCATTGATCCGCACACTGCCTTGATCAATTTGACAGTGAGATAGCCTTTCACATTCTATGCAATCCTTACGCATGCGTTTATAAAGGCGGTAATAATTCATGCTGCCTTTTTTATACACCAGTTTTTCAAAAGCTAATATTTGGTCCTTTTCACATACAAAGCAGTCGTTTTCGGCATCATATTCAAATCCCTTTTTTAGAGCATTATTCTGGTAGGTACGAATTGCAGTATACCCATCTACCCCAAGAAGTTCCAACCCTCTATGCACTGCACCAACATCATATCCTCCATCTAAAGCTAGTTTCACCGGAGCATATCCCAGTACTTCTTTTTGTTTTTTTAAGTGATTTAAGATCAAATCACTTTCCCTATGGTTTGCCGCATAGCAGTCCACTCCTGTTACAATTCCATTTGCGGTATCGATCGTCATTTCCGTCAAATATCCAAGTCCTTTTTTGCTTTTTTGATTGATATATCCACAGTCTGGATCTGTTTGGCTTTTTAACGTTCTTTTTTGTGTTTCGACTATTTTCGGTTTCTGATATCCTGGAAGTAAGGACATCTCTTCTTCCAGCTCATCCAGATAGCGAATCGTGGATTGTTTTATTAAGTCTACAGATTCAATCGAACTCTGTAAGGAAACATTAGCAGGGAGAAATGAGCCGTCAGCAACTGCAACTTCACCACTAATAAGTCCCAGATTGATACATTGAAGAATAATACCGTTGAATAGTTCTTGAAATAGCTTATTGTCATGAAATTTACGTCTTCTGTTTTGACTTATAGTTGAGTGGTCAGGAACACGCTGCATCAGATCGAGATCACAAAACCAACGATAAGCAAGATTGAGAGAAACTTCTTCCTCTAATCTTCGTTCCGATTTAATTCCATATAAATACCCAATTAACAGCATTTTAAACAGAACAACAGGATCGATAGACTTCCTGCCAGTACTTGCGTAGTAGGGAGCTGCTTTTTCATAAATAAAGTCAAAGTTTACAGTGTTTTTTATCTGTCTCAGAAGATGATTCGATGGAATCATCGCATCAAGATTAAGAATTACCATTTGTATTTGTGTATCTTGTTTTCCCATCATAAAAATCAGCCTCCTGACATGGTTTTCTACTTCTATTTTACCATATCTAAGGCTGATTTTGTTAGTTTGTCAACAGGTCCAAACTTTCACACTCTCTCCGCACCCCCTCCCGGGACATGTACCAAAGCCTAAAAACCAGCTTTGGTACCCCCTCTTCTTCATCTCTTTCATTTTCTCCATTGTAAGATAACCCATCTTCAATTCATTACTATAGGCTGGTGAAAAAAAGGATGTCAGTTACACTGTCGCGTCAAGGCTCTAATTTAATTTTCCTATCTGCAAAATTAACAATCCTTTCATTATGTGTAACACATACTATTGTTTTACCTTTTTCTTGCATATACTGAAAAATCTTAATAATTCTATCTGTATTTTCCTCATCCAGATTTCCTGTTGGTTCATCGGCTAAAATAATATTTGTAGGTTTTAACAAGGCTCTTGCTAGGGCAATTCTTTGTTGTTCTCCACCACTCAGTTCATAAACCTTTTGAGATAATATTAATTTATCTAATTCCAAAAGCTCTAAAATTTCATTCACTCTTTCAACACTCCAAAGGGGATTGTATGCCTTACTAAGCTCCAAATTTTTTTTAACGGTTTCTTCTTCCATCAAAACATAGTTTTGAAAAATATACCCTAATGTATTTCTTCTTAAATTCAAAATCATTCTATGGTTGGGATTAATTATTCCATTAATCTCCACATCTCCTTTATCAGGTTTATCAATACACCCAATTATATTTATAAGCGTTGTTTTTCCACTCCCACTCTTTCCAGCGATAGCTACAAACTCATTTTCTGCAATATTCATATTGAAATCTGAAAGAACCCTTTTTTTGCCATAGCTTTTATAAATATGTTTTAAATTAATCATAACATCCTTCCTTTTAATATTGTTCCTATACTTTTATTGCTAAATCTTCTAATTATTATTTGCGATAATATTATCTCAAATGATAATATAACCACAACTACAATAAATACGAATGGAAGTTGTCCACATGTAAAATAGATTATCAAACCCACCATAATTTCTAATAATACATTTAATATTAAAGCATCTAAAAATAGTTTGAATGTCGAATAACCCAAAACACTTTTTATTCCAATAGTGACGGTGTTTAAACTATAATATAGCCACATATAGAGAATTAAAACAAACATAAGAAAGAGTAATAATAGCATTGAATTCAAATAATACTGTACTGTTTCATATTTTAAGCTTACTAATTGATTATTTGATTCACTATAAATTGAACGTACTTGCCTAATTTCTGGCACATTCGCTTGTGCTATTAACTCTTCTATACTTTCATATGCTCTTCCTTCCGAATGATTTTCAAAATAGAGTGACGACGTTACCAGTGCTGCAATATACGACTTATTCATTCCACCAGTATATATAACTACAATGGGATCTTTAATAAAATTTTTATCATCACCCAATAATGCATTATATGAAAAATATGTCTGGTTACTTTTTACATATATTAAATTTATTGATAATTCATTTTTTTTTGTCTCATTTTCTAGGAATCCTAATTCTCTATTATAAATATTATCAACTTCCACTTTTTGAAAATAAAATTCATTAATATATTCTTCAATGATCTGATTTTCGTAATTTTTATATTGAATAGGCACTAGAATATTCAACACTTTATCATCATGATACACAGAGTTTATAACATCTTTACCATCAGCATCCATAATAGGATTGTACTTTAGATAATTTTCGTTTATTGTTATTCTTTTCCCATTCCGCATATAAAACGCATCAGCATTTACTTCATAAGCGTACTTGGGCAAATTATTTTCATACTTTAAGAGATAATAATTTCTTGCATCAATCAGAAATGCTCCTTTTTTATTATCTAATAATTGATAAAATTTTTCCAGTCTTGAATTCAAATCATTGTCCGCTTTTAAATTACTGTCAACCGATTCATCTAATTGACTGTACTGAATTCTATATATATCCTCCATTTTATTCCAGTAACTGCCTTCATCTGTTTTGCTTTTCAATCTCTCTCCATTATAATAAGCAGTTACTATCGTAGACAAAAACAAAAAATAAATCCCAACTTTTAAAACTATGACTATCCATTTAGAATATAAAAATGCTTTTTTCCCTTTAGTTCCCTCAACATTTCTACTATAAAATAAAATAACTTTAGTAAATAGCATAATAAGCATAAACATGAATAACAAAATTGTTAAATATATAAATACAAAACGTAGCAAATAGTATGGAACCTGATTAATTCCTGCAGATTTTGAAATTATTAATATCATTATAGTTATTACTATTGAAAATGTTATGCCTAAAATCCCAAAAAACTTTTTCAAAAAACTACTTGTCATTTTTAGTAATGAATACCCCCAAAAATTCATAAGTATAATTTCTTTATTATGCATAAATAAATAAATAAATATAAATAAAACAGTTATTAAAAAGCAGAATATGACCCCATTAATAAAATATTTATTAACTAGTAATAAGTTATTTATATTTACGGCACTTATACCTTCTATACCATACATTGAAAATTCATTTTTAAATTTATTAATAACTAATGAATCCGTAGAATTAATATATAATTCATTCCCTAATCCAACATTTTTAACCTTACTAAAATCATAAATATTTATGTCCATATTAGTAATTGGAAAATACATTCTTACAGCTTGGTTACTCTTATTCCGTGTATGGTTTGTCAAATACGTTTCCTGATCCAACACTCCCTTATTGACAGGTTTCCATTCTATTTCTCTTTTGGTGGAATAAATATTCAATATTGCGTCATCAACAAACTCATATTGAGAGATGTTAACCTCGTTTCTTTTTGAAAACTCAAAAAGCTTTCTCGTAAATTCTTCTAAATCAAATGCTTCATTCTCATTATTGATAAAATTAAATTTAATATTTGTTTTTTTAAATACTCGATCAACAAAGTTTTCATTATTGATAAAAATAAACCCCTGAAAACTAATTGTTGATAAAATCAATATTAAAGCTAAGCTAATAAACTTCTTCATAACTCTCCCTATAAAACACTGTGCCCATCTAACAAGTGGCTCACATTTTAATTATAAGCCTTGTTACTGAGCCAACTTCTCACAGCGTCGGACACCATTTCGTTCAAATCACTAGATTCTGCACTTGTTACCAGCCTCCCAAGAGATCAACAATTACATAAAGCCCGATGCATTCAATTTAAGTAGCGTACTTACCAACTTGTGTATATAATTTTTACATATCCTTTTCACATTTGTATATGACTTAACTTTCTTCACCATTGAAATCATCTTTCCTTCTTAAAATAGTTGCTTAGACACCTATATATAAGGGGAAAGATGACTTCTCTGTGTAACAATTACCATATACCTGATGCCTGCCTAGTAGATGACTAATATCTCTTACATTTCCCAGGTTTAACTGGGCTTATTCAACCCACAACTTACCAGATAACCATCAGATAAATTTATTGCACTTAACGGTTATATATCAGTAAATATTTCCTTAATTATTGCGTTGCCCAGTACGCAGTATTACCTGTGAGAGTTGAATAGCACCATGTACTTGCTCTATATCCTTGTGCCGTCCAATCACCACGTACCGTCGTCTTTGAATTTCCTGCTGATGTTCTATGAACCTTGTAAGAATGGTCAAATAGGGAATAATGCCTTTCAGCGCCCCACTCTACCCAAAAGTATCCTCCGTCAGCATTAGGGGAACTTGGCCTCCCCCTCTCCAAAGTTGGTTTTACTCCATAAATCACAGTTGGTACTGCAGGCATAGTCTGATCCTGCATATACTCATCCAAATTTACTTCCTGCTCTGCGTATACAACCTCTTTGTCATTCTGCTCTGCCGCCATAACAGGGATTCCTTGCACTAATAAGCATGCACACATACATCCTAAAATTGCAATAATCTTTTTTTTCATACTTTTCTCCTTTCGTTTTATCATTTGCCTGCTGTTTGCAACCAACGGGCATGCTATATGTAAATGCATTTTACATCGTTTGGCCACGTTATTGTTATGTCTTAACTCTATGAGCCTCCGCCGTTTCTCTACATATCTACTTATATTCTTTGCTACAAAAATAAATGGCTTGTAATAAACATTGTTCTTTGACACTAAATGTTTTCAGCATTCATAAAGGCATAATATCAATAAAGTCTCCTGTTTTAGCTTGGTATAGATGATTATGAGAAGTTTTCGGACTAAAGCGACAATCACTTTTTAATCCCTTCTTTTGCTTGATTCTCCAATACCATGCCGACAAATAAGTATACTAATGACTTGAGAGTGCTCTATTTACTGCAAAAAGTGTTTCATCAATGCCCTTTCTGATCTTGGTTTTCGAACAATCGTTCAATATCTCTTTATTAATAGACCCCTGCTCTGCAAGGAACTGAATAATGTTTCTTCCGTACCACCAAAAATGTCAGAAATATAGGATGAAAGCCAAAAACCGGAACTTTGTAAAAACTTTTAGTTCTGCTTTTCTGTGGTGTAATATCCCGAATGATATTTTTGCGGTAGTGGTTCAGATGATAAAACTCACAAACTTTTTATCCGAAATAAAACTTCCATTCAGCAATCTGCCACGGAGTGGGGGTGAAATCCATTTAGAATCCTTTATGCCAGTCTTTTGACGGGAACATTCTTTAGTGTCGGATATTTACAACTAACAGAATTATATTACCCTCAAAAATCTCTCCAAATATTTCATAGCCACCTCCTTAATTGGATGAACTTTTTATAATCACATAATAACATCATGGTGCTTTAAAACAAGCCCTAGACCCTAAGCTGCACTTTTCTGACCTCGAATGGAGCTTAGAAAAAAATTTGCCCTGATACTTACCCTTCCCCTTACTGATTATCAAAACAACCTTCTTTACTTTTTAATCTCCTCAACAAATAATATAAAATTCCTCCATATCCATTTAAAAGTCCCGGATTCATCCTTTCCTGAGGCAGGAGCTTAACCGCACCCTCTATATCCCATTCTTCGTCCAGACGCCCTGTCTCCGAGTTT
This sequence comes from Faecalicatena contorta, assembly GCF_003149105.1. Lineage (GTDB taxonomy): Bacteria > Bacillota > Clostridia > Lachnospirales > Lachnospiraceae > Muricomes > Muricomes contortus_C. The sequence goes on along the minus strand of NZ_QGDS01000015.1, from coordinate 91,519 downwards.
CTCTCAAGAATTCCGTACCGTAGCATGTTCTGCTCCGCAATTTCTAATATCCACAGATTTCCATACGTTCCATGGCAAAGGCTATAGCTGTCACGTCTCCAGTATTCTTTTAATATTCTATATGCTCTCAAAATATCCTTTTTAAATCTTTCTTTCCATACCAAATCCTCTACTACCTCATAGCATCGTATCCTCGATAGCAAAATCCCTGCCGCTCCATGACACCATGCAACTGTACCTATATCCTTTTCTTTTTCATCTCTTGCACGAACATCTTCCCAGTTATGATTCTCAGAATGATAAAGAGACTCTTCATACAGCCATATCTGCTCAGCCAATTGTGCATATTTATCTTCAGTGGTTAATTTCCACAAAGTAATCACTGATATTAAAATTCCACTGTTCCCATGAGCCATACCTGACATCGCCGGCATTTCTGGCTGAACAATCCATCCAATCCCCTTCTCCTGCTTTTTCGCTGTTCTCTTCAATCGGTTTACCGCCCGCTGCGCCAGCTTCAAATATTTTTTCTCATTTGTCACTTCATTTAAGCAAATAAGGACCCATGCCGCGCCGGCATTGCCTGTAAGTAAATCATATCTGCTGTCCTCATCTAATAACTGCTCCACTATCTGGATGTGCTTTTTAGCATATTCTAGATACATTTCTTCATGGCTTATCTGATACAGAAGTAAATACGCATATACTACAGAGCTTTCCCCCTCATAAGCCCCTGTACTTCTGGAATTCAAGTGAGCTAAAGATTTGTTTCCCGCATCTGTATAATGAAAGAGCATAGTTCTCAGCGTTTCATAAATTTTTTTAGCTTCTTCATTTTGCTGCCGCCCGTTCAATTCATACATAATCAGCAGCATACCAGACAACCCATCATATAAATAGAAATTCATAGGTTTCACTTCCCAGTTTGGTTTTCCGTATGCAGATAATTGTACTGTGAACCAGCTTACCTCTGTACCGGACTGGTTCCAGATCGCATTATTTAGAATACGCCTCGTCAGTTCTACGATTTGCCGTTCCCAGGTCATTTTCCTGCTCATCAGTACACTTTTTTTCTCTGTGTCTATATTCCAGTCTGTTGATGTATTTCTTTTCACAGAATACACTCTATTTATGTACCCTTCCTTACCATCAGGCATCAGATTCAGAGACAATTCAATATATTCCATTTGTTTTTGCATATCTTCCTTACCTAAAGCATCCAGTCTATCATATAATTTTCCTATTGCTGTATGTGAAAAATAATTTTTGTCGATTTCCCCTTGGCTGTCTAATAGTCTTCTTTCGTTTACATAATAGTAAAAGTAGGGAATATCTCCTTTTAATAAACTTTCCACTTCGCTTTTTATAATCTTCTTATCCTGCTGATTTCTTCCTTTCCATAAAGTGTATAAGAAAACTTCTCTAGCCGCTCCATCCATCAACAAACTCGGATGATAAGAACTCGATAGTATCATACTGTACCGCTGTGTATCTGCCGCCAAAAATCTGCTCTTTACTACACATAATTTTTCTAATAGTTTGCGGAATCCACTTTTATTATAAACCACCTGCTGATACGCTTTTATAAAACCATCCAGAAGTTCTTTTCTATGTAAGTACGGCTCATAAAATATTCCATCAACTTTTGCCAAGTTCTGTACATTTTTTGAAACCGGGTAATGATATTCGACTCGCATCTCAGACGTCTTCTCATTTGCAATAAAAGGCACTTTAAATGGATACTGCTGCCCGCTCAGACCATTTATCGCACTGCTGTTTATTCCCTCGCCATTCTGATTCCAATAATAAAAGGGTAAAAGGCCTGTATACAATACAGACTGTGAAAGCTGATGATATATTTCCTTATTTACCGTCTTTCTCTCTTTAGAGCCCGGAATATTTACCAGCAGCTCTAAATCAATTAAAACCGGGTATTCTCCAAAAGCAATCACATTCTCACAATGCAAATCCTTTGTACCTAAAAAATAAGTGAGAAATAATTGTACCCCCAGCCTTAAATAATAATCTTTCAATTGTTTCTGTGATTTACAAGATTTATATTCAACAAGAGAACTCCAACTATAATCAGAACCGGAAATGAAAAGATACTTATACTGCATTATTTTTGTTTCCTGGCTTAGCCAGTCCAATAATTGGTGATATACCTTTTCATTTTCCATAGAGCGTGGCTTATACAAAATTTCCATGTTATTATTCAATTGAATTCTCAAAACATGTCTGCCATTATTATGTGTATCTGAAAAATTCCCCTTAATTCCTATTATCTTATGAACGGGATTTCCTCCACATAAATATTTCCGGATTTTGTTCCTATCCACTATAAAGTGATTTATTACTTCCGTATAATAATGAACCATCTGCTTTATTTTATCTTCTATGCATCTGTATAAAACAGGGTACTTTGCAAACAAATGCTTTACGAATGATTCCGTCCCGATACACTTTCGGCAGAAATAATCATACTCTTCCTCAATGCTTATTCCCCGCAATTTATCAGCCTGCTTATAAAAATGCAGTTGCGCAATCAGAGTCCTTAGACAAATATCCTGCAGCTGCTCTGCCAAGTGTATCGCAAAATCTGAATAGGCTTCTTCTGTCAAATACTCCCCTTTTTCTTTAAAATTTGTCTTTAACTTATCAATACTGTGTTGTAAATATCCGTTATAAAACTCCTCAAAAAGCACTTTCCCCTCACTGTTTTCATAATAAAATGATGTGTTAATTCCCAGTTTCCACTTTGCACTGTTTTTCAGAAAAAATTGAGGCCTTACATCCCCTGACTCACTGAAATCTTTATCCTCTATAAATCCATTAAAATTACTATCATTCTCTAGCAGATAAGCAAAAGATTTTTCTCCCAATATCTTTTTCCAATACTCATATTTTTGACTTTTACCATTTTGCTGTAACTTTATATTATTTGTATATTTCCGCTCTGATAGATAACTTCTATTCTTATCCATTTCCGCCTCCCCTCAAATCACATGAAAAGATCCATTATATTACTTAAAAATTACATCTTAGAGCATAAAATGCTAACGGACAGAATGTTTTCTGACAACATTCTGCCCGTTAGTATTACATACTCTAACAACAATAAATAGTTAAAAACACGCCGCACCCTGAGGTGTGAGAAATTCCCATCTCCACATTATCCTCATCAGGAATTATTTTATTTTGTTCATCCAACTCCATAAACAAATCCCCTGCGGAATCTAAATTTTGTTCCAAATGCATTTTTATCCCTCCTGCCTCTTATTTATGAAACGTTTTCACACATCAAAGAAAGATACACTTACAATAAACTTTTTCCCTTCCACTTTGTATGAAATAACGCTATCATATTTATCCACAATTCGTTTGACACTTTTTAACCCATATCCGTGTATATCACGGTTCGATTTTGAAGAAAGGAACCCCTCACCTTTCTTCTTTGGCACCTTACTGATAGTATTCCAGATCTCTATAAAAAACAGATACTTCTGTTTTTCAATTCTAATACTAATTTTTTTCTCTCCTGAATCAATTCGCTCACATGCTTCAATTGCATTGTCCAACAAATTGCCAAACAGGGCACAGATTTCACTGTCAACAAGAGATAAATCTGAAAATGGTTTTGTCCATAACTCAAAGTCTATTCGTTTTCGCTCTGCCTCTATCCGCTTCTGACACAGAATTAAGTCAAGTATCCGGATACCTGTATGCTCCTGCCAGTTCACTTTTACAAAATCCTTACTGATTTCTTCTAAGTACTGACCTAGACCTTCATAATCACCTGTACTTTCATATTCTTTTAAAACAAGATAATGATTCTTAATGTCGTGAACCAATTCTCTGTTTTTCTCTAAAGCCAAAGATAAGTCTTCATATTTCTGCCGTTCCATCTCATCCTGTAATATAAGAAAATTATTTTCTTTTTGTATTATTTTATTTTTGACGAGCAAGATTCCAATAAAGCTTACAATTATAATCATTATCATCAGTGAAATTATGGTGTTTTTCCCTTCCATCTGTCTCATACGAAATACCATTTCGGCTAAAATCACCTGATATCGCCTTACCAATACACAGAACATAATACTAATCACCAAGAGAATATTCTGGAATTCTAAAATATGCATTTTAATATGATGCTGCTTTTTAATTGCTATAACTATGGTCCCCGCAATGATACGTGAACATATGTATATAACAAGCTTTTCTAGAGTCATTCCCTGAAAATATACCGTGTGGTTAAACAACCTGCCTAAAAAGGATATTCCTGCAAAAGCAAACAGAAAATCCAATAGGGCTATAAAAGAATAATATGTAAGTGTAAGCCCCATAATTAAAGCTAAATGTTTTCTCTTTATAATCCATATACAAAAGATCGTGATTATAACAAGCACTATAAACATGCTATGAGAAAAAAAGAGAAGATTACGATTAATTGATGACAGCACTCCTAAAATAATAATATTACCCCATATTACACAGATTTCTTTTCTCTTCAGATACTGTTTCTCAATAATAGTATTGTACAAAATCTGGTATAACAGCCATATTTCAAAAATACTTACCGCAGTCTGCAGTCCCTGTAAAATTACAATTTTCCCTGTCATAACTGCCCCCAGTACTCGTTGATTTTTTTCTTTACTTCTGAAAGCCTCGCCCTGCTGATTGCAACCTGAATATCATTTTTTAAATAAATCGTATTTCCACTTATTCTGTATATATGTTTCATATTTACAATATAGCTGCGTTCTACCAGTATAAATTCCTTACTGTGCAATTCACGAAATATTTGCTCCAAAGTTGCACGTTCTTTGTATTCATTATCTACAGTAAAATATTGAATATACTTAGAGCCTTTCGCTTTACAAATGTAAATGATGTCCCGATAAAAAACCTTCTGTATATTGGTTGTTCCTGCCAATCTATATTCTCCGCCCTCATCTTTGCTGATTTTGTTAATCAACCGCCGTACGACTATTGGCAGCCTACATTCCATATCCTGTTTCAGAATATATTGATAGGCCTCTATCACATAACTTTCCGCCGCATATTCCATGTGGGACGTAATAAACACAACATACAAATCTGGCTGCAGCTGCTTTATCTCTCTTCCTAGCTCCATTCCATCCATCACTGTCATTTGAATGTCTGTAAATAATATATCAAATTTACTTCCACGTCTCACTTCATTTAAAAATATATCCCCATTCAAAAACGTAAAAACTTCTACCTTATCCCCAGGCTCTATCGATTTTTCAATATAATACTGGACAATCCCCAGCATTGGTTCTTCATCATCAACGATACCTATTCTAATCATATGTACTCCTCTAATCAAACAAATACTGTTTGATGCTTATCATCTCAACAATTGCTGATTTTGAAACTTTCATCTCCTGTTTTACAGTATAAGCAAATTATTTATAACATATTTATTACTTTTTTTCACTCTTCTGACCCTCAAATGTAATTTTTTGACCTTTAACGGTAGAATCCTTACTCTTTTTCCAATGATTCTTTAGGTGGTTCAGTTTCATATGCTATGGCATGTTCTGTAACTTCAGATAAAATTTTCATTTTCTCATTGAGAATTGAACGCTTTATTTTTCCTTTTAAAACAACGTCTGCTGTTCATAATCCACCTCTTTACCCAGCATGACCGGAATCTGCCTTAAAATCTCTGCAGTCATCCCGTTGTTTCTAATCCATCCCTCCAGCTGGTCTTCCTCCAAAATCAAAGGCATCCTGTCATGAGTTTTTACCATGGATTCATTGGCTGCGGTTGTCAGAATAACGAACCTTTCTCCATCTTCAAACCGGCTGTAAAAGCCCGCCAAATATATAACAGGCGAATCTTTTCGCAAAAATGTAATCTTCTCTTTATTTTGATTCCACTCATAGAATCCGCCCGCAGGAATCACTGCTCTGTTGTATCGGATTCCATTATGAAACATCTTCTTTTCCATAACCGATTCGGCTCTGGCATTAAAAACTACACCTTTCCCCTGATACCCCGGATACCCCCAGCGCTGACAGGTCAGTTTTAATCCCTGCTGCCCGGCAACAATCACAGGCACCAAATCTGTAGGATAAACATCTCTGTTAAACTGTTCCTCTTCAATCCTGCAGTCAGCCTCCCCGACAATCTCCTCCATCCTATATGTCAAAGACTTCCCTATATAATATCTGCCGCACATGCTGTACTCCTTTGAACCCACATTTCACATTTTGTTTTTTAACTCTATATTTTCATTTCATATCCGGGTGTTTATTGGCTAATTGTATCAAACATAAATACAAAAGTATAGCATTGAATACTCCTTCCTATATATTCAATGCTATACCTCAAAAGCAAGCTTTATCTGCAGTATAAAGTCACAAGGTTAAAAGCTTGTGCTTATTTAATTATTTATCATGCACGCCGGATACGTACTGCGCAGACTTTATATTCCGGCACATTTGCGAAACTGTCGATGGCTGCATTTGTCAAATGGTTGACGTTTCCGTCATCAAAATGGAAGGTCATAAATACCTCACCGTAGTTTACCTTATCTCCCACAACTGCCCTTGTCTCAATTTCACCTCGGCGGGAAGCTACTTTTACACGGTCCCCGTTTTTAATTCCGAGAGCCTCAGCATCTCCTTTATGTATCTCCATATAAGAGGATGAATGAAGTTCACTGATTCCCTCTGTGCGGTGTGTCATAGCACCGGCATTGTAGTGGTACAGCATACGCCCTGTAATCATAAGAAATGGATATTCTTCATCTGGAAGTTCCGCTGATGGCTTATACTGTGCGGGATAGAAATATCCAAGCCCTCTGGTAAACTTTCCAACATGTAGAATAGCTTTACCCATATCCTTTTCATCCATACACGGCCAGTGCAGACTTTCTCCTGCATCAAGGCGGGCATAGTTTATACCACGGAAAGAAGGTACGAGTTCTGAAATTTCATCCATAATTTCACTGGCACTAAGTCTTGGCTGAGGATATCCCAGACGATTCATAATGTCGTAGAATATTTCCACATCCGGCCTCATTCCCAGATTAAGCTCCACTGCTTTACGGACACGCTGCACCCGTCTCTCGGAATTAGTAAATGTTCCTTCTTTTTCTGCATAGGATACACCCGGAAGAACTACATCTGCAAGTTCGGCTGTTTTTGTCATGAACAATTCCTGAACTACAAGGAATTCTAAGCCTGTGAGCATCTTTTTAATATGGCCGATATCTGGGTCGGTGCGCATGGGGTCTTCTCCGAAAATGTACAGCGCCTTCACCTTGCCCTCTGCTACCGCACCGGGCATCCGGGTAGCTGTAATACCAACTGCAGGGTTAAGTGGTACTCCCCAGTGCTCAGAGAATTTCTTCAGCGCATCTTCATTTTTCACTTTTTGGTAACCGGGGAAGTCTCCCGGCAGGCATCCCATATCACAGGCACCCTGCACATTATTCTGTCCCCGTATGGGGTTGATTCCACATCCGGAACGTCCGATCTTACCTACCATCATTGCCAGATTGGACAAACTCATTACCCCCTCGGTACCAGTAGAGTGTTCTGTAACTCCCAGACAGTACATGATAGGAGCTTTCTTTGCTTTGGCATACAAACGTGCCGCTTTGCGAAGCTCCCCGGCATCAATATTGCAAACTTCCGCCACCTTTTCAGGTGTGTAGTCTTTCACAATTTCTCTAAGTTCTTCAAATCCCTCTGTACGGGATTTGATAAATTCTGCATCCTCCAGACCTTCCTCCAGAATAATATGCATCATGCCATTGGCAAAGGCCACATTTGTTCCTGGTTTCAACTGAAGGTGAATCTCAGCGTTTTTAGCCAGGTCAATCTTCCTGGGATCAACGACGATTAATTTACATCCCTCGCGCACCGCGCGGCGGATTTTGGTTCCCAGTACCGGATGTGCTTCCTCCGGGTTGGAACCTACAAGCATAATGACATCCACATCAGGAGCAGTAATGTCATCAAACGGGTTTGTCATGGCACCCGAACCCAACGTAGTTGCAAGACCTGCAACTGAAGGGCTGTGTCAAACGCGGGCGCAATTGTCTACGTTATTGGTTCCTACCGCTGCCCGCATCATTTTCTGGAACATATAGTTGTCCTCATTTGTTGAGCGGGAACAGGAGAAACCTGCAATTGCATCTGCTCCTTCTTTTTTCTTAATCTGAGTAAGTTTATTTACAATAAGGCCTAATGCCTCTTCCCATGTGGCCGGTTCAAATTTTCCGTCCTTCTTTATCAGAGGAGTTGTCAGCCTGTCACCTGAATGAACAAATTTATAAGAACCGTATTTTCCTTTCACACAAAGCAATCCTTTGTTTGTCGGACCATCCACAGGGTCGACTCCAACTATCTTGCCATTCTTCGTCAGAAGATTGAACTGGCAGCCTACCGCACAATGCGGACAGGTAGTCTGTGTCGAAGCCACCTCATAGGAGCGGTAATTTCTTTTCTGGTCGTAGGAAGAAAGGGCTCCTGTAGGACATGCAGAGACACAGTTTCCACAGGATTCACAGGTCGGATCAGTGCGTGCAATATCATAACATGTAGAGATATGGGTATCGAAGCCCCGCCCGGCTATACTAAGTACATCACGCCCCTGCAGCTTTTCACATACATGTGCACATCTCCGGCACATAATACATTTATCAGGCCGGAACTCGAAAAAGCGGTTGCTGGTGTCTCCTTTTCCAAATGGTGTACGCTTGCCTATTCTAAAACTGGTTCTCTCAACGCCATATTCAAGGCAATATTCCTGTAGTTTACAGCTTCCATTGCGTGCACAGGAAAAACATTCCAGAGTGTGGTCGCTAAGAAGCAGATCCAGTATAAATTTACGTGCTTCTACAACCCGCTGGGAGCGGGTATAAACGACCATGCCTTCGGCACAATGCTCGGCACAGGACGGGACAAGACCACCTTTCCGCCCTCCCTCTATCTCTACCACACATATACGGCAAGAGCCGTCCGGGACAAGTTCCTTCATGTAACAAAGCGTAGGGATATCAATGCCTATGCTTTGGGCCGCTTTTAAAATCGTTGTGCCTTTTGGTACAATACAAGACTTATTATCTATGGTAAGTGTAACCGTTTTGATAGCAGAATCTGTAACCATCTAAACATACTTCCTTTCTGAATTAATCTTATTTATGTTCATCTTATTGTTTCATCATTAAATGTTAGTAATATGTGTCTTCCTTCGTCTATTCTTCACTCCAATAGATTATATCGACTGTATCACCGGGTGAAATACCCGTTCCCTGCTTCTGGTCAATAATACAGTTTGAATGAATAATCTCGGACAAAACGGAGGAATGCTGGTTCCGGTCATATATATGAACCCCGTCCTCATCAGTAAACGCCTGGAGAAACCGTCTCTTTTTGGAAACTTTAATACTTCCCTCTGCCACGACATTCTTCGTTTTTTTCCATGAGAGAGAATCATCTCCCACCAGTCTGGCCAGAACCGGCCAGAAAAACATCTGAAAATTAACCATGGCCGCAAAGGGATAACCTGATAAGCTAAGTATTATCTTTTCTTTGTATCTGGACGCCATAACAGGTGTCCCGGGACGCATATTTACTCTTTGAAAAAGTCTTTCTGCTCCCATTTTTTCCAATGCTTCCGGCAGAAAGTCTTTTTTTCCTACAGAGATTGCCCCTGTAGTAATAATCAGGTCTGCCTGATTGATTTTCTCATCCAGCATATCTGAAAATATTTTGGAATCATCAGCACAGATTTCCATAAAAGGTACCTCAATGCCCTTCGCTTTCAATCTGGCAGCAATCGTATAGGCACTGCTTGGGTATACTCCGACTTTTCCGATCGGCCGGTTAAGAGGCACCAGTTCATTTCCGGTGGAAATGATGCCGACTTTTGGGGTTTTGAACACCATAACTTCCGCAATTCCTAAACTGGCTAAAATACCGATATGCCCCGATCTCAAACGGGTTCCTCTGGATATGATGTGCCTTCCGGCCTCAATATCCTCTCCAATCCGGCAATAGTTCTCCCAGGGCTTTGCTTCCACATATACCTCTGCCTGTTCCTGCCCATAGTCTGTATCTTCCTGGCGTATCACACAGTCATAGCCATCCGGCACTATACCCCCGGTCATGACCCGTACTGCCGTGAAGGGTTCTGCTGCCGGAGAAAGATAATCCCCTGCACATATTTCACCGGCTATCTGAAAGCAAATCGCATTTTCCATTGAAGCCCCCTTTGTATCCTGGCTTCTGACCGCATATCCGTCCATTGCTGATTTTGGAAAATGAGGAACAGGAATTCCAGCTGTCACATCTTTTGCGCAGATTCTTCCAAAGGCAGATAAAATATCCAGCTTTTCTGTTTTTGTGTTTGTCTTTACGCTGTTCACCAACAGGTCAAGGGCCTCTTCTAATTCAATCAATCCGCTTCCTCCTTTCTCAGTCCCGCTTTAGACGAGCCTTATATCTGCCGCACATACTCTGTATTCAAAAACACACGGTATCATCAGTAACAGCTTAGTTGATACAAGCTTCGAATTCTTCCCTATAACCTGCTAAAGCAGATCTGGCGGAAACAGATACCGATTGTCCCAGGCCGCAGGCGGAGAGATTCGTAATGTGTTCCAGCATTTTTTCAAGCTTTTCAATATCGCCCTGTTTCCCTCCATGGCGCTGAAATTTTTTAAATAACTCCAAAAGCCGGGTGGTGCCAAGCCTGCACGGAGTACACTTTCCACAGGACTCATGCACAAAAAATTCCATAACACTGGTCATATAATCTATAGCATTTACGCTGGTATCCATTACCACAATAGCTCCTGAGCCTATTGCGAGCTTGTTATACCAGAAATCCCCGTAGTCATACAGCCGGTCTTTAATCTGCTCACTCGTCCCGATAGGACCTGACTGTCCTCCGAAATGAATAAACTTAATAGGCCTTCCTGTGGAGGTCCCCCCGCCATATTCTTCACTGTAAAGTATTTCGTCAAGAGGCATGCCAAGTTCAACTTCATAGACACCAGGGTTTTTAATATGTCCGGACAGACAGATGAGCTTTGTTCCGCCTCCGTCTTTTGTTCCCAGATTTAAAAACGCTTCCCCGCCCATATTGATAACTGCCGAAACGCATGCGAAGGATTCCACGTTATTCACCAGCGTAGGTTTCAAGTAAAGTCCAACATCTGCCAAATGGGGAGGTTTTACCCTGGGACGTCCTGTTTTTCCCTCAACAGAATTGAGGAGTGCGGAGTTCTCACCACAGACATAAGCGCCGCCGCCGGAAATAATATGAAGATCATAGTCAAATCCTTCAATCCCCATAATATTTTTCCCAAGGTATCCTGCTGCCCGGGCATTCCTTACCGCCTGATGAAATACTGCCTGAATATGGCGGTACTCTCCTCTGATATAGATGTAGCCGTGGTTTGAGCCAAACACATAACCTGCGATTACCATACCCTCAATCACACTGAGAGGGTCTTTTTCCAAAAGCATCTTATCCTTAAAAGTTCCTGGTTCCCCTTCGTCCGCGTTGCAGACTATGTACTTGGGCGTATTCTGGCTTCCATATAGATGGCGCCATTTCCGTCCCAGGGGATAGGCGGCACCCCCTCTCCCCCGGAGCTGTGCCGTATCCAGTTCATCCAAAATCGTCTCTTTATCCATAATTACGGCTTTCTTCAATGCGTCAAAACCGCCATATTTCGTAAATTCCTCAACAGAGGTGGGGTCTGTCATTTTTCCCACTCGTTTTAAAAGGACTGGTTCTTTCAATGCCATTTTTATTTCTCTCCTTTCGCCTATACAACCACTTCGCCGTTTCGCAGATCATCAATCAGAGATGATATTTTATCATCGTCGAGACTGCCAAATACGGTGTCCTTGATCTTAACTACAGGCCCGATATCACAAGCTCCTACACAAGGAATGTAGTGGTAAGCGAAAAGACCGTCATCCGTGGTCTTTCCTATAGGTACACCAAGCTTTTTCTCCAGAGATAAAATAACCTCTTCCGAGCGGGAGAAATGACAGGGTGAACTGTTGCAGACTTTCAGGACAAATTTTGCCTGTGGCTTTTCCTTTAACATTGCATAATAACTTACAATTTCATAGACCCTGGTTTCCGTCATATGTAACTCCTGTGCTACCAGTGCTGCAGTCTCCTCGTCGATATATCCTTCCTCCGAAGCGAATTGAAGATCAATTAAAATCTCCAGGATGTTTTCCTGCTCTCCTCCATCCTGATGAATAATTCTAAGCTTTTCATTTCTTTCTCTTATATCCATCGTAATGATCCTTTCTATACTTTGTTCTTACCTGTCATTACTTCTTAATTCTCCGATGCAGCATTTGCAGCTTTGGAAAGCACCTTTTCAGTATCAGTGCTCTCTTTCCTGCCATACATCAAAAAACAGGGCAAACCAAATGCCAAAGCTCCTCCCACAGCATTTCCGAGAAAAACAATCACTGTATTCTGCAAGTAAGCCCACCATGTGATAGCAGACTCTCCTGAGAAGATTGCTGCCGGAATAACGAAAGCATTTGCCACAACGTGCTGGAATCCGATTACTACAAAAATCATAACCGGGAACCAGGCTCCCAGAATCTTTCCCGGATAATCCTTAGCACTTGTAGCAAGCCATACCCCCATGCAGACAAAAATATTGCAGCCTATGGCAGAAATAAATGCCACCAATGGCGCATCACCGATACGTGCGCTTGCAATAGCCATAGTTTTATCGAGAAAAGCACCTTCTGTCATACCTACAACGTGCCCCCAGAGATAAGCAACAAGAATACATCCCACCATATTTCCCAACATAACCATAACCCAGTTATAAATCAGATCTATAAAAGAAATTTTTTTCTGAAACATTCCAATAGCCATAGTCATCATGTTACCGGTAGCCAGCTCTCCTCCTACCAGCACGATTCCTATAAGCCCTATGGGGAAAAGGCAGCCTCCTATTAAAGTTCCGAAACTTCCCCACTCGGCAGGTATAGTTCCTGAACCTCGTATACAAGCTAAAAAACCCAATGCAATAAATGCGCCACCCAAAATAGAAAGTAAAAATAATTTTATAAAAGATAACTCTTTCTTTGCTTTCGCTTTATCCCCTAAAATATCTACAACTTCTGTCTGACTAAAAAATCCCATATGTTTGGCCTCCCATCTAACTAATCTCTTTCATTTTTTGCCGTTTTTTCATTCCACTTCTGAACATCTCCCGGTGTATTCAGATTCACGATACTTCTTTTCTCCTCGCCACTTAAATGATACATTTCAACTTCCAGAGAAGAAAATGCACTGCGGGGCCTTAGTTCATTCTTTCGAATCTGTTCCTCAAAAGCAGGCAGGCAGGATTTATGGTAAAAAGCAAACAAAGGTTCCAATTTCCCCTCATGACTGCACACTAAAACCTGTTTCCGCCCAAGTTTCCGGTACATCCGCCCTATAAGACTGACATCCGGTAAAGGCATATCACAAGCCATAGCAAAAATATATTCCGTTTGAACCTCCTGCAGCGCAGTACTTATTCCGCCTATAGGACCCTTTTCAATATAAAAGTCCTCTAAAATGGGAATCTCCCTGAAACCCGTCCGGTCTTCAAACTTGGCCTTAGTATTGCTGACCAGAACGACTTGTTCAAACAGAATTTGCAGTTCTCTGACTGTCTGCAGCAGCAAATACTGCTCCTCATCCATCAGAAATGCCTTATCAAAACCCATTCTCCTGCTTTTTCCGCCGCATAAAACGGCGGCTGTTACATTTTTGATTTTTTCACTCATCTTTGAAGAAAATCTCCAATCGTATTTTTTGTGAACTCCACCGGTAACGACAACCTAAAAATTTTTTAGGTTATAAGCTCTCAAGCTAAAAAATTTTTAGATTATTTCTTATGATATCATCTCATTTAAAACATGTCAACTTTTAATAAATAATCGCGCTTATATATTTTTATTTTATTTATAATGCACAATTATAAGGAATGTAGCTTTTTTCTTGTTACATTTTTCTCAATCTTCTTTCACATTAACTTTATAATTTTCAGACAATATAAGTAGTTTTCTAACGAAATTATTGTTCATTATGTTTCTGCTTAAGCTTTTTAAACTAATATACTCTCACTCACTGCCTAAAAGGAACTACTATACTAATCTAGGAGCAAAAGTCTTGTTAAAGAAATCACGTTTTTTAAGGGTTTTCCGGATTTTCCCCATGTTGAAACTCAGCTCGGAAAGCGTTATAATAAAAGAAATTTTTTATTCCAAGCCAGTTTTTTTATAAAAATTTCATAAAGATAAGTTTATTGTAAAGCAAAAAATGTTATTTTTATTAAAACAATATGGTGAATTCACAGGACAGGAGTATATATGAATATAGAGACAAATATAGAAAATACAGAGCTTTTGCAAGTGAAACATATGGTACTGATTGGAGCCACAGGTCGAAACAGCGGCAAAACAACATTGGCTATTCAGATTATTGATGCCTTTAAAGATAAAATGCCGATTGTCGCATTCAAGTTGATTTCTATAAGAAATCATGGTGACATATGTCCCAGGGGAGGGCAGGGCTGCGGAATCTGCAAGGGTCTGAAAGGCTGCTTTGATATAAGGGAAGAGAACGGAACTGGTACAAAAGATACAATGCTGCTGAAAAAGGCCGGAGCTCAAAAAGTTTATCTAATCCGGGCCTTTAAAGAAAATATAAAAGAAGCCCTGGAAGATGCACTGAAGCTTGTGCCGGAAGATGCACTGATTCTATGTGAGTCCAACAGCGCACGCCTGGTATCAAAACCGGCTTTCTTCGTTATGATTCAGAGCAGCACAGCCTCTGTCATAAAACCAACGGCAGAGGCAGTTATGGAATATGCTGATGTAATCCTGCCCCAGGATGAAAAATCTTTTGCTGAGTTTGTTTACGGCGAACTTTCACAAAAACTCCAAACCGGCTTCTGACAGAAAAAGGGCACTTCCCACTCAACGGAAGTGCCCTTTATTTACAGAATGCTGCACTATTCCACAACAGCCGTTTTTGCCGCTGTTTTCCCCACCTATTATACGCATTTTTTATTCCCTGTAAGTAAAAAAGCGAATATTTAGAAATACATTGTGAAAAACTATCAATCATTATTAATATTGCGCGGATTATTTGTAAAATATGCCCACATCTTGCAACAATGATGTTGCAGAAAGATGAGATTTTCCTAATTCCTTTGCCGTGGTAACATGAACTCATACCATATTGAACGTTAGTAGTTCAATAAGTATACCTTCTTGAACATTAGTAGTTCAAGAAGTACGAACAAAAGGAGGTAAGAAGATGAGACTATCACCAGTCACAATGATCCTGCGAGGTTATACCTATGAACAGGTACGATGTGTGGCAGAAGTATTACTGGACAGCAAATATATCTGCAATATGGAAATCACTTTGAATACAGAAGGTGCATATGAAACCATCAAAAAAATCGCAGATGAATTTCAAGGCAGGCTCAATATTGGAGCAGGAACAGTCCAGACTTATGATGAGCTGCTAAAAGCAGTCGAAGCGGGAGCCAAATTTGTACTGTCCCCTCGAATGATGACAAAGGACATGCTATACTACTGTAAAACAAATGGCATTATATCTGTTCCGGGGGCATTTACACCATCTGAAATTGCAGAATCCTTTACAGATGGGGCAGATATTGTAAAAGTATTCCCCGCGAATGAGGTAAGCCTGAGTTACGCAAAAAAGGTGTGTGAACCTATGGGTGACCTGCCGCTTATGGCTGTCGGCGGAATTAGCCGGGACAATGTAAAAGAGGCATTGGAATCCGGTTATCAGTATGTAGGGACAGCCGGAGGACTTTTTAAGAAAGAAGACATTGTTTCTTTAAACAAAGAGAACCTGATGGAAAGTCTTGCTCGATTTGAGGAGCAATTAAGATGTGATTAATCATCCAGCTCACCCTAGGTCCAGCATATGGAAACATCCATGTGACTAAGGCGTGAAAAAACCAAGCCTACCTTATTGAACATTAGTAGTTCAATAAGTATGAGTAACATAAGCAGGAGGCAGTTTTAGTGAAAGTTGCATTGAGGCAAAAAAAGCTTTTAGAAATGTTCAAATATACATCCGGGTATATGACAGTTGAGTATCTGTCTAAGGAACTTCAGGTTTCAAAACGGACAATACACAGCGACCTGCAGCGGCTGGAATCAAAAGGGATCTCTTTTGAGAAAAAGCCTGGTGTGGGAATCCGTTTACGTTCTGCAGCATTTGAACAGGAATCAGCAGATCTGGACCCTTTCAGCCCTGAGTACCGCAGGAAGCAGTTAATAAAGGAACTGCTGTTTCTGGGAAAAACAATTACGTACCAGTCATTTTCCGAAAGGTTTATGGTCAGCCCCAGCTCAATTATTGCAGATGTAAACCATATCAAAAAATATATTTTGAATGATTCCTGCGCGGAACTTATTGGAGCCGAAAACGGGACTCTGCTTCAAGGAAGCGAGGCACAGTGGCAGAAAACGATGATTTCCTGTAATGAATATCTGCTGAAAAATGCAGGTTTAAGTTTCCGCGAAGAAAAAGGGCGCGATCTATTGTGCGAATTTTATAATCCCGAGCTGGTTGAGGCCTGTTACCATATCACTAGTTCTCTGCGGGAATACAATATTTATTATGTAGCGGATTACTATCTCTCAAATGTATTTAACGTACTTCTTGTTTTAGTGCAGCGGCTGAGTGAGCATCATCATCACATCATGGAACACAATGAATTTTATTCTGACCAAATCATGACCCTGATGTGCTATACAATTGCCAAAGATCTTCTGGAACTCGTTACGAAAAATCAGGATATTACATTTGAAACCAGCGATATTTATTTTCTGTCTATATATTTAAAAGCAAACCGGATCACTTTCAAAACAACGGCTACTAATTTGGGCTCGCGGTTTGAAAAAATCGTGAGAGACATGATAGACCGGATGTCAAGCTGTGCTAATGTGGACCTGCGAAATGACAATGAACTATACGAGAACATCTGTCTTCACCTGATTCCTATGATTCA
This sequence comes from Faecalicatena contorta, assembly GCF_003149105.1. Classification (GTDB taxonomy): domain Bacteria; phylum Bacillota; class Clostridia; order Lachnospirales; family Lachnospiraceae; genus Muricomes; species Muricomes contortus_C. The sequence goes on along the minus strand of NZ_QGDS01000015.1, from coordinate 74,432 downwards.
TCGGCTGACAAATAACATTTATGTCGAGAATCCTATGCTGGATGAAATCAAAAAGGAATTCCGCCTGATGTTTGAATTGACATGGTTAGTTGTGGATTCTCTGACCAAAGAGCTGAACATCGCCATGACTGAAGATGAAGTTGGATTTCTAATGCTGCATTTTCAAAATGCTTTGGAAAAACAAAAGAAGAGCAAACGAATCCTCGTTGTCTGCCCAAACGGAATTGCAACTTCTACATTAATTGCAAACAGAATCAGGGGAGTGCTCCCGCCGCTGGATATCATTGAGGTTGCTTCGTTAGAGGAAGTGGAGACATTTGAATATTCTAATATAGATTTTATCGTATCTACAGTACCGCTAAATGTGAAAGATGTATTGGTTGTAGTTGTTTCAATGCTTCTAAATAAGAAGGACCTGGAGCAAATTGAAAAAGTATACAAAAGCAAATTACCGCTTCCTGTAGAAAGCGGACAGAACTTTAAGAATAAAGAGTTAGAAAAATATCTAAGCAGGGAACATATCTTCTTCCATAAAGGGAAGTGCACGCAGGAAGAAGTAATTCAAACCGTCTGCAAAAAATTAGAACAGGACGGTATGGTAGAAAGTGGTTTTCAGGTATCTATTTTTGAAAGAGAGAACGAAGGCGGAACCGACAATGCATTCGGCGGCGCCCTCCCTCACGGGGCGGTGTCAACGGTAAAGCAGACCTGTCTGGCCGTCTGGGTGAACGATGAGCCGATAAAATGGACCAAGTACAAAGTGAAGGTAATTGTATTTTTCGCACTTTCAGAAAAAGATATGAAAAATACTAAGAAGGTGCTTGAAAATGGTTTCTCCATGATAAAATCAAAAGAAATTATAGAAAAGCTTTCCGCTGCTAAAACAAAGGAAGAACTAATTACACATATAGCCGGAGGAATAAACGTTGATTAAGAAAGAGCTAATATTTTTAGATAGTGATGTTACTGATAGAGATTCTGCATTACGCCTGATTATTGATAGGGCAGATGCGCTGGGTCTTTTAAATGATAAAGAGACATACCAAAAGGCAGTAGAAGCCCGGGAAGAAACAATGCCTACATCTGTAGGCTTTCAAGTAGCAATACCACACGGAAAAAGTGATGGAGTGAAAGAGCCATTTGTCGCATTTTTAAGAACAAAAGAAGAGTTTTCATGGGATGTCAGAAGTGAAAACTTAGTTAATCTGGTATTTTTGATTGGCGTACCGGAGGCCAGTGCCGGGAATTTACATTTACAATTTCTATCTGAAATCAGCAAAAAGCTGATAGATGACAATTTCAGAGAAGAATTGGGAACGGCAGAATCCAGTGAAGAAATTTACAAATTAATGAACGATATTAATGAAAAAGTGAGGTAAATATTATGAAAATTATTGGAATTACAGCTTGCCCAACAGGAATCGCGCATACATATATGGCGCAGGAGTGCTTAGAACGGGAATGCAAAAAAAGAGGTTTTGAGGTAAAGATTGAGACTCAGGGTGGACTTGGAATAGAGAATGAACTGACTGAGGAAGATGTAGCCAGTGCAGACGTAGTCATTCTTGCAGTCAGTGTTGTAATTGAGGGAGAAGAACGATTTGAAGGAAAACCTATTATCAATACAGATGTTGATGAAGCAATCTCAAAGGTTGCACAGTTAGTAGATCGTGCAGTAGCTTTGGCGGAGGGAAAATAGATGAAAAAGTTTTTAAAGGAATTACAAAAGCATCTGCTTAGCGGTGTCTCCTTCATGATGCCTATTGTAGTTGCAGGAGGGGTACTTCTGGCAATTTCGTTGCTGGGAGCGCAGCAGACAGAAACCGGGCTGGTGCCCAATGGTGCATTGATGACATATTTGAACCAATTAGGAAAAGCGGGTATGACTTTAATGATTCCGGTATTCTCCGGCTACATTGCATATTCCGTTTCCGGTAAACCGGGTCTGACTCCAGGATTTATTCTTGGATATATTGCCAACAGTGCAATCGTAATCAATGGAAATGAAGTAAAGTCCGGTTTTCTCGGAGCCTTATTGCTGGGTCTTCTTGCAGGATATATGGTCAAGTGGATGAAGGGGCTGAATGTTGGGAAAGCGTTCCGTTCTATCATGCCAATCATTGTCATTCCGGTTACTACAGTACTTGTTATAGGTTTTGCTTACTATTTCATCATAGCAATCCCGATTTCCTTCTTAATGACAGCATTGACTGATTTTATGACCAATCTAAATGGGACAAGTTCCTATGGAATGGCAGTCTTTATGGGAATCTTTGCAGAGATTGATTTTGGCGGACCTGTGACAAAAGCAGTTTCCATGTTTACACTTGCTCTGATTAATGAAGGAGTTATGGGACCGAATGGTATATTCAGAATCTTAGTTGCAGTACCTCCGATTGGAATTTTCCTTTCCACATTTATTGCAAAGAACAAATATACTCCTGAAGAAAGAGAAAATGGTGTTGCTGTCGGCATCATGGGATGCCTGGGAATTACGGAAGGTGCAATTCCTTACGCACTGAAAGATCCGAAGGCGGTTTATCCCGCAACCATTATCGGAAATGTGGTCGGTGCCATTATAGGAACAATTGGGTCTGTTACCTGCCCCGTTCCCCATGGTGGATTTATCGTACTCCCAGTTGTCGGAAACAGGATTTGGTTCGTAATAGCTATTCTGGCTGGTTCAATCGTAACAGCCTTGATGCTGAAAATATTGAAAAAACCGCTGCCGGAAGAAAAAAGCGCGGAAACAGCGTAGATAAAAATTAAAAAGGTCTTCTATGATAAAATCAATAATCCTAGGAGACCTTTTATTATGCCGGCCTTTATTTCTTTTTCTTCATACTTGCGAATACTGATTGCAGCACGATAAAGAAACACAACAGTGCTGACAATGTAATCCTAACCCACCAGCTTGACAGTGTTCCTTGTGTGGTAATCAGACTCGATATAGTCCCCTTAATCAACACTCCAAACAACGTCCCAAACGGTGCACCCACACCGCCGCTGAGCAGTGTACCGCCAATAACGGCCGATGAAATCGCATCCATTTCCAGCCCCTTTGCCTGCTCTACGAATCCGGAGCAGCTATTCAGACAGAATAAGTAGCCTCCAAGCCCCGCTAAAAATCCATCCAGCAGATAAGCTTTCAATTTTGTCTTCCTGACATTCAGCCCCATCATCATTGCGCTCTGTGCATTCCCTCCAATAGCATAAACAGAACGGCCAAACTTTGTATATTTCATAACTGCGATAATCACTACAAGCACAATCAATGCAATCACAACCGTGGGATAGATATAGGCCGGCAGGAAATTTCCCCGCTTACTATAAGAGCCAATTGGAAGGTAAATCTTATAGTTAGCCCATTTTAAAAATGTTTCATTCTTGATAGAGATCATCTCTGTACTAATCATAGAGGTCATTCCTCTTCCGAAGAACATTCCCGCTAATGTTACAATAAATGGCTGGATATCCAGATAGGCAACTAAGAATCCCTGCACAAGGCCAAATGCCAGCCCAATCCCCAGGGCCATTGCCACTGCCACATAAGCATTTGCGCCATGGTTTTCCATCTGATTGGCAACGACCATACACACAAGTGCAGTCACAGAACCCACAGAAATATCAATTCCCGCCGTAATCATAACGATTGTCTGTCCCATGGCAATTACCAGAAGCCCGGCATTGGAAATAAACAGGTTCAGGAACATCTGAGGCTTTGCAAATCCCTTTCCGCTAAATGCAATCATTCCCGCCGTATACATTACAATAAAAAGAAGGACCGTAATCATAAGCAGGTAACTGCTTCCATTTAATTTCGTTCTGTTTTTCAACTTATTCATTATTGGTTACCTCCTTCCGCCGCAAGTTTTTTTGTGCTGCGTTTTATCTTCAAGTTTGCAACAGCCTTTTTAAAGACCGGACTCTGCAATGTTACAATAACAACAACTACAATTGCTTTATAAACCGGAAGCTGGTCGGCAGATACATTCATTGCATAAAGCGTGGTGGTCAATGCCTGAATTGTATATGCACCGATGACAGATCCCATCAGGCTGAACTTTCCGCCTCCAAGTACATTACCGCCAAGGGCAACTGCCAGGATAGCATCCATTTCCAGATTGAGCCCTATATTGTTGGCATCCGCGGAATAAATACGGCTTGATGCAATCAGCCCTGCAATTCCTGCCATGAATCCGCAGATAACATAGGTCAGGAATTTAATCATAGTAGAATTCAGTCCCACCAGCCTTGATGCTGTCGCATTGATGCCTACACTCTCTATGTATAAGCCAAGAGCTGTCTTTTTCAATATAAAATGTATAATACCGATGACAATAACCGCGGCAAATATTGGCGTTGGGATTGGGCATTTTCCAATATAGCCTCCCAATAACTTGTAACTTTCCACACGAACATATGTAATCTGCCCCTTTGTAATCAGCTGTGCAATCCCGCGGCCTGCTGTAAAAAGAATCAATGTTGCAACCATAGGCTGTATATTCAGCCTTGCAACAAGAAATCCATTAAATGCACCGCACAGTGCTGCTCCGAGAAGTGATACAATAGCTGCAAGTACAAATGGGTTCTGGAATGAATTTGTAGATACATCGCCGCCTGACAGTATCTGACAGCAAATTGCCGCTGCCACAGCCATAACTGCACCTACACTAATATCCTGCCCGCCGGAAGCTGCTGTTACAAGTGTCATGCCAACTGCAAGTACGACAAGTTCTGATGCACGGTTAATAACATCAATGATATAGCCATACAAAACGCCATTATTCACGGATATTTTAAAAAATCCCGGTGTCGTTATGACATTAATCAATAATACTGCCAGCAGGCATACAAGCGGCATAAACAGACGCATGCCCGTAATCTTTTTTATATCAAATCTCTTATTCATTCTCATGTTCACCTCCAGCAATTGCTTTCATAATGCCATCCTGTGACAGTTCGCTGCCTTCCAGCTCTCCAACCTTTTTTCCATCACGCAGGATTGCCATACGTGAACAGGTACGGAGCATTTCTTCTATCTCAGAAGAAATAAAGGTCACAGTCATCCCCTGGGCAGCCAAATCAAGCACTAATTTCTGAATCTCTGTTTTCGTTCCAATATCAATACCTCTGGTAGGCTCATCCAAGATCAGGTATTCCGGATTTGTCAGAAGCCATCTGCCGATAATCACTTTCTGCTGGTTACCTCCTGACAGGCTCTTAATTGGTGTCTCCCGGCTTGCCGTCTTAATCTGGAGTAATTTAATATATTTATCAGCCGCCTCTTCCATCTCTTTCCGGCTCATCGGCTTGAACATTCCTCGTTTTGCCTGCAGGGCGATTATAATATTTTCACGTACAGACAAATCAGCGATAATTCCATCTCTCTTCCTGTCTTCCGGCAGATATGCCATCCCCTTTTTCATAGCATCTATCGGGGAGTTGATTTTTACAGGCTTTCCACCCACTTCCAACGTACCACTGTCTGGCTTATCCGCACCATAAATTGCCCGCACCAGTTCAGACCGGCCGGAGCCAAGCAGTCCGGACAGCCCAATCACTTCCCCCTTACGGATTTTCAGATTAAATGGCTTGATTGCCCCCTTCCTGCCAATACCTTTTGCATCAATGACCGGTTCCGCATTCCGGTAGTCCTTTTCTCCGTCCATATTCTTGATATCTGCCAGGTCATCAAAATCTTTTCCCATCATCTTAGCAACCAGCATGACACGTGGGAGGTCCTTAATTGCATATTCCCCAACCAGTTCGCCATTCCTGAGGACTGTAATTCTGTCACAAACCGCATATACCTGCTCCAGGAAATGGGTGACAAATATAATTCCAACACCTTCATTTTTCAATTTCTTCATTAAGGTAAATAATTTTTCCACCTCATCATCATCCAGTGATGAAGTAGGCTCATCCAATATCAATACCTTACACTTCATATCAACCGCCCTTGCAATGGCAATCATCTGCTGATTTGCAATGGAACATTCCTCCAGGTTCTGGGTAGCTGATACATCTATATTCAACTCCTTCAATATCCCAGTTGATTTTTTATTCATTGTTCTCCAGTCTATCATCCCTGCTTTTCTCGGCTCCCTGCCTATGAACAGATTCTCAGCTACGCTTAGATTCGGGCATAGGTTCACTTCCTGATAAACTGTACTGATGCCCATGTTTTGAGCATCCTGGGGAGAACGGTTCACTACTGCTCCCTCACCCCCATCTATTCTGATTTCGCCGGATTCAAAGTCATGCACCCCAGTCAGCACCTTAATCAGTGTGGATTTTCCGGCTCCATTTTCTCCCATCAGTGCATGAATCTCACCCTTCCTCAATGTAAAGTCCACATGCTGCAGAGCTTTTACTCCGGGAAATGTCTTCGAGATATCTCTCATTGTCAACACGGTATTATTTTCCATTTTGGGTTCACCTCTTTCTCATTTTCCTGGAATGTGTCTGAAAATTCATTCCGATGCACTCTGATTTTGAGCACAAAAATGGCGTGGCAGTATGTCAGGTAAATCTGCCCCTGTTCTCTACCACGCCAGTCTATTCATTTTTTAGTATGCACGCTGTGAGATTACGTCCTCCGTTACTTCCGTTACTGCGTAGTCTTTTCCGTCTACTGTTACAGATGCTACATCAGCCCCATGTGAGAAGATTCCTTCGTCTACATATGCAAGCTTGTCAGGTGTCTCGCCAGCTTTCAGCTTTTGGATGATTTCTTCTACACGTGGTCCATGAAGTGGATTACACTCTGTATTAAGAATGATTTTTCCACTTAATGTATCTGTCAGCCCCGCATTTGTTGAGTCAAATGACATAACAAGAATATCTCCGTCAGGGCCAACTGTCTTGCCAGCTGCCTCAATTGCATCAATTGCACCGAAAGCTTCGTTATCGTTCTCGCAGTATACGACATTAATGTTATCATACTGCTTCAGCATTGATTCCATAACTTCCTGACCCTTTGCCTGTGTAAACTCACCGGACTGTGATGCCAGCAGATTCCATCCGTACTCCTTTACTGCATCTTCCAGACCTTTTGTACGTCCGATCTGGGCAGAAGCACCGATTGTTCCCTGGATATCTACAATGTTAACTTCTTTCATGCCCTTTGCTTCTGCATAAGCGTTCAGCCATGCACATGCCTTCTTACCTTCCAGTTCGAAGTCTGAACCGACCCATGCTGTAAATAAATCGTCATCGGAAACGTCTACCATACGGTCTACAATGATAACCGGGATGTCTGCATCTTTTGCTTCCTGTAATACGGTATCCCATCCCGTCTCTGTTACCGGAGCCAATACTATGTAATCAACCTCCTGCTGTATGAAGTTACGGATTGCTGTAATCTGATTCTCCTGTTTCTGCTGTGCATCATCAAAAATCAGATCATACCCATTTTCCTTGCTGAATGTATTCTTCATAGATTGTGAGTTTGCAGTACGCCAGTCTGACTCTGCACCAACTTGTGAAAACCCTACCGTAATAACACTGTTTCCGCTGTCACTTCCTGTATCCGTTGTTTCTGCATCACCTGTGTTTCCTTTTGTTCCACATCCTACTACTAATGCCGCTGACATTGCAACACACATAAACGCTGTCAATATCCTTTTTTTCATTTTATAAATCCTCCTTTTTTGATTGTCTGTGTTTCAATCATCTTGGTTATATCTTACAGATTTTATAAAAAATAAGAAACAGACTATCATTTTACTTTTTTATGATATTTTAAGATTTTAAAGTTGTATTGCAGGCAGGAATAGGATTTTTTACGAAAAAGGGGTAATATTTTTTGCCTGGATGATAATAGTAGCCTCTGTCCCCTCATTCTCCTTACTTTCAAAGAATACCCCATATTCCTCACCGTAATAATACTGCAGGCGCTGGTTTACGTTCGCCAGCCCAAAACCGCCTTCATCATCTTCAATATGAATGCCATATGTGCTCCTGCGAAGCTTATCCAATGCCTCCCGGCTCATGCCGATTCCATTATCTGATACTTTGATATAGATCCGTCCGCCATCTTTCCATCCGGTAATCCGAATAAGCCCCTTCCCTCTTTTTTTCTTAATTCCGTGGTACAGGGCATTTTCCACTAACGGCTGAAGTGTCAGCTTCGGAATCATATAAGGATAAATCTCCTCCGCCATGTCAATTTCAAAATCCATAATATCCTGATATCTGAACTGCTGGATTTCAAGATAACTCTCCACGTGGGATTTTTCTTCTTTTACTGTAATGTAATCTTTTCCCCTGCTCAGTGTCGTCCGGAAAAATTCGGACAGAGAATTTACCATAGTCACAACATCGTCTGTCTTTTTCTCTTCTGCCAGCCACATAATGGTGTCCAGCGTATTATATAGGAAATGCGGGTTAATCTGTGCCTGCATAAGTTTTGATTCTGTCATCCGGAGATTCTTTTCCTTCTTTTTAATATCCTCAACTAATATACCGATTTCCGCTGTCATATCATTAAAACTGTCTGTGAGTACTGCTATCTCATCTACAGTCTCAATCTTTGTCTTAGCCGTAAAGTCTCCCCTGGCTACTTTTCTGGTCTGGGAACACAGCTTTTTTATAGGACGGGTAACGCTTTGTACTGTCATGACCGATAACCCTGCCACAATTACTACAGTAATACATAATGCAAAAACCGTAAGTTCCACAGCTTGTCCCGTCTTCTTCCTTAACTCATTTTTTGCTGCTTCAAAATTTTTCGTTTCATTGTAGACATACTCCTGTAATGCTCCTTGGATCAACTGAGTCAGTCCGCTGTTTCCACTTATATTTTCATCCCAATATGCCTGTTTCTCTTCATAAGTACTGCTGCTGTCCATAATCATGCGCTCCAGCTCGGTCACACATTTTCTGAGAGACTTCAGACTGTTATTAACCTGTATAATCTTTTTCTTATTAATAGATGCTGTGGCCATATCAGATAATTCATCGCAGACACCGGAAAGTTCATCTATATATTTATATGGGTCAACTGTCACAACCCCATTAACCGTCGTTTTGCCGTCTCCCAGCTCCTCTGTTGTCTTATTGCTGATAAATGCCAGATACATGCTGTAATCCATGCGCTCTTTGAACTCTTTTGAATAGAAGTTGGCATAAGAAACGCTTTCCGTAATTGCACTGTATGCATCCGCTGATTTCAGCAAAGTTACTACCAGGTAAATGACTACTAACAGCATTGGAATAAAAACCGAGCAGGGAATAAGTGCAATCCGCTTATTTAGAGATAAAATCTTTTTCTGTGTATTCATCCCTATCCCCTCTTTCCTCTCTGCCTGTAGTCCTTGGGAGAACAATTTTGCGTTTTCTTAAATATATAACTGAAATAGTGCGGATCCTTATAACCAACTTCATAGCCAATCTCTGAGGTTTTCAGTGGTGAGCACATTAGTAGTTCTTTTGCCTTATCCATACGCACAGTTGTCAGATATTCTACAAATGTCTTTCCTACTTCTCTGCTGAATACAGAACTAAAATAGCTGGGACTCATATTCACGGCAGCGGCTACCGTATTTAAAGACACCTCGTCCGACATATAGCTTTTAGCAATATAATCCTTTGCCGTTTCAATAATATCCGAATACCTGCTGCCACTGACGATATCACGCCGTTCAATCGTATTTTTCAGCAGCTGCCTTACATACTTATGCACCCCCTGGGCAGTAGTCATCATGCGCAGTGCATTCTCCAGCTCCTCTGCGTCTTTAGTACGTTCTTCCTTTGGTATTCCAAGCCTGTCGCAAAATGCCCCCGCAACAATATACATATCCATAGTAATGTACTGCCGCATCAGTGAAGACTCCAGATTTTCCTTAGGCATCTCTTCAAAATAAGCAGTAATAAAACTTTCCACCTCTTCCAGATTCCCTTTCACCAAAAACTTATCCATTAATGTACGGTTTCTATCCATCAAATCCAGGCTCTGCACATTAATCGTACTTTTTTCATGCAGAATCCGAATATCATTCAAGTCCAGTATCTGCCTGGAATCATTCACAAAGCGGGTTGAGAAAACAATTCCAGCCTTTTCATAAGAACTGCCCAATTCCCTGATGCGCCGCACAGGCTCACCGATCCCCCCAAAATATTCAATTTCAAGGTATTTTTCCATTACAGAAAAGAGATATTTTTTCAAATGCCCCATCTTTTCGCGCCCGTTATCTTCTGTCTCCGCTGTCACAAGAAATGCCCAGCCTTCCACTCCCCGCCTAAAGAAAAATGTGCCCGGTACGGCATGATTCACATCTTCTATTTCACCAAAAACATCCATTGCCTGTTCCGGCGACTGGTAATCATTGAGTCTCATCGAAACCTTAAACAGCATGACATTGTACACCTGTGCACTTAAGTCCATACCCAGGGCTTTTGCCTCATTTACTGCATCGCCCATGGAGATATTGCCTGCTGCCAGTGCCGTGAACAGCTTCACTTTTTCATTCTCGATATATTCCTGATTATCACGCTGATACTGCTCTTTGAGGCTCTGCTCTTCCCTCTTCTGCTTAATCTGCTTCGCGATACCCCCAAGAGCCTCCAGAAGCTTGGCGGATGAAATGGGCTTGAGCAGATAGTCTGCTACTCCAATATGTATCGCTTCCTTCGCATACTCAAATTCATTGTAGCCGCTGAGAATCAGAATTTTAATCTCAGGCAGCGCTTCCTTTACCATCTTGCTTAATTCCAGCCCATCCATAAAAGGCATCTTAATATCCGTAATCAAAATGTCAGGCTTTGCTTTCAGTATCATCGGATAGGCCAGTTCCCCGTCGCTTGCCTCTCCTGAAAACTCATATCCTTCTTTCTGCCAATCTATACTGTTTTTTATTCCGCTTCTGATAACAATCTCATCTTCCACAAGAAATACTTTTGTCATTATACAGCCTCCTCCTTTGAGCCTTAAACTCTTATTACTATTCTACAGCTATATGTTAGACGCAACAATTGTATTTTTTTCAAAAAAGGTGTGTATTTTTATGATTTTCTAATATGCCGGACGAATGCTCTGATATACATATTCATCGACTCTTTTTGCGTTATTATATACATAAAAACAGCCGGCTGATTTCCGTGTCTTGAAAATCAGCTGGCTTTGTGTTTTCTTTCAAACTATACTACTTTTCTGTCTTACCTAAAGATGTGTCATTACAGCAAAACGTTACACCATACATTCATGGACGGCTTCCCGCTCTACCTCTATTTCCTGCATAATTCTTACCAGCTTTTCCCGTTCCCCTATATCTGAACACCAGGAAAGTCCGCATCCTGCAGAGATAGCCCGGGGTACCGGAATTAACCGCCCCGGCACCTGCTGTGCCTTACAGGCCTTTTCCATTGCCATAGCATCTGCCGTTGTATGAAATGTAACAACTAATTTTAATTCCTTTTTTCTCATCTATCCAGTCCGCAGGATATTTAACCGGTGCTTTTTATAAGAATCTTATTTCCTTATAATCAGGAAATAGTAATCTCAAATCCATCTTTTGTCTCCTTGGAAACCACCGTCCTGCCGTGATCCTTTGCATATTTTTCCACATTTGTCTTCTGGTGTGGTTCAGTTACAAGAATTTTAACAGGTTCTGTCGTATTTTTCAATACCTCTGCAGTAAGCATCATAGGTTCGGGGCAGGAAAGCCCTCTGGCATCTACTTCTCTCATGATTTTGCACCTTCCCTCTTATTCGTAAATGCAATAATAAAACATACAGCAATACAGATAATTAATGCAATCTTACCATAGCTTGTTACAGCACCTGCAACAAGTTCCCCAGTTTCAGGATTTAATGATGTTCCACTGGAGGCAAGTCCAAAATTATGGCTGATTGCTGCGCCTGCAAACATTCCCAGCACTGTTACTGCCGAATCAGATGATCCCTGTCCTGCCAGAATTAACTGACGCAGAGGGCATCCGCCGGCCAATACTGCTGCAAATCCAACTGCATACATCCCAAGAATATTCCACAAGTGATCCGAATGGGCAATAATACCAGGAGTATTGAATCCAAGCACAAACCTGCCGCTTACAAGATTGAAGATTAACATTACAACAAATAAACTTCCAATCACAGTCAGCAGGTCAAAGTTTTTCATCAGTATTACATCACGGATGCTGCCTGCAAAACACATTCTGGACTTTTGAGCAGCCGCTCCAAAAATCAATCCCCCAATCAATGAAAGGATTAACGGAGCATGCATACTTCCAGGTCCGCTTTCGCTTGCTTTCAGCAGGGAAGTAAATAATGCGAGCAGCAAAATACCCAGCATTAATGCAGGGAATACTCCGCCATTCAGCTTATGAATCACATAGGCACGCCCAAGACTGAACCCTTTCTTTAAAGCAATGACTCCTGTCCCCACCCCAAGAATGAATCCAATTAATGCTACCCATGCATTCAAGTCCCCTGCTGACATCCGGATTATCATACGCAGCGGACAGCCTAAAAATATCAAACTTCCGATAACAAGAATGATGCCAAGCACAAACCGTATCATTGGAGCAGACCCCGCCATAGAACGGTATTCCTTCGTTGCCACGGAAATAATAAATGCACCTAACACCAAACCAATAATCTCCGGCCTTGCATACTGTACAACCTCTGCCTGATGCAATCCTAACGCACCTGCGGTATCACGAACGAAGCAGGCAATACAAAATGCCATGTTTGCAGGATTTCCAAAAACAGCCAGACATACAGCAACCAGTCCGCACAGCACACCTGCCAGTGCTAATTTTTTCTTTGAATCCGATAAATTCATACACTCTCTCCATTCCTCACAATTCAGACAGTTTGAAGACTCCCAAATTGCGATATTTGCTTCTTCTTTTGCCTCAAAATGAAAAATTGGAGCACATTATCCCCTGCTCCATATTTTTCCATATAATTATTATAAGATGCATGTCTTTCCCGGTCCAATCGAAAGTTTTAATAAGAGAAGAGATTTATAGACGACTTCTATGTACTTATATCTGTAAATTCCTGTCTTTACAAGCGCAGTTACAATTTTAATTAAAAATATGTAGATAATGTAATTTCCCCCTTTTATTTGAGAGAGAGCTATATTTCTGGTCAATGGACTACAAAAATATAGTAATTACTGTAAACCTGATACAAGTTTCCCAATGTAAAAACTGTTTTTTGAGGGATACTAATATTGTAATTTTTTTCGAAAAAAATTTGTTACTAAAGATAGTATTTACAAGAAAGGAGATTTTTATATGTCTGAAAATCACTTGGCAATTGCAAATGTGCCTATACAACAGTGGGGTGGATTATATACACAAGAAGAAGCCCTTAACGTGGGTACAATATTTCAAGATTTGAATATGCCATTTTACGCGGCTGAATCTGTAATGGAGACCACTAATCCTATTGCAAGTGGTATGGAAAGTTTAGGAATTTCAAAGGAGCAAAGCGATAGGGAACAATTGATAACCCAAATCAATCAGGTAAGTTTTTTTCTGGATGATCTGACGCTTTATTTGGACACACATGAAAAAGACACTGAAGCGCTTACACTTTATCATAAAAAAGCACAAGAGTGTGCAGAACTCAGAAAGCAGTTTGCACAGAAGTTTTATCCTTTAACTAAATTATGTGTTCCGTATTGTGAGAGTGGTGAAATAAGCTTTTGTTTGCAGGATGGCCCAATGCCATGGGAAGGAGCGTGCATATAAATGTGGGTATATGAAAAGAGACTTCAGTATCCGGTAAAAATTACGAAAACATGTCCAAAAACTGCAAAGCTTATTATGAGCCAGTATGGCGGGCCAGACGGAGAATTATCAGCTTCTATGCGTTATTTGTCGCAGCGTTATAGTATGCCGCTTAAAGATGTAGGAGGGCTGTTAACAGATATTGGTACTGAGGAGCTGGCGCATATGGAAATCATATGTGCAATGGTATACCAGCTGACAAAAAATTTAACGGTTGAACAGGCTAAGACAGAGGGGTTTGATGCGTATTATATCGATCATACCACAGCACTTTGGCCGCAAGCGGCAGCAGGATTGCCATTCACTGCAATAGAATTTCAGTCTAAAGGAGATGCCATCACCGATTTGACAGAAGACCTCGCAGCAGAACAAAAAGCAAGAACAGTATATGATAACCTGCTTCGTATGATTCCAGATCCTGAAGTCAGAGAACCATTAAAGTTTTTAAGGACCAGGGAAATTGTTCATTTCCAAAGATTTGGAGAAGCTTTGGAAAAAACAAAAGATAAGCTGGACAGTAAAAACTTTTATTATTTTAACCCAGAATTTGATAAAGATATGTTCCACGGTAAGTTATAGTATTTGTAAAATAAAGTTTCAAAGTTTCTGTAAACCATAAAAACAATGTAAGATATACCATTATTTACTGAGGGCAAAGCCATTTTGAGCTTTGCCCTCTGCTTGCTGATTTTGCTAGAATATTGCTGTAAAATGAAATTTAATATTAGAGTAAAAATGCCTTCACTCTTTTCTCAATATCTCCTCAGGCGGTTCAATCTCATACGCTATTGTATGCTCCGTAAGTTCCGATAACAGCTTTATTTTCTTATTGATAACTGGGCGCATACAATTTGGTACATGCTCCTGATGCGCTCTATGTATCGCTACACATTCCTTACAATTCCCGTGATAGCGACAGGCCTTTTTACAAGAGCAATGATCCTTTTCTTTAAATTCCTCACGGAAGGCTGATGCAAACTCCTCCTGCAGGCGGAGCCCCTCTGCTCTGTCTCCTCTATGAAATGCTGCCATTGCTTCCTTTTCTTTTGAATTGCCATCAATAATCATAATCTATCTCCTTTCCGTTTCCATCTTTACAGGTGTGGTTACAACCTTGTTGAGCCGCTCCGACATAAGCAGCATAATAACTGCTAAACCTAACAAATACAGTGGATATAGCCCTATAGTGATATGGGAAGCAATCACTCCAAATAGTGGCGGCATAAAAATTGTACCCATATAGGCACTTGCCATTTGAATTCCAATGATTGCCTGGGAGTTTTCTCTTCCAAAATTAAATGGCGTAGAATGAATAATTGCGGGATATACAGGCGCACATCCAAGTCCTATAATAATCAGGCCGCTCAATGTCAGTATATCAGATTTCACAGGCAGTGTAACAAAAACTGCACCTGCTATTGATGTGATAATACCAAAGCGGATTAACAACTTATCCCCAACTTTATCCGCAATAAACCCACACAAAAAACGTCCGAATGTAATTCCAAAGAAAAACAAAGAAGCAAAACGGGCAGCAATACTGGTATCTCCGCCCCTATACTGTACCAGATAACTGCTTGCCCAAAGCGCTGTTGTCTGCTCTAACGCACAGTATGAAAAAAATGTAATCAAAACCAGGGGAACACCCCTGATTTTCAAGGCCTGTGATAGAATCAAAGGCTCCGCCGGAATCCCCCCCTCTGCCTCTTCTGTATTTCTCCTCTTCCAAAGAGGCCGACTGATAAAGAGAATTACCGTCAATATAATCTGCAAGATACCAACCACTTGATATCCTTTATTCCAGCCATAACCACCGGTCAGGCAGTAGCCCATAATATAAGGACTGACGGCCGCACCTACTCCCCAGAAGCAATGGAGCCAGCTCATATGGCGGGATGCATAATACAGCGCCACATAATTGTTCAGCGCAGCATCAACGGCTCCCGCTCCAAGTCCATACGGTATTGCCCATAAACATAAAAGCGCAAAGGAGTGGGATATGGAGAACCCAAAAAGAGCCGCTGCAGTCAGTAAAACACTGATTGTTGTTACAGGCCCCGCTCCAAGCTTCCTCGTGAGCCTGTCGGATAGCAGACTTGAAATAATCGTACCACACGCTATGATCATTGTAATTATCCCTGCATAAGAAACAGGAACGCCTAGTTCTGTCTGCATTACAGGCCATGCAGAGCCAATAAGTGAGTCCGGCAGCCCCAGACTAATAAATGCTATGTAAATAATGACAAGTAAAAGTGAATACATAATAATTTTTCTCGATCTCCCATCTTAATATAGGATCCTCTCTCCTTCTATTCTTATAAACTCAGTGCGTCAAAATCAAAACAACTTGCAGATTTCTAAATTACAAGTTCTGCAAGCCGTAGACTAGTATACTCTGTATTTACTAACATACAACTGATTTTTCTACTCTTATTACTATACCACGTTCCCCAGGCAATATCTATTACAACTAATGAGAACCTATTAAATTATTTCTCTAATTTCTTTCGATATTCTTTTGGCGTACAGCCTAAGGTCTCACGAAAAACTTTCCCCAAATAGCTGTTGGAGCTAAAACCACAGTTCTCTCCAATATCCATAATTAGATTAGCCGTCTGCAGCAGCATTTTTGCCTCCATGCGTATCCTGCAATTATTAAGATAATTTACCGGTGACATTCCAATACTCCGCTGGAAACACTGGATATTTTCTCTTGCAGTAAATACATACTGACGCAAAAGGGCATATTGCTTTTGCAACATACCCTTTTGCTTGTTGTTTCAATGTGTAAGCTATAGAAATTTATTAGTAGTCTCCACTCCCATTTTAATTACCTCTTCTGCATCCATATTCCAATATTCCGGTCTAAACAGCTCCAGACAAGCAGGACCGTCATAACCAACTGCTTTCACTGCATTAGCAATCTCCGCTACCGGTATTGCTCCCAAACCAGGCATTAAGCGGTGGCAGTGATCCAAAATTCCCAACGGAAGATCTTCACAGTCATTGATATGAAAAACAAATAATTTCTCTTTTGGAATTCTCTTGATAAATTCAATGTCCGCCGCCTTATCATGCATATAGAAGTTAATACAATCGACGGTTAGACCAACGCTATCACGATCAACTGCCTCCACAATTTCCAAAGCTTGTCTCAGACTATTACAGCACCATCGGC
Organism: Faecalicatena contorta; assembly: GCF_003149105.1. Lineage (GTDB taxonomy): Bacteria > Bacillota > Clostridia > Lachnospirales > Lachnospiraceae > Muricomes > Muricomes contortus_C. The sequence continues at coordinate 57,508 of NZ_QGDS01000015.1, read as the reverse complement.
GATCTCCGATTGGTTCGAACGATAGCTTAACTCCGTAGACCTCTGCAATATCGGCCAGCTTATTCAGCACTTCAACAGAGTCCTCAAACACTTCTTTTTCATCTTTTGTGCAGATTTCATCCGTCATCGTTGGAACTACAATTATATATGGATTTTCAATTTCCCTGGCAATCTTGCATCCAAAGGTAAATAAATTGATTAGTTCTTCCCATTCTTTTGGTGAACAGAAATTAATATTTTCAATCGAGTTAAAGGCAAATGGTTTGATCTTATTTTTGGCGAAAAAGTCCTTTAAGTCATCCAGTGTATTATATTTTAAATACTCCTTCAACATATCAAGACGCAGTTCGATATAGTCATAACCATGCTTTTCGCACAATTCCAGATCTCTTCTTACATTTGAGTTTTCCTTACATGTTGCTTCATTATATCCAAGCTTCAGCATTCCCTGCTCCTCTCTACAATTCACCTCTTGCTTCTCTTTCACCAAGTTCTTCCATAATCTTTGGATACTTCTTATCCAATTTATAAACGATCAGGACTATTATTGCAACTGCCCAAATCAGGGTTGGTCCCCATACATAGATATTCCTTATCATATCCACTGCACTTCCAGGCTGGGTTACATTACCGCCGGTAGAGCTGAGGTAACCGGCGGTATTCAGCATCGATGTAATAACTACACTGGTAATACCAGTCCCAATCTTAAAGCCCAGAGATCCTCCGCCGAAAACCAATGCTTCTTGTCTGACACGGCTCTTCCACTGACCGAATTCAATAACATCTCCCATCATCCCGAAGACAACCGCCGTCAACGGTGCTTCACCTAATGCTCTGATAATACTGGTCCCAAGGGCCCAGCTGAAACTGTAAGGATTCAATAAAAGCAGCATATGTGATGCTACCGCAATAACAGCACCAATCAACGAAAGATTCCTCTTGCCCATTTTCTTCAGCAAAAACGGACACAGCATTGCTCCTAAAATCAAGGTTCCGGCTTCTGCAAAATATAAGACACTATACATCCATGTGTCGTTTCTGAAAATGTATTTACAATAATAGGGCAGGGTTGTTCCTACGATTGTTCCATGTACACACGTAACCGTCCACAAAATCAAAGTGGACCAAAAGTACTGGTTGGTCAGTAATGCCTTGATGTTCTTGCTAAATGGAACTTTAGTTTTTGCAGCTAACTCTATATGAACCGTCTCTTTACACTTCAAAAAACAGGTTACCAGCATAATGAATGCCAGTATTACCCACATCGACATTGCTTTCACCCAGGCTGCCTGATCATCACCAAACAGTTTAACCACAGGCATCGTAAACGTTACGGCTATAATACGGCCAATCGGTGCCATTGACATTCTAAAGATAGAAAGCAAATCACGCTGGTGAGAGGAACGAGTCATCATTGTTGATAATGTTCCGTATGGTACGTTGATTGCAGTATAGAATACTGTGGTACACAGGTTATATGTAATGAAAATATACCAAAATTGTAATGTTTCGTTCGTTTGAGGAACCAGAAATAACGCCACCGCAGAAATACAGTAAGGAATACTCATCCACAATATCCATGGTCTGGCTTTTCCCCATTTTGAGTTGGTCCGGTTTACGATGAAGCCCATGATAACATCTGAAACTCCGTCAAAGATACGCGAAATCAGCATAACCAAACCAACAATTGCAACTGAAATACCGGCATAATCAGTATAAAATAAAGTCAAAAGTGTCGAAATCATTCCAAACACGATATTACATGCCGTATCACCAAATCCATAAGAAACCCTGGTCCCCACAGATAATGGTTTGACAACAACACTATCGGTTGTATTTTCTTTTACCTGGCTCATTTTACAGATCACCCACCTTTACCGGACAACCTTCTTTCAGTGACTTAGCCGCAGCCATAGCAATCTTCACAGGCGCTAGTCCATCGTTGCCATTAACCAATGTTGGAGTATCATTTAAAACAGCTTTGGTAAACTCTTCTGCCTCTGAAATGAATGCATTATTATAGCGTTCCAGGAAAAACCAGGTGGGTTTTGATATTTCAACACCATCAGCCGTCGAAATCATGGACATATCATTCCTGTCATTAGCCACCTGAACGCATCCCTTGTCGCAGTGCACTTCAGTCCTTTGATCATATCCATAATGAGCAGCTCTGCTGTTATCAATCACGCCCAAAGCTCCATTTTCAAACTTCATCATCACAATGGTAGTATCGACATCATCAAAATCTGCATAACCAGCACCACTGAGCTCAGCACCATATGCCATAACTTCAGTCACTTCACTTCCGGCCAGATAACGTACCATATCAAAGTCATGAATAGTCATATCCATATAGATACCGCCGGAAACCTTAATATATTCCATGGACTGATGATCGGGATCTCTGGAGGTCACTTTTACCACATGTACTTTTCCCAGCCTGCCTTCGGCTACAGTATCGTGTACTTTCTTATGGTTATGATCAAATCTGCGGACAAATCCGACCTGCAGTTTAACTCCTGCTTTTTTCACTACTTCAAGCGTTTCTTCAATCTTTTTCAAATCTGTATCGATTGGCTTTTCGCAAAAGATGTGCTTTCCTTCTAACGCTCCACGTTTAATTAAGTCAGCGTGTGTGTTTGTTGCCGAACAGATAAAAATGGCATCAATCTCCGGATCATTTAAAATTGATTCCGGATCATCATAACATTTTTTAATACCCATAGATTCCGCCCAGCTTCTCATCTCATCATTCATCATTGGATCTGCTACTGCGGCCAAATCTGCCTGTGCTACCGAGTGAGCGAGGTTTTCCCCGTGCAATTTACCGATTCTTCCTGCTCCAATCAAACCAATTCTAACCTTTTTCATTTCCATTTTCCTCTTCTCCCTGCAATCATTTCATCCGTTACATTTTATAAAGTAATCATATTGCCGCTCATGAAAGATTCTTTGCAGCGGAATGCAATTTCCGTATTTTTTGTTCCGTCAACGACAGTTGGTGTAGCTGCTTCCTTGTTCATTACACAATTAGCAAACACCTCCATCTCAGTTACATATGCATCATGCCAGCGGGTAACAAAATCCTGATAACACTCCTGGCACACTCCGTGCTCACTCATCACTTCAAGCATTGAGCTGGTTGGAACACCGGCGATACGCAGGGTTCCGCGGGTACCAACGATTTCCGTTTCAACATGAGAACCGTGAGCCGCTGCACGGCCTGCATACATGAATGCCATCGCATCACTTTCACACTGCATCATTGTCGATACATTGTCTCCGTCATCCCAGTCCTTATATTGTTTAAATTCAAAGCAGCCGCCAATGGACCACAACTTCTTCGGTTCTGAATTGGTCAGCCAGCGAATCAAGTCGATGTCATGGATGTTCATATCAATAAATTGACCACCTGAGCGCGGTGCATATTCCAGGGTCCCCTCAATAATAGAAATGGGATCTTGTGAATAGCAGCGGACTAAGATAACATCGCCGATGTCACCATTATCTATTTTCTGTTTTGCAATCGCATAAGACTTATCATAGCGGCGCATAAATCCCAGCATAAAGGTTAGCTCTGGATGAGCAGCTACAACTTTTTCTGCATCTTTACACTTTTCGATTGTTTCGCTGAGCGGCTTATCGCAAAATACATGCTTTCCTGCATCCATAGCAATTTTAATGATTTCTGCGTGGGAATCTGTATTAGTAATGATTGCAACAGCCTCTACATTCGGATCTGCGCAGAGATCTTTAGCATCTGTATAAAAGGCTGCAACATCCAATTCTTTGGATACTTCTCTGGCCCGCTCTTCTTTCCGGTCACAAACTGCAACCAATTCTGTATTAGGAACACGATTCGCTATATTGCAGGCATGCTCATACCCTAATCTGCCAACACCAATAATACCTATTTTCAATTTCTTCATTTTTACTTCTTCCTTTCATTTACCTGTTTTTCTTAATATGTATAAAATAAATTTCTTAAATTCCAGTGAGTTCTTTGACATACTTCCGGGCCATTACCGCATAATCAAAAGGATTATAGATATATGGGTTTTGTTCAGCCTCAACCACTAACCAGCCTTTGTATTCCCGCTCCTCTAAAATCTTAAATACAGCCGGGAAATCTACCCATCCCTCCGGATCACCAGGTACTGTAAATGCACCTTCCAGTACGGAATCCAAAAAGCTCATTCGTTCTTTGCGGCAGCGTTCTACAACGTCCTTACGGATATTCTTCAAATGGATGTGTTTAATCCGGTCAAAATGCTTTTTCAGGACAGCAACCGGATCATCACCGGAAAATGCTAAATGCCCCGTATCGAAAATCAGGCTCACATAGCGCGGATCAGTCAGTTCCATCAGTTTATCCACTTCCGAAGCAGTCTGGACGGTAGTTGTCATATGATGGTGATAGACAATTGCCATATCATGTTCAACAGCAATCTTCCCCAGCTTATTAAGCCCCTCTGCAAGTTCCTGCCACTGTTCTTCGTTCAGTACCGGCTTATCTAAGAAGCTTGTACTGGACCGGTGTTGGACACTGAAGCTTTGATCGGACACATTGATTAATTTTGCTCCGGCAGCTTTTAAAAAGTACATATGATCTCTAAAATCTCTTTCGACCTGCCAGAAGGGAAGCTCATTAATGTAAGCACTAAACCACTGGGTAATATTTTCAATTCCCCTTCTCGCAAACTCCTCATTTAATATCTTGGAACTATGTGGGTACAAGCAGCCAATTTCCGTACCTTCATACCCCGTCAATGCAATTTCACTGATCGTCTGCAGAAAAGTGGCTTCTTTTCCATACTCCGGCATATCGTCTTCTGTCCATGCAATGGGAGCAATACCTAACTTGATGTTCTCTCGTTTTAACAATTTTTTCTTCTCCTCCTTTTCTTATGTGGACTCCGATCCTATCTTTGATATTTAAGTAAAATTAGCATCTAGATTATCTGCCTTAATTATGCTAAACTGCAAGTAACACACACTTGTCACTATAATATACAACTTAATATCCGAATCCTTTTCTCAATTATTTGTGTATTTAAAAAGAAAAGCAGCGTCCACAAATTCTTTCTTTAAAGTAATTCTAACATCACAAATAAAAACTGCGGTATCGTAATCTTGGTCTGAAATGAGCGTTTTGGATACGTTCTTTCTGATTGATTTATGAGAAATTGCAATGCACTGATTAAAGGAGGATTTCATGGACAAAAAAAAAAATCAGATATCAGATATTTTTAGAGACAAAGAGATTCCACAACTAACTGCCGTATACCTAATTGACGAAACACATAATAATAAATATGCCCGGCTTTTTCACTCCCACGACTCTGAATTGGAACTTTATTATGTACATAGCGGCTGCGGATATTATATGGTGGAGAACCAGCTCTATGCAGTGAAAGAAGGGGACATGATTATATGTAATGAAAAAGTATTACATGGGGATGCTCCGGCTTTTAACAACAGTATGCGGTCTTATTGTTGTGCCTTAACAAATGTAAGAATCAAAAATCTGCCAAATAACTGTTTAATCAAAAACTCCACTAGCCCCATTGTATCTTGCGGTAGTTTTGCTGAAAAAATCGGACCTCTGATGGAACTTATTTTTATGTTATCACTGGATTTTGAGCAACTATATGATGTTTGTTCTTCGATGTCCATATCAGTTCTCCTACTGATCAATCAACTTCTGCTTAGCAGAGACCGTCATCAGATCCGTACCTCTGCCAATAACTCGGACGCGATTGTGGATAAGATTAAGCACTATTTAGATACACATTACACGAAACCGCTTTCATTAGAAAGTATCAGTAAAGCTTTAAACATGACTCCCAATTATGTATCGCATGCTTTTAAGGCAAAAATGAACATATCGCCAATCCATTATTTACTCTATCGGAGATTCGGTGAAGCCCAGAGCTTATTAATGAATACCGAACTGACAATGGCAGAAATTTCAGATTTATTAGGCTTTAGTAATCCGGCACACTTCAGTGCTATGTTTAAGAAGCATGTTGGCCTTTCACCGGTGCAGTACAAACGCTCAATAGATTTAATGAATAGTAAAAATAATTGAATTCTTATGGAAAAGGCCTGAGTTGCTGATTAATCAGCAACTCAGGCCTTTATTAAATGTAAAATTTTATGCAGCAGCCAAACAGGATAACTGACACATTAAGAGATCATCATTTAACTTTTGTTTTATACTAATTTTTATATTGTATATGATTTATTTATATTGTATAATATTTAATAAATTATATATTGCCTTTCCGGTTAAGATTAATAGCGTAAAATTTCTTAATTTAATTGCTTTTGTGTTTACTACTATTTACTTAACAGTACCTCTGGGGATGCAAGGCTATTCAAAAATCAAGAATAAGGTGGAAATTATTATGATTATGCGTCCATTAGAAAACGAAACAAAAGAAATGTATAAACGTTTTTTTCGATTAGCTGCCATAATAGTATTTCAAAATATGATTACTTTCAGTGTCAATGTCGCTGATAATATCATGCTTGGCAGTTATGACCAGACAGCTTTGGCTGCAGCTGCTTCGGTAAATCAAATTCAGTTTCTATTTCAGCAGGTTTCATTGGGATTGGGCGAAGGACTGGTCACGCTATCTGCTCAGTACTGGGGTAAAAAGAATCTAAGACCAATCTACCTGCTTACCAAGATCGCAGTAATTATAGGGTTGTCTGTAAGCATCCTGTTGACCGTCTTAACCAGCCTCTTCCCGGTTCCTGTGCTAAAGATTTTCACGACTGACCCGGCAATCATCAGTTCCGGCTGCCAATACTTAGAGATTATGCGTTTTACCTATATCCCTTTCATTATTACATATCTTCTTTTGGCTGCTCTGCGCAGCATGGAAAAAGTTAAAATAGGTTTCTATATTTCCTGCATTTCACTTGCCGTTAATATAGCGATGAATTATGTGTTTATCTTCGGAAAGCTGGGCGCACCATCATTAGGAGTTACCGGCGCGGCAATCGGAACGTTGACCGCCCGGTTCGTAGAGCTGCTATTAATTATTATATATATTAAATCTAAATTCCCGGACCTGTTTTGTATGCCATCCTATAAGATAAAGAAAGCTTTGCTGGTCACTTATATTAACTCAAGCGTGCCAATTGTCGTGACCCAGACCCTGTTTGGCCTGTCGGTCGGCCTGCAGACAGCGATACTCGGACATCTATCCTCCGATGCAATTGCAGCAAATAGTGCCGCAACTACCATCTTTCAATATCTAAAACTGATTGCGATTGGATTTTCCTCTGCTACTGTGGTAATGATTGGCAAAACCGTCGGCAGTGGTAAAACTGAAAAAATCAACCAGTATAAGCGTTCATTGCAGTGGATTTATCTAATTGTCGGCCTGACCATCTGCCTGCTCCTTAACCTGATTAAGACCCCGCTGATCAGTTTATATTCGCTGACACCGGCTGCAAAACATCTGACGTATCAGATCATCACCCTGCTTAGCATTACCGCTATTGGTACCTCCTATCAGATGCCTGTTAACACTGGTATCATCCGCGGCAGCGGCGACACCAGTTTTGCCCTGAAACTGGATATGGTCAGCATCTGGGTAATCATGTATCCGCTCTCTTTACTGGCGGCGTTTGTCTGGAAACTTCCGGTAATAGCAGTGGCAGCATGTTTAAACTCAGATCAGGTATTCAAATGCCTGCCGGCATTTATAAAGGTCAACAAATTTTTACGGATTAATGCTCTAAATAAGGAATAAATAAGTACCTCCAAACCAACATAGTTAAATCGGCTGGCCTGGGAGGTACTTATCTGCTCAGTTAACACTTGCTCAGTTCTTTTTTTAATAAAGTAATGCAGATACACGCCAAGACTGAGCAGGCAAATCCTACGATCAGAAATAAATCACCCCCCACTCCATTGTTACTCGACGGCAAGGCTGATATTAATGGCGACAGCCCGGTAGCCAAAATGACTCCGGTCATGATATATCCATAGTTTTCTGCTGCGTGTGCCGTGCCAAAGATCGAGCTTGCGATAGAAGGAAAACTTCCCATGACAGCTCCATAGCACCCAAACAGGATGACTACACAGATAAACATTATATTTGTCCTGGCTACAATAATGCCGCCGGAAGCAAAGAACATGATGATATACACCACTCGTATCGTATAAATCCGGCCAAAACGGTCAGACAAAGCCGGCACTACGATTCTGGCCAGCGCATTTAAAGCTGCACCAATCATAATCCCACCAGCAGCAATATCTTTATGTAAGCCACGCTCCACCTGAATTCCCTGAGCAATCGGTGAAATCAATAAATACGGGATTAAAGCCAGGCACATAGATGCAACCAAAAGATAAAATTTTTTGGTTTGCACCATTTCTTTGGCTGTATATTGTTTCTTTTTATTTTTTTCTGTCTCACCGTTTACGTTTTGTACCGCTTGTACATCTTCCGGCTGGCGGACGAATAGGATTGATCCAGCCCAGGCAATTGCCATTAGTCCGGCAATTACCTTCAGTGCCTTCTGAGGGCCGTCTGCTGCCAGGAAAAACCGGCTTAACGGAGTTAACAACAAGCCGCTCAGGCCATTAAAGGTTATTACAATCCCCGAGCCAAATCCTTTTCTTTTTGGGTACCATTTCTGGGCTGTTGCTAATAATACAGCATAGACCATACCCTGGCCGAATCCCTGCATAACCCCAAAGGTAAGATAAAGCGGAATCGGGTTAGCAATCATTAGATAAGCGCTTAAAAGGACTCCCAACGCCTGCAGCAGGCCGCCGGCCGCCAGCACCCTCAACGGTTTTGCATTATCCTGGATTCTTCCTCCCACAATATTGCCGAAGACAAATGTAAAAAGCGCCAGATAAAAGCACATTGAAACCTGTTCTCTTGTCCAATTGGTTATCCTGATAACGTAAGGCGAATAGAGCGACCAGACATGGGGAAAACCAGTAAAAAAGATTGCAATCATACTAAATAATATAGTCAGATTTTTTTTATAGTTTTTATAATTTTTCATAACTATCATCAGATGTTATATCCTATATTCTTTAGAAAGTTGACGCTTGCTTTTACGTTTTTTAGGCTGCTGCCGACATTACGCGGATCACATTCTTGTTCAATAGTTATGTAGCCATGATAGTTAATTTCCGCAAGTACATCCGCAACCGCTTTATAATCAATCATCCCCTGCCCGATCGGACACATGGATCCCTTTGCACATCCTTCAAAGAAACGGATATGTTCATTCATCACTTCATCATAAACTTTCGGATCAATATCTTTAAAATGTACATAATCCAGACGGTCTTTATATTTCCGAATCCATTCAACCGGGTCCAGTCCAGCATATTGCAGGTGTCCGGTATCCAGGACAAGACCAGCCAAATCATTGGGGATTTCTTCTATCATACGTTCAATTTCATCGCTGAATTCAATATAGCCGCCGCAATGAGGATGCATTACCGGACGAACGCCATAACTCTTTGCCCGTTCAGCCAACCCTCTAAAATGACGCATCATTTGGTCCCATTCTTTTTTTTCCAGCCGGGGAGCCTGGTCTGAATGCCCCGCAGCATAATCTCGTTCATCATGGCCCCAGTCCATAATTGTCATATATGGAGTGGGCCAGCGCTGTCCGTCTTCTAACGGCAAGGGTGGTAATTTGGTAATGAGCTTACATATACCATCAACCTGATTAATCAGCTTTTCATAGTTTTCTTCACTCAACATATCATCGAAAATCGTGCCCGCGACGATTGCAAGGTTATTCTTATTTAATTCAGCCGTTACCATTTCGATGTCATCGGTCGGAATCCATCCATTGGGCCCCAGTTCAATCGCCCGGTAACCTGCCTCATGAGCTTCACTCATCACTCTCTGCCAGGTCGGAAGATTCGGATTCGTGATATCATCAACACCCCAGCAGCAGGGTGCACCGCAAATATTTATTCCCATCGTTTGCTCCTTCTCTACTTTACCTCTGAAATTTGTTTACAAAAAGCTATTGCTTCCTTTTTGTCTGCAATAGCTTCTTGTTAGAAGTTTCTGTTTCTTTTTAGATATTAGACTTAGACCGCTCCGTCACTGCCTAAAACATGTTTAATCTTATGTTCAACTAATGACTTAATATTGCCTCTGGCCACTTTCAGATATTCTCTGGGATCAAAAGCCTCCGGCTTTTCCACCAGTGCCTTCCGCACACCAGCAGTAAATGCCAGACGCAAATCGGAGTCAATGTTGATTTTACAAACTGCCGATTTCGCCGCCTGACGCAGCATGTCTTCCGGAATCCCGATTGCATCAGCGAGATTTCCCCCGTATTGCTGGATCTGTTTCACATATTCTTGTGAAACAGAGGACGCACCATGTAATACGATAGGATAATCAGGCAGTCTTTTTTCTATTTCTGCCAGTATATCAAAGCGAAGCTGTGGTTTTTGGCCCGGTTTAAATTTAAATGCACCGTGACTGGTGCCGATCGCGATAGCCAGTGAATCGACACCGGTGCGTTCAACAAATTCCTGGACCTGATCGGGATCGGTATAGGAAGCATTTTCTGCCGATACATTGACGTCATCTTCAACGCCGGCAAGCTGGCCTAATTCACCTTCGACAACCACTCCTTTATCGTGGGCATACTCAACTACTTTCTTGGTTATCTCCATGTTAGTTTTAAAATCATGATGTGATCCATCAATCATTACTGAGGTGAAACCACCGTCAATACAAGATTTGCAAATTTCAAAGTCAGCACCATGGTCTAAATGCAGGGCAATGGGAATATCGTTCACTTCTAAAGCTGCTTCGACTAACTTAATTAGATACGCGTGATTCGCATATTTTCTGGCCCCTGCCGATACCTGTAAGATCAGCGGCGATTTCAATTCTCCGGCCGCTTCGGTAATTCCCTGGATAATTTCCATATTATTCACATTAAAAGCGCCGATTGCATATCCGCCTTGATAAGCTTTTTTAAACATTTCAGTTGTTGTTACTAATGCCATTGCGTACCTCCTTTTTAATATAATTCTATTTGTTTCGGAATGCCATTGACATACTCTTGATTAACTTCCCCCTGAATTAGCGGTAAAAGATACGCAACCATTTCAGGCGTTACGTCATTCTTATGTTCGTTGATAAATTCATCCGGTACTTTCTTCTCCTTATTCGAGACCTGATTTACCGGCACCGCTGTGTACTCTACAACATACGGACTGTCACTCTTTCTGACGATTGCGGCCATCACACCATTTTGTCCCTCTAAAGCACACTGGCAAGCTTTCATTCCAAGCATTTTAGATTCCGTGATGTCGGTCGCACTGGCAATATGACCAGCACATCTCTGCATTAAATTTAATTCAATCGAACGCACTTTGCAGCCAACTTTTTCGCGGACCAATTCTTCTAAAACTTTCGCCGAACCCGAAGTGTACGCGTGGCCAAATGCATCCAGCATCCCACTTTGAACCTGTTCCGAGATATATTTTCCGTTTTCATCCATAATCCCTTCGCTGACCGCCACCAATACTGCATCCTGTCTCTCCAGCTTGGCTTTTACATCAGCAATGAATTGCTCCGTTGAAAATACTGGCTCACACAAGTAAATGAGATCAGGACCCTTAGCCCCATTTATCCGGGCCAAAGAGGAAGCTGCTGTTAACCAGCCGGCATTTCGACCCATTACTTCAACAATCGTCACTGCCTTAGTCTTATATACATGACAGTCCCGCTCTAATTCTGAAAAGGTTACACCGATATATTTCGCTGCCGAACCGAATCCCGGACAGTGATCAGTACCGACAAGATCATTATCAACTGTCTTAGGTGCTCCAACAACGATGATATCACTAATATTCTTTGCTGCACAATACTGCGATAACTTATCCACTGTATCCATTGAGTCATTGCCGCCAATATAAATAAAGCAGTTGATCCCATACTTTTTAAAGATATCAATAATCTTTTCAAACTGAGTCTCATCCTTCTTCAAATCCTTTAACTTTAGCCGGCATGAGCCAAGAGCAGCGGCCGGTGTGTGACTGAGTAATTCCAGTTCCTGACTACTGCGGATCTTTTCCTTTAGATCAATAAAGGTTTCATTTAAAACGCCCTGAATCCCATTTTGGGCCCCATATATTTTACCTACTTCGCTGCTTGATAATGCCACCGATATAGCTCCTGCAACCGTTGCGTTAATGGCTGCTGTCGGACCGCCGGACTGGGCAATCATTATATTTTTCATAACTTCATCTCCTCATCCCTATAGGTATAAAAGCCTTTTCCACTTTTTCTGCCCAACAGTCCACCCCGAACCATTTTTCGCAGCAGCGGAGCCGGCCGGTATTTCGGATCTCCTGTTTCTGCCTGAAGAACCTCCATAATTGCCAGACACACATCCAGGCCGACCAGGTCTCCCAGCGCCAGCGGCCCAATCGGATGATTCGCACCTAACTTCATTGATGTATCAATATCTTCGACGGAGGCAGCACCCAGCTCATAGAGTCCAATCGCCTCATTAATCATCGGAATCAGAATTCTATTTACTACAAAACCGGGCTGTTCTGATACTTCTACCGAAACTTTACCGATATCTTCGACAATATCTTTTACTCGCTTAGCGATGTCATCAGGAGTGTCTACCCCTCTCACTATCTCAACCAGTTTCATCACTGGAACCGGATTAAAAAAATGCATTCCGATAACTGGCCTCTGAACTGCGGCTGATATCCCAGTAATTGAAAGAGAAGACGTATTAGTTGCAAATATCGCAGCTGAATCACATATTTTTTCTAACTTTTGAAAGATATCCTTTTTAATATCCATATTTTCCGCTGCTGCTTCAATAATCAAATCACAATCTGCCGATAAATCGATTACTCCAATCCGGATTTTTTCTAAAATCTGCTTTACTTCATCACGATTCTTTTTGCCTTTAGCGGCCATTCTTTCTAACTGGCGGGCAATCGCCTGCTTACCCTTGCCAGCAAAATCCTCAGAGATATCACATAATGCCACCTCATAATCAAGACCTTCGGCAAAAGTTTGGGCAATGCCCTGACCCATTGTTCCGGCACCTATTACTCCTACTTTCATCATTATATACCCCCGCATGCTATCTTCTTTTTGATTTTTCAATAAAAGCTTTCATTCTGCTCGTCTGTTCCTCATTTTCAAAACATTGGGCAAATAAATTTGACTCCAGATCAAGACCTAAAATGATCCGCTCATCTGAACCATCGTTCATCGCCCTTTTTGCCAGCCTTATTGCATTTGGTGTATTTTGGGCAATTCTTTTGCCAATCATCAGAGCATGGTCCATCAATTCTTCGCTCTGGCAAACCTCATTAATCAGCCCCAATTGCAGCGCTCTGGTTGAATCTATTTGGGTACTGGCATAAATCATTTCCTTAGCCCAGCCACCCGGAATTGTCCTCATCAACCGCTGGGTTCCTCCAAATCCAGGAATAATACCAAATCCCAGTTCAGGCAGCCCAAACACCGCATTCGCAGAAGCGATACGGATGTCACAAGCAAGCGCAAGCTCCAGCCCGCCACCCAGGGCATATCCGTTTACCGCTGCGATTACCGGAATTGGGAAGGTTTCAATCATGCGAAACACGTTGGAACCAAATGAAGAGAAATCCTTAGCCTGCTTCTTTGTTAGTTTCTCCATAAGTCCAATATCCGCACCTGCTACAAAAGCCTTCTTACCGGCGCCGGTCAAAATAACACACCTGATATTATCTACATCAACGTTACTAAAAGACTCCTTTAATTCTTTAAGCACCTCAAGGTTAAGAGCATTCATCGCAGCCGGTCTGGAAATAGTGATTATCAAGGAATCTTCTACTTTCCGGATCTCAATATATTTCATTCAGCCACCTCTTATATGCTTTCGACGATCGCCGAACAGCCCATTCCCCCACCGATACAGAGGGTAGCCAGGCCAAGCCGGCGATTACTTCGTTTCAGTTCATGTAACAAGGTTACTAAGATTCTGGCTCCTGATGCCCCGACTGGATGTCCCAGCGAAATAGCACCTCCGTGAATATTTAGCTTTTCTGCAGGAATCGCCAGATCTCTCTGGACCGCAATCGACTGGGCTGCAAACGCTTCATTCGCCTCGACCAGGTCGATATCATCAATCGTCAGATTCAACTTTTCCAGGGTCTTTCTGGTTGCTGCGACGGGACCAATCCCCATAATTTCCGGGTCGACTCCAGCCAGATCACCACCCAGCCAAACCGCCATCGGTGTTACATTTAACTCTTTCGCCTTTTCTTCACTCATCACGACGACTGCCGCGGCCCCATCATTAATGGTCGAAGAATTCGCTGCCGTCACGATTCCATCCGCTTTAAATGCCGGTCTGAGCTTACTCATTTTTTCATATGATGCATCCGGCCGCGGCGATTCATCTTCTTTAAACTGGTAGGCTGCTTTTCTGGTCTTAATCTCAACCGGTACGATCTCATCTTCAAACACATTACCCTTAATCGCGGCGGTTGCTTTGACCTGGCTTCCATAAGCGAACTGATCCAGTTCCTCACGACTGATATTCCACCGTTCTGCCACATTTTCTGCAGTGATTCCCATATGATAATCATGGAATGCATCCCACAGAGCATCGCCGACCAGTGAATCTTTTAACTTGCCATCGCCGAGGCGGTAGCCCGCTCTGGCATTCTCCAGATAGTAAGGTGCTCTGGACATATTCTCCATGCCGCCGGCGATTACGATATCCGCCTCACCCGACCGGATCATCTGGGCTGCCATATTGACACTGTTTAATCCGGAACCGCAAACAACATTGATGGTAACCGCAGGCACACGATATGGAATGCCCGCTTTTACCGCAGCCTGCCGGGCCACATTCTGACCCTGTCCGGCCTGAATTACATTCCCCATATAAACATGTTCAACATCATCTTCCGTTATTCCGGCACGCTTGACCGCCTCTTTGATGACAATACTCCCCAGTTCTACCGCCGAAACATTACTGAGGCTGCCGCCCATCGCACCGATGGCCGTCCGGCACGCACCTGCTAATACAATTCTTTTTCTCATATTTAGACCTCCACAGCAGCTGCACTTTTCAGCTGCTCAGTTAATATCGGAACAATCTTACGATAGTCTCCGACAATGCCATAATCCGCCACATCAAAGAGTGGCGCAGTATCATCCTTGTGCACCCAGCAGGTTTTCTTTCGGAACAGGAATTCCAAGTAACCCACAGGCTGCCATTTTCTTTACCGTTTCGATGGGAAAGCTTTCTGTTTCATCGACTTCCTGAGCCAATGGTTTCACTTCATTCTCCGCGAATTCCCGAAATAAGGTCCGCGCCATTTCATGTTTCTTCTCCAGATTAAAATCCATTATTGTCTCCTCTACTATAACATTCTATGGTATGATATTACAAGACCGCAGTGTCAGGCACTGCGGTCGAAATTAATCTAATACATTCTGGCACTTTTAAGCTTCTCGTCTTTATTCTTCCATGAATCCACTGTCTTTTCTGATTTACTGGTTGACGCCACCCCCACATGCCACCATGATTTATAACCTTCTGCCATTGTCTTTGGTAATACTTTAGCATCGATCAGGGTCGAAACTTCCTGCTTCTTACTATCTTCAATCGCTGCTCTTAATTCTTCTGGTGTTTTCGCACTGTAAGTCTTTAAACCATAACCTTCACCAACTTTGGCAAAGTCAATACTAATATAATCACCATCTGTCTTGCCGGTTTCTTCATTTCTGTAACGGAACTCGGTACACAGGCTGCCAATTCCATTTCCCATCTGCAGGTTGTTAATACAACCAAAGGCAGCATTATCGAAAACAATTACATTGATCTTCTTTTTCTCCTGGATAGCAGTTGTCAGCTCTGAGTTCAGCATCAGGAATGCACCGTCACCAACAATTGCATACACTTCTTTATCCGGGCAAGCCAGTTTTGCTCCAAGAGCTCCCTGCACCTCATATCCCATACAGCTGTAACCATATTCCATATTGTAAGAATCCTTTGCATCAGTCAGCCACATTCTTTCCATGTCAGCCGGCAAACTTCCAGAAGCACTTACAACGATAGCATCTTCAGCAATGCATTCTCTGATAATCCCCAGTCCATTGGTCTCTGTAATCGTACCGCCAATCCTCTTCAAATAATCATTGATGATCTCTGGTGTCCAACTTGGTACCAGCGGAACAAAGTTTTTCCCGGTATATGTAATTCCCTGAATTCTTTTCAGCTCTTTCATGTACTCATCTTTCAGACCAGCAATATGTTCTTTGGTGTATCCAGTTTGATATCTTTTTTCTCTTAAGATTCCCCCGAGTCGTTCCAGCACCACTTTGGCATCACCAACTACCTTCGTAGCATCTAATTTTTCAGCATGATAGTCTGATACGTTGATCGATAGGAATTTAACATCCGGATTACGGAAAATCTCTTTTGATCCGGTTACGAAGTCATTAAATCTGGTGCCTACACCAACAACCAGATCTGCTTCCTCAGCAATCGTATTGGCACACAATGTTCCTGTCACACCCACCCCACCAACATTCATCGGGCTGCTGGAAGGAGTGGCACTCTTTCCGGCCTGGGATTCGGCATAGGGGATGGTCAGGTCCTCACATAGCTTCTGAAGGGTTGCTCCCGCTTCTGAATACCGCGCACCGCCACCTCCGATAAAGAGTGGCCTTTTTGCCTTCATGATCATTTCAACCGCATCATCAATCTGAGCCGGGTCTGCCGGACTCCTCATGATCCGATGTACCCGTTTTTCAAAAAAATAATCCGGGAAGTCAAAACTTTCACCTTGTACATCCTGGGGAATTGCAACACAAACTGCTCCTGCCGTCGCCGGATTCGTCAGCACCCGCATCGCATTAATCATTGCTGTCATCAGCTGTTCTGGCCTCGCTACACGATCCCAGTAATTACAAACAGGTTTAAAGGCATCATTGGTCGTGATTGCCAGGCTGTGCGGCTGCTCGATCTGCTGTAGCACCGGATCTGGCTGCCGGGTGGAAAAGGTGTCAGCGGGGAATAATAATAACGGAACATTATTTACAGTCGCGGTTCCGGCTGCGGTAACCATATTCGCAGCTCCCGGTCCTATTGAAGACGTACAAGCGATGATTCTTCTTCGGTTATTTTGTTTTGCGTAAGAAATTGCTACGTGAGCCATTCCCTGTTCGTTACGCCCATGATACACTCTGAGATCCCCCGGTTCCTCATCAAGTGCCTGTCCAAGCCCTGCCACAATACCGTGGCCAAAAATGGTGAAAATACCATCGACGAAGCGGTGTTCATCATCATCAAAGCTAACATATTGCTGATTCAAAAACTTCACAATTGCCTGACCTACCGTCATTCTAGTTCTTCCCATGATTTTTGTTCCTTTCCTTTATTGCATAATTTTGTTTATTTAGTTGCTTCTTGCCAATTCATCTGAAAACGTTTTTCCCATTCTTTAATCAACTCTTCACGGAAATTGGGATGCGCGATGCAGATTAGCCGTCTGGCCCGTTCCCTCAAGGAAACACCTCTAAGATCCGCAACGCCGAACTCGGTAACGATATAGGCTACATCATTTCGTCCGGTCGTTACAGCTGCACCCTGTTCTAAATAGGGGACGATTTTAGACACGGTACCGTTTTTGGCTGTGGAGGTCATGGCAATAATTGAAATTCCACCTTTTGACATATTGGCACCTCTGACAAAATCCACCTGTCCGCCAACACCGGAAATCTGCATCGTTCCGATGCTCTCGGCGCTTACCTGACCCATGAAGTCCACTTGAATACAAGAATTTATTGACACCAGATTATCATTTTTTGCAATGATATAGGGGTCATTCGTATAGTCAGCAGATGCCATGTATACGACAGGGTTATCATCGATATAGTCATAAAGCTTCTGGCTCCCCATTAAGAAGGTTGCGACCAATTTCCCAGGATGCAGTGTTTTTTGAGTGTTCGTTATAACTCCGGCTTCGACCAGTTCGACCACGCCGTCAGAGAACATCTCTGAATGGATTCCTAAATCTTTTTTATCTTTCAAGGAGAGAAGTACCGCATCCGGTAATGCACCAATTCCCAACTGAAGAGTTGCTCCATCATCGATTAGGCCTGCACAGTGACGCCCGATTTTTTTTTCCACTTCGGTCAATTCGCTCCTGGATAATTCAAGCAGCGGAATGTCCTCTTCAACCAGATAATCGAATTCGTCCAGATGCATAAAACATTCACCGTGGCACCTTGGCATATAGCTGTTTATCTGGGCAATTTTTAGTTTTGCTTCTTTGGCTGCAATCATACTATAATCGACTGAAACACCAAAACTTACATAGCCGTGTTTATCAGGTTTGCTGACCTGTACTAAAGCCACATCAGGGGGCAGCGAACCATCGGTAAACAAAGAGGGGATTTTAGAAAAATATCTAGGAGTATAATCTGCTCTCCCTGCTTTGATCGCCTGCCGCTCATTTTTATTGCCGACAAAAATAGAATTATGGCGGACATGCCCTTCGGCTTCTTCCAGACAGTATGTGCTCTCACCCATACCAATCATATGGATTGTCTCAACATCACTAAGCTGCAGTACATATTTTGAAAATTCTCTTGTTAATGCCCGTGGTTCACCGCACGCATGGCCAATTGCTACCAAGTTCCCGTCTTTGATCTTTTTTACTGCTTCTTCGGCAGTTACATATTTGTTTCTATATTTCTCTCTGAAATCTTCCATATTCTTACTCCAAGCATAAAGGGTATTGACAGGTGCATTTACTTTTTCTTTACACCTGCGATTGTTTTGGCCAGTTCCTTTTTATGTTCCATGTTCGCCTGTCTGCCAATCATGATCCGCTGAGCCTGGGGTGAGCCGGCACCGTGCATCGATTCTGTCCGATAGCCAACTGCTGCCGTTCCCAGAGTGATATTCTCGATCAGACGCAGGATACGCATACGGTCTTCGGTGCTGACATCGGCAATTCCTTTGAGGTATTTGTCAATATAAGGTTTTAACTTTTCATTATCATAATCCCGCTGGCTCGGCATCGTTACCATCAGACCACCGGCAATATCCTCGGCCAAACGGGTAATCTCATAAGGCAGCCGGGTAATATTCTGTTTACATACATTCGCCAGCAGGGCATCCACATAGTAGTTTCCTGCTTCCAGCTGACACCCTTCACAAGAACAGGCAATCCCACAGGAGTATAAGGATTCATTTAAGTGATTCATTTCAATCAGTTTATCCTTAATATGACTTGCTTTCGGAACCCCATTGTAGTCAGCTGCAAGTGCAGCCGCACCAATCAGTACATCGCCTACACCAACTTTACAGCCTCCGTAGCTCTGCCTATGATACGATGCAAAGCGTTCTACCAGCATTCCCGCAAAATCGGTCTCACCATTCAAGAAAATCCGTTCATTTGGCACAAATACATCCTCGAATATCATCAACGCTTCATGACCGCCAAAATTCTTATTCCCAAGATCTATGTCTGCATTAGGCTCCAATTTTCTGGTATCACAGCTTTGACGTCCATAAATCATGAAGATTCCCGGCGCGTCAGCCGGCAGGGAAAAGGCAACTGCATAATCCTTATCTTCCGGCCGCATCGCCACAGTCGGCATAACGATTACTTCATGTGAATTAACAATCCCGGTCTGATGAGCTTTTGAGCCACGCACCACGATTCCGTCCGCTCTTCTTTCGACCACTCTCAGATACATATCCGGATCTTCCTGCTGTGACGGGGATAACCCTCTGTCTCCTTTAGGATCAGTCATTGCTCCGTCAACAACCAAATCTTCTTTTTGAATGCGTTCCCAATATTTCTTAAAGTTTTCAAAATAGTGGGTTTCGTGCGCTTTATCGCACTCGTATGTAGTGGAATATACGGCATTAGCCGCATCCATTCCAACACAGCGCTGGAAACATGAGGCGGTCTTCTGACCTAGCAGACGCTGCATTTTTACTTTTTTAAGCAGGTCATCGGTACTCTGGTGAAGATGGGTAAAACGATTGATTTTTTCACCGGTGAGGTTCGATGTCACTGTCATTAAGTCTTCATATTCCGGCATCTGAGCCAGTTCATAGGTCATCGCCACCGAGTTTAACGAAGGAACAATCACCGGATGTTCTGTTGGGTCTTCCACCTTCTTGCCCAGCAGATAAACCTGCAAATCTAGTTTTTTTAAACTTTCAATATATTCTTCTCTTGTTTTCATAAGCTCTCCTTACTCTATAGACAACTCATATAGATTGTTTTCATATTTTCCTGACACAGTTTGATGGGGTTGTTTGCCAGCAGACGCTGCTGATTCTTAATCACCGACGCTGCCATTTCGGCACATTTGGTTTCATCAACACCTAAATCTTTTAATGCCCTGCGCTCCAATACAAAACTAAGCAGTTCAAACAAATCAGACCAGACATCATTTCTGGTGCATCCAAGTACCTCTTCCAGCACCTCTTCAACTGGTGACAGGTCTGCACCCAGCTTCTTGTACATCAGAAACACGCCTTCAAAGACCATGTAATTGGCATTGCCATGGGGCACATGATAGTTCCCTCCAATTGGATACGAAAGCGCATGGACTGCCCCGCATCCTGCATTACCAAATGCCACCCCGGCCATTGTGCTGGCCACCAGAAAATCCTCCATATCCTCTGGCAGTCCCTGGACATTTCGTTTCCTCATCTTCATATAGCCGCGCAAGATCTTCTCAATCGCTGTTTTACCAAACATCCTCGAGAATACCGTTGCCTTTGGTGAAACATATGACTCAACCGCATGCACCAAGGCATCTATAGAACTTGCCGCGAAGACACCATAGGGAAGTGTATCGAGCATCTGCGGAATCAGAGCCGCTTCATCCGCATACAATGCCGGTACCGCCAATCCAATCTTAGTCTGTTTCTGCTTAAACTCGACAATCGAAATATTGGTCATTTCACTGCCGGTTCCACAGGTAGTAGGAATAACGATCAGCTGTCTTTTCTTCGGTAATTCAGAACCTTTGGCAAAAATTCCTTCCGCATTGTATCCGTTACCAAAGACAAACAGTTTTGAAATATCAATTACGGTACCGCCGCCGATTGCAATAATTCGCTGATAGTCCTTGTTCTTCATGTCCCGGATCATCGCATCAATCATTTCATCAGATGGTTCACCCTGGCCATATTTTTCTTGATATAACACATCGCATGGCAGCGGTGCGCCGTTAAGCTGCGGCACCAGTACATACTCATTGGTGATAATCAAATCCTTGCTGTCAATGCCTTTTTGTTCAATAAAATTTTGTAACGATTGATATACTGCAATTATTGGTTTTACTGAAAATTCCATAATGTCCTCCGTTTACAAAGCAGTTTTCCTATATTTCAGGGAAATATTTTGCTCCATCTTCTGCTGCCCATTTGTGTTCTTCCACAACATTTGTTACCATCGCTTCATCATCACGTAACCGGATGACCCACAAGTAATACTCTGCATATCCCGGCGCTGTTGACTGGCTGTGGGTTACATTGGCCTGCATTCCAGTCAGATCGTTGTTTTTTACCTTATTCACTTCATCTCCCATCTCCGCAAATCCGTATCCGTTTTCCGGCAGAAACTTGTAAAAGTAAATCTCCGGTTCAGTATGCTGGTGTGGTGGATAACTGGACCATTTTCCCGGGTAGCTGACCACTTCACCGATAAAGAAATTGGTCTCCGGGCATATGCTGCGGTCAAAGAATGTTCTGACAATTCTGGTTGATGCTTCATTCATCATTCCAGCGCCGCGCATCTCGGTTGGACACAGCAAATCCTCTTCCCTGTACAATTTAGCTGCAAATTTCTTGGGGTTTTTGGTACTCTGAACCAACATTTCAATCTTATCACTGATACATACAACCTCAACCTCTGTATTTTCCGGAACATGCAGCACGGTCGGATTCTCATGGAAACATGAATTTCTGAGTGCTTTTTCTTGCTTCCCTTCATATTTAAATAGCAATTCTCCTTTAATTAAGGTAAAGATACATTCTTTTGCCTCATTAAACTTGTAAGACTCACCTTTTTCTAACCCCAGCAGGCCGAAATCCATCTTAATATTTTCATTCTCTTCAACTACTACTTTCTTGTAACCTTTTTTAAAGTCATTACTTCTTAATATCATTTCTGTCTCCTTTACTTTCTGCCTATAACTTCCAGCGCATTTTTTACTATGTTTTCCGCGGTTAAACCAAACCGTTCTTTCAGATAATCAACCGATCCCACTTCACCAAACTTATCCTGAACTCCCACTCGTGCCATTGGTACCGGTGTGGTTTCTGCCAGCACTTCTGCTACCGCACTGCCCAAACCGTTATGGATATTGTGATTTTCGACGGTAACAATTGCACCTGTTTTTTTAGCTGCCGCCGCAATTGCTTCGCGGTCGATCGGTTTAATTGTAAATACATTCAGAACGGCTGCGTTAATATTTTGCTGCTGCAGGATTTCTGCTGCTTTCATCGCTTCATCCACACAGATGCCGGAAGCAATCAGGGTAACATCAGTGCCTTCTTTGATACTTACCGCTTTACCAATGTCAAATGTCGACCCATCTTCAAAAACTTTCACCGCATTTTTACGCGATAATCTAATATAGAATATTCCTTCCATTTTAGCTGTCTGCTTCACCATATCCCGCAGCATTGTTGAGTCAGTCGGTTCAATGATAGTAATATTCGGAATTCCCCGCAGTAACCCAATATCCTCAAATGGCATATGGGTTGCACCATTAAACGCTGCCGTTACTCCCGGATCACTGCCCAGCATTCTGATATTAGTTCTGGCATAGGCACCTGATAAAAATATCTGATCCAATGCTCTTCTGGTTGCAAAACAGCCAAATGTATGAGTGAACGGAATCATACCCACTGCCGACATTCCGGCTGCTGTTCCAATCATATTAGCTTCCTGGATCCCACAGTTGATTGAATTATCCGGAAATTCTTTCGCAAAGTTAACCATTCCGATAGAATTCATCAAGTCTGCTTCCAGATACACAATCCGGGGATTTTCCTTGACCAGCTCTGTCATTGTCTCAGCATAGGCATCTCTCATTGCAAGTTTCTCGGCTGCGTGGCTGTTATCTATTTTATAGTTCATTTTATTGGTCTCCCTTCTTTAAGGATTCGATTGCTTCTTCACACTGTTCTTTGGTAAAAGTCATGTGATGGTTATATAAAATTCCCTCAGCAAAGGTACATCCTTTTCCTTTTGCCGTATTTAGAATAATCATTCCCGGTTTTTCTTTTTGTGCCTTGACTAATTTGATTGCTCCATAGATGGCGTCCGTATCATGACCATCCACTTCGATGGTATACCAGCCGAATTCGGTAAACTTCTTGCTCATATCACCCAAATCCAAGATATCTTTGGTGTATCCATCCAACTGCTGCTTATTGTAATCAACAAATGCAATCAGGTTACTCAGCTTATGCTGAGGTGCGTATAAAGCGCCCTCCCAAACCTGCCCTTCATCACATTCACCATCTCCCAATAACAAATATGTATAACTATCCTTTTTTAGCATCTTGTTACCATGAGCGATTCCGATTGCTGTTGACATTCCCTGTCCCAAAGCACCGGTACTCATATCAACACCAGGTGTTTTATTCCGGTCACAATGGCTTGGCAGCCTCGTTCCATTTGTATTAATGGTCTTTAGCTCATCTACCGGGAAATACCCCGACAGTGCCAGCGTTGTGTAAAGCGCCGGCCCGGCATGACCCTTGGACATAACAAAGTAATCTCTGTCTTCCCACTGAGGATTGGCTGGATCAATGTTCATCGCCTTTCCATATAATACTGCTAAAACATCAGTGGCTGACATCGCTCCTCCGATATGCCCGAACCCAAGATTCTTCAGCGCTTCTAAAACCTGGATACGGATCTCTTTAGCAAACTCTTTTGGATCTTTGTTTTGATACATAATTTTCTCCTTTTTAAAATATAATATTGTTTTAATTTTATAATATTTTATATATTATATATTCTTACTCACATTGTATATAATCGCTTCTTGAATGTCAAGTTAAACTAACAAGAATATTGCACTAACATATGTTATTATTTTTGTATATTATTTGTACTAATTAAATAAAATGCATTTTATTTTATAATATATTGATTTTTATATTCCTCTTCTGATATAATTAACTATTATAATTTAAAAGGAGCAAGTACTATGCGAGTTAAAAATAAAGCTGTCCTGGGAGATTTTGTATATGATCACATCAAAGAACTATTATTAACTAAAAAGTTAAAGTGCGGTGATCGGATTAACGAGCAATCTTTAGAAGAAGAATTAGGCGTCAGCAGAACCCCGGTCCGCGAAGCTGTCCGCCGTTTATCAAATGAAGGTATCGTCACACTCTACCCCAATCGTTTCGCTGAAGTTATAACTTTTGATGAGAATTCAATTAAAGAATTGGGGATGGTACGGATCACAATGGACTGTCTTTCTGCACAACTGGCAATTCAAAATGGCAGTAATAGGGATTTTGATGAACTAAAAGGCCTAACTGAGAAATGCGATGCCGCACACCTGGAAAATAATTGGTACGATCAATTTAAATACGACTCCCAATTCCACATGAAATTAGTAGAAATCAGTAAAAATGATCTGTTGATCAATCTCCAAAAAAGTATGGTTCTCAAAACCAGGCTGCTGCAAACCGAACAGTTAGATGTGGATTCTGCATATTGCGATGTAGCTCAGCATGGTGCTATCCTCGATGCACTGTATAGCCGAAATCTGGAGGCTGTTTTAGAAACCACGACCAAGCATCTGGCGACTTTCTATCATCTAGACCCTAAAGACATCAAAGTCATTCATTTTGCTTAATAAAAAGTCAGATATCATGTTTGGAGATATCTGACTTTTGTGATATCTCTTAAGAAATCATTTCTTTAAATTAATATTAACACTTCAAATTACCATTACGTTATCGTAATCTTGCCCGGAAAATAGTAGTTTCCACTCGTTTTTACCGAGTAATTTACGAAAAATTGCTTTCCACTGAATAATTCTCTTTAGATTCCTGTTTGTTCCCTTACATATTTTCGGGCCATGACCGCATAATCATACGGATTGTAGATATATGGATTCTGTTCTGCCTCGACTACCAGCCAGCCTTTATAATCCCTCTCTTCAAGAATCTTAAAGATTGCCGGGAAATCCACACAACCTTCCGGATCACCGGGTATTGTAAATGCTCCTTCTAACACTGACTGCAGAAAGCTGAGCCCCTCTTGCCGGCACCGGTCAACGACATTCTGACGGATATTTTTTAAATGGATATGTTTTATCCGGTCAAAATGTTTATCCAGGACAGTAACCGGATCATCTCCCGAGAATGCAAGATGTCCCGCATCAAAAATCAAATTCACATAACGGGGGTCTGTCAGCTCCATCAACCTGTCTATCTCTGCTGCTGTCTGTACAGTCGTGGTCATATGGTGGTGATACACAACTATCATTCCATGATCAACGGCAGTTTTACCCAGTTTATTCAGGCCATCCGCCAGTTCCCGGAACTGTTCATCATTTAAAACCGGCTTTCTGGTAAAACAGGTACTGGACCGGTGCTGGACGCTGAAGCTTTGATCGGATACGTTGATCAGCTTCGCGCCTGAGGCTTTTAAAAAGTACATATGGTCTTTAAAGTCCCGTTCAACCTGCCAGAATGGTAATTCATTAATATAAGAACTAAACCATTGAGTTATATTCTCAAGCCTCCTGCGCGCCAGTTCTTCATTTAGGATTTTGGCATCATGAGGATATTTACAGCCAATCTCTGTCCCTTCATATCCTGTCAGAGCAATTTCACTGATAATCTGCAGGAAGGTCGTTTCCTTTCCATATTCGGGCATGTCATCTTCTGCCCAGGCAATCGGAGCAATTCCTAATTTTATATTTTTTCTCTTTAACATCTTGCGCCTCCTTATTTAAGCTCACCTCATCTGTTTCTAAAATGGTGCCGGTAAAAGATTTTGCCCGGCACCATTCTTAATATTTAGCTTAGTTAAGCTTAACACCTGATTTTTCAATTAAGTCCTCAATATTCTTACGGAAATCAGCCACATTATCTTCTGTTAAGACAACTACATCAAGTGACTGTTCTTTCTCAACACTTTCGCCGTCAAGAAGCTTAACTGCATTTACAACCCCCTGATATCCTTCTTCAATTGGCTGCTGTGCCACAGACGCCGTCAATTTACCATCTGCAATCGAATCCATCGCATTAAAGGTACCGTCAAAACCGACGATTACAACATCTTTCAGACCGCCCGATTCAACTGCCTGCAGCGCACCCAGGGCCATATCATCATTAGTTGCATAGAATGCTTTGATATCCGGGTCTGACTGGAGCATGTTTTCTGCTACGTTGACCGCCTTACCGCGGTCCGAATCAGCAGGCTGAACCGAAACGATTTTGAGGCCCGCTTCTTCCATTGCCTCCTGAGCACCGTTGGCACGCTGATCATGGATGCTCTGACCATTCAATCCACGAATGATGGCTACCTTATCACCTTTTTGCAGCTTAGAAGCTATGTACTTTCCGCCTTCTCCACCGGCTGCAACATTCCCCGTCCCAATGAAACAGCTGTATAATGATTCATCATCTGTATCCAGCCTAGCATCAATGATTACCAGCGGAATATCATTATTCTTTACCGTCTTAGCCGCGGAAACCAGAGAAGTCGGCTCATTTGGTGCCAGTACAATCGCATCAGCGCCGCTATTGCAGGCATCTTCAACCATGTTAATCTGTGATGCTGAATCAGATTCTGCGTTAGGCCCAACCACATCCACTGTTACTCCCAATTCTTTACCAGCCAGCTTTGCTCCCGCTTCAACCATATGCCAGTAATCACTATTCAAAGCCATACATACAACGGTAATTTCATAATCTTTTCCACCTGACTGCACATCACCATCAGTCTCTTCAGCCTTATCAGCGCCGTTACATCCGGCTAATAAAGACATAAGCATCATGATACTCAATACCAGTGCACTCCATTTCTTTGTTTCCCTTTTCATACTTTCTTCCTCCTTTTATTTTCCACCTGCCCATAGGTAGGGGATTTTTATTTACTTTCTGCGACTATGCCACTACTGTTTTTACTTCGTCTTCTTTTTTCATCCGTTTTACGCGTTTGAAGCCGCCATTACGAATCACATCAATAAATACAGCAATAATGATGATGCCTCCCAGGAAAATGGTCTGCATATCAGCACTTACCTTCAGCAGATTAAGTCCATTACGCAATACTGAAATCAGGATTACACCAGAAAATGTGCCTAAAACATTACCTTTACCACCAAAGAAACTAGTACCGCCTATAATAACTGCGGCAATCGCATCATTGTCCAGCAACAACCCGGAAAGTGGATAAGCTGAGTCGCTTCGGCCAACGGCAATAATTCCACCCAGTGATGCCATTATCCCGGAAATAACATAAACACTGGTCCGGACAAAATCAACATTAATACCCGATAAGCCGGCGGTTGTCATATTCCCTCCGACTGCATAAATATGGCGTCCCAATCGGGTATAGGTTAGGAAAATACTGAAAATAACATATACAATTAGCATCAGAATAAAACCGACAGGAATCTTATCCAGAACCGTCCCACTCGAGTTTGCTACTGTTGCCGAACCTGCCCAGGAAATCATCAGCGGCATCCCTGCAATAGGAGTCGCCCCTGTAATAACAAGGCCAATCCCTTTATAGATATTTTGTGTACCCATAGTTGAAATAAAAGGATGCGGCAATTTACATTTCGTCAGCAGCAATCCATTAATCAACCCCAGTACCGCACCGGTAAACACACAAATGATCAGGCACAGGAATGGCGGCAAACCTAGTTCAACCGCACACTTCGCCATAACGATTGTTGAAAGGGTCATCGTAAAACCAACCGACAGGTCAATGCCCGCAGTTAAAATACAGGCCATCATCCCCAAAGCCAGAAATCCACTCATGGAAGTCTGTCGGGCGATATTCATAATATTATTTAAGGTTAAAAATTTATCTGTTTTAAATGCTAAAAAGATACATAACAGAATCAGTGCAATAATCGGTCCTGCTTTACCCATGATCTCTCTTATCTGAATACCTACATTTTTCTCTTTCTTCATTTTATAGCGTCCCTCCTGTTGCCAGTGTCAGAATCTCTTCCTGTCCCACCGAGCCATCGTTATCTAAAATACCCATTTGTTTTCCTTCGTACATAACCATAACTCGGTCACTCATTCCAAGGATTTCATCCATTTCCGATGAAACCATGATGATTGATGCGCCATCTTCCAGAAGCTGATTCATGATGTTATATATTTCAACTTTTGCTCCAACATCAACTCCCTTTGTCGGCTCATCGAAAATAAATACTTTCGCTCCCGAAAGCAGCCATTTCATGATAACTATTTTTTGCTGATTGCCGCCTGAGAAATTAAGCGACTGTTTATCAGGCTGCAGCGGACGGAGATTTAAATCCTCGCCGTGCTTTCTGACCATCGCATTACGCTTTTTATTATCAATCAGCCCAATCCTGCTCTTGAATTTATCAAGAGTAACAATCGTTCCATTTTCAACCACATCGTGAATTAAGATTAGCCCCTCCTCTTTACGGTTTTCGGTGATCAGCACCACGCCCTGCTTAATCGCATCACGCGGATGTTTCATAATGATCTCCTTGTTCTCGAGATAGATTTTCCCATCCGCCAGTGCATCAGCGCCAAAAATCGCCCGCATCACTTCGGTCCGCCCAGCCCCTACCAGGCCAAACACACCGAGCATTTCACCTCTCCTAACAGAAAAAGACACTTCATCAAATTTATCCGCACATAATCCTTCACAACGCAAAATCTCTTCCCCGATGGAAATATTTTTTCGTTTTGGATATTTCTCATCAAGCGTACGGCCAACCATCATCTGAATAATATCATCCTCAGTCACATCACTGACCATCAGCGTTTCCCCTGAATTCTGTCCGTTTCTCAGAACCGTAACGCGGTCTCCAACCCATTTGGCTTCGTCAAGCTTATGGGTAATAAATAAAATGGCAACCCCCTCACGGTTCAACTCAAGCATCAGATTCATCAGGAAATCAATCTCTTTCCGGCTCAGCGATGAAGTCGGTTCATCCATGATAATCAGTTTAGCCTTGCGGTCGATTGCCCGCCCGATTTCCACAAGCTGTCTTTGCCCCATCCCAAGCTTCTCCATCGGTGTATCAACATCAATATCTGACAGCCCAACACGCTCAAGAGCTTTTTTTGCACAAGTACGCTGTTCTTTCCAGTTAATCAGTCCGTTCTTCCGCTTTTCACATCCCAGATACATATTTTCAACGATACTTAGACAGGGAATATTACTGAGTTCCTGATAAATTACTGAAATCCCGAGTTCATAGGCGTCATCCAGACTATGTATTTTCATCGGCTGGCCAAGCCAGAACATCTCGCCTCCCTCCGGCTTATTGATTCCGATGATTGTTTTTATCATAGTCGATTTTCCAGCCCCATTTTCACCGAGCAGCAAGTGTATTTCACCTTGCCTGATCGTGAGATTTACATTATTAAGCGCCACCACACCTGGGAATATTTTCGTAATATTCCGCATCTCTAAAAGCGGAACTGTCGTCGTTTTTGTGTCACCCATCTTCTTTTCTCCTCCTAATTTTGGTAGAATACCGGGCGCTCAGGCGTATTTAACTTAATCTCAGCACCACCTTCATCTCTTGACTTAATCAATAAATCAGCCGTTAAGGCGGCAATGTATCCGTCCCATGAGTTTGGCCCTGCGGTGATGCCCTGAATCGTATTGTCAATCCATTCCTGAAGCTCCACATCGTATGCCTCAATGAACCTGATTGACCAGTCGGTGCACAACTGAGTTCCTTTCATCGCCTCGGTTCTGATCGGTGGATAAGATGGATCGGGCAGGTTAACGGTACCTCTTTCACCGACCACCTGACACTGGATATCATATCCGAAACGTGCATTTAAGAAGATTTCTACATCAATGCAAATCCCGCTTTTTGTCCTGATCAGGGCCATCTGTGGATCTCTGAGCCCATCCGGCGCTTCTTTTGAAGTCCGGCCGACCAGACAGCGTACTGAATCATAATCGTCATCAACCAGCCACTTAGTCAGATCTATTTCATGAATACAGGTTTGGGTTATCATAAAATCTTCTGTTACCCCTTTTCCACTAGCGACATTTCGGTGTGCACAGTGAACCAGCAGCGGTGCACCAATCCCTCCTCCATCGATAATTTCTTTCATCTGGCGGTACCCTTTATCATAACGCCGCATAAATCCAACCTGGACCAGTCTGTTTCCTCCCTGCATTTCTGTCCTGATGATTTCTTCAGCGCCTTTTGCTTCAGTCGCAAGTGGTTTTTCACAAAAAACGAATTTCTGATGTTCGATACATTCCAGTACCAGCTCTTTATGGGCCGGATCCCAGGCAGTCACAACCACGGCGTCGATCTCCGGGTCAGCAATGATCTCGGTTGCTGTATCTCTGACCGTACAATCACATAGCTGTGCAACTTTTTCAGCGCTTTCCCTGACCACATCTGTTACTGCAACAATCCTGGCCCGCTGCAGTTTATTTTGAATCCTCAGAGCATGGTCTTTTCCAATCGCACCACAGCCGATTAGTCCTACTCGTAATTCGTTCATCGTCCCATCTCCTTTCTTACCTTATATCAGACACTTTTACAGCTTTTTTACTCTTCGCTGATTTCTGCATTGCCAGCATTACACGGTCCACTTCTAATCCATAAGCAATATCAATATCCAGTGGTTGATTGTTTGCCACTGCTGCCAGCATCGAATGCGCCTGGATTCCCATTACGTTCGGGTAACTGATGCCATCATCACCATATGTACAATAATGACTGAATTCTCCATGATTAGGATTGGGAGATAATGTTTTAAAACCACGGTTGACCGCATCGCCGTCTTCGATGAAGATATCCAGTTCGTTCATCCGGTTTAAGGCAAATTTAATTATTCCTTTCGATCCCACTACTTCGAAGCCTAACCGGCTGTCATGACCAACTGCCACTCTGGAGGAGTAAAGCACTCCGATTCGGCCGTTCTGATAGCGGACAATTGAGTAATCTATATCATTTGTATCCACCTCAGCCTTTTTAGCCGGGTCAAACATATCTTCTCTCTCTTTATAAACGATATCGCAGAAACAATTTACTTCGTCAATTCCACCGACCTGCTCATTTAACAGGTAATCCGAAAGACTGATTACGTGAGCCACCAAATCCCCCATGCTGCCGGTGCCGGCAAACTTTTTATACTCCCGCCACATCATCGGCGTCTCTGGATCTGCCATGTAAGCACAGTCAAACCAGCCCCTAAAAGTAACAATTTCACCGATTGTGCCATTATCGATCATTTTCTTTGCTTCAACAATGGTCGGGCATTTCCTGTATACAAAATCAACCTGACTGATGACTCCGGCATTTTTTACCGCTTCGACCATTGCGTTTCCTTCTTCAAGATCCATTGACATCGGTTTTTCACACATGATATGCTTCCCGGCTTTTGCTGCTGCTATTGCCATTTCTGCATGTAAATAGTTAGGGGTAGTAATTAAAACCAATTCTACATCTGGATTTTCAATTACATCGCGCCAGTTATCCGTAGCTTTTTCAAAACGATAGGAAGCTTTAAGTTTCTCCGCCCGTTCTATATCTAAATCTGCCACAATCACAAATCTCGGTTCTACATCTCCATAATTTTCAAATACAGAGTTATATCCCTGCATATGAAATTTTGCAATAACCCCTGCTCCAATCAATCCAATTCCAACTTTTCTCATTTCTTCTCCTATCCTTTCCAATCCTGTAATTTTGCAAGATCTGTAAATGATATCTTGACCTTGGTTTATTATAATTGCTATTTTAGATAAGATTAAGTCGTATAAATTCAGATTTCATTACATATATTTGGCTTTTTGCTTTACAATCTGCAAGTTTGTATCTTTTTTTTAGAAACCTGAATTTTAGTAACAAAATATGTTATTTTTCCACACCTGCTTTTTCCGCAAAAAAGAGTGGAATCGAAGCCAATTCGATTCCACTCTTTTACAATCTCTAAATATCAGATTGTCTAATATTATTTTTTCGATATTCCAGCGGACTTAAGCCGGTTAGATCTTTAAAAGCTCTGGCAAAATAATGATAATCAAAGAAACCCGCTTTTTCTGCAACCTCTTTCACTTTATAATTTGTATTCTTCAGTAATTTTTTGGCCGTTTTCATTCTTAACTCTAATAAATATTTAGAAAATCCAATTGGCATTTCTTTATTAAACAACGTACTCAGATATGCTGCATTTAAATGGACTGCATCGGCAACATCTTTTAAACCAATCTTTTTCTTATAATTTTCATGAATATAAATTAGTGCATTCTGCATTGCCGGACTGATATTTTCCGGCATCTTTTTTACCGGGAGCATCAGCACTGCACCTTTATAACTGTCACAGATCTTTTGGACATCATTAATTGAATATATATGGTTATAGTGTTCAACATCCCGGTCCATCTGAAGGAGGTGATCTAAATCTTTCAGCCACTTCACCACAACACTGGGAGCAGTGAGCTCCTCCTTAAATCGAGAAATTATTTCTTTCAGGGCCATAATTATTTCTTCGTCTTTATCTTCCTGCAGATATGAGGATAACTGCCTGATCAGAGCCGCTGCCGGCTCTGGCAGCTTTTCGGTAATATGATTGCCCAGACCACCTGCATAATATAGTACTGCATCATCAAGATAAAAACTTGATTTCACCATGTTTCTGGCCTGAAACACGGCCTGCTTGATATTTGACTCACCGGCACAGACATCACTTACTCCCAGAACGTACCGATACGGTTCTTCTTTGAGGCATTTATGTACGACCGAAACAGTTTCAATTAATTGCTGTTGCATACGGCTGACCCGTCGTTCCTTTGATACATCTACAAAACAACAGTAGTTCCCTTCCCCCAGATAAATAGTCTCAACATATTCCTGACTGTCCTTTAAATATTTGGTAAAATAATTTGCTAACCTTTCCAGCAAAATCCGGCTATATCGATCCCAATCCGGCAATAATGATTGAAATTTCACTGAACTCCACTCCGCTATAAAGAAGTTGATGACTGCACAGTTAACATACTTCCCGGCTATATCTGCTTCTTCACGCTTTCTTTCCCTTTCCTCTCCAGACAACATCCCGGCCATCATCTGATTGAAAAAATAAAACTTTAAATCCTGTTTGGCATAAAACTGATGATCTTGAATTTTAGTTTGCCGCTGCATGCTTTTTACCGTATTAGGCAATATCTCAGCAAGCGTCTCTTCACTGAAAGTGTTTTTCAGCACATACTCATTGGCACCTAATTTCATCGCTTCTTTGACATATTCAAACTCGTCGTGGCAACTTAGCACCATGATGTAGACAGACTGGTCGATTGCTCTGATTTCCTTAATCAGTTCGATACCATTCATCTGCGGCATGGAGATATCAGTTATAATCAGATCCGGGTGCAACTGCTGATTTTTTTCCAATGCCTCCACACCATCCCTGGCCCCATCGACAATTTCAATATTATAGTCGCCCCACACTTCAAGATTGGACATATAGCTTCGGACAATTCGATCATCCTCAACGATAATTGCTTTATACTTCATTGTCTTCCTCCGTATCACTAAACTTATATAATTGCTGGGAATCGAAAATAGCCGGCATTGATATTATCACCTCGATCCCTTCTGCCTGTTCTTCCATCGTAACGCTTCCCTCTGCACCAAAATAGAGACTAAGCCGCTCCTTAACATTTGAAACTCCAATATTACTCATACCGGTGAATTTCTTCGCCGGGCTGCTTAACAACTCTTCAATAGACTCCTGTGTCATACCAATACCGTTATCCTTTACCCGGATCACCAGCTTATTACCGGCAATTACAGCCTTTAAAAGAATCTTATTATCACCCTTTCGCATATCAAAACCATGCTCAATTGAATTCTCAACAAACGGCTGTAAAATCAATCGCGGAATATAGCAATCTGAGGCTGCCCCAATCTGATAGTCTACCTGAAAAGCATCGCCGTGACGGAACTGCTGCAGAATCACATATTTATTGACGATACTTACCTCATGGGCAAGAGTGATAAATGACCCCTTTTTGCTGATTGCAGTTTGCAGTAAATCGGCAAAACATGCAATCAGATCGGCAATTTCCCGCTCCCCTCTGGTCAGGGCGTAGCACTTTATCGTATTTAACGTATTGTACATAAAATGCGGTGTAATCTGATATTGAAGTGCATCCAGTTCAGCATCCTTTTTTAGCCGCTCTTCTTTGATCAGTTGCCGGAATAGTTCATTGATCTGATCAAGCATATTATTAAAATTTGTTCCCAGTGTCCCCACTTCATCCCTGGTTGTCACGACATAGCGTTTATTAAGATTTCCATTTCCTACCTCCTTTACTGTTTCAGTCAATTGGCTTAATGGCTTGTAGATCAGCATCGTACTAAGATAGGAGATAAAGAAAGCAACCAATATAAAGACAATACTTAATGTCAGAACAAAAAAACGCAGTGAACGCAGCTGTACCAGTATTTCATCAGTCGACACTACTACCTGGATAGTATATTGAGAAAATGGAGTCCGGTACGAAATACCAATTTCATCTCTGTCTTTATCTCTGATGATTGCCTGACTTTCAATATCTGAAAACAACTCTTCGCTAAACTGGGAACCAATTTGATTCCTTTCCTTTGCTGATACCACCTTCCCAATTGTATCTACCAGTGCCATTGCCTTGACCTTTTCACCATCTAAATAATCCAGATAATTATAGTATATTGATCTTTCCTGGATATTTACCATCACCGTTACATCTTCCAGCCCCGGGCTTTCCAAGCTATTTACGAAGGACAGAACATTACCTTCTTTTTTATAAGGCTCCTTAATCAGTACCGGGCCGACTGCGCATGACTGATCCAAATCTATTTTCGTATTTTCCAGGCGCATCGGATACTCTTCCGAGGTGATAATAACAGGCAAGTCCTCAATATAAACGCAAATCGAACTAATCTGCATATTTTTATTCTTATATTCCATCAGAACCTGTGCCAAATCCGCAGCGCTTTCTTCTGTCTGTTGCTGTTTATATTGCTTGATAAGGTGGATTAGGTCATTCTCATATGTAAGCTCAACTGAGATTTCATAAATATTACTCATGGTATCATCAAAATATTTACCGGCCTGTTCAACCCGGTAATATAAATTATGACAATAATCATCCTGAATCATTTCAGCATCTTTCTTATATATTACAGCTACACCACAGATTACAATCAGTGTTATTACCAGTAAGACACCCAGCAAAACCTTATTCCGCAGACTCCACACTTCCATCCCCCCTTACGGTTCTCCCTGCAGGTCATAGTTATAGATATTATCTTTCGTTAAGATATCCGCCCTAAGCAACACATTTTCTGCCTCTTCCTTATCCCGCACCGTTTTAACAATACGCTTTACGGTCTGATATCCATTGTCGTACCCCGAATGATTTGCCAACGCCAGGATCCTTCCTGTTCTGACTGCTTCATAGGCATCTTGTTGGGCATCCATAGCACAGATTGCAATATCAATTTTCTGTTCATATAGGTAATCAGCAAGACCCAAGGCCGCCACTGCATTCGTAACAAAAATCACACCAACTTCCGGATTATTCTCTAACAATGAACTTATCTCTGTCTCCGGCAACATCAAATTGCTATATCCATCGATGATAAAGGCCGTGTTGATAGCCGAATTCTTGCTGAGATAGTCACAGAAACCATCCACCCGCTGCTTATGGCCGGCCTGGCTTAGGCTGCCGGATATAATACCAACACTGCCCTGACCATTTAAATATTGGCTGGCATTTGCCGCCAGATCTGCGCCCATTCGGTAATTATCATAACCGATATATGGTACATCTGCATCAAAATAGTCCGAATCGGTCGCAAACACAGGAATGCCGCGTTCATTTGCCATCTCCAGATAGGAGGTCTTATTTGAATCAATTGGAGAAATTGCAATTGCATCAATATCTTTCTTGAGCATATCGGTTATCATTTTCTTTTGAACGTCACCCTCCTTCTCCGTCCGTGGGGAGATCAGGACCGTGTTAACATTGTAATCCTGGGCAGCGTTATTAATTCCCGATATATACGACATCCAGTATTCACTGTCTTTTGCTTTAGTTACTATACCGATTGTAAATTCTTTATTCTTTATTGAAGCACTTTCTTCCGATATACAGCCGGTTAACATGGTCAATATGATTCCTACGCTACACACAAAATATATTCGCCTTTTTGTCTGCATAACCTCTCCTTTGTCAACTTATGAAACTTTTATATTCAACGAGCTGTTGAACTCGTAATATGTTTTTCAAGTTCAACAGCTCTTATTATAATGCGCAATACAAATATGACTTTTCATTTTATTAGTTAATTTATTTTTATCATCTTTTTGTATAATTGTCAACACAATGATATATTATAAACATCAATTTTATATTATTTCATATTTTTTATAATATCCAAGGATTGTCATAAATTAAATGATTTTTAATCAAAGAGCAAGCAGCTCTGCTTCTTAAGATACTTCCATTTCCATAAATCTTCCTCTATTTCATATGCTATATTTTATCACACTACACTCCATTTCCACTACTAGAAATAATATTTTATATAATATTATTCCGCTCGCTCCAACTACTGTTATCCCATCCCTACACTCCACTCAGTACACAAAATGTGGTACAGTCAACACTAGATACTAGTATATTTTCCTCTATTATACTAAAACACAAAATCCCCGGAGTTCCCATAAATACGGGCTTTCCGGGGATTCCAGATTCATTATGAAATTGCGCTTATTAACCCATCTGTTTTGCAAACCTTTGAAGGCTGCTAATACATTTTCCCAGTCTTCACAAGTTAAGAAACTGATTCGTATGATTCTTTGTTTTCCACTGCCGATACTGATACCGGTTTTCTGGCCAGCAATTTTCCAGTAATAACCGCAGATATTGGAGCAACTAAAACCAATCCGATACTTCCTACCATCGTATTTAAAATCTCTGCTGATACATAGTTCAAGTTCAAAATACTAATCAAAGGAGTTCCCTGAGCCACAAATACCATCAGCAAACCAATGTATCCTCCTGAATATGCCAGCAGCAAAGTTGTCGTCATTGTAGCAATGTTGTTTTTTCCGATTACCATGCCTGAGGCAATCAGCTCTTTCATACTAAGTTCAGGTTTTTTCTCAACCAGCTCCTGCAATGCCGAAGTAATATCTACTGCAATATCTGTGACTGCTCCGGAAGAAGTAATAAAAATGCTTGCAATGAATATAGAAGTAAGATTCAGTCCCGAGTATCCTGCATATAGAAGGCTTTCGGAATACTCCATAACTGCTCCATGTATTTGAAAAAGTTCTACGAAAATATATGCCAGTACCGCAGTAAACAAAGTTCCTGTGACCGCACTAATCGTAGCTGCAGCAAATTGCCGGTTCCAGCCATATACAAGAAGTATAATGACCGTACTTGTCAGTATAGTAACCCCTGCTCCCAGTAAAATGGGATGTATTCCTTTCAAAAACAATGGTATTAAAATTTTGAAAATAGAAAGCATAGTAAATATAAACGACAAGATTGCCCGAACTCCTACCCATCCTGCAAAGCAGACCAGTAACAGCACAAAAATTGCAACTAAAATCAATTCATAAGGCAGCCGGTACAGGTCTACCAATGTGGCCTTCACACTGTTAGAATCCCGGAAATCTGCCAGTACCAATGCTTTATCTCCAGCTTCATATAATTTATCCGTCTCTAAAGAGCCTGACAGCAAATTATCTGCTGAAACAATCTCTCCTTTATTGGGTCCCTGTAAGATTTTTATTTCACAAATCTGTAAACCCGAGTTTAAAATTCCCATATCTTGGACCTGATGATTATCAACCGATAATACTTCTGCTTTTACTTGCTGGAAACGCTCATAGTTTGGATTTTCAAAAGAATTTGGAATCAATAATAATATGATTATAAATCCTAGTATGACAAGAGAGGGAATTTTCCCCTTATGTTTTTTTACCATTTTCTCATCCCGCTTCTTCTTATTTTAATCCGGCAAGCTCTTTCAAGCTATTACATATATCCGTATTGTCTATAAATCCGTCAAAGACCTCCCTGCCCGTTCCCTGTCCATAAATTGCAACCGGAAGCCCTGAATGGGCGGTAGAAGACCATCCGATACCAACTTTACTGTTTACGATTCTTGTAATCATTAACTGGAACGGTTCATAGTCATAAGAAGAATATTTATTCTCATACTCTGCTGTCAGTTCCCTGTCATCATATGGAATCATACTTATATCATAGGCTTCTCTTAAAATCTCTACATCATCCTCTGTCAAAAGCAAAATGTCATCTGTTTCTGCATCAGGGTCTCCTGGCATCAGCAGTCCGAACTGCTCTTTCACATCTTTCATGGCATCTTCAAAAGAAGTGCTGTTTTCCCTGTATTTCTCTAAATATTCCGTATTGAAGACCTGGAAAGACAATTGCTGCTTATCCATAGCTGTATAGTAAGTGTTATAGAAGGTCGTATTTTGCCCTAAGGCCATTCCTCCTGTTTCATGATCTCCGGTAACTAAGATTAGGGTTTCCTCAGGATGTTCATTGTAAAATTTTACAGCTACATCTACCGCTGATTCTAATTCCTTTACTTCATTGATGGTAGTGTATGCATCATTTCGATGGGCTGACCAGTCAATTTTTCCGCCTTCAACCATCATAAAAAATCCTGTATCATTGTCAATTACATCAATTCCCTTTTGTACATAGTCAGACAGCTTCAGATCATCTGCCTGCTGATCTATGGAATACTGAATATCATCTTCTGTATCCAGTATTTCATTAATAGCAACGGTCTTGCCGGAATCTGCAGATAAGCTCATAATATTTTCTTTTGTGTTTACTACATTGTATCCCGCTTCTTCGATTTTTGTCATAACAGCATCACGTTCTTCATCTTTTTTCGTATTGATACCGCCTCCGCCGAAGAAGTCGAAGTCACTTTCTGCTAACTGCTCCCCAATGGTAACCAAATCACCCCTGGATTCTACATGGGCATAGAAACCTGCAGGAGTTGCATGGTTTAATGATACTGTAGTAATAATTCCGATTTTGTAGTCCTTTTGTTCCTTTAACATTTCAGCAATACTGGGAACTTTTTCTCCCTGAGCATCAACTCCAATAGAACCGTCCAGGGTCTTCACACCACAGGCAATTGCCGTTGCTGCTGAAGCAGAATCCGTAACGAATTTCGAGGCATCATATGTAGTTACAGCCCCAACCGTTGGAAACTCCATAAAACTTGCATTCTCAGTTTGCGGCATATTGTCAATTGTAGGGTCATCCAATGTTCCTGTAAAATTATGATCTTTGGTTCCCTTATAAACTCCATAAGCGGATGCCTGGGGAAAACCCATGCCATCCCCAATAAATAAAAATATATACTTTGGCTCTTTTGCAGTAGCTTCCTTTTCTTCTGTGTCTTTTGAGTCTGTTACTGTCTCAGTGGAACCGTCATTATTTTTGCCAGAACATGCTGTAAGAGACATCATGGCCAACATCAACGCCAGACATAATGCCAACATTTTTCCAGATAAAGCACCATATGTAGTTTTTCGTTTCATAAAATAAGCACCTCCTCTTTCTAAGTTACGTTTCTCTCCTTTCCTGTTTGCTTGTACCTTTATAATATACTATGCTGTGTCAGCTGAAAAAGATAACATTCATCGCGTCACTTTTAAAGAATTGGTCATTTGGGACAATTTATATGGTATTCCACTTTTTATTTGTATACTTTACATAATTTATTAGTCAGACCCCTCTCTAATTAACTTTCGTGAGGGAATTTACAACCCAAGACTATCAACCCAAGACTTCAGCACGGCCTTATCAGCACCGCCAAAGCGTTTGCCAGACTTCCACTTCGTTATAGGAGAGCAGCACTTTTTCAGAATACTGTCTGTCTTCCCCATGCCGCTCCCGCCAGAGGTTGCAAATGGAATAACCGCCTTGCCGGAAAAATCATAACTCTCCAGAAATGTATTGATAATCGTAGGAGCCACATACCACCAGATAGGGAAGCCCACAAATACAGTCTCATACTGATTCATGTTTTCGACCTTACTGGAAATGGCCGGCCGGGAATCAGGATTGTTCATCTCTGTACTGCTGCGGCTTTTCTTATTTGTCCAGTCCAAATCAGCACTTGTGTATAGCTGTGCAGGCTGAATTTCGTATAAATCAGCTCCCGTTATCTCTGCCAGCGCTTTTGCCAGCTTCGCAGTAACTCCGCTGGCAGAAAAATATGCAACTAATGTTTTCTTCTCCATTTTTAATCCTCCTGCAATAATTTTTGATACCATTCATCTGTTACTGGTTCCAGCCATTCGTTGGAAGTATTTTCTCCGGGGCACTCCACTGCCAAATGACTGAACCAACAGTTTACCTTAGCTCCATGCCAGTGCTTCACGCCTGAGGGAATCGTTACCACATCGCCCGGCTTCAGACTTTGGGCCTCTTTTCCTTCTTCTTGATACCAGCCTTCTCCATCTACACAGATCAGAATCTGGCCGCCCCCTTTCGCAGCATGGTGAATATGCCAGTTGTTACGGCATCCCGGCTCAAAGGTAATATTGGCAATAAATACTGTTTCCTGTGGATTAGTCAAAGGCTTTAAATAAGAACTTCCAATAAAATACTGCGCAAAATTCACATTTGGCTCACCCTGACCGAAAAAACCGCCATGTTCCTCTGTCCCGATGTCATCAGCATAGACTTCTTTCGCCATGTGGAATGCTGCCCATGCATTTGGCCAGCCCGCATAGAACGAAAGGTGTGTCAGAATTTCCGCCATTTCAGTACGTGTCACACCGTTCTTTCTGGCAGTTGCCAGGTGATACTGCAAAGAGCTATCCACAATGCCTTTGCTGATTAATGCAGTAAGTGTGATAATAGAACGGGTTTTTAAGTTTAACTTATCCTCCCGTGACCACACCTCGCCAAACAAAACATCATCATTCAATTCCGCAAATTTCGGAGCAAAATCTCCAAGACTGTCTCTTCCTGCTGTCTGCTTTACCATAACATTTATCCTCCTATTCAATCATAATTATATCCAGCTAATTCTGAATATCTTCCTCTGACTTTGTCAAAAGCTTGTTGTTGCCGGCCCTTATTCTTCAATTTTCATACAGTTGCCAATTTTATCACCGGTTTGGAAATACTAGCAGCCAGAGCCCAGGCAGACTTACCATTCACTATAGCGCCCAATAACAATTCTGTCATTTGTTTTGTCGGATTTCATGTCTCAGATAATCCATCCGCTCCAGTTGCCGTTCCCTCAGATGAATCTCATCCAGAGCTTTATTTCTCTGCCTGTTCAGCATACGCATACGCTCCGGCTTTGTGGAATCTCCCTTCAACAAGAGCCTCATATAAATCTCCACATCCGCATTTGCAAAGCCCATATCGTGGAGCGCCATAATCATACTGAGCCGTTCCAAATCCTGATCATCGTACTTCCAATCCGCCATAACTTTCTTTACTTCACCACACAGTCCCCATGCTGCGTATTCATCCAGAACTTCTTCAGGAATCATATAAAATTTGCTTGCTTCCTGTTTTGTCATATGCCTGTCACCGCCTTTCAAGCCATCGCAATATCCCAGAAACCTCTGGTATCAACACCGGATACCTGACCACCACCAATGAAACCAATGCCCCATGACCATATTCCTAATGCAATTTGAGGTGTATTATACATATTGCTATCTCCATATAATGAAATTAAGGGCGTTCCTCTTTGGAACACCCTTATTGTACATCTGCTATTTTTCCACGTCTAACGCTTATATTGTATTATCAGAAATTCATTTTTTGTATTTCTTTATAAACCTAATAAATGCGGCTGTTGCCTTTGCATATGACTGCTGATCCTTCCATGCCAGAACAGACCCTAATGTCAGCTCGGGTTCAAAGGAAATAAAGCATAAATCTTCATATTGGCAATTCAGTTTTAGACACACCGCAATGCCCGCTTTCTGCTGAACCATCGTCGCTGCGTTGTTCAACAGATTATAATGCACAATCGGCATCATCTGTACCGCATAATCTCCATACCATCTTACGAGTTCATTATGAACCAAATCATTTCCAACCGTAATCAACGGAACACCAGCCAAATCTCCTGGCTTAATCGAATCTCTGCCTGCAAATTCTGAATCCTTATGTGCTAAAATTCCCCATCGTTCTTTTGTCTGCATCCTGCGGTAATCATATTTCCCTACATCTACTGGTTCAATCATCAGACCAAGGTCAAGTATTCCCCGTTCCAGCCAACTCTTAATATCTATGTTGTTACCACTTCGCAATTCAAATTTCACCAACGGCTGCTCTTTCAAAAAGGCAGTCATCATTTCTGAAAGCTCTGCCATACTGCTTAATTCTCCACAGCCGATTCCAATTTCTCCAGTAAGCATTTCATCTGGCTGATGCACTTCCCTTTTTGCCTTATCCGCAAGGTCAACCAATTCCTGGGCCCGCCTGCGAAACAGCATACCGGCATCTGTTAGATAAATGCTGTGATTACTCCTCTGAAATAAATCTACGCCAAGCTCCTGCTCAAGCTGCCGGAGCTGCCGGGACAAGGTGGGCTGAGTAATATGAAGGAGCTGAGCTGCTTTTGTGATATTTTCTTCTCTGGCTGTCATCAGAAAATAGTCTAATACCCTTAAATCCATATCTGCGTCATACCTCCACTATTATTGTACAAACTTCATTCATTAATAAACTCTCTTGTATACTATAGACAAAAGGGGGGGCGAACGTTAGAAAATCCCCGAATTTTCCATTAACATGGACTTTCCCGGGGACCAGATTCAATATGAAATTGGGCTTATAGTCCCATCTGTTTTGCAAACTTTTGTATGGCGCTAAACCAATCCCCAAATATTTACAGGACTTTCCGTTGTCTCAGGTCCTCTCATCTATCTTGTTCCTCCAATGTTTTATTTGGAGGATAATTTGAAAAACAGTTTCACTATCTACATTTCTTTTTCCAACGCTTCTATAATCAACTCTTCCAACATCGTGTAATCGCAGTCAAAAGCTTTCACACTGGCAAGCAACATATCCTCCCGGTTTATCTTCATAAAATCCAGACGATATCCAAGGAAATGTGCCAGATGTTCTATGAACAATCTTTGTGCTCTTCCGTTCCCCTCGCGAAAAGGGTGAATTGCATTGATTTCTCCTAAATAATAAGCTAAACGCTCTCCTAGCTCCTGTGTATCTTTCACATCTCTAAGAAAATTTTCACATTTTAGCCTTTGAAAAATCTCATTCATTTGCTTCTCAATAAATTCCACTTTGCAAAAGCGATTTCCTTTTGAGATGTTAACAAGGCGAACTTTCCCCGCCCAATCATAAATATCTCCAAATAAAAACTTATGGACTTGTTTCAAGTGTGCAAAATCAAACTTTCCACGAGTCCACCTACCTCCTAAAATTTCTGCCATCCTTACAGAGATTATTTCCCGCTCTGCCTCTAGGAGTTCTTTTTCATCTGTAATATTCAATTTGTTTTTCAAAACCCGACTCTCCGGGTAACAGTATCGGGAATCGTATTCATATTCGTAAGAATAATCTTTTAACATATTCACATTGCCGCCTGTTTTGTGTGCTTTTTAATAATTTCATTTACAACATCCTGAAAAGTCGTTTTTCCCTCCAGACATGCGCGGATACGTTGTTTGTCATCTATTGTCAGGGGCATACCTTCCATTGCCATACTGGCATCTATATTTTTAATAATCCTGTCATACTCTGTCATAGTCCCCCTCCTATTCTTCTATTTTCTTAATATTATATCATGTTCCCCATGCAATATCCATTATTACTTTCCACAAAGAACGGTAATACTGTTGTCAAATAATCCTATATCCGTAAAGCTGTTTATAGCTTGGAAGATAAGTATCCCTCACACAAGGATCCCTCGGCTTTCTTAAACTGTTTCAGTTTAAATCATAACTATATATTGTAATTTTACCTCCGCCGTATTCATGGCCGGTTCCCCATTTTTTCCATCCAATTTTCTCATAATACCCCTGGAATTCTGCAAATAAATACAATTTCTCATAATTCAATTTCTTTGCATATTGAATTACATATCGCTGTAATGCAGTTCCGATTCCTGCCTTTCGTTTATCCTCTCTTACTACCAACGCTGCACACCAGGGAAAAACATCCTGTCTGGGAAGAAAATCACTGCGCCATAGTCCAACGGTTCCAACCAGCTCGTCTTTTTCAAGCGCGATAAATGTGATTGGCAAATCGTAGTTTTCATTTAAACTGTGATGTACAATTTCAGAGTAAAAATTCAGGCTCTCCGAGCCGCCGAATTCTTTTGTCAGCCATGCAGATACCTCTTTTACGTATTGGGGATAATTCTTCAATAACTCAACTCTCATAATAATGGCTACCTTTCTTTCCAAATATCTT
The DNA here is from genome assembly GCF_003149105.1 of Faecalicatena contorta. Taxonomy (GTDB): domain Bacteria; phylum Bacillota; class Clostridia; order Lachnospirales; family Lachnospiraceae; genus Muricomes; species Muricomes contortus_C. The sequence goes on along the minus strand of NZ_QGDS01000015.1, from coordinate 12,777 downwards.
CATTCCCTATATGCTGTAACTATATTAACGACACCACTCTCTTTGCAGCTACTCTGACAACAGCACCTGCATGGCAGCTTCCTCTTCAAACTGCTTGGAATATAAATTGTAATAATATCCCTTTCTTTGCAGCAGCTCTCTATGGGTTCCCTGCTCAATAACCTTCCCATCTTCCACGACCAGAATTACATCTGCTTTACGGATGGTGGATAACCTGTGGGCAATAACAAAAGAGGTGCGCCCTTTAAGCAGGTGGTCTGTGGCCTCCTGAATCAGCTGTTCAGTCTGGGTATCAATGGAAGAAGTGGCCTCATCAAGTACAAAGATACTTGGATTGGCAAGAATTGCTCTTGCAAAAGAAATCAACTGTTTCTCTCCCGTGGAAAGCCTTCCACCACTCTCCCCAACATCACTTTGATAGCCCTGCTCCAGCTTTTTTACCACCACGTCTGCCGAAACCTGCCTTGCTGCTTCTTCAATTTCCTCATCGATGGCATCAAGCCGTCCATAGCGGATATTGTCATAGACCGTTCCCGAAAAAAGATGGGGGGTTTGCAGTACATAGCCAATCTGGCTGTGAAGCCAAAGCTGAGAACGTTCTTTATAATCCTTCCCGTCTATCAGAATGCGCCCTTTTGTAGGCTCAAAAAATCTGCCAACCAGATTCACAAGAGTTGATTTCCCCGCCCCGGTCTCTCCCACAATGGCCACGTTCGTCCCCGCAGGAATTTCCAGATTAAAATGCTCCAACACGTATTCTTTTCCATCGGGATACATAAAGGATACATCTTCAAAAACAATATCTCCTTTAATCTGCTCCCAGTTCTCCTTCTTGGGATGGAACATATCCCCGTACTTTTCTTCCACTTCTTCTGTGTCCGTTACATTTGGCTCCTGATCCAGCAAGTCCATAACACGCTCTATGTTGGCCTGACAAGATACCAGATCTGCCAGCAATCTTGCAAGCTGCTGAATAGGCTCAAAGATGACCACTGCATAGGAGATAAATACCGAAAGGGTTCCCAGCTTCATCAAATTTCCCTGCACCATATAGCCGCCCCTTGCAAGTACAATAGCAGATGCAGCTGCACTGAAAAATAAAATGGACGGAATATAAACCGCATTTAGTTTTGCTGAACGGCTTGCTGCCTGGTGCATATCCTTTGTAATATGGCAAAACTGCTCCTGATTGTCCTCTTCTATCACCATACTCTTTGAAGTTCTGACCCCGGTGATTCCTTCATTGTATGCACTTGTAATGTGTGAATTTATTTTGCGGACTTTCCGGTTCCAGTATAAAATCTTCTTCTGGAAATACACCGTCAGGACTGCTATACATGGCACAATACAAAGAATAATCAATGCCAGTTTCGCATTCAGCGCAAACATAATAAAAAATACACTGACCACATAAATCAAGGCCCAAAACATATCAATCAGTCCCCACGCCGTCATCCCTGCTATCCGCAGCGTATCACTCATAACTCTTGCATGGATATAGCCCACCGGCGTAGTATTGTAATAGGAAAACGACAACGTCTGTAAATGCTCAAACTGAGCCTGTTTCAAGTCTTTTCCCACATACATTTCAATGGTGGTGGCCGCACGTACAGAAATATATACTGCGATGGTCTGCCCCACAATCACTGCCACATACAATCCGGCAAATAACCCGATTCCATCCAGCTTCCCCGGCACAATAAACCTGTCAATGGCGAAGCTTTGAAACAGAGGAACCAGCACATCCACCCCCGCCAAAAGCACGTTCATCGCTATTGTAATGATGAACTGTTTGCGGTATTTGCGAAAAAATGGAAGCATTTTTGCCCATACTTTTATGCTGAATGGTTTGTTATATTCTTGTTCTTCATATGCCGCCATAACTATTCCTCCACCTGCATTCTATCATCCTGACTCATCTGAATGTCATAGATCCGTCTGTAAATCCCCTGCTGCCCAATCAATTCCTTGTGGGTTCCCAACTCTTCTATGCGCCCCTGATGGAGGACCATAATCTGATCTGCATTCATCAGCGTTGTAATTCGATGGGAAATTAAAATAATCGTTGTTTGTTTTCTATTTTGAAGCAGCGCCTTCCGTATCCTGGAATCGGTCTCAGAATCCACCGCCGATAAAGAATCATCAAACACCATAATAGGCGTCTTCTGAAGAAGCATCCTGGCAATGGCAATCCTCTGTCTCTGACCTCCTGACAAGGTAACCCCGCGTTCGCCTACCAATGTATCATATCCATCCACGAAATTCATAATTGCTTCATCCACACAGGCAATTTTTGCCGCCTCCCGAATTTCTTCCATGGTTGCCCCTGGTACAGAGGCAGCTATGTTCTCCCTTATGGTGCGGGAATAAAGGAATGGCTCCTGAAGTACCATCCCCACATTCTTTCTAAGCCATTCTAACGGAACTTTCTTTACATTTCGTCCTCCAACCGTTACTTTTCCATCCTCATCTCCAAGTTCATAAAGCCGGTTTAAAAGTTGTATAATGGTGGATTTCCCACTTCCCGTCCCTCCCAGAATTCCAAATACGCTTCCTTGTGGTATGATAAAATCCACGTCTTTTAGAACCTGTTTCTCTGTATCATATGCAAAATTTACATGAGAAAAAGCAATCTCGTGGTTCTCGGTTTCGCGACGAACTTCCTTATTGTAAATCTCTTTCTCGCTGTAGTCCTCTTCCTTCGCGTTTAGAATATATTCCATACGTTCAAAAGACACCCCCGCCTTGCTCATATCAGAAAGAATCCTTCCAAGCCCCCGTACAGGCCACACCAGTGTAGTGTTGTAAGATGCAAATGCAATAAACTCTCCCACTGTAATACTGCCGCTTACCGCCTCAATTGCGCCTGCTACAATCACCGTCACAACCTGCAGCCCCGTAATCAGATCACCTATGCCCCAATAAAGTCCTGAAAGGGTTCCAAGGCGAATCCAAAGACGTGCAAAGCCTTCATTTTTTTCCCTGAACCGCTCCATCTCAAACTTTTCCCTGCCAAAGGCCCGGACAACCCGCACCCCAGTTGCATTTTCCTGCACGACTGTGGACAGCTCTCCCTCTGCTTCGTCAGCAATGGTAAACCGCTTGGCTATGAGACGGTAAAATATGGTGGAATACAAGACAACAATGGGAACAAATATAAGAGTCAGCAGCGACAGCTTTACATTCATAGACAACATCATCCCAAAAGAAACCACTACAATAAAAACAGTTCGGAATACTTCCAAAAACTGAGTGAGCACAAAGTTGCGTATTACTTCCACATCTGAGGTACAACGCTGTATAATATCCCCTGTCTGATGCCTATCATGCCATTTCATCGGCAGACGCTGCACGTGGGAAAATAAAGCATCCCTCAGATTTTTTGCAAAGTTTTCTCCTGACTTTGCCGTACAAGTTCTGGTCAAAAAAAGAGCACCCCCGGACAGGAGCGCAACTCCGATTAACAAAAGCGACATCACCCAAAGGTGAGATGCCAGATATTTATACCCATCTCCGCCAAGAACCGAATCTATCGTAAAACGGAAAATCTGTGGGATAAGAGCATTTAAAATCGTAGTTGCCAAAGATGCAAGTACAGCTATAATGAAAAAGCGTTTTGATCCTTTGAAAAAGCGCAGAATCAAATTCATCCTTCTATGTTTATTCATGATGAAATCCTTTCGTTTTTAGGAATTTAAATATTTTAGTAAATGCAGAACAATATCCAGTTCATGTATATCCAAACAGGACTTATGAACCCGTTTCAAGTGTGTAAAGCAAACTCTCCACGGATCCATCTACTGCCTAACAATGCAATCAACTTTTGTCTATTCTCAATAGTATATCACGTTCCCTATGTAATATCTATTATTACTTTCTTAATGGATGATAATAAAAGTCCCCGAATTCCCCGTAAATACGGGATTTCTCGGGGATTGAAAATTCAGAATGTTTTTGCATATCCATCATTCAATTCTATTATTCTATCCTCACTAATTGACCTGCATCCATTTCCCATACCTTGTCAGCCAGCAGCTTAATATCTTCGCTGTTATGGCTGGTTAAAAAGATGGTCTTACCCTTATTCTTTAATCTCATGAGCAACCCCCGGATTTCTTTTACCCCTTCTTTATCCAATCCGTTAAAAGGTTCATCTAATATGAGAATTTCCGGATCTTCCATGATAGCCTGGGCAATCCCCAACCGCTGTATCATTCCCATAGAATATTTGGCAACTGCCTTTTTGGAAGATGGATCCAGCCCTACCTTTTGGATTGTTTCTTTCACCTGTTCATCTGTAATAATCTGACGTATTTTCGCAAGCAATTGCAGGTTTTTAAACCCGGACAATGTAGGGAGAAATCCGGGTCTTTCAATGATGACTCCGATTGACTCTGGAAAGTCTATGTCCTTTCTCACTTCTTTTCCATCCACAATAATATGGCCCCCCGTAGGCTCTATAAACCCGCAGATACATTTAAAAAATACGCTTTTCCCTGACCCGTTATTTCCGATTACCGCATGGGTTTCGCCTCTTGTGAATTCACATGTAATCCCTTTTAAAACTTCTTCCTCATTAAAGATTTTTCTGAGATTTTCAATTGTTATCATCGCACTATCCATCTTTGGCCTCCCCATATATTCTACAAGAAATTAAATTGATATTTTTTTGCCAGCTTTTTAATTATTATAATATTAATCAAAATTAATACCGCAAATATTAAATAGCTGTGCCATAGCCTCGGCAGGAAATCATATCCAAAATTATGCATATAATATGTCGCATGGTTTAGTGGAGAAATCCATCCACTGATGACATTGCTCTTATACTGCAATGTCTCAGGAATTTTTAAAACTCTTCTAATAAACTCAGGATTTAATAATAGGCCATACAAGTTAATGATAAATACACTTAGAACTCCGCCAAACCGGTTCTTCATTAAATTAAATACCATCATTATTGTCGCTATAAGTAAAGTATACAGTGTCATTAAGAGAAAAATAGTTGCAGTACACGCATAAGGGTTGGACATTTCCATCGTCTTTACTGATGCAGGCAATGCGATTTCGGTTCCTACGCCCGAGTAACCTAGCATTGCTCCAGTTTCACTCCACATATTGCCTGGAAAAGATATGGGTGCACACAACAAACAGAAAGTAATTAATAAAAACGACATATATATTATGGTGACCAACACGATATACAGTATCTGTGCACTGACCCAAATCACCCTGTTTATACGCATTAGATAGTAAGGTGTGGCATCATTTATAAACGGCATATCAATAAAAAAAAAGATTAGCAGCATAGATGCCAGAAGTATGGATTGCGCATCTCCAAATGCCCATATAAAAGGTTCAAATATCTGCATAACTGTACCGTAACTTCCCGCAAATGTCAGCGCTCTCCCCGAAAGCATGACGCAAAAAACAAAAGCTAATACAAATGCAGAAATTATTTTAGGATTTCTCTTCCATCCCAGAAAATTTAGTTTTGTTATAGAAAATACCAACCGTACATTACTCATTTTTGCATCTTCTCTCCATAATTTTAGAATAACAAATGATAACAATTATATTAACAACTGCCAGAATAGCCAAAATCACCCCCGGCAATGAAAATCGCACCAACAGCCATTCTTTTGGATTGATGATATATGCACCTGTAAAGTATGCTCCTAACAGTGTTGATATCACATAGTAAAAGATAAAAGGTGCCGCATAAGCCATATATTTATTATTGGTAATAATTGCTATTGCACCTCCCAGCAGAGCATAAAATGAACCATTGAGTCCAAGTACAACCACCCTTTGTAAAAACTGAGAAATGTACGGTATATCCAGAGTTTTCAAATACTGTATCTCCCCATGATTTGGAAAAAATACTGTAAAAAATATGACTAACATCAATAGAAATGCAATAACTATTACAAACATGCCAAAAAGTGCACAATTTATCACCTTACTCCAACGATATCTTTTCTTCGTTGTACGAAGCATAACATAACGCAAAATGCCACTCTGCAAATCTTCCAGATATGAGGCACTTGCAACCAATGTACATGCAATTGGCAATATAAAAGTAAATGCCTCCGAGTACAGCGCCTGATATACTGTAACAATAAATCGGATTTCACCTTTAGGCAGCCCCATATCCCTTATGTACTCTACGGTACTGTAAGAGCCAATCGCACCAGCAGCCACCAGTAGAAGAATACTCACATAAAACCCCGCTGAATAAAACCTTCGCTTAAATTCAATTTGGAATATTCTTTTCATGCCCATCTCCTGTCTTTCACAATCTCTCTTAGATTTTATATGAATCAAATATGTAACAGTTCAGACATGCAGCTTAAATCGTCTGCTGGCACAGTTACATCAAAATTGTATGGTCACATATCCACCATCAATTGCATTCAGCACAACCGTTGTAATCCCTGATTTAAACTCCCATGATTGCTCTGCTTTCTCGTAAACGGTTATACCATCTACATCAATCACCCATACCGGAACCAGCCAGGCAGCTGAAGGGTCTTCATATGCATTAATATTTGCCGCCCGCAATTGTACATTTTTTACATCATATGTATTCGTATACCCTTCTGTTTCTTCACTGCCAGAAATCTCTGTATAAAACAGATGATCTAAAAGTTTGACCTTAATCTCATCAAAAGATAATAATTTAGTATTCTCAGCAATTGTATCCTTTTTCTCTGAAAGATCGACCCATTCAAATCTCTGTACACCCTCTTTTGTGATAATAATGTGCAATCTCTCTGTTAAAAACGTTGGTGTATACGTAGTCTCCGGCAAATCATTATAAAGATATATCCACGGAAATGGATATCCCAAAAGGTCTCCGGCCTTTAAGGAGAGGTATACAGAATACCCCGCGCTCAGAGGAAGATCCTCTTCATCTAATCTCGCCCAGCTTTCACTGTCCATAGTTCCGATTGCTTTCACACAATCTGTAACCGCAAATTCTTCTATCAACAAGTCCTTCAGTATCTGTTCGACTTCCTTTAGAGCGTCTTCTTCTGAAAACGTATCGTCCACCGTCTGCTCCATCTTGCCCGTCAAATAAGTCAGGTATTCTTCATCTCTCCCTTCAAAGGCTTTCTGCACCATCCAGTCGTTTTCCAGTTGTTTTTCATCGATAAACGTACCCTGGCTGAAGACGAATCCCGTATTGCTTCCCACCTTATCATTGAAATCTATCGCCCGAACAATAGGGTCAACTTCTCTGCCCCTGTCTATCCTTGCTGTTAATCCAATCTTCTCCTCAGTATCATGATACCAGGCATACCACACCTTCTCATACCAATAGCCTTTGACATATTCTATTTCTGTCTGATGCACTGTCGTAAGTTCGGCATCTATGTATTTATGCTCCTCTTTTTTTTCCGGCGCTTTCTCAATGAGTTCCTCTAATTTTGCCTCGTATTCCAAAACACGATGCTTGTATCCTGCATCAGAATAACCTTGCCATCTTCCCTTATAGTTGAGCAATTTATCTTTTTCCCTGTTCAGTTCGCTTTTCGTCATAGCTGGGTCTTCATATAATCTATCGCCATCGGAAAAGTAGTCACACAATTTGCTCAGCAGCTCATCTGTCATGTGTTTTCTTTCATAAGAATATACGGGTGTATTATAAATATCCGGTATCTGAATATCACAGTCCGCCGTCAAAATAACAAAACCATCATTCTTCTCCATCGGCTCCTGCCAATGTTCCGGAATCCCCAGATCTTTAGGAATCTTATCTTCTTTCGGGATGATATTCTCTTTTGCCAGCCCTTTTGATTTATCCACGACTACCTTTTCATCCGGTGTCTTTACGCATGCTGCCAGACCAATACCAGCGATAAGAACAAAGACTACCATAATGATTCTTTTCTTCATACCACTAACTCCTCTTCTAATCTTCTCCTAGCCGATTATACAGATAACTGCCCATGTATACCATATAGAATGTTAGCAATTCAATAAGTATGTACATTTTCTGTTATTGTATATTCAATATTATCTAATGTCAATAATATTATCTAATGTCAATGATTTCACCATAAATTTTCTAGTAATTCTATAGGTGTTAATGATCTTATTATAATATAATAATGGTGTTAGTAATGTTATATTCTTGTGGAGTGGAGATTTATATGGATTATTTTCTAACAAAAACACAAATAAAATCGATGTTGAATTATAAACTATAAACCTAATTTTAAAATATTGGAAGAGGCTGTTGTATTAACACAACAATAATAAAAGCCCCTGCAAATAACGCATTTACGGCATTTGCAAGAGCTTATCTCATTCTATATATTTAGCTGTACTATCAAAAAATGCATTTTCTAAACTTGTTTTTCCAAGATTCCAAATGCTTTATAAACTTAGGCTTATTGTCCCATCTGAGCAGCGACTTCTGCTGCAAAGTCTTCCTGTTTCTTCTCCAGACCTTCACCAGTTTCAAAGCGGACAAATTTCTTTACTGCTAAATTAGCATTGTTTTCTTTTCCTACTTTTTCCACATATTTAGCGACTGTCAGGTCACTGTCCTGAACATAAACCTGATCTAACAGGCATACTTCTTTCAGTTCTTTGTTTAAACGTCCGATAATCATCTTTTCAATAATATTTTCTGGTTTCTCTGGATTTTCTAACTTAGCCTGAGCCAGCAGAATCTCTTTTTCATGATCCATGTATTCCTGAGATACTTCTGAACGGGATACATATTTCGGATACATAGCTGCTATCTGCATAGCCACATTCTTCAGGCATGTTCTAATTTCATCGTTTACAACATCTGTGTCAGCTTCTACAAGAACGCCGATACGTCCACCGCCATGAATGTAAGATACAACACATCCGTCTGTTACGATTTTTTCAAATCTTCTGATATTCAAATTCTCGCCAATTACTGCAACCTCCGCAACTAAAGCATCTTTTACAGTTTTTGTTGTATCTTCAGCCCATGCTTCAGCCAGGAATGCATCTATGTCTGCTGCATCTGTATTTGCTGCCTGATTCACAACTGCGTCAACAAACTTCTGGAACTCTTCATTCTTAGCAACAAAGTCTGTCTCAGAGTTTACTTCTACAATTGCTGCTACTTTGTCATCTTTTACAATTGCTTTCACGACACCTTCTGCTGCGATTCTTCCTGCCTTTTTCTCAGCTTTAGCCTGTCCATTCTTTCTTAAGAACTCAACTGCTTCGTCCATGTCTCCGTTTGTTTCTGTCAGAGCTTTTTTGCAGTCCATCATTCCTGCACCTGTCATTTCTCTTAATTCTTTTACCATTCCTGCTGTAATTGCCATGATTATTCCTCCATTATTCATATTTTTATGCTGTCTGCCGTTTTTTACGGACATATATTACGGTATACACCAAAAGATAATTCATTATCCAAAAATGCCCCAGCCTGTGCCCACAGGCTGAAGCATTTTGCATACATGCTTATTATACTTCTACAGTCTCTCCAGCTACTGCTTCTGCAGCTTCTTCATAATATTCATCTTCACCTGTTGCACCCTGGTTCACTTCGATTACAGCATCTGCCATTTTGGAAACAATTAATTTAACGGCTCTGATAGCATCATCGTTACCCGGGATTACAAAATCCAATTCTTCCGGATCACAGTTTGTATCACAGATACCAACCAACGGAATTCCCAATGTATGAGCTTCCTGAACACAAATTCTCTCTTTTTTCGGGTCTACAATAAAGATAGCATCTGGGACTCTCTTCATTTCTTTGATTCCACCCAGGTTTTTCTCCAGTTTAGCCCACTCTTTTTTCAGTTCAATTACTTCTTTTTTAGGAAGTACGTCAAATGTTCCATCTTCGGACATTCTCTCAATATCTTTTAAACGCTGAACTCTGCTCTGAATTGTCTTAAAGTTCGTGAGCATACCACCCAGCCATCTTTCATTAACATAAAACATATTGCAGCGTTCTGCCTCTGTCTTGATTGCATCCTGCGCCTGCTTTTTTGTTCCAACAAACAGAATTGTACCGCCATCTGCAGCAATATCTGCAATTGCCTGATAAGCATCATCAACCATTCCTACTGACTTCTGTAAGTCGATGATATAGATACCATTTCTCTCTGTGTAAATATATGGAGCCATTTTAGGGTTCCATCTTCTAGTCTGATGTCCAAAATGAACACCTGCTTCTAAAAGTTGTTTCATTGAAATAACGCTCATGTTTCTTTCCTCCATTTGGTTTTTGACTTCCGCATGTTTTAAATTCTTCTTTGAAACCGGCCTGTTCCAAACAGGCTTTGGCACCGTCAAAGAAATCCACACACGTGTTTTTTTGCAACGCTTGTAGTATATCACAGAAAACAACAGAATGCAAGGATTTTCTGGCACATCTTGTCTTGCTCTTATCTCTTCCTATATGATATACTAAACATATAAATTCACAAGATATGGAGGTAAAAAATATGCATTTTACATTTGCACATAATAATCTGAACGTTTATGATTTACAGAAGTCACTTGATTTTTATAAAGAAGCCCTTGGCCTGGAGGTTGTCAGGACAAAGGATGCAGATGACGGCAGTTTCACCATCGCATTTCTGGGAGACGGCACAATGTCCCACCTTCTTGAGCTCACCTGGCTGCGGGATATGAACCGCCCTTATGAGCTTGGTGACAACGAAATACATTTGGCCTTTAAAGTAGATGACTACGATGCCGCATTTGCGAAGCATAAGGAGATGGGCTGTGTATGTTTTGAAAATCCTTCAATGGGTATCTATTTTATTGAAGACCCTGACGGATACTGGCTGGAGATTATTCCTTCAAAATAAACGGAAAACAGCGTGTTTTCACTGAACTGTCCAGTTTGGCACAGATAAAAAACTATATTCCTGCTTAATCGAGTAGGAGGCAGTGACTAACCGCCGTCCTCTCACAGCACCGTGCGTACCGTTCGGTACACGGCGCTTTCAATAGTTGATGTGCACAGACTGATAGGCTGTGGCTAAGTCATAAAAGCCACTGTTTATCAGTCTTTCTTTTGTTAATGCTCTGTTGACCGCACCCATACCCGATACATACCAGTATTTCCTTCGGCTATTGGCCGCCTGGTGTGCAAAATATTCGGGTATGCCAAGCTTCATCAGATTGCGTTTCTTGGTTTTCGGTTTCTTCCATTGTTTCCAAATACACATACGAATCCGATGGTAAAGCCACCCGTTGATGGCATCAATGGGATTTTTAATCCTTGCAGTTCCGTAATAGTTAAGCCATCCTCTGGCATATACCTTTATCTTTTCCAATGCCGGTCGTATGCTCTGAACAGACCTTCGGGAAGAAAGCTCTTTCAGCTTGGATTTAAACTTCTTCCATGACTTCGGATGAACTCGGACAAATATACCCTCCCCGTTCCTTCCCAATGCGAAGCCAAGGAATTTAAAATTTCGGATTGCAAACACACTGACCACACGACTTTTATCTTTGTTTACGGTCAGCTTAAGCTTTCCTTCAAGATAATTCGTGCTTGTCTCCAAAAGTCTCTTTGCGGCTCTTTCGCTCTTTGCCAACACAACGATATCATCTGCATAACGTACGAACGGAACTCCTCTCTTTTGGAATTCTTGGTCAAACTCATTGAGATAAACATTTGCCAGTAGTGGAGACAGATTTCCACCCTGTGGTGAACCTTCCTCTGTGTCCACGACTACTCCATCTTCCAGGACACCACTCCTCAAGTACCTCTTAATCCACTGTATTACTCTTTCATCCTTCACATTTCTCCGAAGAATGTTCAGCAATAATTCGTGGTTCAGGGTGTCAAAGTACCTCGAGAGGTCAATTGATACTGCATAGCGATAACCCTCTTCTGCATACTCCTTCACCTTAATGATGGCATCTTTCGCATTTCTTCCCGGGCGATAACCGAAGCTTCCATCCGAGAATTGCGCTTCATAAATCGGCATCAGTTGTTGTGCAATGGCTTGCTGAAAAATACGGTCTTTGACTGTTGGAATACCAAGCTTTCGCATTCCACCGTCTGCTTTTGGGATTTCTTTGCCCCTTACCGGGTCGGGTGTATATTTCCCCTTGTATATCCTCTCGATAATGGTTTCTTGATTATCCCGTAGGTATGCACCTATCTCATCAACGCTTATTCCGTCAATTCCCGGTGCTCCCTTGCTTGCCTTCACCCTTTTATAAGCTCTGTTTAAGTTGTCCTTATACAGTATCTTCTCCAAGAGTTCTGGCTGTGCACTGTCCTTTTCTTTCCATATCGAGCGGAATGACCTACGCACTTCCGCATACCCTTCATGTTCCGCACTATCTCTTTGCGGACAGTCTCTGTTATCAGAGTTTTCTGCCTTCATCAGCCATTCCTCCTTTCTCGGTTATACTTGGGACTCCTATTGATTCGGTCCTTCACCTCTCGACTACTACGACCTCTGCTGACTTCTGCATGTTCAGTATTACCTTGCGATAATAGTTACTCCTTTCAGAGCGCATCATGCAGATCTCCCCGGGTACTCGCACGTTCCTTCTCTCCATCCATCTGCCATATTTACCACAATCGGTTCCGTGTAGTTATTGGGCTTCAACTTGTATAGCAGCCTTACCCCCGATTTTAGCCTGATATGATTTCTGTGCGTCAGACCAGAGATTTGCCATCCGGCTTCCTTCAGATTCGTAGTCACCCACAACACCCTTGCCATTGGCTATGTCCTTCCTACTACCAGGCGGACTCGGGACTCACACCCGTTGAAACGTGCGCCCGCCGGGCGCACTATA
>NZ_QGDS01000014.1 GCF_003149105.1 Faecalicatena contorta | reverse complement strand
GGAAACCTTGACTTATATGGAGTTTCCAACGCAGCATTGGACCCGGATTCGTACCAACAATACAATCGAACGGCTCAACCGTGAAATCAAACGTCGTACGAAAGCTATCGGGGCATTTCCTGATGGTCAGAGCGCACTCATGCTTGTATGTGCCAGACTGCGTCATGTAGCTGGAACTCAATGGGGAATTCGCCGCTATATGAATATGGATCATTTTATCAATCCTGGTAATGATCTGCTGTCTGATGACATAGCTGGTTAACTAACGATTGCCAAACGGTAGAAAATTAAATTTGCGAAAGACTATTGACACTCTCTAAGACATCTATGCAATCACAAGCTGGGAATGAAACTGGAATTCTCTTAAATTTATATGTCTAATTCAATTCCAGTCATTTGAAGTCATTCAGATACAAATTATTCATACTCTCGGATAAAAGAATGTTAATTTTTGTCCCGGATAAATAAGATTTGGATTATCCAGTTTATTAATGCAGTGCCCCTGTGAGCTCAATACTTTAAAACGTTCTCCGATAAGAGTATAATCATGCACTACTCTTTTAGTCTAAAACGTCTTTTGTTTTATCTGTTGTAGATAGTTTGCCATTCATTACAAATACTGCATTTTGTCAAGAATCAGATGATTGAATCTCTCATCAGAACCTTTCTTCTCCAATGTTTCCATGATTACGCCATCCTTCAGTAAAATAATTTTTTTACAATACCCTGCCATCTTTGGATCGTGCGTAACCATGACAATTGTTTTACCGTATTCCTTATTAATTCGTACTAATTCATCAATTACAATCTGTCCTGACTTGGAGTCCAGATTTCCGGTAGGTTCATCAGCCAAAATGAGTTCTGGATTATTGACTAGAGCCCTGCAGATTGCTACTCTCTGCTTCTCTCCGCCGGAAAGTTCATAGGGATCCTTTGCTGTCAAATGGTCTATCTTAAACTGAACGGTAAGCCGTGAAGACCTCTCAGACATTGTTTTAGACTTTTCCTTGCTCAGAATCATAGGTAATATGATATTTTCTTTCACAGACAAACTATCCATCAGATAGAAATCCTGAAATACAAAACCAATCTGTTTTCTTCTGATATCTGCCAGTTCATCGGAATGAAGCCCATTTGTATCCTTTTCCATAAACATAAGCGTTCCTGATGTAGGGCGATCTATCAGGCCAAGTACTTTTAACAACGTTGTTTTCCCGCAGCCGGATTTTCCCATAATACCAACAAAATCCCCTCTTTCAACAGAAAAATTAAGTTTTTTTAATACTTTTATTTCATTTTCTTCCCCTTTTTTAAGAACATTTTTGTAATTTCTAACCAAATCTTTTACTTCTAGTATTTTCATTTTTCCCATTCTGCCTGCCTCCATATCACTCTCTTCACCCAAAAATACCATGCTATCCAAGTACAACAGTATACCAGATAAATCACACATCCTATTCGCACATAACTAACAATCTCTGCCATTTCGTACAGCCTTGCCCGTATCGTTAATGCCGTAAAAATGATGCCGCTTGAAAGTCCAATCACCATCGGAAGAACCGCAAACAGCTTCATCTGCCACGTCAAAGCTTTCTTTCTCTCTTTTTCCCTCATTCCCAACCTCTCAAGGAATATATTTTGCCATCTTATTTCTTTTGCTTCACTTTCGAACTTCACGAAATATTGAAAAAATCCCATTACTGACAGAAGAATTACAATAAACAAATAAACAAGCTTTTTAAAAAATATCTCAACGCTAGTATCTACCACCATCTGCTTCTTCGCATAAAATGGATGGATGGAATCATCCCAGGCTTTCTCAAACTGATATTTTGCATCCAAATAACCCAAATCTGATAGCATACCACTATATTCCTGTTGTGGTACATTGATACAAATCATCCTGGTTGCTCCTTCCGTCATATTTTCAGTATGGTCAGCAGTATAATATCTCCAATCTTGAAAAGAACCCTTTTCTCTGACGGGCATCTGCTTTTCATTGTATGCTGAAATCTTTCGGAATTCTTTCTTGAAATATTCATCTGAGAATACAACTAGATTTTCCTGCATTCCCTGTTGAAATGCTCCTGTAAGTATAGCTCTTTCCTCACTTTTTATTGTCCACACAGGAAAAACATTATCAATATCCGCAGGATTATAATATGTCAGCGGCTGCCCGATACGGAGTCTTTTTTCTACCCTTGATGTATCCCAGTCTATCGTATGCGCTTTTACCGACAAATCCTGCTGATAAACAACATGCATCTCATTTCCTGACAAATCGAGCTGCTTGGGTTCCTCCTCTAAAGCTCTTTTTAAAGAATTATAAGTAGAAACTGATATTGCACTATGCTGCCCCTGAGGATATTGAACCGGGCGACTCCCACTCCATTGAGCCAGCCGGTCAGAGCCGTACACAGATGTAATGCGGACCATTGGGTAATCCTCTGCTACACCCTTATGCTTCCGGACGATATCCATCACGTTCTCAGCATCATCTTCAAACACCATGCATACAAAATCATATGGATATAATGCTTTTGTATCCTGCTTCACAGCCGCACCTGCAAACTGTACAGCAAAAACAGAAAGCACAAAAAGATGAATGATAGAAATATAAAATAAATTCCATGTACTTTTCCAATATCTATAATATAGAGGTCGGGCTGCGATGATTTTCTTATGATACCTGTCTTTATTCTTTTCCATTCTTGTAATATAAAATCTAATACCACCCAAAAGAAGCAAAAGGATTCCCAGCGCGCTTAGACTATGGATATACATGCTTTCCGCCCAACTCCTGGCGTAATACCATCGGACTGCTAAAGCCAGGAGAACAGTACCAATCGCAAAGATGAGGGAAGCTTGTCTTTTACTATACCTATCTTTTTCCACTTCTACATTCATGTCCATAGAACAGGCTAGGTTCAGAACGCTTGTTTGGTTAAACCCCAGTGATAATAAGGCTATAATTGCATAACCGAGCATCCCCATCCCAAAAGTTTTCCAGCTTATCGCGGATGCAAGTGAGATAGCAGAACCTCCATATGCCAAGCCGCTCTGCAGCACTTCCCTCATTAAATGTGAGATAACACATCCAATTATAACACCTATTATCCCTGACAAAAGAACGTTAACCGCAAATGTAATACCAAATACCAAATAAACAGTCCGACTCCGCATCCCCAAGATAACCATCAGCCGTATAGCCTTTTTCTGATCCTTGATATAATAGGAAATAACCAGTGTCAGCATCAGAATTCCAACACCCACCATCAAAACTCCTGTTTGTTTAAATATATCTATAAGACCGTTCATCGCAAGAAAATCTTCTGTACTATGCACCTGTGTAATCAGATAATATATGGCAAGCAGGATATAAACACATGCCGCAGCAAGAATACAGACTATCGAAAGAATTCCCTGCCCTTTAAAACCATACGTAAAATTCTTCTGTACTACCCGAAAGAACTCCTCTGGATACTTCCCAGGAAAATATCTGATACGCTTACGATTAGCCTTTTCTGCCCGGTCCTCTTCTTTCTGCTTTTCATAGGCAGCATTGATTGCGTCCCGTTCCTCCAGCCATCTTGTCCCCATATAATCAACACATACAATTCCTAGATTTACACAGATGTAAATCTGTACAAATCCGGGAAAAACTATATATCCGAAGCAGACAACCAATCCAACCGCAGGTAAAAGGTCAAAATACTTTGGATTCTTATGTCCCAACAACCAAAAAGAACGGAAGAGGAAAAGTCCACACATTATTACAAAGGGAATCAGCGAATATAAATGAATTTTAGTGCTGAAATCCAAATCACCAGGACCACTGATTAAAAAAATAATATCCCATAGAGAATAAAACTGGCTTTCTCCTAACTGCATCTTTTGAAACAGCAGTGATAAAAATATTAGAAAACCACATACAATCCTGAATCGTTCAACCTTTCGCTGTACTTGCATATTACTCCCCTTCCTCAATATTCCTTTGAAATACGTTAGCCTAAATACTATTATTTATAGTTTATCCCTATTTTTCTTATTCCGCAATTCATTTTTTAAGAGAAAGAATGTATTCTTGAATAAATGTTTACCAGACGATTGTATTTCCTCATCTTTAGGATTTTGTGCCATATTTATTTGGTCGCAAAAACATTTCTAGCTTATCTTAGAATAGAAATGGCTCATTTGCTAACTTCTTAGTGCAATACATCCATCTCCCTAAGCTGTCAAGAAACTCTATTATTGAGCATAGAAATAGCCCTTTTCTTCTAATGACGTCCTTTGTTTCGTTGAAAACTGAATAGAACATACATTTTGAAAGAAGAAGAGCATATTATTTGCCATTAACTTCATCATTTTATAAAAACCCCTGGTGGTTATTAGCTCTTTCTATGTTGTATCCCAGACAAAAAAAACAAACTCCCCTATCGCCTTTTAGTGAGAAAATGGGAAACCGCTGTACTCTTTATTGTTCCAAACGGATGCTCTGACGAACACATTCTCTGAGATGTTTTTCTCTGAATTCGACTTTAAAATAAGTTCTACAATATTTATTTTTCATAATGCCCATTTCAATATACTTTCTATTTCGTGTTTTTTCTTTTGTCAGTACTTGTTTCAGCCCTTACAGTGTATGCAGATACTTTTATTCGCATACTGAATATTTTCTTAATATATTTTTCACAGAACTTCTTCTACAGGACAGTGCATCAGATTTCTCCCCTGTAATCTGACAAAATATCTCTCTTTTCCTCTTTCCCAAATTTCATCTGGCGTTCCATATACGAATTAAGGGAAATCTAATCCCTACCACTTTATTTCCCAAATTAAAGGTATTTAATTGTTCGGTTTTCTAAATAAGGCTTTTTCACCTCCTTATAAATCAGATGATAAAAAGGAAGAAAACTTTTGCGGATTCCATAATTTTTCAACTGCCTGTATACATAACAATTCGTTATATTTCGCAAATTCATAGTCTCTATCTTTGAATATCTAAACTGCCTTGAACTATATTGCACTTCTCGTACTAACCTATAAAAACAATTTTATTATTCCTAATATTTTTCAAAAACTGTTGCAATAAGTATGGTTTTTATACTTATTGCAACAGCTTCATTTTGTAATCAGTAAGTTGTGAATACATTCTTCAGCAATAAAATTATTTTAAGATCTTCAAAATACTATAAAGGTGGAGTATTTTTACATTTTAGAATTATCAATCCGTATAAAGATTGTTGTGTGAAAATATTCCCCAGACCTTGTCAATGAAAAAATAGGGACAAAAAGCAAAAGATGGATTCACTTTTTTTCGAAGATTAAATTAATAGCATAAGCTAAGAAAATATGATTGTACTCATGTAGATACTGTAGAAAAAAAGAAACAGAATCCCAGCTCTTAAAAGTATTGGAGTTCAAGTTCGGAATGTTTTGAACCCGGAAAAAACAGGACATCGCAGGACCTTTAAAATCTTAAACTCCAGATGCAGATTTAGAAAACTTTTATTTCCATACGAATATATTCAATCTGTGGAACATGGATATTGTAGGATATCTCTAAAAGTTTCCAGGATAGAAATGCACAAAATCAAGAGTAAATGCTATTGTCCGCTTAATCTAAATATAATATTTTCTGAAAATTATCAAATCATGTCGAAAAATGTCGAATAATTCTTCATCTATTACTAAAAAAAAGTGATATAATTATGATAATATTTAAATCTATCTATAGTATTTACGAAGATTAGTAACAACAAAGTCTTGATAGGCGGAATGACCGACAGAGTTAACAGATAACATAAAAATCGTCTCCAATCGAAAAATGTACTTTTGATTAAGGACGGGAAGCACCGCATTTGTCAATGAAGTTGCCAAGAGTCTTGATTTTACTAAACTGAAGATTTAGCGAGATTACTATAATGAATGGGGGAAAATACATGCAAGAACCATTTATTCACTTGTTTTCATGTTCAACAGGTAAGTATTTGTATGATGTAAACAGTGATACTATATTGAAAATCAGTGATGAATCCAATGAGATATTGAAAAATAATGGAACATTTAATAGTCAACTAGAACAATTGAAAAAAATGGGCTTTTTAAAGAAAAATAAAGTTCAGATTTCCGAACATCCAGCAGGAGTACTTCTGCCAGAATTTTATAAAAATGGTTTGCGTGGTTTAACTTTGCAAGTAACACAGAACTGTAATTTGCGATGCTCATATTGTGTATATTCGGGGCAATATGACACAAGAGTACATAGTAATAAAAAAATGAATTTTGAGTTGGCAAAAAAGGGAATAGACTATTTATTGGCTCATTCCCAGGAGACACAAGAACTCAGAATTGGGTTTTATGGTGGTGAGCCATTATTGGAGTTCCCACTTATAGAGCAGTGTGTAAATTATATGAATCAACATGCAAATGGAAAAAAGATTCATTATTATGTAACTACAAATGCAACATTATTAAATGAAAATATAACTCAATTTTTAGTTAAACATAATTTTTCACTTACTATTAGCTTTGATGGTCCAAAAGAGATACATGATAGTCAAAGAAAGTTTGTTAATAGTAATGATGGCAGTTTCGACATAGTAATTAAAAGATTGAATTATTTAAGAAAAAACTATCATGATTATCTCGTTAAGCAAGCAAGTGTGAATATTGTTTTAAATCCTTCGAATGCGTATAAGTTTATAAGTGATTTTTTTATGCAGGAAGAAGTATTTCAAGAAATACATGTAGTTGCAACATTAATAAGTGACACTGGGAAAAAGGAGAAATATGAAATTAGTAGTTTGTTTAAGGAAGAATATTATTATGAATATTTTAAGTTGTTAATGTCGGCTTTGGGTCGTTTAAATCCTAGGTTTGTTTCACCTATTATGAAGACAGAATTTAACACACTATGCCAGGTTAGAGGTGGAAAGCAACAAAATGGAACTAATATTCTACCCCCAAAATGGCATCATGGTGGACCATGTATCCCTGGAGAACGAACTATTTTTCTTAATGCAGATGGTGTATTTTATCCTTGTGAAAGAGTATGTGAAAATCCAGAGGTCGCGTCTATTGGAGATGTAGAAAGAGGAATTGATATTGATCGTGCAATTAGTATGTTAAATGTCGAGAGACAGACAAGTGATATGTGTCATAATTGTTGGGCATATCAGTATTGTGATTTTTGTATACGTATGGCCGGTCAGGAGAAAAATAGTTTGAAAGATAATGTGATAAGTACGTGTAATTATATGAGAAAAAATACGGAAAATCTTTTTAAGGACTATTGTGTTTTAAAGGAGTTGGGATATGATTTTGAAACAAATTATAACAAAGGAGTTATGTAAATGAAAAAACTTGTTGTTTATCCTTACACAGAATCTTACAGTTGGGTTTTTGAAAACTATAGTGGAATAAATTTTGATTCTATTATTGGTGTTTTTCCGTTTGCTGAAGAAGATTATGTTAAACAAATGGGAAAAAATTATATTACAAGTGAAAAAAAATTCCATGAAGAGTTAAATAATTGTGATTGCCTATGGATTGTAAATGGAATAGAAAAGTTAGAATTTGAGTCAAAAATACTTGAGAAGGTAAAAAAGGCAATTGCTATGAACAAGGAAGTTGCTTATTTACGAACAGTTACTTCTGAAGAAAAAAAAATGTTAAAAGAATTTATAGATAAAAAAGATATATTTTCTTTATGTATGCCGGAAGAGAACGTAGTAGAGCTATATGATATAGATGTTCCAATTCTTTATGTAGTTGGTCTTTCATACAAAATAAATAGTTTTGGAGAGCTTATTCAATTAAAAAATAGCTTTCAGGAAGTAGGATATAATGTGGGGGTAATATGCGATACAAAAGAAGCTGAATATTGTAGTGATTGTTATTATCTCTCTTCCCCATATGTGAATCAAATTGAAATAATAATGGATATAAATCATTTTGTCAAAAAATTAGAAAATAAATATTGCTATGATTTATTAATTGTAGGATTAATTAAAGGCGTTGGTATTTTTGGAAGAAAAATTATAGAAAATTGGGGAACTCAAGTTTATTCATGGGCCAAAGCTGTACCACCCGATTGCATAATTTTAAATACATTTTATGGTGATTATACGATTGATATTCTAAAAAAGATAGGACAAAGTGTAGAAACATCAATTGGCTCCAAAATAGATTTTTATAATATTTCAGATCAAATAATTGATGTTGGTGAATCAGAAAAAAAACATTATGTTTGCACTTGGTCCATTGACCAGAAAACACTGCAAGAAAAAATGAGTAGTTTAAAAGACAAATCTATATATTCTACTGTTTTGAAAAGTGATATAAAAAGACTAAGAGATGACATTGTTAAAAAACTAAGTGAATATGGGGAAGCAGTTAGGATGTGAAAAAATGTGCACAATAAATGAATTTAATAAAATTATGGTAAAAAGAAGTGGTATAGATTTTAGTCAAAATACACAGTTGTGGAATACTCCGCTATTGGGGAATGAATTAAATATCCCTGTAAGAGAGTTAATATTAATTTATTTTGATATTGAAAGTGTTTTTAAGTTTAAAGTTCCTGAAGATGAAATTATAGAGGGATGTTTTAAAACTTATGATTCGATTTTGAAAATGATTAAAAAATATGTTACTTTAGAATATTAGAATAATGGTATAAGCATAGAACTTAGATATATTGAATTGATACCAAATTTTTTTTAATTCGCTAAACGAAACGATATAATTGTGCCTGTATACAGGTAATAAAATTTGCATCAAGGGTGAATCCTATAGGCACTGAAAAAAGTCAACACCAGTGGCACAAGGTAACAAAATTTACAGAAAAGAGGTGATTAAAAAGGGATGGAAAGTCTTGAGAAATAAGGCTTATAAATTCCGATAATTTATTATAGCCTGCAAATAAAAAGTCAATAGGGAATTGAAATTTTTTGAAATTTTATTTTGATGTATTTTGGGGCACAAGAAATAGACCACCGTTATCCGATGGTCTGGAAGGATATGGACATTCCTTATTCTGGGAGAGACATGAGGTATTCTTTTACTCTTCCGTAATAAATACGTAGGAACTTATTAGCACCTGCGGTCATGTAGACATAGTAAGGCTTTCCCTGGGCACGTTTTTTATCAATAAACGCATATACAGGGTCATCCTGAGGCTTTGTTTTGATGAGACAGTCCATAACCTGAAATAGGGTCTTCCTAAGGGCTGCGGAGCCACGCTTGGAGGTTGGAACGCTTTTCTGTTCATAGGTTCCAGATTCATTTACACCTGGATCGACACCGGCAAATGCGGTCATAGCCCCTTTATGGGTAAATTGGGTAACATCCCCAATTTCAGCTATAAGTTGAGGGCCAAGAGATGGACCAACCCCTTTCATTTCCATAACGACAGGATATTCAGGCAGTTTGGCTGCTGTTTCATTCATCAGGGTACGGAGTTCCTCCACGGTCTTACAAGCAGTATTTAATTGTTCTACTGCCTGTTTAAATATCAGCTTGGTTAAATCATCTTTTGGAAGTACCGGAACAAGTTCCTTTGCTGCTCCATAGATTTCTTCAGCCTTGTCTTTGCTGAAGTTGTACTTCTTGCGTTTACACCATTTCTGATAATGGTCGACAAATGCGTTTAATGACAGTTTACGAACACAGTCCACATGCCAGTATGTAGTGGCGAAATCAACCCATTTCTGGCTGCCATCATCACGGGCAGGGCTGTCAAAGTAAGTATTAACACCAGGATAAGTCTGATCAAGGATACCGATGAAGTTGTTCTTCATAGCAGTTTTGTGTTTCATATAAAACCCAAACTGACGGTTCATAGTCTTTAACTGATTGCGTATTTCATCCATAAGACTATATTGTTTCAATTCAGTCCAACTGTCAAGAGTGTAACGGGCAATTTTTACAGCATCAGCTTTATCCGATTTTACTTTTCGGAGGGAGTTATCTCCGAAATCTTTAATGAGCTTAGGATTCACGGCAGTAACAAAAAGGCCTGCTAGAGAAAGCTCACGGGCCAGAGGTTCGTAATAACGGCCAGTGTGCTCCATAACTATGCGGGATTCACCTTCGATAGACTTGATCTGGTCAATCAAAAATTGGATGTTACCGGAAGTGTGCCTGATTTCAAATGGTGATGAAACAATCTCACCATAAGGGCGTAGGATAGCAACCATGCTCTTGCCCTTGGATACATCAATACCTATTGCGTTCATGTTCATAAATTTGTCACTCCTTAAGATTATTGCAATGGATCAGTACCAGTTTTACTCATTGCCTATTCTATCTACTGTGGTGTGACACGAACGTACCTGGGGCAGTTCAACCTGCATAAAACGAACGCTGCGAATGAGGAGCTGGTTATCAGTCTAAAATACGGACGCGAAGTCCAAGAAAGGGAGACGATATACCTATTGCTACCTACATTCTAACAGCTTAAGCAACAAGATGGATAATTCCTTACTGGTTGTAAGGGATATTAACCATAAATATATTGTAGTAGGAAGGAGGTGAAATTATATGAAGAAAAATTTAGGTAAACGAGTACATAATTCATTACCTATTACGGAAGTCCTTCGTTGGTGTTCGTGTATAACAGCATGTGAGCGCGAGAGCCGGGATATGAGAAGATTTATAAATTTATTAACAAAACCGTAGTCGGAAATTAACCGGGGGACATACGTATCTCCCGGTTAATTTTAACTATGTGCTAAGTATGGCACTAATCTAGCTGGTGCAAGTTCAGTCGCGGGTATTTATCAGCAAGTGTAGCGAACTACGAGTTGGTATCAGTTATGGTATTGATGAGGGCAGTGGTGTAGCAAAATTCTTGGGCATACGAGCAGAAACTTGATAAGGCGATTAAGTGGGTAAGGTTACAATCGAAGTCAGTAACTTAAGACAATATAGTCTATTTTTTAAAAAATAAATTTGCCTGAATAAGTATTATTATATAAAAGGGTAGATTTTTGTTTTCTACTAATTATGATAACAATAACCGATTGGGAGTTTGTACCGCTGTTGACGGGCAAAGGTTCTGCCAGATTTTGATTACCTTAATATTTTGAACGATCAGACTCTTCACATCAAGTATCTTTATTCCCGGAATAAAAGGCATTTACATGGATTTAGTTAAAATTCCCTGTTGATATCCTTTTGGGCTCAAACAATGTATATGGGTTAAAAGATCAAGTGCAGTGTCATCATAGGCAATAAGCTGGTGCTCCCCATTGGAAAGATTTTAGCTTTATGTTAAATGCAATGAGGAGGTTTCCAAGGGTCTACGCCCTAAGTTTATCTCTCTATTTGTAAAAAGCAGCTTTTATAATATCCTTGGTCGTGTGCTCTAAGTAACCATAAATTTCTTCCCTAGTGAATATCCCTTCCATGGTCAGGAACATCAGCAGGAAGTCTTTGAAGCGGAGCTTCCTGTTACGGGTAAAATTCCTGCCAGAATTAACAGTTTATTTTCTTGGTCTGGATTTACTGCAAGTTCATTAATTGTACCAAGTAGTATTGTCTTTACTGAATGAATATTTCATAATGTACCTCCTTGATTAGGTGGATAGAGGACAGTTCATATTCTAATCAAGGAGGTACATTATGAAGTGTTTGTCAGCTGTATTTACTGATTTTTAATGACAGAGGAATTAAGGGATATGAACTTTAAGTTAATTATAAAAAGAAGAACTGAGAAGCTATGTTGGAAGCCGCATGTAAAAAGACTCTATCATACACGAATTTATCAAATTATAAACGTATCAAAAATTTTCTGGTCACGATGGAGGAAACACTGTCATCAAACGGACCTAAAATAAATCAGGAGAAGGAAACTACTGGCATTACGCGAGAAGCCTATGGATTGGATTCGATCCAAACTGAGTATTATTAGGAGGATTTGCACTTTCGGAATGGTGGTATTGGTCACATCGGACAAACGGCTTCACCGTATCGTAATATTTATATGGAAAATAGTTGGCAAAAAAGGAAAGGATGAAATTGGAATGATTAAAATAAAGAAGCAAATCTTTTGCTTTGTCAAAAAAAAGAAAATATTATTTATATTAACAATTTTTCTATCTGTAATTGGTGTTGTTTTTTCATATCTACAACCAGTGTTTTCTCAAAAATTAATTGATAATGGACTAGTTAAAGGTATATATTCTAATGTAATATATTATACCATTCTTATTTTAGGGACAATAATATTTCAACAAATTTCAGAGATTATTCAAACTAGGAACTATGCAAGATTAAAAAATGACTTTGTAGAATATCTCTATGGAAAAGCTTTTGAAAAAATTGTGATATTAAATGTAAACTATTTTGACCAAACCAATAGTACGTCTTTAAGCAATGTATTGACTTTAGATATAAATAATATAAGTATGCTTTTTGATAGTGGAACTTTGGTTGTTATAAACTACGGCATAATAACAATAGGAGCTATTATCGGACTCGCACATATTAATTTATATCTTACTTTCTTAGTCCTTTTATTTTTACCGATTAAATTAGCTTTTACAATTTTATTTTCCAAAAAAATAGAAAAAATAAACAACAATTTAATACATGAATCTCAAAAATTTTATGAATGGTGGGGAGAAACCATAGATGGACTTAAGGAAATTAAATTATGGAATCTATTCAACAAAAAAAATATATTTTTGAAAGGTAAACAACATGATATATTAGAGCTGCGGTATAAAGCATCTATGATTGATTGTTATAATACAACTTTTGATAATATATTAGAATGGATAATAAGAACATTAATATATGGTATTGCAGGGTACTTAGTATGCCAGAGAAAAATGACAGTTGGTGTATTATTGGCTTTTATTACGTACACAGAATATATTATTAGACCGATATCAACAGTGCTATATGTAAAATTTATTATAGCAAGAATAAAACCATCTTTAAAGCATTTCTCCCTTTTTTTAGATAGTCCAGAAGAGGTTGACAGCGGTGTTTTAAAGGTAGATAAATTTAAAAAATTAGAATTTAAAAATGTTTCTTTTTCTTATAGAGATAAAGATTTGCTTAAAAATATTAATCTTGTCCTTCATGCGGGTGAAAAAATTGCTATTATAGGTGAAAATGGAAGTGGAAAAACTACTTTAGCTAATATAATACTTCGTTTTATTGTTCCAGATTCGGGGGAATTATGTTTAAATGAACAGAATGTGTTAGATTATAATATGATTGAATATCGAAATGTTTTCAGTGTGTGCAGTCAATCCATTTTTTTATTTAAAAATAGTTTAAGGTATAATCTAGATTTAAAAGAAGAATTAAGCGATGATCAAATTATTAAATATGATGAGGGATTTTGGGGCGTTACAAAAGAGTTGTTAAATAAACAACTTAATAATAATGCAAAGAATTTATCTGGTGGGGAACGCCAAAGAATTGCTTTATCCAGAGCTTTATGTAAAAATTCGGAGGTTTTTATTTTTGATGAGTCTGATTCAAATTTAGACCAAAATTCCGCCTATAAGCTGGAAGAAATAATAAACAAATTGGATCATAAAGCCGTTATATTAATCACCCACAGAAAAACAAACTTTGATAACATGGATTCAGTATACTTGTTGAAGCAGGGTGTATTAAAAAAAATCAAATAGTAAATAAAAGTCTTAATCCCCGGTTATGCTAAGTAAATGTCAAACCATCCGCATACAGAATAATACCCTAAAAAAGTTGTCTGAATAATTTTTGACAATTCAAACTCTTTGTACCAATTCTTAATTCATGTTTTATATAAATAGGAGAAAGAACTTGGATATTTGGCGGTGTATAATGAATCCGAGACTCGTACAAATGTATATACAGTACTTAAAATGGTCAAAGTACAGCACCTAATCATTTACAAATTGAATTGTCAACAGTAAACTAAACAATTTTTTAGGTTATTCATCCCGTACTCATCTGGAGTTAAGTAACCATGTGAGGAATGAATTCTGTGATTGTTGAACCAATTCACATAATTAGTAAGTTGCAGTTTTAATGTCTTTAGATTTGCAAAAGTTTGATTTTTACGAATTCTGTATTGATGCTTTTAAAAGTTGCTTCTGCTACCGCATTGTCGTATGGACATCCTTTATAGCTTAAAGGTCTGGTGATTTCAAATGCTTCCAGGCATTTATGACCGTTAAGAGAAGCATTGAAAACATCATTGATTCAATTCTTTAACGGTATATTTATTCGCCATAGTCGACTATCCTTTGTATGGCTTCATTATACCGCAAAATCCTAGCATGCCACTTTCAGTACTTTTTGGAATCCGTCATTATGTAGAGTTTTCAATGTTCAAATGTGCCGTTGCGGCAGGTAGTCATATTGAAAAAACGGCAGTTTTACGGCATATTTGCTTTTGGTATGTTATCGAATACATATAGAAAATGGAGACAATTAAATTTCCCTGTTTTGTACAAAACAAAGTTTCAAAGAACCCTTGTAGGTGTAACTTCCTTGATTTTTGGCTCTATAGAATTTGGTCCCTGCATCAGCATCAGGTACTACTCCCGTGATAATTCTTCTGCATCTTGGGGAGTGCGTGGCCAGCTGAAGGAATCATCCTCCAACAGCTTGTATAAAAGAAGAAATCCCGTGCCCTCCCAAGCGATCCCTTGTTCCTATTGTGGCCCTACAGCGGCAGAAGAGGAAAAGGACAGCTTCAAAACAAGGTGAAAGATTTAGAAGATCAGAACTGGCTCCTCCAGGAAAAGGTTGATTATCTGACCCATAAACTTTTTGGACGTTCTTCCGAACAGACATCATCTCTTGGTATCGAGGGACAGATGTCTATTTTTGATGAAGCCGAAGTTTCTTCCCCCCAAAAGCGGCTGATTTAGATATGAAAGATGTGGATTCATACCGACGCCGGCAGTTCAAGGAACAACGGAAGGAATTATTGAAAGATATTCCCCATGATAAGAAACTGTGTACCCTCGCGGAGGAGGATCGTTTCTGAGAAAGCTGTAATAACTCTTTGCAATCTGTTGGTAAAGAATTCGTTGGTACAGAGATTGAGTTTATTCCAGCCAGGATTAGAGTAGTTGATTATTACCGTGAAACCTTTGAATGCCGGACTTGCCGCAAGAATGGTGGACCATATATGAAGAAATTTCCCATGTCTTATCCGGTGATACAGCATTCCTATGCGTCCCGTCATCCGTTGGATGGGGCATTCATCAAAAATATGAATTGGCAGTTTAATTATATCGCCAGAAAAAGGAATGGGAGAACCTTGGGGTACCACGGCTAACTGGATTATAAGTAGTCACCGTGATTGGTTATCCCCAGTTGTAGCGCTTTTAAAGCAGAAACTCCTTTTACAGCACTACTTGCACGTTGATGAAACACTTCTCCATGTGCTGAAAGAACCGGGACGAAAAAATACAACAGACTCTTATATGTGGGTTTATAGTTCCATCAAGGAAGCCCCCATCCAATCCACCTTTTTGAATACCAATCTGGCAGAGACGGAAAATATCCTCAGGAGTTCTTGGCCTCCTATCAAGTATTTATACATACTGATACCTATAGAGGATACGAAAAGGTTGCTGATTACCAGATGCTTCTGTTGAATAAACTGTTTGAGCTGGAGAAAAACCTGTATTAGAAGCCTTTTGGTCATGGGCAGAAAAGGCTTCTGCGGGAATCCTCCCCAAGTCAAAGCTGGGAGCTGTATTTACCTATGCTTTTAACCAGAGAGAAGGACTGATGAATTATCTTTTAGATGGCAACTGTGCGATTTCGAATAATCTCGCCCAAAACAGTATTTGCCCGTTTACTATAGGGCGAAAGAATTTGTTGTTCTCTGGGAGTCCAAGGGGTGTTACTGCGAGTGCTGGAATCTATACCCTGATTGAAATGGACAAGGTAAATGGCATAAATCTGAATCGGTATATCCAGTTCATCTTAATTGACATCCCTGGCAGCGCCTTTATGGAGTTTCCAAGATATCTGGAAGATTACATGCTCTGGAATCAATTCATACAGAAAATCTGCCAAGAGTCATTTTTCTGATAGTATCAGGGAAAAGGCTGTTTTCACATTCACTATTTTATTTGACGGTTCTTTCCAAACTTAGGTGATTTGATAATAATATTCATTCAATAAAATCTTGGCTTTTAATAACTTAAAACTGTTCCGGCCATACATAATCCGTTTTATCAATTTTATTTTGTTAACACTACCTTCAGCCAAACCGTTATTATATTCATATACAATTCCGTTTTTAACTGCTTGTAAATCATTTTTTAGCCCCGATATGTAGCTGTCCAATTCATCCAGTTTTAGAGCAGATGCTGTTTCCATCCATTGTTCCAACTCTTCGCTTTTACCAGAAAAAACGATTCGATGGAATTCTTTTAGAACAGTATACAATTGACCAAGTTCTGGATACTTTTTTACCGCTGCATCGTACTGTTCCTTGGTCAGGCCTTTTATATTTTCCAACTCTCGGTAGATTAATTGACACATGAATTTACGTGGTATGTACTCTACCGGTTCCGACTCCTGACTCGCAATTGTGCGTTTATGTGTCCGCTCCTTTTGCATAAATACGCGAAGAGAAGCAACGGTACCAGTATATCCTTTCCGGCAGATATGCTCATGAATTTTTGCATAGGTGATTCCATTGGATCGCATCTCAACTACTTCCTGCTCATAAGGAGCAAGCTTTCCAAGGTGGACTTGTCATCATAATGTCCATTACTGAGGGAACAGTTATCTTTTAGATAATTGTTTACCGTTAGCAAGGTATGACCAGTTAAACGTGTAATTTCATCAACGGAATGTCCAAGATGGTACCATGTCCGTACCTCTTGAATTGCCATTTTCTTCTTCTCCATTTGCTGAATATGCTGGATTTCTCGTGCATTTCCTTTTGCTTTGGGAATTTCAGCTTCTGGAATGGAAAGATATTTTGAGATTGTGGTAACTGACGAATGTAACAACAAAGCAATGTCATTTATGGTATATCCTTCCTTGCGCTTTTGCTGTGCAAATAGAATCCTTTCAGAGCGATTCCGGGTATTATATAGTGCCTGCATTTCTGCACTTTGTGATTTACTGGTTGCGGGTATTACTAACCGCGAAGGGAACAGCCGGCGCATGTATTTCTCGGCAGCTTCGGAAAGATTTTTCAGCAGATGAAAGCGGTCACTTACCTGTAGTGCGTCCGGATGGGAGTGTGAAGTTGCTGAAGAATAGGTCCTGGCCCCATCCCGTGATACTACTTGAAGATTAGGGTAAGAACCCAGCCATTTTTCTACCTGCTTTGTCTCTCTTGAATCAATAATATCAAGAATTCTATGTGTTTCAATATCAACCATAACAGAGCCATAGGAATATCGTTTTCGAAAAGCAAAATCATCCACACAAACCTTTGTTATAAGTGCTTTATCCACAATCATCGGCATTTTTTTTAAGCAGATCACAAATGCTGCTTTTAGATGCCTTTATAGAATCAGCTTTCAATAAAATGGATGCTGTGACAGAACTTAACTTTGTGGACGTCATGAGCACTTTTTCTATGAGCCGTTTTGTCTTCTTTCCATGGGATTCTACAAAACGAAATCTTTCTGTGAAAGTTTTATAAGCACAATCAGAGTTAGTGCAGAACATCTTTCTTGTGTTTAGCAGCAAAATAGTTTGCTTATCATGCATAGGTATATCTTGAATTTCACGCTGATATACGGAATGGATTTTGGACGAAGCTTGTCCACAATATGGGCAGGGAACAGTTGTTTTTGAAGAAGATACCGCTAGAATTATTCGGTCTTTTTTAATTTTACAATCCATACATTCAAGATCAGAGTCTAATAATTTAACCATCGCATTTTCCATAATAATATCACCACCTGAATTAAATTATAACGCTTTCTCTTGATGAAATCAACCAAGTTCGGAAAGAACCTATTTGACGGTTACCAATAATAAATGAGATATTAGGTAAATCCCAATATTAATATAGTATATCTCCCCTACCGTTAAGAGAGGAATATTGTAGTTTTATGCAGATGTAATCTTCTGGCCGGGAGGAGTAGTTTTACATAGGAAACAAAATAAGTACATATCAGATAAAAATGAAAAAGAGTCCATATATATTTGCCGCAGTTTTAACGAGAACTGCGGCATTTTTTTATTCGACAAACTTTTACATATTTCCACCTGTAATATATATAGGCCTTGTAAAATCATCAAACATACGGATACAAATTCTTCCTGTAACTAAAATAAAATATTTGTCATATAGGGGCGAGCGTTCTCCACCAACCAATTTGGATTTTTAGAAAAAATCAGATTGGAGGAAAGAAAATGGAGGGTAATCACCCAAAAAGAAGAAAGGACAAATATAATCCTTATAATATATATGAAAAGGACGAGCACTACTATATTTCATTCGAAGATGCTCAAGGTATTAAACATCAGTTGGAAATTACCAGTAATTTATACAAGGCTTTCAATTCTTTTGAATTGGATGATTTAGTCTTTCTCAATGTAGTAGATAGGCATATTGAGCAGTCCGAAATATGGGAATCTACATTAAATATAAGGGCAATTCAAGAGGCAGATAGTGTGGAGGAAATTGTACTAAAAAAGCTTCAAATAGCAAGATTACATAAGGCAATTAAAAAATTGCCAGAAATACAGCAGCGAAGATTGTATTTGTATTACTTTGAAGAAATGACATATGAACAGATTGCTAAGAAGGAACATTGTTCTCTTCAGGCAATTGCAAAGTCTGTATCAGCAGCGGAGAAAAAATTAAAACAATTTTTAAAATAGGTGGTTGAAAAACTGCTTGTGAGTGAGGAAACAGGTGAGAGGAACAAACTCTCACCTGTTTTCCATTGTGCGGGGAATGGGTGCACCTTGAAAATTTCATACAAATTCACCAGGCACATTCCTGTTGTTATCGTGATGAGCGTAAGCCACGTTAGCAGATACGTCATGAGATGAATGAAATGCAGGCAGCGAAATACTAAAAAGAGAAGATTGGTTTGCGGCTGAAGCACTTCATTTGAGGAGCGAGATTATCTGGCCATAAATATCGGATTGCACCCGATAAGGCGATAACAGACAACAGGCATAATGATACTCCTGTCCGGTCATAAAGTCGAGCGTTAAGAGCGTCGCAACAAGTGAGGGCAGTTCCGGGAGATCCCCGGATGGGTGTGATTCCCGTGGAGCTGATTCGCTGTCAGCCGTCTGGTGATTTCCCTTTATTTGCTAGATGGCAGGTATGAAAGCCGGGGTGTCGAGGACGAATAGGCGTTTACTTAATAACCATTAAGGAGGACGTAGAAACATGGCAAGAAGAGTATACAGAGGCGAGATGTATTATGTAGACTTAAATCCAGTAATTGGGTCAGAACAAGGCGGTATCCGCCCTGTTCTCATTATTCAGAATAACATCGGAAACATTCATAGTCCCACAGTAATTGTGGCAGCAATTTCTTGTAGGATAAATCTAAAAGCAAAACTTCCTACGCATTATAGGGTAAAAGCATATGCCGGGTTGGAAGAAGACTCCCTTATTCTACTAGAGCAGATACGAACGATTGATAAGACACGGTTAAAAGAATTTATCGGTCATCTCAATGAAGTGGATATGTTGCAGGTAGATCGTTGCCTTGCCATAAGCCTTGAATTGAGAATTATATAAGACATTGCATTCAAGCGCGGTTGTATCTCTTATAATTTGGAGCATACAGCCGCCTTGTTTGGAATAGTGGACAATTTACCGCTAATATATTAAATAGAGAAAGGCGGATGATGTGATGGCAAATAGGGCTGAGTTGGGAAAAATGAGACAAATGAATATCCAATCAGTTGATATAGATACGTTAGTTGATATAAGGGATGTTAAAATTGATACTAAACTTGATAAAAAGGAGAAAATTGAAATGTATCTGCAACAGGTAAAAAATCCATATTGTGTGAGGTATAAAAACATAAAAATCCAGATGCAATTCAGTGATGATGGGCAGTCATTAAATGAGAAAATGGAGCAATTTTTAACAATAAAAAATCATGAAAATTAGTGGATTATTAGGCTTATCTGTGGACGTAACAAGGTGGAGTATGGTACAATGCATATAGACTAAATCCCCATATAACTCGTCATACTGGTTAAGGTTAATAATCTTAATTAGGAGTGACAGGTATTATGGACAATAATTATAAAATCTATTATACAGCATTGTATACTCGTCTATCCGATGATGATGGTGTCAAAGGAGAAAGCGATAGCATTGCTAATCAGAAAAAGTTAATTCAGGAATATCTAAAGGATAAGCCGGAGTTTGAAATTATTGATACCTATGTAGATGATGGCTGCACAGGTACTAATTTTGAGCGTCCGGATTTTTTGCGTCTATTAAAGGATATTGAAACTAAGAGAATTAATTGTGTAATCGTAAAAGACTTGTCAAGGTTTGGCAGGAATTACGTGGAAGTAGGGCGGTATATAGAAAGAGTATTTCCCCTGATGGGAATACGCTTCATTGCCATCAATGATGATTTTGACAGCAAATATAAAGATGCTGCTGATGAACTAATAGTACCCTTTAAAAATTTGATGAATGACGCTTATAGTGGTGACATTTCAAAGAAAGTAAAGAGCAGTTTAAGAGTAAAAAAGGAAAATGGAGAATTTGTTGGTGCATTTACCGCTTACGGATATACAAAATCAGAAGAGGATAGGCATAAGCTAGAAATAGATGAAGAGGCAAAGGCGGTGGTGCGTTTGATATATTCACTAAAAGGGGATGGCCTTTCTGATAATGCAATAGCAAACATCTTAAATCAAAGGGCAATTCCATCCCCAATGTCTTATAAGAAAAAGAAAGGTTCTAAATATAAAAGTGGCTTTTCGACCACTGGATTGCCAAAATGGTGGTCGAAAACGGTCAGACGGATATTAGATGATGAAACATACTTAGGAGTGTTAGAACAGGGGAAAACCTACTCTCCCAACTATAAACTGCAAATTAGGCTAAACAAGAAGAAGGAAGAAAGAACACGAGTTGAAAAAGCACATGAAGCGATTATCAGCAGCCAGGAATATAGAGATGCTAAACGGTTTGAAGAGATAGATTTGAAGAATGGGAATGGTCTGGCGGAACCATATTTGTTCTCCGGAATATTGCGTTGTGGGGATTGCGGTCAGAGCATGGTGCGGAAATTAGTACCGAAGCAGGGGAAAAAGTATTCATATTATGTTTGTTCTGCACACAAGGCAGATAAAACTGTATGTAGCACTCACAATATCAGTGAAGATATTTTACGTGAAGCACTATTAGAAATTATTAATAAAACGGTAATTGCACTGGTAGAAAAAAACATATTTTTGAAACACTATGAAAAAGAGGCAAAGGCAGAGTATTCTATTTGTAGGCTTGAAAAAGAAATCCGACATTTGGAAAAAGAAATTGAGCATTATAAGGATCGGAAAAAAAGCTTATGGGATGATTATGATGATGAAATACTGTCGCAGCAAGAATATAACCGCTTACGTGGAGTTTATGAATCTAAGATTACAAGTTATCAGATGGAAATAGTAAAAATGCAGGAATTGATTAAAGGATATGCAGAACATATGGAAGAGGTTTATGAATGGCTTAAACATCTTGCAGAATATCAGAATATTACCGAACTTGACAGAAAGGTATTGTTGTATTTAATAGACTGGATTTATATCTATAAAGATAAGAGTATAAAAGTAGTGTTCAAATATAAAGATGAATTGCAAGAGCTGAGAAATTTTGCAAAGTTGAGTAAAGAGCAGGAGGAAGTTGTTTATGCCTAGAATAAGCAAGCGTGACAAAATACAGAACTCTTTTTTAATAAAGCAGGAGAATCAAGTTAATATCAGCCTGGAAAGAAAAGTCGATAAAGTGTATATAACTGCTGGATACTCACGTCTTTCTCGCCTGAATAGCGGTAATGACAGTGAAGATACGATTGAAAATCAGTGGAAGTCGATAGAAGAGTATATAAAGTCCCAGAGTGATATGAAATTTGCGGGAAACTATTCAGATAATGGCTTCACAGGTAGTGATTTTCAGAGACCACAGTGGAAAGAGCTTATGGAAGCAGTGGGGGCTAAGAAGATTGATTGCATTGTTTTTAAGGATTTTTCAAGGCTAGGGAGAAATTTTTTGGAAACATCAGAATATCTGGAACAGATATTTCCTGAAATGGGAGTCAGAGTTATTTCAATACTGGACAATTACGACAGCAATTCACCTGTTCGGGATGAAAATGGTATTTTAATTCCACTTAAAAATCTTATGAATGATATGTATATTAAAGATCTTCGTGCTAAGGGGAAAGTGGTAAGGGAACGAAAGATGAAAGACGGAGAATATACGAGGGCAGTTGCACCATACGGGTATTTGAAGGCGAAGGATAAAAGCAATACATTATTAATAGACAATGAAGTAGCATGGATTATTAAACTTATTTTTCAATGGAGGAAAGAAGAGCAGTTGTCTACCTTAGCGATTGCCACCCGGCTGAATCAAATGGAGATTATGCCGCCGAAACAGTATCAACATATAAAAGGACTAAAAAAAACAAAGGATGCTGCTAGTGATATGAAATGGTCTGCGGTTACAATCCGAAGGATACTTTCTAATAAGGTATATTGCGGGTTTCTCATTCAGGGTAAGATAAAAGGTAGGGGGAAAAATATAAAAAGAGTAGATGAAGCCCAATGGTATGTTAAAGAAAATACTCATGCGGCAATTATCTCACTGAGCGATTATGAAATGGTCCAAAAAACTTTTCCTGATGAACCAAAGAAAAGGCGGTCAGATAGGATACAAGTAGAGGACGTTTTTACAGGTCTGCTTTATTGTCATAATTGTAAACAGAGGATGATTTCAAAGTATAACGGTAGTGGAATTCATTATGTTTGTAAAAGGAGGGAATTGGAAAGCAAGGACTATTGTCGGGATATCACTTTTGGAATGAAAACCTTGAGCGAAGCGGTTTTAAAGATATTAGTTAAACAAATATCCTGCATATTGACTGACAAAGAACTATTTATCAATCTAGCAAATAATTTAGAGTATAATCGTGCAATTAGTGAGTTTCAAAGGGATATAAGGAACCTGGATCTGGATAGAACTAGAAATATTCAGAAACAAGATAATTTGTATGAGGATTATGCATCGGGGATACTTGAAAAAGAGGAATATTTATATATCAAGGACCAATATATAAAAAAAGAGCAAAGTATAGATTTTAAATTACAATGTAAGAAGGAAGAATTAGAGACATATAAAAATATAGAAAAAAGAGCCAGAAATTTGATTCAAGATATGGAAAAGTTTTCACTGAACCCGCATCTCACAAGAGATATTCTTCAATTATTTATCGGGAAAATCGAAATTGGAGAGAAGAATACAGTGTATATTACGCTTTCATTTACAAACATCTTAGATGAGGTGTATGAAATTGCAGGGCAGGAAAGGGGAGAGAACGTATGCTAAAGAAATATTTAGTAGCCCTTTATTGCAGACTTTCAAGGGCGGATGCGGAGTTTGGACAAGTCGTGAATGAGAGCGAAAGTATCAAGAATCAAATAGATCAGCTTTTAAAGTACACTACAGAAATGCCGGAACATGAGTATATGGAAATATTGGTATTTGTTGATGATGGGTACACTGGCAGGAATTTTAAAAGACCGGATTTTATTAAGTTGCATAAGATGATTTTGGAGAAAAAGGTTGATTGCATAATTGTAAAGGACTTTTCCCGGTTTGGTAGGGATTACATTGAGTTGGGAGATTATTTAGAACAGATATTTCCAATGTATGGTATCCGCTTTATATCTGTAAATGATCATTATGACACAAAGTTACAGACAGAGCCTAATCCGGTAGATGTTGGCTTCAAGAACTTGCTCTATACTTATTACAGTAAAGATTTATCTAAAAAAGCTCGGAAGTCAATTGAACAAAGAAAGAGAGAAGGTTGCTTTACCTGTGGGCCGGTACGTTTTGGGTTTGTGAAAAAAGCGGGTAGTAAGGTTGAATTAGAAATTGATGAGAAGGCCGCACAGATTATTAGATATGTTTTCACATTGGCGGAGAATGGAATAAAGACAAAAGAAATTGCAGTTCGGTTAAACAAAGAAGGAATTATGACGCCTGCCATGTACAGTTATAAATATAATCGAAAATGTAAATGGAATATGGCAAAGAAAGAGGAGAATAGTTGGACACAATCCGGCGTGGCAAAGATTCTAAGAGATGAACGATATACAGGTACATATATTGAATATGTTGAGGGAGAAAATGGGAAGGAATGTATCAGGATTCCGGGAAAGTATCCAGAGATTGTTAGTTATGATACATTTCATGATGCACAAAAAGTTATGATTAATCGTAAGTATCCAAATAAATCAGGAGCTTCTGACAATCTATTTAAAGGTATTATCAAATGCGGGCATTGCAATCATGCTTTGGCATTAAGCAGAGGGAAGCAAGATAGATATTATTACTGTAAAAATTCTAAATTTGATTTATCAAAGGGATGCCAGGAAGAGCATTTTTCTGAACAGGAATTGAAGGACTGTGTGTTAAAGGCGATACAAGATTATCTTTCAATACTAAAGAAAACAGGGGAAGAT
This sequence comes from Faecalicatena contorta, assembly GCF_003149105.1. Classification (GTDB taxonomy): domain Bacteria; phylum Bacillota; class Clostridia; order Lachnospirales; family Lachnospiraceae; genus Muricomes; species Muricomes contortus_C. The sequence goes on along the minus strand of NZ_QGDS01000014.1, from coordinate 76,193 downwards.
AAAGTGAAAGAGTATAACTGGAAAGGCAAAAAAACATCAGGACAGAATAAGGCTAGGTTAGAGAAGGAGAGCCAGAAGTTAGAAGAACAGTTTTTGACTTTATACGAACAATACAAAGTTGGTGAATTGAGTAAAGAAGAGTTCATCGAGGAACGGAATGCTATGAATAGTCGGAAGCAGGAAGTTGAAGAAGAACTGGCTATTTTGCATGAGCAGGGGGATAAGGTGATTGGATTAGAAGTGCAAAGAAAACAGTTCCGATATGAAATGATTGCAGAACTATCAGAAGAGGTGGTAAATAAGTACATCAAAAAGCTCCTTATCTATGGCAAAAATGAAATAAAGATTGCGTGGAAGCTAAAGAATCCTTTTGAAGACATATAGTGCAAAATAAAGCGGCTAGACTTTGGCGAGTTTAATACTATGACTGTCTTTTAAGTTTGATATCTGATATAATTAAACAATGAAAAAGGAATTAAGATATATTTTCAAAAAGCCTGATTTTAACGGGAACATATGTTTTGTTTTTGCGGGAAAGGTGTCGGAAATAATAGACTGTTGAATAATAGTGTGGTATTATTTTCATATCAGGATATGTGAGGTGAATATAGATGGAGTATATAATGTTGGGGTTGACAATTATAGGAACGATAGCTACAGTTATTTCAACGATAATTGCTGTTAGAGCAAAGAATGAAGCGAATGAGATTCTCAAGGAAGTGAAAAAAGAAAAAAATCGAAACATAAGCAATAAAGGAGACATTGATATTCAAAATTCGGGAACAAATAGTGGAATTATCAGTGGTCTAAACTCAGGAGAAATTAGTAATGACAAGGCATGATAAAATTGAAGTTGATAATAGCGGAACTAATAAAGGCGTTGTTGTAGGTACGAATGAAGGAATAATTAATTTAACGTTAAATGAAACAAAAAAAATACCATCTCTAATTTCAACTATTATAAAAAACCTTGGTACGGAATGTGCGGATTTTGATATTCCAGAAACGGAGCTTGATTTTGATCCGTTTAAGCCAGATGAAAAGCTAGAGTATAATTGTGTAATAAAGTATAAGGAGATTATCAAAGAATATTCAGTATACTATACGCTTTGTGATAATAGGTTGAATGTATATGACAACTCAAATTCAAGAAGTAAAAAAAAGATATTGAGATGCATAAAGACGTGGTATTTAACAGAAAAAGGAGAAGTTTTACTTAAATTAAAATCCGAAAAAGCTACAGATATTGAAAAGGTTAGAGCAAATGCGGACAAGTTGATAGACTCTGTAAAAGAAAGAATCAAAGAAGCAGTTATGAACTCAGATGTTCAAGAAATTAGTGTAGAAGATTTGGAACTAGGAATAGCATGTTTTGTGTGCTATAGTTTCATGGAGTGTAAAATTTTGGAGAAGCCAGTATGATTATTAATATTGAACGTGAACCTGGATTATCTTTGTATTATTTAGGAAGTGTCATTATTGCAATATTATCTAAAAAAAATAATATTCTATTAGATGAATTATACATAGCAGTACAAGAAAAATCTAACCAGAATATTCATATTGATTTTCTTTATTATGCATTAGATTGGCTTTACATACAGTCACTAATTGAAGTGAAGGAAGGGAAGGTCATTTATGCTGATTGAAAGATTGATAATAAGAAAAACGAAGCCACAAGAAGATGTGGTCAGAGACATCCGATTCAATTTAAAAGGGCTAAGTTTAATCGTAGATAACACATCGGATGATGCAAACGATAGTGGCAATAGTGTCGGAAAAACTACGGCAATTAAAATAATCGATTTATGTTTGGGAGCGAAATCTGTCAGAGAGCTTTATTATGACTCTGATACAAGAAGCGAAAACCAAGAAGTGAAAGAATTTCTGTCATCAAATAAGGTTCAAGCAGAACTTTTGCTATTGGATGAAAAGACAGAAATTCGTTACTCTATAAAGCGTGATTTGTTTCTTAGAGGTAAAAAGTATATTAATGAAATATCAATGACAGAACAAGAATTTTGGGATAAGCTGAAAGAAGTACTTTTTAATATCGCAGAGCCCTATCCGACTTTTCGCCAACTACTCACTAAATTTATTAGACTATCAGGATCATCTGAAGAAAGTATGATAAAGTATCTTCCAAATACATCGCATGAGACATATGATAGTATATATTGTGTTCTATTCCAGCTTTATAGGAAAGAACTTATAAGCCAAAAGAGTGAAATAAGTTCTAAAATAAGCGATTGTCAAAAGGCGATAGCAACATTGGAAAAAAGTAAGAGTATTGGTTCGCTTAGTGTTTTAAAACAGAGTTTAGAATTGATAGATACTGACTTAACAGAGTATAGAAATAAGCGAAAGAAATTATCTTATATTGACGAATATAGAGAAGAATTGGATACTAAGCGGCAGATAACTTTACGTATTAATGATTTGCAAGAGAAAATGCAGATAATAGAGTTTGAAATGTCGACAATAGAAGATAGTATTAATCAGTTAAATGAAGAAAAGAGCAATATTGATACAAGTATACTAAAAGATATCTATTTAGAAGCTCAATCTTATATTCCCGAATTACAAAAAAAATTTGAAGATTTACTAAATTTTCACAACACAATGATTCAGAATAAGATTGATTTTATAAAAGAACAGTATGGCACTAAAGAGCTAATACTGAATACTTTTAAAGACCAGTTAGATGGCTTGATTTCTGAAAAAGAAAAAGTGACTTTAGAGGTACTTGACGAAGGGTTACTAGATGAACTGAACATTATTAATAAAAAAATCGAGGAATTATCACAGCAAAAGGGAGAAGTTAGTCAATCTATAGCATTGTTAGAGGAACAAGAAGCTAATAAAGACAGTCTGTTTAAGGAATTAAAAGATGTTGAAGCAAAGATGGACGGCTCAGACCTAGAAGAGAAGATCAAAAAATTCAATCAAATATTTTCTGACTATTGCGAAAAATTGTATGGTGAGAAGTATCTATTAGCCTATAATCAGAATTGGGCGGAAGAAAAGAAATTTCCAATCAGCATAGCTTCTATAGGCGGAAAAATCGGGACAGGTAAAAAGAAAGCGGTGATTGTGGCTTTTGATTTGGCTTATATGCAGTACGCTATATTAATGAATATTAAAGCTCCTCATTTTGTGATTCATGACAAGATGGAAAATACGCACATAAACCAATTGAAAACTATTTTTGAAATAGCTCAGGGAATTGATGGACAATATATTATTCCTATTTTGCGAGAGCGAATTGATAAAGTAGATCAAGTTTATATTGATAAGGCTAAAGTATTAGAATTAAGAGAAGACGATAAGTTTTTCAAGTTATAAAAAGAGAGAGCAGGAACTACCGTAGGAGCGTGGTTCCTGCTTTTGCAGTGGGGAAGACAAATAAATAAAATTAGAAAATTGTTAGTCTTTACTTGACACAAGGGAATTCTATTGTAAAGTCCCCCTGCCCTTCTGAAAATGCTGCAGCAGTAGAACCGAAATCAATACTCTGATTAATTTCCAAATCTGCAGCAGGATCAATTCCGTTTTGCTTTAGAATATACTCAAACACCATCTCCGGCATTCCGCCTTTTCTTCCGCCAAGCACAGTACTGCCCTTGAGATTATCCCATGAGAAGTCCGGCATTTCCTCACGTGCAACAAGGAAATTGCCTGCCCGCTGAGTTAATTGGGCGAAGTTAACCACGTAGTCATTTGCGCCTTCATTATAAGTATAAATAGACGCTTCAGAGCCCATAAATCCAATGTCCGCTTCACCGGAGAGAACAGCGGTCATTGTCTTATCTGCACCAAATCCAGTAATCAGAGTGAGTTCGATTCCTTCTTCAGCAAAGTATCCTTCTTCAATTGCAACGTACATAGGCGCATAAAAAATCGAATGAGCAACTTCATTTAATGTGATATCTGTCATTTCCTTCTGTGTTTCGGACACAGCGTTCCCAGAAACTTCTTTCTTGTCTTTTGGTGAAGTACAGGCAGACAGCAGTGCCACAACCATAACAACAGTAAGCAGCACAGCAAGTAACCGTTTTTTCATAAAATTCCTCCCGTAAGATATTTTATCTCTTATAATATATGAGGAATCTGTAAATTGGTTCATATTTGAAATAAAAAGGGTGGACAATTGATATTTACAAAAATTGATAACAAACAATACGAAATAATAAAAAACAATTGACAAGTCGATAATTGCTTGATATAATCTGAAACAATAGAAATAAAGTATTTTTTATGAGTATGCGAAGGGGCATTCATTATTCATTTCCGCGGACGTAAGTAGTCCTTGTGATATTTAAATTTTGAACATTGCGATGGAGCAAAAAATAGAAAATACTTTTTTTGTACTTAATTTTAGGTACAGAGTTGTTTATTATTAATGATGTTTTTTGAAAAAAAGGAGGAAATTTATGAAAAAGTATCAAAAAATCCTTGGAGTCCTTCTGGCAGGAGCGATGGTATTTTCTATGGCAGCCTGCGGCAGCAGTTCAGACAACAAGGACGCATCAGACGAGACAGCAAAGAACAGTGCAAATGAGGGCTCCGAGGCAACCGGCGGTGCTGATGCCGATGGTTACATAGTAAAAGCAACGAATACCGACTCCAAGTCAGCGGATAATGATTTAGTAATTGCGATTGAAGGAAGTGTCAGTTCGATGGATCCCATGAATATTCCGGATACAAATGCAATCTCTGCAACCCGCGGTGTTTATGAAACTCTGGTTAAATTTGATGAAAAGAATGAATTGACTGGCGGACTGGCGGAAAGCTGGGAAGTTTCAGATGATTCCCTTGTCTATACATTCCATCTTCGGGAGGGAATAAAATTTCATGACGGCACCGACTTTAATGCGGCTGCAGTTGAAGCAAACTATGAAAGGGTAATGAATCCAGATAACAATTTATCACAGAGAAGAAGATTTGTTGTTGCTAAAGATGACGGTTCTGAAACCATGCGTATTGAAAGTGTAAAAGCAACCGATGAAAAAACTGTGGTATTTACTTTAACAGAGCAGTGGTCACCGTTTATCAACCGAATGACTCAGTTCTGCATAATCAGTCCGGCTGCACTGGAAAAATACGGAAATGATATTATGTACAATGCATGCGGCACTGGTCCGTATACAATTGTGGAGTGGGAGGAAGGCGACCACACCGCGATGAAACGCAATGATGATTACTGGGGTGAGAAACCAGGCGTTGATACCATAACGATTAAAGAAGTGCCCGAAGCTGGTTCCCGTACGGCGATGCTGCAGACGGGGGAAGCAGATTTTATTTATCCGACTCCTTCCGACCAGATTAATGCAATTAAGGGAACCGATGATATTAACGTTATGACAGCAGATTCAAACATTATGAGATACGTAACTCTAAATACTGGATTGAAAGAATTAAGTGATATAAAAGTACGTCAGGCAATGAACTATGCAATTGATCAGGACGCTTATGTCCAGCTGATGTATTCAGGATATGCCAAAAAGGCAACTTCGGTTGTACCGTCCATTATTAGCGGATATGAGGAGCAGAAGGAATATACATATGATGTTGAAAAGGCTAAAGAGCTGATGAAAGAAGCCGGCTATGAAGACGGATTTAAGCTTACCCTGTGGGGGGACAACACCACCCAGGAAATCAAAGGTATGACCTTTATCCAGCAGCAGTTAGAGCAGATTGGCATTGAAGTAGAAGTAGTACCGATGGAACCGGCAACTGTCAGTGAAAAGATTTATGTGGATAAAGAAGATGCTGAAATTAATATGTGGTATGTAAACTGGTCAGCATCTGACTTCACCATGGATGGGTCACTCCGGTCCTTACTGTACAGTACAATGGCACCACCGAACAGTGCCAATACAGTATATTACAACAATCCGGAATTCGATGAGCTTCTGGACAAAGGCCTGAAGACGGCAGATGAAGCAGAACAGAAATCTTATTACAGCGAAGCACAGAAGATGGCATGGGATGATGCTGTATGGCTATTCCTTGGAAATGACCAGATCATCTACTCCACAAAATCTTATCTTTCAGGTGTATATGTATCACCGGACGGAGCATTCAATTTTGCAAATGCGGTTTTAGCTCAGTAATAATTGATTTTTAAGCGGACAATAATGTCCGTGAAAGGAACTGACGTTGTCGATGTCTGTCATTTTTTCACAGATGCGAAAAATGCCAGTTCCTTTCTTGTATGATAAGAAATGAAGTTTCCTATCATACAAAAACCTCCGGGGGATCGCACTGTGGCGTAAGTGGTAGATGCCGCTATGCAACCCGCCGCAGGCGCAAGCGTTTGCAAGCAAACTCTTTATTTATATAATAGGAAACGCAGTTTCCTATTATATAAAAACCCTCCGGGGGATCACACTACGCGCATAAGGAAAATGGCCGCTAAAGCGACCGCACTTCGGCGCGCGAGTCTGGCTTGCCAGACTCTTTATTTTAAGGAGGTAATTGAATGGGACGTTATTGTGTAAAACGTTTACTAAGTACCATCCCCTTGCTGCTGGTTATTTCATTTCTGATATTTATGTTTATTCACATGATACCGGGTGACCCGGCCAGGCTGATTGCCGGCCAGGATGCAACCAAAGCAGATGTAAAAGTGGTGCGGGAACAACTGGGCCTTGATAAGCCCTTGTTAACGCAATACGGGGAGTATATGAAAGGACTTGTGACCGGAGACATGGGGCTGTCGATCCGAAATGGAAAGACCGTGGAGGATACAATCCTGCCGCGCTTGAAGCCGACCATTTTGCTGACCCTTTCGTCGGCTATGTGGGCAATTATGATTGGGATTGCTATCGGGGTACTGGCGGCAGTTTTTCACGGAAAGATGGCTGATTATCTGGGAATGCTGATTGCCATTGTAGGAATCTCGGTGCCCGGTTTTTGGCTGGGTCTGCAGCTGATTCAGATGTTTTCGGTTTCCCTGGGGTGGCTGCCCACCGGTGGGCTGGACAGCTGGCAGAGTTATGTGCTTCCGTCTCTGACCATGGGTTCCGGAGTTATGGCAATCATGGCACGGTTTACCAGATCATCAATGCTGGAAACAATGAGAGCTGACTATGTCCGGACGGCCAGAGCCAAAGGACTGATAGAATCACTGGTGGTGGTGCGGCATGGATTCAAAAATTCGCTGATTGAGATTGTCACTGTAGCCGGACTACAGATTGGTGGTTTGCTTTCAGGATCGGTCATGGCGGAAACGGTGTTTTCCATCCCGGGACTGGGCCGCCTGCTGGTAGATTCCATTAATTTAAGAGATTATAAAGTAGTGCAGGCATTATTGTTGTTTTTTGCTTTGGAATATATCGTAATCAATCTGATCGTCGACCTGCTGTATGGTGTAATTAATCCGAAAGTACGATACGATTAAGAAGGAGGGAAGAGTAATGGCACAGACAAAAATAAATGGTTATTCAGATCAATTTGCCGCTGCTGAAGAACTCTCGAAAGCGAAGAGCAGGGCAAAAGAATTTATTAAAAAGTTTTTGAAACGCCGGACCGCTGTGGTGGCCTTTGTTTTTATCATTCTTATGATTATTATGGCAATCATTGCTCCGTATATCGTTCCATACAATGCCGGACAGGCAGATTACAGCAATCTGCTTTCCGGACCCGGCAAAGGACATATCTGGGGAACCGATGAGTACGGGCGGGATATCTTCAGCCGTTTGATGGTTGGAACCAGGACCTCACTTTTTAGTGCGCTGACGGCAACGGTGATTGGAACAGCCGGCGGAGTGCTTCTGGGGCTGCTTGCCGGATTCTTCGGAGGGATTCTTGATTCTCTGATTATGCGGTTCTGTGATGTTATGTTTGCATTTCCGGATATTCTGCTGGCAATTGCGGTTGTGGCAATTATTGGTCCCGGAATGATTAATGTAATGATAGCGGTGGCAGTATTTACAGTACCGTCATTTGCGCGGATTACCCGAAGCGCTACGCTGTCGGTAAAACAGGAGTTATATATTGAAGTAGCCCGGTCCTTAGGGTGTACTAACAGCAGATTGCTATTTGTACATGTATTACCGGGAACCATCCCATCGATGATTGTGAATTTCACGATGCGTATCGGTACTGCAATCTTGGCGGCATCATCCTTAAGTTTCCTCGGTTTTGGTGCAAATGTGACTGAACCGGACTGGGGAGCAATGTTGTCACAGGGGCGTAACTATTTAAATACGGCACCCCATATCGTATTATTTCCGGGGATTTTAATTCTGCTGACGGTACTGGCGTTCAATCTGCTCGGTGACGGACTGCGGGATACTCTGGATCCTAAAATGAACTAGGAGGGAAAATCATGTCAGAGAAGCTATTAGAAGTAAAAAACCTCCGGACGGAGTTCAAACGGGATAAAAGTTGGGTGACAGCGGTGAATCATGTTTCTTTTTCCATTAACCGCGGAGAGATACTGGGACTGGTTGGAGAGTCCGGATGCGGGAAATCGGTAACATCCTTATCGATTATGCGGCTTCTGGCGGCCAGAAACAGTAAAATATCTGAAGGAGAGGTGCTCATAAACGGCCGGGATTTACTGCAGATAAATAAAAAGGAGATGTGCAAAGTCCGGGGCCATGAGATTGCGATGATTTTTCAGGAACCAATGAATTCTCTCAATCCCTGTATGCGGATTGGACGGCAGTTAACCGAGGCCATTCTTCTGCATAATGAAATCAGCAAGGAAGCTGCGGCCAGCCGGGCTTATGATGTTCTGAAAGCGGTAGGGATTCCGGAGCCGAACATGACGCTGAAGAGTTATCCCCATCAATTATCAGGCGGGATGTGTCAGCGTGTTATGATTGCAATGGCAATGTCGTGTGAGCCTGAACTGTTGATTGCAGATGAGCCGACAACTGCACTGGATGTAACGATTCAGGCTCAGATACTGGAGCTGATGGAAGAAATCCGGGAAAAGAGAAATACTGGAATTCTGTTAATTACCCATGATCTGGGTGTGGTTGCAGAGATGTGCAGCCGGGTGGTAGTCATGTATGCCGGACGAATCGTTGAAGAAAAGCCGGTTCAAGAATTATTCGAATGTCCGCAGCATCCGTATACTCAGGGACTGATTGAATCAGTACCGAAACTGGGGAGCAATATGACTTCCCTGCCGTCTATACCGGGAAGTGTACCAGATTTGGCGGTGATGCCAAAGGGGTGTAAGTTTGCGCCACGGTGCAAGTTTGCTATGGATATCTGCCGGGAGCAGGAACCCGATCTGGAGGCAACTGATGAGACGGGAACACGCAGATGCAGATGCCATCTGCTGCATACCGACAGACAGGAGGTGACATCCGTATGAGTGAAGCATTAGTATCGGTAAAAAACGTAGTAAAAACGTTTCCTGTAAATAAAGGGTTGTTTGCCAAAAAGAAATTTGTTCATGCAGTAAATGATGTTTCATTTGAAATTATGCCGGGAGAGACTTTCTCGTTAGTAGGAGAATCCGGCTGCGGCAAGTCTACAACCGGCCGGTTGATCGATCATTTGCTGACGCCCGATGCAGGTGAAATATGGTTTGAGGGGAAAGAAATCTCCCGGATATCACAGAACGAAATGAGGCCCCTTAGATCAGATATCCAGATGATCTTCCAGGACCCGTACGGTTCTCTGAATCCGCGGATGAAGATCCAGGATCTGATTGGGGAACCATTGCTGATTCATACCAACATGTCCGGCGGTGAACGGCTGAAAAAAGTGCACGGCCTTCTGGAGGTAGTGGGCTTAAGTCCCGCTCATGGTGAAAGGTATCCTCACGAGTTTTCCGGCGGCCAGCGGCAGCGTATCGGAATTGCCAGAGCCCTGACTGTAAATCCCAAGCTGATAATTGCCGATGAACCGGTTTCGGCGCTGGATGTATCAATTCAGGCACAGGTGCTGAATCTTCTGCAGAAACTACAGAAGGATTATGACCTGACCTATTTATTTATTTCACATGATTTGAGCGTTGTAGAGATGATATCAGACCGGATTGCCGTAATGTATCTGGGTACGATTGTGGAGACGGCGCCCAAACGGGAGCTTTACAGCAATCCGCGGCATCCGTATACGCGGGCCCTGCTTTCAGCAGTGCCGGTTCCGGATCCGGGGAGAAAAAAGAAGCGGATTATCCTGGAAGGGGATCTTCCAAGTACAACAAATCTTCCAGATGGCTGTCTGTTTCACACAAGGTGTCCCTACTGTACCGACAAATGCAGGAAAGAACGCCCAATGGCTCGGACAATCGGGGAAGGACACATCGTAAAATGCCACTATCCGGAAATGACCGATAGTGATTAGCGAGGTAGTTTCGAGCTTAGCACGTAGGTCGTTCTTAGAGATTAGCGAGGTATTTCACGAGCTTAGCGAAAAGAACTTCATTATAGATAGTGATTAGCGAAACATTGAACACTTGGCGAGGTCTTTTACGAGCCTAGTGAGAAAGTTCACCCTTGTGGTGTGTATTCCACGAGCTTAGCGAAAAGAATTTCATCATAAATAACAAGATATGGATGGAGGAGCAAATATGTATAAGTTTGACAAGGCAGAATATGAGAAGCGTATGGAGTGGTATAAAGAAGCCCGGTTCGGGATGTTTATCCACTGGGGACTGTATGCCATTCCAGCCCGTGGAGAATGGATACGAAGTACGGAAGAAATGCCCAAAGAAGAGTATATGAAATATTTTGAAGAATTCGACCCCGCCAGTTATGACCCTGGGGCCTGGGCTAAAACAGCCAGAGAGGCCGGGATGAAATATGTCGTTTTAACGGCAAAACATCATGACGGTTTTTGCTTATATGACAGCCAGTATACTGATTTCAAGTCCACAAATACGCCCTGTGGCAGGGACCTGGTTGCAGAGTTTGTTGAAGCGGTGAGAGCTGAAGGATTAAAAGTAGGACTCTATTTTACACTGTTAGACTGGTACCATGATGACTATCCTCATTTCGGGGATAAGAATCATCCCATGCGTAACAATCGTCAATATCCGAATGAACACCGTGATTTTGATAATTATCTTACTTATATGCATAATCAGGTTAGAGAAATCTGTACGAATTACGGCAAGTTGGATGTGCTTTGGTTTGACTTTTCCTATGACGATATGCGCGGGGAAAAGTGGAAAGCTGCGGAATTGATGGATATGGTAAGAAAGCTGCAGCCGGATGTGATTATTGACAATCGCCTGGAGGCCAGTGGAGAAGGTTTTGGATCTCTGGCGGCTGGGGACCCGACTCCGTATCACGGAGACTTTGTCAGCCCGGAACAGATAATTCCGCCAAATGGGCTGCAGGATGTGAATGGCAATGATTTGGTATGGGAGGCATGCGTGACAATGAACGGCAACTGGGGGTACCACGCCACTGACCATTATTTTAAACCTGCTTCCATGTTGATTAGAAAACTGGTAGAATGTGTATCAAAGGGTGGAAATCTGCTGCTCAACGTAGGACCGGATGCAAATGGGAACATTCCACAGGAATCCTTAACGGCACTTTCCGTCATGGGAGCATGGATGAAGCAGAATGGAAAAAGTATTTACGGATGCGGCAAGGGGGATATACCAAAGCCGGATTACGGACGGGTGACGAAAAGCGGACGGCATGTCTATTTTCATTTGTTTGAGAATACCATCGGCCCGGTTCCGCTGATTGGAATCCGGAAAGAGGAGCTAAAGGGAATACGTTATCTGGCGACAGGAGCGGAAGTGCCTGTTTCGACCAGCTGGGTACATAGTGATTATCCGGATATTGTATTTGCGGACCTGGGACCTGATCCGATACTGCCCGATGAAAATGATACGGTATTAGAAGTAATACTGAAATGAAAGGGGTAGACGATGTTTACGGAAGAAAGACAGGAAGCAATTATAAAAGGCCTTCATGAAAAGGGTAAAGTGAAAGTAAAAGAGCTCAGTGAGATGTTCGGGGTAACGGAGGACTGCATCCGCAAAGACTTGAAAGCACTGGAAAATGCAGGCAGACTTAAAAGGACTTACGGAGGCGCAATTTTGTCACAGGATTATCCACTGGAGCGGGATGTTGTTGACCGCAGGAATTATCATGTAAAAAAGAAAAAAGAGATTGCCAGAAAGGCAATGGATTTGATTAAAGATAATGAGACTATTTTTCTGGATATCTCAACGACCAATATTGAGTTGGCAAAATTATTGACAGAATCCAGGAAACGGGTAGTTGTGGTAAGCAATATGATTGATATCCTGCAGATACTGGCAAAAAGCGCTCATATTACTGCCATTGGAACAGGTGGAACGATGTACCGCACCGTAAATGGATTTATGGGGGCAGCAACAATCGAATTCATCAAACAGTATAGTTTCGACCGGGCATTTCTGGGAAGCTGTGGAGTTGATATGGTGGACTGTACCATTACGACGCTGGGAGCCGAGGACGGATTGACCAAAAAAGCGGCAATTCAAAGCGGCCGGCATAAATATGTCGTTATGGAGCGGGAGAAGTTTTATTTTAACGATTCATATAAATTTGCACATTTTGATGATATTAATGGAATTATTACGGATGAATACCCTGACAGTATGACGGTCAGTGTATTAGAAGGGGCCGGTGTCAGGCTGTTTTAAAGGAGGCAATAGAATGATTCAGATTGTATCTGAATGTACAAGAAAGGTAAGTATATCTTTCTTTCGGGAAGGCGACGATAATCTTTTATCGTTACCCAAAAGTATCCGGCTGCTGTTTGACGGGACATATTTGCAGTCAGTCTGGATGCCGGAGGACCAGGACAGACTCAAATTACTGGTCGGAATGGGGAAGGTAACAGATGACAGAATACAGCGAAAGGAACTTGCCGCGTCTGCGGTGAAGCAATGCATAGAGAAAAAAATATCAGAGTTTTCCATGGATATCGGGCCGTTTCTGGCAGAAGGAGCCTCTGAATCTGTTTATGATATTGTAGAAGGAGCAATTTTAGGCACATATGAGCCGGGGCAGTTTAAGGACAGCGGCAGACAGCGTGTTCAACTTGAAATTTCTGGAGTGCCAAAGCAGGTTATGGATGATATAACTGCTGCTGTCCGGGAAATGGAAGCAGTTGCTGAAGGAATCTGTTTTGCCCGGGATATGGTAAATCTGCCCGGGAATAAATTGCGGCCCGAGGATTTTGCCGGTAAAGTGATACAATTTGTAGAGGGAACCGGTGTGGAAACAACAGTGCTCGGTGCAGAAGAACTGCGGAAATTGGGTCTTAACGCGCTCCTGGGGGTTGGAGAAAGCAGTGCATATCCGCCCTGTATGATGATTCTCCGCTATTGCGGGAATCCGGAGGACAGCAAGATCAGCGGTTTGATTGGAAAGGGAGTAACTTGTGATACGGGAGGCTATTGTCTGAAACCCGGAGATTCCATGCTGGGCATCAAAGGTGATATGGCCGGTGGAGCGGCGGTCGCCGGAGTGGTTTACGCACTGGCCAGAAACCATATTAAGACGAATGTAACTGCAGTCATACCCATGTGTGAAAACCGGATATCACCGGGCAGCCTTTTACCTGGTGATGTAATTGATTCCTATTCCGGCAAGACAATTGAGATTGCCAATACCGATGCGGAAGGGCGTCTGATTCTGGCAGATGCGGTGTCATATGCAGTTCGTGATGAAGGGGTAACGGAAGTACTGGATATTGCTACGCTGACCGGTGCTGTGGTAAACATGCTGGGGTTCAGCATCGGAGGGGCAATATGTGATGATAATGAATTTTATAAAAGATTTGAAGTGGCCTGCAGAATCAGCGGGGAACGTTATCTAAGGCTGCCGTTTTACAAAGAGCATGAGAAAATGATTGAGAGCCCGGTTGCCGATATCCGGAATCTGGGAGAGAAATTCTGCGGAACGATTACGGCGGGATTATTTATCCGGGCATTCGCAGAAGAAAAGCCCTGGCTGCATCTGGATATTGCCGGGACTGCCTGGGTAGATACGCCGGTCTTTGCGTTTCAGAGCAAAGGTGCTACCGGAGCGGGGGTGACTTCGATTTATCAGCTTTGCAGCAAGGAGGAGCAATAATGCGGGGATTTGTATTAGAAGCGTGTGTGGATTCGGTAGAATCTGCCCTGGCAGCGGCACGGGGAGGGGCTGACCGCCTGGAGCTGTGCAGTAACCTGGTGATTGGTGGGACAACGCCCAGCACAATATTGTTTGATGAAATCCGTAAACATACGGATATCCATATAAATGTCTTGATCCGCCCGCGTTATGGAGATTTCTGTTATACTGATTTTGAGTTTAATATTATCAAAGGTGAAATTCGTGCGTTCCGTGAACTGGGAGCTGAAGGGGTGGTATTGGGAATCCTCAAACCGGACGGGACGCTGAATGTGGAACAACTGAAAGAATTAATGGATCTGGCAGGAGAGATGTCAGTGACTCTGCACCGGGCCTTTGATGTATGCATAGATCCGTATAAAACACTGGAACAGGCGGTTGATCTGGGAATCAGAACCATCCTTACATCAGGGCAGAAAAATGCCTGTATCCAGGGAACCGGACTTTTAAAAGAACTGGTTGAACAAAGTGCCGGAAGAATTGAGATTCAGGTCGGGAGTGGTGTGGATGCAGAAGTAATCCGGGAAGTCTATCAGGTTACCGGTGCCAGTGCATATCATATGTCAGGTAAAGTGACCCTTGATAGTTCAATGGAATATCGGAAAGGCGGCGTGAGCATGGGATTGCCGTCCATCAGTGAATATGAAATCTGGCAGACTGATGAAATGAAGATACGGGAAGCAAGGCAGGTCCTGGAGGAATTACAATGATAGAAAGAGGAGAATTTTTGGTTAAAAACCGGCTCCGGATTGTAAAAATGTATGAAAAACACATGAAACATGTACCGGACATCAGGTGTGAAACAGAGCAAAAGCTTGCAGCATGCCAGGCAGATGCGGCACTGGCGGTCAGGTATTTGTATGCGGTGATGCCATACAGTGACATGGGAAATTATCCTTTTGAAACATTCCTGGATTATGCGGTCCACGGAGTCTTTCTGTGGCATACCTGCGAGGCGGTGAGAAAACTTCCTGAGGAAATATTTTTAAACTACGTGCTGTATCATCGTGTGAATGAAGAAGAGATTACGCCATGCCGCAGTTTTTTCTATGAGCAGATAAAGGGCCGGATTGCAGGAATGGACAGGGAAAAACAGGCTGTGGAAATAAATTATTGGTGTGCCCAGGAAGTGACCTATCAGTCTACGGATGACCGGACCTTGTCGGCAATGGCAGTTTATAAACGTGGAAATGGAAGATGCGGGGAAGAATCCACCTTTGCTGTGAATGTCCTGAGAAGTGCCGGGATTCCGGCACGTCAGGTTTATGCCCCCAAATGGTCTCACTGCGATGATAACCATGCCTGGGTGGAAATCTTAAACGGTGAGAAATGGTACTTTTTCGGCGCCTGTGAGCCGGCGGAGATATTGAACACCGGGTGGTTTACCCGTGCAGCATCCCGTGCAATGATGGTACACTCCCGTTTATTTGATGAGCCGGGAGAGCAGCAGGAAGTAATCGGGAACGAGGGAATGGTAACTATGCTCAATGAATTGGGCCGGTATGCCAGAGTCAAAGAGATTACAGTGGTGGTCCAGGATGAGAGCGGACAGCCGGTACAAGGGGCAGTGGTATGTTTTGAAGTAATTAATTATTCCGAATATGCTTCTATCGCAAAGTGTACAACCAATGAGGAAGGCCGGCTGTATTTGACTACTGGTCTGGGCAGCCTGCATATTCATGCAGCCCGGGATGGAAGATTTGCTGATAGCTGGATCGATACACGAAGATTGGATAAATGTGAATTGGTATTGAAAGAACCAGCTGTTAAAGAAGAATGGGCATCTTATGATATGATTGCTCCGGCAGATGCCCCGGTCAACACGACGGCTCCAACGAAGGAACAAAAATCAATAGCCCGGGAACGGCTTCTGGAGGCCGCAGCGCTGCGTAAGGTCAAGACGGAAGGGTGGTACAATCCCGAGCGTCAAAAATTCCTGACCGGAAAAGACCATACAGAATACCGTCAAAAAATGTTGGAAGTACTTACCGAAAAAGATCAGACTGATTTAAAAAGCGAGGTTCTGGAAGAACATCTTAAATATGCGGTTCTTTATGAGAAACACTTTCCGGAGGAGATTTTTGTACCGTATATATTGAATCCCAGGATCGAGGATGAAGTTCTTCAGGAATACAGGACGATAATCGATGAGGCATTTTCAGAGGCAGAAAAGGAAAAACTGCGGCGGAATCCCCGGAAAATATGGGACGTAATCGAACATCGGATTAAATCCTATCCGTCAGGAGAGAAGGATGCGCTGGTTACAGTGCCGGGAGCCTGTATGCGGCTTGGCATTGCCAGCCGGAAGTCGCGGGAAATTCTTTTTGTTGCAATTGCCAGAACCTTGGGAATTCCAGCGCGTTTGAATCAGACATACCGGGCCATGGAATATTTTGAAGAGGATAAATTTGTTCCGGTTTTGCCGGAAACCAGACCCAGTTGTACGCTGGTATTGAAAGCCGGGAATGGAGTTACCTGGAACTATTTTCAGAACTGGAGTATTGCCCGTCTGGTTGGAGGAACATATGAATCATTAAGACTTTCTGATGAATTGTGGGAAAACGGTATACTGACACAGGAACTGGAAGCAGGCAGCTACCGGATTTTGACGTCTAACCGCTTGCCCAGCGGAAATATCTTTGCCAATCAATATAAATTTGAAATAACAGCAGGCCGGAAGACAGAAGTGAAGCTTAGGCTGCGCAGTGCAGGTCTGAAGGATATGCTGCTGAATATTCCTCTGCCGGAGTTTACGTTAAGCAGGGAAAACGGCAGTGAAGTAAGCAAGGCAGTGCTAATGGGAAAACAAAAGCATATCCTGGTGTTTCTGGAAGAAAGTGAGGAACCGACAGAACATATCCTAAATGAAATGTTGGAATTAAAAGAAGCATTTGCCGAATACAGCCACCGGATTGTTTTTGTGGTACGGTCTTCTGAAGCACTGGCGGATCCAACTATTTCAAAGGTATTAAAAACGTTTGGCAATATTCAGGTCTGCTATGACAGTTTTGAGGAAAACCTGGAATTACTGGGACGCCGGATGTACGTTAATTTTGAACAGCTCCCGATGATTATTGTAACGGATGAGGAGCAAAACGGAATTTATGCTGCCAGCGGTTATAATGTGGGAACGGGAAACATGCTGCTGCGGCTGATGTAAAGAAGGAATGGAATTATAATAAAAAGAAAATTCCAAATTGAAAAGAAAAGGGCTTTTGCTCCAATAAATGTTGTTCATCAAAAGGAAAAAGGGTCGTCCGTACGGCTCTTTTTCTGTTAATATAATAGACAGAGAGAAAGCCTGAAATATGTGGAAATTATAAAAGATGGGAGAAGATGATGAAGCTATTAAAAAATAAAAGGATTTATACCGGGCAAAAAGTGATTTCCGAGGGATATATCCGGTATGACAGACAAATAGCAGAAGTAGGAACCATGACCGATTTCACGGAACAGAAGGAGGATATAGAGACAGTCGTTAAAGGAGATATTCTGATTCCAGGTTTTATCGACGTACACAGCCATGGCGGGTACGGAATGGATAATATGGATGCATCTCCAGGTGAAATCAGTGAGATGGTTTGTAAAATGTCAAAATATGAGGGAATTACTTCATATTTCTGCACGACCATGTCCCAGACATATGACAAAATTGAGGCAGCTCTGAAAAATATCACGGATGCCGCAGCAAAAAATCCGGTTATCCAGGGGATTCATGTAGAAGGGCCGTTTGTTTCCCAGGAGTTTAAGGGGGCGCAGGATGCATCTTATATAAAAAAGCCGGATGAAGCGATACTGGAAAAGTGGAATGAAATTACAGGGGGATTAATCCGTATTGTAACATATGCGCCGGAGGAAGCAGACAGGCAGTTTGAAGAGTGGTGTAAAGGGAAGAGGATTGTGCTGAGTGTGGGACATTCCAATGCGGTCTATGAACAGCTGATCAAAAGTGAAGCCAGGCATGTTACACATTTGTATAATGCACAGCGGGGGCTCAAGCACCGGGAGCCGGGGGTGACCGGATTTGGATTGCTGACCCCGGGAGTGAAAGTGGAACTGATTTGTGACGGAATCCATATCGTACCAGAGATGGTAAAGATGGCTTATCAGGTCAAAGGATGTGATGGGATTGAGCTGATTACAGACTCCATGAGAGCAAAAGGGATGCCGGAGGGAATGAGTGAGCTTGGCGGTCAGAAAGTTTACGTGAAAGATAACACTGCCCGGCTGGAGGACGGTACTTTAGCAGGAAGTGTGCTGTCCTTTATCCAGGGATTCAAGAATGTAATGAAATTTACAGGGGCATCTATAGAGGAAGCTGTAAAAATGAGTTCTGTGAATCAGGCTAAAGAATTTGGGCTGGAGAGAAAGGGGATGCTGGCAGCAGGAAAGGATGCAGATATTTTAGTTCTGAGCGAAGAATGTGAATTGCTGGAAACAATCAGCCTGGGAACCATTGTGAAATAAGGCAAATAAAAGGTAGAAAGATGCGGCATAGCAATTATACAAGCGTGTACAGGAGAATTTGGGGAAGTATAAGCAGCCAGGGAAAGAGAGGAGAAGTGTTATGAAATGTTGTTTTGGTGTAGATGTGGGAGGAACCACAGTAAAGATGGGGTTGTTCGGAGAATCCGGGAAAATTCTTGACAAGTGGGAGATTGTGACCCGCACAGAAAATAAAGGTGAGGCCATCCTGGGGGATATCTCAGCGTCCATTCTTAACAAAATGCAAGAAAGGCAATTAGACAAGTCTGCTGTTTTGGGAGTTGGTGTGGGAGTACCGGCACCTGTTACAGGAGATGGGATTGTCACTGGAAGTGCCAACCTGGGATGGAAGTATAAAGAGGCAAAAAAGGAACTGGAAAGCTTCACAGGGTTGAAAACAAGGATTGAGAATGATGCTAATGTAGCTGCGTTAGGTGAAATGTGGAAAGGCGGTGGCTTGGGGCAGAAGAATATCGTTATGGTTACACTTGGGACTGGTATAGGCGGTGGTGTGGTTATAGACGGGAAAATTGTGCCCGGCGCCCACGGCTCCGCCGGAGAAATTGGACATATCTGTGTGAATTATGAGGAGACTGATGTTTGTGGGTGCGGAAATTTTGGATGTCTGGAGCAATATGCTTCTGCTACCGGAATTGTGCGGCTGGCAAAGAAAAAGCTGGCTCAGGCAGAGATAGATACCATATTGAAAAAAGAGGAAGTGTCAGCAAAATCTGTATTTGAGGCTGTGAAGGCTGGAGATGCTGCAGCAACGGAGGTGGCTGAGCAATTTGGGCGCTACCTGGGATATACGCTTGCCAATCTGGCGGCAGTAGTAGATCCGGCGGTGTTTGTCATAGGCGGCGGTGTGTCCAAAGCAGGGGAAGTGCTGATACCTTTTATCCAGAAATCATATCTGGAACGGGCACTCTTTGCGGTCAAAGATGTAAAATTCACATTAGCTGCTCTTGGAAATGATGCGGGAATCTGCGGCTCGGCCAAAATGATTTTGGGAGAGTAACGTTTTTATATAATAGGAAACTGGTCGCTAAAGCGACCGCGCTTCGGCGCGCGAGTCTGGCTTGCCAGACTCTTTATTCTAAGTTTGTATTTGATAGGATTCCTAGGAGACAGACTCTCAAAAACAGCCCTGCCATAGGAATGGTAAGGCTGTCAGAGAGTTATTCAAAAGGATCTTCTTCAAGGTAGTCTTCATCATCTGATCTGGAAGCAATAGCCAATACAAGGAAAATCACTGCCAGTAAGGCACACGCTCCTGCACTGTATAACAGCCATTTGTCATCTGTACGCTTCAGGAAGGCGAATACCCCGCCGCCAATACAGAAAACCATAGGCAGTATGAATGCAAAAACAGTGCGCTTTGCCTGCATAATAAGAAGCAGCAGGCCCGATATAAGCATACAGAGTGCAAGTACGATGTAAGTGATTCCGGCAGTAGAGTCACTTCCTGCTGAAATATTACTCAGTCCGGCAAGAAATCCTTTGTATGCAAAAAATGCAAAGGCAATAATTGAGACAACTCCAAGGATGATACGTAAAATTTTAAACTTTGGTTTTGGCTCTTCTTTTTTCACAGGAGCCTTTTTAGAAGGCTGTGAGACCGGCTTTTTCCGAACAGGTGCACCATTGGAAGTCGCAGGCTTTTTATTTGAATTGCTGTCCTTGCGGTCAGCAGAGCTCTTCTTTTTTACAGGCTTTCTATTTGGGTCAGCAGCAAGCATGTCCTCATAATTCTGTCTTACAGCTTTCTCCTTTTTCGTCCTTACTTTTTCGGGAGGAATATTGGAATAACGTTGAGTTTCGCCTGCTTTTACAGACTTGGCAGCATTCGGGTTTGCCGGAACGGGTTGTTTTTTTGGAGCCGGTCTGCCCTCTGGTGAAGCAGCGCTGGGGACAGGTCTCTTTTTAGGCGGAGCTTTTCGCTTTTCCGGTACTGTTTCCTGGGAGTTTTTTTTCACAGGAGCTTTTTTCACCTCAGGTCTGTCAGTGTTAGAGGCGGCAGGTTTCAAATCCGTCTGTTTTGACGATGGCTTGTCTTTGGCCGGAGTACTAGATTCGGGTTGTGTATGATTAGAAACAGCCGCATTTGCTGCTTTTTTTTCTCTTTGTTTGTCCAGGTTCCATTGTTTTTTACAGTCTTTACAGATTGCGTATTCGTTAAAGATAGGCTCACCATTCTCATCAACGCCTACTTTTTTATTCTGTAATTCTACATCCTTTCCGCATTTCGGACATCTCATTTATGTATTCCTCTCTTTCTTTGATGACTAGCAATGATTTTATTATAACATTTTGTTTGTAGAAGGACAATGAAAAAATGCAATATCCTGACTCATTATGTCGAAAGCACCGCCATATGGGGAATGGCGGTGCTCATTTGGGAAATACTATTGAAAAGTATTATTTTGAGGAGAATTCTTCAGATGAATTGGCATGTTTGGATGTTTTTTCCCTAATTACGGGAGGCTGGTACTGATATAGGTCATTATAGGATTCCAGTTCTGCGTCTGTAACTGGGAGAGAAGGAATCAGGCCCGTACAGTCCATAGATGATGCCGCATTTGACAGATAATCATAATCGTCAATGATTTTTTCATTTTCTTTATCATTCAACATAAATTTCACCTCAATACTAGTATTTACCCATACAAAAATTGTATTCTGGAAAAATTATGGTATACTTAGAAGCAAATGGAAAAGAAAAGGAGGATTGTTATGAAATTTATTGCGGATACTCATGCACATACGCTGGTAAGCGGCCATGCCTACAGTACGATTCGGGAAATGGCAGCAGCAGGGGCGGCAAAAGGGCTGCAGGTACTTGCGCTGACAGAGCATGCACCTAAAATGCCCGGTACATGCCATTTATTTTATTTTCAAAATCTGGATGTGGTTCCCCGGGAAATAAATGGACTGCGTCTGCTGTTTGGTGCTGAGTTAAATATCCTGGATTCCGATGGAACGGTTGATCTGCCGGAAAAATTATGTGAAGATTTAGATATTGTCATTGCCAGTATCCATCCGCCGTGTTTTAAGACGGACAGTACGATGGAAGAGGTAACGAGAGCTTATGTGGAGGCAATGAAAAAGCCTTACGTAAATATAATCGGGCACCCGGATGACGGGCGCTTTCCAATAGATTATGAAATATTAGTCAAGACAGCCAAAGAGACGAACACATTGCTGGAATTGAACAATTCTTCCCTTCGTCCCCAGAGCTTCCGTCAGGGAACACGGGAAAACATATTGACAATGCTGGATTTATGTAAACAGTATGAAGTGCCGGTGACAACAGGGAGCGATGCCCATGTTGATGTTGATGCAGGAAATTTCTGCAATATTGAGGATATTCTGGAACACTGCAGCTTTCCGGAAGAGCTGATTGTAACAACGGATTTTGAAAAGCTGAAACCCTACTTAAATCTCTTCAAAGAATAAAATCACTCCACTTAAACAGTATAAAAAGGTGGACTTTAAAAGTTTAGTGTGCTAAAATGTAGCAGTAGTCATTTGACTGATAAAGGAGATCGGCAGTATGAGTAAGAAGATAAGGACAGAGGCGGTGGATTATTTGTTTAGCGCCATATTAAGTCTGAAGAACAAAGAGGAGTGTTATACATTCTTTGAGGATATCTGCACCATCAATGAATTGTTATCACTCTCCCAGCGCTTTGAGGTTGCAAGGATGCTTAGGGGACAGAAGACTTATCTGGAGATTGCAGAAAAGACCGGCGCTTCTACCGCTACCATCAGCCGGGTGAACCGTTCACTAAATTACGGAAATGATGGGTATGACATGGTGTTTGAAAGGCTTGGAAAGAGTGAAAAAGGAGATGCGTAGGCATCTCCCTTTTTGCTCTTTACTTCTTAGAAGGCTTTTCTTTGGAAGCAGGCAGCTCATCAATGATTTTTTCAATCAACAGTTTCTTCACATATACATCAAAACTTAAACTGCATACGAAGGAAAACAATTGTAAATAGCTGCGGTCCTCCGTGTCTGCATTTTCAAAAGAAGTCTCAGCCTTTTCATAAGCCCTTTTAATTTCTTCCTGCAAAGGGTCAATTTGTGCTTTTTCCATAGCGCAGATTTCTTCATAGAGCGCAGTCATATCTAAATTGCCGTCCCCAGAAAAGGCATTATCCGTAATAGGTCTGAGTAATGTCTCAATATCCTTGATTGACAAAATATTTTTAAAATAATAGATAAAAATCAGGACCAGTACATGCTCCTTTGTATACTTCTTCTTTACCGGTGGGGGAAGAAGATTATTCTTGGCATAATTATTTATCATGGTTTTAGTCAGAATCTTGTCCTCATCATATCTTTTTGTAGAGGAAAGCTGGGCATCCATGAAGGTTGTAACCTGATCCATATATAAATCTATATTCGGGATATCTTCCGGATGAATATAATCAATGCGGGAGATACTTTTTAAGATGCTGTTCAGCATATCGGTTGTATCAATCGTCATATTATCACCTCGATGCATCTATTATATAGTATTCAAAACTAGATAGCAAGTCTTTTTTTAGGGTACTATTCAGTAATTACAAGCATAAAGTGGGGGGGGGAATTGAAGAATATTTACGTATACTTGACTGTAAGTTTTTCAGAGCGAGTTGTAATCTGAAAATTAATACTTTAGAGGGTGAAACTATTTTTTCAAAAGAATTGGTAATCAATAAAGATGCTTTTGTTAATTTTGAATGATTATAAACAGTACCATTAGACAGAAACGGGCTTTTGTATTATAATCTCATAAGTAGAGAACTTTTATGCAGTTTAAAGTTTGGATGGT
Organism: Faecalicatena contorta; assembly: GCF_003149105.1. Classification (GTDB taxonomy): domain Bacteria; phylum Bacillota; class Clostridia; order Lachnospirales; family Lachnospiraceae; genus Muricomes; species Muricomes contortus_C. The sequence continues at coordinate 52,795 of NZ_QGDS01000014.1, read as the reverse complement.
CAGATAAAAGTGCAACAGTAGGACGTAAAGCAGACAGGGAGATACATATGAGCATATATGATACATTAAATAAGGAACAGAAGGAGGCAGTATTCCATACGGAAGGACCGCTTCTAATTTTAGCGGGGGCAGGCTCAGGCAAGACAAGGGTTCTCACCCACAGAATCGCTTACTTAATAGAGGAAAAAGGCGTGAATCCGTGGAATATCCTTGCCATTACATTTACGAATAAGGCAGCAGGGGAAATGAGAGAGCGTGTAGACCAACTGGTGGGATTCGGCTCCGAGAGCATTTGGGTAAGTACCTTTCATTCTTCCTGTGTGAGAATATTGAGAAGGCATATTGACAGGCTGGGGTACGATAATAACTTCACTATTTATGATACAGATGACCAGAAAACACTCATGAAAGATGTGTGCAAACTGGTCAATATCGATACTAAGGTGTATAAGGAGCGCAGTCTTTTGAGCGCTATTTCTTCTGCTAAGGACGAAATGGTTTCGCCGGAGGAATATGAACTTAATGCTGCAGGAGATTTTGGAAAGCAGAAAATTGCAAAGGTTTACCACGAATATGAGAAGCAGCTTAGAGCAAACAATGCCCTTGATTTTGATGATTTGCTTGTGAAAACTGTGCAACTATTTCAGACTCAGCCGGAAGTGCTGGAATATTATCAGGAAAGATTCCGCTATATCATGGTGGATGAGTATCAGGATACAAACACGGTGCAGTTCAAATTTGTGAGCCTTTTAGCGGGAAAATATAAAAATCTTTGTGTAGTAGGTGATGATGACCAGTCTATTTACAAGTTCCGCGGAGCCAATATTAAAAATATTTTGAATTTCGAGAAGGAATTTCAGAATGCAAAAGTTATTAAACTGGAACAGAATTACCGTTCCACAGGCAACATTTTGAATGCAGCAAATGCAGTTATCCAAAATAATGTAGGGCGGAAAGAGAAATCTCTATGGACTGAAAACGGGGAGGGAGAAAAGCTTCACCTCCATCAGTTTGATACAGCATATGATGAAGCTGACTTTATTGCAGAGGATATCCGGGAAAATGTAAGGGAAGGCAGTTCTTATAATGATCATGCCATTTTATACCGTACCAATGCACAGTCACGTTTGTTTGAAGAGCGTTTCGTGTCTTCTAATATTCCTTACAAAATTGTGGGCGGCGTCAATTTCTATGCCCGCAGGGAAATAAAGGACCTTCTGGCTTATCTGAAAACCATCGATAACGGGCGGGATGACCTGGCAGTCAGACGAATCGTTAACGTGCCTAAAAGAGGAATTGGACTGACGACTATCGGCCGGGTACAGGATTCTGCTTTAGAGCGTGGAATTGGCTTTTACGAGGCATTACAGGGATTGGACTTGATTCCCAATATCGGACGGGGAGCAGCAAAACTGGATTCCTTTGTGGCTCTCATAGAGTATTTTAAAGGAATAGCCCAAACGGAAAGCCTGTCAGGTTTAATGAATGAAATCATTGAAAAAACCTGTTACATAGAAGAACTGGAAGCGGATGATAAAGAGGATGCACAGACGAGAATCGAAAATATTGATGAGCTGCTGAGCAAGATTGCAGCCTATGAAGAAAACTGTGCAGACAGGGATGAAAAGCCGACTTTGAGCGGATTCCTGGAAGAAGTAGCGTTGGTTGCTGATATTGACAGTTTGGATGAAAATCAGGATTATGTGATTTTAATGACGCTGCATAGTGCAAAAGGCCTGGAGTTCCCTCATGTATATCTGGCAGGAATGGAAGATGGCTTATTTCCAAGCTATATGACAGTTACATCCGATGACCCGGAAGAAATGGAAGAGGAGAGAAGACTCTGTTATGTGGGAATTACACGTGCCCGGGAAGATTTGACGGTAAGCTGTGCCATGAAACGTATGATTCGGGGAGAAACCAGGTATAATAAAGTATCCCGGTTCCTCAAGGAAATCCCGGTGGAATTAATAGAATCAGGAAAGGCATTCGAAGAGAGTGCAGAGATTCCAAGTCAAAATGCCTATTTCCAGGCGAAACAAATATTTAAAACAAAAGCATTTTCTACCGGCAAAACTGCGCAGCAGTTTACAGTAACCAAGGAAAAAAGCATTGATTATGCGGTTGGTGACAGAGTGCGGCATGTGAAGTTTGGAGAAGGGCTCGTGACAGATATTACAGAGGGTGGACGTGACTATGAGGTAACCGTACAGTTTGATACGGTGGGCGTAAAGAAAATGTTTGCCTCCTTTGCTAAATTGAAAAAAATATAATCCTGCAAGAGAGACAAGAAATTTATTTTTAACTCTTTTCACTAGAATTTAGCATAAATGAGTAGTAATCTGAAAATGATAATGATATAATAACTAAAAATGAACCTGTAACAGAAGAAGGGGAAAGGACGTGATGATATGAGCAAAGTTGAGGAGTTAATCGCTGAGACAAAATTAAATGAACTGCTGCGCAGAAAATCAGATGAAAAGCAGAAAAATACAGTACTCTGGATTTTGGCAATCGTAGGTGCAGTAGCCGCAGTAGCTGCTATCGCGTATGGAGTGTACCGTTTCTTTACGCCGGATTATCTGGAAGATTTTGAAGAAGATTTCGATGACGATTTTGACGACTATTTTAGCGAGGAAGATCAGGTATAATCAATTATATTGACGGAAACAAATAAAGGACAGGATGTAGAGATTTACTTACTGCACCCTGTCTATTTTTGTGTTATTATATTTAAGTATATTGATTTCATAGATAAGCTGACGGGAGATAAAGATGAAAAAAGGACAAATATTCGAAGGCAGGATAGAAAAAGTAGATTTCCCAAATAAGGGATTTGTATGGGTGCCGGAAAAAGAAAGATATGTAACAGTAAAAAATGGAATTCCGGGACAGAAAATCCGTTTCATTGTAAATAAATTTAAACGCGGCAATGCAGAAGGAAGACTTCTGGAAGTATTAGAGAAATCTCCCCTGGAAATGCGTGAGCCGGTCTGCAGCATATTCCCTGCCTGCGGGGGATGTATGTATCAAACTATGACATATGAAGAACAATTGAAAATGAAGGCCGGACAGGTGAAAAGTATCATAGATGAGGCTGTAGATAAAGAATATATTTTCGAAGGGATAAAAGCCAGCCCTAAAGAATTTGGCTATCGTAATAAGATGGAATTCTCTTTTGGAGATGAGTACAAAGACGGGCCGCTTTCTCTTGGCCTTCATAAGAAGGGTAGTACTTATGATGTACTGACAGCGGGGGACTGTAAGCTCGTGCATGAAGACATGAACCAAATACTGCTTTGTGTACTTGAGTATTTTAAAACAAGGAATGCAAGCTATTATAAGAAAATGCAGCATGTAGGATATCTTAGACATTTGCTGCTGCGCAGAGGAGACCGGACTGGTGAGATATTAGTAAATTTGGTTACCACGACCCAGGAGCAATGGGATTTACAGCCTTTAGTGGAGGAATTGCTGAATCTGGAACTGGAAGGACGGATAGTAGGTATACTGCATATTTTAAATGATTCCCTGTCTGATGTGGTGCAGAGTGATGAAACAGGGATTCTGTATGGACAGGACTATTTTTATGAGAAGCTGCTGGGGATGGAATTCAAGATTACACCTTTTTCATTTTTCCAGCCTAATTCTCAGGCAGCAGAGGTGCTTTATGACACGGTGAGGGAGTATGTCGGAGATGTTAAAGATATGACGGTGTATGATCTTTTTAGCGGAACAGGTACTATTGCACAGGTACTGGCACCAGTGGCAAAACAAGTAATCGGGGTGGAGATTATTGAAGAGGCGGTAGAGGCGGCAAAGGAGAATGCAAAGCGCAATGGGCTGGATAATTGCAGGTTTATTGCAGGGGATGTATTTAAGGTGCTTGATGAAATAGAAGAGAAGCCGGATGTAATTGTGCTGGACCCGCCGAGAGATGGGATACATCCAAAGGCGCTGCCGAAAATACTGGATTATCAGGTGGAGAAAATTGTGTATATATCTTGCAAGGTTACAAGTTTGGCAAGAGATTTGGAGATGATGCAGGCGCGGGGGTATGAGGTAGTGAAATGCGTGGCAGTAGACCAATTCTGTTCGACGGTGCATGTTGAGACATGCTGTCTGCTATACAAGGTGAAGTAAGAAATAGATAATAAATATAGGGAGAAGTACAATGGAAATATTAATGAATTTAATGCTTATGTTAGGTGGAGTTGCTGTGTTTATGTTTGGCATGAAGCAGATGAGCTCTGGTTTGGAACAAAGCGCAGGATCAGGAATAAGAAATCTTTTCAAAAAAATCAACAAAAACAGAGTTTTTAATTACGGAATCGGAATTGGGGCTACCGTACTTGTCCAATCTTCTTCAGCCTCTTCGATTATGACAGTCGGACTTGCTCATGCGAATATTGTAACAGTCAAGCAAGGCTCAGGTTTTATCTTAGGTGCAAAAGTAGGTACCACTCTTACAGCATTTATATTTGCCCTTTCAGGTATCAGCAAAGGTGGCTTTAGCATTAGCTCTGTTTTTGCAGCGGTTGCGTTTGTCGGTGTCATCATCATTTTTTCCACTAGTAATGAAACCCTTAATAAAATTGCACCATTTTTAATCGGATTTGGAATGCTGTTTATCGGGATGGAAGTGATGGAAAACGCAATCGGCGGAGCAGATTCAACGCTGAGCATTCAACTCTCTAAAGTATTCAAATATGAAATCATGCAAAATCCCATCTTGCTGGTGATATTAGGGATTCTTTTTACAGGCATCATACAGTCATCTACGGCAGCAACCGGTGTTTTTATAGCTTTCTTGGCTACGGGAGTTATCCACAATATAGATCAATCGTTTTTCTTAATGATGGGAGCAAATATAGGAACCTGCAGCGATGGCATTATGGCCTCCCTGTCCACGAACGCTAACGGAAAACGTATCGCACTATTCCATCTGATTACCAGTGTAATTGGTGCGGTAGCTTTTTCGATTATTCTGGTTCTTTTTAGAGAACCCATTAGCAACATGTTTGAAAGTCTGTTTCCCGGAAAACCCCAGTTTAGCCTTGCAACATTTAACCTGATTTATAATACTATTTACACTTTAGTGTTGCTCGTATTTATTGACCCGTTAGTTAATTTAGTGACAAGTTTAGTGAAAGATAAGCAACAGAAGCTGGAAGAATTGTCATATATTGATGAGAGTTTCTTGCAAACTCCGGCGGTTGCCATTGAACAAGCATTAAAGGAATTGCACGATATGGCGATTCTCGCAAAGGAGAACATTGATCGTTCTTTTGCTTCATTGGTCAAAGAAGATATGAGTGAAAGCAAAAAAATTGCCGATGTTGAATATCGTATTGATTTCTTAACAAATAAGCTCACAAGCTTTTTCATCAAAATTTCATCAGTTACTAAATTCGCTGATGACGAAAAACTGGTCGGCGGATTGCATCATGTAACAAACGATATTGAGCGACTGGGCGATTACGCGATACTTTTGGTAAAAGAAACCAGCTATATGAAGGAATGTAATGTAAAATTTTTAGATCAGACCAAAGATGAGCTTAACCTAATCCACGGGCACATATCCGAAATGTTCGACTTAGGGGTTGATGCGTTTATAAAGCGTAGAACTGAAAATTTTAGAAAAATTTCAAACCTTCACAAGAAAATTAAAAAACTAATATCCTCTACACGTAACGAACATGTGGTACGCCTAAGTTCTGGAATGTACCCTGTTGAGGTATCAAAAAGCATTTATTCCGTTCTGTTTTCATTGCAAAGAATATCGGATCATATTGTGAACATTGCTTTCTCGATTCGGTCCACCACCGGAAGTAAAACAGAAGCATTGCAAGCCATTGAAAGAGAAAAGAAAAAAACGGAAAATGCAGATCGTAAATCTTCTCTATAATCCAATATGAAAAAGTGAAAAACTTCCGAATTCAAGTCTGGGATTGAGATAGATATTTAAGCACTTAGGAAAGTGCATCTGTGAAAAAATGAACAGATGGGGAAAATTATAATGAAAAAATTAAATGATTATTTATACTCAGGCGATACTGTTCTTAAGATATTACAGAGATATGCTGAAGATTTGAAACAGTCGTCGAAAGAAACTCATAATCAGATTGATCTTGTGCACTGTAATTTTTTACTTCAAATTGCGGACCTTTTACAGCACAACGAATTCCTGACTTCTCAGTCTCAGCGGATTCGGGAATTCTATAAACATATGGCAAATGAATATCCTTTTCTTGCATTTACTTTTAAGGGCCGAATTAAATCTCTGATACGGGCGGAAGCAAAATTTAACGGATACATTGTGGAATATATTTACGAGTATTATATTAAACACGGAAATTACCCTTCGCTTCCTGAACTGAAAAACTATTTAAACTGTTTTCGGGACCTGATTGCATACAGAATCGTGATTTCTCTTCCAAAATGTCATCTGAAAGAAGGTGAAATTTGTGCGGATGAAGAAAATAAATATTTATATGATGTTGCCAACCAGTTGCTTGGTTTCATGGAGGAACGCGGATTCACCGCAGAAATATCTTCTTTTAAGGGGAAGAAAAAATCACCTTTGTTAAGAGAGGGTGCAAGCCCATATTATAGAGATTATATTGTCAATCCAGAGTCCAGTGGCTATCGTTCGCTGCATATAACATTTTATGATAATATTGCACGTTGTTATGTGGAAGTACAACTGCGTACAAAAGAAATGGACGATTTTGCTGAAATTGGCCCTGCCAATCATTTAGGCTACGAAAAACGGCAGGAAAGTGAAAGAGCTAAACGAGATGCAATTCCAAAAGGAGAAAATATTTATTTTGATGATGCTTATGAAAGAGGTATTATGTTGCAGCAGCTTGAATTATCGAAATTGGATGTAAATATGTTTTCAGCAGCGGATAATTCACTTATTAACGATGGCTGCGGCCTATACCGGGGAAGACTTATTCTTCCGTACGAGCATCTTTCAAGATTCCAAAATGACCTTGTTGATTAATTATTTGTGAAGCAGTTTAGACTACATATTTATGGATATCTTCTGTACCTGCGGCTTATCTTGTTAAGAAATAGGCGAAAGGTGTGATCTCAGGGGGCGTCCAATGAATGGCTGGAAGCGGTCAGCAATAAAGATTACGGAGAATACAGCATGTTCCCAGTGTTTAGTAGAAAATAAAGGAATGGTAACAAATATGAAAGAAATCCAATTCTCAATCGAAATAAATGCCTCTAAAGAAAGCGTCTGGGCAACGCTTTGGGAAGATATAACATTCCGTGACTGGGCAAATATTATTGATGAAGGCACATATATGAATGGAGTAATGAACGAAGGAAATGAAGTCCAGTTTGTATCATCTGTAAATGGTTACGGTGTGACAAGTCTGATAGAGAAACTTAATCCGAATGAATTTGTATTATTCAGACACAGTGCAGACACAAAAGAAAATGGACAGGAGGAACGTGAAAAAGAGTGGACTGGGGGGAGAGAAAGCTATTCCCTTATCGAAAAAAATGGAGTTACTACATTAATTATTAAAACTGATGTTCCACAAGAACAAAAAGAAACATTTAAAATCAGGTTTCCCAGAGCCCTGGAGCGTATAAAAACTCTTGCAGAAAAAAAGATCTCTATTAATAAATAGCTGAAAAGGCAGATGCAGTCAAGGATGCTTTAAAGCATTTTCAAATAATTTAATAAGAAATACGAAAACAAAAGGTTGTTTGCTGTTTTACAGGGTAAGCAACTTTTTTATATTTATTAAATAATACATCGATAAATAGGAGGTGCCATGTTATAATTAGCATAGCCAATTTGTACAAAAGAAAGCACGAACGTCAGCATTACTGGAAATATAATAAAAGGAAAGTTGAAAGATTGATAGATATGAGCCTTATTGTTGTCGAGCCATGCAGGCGGTTGCAGTCATCTCAGACAACTTCCTGGATTTTTTCTTGATATCCTTCCGTGTTTGTGTTTTATTTTTAGAGATATAAAATTATACGAAAGAGGTTTTTTGGATGGCAGTTTATCAGATTCTGTTAGTGATTTCTATACTGTTTATGCTAATTTTGTTATTTTTAATTGCTTTAAAAAGCAAGAAAAAGCAGATTCACTATGCCGTCATGGCTATAGCAGTCAGCCTGCTGACCTGGAATACTTCAGTCTTATGCTATATAACCTTTTCAGGGATACCATGGGTATTGGCTGTCAGTGAAAAAATGTATTTTATTGGCATTATTTTTGTCTCGCTGGCCACTTTATTTACCAGTTTAATTTTTGTCCATACCAGGATTAAATTTTCTTGGAAATATGCTCTGTTGTTTGTTGTGCCGTTTGTTTCCCTTGCCGTCTTATTCACTAACTCTCACCATAATTTTTTTTATAAAACCTTCAGCTTGATCCCATCTGAGCAGGATTTCAGGTTTTATTTTTCCGTCCATACAGTCTATTCCTATTTATGCATCGGAATCGGTCTTTTTTATCTTCTTCATTATTCCGTTAAAAACTTTGGTTTTTTTTCCAGGCAGGCTATGCTTATTTTTGGGGGTATTTTGATCTCGTTAATTGCAGACACGTTCAGTACGTTTCATATCTTTGACTGGTCAGCGGCTGTGGAAAACATCGTTTTTTCCGTTACTGCTATTCTTTTTATTTTGGCTATTGTGAAATTGGATTTTTTAAATATTGTTCCGATTGCTTTGCATAAGGTTGTTAATATTATTTCCGATGCTTATGTGGTTTTCAGTGAAGAATATGAAATTGTTGATTTCAATAATGCATTTATAACGAACTGGGACGGCGTTTCCAGAAAAGCCGGAATTTGTGAGGTTATCAAACGAGGCTGTCCTGGTTTTGACAAAGATCAGTTTATTCATAAGGTTCGTACATCGGTCTGTGAACAGACAACGATAAGTATGGAAATGCAGTGTCCGTCCAGGGACGGTGCAAGATATTACCAGTCGGAAATAACTCCGGTTATTTTTAAAAACAATCATGTAGGAACCATCATGCTCATCAAAGATATTACAGAACATAAAAAAAATCTAGAAGAAGTAATCATGCTGAATGAAAAATTGCGGAGTCTGGCGATGAAAGACTGGCTGACCCAGACATACAACCGTTATTTCTTTGACGAACGGCTGGAGCAGGAAATCGACCGAGTTTCTAAGATGCAAAACTGTGAATATGAAGCTATTAAAGCTGGAAATAATTTCGGCTTGATTATGTTCGATATTGATTATTTCAAGGTCTATAATGATTTAAACGGGCACCAGGCCGGGGACGAACTTCTCCAAACCCTTGTAAATGTCGTAAAGGAATCCCTTTGTTCTAACGGTATACTGTGCCGTTACGGTGGAGAAGAGTTTGTGGTGATATGCTGTCAGACTTCGGCAGAAGGGGTCAAAAACACCGCGGAAAAGATCAGAAAATCACTAGAAGAGTATGAATTCAAATACCAGGATACCCAGCCGAACGGAAATCTGACTGTCAGTATAGGAGTTGCCTATTATGCACAGCCCTGTCTTAAAAAAAATGATTTAATCCAGATGGCTGACCAAAATCTTTATCTGGCTAAGAATACTGGGAAAAATAAGGTTGTGTTCAGGCAATTTGTATAGGACATACCGCGCACATAATTCTGTTTCCTTACATATAGTACTAGGGAGGATACGGCAGGCAGTGCCGGTAAAGCATATTAAGGAACAAGCCATGATTAACCGAAGTTCTATCAGATTAAGCAAAGCGGATTATAACCAGTTGAGTATACTTAAAGCCCAGAATTCTTCATTTCAGGTTCAGACCATTGCAGAAAACCTCCATGTACCTTGGGCAGTAGATATTAGTGAAGACGGCAGACTGTTTTTTACGGAGCGCAGAGGAAACTTGCGTGTCATAGAAGACGAGATATTAAACCCGGTGCCGTTGTATACATTTGGCCCTCCTTTTGTCAGTATGGGAGAAGGCGGGCTTATGGGGCTTGCTTTAGACAGGAATTTTCTCTCAAACGGATATATTTATCTTATGTATACCTATGAGGAAAACGGAGCGCTTTACAGCCGTGTGGTGCGTATGCGTATTCAGGACAATGCAGTACCTGAGGAGGAAATTATTTTGGACCATATCCCGGCAGGCCAGGTCCATAATGGCGGAAGGATAAAAATTGGCCCTGATGGTTACCTGTATATAACTACCGGGGATGCTGGTAAACGAGATCTTGCACAGGATATAAATAGTCTGGCAGGTAAGATTTTACGTATTGGAACAGACGGAAGTATTCCCCCTGATAACCCCTTCCAGGGTTCACCAGTTTATGCCCTGGGACTTAGAAATCCTCAGGGTTTGGCCTGGAATAACAGCGGTGTGTTATATGCCTCGGACCATGGAGAAACAGCCCATGATGAAATTAATATCATACAACCGGGCGGCAACTATGGCTGGCCCTTAGTTATAGGTGATGAAGAAATGCAGGGATATGATTTTATTAAGCCTGTCATACAAAGCGGGAATGATACCTGGGCTCCTGCGGGAATAGCCTTTATAACCACCGGTCCCCGAATAGGTCAGTTGTTTGTATCAACACTTCGAGGGAGCGTACTCCTGGCAATCACCTTCGACGAATCCGGCACACAAGTGGTTAATGTGGAACAATTATTGGAGGTCCTTTACGGACGATTAAGGGAAGCCTATCAGGCAAGAGATGGTTCTATATACCTTACTACCAGCAACCTGGACGGCAGAGGACTTCCAAGTCCCGGGAATGATAGAATTCTCCGGTTATAACACTTTGCACTTAATGGGCAGGGGAAAATTATTTAATTTTCCCCTGCCCATTAACACTTATTCAAGTGCTTTGATATCTCTTGGGACGTGTTCTAATAAATACATAGGGATTTTTAATTTGCAGAATTAATTATACCATATCAATGCGGATACGGTTAAAAAGATAAACGAGAATGAGAGAATTGTTGTCATAACGGATAGACAGGATATTCCAATTGATGATATAATAATGCAAATAGACAGATATTTAAATGTTCTGTAGAGAAGAAATTAGTTATTATATGCCCCAATTGGGGTATATTAAAGTTTAAGATTAAATTAAAGGAGGATTTATCTATGAACAAGTTTATTTTCAATGATTATTTTCATGAGCCTCAAGGAAAAATCGCCAAGCGGATGATTTTCAAAAGCGATAATGTAATTGCCTTTGTTCTAAATATTGCAAAAGGGGAAATACTACCGGGACACACACATCTAGAATCAACCCTTTTCCTGCAGGTTATGGAGGGTAATGCCAAAGTTGTTACGGATGGCAATGAAACCTTGCTGCAGGTGGGCGAGTTAATGCAGGTTGACGGGCAGGAAAGTTTGCAGGTTATAAACGTCGGCGAAGATGTCTTGCGCCTTTACGTCACAATTTCGCCAATGGGTTCAGAGGCCTTTGCAACAGATGCAAATGTTTAATGACCTAGGTTATAGACCTGAAGTGTTGGGAGACAGCAAATGAAAATTGAATAGAATAGGTAAGTAGAAGTATCTTACCAAATATTAAAGACGTTTCCGTAAAGCGGAACGTCTTTTTTTATACCAAGATTTATAATGAGAAATAAAATTGAAAGAAAACAAAATATATGAAAATAAAATCAGGAAAAAGTTCGTCTCGTTTTGCTTTCTCAATGTTGTATTTTTTCTTTTTAAGAGTATTATACATTCAATAGTTTATTGGTGCGAACTAAAGAACGAAAGGCAAGGTATTAATTATGGATAAACAAGAACATATAAAAATAATACAAGAAGATTTTAAAAATGCACAATCAATTTTAACAGCAATCGTTGATGAAACACGTCAGATAATACTTCTGGTTTTAATGGAGTCCGATTTAAAAACGGAATGCGTGTTGGTGAAATTACGGCAAAAACACATCTCTTGCAATGGGATATCCCGATGTTAAATATATGCGGACGGTTCGTTTTTAGATATATATACATCCACCGTTCCACCCGGAAGCAAATATACCGGCAGTGAAACCAGTCCGCATGGCGCTTTGCTGTTATACACTACAACATCCCTAAGAATGAAGTAAGAGGGTTCCCTTTTTATCAGGCACATTTTTCACTCTCCACAGGAAAAAATGCTAAAATCCCGGACTTAATTCATCAGCTTATGGTGAACCAATCTGCACCCGGTGTCGTCGAACGATTCAGGACAAAGTTGTTGTTCACAAGACTTCTGGGCGAGTTCTTTGATTCCGCAAAAAAAAGGGTTCCTGGTCATGATGACGTTTGGGTGGAGCAGATCATGGAATATATTCGCCAAAACTACGCAGAGGATATTACAATCTCCCAAACAGCAAAAGAGTTTGCTGTGGACAGGCGCAAGCTGGCTGCTATGTTTGAGCGTCATATCGGTATGTCCCCCAAGTAAGACTATGGGTGGTATTTTTGTATGGCAGCAATCACTTCGGGCCAACATCGAGGTGCCAGGGGTTGGGGAAGCTCGCCAACAAGCATTTTTCTGTGATTTGACCGCAGGGCAAATTACGAAAATGTGCAACTGTGACTGCAGCTGTCCTGTTTGTCGTTTAGCGGCAAAGTGTAAACGCGGCTTTACTGTGTAGGTATTGCCGGAACAAAAAAACTGCTGCAAACTGAGTCTGCAACAGCTTAATACTAAGTAATTAGGTTCTCGGAAATTCTGTTCCTCGGATCAAACCATCCATAAACAGCATGTTTATCTCCCTTGCCAATTCAGGATTGCGTTCAATTTTATCACGGATTTCCTTATTATGCATTAAGTAGGTCTGAATCATATTAATATAGATTTCGATTGCGGTATTGGATGCATCCGGTGAAAAAACGCCGGAGCGTTTGCCTTTTTCAATAAACGTCATCACAAGTTGTTTGCTGGAAACATTAAAATCATCAAGATATTGGCGAAGTTCCGGGTCGCTCTCAACAGCTTCAAAAAAGAACCGCAGGCTGTATTTGCCGAAATACCAAGTTCGGATTTGAATATACTCCTCAATTTTTTCAATGAAGTTTCCATCCTTTTCAATCAGTGCCTGGATTTTCTCCGTGCTTTCATCCAGCATATCCTTGATGATGATACGACGCAGGTTATCCTTGCTTTCAAAGAAATTGTAAATGGATACCTTGGAGACATGCGCTTTGTCCGCGATCTCCGTTACAGTTACCTTATCAAACCCATATTGATCGAATAGCTCCAAAGCGGCCTGCATGATAGCTTTTTTTTTATCGTTTCTTCTTTTCTCGAATCCGTCCAAAATAATCACCTCAAAATATGAACTATATAAACCTTGTTCGTAAATAATATATCATATGGTACTTGACAAGTCAACAAAAAATATGATAACATATGAACCGTAAACGTATTTATAGTTCATATATTGGAAGAGGTATTGATATGGCAGATATTCGCTTTGAAAACGTAAGAAAAGAGTATCAAATGGGAGAGGTTGTCATTCGGGCTGCGGACGACGTATCGTTTCGGGTTAAAAACGGGGAGTTTTGCATTCTTTTAGGGCCTTCCGGCGCGGGCAAGACCACCGTACTTAACCTGCTGGGCGGCATGGACACCGCCACGTCAGGAAAAATCTTCTTTGGTGGGAAAGATATTACCGTAATGGATGATTTGGAACTTACTGATTACCGGCGCCATCAAATCGGATTTGTTTTTCAATTCTACAATCTCATCCCCAACCTGACCGCTAAGGAAAATGTTGAGCTCGCCAAGCAGGTGTGTAAATCGCCGCTGGAGCCGGATGAAGCCTTGCAGATTGTGGGGCTAAAGGATAGGGTGCATAATTTCCCTGCACAGCTTTCAGGTGGTGAACAGCAGCGCGTTGCTATTGCCAGGGCGATCTGTAAAAACCCGGATTTGCTTCTCTGCGACGAACCAACGGGTGCGCTGGACACCGAAACAGGCAAAACCGTTCTTGGGGTTTTGTCCGACATCAGCCGAAAGATGGGCAAAACGGTAATTATCGTCACGCACAATTCTTTATTGGCTCCGATTGCTGACCGGCTGATTGAAATGAAGAACGGTAGTGTAATCCGGGAAATGGAACAGGAAAATTCTGCGGATTTGGAGGGAATCAAATGGTAACTATGCTGCAAAAAAAGATTTTCCGGGATATTAGGGAGAACCGCTGGTCTTTCCTTGCCATCGTATGCATCTGCTCCCTCGGAATAGCCTTGTTCAGCGGAATCAACTTATATGTCAGTACCGTTGAAAATGAAGTCTTAAATTATTATGAGCGTGCCAATCTTGCCGACTACTGGATTTATAAAGCGGAGTTTTCCGATTCCGACTTAAATAGTATACGGGCTTTAGACAATATTCAAGATGCACAGCGCCGCAAGGTGGTTGATGCTGCTTTGTCCGGCTCATCCGATGCGGTACTGCACATTCACGCTGTAGATGAAACGGCGATAATCAATGTGCCGGAACTGCTTGACGGCAGCCTGCTCGATGAGGGTGAAAAAAACGCCCTATTGCTCGACAGCCGCTTTGCCGAAGCGCACGGGCTGTCTGTTGGAGACATGATTGCCACAGGGGGTGATGAAGGACAAACACAATGGCTAATTAAAGGAATTGTCCGTAATGTGGAATACGTTTATTATGCACCGGAAGGTCTAACTGTTCCCGACTACCGCAAATACGGTTTTGCCTATACAAACGCGCCCTCTTTACCGGACGTTACTTTTAATGAAATCATCCTTACTGTTGATAAGGGATCAAATCTTTCACAGGAAGAAATAACGAAAGCGGTGCGCGAAACAATTACAGGTTCAAATATCCTTAACCGCCATCACCAGACGAGCTACCGAAAGGTTGCGGACGCTATGACCGGGATAAGGCAAATCGGGTTATTGTTTTCCATCGCCTTTTTCCTGACAGCTGCCCTTGTAACGTGGATTACCGTTTCCCGTATGATGGAAAACCAACGCCAACATTTGGGTACACTACGTTCTCTGGGCTTTTCTAAAAGAGAAATCATGAGACGGTACGCGCTTTTTGGCATTTTAATAACCGTTCCCAGCATGATTTTGGGATGGCTTCTTTCCCGGTATTTGATTGCACAATCCTTATATAACGTCGGGATTGCTTATTACACCATAGAAGCAAACGGGGTGAAAGTGTTTTCTCCCCATCTTGTGTTAGCGGCGTTTTGCGTTGCGGTCGTAACCTGTGGTGCTACGGTGCTTTCCTGCCGCAAATCGCTCAAATCCATGCCATCGGAATTGACGCGGCCAAAACCCCCGGTACAAGGGCACCGTATTGTGCTGGAGCGGATTGCTCCAGTTTGGTACAGGCTGAGTTTCAGCGGAAAAATCGTCACGCGAAACCTGTTTCGCAATAAGGCGCGGATGCTCATGGGCCTTATTGGAATAATTGGATCCACGGCACTGATTCTGTGCGGCTTTGGGTTAATGAGCTCGATCAATGGGATGCTTGGCAAAGCATTCAATGAGACGGTGCAATATAACGTGGAAATCAAACTCCGTACCGCGTTGGCACAGGAACAGCTTTCGGACATCTATGGTATGTTAAACGGAGCAAAAAACATTGATGAAACAATGGCCTTTGGTATCTATCTATACGGGGAAAACTGCCAAATGCAAAACCCATATCTTGTAGTGATGGACGAAGAACAAAAAAGCCTCAATTTCAAAGATATAAATGGTATGACCGTTCGTTTGCCGGAGAAAGGGGTTCTGATTACGCAGAGAATGGCGGAGTACCTATCTGCGGGTGTTGGAGACACGCTCAAAGCGGAACGCCTTGACGGAACCGTTCTCTCCTTTAAAGTGGCGGGTATTGTGGATTTTCCTGTAGGCAATGAGGTCTATATGGGTAAAACCGCTTTTGAGAAGGTGTCAGACTTACCTTTTCTCGTGAGGACGCTGCTTATAGACGGGCAGGGACTTGATCTCGACAGTTTAAAATCCGATCCAAGGATTTCGCTGGTTGAGACGAAGGCAGAAATGCGAAACAATATGTTGATTGTTTTGGAAACGCTGCAAATCTTCCAAGTCATTTTAATCGTGTTCTCCGGCTTGCTTGCCTTTGCCGTTATGATTGTGCTGGGACGTATGAACTACTATGAACGAACACGTGAACTTGCGACGTTGAAAGTATTGGGCTTTTATAAAAAGGAAATGAAACGGTTGGTCTTGCGTGAAAACATCTGGATTACGCTATTTGGATTACCCTTTGGTTATATGGTTGGAACCTTACTGCTCCGTGTGATCCTGCAACAAGCGACAACGCCGGACTTGGAAATTGTACCTATGATTTCCTCATTCGGCATTGTCATAGGCTTTACCTTTATTCTTGGGTTTACCATGCTTGTAAATTATGTAATGGGGCGAAAGTTCAAGAGTATTGATATGGTGGCGTCTCTGAAAAGCGTGGAGTAATTATCCCGCACCATTCAGGAATTTTCCCATAAATGACCTTTTTCAAGTGGCAATATTGGACAAGTCCCTATTGACTTCGGGACAGTTTGACTCGAAGTGGTGATATGAAGAAATTCATAAATATGACAGGAGGGAGGCGATTATGGATGCAGAAACGCATACCAATTACAAACCTCGCAAGCGTCAACATTGAAACAGCCAACAAAGAGGAGTTGGTTGACGTTAGCGGTTTTGCATTTGATAACACTGTGCCGCAGGAACAAAGAGCGGCCCGAATATTGGCGACGGTAAAAAATCCTTACTGTTTTCGGGTGGGTGATATAGGCGTAAAACTGGAATTCTCAGAGGACGCTCCTGCCTTTCGAGACGTGTTTACTGACTTCCTTAAATGTAAGAAAAGCGGTCTGTAAAGCCAGTTTACAGGCTGCGGCAACATTGATCGCATTACACTAAAAGGGTATAATGTGACAGGAAAGAGGTAATATGGCACGAAAAAGCCGGACTAATATCACAGATCTTACAAAGGCAAAATCCAGGGTATGGCTCATAGCGATTTATATTCGCTTATCGCGTGAAGATAACCGAACCTATGACGAATCAGAAAGTGTTACAAACCAACGGGCCATTATGCTTCTTGCTGCCGGTATGCCGCTCTCATGGCCTCCACCATTTCATCAGTGATTTCTACAAATATATTTTCATTGCAGCATGGGTAAAAATCCCGCAAATTGATTGTTGGCATATGATTTCCTCCATTCAATTTTTAAGGGTTCGGCTGCTGAAATCGAATGGAGAATTGCGGAGAACGACAGCCGGGACAGTAACGAACTTCGGGCCAAGTTAGTCCGAAGTGAGGGCTTAGTCTGTTTTCGGCTGGCTCACATTAGGCCGCTATCCTTGTTCAGCGGTGGTACGACTTTTAGTGCATAGTTACGCCCCGCCAAGCAACGGTTTTTTCCTTTCCGCATAGGCGTTGTTTTTATGTTTAGTTTTAGTTACTAACAAACGACCGATACTTACCCAGCCATGAACAAAATTAGCCTTATGGACGAATTATTTTGATATTTCCAGATTCAGATTCGAAATACAGTTTGTTAAGAGAATTTTCGTCACTTTCAATCTCTGATGTCACATTTCTAGCTTTCCATGAAAGATTTAAATCAATATCATTGGTAAATATATAGGAAACATCACCAGAACTGCTTTTTGATACTGCGCTTAACTGTGTTATATTTTCATTGAAAGAAACCGTACATTTTCCGCTTTGTGAGGTATTCTCGAAGTATTGAGTGTATATATTGTCAACTGCAATTTCCCCTGATTGAGTTTTTACTGTCAACTTGTCAGATATAATCTCGCTTAAATGTACTTTACCTGAATGAGTGTCTATATCTATCAATTCAGAATTTATTCCTTGCGCTTTTACTGCACCAGATTTGGTATGAATAGTAAAGTTATTAATGCGGTTTTCATCAACATATGTGTTGATAAGTTCCACTTTTACGCTCCCACCAATATTCGGTATCAGATTTACTTTGGAATTTTGGCTTATACTTAAAATCCCATCTTTCTCTATCACCAGTATACTTTCATAATTTCCTATTCCGCTCATATAAATTTTAATTTCAGTTTTATTCTCAATTCCTTTTTCTGTAACAATACTTATTTCGGCATTTTCGACATCTATATTGTAAGAATTTATATCTTTATAATTATAGCTTTGATTTTTTTTAAAGAATATATTTGACACAAAAAGAGTAGAAGTAATACCAATCAATATAATTGCAAATATAATCATAATATTTTTTATCTTTTTATTTCTCGTTATTTTGTTTTCCAATAAAATCATCTCCTTAATTATTTATGACAATTTTTATGCTTGTTGAATAAGTCATTATCATATGGTCAATTAATTTTTCAAATAATTCCTTATCTGCATTGTTCCTCATAACAATACAAATACTTTCAATTAGGTTTTCAGCAATAATATGGGCAAGCCTATCATAATATGAGTTATCTATTATCGGCATTGAAAAAGAATTTGAAAATATACTTCTCGTTACTTCATAGGATATATTTGTAAGTTCCTCCTTAATATACTGATAATCAGAACCTTTAGAACCTATAAAAAGCAAAGTCATTTCCGGCGTAAAACTTTTTATTAAATTTACTATTGTAATTTCCACACCGTCAAAGTACGTTGAGGAGATGCCATTAACCATTTTATTCCTTTTATAAAGCTTTTCTTTAATATCATCTATATTTTTTTTATACTCTTGATAAGCATTCGATACAACCGCTTCAAATAGCGCTTGTTTATTAGGGTAATAATTGTATATATTTCCAATAGTCATTCCTGAAGATTTTGCAATTACTCTCATAGAGGCTTTTTCAAAGCCCTTTTCTTGAAATTCATTAAGTGCTGCGCTTAATAAAGCTTGTTTTGTTTCCTCTTTTAAAATCTGCATTAGTAATCACCTGTTCATTTTTGATTTAGCATAACATATCGCCCTTTAGTAAGTCAATAGAAATTTATATTTATTGACAAGGTCGAGTTTGCCACAAAACGCAAAATAATGAGATATTAGGCTTACCGCTAAACGGCAAGCAGGGCAAGTGTGTGCACACTTGCACATTTTTAGAATTTTCCCTTAAAGGAAAACTCTAAAAATTGCTTGTTGGGGAGCCTCCC
Source organism: Faecalicatena contorta (assembly GCF_003149105.1). Lineage (GTDB taxonomy): Bacteria > Bacillota > Clostridia > Lachnospirales > Lachnospiraceae > Muricomes > Muricomes contortus_C. The sequence goes on along the minus strand of NZ_QGDS01000014.1, from coordinate 33,647 downwards.
CAAACCCGGCGAATGTTGCATCATTTCGTTGTCGCTCATTCCTTATTTGACTTCGGGCCAACTTGCGAATAAAAGCACTCTGATTTTGACTTTTCACTTTTGCCATGCGCTCTCGTATGACGGCTGATTCTTCATGTGTTACCATGATATGAAGCCGCAAATTTCGTTCTCTTTTTGGTATAATGTTTGCCCTCCGATTCAATCATTCCGGTGTCCGATTTTCCTCTATTTCTTAGGACTATACATTGTCTGTTGGCTGTCTATCACGCTATTTTTATATTTGGTAGTTGCTTCTTTATGGACACTGCCCATTATAAGCGAGAAGTACAAAAGCTAAAATTTGCATATCCAAGTCTTGACCCTGCTAAAACACCATTATGGACAGCAATATCTGTTACCAATATCCTAAATAACCGTATGTATTGCGGGGATATGGTACAGGGCCGATGGTGCAAAAAGAGCTATAAAGTCCATGTGCAGGAAAGAGTGCCGGAAGATGAATGGTATATTGCTCTGAATACCCATGAGCCAATCATTGACTGGGCAACCTTTGATAAGGTGCAAGCTCTGTTAAAGAAATATACGCGAACAGGCCCACAACAAAACGTCAACACTCATTCCGACGCGGTTTAAGCAGACCGCATTTTTGTAGGTGTTTTGTTTTACTATTATTGTAGGTCCCTTTGGGCCGGTTGGACCTGGCGGTCCAGTAGGACATAAAGGTTTTGAATGACAACAACATGGATTGCACACGCAAAAAATACAGTTGGGTCCATTATGACAACTTTGTTGTGATATATCTTCATTTTTTTCATGATTTTTTATTCCTTCTAAAAAAACCAGTTTTCTCACAATATAGTATATACAGCACGTATACTATTGGTATCCTCTCATAGACCCTCTACACGCTTTGCAATATAACTGATAGGAACAAAGAAATTGACTGATTCCGGATACGAAGAATTGATTATCGCCCTGATACTGAAAGTGAATAATGGAGTATTGCTTATGACCCGTAAGAGGCAGTTTTTATTTTTACCGAATTAGACATCGAAAAATGAGAGTTGTCATGTTATAATCAGCAGAGCTATTTGGTCATCAGAATTGCAGCACTGAGTTATGTCAAAATAGTAGTGTTGCTGACCAGAAGAGCCAAGTAATAATGGATGCAGGGATTTTATGAAAATATTTTCTTATTATGACAGTGTTGGGGGAAGGAAGGGATTACTATGATTCGTTACGTACATACAAATATTATTGCTAAAAATTCTGAAAAGCTGATTGAATTTTACAAAGATGTATTTGGTTGTGAGAGCATTGGAGAAAAGCGTGATTTGAGGGGAGCATGGTTGGACCAAATGACTGGGATAACAAATGCGCATATTACAGGAGAACATTTAGCTTTACCCGGATATGAGGAAGATTACCCAACAATTGAGATATTTTCTTATGACCAAATGGAGGGAAATCATATTCATCCGATTAACGCATATGGTTTTGCTCATCTTGCTTTTGAGGTGGATGATGTGGTGGAAACCCTTCGGCAGATTATGGAAAAGGGCGGTACAAAAGTAGGTGAGTTGGTACATGCTGAGTATGAGGATGGAAGGAAAGCGACTTTTGTTTATGCGGCAGATATAGAGGGAAATATTATTGAGCTGCAGAGCTGGGGCAAAAGGGCGGGAAGGAAAAAGGACTAGAATCCCAATAATTAAAAAGTGCAGACAGCCTCTCCCCTTTGAAGATATTGACGGTATGGAATAATCATGGTATTCTTTGAGCATACCCCGGCAGGTATATGGAAGGAGGATACATCGTGCGTCAGTGTATGGATACTGATAACCTTCATAGAAGGTTAAATAAAATTATGGGACAGCTTAGAGCAATTGACAAAATGATAGATGAAGATGTTCCCTGTGAAGATGTTCTGATCCAAATTAATGCTGCAAAAGGTGCGCTTCATAAAGCAGGTCAGGTAATTTTAGAGGGACATCTCAATCATTGTGTCAGAGAGGGCATAGAACATGGTGATGCCGACAAAACAATCGCGGAATTCGCAAAAGCTGTTGAGCATTTCTCACGGATGTCCTAATTATATATGTATGGAAAGCAACTGAAAATAGTTGCTTTTTTTATTGACAAGAGTATACCCATAGGGGTATACTCTTGTGGTAAATACATATACCCCTATGGGTATGAAAGGAGTGGGAAGGTGATAGAATTTTTAAAAGATGATGAGAAGCGAACAATTCTGTTTCTTATACTTTCAGTAATATCATTAATATTTAGCTTTTTCAATATTGGGAAACTTCCGATTGATATAGCATGGGTTGCTATTTTGCTTTGCGGAATTCCAATTGTAAAAGGTGCAATTGTAGGGCTTATTACAGAATTTGACATAAAGGCGGATGTATTAGTATCCATAGCCTTAATTGCTTCGGTCATTATTGGTGAAACTTTTGCAGCGGGCGAAGTCGCTTTTATTATGGCGATTGGAGCATTTTTGGAAGAAAGAACAGTTGCCAAAGCGCGTGCTGGAATTGAAAAACTGGTGCATCTTACGCCTGCTACAGCAAGGGTAGTATCAGATGGAGAGGAAAGAGTAATACCAGCAGAACAGGTGAAGATAGGAGATGTTCTCCGGGTGCTGGCCGGAGAGACTATTGCAGTCGACGGATTAATTATAAAAGGGCAGACTTCTGTTGACCAGTCAGTTATGACGGGGGAATCGCTTCCGGTTGATAAAAATGAAGATGATGAAGTACAAAGTGGGACGGTGAACCAATTTGGAACTTTTGACATGACCGCACAAAAAGTTGGTGAAGATAGCTCATTACAGAGAATGATTCGCCTTGTGGAATCAGCGGATGCCGGAAAGGCAAAAATAGTGAGTATAACAGACCGGTGGGCGACCTGGATTGTAGTGATTGCACTCGTTGCTGCCTGCGTTACATGGTTTGTTACAGGAGAAGTCATCCGTTCAGTAACCATTCTTGTTGTATTCTGTCCATGTGCATTGGTATTAGCAACACCTACTGCAATCATGGCAGGGATTGGGAATGCAACAAAGTATGGTATTCTCGTCAGCCGTGGTGATGCATTAGAACGTTTATCAAAAGTAAGGCGTATAGCATTTGACAAAACAGGTACACTTACTTTTGGCAAGCCATCTGTGGTGAAAATAGAAAGTTGTATACCCGATATGAATAGAGAAAAACTGCTTGAAATTAGTGCTGTAGCCGAGCTTCACTCGGAGCATCCCCTTGGAAAAGCAATTGTAGCTTACTATAGAAAAAAGGTTGGAAAAGCTCCTAATGAACCGGAGGAGTTTAAATTATTACCCGGCCGGGGAGTAACGGCGCAGGTGTATGGAAATCTTATTTTTGCAGGAAATGAAGCACTTGTTAAGGAAAATCATTTAAGTTTATCCGGACAGCTTATGCAAAATGTGGATTCAGCAAAAGGGGAGGGATGCACGGTTATCTATATAACGGATAGAGATCAGGTAATCGGCTATATTGCGCTTTCGGATACATTAAGACCTGACGCGGCGCAAACAATAAAAGAAATTGAGGCAACAGGAATCCGTACAGTTTTGCTTACCGGTGATGCACAGCAGGCAGCGGTTCATATGGCTGAAATTGCGGGAATAGCCGACGTGAGGGCGAATTGTCTGCCGGAAGATAAGTTGGCGGCCATAAAGGAGTATCAAAAAGCAGGCGAGTTGATATGCATGGTAGGAGATGGTATAAATGATGCACCGGCATTGAAAGCGGCTCAAGTGGGTCTGGCGATGGGCGGTGTGGGAAGTGATATTGCAATTGAAGCGGCAGATATTGCACTTGTAGGTGATGATATTAAGGAAATTCCGCATTTACTGCTGCTTTCACAAAAGGTTATGCGAACTATCAATGTTAATCTTGCTGCATCCATGATACTTAATTTTGCTGCAATTGCATTAGCAATTACTGGAGTGTTAACCCCGGTAGTGGGTGCTCTCGTACATAATGTAGGTTCTGTAGCAGTGATTATCAACTCATCATTACTATTGAAATGGAGGAAAGTGAAGTGAAGAAATGGGTAATATTCGGTTTATTTCTAATTGTTGGGATAGGTATGCTGATTGCAGGGCTCTTTTATATGAATAAAGAGAAAAAGATCCTGAATCAGTTAAGATTTATCGTATCATGAGTATTATTGGAGTGATAATTACAATAGGAGCGGCTTTGTATAAGTTTTAGTTAATTTTCAAGAATTATTTTCGTGAAATCCAAATGATCTGCTGGGAGAGTATCCCAAAGAGGCATTCACCCCGAATTGGATTACAGCAGGTATAAAAAAGAAAGATGAAGGTTAATGTATATTGGAAATAAATAAAAGGTATTAATGTGCTAATAAGCAAAATATCTTGTTTCTCAACTTATTATTTGTTATAATATATCTTGTTTTAACAGCATTCCTGTAGGTTAGGAATGCTGTTTATTACATCTTGAGAAGAAGTTATATTAACAATAAAGGAACAAACCTATGGAATGGATGAAGCAAGGGTTAAAACTATTAATAAATCGCTCAGGCAAAGAACAAAATGAGTTTGAGACATATAACAATATGCTTGTTCTAAGCAGAATCCGCTTGATCTCTTTGGCTAATATTTTTTTGTCAATTTTTTGGGCATATATGGATTGGACAATTATAAAGAATGGTGCCGATTACATATTTAGTGTAACACTTGTTAGTATGCATATAATTAGTGTAGTCATTTCAGCTCTGTTTTTAATTTTCTACAGGTGGGTAATCTGCAAAGGAGAGAACAAGAATTTCCGCATCATATCTATTACTTCAAAGATATATGTATTTTTGTACATTCTTTTTGGGGCAGTTTGTTCTATCAACAGTCAAAGATATACCGGTAATATTTATTCCTATATTATTCTAGCGCTAATTGCAGCAATTGCCTTCACCCTGAAACCATCTGTTATGCTTTTTGGATTCGTTGTAAACCATATAATTTTCCTTATAGGTATAGGTATCCTTTGCAATGACTCGAATCTGTTACTTTCAAAACTAGTAAATTCTACAGTTCTGGCGGGTGCCGCATTTTTACTTGGATTTATCTTTTATCGTCACAGAATGACGGAGTTTTTTTATAGAAAGAAATTAATGGAAAACGAAGAGAATTTTAAAAAACTTTTCTATGTAAATCCTTATCCTGTGTTTATTACAAGATTAGAGGATGGTAAGATTATTGAAGCTAATAAAAGGGCATGCAAATTGATAGGAGCCGATGCAGAGAACCTGGATAGTTTTAATGGAATCGACGGCTATATTAAAAATGACAGCAGACTGGCTCTTGAGGAAGAACTGAAGGAACATAGCAGCACTTTCAACCGGATTGTAGAATATGATTTTAATGGAATACGGAAGTGGGTTACTGCAAATTATGAAATAATTGATTATCACGATGAGAAGTGTATTTTAACAGGTATTATGGATATAACGGAAATTAGAAAAGCGGAGGAAGAACTGTCCCGCTACGCTTCTATCGATTCTTTAACCGGAATTATGAACCGGAGAATGGGGTTAAAAAAACTGGGAGAGTTGTTAGAGGAAGCTAAAGAAGAATTTCTGGAATTTGTGCTCTGCTTTCTGGATATTGATAATTTAAAGTTTGTAAATGATACCTATGGTCACAGCGAGGGGGACCGTTATATTCGAACCCTATGCAGCATGATTAAAAATAAACTGGATGAGGAAGATATATTTTTCCGCGTAGGCGGTGATGAGTTTATTATAGTATTCAGTAAGAAGAACAACTGCCAGGCAGAAAACATCTGGAACGAGATTAAAAGACAGTTTGATGAAAGTAATATACGAAAAGAGTTTCCTTATAATATTATGGCAAGCCACGGGTTATTTTATTTCTGCGCCGGTATGGATATAGATTTGGAGCAGATCATTGAAAAAGCAGATAAAATGATGTATGAAGAAAAGCAAAGGCTCAAGAAAGAACATCAAACCAATGATGCAATGGAGCAAAGAGTTATTAATTAACAAGCATAATGCCGCCAAGCCTTCACCAGCTTCAGGCGGCATTTTTTAACTGCTCAAGGCATATGGGGAGACTGTGGCATTTCTGACTCAAAACCGTTGATTATACGGGCGTTTGTGGGATTTTGAAAAGAAAAGAAACCAGTGTTTTCAGCAAATTTGGCTTGACTTACAATTATTACGGTCGTAAGATTTGCGTATGGAATTTAAATATATTTTCAAAAAAGCAAAAAAAATTCAATCTTAAATTCTACGATTGTAAGAATAAAAGAAATGAAGAAAAATCCAAAGGGCAGAATCAAATCGATAATTGATACAACTCTAAGTGTTGTTAGGCAGAAGCGATTATGATGAAAAAAAGTGAAAAGTATGCTGGAGGCTTATTTTAATCATTAATAATGGAGGTGTTTGCTTGAAACGGCTAAAATTGCTAATACTGCTGATATTGGTAACGCTTGGGGGTACAAGCTGTAATAATCCTTCCTCAGACATTCAAACGGACAGAGCGGATGAAAGGCAGCAGAGTGTACAAGAAGCAGATCAGGACTTTTATGCAGAATCAAAGAAAATAGCGGAATGTTATCAGGATATGTATGAACAGGCAAAAAGCGATGACACACTTGGGACATTGGAAACTGTAAAAAATATTGTAGAATGTATCGGGGCGGCTGGATATGCAGTTGTGGATGCAGACAACCAAATAGACATGGTAAATGCAAATAAACTGATGGATTTTATTAAGGAGGTGGATGACAAGAAAGAGGCTGAACTTACACTCATCTGTGTTGTAACAAATGGAGGTTTTATTCAATTTGATTTTCAGACATCAGAGGGCAGTGTGCATATAACGAGAAGCTATCTTGCGTGGAACGAAGAAACACCAGAGATAAATTCAAAAGAAGAATACGATGCGTACACATGGGAGTATTCAGAAGATGGATACTTGTTTTTTGAGAAATATCATATGCCGGGGTATGATGGTCCATCTGGTCATACGGCTGTAAGGGTGCAGCCTTTGGATGGGAAATACAGAGAATTGAATCGGCAGTACATACTTCCGGTTTGCTACGAATTAAATAATATGTTTATCTTAAATTGGAGTGAGGAAGATTTTAATAATCTGGATTTTTATGACATTTTTGATATGCTGTATTCTGAAGTGTACAATGTTCCCTTACCATATATGCCGGATGATAACTTGGGAGTTGGAGCAATTTACCATATACCCAAAGAAGAATTTGAAAAGGTTATTATGCTGCATTTCAAGATAGACAGTGAAACCTTACAATCAAAAACAAAATACTTTGAGGAAGACCAAAGTTATGAGTATCGGCCACGAGGTCTTTATGATTGTGAGCCACCAAGCTACCCATTTCCAGAAGTGGTAAGCTATACGGAAAATCAAGATGGAACGATTACTCTTACGGTTCATGCAGTATATCCAGACTACAATTTGTCTAAAGTATATGCACATGAAGTGACTATCCGCCCACTGGCTAATGGTAATTTTCAATATGTATCGAATCATATCATACCTTCCGAAAGCAATTGTGAGGAGTCATGGCATGTGGATAGGCTGACAGAGGAAGAATGGGAAGAGGTTTATGGAGGAACTGAGTGATGGAATCCCGCCTGTGGGGACAACTGATAAAAATATTGCATATTAAAAAGCACACCTTTCGTCACCAGTCGTTTGATTAATGTCTGCATTGTTTTTGGACTCCATGTTTTTGCTGCAGTCAGTTTTTCAGTAATTTCATTTGTACTGATCGGCGCGTGTTTCCATACGATTTTCATGATTTCAAATTCAGCTTCAGAAATCTGTGGCAAAGCACCCATTTCAAATTCTCTTAAATCTTACAGGTGTAATAAGTGAAACATAGATATTACTAATGTAAATGTCAATTTCAGAAAAAGAGATTTACTTGAAATCTTACTTACATAATAATTTAAACATTATACAGGTAGGATTTAAAAGTGAAACAAAAATAAAAGAACCAAAATCACAATGGATTAGAGGTTCTTTTACTCGTTCAAAGGTCCAAAATAAGTCAGCAGCAGTCATCAGTGACGCGCAGTCTTTCTCAGTATGTTTTTTATACCGTCCTTTAGGCGGATTGGTGTCTTCCACGGCAACAGCGTACAGCCAAAATGTGTCTCATAATACCACCTTACATAAATATAGGCAAAGAAGTAAGAAAGTTATGGAGATTCAGGGCATCCCAGGGTAAATACTCGGCAAGAGACAATCCGACAACATCGGTTTGTTTAGAAACATCACTAATAAGTCTTGATATCTGTGATAGAGTCATTTTGCCACTGGGCGAATCAATTTCGGTTCCATCAGGATTGGCGAAAAGCAAAGAGCGGAAGAACGCTGGATCAAGCACATCCATATCAAAATGGATAGCCAGATGCTCAATACCTTTTTCCCGAATCCACTCTAAAACAGGGCTGCTGTCATCAGCTAATGCCTCCGGTCCCGCTTTCCTTAAGCTCAATCGGTTAACTATCTCTGCTTCCGCCTGTGATGTCTCACGCAAACCACCGTACATTACGAGTTCAGGGTTAAGCGGCATTCTCACTTCTTCTGCAAAAGCAGGATCGCCATTACCTAACAGGTTACCTAAAACCATAGCGTGCTCATTCATGTACATTTCCGGGGTGGAAACATCAGGGTGAGCATCAAGCCATAATACGCCCATCTTACCGTTGTATTTTTCATTCAGATAGGCAAAAGGTGCTTGTGAAACCAAACAATCTCCACCAAACACAATGATTCGTTCCGGCTGATAGGCTTCTATAATATTTCGGGCCGAACGCTGCTGCTGTAATAGAATTGTTTGGGCAAATACGCCATTTTCTGTAGGAAGCTCTGAGCTGTCATATGGCACTACAGGGACTTCTACCTGCGGCGTATCACCGGCTTCAGGGGCAAGCCACGCAAGCAGTTTAGCGCCAAAGCTGTAAAGCGGATTATTTCCACCCTGCCATTGGGGCATGATCAAACGTAATGTATTTGACATAGAAATTCTCCTTTACTTGATAATATGTTCATTGTACAATGAACATATTATCAGAAACAAGTACTGTCTTTTTTAGCATATACTATCTTGGAGGATATTACTAAATGAGTATGAAAGAATATGAAGGGAAAATCAGACTGCTGACAGATACACCGTTTGGATATACGCTCACTATGATTGGCGGAAAATGGAGATTAGTAATTCTATACTGGCTTGTAGAATATGAAGCAGTGCGATACAATGAGTTACAACGTTTGATTGGAACAATTACACCTCGAACACTGAGCACGCAACTCAAGGAGATGGAAGAGGATGGCTTAATCATCCGAACAGAGTATCCTCAAATTCCCCCAAAGGTAGAGTATAGTCTTTCAGAAAAAGGACGTTCGTTATATCCGATTATGGAGGCTATGTGTGAGTGGGGAGAGCAGTATCAAAAATAAAGCAAAAAACGTATCTCTTCAGTGAGATACGTTTTTGTTTTCGGAAAGGAGAACCATGCTAATAAGATATGCACGTATGGTGTGCTCATAATCTCTCCGATAAATTGGACTTTATTATACGTAATTTTCAAATATTGGTTCAATGTGTTTTTTAATAAGCTCTATTCTATCTTTTGCATTTCGTACAAAAAGAGACGCAATAGAAACCACCATTCTTTTCTCCATATTGAAATAAATCACATTTCCCCCATCTCCCATAGCTGCACAGGCACGTTCTTTATCATCAATAACCCACCAGAGGTATCCATATGGAAGATTGAGTTTTTCCCACCGGCTATGTTCCTTTGTGCTTTCGTTTATCCATCCGGCCGATACAATTTGTTTATCATTCCACATTCCGCCATTCAAGTATAACTGACCTATCTTTGCCATATCTGCAGGAGAGAGAGTAAGGTCCCATCCCCCTGCGTTTATTCCGGCTGAGTCAGCAACCCAGCCACTAATACTTTTAGATTTATTAAATGTATTTTGTTCTTTTGCACTATGAAGGGCCACATTACCTTCTACAGTAATGCCCAACGGCGAAAATAAATTTTCTGATGCGAAATCAAATACAGATTGTCCAGTTGCTTTTACAAGAATGCCCGACAAAATATCCGGCCCTACGAGAGGAGTGTATCTAAAATCCCCTGTGTGCCTCTTACCTCCCAATAAATCAAGCGTAAATTTTACCCAGTCACTGCTCATGAAATACTTTATGTAAGTGTAGGGTGCAAACTTATATTTATACGGAGCTGTCATAGTCAGTAAATCCTTAATTGTAACATCCTGTATTATTTTCTCACCTCTTTTAACCGTATAATCCGGGAAAAAATCCAATACTTTCTGGTTAATACTTTTGATGTATCCTTTGTCTACGGCAATCCCAATCAATATGGAAATAATACTTTTTGATACTGAATAAACATGGATTCTGCTATCAGCAGTGCATCCATTAAAGTAATGTTCATATTGTGTTTTACCGTCTTTTAATACAACTATGCCTGCAGTATTGCTGTATACATTGTTTATTTCATTTTCAAGCTCTTTAATTTGTTCCTGATTCATGCAATATAATTCCTCCTTTAAGTTATGAAGGATATCCTCAAATAAAGGATAAGGCCATTAAAAATCAATTGCAAGAACTTTTTTAAAATCAATTATACACAATAAAACAAGTACAGGTTGATGTCTATCTTACCGGAATATACAAATCCACTTCAGAGCCAGGATGATTATATCCAAGGAAGCGTTCATCGTAAAGCTCGAAATCCTCCCGCCAGTCTAATTCTTCTCTTGTAGTGAGGAACCATGTACCCCAGATGTAGTCAAAAGTCTGAGGCAGCATCCTCAGAGTGCCCCGGTGGGTAAAAACCGCATAGCGTCCACCGGGGATTACTTTTTGCACAAAGGGCTCGGTTAGCCCTTCGAAAGAGGATACTTCCGTTCCAGCCACCTCGGTGAAGAGTATATCCTCATTCATGGTATACAGTGTGTTTTCTGCACATGCCTCGCAGATGCCGAAGGCTCTGCCGCCTGGGATTCGGTTGGGAATTTGCCTGTATAGAGAATTAGCTCTATCCCACAGTTCCCGCAGACGGTTGTCCCGCAAGGTGGTTTCCCCCCGGAGACCCGCAACCCTGATTTCGGGCAGTTCAACCATCCTTGGATGGACCGTCACATTGCGGGCCAGATGATCCAGCAGTCCTGTATCCAGGCGCTCTTTACTGCTAATAAAGGTGTCCAGGCGGTTTTGACGATAGCTCTGAGGGCTGACTTTATAGATTGCTTTGAACGCACGGCTAAAAGCTTCCGGAGAATCGAAGCCATATTCGATGGCGATATCTATAATTTTAAGGTCTGTATAGAGAAGCTTCTTGGATGCGTCAGCCAAACGACGCTTCTTGATGTAATTGCCTATGCTCTCACCCAGGATGGCTGTGAACTGCCGGTTTAGATGATAATAAGAATATCCGGCAGCCTTTGCCACATCCTCCACCTTAATACTATTTCCCAGATGGTTTTCAATATATATAACCGCCTGCTCCAATGCTTTTCTATAGTTCACAGCAATTCTCCTTCCGTTTTTAAGTCAGCGGCTGCCAATCATAAGTGCCAGGTGCCGCTTTCGCCAAATTAATCTGTACAGCTTGCATGCTATTTCCCAATGGTTTGGTAATATCATAGGTATACCAGCCGTTTTCGGAACGTCCACCCCAGCAAAGATCAATAATACCATCTGATGGGGAAATCACCATACTCTTGGTGGTTCCGAAATACTCCTCGAAGTAATGACAGCACAAGCCATCAGGATATTTAGCCAATAGCATTTCCTTGAGCTGTGCCTGTGTTACCACGCTTCGATGTGCAATCTGTTTTTCGATATATTCATACCGTCTTACGGAATGTGCCATCACCTGTGGCTCCATCGGCTGAAGCTGGGGAAAAAGCGCATGGTTCGTGGCATACAGCATCTGTTCCAGGGAATCTGGGTTGATCTGCTTGACAGCACTGTAGCCATCCATCGTTTCTACCAGTGCAGCGTTGCCTGCCTTATCCAGCAGAAGCATATTGAGGTTGTAGGCGATGGGCATCCCTTCCAGATATTTGAGTGCTTCAGTTACGTCCTTGCAATTTTCCAGCAGGGCGCGGGTAACTGCCCAGAATTGCAGACCTTTCAACTTAGGCGCCCGCATATAGGGAAGTGCCCCTACCGGAAAACCACAGGAACTCATCGTGACGGCGAGGCCGTGCTCATTAAAGCCATCATCCCGTCCAAAGTGGAGTACACTGGTACCCATATGTGAGTATTTTCCTGTCACACTGGTCTTTATGAGACAGAAGTCCTCTGCTTCGTGACTGAACTCGTAGCTGCGGGCGAGCAGGGGCTTCCCCTCGGCTGTGCAGCTTGGCAGCAGGGCGATATGACTGCACCGGGGAAGCAGATAGGTCATTCCGTAAAAAAATATCTGCTCAGGTTTTACCTTCAGCGCATCGGCAAATCCGCAAAGTTCTTCTGTGAGACCGGGGCACCAGCGGTCAAAAAGTTTCACTGCTTCCTCAACCTGCTTTAGACCAAAGCCCTCCATTCCGGCAGTATGTGCTGCTTGCTTCTGTGGCATTGCAGCGGTTAATTTTCCAAACTGATATCCGATTTCATAGCTTGTTCCGGCAAGCTCTGCGGTATAGGTTTGTATTTTTAGCATAGCATTGATTCCTCCTAATGTTCTTTTTCATTATCTTACCGAAACAAGGAAGGGGCCGCATGATATTTTCTGCTGTTTTACAATGTGTTTTCTGATAAACTATTATATCATAGCATAAACTGTTTTATTGACAGGTTTCATAATCCGTAGTATAGTATTAGCAATTGAATAAGATCTTCGGGGCAGGGTGAAATTCCCGACCGGTGGTACAGCCCACGAACCGCAAGGTTGATTCGGTTAGATTCCGAAGCCGACAGTATAGTCTGATAGTAGAAGATAAAGGAAGATTCGCGTTTTGTGTGAATATTTAAATTTATGCTCTGAAATGAAATACCATTTCAGAGCGTTTGTTTTATATCCATGCATCGTAACCGCGGCCCGCTTTATAAAAATGCCTTGAACACACAATTGTTCAAGGCATTTTTTCCGGGATAGCTTCTGGTTTGTGTACGGTAAAATCGTCGTTCACTCTTCTGCCCTGAACATTTTGTTCAAGGCATTTTTTATTCTACGGAGGTGAAACATGGATGAAATAGAATATATGCGTCATGCAATTCGGCTTGCCCGGCAGGGCTGCGGATGGGTAAATCCGAACCCCTTGGTTGGTGCGGTGATTGTGAAGGACGGCAAGATTATTGGACAGGGCTGCCACAGAAAATGCGGGGAGCTCCATGCAGAACGCGATGCACTGGCAAACTGCCAGACATCGACAGCCGGCGCAACCCTTTATGTGACGCTGGAACCCTGCTGTCATTACGGAAGAACACCTCCCTGTACCCAGGCAATTATTGAAAGTGGCATCAGCCGGGTAGTAGTAGGTTCTTCTGATCCCAATCCGCTGGCTGCCGGGAAAGGCATTGGGATTTTGCGTTCACATGGCATTGAGGTAATAGAGAATGTTGCAGGGGATGAGTGCGGCAAGCTCAACGAAAGCTTTTTTCATTACATTCAAAACAGAACACCCTATGTGGTTATGAAATATGCCATGACTATGGACGGAAAAATCGCAACGCGCACCGGCGAATCTCAATGGATTACCAGCTCGGCGGCACGCCATCGTGTTCATGAGGACCGGCACCGTTATTCCGCCATTATGGTTGGCGCAGGCACTGTCCTTACAGATGACCCCATGCTGACCTGCCGTCTGGAGAACAGCAGGAATCCGCTGCGCATCATCTGCGACACCAGTTTGAGAACGCCGCTGCAAGCAAAGATTGTTACTACAACGGATACTGCTCCTACCCTTATCGCTACAGCCATAACAGATACTAATAGGCATCGGCCGTATCTGGATGCAGGCTGTGAGGTCATGGTACTTCCCCAAAAGGATTACCATATTGACTTAAATAGTCTGATGCAAAGATTAGGAGAAAAGCAGGTTGACAGCATTTTGCTGGAAGGTGGCGGCACATTAAATTGGTCAGCCCTGCAAAGCGGCATTGTAAATAAGGTACAGACATATATCGCTCCAAAGCTGTTTGGCGGCAGCGGAAAGACTCCGGTAGAGGGGATAGGTGTTGATGACCTGGAGGAGGCTTTTCTGCTAGGCAAGCCGGTTATCACATGGGTGGGTGAAGATATTTTATTAGAAAGTGAGGTGATTCAGTGTTTACAGGAATCATAGAAGAAATGGGAAAAATACAGGGCATTCAAAAAAGAGCAAGTTCGGCCATCCTATCGGTTCAGGCATCGGAGATTATGCAGGACATCCATCTTGGCGACAGCATAGCAGTAAACGGAGTATGCCTTACAGTTACTTCCGTTTCCCCAAAGGGCTTTACCTCCGATGTGATGCATGAAACCCTGAGCAGGTCTTCTTTTGGAAACCTGCGGATAGGAAGCCCTGTTAATCTGGAACGGGCTATGCCTGCAAACGGCAGATTCGGCGGACATATTGTTTCCGGGCATATCGATGGTACCGGCACGGTTTCGAACATTCGCAGAGATGATAACGCCGTTTGGTATACAATCAAAACGCCTTTACCGATTCTTCGCTACATCATTGAAAAAGGCTCAATTGCCATTGACGGAATCAGTCTGACTGTAGCAAGGGTGCATAAGGACGGCTTCAGCGTTTCCATCATACCGCACACGCTTTCGTTAACAACGCTGTCCAGCCGCGGTGTTGGGGATTCGGTCAATTTGGAAAATGACTGCATTGGCAAATATGTGGAACGCCTGATGGGAAAAGAATCACAAAACAATAATATTACAGTCGGTTTTCTTGCAAAACATGGCTTTTAGGAGGAAGAAAAATGTTTCAATTTAACAAAATCGAAGAGGCGTTAGAAGACCTTCGCCTTGGAAAAATCATTCTGGTTACAGACGATGAAGACAGAGAAAACGAAGGAGATTTTATTTGTGCCGCTGAGTTTGCCACCACCGAAAACGTAAATTTTATGGCAGTTCATGGGAAAGGTCTGATTTGTATGCCTATGAGTGCAGAGCTTTGTCAAAAGCTGCAATTTCCCCAAATGGTCTGCGACAACAAAGATAACCATGAAACAGCGTTTACGGTATCTGTTGACTATGTGGACACCACCACTGGTATTTCGGCGGCAGAGAGAAGTATTACCGCTTTGAAATGCGTATCGGACGATAGCAAACCAGAGGACTTTCGCCGCCCCGGTCATATGTTTCCGCTTCTTGCAAAGAAAAACGGTGTTCTTGAGCGAAACGGACATACCGAAGCCACTGTGGATTTGATGAGGCTGGCTGGTTTAAAGGAATGCGGCCTTTGCTGCGAGATTATGCGGGAGGATGGAACCATGATGCGCACTCCGGAGCTGATGGAGCTGGCGCAGAAATGGGGGCTTAAAATGGTTACCATCAAAGCCTTGCAGGAATACCGCAAAAGAAATGAAAAGCTTGTGGAGCAGGCAACCTGCACCACTATGCCTACAAAGTATGGTGATTTCCAGGCTTACGGATATATCAGCAAGCTTAATGGGGAGCACCATGTGGCGCTGGTTAAGGGGGAGATTGGCGATGGGGAAAATCTTTTATGCCGTGTTCATTCCGAGTGCCTGACCGGAGATGCCTTCGGCTCCATGCGCTGTGACTGCGGCCAGCAGTTTGCGGCAGCCATGATGCAGATTGAAAAAGAGGGGCGTGGTATTCTGCTTTACATGCGGCAGGAGGGACGTGGTATTGGTCTGATTAATAAACTGCGCGCCTATGCGCTTCAGGATCAAGGTATGGATACTCTGGAAGCGAATCTTGCCCTTGGCTTTCCCGGAGATATGCGGGAATATTTCATCGGCGCACAGATTTTGCAAGACCTTGGAGCCAGGACCTTGCGCCTGCTCACCAACAATCCGGATAAGGTTTATCAGCTTTCCGGGTTTGGCATGGAAATCATTGAGCGCGTTCCGATTCAAATGGATGCTACTGACCACGACTTATTCTACCTGAAAACCAAGCAGAAAAAAATGGGTCATATCTTACATTATTAAGTGAAAAAGGAGATTACAACAATGAAAACTTTTGAAGGAAAACTCGTATCCAAGGATGTTCAGATTGGTATTGTTGCCGCGCGGTTTAATGAATTTATTACAAGCAAGCTGCTGGACGGCACTCTTGACGGACTGAAACGTCATGAGGTCAGCGGGGACAGCATTGACGTTGCATGGGTTCCAGGAGCATTTGAAATTCCGCTTATTGCTTCCAAAATGGCGAAAAGCGGGAAATACGACGCGGTCATCTGCTTAGGTGCCGTGATCCGCGGCAGCACCACCCACTACGACTATGTATGCAGTGAGGTTGCCAAGGGTATTGCACATGTATCCCTGAACACTGATATTCCGGTGATGTTTGGTGTGCTGACAACCGAAAATATTGAACAGGCGATTGAACGGGCCGGCACTAAAGCCGGCAACAAGGGCTTCGACTGTGCGGTTGGTGCAATTGAAATGATAAATCTGATTCGAGATATGCAAGGTTGATAAGGAGTAGAAACGGTTAGAGAAGGGATATCCCATGTTTAGGGAGTAATTTGAGAAATAGATTTAATCATAATTTTGGATAAAAGGGTCTGCCGCACCTATATTTTTAGTGCAGCGGACCCTTGAAAAGTACTTAAAAGACTGTAGATTTATTTTTCCAGCAGCAAAGAAATTGTTAAGCCATCCTCCTGGTAAGGGCTGCCTGCAACATCACCCAATACTTCACATACTTTAAATCCTGCGTCAGTTGCTTCCCGGATGAGCATTTCTTTTGTGAAATAGGTATTCCACAAATAGTAAAGGGCAGTCTCACTATCAGAAATGATTGAAACTTGCTCTAATGTTACATAATCCGAGTATTTATAGCACCCGTTCAGTGCAACATACTTTCTTGGGCGCCAGAACCCACCGTCATGACAGACTTCCCATGTCTGTTTTTCTTCAAAGCTTTTGTATTTAGCCGCCCCAAACACATCTAATAAGAATTTTCCATCAGGTTTCAGATGCTCAAACACCTTTTGCATGACCACTTGTCTGTCTGTTGTTGATAATGCGCCATAGTCGCAATATATCATTGCTGCAAAATCGAAAATCTTATTCAGATCCATAGTCAGATAATCCTGATAATGATAGTTGATATCTAAACCCTGTTGGAGTGCTGAGTTCTGCGCATATTCTATTGACCGCTTAGAAAAATCAATCCCGGTCACCTGGTAACCCATTTTTGCGAATTTTTCGGCATATATCCCAGGGCCGCAGCCAATGTCCAGAAGTAAGGGGTAGCTTGAAGGGGGGACAACTTCCTCTATCCATAGAGCTGATTTTTCAATAAATGCTTTTTTTCTGCTTGCGCCTTCAAATTCGGGGTCAAGGTGGGCTTTGAGCATTTGCTTTGAAATGTGTTCATCATTCCAGAATGCGCCCTCTGATTTTGTGTAGAGTGGGGGATGCTCTAAAAGCTTGACAATACTGTTTAACATAATCTTTTTCTCCTTTGAAAATTTATATTTAGACAAAATAAAAAGCCGTAGATTTTACTCTACGGCTAATCTCCGAAAGGTGAAGAAAAGTTGAGAGTAAAATAAAGTCAAACATTAGGTACAAGAAATAAACTGCCGCAGCAGCTAATCTTAACCTATTGAATTGATTTTATCCACTCTTTTCCAGTCTACCCATGCCATTGATTTTATGACATCTGATACACCGGACTTCCATCACCTTTTCTATTCAGTCTAGTTAAGTTATATTATAGTACATGAGGGGAGTTGTCAACTACAGTCCGGTGGGCGCTATAAGAATTTTGGAGGTCTCTTGACATACATCACAGTGTGATATATTATTATATCACACTGTGATGCAGTACGTTGTAATATAGGTTGGGAGTCAGGAATATGGAACTTGAAAAAGCAATAAAAAGGTTTATTCCAATGAGTGAAACTATGTTCTACATTTTGTTTTCACTACAAGAAGAGCGGCACGGTTATGGCATCAAACAATTTGTACAGGAACTAACGCGTAATAGAATTAACTTAGGGTCAGGAACGATTTACCAAAGCATTTCTAAATTGGAACATGATGAATTAATCTTATCAACAAAAGAAATTGACAGAAAAAAATTATATCTTATCACACCGCTTGGCAAAGAAATATTAAGGCTGGAAGGCTTGCGGATTTGTGAAATGTATTCCGTTGCAAAGAAGTTGTTATAAATAGGAATTTGCCGTTGATTAAGGTTCTGATTAATTATAGAAAGGATAGGAGAAATTAAGATGGATGGTGATAATAAAACTAATCATAAAAAATTACAAGAAAATATAGATAAGTCCGATGATGAATATAAGGAGATAAACGAGAAAAACGAAATGAATTATACAGGCGTTTTTCTGTCTATAGGTGCTGGGCTGGGTGTTTCGTTTGGTATCTTGTTCGATAACTTGACCATTGGTATTTCCCTTGGCACTGCACTTGGCTTAGTAGTTGGTGCAGTTGTTGAATCTGTAAAAAAGAAAAAATAAGAAGCACTGGTTAATGATGAATACACAAGAGATGGAGGATTTAAAATAGTGACGTTGGATTTTATAGAAATTCTGAAAGTAATCTTTCTTGGTATTGTAGAAGGTATTACGGAATGGCTGCCTATCAGCAGTACGGGTCATATGCTTCTTGTAGACGAGTTTATTACTCTTAATATGAGCGGGGCATTTAAGGAAATGTTCTTTGTTGTTATTCAGCTCGGGGCAATCCTTGCAGTAGTTGCGATGTTTTGGAAAAAAATGTTTCCGTTCCAGTTTAGAGATAAAACAGAGCCTATGATTAAAAAAGGTACTTTTTCCCTTTGGTTTAAAGTAGTGATTGCCTGTATTCCTGGAGCTGTTATTACTATTCTTTTTGATGATTATATTGAAGCCAATTTGCATACACCTATGGTGATTGCAGCGACTCTCATTTTCTATGGTATAGTCTTTATCGTCATTGAAATATGGAATAAAAGGCGGCTGCCAACTACCACAAAGTTAGATGATATTAGCTATCGGACGGCTTTTTTGATTGGATTATTTCAAGTGCTCTCCATTATTCCCGGCACTTCGCGTTCCGGGGCTACAATTATAGGTGCATTGCTGATAGGCGTATCAAGAGTTGCGGCAGCAGAATTTACATTTTTTCTTGCCGTACCAGTTATGTTTGGGTTAAGTGCCATTAAAATACTGAAATTTGGCTTTTCCTTTACACGCACAGAATTGCTTACTTTAGGAATTGGTATGGCAGTAGCATTGGCGGTATCTGTTTTAGTAATAAGATTCCTCATGGGATATATCAAAAAGCATGATTTTAAAGCATTTGGCTGGTATCGAATTGCACTTGGTATTCTTGTTATACTGATAATTTTATAGACTGATGCAAATATACAGCTATAAACAGGAGTCCGGAGGTGAACGAAACTTGTTAATTAGACCAATAAAAAGTGCTGAAATTATGTTATTAACAGATTTTGTGTATGAAGCGGTTTTTCAAAAAGATACAGACAACTTAGCGCCAAGAACAATTATACAAGATCCTTCTATTTGGATATATATTGATGAGTTTGGGTCAAAAAAAGATGATTATTGCTTTGTCGCAGAAGTTGACGAAAAGATTGTTGGAGCTGTTTGGGTTCGTTGTATTAAGGCATTTGGCCATATTGATGATGCTGTTCCGGAGTTTGCTATATCTGTTTATCCGCAGTATCGTGGAAGAGGGATTGGAACAGATTTAATGAGGAAAATGATAGGGTATTTGAGAGAGAAAGGTTACTCAAAGGCATCTCTTGCAGTTCAAAAAGACAATTATGCTGTTAAAATGTATCAGCAGGCAGGATTTGAAATAAGTGCTGAAAATGAGCAGGAATATATCATGATTTGCAATCTTAATTAGACCTTTCTGTTGTTTTTCCACTAAATTATATAGAAATAAGTAATAAAGAATACTTTCCAAAGACAAGAGAAAAATTGATGAAATCCTATGTCGGAATAGCTGGTTTGTAAGAATAATTGGAGGCGATTTTATGTACAGTGCGGTAGAAAATAGAATTTCACGGAGAAAGTTTGAAAAGGAGCCGATTACAGATGGGGAAAGGGAAAAAATTATTTCTCTTATTCACCAGTTAAATGAAGCATCCGGTTTAACAATGGCTTTCGTGGAGGATGGAAGCGGTGCTTTTCAGAAGTTAAGAAAAAGTTATGGGTTATTTACCAATGTACGCTCTCTTATATTGATGAAGGGAAAGAAAGACGATAAAGATTTGAAGGAAAAGATCGGATATTACGGAGAAGATTTAGTTCTTGCTATAACTGATTTGGGTTTAGGAACATGCTGGGTTGGAGGCACTTTTGATAAGGATGAATTAACAATCGATAATGGTGAGGAATTAGTTTGTGTTGTGGTGTTAGGTAAAGTAGCAGCTCCTTCATTAACAGAAAAAATGGTGCGGTCAGCTACACATAGGAAAATAAAGAGCATAGACGAACGAATTATAAGCGATCAGCCTTTGCCGCAATGGGTACAAAACGGAATGGAAGCCGTATTACTTGCCCCAAGTGCTAAAAACACACAAAAACCGATGTTTAAGTATGAGAATAATATTTTAAGTGCCCGAATTATAAATGATTACCCAATGGATTTGATTGATTTAGGTATTGCAAAAAGACATTTCGAGATAGGGGCAGGTGGAAAATTTGAATTTGGAAATGGCGGAGTCTACAATGTACTCTGATGTTGAACAGAAGTTAAAGAAAAAGAACAAGATACTGTTTTCTCGTGACAGCAAATGTTTGCAAGAGCTTAAAATGCTAATAGAACAGCAGAAACATTATACACTTGTTATGTGGGCATTGGATTGCGCAAAAATTCCTCTGGCACAATTTGAAGAAAAATATCCACAAGAGTTAAGACCAAGAATGGCACTGCACTTCTGCGAAAAATGGTCAAGAGGCAAAATCAAGATGCCTGCTGCAAAACGGGCAATTTTAGATGCCCATGCTGTTGCAAAAGAAATTGATGATAAAGTATGTGGAGCATTATGCCATGCAATGGGTCATGCCGGCGCGACTGTGCATGTGGAAACTCATGCTTTAGGACTGGTGTTTTATGAGCTTACAGCCATTGTTCTTCGATTTGGGAAGGACGAATATTACAAACCAGTTAACGACAAAATCAATGCTTACCGCGAACGGCTTATCTATTGGCAGGAAAATATTGATAAACTTGATTTGGAATGGGCCAGTTTTTTAATGGATGATAATCGGCCGAATAAGGAAAAATTGTTGAATGAAAAGAAGAGGGCAAAATAATAGCTGGTATATTAAAATTCAGGGGTAATTATGATAGGAATATATTTTAGTGGAACAGGCAATTCAAAATATTGTATAGAAAAGTTTTTACAGGAGTATGATGCAGCAGCAAGGGCATTTTCTATTGAAGATGATGAATTGTCAGAGCAAATTGATAAACATAAAGACATTGTTTTCAGTTATCCTGTACAATACAGTAATATACCTAAAATACTAAAGGATTTTCTTGCTGAGAATAAAGCTGTGTGGAAAGGTAAACGAGTCTTTGTTATTGCAACAATGGGATTATTTAGTGGAGATGGGTCTGGTATATTAGCTAGAGAACTTAAGAAGTATGGAGCGGAAATTGTTGGCGGCTTACATATAAAAATGCCAGATAGTATAGGTGATGAAAAGATATTAAAAAGGTCTTTAGAGGATAATAAAAAACTTATACTAGAAGCCGGGCAGAAAATAAGAAAAGCTGTAAGACAACTAAAAGATGACAATCCGCCGCAAGAGGGAATTGGAATGTTATATCATCTTGCAGGGCTTTTTGGACAAAGACTCTATTTTATTAATAAAACAAAACAATATTCGGATAAGTTAAATATAAATGCTGAAAAATGTATTGGTTGTAATAAATGTGTTGATTTGTGTCCTATGAAGAATATAGAGTTGAAAAATAGAATTGCAGTATCTGGAAATCAATGTACTTTATGTTACCGCTGTGTGAATAAGTGTCCTAAACAAGCAATCACCTTATTGGGGAAACGTGTCATAGAGCAAAGTAATATAGATAAGTATCTGTAAGAGAAACGTCAATGGCATTAGTTACAATTAAATAACACAGTCTATAGCAGCTTTGTCATTTTGATAAGGCTGCCTTTTGTGAATGAACCCTATCACATTAGATAATGTTTATAGATTTATGGTTAACTTTGAAAAAATGTGTGATAGAATTAACTTTGTATGACAGGGCAATATAGTGAAATATAAGAGCAGAAAAGAATTGATTAAGGAAATATCAAATTGTATATGCTATTTATCAATGAATTTTATAATATTCAAGAGACGGGCAGCGGCAACGCCTGTTTGTTACAGGGAGGTGTACAAGAGTGAATATGAAAAACAAACCGGCACCATACGGAGTACCGGAACTGGGGCCTTTTTACCATGGCACAAAAGCTGATTTGAAAGACGGGGATTTACTGGAACCCAACTATAGCTCTAACTATGGTGAGAGAAAGAAGGCCAACTATGTCTACCTGACCGCTACACTGGATGCGGCCGTCTGGGGAGCTGAACTGGCAGCAGGTGATAAACCTGGCCGGATTTATCAGGTAGAGCCCACCGGTCCTATTGAGGATGATCCAAATCTGACGGATAAGAAGTTTCCGGGGAACCCTACCAGATATTACCGTACCAAACAGCCACTGCGAGTCGTGGGTGAGATCATGGACTGGAAGGGACACTCCCCGGGGGAGCTCCAGAATATGCGGGATCATCTTGCTGAGCTTGAACGGCTTGGCATCGAGGCAATCAACGACTGACTTGATAGCTGTAAATTCCAGTTTACGGGAGACTATGATTATAATGTGAAGGAGGACTGCTTTATGCTATACGGACCCGACCCAAATTACGTCTACCCCAATGAAAATATCAAAAGTGTATGCTACATCAAGAACGTCATCATCCGGCCGAACATCATAGTGGGCGAATATACCTATTACGACGATATCAACGGCGCAGAAAATTTTGAGGAGCATGTGACCCATCACTATGAGTTTTTGGGTGATAAGCTTATCATTGGTAAATTCTGTGCTATTGCAAAAGGTATCGAGTTTGTCATGAATGGGGCAAACCACAGGATGAGCAGTGTTACCACCTACCCGTTCAATATCATGGGCCACGGCTGGGAAAAATCTACTCCTGCTCTGGAAGACTTGCCGTTTAAAGGCGATACCTTTGTTGGCAGTGATGTGTGGATTGGACAGAATGTCACCGTCATGCCGGGAGTGCAAATCGGAGATGGAGCCATCATTGCTGCGGGTTCCGTCGTGACTAAGGATGTGCCTCCCTATCATATCGCGGGCGGCAACCCTCTGCACATCATCCGCAAACGCTTTGATGACGACTTGATTACTTACTTGCTGGAGTTAAAATGGTGGAACTGGCCTGCAAAAAAAATATTTGACAATCTGGGTGCCCTGTGCAGCGGAGATTTAACGAAAGTCAGGATGATTTCATAATTCCAGCCAGACCCATAGTACCAGGCAATCATTGCCATTTTAGGAGATAAATTTATGAATATGATTCAAAAACCCAATAATAATGCCTGGAAACGGCAGGCAGCTTTATTTCTGGTGAGTCAAAACATATCTCTGTTTGGTTCATCCGTAGTAGGCTTTGCCATCCTGTGGCATATCACCCTTACAACCTCTTCAGGAACATGGATTATGCTGGCTACCCTTTGCTCAATGCTTCCTCAAGTGGTGGTATCCTTGTTCGGCGGCGTACTCGCCGACCGGTATCACCGCAAATACTTGATTATGCTGTCAGACGGATTCATCGCTCTTGCCACCTTGGGGCTGGCGATTGCTTTTCTGGCGGGATTTCAGTATATGGGCCTGATTCTGGCGGTTTCGGCTGTACGCTCCGCCGGCGGGGGGATTCAGGGGCCTGCCGTCAGCGCCATCTATCCGCAGATTGTACCGGAAAAGCAGCTTGTCCGGATTCAGGGCCTTAATCAGACTATCGGTTCGGTCCTGATGCTCCTGTCCCCCGCCGTGGGAGGTATTCTGCTAGGCTCCATCGGCATTGTGTCCACCTTTTTTGTGGATGTGATAACGGCAGGGCTGGCTATTGCTGTTATGAGTGCCATCCAGGTTGAGAAGGCTGCTTCACCTACCGTTCCCTTGTCGGTGCTCGGCGATTTAAAAGCTGGAATTTCTTATACGCTAAGCCATCCAAAGCTGCGGCGCATTGTGATTTGTTATTTGGTTTCCTTTTTCTTAATTACACCCGCAGCAGTTCTGACCCCTTTGATGGTGGAGCGCAGCTTTGGAGACGAAGTCTGGAGGCTCACCGCTAACGAAATTGTCTGGACGGTGGGTTCCCTTTTAGGCGGCGTCTTTGTGGCGCTGCGCGGGGAGTTCCGGGACAAATTCAGAACCGCAGCACTCTGCCTGGTAGCCTTCGGTATCCTGTTTGCCCTTCTGGGGCTGGCCCGGCACTTCTGGGTATATCTGTTGTTCATGGGATTGGCAGGATGCTTCATACCGGTGCTCAATACTGCCCAGACTGTTTATATTCAGGGAATCACGGAGCCGGCCATGCTGGGACGGGCTTTTTCCGTAGTGCAGCTCATTGCGTCGGCTGCCATGCCGGTGGCAATCCTTTTCTTTGGCCCCCTGGCCGACATTGTCAGTGTGGAGTCTATCCTGCTGGTGACAGGCGCCTTTTTGGCCCTGGCAGGGCTGTTTTACTGCAGGGTGCCAAAAACGGAGTCATAATTTATGCTATATGTTTCAGAAGGAGGTGGCTAATATGCCGTCAAAACAGGATCATAACAGTTCCATGCCCCGGAATGATGAAGAACTCCAGAAGTTTGTTGTAGGCGAATTAAAACCCCATAATGCTCAAATTACCCTCGTGGAATATGATCCACATTGGCCGGAAGCTTTTACACAGGAAGCTGACAGGATTCGTTCAATACTGGGAGACAAAATCATACGGTTGGAGCATGTTGGCTCCACCTCCGTTCCGGGACTGTGTGCCAAGCCAATCATAGATATGCTCCTGGTTGTAAAGAAATCCGCTAATGAACCGTCCTATGTACCGGATTTAGAGAAAGCTGGTTATATCCTGCGGGTTCGGGAGCCCGACTGGTTTGAGCATCGTATGTTTAAGGGGCCTGATACGGATATTAATCTGCATGTATTCAGTGAGGGTGCATCTGAAGTTGATAGAATGTTGCTTTTTCGCAATTGGCTGAGGTCAAATGAAGCCGACCGGGATAAATATGCACAGGTCAAACGAAGCTTAGCAAAAGATAGATGGCGGCATGTGCAGCATTACGCGGATGCAAAAACCTCTGTAGTTCAGGAAATCATGAAACGAGCCAATGGCGCTGAATAAGAACGAAATCTAATTGAATGAAATACAACTTGACAGAAAGAATGAGGCAACCATGCATAAAGAACATATTATACAACAAATGAAAGAAATATTTAAAGAAATTCCTTTTGGGATAGACCATACTCTTAAGGTACTTAAAAATGCCGAAGATATCATGGATGGAGAAAATGTAAGTATTAAGGAAAGAGAATTAATATCAAGCGTTGCTATTCTCCATGATATTGGTGCGGTAGAGGCAAAACGGAAATATGACTCTATAGAGGGCGTTTATCAAGAGAAGGAAGGCCCGGCTGTTGCAAGAAAAATATTAGTTCGTGAGAATTTCGATTCAGACGACATCGAAAGAATCTGCTATATTATAGGCAATCATCACACACCGGCTAAAATTGACGGTCTTGATTTTCAAATACAATGGGAAGCGGATCTATTAGAAAATCTAACGATTATGGATAAGCAAAAAGAGCAGCAGAAAATAAAAAAGTGCATAGAGGAAAATTTCAAAACCCCGACAGGAAAGAAGATTGCTTATGATCGTTTTATTTTAGAATTAAAGTAATTATACTGAGTGGGGTAAAAAGCTTACCTCTCCTGAATTTTATTTGTGCCGCGCCCGAAGGTGTGTGGAATGGAGGTTAAAATGGAAAAAATTAATATCAATGATAAACTGAATACTTTCAGTGAGTACTGGAGCCCTAAAATTGTTGGTGATATCAATGAGACTTATGTAAAGCTCGCAAAGCTTAAAGGCGAATTCGTATGGCATATGCATGAAAACGAGGACGAAATGTTCATGGTTATTAAGGGAAGAATGGTAATTAAGTTACGCACAGAAGATATTATTCTAAATGAGGGTGAGATATTCATTATACCAAGAGGAATAGAACATATGCCGGTTGCTGAAGAGGAAGTACATGTTATGTTGTTTGAACCTAAAACCACATTGAATACTGGAAATGTCAAAAACGAAAAGACTGTGGAAATTTTAGAAAAAATATAAGCGGTTGTTATTGGAGGAGGTAAAAATGATATTGGCAATCAAATCCGGCAATACAAATAGTTTTTTGGGAAACACCGTTAGGAGTATCTCTATTAAGGAAATGGATAAAGCACGATATAATAAATTCACTCCGGATATTATTGTAACATACGAAGAATACTTGCCTGATTTCAATAGTTTTCATATTGTTCATTTGCCGGGACATACCAATGGCTCAATCGGAGTGCTATTTAATGACTGCTTATTTGCAGGAGATTTAGTGATGAATATGCCCTTGCCGTCCCCTTCTATGTTTGCAGATAATTTTTGTCTGCTTCAAGAGAGTATAGCAAAGGCAAAAACACTAAACACAAAAATTGTTTATCCATCTCATGGAAGTCCTTTCTCCAGTAAATGGCTGAAGCGGTTCTCACTTATCACTGCTTAAATGACGCCACAAGGTGGTTCTTCCGATTCCAAGCTTTTTTGCAGCAGCACTTTGGTTCCCGTTACATTTATCCAGGGTGTATTCCACAATGTCTTTTATGATTAAATACAGCGGCTGATTTAAATTCACGGGACTTATGTTCTCAGCTCCCTGCCCATCCGTAAGGGCATCATTGCCAAGGTCTTTTGAAATAATGAATCTGGATTCTTGTTCCAGAACCTGGCTGATAACTTTTGGGGCCACATGGCTTGTATCGGTTAAGGTGACAACTTCCTTCAATACTCTTTGAAACTGTGTTATATTAAAGGGCCAATCGTAGTTTAAAAGAAGCTCCATGGACTGAGATTGAATGCTTGCTACCTGTTTTCCTAATTGCTGATTGAGGGTGTTTAGATATAAGGTTGCCGAGGCGGGGATGTCCTCCGCCTGTTCCCGCAGAGCCGGCATATGGAGTGCATAACAGTTAAGCAAATTCATAAACCGCATGGCAATGTGGGGAATAGACAGCCGGTGTCCGCTGGAGCAGGATAAAATAATCCTGTTCCGCAGATGAAGGTTTGTATCGGTCATAATGGATAATAACTGATGCTGTTTGGCCTCATCCAGGCTTTCTATATTGCTGATATATATGGTGTTCTTATTCTCCATAAAAGGTGAATTATAGTTGGAAACCAGGTAATTCCAATTCCTGCTATTTAAAAGAGAACAATCTATGGTAAACATAGGATTATTTTTAGCTGGTCCTTTGGAGTATAAAAGCATGGCTGCCTTGTCTTTTCCTGTGCCTATTTCTCCTGTAATCATAACAGGAGTATTTGTTTCATTTATCTGAATAAGTTTGTGCTGCAGCTCTTTGGAAGCATTTGTAATACTGTAAAAACTGGTGCTGTAAATTTCCTCTGCCTGGATCCGGTTTAATATTTTGATGCCATATTTTGAATAGGTCAGGGGAATTCCGGTTGTGCTGATATGGCAGATATAAAAAGAATTCTTTTCTTCTTCATGATATCGGCAGTAAACAGAATAAACCGTCCCTTTGGTATTGATAAAAAAATCAGCATTTACACAAGGAGAAGCATCTATTGTCTTATATATTTTCTGAAGAATGGACTCAGAGTCAGGCTGTGCATTGAAAGAAAATAAAAGCTTTTTTTCCGTATCAAAGATAACTGTATACGTTTCCGTACTGGAAATTGTCTTTTTCAGAATCGAGATCTGATCCAGATATTGTGCTTCATTTCTATAATGTTTCACTGCATTGTCAATGGCAGCATTGACGTTTTCAATGCCTGTAGTCAGAAGGATGGGAGTGATTCCCATAAGTTTTGCATAAGGATATGGAACCGTATCACATACGATGGTGTCATATCCCCTTTTCTTTACATCCCTTAATAGCTCTTTTACGTTATCTGCAGAATGGATGGAGATAATTTCAATAGAGTATTCCATAAGTTCGCAAAGTGATTTTGCAATGGAAGTCAGTCCGTGAAAACCTATAATGGCAAATGGGTTTCCTGTTGCTTTTGCCTGCCGGATGCAATGGAGTACATCATAATAGGAGATTCCAATATCAATAACAGGAAGATGGGTGATATTTCTAATCAGGTCAGCGGTATTAGCACGTGACAATATGATATGGTATTCATGGCCCATGGCCTGTACAATTCTTTTTCCTTCTTCCAGGTTACCTCTTACTGCAGTAAGCTGGATATCCTTCCTTTTGGAAGCAGCCTGTTCCATTAGTATTTTTAGCCCTTCATAAGGAGCAATGCCCAGAATTTTTATTTTACGGTCCATAGATTTCTCCACTAGTTATTTAATAATATGTTGTTTCAATATGAAACTAATTATAGCACAAGAACGTTGAAAATAATAGGCATAATCTTTCTTGAAATAAAAATAATAAGAGAATGGAACTCCTTTAAAATCAGTATCTATGCATTTTGTTTCATAATGGAACAAGAAATAGAGTTAAAAAGTTGAAAGTAAAAAAAATAATGGATAGAATTGTTTTAAAATGAAACGGAAAGGAGACTACATAATGAGAACATTTCATTTACCTTATGGGAAAGAAACCATAGAAGCCAATATTGAGGAGGAGCATTTAGCCGGGGTCCTGGTATCCAGCCTGCATCAATATAAGGCAGAAAAAAGCCAGGAGGAGCTTGTACAGGAATCCCTGGAGAATCCCATAGGGACTCCCAGACTTAAAGACATGGTTGCGGGAAAGAACCAGATTGTCATTATATCTTCCGATCATACCAGACCGGTTCCAAGCAAAGTGATTATGCCTCTCTTATTAAAGGAAATCCGTGAGGGAAACAAAGATGCCCATATTACCATATTAATTTCTACTGGTTTACACCGGGAAACCACGAAGGATGAATTGGTAGATAAATTCGGCGAAGATATTGTACGGGAGGAAGAGATCATTATTCACGACTGCGATGATAAAGAGAACCTTGTTTTCTTTGGAAAGCTGCCCTCCGGCGGGAATTTTTCAATCAACCGGATTGCAGCAGAAGCTGATCTGCTTATTGGGGAAGGATTTATTGAGCCCCATTTCTTTGCCGGATTCTCAGGGGGAAGAAAGAGTGTTCTTCCGGGGGTGGCAAGCCGGGAAACTGTTATGTACAATCACAATTCAGCGTTCATTGCCAGCAAGTATGCAAGAACGGGTGTTATTGAAGGAAATCCTATACATAATGACATGCTTTATGGAGCCAGGGCTGCACGGCTTGATTTTATTGTCAATGTGGTGATTGATGCAGAGCATAAGGTGATAAACTGTGTTTCAGGTGATTGCGATTTAGCCCACCGGAAAGGGCGTGAGTTTTTAAACAGCATGTGCCGGGTGGATGCCATACCTTCCGATATAGTCATTTCCACAAATGGAGGATATCCTCTTGACCAGAACATTTATCAGGCAGTAAAGGGGATGACGGCAGCGGAAGCCACTGTAAAAGAGGGCGGAGTGATTATTATGGTTGCTAAATCTGTAGACGGTCACGGAGGAGAAGTCTTTTATGAAACATTCAGGGATGAAAAAGACTTAAATAAGATGATGAAGGTATTCCTGGACAGAAAGGCGGAGGAAACTATACCTGATCAATGGCAATCCCAGATTTTTGCCAGAGTATTGTTAAAGTCACATGTGATTTATGTTTCGGATGCTCCGGATGAGATGGTTCGTGACCTGCATATGATACCGGTTCACAGCATGGAGGAGGCGATGAAAAAGGCAAAGGAAATAGTGAAAAAAGAAGACTATAAGGTTGCTGTAATTCCAGATGGCGTATCAGTCATTGTAATTGAATAATGAGGAGGGACAAATATGAAGTTTATTCTAATACCTGATTCCTTTAAGGGAACTTTAAGCTCAGGAGAAATTTGCAATATCATGAAGGAAAAGATCTCCATTCATTTTCCGGGCAGTGAGGTGGCGTCCATCCCTGTGGCAGACGGAGGGGAAGGAAGTGTGGAAGCATTCATCGCAGCAGTGGGGGGAGAGAAAAAGTATGTTACTGTCAAAAACCCTTATTTTGAAGATATGAATGCTTATTATGGATTGCTTTCCGATGGAGAAACTGCTGTTGTGGAAATGGCGTCATGTGCAGGTCTTCCCCTTGTGGAAGACAGAAAGAATCCCAAGCTTACTACCACCTACGGGGTAGGCCAGTTGATTCTTGCTGCGGCAAAGTCTGGAGCAAAGAAAATAATCATAGGTCTGGGCGGTTCCTGTACCAATGACGGAGGCTGTGGTGCAGCTTCGGCAGCTGGTGTTAGGTTTTATAATGGCAAGGGCGAAATCTTTATCCCTACCGGCGGAACTCTGGATTCTATTTCCAGGATTTCCATGGATGAAATGGACCCCATTCTAAAGGATGTGGAGATTGTGACAATGTGCGATATTGATAATCCCATGTACGGAGAGACAGGGGCTGCCTATATATTCGGACCTCAAAAGGGTGCTGATGAAAAGATGGTAAAGGAACTGGATGAGGGCTTGAAACTTTTAAGCGCGGCAATAGAAAACACCATTGGAAAGGATGTAAGCAAAATCCCGGGAACCGGGGCAGCCGGGGCCATGGGAGCAGGAATGGTTGCATTTTTTAATTCTGAGCTGCAGATGGGAATTCAAACTGTATTGGATACTGTTAACTTTGATGAACTTTTAAGTCATGATTCCTATGTGCTTACTGGGGAAGGAAAACTGGATTCCCAGAGTCTTAGAGGAAAAGTTGTAATCGGTATTGCAGAAAGGACGAAAAAGCGCAATGTTCCTCTGATTGCAATTGTAGGAGGAGCAGACGATCAGGAAATCGCCAAAGCATATGAGATGGGAGTGACAGCAGTTTTTTCAATTAACCGCCTTCCACAGGATTTTTCAGTCAGCAGTAAGTTTTCAAGGGAAAATCTCGGTTACACGGTGGATAATGTTTTGAGGCTATTAAAAATATAGGGGGAAGATATGAAGATATTAAAGACAGTAAAGAAATTGCCGGGAGGGTTAATGGTAGTACCTTTGCTATTAGGTGCTATTGTCAATACCCTTTTTGGAAACAGCATATTGGGCCTGACTGATACTGGAGTATGGGATTGGTTTGGAGGGACATTTACAGAGAACCTTTTTAAGACTGGGGCAATGCCCATATTGGCGGTATTCTTATTCTGCAATGCTACAACAATTGATTTTAAAAAAGCTGGTGTGCCCTTGTATAAGGGCGTTGTACTGACTGCAACAAAGGTGCTGACAGGAATCATAATCGGTGTTGTAATTGGTAAAGTTTTTGGCCCCAATGGTATTTTAGGTCTGGCGCCTCTCGCTATTGTGGGAGCGATTTCCAATTCAAACGGAGGCTTGTACGCCGCTCTTGCTGGGGAATATGGCGATGCAACGGATGTAGGAGCTGTTTCCATCTTGTCAATCAATGACGGTCCCTTTTTTACCATGGTGGCATTGGGCGCAGCAGGTGTTGCCACAATACCTGTCACAGTATTAATCGGCTGTTTGATTCCGATTATTGTAGGCTGTATTCTGGGGAACCTGGATGAAGAGATCCGGAAATTCTGTGAACCGGGGGCTACTATGATGATTCCCTTCTTCGCCTTTCCGCTGGGAGCAGGTCTGCACCTCTCTAACCTGCTAAAGGCGGGACTTCCCGGGATTGTTCTGGGAATTGCCTGCACACTTATTACAGGCCTTGGAGGATACTTTGTCTATAAGATTCTGAGAATGAAATATCCTGAGGTAGGTGCCGGGATCGGAACTACCGCAGGCAATGCAGCCGCTACACCTGCGGCTGTTGCGGCGGCGGATGCTTCCCTGGTTGCGGTAGCAGCAGTTGCTACGGTACAGATTACGGCGGCTATTATTGTGACTGCTATTCTTTGCCCTTTGCTTACGTCATATTTACATAAAGTAGAGGAAAGAAAAAGAGGAAAGGCTGCTGCTTCATAAAAAATAGACAGATCTTTTTTGAAAACAAGAAAAGAAAGGTGCTAGTCGGAACAAGTATTCTGATGTGACCCCTAAAAGTTAGACTTTATTGCGAAGTGGATTTTCCACTTCGCATTTTTCTTTTATGCTGCCAAAAGGCTGAGTCTGTATTCAACGGGACTCATCCATCCTAGTTTTTCTTTTATTCGTTGTTTATTGTAATACTCTATGTAGTTATTTATTGCTTCATTGAGATCATCATAACTGTAATACACTTCGCCATAATACATTTCCTGTTTCATTATCCCAAAGAAATTTTCCATAACTGAATTATCATGGCAATTTCCTTTTCTGGACATACTTTGAAAGATTCGATGTTCTTGCAAGGTACGAACATATGCTTTCATCTGGTAACCCCAGCCTTGATCCGAGTGAAAGGTTCTTCGATATGGACAATCTGATGTGATTTCGATTGCAGTGTTCAGAGCATCTATTATGTTTTTGGCAGATGGTGTAGGTGATACTCCATAGCTTAGAATTTCTCTATTACACAAATCCATAAACGGATCTAGGTATAATTTTTTGATTATCATACGTCCCTTAGAATCTACATCATAATACTTAAATTCAGTGGTATCGGTTGTGATTTTTTGATGTGGTATTTTAGTATCAAAACGTCTCCGTAGTCTATTTAGTGCCACTTTACCAACTCTACCTTTGTAGGAACTGTATTTACGGCTTTTTCTAGTAAAGGAAGTTACTTGTATGGATAGTCTCTGCATAATTCGTTGAACCCGCTTTTTATTCACTAGGAAACCTTGTTTGCGAAGTTCACCCAACATACGTCTGTATCCAAAGTCTTTATGGGTTGAATGAATTTTCTGTATTTTTTCTTCGAGTTCCTGGTTGGGATTTTCTCTTTCCAATCTTTTTTGCCAGTACATGTATGTTGATTTGGGGAATCCAATCACTGCGAGAATAGCTGTCAATTTGAAGTCTCTTCGGAGGCTGTGGATGATTCTCGCTGTTTTTTCAGAAGAGTTTCCTCCTCTAAACGCAACCTCCTCAATTCTTTTAAATAAGCATTCTCTATTTTTAATTTTAGAAGTTCATCTTCAAGTTGTTTGATATG
>NZ_QGDS01000013.1 GCF_003149105.1 Faecalicatena contorta | reverse complement strand
GTCCGCCGCTCAGTCACTACACTCTTTTCTCCGAAGAAATCCAAGTAAAGTGCTTCGCTCGACTTGCATGTGTTAAGCACGCCGCCAGCGTTCATCCTGAGCCAGGATCAAACTCTCGTTAAAAGTGTTTGTTTCCAGTCAAGAATCGCTACTAGCTAATTCTATCCCTCTTATTGAACATTAGTAGTTCAATAAGCATGTTTTACTGTTCTTACCACCGGAATCTCTTCCAGTGATGGGTGCATCATTTCTGATGCTGTTCTTAAAAATTTTCTCTATAAGAAATTTTCAAGGGTTTGTTGTCTATTGTTTAATTATCAAGGTTCTTTGTCGTTTTCGCTGTCGTTTCTTGTCGTCAGCGGCAACTTTTATAGGATATCATGTCCGCTTCTTATTGTCAAGAACTTTTTTATTTTTATTTCGCCTTTCTTTTGCTCCCTGAGGAGATGTTTTTGCTTATCTCTCAAGCGACAGCTTTGATATAATATCACGTATTCTTATTATTTGTCAAGGATATTTTCTGTTTTTTTCCAATTAAGTGCAAAACCCCCATATTTCCCAGTTTTACATGCACTTTATACCAAATACTCTTCCGAAAAATGACTGCTTTCCTCTAATTTCTTTTTCCCTCAATGGTCTGTGCTATGATGCTTTTCATCAAATCTTCAGTCAACTGTCCGCTGACATAACCAAACACCTTACCCTCTTTTGTAATCATAAAGGTGGTTGGATAGGAATATATACTATATTGTTCAAACAGACTTCCGCCCTCATCCATTAAAACTGGGTAGGTGTATCCGTTTTCTTCCATAAACTTTTTAATTCCTTCTTCATCCTGCTCACTGCCATACCCCGGTGCAGCAACCCCCAGAATAACAACTTCCGGATTTTCTTCACTTTGATAAGCCTCGTGCAGCTTTTGAATGTCAGGCATTTCTGCACGACAAGGCGGGCACCATGTTGCCCAAAAGTTCATGAAAATTGTTTTCCCTCTATAATCAGAAAGTTTATGCACATTTCCAAATTGATCTTTCAATTCAAAATCAATTGCATCCGTTAGCGCGGTATTATCTTCCTGTTTAGTCTCTCCGTTTTGTCCAGACTGTCCTTCTTCCTCATTCTCTTGTTCTTCTGCCTGCGCGTCCTCTTTCGGAGATGTCTGCTCCTTAGGCTTCTCTTCCTCTGGTTTATTTTGTTCCTGCGATGTCTGTACCTCTGATAAATATCCTGTGATGGCATTCATTTTTCCAGTAAACATCATGACCCCCATCAATATCATCAGTACACCTCCGGCCTTCACTGTATATTTTACCACATTGCTATGCTTCTTAAATAAATCCAGCAATGTGGTACTGAATACTCCGACAGCTAAAAACGGCAATATAAATCCTAATGTATAAACACCAATCAAAACAAACCCAAGTACTTTTGTATTTGCTGAAGCTGCCATCAAAAGAACACTTGACAATGCCGGTCCTACGCATGGAGTCCATGCAAAACTAAAAGTAAACCCCATAATCAATGCTGTCCAAGGTGACATAGCCATGCGGTCCAGCTTAAATGGGAGTCTGTGCTCACTGCTCAGTACTCTTGACTTTCCAAAGAACCCTAATTGATACAAACCAAACACAATAATCAGGATTCCTCCGATTCTGGCAAATAATGTCTGGCTCCCCTTAAAAGCTGCACCCAAAGCAGACACACCAAGTCCCAGAGCAAAAAATGTAAAGCTAATGCCTACAACAAAAAACAAGGTGTTTATCATAACCTTTCTTCTGCTATAATAGACCTTCCCATCCTCTCCTATGTTCTTAGTACCTCCTGACAAATATCCTATATAAAGTGGTATCAGCGGCAAAACACAGGGAGAAAAAAAACTTATCAGCCCCTGAAGAAATACTGTAAGAACTGGTACACTAACATCTAATGAAAAACCCATATTATTCTCTCCCTTCCAAAATAAATGAATGTTCTATTTCCGCTCATAATAAACTTTGCCTTCACAAAGTATCTCAGGCTTTCCATTCCTTACCTCAACCTCTGTTACCGCACAATTTACCGGCACTCCATTTTCCCAAAATTCCGCAATCTCTTTCTTCCCTTTTATCAAATTCAACATTGCAGTGAGTGTTGCTCCGTGACTAGTAATCAATATTGCTTTATCCTGTAACTTGGGATTTTCGTACAATTTCTGCAAAAATCCCCGGATTCTATCCATCAACTGCAAAATAGACTCTCCGCCCTCCGGCACCTTATAATTTTCTGTGTCTGTAAAAAGCTTATTGAATTCGTCACTTTCCGGCTCCCTGTTTTCTCCGCGGCAACGCAATCCCTCTGCGGCTCCAAATCCCATTTCCTGTATCCTGGCTTCCTCATATATAGGAACATCTCTGCCTGCCAATATGATTTCTGCAGTTTCCTTTGCCCGGCTCAAAGGACTTGTGTAAGCCAGCTCAAAGGGGATATCCTTTAATCCTTTTGCTGTTTCTTCTGCCAAATATCTGCCATATTCATTCAGAGGGATATCAGAATGCCCCTGTACCCTTCCTTCTTTATTCCATACTGTCTCGCCATGACGGACAAGATATAACTTCATAATCTGCCTCCTGCTATGAATCTTAGACTTGGTTCTTTCAAGCCTTAGTGACATGGATGTTTCCCTGCTTATGTAACTTATATCTATCCAGTATAGTCGACTCTTTCTTATTCGTCAACTTTTCCGGCTTGTCTTCTTCTATTACTGCCGTTATAATAAATAAAACAAATATTTTTTAAGAAAAGAGGACAATATTATGGAGAAAATCACTAGTTTTACAATAGACCATATCAAGCTCATACCTGGACTTTACGTTTCCAGGAAAGATTTTGTAAATGGACATCCTGTCACCACTTTTGATATAAGAATGACGAATCCCAATGAGGAGCCTGTTATTAATACTGCAGAAATTCATACTTTAGAACATCTGGGAGCTACTTTCCTGAGAAACCATGAAGAGTTTAAAGATAAGGTACTCTATTTTGGACCTATGGGATGCCGTACAGGATTTTATCTTCTCCTCTCCGGCAGTTATGAGTCCAGTGATATTGTACCGCTTATGAAGGAAATGTTTCATTTTATGGCATCTTTTGAAGGGGAAATTCCAGGTGCTTCTGCGAAAGATTGTGGAAATTGTCTGGATATGAATCTGCCAATGGCAAAATACACCGCGAAAAGATATTTGGATGATGTGCTTCTTAATATTCAAGATCATCAGCTATATTATCCTGAATAATCCCGGAAAAACTTCTGGAATATAACAATCCTCCGGGAAGAAAAACCGCTTCCCGGAGGACAAATATTATGCTTCTTAAACAACTAATGTTCAATGGTGTATACTAAGTGTAAATTTATGCAGTTCCTGCAGGTTTCTTCTGTGATGAAACTGCTTTCTTTTTTTTATCTGACTTTTGTTTTTTCAATACCTTGCTTCGGATATAAGCATAAGTTCTCTCTTCTCCCTCTTCAGCAAGCATTGTAAGAAGGCTTTCCAAAAGCGCTTCTGTCTCTTTATGCATCACATAGTAGCCTTTCCCATGCAAAAAATATTGCAGGGGATCTGAGTCCTTGTAATCTGTCCCTCTATATATTTTACTGGCTGCTATTCTATCCAGAAACATTTCTACCACATACCGGGTGGGCATTTTCATGCCAACCATGTCTTTGCCTCCATTTAAACCATAATCTATCCAATATTCATAATGGTGCTTATTACGCCCTTTATGATGAAGCCATGCGTAGGAGCATCCCTTGTCTTCTCTTTCTGCGTTATTCGGACTCCGGTCGCCCTGATAATACTTACAGCCCACCTTAAATTCAGTCCAGCTATATTTAGACAGGTCATGAAGTAGCCCCTGTTTATACATTCCTACACGGAAACATTCCTTCATGACCAACATTTTATGCCTGGTTATTGTACAAAAATGTTGTACTGCTTTCATATTGTTTTACCGTCCTTCCTATATTTCTGACTTTTGTGAGGTTATTTACCAACCAAAAATACGATGCTCCTTTCCTTTACGGTCATCCTCTTCTGATTTTCCAAAAGCTTGGGTTTATCATATTCACCGGCTGATGTCTCCATAACCTGATACCAATTTTTCCCTCCGGACGGCGTGGGAAGTGCAAAAGAATGCTTTATCCAATGCATATTGTAAGCAATGAAACAGTCTGTGTCTCCCAGTTCCTTTCCACAGTACAATACGCCAAGCTGCCTGCTCGGAATTTCTGTGGGAATCTGCCAGGCATTTTCTCCGTGATAAGACACATCCGGCATCCCACAAGCTATCCGGTCCAGCCCCAGCAGCAGTCCTTCTCTGTGAAGCACAGGATGGGACTTGCGCAATGCAATCAATGCTTTTACGTGCTGGAACATAGCATCGTTATTCTTTAATTTATTCCAGTTTAACCAGGATAGTTCATTGTCCTGACAGTATACGTTGTTATTTCCCTTCTGGGTATTCTCAAACTCATCCCCTGCCAAAAGGCATGGTACCCCTTGTGCCGTCAATAAAAGAAAGAAGGCATTTTTGATTTGTTTTTTTCTTAATTCTATTACAGTCTGCTTTCTGCTGGGCCCTTCTGCCCCACAGTTCCAGCTGTAATTATATTCCGGACCATCCTCATTATTTTCTCCGTTCGCCTCATTGTGTTTGGAATCATAAGATACAAGATCGTATAAGGTAAATCCGGTGTGGGTGGTAATATAGTTACAGCACCCATCCTCCTTCGTGTTACGGCGCAGTGCCCGTGCGGCTTCGTCCACCATGCCTTCATCCCCTTTCAAAAACCGGCGCATAACGTTTTGAAACCAGTCTTCCTTCTTCCAGATTTTAACACCCCGAAGAATTGGGTCCTTTGTCAGCCCCTCCCACGGGACAACATAAGGATTAATTATAAATCCGTCAATATGATATTCCAGCATATAATATCTAAGACACTCTACCGCTGTCTGAGGAAGTATCCCTTCCGCAAAAGGCATTTCCAGCACGACCTCAATGCCTGCCTTATGGCAGGACTTTACCATCTCTTTCAATTCCCTTCGCACATAATCTGAAGCCCCATATGATGCCTTAGGAGCAAAGTAATAGCCTCTCCCATATCCCCAGTAGTTCTGGCGCACACCTGTAAACTCTTCAAATTCA
Source organism: Faecalicatena contorta (assembly GCF_003149105.1). Classification (GTDB taxonomy): domain Bacteria; phylum Bacillota; class Clostridia; order Lachnospirales; family Lachnospiraceae; genus Muricomes; species Muricomes contortus_C. The sequence continues at coordinate 109,807 of NZ_QGDS01000013.1, read as the reverse complement.
TAAATTGGCATACACTGGATCTGATTAATCCCCAAATCTTTCAGATATGGCAATTTCTCCACTATTCCGGCAAATGTGCCTTTGTGTTTTACCTTTGATGAGCTGTGCATAGAAAATCCCCGTACATGCAGACTGTAGGCAATTACTTCATGGCATGGTATCTGGAGCAGCCTGTCCCCCTCCCAGTCAAAATCCTCTTCGAAGAATCTGCCTCTTACCTTATGGGAATCCAGATTTTCTTTTTGCCCAAACACTTTATGCCCTGTTATTTCCTTTACATATGGGTCAATCCACACTTTCTGGTCTACTCTGTAATTATACTCATACTGTGCGGCATCTACTCCTTCTATAGCAAGAAAACGTACTTCTCCCACTGCTTCATGCTCCGGCATAGGATACTCACATTCAATCTCCTCTTTGCCGGCCCGGTACAACAGAAGCTCACATCTTTTACCCTTCGGTACAGAAACTGCAAAATTCACCCTGTCATCTTTTATTGTTACGCCCAGCGGCTGCGGGCTTCCTTGCACTTTCTTCATAACTTCCTGTCCTCTCTTCTCTGTTACTGCCAGCCGTCGGTTCCGTACATTTCTACATTATTTTTATTGATAAAAAACGTATCCACATAAGTTTCTTTCTCGTAATCATTTCCTTCTAATATAGCAATTCCTGTCTCAACCGCCTTTTTTCCGATATTAATTGGAGACTGAGCCCCTGTTCCTGCCATGCAGGTACCCGGCTTTAATAATTCACTTTTTACTCCCGGAGAGCCGTCCACGCCATAAACAAGAATACCACCCCTGCCTGCATCCTTCATTGCCTGTAAAACGCCCAGAGCTGCCTGGTCATTCCCGCACATTACAGCATCAATCTGAGAATATTGTTCCAAAATATTCTCCATCTCACTTTGTGCCTTATCTTTCTGTGCTCCCACATCAGCTCTTGCCAGCACTTCAAACCCTGCATCAATAATGGCTTCTTCAAAGCCCGTAATCCTTTCATTAATGGAGTTCAGAGACGGGCACTCCAAAATCACAATTTTCCCCCCGTCCGGGCGCTGTTCAATCAAATCTTCCCCACACAAATATCCTGCCTTTTTATTATCAGAGCCAATATAAGCATTTACCAGCTCTGTGTCCTTTACCTGAGTATCTATGTTAATCACAGGAATATCTGCCTTCCTGAGCGCCTCCAAAGCTGGAGTTATCTTCTCCCAGTCCACCGGGCAGAGGAAAACAGCATCCACTTCCTGTTCAATCATTTCCTGAATCTGCTCAATCTGAAGATTCACATCGGAGCCAGGATTCTTTGTAATTAACTGAAAGTCATTTTCATCCAACGTAGTCTTTATTGACATCTGCAGAGTTTCAAAATACGGGTTATCCATATCAATACAACTATAACCAAAGGTATACGTATCCTGCTGTTCCGCCTCTTCTGTTCCATCTGCTTCCTCTTTTTCTACTGCATTATCTTCAGGCGTACCCACATTCTTCTTGCACCCTACAAGAAGCATACATGCCGCCAAAACCATGACAAATACACTAAGTATCCACTTTTTCATCAAACATCCTCCTGTTATGTAAAGTCAAGGCGGATACTTAAATCCGCTTTGCTGCTTTCCCATAAGGTTAAAAACCTATCTCTTTTATTCTATCGTGTTTCATAACAATGTCAAGAGTCACAAGCTTATGTTTTTTCTTGCTTTTTATCATCCTTTTTGTTAGAGTTGAGATATCAATAATAAAAAGGAGAATATTTATGAGCGAAAACGAAGCACTCACTGTAACATTAACACTAGATAACGATGAGGAATTGGAATGTGCCGTTCTTACTATTTTTGAAACTGAAGGACAAGAGTATATCGCTCTGCTTCCTCTGGATGAAGAAGGCAACAATGAGGACGGACAAGTTTTCCTTTACCGTTACTCTGAGACAGAGGAGGAGGAACCCCAGTTAGAGAATATTGAGGATGACGACGAGTATGAACGTGTTGCCGACAAATTCGATGAATGGCTGGATTCTCAAGAATTCGAAGATTTGGATCTGGATGAAGAACCAGAGGATAACTAAACCTGTTTTTAAGCAAACTTTGATATCACTAGAGCAAAAATGTCCCCTATTTCAAAACGGGGACATTTTTTATAAGGTTATAACAGTTTTTTTGCTAATTCAAGTTGCTCCGGACTGACATAAATGCAATAAAAATTCTGGCGCTCTTTCGGCATACCGAGACTGGGTCTTCCGAAAACCAGAAACTTGCCAGCCAAATCCAAGATGGAATCATTTCCCTTGATTTTCTCACGGAAGGAGATATTCTGTGCTTTCAAACGCTCCTTAAGGATGCAGTGCTCTTCAAAACACTCCGTTTTTGATAACAATTCAGTTTCCATTGGTATTCCTCCTTTTGAAAAATGAACTTGTATGTGAATTATATTATGATAGTAGCATATAAAAACGGATAATCCAAGGATTATCGCTTAGGTCCAGAGCCATATCCTAAAATAATTCATCCACAAAACGGGAGGGGTCTGCATCCTTTCCGTTCTTTTTCTTTACATATACAATTTTAAGCAGCTCTTTCGCTCTCGTCATAGCCACGTAAAACAGCCGGCGCTCCTCCTCTTCCTTCTGCTCCTTGAGAGACTTCTTGTAAGGGATTTGCCCCTCATTTGCCTCTATAATATATACTGTATCAAATTCCAGCCCTTTTGCAGAGTGCATGGTCATCAGCCGCACTCCGTTCTGGGTCAGCTCTTTATTACTCTCCCGGATTTTCAGAGCATTCGTGTACTCTTCTACATGGACAAACCAATCTTCCAGCGAGGAAAAGGGGCGTGCCGCTTCCTCCAGCTCCGCAAGAACCTCGAACAAATCACTGGCCTGTATTCTTCGGGAAGCTGCATATTCTCTCAGGAAATCATCATATCCTATTTTCTTGCGTAAGTATTGTATGGCAGCATAAGGAGCCATCTTTCCAAGCATCTTCAAATCCCATTCAAACTGATCCACCCGGTCCAGCATCCAGTCCTTATCACAGTAGAACTTTCTCAAATCTTCAAAAGCAACCTCTCTGCCTGAAAGACTATCCCGCCCGATATATCGCTTGGGCCGGTTCATAATCTGCAAAAACTCCTGACGCTCCCGGCCTCCTGCTGCCATCTTAAAGTAGGATTTGATATCCTTGGCGATAAAATGATTATATATATTAGGCATGTGCTCTTTCATCTGAAAAGGAATCTGCTGCTCCCAGAGCCTCTCCACCAAATGTCTTGCATCCGTATGAATCCGGAACAACACAGCAATTTCTTCCGGCTCTATCCCTGCCTGTATACGCTTCTGTATTTCCTCCAGCACATACTGGCTCTCCTCCGCCGGATCCCTCACTTCCTGTACATGGAGACTCAGGCCCTTGGGTTTCTCTGCGTGGATCTCTTTCTCAAAACGTATCTCATTATTTCCGATTACCTTTAAAGCATTTTCCACAATATTAGAGGTAGAGCGGTAATTAATATCCAAAAGAAGCTGCCTCATCTCAGGATAATCTTCCTTGAACTGGAACATCAGCTTTGCATCTGCTCCCCGAAAACCATAGATGGATTGATCATCATCCCCTACCGCAAACAGATTATGCTGCGGTTTAGCCAGCATTCTAATTACGTCATACTGGACTTTATTGATATCCTGGAACTCATCTATCAGAATATACTGAAATTTCTTCTGCCACATTTCCAAAATATCCGGTCTTGTTAAAAATAACTCATGACAGAGCACCAGCATATCATCAAAATCAATTTTTCTGGCTCCTTTCCGCTGAGCCTCATACTCCCGGTAAATATTCTGGAAATCATTTGAACTGCATTTTGCCGAATGGTAAGACTCTACATCCAGCCTGTTATTTTTAACAACTCCAATTTCTGCCGCAATATCTGAAAGGAAGTCTTCCTCATCAAAAATTTCAATGTCCTGACGGCTAACAGCCTGTCTGATAATCTGGTACTTTTCCTCCTCAGATAAAATATTCTGGGGCCCAAGATGGTATGCCCACTTTAGAATACCGTAATATATGCCGTGAAAAGTACCTACCGTAACAGACAGACTTTTGTTCCCCATCAAACGGTGAAAACGGCTTTTCATTTCAGACGCCGCATATTTGGTAAAAGTAATGACCAGAATTTCTTCTGGCCTTACCTTTAACCTCTCTATCAAATATTTCATTCTATTTACAATGACTGTGGTCTTCCCGGAACCGGGACCTGCAAGGACGAGACAGGGGCCTTCCCCATGAGTAATTGCATCTTTCTGAGCTTTACTAAAACTCATATTTACCTCTTTCTAGCTTATGACTGAGCTGCAGCCAGTTTATCAACTGCAATTTTTATGCGTTTCAAAGATTCCTCTTTTCCGATAATATCCATAATCTCCGTAGCTCCTCCCGGCGTATTCTGCTTACCGGAAACAGCCGTTCTCACGGGCCACATAACATAACCGTTTTTGAAGCCCTTCTCCGTCACATAGTTCTTCAATGTTTCGAATAAGGCATCATTACTGTAATCCTCCTGCGCTTCAAAAAGCGGAAGTAAATCACGAAGTACTTCCAGTGAAGTCTGCGCATTTGTTTTCATCTTCTTATGTGTGTACATCTCAATATCGTATTCGGGCAGTTCTTCAAAAAAGTCTATCTGCCCCTTTATATCAGGGAATACCTCAATCCTTGTCTTTATAAGACCTGCAATCTTCTTTAAGTCATAATCTTTCGTAATAATTTCTTTAATGTAAGGCTCCGCCATTTCATAGAATGTGTCAAAGTCCATCATCTTTAAATACTCACCATTCATCCACTTCAGCTTCACCGTATCAAATACAGACGGAGACTTATTCATATGATGATAATCAAAAGCCTTTACCAAGTCCTCCAGTGAGAATATTTCTCTTGTATCTGCAGGACTCCATCCCAGCAGCGCTACAAAGTTTACAACTGCTTCTGAAACAAATCCCTGCTCAATCAAATCTTCATAAGAAGAGTGTCCGCAGCGTTTGCTTAATTTTTTATGGGTCTCATCTGTAATCAGCGGACAGTGCACATAAACCGGTACATCCCATCCAAATGCCTGATACAAACGGTTATATTTCGGTGCAGAGGACAAGTATTCATTTCCTCTGACTACATGTGTAATCTCCATCAGGTGGTCATCTATTACATTTGCAAAATTGTAAGTCGGATAACCATCAGACTTAATCAGAATCATGTCATCCAGTTCTTCATTGGGTACTGTGATGTCTCCATATATTTCATCATGGAAAGCAGTTGTCCCCTCATTAGGCACATTCAGACGGATTACCCATGGTTTTCCGGCTGCAAGATTGAACTCCACTTCTTCCTTTGAAAGTCCCAGACAGTGCTTATCATATACTATGATATCTGTGCCGCTTCCCTCTGACACTGTTGTTTTCAAGGATGCCAGTCTCTCCTTATCACAAAAACAATAGTAAGCATCCCCCTGCTCTACCAATTGCTTTGCATATTTAAGGTACAGTCCTGTAGTATTACGCTCGCTTTGCACATAAGGGCCATATCCGCCGTCTTTATCAGGGCCTTCATCATGAACCAGGCCTGTTTTCTCCAAAGTCCGGTATATAATATCCAAAGCACCTTCTACAAAGCGCTCCTGGTCTGTATCTTCTACACGGAGGATGAAATCCCCGTCCTCATGCTTTGCTATCAAATATGCGTACAGCGCAGTCCGCAAATTCCCCACATGCATCCTCCCCGTCGGGCTTGGTGCAAATCTTGTTCTTATTTTACTCATATTCTTCGTTCTCCACTTCTCATTCATTGGTCTATTGCCAAATTAATTATAAAACAAGTTTTACCATTCTTCAACAAACAAAAAGACCTTACGGCTTTTCTATCTTTTTTATGCGCACTTTAAACAGCGTATCCATAATAAAAATAGCCAACGCAATCACGCCTGCTATCTCCAGGGTTTGTATCAGATAATAACTGCTTTTAGCACTGTCATTTGCAATAATGTAATAGACAATCCGGTACATCCCCGCTCCCGGCACAGTGGGCAGAATTCCCGCAATCAGGAAAATCGTCACCGGGGCCTTAAATATTCTCGCAAATGTATGGGAAGTCAGTGCAATTGCAAGGGCTGAGAGAAAGGAGGCAAGAACCACATTCAATTCTCCTTCTATGCCAAGCAGATACACAAAACCTCCGATTGCCCCAGCTATCCCGGCATGAGGCAGATATTTTCCCGGTGTCTCCAAAAGTATGGCAAATCCGGCTACAGCTACAAAGGAGCCGACTACGCCAAAGAATAGTGTCACAGCAGACCACCTCCTATATAAAAGGCTCCTGTCAGGGCCATGCCGGCTCCCACTCCAAGGGCTACTGCTGCCGCTTTTAGAAACGCTTCCAAAATTCTTGCTCCGCCGGAAATGTAATCTCCGTGCAGAGTATCGCGAACTGCATTTGTTATGGCAACCCCGGGTACCAGCGGCATAATAGAACTTATAATCACAATATCGTTATCCAGAAACGGAAATAGCTGTTTTAAAAAGATTGCCGTTACAGCCACTCCCAGAGAAGACAGTGTATCCAGTATAAACCCATTAATTTGCAGCCTTTTTCCAACGGTTATAATCAATGCCAGGATCAGCCCCACTACCGCCGCTGCCAAAACTTCCATGCCACCCCCGCCAAACAGAGGGGCAAATCCGGCAGGAACCATCACGGTGGCCAGATTGTACACCCATACATGATACTGCTTCCCTCCGATGCCTTTTAATTCTTCATAGGCTTCTTCCGGTGATATTTCCCCGGCGCAGTAATTTCTGGATATTTCATTTACCAGCATAATCCGGTTCAGGTTTGTCCCCCTTTCCTGAACCCTCTTGATTACAGTAATCGGCTCCATATCCGGATTGCCGATTGTGGCAACGATTCCCGTCATCATTACACTGGCCTCAACCGTCTCCGCATTCGCTGTGCGCAGGATATGGTACATCGTATCCTCAACCCGGTGTGTCTCTGCTCCGCTGCGCAGCATCAATTCTCCTGCCATAACGGCCATATTCATCACAAGCTTATAGTCCATATCTCATTCCGCCCTTACCAGTTGTGCATATTACGCCATGTACCTGCAGATACCGTCACGTATAGCCTGTACAAATCCTTATGCCTTATTGAACATTAGTAGTTCAATAAGTATATATTTTAACACATTTTTAAAATATGTCTACTACTACCGTATTACAACGCCTGAGCCTGAAAGCATTTCTTCATATTGCTCCCTGTATTCGCGAGGAGCAAAAATTTGCAATGTAGTACCTTCAAATGCATTTTCTCCAAATTCAACAATACCACATTTTCTCATATCAAGTATTGCCAGCCCGGAACCTGCAAACGAATACTCTGCCAGCCTGGTCACAGAACCGGGAACTATATGGTTTCCAACTCTGCTTACTGGAAACGCAAGAATGGTTGTCATGCTGCTGTCGAACAATACTCCGTCCTCGCTAATATAGGCAGGGTTATCTGGACTTACCTCAATACATCCTAATTCTGTCAGTTGATTTAGCGCTCCTGTTTCAATATAAGTTATATTTGCCGGAATATGAAGTTCACAAATGCCTGCTCCCACCCCAACAAAAGCGCTGGCCAGGATTCCTGTACATTCTTCTGACGGAAGTTTCAAAATACCATTTTCATCCGTCAAACCAGCCTCTGGATTATAGCTGTAAATCATGCCGCCCTCATTTATAAGAAATCCTTCCGGCTGAACTATTGGTTCTTCCCCGCCAGTATTCTCTCCCGGCTCCTCTTCCTCTTTTACTCCGCCTGATCCCCCAGTATTATCCGGTGTTTCAGTTTCATTCGGTGTTTCGGTTTTATCCGGTGTTGTGGAAGGGTTTGGTACGGTGGGAGTCTCCGGCTTTGTCGGTGTTTCCGGTATTACCGATATTGGTGGTATTACCGGCACCTCTACTTTTGAATCATCTACTGGTATATCCATTATACTCTCATCCACAATATTATCTGCCACAGCGTTTTCCGCAGCAAAGGAAGTTGGCAGAGAATCTGCCTCCCCTTTGGACAGCTGTTTAATACTTTCTTCCGCGCTTTTCACAGAAGTCCTTACCTCGCTGATTTCTTTCACCAGTATATCCTTAATATCTTTTGTATGTATACCGGTACCAGGAAAAGTTTCTGCCTTTTGGGGACGGTTTTCAAATTCAGCTCTATATTTAGAATCCATCTCCATAAAATTTAATGCCGGAAGTTCATATACAGTTCCAATAATAAAAACTAATGAAAGTAACACACCTGCCATACGCAAACCACGTTTTCTAATTGATTGATTCCCAACAATCTTTCCACAATATTCCATAACCCTTCACCTGTATCTTTCCGCTTTCTTCCATAATACAACACCACATTCCTAAATTCTACATAAGAAAAAGGAATGCTGCTATACTTTGCAACATTCCTTTGCATTTTTTTTACTTTACCAGCTCCCACCGCCTCCGCCGCCGAAGCCTCCTCCTGAAAAACCGCCTCCTCCGGACATTCCTCCAAAGCCTCCGCTTCCTCCCGAACCAACGGTTTGCTCTGGTTTTGGCATACTCAGTGTGGACGCAGTCTTATCAAGTCCGCTTATCATTAAACGGTTAAACATATAATAGTCAAAAAATGTATAATTATGGTAAGGTGCATACCATTCAGGTGCAGGCAGCGAAAGACCTTTTAGTTTCTCAGCAAATACAGCAGAAAGGCCAAATACATAAGCATAAGGTATAATGTGATAAAACATGTTTGGATTTGTTTTGGCCAGTTCATTCATACGGTCCAGCTCTGCAGTCTGAATAAATTCCCTTAGTCCTGCAAGATGCCCCATCCACTTCACACACTGAGGAGTCCGTCTTTTCATAAATCCTGTCATGAAAATCAGTATCCCGGTCATGATAAGTACCGGTGCCAATACCCATATATAATTAAATATTTCTCCTTTAAACGCACGCATAGCATAGCTTCCTGCATATGCGGAAGTGGAGAAAATGCACATACCTAATGCAATTCCTGTTGTCAGCTTTCTGGATGTACTGGATTTAGAATACCATGTATCAATCCCTGCACAAAATACCAAAACTCCAGCTAGCAGAATAATCCATAATACCACTTGTATTCCCGCTCTGAGGGCACTTGTGGCAGAGTATAGTCCTGTTATGAGCATAAACCAGGCTAAAGGCAGTGTACAGCATAAGATTGCGGCTACCCTGGAAATCTTTGATTCTCTTGTATATATTAAATCGTACCCCTGATTTTTAAAAGAATTGCGGAGCTGCTTTTTTGCCATCTCCATCGTACCTGCAAACTGATACTGCAAATCACTGATTTTTCGTTCACTGGCTCCCTGAAACAGCTTATTGAATATATTAGACTGGTAGCTTGGTACATCATCCGGCAGATCCTTCAATTTATACAGGCAAAGCTCATGGTCTTTCCGTTCTTCAATCCGCAGATACCCTTTATCTGCCCAATATATAATCAGTGAAAGTAAATCTTTATCTTCCACGCTGCCGTCAATGATATACCCAACCGCAGCACTGTCCAGATTATCCGGCGGCTGATACTGAATAGAAGGAATAATCTGTTCGTCCCTGCCAAATTTCAGGAATAAAAAGAGAATCAGTAAACATATCAAAACCCCCGGCAGAAGCAGCATCCATGGAAGATATCCAAGATAGCCAGTACCTGTAAAATATCCATTCTCCATCGGAGCCCAAAATGTAATCCCTTCCCCCAGTTCCAAATCCTGCCGCAAAATCCCTGTCAGGGTATTTCCATTCCAGGACAGATCCAAAATATCTGATGTATCCTTAGTTTCTCCATATGTTCCATAATAAAGTTTCAGCCTGCTGTGCTCAAAGTCCTTAGGAAATGTAACCGTAAAACGGCTGCCCGCCGGAACCCGGTTCTGCCATTGAGGCGGAGTTACATTATAATAGGCAATATTGTATTCTTTTGACTGAAACTGCGGAGTAATCGTGTAAGAAAACTGATACTCCTGCCTGCCAGACTTGTACACACCCTCGCTACCCAGACGGCCAACCCAGTATCCTCTTTCAGCACTGACATGTAAAGGCTCCGTTGCCTTTTCGTCCGTGATTTTTGCATAATAAGGGATATCCGCGGTTCCTTTATACGGGATATAACGGTAGATTCCCTGTCTGGGTTCCAAAAAATTCACTCCTATATTCTCTGTAATTTCATAGGACTGATTCTCATTTATTACGATATCCGTATTAAAATATTCTGTGCGCATTGCCCAGTCTTCTGTAAGACTGTTTTCTGAGACAGTGACCCCTTCCAGCGCGCCGAAACCAAACACCAAAAACAGCCATATACTGGCCCATAAAATCATTGATGCAGATCTGACGCCGAATTTCTTCATACTGATATCCTCCCTTGCTTTAGAAAGCCACTTTCACATTTTCCCTCTGTTCCGTCTCTGCCACTTCATACAGCGGCTTTCTCTTAAATCCGAAAATGCCTGCAAGGATATTGCCCGGGAACATTTCCACTTTTGTGTTGAAACGGTTCACCACACCATTATAATATCTTCGGGATCCGGCTATTTCTTCCTCAATCCGCTGTAACTGGTCCTGAAGCTGCAGAAAATTCTGGTTTGCTTTCAAATCCGGATAGGCCTCAGAGAGTGCAAATAAAGACTTCAAAGTACCGCTTAAAATATTATCATTAGCAATTCTTTCTTCTGCTGTGGATGCATTCATAGCTGCATTTCTTGCAGAAATAACTTTCTCCAAAGTCCCTGATTCATGCTTTGCATAGCCCTTAACAGTCTCTATATAGTTAGGAATCAGGTCATATCTCTTTTTCAGAGACACGTCCATTGCCGAAAATGCCTCTTCTGTCTTGTTTCTAAGCTTGATGAATCCATTGTAAGAGCCGGCAAACCAAATTACGATAATAACTACAATTGCAAGTATAATCCAAATTACCATAATACATCCTCCTTATCATAATTAATTCTCATTTTATAATACACGAATTACAGTTCAGCTGCAGTTAGAATCTATAGCTGAACTGTAATATTATTATACGTGAATTTCCGCTTTCATACCAAGCAATTCTTTATTTTTTTCTAATAGGGGATGAATCACGTTTTTCAGGTAAGCTTCCACCTGTTCTTTTGAGCGCCCTACATACTTTGCCGGATCCATTGTTTTCTCTAAATCCTCCAGACTCATGTTGAAGGCTTCATCCGCTGCAATCAATTCTAAAAGATTATTGTCCAGACCCTTTTCTTTTACATTCTTCCCTGCTTCCATAGACAACTCACGGATTTTCTCATGCAGCTCCTGCCTGTCTCCGCCTGCTTTAACAGCATCCATCATAATGTTCTCCGTAGCCATGAACGGCAATTCGGACATCAGGCGCTTTTCAATTACTTTAGGATATACCACAAGTCCGTCCACTACATTCAGGCACAAATCCAGGATACCGTCGATTGCCAGAAATCCTTCCGGAATACTCAGTCGCTTATTCGCAGAATCATCCAGGGTTCTCTCAAACCACTGTGCAGCGGATGTAATAGCCGGGTTCATGGCATCTGCCATCACGTAACGGGACAATGAGGCAATTCTCTCGCTTCTCATAGGGTTTCTCTTGTATGCCATGGCAGAAGAACCAATCTGTGACTTCTCAAAAGGTTCCTCTACTTCTTTCAAATGCTGGAGAAGACGAATATCATTGGAAAATTTATGGGCACTGGCTGCAATTCCCGCAAGTACATTCAGAACCCGGGTATCTATTTTTCTGGAGTAGGTCTGTCCGGACACAGGATAACAAGCCTCAAATCCCATTTTTTTAGCTATCATCGGATCAATTTTATTAATGGTCTCCTGATTTCCGTCAAACAGTTCCAGAAAACTTGCCTGGGTTCCTGTAGTCCCTTTGGAGCCCAAAAGCTTTAAGCTGCCCAGAACATATTCCAGATCTTCCAGGTCTATTTCAAATTCCTGCATCCAGAGAGTGGCTCTTTTACCTACTGTAGTAGGCTGTGCCGGCTGAAAGTGAGTAAATCCCAATGTAGGCTGTGCTTTATACTCATCCGCAAACTTCGCCAGCTCCGCAAGCACATTAACAAGTTTTATTTTTACCAGCTTCAGGGCTTCCGCCATTACGATGATATCCGTGTTGTCTCCTACATAACATGATGTCGCACCCAAGTGGATGATTCCCTTTGCCTTAGGGCACTGTACACCATAAGCATACACATGAGACATTACGTCATGGCGCACGACCTTCTCTCTCTCCTTTGCCACATCATAATTAATATCTTCCGCGTGAGCTTTCAGCTCTTCAATTTGCTCCTCTGTAATATTCAGGCCAAGTTCCTTCTCCGTTTCTGCAAGAGCAATCCAAAGCCTTCTCCATGTCCTGAACTTTTTATCCGGTGAAAAAATATACTGCATCTCTTTGCTCGCGTAACGCTCGGAAAGAGGGCTGACATAACAATCCTTACTCATAACTATTATCTCCTATTCATCTAAAAATGCTCTACTTAGCGGTATCATCCCGCCACTAGATTCGAAAATACCTCATCAAGTGTCGGGATGTGGTTCGCACTAAGCTCGAAAACACCTCGCTAAGTGCTCTACTCAAATGCATGGCTGATATCCTCGCCGGGTACGGGCATGGGGTATTTTCCTGTAAAGCATGCATCACAGAAGCTCAAATCTCCAACCATATCTTTTAACTTTTCCACTTCCATATACCCAAGTGTATCCGCACCTATCATTTGCCGTATCTGCTCTGTCGTATGGGAATGTGCTATTAGTTGTTCATTGGATGGCACATCTGTCCCAAAATAACAGGGGTATAAAAACGGCGGGGAACTGATTCTGACATGTACTTCGGTGGCACCTGCCTTTTTCAGCATTTTAATAATATTTTCGCAGGTTGTCCCACGCACAATGGAATCGTCCACCATGACAATACGCTTCCCTTTTACGACCTCCGAAATCACATTCAGTTTAATCTTAACACTGGATTCCCTGTCACTTTGCTTTGGCTTTATAAATGTTCTGCCTACATAGCTATTTTTATGGAAAGCCATTCCATAGGGAATGCCTGATTGTTCAGAGTATCCCTTGGCAGCTACAAGCCCTGAGTCCGGCACCCCAACCACAAGGTCAGCCTCCACCGGATAGGATTCAGCCAGCGCCTTGCCTGCTGTAATTCTGGAATGATACACATTCACGCCGTCAATGGTACTGTCTGTACGGGCAAAGTAAATATATTCAAAAATGCACCTTGCCTGCTGCTCTCCCGGAATCGCCATGCTCATGTCCGAATCTATCCCATGTTTTGTAAAGCTTACAACCTCTCCCGGAAGCACATCCCGCACAAACTCGGCTCCTACTGCCGCTATGGCACAACTCTCAGAAGCAAGAAAGTATACATGACCCTGTTTCCCTATACAGAGAGGCTTTAGTCCTAAAGGATCTCTTGCTCCAATCAGCTTCCGGGGACTGCTCACAACAAGAGCATATGCCCCTTTGATTTTCTTCATCGCATTTTTTACTGCGTCTTCTGCTTTTGAAACATTCAGCCTCTCTCTGGCTATATGGTATGCAATTACTTCTGAATCAATCGTCGTCTGAAAGATAGCACCTGTATACTCCAGTTCCCGTCTCAGCGGGATGGCGTTGACAAGATTACCATTATGAGCAATCGCAAGTGTCCCTTTTACATAATTGATGACAAGGGGCTGAGCATTCTCTACCCGGGTTCCCCCCGCCGTAGAGTAGCGCACATGTCCGACTCCCAGATTTCCCTTTAATTCTTCCAGTGACTCCTCATCAAACACATCGTCCACATGACCCAGGCCTTTTTTCGATGAAATCTTTCGCTTTCCATATGTGTCCGTCACTGCAATGCCGCAGCTTTCCTGTCCTCTGTGCTGCAGGGCAAAAAGGCCATAATATATGGATGGCGCCACATCGCCGCCATCCATATCATATGCGCCAAAAACCCCGCATTCTTCTCCCATGCCTGTAGTAACCTTTTCCAATCTGCTCATGAATACACTCCTGACTATTGAATGCCGATACGTTTAAATACTTCCTGGTATGCATCCTCTACATTACCCATGTCTCTTCGGAAACGGTCTTTGTCCAATTTTTCATGTGTTTCCTTATCCCATAGCCTGCATGTATCTGGTGAAATCTCATCAGCCAGGATAATATCCCCGTGGAATCTTCCATATTCGATTTTAAAATCAATCAATTCGATTCCTGCTTCATCAAAAAACTTTCTCAGAACATCATTTACTTTAAATGTATATTCTGTAATTTTTTCAATCTCTTCCCTTGTAGCAGCTCCGATTGCGATAGCAAAATAATCGTTAATCATCGGATCGCCCAAATCATCATCTTTATAACTGAACTCTAAAGTCGGTGCTAACAGCTTTCTTCCTTCTTCAATCCCAAGCTTTTTTGAAAAACTTCCTGCAGCCACATTACGCACAATAACTTCCAGCGGAACAATTTCTACTTTTTTTACTGCCGTTTCCCTATCGCTGAGTTCTTCTACATAATGTGTCGGTACACCTTCTTTTTCCAGTATCTGAAAGATATAGTTGGTCATACGGTTATTAACTACACCTTTTCCAACAATTGTTCCCTTTTTCTCACCATTAAATGCAGTGGCATCATCTTTATAGTCTACAATTACAATATCCGAATCCTCTGTAGCAAATACCTTTTTGGCTTTTCCCTCGTAAAGCTGCTCCAATTTTTTCATACGTTCACACCTGTCCTTTTCGTATACTTCCTTGTAATTTCACATCAACTATGCTTATGCATCTTAGGCTTGGCCTTTTCAAGCCTTAGCTGCAAAGTACATCCTGTCAACTTGCTTATACTACTTAGTGAAACATTGAACACTTGGTGAGGTCTTTTCGAACTTAGTGTGAAAGTTCACCAGTGATGTGTCCTTTAGAACTTAGCAGCATGGTTGTTTCCTTAGTGACATGGATGTTTCCATAAAGATTATAATACAAGGCAGGGGGAAAATCAATATACCCACTGCCTTGTAAGGATTTACGCTCATTATTTATTTACGCTGCAACATATAAGTTTTTCTTATATATCACGCTTGATTTATCATTGTTCCTGGGACAACTTTCCGAGAAACTCCTTCATCCGGGTATTATCGGAACCAAAAACCTCTTCCGGTGTCCCTTGCTCTGCAATTACACCCTTGTCCATAAATATGATATGGTCAGCCACATGCTTTGCAAAATTCATCTCGTGAGTCACAATTACCATAGTCATGTTCTCTGATGCCAAATCTTTGATAACCTTTAAAATTTCTCCTGTCAATTCCGGGTCCAAAGCCGATGTAGGCTCATCAAAAAAGAGAATCTGAGGATTCATCGCTAGCGCCCTCGCAATAGACACTCTCTGCTGCTGGCCTCCTGAAAGCTGATAGGGATATGCATTCTCCTTATCCTCCAGGCCCATCTTCTTCAAAAGTGCCCGAGCCTCTTTTAATACCTCCTCTTTTCCCCGTTTCTGCACTTTGAGGGGTGCATCTGTAATATTCTTCATCACAGAAAAATGTGGGAAAAGATTGAAATTCTGGAACACCAGACCGAACCTTCCTTTATAGTGAATCTCCCCGCCATCCGGTACCTCAAGATCTGTAGCACAGCGGAGCAGTGTCGACTTTCCTGAACCAGACGGCCCGATAATCGCCAGAACCTCTCCTTCATTCACTTTCAGAGAAATGTCCTTCAGAACTTCCACGCCATCAAAGCTTTTTTTGATATGATTTATTTCCAGTAAACTCATGACATTTCCTCCTACTTGTAATAGTTCAATTTCTTTTCCAGCGATTCCATAACTACAGCTACAACTAGATTAAATATGTAGTAGAATATTCCGGCTGCCATTAAAGGAATAATTGATGTCTGTGCAGACGCAATCTGTTTCGCTGTGGTAAACATCTCCGCATAAGCGATGGCAAATGCCAGAGATGTATCTTTGACAAGGGTAATTACTTCATTTGTCACAGAGGGCAGAATTCTTTTTATAACCTGTGGGAAAATAATGCGAAAGAACGTCTGGCCTTTGCTGTATCCCAGAAGCCCGGCTGCCTCATACTGCCCCACCGGCATAGATTCAATGCCGCCCCGGTAAATTTCCGCAAAATATGCGGCATAATTAATTGCAAATGCAATCAGTACCGCACCGAGTCTGTAGGAAGCAGAAATCTGAATTTTAAATATGTAATACGGCCCGAAATAAACCACCATTAATTGCAGCATCAGAGGGGTTCCCCGCATAATAGAGATATATACTTTCGCTATCCACTGAATAATCTTTATTTTTGACATTCTTCCGAATGCAACGAGCAATCCTAGTGGCAGTGAAAACAAAAGTGTAGCAAAAAATATCCCTATTGTTCCTATCATGCCTCCTGATAATTGGCTTATCATTGCCATAACACTTATCTTCATCCTTCTAATCCTCCGGGTTTTATAAAAGGCCAGATAAGAATTCTGACCTTTTACGTTCTTACTTTTTAGCTTTTATTTGCCTAAGACTACGGCATCCTCAACGCCCCACTTTTCAGCGATCGTCATAAATGTACCGTCTTTTGCCATCTCATCCAGTGTCTTCTGTACCTGATCTTTCAGCTTCTCATTACCTTTTTTGAAACCAACACCGTACTGCTCTGATGAAATCGTCTCATCTAAGATAATATATCCGCCGCCTCTGGATTCTATCTGATACTTCGCAACACCTACATCCATTGCAACCGCTTCCGCCGCACCTGCTTCCAAATCCATGAATGCCGTATTATATTCCGGTACCTGGGTCAGGGAAGCAAATGTTCCTGCCAGATCCTTCTGGTCCTCCTCCAGGGCCTTCAGTGCTGAGGAGTCTGCCTGTACTTCCACAATCTTGCCTGCAAGGTCTTCTAAAGTTTTAATCCCTGAGTTTTCAGCAACTACTACTACCTGACTGTTGTCCACATAAGGCTCTGACCAGGTATAGTCCTCTTCCCGTCCATTTATGGTAAAGCCGTTCCAGATACAGTCAATGGTTCCTGAGTTCAGCTCCATATCCTTTGCATCCCAGTCAATCGGCTGCTTTTCCAGTTTCCATCCATTTCTGTCACAAACTTCCTGCGCCAGATCTAAATCAAAACCTACATATTCCCCGTCTTCATCCTTGTATCCATATGGAGGAAAGCCTGCATCAAACCCTACTGTAAAGGTATCTCCGTCACTCTTTTCCTCATTGGTTACGTCCGCCTTTGTATCAGCCTTTGCGGAGCTGTCCGCAGACACATCTTCACTCTTGTTTCCACATCCTGCCATCCCCGCCGTCAGCACAAGTACAACTGCCAATGCCGCCGCTAATTTTCTCTTCATAAATACCATGTCCTCCTCGCCGTAATACTTTCCTCTTTTACTAATTGATTACTTTACTACGTTAAAACACTTAGACATAGTATCACTTTTCCGCTTGAATGTCAAATATGGCTTCTTCTATACTGCTGTTTCCATTTCTCCAGTAATAGGGAACTTGGTTCCATCTGTAAATGTTTCTTGATTTCTTCCATTTCCTGCCGCATCTGGGTATTGACCTCTGCATAATCGTCATACTTCGTCAATAAAATATGGTACTCCTCCAAAGACATATATTTATAAGAAGCATAGAGATACGGCTTCAGCAGTTCTTTATCCTCACAAATCTGATAAGCCCTGTCATACATCCGTGCCGACTCTTGATATAAAAAGAGTCTTCCATAGGCTGCGCCCAATCCTGCATAAATTTTCCCATAAAACCTGGGATCCACACTGTCATCTGCTTCCTCATTGAGGATTGCCTGGTATACAAGAATTGCTTCCTCAATCTCACCGCTCTCCAGCAGGTTATCTCCCTTGAACTTCTGACGCTCAATATCCTTCTGGTTCTTCAGACGTTCCAGCACATTTTGAATCCGTATCATCTCCGGCTCTCTGAATATCCTGGAACTTTTCAGAATCGTTAAAACAAATTTCTCCACCGAGCCCCGCATCCGGATAACATCTCTCAAATTCTTGGCCAGCTCCGGCATCCCAATCTCCTCTTCCAGCCAGGTACAGAGCTGCTCGTTCATAATTGTGTAATCAACCAGGTAGAGATTATTGCACAGATAGTAACATAATTCTTCAATTGTAAATATCTTGCAGTGAATCCTCGTAATTTCATAAGGATGCGTCGCATGTCTGTCATGACAGAGAATTAAACTTCCCATCGTTGCCTCCTAAATGTATAATCTTCTCCTCCTGAAAATCAGTAGGCAGGAAAAACTCCCCAAACCCTACATCTCTCACTGTAATCTTACACGTCTTTTCATCCAAAAACAGGGTCTCAATCTGAAGCCGCATGGAATATTCCCCTCTTTTCGGGAAGTTTTTTAGAGAAATCACTTCAGTCTTCAGTGTTCCCTGAACCAGTGACTCCACATGCAGTTCGATATCCTCCACATCCTCCAGCAGTACTTCCCACTGATTATTTGACTCATACCAATGCGCTCCCCAGGAGACAATTGGATACCACATTTCCTGTCCGTCCACCCGCATATTAACCGTAATCTGGTCTGTCAGTTTCATTTCCGACAGGTATACCGGGTCTTCAATGTGCATGAACATCTTCCTGTACGCCGTATAGCAGGCACCCTTACTATAAAGATTATTTCCAATAAATGCCCTTCTGCCGTTACATAATACTCTGAGGGATGTAGGATACCAGTTATTTTCAAACCCTTCTCCCGTCAGAAAAACAGAAGAAACAATCCGCTTATCGAATACACCCTCAATGAATTTACAGAACCTGGTGTCTGCTTCTCTGGCCTTATCCTCATTTAAAACCGGATACACAGCAGCCAGCTCCTTCATATGGGCACTTGCCACCTCATCCACCGTAACAAAGGTCGTCTTGCCGCCTCCCAGTCCGGGCTTCAGCCGGCGAAGCATAAATGCTTTGATTTCATTTCTGTCGCAGCAAAACAAAGCTGCTTCATACTGCCACAGCTCTTTAGGCTGGTAAAACAGATAATTACAAAAACTTTCCTTGTAATCCTGGATAAAAATATGTCTCTTATCAATATTCATCCGTACCGCAATGCCCCGCAGAAGCTGAGCCAGTTCCTCGGTCAGCTCCGGAACACTGAATACAATCCCTTCTATCTGCGGAAAAGACTGAAGTGACATCTGAATAAACTTAGAAAGCAGCCATACAGCTTCATAAGTCTCTTCCCCGAATTCAATCTTCTCCCCCGCCAGGCTTTTATCCAGTAGCCGGGTTACCGTAAAGCCTTCCTTAATGGTAACCAGACGCTTTGCCTCTTTCCCATAAGCCCAGGTGTCCCTCAGCTTGCCAATAATCAGAGGAATCTGATAATTGTCCGAGTCCACTTCAAGGGTTTCCGGCTCAAGCTGCTGTTCATTATAAAAGCTGATCTGGCAGGTCTTATCATTTATTTCATATCCAATTATGTTGCCTTGTCCCATTACAGGTCTCCTTCTCTATTTCCGTAATAAGGAAGTTCTTTTCGCTAGGCTCGTAAAGACCTCACCAAGTGTTCAATGTTTCGCTAATCACTACCGGCCAAGGAAGTTCTTTTCGCTAAGCTCGTGAAAAACCTCGCCAATCTCAAAGAACGACCTGCGTGCTAAGCTCGAAAACACACACCGCAAGGGTGAACTTTCTCACTAGGCTCGTGAAAAACCTCGCCAAGTGTTCAATGTTTCGCTAATCACTATCGGTCTCGCTTAATATTGTTCAAACATATGTGCTGCGATTGCGTCTTCTGCTGCATAGGTCTTCATCTTTGCCTCTTTTTCTTTGCCATCACTCAGAAGGATATCATTCAGACACCCATACCTGCCGGATTCTCCAACTTTTACTTCTTTTACACAAGTTTCCTTATTGCTCCGGTATGTATTTCCGTCAATGATTTCCTTAAAATAATACTTTAACTTTTCATTGGCGAAAAGAACAAACTTTTTCACATACAGGTTTTCATACATTGGGGTCAGAACTTCCATTGAGTAGTCTACCTCCTCAGAATCACCTTTCTGAAGCTGATAATAAAGCATAACACGGCTGCCTTTCTGACCTTTATACTCTATCAGTGTCTTATCCCAGAGCTGGAGTTCTATGAGCCATTCCTTCTCATAAGCAAGGAAAAACGGAAAATAGATTTGTTTTCCGCTAAGCTCCTGCAAAAACTTCTTCAGCGTCTTGCGTATCATAGAATTATATTCACGGTTAGAATAATACTTCAATACCGCAATCTTGCAGATATCAATCGTATCTTCTCCCTTTTCATATTCCCTGCATATGATATCAATAATGCTCTTGCCGATCTTCCTGTCTTCCACTACATAACCTCTGGACATATAAGCCAGATATGCCTGCTGAAGTCTGAAGTATGCACCTTCCGCATAATACTCTTCGAATATCTGTACCTCTGCAAATAACTCTTCTGAGAACAGCATTTGTGTCAAAATCCGCTCTGCCAGCTTATGGGTATGTACTTCATATTCTTTTGCCTCTCTCCAAAGCCTCTTCATATCCACAGTTGCACCGCAGTAATAGTTGGCGAGATAGGTCAAAATCACTTTGTCATAATGTCCCTTTTTAAACAATTCGAAGCAGATATAAGTCAGGAAGTCATCATTCTCATAGTTATTTTCCCGAATGGTTCTGCTGCAAAGACTGAATAACTCTTCCTCCGCGTAGCCTTCAACACCCTTTTCTCTGACAACTTCCAGATTCAGAGTCTCCTCCTCTTCTTTCTGCCAGTTCATGCGCATACTGTTCAGATACTTTTTACACATATCCATATAACGGAGTTCATAAAACAGGCGCCGGCTCTCATAAGGTATGGAATCTGTATAGTGTCTTCCATCCTTTGACTCCCATACAAGTCTGTCGGTCTTTGCATACAGGAAAACCTGGGCTCCTTTCTCTGTATAAGGTACCCTCTGTGCAATATTTCCGTCATCTGCTATAACATAAATAAACTTCATATTTGGTATTTTAGTTGTAATTTCGTAAGCATGGCAGATGTCAAACAGGGCTTTGATACGCTCCGTATTCATGGCACCTTCCACGATAAAACGTTTATAAATAATGCGGAGCCGCTCATCAACATGACGTCTTTCCAGCTGATTCCATGCAAACGCCTCCATCTCATCCCTGTAATGGGCATAGATTTCACTGGATTCATCTTCATGGGTAATCAAATTTGAATACAGCAGCGCACATTTCCTGTAGTCCAGCATGTTTCCATGCATAAAATACAGATATACCGACCTTGGCAGCGCCTTATGGAAATGGTTTTCCTGAATAGACGCCATATAATATTCATATAACTGTGCAATCTTCTGCTCTGATTCCACAGCTTTCTCATACCATTTGAAATAACTGTGCCCTATACAATTCCCCTTAATCAGCAATGTGCAGATAGCAGTAAGAATCATATATTCCTCATACATCTTATAAGACAGCACCAGCGCCTCATAGAGGTGTTTATCAAATTTTTTCAGCTGGCTTGCCAGGTTTGCCGTATACAATGCCAGCTCTTTTGTCATAAGCTTATATTTTGCCGCAAAATGCAGCACCTGTACCTCAAATGCACCCAGTTTTTTTAAGGAAGAACTCTTATCGCGGAAACACTTGAAGGCTTCCATATAAAACCAGATACTGTGTGTTTTCTCCTCATAAAACTGACGCTCTAATGCACGCAGGCGCTCACTGTAAATTTTGTATTCTGAATCCACATTCACCAGCATACAAAGAATCATCCAGTTTTCCGGATGTTTCATGTAAGACTTGGACAGCTCCTCAGCCACTCGTCTTTGTCCGATGGAATCATTGCTCAGCAATGTGGTAAGATACAAATAGTAGGAACTCATTTCCACATTTTTGCCAATGGCAAACCGGTTATAATTGTAGGATTCCAGAACTAATTTGGCTTCCTCAAAGCGTTTGCCAATCAAATAAATATGGGCATGGACAAGCAAATACAATTCGTTTTTGTTGTCTCCGTCCCTCAGATGTTCAATCTTCTTTAGCGATTCATCCGTCCATGTATTCAGGTCAATCCGGCCTGCCTCATAGGTCAGATACCGTTTTATAATACTGGCAAACTCCATGTCCGAAGCACGGTATTCTTCGTCCCGCCTCACATCCTTCTCTACTACAATCTCATAAATAAGGGTTTCATAAGGCGTCTCAATTACAATCTGTCCAAAATTGCTTCCTTTGTGTAGATGTTCTGTTGTAATAATGTACTCTAACCGGTATGAATTTCCAATAAATTCCTCCGTAGAAATCTTAGGGTGCTCTACAGTCAGAAAATCCCCTACTGTACGTACATCAATAGAAAGATATCCCCACGTGTTCTTCTTCACCGTAAGAGTCTCTTTCCGTGCCTCCGGCACTTCCATAAAAGCACGGCTCTCCTCCTCCAGCGTCAGGAATATCTTTTCTTTCTGCTTGCAGCCCACCAGGAACTCCTCAAGTGCCTGCTGGTCCAGCTCCCATTTTCGCATATTATCATAAAGTGCCTGAATACGCTTGTCCTCGTATTTTAATATCTCATAGAAATCTCTGGAACGAAACAGCTTCTCAGCCTCCGCTGAATCACGGAAAGAAAGCTTCTTAAAATCTTCCAGGCTCTGCACTTTTCCATAACTTGTCATAACAAAGGGCTTTTCAATAATTGCCGTAAATGCAACGTCATACTCACCTCCGTTGCAGACAATCGTAAACTTGCCATGTTCCACGTGCCCGGGAACCAGCCCTGAGCCATCATATGTATAATAGATATTAACCGGGTTTCCATCAAAGCCCTGTTCCTCACAATGGACACGATAAGAAGAGGGATATACAAGCCCTCTGATTGTCCCCTCACCCTGATTCTGTAAGGAAAAACTTCCTTTATACATTTCCCCTTCTCCGACACGCATAATAATCCGCGTCTCCGGGAAAATAATCTCTGGCTGTGGAATGTGGAAATCTCCTTTGGAAAGACGTTTAATCTTATTCTTCAAGTTCGTCACCTACTCATGTTTCTTTCGTTGCATTTTTTTATAAGCACGCTATAATAGAAAATGAAAAATAAATTTTTCACTCTGACGTTTGTGATTCCCCTTTGCGGGCAAGTAAAATCACTACACTCAATTATAGCATCTTTATAGCATTTCTTGCAACGGGTGAATAAAAGAATTTGAAAGGAGATTGTATACATGAATACAAGACCAGAATTTCACGGGAGCGACCTGGAAAAAATCGCAGAGCACTACGGGATTCCGAAAGATTCCATTATTAATTTCGGCGCAAATGTAAATCCCCTCGGGCTCTCTGAAAACGTAAAAGCAGAGGTGGCCCGTCGTCTTGACATTATCTCCTCCTATCCGGACAGAGAATATACCTCTCTGCGCCATGTTATCGGAAATTACTGTCAGGTTTCGCCCTCCCATGTACTGGTAGGAAATGGATCCACTGAACTCATCTCTCTGCTTATAGAACAGATGCATCCGAAAAAGACCTTGATTTTAGGTCCCACCTATTCTGAGTATGCCAGGGAACTTTCCTTGGGCGGTAATACTCAGGAGTACTATCATCTGGACGCCGGTACCACTTTCCGTCTGGATATCCCGGATTTTCTAAAAAGACTGCAGGCCCGTTATGACCTGCTCATCATATGTAACCCTAATAATCCCACCTCCTCTGTTATTTCAACAGAAGAGATGAGGCAGATTCTTGATGTGTGTAAAGAAACCGGAACCTTTGTTATGATTGATGAAACCTATGTAGAATTTGCCCCGGTTCTTTCCCAGGCTACCGCCATGCCGCTGGTAAAAGTTTTTGATAATTTCATCATCCTGCGCGGAGTCTCCAAGTTCTTTGCTGCTCCCGGCCTGCGCCTTGGCTACGGAGTAACCAGCAGCCACCCTCTCCTTGAAGGAATCAAGGAACACCAGATTCCCTGGTCTCTGAACAGTATCGGAGCTTTTGCAGGTGAGCTTATGCTTCAGGACACTAGATACATTCAAAAAACCAGAGAGCTTATTCTCTCTGAGAGAACCCGGATGCTGGAAGAACTGCGCCGCCTTCCTCATATCACCGTCTACGATGCAGCAGCCAATTTTATCCTGATTCAAATACACAAAGACAATACCACAGCCTTTGACATCTTTGAATCCTGCATAAAAAAAGGACTCATGATACGCGACTGTTCTTCCTTCCAATGCCTGGAAGGTGAATACGTACGCTTTTGTATCATGAATCCTGATGATAATACACATCTCTTAAATATTTTGCGGGAAGCTCTCGCTTAAAAGAAGATTGGGGGTTATTGATTATTTATGCCCCCCCTATCCATTCGAGGCTTTAAGGTTGAAACCTCACATTATTTTAATATCAGAGCCACAAACACCAAATCTTCATCCCCTGTATTTTTAACTCCATGCCCTTTTCCATCTTCGCAAAATGTAACATCTCCTGCCTCTACCGGAACTGCATTGCCGTTATCATCATACATCCCTTTGCCGGACAGGATATAATATGCTTCCGTCTCTCCATGATGCTCGTGATGCCCCAGTTCACAGTTAGGTTTGAGAGTTACTTTGGAAAACATTTTACAATGGCTTCCCAGCTGCTCGGGAGTAAGCAGCGCCTCCTTCATGAGAAATCCTGCTCCTCCATTCGCCCGTTCTATTGTCTCTACTTTTCTTTCTCCTGCTTTTGTCATACTAATATTCCTCCTTTAGCGTATTGTGTTACAGCTCGGCCATAAGCTGGATTCCATTCTGAACTGTAATTAAAATTCTTTTACCATCTGATGATATGCCATGCTTTTATATCCCAGTCTTTCATAAAGTGCCTTTGCCCTTGTGTTGTCTTCCTCTACTTCCAGACGGAATCTTTTTACATCCTCTTCCCTGTTCTGCTCCAGGTAGGCAAAAAATTCACTGCCCAGCCCTTTGCCGCGGTATTGTTCCATAATATAAAGCTCCTCCAGCCAGCAGACACAGCCGCCGGCTTCCTGGGAAAATGTTTTAGAAACCAATCCGTAGCCTGCCGGCTCACCCTCGCATTCCAGGATATAAAGCTTTGCATAAATTCCACCCTTCATGCATTCTTCAAAAGTCCGCTCCATATAGGAGTCGGGTATTGGATGCAGCACTGCCGGTGAATGATAAAAATCATGTGCCATCTTCAAATATAAATCCCTGTCTTTTAATTCTAATTCCCGTATCATAACTCCTCCTATTACCATTCTTCTCCTTTCCATCATAAAGGGTCATGGACATTTAAGCAAGAGGAGATTTCAATATGGAATGCCATCAAAAACAATATCTCATACTTACTTCTTTTAGATGCGTGACATATCCTGCAAGATTATAAAATTTTAAGAAGTCATCCGTCCGTTTTGTGGTATAATAAGTATAATATTCTTAAATATTAACAGTTTAAGAAGTACGCATGAATGATTTGCTGCGCAGTAGAAAGGATGGTAGGATTATGGAATTTAATGAAGGTTTGAAAAAAATATTTCTCGCTGGTGTAGGCGCTGTTGCCACAACAGCCGAGACAGCAAAAGATGTAGTGGATAATTTGGTTAAAAAAGGAGAGATTACAGTCGAGCAGGGAAAGGTTCTTAACGAAGAACTCAAGCAGAATGTAAGAGAAAAAGTAAAAGAGCATGTATCCGTTACTGTGGTAAGGGAATATAAGGATGCCCTGGCTGCAGTGGATCATATGCAGCCTGAAGAACTGGAAGCCCTGAAAGAAAAAATTGCCCAGGTAGAAAAGGCTGCTGCCAAAGAGCCTGAAGAGGAAGTTTCTGTTCCCGGCTCCACCGATACCCCGGCCGAAAATCCGGAAGGCATCTCTGACTCAGAAGAACATTAACTACAGGATTATTTATGAATGAAGCAAACCTAACCCAGGCACCAAATGATACCAAATCCCCAGCTTCCCGAAAGAGGTTGCAGGAGATTCTTGGGGTTCTGAGAAGGCACCGGCTTACACGTGGTATAACCCCTGCCAAACTCCGGGAAATACTGGAGGACTTAGGCCCTACTTATGTAAAGCTTGGACAGATTATGTCTATGCGCTCCGATATGCTCCCGGAAGTTTACTGCCGGGAGCTTACAAAACTGCGCACTGAAGTAAAGCCTCTCCCCTATTCTGTCGTATCCTCGCTTATTGAGGAGGAGCTAAAAGATACTGCTGAAAATATCTTTTCATGGATTGATGAGACTCCTCTTGGATCGGCATCCATTGCACAGGTTCATCCTGCCATTCTCAGGGATGGCACAAAAGTTGTGATTAAAATCCAGCGTCCCTCCATCAAGAAAATAATGCAGAATGATATTGTTCTCCTGAAAAGAGCTGTGGGTATATTAAAGCTGGCAATGGGCACGGAGGATTTAATCGATTTCAGAACCATTCTGGATGAACTTTGGAAAACAACACAGGAAGAGGTGGATTTCATTCAGGAAGCCGCAAACCTGGATTTATTTTATACAAATCAGAAAGATATTACCTATGTAACCTGTCCAAAGGTATTTCATAACCTGACCACCCCAAGGCTTCTCGTAATGGATTATGTGGATGGAATCCAGATTGATGAGGTAAAACGCCTGGAAGAACTGGGATATGATATGACTGAAATCGGTCAAAAAGCGGCCGAAAACTACTGTAAACAAATACTGGAAGATGGATTTTTCCATGCGGACCCCCATCCTGGTAATCTTTGGATTGCAGGAGGACAGATTGCATGGCTGGACCTTGGCATGACAGGGCGGCTGACGGAACACAGTAAAAGGCTGTTAAAAAATGCCATTACAGCTATATTGGAGCATGATATCTATTCTCTAAAGAATGTACTGCTGGCATTTGGGGAGCCTCAGGACAGAATAAACCACGCACGGCTGTATACTGATATAGATGATATTTTAGGCAGGTACATGTCCGTAGATTTCGGCACTATGAGGCTGGGGGATTTACTGGAAAGAATGCTCTCCCTTGTAAAAGAACACAGGCTCGCTATCACCCCGGATATCACTTTGCTCAGCCGCAGTATGATTACTATGGAAGGGACACTGGCCATCTGTTCTCCTGAGGTAAACATCCTGGAAATACTTTCTGTTCATATGTCTTCCCTTCTGTTAAAAGACTTGGATGCAAAGAAGCTGCTGACCCGTAAAGGACGGCAACTATATGCTTCTCTGGACAAGTCCCTGGATATTCCTGTCCAGCTTTCAGACCTGCTTAACATCACAAAAAACGGGCAGGCGCAGCTCAACCTGCAGGTGTCTGATTCTGAGGAAATCCGCTTGGGTATCACAAAAATAGCCAACCGGTTTATTCTGAGTCTCCTCTCTGGTGCAATGTTTATCGGTTCCGGCCTTATTGCAGATATCCCAACGATTCCTCTTTGGTTCGGCATACCCTGGATAAGCTTTCTCGGATATTCCATATCAGGTGTATTGATGATTATCTTGATTCTCCGTATTCTATTTACCCCTAAAAAATGAGGCATACCCAGAGTATTCTCTGGGATAAAGATGTTACCCCGCCTTTAGTTATATATTCGGTGATTAAACATCACCGAATATATAACTGCCTCCGGCGGATGCACACTCGCACGAAGTGGTATTTTGCCGCAAAGCGACCGTGCTCGGTGCAGACGGCGATTTAATCGCCGTCTATATAGAAGCGGAGCCATCTTTTATAATGTTATAATATTCTCTGGAGGTTACTAAGAATATCACTACATAGAATATGGCAAATATGCCTACTGTTCCAATGGTACATATCAAAAACAAATGTACATTTACCAAATTTAATACTGCCAAAAGTTTTGTCACAACTTTGAATGCCACAGCCACATGAATAACTGCCGCCGCCAGCGGAAGGAAAAAGACGGTAAGCACCTGACTCCTGATGGAGCTCTTTACCTCCTTGAGGTTCATCCCAACTTTCTGCATAATCTGATACCGGCCCCGGTCATCATACCCTTCAGATATCTGTTTATAATAAATAATCAGAACCGTTGCCATTAAAAAGAGGGCGCCGACAAAAATTCCAAGAAACAAAAAGCCTCCGTACAAGGCATAAAATTCCTGGCTATAAGCCGCCCTGTACTCTACTGTATATTCCTGCATTTCTCCTGCCAAACGTTCCTTCATATGCTGCATGGCTGACTCAACCGCTTTTTCATCCCCTTTTAGGTTAAACATATCCGAATATGTGATACTGTCACCCTTGAATCCATATTGACCGAGCATCTGTGTGATTTGTTCCGTATCATCTACAATCAGGTAAACTGTCTTTAACACATAGGACATATTGTTTCTCTCTATTTTCATCTCTTCCAGTACCTGCTTAACCTGGTATTCTTTATCCTGGAGCATTATTTTATCAGAGTCAAATTTCTCCCCCGGCATATAGACCAAAAGCTGATCTTCCTCCAGTGTGATATTTTCGTCTTCCATTTTATTGAAATCAGAGAGAGGAATCATCAT
Organism: Faecalicatena contorta; assembly: GCF_003149105.1. GTDB lineage: Bacteria > Bacillota > Clostridia > Lachnospirales > Lachnospiraceae > Muricomes > Muricomes contortus_C. Next base: position 81,161 of record NZ_QGDS01000013.1, on the reverse strand, counting down.
TACAGAACGGAAATCTTCTGTTACATAAGATACATCCGTATTACTTTGATCCAGTAACAGTCTCTCCTCTTGTTTATCCCAGACAGCGGCAAGCCTGCCTGACCTGTATGAAATCCTGTCAGTGGATTCTATCCCGGCTTTTTGCATTTCTTCTTCTATAATCCATTCCACCTTTGATAGGTTTTCTTCCTCCGTATTATAAATATCTGCCCTGAAATCAGTGGGAAAACGGGTATCCATAATATCTTCCATCCCTGCATAAAGGGATACGGAAACTGAGATAAGTACCAGTACAATCGTACTCATAATACAGATATTTGCAAGCCCCACCGCATTCTGTTTCATCCGGTAAATCATGCCCGACACGGAAGTAAAATGTTTGGTCTGATAGTAAAACTTTTTGTTCTTTTTCAAATTTTTTAAAAATGCAATGCTTCCTGCCATAAATAAAGCGTAGGTACCGATAATGACCAAAATCACAGCAATAAAAAATTTAGTAAGTGCTGTCAGAGGAGCATCTGTTGTCTGGGCAATATAATATCCAATTCCCAGAGTAACCACCCCTATCAGGGTCAGCAGCCATTTGGTTTTGGGTTCTTTCTCTCCCTGATTCCCTCCATGAAGCAGCTCTATGGGATTTGCCGTCTGTACCTGCAGTAAATTAAAAAGCAGTGTTACAAAAAAGATTGCCAAAAATAAAATCACTGTATGAATCAGGGCCTGTGATTCCACTGCAAATTTCAGAGAGACTGGAAAATGTATTATTTTCAGCAGAATCAAAAACATAAGCCTGCCAAGCAGTACTCCTCCCAGCAATCCGGCTGTTAGACTAAAAATAACAGTCAGGATTGTCTCCCACTTCATCATTTTTGCCAGGTTCCTTTTGTCCATACCAAGGACCTGGTATAAGCCAAACTCCTTTTTCCTCTGTTTTACCAAAAAGCTGTTTGTGTAAAAAAGAAAAACCGCAGAAAAGATTCCAGTAATTATTGCTGCCCATGCGAGAATTGTTTTCATAGAGCCTGCCCCTGGCATCTGATCCAGACCTTCATTTCTTGAAATCGCACTCATGACATAAAACATCATAACTGTCAGTACACAGGTCAGTAAATAGGGAACATAGGTCTTCCCGTTCTTTTTGAGGTTTGTAAGTGCAAGTTTTAAATAAAACATCTTATTTCTCACCTCCTGTTGTCAGGACAGTCAGTGCTGAGGAAATTTTCTGATACATTTCTTCATTTGATAAATTCCCCCGGTATATCTGGTGGAAAACCTGACCATCTTTGATAAACAGGACTCGATTGGCACTGCTGGCAGCTTTGACGCTGTGGGTAACCATAAGAATCGTCTGCCCGTCCTGATTCATTTTCGTAAATAGATTCATTAACTCCTCCGATGCTCTGGAATCAAGAGCCCCCGTAGGTTCATCTGCAAGAATCAACTGGGGCCTGGTAATCAGTGCACGTGCAACTGCGGCCCTTTGTTTTTGCCCGCCGGACACTTCATATGGGAATTTCTTAAGCAATTCGGTGATTTCAAGCTGTTTAGCAATGGGCTGCAGCCTCTGATTCATTTCTTCATATTTTTTCCCTGCAAGGACAAGAGGCAGATAGATATTATCCTCCAAGGAAAAGGTATCCAGAAGATTGAAATCCTGAAATACAAATCCCAGATTCTGCCTCCGAAAAGCTGCCATTTCCCTATCCTTTATCGTACTTAAATCTCTTCCTTTCAGAAGAACCTTCCCTCCGGTAGGTTTATCCAGTGACGCGAGTATATTCAATAAGGTGGTTTTTCCTGACCCGGATTCCCCCATGATTGCCACATATTCCTGTGGTTCCACAGAAAAGGTCACATCTGCAAGAGCCTGTACCTGATTTGCGCCAAACCTGGTGGTATAAATTTTTTTTACATTTTTAACATCTAATAACGACATCCGTTTTTCCGCCTTTCATCTTTACCTATTTTCTGTCTGCACACTTATTATAATGCATTCATGCCGGGTCAATCCATAACCTTAGCTTTCAAAATCAGGAAAAATCCTTACAATTTTGTAAGAAAGAATCTCGCTTGCGAGATTCTCCGCCTAGGGCGAGTTGCGATAGCAACATCTTCCTTGACGCCGCAGTGCGATCCCCCGGAGGGTTTTTATATAATAGGAAACGCGCAGTTTCCTATTATATAAGAAAGAATCTCGCTTGCGAGATTCTCCGCCTGGGGCGAGTTGCGATAGCAACATCTTCCTTGACGCCGCAGTGCGATCCCCGGAGGGTTTTTATGTAATAGGAAAAGCACTTCCCTATTACATAAAAAAAGAACGGACCCTGCTTTGCAAAGTCCGTTCTTTAAATCTCTCTATGCGAAGAATAATTTTATGTCATCTTCTACTGTTGTAATACCTGCGATTCCAAAGGTATCTACCAGTACATTTGCTACATTCGGTGATAAGAATGCCGGCAATGTTGGTCCTAAATGGATGTTCTTTACGCCAAGATACAGAAGGGCTAACAGAACGATAACTGCTTTTTGCTCATACCATGCAATATTGTAAATAATTGGCAGGTCATTGATATCGTCTAATCCGAATACTTCTTTTAATTTCAGCGCGATTACTGCCAATGAGTAGGAGTCATTACACTGTCCTGCATCCAGTACTCGCGGAATTCCACCTATATCCCCAAGGTTCAGCTTGTTGTATCTGTATTTTGCACATCCTGCTGTAAGAATTACTGCATCCTGTGGCAATGCTTTTGCAAAATCAGCATAGTAGTCACGTGATTTTGCTCTTCCGTCACATCCTGCCATAACAACGAACTTTTTGATAGCTCCTGCTTTTACAGCATCTACAACTTTATCTGCCAGTGCGATTACCTGATTGTGTGCAAATCCACCAACGATTTCTCCGCTCTCAATTTCTACCGGCGGCTGACATTTCTTTGCGTGCTCAATGATTGCGCTAAAATCTTTGTGTCCGTTTTCATCTGCTACAATATGTGTACATCCAGCAAATCCTGACGCACCTGTTGTGTAAATTCTGTCTTTGTAGCTGTCTTTCGGTGGTACGATACAATTGGTTGTAAACAGAACCGGCCCGTTGAAAGTTTCAAACTCTTCTTTTTGCTTCCACCATGCATTTCCATAGTTTCCTGCGAAATTAGAATATTTCTTAAATGCTGGATAGTAATGTGCCGGAAGCATTTCTGAATGTGTATATACATCTACGCCTGTTCCTTCTGTCTGATCCAGAAGCATCTCCAGGTCACGAAGGTCATGCCCAGAAATCAAAATACCAGGATTGTTACGAACACCGATAGGTACTGATGTAATCTCAGGATTTCCATAAGCACTTGTGTTAGTGCTGTCCAGAGCAGCCATAGCGTCTACACCGAATTTTCCTGTTTCCAGAGTCAAAGCAATCAGTTCATCTACGCTCAGACTGTCGTCTCTTGTTTTTGCCAGGGCTTCCTGTAAAAATGCTTCAATCTCAGGGAATACCTGACCCTGATCTTCTGCATGATACAAATAAGCTGCCATGCCTTTCAATCCGTATGTAACCAACTCTCTCAAACTGCGGATATCTTCATTCTCAGTAACCATAACACCTACCTGAGATGCTTTCTCTTCCCAGTCGCCGCTTCCGTCCCACAATGCAGAATCTGTAAGGACAGACTGATCTTTCACTTCACCTCTCAGGCTCTTGATAACATCAACAGTTTTCTCAATTCTTTTGAGAATTGCTTCATCATCAAAGTTTGCATTGGTGATTGTAGTAAATAAGTTCTCTGTCACAAGTGTATTTACATCTTTTGCAACATCAGCTCCTTCTTTTCTAAGCTGTGTAGTAATCTCGCTTAATCCACGTGATACATACACCAATAAATCCTGCAGATTTGCAGTCTTTGATGTCTTTCCACAGACTCCGACTTTCGTACATCCTGTACATCCAACGGTTTCCTGACATTGAAAACAAAACATTTTATTCTCCATGTTCAATAACTCCTTTCATTTCTACAATTATTTTCTTTTGCATAAACAGAGTCTACGTGATTTGGAGCCTTTTTTATGTTGTTAAAACAACATAATTAAAAGTTTTTGTTACTATTCTATTCTCAATGGTTTCCGGTGTAAATCTAAACTTACTTTTGTTCCTTTTCCTACCTCTGACTTTAAACTGATACTATGGTTTAGTTTTGCACATACAGATTTGCACAGGTAAAGTCCGATTCCCGTAGATTTTTTATCTCTTCTGCCATTGTAGCCTGTAAATCCCTTTTCAAATATCCTCGGTAGGTCTTCATTTTGAATTCCTATCCCGGTATCTTCTATCACGAGCAAACATTCCCTGCCTGGTTCCATGTAAATAGAAATTGTGCCTTTTTGAGTATATTTTAAGGCATTTGACAAAAGCTGCTCTATAACAAGCAGAAGCCATTTTTCATCAGTAAGAACCATTCCCTCACATTTTTTATAATTAAGATGGATTTTCTTTAATATAAATAGTTGAGAGTATTTGCGTACAGCCTGGCGCACAATATCGTCAATTTCATACCACTGCAGTGTCAGATCAGAGGACATATCCTCCATTCTCAGGTAGGAAAGCACCATTTCCACATATTGCTCTGTCTTGAACAGTTCCATTTTCATCGGACGGATAAATCCAGCACCCTCCTCTTCTATCCCGCCCTCATCAAATGACTGAAGCAAAAGCTGCATAGCTGCAATGGGAGTCTTAATCTGATGCGCCCACAAACTATAGTAATCCAGCATTTCCTGCCTGCTGATTCTAGTATCTGTTTCCAATTCTTCTTTGTAATGAAACAACTGCCGCAGCTTCTCCTGATAAAACAGCTCTGCCAGTTCGCCTGAAGGAGGCATCACTCTAAGTTCATAGGGGCAGGCTTTAAGGGCTTCCTCTACCCGTTCAAGATGACGGCAGTAAATAATAAAATCTATCCCTCCTGCTCCCACTAACAGAGCTGCCGTCAAAAGGACAGCATAATCCAGTGCATCCTGTCTGACATCATACAAATACAGAACACACCGGAAAACTCCTATAAAAAGAAAATACAAAATCAAGTATCCGCCTCTCGATTTTAAATAAGAGCCTAATTTTCTCTTCATTCCACCAGATATCCAATTCCTTTCTTTGTTGTAATAAAACCGTCAATCCCAATTCTCTCCAGCTTTCTGCGAAGCCTGGTGATATTAACAGTCAAAGTATTGTCATCTATAAATTCATCGCTCTCCCACAGATGCTCCATAATCCTCTCACGTTTGACAATTTTTCCTGCATTTTCCATGAGAAGCTGAAGAATTTTAAAGTCATTCTTCGTTAATTCCAATTTCTTATCCTGGAAGATAAGTGACGCGTCATTCCTATTCAGGATAACCCCTTTATACTCCAGTACATGAAGCTGACCCTGGAATGAATAGGTTCTTCGCAGCAATGCCTGAATCTTCGCAGTCAGTACATTCAAATCAAAGGGCTTCTCAATAAAATCATCTCCGCCCATATTCATGGCCATTACGATGTTCATATTATCGCTGGCAGAGGAAAGAAATATAATTGGTACTTTTGATACGGACCGGATCTGGGTGCACCAATAAAAACCGTTATAAAAAGGAAGCAGAATATCCAGAAGTACAAGCTGGGGCTCAAATGAGATAAACGTTTCCTGGACATTCTTAAAATCCTCAATACAACGTGCTTCTATGTCCCACTTTCTCAAGTGGGACTCTATCGTTTTTGCAATCGTCTGATCATCTTCAATGATTAAAATTTTATACATAAGGCACCACTATTTATAAATACCATAGGTTCTATTTGCATTCTGGACATAAATAATACCATTACCTGGTTCATCTATTTTCAAATTCTTTCCTACCAAAGAGACAATTTCATTTGTTTTATCTGCCTCTGACAGAATAATAACAATTTCTTTCTCCGGCTCAATATCCATAGAAAACAATTTGCTTGTTTCATGAACCCCCGACCCACGGGCATTAATAATAGTGCCTCCTTTGGACCCTGCTTCTGTAGCTGCAGTAATAACGTCTTCAGCTTTTCCTTTATCTACAATCACTGTAATAATATGATACATAATATTGTCTGCACCTCTTTCATCCTTTTTATGCTTACACATAATACGCTTTGTTCCCAAAACACCGCAAATAGATGTTGTAAAAGCAATTCCGTGATTTGGTTTGTTAAATTGATACTCTTTATTAAGCTCTTCCAAAGCCTCATAAGCAGTTTCCTTCTCAGCAGCCATATAGACAATCTCTTTTCTTATATCAGAAAGTCCGATAAAATCCAAAATGCGGCTGTGCACAGATCCTATTCCCAATGTGATTGTCCCTCCGGAAACCCCATGATGTTTGGCTGATTTTATTACCTTACTGCCCAAACCAAAATTTACAATCACACATATTAACTCAATGTCAAATGCTCCGGATCTATCATCCATTATAATCCATTCCTCCCTTTTTAGACTTTATTTTAAAGATAAAACCTAAGATTTGCAATGCAATTAACGGAGTCATTGCAACCATTGCAATAATTCCAAATCCATCTACTAAAACGTTTGCACCTTCTATGGATTCAGCCACACCTTGTGCAAATGCCAAAATAAATGTAGCAGTCATTGGTCCTGATGCAACTCCGCCCGAATCGAATGCAATACCTACAAACAACTCAGGAACAAAATATGACATTGCTACTGAAATGATATACCCCGGCAATAGATAATGCCACAATTGTATTTCTGGAATCAAGATTCTTATGATAGATAATGCAACCGCCAAAGCCACTCCCAGGGCCAGCGAAACCATAACTACCTTTCTTCTCACATATCCGCTTGTAACATCCTCTATCTGGTGAGTTAATACGTAAACGGCAGGCTCGGCAAGGATGGTAACCATACCTAATATGAATCCTACTAAAATAACATATGCATGATTATCCATAGATGCCAGTTGATACCCTACAATACTCCCAACTTCCATAAAACCTGCATTTACACCTACCAGGAAGAAAATCAGGCCAATGAAAGTAAACAACATTCCAAATAACATCTTTCTCACTGCCGCCTTTGATAATTTAAAGGAGATCTTTTGAAATACAAGAAAAAGTATTAGTATAGGAGCCAGCGCAATTGCTATTTCTCCTGCTATAGCAGGAAATTTATGAATAAATGGTGAGATGACTGATGATGATACTGTCCCGGCATTTTCAAGACTGCCGGTAATTTTATCTGTTTTAGATAGGATACTCATAATCATAACACCCAGAATTGCGCCTGTAGAAGATATTGCAACAAGACCAAAGCTGTCTTCCTCAGAAGCTTTGCTATCCTTTTTCAGCTTTGAGACACCTGTTGCAAGAGCCAGAATAAATGGAACCGTCAATGCTCCGGTTGTCGCCCCGGAAGCATCAAAGGATATTGCCATAAATTCCGGAGAAGTAAATATAGCAAAGATAAAAATAATGCCATATAAAATAGTCAGTAACTTGTGAAGCCGGAAATTATAAACGATTCTGCTCAGACCTACAGATAACATAATCGCAATACCTAAGGATACCACGACAAGAATCGTCGTTTTTGAAATCACTCCTGACGTAACCGCGTCTACTTGTCCTGCCAGTATATGGAGATCCGGCTCAGCAATCGAAATAAAGAAACCAAGCAGTAACCCCGCAATTGCCACTATTAAAACCTTGTTTGGCTTTACCATTGCGCTTCCCATTGTATTCCCAATGGGAGTAATACCTATATCAACCCCAAACAAAAATATAGTCAATCCAATAATAATCAGGACTGCACCGATCAGGAATCTCATCAGGACCAGATTATCAATAGGTGTCAGCGTAAAATTTAGTATGATTACAATAGCCGTAATCGGTAAAACAGAATACAAAACCTCTCTCAATTTAGATATAATTACACTCAAATGGGCATCTTCCTTTCTTATGTGTTTTCAAATATACTTATTACTACAGGTATTTGTCAGTTTTTAACGGCAATTCTATTCCAAATATAATCTTTGAATAAATCTTTCACAAGAAATATTTCTCAATCATTAAAAACCACCCCCTCCTTGTCCCTCACGTTCAACCATGTTGTTATAAATATTTTACACAAACTGCTTAAAACAGTCAACGCACAGCTACTTTTCATCTAGTGTTTTAACAGCCGGTACAAGCGGGCAGGCTATGCCAATACCAATAATTAAAATCCCGGAAATTAAAAACCAGTTATTTACGCCTATCTTATCAGCAAACAAGCCCGACAAAATCAAACCTACAGGCATAGCCAGAGATATAATGCTTCCCGTTAGGGAAAATACACGCCCTAAAAATTCAGGTTTAATTTTTTCCTGAAAAAGAGATGTCTGTACTCCTGCATAAAAAGGAACGGATAGTCCCATAACCAGACAGCATACCGTAAATAAAACAAAACCATTCCGGGGAAGCAATCCTGAGACGGCTAAACTAATACCCATCATAAAAATAGAGACCGTTATTAGTATCACCCGTTTTTTATATCCACCCAACAAACCTAGCAGCACTCCCCCCACCAACATGCCTGATGCATAAGCAACTTCTGTAATTGATACATAGATAGGTGTTCCCCTGAAATATTCCATAGTAATAAGCGGATAAAGTGCATTAATCGGCATATAAACAAACATATACAAAGTGCCTATCAGCAGCAGGGTAAATAATCCTTTGTCTGCTTTTAAAATAAAAAAGCCGTCTTTCATCTCTTTTATAAAATTATGCCCCAAATCTTTTGGTTCTATATTAAGCTCAGGAATCTTGATGAATATTAAAGTAATGCAGGCAACCACGGCACCAGCCACGTCTAACGCTATAATTGCGTTTAATTCCCAGGCAGAATATAAAAGTGCAGCTGCCATCGGGCTTAAAATGAAACTGATAGATTGCAATGCCTGACTGTAACCGGCACATTTGGTTAACTTCTCTTCCGGCACTAAAAGTGGAGTAATGGCACTCAATGCGGGGGAATGAAATGCAGAACTAATACTTCGAATAAAAAGTACTACCATAATCATCCAGACCGGCAGCTCCATATAGGATGCAACAACTGCTAATATTGCACCGGCTGCTGCAATGATTAAATCAGCACTAATCATAATCAGCTTCCTGTTATAACGGTCAACAAGTACCCCTATGAACGGCCCGAAAAGAGCATAGGGTAGAAATCCAACTAAGGAAGCTATGGATAGAACCATAGCTGAGCCTGTCCTTTCTGTAATATAAAGAATAATTGCCATTTGTAAGACAGCACTGGTAATTAAAGATACCGCCTGCCCTGTCCATATTGTAAAGAATTTACGTTTCCAATGATATTTTTCCATTTTTCTATCTCCTGCTTTCTATTTTCTCTCTAACCTTCCGTTTAACCAAAACATTTTCATACAGACAGAAAACACAGTTTCCTGCTATATAAAAAATACAGACCAAATCCACAATGTGACTTTGGTCTGCATACAATACGAGAACTCTAAGAAAGATATAGCCCGGGAGGCTACGTCTTATCACAGGGATTGCTCAATACTGTAAAAATAAGCACAACAAAAAAGTCTACCACCGTAGATTCATTCTGTCTTTTTATTACCAGCTTATCTTAAACGCATTGAAGCAGTCATAATTTTACTTCCCCCAAATTTCTTAAATTATAATGAAATAATATCATAAAAAATTAATTTTGTCTTCTACAATTTTTCTTCCCACTCTTGTTCCTTAAATCCGGTAAGTATAGCTTCGTCCGTTATTACCAGTGGCCGCTTTACCAACATTCCGTCTGTAGAAAGCAGTTCAAGCTGCTCTTCCTCACTCATTTCGGAAAGCCTGTCTTTTAGTTTAAGCTCTTTATACAGCATTCCACTGGTGTTGAAGAAACGCTTCAGCGGCAGCCCGCTTTTCTGATACCACTCCTTTAATTCCTCTTTATTCGGATTTTGTGTCTTAATATCTCTCTCCTCATAAGGAATCCCCTTTGCATTCAACCATTTCCTGGCCTTCTGACAGGTAGTACATTTTGGATAGCATATAAATAACATCACTTTTCCTCTCTTTCTTATATGTTGATTTCCAGTCGGACGAGGGCACCCTTTGTCCTTGGGGAATTCCCCAATATCATGTCCCCGCCCTGCTGCTTTATAAACGAAGATACCATAAACAGTCCCATACCGTAATGGCTCCGGGAATTCCTGCTTTTATCTCCCTGATAGAACTGCTCCGTTCCTCTGCACATATCTTCCTCTGTAAATCCAGGTCCACTGTCTTCTATCATAAACACAAGCTTCTTGCCTTGCATTTTTATGGAAATTAAAATATCGCCTCCTGCCGGCGTATATTCCAGTGCATTGGAAAGCAGGTTCTCCCAGGCTCTCAGGAGAAGCTGCCTGTCACTATTAATATAAGCTGTAGTGGAAAAAATTACAACATCCAGATTCTGCTGATTCCCTGCTGCCAGCATTTTTGCCCGGACAGCAAAGGCTTCTGCCGTCTGTCTCACATCCACTTTTTCCCTCTGAAACTGCACAGTCTCTTCTGACTGTAACATCTTTTGAAGCGTATTGATATATTCTTCTATCCTGTCAGTTTCCTGCAAAATATAATCTTCATATTCCCGGCTTTCCTCTGCCGATTCAGACTCCTGCATAAGCTGTGCATTTCCCCGTATGACAGTCAGCGGGGTCTTGATATCATGTACCAGTGCCCTTATTTGCTGTTTACGTATCTCTTCCATCTTCCACTGGCTCTTTAAAGAAGATTCCAATGCCTCTCTCATCCCGGCCAAAGACTCCATAACCTCATCAACTTCCCTGATTCTCGTGTCCGGCCTCTCAAAATCCAAATCCTGAAGCCTTACTTTTTCAGTCACCAGTTTCACCGTCTCCAACTCTTTTCCAATGATACGGCCAAACCTCCGGATCAGTAAAACCACCTCTATCAAAAACATTACCAAAAGCAGAATCAAAAAAGTCTCAGGGGCCCCCGGCAGCCACTTCTTAAGCACCGGGTTTGTAAACTCTGCCTTTAAACGGTATGCCGCAATACAAACTTCACCTTCCCGCCGGAAATATTTCAAATACCCTATACGACTGTTTCCCCTGCCATCCTGTTCATACTCTTCCCAAACCTCTTTTTGCATTTTCAATCCTATGTTTCCATAAAGGAACCCCCCATCTGTGCTGAAAACTCCATAACGGCATCCCTCCGGTATCAGTTCTTCACTCACAATACGGACATTTTCAATCTTATCCCTGTTCTCCTCCAGCATATTTTCTCCGTAATTTGCCGGTAATACCATCCCCATTGAAGAAAGAAGCAAAAATACCACCAGACAGATAAAAATATTCCCTCCGGCAATAGCACAAAACCAGAAAAGAAAACGCCAAAAAACAGATTGTAATGTTATTTTTTGTTTTACTTCCACTTATATCCTATCCCCCACACTGTTTCTATTGGATTCAGTCCACATCCTGCAAACTTTGCACGTATATTTTTCACGTGTTCCGTAATTGCCGATACATCACCTTCCCTGTCATATCCAAATATTTTCTCATAAAGCTGCTCCTTAGAAAATACCTGTCCGCGGTTGACAGCAAGATACTCGCTGATTTCATACTCACTTTTTGTCAATGATATCAAAGAGCCTTCCACTTCGGCCTGTTTTCCCGCTAAATCAAACCTAACCCCGGATACCTGCACCGCGTGGGTTTTCTCCCGTTTTTCCCGGCGCAGATGAGCCTGCACTCTCGCCCTCAGTTCCCCGATTCCAAAAGGCTTGGTGATATAATCATCGGCACCGGAACCAAGACCATACATAATACTGCTCTCCTCTGTTTTGGCTGTCAGAAATAAAATCGGACAATCCACCTGGCTGCGGATATTACGGCAAAATTCAATCCCATCTGTTCCCGGCATCATAATATCCAGCAAAATCAAATCATAGTAGCTTAAATATGACTTTTTCACTTCATCAGCACTTTGGCAGGGCGTTACTATATGCCCGTCCTTTTCCAGTGTACGGCAAATTAATGTTAAAATTGCATTATCATCATCTACTGCCAGAATTTTCGCCATGATTCTTTCCCCTCAATCCTCCGCCTGGCTGCCTTCATAAACGCGCACCCAGGAAAATATCAGCAGTATTCCTGCCAGAGTGAACACTCCCATAAGTATTATTCCCATTTTTACCGGTTCCGTCAAGAGAAAACCATTTATATTTTGATTGATATACAACACATAGTACCTGGTAAAACGCCCTGCCCAGGCACAGGGAAAATACTGCCAGATGCCTTCCCCAAGACCTGTCATTAAAAGTGACGCCAAAAGACTTTCTACAATTCCCACACCAATTGTAACCCCTTTTGAAAACCGCAGTCCCAGAAAAAAATGAAAACAGTAAGAAAGAATCTGAGGCAGCCACAAAAACGCCGTTAAAACAAAGTAAAAGCTTCCCGGCAGGCTTAATCCGGAAACCCAGAGCCAAAAGCCCGCCCCAAATCCTGCCACAGCCAGGAGCATAGCAGCCAGATTCCACAGCAGCAACATTCCCAGCTTTGTCCCCACATTAAGGATTCTGCTTTCTGTCCCCCCAAGAAGATTCTGCAAATGTCCCGCCTGCTTTTCCTGGTCTGCCGCCAGGGCACAGATGATTCCTGCAAGTGTGGGAGAGACGGCGGATAAAACTTCCATATAGCCTGAGATTTTTCCCCAGTCACTCCAGGCAGAAATGCGGTAATAAAGAAGAAACACAACAATTCCTGTCAAAGGCATTACAAAGTGAATCCACAGGAGCCAGGTTCTGCGCATTTTCAGAAATTCGGCTGTCAGGCACCTACCTAATTTTCCCATCCTGCATCCCCCTTTCTCTGATACCACCCGGCAGTCAGCGCATAAGAAATGAGAAACAACAGCAGGGACATTCCAACCCCCGCCGGTATCACAGAGCGGTCCAGGACACCTTCAAAGAAGGTCTGGCTCCCCGGTACTGCCGGGAGCCCGTTTGGCAATACCCCAACAACCGGGCACATCACCCGGCTGATGTAGGAAAAGGGGTTCAGCAGCCACCAGTCATATAAGGCCCCTATAACTCCCAGACCGATATTACACGCCAGTCCCAAAATAATCCCCACCGCAAATCCAAAAATTTGATTGATGAACAGCCAAAGTGGTATCTGCCACAGACTTAGAATCACCCATAGCAGGGCAGCCTCAAAACCGGCTTCGCTGGAAATTCCCCGGGCACCGCCTGATGCAAATAGCCTGCTGAATATTTCCCAGGCACAATAAACGATAGCCGATGCTATCAGCAGCACCTTCACAATATATGCAACTTTCGCCGCCCATAGTTTCTTTAAGTCCACCGGCAAGGCGCTTAGCACCCGGTTCTTCATCCGACCTTCTCTTTGAACCGTAAAAGCTGTATTCAAAAGAAGCAGCATGGGATAAAATAAAACGTACCACCAATTGTACTGGTTCATCTGATAATATCTGGAATCCCATCCTGAAAACAAAACAGCCACTGCAATACTGACCAGAGGCACCAGCCAGAACAACTTTGCTGAAACTGTATGTGCATTTTTTAAAACCTCTGATTTTATATATGCTTTTAACATGCCTCATTCCTCCTGTTCCTCTTCACTACCTCCGTAAAAAGTTCTTCCAAAGCTTTGCCCTGCTTCATTCCACCCTGATATCCAAGTACCCCTTCCGAAATAATGCCAATATAATCTGCTATTTGCTCCACCTCACTTAAAATATGACTGGAAACAATCACCGTTATTCCCTCTTCAGCAAATCCCCGGATTAGCTCTCTAAGCTCCTGGATTCCAAAGGGATCCAGACCATTTGTAGGCTCATCCAAAATCAAAAGCTGGGGGTGATTTAAAAGCGCCGCTGCAATCCCCAGTCTTTGTTTCATCCCCATAGAAAATTGTCCTGCACGTTTCTTTCCGGTATTCTTTAAATCTACAATCTCCAATACTTCATCAATGCGTTTGGGCGGAATCCCTAAAAGCAGCCTTCTTACTTCAAGGTTCTCCCTTGCTGTCAGGTTTTCATACAAAGGGGGCTGCTCAATCAACACCCCTGTTTCCTCCAGGTTCTGTCTTGACCATTTCTCCCCCTGGAAAAAAATCTCTCCCTCATCCGGCCGGAGCATACCCGAAAACATCTTCATCAAAGTAGATTTTCCCGCTCCATTAGGACCTAACAGACCGTAAACACAGCCTCTGGGAACCATTAGAGAAATATGGTTCAGCACTGTCTGCCCGTGAAAAGATTTACATAGCCCTCTTGTTTCTAATATCAAATCCTGCATACCTCATCCTCCTGCTTACATACTTTTATTTACTTTTTTATGATAGGAAGTAATTCTAAGGAATTTATAAGGAAGGAAAAAAATGTGGAGAAAATAGATACTTTACTTGCGTATTTTCCCTTTTATGATAAAATATTCACGACAGGAAGATGTAAGCGGATATCCATACTCTGCTATTCTGTGCTCACATTTCACAACTTTACAGACATATATAAATAACAACAAGGAGGACGCACATATGTATTGTTTTAGAAAAATAACAGATGACTTGTATTGGGTTGGAGGAAACGACCGCCGCCTGGAACGGTTCGAGAATATCTTCCCAATCCCAAACGGGGTCACTTATAACTCCTATTTACTGCTGGATGAAAAAACTGTACTTTTTGATACAGTAGACACTGCTATCGGGAGACAATTCCTGGAAAATATAGAGACTGTACTGGATGGAAGACCTCTAAACTATCTGGTGATTAACCATATGGAGCCTGACCACTGCTCCCTCATCGAAGATCTGCTGCTCCGGCATCCGGACATGCAGATTATCGGAAATGCAAAAACATTCCCTATGATTGACCAATTTTATGGGATGGATCTAGAAGGGAAAAAAATAATCGTAAAAGAGGGAGAGACTTTCTCCTGCGGAAAGCATACGCTTCACTTTATCATGGCTTCCATGGTACACTGGCCGGAGGTTATGATGACTTACGATGATACAGATAAGGTGCTTTTCTCTGCTGACGCATTTGGGACCTTCGGCTCCCTTGGAGGAACTATTTTCAATGATGAAGTAGATTTTGACAGAGACTGGCTGGATGAGATGCGCCGGTACTATACTAATATTGTAGGAAAATACGGTGCACAAGTGCAAAATGTACTAAAAAAGGTATCACCACTGGATATAAAATATATCTGTGCCCTGCACGGACCAATCTGGCGAAGTAACCTGGAATATATTCTGGAAAAACATGATATTTGGAGTAAATATGAGCCGGAGGTTCAGGGTGTCATGATTGCTTATGCTTCCATGTACGGCAATACGGAGAATGCCGTTGATGTCCTCGCAGTCAAACTGGCTGATGCAGGTGTAAAAAACATTGTGATGCATGATATTTCAGGAACCCATGTATCCCACTTGATAGCTGACACCTTCAAATACAGCCATCTGGTGCTTGCTTCCCCGACCTATAATGCAGGAATCTATCCTGTTATGGCAAATTACCTGGAGGATATGAAGGCGCTGAATATACAGAACCGCACGGTAGCCGTACTTGGAAACGGAAGCTGGGCTCCCATGTCCGCGAAACTGATAGAAGCCAAAATCAGTGAGATGAAGAATATGACATTGCTGACAGAGAACTGTACAATAAAGTCCGCACTGAAAGCAGAACAACTGGACGTCTTGGACGAGCTGGCCGGAAAACTGGCTGAAGAGGTTCTTGGAAAGTCAGAATAAACTTTTATAATGAATTCACCTTCCCAAAAATCCGGGGTTTTGTATAAAGCCCTGGATTTTTGTTGCCTTCTCGACAACGTCTTCTCTTTTTGTTATACTATCAGCAGTAGTTAAGAGAGGAGCATCTGCCATGGACTTACCCACCCCATTTCTCAGTGAAGCCACCTACCTGTGTCTTCTGCCAATCATCCTTTATTTCATTCACCTGATTTATATGCAAATATACAAGAAAGTTCCAAAGGATACAAAAGCGGCAGCACTACACGGAGATGCTTTCCTAACCCGTAAATGGAAAATCGCAGCACTTTTGCTTTCCGCATTATATATCATAATGAGTTCAGCTACAGAAGTTCTGAAAGGATATGGTTTTGAATCTCTGTATCACACTACTGCCGGCTATTTGTTGAAATTACTCCTGCTCGCTGCAGGCTTTCTTTCCTGTTACTTTTTGATTTGCAGACTTTTAAAAGGTTTTTCCTTTCAGCCTGTCTCTCAATTCAAAAAAATCGGCAGTACTCCTATCTATCTTGTAATGGTTCCCATAATCCTACTGTCTTTTTTCTGCATCGCAGGCTGCTACCCAGGGATTGTGTCCAGTGACTCAGCCAATTCCTGGTCAGGCGTAATGGGTGGTTATTACGACGACTGGCATCCAATTACTTACCTGTATATCCTAAAGGTGATACAGAAGCTTTTCGGCATACCATACCCTATCATTCTCTTTCAGGCAGTCTTGTGGATTGTCATCAATCAGTATGCCCTTTCACTGCTGGAAAAACATGCACCTTACCGCCACATAGATACCAGTTACCTGATAATAAATCTGATGATGATATGCAGCTACCGCGCCCTGGGCAACCTGGAAAAAGATACACTCTGGAATCTGTCTGTTTTCCTGTTCTGCCTCTGTATATTTGACTTCATAAAAAGGGAAAAGACCTTTCCCTGGTATAAGTCCGGTCTCCTGCTGCTTTCTGCCTGGATGACCGCCACCATACGGCACGCCGGAGATGCAATTGTATTGATTACACTATTTGCTCTTTTCTTATACACCAGAAACCAAAAGAAACAAGATAAGAGCCAGATTTTTATTCTGGTTATTATGTTGTCCGTTCTTATTATGAAATTCCTGCTGGTAAACCTGCTGGGCTTTACAATATTAAAAGCTGAGCCCAACGAGCCTTATGTAAAATACAGCATTCCTATGTCTATGATTGGCGCAATTGCAGTAAATGAAAAGCCGGATAACAAAGAATTGGCAGTCATGGAAACTATCATGCCGTTGGAAAAATGGCAGGAATATTACGATAAATATTATGCAGATGGAATTTCAAGGAGTTACGGCGGAATTGGAGAGACTGTATATAAACTGAATGATCCTGATGTGGGAAAAGATATTTTAAAGCTGAATCTAAGATTTCTGCTTCAATACCCGAAAACTTATCTAACTGCTTTTTTTGATATGACCAGCATCGTCTGGGAAATGGGAACTCCGGCAGACGGTTACGAGTGGATGCCCATCAGTATCTATGCATCTACTTTGGAACTGCATCCGGAACTGTCTGACTTTTACATCCGGCGCAACATATCTACCACTTTTCAGGAAACAATTGTAGGTCTGTCAGATAAGATGCCTATTTGGAGTTCCATTTGCTGGAGAGGTGGGTTTGCATTATTTACTCTTCTTTTATCCACACTCCTGCTAATCCAGAAAAAACGGGGAGAAGAGGCATTGTCACTCCTCCCGGCATTTTTGCTGGCAGTTGTACTGTTTCTGGCAAACCCTTCCCAGGATCCCAGATATATCAATTCTTATCAGATGCTCGTGTGCTTCTTTTTGTTATATGCCGCCTATATACAAAGAGTACCGGCTGAATAGTTTCATATATGCTATGACTGCATAGACTGGCCTCCGTCTACATGAAGAACCTGACCGGTAACATAAGAGGAATCATCACTGGCAAGGTACACATAAGTCGGTGCAAGCTCAACAGGCTGGCCTGCTCTCTTCATAGGAGTATTTGAACCAAAGGTTTCAATGTATTCGGCCGGCCAGCTGGCAGGCTGAAGAGGGGTCCAAATGGGGCCGGGAGCAACGGCGTTAACCCGGATGCCTTCTGATACAAGTGAATGTGCCATAGAACGTGTAAAACTGACAATGGCACCCTTTGTACTGGAATAGTCAATGAGCTGTTCATTTCCATTATAAGCAGTAACGGAAGTGGTATTAATAATCGTACTGCCACATTTTAAATAAGGCCTGGCTATTTTGGTCATTAGAAAAATACCAAAAAAGTTAACTTGAAAAGTGATTTCCATCTCTTCCATGGAAATATCTTCAATATCCTTCTTGGGAAATTGTACACCTGCATTATTTACCAGAACATCAAGACTGCCCAAATCTGAAACACAGTCAGCCACTGCATTTCTGCAAAAAACTTCGTCCCGCACATCTCCTGCAAATAAAAGACATCTCCTCCCCTGTGCCTCTATACATGATTTGGTTATCTTTGCATCCTCATGCTCATTGTAATAAATGATGCATATGTCTGCCCCTTCTTTTGCAAATGCCAGAGAAACTGCTCTTCCTATGCCGCTGTCACCACCGGTCACCAAGGCTACTTTGTTTTTTAGTTTTCCTGTTCCAATATAATTTGGATTGTCAAAAACCGGTGGAGGATTCATAAGAGTTTCCAAGCCGGGCTGCACAGACTGGTGCTGGGAAGGAAATTGAATTGGAACCTGCTGACATTCTTCTTTATAGCCTAAATACTGGTAAAATGGATTCATTTTTAATCTCCGTTAATATTTTTATATTATTATACAAAGTTACTACATTTCTATACCAGTATTCGCGTATTGGATATAAAACCCTGCTGTCATTCTATACAGCAGGGTATCAAAATTCTTTTTATTTAAACTCACTTTGTCCGGGATAGTTCACTGCAATATAGCTTTTTCCACGGTTTACTTTTATTTCATTTCCACTCTCATCATAAAAACGAAGATAGGAACTTTCATGATTTGGTTCTTTGCTCCAGTGTATCTTCTGAACACCGCCGTTTGAAATATAATATCCTACGGAAGACTCTCCACCGTCCCAGTCCACATTTTTATGACCAATTTCATCTCTGACATAAATCTCCGTCTCGAGTACAAATATGTTAGTAAACGCAAGTTGCGTATTCGTGCTGCTGTCCATCTGTGGACTGCCGTTAATCTGCTTTAAGTATGTCTTTGTAGCCTCATCATAGGTTAAAGTCGCTGTAGCTGCACCAAAGCTGATATTTACGGTATTACAATCTGAACCTGGAGCCTTTATCTGTTCCTTCATGCCGTTGAACCTGAATGCAGTCTCCTTCTGCCCTTCTGCTAAATCTGTCCTTCTGCCTTCAGCTTGTACAACAGAGGCGAATCTGGTTCCATCAAAATATCCTGTATGTTCCAGGGAATATCCTGCATTCAACCTGTTCTGGTCTCTTCCAAAAAGACCCCCGGCATTTCCCATGCCGTCATATTGATCCAGATTCAGCGCCTCAAGATAATCCGAAATACTGTCGTCAATTCCCCAGTTCACATAAAATGCGTCATATCCCTGAGAAAATGCCGGGAAATAATAACGGCAGCTGCGGATTGCACAAATCTGAGGTACTGTAGTGTAATCTGCATAAATTGCCATGAGACGAGTTGCATCTCCTTCTACCGGGATTTCATAGATGATATCCGCTTTGGCAACTCCATATTGGGGCAGTGCATCTTGTACGTTATTCACCATAACAGCCACTGGCCTTTTTCCGATGGCACCGTCTGTTAAGTCTCCAAGGCCGGTCAGAAGATTTTGATTGGCCGGGACTTCCTCTGCAGGCTCTTCTTTTTTGGTCTCTTTCACTGGCTGCTCTTTTTTCTCAGTCTTTGTTGTTTCTACAGCCTCTTCCTTTTTCTTGCAGCCTGCCATGCTAAACAGCATAAGGAAAGCCAGAAGAAGAACAGATATTTTTCTTAATTTTTTCATACAAATATAGCCTCCACTTTATTTTTATACTTGAACTCTATCATTTTATTCTAGCAGATATCTCCTAAAATACAAGTTGTATCTCTCTAGCTTCGTAACAACACAGAACAGTATTCTCTCTATAATAATCCGCTATTTCTGTACACTCATTAAGGGATAGAGTACTAAATAATTTTTTATACTTTTTTATTTATACTGTAAACTTCATTCTTGTCCCCAATACATATGCTTAATATCACCGGTACACACACAATCAATGGATATACATATCGGAAAACAACTACAGGAGACAACATCAGCGTACCCCATAGGCCAACCAGAATACTGAACGGCACAAGCATCTCATATCTGCGCTTATAAATGCACATACATACACCCAGAATTAGCATCCAAAACATAATACCACCGCTGTACCATACAAATGCTCCTGGAATTTGATGATACATTCCCTGCTGTGTAAATTTCTCATAAAACTTCGAAAGAGTTGGAAAATAACTTGTCCTTCTGATGTCAGGCCACTCTCCTTTATACTCCGTATTATCATATACAATATAAGAGAGAAAAGTCCCTTCATCCGGGTACTTCATATTGGGATACCAAAATCCTATACTATTAGACAGAAATGCTTCGAGATAGATAACCGGATGTGCTATCCCTACCCTCAGCCATAGTTTCACAAATTCTATTTTATTATCCTCATATGCGCTTCCGTTAAATGTATCTTTTACACT
Source organism: Faecalicatena contorta (assembly GCF_003149105.1). Classification (GTDB taxonomy): domain Bacteria; phylum Bacillota; class Clostridia; order Lachnospirales; family Lachnospiraceae; genus Muricomes; species Muricomes contortus_C. The sequence continues at coordinate 60,605 of NZ_QGDS01000013.1, read as the reverse complement.
GTCTGAAACCCTTGGCGTGTATCTAGCATAATCAGGAATATATTTCTCAATTAATTCTTTATCCTTTATATCCACCGTATCCCCATTGTATGCTGCCGCCCTTGATAGCTGCTGCATAGGAACACTTAAAACTTCTGCTTCACTCCCTTTTTGTATTCCTAAGGAATCATATATAGGACCTGTATATAAATTCCACAAACACACACTTGCCAGCCCTATACACAAAACATTCTTCCAATACTTTCTGCATAATACAAGAAAAAAAGGCATCATAAACAGCAAAATATAGTAGCCGGTGTTTCTCAACGCACACATCAAAAATATAATTGCCACATACCGTAGCTGCCCTTTTGCATCTGTAAAGAAACGTTCTTTGTCCGCTACACATTCAAAGGTCTTTAATACCCAGATTGCAAACATTCCCGCAAAAAGTACATCCTTTGTCGTTGTAAAGGACAAAACAACGTGATAGGGTAGAATCATATATGACAGTATCCCCCAAAATTGAATGATTCCAGGCAACCATTTACAGGTTTCCTTACTGATATATGCAAATATTCCTGACATACAGAACATCTGAAATATAGAATAACATAAAATTCCCGCTTCATAGGAGCCAAATAAATATTTCCCAGCTCTTACCAGTCCCCCTAAAAGATAAGTGTGCAAAATAGGATGATGAGCATTGATTATCCCCTTTTCGAACCACATAATCTGAAATGCTCCGTCAATATCATATATTCCGGGAAATGTAGCTAACAAACCAGGCAGCCATGCAAGAAATGTGATAGTCCAGACAATAAGAAAGAATTTACTCGTTCCCTTCATATATTTTCGGAATATGCTTTCTAAACTACAATTTTTGAGCACCCTAATCGCGGTGTCATACCTGGTAATTATAATCGCTGCAAAACAAATCATAATTGGAGTCAGAACTATTATCTGAAATGCAGTAGGCAGCACTCCTTTCCCCACTATGCTTTCATAGCGAGACATATGACTCCCTATTACTAATGTTCCAGAAAAAATTAAGCCTGCAATCAAAGAACAGTAAATCAACCTTTTATCCGATAATACCTTATGAATTATGCTGTTTGGTTTCATCCTGTTCAGTACCTCCTCATTTTGGATTACATCAATAAATTTGATTTTTGTTACATTTCATCTAAAGCAAGATGTTCCAATGTTGAATCTATCTTATAACTAAACTACAACTGATTCTATCTATGGAAACAGATATCTGATTCCGGGAATTTTCTTACATAATATAACAATCGTAACACTTATTATGTATACACCAGCCGGTCCAAACATCATCCACCATCTGGAATCTCCATTTACATATCCATTCATCAAAAGAAGATTTATAATCATAATGTGTATCAAATAAATACCAAAACTTGCTGCTGACAATTTTTGTGCCACCGACTGAACCTTTTTATTCTCAAATATTTTCCATCGACATTTTTTAACAAGTAAAAATACTGCACACGCCATAAAAAGTGTTGGAAAAGTCATATATCCCCAGAAGACATCATTTAGCACGCCACTTTTTAGTGAAAGTACAATAGTTCCTGCGAACATACATATAGCTCCCACAACACCTGCACCATAAATTAAGCAACATATCCCCTTGCTAAAATTCTCGTGTTTGAAAATCCACCCAAGAAGCACATATATCATGTAACCGCCAATAACCGGCGGATTTAGTTCTCCAGTATATGAAACTCCAAAAAGCCCCGATAAAAGGGGCATAAAAGAATAAGCCAAAATTCCCAGTGCTGTCAGGTAATACAACGTCTTTTTATATTTGTCATCCGAAAAAACAGCCAGTATTGGCATACTTAAATAAATAGCAAGCAATGGATAGAAGAACCAAAAGATACCCTCAATCCCATTATTCAGGTATAAACTCAACAGCTCTTTCCCATTTGAAAACTCGACCCATCCTAATTTATATTTCCAAATGAGATAGATTGTACTCCATGCCAGAAATGGAATAAAAATCCGCAGCAGCCTTCGTTTAAAGTAAATTTCCGTTGAATATTTTTCCCGATAATTCATCAAGTTAGCCCCCGTCAACATAAAGAAAACCGGAACAGCCCAATGGGCGATCACCTGTATAGTCAGACTCATAAGCCAGTATTTATCCAGGCGAAACGTAAACGCATCACCACTGCAATGAAGCCATATAACACCATAGCATGCTATAATATTTAATAAGTCAAAATAAAATATTCTATTTTTCATCAGCAATCACCACGCCTTCCATAGCCGCACACCCACTTTATTCATATTTCATAATCCCTGTCTTGTCCTTATCAATGCACATTACTGTGAGGGAATTGGGGTAATACTTGTCTTTCTCCACAGTCACCTCATACTCCTCTTCCCCTGGATTTTCTTCTCCTTTTTTCTTCTGAAAATCAAAGACTTCCCCCTTAATTTCCAACCATGCATACTCTGTCCCTTGAGGCAGTCCTTTCACATTGATCGTAACCAACGCTTTACCTTCCGCCACTTCCACAGAAATCTCAGTTAGTTTTCTTTCTTCCACAGGCAAATTCCTGAAGGAGTCCAACACGGGATTTAAATCCATCTCCGTCATTCGCCCATAATCAAAGTAAGAATTTGAAATCACATATTGTGCCACCTCAAACACCACATAATCTGGTTTAAATATATTATAATAGTAATCAAAATCAATGACATTTTGATAATCATGTACTGCAATATATTCACCCAGACTGTTTTCCATAAACTTATACCCCATCTCATTCATGTAGCTTCCCTGGAAAACCAGTGTCTTGGGGGGGCCTTCTTTCAGCCGCTCTTCATTTACTGTATATTCAAAATGACCAAAGTTCTCATCCCGCCTTAGTTCAACATTATACGCCTCTGTTTTATCAATTAATTTGGCATGATTATAAAAAATAGACTCATACTCATGAATAGGAAATTCAGAAACCTGAAGAGTGGTATGCAATATCTGTTCAATGTCAAATTCATCTTTTGTATTTACATGTATCCCAGGATAATCTTTTTTCATGGTTTCCAACATATAGTTTACGCCATAAAATGCTCCCAAATCATTCCAATGATTCGCATTATACTGTTTGTTAAACACTTGTTCTCCCGCATCCAGTTTCTCCTGCAGGACATCAGAACTATCAATATAATGAATTCCCCGTTCATCTAAAGCTTGTTTGAACTGCGCTACCCAGTCATCGTTATAATTAATACCCGCTCCTAATTTATCGGTAAGAAGTGCCGCCTTTTCCGGCTGAAACACGAACAGAAAAGGGACATTTCTCTTTGTACAATAATCTTGTATCTGCTTTACCATATCTGCAAAAACAAAATGGTACTCCTCAAGAGAAATGTTCATGCCTACTTTTGCAAATATATACCCGTCTTTTCCATACATGTAGGTCGGATGCACCATTTCATGAAAGAGTTTATCATTCAAAGCAGTGTATCCATATATCATAGCATCCCTGAATCCGATTCTGTCTTCCAGATAGCTCTCAATCCCGTCTGTCAGATCCATCCCATTTTCCGGCTCGTAATCAGGACCAAAAGGGTTATTGGTCAAAATCCGGTTATCAATTTTAGACACCACATTTTCCTTCCAGTTCAATTTAATTACTGGAAACAGTAGAAGAAGGAAAAAGCAGATGCTCATAACTATTCTCAGTTTTTTCATACTTCACTTTCTCCTTTAATATTGAAAATAGATAAATGGGCTGTAAGTTGAATTTACCACAAACATTACCACCAAAACCATTATTCCAAACAAAATCACTTCCTGCATTACAAACAATATCTTAGATTCATTCACTTTACTGTAAATATCATAAAAACATTTTCGGTGTAAAGCAGTTGCCCCTAAAATACCAATCATCACCAATGTAATCATTTTCGGTGTAAAATAATAGGCAAACGTAAAATTGACAGAAGAAAACTCTTTCATACCAAACATAATTTTCAAAAAGTATGCACCTTCTATTAAAGATGGGATCCTGAAAATCACCCAGCTTATCAGGACAATAAACATCGTACCTGCCCATTTCACAACATACGGTATACGGACATAAAATTTCTTGCCCCTGATACAGCGTTCTACGAGCATACACGTCCCATTTAGAATACCCCAGAAAATATAGTTCCAACCTGCCCCATGCCAGATTCCTGTCACCAGAAATACAATAAAAAGATTCCCCAGTGTCCTGATTTTTCCTTTTCTGTTGCCGCCCAGTGGAATATAAATGTATTCCCGAAACCAGGTTCCCAGAGAAATATGCCATCTCCTCCAGAATTCAGTGATAGAAGCCGATACGTAAGGGAAATGAAAATTTTCCTTAAATTGAAAACCAAACAACTCCCCAAGTCCCAGTGCAATATCCGAATATCCAGCAAAATCATAATAAATCTGCAGCATATACAAAAGCGCACACCACCAAGCTGTGGGCACATCCATACCAACCATCATATTTTGCTGTATGTCTGAGACCATCAAACCAAAGCTGTCCGCAAGAAACACTTTTTTCGCATATCCAATCATAATACGGTTCAATGCGTACATAAACCGCACATCATTCATAGTCCTGTTGTGCATCTGTGCCTGAAAATCCTTCCACAGAACAATTGGTCCTGATACCACTTTAGGAAAAAATGTGATATAAAGCGCCACATCCAGCAGACTTCCTGCAGTACTATTTCCACGGTAAATATCCACCACATAGGAAATCGCAGAAAATGTAATAAAAGAAATCCCCAGTGGCACAAACACATAAAACAAAGTGAAGTCTGTTTGCAGAATATCATTCAGCGATTGCAGCGTAAAATCAATATATTTGTAAAAATACAAGATACCCGCCAAAACCAGAACGAAAATCCCAACTATAATCTTGGACTTATCCACACTGCGGTCTTTTTTCTCAATCATTTTCCCCATTATGTATGCCAGGAATATATAAATACACAGATACAGAATACCTTCCAGTCTCGCCCACCCATAAAAAACCAGGCTAGTGAGAATTAAAAAAATATCACCAATTCGCAAATTCATCTTCCCTATTTTCTTCTGTATACCCCAAAGCACTAGATAACCGCCCACACAAAGCGGAAAAAATACAAATAAAAAAATAAAATTAGTAAATAGCATCTCCTATCCTACGCTTTCTTCTTTAGCAACTTTATTGTACATCTTTATCACATTGACAACTTTTTTGTACTCCATATATAAATACCCCTATAAATATCAAACATAATACTCCCATAAGTGATGTATATAATACTGATGCCCCTACCAGCTTATATTGTTCTACAACTCTATTTGAAAATGTAAAAGCCAATACTGCAACAATCGCATATCCCCACATTAGACTATTCTGATTTCGGATAATTGTAATCACAGCATTTAACAGGCCTGATACCCCTAAAAATCCTCCTCCTAAAAGTAAGACTAATAGTTCTTTACAATACGGAGATAAATCAGTATTGTAAAGCCAAGATAATACAGGAACACCTATCAAATATGCTCCTATTATACAGATAACTGTAATAGCACCAACTAGGCCAACTTGTATACATGTTTTCAATACAAATTTTTTTATTTTTCTTTCATTCCATAATACGGACATTTGGTATAGCATTGGATTAAAAATAAAACTATTTAATAAACCTATTACAAAAACTGGCATCGCAATAAACCCATAACAAGCTTGTAACTCATCTGTAAGCATTGCATCAATTGCATATTTAGGAGCATTTCCTATATAAAAAGAAAGAAAAGATCCTGCAAATAAAGGGAAACATAATTTCAGCAATAAACCAACTTTTTTCCAATCCACTTTCTCTTTTGTCATTTGAAAAACCGGAAAAGTCCATAATGTAAATAGGAGAAATAATATAGCCGTGACAACTGTTGTGATAATCAAAGAAAGCAATAAATCTTTTAAGAATATAAGGCCTAAACCAAAAACTACAATTGTAATAATCATTCTTACGCTCATAACACGCGAGGCTACATCCAATCTATTTTCTTTCTGATACAGACCATGATACACATCCTCCATTGCATCTATAACCTTAAATATACACATCCATATAATAACTTGCGTCTTCTCTACAGAATATCCATTATTGTAAGCTGCATATATAATATATACAATTGCCACCATTATCATGATAGCGGATGTAATTACCCTAGATATTTTATATTCTATAAATCCAAATTGAGCTTTTACATCCGAAACCTGAAAATAACGCATACCATATCTCCCAATTGTAAGAAATAAATTTGCATTAGCATAAGCAATCGTAAAAATTCCCGCCTCCAGTAATCCCAAAGTACGAGTTAAAATCATGAGCATGATAACTGATTGAAAAGCCATGAGCATACTTCCAATCATATTCCATATATAACTATTTCGTTCGATTCTTTTATCATTCAGAAAGAACCCCTTTATCTTCATACAAAACCTCGTCCTTTTTCCTCACTAATCCCGCAGAAACATTTCACCACATTATTAGGCTTCTCAATTTATCTATTAACTTCTATTTATAAATTAATTGTTCCTAAATTGCAGTAACTCCCTTCAGAAGTTAAACCAATTAGAAAGCATTTTGTCATACTTTCGACCTTATTATCATTAATTCCATAAAAATATGCTTCTATATTATCCGAATCATAATTTAATCGATATGTATACGTTCCGTCATTAAATATAATATTACAGTATATAGCTTCATATTTAATGTCACTATCTATTTTGCCCTTAATATACCATGCATCTACATCATTTTGCATATCATATTCGCTTTTATCTATATCTACCTCTACATCGCAGGAAGAGTCTTTAATTTTATTTTCCTCTACTGGAGATGTATATTGTACTATATCCCCCCCATCTTCAAAGCTTCCAACTTTACTCACAGTTATGTTTTTATTATAATGCTCTTTCAAAAATTGATGCATTCGTTGTTCATAATCAGAGTACGTATCTGCCCTATTAATAAGCGCCTCTACAGGATTTTCAATACCTAATTCATTTAAGGATTTCAAATTACCAGGTGTTCTGGCATCCCAATTACTTAACGCAAAAGCATTGTCCATGTAAGCTGCCGGTAGTGGTTCCCATATACCAAAAAACCCTGGATAAGGAGGATGGTGTATTAAAGGCCAACTCAACAAATATATTCTTTGAGACGTATCATTAATATATTCAGCTCTACTTCTCATTAATTCATCTCTATCATCTGAATAATTTGGAAGTTGAACTTGAGATACCATTTGAAACACTCCCGTCTTAAAAGCCAATAAACATACGATAGCAGCTATTATTATGCGATCTCTGACCATTATACTAAATAACGTCTGCATTTCTCTTTTTAATTTTATACCAGATACTTCAATACAATACCCAGACACCTTCTCCATATCTGGTTCGAAATATAATAAAAGCATTCCTGCACAACACAAAAGGGTTGGCTCCCATACGCGCAACATCATCCGCCCTAAAAAAGAAAATAGAAATAAAATTGCCAGAGTATAAATGACACACAAACAAATTGGCAAATAGCGATTTTTCCCAATATGATATCTTAATATTAGTAAAAATAAAATGAACCAAAATAACGTTTTACTTTTCGTTAATATATTTACTACTTTTTCCAGCATCCTGTATATACGTCGGACTACATCTATAGACTGGTCTTTCAACTCAGAAATTCCTTTTAAAGTTTGTAGATTAAAAACTTCTGTATCACCTACAAATACAAATCCAAATAGCATATCGAGATCATTTTCACTCTTTAATCCCAATGCCTTATATTCATCCTTCGCTTCATCCCACGTTGGATAATAATCTACATAGTCAGCTATTGTTGAGCGTGTAGTGTTGTATGTATTATAGGCTTTCCACTCCGGATGAGTATTCCAGTAAGCCTCATTTACAAAATATAGAAAAATTGTGCAAATTACAACAGATATTAATGGTAGTATCTTCCTCATGAAAGACAATATCCAGATTTTATTGAAACAACTTTTTATCTGTTTAAAATTTTCTACCCCCTGCTGACAAAAAAGAATTATACTCATAAACGGAATAATTAAAAGCGCAGGCTGGAAACGAATCATAGCCCCAGTCAAAAACAAAAAAATTCCCGCTAAATATAAAATTGTTTTCTTTATCGAACGGCTACCTTTAACATTTGATGCAATAATTATAAGCATACCACCTGCCAATGCATAGGATGTTGCAGTTCTTGTAAAATTAATTCTATATATAATGGCTGTTCCCGTCATGATAAACCAAATTACGCTTATCAACCATATAAAGAACCCTTTATAATATTTCTGTATCATGTAAAATCCTATCCACATTAAAATACCGCCTCCGGCAATTGCAGTCCACGTCCACCATGCAATATTAGGTATATAGGCATATAAAGTGCTCTGTATAAGAGAAAAGTATGGGGATATAAATGCAGCTATTGATCCTAATCCTCTTGACAACTCCCAGGCTATAAATGCGTCATCTCCTGTATCCTGACGTGGTCCTATTAAAATCCATATCAAAACTGAAATTATGCTCATAACCATTGTCATAAAAAAAATTCTATGTTTGGCTATAAACCTTATGAAACGATTATTTAGCATTTCAAGAGTTCCTCCACAACTATTAATGTATTAAATCTTTAATGTCCTCTATATAAATATATTCATCTGCAGCATTTTTACCTATTAGATAACATTCTGATATTTCCCTATCTATCAGTTTGTTTAAATCATACATATTTCCTGAAAACTCCCCTTTATCATAATGCAATCTATAAGTATATATATTTTTACCAACTTTCACATTACAATATAATACTTGATAATCCTCTGCATTAGGGGACTCTATCTCTCCTGTTATTGTCCAACCTTCTCTATTGTCATATTGACAATACTCTGAAGAAAATATCTTCACTTTCTTTATTGTTTCATCATTTTTCTCTGGCCTCTCTTTAGGTGCCGTATATTGGACAATAGAAGTATTATTATCATCTGGGAAACTATCAACTCTGCTAGAAGTAATCCTAGCATCATAATGTCTTTTTAAAAATTCTAGGATACCCTCATCATAAACCGAATATACATTTTCTTTTTCAAAAAGTGCTGCTGCTGGATTATCAATATTTTCTCTTTTTAACCGCTGTATATTATCTGGGGTTCTGGCGCTCCAACCTCCTAGAAAAAACATATTTTCACAATATCCAACAGGTACATTCTCCCACATATTAAAACCTTTATCCCATTCATCAGATGTAACAGTCAAAAGATAAATCCTATCTGCTGTTTCGTTGATATAATCTGTTTTTTGTTTTACAATTCCATTTCTCCCTTCATCAAAATATGGAATATGCATATTTTCTAAATTGCTCTTAATGTTGGGAAATAATAGTAATATTGTTAAAACACAAAAAAGTACTGATACCATGGGTATTTTAATGATTTTTATCTTATCCTCGTTTTTCTCCCCCAAAGAATTTATTTTAATTTCCAAATTATAAGAAGAATTCTTAAACTCATTTCCGTCATCTATATATATAGCTATTAAAAATATTGCAAAAAGAGCACATAATAAGAGGGGTTCGGACACCCTATTTTGAATTCTTCCCTGAATGCAGAAATAAGTTATGATTCCTAATACCATAGAATTAATTAAAACGATTGGCAATAGTATCTTCTTTCTACTTTCAATAAAAACAAATATACTATATATTAATACCATCCAAAAGATAACTGTATTTTTTAATTGTTCAAATATACTCTTCAGAACATGATTCAAGTCAGCTTTCGAATCACTTAGGCTCATAATTCCTTCCATTATTTTATCATCAAAAACTTCCGTATCCTCTGAAAACCAATTGTACATAAACATTGTTATATCATCTTTCTTTAAGCCCAATCGTTCATATTCTCTTTTTGCTTCATCCCATGAGGGATACCGTTCTGCGTAATCTTGTATTATTCCTCTTTTATAATTATAACTCTGATATGTTTGCCATTCATTATGCTCATTCAAGTAAAGTGTATTAAAAGCATATAAACTTACTAACGCAAGTACCGGAGTTAATGTTCCTAATAATAAAAAATATTTATACAAAACAACTTGTCTTTTAACTATAAGAAAATACAGTGTTGGCACTATAAAAAAAGGAATTACTACCAAAGCAGCTTGAAATCTAATCATTCCACCTATAATAATTCCCAATATTCCTAACACAATTTCAATCTTTTTATCTTTAGTATACAAATAAAATGTGCATGATAAATTTCCAGCTATAGTAAATAACATTGCTGTTCTTGTAAAGTTTATCTGCCTAATCCCTACTAGCCACACTAACACCGCTATGCCAAATAAAAAAACATACCTTCTTCCCCCTCGATATGTTCTAAATGTTATATAAAATCCAATCCACATTAAGCTAGCAGCGCCTAAAAATGCTAACATCCCCCACCAAGGCAATGAAGGAAATCTCATATAGAAACTACTAACCAATAGTGCTAAATACGGAGACTGAAATGAAGAGATTGCAATTCCTCCTCGAGATAACTGTAATGCAATACTCCAGTCATCATTTGTTTCATAAGAAGCTCCTAATAACACCATAATAACTATAGCTATAATCGTCATGAATAAAGAAAGCATCATTTCCTTTATTCTTTTGTCACTTAAATTTTCTTTGTTCATTACAGACCTCATTCCCTTTACTTACATAATTTCAATCTAATTTTACTTATACATCGGAAGAAGTACTGTCCCTTTTAATAACTACTTGCTTAACCACATACTGTGGCATATTATTTATGGAAATATAAATCCTTCCAACATATTCACCAACAAGTCCAAGTGTTATCATTAACATTCCACCAATAAAGAGTAATACCGCCATAGTAGATGCATATCCTGTCAAAAGTAAGGGATTAAGTAATTTTCTAATAATAATCGCTATACCATAAACGAATCCTATCCCAGCCAGTATAGAACCTGTAGCAATTGCAATTCTTAAAGGCTTAACAGAAAATGCTGTAAAACCATTTAACCATAAAGAAATTGATTTCTTTATATTATATCCACTTTTACCACTTTCTCTAGGATATCCTTCTATAGGAACAGATGAAAGTTTTTTAGTAATAGCAACAAGCATTCCACCAACATAAGGGAACGGATTTCTGCACTTCACAATCTCATCTACAACGTATTTACGCATTATATAATAACTTGAAAAATCTATATCCTTAGGTTTTCCAATTAGTTTCGTAGCCATCCAATTGTTCAATCTAGAACCTAACTTCTTTATGAAAGAACGTTTTCTTTTAGGAAAATCTGCACAGACATAATCATAACCCTTTTCTAACTCGTTGATTAATTTAAACATATCTTTTGGATTATGCTCACCATCATCATCAAGGCCTATAATATAATCACCGCTCACATGAGAATATCCAGCCATTAATGCCGAATGCTGCCCAAAATTTTTAGATAAATCTATAGCAATTATTGATAAGTTTTGTTGCGCCATAGAACTAATAACTTGAAAAGTGTTGTCTGGCGAACCATCATTAATCAATATGATTTCATACAAAAAGGAGTTGTCTTTTTTGACAGTTTCAATAATCTTTTCTACTACTCCTGTGATTGTTTTCTCTGAGCAATAACAAGGTATAACAAAAGATAGCTTTTTCTTATCCATCATCTTCTTCTCCAATCAACATTTCGCTCTGTATTTTCAGCTTGTACTTCGCCAATACGACATCCTTTGTACAAATTAGAATAAAAATATTCATCAAATCCGGCTTTATTCATTTCTCTGGCAATTTCGTCTATATTATATTCAATTCTATACAACATTACATCCTGACCATCAATAATGGCATATGAGGCTTTAGGATTATGGTCCCTTGGCTGTCCAACAGAACCAGGATTACAATAGGCTTTCTCTCCCGTTCTCTGAACTAGTGGCTTATGAGTATGACCACTCAGAAACATATTTACTTTATATTGCTGCACTTTCTTGTCTTCAAAATTAAAGTTTACTACATACTCATCTAAAAAATCATTCCATCCTCCATGAACTGCACAGAATGTTTCATTAAGTAAAATTATTTCATTCGCCTGCAACCACATTTTATTAGATTCATTTATTACTTTTTGTTGATATTGTATACATAAATTTGCTGTGTTTGATCTAGGGCATATTCCTTCTCCAATCAAATAATTATCATGATTCCCTTTTATAGAAATCACATTATTTTCCCTTAAAAGTTCTATGCATTCGTTAATCATGCAATAATAGCCTGCAATATCTCCTAAACAAAAAATATCCGTGCAATTCTTTTTTTTTAGCTCTTCTATCACAGCAGCTAAAGCTGGATAATTACCATGTATATCTGAAATTATTCCAATCATAAATATTCAATCACCTCATCAATATATCGATAAGCCAATCCTCTTTTTACCTGCGGTTTAGAAATTTTATTTTGAAGAAAGTAAGCTATACACATCTCTGCCTCATTATAACTAAATGCCATTCTTAATGATGTAGATGATGAAATCCTAGGGTTTATCTCCAATAAATAATATTGCCCCTCATGAAGTCTAAACTGCAAGTTAGTTGGACCTATAGGCTTAAATTTATTAACCAACTCGTTCACAGTTTGATCAAACCTCTCATCAAATATAACTTCTGCTTTCGATGTTGCACCTTCTTGGCTCAATTTACGCCTCATACATATCTTAGAAGAATATGTACCATCTCCTAAACCAAAAACGCCAACTGTATATTCATGTTCTGCGTCACCAATCAAGGGCTGGGCCATGAAGTTATCTCCCATTCTCTCCTTATAAAAATCAAATTCTTCTTTATTTTCTATGATAACAATTCCTTTTGAAGCATACGATGAACGTGGCTTTAACATAAATCGAACGCCAAATTTATTTGATATTTCAATATAGGTTCCAGAAATCACACTGGGAATAGCATATTTAACCAATTCATTTTCTAATAAAAAGTGATAGGTCTTCCATTTGTCTTTAGAGAGTACTAATAATTCTTCCTTATTTATAACCATTTTTTGAAAATAATTCCCCAACTGATTTCTACTTACTTGTACTTTATATATTTCTTGTTCTGTTCCAAAGAAGACAATATCTATATCATGTTCATTCATCACATCCATCAAAAATTCGATATAGTTAGGATCAACTGCATATTTTGCCTGAATGAATTTATTACACCATCTTTGCCCAACGGCATCTGCATATATATCCATTCCCACAACAGTATTAATACAGTCAAGTGATTTTAAAGATTTGAGAATTCCATATCCAATAATCGCGCCAACACCTGTTACTAAAATATTATATTTCTTTTTTTGCATAGGCCTCTAATCTTATCCTCTCTTTCTCTTTGTCTTCCAATATCATACTTTGATTATCTATCGTTGATTGATAAGTAGGTTCTGGATAACATGTCGACTTGATGCTGACACATACTTCAACCAAAACGGATGACTTTGTTTTCAAAATATTCTGTATCTTATCCGCATTTATATTATCTGTAATTTTCATATACTCAATGTTATATGCCTTTGCGATAGTTTCAAAATTTGGCGAACCAAATCCTCTTACAGAACCTTCAAAATTCGAACTTAAAGCTTTTTCCTGATATACACGTATCAACCCTAGCGATTCGTTATTAAAAACAATTATTTTTATAGGAATATTGTTTAGTGTAATAGTACCTAATTCTTGCATATTCATTTGTAATCCGCCGTCACCACAAATACATATGATTTCTTTTTGGGGATTAGCATAATATGCTCCAATCGATGCTGGTAAAGCAAATCCCATACTTCCCAACCCTCCCGACTGAATTAAATAACAATCCTTTTTTATAATTGCTGATGCATTTGTCCAGATTTGATTTTGCCCCACATCTGTTGTCATAATAAATTTTTGTTCATTTTCTTTAGTCAGTTCGTATATAAATTTATTGGGATTACTCTTTTCAGACAATGCATACTCTTCCCAATGTCTAAAACGATTTTTCCAATTATTTAAAGTATTTAACCACTCCTTACTCCATGTAAGTTCACCTATATTTTTGCAAACATAGGAAAAATAGTCAAACACCTTGCTACATATTTTATAATACCTAACTGGTTTCTCATTGATTTCATCGATATCAACATTTACATATATTACCTTTGCATCACATGCAAAACATTCAATATTATCTCCTGTCTGCCTACCATCAACCCTAGAACCCATGACAAGTAAAACATCACAGTACTTGACTGCCCAATTTGCATATCTATTGCCATATGCTCCTATCACTCCGACATAATTATTCGATTGATTATCTAAGATATCTTTTCCTAAATACGACGACACAACCGGTATATTACTATTTATTAAAAAAGACTCTAAAAGAGTCGTATCCCTAAGTCCCCGTGCACCTGATCCGAGTAATATTAGTGGTCTCTGAGCCATCTTTAATATTTCTATACTCTTCTCCATCTCATCAAAAATGCACGATACTTCCGGTTCACATTCCGTATTAAAGTGCCTAAGACTATCCGGCTCTATCATACTGGCTTGGATATTATGTGGAATATCAATTACAACAGGGCCTGATCGTCCATCTAACATGAGATGAAATGCCTTTTCTAACTGATACGCTATATCTTCTTTGTTCATAATGGTAACTGCATATTTTGTGATAGGGCTTACAAGAGACACAATATCAGTCTCCTGAAATCCTAATTGTCTTATACGGCTATCTTTTCCACGAATCCCTGATGTACTTACTTGCCCGGTAATGAAAATGCAGGGTAACGAATCATAATATGCATTTGCTATACCATTCATTAAATTTATTGCCCCCGGGCCACTGCATGCTAATGCTGCACCTATATTTTGCCCCCCTAATGAGTAACCATTAGCTGCAAATGCTGCTGCTTGCTCATGTAATGTCTGGATATAGACTATATCCTCACTTTTAGAAATGGCATCTATCATATGTGCCACCGAAGAACCTTGATATCCAAATACCACCTTTATATTATATTTTTTCAAATAATTCACTACATAATCTGCTAATTTCATTTTTTTATTGCATTTTATTTTAAAAATGCTCCTCCATCAAATATCAAATCGGTACCAGTTAAATAGTCCGCTGCGTCTGATAGCAGAAATAAAATAGCCTCACTCACTTTTTCTGGAGATATAATTCCTAAGCTTTGTGACTGCATAATTTTATCCTCTAAATTTTCTGATTCGTACTTTAATTTATTTAACAATTCTGTATCGCATACTCCCGGCGATATTGTGTTAATATGAATATTCCTATTAAGCAGTTCCTTTGCCATCAATTTAACTGATGAAGATAATGCTGCTTTTGAAGAACCATATAAGGTTTGCCTATATCCTGCACCTTTTGCAGTTATTGATGAAACGGCAACAATTTTAGTATTTGCTTTAGAATTTTCTTCTTGCTGATAATATTTCACCAGTTCTAGAAATGAAAATACATTAACATTAAAAACAGATTCCATTAATTCAACAGTATTATCTTGAATAAGGCATAATGGTGCTATACCTGCACAATGTACCATTCCATCGAGAATTATTTCTTTAGAATGCAGAAACTCAAATATACTGCTTATATTTCTTGTGTCCTCTAAATTATATTTAAAGTAAAGATTTGAATCTCCTTTTATAACGTGAATTGCATTCTTCAATTTTTCTTCATTATTAGAAATAATAATTACTCTTGCGCCTACACTAGCCAATTTTTTTGCAACTGCCAGTCCAATTCCCGATGTCCCGCCAGTAACCAAATAATTTTTACTTTGACATACTTTCATAATAGCACTCCAACTTTATTATATTTTCCCCAGTAAAATTGCAAATCTCCATGCAATTTCTACAAAAAACCCTTTTTTCAATCGATATGGATAAAAAACTTTCTTTATTCTTTTAATCAACTTCCCCTTATCACCCACAAACAACTTTAAAAAAAGTATATCTTCCTCTTGGGTAACATCTTGCATAAATGCACTATGAAAAGATACTACTCCAGATTTCAGCCGTTCAAACATCTTGCCATTTCCAAAAGTTTCATTCCATCTATATTTCCATGCATCTAGAACAGACTTTGCCATCCCTGTCTCGGCAACAGAAGTGGTATTCTCATGGCGTCTAAAATAGGCCGTTACCTTCTTATCATAAACCTGAATCCCCTTCATTGCCACTGCAACTGCTTGAACCCATATATCATGACTATACATGTCCGTTATTTCATTATTAAAAGCTTTAATTCTCAATTCATCATTTATTACACATGTAAATCCTAATAGCCAACCTCCATCATATAAGGACAAAGATTTTCCTACACTTAATTCTTCTAATGGCATGGGTTCGTGCCCTGAATCTATAACATTCAATTTACTATCACATACTGCATAGGCAGATGTGTATAATAAACATTTATCCGATTCCAGAGAGCTCAAATGTTGTACAGCTCGTTCAATCTTATCAGACAACCAATAATCATCTTGATCACAAAAGGCATAATAATCTGCAGGATCACAATTGCGTATTATTTTCATAAAACTTTTTACATATCCTAAATTCCCCTCGTTATCTTCCAATAATATTATTTTCTTATTACCTTGTTGTCTTTGATACTCTTTAATTATTCTTAATGTACCATCTGATGATCCATCATCTCTAATATAAATAGTTATATTAGGATAAGATTGGTTCAAAAGGCTGTCCATTTGAATCGGTAAATATTTTTCACCATTATATGTAGATAAAATAATGTTTACTTTTTTCATTTCTCACCTATTCCATAAAGCAAATTTATGACTTCCTGCATCTTACCTTTGTCGGGGGTTGAAAAAATATAATATCCAAGCCTTTGAGAACTATCATCTATATTTTTATCATTATCCATATCTTCAATTCTACTAATCCTATGTACTATCTCAGGATATCTCTCTTGAATCATTATCATATTATCAACATCCATTTTATTAAATATAAATTTAACAAAAGAATATTGGGGTACTTTCTTTTTGTCCAAAATCAACTGTTTCCCACATGCTATATCAAGCACTAGCCCTACAAAATCATATCCTGTTGAAAGTTCTACAAGATCAGAGCCTATACAGTCCCCCCCCATTCTTCCACCTATCTCTATGACCTTTATATTTCCTCTCTTATCAATTTTAACTTCAGAATGTGAAGCTCCATTCTTAATCTTAAGGGCATCTAAAGATTTTTCTACAATTTTGAAGATATCTTCTTTTATTTTTTCATCTATCTCAGCGGGTTCTAAATGACCTGTTTCAATAAATTTAGGTGATCCTGTTGTATATTTTTGGGTTAATGCCAGAAAGTAATGGCTTCCATTATATGATATATATTCTACACTATACTCTTCTCCCTCTGCAAATTCCTCAACTAAAACCCTTTTTTCAAAAGATTCATGTAATGCTCTTCTGATAGCAAACTCTAAATCTTTTAAAGCTTCAACTTTATATATTCCCCGACTCCCAGAACGGTCCGTAGGTTTAACAATTACTGGAAAAGTGCATTTTAAGTCCTTGCTTCCCTGCTCGTTCTCAACCAGAATGCTTTTAGGAGAGGGGATTTCGTTTTTCTCAAAAATCACACGCATGTTGTGCTTATTGGTGGACAATATAGTGCTTTCTATACCATTCCCAATTAATCCCAATTTTTCCGCCACATAATTAACTGTTATGCTTGCTAAATCAGACGCAATAGAAATAATTCCTATAGGTTGTATTTTCTTACATATTTCTAATATTTCTTCCTTCTCAACTATACTTACAGGATAGAAATAATCAGCATTTTTTTCACCCACGTCACCACATTCCCATGCGAAAACATGTGTTTCATATCCTTTTTCTTTAGCTTTAGTTATTAATTGATTTTGAAAATCATTAGCTCCAATAATAGCTACTTTAGGTTTCATTAGTTTCTCCATTATATTTCAACCCTACTTTTTATAATCTTTATAAAAATTTCTAATTTGTTCAGCAATATACTCTACTGCATCCCCTCCTAAGCCATAATATAGCGGAAGGCGCATCAATCGTTCACTCTCTTTTGTTGTATATTTATCTTCACCTTGAAATACCCCTAATTTTTTCCCGGCTGGGGACGAATGTAACGGGATATAATGAAATACACAATTTATGTTTTTCCCTTTTAAGTAATGTATCAAATTGCTTCTCTCTTCTAAATTTTTAGCCTTTATGTAAAACATGTGTGCATTATGTACGCACTCATTAGGTACTTTTGGCAATTCAATAGTGCCCTCTTCCTGCAATCTTTTTAAATTGTCGTGATACAATTGCCATGATTTCATTCGGTTTTGATATATATCATCTGCTTTCTCTAACTGTGCCCAAAGATATGCTGCATTCAATTCACTTGGCAAGTAAGAAGAACCTACATCCATCCATGTGTATTTGTCTATTTCCCCTCTAAAAAATTGACTACGGTTAGTGCCTTTTTCTCTAATAATTTCTGCTCGTATTACATTATCAGGGTTTTGTATTAATAAAGCCCCCCCTTCTCCCATACTATAATTTTTAGTTTCATGAAAACTGTAACAACCATAATCACCAAGAGTTCCTAAAGATCGACCTTTATAAGTAGACATCATCCCCTGTGCCGCATCCTCAATTACATATAGGTTGTGTCTTTTTGCAATATCATATATTGTATCCATCTCACAGGCTACACCCGCATAATGTACTGGAACAATAGCTTTCGTTCTTTCTGTTATTGCTTCTTCAATTAATTTTTCATCTATGTTCATAGTATCTGGTCTGATATCTGTAAAAACAATTTTTGCTCCACGTAATACAAATGCATCAGCAGTTGACACAAAAGTATATGATGGCATAATCACCTCATCCCCCGGTTGTATATTCGCTAAAATTGCCGCCAATTCCATCGCATGTGTACAAGAAGTTGTGAGTAATGCCTTTGAAGTTCTTGTAGTTTCTTCCATCCATTTCGAACATCGTTTTGTGAAATCCCCATCTCCACAAATTTTCTGTGAACGTATAGCTTCTTCAATATAAATCAGTTCTTTTCCTATAACTGGCGGTACATTAAAGCTTATCATCCTCGTTTCTCCATTTCCCTTATCAATCTCTGTAAAATTTCCAAATTTGAAATCCGTCAATTTGTTTATATAATTCCATCCTTGCCTCTGGATAATAATGTTCTTGAATATATTTTAATATTTCTTTCTGATAGAAGTTATCAACTAAATAAACGTTTTCATTTACAAGACTTTTTATCGGATTTTTTACATTTTTCGTTTTTAGTAGCTCTAATTCGTCCGGAAAATTCACACTCACGCCGCCCAAATATGAAGAGTTCTTCCAGAAACTTTTTTGCTCATCTTTCCATGGGTTTGCAGATAAATATAAAGTTTGAATTCCTGTACTAAAATTAAAAAAATAAAAACCATCTGTGTTTTCTTCCACTTCTCCACGAAGTTGTGAAAATGCTTCTTTATTATAAACAGAACATCTGTATCGTCTGCTGTCATAATCCCACGAATTGAAAAAATTATCTTCTACATGACTTTTGTATTCTTCACCATAGATATATTCTGCCCAGCGGTTTAGACGATATGTTGGTACTTGGTATATGCATAATAACATTATTAATATAACACATATATTAAAGATTTCCAATTTGTTTTTCAATTCTCGACAATTTCTCTCATCCCAAAAGTAAATACCTGTCAAAAAAATGCATAAGAATACCGCATATTCTATTCTGTACACTGTTTTTGCACTAGAAACAAAATAGTACAAATAAAAATATCCGCATCCTGTCGAAAAAATAGAAACCCACCAATATCTTTTATTTAAAAAAATACTAATTAAAAACAAAATAAAGCAGGCCCACAAAGAAGGGTATGACCAATAGTTTCTGCTCCTCAATTCATATTTTACTGCATCTCTGTCCACATCTAATGTGGATTGATAATCATCAATTATTTTTTTCACCTCATTCATACGCTCCAACGTATAAAAATCAGGATCACCAAAGTTCCATGTTCTCAATAACCTGTAATCATTTTCAGATAAACCAGCTTTCTGATATTCTTCTGCATTTACCACATAACCATGATCTCTTTTGTCTACAATGTTCCCCCTTGCATTTCCATAATCTCTAAAATAAGAATACCCCACATCACATTTATAGATAAATTCATCTAATTCTTTTGCCCCAAAAACTGTACCTATCAGTACAGATCCAATGATGATAATCTTCATCACCTTTCTAAAACTTCCATCTTTTTTTATCCAAAACATATTAATAAATTCAATTACTAATATTAGTAGCAAAAATCCACCTGCTATATAAATTACATTAAATCGTACCAAACTACCCACCAAAATAAGGAGTGCTCCTAAAATCATCTCTCTTTTTCTATTAATACCTCTGTGAAATAATGCATAAAGAAACAAAATACTACCTGACATTACAGCCAGGATAGCCGTCTTTGTAAATTGAACCACAATGTAGGCATCATCAGAAAAAAAAGTTATGAATAGGATAGAAAGCATAATTCCCATTATCATATTCAGCCTTTTTAGCAATAAATATGTCACGACTGTAAAAGAACAGAAACATAGAACCAATTGGGAGATTAAATACCAACTAATTTGAGGAATCAGATTATAAAATGGTAATAGAAGATATCCCCATAAGATATTAATAAATATCATATGCGGATTTGGAGTTCCATTATAGGCCCCTGCCATAATTGCAGCCATAATATAATCATCTGATGTTTCATATTTTACTTCACAAAATGTAAGTACGAGAGACAAAAAAATAACATTAATACAGATTGCAGTTAACAGATTATAATTTCCCGCCCATTTCCAGATACGTTTTATTCCTTTTTGTATTATATCTATCCAATATCTTGTCCCTCCTGCAGCCATCTTTCCCCTCCAC
This sequence comes from Faecalicatena contorta, assembly GCF_003149105.1. Classification (GTDB taxonomy): domain Bacteria; phylum Bacillota; class Clostridia; order Lachnospirales; family Lachnospiraceae; genus Muricomes; species Muricomes contortus_C. The sequence goes on along the minus strand of NZ_QGDS01000013.1, from coordinate 39,519 downwards.
ATCTTTTACTTAATGTTCACAGCATTTTATTGATTTTATAATTATTTTCGTTGCTTTATCTTTTCTTTGAAATTTCCTTCACTCTCTCCCATACGGAATTCCAAACACTCATTATAAATTTCTCTCGCATTAATAACAGCAAAGAGAAATATACCACAAAAAATATAATTCCTGTTATGCTAATAATGAAAAACGGTGATAAAATCAATACACCTTTAATCCATATTACAACAACACTACTGCACGTAACTGCAGCCAGCACTTTCACAATACTCAATTCACCTACAATTGCTTTTAGCATATCTCTCAAATAGATGCACTGTACAATAAATACAACCACTTCAGCTATTAACGTAGCAAACGCTGCTCCTGAAGCTCCATATTCTGGTATCAATATCAGATTAAGTATAAAGTCTAAAATTGCCCCATACATAATTGACATCAGTACTTTCTTCTCTTTATTAATAGGAACTAATACCTGTATTCCCGTTATATTAGAAAGCCCTATAAACAATACTGTCGGCATTAATAAGAACATTGGCATTACAGCCGGGGCATATCCTTCCCCAGAGAGCACTAAAATAGTTTCTTTTGCAAACAGCATAAAGTATACTGTCACAGATGTCGCTAACACGAGTACAAAATTAAAGGCTTTGACAATTGTACTGTGAAACGCAGCCTTATCTTTTGTATGTACATAAAATGACAGCCTGGGCAAAAGCACTGTGCCCAGTGAAGTAATCAGACTTACCAGAATCGTTTTTACTTTAATAGACGCATTGTAATAACCAACTTCTGCATCATCCTTCATAAAACGCAGCATCACCACATCAAGATTTGTATATACACTGATAGCCGCAGATGTTGCAAAAAAAATACCAACTGGTTTTAAATGCTGCCTGAAGTTATATGTCCCTGTCTTTCGCAACGATACATATCTATGCATATTAATGAAGTTCATTACATAAGACCCGGATGCTGCAAATACTGTGATTGCTCCATACTTCACATAGTCCTCCGGATTCTTCACCCAGGCAAACATCATGATAATAGAAATCACCTTAAAAACAAGGGAACATATTGTTATATAAGCATACTGTTCTAATGCATTATACAGCCAACTCACTCCAAAAATATTTAACACGAGACTAATGCTATTAATCCACATCAATTCCTTCTCTACTGCAAATTCAGGAATAACGTGTAACAAAATTACAAATACGATATATGTGAAAAGCATCGTTATCGTATTGATAATCAGTAATTCTTGAACCGTATGTGATAGTTTTTCTTTGTCTTCCCGTACTTTTGCACATGCCCGTATTCCATAAGTTGGAATACCTAAACTTGCAAACATTGTAAAATACGTCAGCACAGAAGTGACAAACGCAACCTTCCCATTTCCAGTTGCTTGCAAAACTCTGGAGATATATGGAAAAGTAATTAATGGAAAGATAATTGATGATGCAGTCAATATGAAATTCATAATAAAGTTGAATCTTACAGATCTAATTTTCATATTAAGCTACCCTTCCATGCCATTCCTTTTCTGACCTGCTCCCATAATAAGTTTATACCCATTAAAATTCATCTTCCTCAAAATCCTTAGTGTTCCACTCTCATAAGAAGACAGATTATATATCCATTCACTCTTTTCCTTTAGATCTTTATCAAATCGCAAAAACTTAGCTTTATTCTCTTTATCTCCAGTGGGATAACTCATAAAAATAGTAATCTGGTCCCCCACCATTTGTGCAATCCGTTTTCCAATAAAATCCACCTTAACTTGTTTTTCTTCGGTTGCTGAATTCTTATATTTCTCAGCAAATTCCGCTAAATGCAAGATAACGTCTATATGGTTTTGTATATGTTTCCGAAAGCCCTGTATACTAACACTCTGTGTGACGAGAGCAAGTCGATACATATACACATACAAGTCAAAATAAACTACAGATTCTACATAGGGAAGGGGATAAAGAACGTACTCCACATCCACATAGAAACTGTGTTCATCCAATCTTATCTGATTTTCCTTTAAAATGCTGCTTCTGAAAACAAGAGCATGCATGGCCGGCTGTGCCCTTTTTGCCACATCATTGAAATTCCACCGGCTTTCTTCCATACCCTCTTTCTTCAGTTGGGCATAATCTCTTCCTGTCTTCTCACCGGTCTGGTCATCTACCTCATAATAGTTTGTAACAATATAATCTGCGTCACAGGACTTGAGCTTTTCTACAAGAATTTTAAAACCTGACGTATTTACCCAGTCATCTCCATCCACTACTTTAAAATATTTTCCTGTACATTCTTCAATTCCTTTATTAATAGTAGAGCCATGTCCCCCATTCTCCTTAGAAATCACCCGGAATGTCTCAGGGTACTGTTCTTCAAATCTTTTCCCGATTTCTGCTGTACTGTCTTTAGAACCGTCATCCACCACCAGTACCTCAATATCTCCTAAAATGCTTGTCTCTACAAAGGATGTCAAAGTTTGCTCCAGATATTTTTCTACGTTATAGGACGGAATTACAATTGATAAAATTTTTTTCATTACTCTCCTCCACTTTGTTACTATTTATGACGCATGATATCCACCTGCCTGCGAGCTTTGGACAAGATAATCATAACACCATATAATCTCCATTTCATTAGTCTTAACATTATTTTATCCTTTGAGGACAAAGATTTCTTTACATATGGATTTTTCGAAGCCTTGGGAAATATCTCAGATATATATTCCCTAAACGCCCTTAAATATAGACTTCTCGGCTCATATACAAGTATTTCCTTTATAGGTATAAAATAGGCATGCTCAAAGGCAAGATATTCCAGCTCATCCCGAAATGTTTCATACAATCCTTCTTCCCGGAAATACAACAGGATATCTTCAATTGCTGCTTTTCTGTCCATATAGCTCTTCTGAAAGTTTCTGCTGCGCATAATAGAACCTTCATGTACTATATAATAATACAGCGGCTGACTTTGTAAATATACAATCCGGGCTGCATTTACTAAAAGTCGAGGAGTCATTGTAAGATCTTCATAATTCCTGCCCAAAGGATACATCAATCCTGTGCTCTGCCAAAAATTTCGGTTATACAGTTTATTACAAGGACTTGGCACCGTAATAAGTAACTCAGGAATTTGCTTTATATCCATTACTCTATCCCTTGGAATTTGCATACTCCATTTATCCCGCCTGCCCGTAGCTTCTTCTATTTCCTCAAAATCCATGATGACTATATCTGCCTGATGCTTCTCCGCACAGGAAACGGCAGCCTCTACATAATTCTCTGCCACATAATCGTCTCCATCCACATACATGACATATTTTCCCAAAGCCTGTGCCAATCCTGTGTTTCTCACATCTGATATTCCGCCGTTTTTCTTATGTATAACACGGATACGGGAATCTATATTGGCATATTCATCACAGATTTTTCCAGTCCTGTCCGTAGCACCATCATCAATCAATAAAATCTCCAAATCTTTCCAGCTCTGTCTCATAAGGCTCTTGATGCACACTTCAAGGTAGCGTTCTACATTATAGGCGGCTACAATCACACTGACTAATGGCATACAATCCTCCTTAACTGCTCTTTTTGTGTATCCAAATTATAATGACTTGCTTCCTCAGTCAATTTTATTTGATGTCTGTCCACAGTTGAATGCTGTAAAATAAATTCTGCCCATTTCTTAGGAGTATCTGTTAAAGGAAGAAAATAACAATGATCTTGTATTTTAGCTTCTCTTGTAATGGAGTCACTAAATACACAGGGAAGTTTGGTATATTGTGCCTCTACTCCTACAACGGGGAGTCCTTCAAACCTTGACGGAAGTAAGAACAAGTCCATTCCTTGATATAATCGTTCTGTATCAGATCTCCAGCCTAAAAATTGTACAACTTTCTCTAACTTCTTTTCTTTTACTATTTTCTTTATATCCTCTAGTTCCACACCAGTTCCCACAAGTAACAGCCTTGACGCCTTATTGCGATTATATATTTGCTCAAATACTTCTATCAAAAATGGATAATTTTTCACGTAACAAAAATTACCAATATGTCCAATAACAAATAACCTTTCATCTCCGAGCTCTAATTCCTGTCGTACTCCCGTTCTTACAGCAGGATTATATTGAAACTTGTTTCCGTCTACAGCATTATAAACCACCTCAAACTGCTCTGAGCTCACAATCTTTTTGGGAAAAGCCCACTCTCCTGCTTTTACAGAGCAGCCGTAAAATCTGGTCCCGGCTTTGTAGAAAAACGTCTTACACACCCGGTGTGCTATATTATATACAAAACGCTGTAACGCACTTTCACAATCATTTCCACTGGAATGACTATGTATTGCCCGTTCCGAGATTCCTGCTTTTTTTGCAGCAAATGCCGCAACACAATCAATTGCAGTGGATACATTGAGATATACCATATCATAATGTTTTTCCCCTAAAACATCACATACTTGCCGAAACTGTTTCAAAGGATGTTTTAAACTCGCAATTGCATACAACTCCGAATTATATCGTGTCAGATATTGCCTTAATTCTTCTTCAATTTCATTGGTCAAAAAGTCTATCCGTACCTCCTCATGAATTTCTCCCTGACATATAGACTCTAAAAAATTCAATAGATATTTATCAATTCCTCCTGCTTTCCCATTCATGATGAAACCAACTAATATTCGTCTCATGCCTCTTTCTCTACTCCTATCTGACAAAATCTCATCGCATATCCCAGGAACAACCAAAAGCAGATATTCTGAGGTGCATTTACATAGAAAATAAAAGACAAAAACGTTCCTGCCACAGCTAAGGCTCCTACTATAGTTGCCGAGAACACAAACTCTCTATGATATTCTGCTGGTACTTGATGTACCTTCTTATATAAAATAAAAAGTATATTTCCTGCCAAAAGAATGCAAATTGTTATTCCTAAAATTCCTTGTCCTACTAAAACGTCTAATTCCAGATTATGCATAGAGTCATATTTCACACCGGAATCATTTTTGGCAAGATATCCTTCCGGGAAATGCACTTTTGCATACTGAGCTATGTTCCTATATCCGACACCAACTACAGGAGATTTTTGTGCTATCTGTAATCCATTTTTCCATATCTCCATTCTTCCATTGGTGTAATCTTTTTTCAATTCACTTTTTCGCACATTATTTTTATTATTCTTAGGCTGAGAAACTATTTCCTTCTTTTCTTCTAATTGTTGTACAATTTTCTGCTCAATAGGTTGATACGCTAATTTCAGAGCTGCATCACTGGCAAAAGTGATTCCGGTTATCACTACTACACATGCCAGAGGTACGAACGCCCGCTTCAGGTGAGCTCTCTGCTTTATTTTCATACAAAACAGAAGAAGGCCGTAAAGCAGAATTCCTCCTCCCAAAGATATCATACCTGTTCGGGAATCCGACAGTACTACATAGAGATAGTTCACAATAATAATTAGAATGCACACACACCTTTGCCACAGTTTTTTTGCACAGCAAAACAGATATATCAACATAAACAAAGCTATCACGGTAATGGTTGCCCCATGATTTGGGTCATCATAGACTCCCCACAGACGATTCCAGCGGTAACCGATTCCATGGGCGACTCCCATGTCATCTATGTGGTCATACATACGCCCCCAATATACCATGCTTAAACTTATAAGATTAGCTATCGTACAATAAAAAATATAGATACCAGACAGAATTCTCATCTCCCGGCGTATTTCCGTGCCTGACATATCAAATGTCCCCACATAGACAAGTACAAGGGGAAGAACAAGCCAAATCATACCCTTCACATTTTCTGTCACTCCATATGAAAGATGTGTTACAGCACTGATTAGGTAACTGACCACAAAAGCCCCGAGCAGCCATACGTTATATGCTTTTTTATATCGTTTATAGCGAAAGATCATCCACAGGATTCCCCCGATTCCCAATACCGTAATTACATACGAAGCCTTGTTCATCCAGGCTGTCCCGTTTACAAACGCATTAAATGCCAGTAATACATACATTAAATAACATATTTTAAAAAGAAATAGTACCTGTTTGAATCCTTTATTTTTCTTCATGATCCTCCTTAAAGTTTTTAACACACACATTTACCGTCCTGATTTCACCTTTGAATAAACCATAGGAATATACTTTTTTACAATATAGATTCCCCGGCCCATTATTAAACAGAGGATTACCTTTTTCCATCTGAATAATACCAGTGTAATGCGAAGCGGTATACTATCTTTTGCCCGCGCTATTGGAATCAGCTCATTAAATAGCCCCTGGGCGAATACTTCTCTGCACCATTTATAGCGCTGTGCATGGTTCATTCCTGTATTTTTATTACAATTTCGTTCCAAGGCAGAAAGTATATACCGGGCATAGAGGCTCCCCAGTATACTTCGGACCTCTGGAGTACAGATTCCCCAGTAGGAAAACTGATCAAACAACATTTCTATCCTTTGCCTGTGTAACACAAAGTAATCAGGTACAAACCTGTTTGTCAGATTCTCTTCCATTTTCTTTCCATAATGGTACGGTGTGACAGGAAGAATATTCAAAGTTTCAATATCCATAAAGTATTTAATATTAAATACAATATCCTCTATCAGTTTTACATTCTCATATTCCAGTTTTAATTCCCGGATATAGGAAAGCAGATAAATCTTATTCCATGGATACCCGTACATTGTTTCTTGCTCTAACTCAATGATATAAGGCCGTAACTCTTCTGACGTTTGAAAATAGTATTCTTTAGGACAAATAGAATGAGTATATTGAAGATTTCCCTTTTTGTCATAATACTCTTCCACATGCCCAAATAGGATGACCTGTGCCGGATTACGCTCTATAGAGGCATATACCTGTTCCAGCAGCGTAGCATCCACATAATCATCTGGGTCCATATACCAGATATATTCTCCTGACGCCGCCTTTGTACCTGTGTTTCGCGCAGCACTCACACCCTGATTAATTTCATGCCGGATAACCCGGATACGGGAATCTCCTGCCGCATACTTACGGGCAATTTCACCACTCTTATCTTTTGAGCAGTCATCTACTACCACTACTTCCCAATTTTCAAATGTCTGCTTCTGTATACTCAAAATGGCTCTATCTATGTACTTCTCCACACCATAGGCAGGCATGACAATTGTAAAATAAGGCTTCTTAACTTCTTCTGTATCCATGAAAGTACCTCTCAACTGTTACTTTTTTATTGTAGTCTGGCCATGGCAATTTTCAATGATGTATGCATCAAAGCAGCATCGTACCCATGGCTAAACTGTAAGCAATGCTCTAAGCATCTCTTCTATCTTTTTATATGACTTTGGCCTGTCAAACTGTTCCTCTGCAATTTCCCTTGCTCTTTTTCCCATTTTCAGGCGTTTCTCTTCATTTTTGTACAAATCTTCAATGGCATATGCCAGAATCTTCACATCTTCAGGCTCGATATTCACACCAAATTCGTCCGTCTCTACTTTATTTCTGAATTCCGGACTCATACAAGTATTAATCATTGCCTTCCCGGCAGCCAGGTAATCCCCGATTTTCGTTACAATACTCTGGGGCGCTTTCCTTACAAAGGAATTTACCAGGATATCAGATTTTTTCAAATATGCTGCCATTTTATCATAAGGTGCATATCCTACAAACTCCACGTTATCAATCTTTCTGCCCCGTGCAAGCGCTTCCAGCTCATCTTTCAACGGTCCGCCGCCCAGGATTTTGACCTTGATATTCTGTTTCCCTCTTTTGGCCAGTTCCTCCCCTGCCAAAACCATCGTGCGGATATCATAGCTGGTTCCGATTGTCCCCGCATAGGTCACCCAGAACTCGGTTGAGGACTTCACTACAGCCATATCATTTTCCTGGGCCCCTTTATCAAAAACAGCAATCTCATTGCCTACATATACGGTGGCCTTTGGCACATTTCTCTTCTGATTTTTAAAAGGCCTGTCCCTGTATTCATCGGAAGTGCCGATAACCCCTGATACCAGAGAATATACCTTCTCCGCATCCCTTTGCAATGGATAAAATAAAAGGTTGCTGAGGACAGGAATATCCAGTACCATCCTCATCGCCTCTGGCCACAAATCATTCACATCCGCCACAAATGGAATGCCTTTTCTCTTCGCATATTCTGCACATGCCAGTGCTACATCATTAGGAGGGATTTCTGCATAAAGCAAATCATAATTCCCTTCCTTTTCCAGCAGCGCTGTCAGATTTTTTGCAGCAATCTGGTGGCTGCGTACCCTTCTTAAATCCACGTTCCTTTTATACCCAGGCTCATAGATGAACTTCAAACCAAACGGGTAATCTTCTTTTTTTATTTTTTTAACATCACGCTGAGCTTTTTCCCAATGCTGGAATGTAGTTGTAATCAAGTCCACCTGATACCCTGCCTCTGTCAAAAATTCACAGAGATATCGGAATCGGGTATACCCTGGTTCTCCATCCAGCCTCACGCCCATTGTTATGACTGCTATCTTCTTCATCTTACGCCTCCTGCTTATGTAACTTGGCTTGGTTCTTTCAAGCCCTAGTTACAAAGTACATCCTGCCGACTTGCTTATGCTGCTTAGCGCTGGTATTTTCAGAGCTTACGCTGCAAAGTACATCCTGGTGACTTGACCTGGTAGTTTCAGGTCTTAGTAACATGGATGTTTCCTTGAGCCTAGTCCTTTCTGCCTTAGTGACATGGATGCTTCTATATTTACTTTAACACCGCCAGAACTGTTTCAAACATCACCTTGATATCACCGAAAAAGCTGAACTGCTTCAAATACTGTAAATTGTATTTCATCTTCACCGGAAGGATATACTCTACATACACCTGGTCCACTGTCTTTCCTGTTTCTTTCTGGTATTTTTCCAGCAGCACATCTTCATCCTTAAACAGGATACTGGTCCGGGAGGTAACCCCCGCCGGGAGCAGCAATGTTGCATGCATTTCCCCTGTATACTGGGCTACATATTTCCTTACCTCGGGCCTTGTTCCCACAAAGGACATTTCTCCCCGGAGAATGTTCAGCAGCTGAGGCAGCTCATCCAACCTGCACCGGCGCAGAGTCTGCCCTGCTCTTGTAATTCTGGAGTCCTGCTTTTCCGTAACCAGAGGTCCTTTTTTATCAGCCCCATTAACCATAGTCCTAAACTTGAAAATACGATATGGTTTCCCATATCGTGTAATTCTCTCCTGCCTGTAAAAGACCGGACCTCTGCTATCTAATTTTATCCACAATGCTACACCTGCCATGACTGGTGACAAGACAACCGTCAGGACAAACGCAAATAAGAAATCCAAGCCACGTTTCATATAAAGGCCGGACTGCTTCTTTTTCAATGTTTCATAATAAGGCCGCACAGAATCGCTGCGCATAGATTCCGGCAATTGTTCCCAATTTAGTATCATATTACTAATCTCCTGAATGTACCTGCAACATATTCTACCTGTTCATCTGTGAGACAGGTGTGAAGCGGCAGTGTAATTTCATTTTCAAACTGTGCATAAGCATTTGGATAATCTTTCACATCAAATCCCATCTGACTGTATGCTGTCAGCATGGGCAGAGGCTTATAGTGGACATTTGATGCAATCCCAGATTTTGCCAGTTCATTGATTATATTGTTACATTCTTGACGGGTTTTGTCAAGCACACGTACAAGATATAGATGTCCGCTGGACTGCATATCCTCCCCATAGTGATTCAGAACTTCCACAGGGCATCCGTCCAAACCTTTATTATACTGCTCTATCAAACTGCGCCTGCGTTTCAGGATTTCCGGATAGCGCTTTAGCTGTACCAGTCCTATTGCAGCCATAATATCTGTCATATTGCATTTATAATAAGGTGCCACGATATCATATTCCCATGCACCAGCCTGCGTTTTCTCCAATGCATCTTTTGATTGTCCATGAAGGGAAAGGAGCATATATTCTTTGTATAACTTCTCTTCATCCAGCCCCGCCTGTGCAATTGCATGTGACCATGTCACAGCGCCGCCTTCCGCTGTAGTCAGATTCTTCACAGCATGGAATGAGAAGCAGGTAAAATCTGCAATCTGCCCGCATATCTTCCCATCTCTCCAGGCTCCAAAAGCGTGGGCAGCATCCGCGATTATAAGAATTCTTCCCAAAGCCTCCTGTTTTTCATTGGAGGGACTAAATATAGGCCTCTTTTCTTCCACAATCCGAAAAATTTCATCATACCGGCTATAAATTACACCTCCTAAATCTACTGAGATAATAGCCTTCGTACGTTCCGTCACTGCCTCACGCACCTTTTGTGGGTCCATTTCATAAGAACCCGGCAATGTATCTACCAGAACGGGCATTGCTCCCACATGGCAAATACAGCTGGCTGTAGCCGAGTAAGTATATGCAGTGGTAATGACCTCATCTCCCGGGCCAATCCCCATCACATGAAGTGTCATCTCCAGACAGGCCGTGGCAGAGTTAAGACAGACTGCTTTTCTAGTATGGCAATACTCTGCAATTCTGCATTCAAACTCCTTCGCCCTGGGGCCTGTGGTGATCCATCCGCTGCGCAATGTCTCAGCTACTTCTGTAATTTCTTCTTCTGTAATATCCGGTGGTGAAAATGGTATTTTCATATATCCTCCTTATGAGCGGTTCCTCCGTCCAAAAAAGCACTGGGCAGCTTGGAGCGGGTGTCTGTAAATTCCTTTTTCCAACATGCCTGTATCTGCTGATCTCTGAGGATATCTGCTTCTCTTAAACGGTAAGTTGGAATAATCTTATGGACAATATATTTCATATCGTCTGTCTCCGCATATGCTGCCTGGTATAAGTCTTCCAAATCTTTTAAAAATTCCTTTTCATCAAATTCAATAGGTTTCCCAATATGGATTTTCTGATTTTCCGTACTTTCCAAGCCTTCTTCTGCCATCAAAAGCTCTTCATATAATTTTTCTCCCGGACGCAGACCGGTATACCGGATATCTATGTCTACACCAAGAGTATATCCGGATAACCGGATTAAATTTTTTGCTAAATCTACAATTCGTACCGGCTGCCCCATATCCAGAACAAATATCTCTCCGCCTTTCGCACTGGCTCCTGCCTGCAGTACTAAAGATACTGCCTCCGGTATGGTCATAAAATACCGGATAATATCCGGGTGGGTTACTGTAACCGGCCCGCCTGCTTCTATCTGCTTCTTAAATAATGGTATCACACTGCCGTTACTGCCTAACACATTTCCAAAACGTACCGCTACATACTCTGTCTCTGAGCGCCTGTTGAACACCTGGATAATCATCTCACACATCCGCTTGGATGCCCCCATAATATTCGTCGGATTCACTGCTTTATCTGTAGAAATGAGGACAAACTTTTCTACCCCGTATCTGTCTGCCGCCAATGCAGTCTTATACGTTCCAAACACATTATTTTTAATTGCTTCGTTTGGGCTGTCCTCCATCAACGGAACATGCTTATGCGCTGCCGCATGATATACGATATCAGGGCGGTACTTGGCGAAAATACTATTTAACTTTCTTCCGTTTCTGACAGAACCAATCAGTACAATCAAATCCAGATTTGGATATTTGGCTTTCAGCTCCTGCTGGATTTCATAGGCATTATTCTCATAAATATCAAAAATAATCAACTGTTTCACGCCGTTTGCCGCAATCTGACGGCAAAGCTCACTGCCGATGCTTCCGCCTCCGCCTGTCACCAGCACGGCTTTTCCCGATACATAACGCCCGATTTTCTCTGTCGTCACCCGTATAGGATCTCTCCCCAGCAAGTCTTCTATTTCCACATTACGCAGCTTGGAAACGCTGACCTCCCCATTTACTAACTGATATACTCCGGGAAGAATTTTCAGCTCACAGTCAGGAATCTTCTGGCAGATTTCCAGAATTTTCTGTCTTTCTCTTTTATCTGCACTGGGAATGGCAACAATAATCTCATTTATACGATATTTCTCCACATTCTTGAGGATATCTTCTCTGCCGCCGACTACCTTCACTCCATGAATATAGGTTCCGTGTTTCCTTGGATTATCATCAATCACACAGCAGATTTTTGCGTCCAGCTCTGTGCTGAGTTCCAGCTCCTTCATCACTACATTGCACGCCTCTCCTGCTCCGATAATCATGGTATTGCGCACATGCCGCCCATGAATATTTCCGCGGTAAAGCAGCCTTGCCAGCCTGTAAGAAAAACGGCTTAAGCAGGTTAGCAGGAACAAGGCCGTAACATACAGTGGAAAATAGCTTCTGTATATAATCCTGTAAGTAAGATAATAAGCTAAAATATTAAATAAAACCGATGCCATGCAGGCTTCAATAATATATATCAGCTCCTTGATGCTTGCAAATCTCCACAAACTTGTATAAAGCCTGCATACCGCAAAAATGGCAACCGTAACAAGTGTATTCACCACAATCAGTTCTTTCACCGAATCGGCATACTCAATTGGTATCTCACTAATATGCATATTGAAGCGGACCCACAATGCCAGAAACGAACTGACATTAATAAATGCAAGGTCCAAAAATACCAAAAGCACTTTATAAACAATAGAAAGGTCCCACTTTTTAAACAGTTTTATCATATTTCTTTTCCTCAGTATCCCTTTTTATTGAGCCACTTCTGAATCCGGCAGCAATTCACCGTTTTCCACTGCATCAATGGCTCCTTTGATAGCCGTAATGGAATTCAGATCAGGCTGGGTTACATAGAGTATACTTCCCGGAGAGGAATAACATTCCTGGTCATCCCCGCTTCCTTCTGCTGCCATGGATTTGATATTCCATGCTCCCCCGCCGGCTAACTGGCTTTTAATCAGTTCCTGAATCTGTTCCTGGGACATGTTCGTATCCACATTTCCGCTTATACTGCTCAAAATCCCATTGGCACCAGTCAAAATGGCAGGTGAAACTGCCTTCTTAATCATAGCTATAATTACAGCCTGCTGGTTTTTTCCCCTCTGGAAGTCACCGCCGTCCACATTCATTCTCTCCCTGGAAAACGCCAGCGCCTGCTGCCCGGTAAAATGGTTCTCTCCCTGTGCCACATTCATTACCAGCCCGGATTCGTCACTCGTTGTAAATGCCTGCTCGGATATTACATCCACACCGCCCAGTGCATCTACCATTTGTACAAGAGAAGTAAAGTTTACTCTTGCATAGAAATCAATCTCTGTATCATAAAGCTCTTCCAAAGTAGCCATAGAAGCGTCTACTCCGTAAATACCCGCATGGGTCAGCTTATCCTTCTGTCCACCTGAAATCCCAGGAATTTCTACATAATAATCCCGGGGTGTAGTGACTAAAAGAATCTGATGAGTAGTCGGGTTCACAGTTGCTATCATATTTACATCACTGCGGCTGTTAGTCTCAATAGCCCCATACACATCAATACCACTGATATACACTGTAAAAGAGTCATCGGCTACTTTTACGTCCGCTGCCGTATTCTCAATTTCACTTGTAATTTCATGAGAGTAAATAATCCTCACTGCATTGCTGTATCCTTCAAAAGCTTCCTCTAAAATTGATGTATAAGCATCATTATAGATAATTGCCTGGACTTCGCTGTCATGCAATGCTGCTGCCTGTTCATTAAGACTTTTGTATTCTACGGTAGAAATATCACTTCCTAATTCCTGATTGATTGATTCTACTGTACTTTTAACATCGTCACCTTTCATGGCATACTGTACACCAAAATCGTAACCGGCTGCATCTTCAATCGTCTCGGCCTGATCCTCTGCCAGCACCGCAACCACCATCTTATCCACCTTTTTATTACCGCCGCTTATATTTTCAACTGTTCCATTTGTTTTAAATATATAGTAGGAGCCAAACGCCAGCACAATGGACATGAAAACACTAATTACCTTTCCGGCAATTGCTTTTTTCTTAGATATAAGCTGTCCAGCCAGCAGAATAATCCAAAGCACCAGCAGCATACCGACAATCGCCCCAAGGTATTTCATCGGCAGCATGTTCAGTACCAGCAAAGCTACAACAAATACCAAAGTTACAACCAACTGGATTCCACATAGAATGATTCCAATCTGTCTGCTTATCTTATTAGAAGCCTGCTTCTTCCCGATGCCTTTATTATTTCCTCTGTTTTTTCCAGCCGGACCCTGGCTGCTGCTTTTTCTGCCGGAACCTCCCGCCACTGATTTAGCCGGATTCTCACTTACTGTCCTTCTTTGCTTTTCCTCCATCCTGCGGCGTTTTCTGGCCTGTTCTTTTCTATATGCTTCCCGCTCACTTGCGCTCATCTTTTGCTGACTCATCCGTCATACTCCCTTCATTTCTTCCTATGCTCTGCAGTTATTCCTTTATCTCTCAAGTATGCATAGAGTATATATCAAGTTATGATATCATTTTTCCGCATTTTTCGCAACAGGATGAAGTTCTATTAAAGATTCTTAAAGTAAAATTAAGATTTTTTTCTATTTTTCCATGTCACCCACACAGCTGCTGCTACACATATAGATGAATAACATCCACTTATCATTCCGACCAGCATAGGCAGTGCAAACACTCTGATAGAATCTATATTATAAATCACCGCAAAAACCAAAATAATCGCCACACAGAGCACGGCGGTAACTGCCGTATTAATTGACCGTCCCAAGGTTTCAGTAATACTCTGGTTTACAAGGGGTATAAGTCCTTCTTTCGTACGTGTATGCATATGCTCCCGTATCCTGTCATAGAGAACAATTGTATCATTAATTGAATATCCGATAATCGTCAAGGTTACAGATACAAAGGCGTCGTTAATCGGTATTTTGCAGACTCCAAACACCAAAAATACAATAGATACATCGTATATAAGGGCAATTACGCCTGATACCCCTGCAGACAATCCTGACAATGCGGAAAAGCGCACTGCTATATATGCAATAATAAACAACATTGCCAGTACAATAGCAATCACCGAATTTTTCAGTGCACGCGCCCCAATGTAAGGCTCTACCGCATAGGTTTCTGAAGACTCATATTTCTGTTCCGGCTGAATTTCATTTAAAGCATTCAGCACCTCTGTCTGTTCCTGTGGAGAAATCCCCTTATTTCCGCCAAGATTCAATACAAGCTTTGTCTGCCCGGATACAAAATCTTCTCCCGCCTGGGCACTGACCGGACGGTTCAACACTTCCTCAACAGCCTGGGCCGCCTGGGCGGTATCCGGTGTACCTTCGCAAGTATATTTCAGAATAACTCCGCCTGTAAACTGGGTATCCAGTGTAATCCCACGCATCCCGCTGATGATAGCGCCTATCAGAACTATTGCTACTGTAAATGTGAAGATAGCCTTTCTCTTTCCGATAAAATCTATAACCTTCCTTGTCTTCTTCACATAGAACAGCTTCAGGTTCTGGAACTTAGAATACAGAACCACTGAGCTTAACATGATTCTGGAGAGCCAGACGCCAACTGCCAGGTTAAGGAGAACTCCTGTCAGCAGCGTGTAACCAAAACTCAGCATCGTTCCAGATCCGAAAATCATTAAAATTACAGCAACTGCCGCCGTTGTAAGATTACCGTCCAATACAGAAGAAAATGCATTTTTATACCCCATCTTCACTGCATTCTTAATACTGCTTCCTTTATTCAATTCTTCACCGATACGCTCATTAATAATGACATTCGCATCTACGGCCATACCCAGCGATAAGATCAAACCTGCAATACCTGGAAGGGTCAATGTATACTGAGGGACAGAAAGTGCAAGTACCTGCAGGCTCATCTGGAAAACCATTGCCAGGCAGGCAATCAGGCCCGGAAGCCTGTAATATGTTATCATGAACAGGCATACCAGAATAAAAGCTACTGCTGCTGCTGATGTCATTGCTTTCAGTGCGCCGCTGCCCAATGTGGGACTGATCGTATTATAGTTGGTTGTCTTGAGAGAAAAAGGCAGTGCTCCGGCGTTGATTTTCTCAGACAAGGCCTTTGCCTCCTCCTGAGAATCCATTCCGTTGATAACAGCCTCTCCGCCTTGAATAGCTTCCCGCACAAGGGGATTGGAAATCTGCTCCTCATCCATATAAATGCCCATCGACTGACCTACAAGCTTTGTCGTAGCATCTGCAAAATCTTCTGCACCGGCCTTGTCAAATTTAAGAGAGACTACATATTCCCCAGTCTTCTGGTCTCTTACCACCTGACTGTCGGTTACGTCTTTTCCCTCTACCAGTACATTTCCATCCGGATCACGGAAGGTCAGTTTTGCAGTCTCTCCTAATTCAGCAATCGCCGCCTCAGGATTAAATTCCTTCTCGTCAGACTTCCAAGGGAACCGGACAATGATATTTCCATTCTCTTTATCTACTGTCACTTCACGGTCCAGTATGTTCTGTGCATCCAGACGGTTTTCTATTACGATTCTGGCAGATTCCAGATCCGATGCAGAGGGCGTCTTGTCCACTCCCTCAGGTTCAAATATAGCTTCTACACCACCACGGATGTCAATTCCAAAACGCATATCCACTGCGCCCTTAAATCCACTTCCTAATCCGAAAATGGCAATATAAATAAACGCTGCAATGACACACAGTACAATCCATATATTTCTTTTATTCGCTTTCAAAATATATCCTCCTCTTATTTACCCTGGCTTGCATAGCTATCCAGGTAATCCTTTTTTATCCTTATGAAACAAAGTAGAAATAGGGTTCCTTTTTTCCATCCTGGGCCTGGAGAATGTAAAGTTTACGCATAGTATACCCTTGAAACGCCATACAGAATGACCAGATAACCAGCCATGTCCTGCCTCCCGGAAATAGCCTGGAAAAAATAATTATCAGGAAATCTATCAGAAAAAACAGAGAAATTACAGCAAACTCTTCTCTTGTCCTGCCATCATTTATAAGGCTGTCATCTTTGGATTCCCAAAAAAGAATGTTTCCCCTATCTTCCGTCTTCATGCCCGCTGCCTGGTTCTGGCTTTGACAGGAAGTGCTCTCATTTTTCAGTCTGGATAAGGTTCCTTGGCTGCTGTGTTCTCCTACTTCTTTCGATATGAAAAGAAGTACCAAAAATACAAGCACACAGGCAATAACCAAGCAGATTTTCTTACTTTTCATGGTACGTCTCCTTTCAAATCGGATACTGCTTATTATAATACCTGGAGAACCATTATGCAAACCCTCCGGGCAATTTTCTTTTTTTCCTTTTCCCACTTCTGGATTAATGCTATAATAAGAAAAACAAAGTATTTACATAAAACTTAATCGCATACACGAAGGAGGAATTCACATGAAATTAGTAATTACCATGAGCCGCCGTTTCGGCACCGGTGCAAGTGTGATTGCAAAAGAGCTTTCCAAGCGGCTGGATATCCCTGTATATGACAAAGCATATATTGAACAACAGATGGGTGCCCACATGTATGATACCGAAGCGGAAGCTATCCGTGAACTTGCTGCCAATCCCTGTATCATCCTTGGCCGCTGTGCTTCCGATATCCTGAAAGACAAAATGAATGTTCTGAACATTTTCGTCTATGCAGACAAAGAGGACCGCATACATAGAATCATGGAGCTGGAATCCCTCTCCTATGAGGATGCCCGTGAGAAGGTGGAGCATACAGATGAAGAACGTGCTGCGTATTATTATGAACATGTAGGAAAAACCTGGGGAGATGTAAACGACTACCATATGATACTTGACACTTCCAAACTAGGGGTTGAGAACTGTGCTGATATCCTGATGCAGTATTTTGAGAAGTTAGAATATATTTAAAGGCTGTGCCGGGGAATGTTTACGGTTTTGCATCTGTTCAGAACCATGAACAGATACACGGTTTATAAAATTCTGCATATAGTATAGGAAGAACAGCTTTAGGAATTTTAGTATGTATATCATTATTCCCGGTTTGATTGTATTATTGGTTCTTTTTTTTCTGCTGCTCCGGCGCAGAAGAACGTACATCCGAAGAAAAGTTTATGAAATGCCTTATTTTGAGAAATGCAGTCTGCTGAGTGAATTGGCGCGCCCCTTCGGCTTCTCTTACTTATTTGTTCAGGATGTGTTTGCTGCCCGGACCGATGCATGGCAGAGAAAGCTTGGATATGGGGATTTTTACGATCTGGCAGCCCTTTCTCTGAATATGGTCTTTGACTGTGAACCGGTATATTTCAATTACCATGGTAAAACCTGGCTGATTAAGTTCTGGAAGGGACAGTACGGTATTTATACCGGAGCAGAAGCTGGAATCTACTGCGCTGACTCTGTTGTCCCCCCGGCACTGAGACCGCAGACAATCTTCCATGCTGTCCCTCAGGAAGAAATGCTTCCTATAAAACTGCGCCTGATAGATTCTGACGGAACTCTTTTCAGCATTTACAAGCCCCATTGGTGGCTGGCAGGTTTTATGACAGGAGTTTCCAACCAGCCGGAAGATTTGAATCTAGAGATTACCATAACCTTTCCTGATGAAGATATGTGCCATGCTTTTACCGCTGCTCTTGACAGGCTTGGCTATAAGAACAGTGAACTGCTGGTTTATAGCAGCACTGTACAATTCTACTTCACGGAACCCAAGAGTATTCCAAGTGTCCCATGGGATTCCTGGGTACAGAGCTACGTACTTTGGAAATCCAGAATATTTTGCCGTCTCTATCTATGGATAACCAGTCCTTTTGATATGACTGTGGACCGGATGTTGTATCTGTATTACTTTATGCCCCCTATTTTCCGGAAAATGCTTCGTATCAGAAAGTTCAGAAGAAAGAGATGGGGATGCTCATGAGTTGGTATAAACGTATTTCCCGTGCTTTTGAAGATGCCCTGGAAGTTCCCCTGTACAGCACTTCCCGCTTTGTACTTATGAGTGACTGTCACAGGGGCACCGGCAACCACAATGATAATTTTCTAAAAAATCAGAATCTCTATTTTGCCGCACTGAACTATTATTATGAAAAAGGATACACTTATATTGAACTGGGGGATGGGGATGAACTGTGGGAAAACCGTTCCTTTGCAAGAATCATTGACATACACAGCAATGTATTCTGGCTGCTGTCCAAATATAAGAATAAAAACCGTCTGTTCATGCTCTATGGAAACCATGACCTAAGTAAGAAGCGGTGTAGTTACTGCAGACGGCATTGTTCCACTTACCATGTCAGCGGTCAGATATCTGAAGTTCCGCTATTTCCCGATATATGTTATATGCAAAGTCTGATTTTAAAAGATATGGAACATGGAAATGATTTGTACCTGATACATGGGCATCAGGCGGATTTTTTGAATAACACTTTAAGTCCTGTAAGCAGATTTCTTGTCCGGTATCTCTGGAAGCCTTTAGAGGCCGTGGGTGTATCCGATCCGACAAGTGCAGCCAGAAGCTATACACAGAAAAAAAAGATAGAAAAACGGCTGTCGGACTGGGCCAGCAAGGAGAAGAAGATTCTGGTTGCGGGTCATACCCACAGGCCCATGTTAGGATCAAATGAATTTCCCTATTTCAATACCGGGAGCTGCGTGCATCCCAGATGCATTACTTGTATTGAAATACAAGAACGGCAGCTGACACTTGTAAAATGGACACTGCGCACAAGGGAGGACCGTTCCCTCTATGTAGCAAGAGAAGTGATTGATGGGTGCTGGGACTTCTGACTTATAAAAGCAAGCCAAGATGTTCCAGCAATATCTTTGTTCCCAGCAATATCAGAATAACTCCGCCTGCCAGCTCTGCCTTTGCCTTATATTTTGTCCCGAATACATTTCCAATTTTAACACCTGCAGCGGATAAAATAAATGTAGTCACACCAATAAAGGATACGGCAGAAAAAATCTTCACGTTAAGGAATGCAAATGTAATTCCCACAGCCAGAGCATCAATGCTGGTGGCTACGGCAAGCACAAACATTGTTTTTATATCCAGTGCGTCATTGGTGGCCTCACATTCTCCTGACAATGCTTCCCGGATCATGTTAAAACCGATGATGCCAAGCAGGATAAATATAATCCAGTGGTCAATGGCTGTAATTTTATCTTTAAACTGTGTACCAAGAAAATATCCAAGCAGGGGCATCAATGCCTGGAACCCGCCGAACCATACGCCTACTACAGACGCTTTTTTTACGGTAATCCCCGGCATCGCCAGGCCCTTACAGACAGACACTGCAAACGCATCCATTGACAGCCCTGAAGCCAGCAAAAATAATTCCATTATTCCCATTTGTATTCCTCCTATGTAAGTAAATTCCAGGTCTGCGGCGAAGGTTTCTGTGGCTTACAAGAAACGCAAAATGAGGCTCATGCACGGCAAATACACCGTATATGAGTCTCATTTATTCCCGCGGGCAACGAGCCAAAGTCAAGCCCGCTTGACCTTGGCGAATGCTGCGAGGTATTTGACTTGGGCTAAAACTGCCCCTTTCGTTTACTTATCAGATTCACTCGTTGCTTTGTCGGCAGATTCCTCTGTATTATCTTTGATGGAAACACCCTGGTCGATAAAACTTACCTTTTTCCATACGCTTTTATGCTCTTTAATATCTGTAGCTTTTCTCCAGTCTTCCAGCAGAGAATCATACTGTTTCTGTTTGCGCTCTTCCACAATAGATGTCTTCTTTGCGTCTGTAGCTTCCCGGTCCAGCATGCTGGTGAGCTTTGCAACGTAAATACCGTTATCAGTCTCTACAATATCCGTTACATCACCTTCTTTTTCCAGCGCATCGGCTGCTTTTATCAAATCCGGAGACGGAGATGTTGATTTTGAGTCAAAGGATGCCGTCAACACCTTCTGCTCTTTCTCAGCCGCCGCCGCTTCCATGTCCCCGCCGTTCTTTATATTCTCTGCAAATTCCTGCGCGGTTTTCTTAAGTGCAGCTTTCTCATCATCAGACATTTGCTCTGTACTGCCGTCATCAGTGGATTTCGTATAAGAGAAAAATACATATTGTATACTCTTCTGAGCGGCCTCTTCTTCAGAGACCTCTTCATCCACACCTTCCTTCATTGGGCCGTCCATCCGGCTTTGAATCGTAGCAAGTTCCAGAAAAGTCTTCACATACTTCTCTTCTCCTGACACTGCTTCTTTTCCTTCCAAAGTGTTGCCTTCCACAAAAAGGCTGACAGCCTTATCAATTGCTTTTTCATCTTCCTCTGTCAGTGCCACCTCATAATCTGCAGCATGCTGCTTCAGGAGATACAGATCTTCCAAAGCTTTCAATACATTTTCCTTTGTTGTCTCTTCATAGGTCTTTCCATCCCCCATGTCCTGAGTCCACATCTCTTCTCCGGCTGTACCCAAAAAACTGGCATAATATGACTCATATTGAGCCTGCTGCATTCTGGCATAAAAGTTAGCAACGCCCAGTGAAATCTTTTCGTCCCCTACTTCCGCAACTACCGCTTCATTATCCATAGAACGGCTGCTGCATCCCATCAGAGATGATACTGCAAAGATACCTGCCGCCGCTGTAATTATCAATTTTTTTCTGAACTGTCCCATAAACATCCTCCTGCGTATGTTTTAACTTTACCATTATATCCCGTTTTTCTTATTCTAACAAGCCTTTTATGTCATTTAACAGCTTTTTCACCAGCTCCAGTACATTTTCGTCCTTCTCCTTTTTATTATATCCCTTTTTCTGATAAAGGAAATAAGGCGGCGTTTCTGCTTTGAATATCAGACTTCCATTGTAAGCTTTCAAGAGGCCGGGAATCCTCTGGGGCTGTACTCTGGCTTTTTCATACATTGTAAACTGGTAGGAATCCCCCTTTTGCTCCACTGCCGTTACATAAGAAGAATGAGCAAGTGCTTTTAGACCTGCTATATTCAGAAGCTGCTGTACTTTCTTTGGTATATCCCCAAACCTGTCAATCAGCTCTTCAATCATGTCATCCATTTCTTCTTCATTCTCTATACTGGCAATCCTCTTATAGATGTCCAGCTTCTGATATTCATTTGGAATATAAGATTCCGGAATATAGGCATCGATATTCAAATCCATAGTAGTGGTATAGATATCTTCTTCCATTTCCCCTTTCAGCTGCTTCACTGCCTCATTCAGCATTTTACAATACAGATCATATCCCACAGCCTCCATATGTCCATGCTGCTCAGCTCCGAGAAGATTTCCTGCCCCCCGGATTTCCAGATCCCGCATGGCGATTTTAAAGCCGGAGCCTAAATCTGTGAACTCCCGGATTGCAGCCAGACGTTTTTCAGCCACTTCCCTGAGCAGCTTATCCCTCCGGTACAGCAAAAATGCATACGCCATCCGGTTAGAACGTCCCACCCTTCCTCTGAGCTGATAAAGCTGGGACAGTCCCAGCCTGTCGGCATCGTGGATAATCATTGTATTTACATTCGAAATATCCAGCCCTGTTTCAATGATTGTGGTAGATACCAACACATCAATATCTCCATTGATAAAATCATACATGATATTTTCCAGCTGACGTTCGTTCATCTGGCCATGGGCGAAGGATACCGCTGCCTCCGGCACCAGCTTTTGGATTCTGCCTGCCACATCTGCAATATCACTGACACGGTTGTAAACATAGTATACCTGCCCTCCTCTGGACAACTCTCTCTCGATTGCCTCGCGTACCATCTCATCGTTATATTCCATAACGTAAGTCTGAATCGGAAGCCTATCCATAGGAGCCTCCTCCAGAACACTCATATCACGGATTCCAATCAAACTCATATGGAGTGTTCTCGGAATAGGTGTTGCAGTCAGAGTCAGTACATCCACGTTTTCTCTCAGCTTCTTAATTTTTTCTTTATGGGTTACGCCAAATCGCTGTTCCTCATCAATGATCAGAAGGCCTAAATCCTTAAACTGCACATCTTTTGACAAAACTCTGTGAGTTCCAATCACAATATCAACCAGCCCCTTTGTCAGGTCATCCACTGTTTTTCTCTGCTGCATGGACGTGCGGAAACGGCAGAGGAGGTCCACCCGTACCGGGAAATCCTTCATCCTCTGCACAAATGTATTATAATGCTGCTGGGCCAGGATAGTGGTAGGTACCAGATAAACAACCTGCTTTCCTTCCTGAACCGCCTTAAATGCGGCACGGATTGCAATCTCCGTCTTTCCATATCCCACATCCCCGCAAATCAGCCGGTCCATGATTTTTTTACTTTCCATATCCCGTTTGGTATCAGCGATGGCCTCTAACTGGTCTTCTGTTTCCTCAAAGGGAAACATTTCCTCAAATTCTTTCTGCCACACAGTATCCTGCTCATATACAAAACCCTGGGCCTCCTGTCTTGCCGCATAAAGCTCCACCAGGTCCTTTGCTACAGCTTTTACAGCCTGCCGCACCTGATTTCTAGTCTTTGTCCACTGTGTCCCGCCCAGTTTGTTCAGCTTAGGCTTCTTCGCATCGGCCCCTGCGTATTTCTGGATCAAATCAAGCTGTGTTGCTAAAATATAAAGAGCTCCGCCTTCCGCATAGGAAATCTTCATATAATCTTTTGTAATTTTGTCTACCTCTATCTTTTCAATTCCCCGGTAAACCCCCAGGCCGTGGTTCTCATGGACTACATAATCCCCCACTTTAAGCTCTGAGAAATTCTGGATTTTCTGACCTTCATAGACTTTGCGGCGTTTCTTTCTCTTCTGCTTTCCGAAGATATCCGTCTCCGATATCACCATAAACTTCAGCATGGGATATTCATATCCCTCAGACACGTGACCGTAAGCCACCATAATCTCACCCGGCTGTACAATACGGTGCATGTCCTCGCTATAAAAACTGCTCAAATCATAATCTCTCAAGTCCTCTGCCAGACGCCTGGCGCGGGTTCTGGAACCTGAGAGCAAAATGACCCGGTATCCGCTGCGTTTCAGTCTCTTCAAATCTCTGGTAAGCATTTCAAAACTGTTATTATATGGGTTTACTCCCTTTGTCTGAAGGCTGTATGTCTCCCGCACATGAAAACTGCCGCACTTGGATTCCAGCGTTGTTGTCCCGACTCCACAATACCGGTTCATCTTCTCAATGATTTCTTTTACAGGAAATACCTTAAGTTCATCATCTGTATCCTGAATTCCCGCCTCTTCCCTGTTTCTCCTGCTGTTTTGGAACTCTTCTTCTACTTCATCAGCACGCTCTATGAGACGCAGCGGCTCATCCAAAAAAAGAAGACTCTTGCCTTTAGGAAAATAATCCAGAAACGAAACACCTTCTTTACTTTCTCCAAGAAATTCTGCCGCGGGATAAATATCTACCTCATCCAGATTTTCCACCGAACGCTGACTATCTACATCGAATGTACGGATAGAATCTACCTCATCCCCCCACAATTCGATACGCACCGGCATTTCTTCCGTCAGAGGAAATATGTCCAAAATTCCGCCTCTGACAGCAAACTGTCCCGGTCCTTCAATCTCAACCTCACGCTCATACCCTATGGATACCAGTCTTTCCTGCAGATTCGTAAGGTTAATAGTTCCAATTCCTGATACATGAATTTTTTGTTTTGCAATCTCTTCCAAAGATGGCATACCGTCCAAAAATGCATCTATCGTTGTAATCACCGTAATACCGGCTGTCTCTGTACCCTGTTTTTCTTCTGTCTCAAGGATGGCCTGCACAACTTCCATTCTTTGCTTTGCAAGATACTTCCCTTTGATATCGGCATGATAAAACAACAAGTCCCGGGCTGCATAAAGATATACATTTTCATCCAGAAACCGATATTCTTCATAAGCCTTTTTGGCTTTTTCATCACTGGAAAAAACGATGATTTTATAAAAGCAACCATCGCCCAATGAATAAATCAAATGTGTTTTCTGGGAATTAACACAGCCTGCTATCTGTAAAATCCCTTCATCCTTTCGCCGTCTGTCTAATATTTCTTTATACTCTGCCAATTCGGCAAGTGGTGCTAAAAAAGCCTGCATGTCTTTTACTCTTCCTTCTTTTTCCGGTTATACTGATTCATTGCTGCTTTTATATCCCCGGCGGTTATCATTTCCACAGCATGTGCCGCAGATCTGCAGCCCTCTTCTATCAGCTCATGCTCTGCTTTCGTAAAATGCCCCAGCACATAATCTGCCAAATCATATCTGGGAGGCTTTTCACCTACCCCCATTTTAATTCTGGGGAAAACCTGCCCTCCTAAGTGGGCAATAATATTCTTAATTCCATTATGTCCGCCTGCACTTCCTTTTTCACGGATTCTAAGTGCCCCTACATCAAGGCTGACATCATCATAAATGACAATCAGTTCCTGCTCCACATCTATTTTATAATATTCCACAAGACTGATAATACTTTCTCCGCTCAGGTTCATATAAGTCTGCGGCTTTGCCAGGATGACCTTTTGTCCGCCGATAATTCCCTTTCCTATAAAAGCGCGGTGTTTTTTTATGTCTACAGCTATATTGTATTTTTCCGCAATGGAATCTATCACTTCAAATCCCACATTATGTCTTGTACCTTCATATTGTTTATCCGGATTTCCCAGACCTGCTATGATATACATATCCTTCACCTCTTGCTTATGCAGCTTAGCTTGGTCTTTTCAAGCTTTAGCTGCAAAGTACATCCTGTCGACTTGCTTATACTACTTAGTGAGGTTCTTTCGAACTTAGCAGTATGGTTGTTTCCTTAGTGACATGGATGTTTTCTTGTTTCTTATCCATTTTACAGTAGGGCACTCTATTTGTCACGCAAAACTCACGAATATTTTTCTATTTCCTGTCATACACTTATAAAAAGTGAAATGGGCAGTTTTTTTTCTCTGTTTCCATTATCCAGAACTAAAATGACTACACGGGAGGTCTCTTCAATGGGTTCCAAAACTAAAATTATCGTTCTGCACATGAAAGAAATTATCTATACTACTGTCTTCGTGGCACTTGGCATACTGCTGGTAATTTTACTGGTTGTCATGTTCCGCCCGGGAGGGAAGGATAAAGGTGCAGACGCGAAAAAACAATACACTCCGGGCATCTATACTTCCACGCTGACCTTAAACAACACAAATCTCGAAGTTGAAGTGTCGGTAGATGAGGCTCATATTAACTCTATACGCTTTTCCAATCTGGATGAGGCTATGACGACTGTATTCCCGCTTATCCAGCCTGCAATTGAGGATATCGCCGATCAGGTCTATGACAAACAATCTCTGGAGGATATATCCCTCTCCAAAGATACACCTTATACATCACAGGTAATACTGGATGCAATAAAAGAGGCCATAGCAAAAGCCGCAGTGAAATGATACTGCGGCTTTTATTTTTATGTAATAGGAAACTTCGTTTCCTATTACATAACCCCCTGACCGGGAATCGCACTGGGTTGACAAAGAAGGTGTTGCTATCGCAACCCACCCCAGACAAAGAATCTTGCTTGCAGGATTCTTTCTTGTCCCATTGCTTATAAAACTTTTCAGAATATTATCCTTCCACAATCAGATACCGGCCGCCTGGAAGTGCAAAAACCTCGGAAGCGTCTTCCAGTTCTTCGTCTGACATTGTGTCCACATCAATTCCACTTTCCTCGAAATATTCCCTTACTTCTTTGAAGGAGCCAACTACTACTGCCATACAGTCTTCCAGAAAAGCTTCGGCTTCCTCCAATGTTCCCGCTACCGGTTCATCAAATAATTGAGCTTGCTTCTTTAAAAATGTGATCAGGCACTCCTCATCATATTCATTCATGACTTTCCACCTCCTAAGTTTCACGAATCCATTTTAGAATTTCTTCCGGAGCATCTGCAATCACTCCGGCTCCTGCTGCCTCAAGTGCCGCCCTGCCCCTAAAGCCCCAGGATGCCCCAATGGTCATCATCTTCGCTGCCGTACCGGTTGCAATATCCACCTCTGAATCTCCGATGTAGATAGTTTCCTCCGGTCTGGCCCCCAGTTCCCCGGCAATCTTAAGTGCCGCGGATGGATCAGGCTTTCTGGGTATGCCTGCCTTCTGTCCCTGAATCCACTGAAAAGTATCTTTTCCAAAAATCTCTTCTGCTACACGGACAGTTTGTCTGTCAGGCTTGTTGGACAACACTGCCAGGCGAATACCTAAAGCCTTCATTTCTCTTAACAGCTCAGGGATTCCGTCATAGGATATTACATGATATGTGCAGTTGGCATCAAATATACGACCATATATTTCCATGGCTTCATCAATCCGCTGCAGATTTTCCTGTCCGCCTGCCAGCAGCGCCTTTTCCATCAACCGTCTGGCGCCCTCACCTACAAATATGCGGCACTCTTCTCTGGAAACCGGTGGAAGTTCCATCTCTTTCAATGTCTCATTTACAGAAAAAGTTAGAGAATCCAGCGTATCCACCAAGGTTCCGTCTAAGTCAAAAATGCAAATTTTATACATGGTTCCTCTCCATTTTCACTTTATTCTATATTTATCATAGTATAAAGTCGTGAAAATGTAAATATCAAGTTGCCATAAGGAAGTTTAAGGGAAGTTCTTTTCGCTAAGTTCATCTTTCTCTGCTGCTTGGAAAGGAAGTTCTTTTCGCTAAGCTCGTAAAAGACCTCGCTAATCTCAAAGAACGACCTACGTGCTAAGCTCGAAAATACCTCGCTAATCACTATCGGTCACCCCAATAGATATTGTTTCATTACTTTTAGGGCGTTTTTTTCCAGTCTGCTGACCTGTGCCTGGGATATTTTTATCTCTTCTGCTACTTCCATCTGGGTTTTGCCTTCGAAAAACCGCAGGGTAATTATATAGCGTTCCCGCTCATTCAGACGCTCCATAGCTGCCTCAAGTGACAATTCTTCCACCCAGTTTTCTTCTTTGTTCTTTCTGTCACTGACCTGATCCATAACATAGAGTGTGTCCCCGCCCTCATTATAAACCGGTTCATGCAGACTCATGGGCATCTGGATTGCATCCAGGGCAAACACAATATCTTCCTTGGAGATTCCGATTTCCTCCGCAATTTCCTGGACAGTAGGCTCTTTTAAGTGTTTCTTCATGTATCCTTCTTTTGCATAAATTGCCTTATATGCTGTATCACGCAGAGAGCGGCTGACCCGGATGGAATTATTGTCCCTCAGGTATCTGCGTACTTCCCCAATAATCATAGGTACGGCATAAGTTGAAAATTTCACCAGCCTGTCAGGGTCAAAATTGTCTACCGCCTTCATTAACCCCACGCACCCGATCTGGAATAAATCGTCTGCATTTTCATTGCTGTTGGAAAACCGCTTAATCACGCTCAGGACCAGCCTTAAATTTCCTTTGATATACTCTTCCCTTGCTTCTTCGTCCCCCGCTTTGATACGAGTAAACAAAGCCTCCTTCTCTTCTTCTTTCAAGAGTGGAAGCTTCGCTGTATTCACGCCACATAGTTCAACTTTATTCAGAGCCATAATGAGAATCCTCCTAGATGAAAAATTTTAATCTAGTAAAATGATTCTCAATCCATGCACTGGTTATTCCCAGTCTGAGGAAATTTTAGAAAGTTTTAGACCTTGACAAATACTGTCTATTTAAAAATGGCCGCATATCTCCCCATAGCAATCTGGCCTTCGATCCCTGAATAACCCCCATTCCAGCCGCTCTTGCCTGATTTTTTCAAAATCAAATTCTGCAAGCAAAATTTTTGTCCCACTTTTTTTTGCACAACATAAAATATCACCGGTTTCATCTGTAATAAAACTGCTTCCATAAAATTCCAAGACAGAATTTTGTTCTGCATTTTCTGCGCATGGTTCTACAGTTTCTACGCCATATCTGTTGGCTGCCGCCACTGGGACAATATTTGCCGCCGCATGGCCCTGCATGGTTCTCATCCAGTGACCGGAGCTGTCGCAATCCAATATAGGCTCACTGCCAATAGCAGTTGGATATAGAATCACATCTGCCCCTTTTAAAGCCAGGCACCGGGCAGTCTCTGGAAACCACTGGTCCCAGCAGATTCCCACACCGATTTTTCCATACCTCGTATCCCACACGGTAAATCCGGTATCTCCCGGAGTAAAATAAAATTTCTCCTGATAAAAGTGGTCGTCCGGAATATGAGTTTTGCGGTAAACTCCAAGCAGACTCCCATCTGCGTCCACTACTGCTGCGGAGTTGTATAATACATTTCCTGACTTTTCATAAAAACTGACAATAATAACCAGTGCCAGTTCCTGGGCCAGCTCCCGCATCCTGCATACTGCCGGATTCTCCTCTGCGCTTAGTGCATAACTATAATATCCATACTGTCTTTCCTGACAAAAATACTGCCGCTCAAATAATTCGGGCAAAAGTATAATCTGCCCGCCCATATCTGCTGCCTGACGTACATACTTTTCCGCGTTTTCTATATTCTGCCGCACTTCCTTTGTACACTGCATCTGGATAACGGCAACTGTTGTTTTGCTCATTGCATTTCTCCTTTTGGTATCTGCTGGGTAATGCAGTGGATATTCCCTCCGCCCAGCAGGATGATACGGCTGTCAATTCCTGTAATTTTACGTCCGGGACAAATACGCCTCAGAATGTCCAAGGCACGCCTGTCACTTTCCTTATTCTCCCCGCCAAACTGGGGGACTATTACAGAATCATTCGTAAAATAAAAGTTCACATAACTGGCAGCAAGCCTTTCCCCTGCCTCTCTGATGTCTTCCCCAATCTCAAACTCATATTTGTCCACGTCCTCTTTCCTGACACAGACGGGAACCTCCGGTATAGGCAGCTTGTGAACCACCAGTTTCCGCCCTTTGGCATCTTCTTGTGCTTCCAGATAGTTCAGGCAGGCCTTTGAGAGTTCGTACTGCTCATCTTCAGAGTTATCGGTCCAGGCCAGAACAACCTCACCCGGGGCAGTAAAAGCACAGACATTATCCACATGCTCATTGGTTTCGTCCCTGGAAATTCCCCTGGGAAGCCACAGAACCTTTTCAGCGCCCAGATAATCTTTTAGCTTCTGCTCTATCTGCTCTTTGGAAAGACCGGGATTTCTGCCGCTGCTTAACATACAGCTTTCTGTAACCAGAACTGTTCCCTCACCGTCAGAATGGATGGAACCTCCTTCCAGCACAAAGTCCCCGGCATCATAGCAGGAACAATCCAAAGCAGCACAAACCTTTTCTGCTACGACATTATCTTTTTCCCACGAAGCATACAAGCCGTCCTCTTCTCCACCCCATGCATTGAACTTCCAGTTCACGCCCCGGACATGTAAACCATCTGTCAGAAAGGTAGGACATACATCTCTTGCCCATGCATCGTCACTGTCTATGGTCAGCAGGACGATTTCCTGACCGGGCTTTCCTCCCTTCGTTTTTTCAACTGCACTCCGGGCCTCTTCTATATGTTCGTTATCTGCCAATACGTAAACTTTTTCACCTTTGGATATCTCATGAATCATCCTGCAAAATGCCTCCTGGGCTTCTGCCGGATCTTTCCCCCAACTGCCCGGGCGCACCGGCCAGATTACCAAAGTGCCTGCATGGGGGGCAAATTCCGCCGGCATATGATATCCGTCTTTTTTAGGTAAGCTGTCTAATATCTTCATCAGGATAAGCGCTCCTTAAAATCTTTATAATCAAATCGCCTGACAAGTTCACATTCTCCATTTTTGCGGAGCAATGCAATATCCGGGAGGGGCATTCCATTGAAGGTGTTATTTTTCACCATAGTGTAGATTGCCATATCCTCAAATACAAGTCTGTCGCCAATTTCAGGCCGGACATCAAAGCTGTATTCTCCTATGATATCTCCCGCAAGGCAGGTTCTTGAGCCGAGCTTACAGGTAACTGCCCGTTCTCCCGGCAGTCCGCTGTTTCTCAAGGGAGGCCGGTAGGGCATTTCCAGCACATCAGGCATATGGCAGGCTGCAGATCCATCCAAAATAAGAGCAGGAGTTTCCCATTCCACAATATCCATCACTTCTGTAATAAAATATCCTGCATCCAGGGCAATGGCTTCTCCCGGCTCTAAATATACCTTTACCTTGTATGTGTCCTGAATTCTGCAAATTAATGTCTCCAGCACCTCTCTGTCATATCCCGGCTTCGTAATATGATGTCCGCCTCCCAGGTTCAGCCATTTGATTTGGTGAAGGTATTTGCCAAACTTCTTTTCTACTGTCTCAAAGGTCTCAATTAAAGGCGCTGCATCCTGTTCACACAAAGTATGGATATGCAGCCCTTCCACTCCCCTTGGCAATTCCCGGGGAAACTGGGACAAACGAATTCCCAGACGCGAGCCTGGAGCACAAGGATCATAAATTTCATGATCCTCCTGTGTAGAATGTTCCGGATTCACCCGAAGTCCTACACTGACTGGTGACGTTTCCCATATCTTTCTGTGTTTTTCTAGCTGTGAAATAGAATTAAAGCTGATATGGCCGCAAATTGTGCAAAGTTCCTTCATTTCCGCCTCTGTATATGCAGGGGAAAACACATGGTTCTCACCGCCCATCTCTTCTGCCCCCAGTCTTGCCTCATATAATCCGCTGGCAGTTGCCCCTGCCAGGTATTTTCTAATCAAAGGGTAAACCTTATACATGGAAAATGCCTTTTGTGCCAGCAAAATCCGGCATCCGGTATTCTGTTGTACTTCTCCCAGTATCTGAAGATTTTCCTCCAGCTTCTTCTCATCCACCAAATAAACCGGCGTTTTTAATTCCTCTATCTTCATTTTTTATTCCACCGTCATTGGATGTTCTTCTACCACCCAGGGCAGCCCATATTGATTCAACATATCCATAAATGGGTCGGGATCCAGTTCCTCCAGATTCACCGCACCTTTCTTATCCCAGATTCCCTCTGCAACCAGCGCAGTTCCAATCATAGCCGGAACTCCTGTTGTATAACTGATTGCCTGACTGCCTACCTCTTTGTAGCATTCCTGGTGGTCACACACATTATAGATATAAATAGTTCTCTCTTTTCCATCTTTGATACCGGTATAAATACAGCCAATATTTGTTTTACCCTTTGTGCGGGGGCCCAATGTAGCAGGATCAGGCAGCAATGCCTTTAAAAACTGAATAGGAACAATTTCTTTTCCGTCAAATTCAATGGGACTGGTGGATAGCATTCCTACATTTTCCAGACATTTCATATGGGTCAGATAACTTTCCCCAAAAGTCATGAAAAATCGGATACGCTTCACACCCGGTATATTCTTTGCTAACGATTCGATTTCTTCGTGATGAAGGAGGTACATATCCTTTTCACCTACCTGTGGGAACTCATAAGTCCTCTTGATTTCCATTGGCTCTGTCTCCACCCAGTGTCCGTTCTCCCAGTAGCTTCCGTTGGCAGAGACTTCACGGAGGTTGATTTCAGGATTGAAGTTGGTGGCAAAGGGATAGCCGTGATCACCTCCGTTACAGTCCAAAATATCGATGGTGTGTATTTCATCAAAATAATGTTTCTGTGCGTAAGCAGTAAAAACACTGGTTACCCCCGGGTCAAATCCTGAACCTAAAACGGCTGTCAGGTTCTTTTCCCGGAATTTTTCAGCGTAATCCCACTGCCAGCTATAGTCAAAATATGCAGTGAATCCTTTTTCCCTGCAGCGCTTTTCATAAACCTCGCGCCACTTTGGATCATCTGTATTCTCCGGCTCATAATTGGCAGTGTCAATATAATTCACACCACACTCCAGACAGGCCTCCATAATTGTAAGGTCCTGATAGGGCAGTGCCAGGTTTAAAACCACCTCTGGTTTATATTCTTTAATAAGGGAAACCACTTCTCCTACACAATCTGCATCTACATAGGCCGTTGTTAATTTTACAGAGGTTTTTCCCTCCAGCTTTTCTTTCAAAGCATCACACTTTTCTTTTGTCCTGCTTGCAATACAAAGCTCCGTGAATACACTCTCATTCTGACAGCATTTCTGAATTGCTACAGACGCAACACCACCACAGCCGATTACTAATACTCTGCTCATTTTAAACTTCCTCCTCTTCTAACAAATCCTCCACATACCTGGGAAGCATAAATGCGCCCATATGCAGATTGGTTGTATAATAACTTGTTTTTATCTCTCTTTTCTTCCACCTTTTAGCATCCATGTCTTTAATTGGATGGTACTTTCGTGAGGCAAACCCAAACAGCCAGTAGCCTGCCGGACAGGTGGGGATATGGGCTTGGTATACCCTGTTAATTGGAAAACTGCGGTACGCCTTTCTATGCATAATCCGGCAGCTATCTTCGTCCTCGTCATAAAAAGGACTGCCATGCTGGTAAACCATAATGCCGTCTTCATGAAGTGCCTGGAAACAGCTTCCATAAAATTCCTTTGTAAACAGCCCTGCCGCATGCCCCAGGGGGTCCGTACAGTCATTGATAATCAAATC
Organism: Faecalicatena contorta; assembly: GCF_003149105.1. Classification (GTDB taxonomy): domain Bacteria; phylum Bacillota; class Clostridia; order Lachnospirales; family Lachnospiraceae; genus Muricomes; species Muricomes contortus_C. The sequence goes on along the minus strand of NZ_QGDS01000013.1, from coordinate 6,249 downwards.
ATAGGCATCCTGTCTGGAACGCAGGAATTTTAACCCGTCCTCATAATACATGGAGACCCGGGCATCATCCAGCCCATTGGCATCTTCCGGGAAGTGCTCCCGACAGGCATATACAAATAACTGGTCCGGCTCCACCACATCAATATGCTCTATTTCCCCATAATAAGACAATTCTCTGGCAACACCGCCATCCCCTCCGCCGATGACCAGTACATTTCTGACACGGGGATGTACCGCCATAGGCACATGCACAATCATCTCATCATAAATAAATTCATCCTGTTCTGTGAAAATTATATTTCCGTTAGAAGTCAGCACTTTTCCAAATTCAGGGGTTTCAAAAATATCAATCCTTTGGAATTCACTCTGCGCACTGAACAACTGCTGCTCCACCCGGATAGAGATTTTCACGTTATTCGTATGCATCTCACTTACCCAGAAATCCATTTTCTTATCCCTCCTTTAAAACATTTAGCCTGGAAAGGTCGGGACTTTCAGGTCCCTGCATGGAACATCCCTTTTCCTTTGCAAACTGGATATAATCCGTCAGCTCCTTTGTAATCTGCTCCCCAGGTGCCAGAATCGGGATTCCCGGAGGATAGCACATCACAAATTCCCCGGATACTCTTCCTGCAGTCTCTTCAATGGGAAGACTTTCTTTCTCTGCATAAAATGCCGCCTGAGGTGTGGTTACAACTTTAGGAGCAATATATTCCGCCAGGAATACATTTTTCTTAGGCTCTTTGTAAAGCCTTTTGATATCTGCCAACGCCCCAACCAGGCGCTCAATATCCTGAATCCTGTCCCCAATGGAAATGTAAGCAAGAATATTACTGATATCCCCGAACTCAATCTGAATATCATACTCATCCCGCAGCAAATCATATACTTCAATTCCCGCCAGACCGATATCTCTCGTATAAACAGCCAGCTTGGTCACATCAAAGTCAAAAATACTGCCTCCATTCTTCAGTTCAGAGCCATAGGCATAGTAGCCCCCGATGCCGTTGATTTCTTCTCTGGCGTACTGCGCCATCTGGGCTACTTTTGCAAAAGTCTCTTCCCCTCTGAGGGCAAGATTCCTTCTGGAAATATCCAGACTGGACATGAGCAGATAGGAAGCACTGGTTGTCTGGGTCAGATTAATAATCTGCCCCACATAACGGGCATTCATTCCCGGACCTGTAAGAAGCAGGGAACTCTGGGTCAGGCTTCCTCCCGATTTGTGCATGGACACCGCCGCCATATCCGCACCGGCTTCCATTCCAGAGCAGGGTAAATCCTTTCCAAAATACAAATGGGTCCCGTGGGCCTCATCCGCCAGCACAAGCATACCATGCTTATGTGCTATTTTTACAATACTCCTGATATCAGAGCATATTCCGTAGTATGTCGGATTATTTACAAACACTGCCGAAGCGTCCGGGTGCTCCTTGATTGCCTTTTCCACATCCTCCAACTCCATACCCAGCGGAATACCCAGCATCTGATCCACCTTTGGGTCTATATATACCGGAATGGCACCACAAAGTACCAAAGCATTAATCACGCTCTTGTGTACATTTCTGGGCAATATGATTTTGTCCCCCGCTTTACACGCTGAAAGTATCATGGTCTGGACAGAAGAAGTAGTTCCTCCCACCATCAGGAAGGCGTGGGCTGCCCCAAACGCATCTGCTGCCAGCTCCTCCGCTTCTTTTATAACGGACACTGGATGACAGAGATTATCCAGCGGTTTCATGGAATTCACATCAATCCCTACACATTTTTCTCCTAATAATTCTACCAGCTCCGGGTTTCCCCTGCCTCTTTTATGGCCGGGTACATCAAAGGGAACCACCCTCTTTTTTCGGAAGCGTTCAAGTGCACTGTAAATTGGTGCCTGTAATTGTCGTTTTTGATTCATTCTTCCACCTCCCATATCTGTGAAGCGCGGCATAAAAAAACAGATAGTGCGCAAAAGCAGCACTACCTGTTATATACATCATGTTCCGAAATTTTCTTATCGTATTTCACAAATAAAATAATCCGCACAGTGTATACAGTAATCTTTGTCCTCTCATCAGAGCTTATACAGCAAATATACTTTTACTACTCCTCTATTGAACATTTCACAAGTGGTATGCATTTGCAAGGTTATAATTAACCAGCTTATAAAACTGAGCTTTTAACTCGATCAATATGTGGCGCTATATCACCACCCGCGGCAGCGGCCAGCCCTGTCCGATGAGCTTTAGACAGAATCACTGTCTGGCCTATATTTGCATGATAGTTCCGATTACAGTATCTATGCATGACACAATCATTTTAGCATATATGGCATAAAAGTCAAGGGTTTTCTACTTCCAGCTATCCCATTTATCCGCCAGATTATGAATCTGACTTTCAAACTTTGCTTTATCTTTATTGGCAATTCCCTCATTCTTATAAATAACGTCCAACAGACGTCTGCCCGCTGCAAGTAGTCTTTCAAATGCCGCATCTGCACGTTTTTGAGCAGGCTTCTTTGCTTTCACAGGTATGCGGACACCTTCACTTACAACTTCATTTGACGCCAGGTCGGCCTCAGCGCTTGGAAATGGAGCCCACGCCGGATGTCCCAGTCTTTCCTGTATGGTATTGGCAAATTCCTCCGCCACCGTATCCTCACCGTGTACTACAAATACCCTCTCAATTGGCGTCTTGAATCCCCCCAGCCAATCCAGCAGCCCGTTCATATCCGCATGACCGCTGACACCATGAAGGCTGGCAATCCTGGCATGTACTTCGATTGGTTCACCGAAAAGCTTCACATTTTTCTCACCGTCCAAAATCCTTCTGCCCAGAGTTCCATTGGCCTGATAACCAACAAACAAAATGGTGCATTCTTCCCTCCACAGGTTATGTTTCAGATGATGCCTGATACGTCCTGCATCACACATACCGGAGGCAGATATGATAACCTTTGGTTTTTGGATGAAATTAATCATCTTGGAATCCTCACTAGTGACAGATGTCTTCAGCCCTGGAAATATAAGAGGATTGATTCCTGCATTGACCAGCTGAAGCGCCTCCTCGTCAAAACATTCCTTCATATTTTTTGTAAAAATCTTTGTTGCCTCAATGGCCAGCGGGCTATCCAGATACACCTCAAAGTCAGGATATTCTTTCAACAGATTCTGCTCTTTTACTTCCCGGATAAGATATAATAATTCCTGGGTCCTGCCCACCGCAAAAGAAGGAATGACTACATTACCTTTCTTATCAAAGGTCTCCCTTACAATTTGAACAAATTCTTTTACATAATCAATGTCTTCCCGGGAATGAACACGGTTTCCATAAGTGGATTCAACCACAACATAATCTGCAGACTCCGTATAGCTGGGGTCTTTTATAATAGGCTGGTTAATGTTTCCCACATCTCCCGAAAATACGATTTTCTTCGTAACATCTCTCTCGGTAATCCACACTTCAATACTGGCAGAACCAAGTAAATGCCCAACGTCCGTAAAGCGTACTTCAATACCATCACACAACCGGATACGTTCCCGGTATTGACAGGGGACAATCCGCTCAATTGCATCCAGTGCATCCTGGAGCACATAAATTGGCTCATACACAGGCTGCCCTGCACGGCGCCCTTTCCTGTTGCGCCATTCTGCTTCAAACTCCTGGATGTGCGCACTATCTCTAAGCATAATATTGCACAAATCCGCAGTAGCATATGTGGTAATTATCTGTCCCTGAAAGCCCTTCTTTGTCAACAAAGGCAATAATCCTGAATGGTCAATATGCGCATGGGTTAAAAGTACGTAGTCAACCTCTGACTCTGCAATTGGAAGCCCCGGATTCTCATACAAATCAGGCCCCTGCTCCATACCATAATCCACTAAAATATTCTTTCCTGCCGCCTGTAATAGATGGCAGCTTCCCGTTACTTCATGAGCTGCTCCGATAAATTTCAGTTTCATAAGCCTTTCCTCCCCTTAGTTCGTACTTCATGTAATCATTATATACCTGTCCCACTCCCTATTACAAGCAAAAAAATCTGGTCTTGCAATGACTTTTGATTGCAAAACCAGGTTCATAATTACATCTCAATCAACTAGCCTGAACATTAGTCGTTCAAGAAGTATACCTTATCATTTCTCTTTTTAATCTCTGCATAATCTTTTTCTCCAGCCTGGATATATATGACTGAGAAATTCCCAGCAAATCTGCTACTTCCTTCTGGGTTTTTTCTTCCCCGTCGGGATGGTCCAGCCCAAAACGCATTTTTACAATCAGCTTTTCTCTGCTGGATAGTTTATTGATTGCTTTTATTAACAGCTTACGCTCTGCCTCATTCTCCAGATCCTTATATATGGTATCCTCCTCTGTGCCAAGTATATCTGACAAAAGAAGTTCGTTTCCGTCCCAATCCACGTTCAGCGGTTCATCTATGGATACTTCCATTTTTGTCTTGCTGTTCCTGCGCAGATACATCAAAATTTCATTTTCAATACAACGGGACGCATATGTGGCAAGCTTGATATTTTTTGTAGGGTTAAAGGTATTGATGGCTTTAATCAATCCAATGGTACCAATTGAAATCAAATCCTCCACGCCCACACCCGTATTATCAAATTTTTTTGCTATGTATACAACCAGCCGCAGATTATGCTCTATCAAAAGCTTCTTTGCCTCCTGGTCATATTCTGAACCGAGATGTTGTATCACCTCTGTTTCCCGCTCAGTCTCCAGCGGGGCCGGCAGCACCTCGGATCCTCCAATATAATGTATTTCTTTATGATTTGGAAAGAAAATACTTCTGATGTCTGGTATTACTTTTAGTTTAAACTGCTGGGGTACTGCTACTTTTACAACCATTTTATATGCCTCCTAATAGGTCCGGATTTAAAATCATCTGATACTCTTCTTGTTCTGAAACACGCTCCTCACAAACTCCAATGACCGGATTTTCTATCCATCGTTCTTCTTCCAGATGGACACACATTTTCTTTATACGGAATACGGGCATAATACTTTCTTTCCCTACCGTTCTGTATGGTATGTAACGAAATCCGTTTTGCGCATCTTTATCTGTCAATATAGCTTTTGCCAGAGCCTGGTCTATTACACTCACCGGCTCTTTCGATACATTGTCTTTCAAACTATTTCCGGTGTCGATTAATGCCTTTACTCTCTGCTCACCTGCACCGGTATATAATGTAATCTCGCATAATTTTTTCTGCAGCTCTTTTTGCCCTGTAAGAAATCTCCAGATTCCTTTTATCAGGTAATAACAGCCGACAGCAGAAGCAAAAAACAGGCTTCCTACCCGCACGTATGGATGAAGTGCCTGCAGAATTCCTCCAAACAAGAAGGATGCGATATACAACAGACCAAATGCTTTCCAAAATTGTTTCTTTCCTTTGACTCTCAATCCAGTTTTAATCATTATTGTATTGATAATTGCGTGGAATATAATAAATTTTATAACGGCTGGCACCGGTATGGCTATTACAGCACATGTCAGTCCTGCGCCGACAGCTCCGCCTAAATAAATACGTCCATGTGTGGTAGAACATTTCAGCATCTGATTCACGGTCAGGAGCAAAAGGGAGTCCATCATAAAATTTACAAGAAATAACACGTCTATGTATAATTCATAGTACATGCTCCACCCTCTTTCTCGTTGGTACTAAATCGATTTGGCACTCAAGCAAGACTTATTATAAATGGATTGGCCCTGAAATTTTGTCAGATGATGACGGGGAAAACGAGAATTGTTTCGACACAAAGCAGGACAAGAAAGATTCCTATAATAGAACAAAGAGTTTGCAAAGCAAACTCTTGCGCCTGCGGCGGTCGCATAGCGACATCTACCTTTTACGCCGCAGTGCGCATCCCCCGGAGGGTTTTTATGTAATAGGTAAAGCACTTTCCTATTACATAAAAGGGTTTGTCAAGTAAAATGTGTAAATTTTGATTTTTTATAATACCGGTGTTCATGCACCGGTATTTTCATGAGTTCAGCCTTGCTTTCTCCCCGTCAACGGGGGCGGCCCATTTTAGGGTACCACAATCAGACCATCCGTATATGATGGTGGTTGTTAGATTCTTAGACTCTTTCATATTTTCGAATTCTTGGCTGGATTTTCGGATCTACATCCAACTGGTTTCTCACCAGTGCCCAGCTATGTACATGACCTCCTTCCCATTTCTTATATAGCTCTGTTATTCGCAGATACAGCAGTTTTAGCAATGCGTTCTCGTTCGGAAATGCTC
>NZ_QGDS01000012.1 GCF_003149105.1 Faecalicatena contorta | reverse complement strand
CGGTTTGTCCCCTCCTTTTCCTGTCGGTCATTACTCTCATAACCCAGATGATCTTTCATTTCTCCCTGAAGCATTGATTCAAACATAGGGCCGAAGATATCTTTCAAAGCATCCTGCATGTCTCCGACGTTTTCCGGTTGGTACTGATTCAGTATTGCCTGTACCAGTGCATCTTTTTTAGGGTCACGTTTTCTTCTTGCCATAGTAGTTCTATCCTTCCTTTTCTCTGTTGTTTAGTTTAACATATCCTGACAAAAAAACAGAGTGTGAAGTTCATTTTGAACTTACACACTCTATCTTACACTCCCACATAAAAAATACCAGGTAAAAAGGCTGAACAGCCAATTTTACCTGGTATTTTTTATATCACTTTCTTACATTACTTCCATTATCCCATCTGCCATTGCACTGAGAATGATAAAACAGGAAACTGACCCTGCATCCAGAACTCCTCTGGAACGTTCTCCCAAACGGCTGGACCGGCCGAATTTTGCAACCATGTCCTTGGTAGAATCTTTTCCTTTCTCTGCCGCAGCTTTCATCTTTTCCATAGCGGTTTTAAAATCGTCTTTGTCTTCTGCCGACTTTTTTACAGATTCCACTGCAGGAGCTAAAGTATCTACCAATGTCTTATCTCCTACTTTTGCGTCTACAATACCGGATAACCCTTCCAGTCCTGCTGCCAGCATACGGCCCAGCCCATCCAGATCAATTTCTTCCATATCTTCTCCCGCTTCCGCCATATCCATAAAAATTGTTCCATAAATCGGGCCCATGGATCCCCCTATTTCATTGAGGAGAATCATTCCAAGCTCCTCCAGGCCTTCTGTAAAAGTAAAAGGTTCGTCCTTGAATCTTGTCTCAAACACTGTAAACCCTTTATTCATATTCATTCCATGGTCTCCGTCGCCGATCAATCCATCCACTTCTCCAAGATATGCTTTGTTATCCTGAATCCCTTTGACCATCTTCCATAATATTACTTTACCGTCTGTATTTTTAAATCCACTCACAAGCAATACCTCCTGCTTATGCAGCTAAGGTTTGGTCTTTTCAAACCTTAGCTGCTAAGTACATCCTGTCGACTTAGGCGGGGTTCTTTCACGCCTTAGTGACATGGATGTTTCCTACAATTGTTTTAACCCCATGCTGTTAGCCGGCATGTCAATCAGTTCCTTCAATTCATCATCTAATTTCATCATGGTTAATGTGGCTCCCATCATCTCAAGAGAGGTAAAATAGTTACCTACATATGCCTTATGAGTCTTAATTCCCATCTCCTGCAGGAGTTTATCAATCTCATCATATAATACGTACAGCTCCATAACAGGTGTAGCACCAAGACCGGATACAAGTATAACCACCTCATCTCCGGATTCAAACGGATAATCGGGAACAACCACATCTACCATGCGCTTTGCCATCTGAGCCGCTGTCTCCAGAGCACATACTTCAATCCCCGGCTCTCCATGATGCCCGATTCCTACCTCCATGGTTCCTTCTTTAATTTCAAAGTTCGGATGCCCTACTGCTGGAAGGGTACATGGAGTCAGACCAATCCCCACACTTCTGGTGTTGTCGATTGCTTTCTGGGATACGGCAATTACTTCATCCAGACTGCCGCCTGCTGCTGCTTTAGCTCCCCCTACTTTCCACATGAGTACTTCGCCTGCAACTCCCCGGCGTTTTTCTCTCTGGTCTTTAGGAGCAGATGCCACATCATCATTGGCAACTACTGTTTTTAACGTAATTCCGGCCTTTTTTGCCATTTTAACAGCCATCTTCACATTCATGTTATCCCCGGAGTAGTTCCCGTACAGGCACGCAACCCCTTCTCCCTGGTCCGCTGCCTTACATGCATCCAGGAATGCCGCTGCAGTCGGGGAGGAGCAGATTTCTCCTACCGCCGCAGCATCACAGAGGTTTTTTCCCACATATCCAATAAATGCAGGTTTATGCCCGGAACCCCCTCCTGTAATCACTCCTACTTTTCCTTCCGGTATGTTTTTCGCCTTTACCACCCGGGGGTTTTCTGTTGCTTCCACAATATCTCCATGGGCTTTCAAAAATCCTTTCAGCATTTCATCTACAATATCATCCGGATTATTTAATATTCTCTGCATCTCTCTCCTCCAGTATTAGTTAAAAAGTTATTTGATTGTATATCCGCCATCTATTATCAGGTTATGCCCTGTAATCATGGCTGCACCTCCGCTGCACAAAAATGCAATTGCTGCTGCAATTTCATCAGGTTCCGCAAACCTCTCAGAAGGCATTTCCTTCTTAAATGCATCTCCTACAGGGCCATCCCATGCCTTATGTCCAAGCTCTGTCAATACAACTGTGGGAGAAACTGCGTTTACACGTATCCCGTATTTTCCCCACTCGTACGCAAGGACTTTTGTCATCGAAATGATTGCTCCTTTGGATGCACAGTAGGCCACATGCTTATCAAGGGCTATAACTCCCGCCTGGGATGCCATGTTGACAATACATCCATCCACTTCATGATCAATAAAATATTTGCCTATCATCTGTGCCATCATAAAGGATGCTTTCAGATTAACATCCATCGTTCTGTCCCAGTCTGTCTCAGTCAGGCTCTCGGCACTTTCCAGTGCAACGATTCCGGCACAGTTCACTAATATATCCACCCGTCCGAAGGCGTTTAGTGCTTCCTCCAGTACCTTCTTCCGGTATTCTGCATCTGTAGCATTTCCTGCCACACCAATCGCATTATCCTGGAGTTTCTTAGCCACCTCATTTACATTGGGATTTAAATCCGCCAAGCAAAGATTGACTTCTTTTTTTGAAAAGAATTCCGCCGTGGCATATCCTATGCCCGCAGCACCACCTGTAATAATCGCAGTTTTCCCTTCTAATGAAAACTCCGCATCTACCCCATAATATTTAATCAATTCAAGCTTCCTCCTTTCTTAAGTTCAGAATATTCTGAAAATGGCTTTCAAAAGGGACTGTCCCCTGTTGTACTATTGTGCTCTCTTTTTGAATTCTGCAACGTTGTCTTTGTTTACTTCCTCAAAATCAATCCAGTAGTTCTCATCTACTGTATCGCCTTTGATTGCATTCACAAGGACTTCTACTGCTTTGCTTCCCTGGCCTGCTCCATCCTGGAAGATAGATGCTACAAGATCATCATTTTCTACTGCATTTAATGCATCTGTTATACCATCAACTCCAATAGCGGGAATATCTTTTCCTGCTGCTTTTACTGCCTCTCTTGCACCAAGAGCCATTTCGTCATTTTCAGCAACAATTGCATCAATTTGGTCAAATGCCTGGAGCCATGTTTCCATTACAGTCATTGCCTCTGAACGTGACCAGTTTGCAGTCTTCTCTGCAAGTACTTTGATGTCCGGATTTTTATCCAGAATGTTTTGGATACCTTCTCTTCTTTCAATCTGTGCAGATTGTCCCATAGGACCTTCAATAATCACGATGTTGCCTTTTCCACCTAATAAGTCTACAATTTTCTGCATTTCCATCTCACCGGCTGTTACATCCTGAGATCCTACATAGCTAGTGAGCTTGTCGCTCTTTACTCTCGTATTAACACCTACAATCGGAATTCCTGCTTCAACAGCTTTATCCACACAGGGGGCGCATGCTTCCGCATCCTGAGGATTCAGGATGATTCCTTTGCATCCGTCAGAAATCATTGTTTCAACCTGGCTGATCTGGGTACTCGGATCATAATTTCCATCATAAACTTTCAATTCAACTCCCAGTTCTTTTGCCTTTGCTTCTGCCGCATTAGCGAGCCTTACTGTAAACTCATTTTTTAAACTGTAGAGTGTAATACCGATTTTAATTGTTTCTTCAGAACTGTCCTCTTTTGCCTCACTCTTTGCCTGCTTATCTGCTGCCCCGCACCCTATAAGCATTGAGCCCACCATGACTGCACACATCAAAATACTTAATACCCTCTTTTTCATTTCTTAAATCCTCCTTGTTTTTTATGTCAAAACGGGCACCCTTAGACCCGCTTTGCTTCTTATTTGTCTATAAGGCACTTCTATTTAGACTCATTCAGGGAATCCAGCATAACTGCACCTATAATAATAATTCCTTTGATAACTAACTGCCAGTAGGAAGAAACTGCCATCATATCTAATCCATTATTCATCGCCCCCATAATCAGAAAGCCGATAATTGTACCCCACAGCCGTCCTCTGCCTCCTGCCAGGCTGTTGCCGCCGATAACTGCCGCTGCAATGGCATCTACTTCATATCCTTCTCCGCTGGCTGCCAGCCCTGATGTTACACGGGAAGTCAGGATAACTCCTGCAAGTCCTGCAAGAACACCAGAAATCATATACACCGAGCAGATAATCATCTTTACATTAATACCGGATACCCTTGCAGATACGGGATTCCCTCCGGTTGCAAATACATAACGCCCATATCTTGTTTTATACAGCACTATATAACAAACTACAAGTACTACCACAAGAACAATAATCGGTATGGGAATGATTCCAATACTTCCGCCGCCCATTTTCAGGAACTGGGGGCTAAGCCCCGGAACCGGTTTGGCATCACTTGCCATAAACGTAACCCCTCTGGCTATACTCAGCATACCCAGGGTAGCAATAAATGCAGGAACCTTTAAATATGCAATAATAATTCCATTGAGAAGTCCCAGCATCAGCCCTACTGTCAAACCTGTAAGTACCGCCAGAAACCAGGGCATTCCTGTCTCTGTCCTTGCCACCAGTGCGGCAAACATGCCGGAGGCACCAACTATAGACCCTACGGAAAGATCAATTCCTCCGGTCAGAACTACAAATGTCATTCCAATCGCCAAAAATCCATTAATGGATGTCTGCCGCAGCATATTCAGCATATTGTCCACTGTTAGAAACTTTGCTTTCATTACCGTAAAAAATGTCATAATCAGAATCAACCCGATGATAACTCCATATTTTGCAGCAAATTCTTTTATGTTAAATTGTCTTTTTTCTATCGCCTTTTCCATCCCTTTACCTCTCCATTATATATGTGATACTGCCATCTCCATAATACGTTCCTGCCCAAATTCCGTTCTCTCCAGTTCTCCGCCCGCTTTGCCATTGCTCAGCACCAGTACTCTGTCTGCCATTCCCATAACCTCAGGCATTTCCGATGAAATCATAATAATTGCATTTCCTTTGGAAACGAACTCACACATGATTTTATAGATTTCCGCTTTTGCACCTACATCGATTCCTCTGGTAGGCTCATCCAGAATAAGCAGTCTTGGTTCCCGTATCAGCCATTTTGCCAATACTACCTTCTGTTGATTTCCTCCGGACAGAGATTTTACAAGCTGCCTTGAACTATTCAGCTTAATGCGCAGCTGCTCAATCTGATGTTTAATGGTCCGATTCTCCTTCCCGGAATTAATGAATAGGCCCTGGCTCATCTCTTTCATAGAGGGAAGGGTAATGTTTTGCCCCACGCTCATCTCAAGCACCAGCCCTTCATCCTTTCTATCCTCCGTCACATATGCGATTCCATGTTTAATCGCATCTTTTGGATTATGGATATCCAGTTTTTCTCCATCGAAAATAATCTCACCCTGCTCCTTTTTGCTCAATCCGAAAATAGCATGCATTAATTCCGTTCTTCCGGCCCCTACAAGCCCCGCAATCCCAAATATTTCACCTTTTCTGACGCGGAAACTGATATCTTCAAATTGCCCTGTGACAGAAAAGTTCTTTACTTCCAGCATAGTGTCGGTAATAGGAACTTCGGTTTTGGGGAATATCTCTGTTAATTCCCGGCCAACCATATTTTTAATGAGAATATTATTGTCAATGTCCTTTGCCTGCCAGGTGTTTACATATCTCCCATCCCTGAGCACTGTAATGTCATCTGCAATCTGGAAAATCTCGTCCATTTTATGGGAAATATAAATAATCCCCTTTTGCTGGTCTTTCAAATCCCTGATTACATGAAACAAATTTTCCACTTCTTTATCCGTAATTGCCGATGTCGGCTCATCCATAATGATGATTTCGGCATTTAAGGAAATGGCCTTTGCAATTTCTACCAATTGCTGGTCTGCAACTTTCAAGTCCCCCACTCTTGCCTTAGGGCTTATTTTCACATTCAGACTTGCAAGTAATTCTTCAGTCTGTTTATACAACTGTGCATAGTCAAGGAAAATCCCCTTCTCCGGTTCTCTTCCAAGGTAAATATTCTCCGCAACAGTCATTTCCGGCACCGGTGATAATTCCTGATGAATCATTGCTACTCCCAAAGACTGGGAATGTTTTGGAGAAGTGATTTCAATCTCTTTTCCTTTAATCATCATAGAGCCTTTGTCGCATTTATGTATTCCTGCCAATGCCTTCATCAGTGTGGATTTCCCCGCACCATTTTCTCCCATCAGTGCATGTACTGTCCCCGGCCGTAATACAAAATCAACCCCGTGCAGCACTTTTACCGTATTGAAGCTTTTTTCAATTGCCCGCATCTCTAATAAATTCAAGACCCCCGCCCCTTTCCTGCATTTCTTTTTCTGACGTTAGTTCGGGTGCGTTTGAAAATGCATTCCCACAATTTGTACGCCCCACTTACTTTGTCACTGCAAACTTATTTTACCGTCTTTCTGCCTGGGAAAAAGGTTTGAATTTTTACAATTAAGTTTAAATTTTCCATATAGTTTGTGATACAATTATCAAAGAGGATGCTGCAAAATGCAAATATCTCAAAGAAAGATACTAGATTTCGCAACATCCTCTTATAAAAGTCTCTTTACTGCATTATCTGATATGCCTGGCTCTGTATTCCCTGGGTGACTCCCCTGTCATTTTCTTAAATACAACAGAAAAATATTTTGAATTGCTGAATCCGCTCAGCTCACTAATTTCTTGTATAGGAATACTACTGTCCCCGATTAACTTTTTTGCAATTTTTATTCTCTCGTTTGTTAGATAGGTATTAAATCCGCCTTCTGTATGCCGTTTAAAAATAGTACTGATATATCCGGGAGTTCTGTTAAACTTGTCCGCAATCAGATTCAGGTCCAGCTCCTCTGTAATATGTTCATCTACATACTGCAGTATCATCTTACTCAACTGTGTATTTCCCTGGTTTCCTTTATTCAGAGACTGCTGCAGGAGTTCAATTCTTTCCTTCAGCTCCCTTTTCACTTCACTGAAATCCCAGCAGCGGGCCAGGGGCGTATAGGCGCTTAGTTCCCCGTCCTTTCCGGTCTGATGCCTGATAAGCTGAAGGCTGATATATTCCTGAATGTCTTCATACTCTTTTTTCAGGGTATTGATGACCTGTTTGTTTTCCCCTTGGTTCAAGATTTTCTGCATTTCCTCCAAAATATGAAATATATTAATATTCTCAACAGGTTTCATATACTTCACAAGATTCGGTGCCTTTACCACAGACTCTTTTTCTATTTCGTCATAGACCATTACAATATCCCCATGTCCATACAGCTTAAAATCTGCTGCCAGCAGCGCATGTCTCAAAGAAGTATGCAGATGAATAAAATCGTATGCCACATCTCCGATTCCCGCATAAACTTCTGTCTTGCAGTACTTCTTAATAAGAGAAGCGGCTTTCCTTATCAGCTTTTTCTTGGACTCCTGAAGGGATAGCTGGTTGCAGCCTTCGAATATAGTAACAATCTGCCCTTTATCATATGTAACATTGATGATTCTTTCATTTTCCGCCTCCAGATTCAGGTATTCATCTAAAATATTTTTCGCAGCAAAGTCCATGTAGTCCTGATTATCTTCCCTGACTTTGTATTCAATCACCGCACAAATATACAGCTTTGACTCAAACTCCATCCCCAGTTCCTTTAGTTGTATCAAATAGCGCTCTGCTTCTGCACTGCTTGGGCATTTGAGAAGGCCTAACAGAAAATCATGCTTCAGCCGTTCCATAATTCTGTCATTTTCCATTTTTCGGTTCAGCTCTTGAATTGTCCGGGCTTTCTGCTTTCTGATATCATCTATGTACTCCTGTATCAGAGTGATAAACTCCTGTTTTTTTATAGGCTTCATGATATACTCGCTGACTCCCAGACGGATTGCCCTCTGAGCATACTCAAAATTATCATATCCTGATAAAATAACAACAGGTATTGTTTTATTTTCCTCCCTGATCTGCCTTATAAATTCCAGTCCGTCACATCCCGGCATACTAATATCTGTAATAATCAAATTCAGCGCTGTTTCCCTGGCTTTTTCCAATGCTTCCTGCCCGTTTGCAGCCTCTATGCACTGAATTTCCTCCGTCAGATTCTTCTTTAGTATGGAAATTATCCCTTTTCTAATAAACTGTTCATCATCTGCTATTAACAACCTAAACATATCCATCTCCCATTCTATTTTCCGCTGAAACATCCATGTCACTGTGGAAACAGCCATGCTGCTAAGTTCGAAAAAACACACCACTGGTGAACTTTCACACTAAGTTCGAAAAGACCTCACCAAGTGTTCAATGTTTCATTAAGTAGTATAAGCAAGTCGACAGGATGTACTTTGCAACTATGGCTTGATAACACCAAGCCTACCATATTGAACATTAGCAGTTCAATAAGTATTAGTTGCATAAGTAATAACAAGTACGATTTTTGTTCCGGCTCCCGGCTGGCTCTCTATATGCATGGTACTGCCCGGCCTGCAAAGCAGTCCGATTCTTTGCTTTACATTGGTAACACCGATAGAGTTCCTTTTACTTTCCCCATCCTGGAAAGGCCGGTTTTCTTCCATACATTTCTGGAGCATCGCCAATTTTTCCGGCTCGATGCCATTGCCATTGTCTGTAATCGTAATCACTAGGGTATTTTCCTGATTTTTAGCAGTTATGCTCACTTCCCACGGCGGAATCTTATTTTTAAACCCATGATTAAAACTATTTTCTATCAATGGCTGGAGGATTAATTTAGGGACAATCACATCATCTAAATTATCATCTTTTTCTAAAACAAATTCTACAGAATCACCATAGCGCATCTGCATAATAGAAATATAATTTTTCAGATTCTTCCATTCCAGTTCGAAGCGCACCTCATCTGCTCCCCAGCTTATACTGTAACGAAATAATTCTCCCAGTACCGACAAGCTGTTTCCCAGAGAATAATATTCATCAATTTCACACTGCATACGCATATTTTCCAATGTA
Source organism: Faecalicatena contorta (assembly GCF_003149105.1). Taxonomy (GTDB): domain Bacteria; phylum Bacillota; class Clostridia; order Lachnospirales; family Lachnospiraceae; genus Muricomes; species Muricomes contortus_C. The sequence goes on along the minus strand of NZ_QGDS01000012.1, from coordinate 107,260 downwards.
TTATATAAGAAATGAGGGTTAATCTGAGCCTGCAGCGCTTTTAGCTCCGCTTCTTTCTGTGCCTGCTCATACTGCACCTTTTCCTCTATCACCTTATTCAGCCTTATAGACATTTCATTAAATGATTGTGTAATACGTGTCACTTCATCTTCTACATTATCATCTGCTATGACAACTCCAAAATTCCCTTCTCTCACCTTCCCCATCATATCATCAAGAATAACCAAACGTTTCAGCATATTATGCACAAGATAATAAACAATACCAAACAAAACAAGGAGACACAAAATACACGCACACCATACCAGTATGACCCGTGTACGCAAAAAGTTCTGCAGAGCTTCCTGGTTTACAATGGACACTGTGACTAGATTTGTGTCCTTTAAGGTACGGTACAACATCAGATAACGCCCCTCATCATAAGAAAAGGTTTTTGTTCCTGATTTCCCGTCTATGGCGCCCTTTATCTCCTCTACAACTCCCCGAGAACCTTGAAAAGTGTCTACCATGACGTTTTTCGAATCATCCAGAACCATGACCCCCCGGTTTCCTCTTTCCGATTCCAGATTTACACTATCTGAGAGCCTCGCCACGTTCAGATCTATTTCAACCACCCCAACCACCTCTTCTGTATTCAGGTCATAAACTTTCCGGTAAAGAGGTAGAATTTCATTCCCTGAATCTCCCATGTTCAGCTTATCTGTCTTAAAGGTAGTGGTTACCAAATTCATGTTTCTTACTTTTCCATATAGCCACCTTTTCGGACTATCCATAATTTCTCCATAGTACTCTTTCTTCCTCAGGGTATCCATGTGAAACTGCCAATCGCATCCCTGATTCTCACCAATTTGCTTATTTGATGAATATACCAAGAAATTTCCAAACATATTATTATATAACTGCCGGCCATTATACAGTGATGACTCCAATGATGAAATATAATAATTCATCTCACTTTTGGAAAGAACATTTTTATCATTCATGAAATAAGGGAATTCCTGTTTATAAAACAAGTCATCCAAAAAAGAATGGGCATCCTCCAGATTCCCTGTTATATTCTGCTCTACTTTTATCAATGACTGCTCCAGCTCTCTGGCTGCATCCTCCCTGGCCGACATGGTAAAAGTCTGCAGATACACAACCGACACAACCATAATCAGTACAGATATAATCACCGTCATAAATATAGATATCTTCCATACAAGACTAAGTTTCCATTTTTTCACCGGCAACATTTCCTCCATTCCTTTATCCGCTGTTTTGCTCTATTTTAACATATACATCCCGGGCGTTCCACATATTTCGGTTTCCTGCTTTAGAGGCCAGCTTCCTATGACATAAAAAGCAGGAGTCCCGTTTTTGCGGTTCTCCTGCTATCTCTTATCTTTTTGAACGTTAGCAGTTCAATAAGTATGCTCTATTATCTTAATTAAACACATTCTCCAAATCCTCTTTGCCGCTTTTCTGCAGCCTTACAGGAAGTTTGGATTACTTCTTAAAGAAATCCGGAATTTTGATAGACTGCTCTTTCACCTTACTTGATGGTGTTCTTGGCTGTTCCAGCGTCGGCATTGCACTTCCTGCCGTCCGTCCTGACGGAGATGCTGCCCCTGTTCTTCCAGCTGCCGCAGCTCTGCGCTGTTCCATATCTATAGGACTTCTGCTCGCCATATCTCCGGAAGGAAGAATTGATCCTACCTTCTGCTGTCCTTCCAGTCTTGCTTTCAGCTTGGAAGAACTTCCGCCTACATTATGTAAGCCGGTTGCAATAACGGTGATTGTAGCCTCGTCGGACCTGGAATCGTCATACATAGCACCAAAGATAATATTTGCATTCTCTCCGGCTAATTCCTGTACATATTCAGCCGCATCGGACGCATCCATCAGTGTAATATCACCAGAAATATTGATGATAACATGAGATGCCCCTTGGATAGTTGTCTCAAGCAGCGGACTGGCAACAGCCTGTTTTACTGCCTCCAAAGCCTTGTCATCTCCACGGCCTGCACCGATACCGATATGTGCGATACCCTTGTCCTTCATAACAGTCTGGATATCTGCAAAATCAAGGTTAATCAGTGATGGTACATTAATCAGGTCTGTAATACCCTGAATACCTTGCTGGAGCACTTCGTCAGCTTTCTTAAGAGCTTCCGGCATGGTTGTCCTTCTGTCAACGACTTCTAACAGCTTGTCATTCGGAATGACAATCAGTGTATCCACATTTTCTTTCAATTTATCTATTCCCGTTTGGGCATTGGACATACGTGTTCTTGATTCGAAACGGAATGGTTTTGTGACAACACCTACCGTCAATGCACCCTGCTCTTTCGCAATACGCGCAACCACCGGAGTAGCTCCTGTTCCTGTTCCGCCTCCCATACCACATGTTACAAATACCATGTCGGCACCTTTCAATGCGGCAGATATCTCTTCAGCACTTTCCTCCGCAGCCTTCTCCCCTACTTCCGGCTGTGCACCTGCACCGAGACCTTTCGTCAGCTTCTCACCGATCTGCATCAGAGTGGGAGCTTTACATAATTGGAGTGCCTGCTTATCTGTATTGATTGCGATAAATTCCACGCCTGCAATCTGCTCATCAATCATGCGGTTTACTGCGTTATTACCGCCGCCGCCGACTCCGATAACAATTATTCTTGCAGCCGCTTCTGATTCGTTTGTTTTAATTTCTAACAAGAGTATTTCCTCCTTTATGGTCTTATTAATATTACCTTATACTTCCCTTTATAATTGAACGATATAATCCAATATGTATATAATATAGTCTTTCCCGTAAATAATCAATAGATTTTTGCTTATTTTCCGATTTTTTGTTACAGTTCAGCAAAGGGTAATCAAGCTTATGGCTGAACTGCTGCTATCTCCTCTTCCGCTTCTTCCTGAACTGTACCGTCACTCTCCTCCTCTGCCTCTGGCACGAAACGGATTGCTTTATCAGAAACATCATAGTTTTCCAGATGGAGGGTACCCTTGCTGTCAGGATACTTCTCGGACAGCTTTTCTAAAATAGGAGGAATCTGTGCAATGCGGTCCCCATAATTTGTCTTTCCCAAAAGGACCTCCACACTTCCAAAGTAAAGATTCAGGCCTCCTCCTACACAAGTAATACTGTCCGGGGTAAGTTTATATCTCACAAGGAGCTGTGAGAGCTCTACAATTCCCCGGAACACCTTTTTATCTGAGACAGGCAGCACTTCACCCAGCTTTACCTTTGATATATCTACATCCATACCTTCTAAATAGGCTGCCCCGTCAAGCTTTTCTCCGGTCACCAGCACTGCCGTTCCTTCCTTATCAAAGTAAAGGTACTGGTTCTTATAATCAATATAACCTGTGATTTCCTTTTCCTTCACCTTAAATTGTACTGTCCACGGTGTTTTCAGCACGGCCTTCGAGGATTCCACTACCGGAAGCTGTTCTATATCATTACGGTTATATTTCCACAAGACATATATAGAATTTACTGCATATTTGTCTTCTTTCAGCCAGCCTATGATATCATTCTGTGTACAATATTTGTTTCCTTTTACTTCTACCTTCTGAATATGGAAAAGAAGCAGAAATGCAAATACAATAATTGCTATTCCCAAAATAAAGGTCAAAAGCCCGAGAAATACACCGTGACGCTTTTTCTTCTTAGGCTTGGGAGGATGTTCTTCTTCCCAGTCCAGCATTTCATTCACATATGCTTCGTCATCGAACTTTTCATATTCTTCACGCCTGCTTTTATTTTTGCGCTTCATCTACAGTCCTCCTTATTCGATAGGAGACCAGCCTGATTCCGCTATGCTCCATCTCGCTGCGGCTAAACGCCGAACAGCTACCATCATTCTATCAGATTTGAAACACTTAGTACAAGTCCCATTTCTAAAAGAAGAAACATAACGGATGTTCCTCCATAGCTAATGAAGGGGAGTGTAATTCCCGTATTTGGTATTGTATTTGTCACAACCGCAATATTGAGAATTACCTGAATCATCATATGGGCCATTGCCCCGGCGGCAATTAATGCACCCAGCAGGTCTTTCGCATGAGTTGCAATGACAAAGAACCGCCAGATTAAGATTAAAAACAAGATTACAATCAGGCTGGCTCCCACCAGACCCAGTTCTTCACATATAATAGAAAATATCATATCATTTTGTGCTTCCGGCAAAAACCCTAGTTTTTGCACACTTTCTCCAAGACCCCTTCCAAAAAGACCGCCGGAACCGATTGCATACAGCCCCTGCAAGGTCTGATATCCCTTTTCATACATCTCCGGGTTTCGCCAGATGGCCAGTCTCTCCAGGCGGTAGCTCTCCAGTGCTAAAAAAATCGCCATGAACCCCACACCGGCACCTCCCATCCAGACAAACTGGGCATACCTGGGACTTGCCACAAATATCAGAACAACCGCAATACCCATAATGATAATTGCAGTACTCAGGTTACTGGCTCCTACCAGCCCTACTACAGGAAGAACGGGAATCATTACCTTTACAAGAGTTCTGAATTTCCCCATTTTTTTTACATTTTTTGTGACTAAACATGCAAGAAAAAGTATAACTGCTACCTTGGCAAACTCGGAAGGCTGAAAAGAAATAGGCCCCAAAGACAACCATCTTTTGGACCCATTGTACTCGTCTCCTATAAACATAACTGCAACCGATAACAGAATGGCTGTCAGATATCCCAGGTTCGCCAGGGGCACCCATTTGTGATAATCGATATTTGCCACAACCAGCATTCCAACCATCCCCAAGGCAGTTGCAAAACCCTGCTTTTTCAGATAATAGAAAGAATCATGGAATTTTACCCGCCCATTATAAGCACTGGTACTATATAAAAGGACCAAGCCTATACTTACCAAAAGTAACACAACAATCAGCAATGTGTAGTCATACCGCCTTTTTTTAGCCGGACGCTCCAATATAAATTCACTCCTTATAAACGATTTACAAGTTCTTTGAATTTATCTCCACGTTCTTCATAATTCTGAAACATCCCCCAGCTCGCACAAGCTGGTGATAAGAGAACAGCATCCCCTGATTTGGCATGTTTTACACAGGCTTCCACAGCCTCCTCCAATGTATCCACAAGAATGGTATCTGTAAACCCTAATCTCCTGGCTGTTTCATCAATTTTCTCTCTTGTCGCGCCCAACAGCACCAATTTTTTTACTTTTCCGTCAAAAGCCTGAATCCATTCTTCATAAGAAGAATCCTTATCATAGCCGCCCCCTATCAACAGTGTAGGGCGGTTCATTGCCTGAATCCCTTTGATTGCCGCATCCGGGTTTGTTCCCTTTGAGTCATTATAGAATGCGATTTCATTTTTCTCTGCAACAAATTCGATCCGGTGCTCTACTCCCTGAAATTCCATAATCGTTTTTCTTATAATTTCCATAGGAACTTTATAGGCTGCTGCCATGACTGCCGCTGCCATAACGTTCTCATGGTTATGTGTCCCCAGAACCTTCAGTTCATTTACATGACAGATTTTCTCCGGTCCGTCTGAGATATGACAGATGATATCCCCCCGGTCCAGGTAGATTCCTTTTTCTAGTTTACGCTGGCTGCTGAAATATAGAACCTGTGCGTTGACTTTTTCTCCAAATCCTCTCGTAACCTGATCCTCGTAATTCAGTACACAGATGTCCTCTGCAGTCTGGTTTTTGGCTATATTCTGCTTTGCTTCTATATAAGCCTCCATCGTATGATGGCGGTTTAAGTGATCCGGTGTAATATTAAGCACTGCGCTTACCTTAGGCCGGAAGGTATGTATACTTTCCAACTGAAAACTGCTCATTTCCGCAACAACAACAGAATCCTCTTTCGTCTCCAGTGCAATACCCGTATAAGGAGTTCCAATGTTTCCAACCACAAAGGTGCTCTCTTTATAATTTTTCATAATCTCACCGAGTAGTGCCGTTGTTGTTGTTTTTCCGTTCGTTCCGGTAATCGCAAGTACATCTCCCTTGCTCAGAACGTAAGCAAGTTCTATCTCTCCCCAGACAGGTATTTTTCTTTTCTTCATCCGGTTTACTACAGGGAGGTCCGTGGGTACGCCCGGACTTATAATAACCAGATTTAAGCTGTCCAAAAGTTCTTCCGGCAGCTCTCCTAATATGACCTGTACATGGGTCTGTCCGCCTCTGCAAATTTCACTTTGAATCCTGGCTGCATCCGCTGAAGCATCTCCATCATAGAGAACCACTTCCGCGCCCTGGCTAAGAAGCAGGCGGCTTGCAGCTACCCCGCTGATGCCTGAACCAAATACCAGAACCTTTTTATCTTTCATATCCATTACTATACCCCCATGAGTGCGATGAGACAGAGAATAGCAGTGATTATAGAAAATACCGCAACCACTTTTGTCTCGGACCACCCACATAGCTCAAAATGATGATGAATCGGTGCCATTTTAAAAAAACGCTTCCCGCCTGTCTTTTTAAAATAAGCAACCTGTATCATAACAGAAGCTACTTCTACCAGATAAATCAACCCTACAATGATTATAAACAACGGCATCTGCATGATATAAGCCGTACCTGCCACAAATCCTCCCAACGCGAGAGAGCCTGTATCTCCCATAAAGACACTGGCAGGATATACATTAAATAGAAGAAATCCCAACAGCGCTCCCACAACTGCACAGGTAATCGGCTCTACTCCGCTTTCCGTTCCAATGGCTACAACCGTAAAGAAAGTGGCTACCAATACAGTAACGCTGGAAGCCAGACCATCCAGCCCGTCTGTAAAGTTCGTGCCATTTACCGTTCCGATAACTGCAACGAACAAAAGCACAATCGCCAGCCATCCAATGTCCCAATACTTTCCTCCGGAAAACGGAATCAAAAGGGTCAGCGGGATCTTAGCCACTCTTATAATGTAATAGGCAAAAACAGCTGTCACCACAATCTGAAGCGCCATCTTTTGCTTTGGATAAAGGCCATCTGAACGCTTCATCACAACTTTTAAGTAATCATCCAAAAACCCAATCAGCCCGAACCCTATGGTCAGAAACAGAATGGGGATGATATTGGGGGAACTCTTCACATAAAACAGGGAGGTAATTACCACACTGCCAAGAATGATTACACCTCCCATAGTAGGAGTCCCCGCTTTTTTCAAATGGGATTGCACCCCATCTGCCCTCTCGGTCTGCCCCATTTTCAATTTTCTAAGAAACGGTATTACAACCGGCCCCATCAGCAAGCTCAATGCAAATGAAATCAGCACCGGAATCACAACATGATAACTCATACACACACCTCTTCATCTCTTTTGTTAAACGAAAGCAGCTTTAATCTGCTTTCTTTTGCTAACCTGCCGCCCATTTCCAGCCGACACTTCATTTAGTATACCTCATTGGCTTTTGTTTTTCAAGAATTCTCTTAATCCGCAGCTTCTGTTTTCTCTTTATCCGCAGTTTCTGTGTTCTCTTCACCAACAGTTTCGGCCTTCTCTATCCCCAGATAGGGAAGTACATTGTCAAAAATATTTTTCATTACCGGCGCGGCAATTGTCCCCCCATAATACACACCCTGCGGATTATGTATCACTACCATTCCCAGTACTTGGGGATTCTCTGCGGGTGCAAATCCGATAAAAGAAGAAATATATTTATTTGCACTTCTTGGCAGAGTCTGTGAAGTCGCCGTTTTCCCTCCGATAGAATACCCTTCAATATATGCGTTTCTCCCCGTCCCTTCTGAAACTACACCTTCCAGAAGCATCCGCATGGTAGCAGAAGTTTCCTGGGATACAACTCCATTTTTTTCCTTATATTCTAATTCTTCAACTACATTTCCTTCTTTATCCAAAACTGCCTTTCCCAGATGAGGGGTGATCCGTCTTCCCCCGTTAATAAGGGAACTGACTGTTGCAGCCATCTGAATTGGTGTAATCTGAAAAGACTGCCCAAAAGACATAGTTGCCAGCTCTACTGTGCCAATATCTTCCTTCTTGTGCATAATCGTTCCTGCTTCACCTGGTAAGTCTACATTGGTCAGATTAAGAAGCCCAAATTGACCAAAATAATCATAAAATTTATCAGAACCAAGACGAAGCCCAATATCGATAAAAACAGGATTGCAGGAATTTTGGATTCCCTGGACAAATGTCTCTGATCCATGTCCGCCGACTTTATGGCACCTTATTTTACGGTCTTCCACAACCCGGTATCCGGGACAGGAGAACGTATCATTTAAACTTACGACACCTTCTTCCAGGCAGGCGGCTGTTGTAATAATTTTAAAAGTAGAACCTGGCTCATAAGTATCATTGATACAGCCATTCCTCCACATCTGATTTAATTGGTTCTGCAGTTCTTCGTCTGTCAACGTGTCCATATCTACTTCTGTATTTAGTATATACGGCTCATTCAGATTAAATTCCGGAACATTGACCATTGCCAGAATTTCTCCATTCTGGGGATTCATTAACAGTATAGATACAGCGTCTGCCTGTTTTTCCTCCATAGCCTTCAAAGCGGCCTGCTCACAGAATGCCTGGATATTATAGTCCAGACTGAGTTGAAGTGTCTGCCCTGCTATAGGCTCAACCCTATCTTCTGCCACACCTTCCAATTCGATTCCTCTTGCATCGGTTGTTGTCAGAATGGTTCCATTAATTCCTTTTAAATATTCCTCATACTTCACCTCAAGTCCGATGATACCCTGATTATCCCCGCCTGTAAATCCAAGCACTTTAGATGCAATTTCATTGTACGGATAATAGCGTTTAAAATCCTCGTCTACTTTTACACCTGCCAGATTATAATTACGGATTCTATCCCCTGTTTCTTTATCCACATTTGTTTTTATTTTTTCTATAGAAGAAACTTTTTCCACACGTTTTCTAATCTTGGATTCATCCATCTCCAATTCCTTCATCAATGTCTGGATGACTAATTCCGGGTCCTCAATCTGATTGTGTATGACAGAAATTGTGCAGACTGTCTTATTTGTAGCCAGCACCGTTTTATTCCTGTCCACAATTTCGCCTCTTGCTGCTTTAATTTCTCTCTCCCTCTCATGAAGAGATTCCGCCTTTTTTTGGTAATATTCTGCATCAAATACCATCAAATAAACCAAACGTCCGATTAATCCCAAAAGAATTATGGAGGCACCAATAAAGACGACAAGTATTTTTTTCTTATTATATGTTTTGTTCTTCATAAATAAAAACCTTACAAAAGATATTTTTATAACATATTACATCTTTTGTAAGGTTATGCGTATCTATTGTGCCGGCTGCCCCGAAGCCCAGTCATCCAGGTCCGGGCTATAATTTTCATCAATGTAAGAGCCATCGGCATTATCATATGTATCCTCATAAGCAGAATCAAAATCTGCATAGTCTGTCTGCTGGGATGTGTCATCTCCTGAGACTGTTTCACCGGCATCAGGTACATAACCCTCTTCTGTGGTTATATTCAAATAAGGAAAGGCCTGGGCCATAATTTTTTGAGAAAGTCCCAGCACATAGGAGCTGGTATCCTGCTTCGCCACATTTGGTTCATCCACCACCACATAAACCATTACCTCCGGATTTTCCTGGGGTGCATATCCTATAAAGGATAGTAAATACTTTCCATTATTACGGGGGAGTTTCTCGGCTGTACCGGTTTTTCCTCCGATATCATAACCCGCCACGGCTGCTCCCTGCCCCGTTCCTGATGTCATAACTGTCTTCATATATTGTTTGACCATTTTAGATGTCTCAGTTGATACTGTTTTTCTAAGAAGCACCGGATTTTTTGTCTCAATGACACTTCCGCTCTCATCTTGAATTTGTTTTACAATGTGAGGCTCATAATAATATCCTCCATTTATCAGTGATGAGAAGGCCGCCGCCATTTGCGTCATTGTCACGTTAAATCCCTGGCCAAAAGAATTCGTTGCGAGATCTGTAATTCCCATTGTTTCCTCTGTATAAATAAGAGATGCAGTGGACGCTTCTCCCGGTAAATCGATTCCCGTATATTCACCAAATCCAAAAATACGCTGATACCGTGCAAAGTTCTTCACACCAATGGACTGTGCAGCCTCCATCAAGGCAACATTACAAGAATTCGCCACCGCCTGTTCCAACGTCTGTACACCGTGCCCTGTCTTAAGGTGACAGTAAATATCATAGTCTCCTACATGAAGAAAACCATTGCACACATAGGACTCATTTCCTGTTAAAGCACCCGTCTCCAGTCCTGTTGCCACTGTAAATGGTTTAGCTGTAGACCCCGGCTCATAAGCATCACTGACGCAGAAATTCCGCCATAACGAATTTAGTGCATCCAGTTGTTCTTCCTCCGTCATCTCTGCCACTTTTTCTTTCGGATATAAGGAAGACAAATCTCTCGGATCATTCAAATTAAAATTCGGATAAGATGCCTCAGCAAGGATTTCTCCTGTATTCGGGTTCATAATGATAACTGCTGTATTCTTACTTCCCAGTTCACCTTCCCTTTCTTCTCCGGCATGTTCCTCATTGAACTCTTTGATACACTGCTCCACAATACTTTGCAGAGTCACATCAATAGTGGACACTACTGTATCTCCATTTTTTGCAGGCTTCACAGTACGTTTTACTGTAGAGGCACTGTCAAAATAACCATACTCCCGTCCATCTGTTCCATTCAATATGCTATTGTATGCACTTTCAATCCCTATGGCTCCCTGATTTCCTGCGGTGGTAAAGCCTATCACATCACTTGCCAGTGAATCATATGGATAAGACCTCTGATAATCATCTTCCAGCCAGATGCCCTTCACATTTTCATTCTTCTCTTGATCTGCTTCTATATCCTGAAATTTTTTTGCCTTGTCATAAGACACTCCCTTGGCCAGTATCTCATAGTGGCTGTCAGGGCTTTCTTCCATTCGCTTTCTGACATCAGCTTCCTTTACTCCAAAACACTCTTCCAGTACCTGAATGGTAGGAGCAACATAATCGTCCTTGGACATCATTACATTTACATCCAATATGACATTATACACTCTCTCGCTGGTAACAATCCTGGTCCCGTTCCGGTCCACAATATCTCCCCGCTTATAAGGGATTACCCTGCTGTCATATTCCTGCTGGTCGAGCACGATTTTCGTGTATTTATTTCCTTTTGAGGCATTAATATATGTAATTCTTCCCACAAGAACAATAAAAGCCAGTATAATTGCCATAAATAGCATTACCAGCTTTTTCTGCATTTTTTTCGAAAATCGTTTTGTTAAAAAGTTAAACCTGTTTCTTTTATTTCGTTTTGCCATATTTTATATCCTTAATCTGATGCCGCCTTAGACTTTGCAAGAACACCGTCAGATGGTATGTCGCTGTACTGCTTCACATAATCGCCGGTAAGACTTTCATACTCTATCACATTTCCCTGCGCTGCATATACCATTCCCATCTCGTTCATCGCCTTACTGCGGATTTCCTCCAGGTTTACAGAATCTGCGGCTGCATGATAGGCCGTATCATTTTGTTCTGTCAAATCCGCCAGCTCTTCCTGTAATGCAGAAATGTTTTCAGATCTGCTCACAATATCTGACTGCAGCCTTAGGTATCCAACACATATCATGACTGCACAAACTGCAGCAATCATCTGGAATACTACATATGCAGGACTCATACTTAATGCACGTCTGCGGTTTTTGCGTACCTGACGGCTTGTCCTGGCTGGATTCTTTGGTTTCTCCTGTACTCTTTTCTTTGGCAGAATTTCCGGCTGGCGTACTGTGTTGCCATAAACATATTCCTGCCTGTAGCTGCCGTTTATGCTTTTTGCCCGTCCAGATGATGATATCCGTCTTCTTGCCGCCATACTGTCTGCCCCTTTCCTAATACTGTCTCGTCAGGCTCTCCCCTTCCTGACGAATTTATATGCTATACTCCTCGCTCAAAGATTCTCAGCTTTGCGCTTTTTGAACGGCTGTTTTCAGCCAGTTCTTCCTCATTTGGTAAAATTGGTTTTCTTGTAATCACCTTTCCCTTTGATATGTTTCCACATACACATACCGGGAAATGACTTGGACAAGTACACGGATTCTCATTCTTCCTGAATGCGCTCTTCACAATCCTGTCTTCCAGTGAATGGAAGGTAATAATGCAAATCCTTCCGCCCGGATTCAATAAATCAATCATATCATCCAGTGTATCCTTTAAGACATCCAATTCATGATTCAACTCTATCCGAATTGCCTGAAATGTTCTCTTAGAAGGATGCCCGGCCATTTTCTGAAACTTCATTGGGATAGCTTGTCTTATAATTTCATTTAACTGTCCCGTTGTTTCAATCGGACCCCTCCCGCGTGCTATTGCGATATGTTTCGCAATGTTTTTCGCGAACCGGTCTTCTCCGTAATCGCGGATTACGCGGTAAAGGTCTGATTCACTGTAGTCATTGACAATATCCTTTGCTGTCATTTTCTGCCTCTGATCCATCCTCATGTCCAGAGGAGCATCGGACCGGTAGGAAAACCCCCGGTCTGCCGTATCCAGCTGATAAGAAGATACGCCCAAATCCAGTACGATTCCATCCACTTTGTCAATGCCTATCTCGTGGAGCCTCGGCTTCATATCACAATAATTGCTCCTGATTATTGTAACTCTCTCCCCGAAGTCGAGTAATCGGATACTTGCTGCCTCAATTGCAGCCGCATCCTGGTCTATTCCTATAAAACTCCCCTTGCTGCTTAACCGCTTACACACCTCCCAGGCATGTCCGCCTCCTCCGAGTGTAGCGTCGACGTAGATTCCATCCGGCTTTACAGCCAGGCCATCTACAGTCTCTTTCAGTAAAACTGATGCGTGCTTGAATGCCATAAATTCCTCCATGTGTTATTTGGTCTGAGTTCCAAGGTTAAATCCGGATACCGATTGACTCCATACGCTCTGCAATCGCATCCAAATCCTCTTCACTGACCTGACTCTTATCTTCCCAAAGTGCTTTATCCCAGATTTCAACGCGGTCCTGTACTCCTACAAGGACAACATCTTTTTCCAGTCCGGCTGCTTTCCTGAGTGTAGGGGGAACTAAAACTCTCCCCTGCTTGTCAAAACTGCCTTCTGATGCGCTTCCGAAGAAATAACGCTTGAATATTCTGGCATCTTTATTCATACGTGGCAAAGTTTCCAGTTCGGTAACAAAGTTATTCCATTCGTCCATGGAGTACACAAAAAGGCAGCCCTCCAAGCCATTACAGATTACGAAACTTTCTCCCAAATCGTCTCGTAACTTGGCTGGGATGATTAATCGGCCTTTTTCATCAATTGTATGATTAAACTCCCCTAGTAACATCCGGAACCCCTTCTGCGAAGTGGGCCTCCACATTTCTCCCACTTTACACCACTGTCTACCACTTCCTACCACTTGACTCCATTGTAAACCACACTCCCCCCATTTTCAAGTACTTTTTTCAAAACTTTTACGATAAGAAGTTAGATTGTTACTATTCAGACCGTGCCGTGCACTCCGCTGCGCGGCATCGGAGCCATTAAAGTATCGGTTTCAGGACATCCATCCCCTCGCCGCAGGCAACTTAAATGGGCTGGATGTCATTATAGTGTGCACCCGTAGGGCGGGAACTGTAACGTTAAATCCGGGGCGGCTCAGTAAAAAAGACAAAAAAATAAGGCAGTCCTGACAGACTGCCCTGTTTTTCGCCTTTTTCATTTTTATACTTCTTAAACCTACTGATCCAGCTGGCTCATGTAGTTATTGATGGGGTCATAATTAACCTCTGCTAATGGCCGCTCTTTTCCTGAATCATGCTTTTGATATGCAGAGTATCCAAGCCATCCCACCAGTGCGAATGCTGCCAATACCAGCATCCCTTTCCGGACAATATTCATCACCCGCTGTTTCCTCATGATTTTCTTCCGGTTTGCTTTTTCCACTTTATATCGGTCTACTTTTTCCTGACTCATATTCCCAAACTCCTTCATGCTCAATTAGAAGCCTCCACCTGGCCCCACTGCCTATACAGCATTTTAGCATAAACTTTTCTATATCACAACTATTATTCCGCCGTCGCTGGCATACATAGTACTGATACCTGCCGTATCTACAATAAAACTGGATTTCACTTTTGCTCTTTCCAAAATCATCCGCTGTACCTCCAATGCCCTATCCTTACAATTACAGTGGGCAATTGCCAGCACCTTTTCTTCCGGATTCTTCAACTCCGCTATAATATGATCTATCATCTTCTCCAATGCCCTCTTTATACCTCTGGCCTGACCCAGCTGGCATATGACCCCCTCCGGCTTTGCCCCCATAACCGGCTTAATGTTTAAAGCACTGGCTACGATAGCCTTAATCCCTGTGAGCCTTCCATTTTTTCTGAGCGTGTCCAGAGTCTCCAGTACAAAATAAGTATGCTGGTCTGCAATATACCCTTCTACAGCAGCAATGACTTCCTGAAAAGTCATGCCCGCATCTTCACATTCACGGACTTTCATTGCTATAAGCGTCTCCGCCACTGATGCGGCGCGGGAGTTGAACACATAGATATCCTTCTCTCCATATTCTTCCACATATAATTTTCTTCCAAGCTCAGCACTATTATAGGAACCGCTTAATTCCGAAGATAATGTCACTGCGTAAACTCTTTCTGCGCCGCAGTGGTAAAGCTCCATATATTCCTGGGGTGACGGGCAGGAAGATTTGGGACTTTCTGCACTCGCCGCCACACGCTTTAAAAAATCTGCCTGGTTAAATGTTGTATCATCTATAATCCGGACTCCATCCACTTCCATTGTCAGAGAGGCCGTTTCGTAAAACCCGCTGTTCTTCATCTCTTCTGTAAGTTCGCCGCAGCTGTCAACAATCACTTTATAACTCATGCCATATCCTCCCGCACCCTACATCGTGCATTCTATATCTATGCTTATGCAACTTAGGTTTGGTCTTTCCAAACCTTAGTAGCAAAGTACATCCTGTCGACTTAGGCGGGGTTCTTTCACGCCTTAGTGATATGGATGTTACCCTGATATGTAGTTTTAAATACTACATATCAATATAGCATATTTTATGGCATATGAAAAGGTATTTTTTTCAATTATTCTTCATTTAATTTTATTTTCCGGGAGATTCCCAGGGCGATGCCCATCTCCGCCATAAGAAATAGTATCGAAGTTCCCCCGTAACTGATGAAAGGAAGGGTAATCCCTGTTGTAGGAATCATGTTCGTCACTACCGCTATATTCAGTATGACCTGAAGCGCAATGTGTGCAAAAATTCCCACAGCCACCAATGAGCCATACATATCCGGAGCATTTCTTGCAATAAACATCAAGCGGTACAAAAGCAGACCAAATAGAACAAGTATTACAATTGCACCGAATACACCAAGTTCTTCACATACAACAGAAAGGATGAAATCATTTTGTACCTCCGGGATGACTCCCAGCTTCTGGGCACTGTTTCCCAGTCCCTTTCCAAAAAAACCGCCGGAGCCAATGGCATACATCCCCTGCATTACCTGAAACCCTCCGCCGTCCTGATTGTTTTCCAAGTCCAGCCATGCAATAATCCGGCGCATGCGGAAATTTTCACTTGTTGTAATGGTCGCTGCCAGAATGGAAACCGCTACTGCCGCGAAAGCCATTGCCCCTCCTGCAAGCATAATAAATGGCTTTGTCTTAGGATGCACAATAAAAAGCAGTACACAGGTAATGAACATGACGATAATCGCCGTACTCAGGTTTTCCGTCAAAAACAGAACCCCGCCGGAGGCGGCAGCACCAAATAGCATAATGCGGATTATTCCCTCCCGGGTATTGATTTTCTTCTGCAGCCTGCATAATTCATAAGATATGAACAGAATCACCGCTATTTTTGTAATCTCCGAAGGTTGCAGAGTCAGATTTCCGGGAAGCTGTATCCACCTTTTTGCACCGTAAATCTCAACTCCAAGTGGTGTCTGTACAAGAGCCATCATAACCATAGCAAATATGTAACATTCATAAGAGAAAGCCCCATAAATATGATAGTCTATTTTCGAGACAACAAACATGACACCAAAACTTAAAATACTGATGATTGCCTGTTTGGAAAAGTAATACATATCATCTCCGCTAAAGTCTGCCTGTGCGTTGTATGCACTGGTACTATACAGCATCACCAGCCCAAAGCACATTAAAAATATAATGACCAGCAGTAAATCATAATCAAAATATTGCGTGGCCCTTCCAGCCTCCCGTTTCCGCCTTTTGGGCGTCCTGGGGGAGGCCTGTGCCGTTCTGCTTCTCATAATATCTCCCCCCGCTTATTTACCACTCATTGCAGGATGCACCGGCTTTCCATGCTCAAAAAACCGGTCATACCATACAAGAAAAATATAAACTGTCCAAATTTTACGGCTGTTATCCGTCTTCTCATTGGTATTCTTTCCATTTTTATGGTTATCCAGCATCTTAACAAGCATGTCTGTGTTGAAAAACTTCTTCGCTGCTTCT
This sequence comes from Faecalicatena contorta, assembly GCF_003149105.1. Lineage (GTDB taxonomy): Bacteria > Bacillota > Clostridia > Lachnospirales > Lachnospiraceae > Muricomes > Muricomes contortus_C. The sequence continues at coordinate 90,800 of NZ_QGDS01000012.1, read as the reverse complement.
GAGGTGAACATCTCTCTTACAATCTTATAATACTTCTCCTCTTTCAGCCATACCCTTGTCGGTATAGGAAATCCAAGTTTTTTCTTCTCTGCGGTCTTACTTCTGATTACTTTTTCTGCAGCAGCCCGGAGTGCAACCTTTGTTTTTGGAGCTCTGACTTTATAATCCAACGGCAAAGTCTCCGCCAGCTCCAGAACTTTTTTATCCAGGAAAGGCACCCTGACCTCCAGCGAATTTGCCATTCCCATCTTATCACCCTTCATCAGAATGTCATGAACAAGCCAGAGATGCAAGTCTACATACTGCATCTTTGTGACCGGATCTTTGCCTTTTACCCTGTCATAAAATGGACGGGTCACCTTCTGGATTCCCGGCTCACAGCCTTTTTTCAGTATTTTATTTGCCTCACGCTCCGTAAAAATATTTGTAGCATTTGCGAAATACCGTTCTTCCAGTGTCTTACCGTGGCGCATCAGGAATCCTCTTCCCTTCATCCCCCGGGGCAGACAGTATTCTGCAAATTTTCCCATAAATCTTCTCAAAAACATAGGAAGTTTATTAAAACCAGTATGCTCCAACGGCTCACAGTAAATATTATAACCACCGAACAGCTCGTCCGAGCCTTCCCCGGAAAGCACTACTTTTACCTTTTTAGCCGCCTCCTGGCTCAGGAAGTAAAGTGCAACAGCGGCAGGGTCTGCCACCGGCTCGTCCATATAATACTGGATATCTGACAATTTATCCCAATACTCCTCCGGCGTGATTACTTTTGCATCATTTTGCATATTAATGCTGGCAGCAAATTCCTTTGCATCCTGTATTTCACTATATTTTCCTTCATCAAATCCCACTGTGAAAGTTCTGTCTACCTGGCCTAAGTAAGTGAGGTAGCTGGAATCCACCCCGCTTGATAAATAAGAAGCAACCTCAACATCACTGATTTTATGCTTTTCAACAGAGTCTTTCATAATGCTTTCTACATCTTCTACAATCTCTTCAAAGGATTTCTTACTGTCGCCCGTAAAATGCGGTTCAAAATAACGGCTTATCGTCATTTCTCCATTTTCATAAGTAAAGGTATGTCCCGGCTGCAGACAGAATACTCCTTTAAAAAATGTTTCATTTGTCGGAACAAACTGGAAAGACAAATAATTTCCAAGAGCTGCCTCATTAAAAACTTTGTCAAACTTAGGGTGCTCCATAAAGGACTTAATCTCTGAGCCAAACATTAGAGTACCATTCATCTGAGCATAATACAGAGGCTTAATCCCAAAAATATCCCTTGCCGCAAAAAGCTTCTTTTTATTTATATCCCAAATTACAAATGCATACATTCCCCGCAGCCTGTCCACAAGGCTCTCTCCCCACTGCTCGTAGCCATGAAGAAGAGTCTCCGAGTCTGTATTAGATGTAAAAATATGTCCTGCCTCCAACAGTTCCTCTCTCAGGTCCTGATAATTGTAAATCTCACCATTGAATACAAGTACCAGGCTTCTGTCTTCATTATAAAGGGGCTGGTCCCCCACAGACGAAAGGTCGATAATACTTAAACGCCTGAATCCCAACGCCGCGTCTTCATCTACGTATTTTCCAGCACTGTCTGGCCCACGATGCACAATCGTGTCCATCATACGGACCAGCACCTGCTCTCTATCTTCAACATCTCCTACAAAACCTGCAAATCCACACATAAAATGTTTTCTCCTTTAATGATACTTCTCGTAACTTGCAACTCATTATAACTGTTTTCGTATGTAAACACAACGTTTTTTTATATAATAGGAAATTGCATTTCCTATTATATAAAAATCCGACCGGGGATCACACTGCGGCGTAAGCGGTAGATGTCGCTATGCGACCGCCGCAAGCGCAAGAGTTTGCTTCACAAACGCTTTGTTCTATAATGAGTTCTTTTCGCTGAGCCCGAAAGGACCCTGCCAATCACTGCCGGTTAGCAGATCCGCGGCAGTCCTTCACCATAAAGGATATCAATAATCCGGCTTCCATGCAGTGCTGTTGTCATAGAAACTCCGCTTCCCTCAGTAATTTTTCCAATGATTTCAGCATTTTTTCCATACTTATTCTGTTTCATGGCTGCGAGAGCTTTTTTTGCCTGTTCCCCAGGTACCACAGCTATCATTTTTCCTTCATTTGCCATATACAAAGGATCAAGTCCCAGAATGTCACAAAATCCTCTTACCTCCCGGCTTACGGGTATAGAAGTTTCGGATATTTCAACTCTGCAGTTTGAGCTTTCTGAAACTTCGTTCAGGACAGTAGCAAGGCCGCCTCTTGTCACATCACGCATGCAGCGAACATCAATCCCATTTTCCAGCAAATCTGAAACAACGGAAAAAAGAGGGGCACAATCGCTGGAAATTGTATTCTTAATTCCCATCCTGCCTGACATAATTGCCGCATGATGCTCCCCAAGGTTACCAGAAAGTAAAATCGCATCTCCGATGGAGCAATTTTGGATGCTGACCCCTTCTTTTAAAATATCTCCTACTCCGGATGTATTAATATAAATATTTCCGCTTCCCTCTATTACCTTAGTATCTCCCGCCACAATTTTTACATCCGCTTCCAAAGCAGTTATTTTCATAGTTTGTGCAATTTGATTCAACTGTTCCATATCTGCGCCCGCTTCAATGATAAACCCGGCAGTAAGATATTTGGGCTTAGCCCCCATCATAGAAAGATCATTGACGGTTCCGCACACAGCCAGTTTCCCGATATCACCTCCGGGAAAAAACATAGGTGTTACAACAAAGGAGTCCGTTGTATAGGCAATCCTGCCGCTAATATCAAGAACTGCTGCGTCTTCTAATTTATTTAAAATTTCATTATCAAAGTTTTTCAAAAATATGTCGTGTATCAGATTACTTGTCTGCTTCCCGCCGCTGCCATGTGATAAATCAATGTTCATACTTCTCTCCCTCTATTCTTATGTTACTGTTCACAGGTGCCCTGTAAACTGTAACATTTTTATACCAGATTCCACACACTCCCTCCGCTGATACCATACAGGGGCCAAGGGCATTGAGTGGGGTGCAGCCTTTGGAAAACAAAGGGCATTCCGTTGGATTTATTCTGCCCAAAATGACCTCTTTACATTTACATCCCTTTGGAAGAGCTTCTTTAAATTCTCCAAAAGAACTTCCTGCATCATACCGGGCATATTCTGCCTTCAGCCCATACGCCGATTTTTCAATGGTTCCAATTCCTCTCCAAAAGTCGTCTTTCACCTCAAAATACTTCTGAATCATTGACTGGGCCTTAAGATTCCCTTTTTCTGTAACAGCGCTCGTATACATATTTTTCATGTCATGCCGGTTTTGTTTTATCTGGCGCAAAATTTCATAAATCGCAGCAAGGATATGCTCCCCTTCAAATCCTGCCACTACGAATGGTTTTTTATATTTTTCTGCCAACTCCCTGTAAACATCACAGCCAATAACAACGCTTACATGCCCCGGGGAAAGAAACGCGTCAATCTTTTCTTCATGCTCACATACATAGGAAACAGCCGGAACAATCGTTTTTAGAGAAGTAAGCAGCTTCAAATTGTGTATCTCATTTTTTATAACTTCTTCAAGTAATACCCCATAAATGGGAGTTGTCGTTTCAAACCCCACGGCAGCAAAAACATACTGTATATTTTTGTTCTCTAACGCAAGTTTTACGGCATCCAGCGGGGAATATAATACTTTCACATCAGCTCCTCTGGCAACCGCTTCTGTCAGGGACATCTGGCTGCCCTTCACCTTCATCATATCTCCAAAAGTGAGAACGCAGTGTCCTTCCTGCCCGGCTATGTCCACCAGTTTATCTACGTAAACAGAAGGCGTCACACACACGGGGCAGCCGGGGCCGGAAATCAACCTGATTTTAGGGGAAATCAAGGTTCTTATTCCATTTTTAAATATACTGGAGGTGTGCGTTCCGCAAACCTCCATAATTTTAATTTCATCTCCGTCATAGGATTTTAATTCTCTCACGATTTGCTCAAGGGTTATCATTTATTTCTTCCTCCAGCTCTTCAAACATACTAAGTATATCCAGGGCAGAATCCTCCACCACCACATCAATCGCACATCCTGCATGAATCAGCACGTAATCTCCAATCTTTACATGAACTAATTTGATATTGATGTCACAAATATTATCCATAATATCTACTTTTGCAGTATCACCATTTATCTCCATTACCTTTCCAGGTACAGCAACACACATATCTTCACCTTCTCTTTCTTTCCTCGTATCTGTTCAGAACCATGAACAGTCACCTTCTGACATTAACCCTATATAGGTCTGGCCCAGACTAATTGACCCGTCATTTGGAGGAACGGCTATATTGTAATATACCTCAAAATAATGTTCCCTCAGAAGCTTGGTCATCCGGTTAGACAGTACCGAATTTTGGAACACACCGCCGCTAAAAGCGACACTGTTTATCCCTTCCTTTTCCCTCACCAGAATGCATACCTGTAATGCAAGCTCTGCCAGTGCATAGTGAAAACCAAGTGCCAGGGACTGGCGCAGAACCGCCTTACTTTCTTCTCCTTTTTCACTCCCGCCTCTTCCAACAGCCTCCAATATGGGACCGGGATCTATCACCATGCATCCCTCTGTTTGAATGATACCAAATGACATGGACCGGGGTGAAACATTATTTTTCTCCGCCAAAAGAGCTTCCTTTTCTAAAGACGCAGCACACTCTCCTTCATACCGGTTTTCATCCGATATTTCCAGCATACTGGATATTGCATCAAACAATCTGCCCATACTTGATGTCAATACTGTATGAATCCCATGCTTCAGGGCCGCTTTGATTATATCACTTCTGCTGTCTTTTATAAACTGGTCCAGGCCATAGTTTAGAAGAAAACAGGCTGCTGTCTTTTTTGCATCCCGCATAGACTGATCCCCGCCCAGCATCGGCGTATATGCCAAATGGGCGGCCCGCTGAAATCCGCTGCCCTCGCAAATCAAGAATTCACTGCCCCAGACATGTCCGTCCGTTCCATATCCAGTACCGTCAAAAGCAATTCCCAAAACTTTCCCTTTCAGATGATGCTCCGCCATAACAGATGCAATATGGGCATGATGATGCTGCACATAAAGAACCGGTTTGTTTAGTGCTTTTGTATATTTGGAAGAAAAATAATTCGGGTGCAGGTCACAGACCGTCAAATCCGGAGTAATTTTTAACAATTCGCATAAATCTTCTGCTGAAGCCTTATATTCTTCAAAAACTGCATTCTCTTCCAAATCACCAAAATACTGTGACACAACTGCATTTCCATCATGATACAGGCAGAATGCAGCTTTCAAGTCTCCTCCGGCAGCAAATATTTTTACATCCTTACCACAGTCCGGTAAAAAGACCGGATAAGGTACATATCCCCTGCTTCTTCGTACTAACTGAGGTTTCTTATCTATAATTTTTGCCACGGAATCATCTACCGACCTGATAATCCGCCTTGTGTTGTACAATACACCATCAAGCAGCGGTGCATTCAGAGACAACATAACGCTGTCGTCTTTGATAATTGGCTGGTCTGAAATATTTGCACTTGTCATAATCAAAGGGCCACAGTTATGAATCAGCATAATCTGCAGCGGAGTGTATGGTAAAAATGCTCCGCAGTAAATACTTCCTTTATACGTGGAAGGTGCCATTTTTTCATTATTAGAATAAAGCAATACAATAGGTCTGGGACCGGATTCTAAAAGCAGCCGCTCCTCCTCTGTAACCTGACAGTATTCTTCTATCTCACTTACGGAACCAAACATAACTGCAAAGGGCTTTTCTTCCCGGCCTTTTAATTTTCTCAGATTCTGTACTGTCTCTTCTATAAATGGAGAACATACAAAGTGATAGCCGCCAATCCCTTTTACCGCCACAATCCCGCCTTGTTTAATAACTTCAACCGCCCTCTCATACCCTGCCTGATTGGTCAGCTCCCCATCCTCCTTAAATATCACGAAGGGTCCGCAGTCATGACAGGAGATGGTCTGCGCATGAAAACGCCTGTCTAAGGGTGAAGAATACTCTTTTCCACACTCCCCGCACATGACAAAGTCTTCCATCACTGTATTTTCCCTGTCATAAGGAAGCCGGTCTATAATGGTATACCTTGGCCCGCAGGACATACAGCTTATAAATGGATGGAGATATCTCCGGTCTGTCCCTTTATACAATTCTTCTCTGCACTTACTGCAAACCGCGAGATCAGGTGGGATAATAGATGCTTCCTGAGCTGCCGAGCTTTGAATAATCCGGAATTCCTGAAATTGTTCTTCAGCCGTCCCTGTAATATCCTTTATTTCCATATTAATGATTTCGCAGCCATCGCACCGGGCAGTTTCTAATTCTTTTATAAAACATTCAAAATCATATCGGGCAGACTGGGCAATAATTTCCACCATTCCCCCAATATTCTGAACGGTTCCTTTAATAACATGTTTTTGGGCTAAACGAAAAGTAAGGGGGCGAAAACCAACCCCCTGCACAATTCCCGAAACCAAAACCTTTTTCGTCACTATTTCAAATTTTTCTTTATCCATGAAACAACTTCCTCAAATCCCTCGCCTGACTTACTGGATACCTTGAAAACAGGTACGGTGGAATTCAATGCTCTGACACCTTTCATAAAATATTCTTCATCGAAATCCACATATGGCAGCAAATCACATTTATTAACAAGAATAATATCTGCTTTTTCAAAAGCAAGGGGATATTTATATGGCTTATCACTGCCCTCAGTAACGGTAGAAATTAACATCTTAACATGTTCACCAATTTCAAATTCCGCAGGGCATACTAAGTTTCCGATATTTTCAATAAACAAAATCCCTTCCTGGACATTTAAATCCTCTACTGCTTCACCGATCAAAGGCGAGTCCAGGTGGCACGCACCATTTGTATTAATCTGGATTGTTTTTACACCTAATGAAAGCAATTTTTTTGTATCGATATCTGCCTCAATATCTCCTTCAATTACGTAAGGGGTAATGTCACCTAATCTTTGCATGATCTGAATCAGTGTAGAAGTCTTTCCCGCACCGGGGGCTCCCATCACATTAACAGCAAAAATCCCCTTTTGTGTTAACTTTTCATTAATCTGTTTTGCAATCTCTTCATTTTTGTCATATACAGACTGCATAACCTCTATTTCTTTTGTTTCTGGCATAAATACCTCCTCTCAGTATCTGCTCACTACCATGAACAGATACGCCACAAGCCCATGAAAATCGTCTTTGACGATGGGGCTTGCTATTGCATGTTCAATGTTTTCACACGGACTGTGCAGTTACTTCTCTCATACTTCAATGGACTTTATATAAAATTCTTTACCGATATCTGTAGGGCTTCCATCCCCCTTACAGTCAGGACATTCGAAAGAAAAAGGCTTACGCTCAAATAGCTTACCGCACCCGGTACACTTTAATTTGGGCTTTACCCGTTCTATATTCAGCACTGCATTTTTGCACATACTGTCCTTAGCAATAATTCCAAAATATAAATCAATTGAGCTTGCCACATACCCTGAGTAATCTCCCACAACCAGATTAATCTGTTTCACATCCCCGGCATTATTTTCTTTCGCAAGTTCTTCTGCTATTTCAATAATCCTCTTAGTTATCGGATACTCGTGCATCTACATATTCATCCTTTACTTTTATTGTATCAGGTGTTGTATACTCATTCCTCATATGAAGACATTTTTTAGGGCAAACCTCAACACAATAACCACACTGAATACACTGCATTCTCTCAATGCTCCAAAGTTTTTCTGCTTTTTCAATTTTCAGGGCAGATGTGGGGCATCGTCTTACACACAATCCACAAAAGATACAAGCTTCAATATCATTTTCAATGCTGCCCCTTGTCCGCTCAAAATTTTCCCTTGGCTTTATAGGGTAAAGCTGAGTATAGGGGCCATGCACAATACTCTTAAAAAGTGTCTTCGTCATACTTAAAATAGACATATTATTTTCCACGCCTTTCCGTAAGTTGGTGTTTCACAATTACCTTTCCGTGTATCTGTTCAGAACAATTACCTTTCCGTACAACTGATACATGGGTCAATTGTAAGAATCAGGATAGGAACATCTGCAAGGTCACAATCCTTTAAAGTTTCAAGAAGAGCAGGAACATTTGCGAACGTGGGGGTGCGAACTCTGAAACGGTCTAAAAAGCTTGTCCCGTTTGCTTTTACATAATAAATAACTTCTCCCCGGGGCTGTTCCAGTCTTATAAAATGTTCTCCGTTTGGGTTTCCTTTTACTTTTGTAATTACATCACCTTCCGGAATTAATTCTACACACTGTCTGATCAAATCTATCGCCTGGTAGACTTCTCCGATTCTAACTTCCATTCTGGCATAGCTGTCTCCGGCTTCCGCGGTAATAGGCTCAAACTTCAAGTGCTTATATGCCGCATATCCTAAGGTCCTCATATCCATGAAAATACCGCTTGCTCTTGCCATAGGACCTACTGCACCTGTTTCCTGTGCCTTTTCTTTTGATAATACTCCCACACCAACCGTACGGTGCTTTACAGACATATCATTTAAAAATACATTTGTAAGGTCACGCAGTTCTTTCTCCATTCTTGTCAATACAGAAACCATTGTATTTAACATCTCGGCATCAACATCTTTTCTCACTCCGCCAATATCGCATACAGAGAAAATAACACGTCCTCCTGTGGTCTGCTCAAATAAGTCCAGGACTTCTTCTCTCAATCTCCAGGAATGCATAAACAGACTTTCAAATCCAAAAGCATCGGCAGTCAATCCTAACCATAGTAAATGGCTGTGAATACGGGACAATTCGGCCCAGATAGTTCTGAGGAACTTTCCTCTTTCAGGCACTTCAATCTCCATGATACCTTCAACCGCCATACAGTATCCCATTCCATGCATGAAAGAACAGATTCCGCAAATTCTCTCTGCTACATAGGTATATTGTTTAAAATCCCTTTTTTCTACTAACTTTTCCAATCCTCTGTGGATATAGCCAATCTGAGGAATCGCTTCTACTACCTTTTCATCCTCAAGTACCAAATCCAGATGGATTGGTTCAGGAAGCACCGGGTGCTGAGGGCCAAAAGGAATTACTGTTCTCTTTCCCATTATTCCTCCTCCTTCTTCATGTTAAATGGAGTTTTCACCGATATTCTATACAGATTATCATTAAAATCCACTGTGATATTTTTTATCTTTACACCAAAAAGTTCTTTTATCTCATTTTCATATAAAAATGCATATTGATAAAAACAGCTCACGCTTTCTATTTCTGTATCATAATCCATATTAACTCTTAAATGGACAAAATCATAATCTTTATCAAAAGAATAACTTAATTCTATTCCATCCTTATTTACACAGGATATTGCCACCAGACGATAACCGGCATTTTTAAGATCTACAGTTTCCGCCAAAATCTCATCCGGAGATATTTTTATTATTTTTTGTTCTTCCATACTACACTACCTTCCTTTCAGAGCATTTTGCTTCTCTTCCAATATAGAAAGTGCCTTTACAACGCCATCAATAATTGCCTGAGGCCTGGCAGCACAGCCCGGCACATAAACATCAACCGGCAGTACCTTATCAACTCCGCCGACCACATTATAACACTCTGCAAAAATTCCGCCTGATGTGGCACATATCCCGATTGCCACAACCACTTTTGGCTCAGGCATTTGATCATAAATCTGCTTCACTACCGGGATATTCTGCGCATTCAGGCTTCCGGTAAGTAATAAAATATCCGCATGCCTTGGATTACCTGTGTTAATAATCCCAAAACGTTCTACGTCGTACAATGGTGTAAGGCAGGCCAAAACTTCTATGTCACAGCCATTACAGCTGGAACCGTCATAGTGTAATATCCACGGTGATTTTTTACTAAAATTCATATTTCCTGCTTTCTGAATAAACACAACCTGATTTATTCTAATAATGATATTATGTTATAGTTCAGCCATAAGCTGGATTCCTTATGGCCAAACTCCGACTAGAATTCAAAGAAAAACAAGACCGCAAGATTAAGTATTCCAAGAACTCCAGATACTACCCATGCAGAAGTCAATGCCATCTGCCATTTTACACGTACTGTTGAGTTATCTACAATAATTTCAAACCAATATACGAGTATGCACACAATAACCGCAACTACATGGCTGATAACGCTGTTCGCAGCAAAAAAGATGTATACAAAAGCCATGGCAATGATGGACTCATACCAATGGGTAACTTCTATGGCAGCCAGTGCCCTTCCTGAATACTCTGTTGAAATCCCCTGTACCAGTTCCTGATGCGCATGATGTCCCACGCTCAAATCAAAAGGCGACTTTCTCAATTTAAAGGTCAGAATATATACAAACCCCAGAAAAATTGCAGGTAAGTATACAACCGCCGGTATATCTCTGCTGATGATATCTTTGATAAAAAATGTATTGGTTACATAATACAGCCCCGCAGCCGTCATAAATACCATTGGCTCATATGCCATCATCTGCAGCAGTTCTCTTTCCGCTCCGATAACGCTGTATGGGGACTGAGAAGCATATCCTCCAAAAACAAAGAATATAGAGCCCAGTGTAAGTACAAAAATTGTCAGCAGTATATCTCCGCCCAACAACATAACAATAGCTGTAAAAACAATGAACAGCAGAGATACATATACATAAAAACGATGTGATGCATTTACCTCAATGGTTTCCTTTTGCAAAAGTTTAAGCACATCGTAAAAAGGCTGCAGCAGCGGAGGGCCTTTTCTTCCCTGAAGCCTTGCTGAAATAATTCTGTCGAAGCCTGCAAGCAGTCCGCCGGCTAATGGTGTCAAAATAATAATTAGAACTACTTTAATTGCCAGCAGCATTATGCCCACCTCCCAATCAGTAATAATACACCAATGCACAGTAATACAATTGAAATAATGTTACTCAACAGCATTAAATTTTTATTTCCAAATATTCCTTCCATATACCAGTTACTCATCTCACTCTTACGCTTTATACCTGTGGCAGCAATAAAGTTCTCATTATCACCTGCATTTTCACCCGCCATATAAATTGGGGTAATTCTTCTCTTAGACCTGACATTTGATGGAACATAGCCTAAAGGCACTAAAATAAGCAGACATATCATGACAAACATAAGGACCATAAGAATCTGGTCTCCTGTGCCAATCGGAGTGGACGCACTAATTCCAAATGTACTCTCCAGATATGGCACAATTGCATATTTAGAGATTATCGGATAAGCAAGGCATGACAAAAGTACAATGACTGCATGAATGAATATAGGGACTTTTTCATCTTTGTATAAGCCCCCATGAGGTTCATCCACTTTTGGCTGTCCGTTAGAAACAAGCTTTCCAATCCATTTTCCCCAATAGAATAATGTTGCGGCGCTGCCATAAGACAGAATAACCACAATAATCATATTTCTTGAATCAATAAAAGATTTCATTGCTACCCATTTTGATATCAACATACCAAATGGCGCCAGGAACATGCCTGAAATACCAATAATCATGCAGACAGCAAGTTTTCTTGATACATTCATCAATATGTCCATTTTTTCAACATTTCTGCTGCCAATCTGATTCTCAATAGAACCAACTGACAGGAATAACAGGGATTTTGAAACAGCATGGAAAATCACCAGCAGAATGGCTGCCCAAATTGATTCCTGCGTCCCAACACTGGCACATATCACAATCAGTCCTAAATTCGCAATAGTAGAATATGCCAGCACCTTTTTTGCATCCCTCTGAGAAATTGCTATCAGAGAGCAGGCAAGGAATGTAACTGCACCTACTAATGTAATGATTCGCCCTACCACTGTCTCACCTAACAGCGGAGCAAGCCTGATAATCAAATATACACCTGCTTTTACCATAGTTGCAGAATGCAGCAGCGCGGATGATGGCGTAGGTGCAACCATTGCCCCCAAAAGCCATGCTGAAAATGGAAGCTGCGCTGACTTTGTAAGTGCTGCCAGACAAAGCAAAAATACAGGAACGAGTACTAATGCTTCCGGCTGCATTGCAATAAAATCAGATAATTCCAATGTATGGAAATTCATGCCAATCATCACAATTGCACATGCAAAAGCAAGCCCGCCGCCTACGTTTATTGTCAGGGCAAGCAGTGAATTGTTTCTCGCCTCTTCTGTCTTTGTATAACCAATCAGTAAGTAAGAACAAAAAGTTGTAATTTCCCAGCAGAAATATATCCACATCAGGTTGTTGCTCAAAACCAGTCCAAACATAGCAGCTAAGAAAAGAAATAGGACCGCGAAGAAAAAGGACTTTCTCTCTTTTACTTCTGTATGGTGCACATGATAAGACTTCATGTATCCCACTGCATAGATGCAGATCAAACTTCCGATAACTCCAATGATTAAAATCATAACGCTGGATAGCTTATCCAGTATGATACCTGTCTGTACTTCAATTCCTTCCTTCCAAGTAAACTCAAACCAAAGAATCAAAATAATCTGAGCAATCGAAAACAGAGACAGCAGATATTTTTTTTCTCTAATACCAGTCACTATAATATAAACCGCCAGACACACTTCAACCACCATCATACAAATATCTATGAACTCAGTCCCATGTGCGGAAAGCTGGAGTCCATCGTTAAAATATGCAATAGCTGTCACCAATGTTAACCCAGCCGTAATCACCGCACCCACTCTTACGATGGTATTCCTGATATTCTCCGCTCTAACAAGATATACCATAATGGATGCTGCTAATGGAAATAGAATTAATACTGTAATTAGACTCATAACCCACCTCTTATTTTATCATTATGTAATGACTGTTCCAGGTATATATACTATCCCAGAAGACTTGGTTACTAATACCAAAACATTTGTATTCTTTATAACACCCTGCCGTCATTAGAACCAAATAAGCCACCTTCCCATTATACTACTCTATATATTTTTTACAATAACATTTTCATTTCTTTACGACTTTTATACACGAACCGACAATTTTTCCTCAATTTCGCCATAATATATACAAAGCTGTACCTTGCAGGTAATAAAGCAAAAGTAAAAAAGGCACATAAACAGACTATTTTATCTGTTCATATGCCTCTTTGCACTTATCCTATGCATCTATTTTTGATACAGCATTTCACTATGCTCTATCCCCTCATATAATATAGATGTCAGATATTGCTTCTAATCCAAATCCCTTATAAAATTCTTGAATATATACCTGTGCACAAATTCTGATTTCCTTTTTTTCCAGAGTATCTGTAATAAAATCTATTGCTTTTCGAACGATTTCTCCCGACAATCCCTTTTTCGATAGGCTTCTTTTGTCGGTCCCCTCCTATTGCTGCTTCCGGGTATGCTATGCCACTTGACAAAATTCTTAAATAGGCCGCTATCTCACTATTATCTTCTAAAAACAAATAATAACTTCCTCTTTTTTAAGTCTCTTAAATAAATTTATCTTTCAGTTATATTTCCCATCACAGATTACATAAAAATATACACTTTTAGTATTGATGTTTCCTGCTCTATGGTAAATATATTCGGTGAGTTTAAAATAGATTCTCTGACATAAAATATGCAAATAGAAGAATGATACGAAAAATGAAAAACGGATAAAAAAATCGGGGTGACAGGATTCGAACCTGCGACCTCACGGCCCCCAGCCGTGCACTCTAACCAAACTGAGCCACACCCCGCTCTCACTTTTCCTATTATATATGACTTTTTCCAAAATGTAAAGAGGAACCTTTTTAATTTTCTTCCATAATATAATACTGTAAGTAAGATTGGAAGGAGATATCGCAAATGGCGAACTACCAAAACAATATGCGCTATGGCAGGCAGATGAATTTTAATAATGGCTGCCGCCCCATGCCGGTTAATAATAATAACTGCCGCCCTGAACCTGTCCAGGCACCATGTGGGGAACAACAGCGCCGTGCGTCAGAATCATGCGAATGCCGCGTACCGGAACGCGAAATGCCAAAAAATAAAAAACCGGAACAATGTGAATGCCGCTATGATGTATTAGAGGATCTGCCAATTGCTATGGCTTATGTACCATGGCAGAAGTGGCGTAATCTGTGTAAACCTTGTAATGCATTAAGAATGGGCACTATTTTTGAAGACCTCTATAAACCGTTTTATGGGAGAGGAGGCTGTAATCGATGAGCGAACGCCTAAGCAAAAAAGAATTATTTGATCACATAAACGCTGTAAGTTTTGCTGTAGACGATGTGAAACTCTTTTTGGATACCCATCCATGTGATGAAGAGGCACTTGCCTATTTTCGTGAACACAGCCGCATGAGAAATGAGGCATTGAAAGAATATGCCGCACGTTTTGGACCTCTTACAATTGATACCGCCGTTTACTCATGTTCCGATAAATGGAACTGGATTAATGAGCCATGGCCATGGCAGGAAGGAGGATGCTAATATATGTGGAGTTATGAAAAACGACTGCAGTACCCAGTAAAAATCACGCAGACCAATCCTGAAATTGCCCAAATCATTATTACACAGTTCGGTGGACCGGATGGGGAGCTTGCTGCTTCCATGCGTTATCTTTCACAGAGATACACCATGCCTTATAAAGAAGTTACAGGCATCCTGACAGATATCGGCACTGAGGAACTTGCACATATGGAGATGATTTGTGCCATTGTTTATCAGCTTACCAAGCACCTGACACCAGAAGAGATCGAAAGATCAGGTTTTGGAAAATATTATGTAGACCACACCCTTGCACTTTGGCCTCAGGCAGCCAGCGGAGCTCCATGGACAGCTACAGTATTCCAGTCTAAGGGAGACCCTATCACTGATTTACATGAAGATATGGCAGCAGAACAGAAAGCAAGAACAACTTATGATAACATCCTGCGTTTAGTAAAAGACCCAGAAGTCTGTGACCCGATTCGTTTCCTTAGAGAACGCGAAATTGTCCATTATCAGAGATTTGGAGAAAGTCTCCGCATTGTACAGGATAAGCTGGACAGTAAAAACTTCTATGCAATTAATCCAGAGTTTGACGTTCGTCAGGATTGCGGGCGCAGGTAAGAAAATATTAGTGTATTAAAGAAACAGTTAAGGACGTTGAAAAGCAGCCTGACATATTCTCCTCGGAGTGGAACGTGAAAGAAACAAAAAGTCATTGTTTGCTCCGGGGTATTTTTATGCTATTTATAATATTCTTATACCAAATAGGTAAAGATTATTACACTGTCTTCTATAGTTAAATTTAAAAAGTTTTATTTTTAGAATCAAAATAATAAACACTAAACATTGATATTTGATTTTAACTATGTTATCTTAAAGAAGTCAAGTGGTCTCTACAAGTACGGTGCAGTGAGAAATGTGTCAAAAGCAATTGAATTGGTCTGCGGGCAAAAGAACGATATATACGTTAAATAATATGGGAATGAGGTTCTCCCTTGGACAAGATCCTAAAGTGCCTATGGGCTGATGACTTCTGTGGTAACGCAGGAGTTGTTGGCTTTTTTTATTTATAGTATGAATAATCTTTCTGGAAAAGTGAGGGTGTTTGACGAACTTTATTATAGTTATCAAAAAGAGAGGAAAGCAAAATGAAAACAAAAATCGTAAAAATTTATCGGACTTACGGCGGCTTGGCACTGCTTGGAATTGTTGGCATACCAATTGGTATCGTTGTAGGACTTATAGATGTTATATTTGGTAAAGTATTGCTAAAGCTTATGGATATCCGTGAAGCCTATCCCATGTATTTTATTCCATTTTTAGCTATTGCAGGTGTTATTATCGCCTATTGCTATTTTAAATTTGGTGGTAAAAGCAGTAAAGGAATGAATCTGATTTTCGAAGTAGGACATGGAGATGAGGAAGTTATACCATTGCGCTTAATTCCATTTATTATTTCTGGGACATGGCTGACCCATCTCTTTGGAGGGAGTGCCGGGAGGGAAGGTGTTGCAGTACAGATAGGGGCCACCTTTTCTCACTGGGCAGGGAAAAAGCTGCCGTTTAAAAATGCTTCCAGTATTTTTTTAGTTACCGGTATGGCGGCAGGGTTTGCCGGACTGTTTCAGACACCTATTGCTGCTACTTTGTTTGCAATGGAAGTCCTAGTCGCCGGTGCATTGGAATATCAGGCACTTCTTCCGGCATTTACAGCCGCTTTTACAGCAAGTACGGTTTCAAAAGCTTTAGGGTTGGAAAACTTTTCCTTTGCTCTTACAGCAAAAGTTACTTCTGATTTTTCTGTATTCTGGAAACTGATTGTACTGGGAATTCTTTTCGGAATTGTGGGTGGTGCTTTTGCATGGTGTCTGAAATGGACAAAGAAAATAGCCGGGACTAAACTGAAAAATCCGATTATTCGAATTGCTGTTTTGGGAGTATGTCTAAGCATATTATTTTTACTATTTTATAAAGGCCGATATTCAGGTCTCGGTACAAACCTGATTCAAGATAGTTTTCAAGGAGGCGAAATCTTCTCCTATGACTGGCTTCTGAAATTTGCTCTGACAATTTTAACATTGGCGGCAGGTTTTCAAGGTGGTGAAGTGACTCCTTTATTTTCCATAGGTGCCAGCTTTGGAGTAATCCTCGCAGGAATTTTTCATCTTCCAATAGAGTTGGTGGCGGCATTGGGATATGCAAGTGTATTCGGAAGTGCAACCAATACGTTGTTCGCCCCCATTTTTATTGGTGCAGAGGTTTTTGGTTATGCTTATCTTCCATACTTTTTTATAGTCTGCACAATTGCATATGCTTTCAATATGAACAAATCAATATATTCATTGCAGAAAATTGCAGCACACAGGAATAGAAATTAAATGTGAAGGACACTAAGTAAGTTCAGATACTTTATCAGCTCCCGGTGCGGCATATGCCGTCTTAAACGGCAGAATGTTCAGAAGCGGCATCAGTACCAATACCCGGCTTATAAGTATTTGTTTTTTACCATAGCTTTCTCTCACTTCCTACACGATGCCCTTCTCCCATGAGTATATTGATATTTGGTTCAAATCTCCCCCTTACATATCCGCCCCTGTGCTCATATAGTAAATCATTTTGTTATAGCTATTTTAGAAAAGCAGCAACATAAGATTATCGTTGATCTTATTTTCTAAATATAAGCTGAATATTCCTATGTACACAATTATTTTCAGCACTGCTTGAAAAATTGGAACAAATTAACATTTATACTAGACAAAAAAAGAAATTTTTCTTAAACTAATTTCATTTATAGGAAAGCAGAAGTCAAAAAAAATGTGTATAATAGAAAATAATACTACTTTTACTTTAAGATGAAGCGGAGGATAAAAATGAGAACTGGTGTGTTGTTAGAAGAGCTTATCAATATAGCCAAAATACCCAAAACTGACTTTGCACTTAGTATGAACATGACACCAAGTGGTTTGAGTAAAATTCTGACGGGAAAAAGACTACCTCTTTTAAAAGAAAAAAGGATATTCAGCAGACAGGCTGCCAGTTATTTTTCTGAAGTCATATATGATTACGGCTGTTATTTGAGATTTGAAACACTATTTCCAGTGGTATATGACTTCAGCTCAAAATATGAACTGGAGCTGTTTTTGGCAACTGCAATAAAATATTCCCTGGATAAAGACTTTGCTGCGGAAAATAGGGAAAATGTAGACTACTTTGATATGGAACGAAGTTTCCTTGGGAAAAAATCAGTTTTAAATATGGTCTGTGTGATTCTTTCAGATTACCTCCTGAACGATGACAATATTCCTTTGGAGTTTTACAGCACTATCCCTGTATTCAGTCAGCTTTATTCTGATATTTTTCAACGTATCAGGATGATAGGTTCAAAAAAGCCTAAAAATGTTTCCATGAATCATTTTTTTGATATGTCTTTCTTTGAAGCTTTCTACAGCAAGTATAATATTGATCTCTTTCTAACGATTTCCAAGGCACAGCAGCATTTTGACCTGAATTTATGGAAAACAGAAGAAAAGATAACTTCTACATTTTTGTTATTAAAGGGACGGTTATTACTACTTTTCAATATCCAGATTGACGGAACTCCTCTCATGACTTTTGTTACCCATAAAGGGTATATCACTGCATTTTTTAACTCTCTCATGAAGAAGAATGTCAAAAAAATCAGCTATAACCGAAATGAAGCTATTGCCGCCCTGGAAGCCAATCCTTCCTGCATGGATCAATTTTTCAATAATCCTATTGATGCGGTATATAATTTTATATCCATAGGGTATTTGATTGAGAAAAAAGAATTGGATGAAGCAGAGGGAAGTGAAGTCATAAAAGAGCTTGTTATGAAGTTTTTCAATCATATTTTAACAACAGAAACGACTTTCTTTGTAACCATTGATGCTATGACAGGTTTTTGTGCTACAGGCAATGCAATTGTCCCCCTCCTTGGAGCTGTTAACTTTTCACCGGATAAACGAATCCCCTATCTCCAGCGGTTCAATTTATATATCGGTCAGGAAACCCCTGATAAAATCAGAATTTTAAATGGAGAACCTCCTAAAATGGCTGTTCTCTGTTCACAGGAATACAGTATAATTTATCTCATTGATGAGGAATGTAAATCTGAAAAAATTCATTATTTTGAAACAGATGTGATTCACAATATCCTGTCCAGACAGGTCACGGGAGATGATACGAAAGAAATGGATTTTAGTACTGATTTGTGGGAAGTTTATATTGAAGAACTGTCAAGGAACATTAACTAATCCAATTACGAAAGTAAATCAATAAAACGTTCTAATAATGAAACTTAAAAGGGTGCCCCAAAAGTCATGAAGTAACTTTTGGGGCACCCTTGGCTGTCTTTACTCTATTACATTGTTTTTCTTTATTTGGCTTATTCTGACTTTGTACCTAATATAACCTTGTAGGTCTCCTCGGTATATTCGCCATTATTTTCAGCTTTCTGGACGGTCAGTGTCACAGTATCACCTTTTGCATAATACTTTAACTGCTCCTGCAAAGTATTCATGCTGTCAATCGTAATACCATTCAGCCCGGTGATAATTCCACCCTTTGTCATGCCGGCACTATCTGCACCACCTCCGCTGACAACATCAGTAATATATACTCCCAGAGGCATGTTAAATCTTTCCGCATATTCTGAAGTCACATCAAACCCCTGGATGCCAATATATCCTCTGTCTTTCTCAGCAACTTTGGTCTTTGTCTGCTGGTTCATCAGATTCGTAATAATATCAGAAACATCACTGATTGGAATTGCATATCCTACACCTTCTACTGAACTTGCCACCAATTTAGAGGAGTTAATTCCAATTACCTCGCCGTTTGCATTCACCAGAGCTCCGCCGCTGTTTCCAGGATTAATCGCTGCATCTGTCTGAATCAGTTTTACATCACTGTTTACTGCTCCACTAGCTGCCCCATCTGCTGCCATAATTCCACGATCTGTAGCACTGATAACGCCTGTTGTAACAGACTGTCCATATCCAAGTGCATTCCCAATCGCAATCGCAGGCTCTCCCACTTTTAATTTTGTAGAATCTCCCAAAGTAGCCACTGCGATGGCATTCATTGTATCTTTGGAGATTGTGTTCACTGGTACCGCAATTACTGCAAGATCATGTGCAGGATCTGTTCCCTTAATATCAGCCTCCAGACTGGTATTATCATGGAATGTGACAGTCAGAGTCTCACTGCCCTGTACCACATGATTATTTGTTACAATCAGTAATTCCGAGTCATTCTGGTTAATGATGATTCCAGTCCCTGCACTTTCACTTTCCTGTTGGGAAACCCCTCCGAAGAAATCCTGTACCTGCTGAACACTCATGTTTGTAATAGATACAATAGACGGCATTACCTGCTCAACAACACCGGACACATCGGATGTCACTACATTTGATGTAGTTGTAAGTGCAGTACTATTTACAGATGCCGTATTCTCGGAAGAGGAGTTGGTCGGCTCATCCAGCCTGAGCACCTTGCTTCCTATTATATTTGATGTCAAAAATGTGGCGCTTGACACCACTCCGAATAACAGGGCAAATCCGGTCACTGCAACAGCTTTGGGCATTTTTTTCTTTGGCCTTCTATTGTTATTTTGATCTGGCTGGCTATTATACTGAATATCTCCCTGCTGTCCTTCAGGATTATAATAATTATACTGATTTTCCATATAAACTCCTTCTTTCTCTTGTATTTTATATTGATATAATAGCCGTTCTTTGTGATAGAAGTGTGTTTAATTATTTAACAAAGTTTGAAACAATATAAGAATTACTCTACTGTAACAGATTTCGCAAGGTTTCTCGGTTTATCTACGTCGCAGCCTCTGCCCACAGAAATATAGTAGCCGAATAACTGCAATGGTATAATTGCAAGTGAGTTTGTAAAATACCGGTTCGTCTTAGGTATATAAATAACATAATCGGCAGCACGTTCCACTTCATCATTGCCTTCATTCGTCACCGCAAGCACAAACGCTCCACGGGTACTCACTTCTCTCATATTGCTAATCATTTTCTGATATAAATCTTCTTGTGTCAGCACTGCTGCCACCAAGGTCCCCTCCTCTATCAGGGAAATGGTTCCATGCTTCAGCTCACCCGCCGCATATGCTTCTGAATGAATATAGGATATTTCTTTTAACTTTAATGAGCCCTCCATAGAAATAGCATAATCAATTCCTCTTCCGATGAAGAATACGTCTCTTGCGGCCAGATATCTGTTTGCAAACTTCTGGATTCTGTTCTTATTATTTAAAAGAAGCTCTACTTGATCCGGAATTCGTTTTAAATCTTCTATATAACTTTTCAATTCTGCGTCTGTAATTTTTCCCCGCACTTTTGCAAACTTCATAGCCAACAGGTACAGCGCAATCAACTGACAGGAGTATGCCTTTGTAGTTGCCACGGCAATTTCAGGGCCTGCCCATGTATACATCACATTATCAGCCTCCCTTGCAATGGAACTTCCTACCACATTTACAATGCCAAGAACCTTTGCTCCTCTTGCTTTGGACTCCCGCAGGGCTGCCAGTGAATCTGCCGTCTCACCTGACTGACTGATAATGACAACTAAGGTTCCCTCCTCAATAATCGGATCACGGTACCGGTATTCCGATGCTAAATCGACTTCCACCGGGATTCTCGCCATTCCTTCAAATATATATTTACTTGTCATTCCAGTATGGGATGCTGAGCCACAGGCAACAATCATAATTTTTCGGATGTTCTTTATCTCCTCATCTGTCATGTTTAATTCTTCAATTACAATTTCATCACCTTTGATCCGCGGAGAAAATGTATCCGTAATAGCCTTGGGCTGCTCATACATTTCCTTCAGCATGAAATGCTCATATCCTCCCTTTTCAGCCGCATCTACGTCCCATTCGATGTGGACAAATTCCTTCTCAATGGGCTCTTCATCCACGTTAAAAAACTCCATGGAATCCTCCGTCATTCGGACGATTTCTTCATTCTCTATGAAATAGACGTCTCTTGTATATTTCAATACTGCAGGTACATCAGATGCAATAATACTTCCGCCCTCGGACTTTCCTACAATAAGAGGACTGTCTTTACGTACCGCATAAAGCTCATCCGAATGGTCCTTGAACATGATTCCCAAAGCATAAGAACCTTCCATACGATGCATGATTTTCGTAATAGTTTGGAGCGGATTTCCCTGATAATAATAATCCAGCAGGTGAGCAATGACTTCTGTATCTGTATCTGATATAAACTGATATCCCTTGCCGATTAATTTATTTTTCAGCTTCAGGTAGTTTTCTATAATTCCATTATGTACTACAACAATACTTTCATCCTTGTTAAAATGGGGATGAGCATTGGTATCGGAAGGTTCCCCGTGAGTTGCCCATCTTGTATGTCCTATTCCAATAACACCCGGCAAAGTTGCCCCGTCATGTGTCAGTTCTTCTAATACCTTCAGACGTCCTTTGGACTTTTTCATCTCAATTTCTTTTCCATCATACACAGCAATTCCTGCCGAATCATAGCCCCGGTACTCCAGCCTTGATAAGCCATCCAGTAAAATTGGCGCTGCCTGTTTCTCGCCTACATATCCAACTATTCCACACATATTGTACTCCCTTCATACAACCAAGTAAACTTAATCATAACACTCTGTGATATATTGTAACAAATCTTTAACATTTTGTAAATTAATTCTTAAACTGACTAATTATTTTTCATAGTAGGCATTTTGCATACTACCGGGTGGGTTCGCGCCTTTAGGCACTAATACAATCCGTATACCTTCCAAACGTTTTGCCATACCCGCACTGCCTGCGTTTCCTCCATTTCTTGCCCACCCCAGCCAGCCATAAGTTTGTATATGGACCTGATAGTATATATCATACCTTTCTGCCATTTCTCCGGTTAACTGGATACGGATTGCCTCAAGTCTTTTTGCCTGCCCCTGCGTCCCGCTCATCTCTCCATTGGATTTCCAGCCCTTTTCCCATCCATAGGTCTGTACATGGGTTATATACTGAATATTTCCCGAATATTGTTGCTCTAATAAAGAAATATGAATTCCTTCTAATCGCTTTGCTTTTCCTGCCGTTCCACTCACGGCTCCATCCTGTACATATCCCTGCCATCCATAAGTTTGAACATGGGTTTGATATTTCACTAAGGGGTGGACATAGGCATTACCCGTGCTTCCAGGCGCCTGTCCTCCTTTTTTTACTAATTTTATCTCAATTCCCTCCAGGCGCTTTGCGTAGGAAGAGGAGCCTGCCGATTCTCCATTTTTTGCCCAATCCAGCCATCCATAAGTCTGCGCATGTACCCGGTAATAAATATCATACTTCTCGGCCATCTGCCCTGTAAGACGGATTTGTATTGCCTCCAGACGCTTTGCCTGCCCTTGTGTCCCACTCATTTCGCCATTAGCTTTCCATCTCTGCCACCCGTAGGTCTGCACATGAGTTTTGTATTCAACTCCTCCAGATACCTCAGGGTTGTTCAATTTAATCTGTATCGCTTCCAGGCGTTTTGCCTGCCCTTGGGTACCACTGGTCTGTCCGTCTGCTTTCCAGTCCTGCCACCCATAAGTCTGCACATGAGTCTTATATGATATGGAAGCGGAAGACTCTGTCCACTTTCCTGCACGTAATGCTGCTTCCCTAACCGCTGCCTCTGCATTAACAAGCCCATAACTGCTATAGATATCAAATCCAGAAGAATAGAGGTCTGTGGACGTTTGTCGCAAAATTTCTCTTACCTCCGTAAAGGACAAGTTCGGGTTCACAGAAAGCATCATGGCCGCAATCCCTGTTACAATGGGTGCTGACATTGAAGTTCCCGACTTGCTGATATAAGAACCTTTATTCTTTGTGCTCCAAATATCCGTTCCTGGTGCCGACACATCCTTCAGACTGCCATAATTAGATGTAACATTTTTCTGATTTGTTCTATCTACATTAATCACACTAATTGTAGACGGTAAATCTCCCGGCAGGCTGGTTATGTTTCCATTATCAGGGACTCCATCTCCATTATCACCATTTCCCGCAGCACAAACCACAATAATCCCCTCATTCATAAATGCATCAAAGACCTTCTGAGTCCCCTCAATAAGAGCCTTCGTATTCGCAGCATTCAGGTTCAGGTTAATGCCGAGGCTTAAATTGATTATTTTCGCTCCCTGGCTTTTCGCATAATCCATTCCTTTAAACAGGTATGAAAAGGTAGTTTCCGAATCTGGAAATACATCAATCACCATCAAATCCATTACCGAATTATCATAAGAGCTTGCCACTCCTGCAATTCCCACACCATTATTGGCCTCGGCCCCCAAAATTCCTGTTACATGTGTGCCGTGTGTAGTATCCCCGGACGTCCCCGTTACCCCGCCGAGTGCATATCCATCTCCCTGCAGCGGTCCGAGTTCACTATCCAGAGCATCAGAAAGGACCTCCCCGCTCTCCCCCTGATTTATCACATTTATTAAATCTGGGTGAGAAATATCAGCACCAGTATCTAAAACTGCCACCTTAATGGGCTCGTGGGGAATCTGGCTGACAATGTCCCATGCTCCTTTTGCACGAACTTGTTCTAAATACCATTGGTACGGTGCATAATCTGTATCATTCACACCTCCCTGAACTCCTATCTCCGTATTTTCAATTTCTTCTTCACATGTATCAAGTTTGTAATTTGGAATGGCAAGGTCAATTAGAGGATCCGATGTGTAATCTTCCACCGCATCTTCCACTGAACGCCCCTGAGAAAGTTCTACAACGGAGACAGCCATATTATCGGTTGTCAGTACTGTCTCCGTTAACCTGTCATCATTTTCCTGAGAGATAGTTTTGACTGCATCCTCTGTTATCTGTCCATTCTCATAAAAAACCAAAACCTCACCCGATATGTATTCAGCAGCAGCGTCTGTTTCCAGGTCTAAAGCTGGAGTTTCACTTTGACTTATCTCACTCTGCTGTAGATTTTCTTCGGCATAAAGCAATAAACTGCTGCTAGCCCATAATGTCAAAACAATAAGAACAGACATCCATCTTTTAAAAATAGTATGCTTTCCTCTCATCTCATCCTCCTTTACAATCTAAAAAGGGTATTGCCCACCCGCAACACCCTTGTTTTTAACCTATATATCTATAAAGTCCATAGAATAATCATCATCCTGTTTTTTATTTGATTTTCGCACAGGTTTTGCCTCATACTCTTCTTCTGAAAACTCATCATCATATTCTTCAAACTCATCATCATAATCATCGAAGCCGTCATAATCCTCATCGTCTTCATAATCATTGAAATCGTCATTGTCTTCATAATCTTCGAAGTCATCATCACCGTCGTCTTCAGCAAAGCCAATAAATTGTTCACGAGATTTCTTCTTTACACGAGGCAGGTTATCGTCATCATCGTGTTCCTCATCATCAAGCCCGTATTCATCATATAAGTCGTCTAATTCCTGATTGCGGTGGGATAATTTCACACCTAATATGATGATAATTATCAGAAGAAACAGGAAAACTCCCCATATAGCACATATAACTATGGTCAAATACTTTTCCAGGAAATTCATAACCTTATCCACTAAAGTATCCGTACCTTCCTCTTCCACCACTGACGGCGCTGCATATCTCTGATATGTGCCTTCTGTAGTATCATATTGGTAATATCCTTTATTTCCATCACTGCTCAACGCATAGATAAGATAATACTCCTGTTCTGACATATTCTGCCACACCTGAAAGACCTTGCCGTCTATATCTGTTGTAGTCTCCTGATATTCGGAAGGAAGCCCCGTTGTACCCTCATGATTCATCAGATAGATAGACACATTTGAGTTTATATCCACTACGGCAGTCGGTGTAAAAGAACCGTCATCCATACTATAAAGGAAGTAGTCTGAATTACCGTCACTATCTTCAAGATAGAACATATATTGCCCGCTTGACTCCTGCATCATTGCTTTTGTGGATGTCCCGTCCAGCTCCATATCTGTAGCTGTAAATCCTCTGGGAATTGCAGCTTCTGTAAAGTTTTCATTGACAGTATATGTTTTTCCATCCACTGTCACCTGAAGACTTCCGGCACTTGAGTTACCATCCTTGTTATCACTCTCTGTATCAGTAACCGGAGTCCCCCCCTGTATCGTCACCTCTGAAGTTCCCAGGGACAGATTCAAAGAGCTGTCATCATACATATAGGCCGTATATGTTGATGCCTCCAGTGTAGCGGTACCTTCCTTCAATGCAGTAAATTCCAGGGAATAGCTGGCCTCTGAAGAGGTACCATCCCCTTTTGAAGATAACTGTAAAGTGCCGTCCCCACCAGTTGCACCTGTGCCGCTCACAAATTTTAGAATTGATGTATCGTATGTGACGGTAAGATCTACATCACCAATGGCCCCACCGCCTGTGTTCACTTTCACAGAAACTGTCACATTATCTCCGGCAGCTGCCGACGGGTCCGAAAATTGAAGAGTCCCTTCAGCCGCAAACGTTACAAATGAAAGACATGATACAGTCAAACACAATGCCAGTAATATGCCGCCTATCTTTTTAATTATTTTCTCCATCTTACCTCTTACCTCTTTTGCTTCTTAATTATCCTTCAGTTGCTGTACCTTGCGCGTTGCCAGAATCCCCTGTGCCTTCTCCGCTCCCGGAGCCTGATGTATCAGGATTGCCTCCTGCGGTTCCATCTGTGGCACTGCCGTCTCCTGTAGTTCCATCTGTGGTACTGCCATCCCCTGTAGTTCCACCCGTACTCCCACTCCCATAATCTGGTTCTGTGGGCGGTTCCGTGTATCCTGTTCCCGTGCCTGGATCGCTATAATTGTAATTGCCTATCGGGTCTTCATAATACACTGCTTCTTCATCCGGTATTGTATTTGCCGCGTAGGACTGTATTGCACTGCTAATTGAAATTACTGTAGATGAAGGGCTATAAGCGACATCTTCAAAAAAGAACTTGTGTAGTTGGATTACATTGCTTTCTAAATCATCCGGAACCACAGAGCTTCCAACCCCCGATAAGGTTGCCGTTGATTTGTCAAATGGAAAGCCACTCATATCAGTTAATTTATAATCGAAGGCATCTTTTGCATAAGCCAAAATCTCAGCCAATGTAAAATTCGTAGCAACCTTTGGAAAAACTTTATCAATAATCCGGTTCAATGTTGATAAATTTGCTGTCTGCGCTTTTTTCACAACCTGCTCCAGCACATACCTCTGCCTTTCTGCTCTTCTGAAGTCGGTTCCATCCTGAGGATCTCCGTCAAAAACCTGATATCTGATCCGGGAATAAGAAACGGCCTGTACACCATTTAAAAGCTGTTTTCCCGTATGATCGAGCAATTTTAATTCCTTCCCGGTCACCTTGGATGTCTCATTACCATATCCATTCACAAGTTGTACTTCTTCAGGGGTTTTCAAGTCGACTTCAATTCCACCCAGCTCATCAATCACATCTACCAAAGCATTAAAGTTTACCGTAGCATAATGCTGTATATCCAAATCCAGATTTTTATTTAACATAGCCACAGCACCTTCTGCATCGTCCGTTGCATATGCTGCATTTGCTTTATTGTAACTGCCGTCCGGCTGCTCCAGCAAGGTATCGCGAAACACTGAACAAAGTCTGACTTCCTTTGTCTCCCGGTTTAGACTGGCAATAATAATTGTATCGCTGCGGTCACCAGCAGTAAAACTACCATCTCTGGAATCCAAGCCAAATAATGCCACGTTCAGATATCCGGTTTCATTATGCTCAATTTCCTTCGAAATATTCAGCTTTGTTGTGTCTAATTTTGTTGTTTCTAATTTACCTAACTTGGATGCAGCAAATGCTACCCCCGCCGTTGTCAATAAAATCAGAGTCCCACCGACTATCACCAGTGCCTTTTTCCAGGGTGCCCATGTTATGAATCCCTTTTGTGCTCTTCTGCGTCTTCTATATCTTCTTTTTGCCATCGTAAACCCCTTTTGACAATATTCGTACTTTTTGAACTATCAATGTTCAAAAAAGCATATTTAATTTTTCACTCTTGCACTTTATCATACAATAATTCCTCACAAACTTCAATCACAATTTTGTGATTCTTTGTTCACATTTATCCAATATTTAGGATTGGAAGAGAGCTTTACCACAAGCTTTAGTGGCAGCTTTCCGTAATTCTTCCCCAAAAGATAGCCCATATATTTAAAGCCGCTTTTAACAATCAGCTCTACAATTAACCATGGCTTTTTTATTTTGATAAGATATGCCGCAGTCTGTTTTACAAGGCGTATGCCCTCCCTCTCAGACGGAACTCCCTGAAATATATCGGGATGATCTGTCTGGGATACTGCTACATCAAAATTCCTTTTGAACTGCTGTATACAATTGTAATTATGAGAATGTATTACCGCTGCTTCCGATGCATAAACACATTTATATCCAAGCTTCATCATATGTGCAGCCATAATCATATCTTCATTAAATATTGCACGCTTCACAAAGCCGCCTGTTTCTTCATAATAAGACCGCCGATAAGCCGCACATACATTGGAACAAAAAAATGCCTTAATTCCCATTTCTTCCACGGATTTCAAATCTTTTACACATCCCTCAGCAGGATAGTTGAACTGCCGGGTATACCGTTCAATTACATCACAGTTTTCATCCGGCAACTGTCTTGCATAAGCACACCCCACACTTTCATCCGCGAATGGGGTAATCAGATGTTCAACCAGCCGATTATCCTGGGGTATAGCATCCTGGGTCATACAAATTACAATATCTGCGTCGGATAACCTCACGGCCATACGCCTGGTAGCGCCATGATCAAACTCACTTTTACTGATTTCTTTTACTGCAATCCGCGAATCAAGTCCTACTATATCCCACGGAAACACGCCGGTTTTCGTATTTACCACGATAATCTTCTGTACCTGAATTGTCTGACGCAGCAGACGCCGGATTAATATTTCAAATTTCTCATCCGGCTTATACGTTGGTATTATAATGTCAACTTTCCTGATATCCATTCATTTTCCTCTGTTACCATTCCGAGTCATAACTCCCGGAGTTATCCTGATAGTCATAAGTTCCATCATCCGTATAGCTGCTTCCATCGTCATAACTTCCATCATCCGTATAGCCACCATCGCCGGTGTAACTATTTGCATCCTCATTGCCTTCACTTCCCGCAGGGGCCGCGTAATCATTCCCGTTTATCCCCGTAAGATATATGATATCACTGTCAATGCTTTGTACCTTCTCTGATGGCTGGTAGGTATTCTTATCAAATAGAAACGCATGCATCTGCTTTACATTATCAGCAAATCCAATGGCTACAACATAAGAGCCCTCTAAACCAATTACATTTTCTGATGTTGTAACGTCAAAGGGAAAACCTTTCATCTCCCCAAGCTGGTATTTTACAGCATTTGCTGCAATTCCCATAAAGTCACTTGCAGAAAGGTTTGTTGAGACCTGGGGCAATACCTGATCAATAATTTTATTTAAAGTAGGTAAACTTGCCTTTTTCGCCTTTTCAACCACTTGCTGTAATACAAGCCGCTGCCGTTCAGATCTCTTAAAATCATCGCCTTCCGTATATCTGATACGGGTATAGGAAACGGCCTGAATTCCATCCAGCGTCTGTTTTCCGGCCTGCGTAAGCTCCGTAGTAGTCCGCCCGACTACTTTTGAGGTCTCCGTAGCATATCCGTTTGTCCAGTAGACTTCTTCGTCCGTCAGCTCCAGTTCGATTCCCCCCAGCAAATCTATGACATCAGCCAGAGCATTAAAATCAACACTCATATACTTTTTAATGTCTAAATCAAAATTACGGTTTAAAAGAGCAACTGCTTCCTGGGGACCTCCGTAAGAGTAAGCTGAATTTGCTTTCTCATACGTCCCGTCACTTTGCTGGGTCAGAGTATCCCTGAATATAGACACAACTTTCACATTTCCTGTCTTATTATTTATGCTGGCAACCATCATAGCATCACTTCGTACACCGCCATCCAGTTCCCCCTCCCGGGAGTCAAGTCCAAAAAGAGCTATGTTGGTATAGTCTCCAGTGTCCTGATAAATTTCCAAATCATCTTCATTTAACGTCTGATACTCAAGCTTATCCAATTTGGACATTGCGTATGCTGCCGCCCCCAAAGCCAAAAGAATGATAACCTCGATTACGAGGAGAATAATCCTTTTTCGCATCTTTTTCTTATGTAACAAGGCATGCTGCTGCCTTGTCATCTTAATTTTGGATTTCTTTCCTGCCATTTTAATTCCCCTTATTACAACCCGTTTTAGTAAGCATTCTTATTAACGAAACCTTTGAAAAAGGTCAGGAACAAGATCTTGAAGTCAAGACCAATTGTCCAGTTTTCAATATAGTATAAATCAAATTCAATACGTTTTTTTATGGATGTGTCTCCCCTGTATCCATTTACCTGTGCCCAACCGGTCAGACCCGGGCGTACCTGATGTTTTACCATATACCTGGGAATTTCTTCTTTAAACTTTTCAACAAACAGTGGACGCTCCGGCCTTGGACCAACCAGACTCATATTGCCTTTTAACACATTCAAAAGCTGTGGTAATTCATCAATACTTGTTTTTCTTATGAATTTTCCAACTTTAGTAACTCTTGGGTCATCTTTGGTTGTCCACTTATTTTTCTCTTTATCGGCATCCTGCACAACCATAGAGCGAAATTTGTACATAGCAAAAGGTCTGTTTTGAAGCCCTACTCTTTCCTGCTTAAATATGAGGGGCCCCGGAGATGTCAGCTTAATAGTTAAAACAGTGACTAGCATAACTGGCGAAAACAAAAGCAATGCAAATACGGCTCCGAAAATATCGATTGCCCTCTTTAAAACTTTATTTCCCGTATTACTCAGAGGAACATGTCTGATATTTACAACAGGCAGACCCAGTAAATCTTCTGTATAAGGCCTTGTAGGAATAATATTGTTATAATCAGGAATAAACTTCGTGTGAACACCAGACTTTTCGCACATATTCACAATATACTCCAATTTGTGGTACTCCTCGATTCCCAAAGTGATGGCAATTTCATCCACCCTGTTCTGGGGAAGAATAATGAGCAGATTATCAATGCTGCCTATTACCTTTACTCCCTTGTAATCCATACCTCTTGGCTGATGGTCATCCAGAATTCCTCTCACGGAATATCCCCACTCGGGATTTGCCGCAATCCTGTCAAGGTACTGTTCCGCAGCCCTGCTGTATCCTACAAGAATCATATGTTTCTGGTTGTATCCATTTTTTCTGATGTTTCTTAAAAACAGCCGTATCAGATTACGGACTAAAACCCCCAGAAAGACATTGATAATAAAAAATACAAATATCATCTTTCTGGAGAAATTTTGTTCTTTTATTAAATATAAAATTAGTATAAAGCCCATCAGGCCTATAACATTTGCCTGTACAATATGCCAGGCTTCCAGGCGCCTTCCCTGCACCCTTTTTGGAGTATACAACTGGAAAAAGCCATATAAAACCAGATATCCTGGAACGATATACATCAATGCCCGTAAATAGATTTCTAGCGGGAGATACCATTCATCTATAATAAAAAACCCACTTCTAAATCTTAAATACCACGACAAGGCATACGAAATTATAATAATTAAGCCATCTATTACTATCTGTATACGGTTAAAATACTTCTGATTATCCTTAATCACCAATTCCACCCTGCTTTTCTTCATTTTGATAACAGTTCGTCTAAAGCGAGATTCGGCAGGCAAAGCAAAATCAAGCCTACGACTGAGCTGTGACTAAATTATCTGTTATATGATACAATACTTTTACCAAAAGGACAAGTGAAATCTATCTTAAACTTAACATTCCCTTAATATTTTTGTAATATGCTTCCCTTGGACATATTTCATAAAAAGAAGGGGCGAATTATTCTGCCCCTCGCAAATTATAAATCTTTATATACATTCCAGATAACGAGCCAGTGCGTCCTGCCAGTCTGGAAGCCGCACAAATCCGTTCTCGTCCAGTTTATCTTTACTCATCCGGCTGTTAGACGGCCTTTTCGCTTTTGACGGATACTGTTCGCTAGTTACAGGCTCTACAGTAATATTTTTACCAGCCTGTCTGAAAATTTCTTTTGCAAATTCATACCATGTGCAATACCCTTCGTTCGTCACGTGATAATGACCATATTTATCCGTTTCCGCCATATCTACCAGCAGACGTGCCAAATCATAAGTATAAGTAGGAGAACCCACCTGATCATTGACAACTGTAATTTTATCCATTTTTTCAGCAAGGTTGAGCATTGTCTTAACAAAGTTCTTGCCATTGATCCCAAACACCCATGCAATACGAACAATAAAGTACTTTTCAAGTAATGATTCTACTGCCAGTTCTCCTTCATATTTGGTCTGTCCATAATAATTCAGCGGCTCTCTCTTATCATCTGGCTCCCACGGTCTTTCACCAGTACCATCAAAAACATAGTCAGTACTGATATAAATCATTTTTAAATCTAGTTTCTTACAAAAATTGGCTATATTACGTGTTCCCTCTGCGTTTACCTTATAACAAATTTCCTTATGATCTTCTGCAGCATCTACGGCAGTATATGCCGCACAATGAATGACAATATCTGCCTTGGCATTTGTGATAACTTGAGACACTTTCTGAGCATCCGTAATATCCATTTCTGCTGAATTCACACCAACTGTTTCATATCCCCGCTTCTGAAGTTCTCTCATTACGTCATATCCAAGCTGACCTCTAATACCTGTCACTAGAACTTTCATATTTATTTATACCTCTTTTCTATTAAATAATCCAATTTTTTGTTTCAAGTTTAACATTGCTTTCATGTTTTTGCAAGAAAAGATAGTCTCCTCCTTTATTCTCTGCTATAATAGGTAAATACGATAAATTATAGGAACTGAGGATATTTATTTATGGACGTTACAATTATTATCCCGAATTATAATGGCAAACACTTTATGCAGCCTTGTCTGGATTCATTAAAATTACAAACTTTTACTAATTTTAAAATCATAGTCGTTGACAATGCCTCCTCTGATGACAGCCTTTCATACATGAGAGACTTCCACCCGGATATTCAAGTCATTGCCTTAAAAGAAAATTATGGTTTTAGCAAAGCTGTGAATGTAGGAATTCGCTGCGCTGACACCCCTTATGTAATTTTACTGAATAACGATACTATAGTTGACTCCCATTATGTAGAAGAGATGATTAACGCCATCCGGAAATCCCGGAATTTTTTTTCTGTGAGCAGTAAAATGATCCAAATGTACCATCCAGAGCTTATCGATAGTGCTGGAGATTTATATACTCTGTTTGGCTGGGGTATCTGTCGTGGTTCCGGCCGCTCTATCACAAATTATACAGATCCTTCTGTAATTTTTTCAGCATGCGCAGGAGCCGCTATTTACAGACGTTCTGTCTTTGAAGAAATTGGCTATTTTGACGAGAATCATTTTGCTTATCTTGAGGATATTGATATTGGATACCGCGCTAAAATCTATGGTTATCAAAATATATACTGCCCTACGGCACTGGTCTATCACGTGGGCAGTGGAACGAGCGGTTCCAAATACAACAGCTTTAAAGTAAAATTATCTGCTCGCAACAGCGTGTATCTGAATTATAAAAACATGCCGTTGTTTCAACTTCTTTTAAACCTTCTTCCATTAATAGCAGGTTATTGCATCAAGTACCTTTTCTTTCTCAAAGCTGGATTTGGAAAAGATTATCAAGAAGGTATTATGGAGGGAATTCGCTCAATAAGAGCTCAAAAAAAAGTGCCTTTTCACTTTAGACACTTTGTTTATTACTGCCGCATTGAAGGAGAATTAATTTTTAACACCTTTGCTTATGCAAAAGACTGGTTTTCAAGAAAGCTATTTTCAAAATAAACAATTATATAAACTTAACTCTATTGAACAAGAGAAACTCATAATTCAGTTTCTCTTGTTCCGTAAAACATCTGCGACTGGATAATCATATTATTACAGTATATTTTTGAATATTATATATCTACTCTATTTGACCAGAACATCTTCTTCTATTGCTTTAAAAATCACATCTTTTACCTTGTCAGCCTCTTTCTCCCACGAAGTATCTTTCACAAATTCAAGCCCCCTCTTTCGAATATTCTCAAGCTTGCCTGGGTTGTTAAAATAATATTCTATCGTATTAGCTATTTGAACTGGGTCATAATCAACCAAAACTGCATTGTCTTCACTTACCATCCATGAGCTATTATCTCCCTTTGAACAAATTGCTACCGAACCACACGCCATTACCTCCAACGGAACCAGAGAAAGATTTGTATTTGAAATTACCAGACACATATCACACTTATTATAACACTCAGCCAGCTTCTGCATAGAGACAACGCCAAGACTCTCATGTCTAAACGGGATTATATAATTATCTAAATCCCATCCGGCAAATACTACTTCAACATCTGGGAGCCTTCTGCATACTTCCTGCAATGCAAGCAGCCCTAATTCAAAATCACGACGGGGCGTCACTGGCCGCGCATAAAAGAATACTCTCCTCTTATTATCTGTCCTGGCAACTGGATAATAAACCTCTTTCTGGTAAGAAAACAAGAAACTATCCGTTTTCATACCGTATTCCGTACTCAACTTTTCTTTCAGCCAATCTCCGGCAGTAATACCTCTCAAACCAAATTTATATGTGTTTTCCGCAAATTGATACTCAGAACCATGAGCATAAAAATATGGCTCAAAGTCCTGCACAAAATAAAACTTTGAAATTGTGTTTTCAAAATTCCTGACAAAATAAGCAGTTTCCCAAGATGTTGCAAAGGTGGCATGTGCAAATTTAGCATACTTTACATCATAGTATATCTCCACATTGGGGTCTAGTATTGGAAATGCGGCCTTCACAAATCTTCTTAGTGATTTATTATCCAAAAAACGTGGGGATTGAAACAGATATATACGGCTGTGGAATCCTCGTTTTTCCAAATTAGAAACAAATCTAAAAATCGTCGTGTGCCCTCCTGAACCCTCTCCCATTTCCGGAATAATCCAATTCAGCACTTTTACTTTATCATTTTTATGCTTTTTATAGGAATCTTCATTTAAACGTATTATTTTTTCATTCATAATAAATTTATACAGTTCTAACGGGTCCGCTTTCTTGCTAATAAGGTGGAGTTTTTGCAAAACTCTCACAAAAATTCCGCCAACCCCTTCATTTTTTAAAATTTTTGGTATCTTTTTTAACATAATACTTATTCTATTCATACCCTACGCCTCCTTTATGCTCTTCTTTGTTTATATTGCTGCGAAATATGACGGTCCAGCCATTGCTGCTTTTTAACAGAATATCCTGCATACCGCCCTCCAAGATACCCCCCTACATACCTGCTGAAATTTCTACATATAGAATATTTAACCCAGTACAATTTTTCCATTTTCCTCATATCCTGTTTTTTAATATATCTGGCGTCATCTAATATATGTTTAGCTATCTGAAATGGAATCTTCAACCAGCTTGTAGATATTAAAAATCCGTGCAATTTATATAGACCCTTATATTCATCATAATATCTGGTAAAATATGTTGATAACTTAAAATTATGAGAATGATATACAGGCGCAAAGGGACAATACAATTTCTTGAACCCTTTCTCAATCATCTCTCTGGCCCAAATTTGGTCTTCGGAAAAATTTACATCTTTATAAGGATATTTTTCAAATATATCTCTTCGTACACAGGAATTATTGTCAGAAAAAAACACCATAAAGTGACGATATGCTTCTTCTGAATTATATCTTTCTCTATTCTCGTCTGTTAATTGAAATACCGTGTTATCTTCCCCAAAATTTTTAAAATGATAATACAAATCCCTCTTATCAATAATATTACAGTCCGGATATGTATAGTGTATACCAAAACCACCTACAATCTCTGGATCACTTTTCATTGCATCTACAAAATTTTGCAGCCATTTTTTCGATGCCGGTAATGCGTCCTGTGTAATAAAGACAATATATTCTCCGCTACCTTTAGATGCTCCATAGTTTCTTGTTTTCCCATGTCCAAATTCTTCGGCAGGAATTTCAAATAATTTACAGGGATATTTTTTGATAATATCTATAGTTTTATCTTTTGAGCCTGAATCCACACAAATCACTTCATATTCATATTGTGTTTCCTGCACAAAAACTGCATGTAATACCTTATCTAATAAAGGACCTGCGTTCTTGGTAGGAATTACTATTGTTACATCCATGTTATACCTCAACTATCTAAATAATTTATACATAAATTTAAAAAAGACAAATACATATGCCACCAGCCCTAAGAATACAATAAATGTTTCCAGATTAAACCTCATTATATCCATTTTTAAAACCAATGCACCTTCTATATTTTTTTCATCAATAGTAAGTTGTTTCGCATAGTGATTTCCATCTGCCACATATGCCTGCAGGCATCCTTCCTTAGATACATCTGCCCCATTTATATAAAGAATATATTCTTTTCCTTTACTATCTTTTTGTTCTGGTATCTTAAATGTCAGAAATTTTTTTCTCATAAAAGTGCTGTCTGTTAATTCACTTTCTCCAATTTCCCCCTCAGCAAGAACTTCTCCTTCGTCGTTGCAGACACGCCAAGAATAACCTTCTACTGCTTCTGCCCCAACACGCAGCATTTTGATTTTTACACCATTCAATCCATTATAGGGAGATAAGAATGTCTGCGCTATTTCAATATTTCCAATTAATTCATTTGTCAGCTTATTATCTCCACTACTTGCAGTCTGTACGTATATATTTTTCCCCCACGTTCCAAAAGAATAAATTGCAGCTATTCCTATGATTATAATAATTAAAATACTGTTTCTAATTATCTTCTTCATTTTTCCCTATCCA
Source organism: Faecalicatena contorta (assembly GCF_003149105.1). GTDB lineage: Bacteria > Bacillota > Clostridia > Lachnospirales > Lachnospiraceae > Muricomes > Muricomes contortus_C. The sequence continues at coordinate 54,366 of NZ_QGDS01000012.1, read as the reverse complement.
ACTTTCTTCTAATCAGGATGATAAGCCTTCTTATAGCGTTCTCCGACTTCTATACTTGTACCATCTTCTATAATATGGCCTTTCTCAATCCAAATAGCTCTCTGGCAGATGCTTTGCACCTGTTCTATGCTATGTGATACAAATAATAATGAAGTATCTTCTTTCATCATACTTTGTATTCTTTTTTCACATTTTTCCTGAAACCGGAAATCTCCAACAGATAATACCTCATCAACAATAAGGATATCAGGAGTTCCAATTGTGGCAATTGCAAATGCCAATCTTGCAAGCATTCCCGAAGAAAAATTTTTTATAGGTACATCCATGAAATCACCCAATTCTGAAAATTCAACAATCCCGTCATAGAACCCCATCATTACACTTCTACTATGACCAAGAATTGCGCCATTTAAGAAAACATTTTCTCTTGCCGTAAGATCCATGTCAAATCCAGCCCCAAGTTCAATTAGAGGTGCTATGGTTCCTTTTACAGACACACTTCCCTTAGTCGGTTTTAACACACCTGCAATGGTCTTTAATAATGTACTTTTTCCACATCCATTCAACCCAACCAGTGCAACAGATTCTCCGCGTTTCATTTTAAAATCAATATCCTGCAAGGCCCAAAATTCATCATGCTTCAAATTATTTTTTATTCTTTTTATAAAATATTCTTTAAAGTTATCTACTTTTTCTGTGGATAAATTAAACTTCATTGAAACATGATTTACTTCAATAATTGTTTCATTCATCTATCTTCTCCTGCTATTACAAGTTTAGTATAAAACTATCCTGCTGTTTATAGAAAATCCACATTCCGGCTCCAAGTGTAACAATCACGGTTACTCCGGAAACCAAAAATGACTGTATGCTAGGTATTGTATTATATATTACTACGTTACGGAAAATGGTAAGAATTCCCGTCAGGGGATTTAATTTTACAATAAATTGAACCCATTTTGGAAGCATTGATATAGAATAAATAACAGGAGTCAAATACATCAATGCTGTGACAAACACAGAATATAAATGCATAACATCCCGGAATCTTACTGTCAATGCCGCTAATATCAATCCAATCCCTAAAGAAAAAACAAATAAATATGCTAAGGGAATTACCGCCAGGAACATTGTCCAGTGTAATTCACTTTTTGTAAAAACCATAACCAGAATTAACGCACAAAAAGATGACAGTATGTTAATTCCGCTGGAAGTAATTCTCGAAACAACAAATAAATATTTAGGAATATACACTTTCTTAATTAAGGATGCATTCCCTAGTATTGCAGTCATTGCGCCGGAAGTTGATTCATTATAGAAATTAAAAATTATTTGGCCTGCCAATAAATACAAGGAATAATTTTCTATGTCAAACCGGAACAGGTTAGAGAAGACAACCGACAAAATCACCATCATCATCAGAGGATTTAAGAGTGTCCACAAAACGCCCATTGCCGACTTTCTATATTTTATCTTTACATCCCTTGCTACCAGTTCATATAGCAACGGCTGAAAACGCTCATAATTAGATAAATACTGCCTCATCCATTCATCCTCTCTACTTTTTATACTCTCTTATACCGCCCCATTTTTGATCCTTTTCAGAAATAATGAGATCTTTTACCGTCATTCCTTCTGGTATTGGCCACTCTATCCCAATGTCGGAGTCATTCCATGCAATTCCACCTTCATCATTGGGATGATAAAAATCAGTACATTTATATGCAAATTCCGCACTATCAGACAAGACGATAAATCCATGCGCAAAATTTTTAGGTATAAAAAACTGCTTTTTATTCTCTGCAGACAGCCTCACACCATACCATTGTCCATAGGTCTTAGAGCCTTGCCTCAAATCGACGACTACATCAAACACTTCTCCGCTTATAACCCGGACCAGCTTATCCTGAGGATAGTTGATTTGAAAATGCAGCCCTCTCAGTACGCCCTTCTTAGAGCTTGACTGATTGTCCTGCACAAACCCCATATCAATGCCGGCCTTTTTGTAATCACTATAGTTATAAGTTTCCATAAAGTACCCTCTCTCATCTCCAAACACGGACGGAGTGATAACCTTTAATCCCTCTATCTTACAGGTTTCTACTGTTATTTTGCCCATATCATACTCCCTTTTCTATTATTGCTGATCAATATATTTACCATCTAATACATCTTTCAAATAGCTTCCATACTGGTTTTTCTGATATAATTCACATGCTTGCTGTAATTTTTCTTTATCAATCCATCCATTGTTGAAAGCAATTTCCTCCAGGCACGCAATTTTCCGGTTCTGATGCGTCTCTACTGTCTTTACAAAATTAGTAGCATCTACTAAAGACTCATGTGTACCAGTATCAAGCCATGTAAATCCCTGTCCAAGTAATGTTACATCCAACTTTCCCTTTTCAAGATAAATTCTGTTCAAATCCGTTATTTCCAATTCTCCCCTGACACTCGGCTTAATTTGCTTTGCGAATTCAACAACGTGATTATCATAAAAATATAGGCCGGTTACCGCATAATTAGATTTTGGATTTTGAGGCTTTTCCGCTAAAGACACTGCCTTTCCTTCATTGTCAAATTCCACAACACCAAATCGTTCAGGATCATCTACATAATATCCAAATACAGTGGCCCCTTCTTCTTTTCCTGCTGCCGACTTAAGCCTCTTTCGTAATCCATGTCCATGAAAAATGTTATCCCCTAATATCATGGCACAGCTATCACCGTCAATAAATTCTTCACCCAATAAAAATGCCTGTGCAAGGCCATCCGGTGACGGCTGAATTTTATATTGCAGGCTAATACCAAATTGGCTGCCATCTTTTAAAAGTTCCTCAAAACGCTGGGTATCATCCGGTGTAGAAATAATCAAAATATCCCTGATTCCTGCCTCCATTAAAATACTTAGTGGATAGTAAATCATCGGTTTGTCATAAATAGGCAGCAACTGCTTACTTGTCACCTGTGTCAATGGATAGAGCCTTGTTCCTGAACCACCTGCTAAAATAATACCTTTCATTCTTCTTCCTCCATTTTTGCATAACGCAAATTAGCAGTACCTCTCGATACTGCCCTTTAATTTATGCTATTTATACATTTCTTCGTAATATTTCTGATAATCACCACTGGTTACATTTTTCATCCATTCTTCATGTTCAAAAAACCATTTAATCGTAAGCTTTATACCTTCTTGGAACATTGTCTCCGGATACCAGCCAATCTCTTCTTTGATTTTATCCGGCGCAATTGCATAACGCCTGTCATGTCCTTTTCTATCTTCTACATAGGTAATTAGATTTTCAGATACAAGCTGTTTTCTAGGGTCACCCTCCGGCAGCATCTCCTGTAATGTGTCCAAAATAATATAAATAATTTCAATATTCTGCTTTTCATTATGTCCACCAATATTATATGTCTCAAAAAGACGTCCCTTTTCCTGTACCATATCAATTCCTTTGGCATGGTCTTCTACATATAACCAGTCACGAACATTTTTTCCATCTCCATAAACCGGAAGCTTTTTCCCCTGCAATGCATTGTTAATAATTAAAGGAATTAACTTTTCCGGAAACTGATATGGTCCATAATTGTTACTGCAATTTGTGATATTTGCAGGAAATTTATAAGTATCCATATAAGACTTCACCAGCATATCTGAAGAAGCTTTGCTTGCAGAGTATGGACTATGGGGATCATAGGGTGTCGTCTCGTAAAAATACTCGCCTTCATTTTCCAGAGAACCATAAACCTCATCTGTGGAGACATGTAAAAACTTCTTATCTGCTTTGAAGGTGCCGTCCTCTAGTTCCCACGCTGCCTTTGCTGCATTAAGCATCACCAGGGTCCCCAGTACATTCGTCTTTACAAATACATCTGGATTCTTAATGCTTCTGTCAACATGGCTCTCTGCGGCAAAATGTACTACCCTGTCAATCTCATTCTCTTCAAAAATTTTATTTATTGTATCTGCATCACAGATGTCCGCTTTTACAAATACATAATTATCCCTATCCTGAATATCTTTTAAATTCTCTAAATTTCCCGCGTAAGTCAGCTTATCCACATTAATGATACGAATTTCGTTGTTATATTTTTCAAACATATAATGAATATAGTTTGAACCTATAAATCCAGCTCCGCCAGTTACCAAATATGTTTTCATACGTAACCTCCAATAAATAATCTTTACCTAGTATAGCATTGTGTTTCTAAAATGGCAAGCATCCTGCACCTTATTAAACATTAGTAATTCAATAAATTTACCTTCACATCTAATTACTCCAAATATAGTATTCTCCTTTATTTATTTTCTTATATAAACGGTATCCCATTTCTCTTAGATATGGCCCACACTCTGCTTTATTTACCACCACACAATTAACACCATACTTCTTCAATTCCTTTTCAAGAAAACTGCCTGTTTCATCTGACGGGTCTGTAACAAACTTGTCGTAATATTCTTGTGAGTATCCCTCTAAATCAGAGCCTTTATCAACCCGATACCTGTTTATCGCTGACAAAACTACAATGTTCGGTGCAAATGTTCGTATTTGAACTGCTAAATTGTGGACAGTTCCATTCATCGAAACTCCCTCTGACAGAACTACACTCAATTCCCCCCCCCTATTTTCCGATAGCTTTTCCAATTCCTCTCCTAATTGAATTGTAGAGCCTGGTATAAAGTATGGATTTTCTAAAATAGTCTTCAGATTATACTTGATATTTGCATCCACTGGTTCCTCTGTTGCAAATAATTCTCCTCCATATGAATCGAACGCTACAGCATCTGATACTATTAAAATTATGCCTGATGTTAAGTACAGAGCTTTAACTATTTTCTTATTTTTTAAGCACTTATAAAGCAACCAATATAGATAAATAACATTTATTATTACATATGTATATGCCCATGTGGCCCATGCTCTCCCAGTTACAAATCTGTATACAGATAAAGTCTCAAATACGTCATTAGCTTGAGGGATTACCATTGTTCCCATGCAGATAAGCATAACACAATTCAGCTTTATTATAGTCTGTTCTTTCCAAAAAAAACTAAAAATAAACACAACTGTACATAAAATCATTATTGGAGATTTTACCGCCAGAAGGACATATTTATATACTTCTTCCTGGAAGTCCCCATTTCCCTGCATAAATATACCAGTAAACACGTATATAACCCCTAACAGAAGTGCTACAATCCTTCCCTTTTCTTTATAATGGAATAATAATCCAATTTCTAAATATGCAAAAGTTGTTATGACAATTAGCGGCAATGCAATACTTGACTTAGATATCAATACACAACCAACAACACTGAAGAACATCATCGTTTTAATATCTATCCTGCCTATTTCTACAACAAAGACCAACAATAAAAGAATAGATAACGTTTTGGTTATACTAGACCCATAAAACATTGCACTATTAAATTGAAACATATCCCGCACAAAAAATAAATTTGTATCTTGGAGATACAAATAAAATCCTCCAAACAATAGGGCTACAACCGTAACAAACTGTGCTCCTCTAATCTTAATTCCTGCTGATAACTTTGTAAAAATCTGCTCCGCAAATAATTTCAGGCAGTTCAAAAATAAAAAGTATTGAAATGCCGATTGAAACAATCTCAGAAATAATGTTGCCTTCACATTAAGTATTCTTACGTAAAAGGAAGCCTCTAATTCCCATGTATTGAATATATAAGAATCTAGGCTTGCATGTAAATCACCTACAGAATAGTTTGTCCTGAAACCTGTTGCATTGTAAGGCATGGTTGCCACTTTTGTAATATAATACCCATCATCCAAATGATTGCCATACCAAAAAGCATTATAATAAAAAAATAGCATTCCAGATAAAAATATACAAACTGATAAAAGAACCCAATTATCCTTTATATAATTCCATAAGATAGTTCTCCATTGCATCTTTTGACTTTTATTTCTTTCTACTATTAAGGCTGCTAATATAACAATCCATAGTATTACCATAAATATCGCAAAGATATTCCACGGCATGTTGAATATTTGTATGGTAATACCAGCTACTGCAACCGTAAAGCTATAAGCAAGGTATCCTGTAACAAAATAAAAGGAAGTGCTTTTCGTTTTCCTACATAAAAATTTTCCAATACCGTGCAATAGTACTGTAAAAACTATCCAAAATACAAAACAAACTATATATTCTCTCATTCTTCTACTTGTTCCTTTTTCTCCTCTTTATCTATTTTCCTATCTATGGCAATCTGCTGTGCCAGTGCCTCAATTTTGTGTTCCAACAGTGATATCTGCAAAGTCATAAAAAACATTTTAATTATTAATACAAAAATAATTACCAAGAACACCATACTGATTGGTGACTGAAATCCAATAAAATTGGAAATCTGATAAAGAACTCCCGGGAAGATTCCCATAATAACCAAAATACTCGCAAAAGTAATCCAAAATATCATATATTCAATTTTCAACTTCGCCTGGCGTATTCTTTTTAACATAAATACAAGCATCAAAACAGCACTGATGATTAGTAGAATTCTGATTAAAACTGACATGATTTTTCTATCTCCTCTTCCTGAAATTTTGTACAAAGAATATAGATACCAGCATTTTTATCATATATCTGGCAGAGCCTGTAAGATTCAGATAACTCTCGCCAAACTGTCTCTCTTCCATTGTCACCTGTACTTCTGAGACTTTTGCACCATTTTTCAAAAGATAGGATACAGTGTCTGGTTCTGGTCCATAATTTAGATTCTGTGCAAATTCCTCAATCATTGGTTTAGAAAACATTCTCATGCCAGAAGTGGGATCCGATACCCTCACCCCGGTAGTCATCTTTATGGCTACTGTTAATATTTTGCTGCCTATCATTCTCAGTGACTTGCTTTTTCTGTAATTTAAAAATCGGGAGCCGATAACAATATCATACCCCCCTTTCATTCTGTCCAACATTGCCTGAATGAATTCGGGCCTGTGCTGTCCATCTGCATCAAATTGAATAGCATAGGAATACCCCTTAATGTATGCATATTTTAAACCGGCCTGAAAAGCTCCCGCCAAGCCTAAATTTGTAGGCAAATCTAATAATTCATAGCCTTTGTTTCTGCATATTTCCGCAGTTCTGTCTCTAGAACCGTCATTGACAATAATATAGTCGTACTGAGCATAATTATCTCTAATGTATGTTACCACATTTTCAATATTTTCCTCTTCATTATACGCAGGTATCACGATTAGTAATTCGCTTTGCATATTATCTTTCCCTTCTTTTGTATCTCCATAGGAACATTAACAATCGCTTTCCATCCTGGATTGTTTATGAAACGATTCCCTTCTCAGTTATATCTTCCACTTCATCTGCCCTAACATTCCAGGTGAAGTGTTTCAACACTCTATCATAATTATTATTTACTGCTCTTTTTCGGTGCTCCGGATTATCCAGCACATATTCTATGGCTTTTTTTAAAACTTCAGAGCTTTGATTTTGTTCTAAAACAGTCCCATACTCCAAACTAGTAATTAATTCTTTTGACCCCCCTGCTGTTGTTGTAATTGTATAACATCTGCAAACTGCCGCTTCTAGTACAGAAGTTGGGAATCCTTCCGGATAATCAGAGGGAAGACAAAAAATCAATGATTTCTTCATAAGTTCAAGAACCTCATCATGTTTTACCCGTCCTAACCATATACAATTATCATCCCCACATCCTGAAAGCCTGTCATATAATTCCCCATCCCCGGCAACCACCAGGTATAGCTCCGGATATTCTTTTTTCAATTCCCTGAAGGCTTCTACCAGCTTTTCAATTCCTTTTTCCTTTAGCAGACGCCCAGCATATAAAATAATGTCTACGTTAGCAGGAATACCATATTTTTTACATATATCTTGTTTTTCTGAGCTCTGTGCCACTTCATACTCAATAGAATTATATAAGACACCTTGTGAAACAATGCGAAAGTGCTTTAACCATTCGTTACAGGCTTGTGAAACTCCCAGGAATTTACAATCGAAAGCTTTTAGAACTTTTGTTATAACATGTTCATAGATTTCAAACATCTTGTTGACAAAATTTCCGCCTATATTAATATGATTTGTGGAATGATCCAGTAAAATACAAGGAATACTTTTCCGCTTTGCATATCTGGCCCCATAGACAGACAAAGGATAATATCTTGTTTGAACAATTACTAAATCAAATTCATGCTTTTTCATGCTTCTATCAAACATTCTAAAAGCTTTATTAAATCTCATAAGAGGAAGTCTTCCATTAAAAGCTTGTATTCCTGGAATTTCAATAATTCGAACATCATTTTCCATCCTATTTTCAGTTGTTTTTTTTTCATTTAATGTAATAATAGTGACTTCATTTCCTCTTTTTACTAACGCCTTTGCCAGACAGTGTGTATATACTTCTACGCCACCCAGTTTAGGCAGATAATTAGCAGTAAAGAAGCAATATCTCTTTGACATATCTGATTTATCCTTTCACTGTACCCTTCCTTTTTAATTAACATTATTTCGTCATGGCACTCATATATATACATTTGCTTTTTAGCACGCCTAATTTACTCAGAGACTTATGCAACAGTATGCTTAGCAATACACTTAAACACATAATCATGAACCAAATCAATATTCCCTGGAATGAGGAACTGTTCACACTTTTGGGAACATAGTGTTTATACACTGAGCGCAAAAAAATATGTATCAAATATAACTCTAGTGAATATTTACCCATTGTACCCAAAAAACGGTTTAACTGTCCAACATTTAAAAATTTTAGTATACCCCCAATACTCAAACTACAACCAAGTCCCAGTGGTAAATAAATCAAACGTACTACTCCGGGAAACCTCATCATATAGTTTAAGATAAATGCAATGGCAATAAATCCTGCCGTAATACTTCCCATCACAAAAAACTGTATTTTATTAATTTTATGATTTATCATCACCCGTTCTGCTAATAGATTTCCTAATATAAAGCTACTAATCCTCCAAAAAGCAATTTCTGTCAGTCCAAAATAATAAGGATTAATTACATATACTAAAAAAGGTAAAGCAAATCCCAATGCAATAAAAATTCCTTTTTTCAAAACTGTTGTTTCTTTCATAAACACTCGAAAAATAAAAGGATATACGGCGTATATAGGAAGGATCAATGCTATATACCAAACTGTATAAACTCCTTCTTTCCAAAAAGACAACAAACTAATATCTAAAAAGAACCTTCCAACATTCTTTTCCAGGCAGATATCCTTCCATATCCAAAACGGAAAAGCTATCACCAAATAGGGAATCACAACCCGGTTAATTCTTTTTGTATAGAACTGCAAAAGATTTTCATTTTTGAAAAGAGAAAAAAACAGGCCAATCCCAGACATTAAAAGGAACATTTCCACTCCAATCATACCCCGATCAATGATAAACCTTATCATTGGTACTCCCTTTAAAGCCCGTGGGAATAATTCCAGCCCATGCATCAACATGATCCAAATGATCGCTGTTCCCATAATCTGGCTTCTGTATGTACTTAAAATCCCCCATGTAATCTGTTTATCTTCTAACCTTTTCACAAATCTCTCCTCCAAGTTTTGCTTCCTCTACCTATCTGTCAAATAATTCTTTATATTGCACAATAGAGTACTCTTGAATTCCCTTAAAATCCTATGCTTCTTCCCAACTATACCAGTTCCTTTCATAATCCATAACTCCGTTCACATTAATCACAGGATACGTTACATACAAACTTTCCAAATATTTCTGATAATCATTAAGTGGTAAACCTGCCGCTTTCATAAGCAATACCTGCAAATAATTCACACTCATATTATCATAAGATTGTCTCACCATCTCATAATTTGAATAAAGAATATATGGTGTTTGGTACTTCTTCGCCTGCTTTAAAATATCAGAATCTGCAGACCCTTGCTGAATTTCTTCATAAAAACCCGTTTCAGCAGAAGGCTGATGATCTCCAAACATACAGATAAGTACTGGGTTCTCTCTGTGAAAAATATGTAATTAACTCTTCAAAAGCAGCATCTGATTCTCTTATAAGGCTCAGATATTGTTCTGTCTGAGGATAAGACCCGGACAAGTCTGTAATATGTACAGTCCTTTCATATACTTCACTCACATAACCACCATGATTTTACATAGTTACATTGAAAAGAAACACATTCTCGTTTTTCTCTTCAGCCTTTTCATACCTTGTAATGACATTCTTATAATTACCACTGTCTGATATCATGCCGCGAATGGTATCCTTATTTACCCAATCTTCAATGTAATATGTTTCATCAAATCCAAATGCCTGATAAACATTTTTTCTATTCCAGCCACTTGAATTCATAGGATGCATGAATATACTATACTGGATCCGTAAACTTAGCGTATCATTTTCACATAATTCTGATAAGGCATAATTCCACCTGCTAAGAACACGTTTGAAAATCCTGTCAAAAATTCAAATTCTGTATTTGCAGTCAGCCCTCCGAATACAGGCACGCTTGTATATCCGCAGATTACATTCTCCTGTAGACTATCGAAGTATTCCAGGTATTTCGCATCTGTCTCAAAGTCCCCTACTGCACTAAGATCTGAGAAGCTCTCATTCATAATATCCGGTTTCTTCCCATTTAATTCTGTACTGTTGTATAAAACCAGTAAATAACATAACGTTACAATTCCTGCTCCGATTCTTCTTTTTATATCTTTTTGCCTGTATTCACATCGTAGTGCTGACAGTATCACTGCAAGCGCAACCAGTATAATATAAGCTCGGTGATATGTAAATACCAGTTCATATCCTTCTCACACATTAAGTGCAGTCCTCAGTGCATAAATGTCTGCTGTACGGATACAATTATATGTTTTTATATAAATTTCTTATCATATCTAAGCATTTACTTCGGTATTTTCCCACCATTTTATCTATCTGCTCCATTTTCAGGATATTGTATTCCACCTCAACATGCCTATCTTACCACTTATTCATTATTTTTTCCACCTTTTTTCTTTTGTATATTGTAGTTAAAGTATGAACAATAATTTGAATATTTACTTTAATTATCGTATAATGCTATCATTACTAGTAAATACAAACTTATACCGCATTTAACATTAGTAGTTCAATTAGCGTATATTGATGGGTATTTTTATGAAAGGACTTTACAAATGATTGATAACTTAACGACCACATTGGCTGGTATCTTGCGCCATATTCTGAAGATATTATCCATTGGCAGATTTCACAAGAAAAGAGTAGTGTTCTTCAGTTACTTTGGTTCACAATACTCCTGTAATCCCAAGTATATTTCCCAGTATCTGCATGAACATATGCCCGAATTTGAGATTGTATGGGCATTTGTCTGCCCTCATGAGTTTAGGAATCTAGAAGCTAAAAATATAAAAACTGTTAAATATAACTCTCTTTCCTTTCTCAGAATTTGCCTGACCTCCAGATACATTATTACAAATTCCGAGATTCCTGCCTGGTTTCCGCTTACAGGACGCCAGACGCTCATCAACACCTGGCATGGAGGAGGCGCTTACAAAAAGGTGGGAGCTGCCTACCAAAAAGAAACTATCGGAAAGCAAAAAAGAGCGCAAATCGCCCGGAAGAATCCTTGTATATATCTCTCCAGTTCACGGGCCTTTAGTGAGATGACGCTTCAGCAAAGCTTCCTGCATACCGGTGATATACTAACATATGGTATGCCAAGAAATGATATGTTAATCAAACAAAATCGAGAGGATTTGTATGAAAAAGTCAAAAATTTTTATAATATTCCTGCCGAAAACCATATACTATTATATGCTCCCACATACAGGGAGTCTAAAAAGGCTTCAGAATATTTATTTAACTGCACTAAAATGAGACAAGTATTAACACAGCGTTTTGGCGGCGACTGGTCGATTCTTTTCCGAATGCACTATTTCATTATGGAACAACTCGAATTCTCGGAGGAATATATTGATGCTTCCCAATATTCTGATATGCAGGAATTATTATATGTATCCGATATCCTGATTACAGATTATTCCTCTTCTATGTGGGATTTCGCATTGATGAACAAACCTTGCTTTTTATTTGCAACAGATCTGAATCACTATGATTTATCCAGAGGATTTTATACAGATATCCACACATGGCCTTATCCTTTGGCTGAGAATATAGAAGAATTGCTTGCAAATATCCAAAATTTTAATAATATACTTTACTCTGAAGATGTTCAAAAACACTTTAATGATTTAGGTAATCTGGAATCTGGGGACTCAGCAAAAAAAGTTTGTGAATATATGCTGAAAAATTTATAAACTTAATGGGGACGTACCCAACATTGGTTGTCCCCATTGAAATAAAAACTTAATTTGAGTGTTTGAAATTATCTATGTAAATAACCTTTCTATGATAATTAGATTTGAGGCAGGAGGGACTTTTGGAAGACTTTCCTGTCTTAGTTATAATATAGTGAAAAGCTCAATACATGTCAAGAGTGCCTCCTAAATGACAGTAGCAGGCATTCTTAGACACATCGCTTTATGCTATTCTGGAATACACCCTTTATACATGATAGACAATACACCTTTGCTACTCCGTATCGGGAAAAGTAACCTGAATCAATTCCTTAATTCCAGAAAGTCCATCTGCGCAAAGGATAAGGATGTCCTTTACTCCGCGGTTTTCTTCTTTCCATAAAAATAGCCTCCTATGATAGTTTGTTTTATCATAGGAGGTTATTACATTTACTATTTTACATACTCTTTTTCACAGGCCATATTCAGGCGCTTTTTGCATTTTTCAAAAAATGTAAAAGAATGCCATTTATTTTAAATACAATTAAATACAATTCTACCAAATCATATTTTAACAATATTTTTTGAATTTTCTGAAAACTATCTAAGGTTTTATCATCCTTATTTTTCAAAGTATCTCTCATTGGCTGAAGTCTGGTCATTGTCCGAAAACGCCTGCATTTTTCCCGAAAGCCTTCCGTATTCTCTTCATGCATAAAATCAGTACGCATACAAGTACCGATTGTAACCATTACGCCTTTCGTAAAGACCGATCTGAATAAAGGAGATTTATGATGAGTTCTGATAAATTCATCCTGCTTTTGCAATACAATTGTGAAAATTTTATAAGCATCCTGTCTGTATCTTTTGGAAACAGACTCTATACTATACCTATAATAATATAACTGCTGATTATAATATGATATTTTCTCCGCCCGTTCAAACAGATTTAAATAAAAAATAATGTCCTGGGAACGAACCAATTCTGGCTCAAAAAGGATTCCTGTCTTTCTCAGAAATTCATGATTGATTAACTTACACCATGTTCCCCCCATCATATTTTCCGGCGGTTGGAAGGAAAAACTGGGATGGCAGCGCACCATTGTTTTTAATTCAGCTTCATCTTTTAATGACCCATCAAATTCATCTATATCATTTTCGAAAAACTGGTTTTTAGCTATTACGTTTTTCTCCTTCACAGCATAATTCGCAAATATTAGAATATCAGAATTCAATTTTAAAGCTCTTTCCAGTATTTTTTCGCACATATCCAGCCCGCACCAGTCATCTGCATCCACAAAGGTTATCCACTCTCCCCGGGCAATAGCCAGGCCTGCATTTCTGGCCACTGCTACTCCTTGATTTTCCTGATGAATCACCTTTATACGCGCATCCTTTTTCTGATATTCATCGCATATACTTCCGGAGATATCTGTAGAGCCATCATCAATCATAATGATTTCAATTTCTTTCAGAGATTGCTGCAGCAGACTTTCTACACACTTTCGCAAATATTCTTCTTTTATGTTATAAACGGGGACAATAATTGATATCTTAGGCATCTCTCTTCCTTTACTTTTCATCTATTTCTTCGTATCTTACATATACTTCTTTTAATTTCTCTAAAGAGTCTATATAATGGGTTAGCATAAATATCATTTTTTCTCTTTTTCTAGTCACTAAAACATCTGTGGCCGCATCCTCCATGTGGAATACTGTAATTTCAGGACTATATACCATTTTCTTCCCATTTGAAATCATATGCTTATATAAAAACTCTTCCTCCCAAAATAAAAATGTACTCTTATCTAACCCATCAAATGCTTTGATATATTCCTGGGAAAAAACAAGAAAACAACCATGCAGTTTTACGTTTTCTTTCCGTTTTAAATATTCCTTTGCGGTACTCTTCTGTTTTCCAAATAAAATCCCCTTGATTGATGCAAGTTTGTAATAAAGCGGTGCATAATGGTATTGATACCGCTTCAAATCTTTTCTATAATGCTGTATTTTTCTGTCAATCTCTTTTACATCAGAAAACTCTGCTCTCTGTGGGTTTACATCACACCGACCGTCTTTTGTCATAATCATGGGGCCTAATACGGAAAAATGGCTATAGGTATACTCTTTATTTATCTTTTTTATTAGAGACCTTTCCGTCAGAAATACATCATTGTTCATCAAAACAATATATCGGGGATTCCATTTTTGTTTTGCATAGAGAAACCCTACATTATTTCCTCTTGCAAATCCTTGATTTTGCGAGTTAACAATCACAGTTATATCCGGCTCATTCTCATAAATATCCCGCAATTTTGCCCCCGTCCCATTACTGGAAGCATTATCCACAATAATAATATGATAGTTATCAGTATCCAAATTGTCTCTGATATACCTTACAGATTGCTCGGTCTCTTTTAGCGCCATGTAATGTAATATTACAAATACTATTTCCACTTTTCATTCCTCTATTATTACCAATCTACTTTTTCTTGTTTTCCAACCATATATCCCCAAAAAGGAAGCGATACATATGATATTTAAGCATTAACATTCTTATTTTTGTCATAGAAAATTCCATATCCGACAGCTTTGCATTTCTGATTGCTTCTCTGTATGGTTCTGTCCTCATCAGGACAGAAAACTCCCGTATCAACGCTGTCATTCTGCCCCCTTTTTTCAAATAATATCTTCCTATCAAAAACCAGGCAATATACATTACCCGTATATAATAAGTATTTCGAAACTCAAAATTATTTTGAATTTCAGGTTCGATTTCGTAATACTTTTTCAGTATTCTTGTTGAGGTCTCTACATGCTCCCTAAAAAAAGTGTGAGTTGTAGATTCCTGATGAATTCTATAATGATACAGTGGTAAATTCAAATACAAAAAATTCCGGATATGCATGTAATATTGATAATTAAAAAGCTTATCTTCTCCTTGTTTGAAGGAGATATCAAAGGTAATATCGTGTTTTTCAATAATTTTTCTTTTATATAAATGACAAACCGGCATACCTAACGTAGGAATTTTCAATTCCCTTTTCCTTACTGCAATGGTTCTTAGTAGGAAAAGTCTGGCCTCCTCCAATCTCTGGGGCTCCTCCACCCATATAGATTCAGGATAATTTTTTCTTATAATCTCACGGCTTGGATAATTAAAATAAAGATTCCACACCACCATATCCGGAGCCCTGCCCGCCATGTTTTCAAGGACTTCCTTTATCATATTTTTTTCTATCCAATCATCAGCATCTACAAAACAAATCCACGTTCCCTCTGCTTCCCGCATTCCGCGGTTTCGTGCCGCTGATACCCCTTGATTTTCCTGATGTATTACCTTAACTCTTTCATCTGCATTTCGATATTCATCACATATGAGCCCCTCATTATTCTTAGAGCCATCATCCACAAGAATCAATTCTATCTTTTGATACTCCTGTTGAAGAATGCTTTCTATACATGCCCTTAAATAATGATCCTGTACATGATATACCGGAACGATAATACTTACTAATTCCATAAATTATTCTCCCAATATCATGTCAAAAATCATCCGTTCATACATCTCCTGTAAATCAACCTCCGGCTGCCAGCCCAACTCCCGCATCTTTGCGCTGCTTAACTTCATTTTAACAGATGGTGCATAACCGAATGACAATACAGATTCTGGTATTTCAAACTTCACCTTGATTTTTCCACCGCTGATTTTCTCTGCTACCAGCTTTGCCATCTCTCTTATCTGCATATGCGTATTTTCATTTACAATATTATAGGCTTCACCTTTTTCGCCTTTGCACCCTAAAAGAAGTAATGCTTTTATGACATCCCTTATATAACAATAATTTCCTTCCGATGTACCTTCTGTATGCAGTATAATATCTTCTCCGTGAATTGCGCTTTTTGCAAACTGTATATATACCCTGCTGTCACTGGGCAATACTCCAGCCCCAAAAGTCTGGGCCAGTCTGGCAATTTTCACAGGTACCCCATATTCCGAAGCATATGCCGTACATAAACATTCGCAAATCCGTTTCCCTTCTGAATAGCTGCTCCTAACACTGCTAATGTCTATATATCCCAAATCCTTCTCTGAGATATACTCAAGCTCAGAATCCGGCCTGCCATACACCTCCATCGAAGATACATAAACCACTCCTCTAACCTGTTTTTCTTTGGCGAACTCTAAGATATTCCGTGTTCCTTGATAGGCAGTTTCTATTGTACATACCGGATGATCCACCATTGTTTTTGATGTAGTGACACTTGCGGTGTGGAAAATATAATCTATATCATCTTTATAATCCACCGGCTCTATAATATCACCAATGTATAATTCTATATCATCTCTTTTTATTGACCTTCCATATATCTGCTCTGCTTTCTTACGGCTTCTCACACCTGCAATCACACGAACATTTAAATTGTTCTTCCGATTGCCGCACAAAAGGCTTTTTACAAGGGAAGATCCAATCAGCCCGGTTGCCCCCGTAACAAATACAGTGGTATTTTTATACACGTCAAAATCAATACCGCTGTCTGCAATCATCTCAAGGTCTTCCTGCTGTTTTGAACTTTTAAAACATTCCTCTGTTAGCTTCATCCGCTCTGTCATAGATTTACTCCTAATCCCGATAAAAAACATCTCTCGTATATACTTTTTCTTTTACATCATCTAATATTCTATCATAACGGTTAGCAATAATTACATCTGCTGCTTCTTTAAATCTTTCAAGGCTCTCCACTACCTCCGAATGATAAAATTCCTTTTCTTTAATCGACGGCTCATAAACAATCACCCTGATTCCTTCACCTTTCAGCCTTTTCATCACTCCTTGAATGGAAGACTGTCTGAAATTATCCGAATCCGCTTTCATTGTCAGTCTGTAAACACCTACTGTTTTGGGATTTCGTTTTAATATCTGAGCTGCTACAAAGTCTTTTCGTGTACGGTTTGCTTCCACAATGGCCGTCATAATATCATTTGGCACATCATTATAATTAGCCAGCAGCTGTTTTGTGTCTTTTGGAAGACAATACCCTCCGTATCCAAAAGACGGATTGTTATAATGGTTTCCTATACGTGGGTCTAATCCAATACCTTCAATAATCTGCTTTGTATCCAACCCTTTTGTTTCTGCATATGTGTCCAACTCATTGAAGTACGCAACCCTTAGGGCCAGATACGTATTGGCAAACAGCTTGATTGCTTCAGCTTCTGTTGTATCCGTAATCAAAACAGTAATATCTTCTTTCATTGCCCCTTCTTCCAAAAGCTTTGAGAATTCCTGTGCCTTCTGATGAAGTAACTTATTTCCCTTTGGCGCACCCACTACAATCCTGGAAGGATACAGGTTGTCGTATAGAGCATGTCCTTCTCTTAAAAATTCCGGGGAAAATAGAAAACTATGTTTACTATACTTTTCAATTAATCTTTCCGTGTATCCTACCGGCACTGTGGATTTAATTACAATAACTGCCTGTGAATTCACCTCCAGTACCTTTTCAATTACTGATTCTACTGAAGAAGTATCAAAGTAGTTTTTATCCGGGTCATAGTTGGTAGGTGTAGCAATAATCACGTAATCTGCATTTTGCAGTTCCTCCTGCAAGGTTATCCCTGCATGCAGATTTAATTTTTTGTATCCCAGAAATTCTTCTACTTCTTTATCCTGAAGAGGCGATTTACGTGCATTAATTAAATTCACTTTCTCTTCTGAAATATCATACGCATATACCTCATGATTCTGTGACAATAATATTGCATTTGATAATCCAACATAGCCGATGCCCGCTACCACAATTCTCACGTTCCTTTTCCTCCCCGATAATAAAGTGATTATTTTCCTGTCACTGCTCTAATTTTCTTTATAATTTTATTTTTATACTCATGTAAATATGGATCCTTTATCAGCAATAGAATTGCAAAATATCCGAATACACAGACCGCTACTGTGATAAACAGCCTGGAAACCTGACTGTCAACCAACCGATCCGCACACCAGCGTGCAATAAAAAACCAGATACTTGCCGCAAGGTAAACCGGAAGCCTCTTATACAGGGTTTTTACTTCCACAATTTTTCTAACATAGTTAGTCAGTATGAAAAACACAATAAACTCCGAAAAAAGCGTGGCAATAGAAGCCCCCGTTACACCTACTGTCGGAATCAACACTATATTTGCCACTAAATTAAACACAGCCCCGCCGATTGTCGATGTCAGTACTTCCTTGTCCTTCTTGTACGGTGTACATACCTGATATGCAAGTACCCTGTTCACCGCTCCAACTATAACCCTGGCCGATAGAATCTTTGCTGCCAGGGTTCCACCCAAAAATTCTTTGCCGCTAAACAATAATATCAAGATATCGCTAGTACACATCATACCAACCGCAGCAGGTATTGATATCATTAAAAGCACATCCATAGATGACTTCAGCAGTCTTTCATATTCCTTTTTCAGTCCATTTCCTATATAGTAGGACACTCTGGGCAGAATTGTAGCTGATATCGTACCAATCAGAGTGCTGATTACCAAATTAATTTTTATTGCTGCTGTATATACACCTACGGCAGCATCACCCTTCATTGCTCCAAGCATCGTTGTATCCAGTGTCATATAGATACTGGAGGCAAGGCTTGTCCCAAAGATTAAAAAAATTGGTTTTAAATGCTTCCTATATTCACAAGATTGCTTTTCTCGCCAATCAATAAACTTTCTGGAATGCCATAAATTTAAAATGGCTGATCCACCAGACGAAATCACCGTCAGTGCCGCATACCAAAAATAATCCTCTCTGCTTTTTACCAGCAAGAATAGCAGTACCAGTGATACAAACTGAAATAAAATGGCACGTTTCGTAATATAGGAGTACTCCTCCTTGATGATAAAAAGCCACTCCATACCTATCGTTGTAAACACAATTCCGGCACTGAATATAATCAGCAGCTTTTTATATCCCTGCAGGATCGGCAAGTTCAAAAACACTATTAATAATATATAGGAAATAAGAGTCGTACACAGGTTGATATTTAATATTTCTTTTGCAAATTTATTAAACTTTTCCTTGTCATCCCGTATCCTGGCACCTTCTCGTACTGCATAAGTACTGATTCCCAGGGAGGCTATTAAAGCAAAGTAAGTAATAATGGAACTGGCATATCCCACTTTCCCGATACCAACAGACCCCAGGATTCTTGAAGCATAGGGAAATGTAATGAGCGGAAACAGTACACTCATCAGCGTCTTTATTCCATTTGCTATGAGATTAAAGGTAATTGACTTTTGCTGCATATTTATTTGCCTCCAAATAGGCTTTTTATTGTTCTTCTCCAAACTCTATCACATATGGCCTGTGATTTACACGCTTTTCCTCCGGGGGCAGTTTCATATAATCCCCAAAAATTCTGGTCAAAAGCTGATCCGTATTTTGGGGGATGTTCACATAAAAATCCATAAAAGGCTTTCTCTGCATAGGATAAACATCACTTTTTTTCATAGCATTAACCCATGGCTTAGGAGTCTCAAAGGCTGCATAATATTCAGTACGCTTGTGATTGTACCTCTGTGAAACTTTTTGAAACCTTCGGTAAACCTTTATAGGAGTAATATGGAGTATCCTGAGACAAAGGCGTACCATATTGCAGATAAATTCTGCCGTCCTCTTCTTTAATCCGTGATAAGGGATAAAAGGAGTTCCTTTTCCGCTAAGATAAAGAAGACGTCCTAAAAACCAGGTCATAAAATACTGATATTTCCTTGCTATATATCCGTCTGCAAGATGATCATATACAAAAATATCAATATTAATTCCTGGAATGTAATCACAATTTTTCACATCTCTTGAGATAAACTTTGTCCCCTTTTTCTGAAAATGTGTCACTGTACAAGCATAATTTTTATTTGTTTCACAAGTAAGAAATTCATATTTATCCCCAAGCTCTTCTTCTGCTGCTTTTTCAAAGCGCTCCAGGTCTTCCCGGAATATTCCAATATCAATATCATCATCCCAGGGAATGAAGCCCTGGTGGCGTATGACGCCCAGTGCGCTCCCGAAAATAATAAAAGTATCAATCTTGTACTTTTCACACAAAGCTAAAACATCTTTTAAAATTCCAGCCTGTGTTTGCTGCACTTTTTGCAGTGTTATTTTATCGTAAAATTCTTCCATAATTATCGCCATCCATTGTTATACAATTTTATCCAAAAATCTGTGAATTTTCCTCCGCCTCCACAATTGCCCGAAAGGTATAAAAATCAGAGGGAGTAGTTATCTTTATATTATCAGCTTTTCCGACTACCGGATATAAAGTATACCCTGCTTCAGACATCATTGTGGCAGAGTCAATCATATTATCGACCCCCATCTCTCTTGCCCGGTCATGTGCCTTCAGAAGATTTTGATAAACAAAGCTCTGGGGGGCACGCACAACCCGGCACTTATGCCTGTCAACGCTCTGCACAATCTGCTCATTTTCATCCACCAGCATCACGGTCTCTGTTGCCGGTACAACAGTAACCGCACAACCTTTTTCCTTTGCCATTTTGATATTCTCAGAGATGAGCTTTTCATTTATTAGCGGCCTGACACCATCATGAATCAGAACAATAGAATCTCCGCCAATATCCTCGCGCATAGCATTGAGGCCATTATAGATAGACTCCTGTCCTGTACTGCCGCCGGCCGAAATCCATTTCACCTTTTTTATCTGGTATTTATCCAATAGCTTTTTTAGATAGTCTATCCATTCTGCAATACAAACAACCGAAATTCCGTCTATGTCCGGATGGTTCTCGAAATGTTCCAGTGTATATATAATGATTTCTTTTCCGTGTAATGTAAGGAACTGTTTTGGACGTGTTTTTGTGTTCATTCTCGTGCCAGTTCCTCCTGCGAATATCACTGCATAATTCATTCATCTTTCTCCTTCATGTCTCTGAAAACGCCTTTTCACATTTGTAAAGTATAACACTATTTCTATTCTCTAGCAACCGGTGAATTTCCATCTTCGTGCAGTTCTTCCTATGAGCTCCCTGTTCCTGTAATGAAATATATAATTAAGAAAAAGCGGTGCTGCCATTTTTAACAAACACCGCCTTCTCGCTATTCTTTTATGGTTACTTCCACTTACCTGCATAAGTGACATCATCTTTTCTTCCATACAGCACAACTTTATCTGCTTCCCCAATTTGAATGGAATTTTTAATGTGATAAGCATTTCCTCTTCTTACACAAAGTGTGTCCACTCCATCATTATTCCAGTCTCCCACTAATATAGAATCTGAAGCCCAACCATACTTGATCACAGAGTCTGCCTCTCCTTCGGATAAACTGTTTTTAAAGTAATATGTATTTCCCCGGCGCGCACAAATAGTATCTTTTCCATCTCCATCCCAATCTCCCACCAGTACAGAATCTCCTGCTTTTCCATAGAGAACGACCTGGTCAGCCACTCCGGGCTCAAAGTTATTTTTAATATGATAAGCATTTCCCCGGCGCACGCAAAGTGTATCCACTCCGTCCCCGTCCCAATCTCCGACAAGCACCACATCATTAGCTTTTCCATAGGAGACTACTATGTCCGCCTCTCCGCTTGACAAACTGTTTTTAAAATAATAAGTGTTACCCCTGCGCACACAAAGAGTGTCCACCCCATCTCCATTCCAGTCTCCGACGAGAACTTCATCAGTCGAATATCCATAAGGGACTACCAAATCTGCCTCCCCATTTTTCAGTGAGTACTTAATATGATATTTATTGCCCCTCCTTACAGCTAAGGTTGTTCCCGCAATATCTTCATCTGGATCCTGCGGTGCCAGGTCTGCATTCATCAGAAAATTCAAATCTACATCTTCATTAATTCCTGCCACTCTTCCTGTATCTGAACATTGCCAAATATCATAAGGGCCATTATAACTACAGGTTGTATTGTACTGTGCAACCCATTTGGACCAGGAAGGGTTATTAAATACTGGGCTAGTAAGATATGTATCCCACCAATATAAGTTTGCATAAATTCCGACCTTATATCCCGCTGCTGACACTATATCACAAAAGGTCTTTGCTATTTCCCCTTTCTCTGCTGCAGTTTTACTCTCTACTGCTTTAATTTCCATATCAAAATAAACTGGATAGGATAGATTGCGTCCTCTGATTAATCTAAGCACGTGCTCTGCCTCGCTTTTTGCCATGGCTGTATTTGTTGCGTAAGAAAAGAGATAAACCCCATAGGGAATACCTAGGCGTTCGCATTCTGAGGCATTACGTTCCCAGTACTTGTCATCTTGAGAAGAATGATCGTTTCCAAATCCACATTGAATGATAGCAAACTCTATTCCATCAGCCTTTACTTTTTCCCAATTAATCTCTCCTTGTGCATAACTAACATCAATCCCTTTTTTCACAGCCCCCTCAATTGGATTGCCAATACTATTTACATAAGCGCCATTCACTTTTTGCCATGCATAAGGATAAGAGGCTGTTCTTGCCTGGAGCTGCGGAGTTCTAATTAACTCTCCCTTTTGGTAACGCCAGCTATTTTTCATCATTTCGCTCTGTTCCCCAAGGCCATCCTGTTCTTGAATATTCGTAATACTTTCTTCTGTTCCCGGGTCCCCTATACCGTCGCTTTCTATATCTTCATTTTCCATTCCTGCTGTCTCCGGAATTTCATTGTATGCACCTTCAGCAGATTCCTCTATAATTATCTCCTGGGAGATATCCTGTGTCGCCTCACCTTCTGCATAGACAGGCAAACTGGCAGATATGCTGCCCATCAATATACATATTCCCAAGATTCCAACCAGTATTTTTCTACTCTTCCTTCTCAAGCCATTTCTCCTTCTTATACAACTCATAATATACCTTATTTTTTCCATCTTCCCGCATATGTGATATCATCTGCTTTTCCATATAAGACTACTTGATCAGCCACACCTTCAGCAATACCGTTTTTAATATGATATGCATTGCCTCTCCGTACACACAGAGTATCTTTGCCATCTCCATCCCAGTCTCCGGTTAGTATCTGGTCTGTGGCTCTTCCATATGGAATGGCAGAATCCGCCTCACCATTTGACAAGCTGTTTTTAAAATAATAGACATTTCCTCTGCGCACACATAATGTATCTGTTCCGTCCCCATCCCAGTCACCTACTAAGACTGTATCATTTGCCCGGCCATACAGCACCGTAATGTCCGCCTCACCATCTGACAGACTATTTTTAATGTAATAGGTATTGCCTCGCCGCACACATAGCGTATCCACGCCATTTCCGTCCCAGTCTCCTACCAGAACCTCATCGCCTGCCCTGCCGTATCTTACCACATAATCAGCTTCTCCACCGGATAAACCGTTTTTAAAGTAGTAAATATTTCCCCGGCGTACACACAGAGAGTCCACTCCGTCCCCATCCCAATCGCCGATGAGCACTTCATCACTTGCTTTTCCGTAGGGAACTGTTAAATCAGCGACTCCATCTGATAGGGAATACTTAAAATAATAAGTATTTCCTCTGCGCACAGCTAATGTATCTGCTGTTTTACCTGGAGGCGAAGTGCCTTCTCCAGGTGTTCCCTGATTTACTTTTCCGGATACTACAGTCACATAGTTAGAGCTTACATATGCATACATCTTGGAAAAATCATATCTTCCAGTAGAGCCGTCAATTCCTGTTCTCCCGCTGTTCAATACCGGATCGCTCTGTACTTTGTAGAATTCACTACTTTGTCCTAAGATAAGAAAAGAATGATCTGTCTGGGGCCCTGCTGTAAAGAGCTGTGCAGAAGAAGCATTGCTTTCTTTCCTCACATTCAAATTTATATATCCGGTACCACTGATAACGTCCTTTACCCCGAGAGTATATTTATACCTGTCTTTCCCTTCTGAGTCCAACCCCCACGCAATGGCTGCTGCTTTTTCACCCCAGTAGGGGTCAGAGGCATACTTTACATTAACTCCACTGGCTTTATTTCCCAAAAAGCCACCATAATAATTTTCATTATTGGGGTTCAAGTATCTCTTTGACATCCAGCCTTCTGCAAAGTTTTTGACACATGCATCCACTGTGGAATATGTATCGGAACTGGTTCCCGGAGAATTATCAACAGCATTTAAACCAAAAATATTGTTTTTTGCCTGGGCAATATCACTTCTCCCCCAAGCACTTTCGTTTGCCGCAATCCCTGCCGCCAGAAGAGCATTTATTCCATATGTATTCTGATTGGTAATCAAGCTGTTTCCAAGATTCCAGATTTTAGAACTGTTATTCGTTTTTGCATTGATTTTGCTGCTCAATTGTGTGGCAGTGTAACCAGTCGTGCTTCTAAAAGGCAGATACTGATAATAATTGTAATAAGGACTTTGCGCATTGATAGATCGGCTTCTTGTGTTATTTCTATAATCAGCCAGCATAACTGAGTAATCTGTATAAAAGTAATGTCCGTCATAACTATAATACTTTGTCCCTGTTTTCATGTACGACTGTTGCGGTCCAACATTTAACTCGCTTCTGTAGTCATTAGGAGCAGCATTCATATTGGAACAGATTATATGTATAAGGCTGGTCCCATTTGCATAGTAACTGCTGACTTTTTCAGCGCTTTGACTTACCACTTGCACCTCTGCTTCATTTACCATCCCAATGACACCGCTAATCATAAATTTGACTTTGCCGTTTTCAGTACCCAGGTATGCCGCATCCGCCCCCATGTATCCATATACGTACCCTTTTTTTCCTGTTCCGTATTCCGTATAGTTCATAGGATTTTTAACATCCGCCGCCGTACCATTTTTTTTTGCCCGTAAGTTCACTACCTTATCACTAACATCAAATGTCCGTGCTCTCATAGAAGGTTCCTCCACCACCGGCGAAACCTCATCCATGATGTAAGTAATATTTCCATATTCATCCATTATCTGGATTTCCACAGGAGTAACACTCTCTTCCTCTGACGGCACCGCATTCTCTTCCGCTGAAATATCAGCCTCATTTTCCTCTGACATTTCCTCCTTTTCGTCTTCAGAAACATCCCCCTCCTGCGCCGGTATAGCTGTTTCGTCTTCCACTAAAGTTGTTTCACCTTCTTCTGGAGGAACTATAGTTTCCTCTGCCGGAGCCACTCCTGCATCCTCCGCAGAAACCCGTACGTCCAGCGTAGAAAACATGCTTAAAGCCAGACAAATACTCAATCCGATTGCTAGCCATCGTTTTTTCATATACTCACCCTTATCGTTTGTCCTTTCTGTAATTTCATCATTACCTTCCATTGTAATCTGGTTTCATTTCTCCCCTATTCATTTAAAAATGAAGTCACATCTGTTACATATATGTACTCTGTTTGATTTTTACTTTCCTTTCCATCTGCAGTAAAGTATTCTTTCTGCATGAAAATGTTGATTTTCTTACTTTGATTCCACAGTGCAATATCATAATTGGGTTCCCACTCTTCTAAAGATGAACCTGTTATATCAATCATTTTTTCTGTTATAATTTCCATACCTTGCAAGCTTAATTTTGCAATAGAGGCCTTTCCGCCTCTCTCATCATCCCGAAAAAGCACATAAATATCTACATCTTCCCCTACCCCATTCACCAGAATCTGCGGTCTGGCACAGGGAAGTTGCCTGGTGCCTGCCCCGGACAGATCAAAGTTGCTATTTCGGATATCAGTGTTATAGATAATCCATTGTTCTCCGGTAAAACGGATTACATTATACTGGACTACACCATTTACCCTCCAATAGGAGATGATATATGGCTTGTCCTCCCCGTCTGCTGTCATAGCGGTCTGGTTAATCAATGCACTCCCCTTTGGAATATGATAGATTGGCTTCGCTCTGTCTTCTGTAATCGGCAATGTCTGCACTTCACCAGACGAATTCACAAAAGTGCTACCACTTGCATCTGAGGAAACTGCGTACGACAAGTTATAATTTGTAGAGGCATCCGCGGTTTCTCTCCAAACCCATGATATATGCAATTTGCCCATACTATCAACACACGCCTGCCAATAAGGAGAAATTCTTCCTTCTCCGGAAATCAGATTATCCTGTACTCTCTGCCAGCTTCCTGATGATACGCTATATCTGTTCAGAACTATGTTTCCATTTCCTGAACTTCCGTTTCTGTATAAGAAAAACATATCCCCGGAAGGCTGCACATAGAATTCCGGATATGTCACGTTGTTCTCCAGGGTCCCTATCATTTGTCCTGGAATCATTGTCATCGTTCCGGGAGATTCTGATTTTGCATACATCAATGCTCCTGCATGCCGGCTCCATGCCATATGAAGATAGCCGGCTCCATCAACTGCCAGAGATACCACATTGTGTGCATCCGCGATATCACCTTTAAAGTCTGTCCACTGATAACTCCATTCCCCTGCATTGGTTCGCCTGGCAAGTACAATTGTTCCATCAGAATCATAGTATGCACAATATTGAATCTGATTCCCGCCGGCATCCACATGTGTTGTTACGGCGCTTTTCCGAAAAGCAGTTGAATTCACACTATTCCCCGCAAAGGCCTGGGTCAGCCTACTATAATTAAAGCCCTGAGAATTGTTAAAGCTCAGATTTTCTGCATTATTTTTCTCTATTTTGGATTGTGAAGCCCAGGCTCCTGTGTAGGTGACATCATTTGCTTTTCCATAAAGAACAGTTAAATCTGCAGGACCACTTTGAATACTGTTTTTTATGTAGTATGCATTTTGTCTCCGCACGCAAAGCGTATCCATACCGTCTCCATCCCAATCTCCTACCAGAACTTCATCTCCTGCTTTTCCATATATTATGATAGAATCTGCGGCGCCACTGGATATGCTGTTTTTAAAATGGTACTCTTTTCCCCGTCTCACACAGAGCGTATCTAATTCATCTCCGTTCCAATCTCCAATCAGTACCTTGTCTCCTGCTCTGCCATATTGTATGACAGAATCAGCTTCTCCACTGGATATGCTGTTTTTAAAATAATAGGTATTTCCTCTTCTTACACAGAGCGTGTCAAGACCGTCTCCATCCCAGTCTCCAACCAGTACTTCATCTCCTGCTTTACCATATTGTATCACTGAGTCTGCTTCTCCGCTGGATATGCTGTTTTTAAAATAATAGGTATTTCCTCTTCTCACACAGAGGGTATCCAGACCATCTCCGTCCCAGTCTCCGACTAGTACTTCATCCCCTGCTTTGCCATATGCCACCACTTTATCTGCTTCACCATTACCCAATGTATTTTTGAAGTAATAGACATTTCTCCTGCGCACTACTAAAGTATCTGCACACTTCTCTATCCTGCATGACGCAGTTCCTTTTTCAAACTTTTGATAAGCATGGCCATTTTTTATAATCTGTTCCCCGAGAGGGACCCCAAGACTCTCTACTCCTCCACTGGAAATAAATGTATTCAGCATAGGAAGCCGTATACTATAGGTTCCATAGTCTGAAGTGAAAATCATGGCATTCTCATACTCATAAAAGGCAACTTTTGTATTTTGTATTTGTCCCTGACTTATTAATTGACCAAAATTAATTTCCTCAGTATTCTTTTTCCAATAAGTCTCAATTTTATTCTTTAGAGAGGTTTCTACCTTGACTATCACCAAATCTGAAAAAACAGGAGCAAACTGGTCATCCCTGCTATCCAGAGTTTCCGGTGTAATACCCTTCCCCTGTCCCCAGACAACATACTCTCTTTCATCTTGTTCCATACTCTGCGGTATATCCTGCTCTAGACTCTGACCTGCATTTTGCTCAGTACTTTGCCCTGTGTTTTGAGCTGCACTTTGTTCAGTACTTTGGCTTGGATCTTGACCTGCATTCTGTTCCAAATTCTGACTGGCATCTTGTTCTGAATTTTGCCCCTCATCCATTCCAATCCCAGTAGTCCCATCTTCATATGTTTCGGTACTATTTTCTATATCCTCTGCATAACTGATATTAGAAACACTTACCAGCATCGCCGCTAAAAGGCAAATTCCTTTCTTCCATTTCATATGTCAGCTTGTCCCCTCTTCGTATTCTCCCTCTCTACTTATAAACACACAAAAGCACATGTACCCTTTTGGATACACATGCTCTTCTCATCCTTAACTTTCAAATAACTTCTCCGGATATACTCCCGCATCAATCAGTCCCCTTACTGCTGAAACCACAGCATCTTTATCTTCCTTATAAGTTACTCCAAACCACATGTCCTTTGATCTCAGTACTTTAACATCCAGTTTATTTTTCTTCAGCAAATCTCCTATCATAGTAGGAAGCAGATATTCGGCCTTCAGGTCTGACTCATCTACCTTACCTAAAAATTCCCGAAACCCTTGTTCTAATATCTGGAAAAACTCCGGCCTTAATCCCCACATGTTCATGGATACCGGAGACTCTAAATCTATCTCCTGCATTCCGTCTGCTTTCTGCACAACGGCTCTGCCATTCACCTTCTCTATATTTTGCGTCTCCACTATCTGGGAAAGCATTCCCTTATCATCAACTTTACATACACCACGGGTCACTGCCCCGTTATCACTAAGTGTATTTTTCAGTACAAAGCTAATCATGCAGATTTCCAGACTATCTTTACAGGCTCCCCCTGTCAAGTATTCATAACCTTCCTTAAAAGCCTGCTTTCCATAATAATCATCCGCATTGATCACAAGAAACGGTGCATCTACCACGTCCTTACAGCAAAGAATGGCCTGTCCAGTCCCCCAGGGTTTTGTTCTTCCCTGGAATCTCTCTTTATATATATCAGGTATGTCATCTACTTCCTGATAGGCATAATCCACGTTCACAATCTTTTCGATACGGCCACCAATTACTTCCTTGAAATCTTTCTCCAGATCCTTCCTGATTACAAATACAACCTTATCAAATCCTGCTTCTATAGCATCATAAATGGAGTAATCCATGATAATTTCCCCATTTGGTCCCACCGGCTCCAGTTGTTTGATGCCTCCTCCGAATCTGCTTCCAATACCTGCCGCCATGATCACTAATGTAGCTTTACTCATTATCTTCTCCTTATCTTTTTTCCGGCACAACCTGCCGTTTTATTCTCCTAAACCGTCTTCTACAATGCGTATCATTTCTCTGAGGGCTGCTTCTTCATCTTCGCCCTCACACACAATTTTGATTTCATCCCCACTTTTGATACATGCCCCCAAAACGCTCAGGACACTCTTTGCATTTGCAGTTATATCCTCCGTTTTTGTCTTTTTCTCTATGGTGATTTTACTTCCATACTGCATAGCAGTTTTGCAGAACAACCCTGCCGGTCTGAGGTGCAGACCCGTTGGATTCTTAATTGTAACTTTTTCACTAACCATCTCTAAGCTGTCCCTCCTATTATCTGTTCTCTGTTGTTTCTTCCTGCTCCGTTTTCTCATCCTTCTCTGTCAGGACCACCTTTACAGTGGGCTTCTTCGTCAGGGTAATATTCGCCGCCGTTTCTATATTTACCGGTACTTCGTATGTGCCCGGCTTTGTATATGCTTTTAAATCTATAGAGGCTGCATTCCTGATATCCAGGCTGTCCAGGACCTCCTGAATACCTTTAAACTGCAATTCTATATCCGTATTTTCATCAAAAGATACCCTAAGATTATTCTGCAGGTTATTCACACGGATAGCTTCTACCGAAAGCTCTATCGTCCGTGTCCCTTCCTGTTCAATGGATATTGTCACAACAATATTATTTGCAGTTTCATCCACCAGTTGGGTTCCCTCAGGCAGGTAGGGCAGGATATCTATCGTCTTTTCCAGCTTTTCCGCTGCTCCGGTTATATCTATCTCTGATGCCGGAATTTCTAGTTCCTCAAAGCCCTCCAAAACCTCTGCCGTTCCGGATACTTGTATTTTATCAGGCTCACAAGTAAGTCCGCTGAAAATATATCCCTCTTCTGGAATACCAGAAACGCCAAAATTTAAAGCCACACTTTTTGTGTTAAGCATCTGAACATTTACTGTAATTCCGTCGCTTCCCAGATTGTCTTTTAACTGAGACCTATCCACCACATTTCCATTACTGTCATAATATATCAGTTCTGCCTGCAGTACAGTTGTCTTGGACAAACCGGATACATCTACCTTTGCAACTGCCTTATCTATACTGTTGACCAGTGATTCCGCACCGCGAACTGTTATTTTTTCAGGATTTGTGGTCATTTCACCCACCACAAAGCCATCTCTTGGAGTACCTGATGCACTGACCGTCAGAGGAAATACATTTTTTGTCTGGTCTTCAGTCTTTACTCTCAAATTGACCGGCATTACCTCGGTGGTATAACGGCCCTCATATCCCGGAATCGTAGCTCTGATGGGAATCAGCGAATCAATCTGCATCTCACTCATATCTGCTGTTGCAACAATATTATTGGCGGACAGCTTGGATAAAACAGAACGCTTTGCCTTCACAACAACGCTTACGGTCTGCGTATCATCCAGTATTTTATATGTTTTTCCTTCATTTGTTACAATTTCCGGATTTTTTACTGTAACAGGGATATTACGGAAAGTGGATGTTTCCACCGGGTCGTCAACATTTACAACTATCAGCCACAGGAAAGCAGAAAAAACAAGAGCCATAACCTTCAGCCCCAGATTATTCGTAAACTTATACTTCTTCATGCCTCTGCCGTCCTTTCCATATAGTAAATTTCTTATGTTCAGAAGTTCTATACTGGATTTGACTCAGCCTTGACGCAAGATATTCAGGCGTAATTCCTCTTACCAATTGTCCTCCCATTGCGACTGAAACCTGACCTGACTCTTCTGATACAATGATAATCAGGGCATCGCTTACCTCACTCATTCCAAGTGCGGCCCTGTGCCTGGTTCCCAGTTCTTTGCTAATCTGCATGTTATCTGAAAGCGGCAGATAGCAGGTGGCAGATGTGATTCTGTCTCCCCGTACAATGACCGCACCATCGTGAAGCGGTGTATTATGTTCGAATATATTCAGCAAAATCTGAGTTGAAACTTTACAGTCCAGTTCAATCCCTGTCATCTCATATTCTGTAAGCCGGATAGCCTGCTCCACAACAATCAGAGCACCCGTAGACACACTTCCCATATCAAAACATGATTTGACAAGAGCTTCCAGTGTCTCATCAGAAAATCTTTGATTATCCTTGCTTCTGTCAAATGGATTGATATTACTCAACAGATTCTTTTCTCCCAGCTTTTCCAAGGCACGACGCAATTCTGGCTGAAACACGACCACGGCGGCAATTGCCAGCACGTTGATAGACGTTTTAGCAAGGTATAATATTGTATGCATCTGAAAAATTGCAGCCAGTAATATAAACGCTGCAAGGACTATCATTCCCTTTAAGAGCATCCAGGCCTTTGTATTTTTCATCCAAAGCATAATCTCATATACAATGACTGTTACAATGAGAATCTCTATCACATCAGTCAGGTGGACATTCGGAAAGTACATGTCACTTACATAGTTGTCAAAAAAATTTCTAATCCACTGTTCCATTCTGCCACCTCCTGTCTTAATTATTTGCACTTATGGCGAAGTAGATACCCAAAATCCTCTCTTTTTAAAAACGGCGGGAATCATCTGTAGGGTTATCATCTAAATTATCTAATCCCAGCTCCTTTGTAAGACTTCTGGTCAGCAAAATATCGTCTGCTGCAATGCCAGCATCTACTCTGCCCGCTTTATTTCTTGCTTTAGGAACAACAGGCCCTGCTTTCGGTCTGCGGGATTTTACAGTTCCTTTTCTGTTTGCAGTATTGACAGCCATTGTTCCCTTGCCGCCTTCACCTCCCTCAAATTGTTCCTGTCTTGCATTAATATGTTTTACACTTACCTCAGGCGCAGACACGACAATCTTCGGAACCGCTTTTACATAATAATAGTATTCATCATCTTCAAATTGCATACGCTCCGTACTGGAATAATCTACAGAAAAGAAGAGGAATTCCAAAACTAAGCCTACTACGAAAGCAAGCACTCCGCTCAATACCATAGAACCATATGAGAGATGAACATCCAAAGCCACATTTCCCACAGCTCCAATGACAATGGCAATGATAGATCCTGCTGCTGAGCCAATCTTCCACGCATGGTCCACAGACCTTGTGCGGATTGCATATACAATCAAAAGGCTGACAACAACTGCCAGAACCATGACCCACATTTCTTTATTGGTCAAAGACTGCTTTGCAAATGCCATCAAACTATCTACTAATCCTTTTGCATCCCCTCCCTTGAGAGCGGAAGAAGACATTTTCACATAATGCAGTATATAATAAACAATTGTTCCAAATGCAGCCGGAAATACACATATTGGTCCTCCTAAAAGACCAAAGGCTACCGGAATTACAAATGGGACCTTTAAAGAAAATGCAATGGGAGTCAAAAGAACAATCCATGCCCTTTTCGGTGTGAATCTGAAGTAGAAAATGTACATAATAAGAAAAATAACCAAAGATACCAGCATTATCGGCATAGACAATGCATAGAAATGCAGCATTATCAGTACTGTGGCCGCAATCACCATCACAACTAAAGGCAGAAATGCACAGACTGCTGAAAGCCCAATTGTACACAGTATCGATGAAGCAGCCTTCATAAAGCCAATATTGGAGTTGATAAGGCCAAATACACACAGTCCCAAAATAAACTGTAATACTTTTATAATATAGATGGAAAACCTGGCGTAGATTTTCTGCAGTTGTTCTTTCCAGACAAGTAATGTGCTCATATTCTTATTTTTTCTCCTTCATATACATCTTTCCTAAATGGGATAAATCCCTATAATATTTCTTTACGCGCTGCTTTGCCTGATTATGCTTTGATCTGTAAAAACCCGACGCACAGACACAGTATATTATTAGTAATATAAGATATGCACCAACTGCAATTGATACGGCTATAATAAACTTTGTTATTGTGAGATCCTTCAATAACGCATCTATATTGCTGATTACAATAAGGCCTGCTGCCAGCACATATCCAATGGTAATCCAAATAGCTGTAATCAATGTGTTAAGACTCGTATAATCCTTTTTATAGTAGCTGCTGATTTTTAAATCGTCCGGTGCCAGAGACTTCTCATACCCTGCCATCTTCGTCATCAGCCTGATTCGATTTTTATCTAACATTTTGTCACCCCAACATATTTTAAGGAAGTTCTGTTTAAACATCGTTTTTAGTATATCATATATTCAGAGCCCTTGTCCAATGCTTATAGTTAAAAAGTACACTTTTTCAGCGCCCGCAAGCTTCAGCATATAAGCTGCTTTATGTATGGTACTTCCTGTTGTATAAATGTCATCTACAAGCAGTACAGCCTTTTTCACCCCCTGCTGTTTTGATACTGCAAAAGCACCCTTTAGGTTACGGATTCTCTGCATATTATCCAGATTCTTCTGGGGCCTTGTGTTTCGGACACGGTACAGGACCCTTTTATTCACAGGAATATCCAGAATCCTGCCCAATTCCTCCGCCAGTATATCTGCCTGGTTATATCCCCGGGCCCTTTTCCTGGCCGGGTGAAGAGGAACTGGAATAATTTCTTCAATTCCCCATCTGTGAATGTGACTGCCGCATGACTTTGCCATCTCCGCTGCAAATATCCTTCCGTAATATCTTTTATTCTTATATTTGAACCTGTATACTGCCTGGGAAACAGGTGCATAATGCCGCCACACGCTGCGCCCCTGCTCATAGGACGCCGGATGTCTCAGGCAGTCCCGGCAATATTCCTGCTCTTCTTTTTCCACCGGTTTACCACAGCGCATGCAGCGGGGTTCTCCAATATATACAATCTTTTTCATACAGACCGCACAAACTCCTTCTGAACATATTTTCCTGCAAAAGGGGCAGACAGGCGGATACAGAAGATTTAAAAATCCTGAATATGCTCTGCCAGGCTTGTATAGCGGTTTTGTTCGTCTTTGTTTTGTATCATTTCCTGAAATGTTATATCACTCCCTACAATTGTCAGGCATTTTTTTGCACGTGTTACTGCTGTATAGAGCAAGTTTCTGTTGTACAGCATCCTGGGGCCCTGCAGCAAAGGAATAATGACAGCAGGGTATTCACTCCCCTGAGATTTATGTACAGTTATGGCATAGGCCAGCTCCAGTTCTTCCAGCATTTCAAATGAATATTTTACTTTTCTTTTTTCATCATATTCTACCTCTACTGTATCATCATAGGCATTAATCGCTGTTATGATTCCCATATCACCATTGAAAATCCCCATGCCCTTATCCACAGTCAGGCCAAATTTTGTACAGATTTCCCATTCCAACTGATAATTGTTCTTAATCTGCATGACCTTATCGCCTACACGGAACAGGCGCTGTCCATGCTCTTTCTCCGCTTTTCCCGGCGAAGGGGGATTCAGATATTTCTGTAAAATGGTATTTAGACGTTCCACACCCAGCAGCCCCTTTCTTGTCGGTGTCATAACCTGAATTTCTAAAGGGGAAGCATTTACATACTTAGGAAGTTTCTGTTGTATCAGTGTAATGACCACACTGATAATAGCATCCGGTTCCTGCCGTTTCAAAAAAAAGAAGTCCCGGCTCTTATTATTTAATACAACCGGCTGGCCCGCATTAATCTTATGGGCATTCACTACAATATCGCTCTCTCCTGCCTGGCGGAAGATTTTTGTCAATGTTACAACTGGAAAACTGGCTGATGCAATAATATCTCTCAGAACACTTCCAGGACCTACGGACGGAAGCTGGTTCACATCACCCACCAGAATCAGCCGCGTTCCTTCCACCACCGCAGACAAAAGCCCGTGCATCAGCGTCAGATCTACCATAGACATCTCATCAATAATCAGCACATCTGTTTCCAGCGGATTCTGGCGGTTTCTCATGAACCCATTTACATTTCCCTCTTCTTCAGGGTTCCCGCTGACCTCCAAAAGACGATGAATTGTCTGCGCCTCATATCCGGTGGTTTCCGTCATTCGTTTTGCAGCCCTTCCTGTAGGAGCTGCCAGGAGAATGTTCATACCTTCACTTTCAAAAAACTGTATCATCGTATTAATTGTTGTGGTCTTTCCTGTTCCGGGACCTCCGGTTAAGACCAATAGTCCATGCTTGATGGATTCGATGACCGCCCTGTGCTGCATTGGATCCAGAGAAATTGCTTCTTTCTCTTCCACCTGCTGCAGCCGTTTCTCCATAATATCCTCCGGCATATTGCAGTCAATATTCAGATCATGTAGCATTCTGGCAGTATGCAGCTCAAGATAATAATAGCGGGCAGGATAGATTCTGATTTCTCCCTGCACTTCTTTTAGTACCGTCTTTTTCTCAATGCAGAGGTCCATAACATATTTTTCCATGTCCTGAATTTCCACTCCAAGAAGCTGCTTTGTGCGTGCCATCAGAACTTGTTCCGGAAGATAAATATGCCCTTCTCCTGCTGCCTGCTGCAGTGCATAAAAAATACCGCTTCGGATTCTAAAATCAGAATCTACATGAATTCCTACTCTGGAAGCAATTTCATCAGCCGTTTTAAACCCTACACCTTCTATGTTGTCAGCCAGCTGGTAAGGATTTTCTTCCAAAACCTGATATAACTTTATTCCATAATATTTATAAATTTTAACAGCCAGGGTGGTAGAAATTCCATACTTCTGCAAATAGATCATCGCTTTACGCATGTCCTTTTTCTCTTCCACCTGTCCTGCAATTTCCCTTGCTTTTCTCTCACTGATTCCTTTTACTTCTGCCAGCCGCTCCGGTTCCTCTTCTATAATGCGGAAGGTATCTTTCTTAAACTTCTTGACGATTCTTCCGGCTAAAGCCGCGCCCAAACCTTTTACCGCACCTGAGCCCAGATACCGCTCAATAGAAACCAGATCTTCCGGTTCTTTCACTTCATGGGAACTGACTCTGAGCTGGCTTCCATATACATTGTGATTTACAAAATCACCATGCAGCTCCAGCATTTCTCCCTCATTTATAAAGTTGAAATTCCCGACACAGGTCATTTCCCCCTCTTCATTTTCCAGATTGAATACAGTATATCCATTATCATCATTCCGGAACACAATATGTTCCACATATCCGGTAACTACTTCCACAAGTATCTCCTCCGTGCTTATGTACTTTATAGTAACTGTTCAGTACAGGACTGTGCAGTAAATGCACAGTCCGTGCGAAAACATTGAATACGCAATAGCAAGCCCCATCGCCAAAGGCGATTTTCATGGGCTTGCGGTGTATCTGTTCATGGTTCTGAACAGATATACTCTATACATAAGTTAAGACAGACTTCTTCCGGCATCATCTTCCACACCTTTTGAAGTAGCCTGTCCCATCCCGACATTCTTCCTTAGAAATCGCTTCTGCCGCTCATAAACTCCACAAACTGCCCGGTCCCGATTGCCACAACCTTCATGGGATCTTCCGCAGTCATCGTATGAATCCCTGTTTTCTCTTCTATCAATTCTTCCAGGCCTCGAAGCATAGAGCCTCCCCCTGTCAGAACAATCCCCCGGTCCAGGATGTCCGCAGATAACTCCGGAGGGGTCT
This sequence comes from Faecalicatena contorta, assembly GCF_003149105.1. GTDB lineage: Bacteria > Bacillota > Clostridia > Lachnospirales > Lachnospiraceae > Muricomes > Muricomes contortus_C. The sequence goes on along the minus strand of NZ_QGDS01000012.1, from coordinate 17,542 downwards.
GTTCCAGTACCGCAATCACTGTCTCCACAATCTGCCCTGCGGCCTCACGAAGCGCCTCCTCCGTCTCGGAAGAGGTTACCGTAACCGTTTTAGGAAGCCCTGTCACAAGATTCCGGCCTCTGACTTCAATCTTTTCCTCTTCTACAAGAGGATATGTTGTCCCTATTTTGATCTTAATATCTTCTGCAGTCCGCTCTCCTATCAATAGATTATGTTTCTTGCGCATGTAGCGGACAATTGCTTCGTCAAAATCGTCACCGGCAATTTTAATGGAGGTATTCACTACAGTTCCTCCCAAAGAAATTACTGCAATATCTGCCGTACCTCCTCCGATATCTACAATCATATTTCCACAAGGCTTTGAAATATCAATTCCAGCCCCGATAGCCGCCGCTACCGGCTCTTCTATAAGATGTACCTCTCTTGCCCCTGCTGCAAAAGTAGCCTCTTCTACCGCCTTTCTTTCTACCTCAGTAACCCCGCTTGGCACGCAGATACTGATGCGCGGTTTTTTAAATGTTCTCCTGCCCAAAGATTTCTGTACAAAGTATTTAATCATCTTTTCCGTCACAGTATAGTCAGATATAACCCCTTGGCGGAGCGGACGTACGGCCACAATATTCCCTGGTGTTCTCCCCAACATCAGGCGGGCTTCCTCTCCGATTGCCTTGATTACATTTGTATCCCTGTCAAATGCCACCACTGATGGTTCTTTCAGTACAACACCCTTCCCCTTTACATACACAAGCACACTGGCTGTCCCTAAATCTATTCCGATATCTACAGACATTTTAACTCTCCCTTCCATTACAAACCCTTATTACTCTTTTCGCTGCTCATTTGTATTTCACTGCCAACCGCAGAAATTTTCCAGATGTATAGTATTGTTTATTCGTTTTGCTAACACAGCTTTTCCAAAGTTGCACCAATAGTATAATAAAATTTCCCCAAAATGGAAACCCTTTTTTCATATTTTTAGTTTTTCTTAATGATTAGGAAAATGGTTTTTACAAAATTCGTTTTTTTAACATAGATGATATTAGTATGGCACCAACGGCAGTATTTTTATACCCACCCGGACAGCGATGCCTTATGATATGCAAAACACAGAACAGACATTCGATTTTTTACTGTACTTTTTTAATATATTCTGCTATAATCAAATCTAGTACAAAAGTTTTTACGCTTACAAATGAGTTCATAAAGGAGGAGCTTTCATGGATCATTTTGAATTAATATCTGAATATTCCCCTACCGGTGACCAGCCTCAGGCAATTACTGAACTGGTGAAGGGTTTTCAGGAAGGCAACCAGTGCCAGACTCTGCTGGGTGTTACCGGCTCAGGCAAGACATTTACCATGGCCAATGTTATCCGGCAGTTGAACAAGCCTACTCTTATTATAGCCCATAATAAGACATTAGCGGCACAATTATATGGAGAATTTAAAGAGTTCTTCCCCCATAACGCAGTAGAATATTTTGTCAGCTATTATGACTACTATCAGCCTGAGGCTTATGTCCCCTCATCTGATACTTACATTGCCAAGGATTCTGCTATCAACGATGAGATTGACAAACTCCGTCTGTCTGCCACTATGGCACTGGCAGAACGAAGAGATACCATTATCATAGCCAGTGTTTCCTGCATTTATGGCCTTGGAAGCCCGATGGATTACCAAAACATGGTGGTTTCTCTCCGTCCGGGTATGATTCGGGACAGGGATGAAGTGATGGCAAAGCTGATTGAGATTCAATACGATAGAAATGAGATGGATTTTCATAGAGGAACCTTTCGTGTACGCGGTGATGTACTGGAAGTGATCCCTGCCAATTCTGCCGATACAGCAATCCGCATTGAATGGTTTGGTGATGAGGTAGAGCGAATTACTGAAATTGATATCCTGACCGGAGAGATTAAGGATGAACTGAAACATGCTGCCATATTTCCCGCCTCACACTATGTGGTAGATAAAGAAAATATTGTGAGGGCTGTGACCGCTATTGAGGAAGAGCTGGAAGAACGGGTAAAGGAGTTCAAGCGCCAGGACAAGCTGCTGGAAGCACAGAGAATTGCAGAGCGCACGAATTTTGACATCGAAATGCTCAAGGAAACAGGATTCTGCTCCGGAATCGAGAACTATTCCCGCCATATGGCAGGACTTGCTCCGGGACAGCCTCCCTACACCCTTATTGATTATTTCCCCGATGATTTTATTATTATGATTGATGAGTCTCACAAGACGATTCCTCAAATCGGCGGAATGTACGCAGGCGACCAGTCACGTAAGACAACTCTTGTGGAATACGGGTTCCGTCTGCCCTCGGCAAAGGATAACCGTCCACTGAATTTCGAAGAATTCGAAAGTAAGATAAATCAGGTTCTGTTTGTCTCTGCAACCCCGGGTCCCTATGAGGAAGCACATGAACTTCTGAGGGCCGAACAGGTAATCCGCCCCACAGGTCTTCTGGATCCCCAGGTGGAAGTCCGTCCTGTGGAAGGACAGATTGATGACCTGATAGGAGAGGTAAACCGGGAAGTTTCAAAGAAAAACAAAGTGCTTGTTACCACGCTCACAAAAAGGATGGCTGAGGATTTAACAGACTACATGCGTGAAGTCGGAATACGGGTAAAGTATCTGCACTCTGACGTGGATACCCTTGAGCGGACCGAGATTATCCGGGATATGCGCCTGGATGTATTTGATGTCCTGGTGGGAATCAACCTTCTGCGTGAAGGACTGGATATCCCTGAGATTACACTGGTAGCTATTCTGGATGCTGATAAAGAGGGATTTCTCCGTTCAGCAACCTCGCTGATTCAAACGATAGGACGTGCTGCAAGAAATGCAGACGGTCATGTTATTATGTATGCAGACATCGTCACAGAATCCATGAGAACCGCAATGGAAGAAACACAGAGACGCCGTACAATCCAGATGAAGTATAATGAAGAACATGGTATTACACCTCAGACAATCCAAAAGGCTGTCCGTGATTTAATCAGTATTTCCAAAAAGGTCGCTGCTCAGGAGCTGAAGCTGGAAAAAGATCCGGAATCTATGAGTAAAAAAGAACTGGAGAAATTAATTGCCGATTTATCAAAGCAAATGAAGAAGGCGGCCGCGGAACTGGATTTCGAATCCGCTGCAGAACTTAGAGATAAACTTGTAGAATTAAAAAAGACCTTGAATAATATAGACAGCTGACAGGAAGGGTTACAGTTCACACCCGACGGGTGCGCACTGTAACGATATCCAGCCCATTTAAGTCGCCTATGGCGAGGGGCTGGATGTCCTGAAGCTGATACTTTAATGGCTCCGATGCCGTGCAGCGTGGTGCACGGTACGGCCTGAACAGGAAACAGGAAGGAACAGAAATGGGAAAAAAAATGGACGCCAGAACGTACATTAAAATACGAGGCGCAAATGAAAATAACTTAAAAAATATCAGCCTGGATATCCCCAGGAATGAGCTTGTAGTACTAACAGGGCTGAGTGGCTCCGGAAAGTCTTCTCTTGCCTTTGATACCATTTATGCAGAAGGACAGAGGAGATATATGGAGTCTTTATCCTCCTATGCAAGACAATTCCTGGGACAGATGGAAAAGCCGAATGTAGAAAGCATAGAGGGACTTTCTCCGGCAATTTCAATTGATCAGAAATCCACAAACCACAACCCCCGTTCTACTGTGGGGACCGTGACAGAAATTTATGACTACCTCCGCCTGCTCTACGCCAGAATCGGAATTCCCCACTGCCCCAGCTGTGGGAAAGAGATTATGAAACAGACCGTAGATCAAATGGTGGATCAGGTAATGAATCTTCCTGAGGGCACCAAAATCCAACTTCTGGCACCTGTTGTCAGGGGAAGAAAAGGAACTCATGTCAAGCTGCTGGAGAGAGCCAAGCGAAGTGGTTATGTAAGGGTGAGAATTGACGGTAATCTATATGAATTATCCGAGGAAATCACTCTGGAAAAGAACATCAAGCATAATATTGAAATCATTGTAGACCGTCTCATCGTGAAACCAGGAATAGAGAAACGTCTGACGGACTCCGTGGAAAGCGTACTTACTTTGGCAGAGGGTTTGCTTATTGTGGACATTATCGGCGGGGAACCGATGAATTTCAGCCAGACCTTCGCATGCCCGGACTGCGGTATCAGCATTGAGGAGATTGAGCCCAGAAGCTTTTCCTTCAATAATCCCTTCGGTGCGTGTCCGGAGTGTTTCGGACTTGGATATAAGATGAAGTTTTCTGAAGACCTGATGATACCGGACCCATCTCTTAGTATTAGCAAAGGTGCAATTGTCGTAACCGGCTGGCAGTCCTGTACAGATAAATCCAGCTTTACCAGGGCAATCCTGGACGCACTGTGCCAAGAGTATCACTTTGATCTGGATACCCCTTTTGAGCAGTATCCGAAGGAAATACATGATGTCATTATCCATGGTACAAATGGGAAATCCATAAAAGTTTACTATAAAGGACACCGTGGGGAAGGAGTTTATGACGTTGTATTTGAAGGACTGGTTAAAAATGTGGAGAGGCGTTACCGTGAGACTGGTTCCGAGACTATGAAAGCTGAATATGAGAGCTTTATGAATATTACCCCCTGTCCTGAATGCGGAGGGCAGAGACTGAAAAAGGGAGCCCTGGCAGTTACCATCGGCGAAAAAAATATAGCGGAGTCTACCTCCATGTCTATTGCAAAGTTCCAAAAGTTTTTAAAAGAACTTCAACTGACAGAGACCCAGCAGATGATAGGCGGACAGATCTTGAAAGAAATTACCGCCCGTATTCAATTTCTGATGGATGTAGGACTGAATTATCTGACCCTGGCAAGAGCCGCTGCATCCCTATCAGGAGGGGAAGCACAACGTATCCGGCTGGCTACACAGATCGGCTCCGGGCTGGTTGGTGTCGCATATATTCTGGATGAACCAAGCATCGGTTTGCACCAGAGAGATAATGATAAGCTTCTTGTGACCTTAAAGCACCTTCGCGACCTTGGAAATTCACTAATTGTCGTAGAACACGATGAAGATACGATGCTTGCGGCGGACTGTGTGGTTGACATTGGGCCCGGTGCCGGAGAGTACGGCGGCGAGGTCGTTGCCATAGGTACAGCTAAAGAAATCATGAAAAATAAGAACTCCGTTACCGGCGCATATCTGAGCGGAAAAACTCAGATTCCGGTTCCTGAGAACCGTGAAAAGCCGACTGGCTTTCTCAAGGTAATTGGAGCCAGTGAAAACAATCTGAAAAATATTGATGTGGACATTCCTCTGGGAATCATGACCTGCGTGACTGGGGTATCCGGCTCAGGAAAAAGTTCTCTGGTCAATGAAATTCTCTATAAAAAACTGGCAAAAGAATTGAACCGCGCAAGAACCATTCCCGGAAAGCATAGGAGAATCGAGGGACTGGACCAGCTGGACAAGGTCATTGCCATAGACCAGTCTCCCATAGGACGTACTCCCCGCTCCAATCCTGCAACCTATACAGGTGTATTTGATTTAATCCGGGATTTATTTGCTGCGACTCCTGATGCAAAATCCAGGGGATACAAAAAAGGAAGGTTTAGCTTTAACGTTAAGGGAGGACGCTGCGAAGCCTGCAGCGGTGACGGAATTCTAAAAATTGAGATGCATTTCCTGCCGGACGTATATGTTCCCTGTGAGGTCTGCGGGGGAAAACGCTACAACAGAGAAACTCTGGAGGTCAAGTATAAGGGGAAGAACATCTATGATATCCTGAATATGACTGTAGAAGAAGCTTTCCAGTTTTTTGAGCATGTTCCCAGTATCCGAAGGAAAATGGAGACTTTAAATGATGTAGGTCTTTCCTATATCCGTCTGGGTCAGCCTTCTACAGAATTGTCCGGCGGTGAAGCTCAAAGAATAAAGCTGGCATCCGAACTAAGCAGGCGCAGTACAGGAAAAACCGTTTACATTCTGGATGAGCCTACAACGGGGCTTCATTTTGCAGATGTCCATAAACTGACAGAGATTCTGCGCCGTCTTTCAGGAGACGGAAATACGGTTATTGTAATTGAGCACAACCTGGACGTTATAAAAACTGCTGACTACATTATAGACATAGGCCCCGAAGGGGGCGACAAGGGAGGAACCATTGTCGCTGCCGGAACCCCGGAAGAAGTGGCGGAAAATCCAAACTCCTATACGGGAGAATATATCAATGCAATCCTCCGTAAAAACCGGAATCAATAAGAGAGAAAATCTGAAGTCCTGTTATAAAACATTAGAGAGGAAATCCGGGGAGCGCTTGCTGGAAAGCGCTCCCCGGATTTCCTCTCTATCTTTTTCTCTCACATTTCCGATATTTTACTTTTTGTCCGATTCTTCCCTCAATCCCAGAATGCCCTCCACCAAAAGTCTCACATCATCCAGGATGTAATCAAAAGCGCCTGCCCGAATCATATTGATCAGAACCAATCCTATCGGCACCGCCAAAATCATTCCGATTACGCTGCTCACCTTGTAACCTATATAAAGCAGAAGCAATGTTACCAGCGGATTCATACCCATACTGTCCCCAACCAGCTTTGGCTGGAGCAGCTGGCGTACCAACTGTGTCACAATATAAATAATAATAAGGGAAACTGTCATTTTATAATCTCCCATAAGCCCTGTATAAAGAGCCCAGGGTATCATTGCAGTGCCCGTCCCAAAGAATGGAAGAAAATCCAGGAATGCAATCAAAAATGCGATCAATACAGAATAATGCACTCCCAGTACTGCAAAACCGGCAAATAAGATAACAAACACAATTGCCATAATTTTAAACTGTGCCTTGAAGTATCCTCCTACCGCATATCTCAGGTTATCCATAACCAGATCCATTCGTTTTGCTACAGAAGGAGGTGACACCTTTTTCAGCCACTGAATCACCTCGTCCCGCTCTACAGTAAAGAAATAAGCTGACATCATCACTACAATAAAAGAAATCAGGTAAGAAGGAAGGCTCTTAGCAAAATTTCCGGCTGCTGTCATTGTAGGACGGCTGATTCTGGTAACCAGATTCCCCATAGACTGATCCAGGTTCTGTACCACAGCATTCCATCCATGCTGTACTCCCTCAGGCAGCCTTAAAAAAACGCCTGACATCGTATTCCCAATCTGCCTTAACCCGACTTCAAGCTGGGCATATAAGCCTGGGAAGTTCTCAACCAAGTCTCCTACCTCCGCTGTAATCCTGCTGAACGCAAAATAAATTAGCATTACAATCAGAACCAGCACCACAACTACAATCAGGGCGGAACCCAGCTTTTTCACAATCTTCAGCCTCTTCTCCAACCAGTTGACTACCGGAGATGCAATGGAAGATATAATCCATCCTATTACAAACGGCATCAAAAAGCCCAGAGCTTTTATTCCGATAATTACAAAGGCGGCTGTTGCCGCCAGGCTAAAAATAAGACTCACAACAATCTGCCAATAGGGACGTCGTCTGCTCTCCATCGTCAATCCACCTCGGTTCTCTCTAGACACTCTGTCTCTACAAACTCCCATATCTCATCCCTTCCCTGCTTTGTCGCAGAGGAAAAGGGGATGACAACGGAATCTTTTTCCAGCTCCAGGCCCTCTCTGACCATTTTTACATGCTTCTGCACCTGGCTCCTTTTAAGTTTGTCCAGTTTTGTAGCTATAATAACAGGCTTAAATCCCTGGTCTACAATCCACCGGTACATCATCTTGTCATTGGCGGATGGCTCATGCCGGATATCAATCAGTAAAAATATTGCCCTGAGCTGCCTGGAACCATGCAGATACCGTTCAATCAACTTCCCCCACTGAGCCTTTTCCTTTTCGGAAACTTTAGCGTATCCATAGCCAGGAAGATCTACAAGGTACATCTCTTCATTGATATTATAAAAATTGATTGTCTGGGTTTTCCCTGGTGTAGCGGAAATCCTGGCATAGGATTTCCGGTTCATCAGGGCATTAATTAAAGAGGATTTGCCCACATTTGATTTGCCGGCAAATGCGATTTCCGGTTTATCATTATCTGGAAGTATGCTTGTGATTCCACAGACTGTTTCTAAGTTAATATTCCTGATTACCATATAATTCTCCTGTTTACTTTCCCGTTGTGTATGTCTCTGTTACAAGTGCCGTCTTCAATACTTCATCCATATGTTCCACAGGAAGGATTTCCAGACCCTTTGTGATCTCAGAGGAAAGTTCCTCTACATCTGCCTGATTTTTCTTTGGAATCATCACGGTCTTAATGCCGGCGTTTTTAGCAGCAAGCAGTTTTTCCTTGAGTCCGCCAATAGGAAGTACCCTTCCCCGAAGCGTAACCTCACCAGTCATTGCCAGATCCGCCCTGACCTTATGTCCTGTTATGGCGGACAGCATAGCCGTTGCCATAGTTATGCCCGCTGAAGGACCATCCTTTGGCACTGCTCCTTCCGGTATGTGCACGTGAATATCGTGCTTTTCAAAGAAATCCTCTGCAATCTGATATTTTGGGCTTACAGAACGTATATAACTGATTCCGGTTCTTGCAGACTCTTTCATCACATCACCGAGCTGCCCAGTGAGCATAATATCGCCTTTTCCAGGCATAATGTTCACTTCAATCTGCAGCGTATCTCCTCCTACACTGGTCCACGCAAGCCCCCGTACAATACCGACTTCATCTGATGTGTTCGCCATCTGATAAGTGTACTTCTCTTTGCCGAGATATTTATGGATGTTCTTTTCTGTTATTATAACCCTATTTTTCTTTATTGTCAGTATCTCTTTAGCCGCTTTTCTGCAAATATCCCCAATCTTTCTTTCCAGCTGTCTGACTCCGGCTTCCTTCGTATAGTTCCGAACTATCTTCCCTATTGCCTGTTTACTGAAGGATAACTGCTCTTCCTTGAGTCCATGCTTCTGAATCTGCTTTGGAATCAGGTGTTCCACAGCAATATGAAGCTTTTCATTTTCAGTATAGCTGCTGACTTCAATCACCTCCATACGATCCAGGAGGGGCCTTGGTATAGTTTGAAGTGTATTTGCCGTTGTTATAAACAATACTTCCGACAAATCCAGAGGTACTTCCAGATAGTGATCACGGAACTTGCTGTTCTGCTCGCTGTCCAATACCTCTAAAAGAGCAGAAAATGTATCCCCCTTATAATCTGTACTTACTTTATCAATCTCATCCAAAAGCATCACCGGATTTCTCACACCTGCCATTTTCATGGCATTTGCAATTCTTCCCGGCATTGCCCCCACATAAGTTTTTCTGTGTCCGCGGATTTCTGCCTCATCCCGGACTCCTCCAAGGGAAATTCTAACATAGGGCTTCTTCAGCGCTGTTGCAAGGGATCTGGCAATGGATGTCTTTCCTGTTCCAGGAGGGCCTACAATACATAAAATAGGGCTTTCTCCTTTTTTCGTCAAAGAGCGGACGGCCAGGAATTCTAACACCCTCTCCTTAACCTGCTCCAGTCCATAATGATCTGCATCCAGGATTTCCTGGGCGTATACAAGGTCATTGCTGTCCTTTGCTGCCTTATTCCAGGGCATTTCCAAAAGCGTCTCAATATAAGTACGAATGACGCCGCTCTCCGCAGGGCTGCCCGGTGAGCTCTTGAAGCGTTTGATTTCCTTCGCCAGCTTTTCTTTCACTTCTTTGGGTGCTTTTAATGCTTTTGCAGCTTTCTCAAATTCATCTGCATCAGAAATTGTAGTATCATCCCCCAGCTCTTCCCGGATTAGTTTTAACTGCTCTCGAAGAATATATTCTTTCTGGTGCTTATCCACCCGTTCCTTTACCTTTAGCTGGATTTCTTCTTTAATATCCATAATCTGTACTTCATTCACCAGCTTAAAGGCAAGTACTTCATATCTCTTCCAAAAATCTGTCTCATTTAGAATTTCCTGCAAATCCGTATAGAACAAAGGTATATTTGCTGCAATCTCATCTACAAGCTTTTTCAGACCTTTTACTTCTAATATCTGGGCAACTGCCTCTTTAGACAACTTTCCATTTTTGGCAGCAAAATCTACGAACATGTCCTTTAGTCCGCGCTCCATGGCCTTTCCATTCAAATCCTCAGGAATCGTAGCATGATCATCATCAACTACTTCCACCTCAGCACGCAGATAAGGTTCCTCATACTCGATTCTTTCAAGTACCCCCCTTGTCTCTCCTGCTACAAGAACCCGTACAATTTGTCTGGGAAGCTTAATAATCTGTTTAATTGTTCCTATAGTCCCTACTTCAAACAAATCCTCCTGGCCGGGCTTCTCTGTCTCCGTCTCTCTCTGGGTTATCATAAAAATCTTCTGATCTTCTACCATAGCTTCCTGAACCGCTGCTATGGACTGCTGGCGGCTCACATCAAAATGTACAATCATCTCCGGCATAATCGTCATGCCCCTAAGTGCCACCATAGGAAGGCTCTGCGTCTCACTTTTCATATTGTCTCCTTTTCCTATTATACAAAATAGAGTTTCGCTCGCGAAACTCGCGCCTGGGTTGGCCGCACAGCGGCAGCTTCCTTATACAGCCCAGTGCGCATCCCGCCCGGAGGGCTTTTTACTTTATAGGATGCGCATCCTATAAAGTAAAAAAGCGGATACATGGTTTTCCCATTGCACCCGCCCTAATCTCTCATGAAGTTCTTTTCCCTAAGCTCGAAAACACCTCGCCAAGCTCAAAGAACGACCTCGCACTAGGCTCGACAATACCTCACCAAGTTGCTTTCGGTCTATGCACTTTCTGATGTCAGGAATGATCTGCGTTCTTCCCCATCACATTCATACAATGGGCTTCCCGTTCCTTTCACCACTTCTTTCGTTATCCGGCATCCTTTGATTGTATCATCAGACGGAACTTTAAACATTGTATCCATCATAATCGTCTCCATAATCGCCCGCAAACCTCTTGCCCCTGTCTTTCTGGCAAGAGATGTCTCCGCAATTTCATAGAGGGCATCCTTATCAAATTCCAGCCTCACTCCGTCCAGCTCTAACAGCTTTTGATACTGCTTTACAATTGCACTCTTCGGCTCTGTCAGAATTCTAATTAAAGCTTCTTTATCCAGCATCTCCAGTGAGACAGTGACCGGCAGACGCCCGACCAGCTCCGGTATCAGTCCAAACTTCACCAAATCCTGGGGCAGAACCTGATGGAGCAGAACATCCACATTTCGCTCTTGCTTAGAAGCAATCTCTGCATTAAATCCAATAGATTTCTTATCCAGACGTGTCTCAATCAACTTGTCAATTCCTTCGAAGGCACCCCCGCAGATAAACAGGATATTCGTCGTATCGATCTGTATCAGTTCCTGATGAGGATGCTTTCTGCCTCCCTGAGGAGGTACAGATGCAACAGTACCTTCTACAATCTTCAGCAGTGCCTGCTGTACCCCTTCACCTGATACATCACGGGTAATGGAAGGGTTTTCAGATTTTCTTGTAATTTTATCAATCTCGTCAATATATATAATACCATGTTCTGCACGCTCAATATCACCGTCCGCAGCCTGAATGACTTTCAGCAGAATATTTTCCACATCTTCACCCACATAACCGGCTTCTGTTAGTGCCGTAGCATCTGCAATTGCAAATGGTACATTCAATATTCTCGCAAGTGTCTGGGCAAGCAGCGTCTTACCGCAGCCGGTAGGCCCCAGCATTAATATGTTACTTTTCTGCAGCTCAACTCCCAAATCCTGCTCTGCCATAATCCGCTTGTAGTGATTATATACGGCTACAGAAAGAACTTTCTTTGCCTCCTCCTGACCAATAACATATTCATCCAAAAAGGCTTTCATTTCTTCCGGTGTCAGAAGATTAATATCTTCAAATTTTTTTCCTTCGTCGTATTCGAACTCTTCTTCAATAATTTCCGCGCACACATCAATGCACTCATCACAGATATATGCCCCATTGGGGCCTGCTATCAGCTTGCGCACTTGTGCCTGTGTCTTATTACAGAAGGAACATCTCACTGTATCATCACTTACTCTTCCTGCCATAATGCTCTTCACCTCACGTTGCCATTAGTGTCTGGCAATTACCTCATCTATTAATCCATATTCCTTTGCTTCCTGGGCAGACATGAAGTTATCTCTCTCGGTATCTCTTTTGATAACTTCCAGGTCCTGTCCGGTATTCTCAGCCATAATCTGGTTTAATTTCTGACGGGTCTTCAAAATGTGTTCGGCCGCAATCTGGATTTCCGTTGCCTGTCCCTGCGTCCCGCCTGAAGGCTGATGAATCATAATTTCTGCATTAGGGAGTGCAAAACGCTTTCCCTTCTTTCCGCCTGAAAGCAAAAATGCCCCCATACTTGCAGCCATGCCAATACACACAGTAGAAACATCGCATTTAATGTACTGCATTGTATCATAAATCGCCAGTCCGGCCGTCACAGAACCTCCCGGACTATTAATATATAACTGTATATCTTTATCCGGGTCATCTGCCTCCAGGAAAAGCAGCTGTGCTACAATCACACTTGCTGACACATCATTTACATCTTCTCCCAGAAAAATAATTCTTTCTTTTAATAACCTTGAATAAATGTCGTAGGAGCGTTCCCCACGACTCGTCTGTTCAATGACGTAAGGTACTAAACTCATTCATGTCCCTCCTGATTATTCCTCAACTGCCGCATCGGCAAGCACTGTAACTGCTTCCTGTACAGCAATATCCTGCTTGATTTGTTTCTTCTCGTTATCACCCATGAATTCTTTTAACTTATCCACTTCCATCTGATATGCTTCTGCCATCTTCTGTAATTCTTCATCCAGACGTTCATCAGAAACCTCAATATTTTCAGCTTTTACAACAGCCTCTAAAACCAGTCTGGTCTTAATCTGCTTGTCAGCCTGGGGTCTCATTTCTTCTTCCATCTTCTCCGCTGTCATTCCGGTAAACTGGAAGTACTGCTCCATAGACAGTCCCTGCTGCTGGATACGGCGTGCAAAATCATCTCTCATCTGCTTTACCTGCATATCAATCATAGCCTGTGGAATATCCATCTGGGCATTCTCTACTGCCTGCTCTACTGCCTGGTTTTCTTTCTTTTCTTTCGCTTCACGCTCTTTACGCTCTTTAATGTTTTTCTTTACTTCTGCTTTGTAAGCTTCTAAAGTTTCGCACTCAGACACTTCTGAAGCAAATTCATCGTCAAGTTCTGGAAGCTCTTTTGCCTTAATCTCATGTACTGTGCATTTAAATACAGCATCCTTGCCAGCCAGTTCTACCGCCTGATATTCTTCCGGGAAAGTAACCTTCACATCCAGTTCTTTGCCAATTTCAGCGCCAATCAACTGCTCTTCAAAGCCTGGAATAAATGAACCGGAACCAATCGTAAGCGGATAGTTCTCACCCTTGCCGCCTTCAAATGCTTCTCCGTCTACAAAACCTTCAAAATCCAGTACTACCTGATCTTTGTCCTGAACCGCACGATCTGTTACATCGACCGTTCTCGCACTCTTTTCACGTTCTTTGTCGATTTCTTCGTCAATCTCTTTTGCTGTAACTCTGGTAGAGCCTTTGTCTACCTTCAGTCCTTTATATTCACCAAGAGTAACTTCCGGCTTCACTGCAACCTCTGCTGTAAAAATGAAAGGTTTTCCCTTTTCCATCTGAACAACATCAATCTGCGGCTGAGAAACAAGTTCCAGTTCACACTCGTCATATGCTTTACTATATGCTTCCGGAATTATCTGGTTTGCTGCTTCATCATAGAACACTTCTGGTCCATACATCTTTTCAATCATCTGTCTCGGTACTTTCCCTTTGCGGAAACCTGGCAGGTTCATCTGCTTACGCTGTTTTAAATAGGAAGCCTGAAGTGCCTTCTCCACATCCTCTGCTGGAACCTCGATCGTCAGCTTCACCATGTTATGTTCTAAATTTTCTACCTGTAAACTCATTTTTTATTTTCCTCCTTGATTCGTACCATTCAAATTCAAATGCAAATTCTCTAAACTTTCGCAGTCATTGAAACAGTATAGCACATTCAGCTTTAATTTTCCAGTAGTTTGTTATATAAATACGATTGACTTTCCTATTTCTTCTGACTTTTCCAGTCCGCATAATTTTGAAATCAATTCCAAAGAAAAAGGAATTGCTGTGCCTACTCCGCGGCTCGTAATAATTTGTCCGTCCACTGCAACCGGACTCTGCACTACCCTTGCACCTGTAAGCTTCTCCTCCATGGCCGGATAGGAACACGCGGTACGCCCCTCCAGAAAACCAAGGCCCCCTAAAATACTTGGCGCAGCACAAATTGCAGCAATATATTTCTTCTGAGCATACTGCTCTTCCAGAAGCTTTTTCAGTCCCTGATGTTCCTGAAGGTTGGCAGTCCCAGGCATCCCGCCCGGAAGCACCAGCATATCCATGCCGGAGAAATCCTGCTCTTCAAATAAAACATCTGCTTTCACTATAATGTCATGGGCGCCATGAATATCCAGCCTTCCCGTTATAGATACCATACTTGTATCCACACCTGCCCGTCTCAATAAATCCACAACTGTAAGCCCTTCAATTTCCTCAAAACCATCTGCCAGAAACACACTGACCTGCTTCATATTCCTTTCCTCCTTCAAGTTTTACATCCGCATTTTTACATGTCCTCAGTGTAGCAAATGATATTTAAAAATGCAATGGTTTACATTTCATACATACCGTACTATGATAAACAAAAAGCAAAAAGGAGTTTCTTTATGGAAATTGAACGCAAATATCTGATAGACAGAAAAAACCTGCCGGCTGATCTTCATTCTTATCCCAGCCGCCATATAGAACAAGGCTATCTCTGCACAGAGCCTGTTGTCCGTATCCGCAGAGACCAGGAAGAATATTTCCTGACCTATAAATCGAAAGGGCTTATGGTAAGAGAAGAATACAACCTTCCTCTCACAGCCGAGTCTTATGCACATCTGAGGTCTAAAATTGACGGAAGATTAATTCAGAAGACCCGTTATATGCTCCCATTAGAGGGAAACCTAACAATTGAACTGGATATTTTTCTGGAAGACCTTGCGCCCCTGATTCTAGCAGAAGTCGAGTTTCCTGATGAGGAGTCTGCAAACACGTTTAAACCGCCTGCATGGTTTGGAGAAGATGTCACATTTTCCTCCCAATATCATAACAGTACACTCAGCAAATAGCAACTTGTTGTTGCAATTAATCACAAATCTACGTTTCGTGTCATACATATCTATTTACAGGGAAAATTGCTATAATCTATGAAGAATTTTCAATTCCTGTGAATGGAGGTGCGGCATTGTCTAATATACAACTAGTAGAAAACTTATACATCCTGAGAAAAGCACATAATTATACACAAGAAACATTAGGCAAAATGCTTAACATTTCCAGGCAGGCATATTCCAATTATGAGACGAGTAAGCGTACCCCTGATTTGGACCTTTTAATTAAACTTTCACAAATTTATGGCGTCACATTGGACCAGCTTGTTAACCAGCCATACACTGCAAATGGAATTATAAGAGAGCAAAAAGGCCCCTATGCACCCGGCATGGAAATAGGGAGCGGCGATATGCTTTATCTTACAGCAGAGGAAGTCGATGTCATTAAAAAGTATCGTAAAATAGATGGTGAATATAAAATCATAATAGATAAGCTTCTGAACAGATAAGTGAAGAATTAATCGAGTAGGAGGCAGTGACTAACCGCCGTCCTCTCACAGCACCGTGCGTACCGTTCGGTACACGGCGCTTTCAATAGTTGATGTGCACAGACTGATAGGCTGTGGCTAAGTCATAAAAGCCACTGTTTATCAGTCTTTCTTTTGTTAATGCTCTGTTGACCGCACCCATACCCGATACATACCAGTATTTCCTTCGGCTATTGGCCGCCTGGTGTGCAAAATATTCGGGTATGCCAAGCTTCATCAGATTGCGTTTCTTGGTTTTCGGTTTCTTCCATTGTTTCCAAATACACATACGAATCCGATGGTAAAGCCACCCGTTGATGGCATCAATGGGATTTTTAATCCTTGCAGTTCCGTAATAGTTAAGCCATCCTCTGGCATATACCTTTATCTTTTCCAATGCCGGTCGTATGCTCTGAACAGACCTTCGGGAAGAAAGCTCTTTCAGCTTGGATTTAAACTTCTTCCATGACTTCGGATGAACTCGGACAAATATACCCTCCCCGTTCCTTCCCAATGCGAAGCCAAGGAATTTAAAATTTCGGATTGCAAACACACTGACCACACGACTTTTATCTTTGTTTACGGTCAGCTTAAGCTTTCCTTCAAGATAATTCGTGCTTGTCTCCAAAAGTCTCTTTGCGGCTCTTTCGCTCTTTGCCAACACAACGATATCATCTGCATAACGTACGAACGGAACTCCTCTCTTTTGGAATTCTTGGTCAAACTCATTGAGATAAACATTTGCCAGTAGTGGAGACAGATTTCCACCCTGTGGTGAACCTTCCTCTGTGTCCACGACTACTCCATCTTCCAGGACACCACTCCTCAAGTACCTCTTAATCCACTGTATTACTCTTTCATCCTTCACATTTCTCCGAAGAATGTTCAGCAATAATTCGTGGTTCAGGGTGTCAAAGTACCTCGAGAGGTCAATTGATACTGCATAGCGATAACCCTCTTCTGCATACTCCTTCACCTTAATGATGGCATCTTTCGCATTTCTTCCCGGGCGATAACCGAAGCTTCCATCCGAGAATTGCGCTTCATAAATCGGCATCAGTTGTTGTGCAATGGCTTGCTGAAAAATACGGTCTTTGACTGTTGGAATACCAAGCTTTCGCATTCCACCGTCTGCTTTTGGGATTTCTTTGCCCCTTACCGGGTCGGGTGTATATTTCCCCTTGTATATCCTCTCGATAATGGTTTCTTGATTATCCCGTAGGTATGCACCTATCTCATCAACGCTTATTCCGTCAATTCCCGGTGCTCCCTTGCTTGCCTTCACCCTTTTATAAGCTCTGTTTAAGTTGTCCTTATACAGTATCTTCTCCAAGAGTTCTGGCTGTGCACTGTCCTTTTCTTTCCATATCGAGCGGAATGACCTACGCACTTCCGCATACCCTTCATGTTCCGCACTATCTCTTTGCGGACAGTCTCTGTTATCAGAGTTTTCTGCCTTCATCAGCCATTCCTCCTTTCTCGGTTATACTTGGGACTCCTATTGATTCGGTCCTTCACCTCTCGACTACTACGACCTCTGCTGACTTCTGCATGTTCAGTATTACCTTGCGATAATAGTTACTCCTTTCAGAGCGCATCATGCAGATCTCCCCGGGTACTCGCACGTTCCTTCTCTCCATCCATCTGCCATATTTACCACAATCGGTTCCGTGTAGTTATTGGGCTTCAACTTGTATAGCAGCCTTACCCCCGATTTTAGCCTGATATGATTTCTGTGCGTCAGACCAGAGATTTGCCATCCGGCTTCCTTCAGATTCGTAGTCACCCACAACACCCTTGCCATTGGCTATGTCCTTCCTACTACCAGGCGGACTCGGGACTCACACCCGTTGAAACGTGCGCCCGCCGGGCGCACTATA
>NZ_QGDS01000011.1 GCF_003149105.1 Faecalicatena contorta | reverse complement strand
CAAGAATCTCGCCATCTGAATTCATGATAGATGCGAAATGTGTTTGCTTGGCGATATCGATGCCAACATAGAACATAAAATCAACTCCTTTGTAATAAAATCACTGTGTTTATCCACCTAGTTTTATCATCATAAACTTGCGTGAAATGAAAGTTCAAAGACTTATCCAACTATAAATGATTTAGATAAAACTGTGGCAATACACTCCTTAAAATAGTCAAAGCTATAAGATAAAATAAAAAGTCCACAGTGTTACTATTGATTATAACAAAGTTAAAGCGAAAGGAGAGTATTGATGTATTTAGTTACAAATATATCATACAAGATTATTATGAAAAAAGTAAAGGTGTGCAAACATTGTTCCAATTTTGATGTAAAGGAAATTAAGTACTATGCAAAGGATATAAATTGTAAATTAAAGTTTGGATGCTTAGGCAAATGCAGAGGAAAGTGCCCTGAATTGAGTGGCCAATATTTTGGGACGATTGATGGTGAACTTCTTATATGTTCTTCTAAAGAGGAGTTCTTTAGGCAAATGAAGTGATGGCTGAAAGGATTTGTATACATAAACGAAAGGTATGAAGAGGAGGAATAGAATGCTGAAAATAGTTCTAATAAATGCTATGACGTTGCTGCGGATTCCTCTTTCTGTTATATTCTGTGCTGCATTATTTTCCGATAATCATAGAATTGCATGGTGCGGTATCTTATTTGCAATCATTGCAATAACAGATTTTTTTGATGGCAAGCTGGCCCGCAAGTATAATGCCCAGACCAAATTAGGCGCAGTTTTTGATGTAGTATCTGATTTTTTCTTTATCGTTACTGCAGGCTGTTCTTTGTATTTTCAAGGGCTATTTCCCTGGTGGATGCTGACAATCATTATACTTAAATTTCTGGAATTTTGGGTAACCTCTTTTCTTTCAGTACGGGATGAAAAAACTAAAAAAGTTTTTATCTTCGATATGATAGGAAGAGCTGTGGCGATATCGTTTTATTTATTTCCAATGATGATACTGGTGTTTAAAGTTTTGCTCTCTAATGGACAGTTTAGAGTTGTTACTACTGTCATTTACATAATAATTACTATATTGTCCTTTATTTCGGCTCTGCTTAGAATTGGGGGTGGGGAGTTTAAGTTCAAGGTAAGAATCTAGTTTCTTGAAATTTTGTGTAACACTAACCATAATAATGAAATTCAATTAATATAAGTTGTGCGTTATGGATAAAGCGATGAAAGTACTGTCACAAATTGATATAATATTGAAGTTACTTGCTGAAATATATATAATCTTATAAAGAAGAGTGGTTGAGTAAATGGATAGTGTGGTTCTAAAGAGGGAAATGATATGATTATAAAGAATGTTCAAATTTACCGTGAAGATAAAAAGTTTCACTTTGGTGATTTAGCTATTGAAGAGGGACGATTTGTTGATGCTGAGAAGTCAGTGTCAGATGTAGTTGACGGAAATGGTGCCTATGCCATTCCCGGATTAATTGATTTACATTTTCATGGATGTATGGGTTATGATTTTTGTGATGGAACTTTGGAGGCTATTCAGGCTATTGCTAAATATGAGGCTTCTATCGGGGTTACTTCTATCGCTCCTGCCACCATGACTTTGCCGGTAGAGACTTTAGAAGAGATTTTACGGATTAATGCTTCTTATGAGAATACAGATGGTGCCCGTCTGGTGGGCATCAATATGGAAGGGCCATTTATTAGCAGGGAGAAGAAAGGAGCACAGGACGCATCAAATATTATTCCTTATAGTGTGGAGGTGTTTCGGCGTTTTCAAAAGGCTGCCAAAGGGCTGGTTAAGTTCATCGGTATAGCCCCTGAGTACGATGGTGCGATTCCTTTTATCCAGGAAGTAAAAGGTGAAGTTTCTGTGTCGCTGGCTCATACCAATGCTAATTATGAGCAGGCGAAAGCTGCTTTTGATAACGGTGCTTCTCATGTTGTTCATTTGCATAATGCGATGCCGGCCTTTTCACATCGGGAACCAGGTGTTGTAGGAGCAGCATTTGACAGCAAGCATGTTATGGCAGAGATGATTTGTGACGGTGTCCACATACACCCATCTATGGTACGTGCTACCTTTGAAATGTTTGGTACTGACCGGATCATTCTTATTAGTGATAGTATGCGGGCGGCCGGAATGGCAGACGGGCGTTATACATTAGGAGGCCTGGATGTGGACGTTAAAGGAAATCGTGCTGCTTTAGTTTCCAACGGTGCCTTAGCCGGATCAGTTACAAATTTGATGGATTGTATGAAGACGGCAGTAATAGATATGGGAATCCCATTGGAAGACGCCATTGCTTGTGCCACGATTAATCCGGCAAGGGCATTGAAAATTGACGATAAATATGGCAGTATTGCCAGCGGTAAAATTGCAAACTTAGTGCTGCTTGATAAAGAGTTGAACCTGCAGAAGGTTATTATTAATGGATAGAGCAAGTGTGTATAAATGAGCGTGTAAGCCAGAAATTGGCTTATGCGCTCTTTTCCTATTACATAACAACTCTCCGGGAGATGCTCACTGCGGCGTAAGCGGTAGATGCCGCTATGCGACCGCCGCAGATGCAAGAGTTTGCTGTGCAAACTCTTGATTCACTTCTGAATATTAGATTGTACAAAAGTTAAAAGCTTCATATTCAAGGAATATGCAGGATATTGGCGTTTTCAGCAGAGAAAAAACATTCATAGGATTGAAACTGATTTCCTGAAAATTTGTGCAATATATACTGAAACTATGCGATATAATCAGCAACTATTATTAAATAGGTCCAATAAAATGAAAGTACTATCATAAAAAGAAATAATGTTGAAATTACTTGCGGACATATATATAATTGGATAAAAGAGTGATTAAGTAAGTGGATGGAGGACGCTATGTATAAGAGGATTGCTGAGTTAAAGGGTAAACTTGTTGTCTCATGTCAGGCGCTTGAAACAGAACCACTGCACTCACCGTTCATTATGGGAAGAATGGCAAGAGCAGCGATGGAGGGGGGAGCAGGAGGAATAAGGGCTAATTCTGTAGAAGATATAGAAGAAATTAAAAAAAATGTTAATCTACCGATTATTGGTATTATAAAACAGGAATATGAAAACAGTAAAGTCTACATAACCCCGACAATGAAAGAGGTTGATGCATTGGCAAAAGTGAAACCAGATATTATCGCACTTGACGCAACAAATCGAGAAAGACCGGATGGAAAATCATTACAGGTGCTGGTGAAGCAGATAAGAGAAAAGTATCCCAATCAAATGTTGCTTGCTGATTGCTCAACACTTGAAGAAGCTATTTATGCTGATCTGTTAGGGTTTGATTTTATTGGACCTACTTTAGTCGGATATACAGAGGAAAGTAAAGATATAAGTATTGAAGAAAATGACTTCAAACTTTTGAAAGAAATAATTAAAAGTGTTGGTGCAAAGGTAATCGCAGAAGGCAATATCAATACTCCGGAAAAGGCCAAAAGAACCATAGAACTGGGATGCTATTGTGTGGTAGTAGGAAGTGCAATTACCAGGCCGCAGCTAATAACCAGGCAGTATGCCCAGGAGGTTGCCTTAGCTGAGGGATGCCTATGAACAGATATTTGACGTTTGACATTGGCGGAACAATGATTAAATATGGCCTGATTGATGAAACTGGGAGGATCATTGATTACCATTTGATGGAGAGTGAAGCCCACTTTGGCGGAGCACATATCATGCATAAAATAGAGAAAGTTGTGGAGACATATCTGGACGGTCAGACATTGGCAGGAATTGGAGTGTCCACTGCCGGGGTGGTAGACAATAAAGCCGGAACAATTATTTATGCGAATGACAATATCCCTGATTATACAGGGACGAACATAAAACAGTTGATAGAAGAACGGTTTAAAATTCCATGTGAGGTTGAGAATGATGTTGCCTGTGCCGGATTAGCAGAAATGTATTACGGAGCGGCTAAGAATAAACATATTTCTATCTGTCTGACAATAGGAACGGGAATCGGCTGCTGCATATTAATTGATAACCAGGTCTTTCATGGGTCTAACCATTATGCAGGTGAAGTTGGCTACATGAAAATGAATGACGCTCAGTTTGAAAACCTGGCTTCGACTCGTGCATTAATCCAAAACGTGGCCAGAGAAAAGAAAATAAAAGATATCAAGGGAGAGAAAATATTTGAATTGGCACAAAGCGGAGATAAAACATGTGAATTGGCGATTGAAAAGATGTGTGATTATCTGGCGCAAGGCATTTCTAATATCTGTTATGTAATAAATCCGGATGCTGTGGTGCTTGGAGGTGGTATAACCGCCCAGGGAAAATACCTGTATGACATATTAAATAAAAGGTTGGATGAACACCTGATAAAGTCAGTAAGGCAAAATACAGAGCTGCTATTTGCCCAAAATGGAAATCAGGCGGGTATGCTGGGAGCGTATTGTAATTTCTGTATACAGCAAGGCATTCCTTGCGGAAATTCGTAAGAAAGGGGTTTGGACAGATGGCAAAGTTTGAAAATAGTGTTATTCCCATTATCGAGTCGAATAGTGATAACTTTACAAATATAGAAAAACGAATTGCTTCTTTTTTTATTAATAATAGAGAAGAGTTGGATTTTTCGGCTAAAAGTATATCCAATCAGCTATATGTTTCCGAGGCTGCTTTATCCAGATTTTCAAAAAAGATAGGGTTTCCCGGATACCGGGAGTTTATTTTTCAATACAAAAAAACACTGAATAAAGAAACAAAAGTTGTTGAGAGCTATATTAAAGAAGCATTAAACACGTACGAGGAGCTGTTGAATAAAAGTTATGCTTTGATTGACAGCAAACAGATTAAGCGGATCGTACATCTGTTCAACCAAAAGCGCCGTGTATTTGTTTACGGGATGGGAAGTTCAGGGCTGGCGGCAAATGAAATGAAAATGCGGTTTACCCGGCTGGGCATAGATGTGGAGGCAATAACGGATCCCCATATGCTGGCAGTTAATTCTGTCAGGCTGAATGAGAATTGTATGGTCATTGGTATCAGCATCAGCAGAGCAACAAAAGAAGTTATCTCAGCGCTGGATATGGCAAAGGAGCGCGGGGCAGCTACGATTCTGATTACTTCAAAAAAGCATGATGCAGAAAAAGAGTTTTACGATGAAGTGGTCCTGGTATCAGTCAAAAAGAACTTGGATTATGGCAATATAATTTCACCCCAGTTTCCAGTACTTATTATGACAGACATTTTATATGCCAGTTACATCAGGGAAAACAAGAAACGAAGTGAAGAAACATATGATTCCACATTACATGTTATTTTAGACAGGAATCAATAAAATAAGCCTGCGAATAAAAGGCGAGATGGATATGGATACGGCAGCAGATGCTGTGCCTGTCATAAATATCATTTAGAAGAAGGAGGAGTAAGAGTAATATGAAGGAAGCAGTGAAAGTAGGAGTAATTGGTATCGGACAAATGGGGACTTATCATGCACAGGTCTATCAGAAACTGCCTCAGGCAGAGCTGGCAGCAATTTGTGAATATGATGATGAAAAACGGGCTGCAGCAGAAAAGGAATTTAATTGCAAAGGTTACAAAGATTACAAGGAGTTACTGGAAGATCCGGAAATTGAAGCAGTCAGTATTGTACTTCCGGATAATATGCATCGTGAAGCAGTTGAAATTGCAGTGAAGAACAACAAACATATACTTCTGGAAAAACCATTAGCGAAGGAACTGGAAGATGGAAAGGTTATGTATGAGCTGACAAAAGATTATGACAAGGTATTCAGTGTTGGGTTTCTTCTGCGCTATGACCCGCGGTTTGCAATGATTAAGCAAAGACTTGATGAGGGGGAACTGGGTGATATCATACATATATATTGCCGCCGGAACAGTCCGATTATTGGGCCAAGAAGATATGTAGGAGCTTCCGATTTAAGCATGCATGTAATGATTCATGATATTGACTATATCAATTGGTACATGGGTTGTGAGCCGGTGAAAGTATTTGCCAAAAGCCGCAGTGTGCTGCTAAAGGAAAATGGAATGAATGATGTGATTTATGCTATTGTAACTTATGAAAATGGTGCAATTGCGTGCATGGAGGCCTGCTGGGTTTTACCGGAAACATCACCGACGATAATTGATGATAAATTAGAACTGGTTGGAACAAAAGGTGTGGCTTATGTAGATTCATGTGACAACGGAGTGCGGTTCGTTACTGACAAGAAGGTGCAATATCCGGATACTCGTCATTGGTACTATGTGAATGGTGAATTATGTGGTGATTTGGCAGAGGAGATTATGGCTTTTATCAATAACGTGGCAAGTGGCACAAAGTCCATTATCACACCAAAAGAAGCGTATGATTCACTTAGAGTGGTTGATGCAATTGAGCGGTCAATTGCAGAGGAGCGGGAAGTGGAACTATAAAAGTTGAAAAACTTAAAAGGAGGGAAAGGAATGTCAGTTAAAGTTAAAATACAGAATTTTGGTAGTAAACTTAGTGGGATGGTTATTCCAAATTTAGGTGCTTTTATGGCATGGGGAATTTTGACTGCAGTAGGAATTGCAATAGATAATGAGGTGTTAAGAAGCTTTATCGTACCAATGTTAACGTACTTATTACCCTTACTGATTGCTTTTGCCGGAGGTAATGCAGTATATGGATTCCGCGGCGGTGTTATCGGCGCGGTGGCCACTATAGGTGTAATTATCGGGTCTGATATTACCATGTTCATTGGTGCAATGATTTTGGGACCGTCAAGTGCCTGGCTGCTGAAGAAATTTGATAAGTCCATTGACGGGAAAATACCAACAGGATTTGAATTACTGATAAATAACATATCCTCAGGATTAATCGGAGGTGCACTGGCTGTAATCGGATATCTGTTTGTAGCTCCGGCAATCACATCACTCACAGGTGTATTGGCAGGTGGTGTAGATTTCCTGGTTACTCATAAACTGCTGCCTCTCACGGCAGTCTTTATTGAACCGGCAAAAGTACTTTTCTTGAATAATGCGATCGGGCAGGGGATCTTAACTCCATTGGGTACGACTCAGCTTGCACAACTGGGAAAATCTGTGATGTTTTTGTTAGAGTCTAACCCCGGCCCCGGTATAGGTGTGTTATTAGCCTATATGTTCTTTGGAAAGGGAAATTCAAAGGCGACTGCTTATGGTGCCGGTGTTATTCACTTTTTCGGTGGTATTCATGAAATCTATTTTCCGTTTGTACTGATGAATCCGCCGTTAGTAATTGCCTTGATTGCCGGTGGTGCATCGGGTACGTTAATGTTTAGTATCTTTAAGGTAGGCCTCATTGGTGTTGCCTCACCGGGAAGTATCATCTCAATTATGATGATGGCAGCAGAGGGAGACAGATTAAAAATTATTATTTCCATATTAGTTTCATCAATAGTAACTTTCCTGATTGCCATACCTTTAGTCAAGCGGGCAAAGAACAGTGACAGTCAATTAAAAGATTCTGTCAAGGAAATGGAAAAAATGAAAGGCAAGGAGAGCCGCATTTCTTCCGTCTTTGATAATCAGGCAAATACAAATTATAATCTTGCTGAGGTTAAGTTAATAGCTTATGCATGCGATGCAGGACTTGGATCAAGTGCCATGGGCGCAGGTGTTCTTCAGAAGAAGTTGAGAGCTGCGGGCATTGATGATATAAAGGTGTTCCATGTGGCTGTAAATAATCTGCCCGCCGAGTGTCAGGTAATTGTTTCTCATGAATCTTTAATGGCCAGGGTAAAAGAGAAGCAAAGTGGATGCTATTTTGTGGAAATTGTGGACTATCTGAATGCGCCCGAATATGAACAACTGATTAAGGATATCAAAGAGGCAAGAGAAAAAGCGTCAGACTAAGAAAGGGGTAAATTTTGCTAAAAGCAGTGATTATGGATTTTGATGGTGTAATTATTGACACGGAAGTAGTCTGGTATGAAATTTACAAAGGCTGGTTCAAGAAAAATAAGGACTATCAATTATCTGTGAAGGAGTTTCTTACTTGTGTCGGATCTCAGGAAGAAGAATTGTTTATAGAACTGGAAAAAAAGCAAAAAATTGTTGTGAACCGAAAACAGTTCAAAGAAGATGTGATACAAGGATTTATAGAACAGAGTAATCAACTTCCTCCCAAAGAGGGTGTGGTGCAATTTATTCAAGAAATTAAGTGTAAGGGCCTGAAACTGGCCCTTGCAACCTCTGCCGGGAGGAAGAAGCCGGTAAGCCATTTGAGCAGACTGGGCCTGATGGAATATTTCGATATCATTGTAACGGCAGAGGACGTTACAAGAATTAAACCTTTTCCTGATTTGTTTCAGGAGGCAGCCAGACAACTCGCTATTACTCCATCGGAAGCCCTGGTAGTAGAAGATTCGGAGAATGGTCTTAAAGCTGGAATTAATGCTCAAATGAGAGTGTTGGTAGTTCCAAATGATGTTACGAAAGCCAGCGATTTTTACGGATACTATAAACAGGCAGAAAGCTTGAGTACTGTCAGTATTTCAGAAATAATGGATGAATTTAAGGAGGACTAACCAAATGCTATTGGATAGGATTACTGCTTCGGATGTTTTGATACAACTAAAAACAGATAATTGGGAAGATGCTATTAGAAAATCTTCTCAGACTTTACTGGAAAAGGGCTCAATAGAATCAAGATACATTGATGCGATGATTAAGGTGGTGCATGAAAATGGACCATATATTGTTATTAGTAAACATATAGCACTGGCCCATGCAAGAACAGAATGCGGTGCTCTTCATACGGATATTACCTTTGCAACTCTCGATCCGGCAATTAATTTTAACGCAGGTGCTTTGGATCCGGTAAAATTAATTATCACTTTATCAGCAACAGATGCCGATACCCATTTGGACTTACTGGGCGAGCTATCGGATATTTTGATGGATGAAGAAAAAAGTGAAGCACTATTTAATGCTGGGTCAGCGGAAGAGTTCGTTCAAATATTGCATTCAAATTAGTGGATAGATTAAGAAGAAAGGAAAAATGATAATGAAAGTATTTTCTTATACAATAACGGATCCCTTGGGAATGCATGCCAGACCGGCTGGTTTGTTTGTCAAGGAAGCAGCACACTATAACAGTAAGATTGAAATAGTTAAGGGTGATAAGAAAGCGGATGGCAAAAGGATACTTGGAGTAATGGGATTGGCAGTAAAATGTGGGGAAGAGGTTGTTATCACAATAGATGGAACTGATGAAGATGAGGCATTAGAGACCCTTGAGCGCTTTATGAAAGAGAACCTGTAATAAAGGCGTTTTTCTACCCCAGGCTCTATTCTAAAATAATAAGGATAAGGGGAAAGAGAGGCGTTATTACGCCCCTCTTATTTCTTTGATGAAAAAGCCATCTCCGCTAATGAGCTCAAAGTTCCGGCTTTTGCAGTCTGGGCACATGTTAAGGTTTTCAATCGTATCGAAAATCTTCCCGCATTCTTTGCAAATACCGTTTGCCGGAAGGGATTCTATTTCCAGCGTGGTGTTTTCCAG
The DNA here is from genome assembly GCF_003149105.1 of Faecalicatena contorta. Taxonomy (GTDB): domain Bacteria; phylum Bacillota; class Clostridia; order Lachnospirales; family Lachnospiraceae; genus Muricomes; species Muricomes contortus_C. The sequence continues at coordinate 131,314 of NZ_QGDS01000011.1, read as the reverse complement.
GATAGTGCCGTCGGCCGCTGCCGGAAAACAGGCGTAGAGGTAGCGGGGCACCACAGAAGATAGTGCCCCCACTTGTAAAACTAAGGTTTCTATTTCCGTTATCCGGTTTTTTTGTGCCACCCGCTCTACTTGTTCCACGATATGATACATAATTCCTAATTCATGCATACTATTTCTTCGCTCCAAAAAGCTTCTTCGTATTAACTCTTAGTTTCCGCCTAATAACGTGAGGAACAATTGCTTTTTTTATCTTCAAAAATTCCACGCCCTCGCCGTCATAAATTCTTTCTAACTTAATCGCATCAAACTTGCACTTTGTTGCACACATTCCACAGCCGACACACATGTAAGGATCCACTACGGTTGCGCCGCAGCCGAGACAACGCTCGGTCTCTTTTTTGATTTGTTCCTCTGTTAGGCTGCCGCTTAGATCTCGGAAAGTATTTTTGGATTCGCGTCCGCTTTCATGAGGTACCCGCTGCCGTGGGGTATTGTCATAGCTGTTAATGACAGCTTTGCTTTTGTCCAGTTCAATGAATAGTCTGCGGCTGCGGCCAATCCGTAAATCCTGCCCCGGCTGTACGAATCGGTGAATAGAGATGGCACCCTGTTTACCGGCAGCGATAGCATCAATCGCAAAGCGCGGGCCGGTTACAGCATCGCCGCCGCTAAAGATATCCGGATGCTGACTCTGATAGGTCCAGCCGTCAACCGGGATTGTGTTGTTGCGATTGAGTTCTACGGAGGTTCCATCTAAGAGATTGCCCCAATTAATTGCCTGCCCCACAGATAATAAAACGTAATCAGCAGAAACGATGATAGTATCATTTTCGTCATATTGAGGATGAAAACGCCCTTCGCTGTCGAATACAGATACACACTTCTTAAATTCTACACCGGTTACCTTTCCGTCCTCTGTGAGAATCTGTTTCGGTCCCCAGGAATTATTGATAATGATTTCTTCGTCTTCTGCCACTTTAATTTCCTCGGGAAGCGCAGGCATTTGCTCTCTGCTCTCGAGACAATACATACTGACCTCCTCAGCACCGGCACGGGTGGCTACCCGGGCCACATCTATGGCCACGTTTCCGCCGCCGATAACGACCACTTTTCCGGAAATTTTCTTGGATTCATCTAAGTTTAGTTGTCTCAAGAAGTCGATACCGGAAATTACACCGTCAGTATCTTCGCCGTCGACACCGATTTTACGCCCGTTTTGTGCACCGATGGCAACATAGAAAGCCTTATAGCCTTCTTTGCGGAGATCATCTAAGGTTTTGTCTTTGCCGATTTCAATGCCGGTTTTAAATTTGACGCCTAACTCTTTTAAAATGTCGATTTCAGCATTGACGATGTTTTTTTCGAGAACAAAACTAGGGATACCCAGGGTCAGCATACCCCCAAGAACTTCTTCTTTTTCAAAGACAGTTACATCATAGCCTTCGACTGCCAGATAGTAGGCGCAGGACAAACCAGCCGGCCCTGAACCAATCACGGCGATTTGTTTGTCTGAATAGTCATGCCGCTTCTTAGGAACGAAACGGGTTTCTTTATTTAAGTCCTGCTGGGCAATAAATTTTTTAATATCATCGATAGCAATAGGCTCGTCAATATCACCTCTTGTACAAGCGTCTTCACAACGCTTATTACAGACATAGCCACAAACAGCCGGGAAAGGGTTCTCCATTTTGATGAGCTCTAATGCTTCGGTATATTTCCCCTGAGCTGCTAATTTGATGTACCCCTGAACAGCGATATGTGCCGGGCAGTTTGTTTTACAAGGGGCGGTTCCAGTATCCACAACTTCCTCCCGGTTAATCCGGTAATCGATGTTCCAGTCGCTTTGGTCCAGATCAAAATTTCTTGGTGTTACCGTGGTGGTGATATTCTCTGTTACTTCGCCTTTTGAACAGAGTTTTTGCCCTAATTTCATAGCATTCATTGGGCAGTGCTCTACACATTGGCCGCAAGCTACGCATTTTTCTTTATCCACAGTAGAAACGTAGTTTGACCGCACCATGTCAACGTTCTTGTACATGGTTCCCGAACGCAAGGAGAGACATGAGCAGCTGCAGCAGTTGCAGATGGCATGGGTTTTGCCGGAACCGTCGATATTGGGAATCTGGTGCATCAGCCCGTTTTCCTCTGCTCTTTTTATAATCTCGAAGGCTTCGTCCCTTGTGATTTCCCGGCCTCTGCCGGTGCGGATGTAATATTCGGCGGCGTGGCCCATTTGAATACACATATCTTCCTTTAAGTGCCCGCAGCCTTCACCCATAGCCTCCCTGTCCGTCCGGCAGGAGCAGGGAGAACAGGAAAAGACGGTATTGTCATTCAAATACTTGGAAACTTCTTCATAGCTGACCTTTTTATTATTGCCGTCGATGGCCTGTTCAATCGGAATTACCCTCATAAGGCCGATTCCCGGAGGGAACATCCCGGAACTCGCCGGGCCTCTTACGCGCCCATAGGCCTCCATGGCATAGGCAACCACTGGATACTTTTGGACATTCTCCAAGTTATTGACAACCATTTCCATGATACCCGGAATCCAGCTTTCTGCATGCCAGAAGGTATCCACCCCATCAATGACATTTACGAAAGTAGTGCCGTATTCGGCCAGCTTCATCATCTGCTCATGACAATACTCCTCAGATTTCCCGGTGATTTTGGCTATTTCTTTGGCAGTCCGTTTGGTGTAATAACCCATTGCCAGACCGATTTCAGCCATCTCATCGGTTACTCCCGGTTCCAGGATCACATATTCCGGGTCATCCCACTGATAACCGTTCTTTTTCGGATCCTTACGGCCCAGCATGTTCACGAAGTCCATCACCTTTTGCTTATACTGACACTCATAGCCTTCCGGAAAATACATTTTTGTAATTACTCGTTCCATATGTATTTCTCCTTTTAATTTATTTCCTGGTTTGCGGTAACTGTTTCATAAAGCCAGGAAGTCCAGGCTTCCATGCCTTCGCCTGTTTTGGCAGAAAGAGGGAAGACTTTAATATCTGGATTTAATTTTCTGGCCCTTTTAATGCAGGCATCCATATCAAAATCAAACATGGAAATAGTATCGATTTTATTAATAATCAGCGCATCACATATTTGAAACATCAAAGGGTACTTTAGTGGTTTATCATCACCTTCAGGAACGCTTAAGATCATTGCATTCTTCGTGGCACCGGTATCAAATTCGGCAGGGCAAACGAGATTTCCCACATTCTCGAGAACAATCAGGTCAGTGTCTTCGGCATCAAGCCCCTTGATCCCTTGGCGGGTCATATCGGCGTCAAGATGGCACATACCGCCGGTGTGGAGCTGAATCACCTTAGCTCCGGTAGCGGCTATGGTGGCAGCGTCCACATCAGAGTCAATGTCGGCTTCCATTACGGCAATATTCAGTTTGTACTTTAGGGCTGCAATCGTCTTAACAAGGGTGCTGGTTTTACCGGCCCCGGGAGAACTCATAAGATTCAGTAAAAAAGTGTTGCTTTCTTTGAGCTCTTCACGCAGGCGGTCAGCGTCCGCATTATTATCAGCAAAGACGCTTTCCTTGATTTCTAAAACACGAAATTCTTTCAAGAAACTCCTCCTTATTCGGCTAAAGCCTTGATTTTCTGATAAGCTTTAAGGTCGGTATAAAGCTCACCTTTGTACGGGTTACGTTTGGTTTTTTTAACTTTGTAAAGCATGTAGACTAACACAGCAATGTTGGCTGCTAAAGCTGCGAAACTGACAATGAAATAAATGGTTTCGTTGTAAGTTGAATCCACACGCCACCGGCTTTCATCCTGAAAAAGCGGAAAGGTCTGGGCGAACATACACCAAAGTGCCAGTGTTTGGGCGCGGTGCTGCAGCCAGGCACCCTTCCCAACGGTAAAGGAACAAACAGTCGGGGCCAGAAGAAGCGCAAATCCGCAGTACCAGGCATGATGCGGCAGGCAGTTGTAAGTATAAGCAAAGTTCCACAAGTCATAGGCAATGATGTAAAACCAGAGCATGTCGGGCCAGAGCATATCCTGACTGCTGTCTTTGTTTGTCTTCTTGCGATTGCAGATGCCGAACCAACCGGTGATAAGAATAATGTTAATGATTCCGGCAATGGCATTTATGTAATTCCAGGAACCGCCCATTAAGTTAACCGTAGTATCAGCAGTAATATCCTGTGCTATCACCGCATATTTCCTGCCGACTTCAAAGTCCCTTGCCACAGCCTCTGCGATATTGATAGCGAGGATCAGCGGTGGAAAACAGAGAGCAATCTTATTGTCAGCCAGGCGCCAGGCCTTACCGGTTTTCTTGTTCGTACCCTTCAGATGGCGGATGCACCAAAAGCCAATACAACCAGCAGTAGATGAGTATACTTTGGCTAAATGGAACCAGTCCAGATAGGTGGATTCCTTTAGGACAGTGAACCAAAGAGCTGATAAAACCAGGGGCAAAATGACAAAGCACCCAAAGCCAATCCATTTGTACCGGCGGCTGACTTCGTTAAGTAAAAACAGGACAGCAAAGACGGCGAACCAAACCAGCCACATCGAAAGTGGATTTTGTGAATTAAAAGTAAACATAACTTCCCTCCTCATGAATTAAGAAATTGACAGTGAAAATCTGGACATACCAGTAGTGCAATTCTTTATTTTAATTTGATTTTAGACATTATATCTAAGATTGTCAAGCAAATATCAATCAAAATTAGCTTTATATACAAGTTTAACAATGACCGGTTGCAATAAATATTAAATTGTGATATAAATTTGGTATCTGGACATACCAATTCCAATAAATACTACTAAAGGAGAACTAAAACTTTGGATTTTGCAAAACTAAATGCCCCTACCTTAAAAGAACTATTTGTAAAAGAACTAGAATCAATGATCTTATCCGGAAAACTGGAAATCGGTGAGAGATTACCCTCTGAGAGAGAGTTAGCAGAAAAGATGCAAGTCAGCAGAGCTGTGGTAAACAGTGGAATAGCCGAGTTGGCGCGTAAGGGCTTTCTCATGGTGAAGCCGCGGTCAGGAGTTTACGTACTTGATTACCGACGCTACGGAACAGTGGAAACCTTACTCTCGATTATGAATTATAATGGCGGACAACTCCGCCGTGACGATATCCGGTCTATTCTGGAAATGAAGATGGTCGTCGATAAATTAGCCGTGGAACTAGCGTCAGAAAACGGTAACGATGAGAATTTTAAAAACTTAGAGAAACGTCTTGAGGAGATGAAACTGGTTGAAGACAAAGATGCAAAGAAGGCAGCCGCAGCCGCCTTCGAGTTTTACCATGAGATAACGATGATCAGCGGCAATACGCTTCTTCCATTAATTTACCGGTCGTTTAGGGTACCGGTATTGGAGTTGTGGGAGCGGTTTATCCGAAAGTATGGCAATGAGGTAGTTTGCAGCAGCTCGGATCATATCTTTGCCGCGTTGGTTAAACACGATAAGGCACAAGCGATAGAAGGAGTGGAAACTGCAATTGCCGCCGCGATTAAGGGAAAGCGTGAAATATATGATGAGTAAATAAAATTAGGAAAAAGACTACCCAAACGTTTTCGTAAAAATGATTTGTATATTGTTCTCCTTAAACCTATAATGACAATAGTCAGGAGGGGAACATGAATCCGTTACTATTTGTTGTATTTATTGTTTGTTTTTTATCATCCATCGTGGGTTCTATTTGTGGAATCGGCGGCGGCGTCATAATTAAACCAGTATTGGATGCGATGGGAATCATGAGCGTATCAAGCATTAGTTTTCTGTCCGGCTGTACTGTGTTATCGATGTCGGTGGTTTCACTTTATAAAAACATGAAAGAAGGCAGCAGTAAGCTGAATCTTAAGGCATCTTCTGTTCTGGCCATGGGAGCGGTATTGGGCGGGATATTCGGAAAGATGCTTTTTCAAGCTTTGAAGCTGCGGCTGAATAATGAAGCGTTGGTAGGCAGAACTCAGGCAATCGTGTTGCTTTTGATAACGGCGGGAACTTTACTGTATACTTTTTTCAAGGAGAAAATCAAGACAAAAGACTGGGATAATATCGGCATATATATTATCATCGGTTTGTTATTAGGACTGATGTCCAGTTTCCTGGGAATTGGCGGCGGGCCTATCAACCTTGTAGTACTGGTCTATTTTTTTTCTATGGGTACGAAGGAGGCTGCGCTTAATTCCATATATATTATAATGTTTTCACAGATTGCCAGTCTGATTCAGGTTATTGCGGCGGGCAACTTACCTCCGGTTAATATCAGCTATTTTGTAGTGATGGTGATAGGGGGAATCCTGGGTGGAACTGCAGGAAGTGCACTGAACTGCAGGATAGAAGAAAGAAGGGTAAACCAGCTGTTTATCGGGGTAATGAGTGTGATTATCCTGATTAATATCTACAATATATGGAGATTTTCATTATAGCTCAGTTACACAAAATTTCTGCAGCAATTAAGCAAACGATTGGGTGAAACAGACTTGTATTTTTTCTGTAATACATATATAATTTAAAACAATTGCTGACACAAGCAGCACAAAGGCGGACATATCCGCGTAATCAAAACAAATGATAAAATAGTAAGACCACGTAAATATATAATGAAACATAACCATGAAGGGAATGCTGGCAGAAGCCGGAGTCTTTTTGTGGTTTCTTTTTGTTTCATAGTCAGGTACAGGAAAGGAGTAGAAATCAATGAATAAACTATATTTGGAATGCACATCGGGAATCAGCGGGGATATGGTAGTAGCAGCACTTTTGGATTTGGGTGTGGACCAGGATATGCTGCTTGAGGCATTAGACAGTATTCCCGTGGAAGGTTTTGAGATTCAGATTTCCCGCACAGAAAAGAGTGGGATGGATGTATGTGATTTTCATGTAATGCTGGATGCAGCCTATGAAAATCATGACCATGACATGGAATATCTGCATTCTAATCATAACCATCATAAGGAGCACCATCATGAACAAGAGAATGCACATTATCCTGAGCATGGAAACAGACGCCATCACGGACATAAGGGAGCTCATCATCACACACAGCGCGGGCTTAGAGAAGTCAGCGAAATCATCGTACAGAGCAAGATTACAGAAACAGCAAAAGAACTGGCTTTGAAGATATTTGAGATTTTGGGACGGGGAGAAGCAAAAGCACATGGGACCACGCTGGAGGAATTGCATTTCCATGATGCCGGGGCAGTGGATTCTATCGTAGATATCATTGCGGCGGCTGTTTGTATCGACAGTCTGGAAATCGATGATGTAATCATAACAGAATTGTATGATGGACAGGGAACAATCCGCTGCAGGCATGGAATCCTGCCTATTCCTGTACCTGCGGTTTCAAATATTGCTGAGGAAAATGGGTTGAAACTGCATGTGACAGATTGTTTTGGGGAGTTGATAACCCCTACCGGAGCAGCAATAGCGGCGGCAATTCGGACGAAAGAACAATTGCCTGAGGAATTTACAGTGAAAAAGATTGGTCTGGGAGGCGGAAAAAGAACTTATGACTGTCCCGGATTTGTACGGGCGTTGATTATCAATTAGTTTGGAGGAAAAACAAGGAAACAAAGTACATGCGGTAACAGTACATACACAATGTGAGGCTGCGGATACATGATGAGATTGCACGAATAGAAATAGATGAAGAAGCGGTCCCCGCTTTTATTGAGAACCGCAAGAAGATTATTGAATTTCTGAAAAAGCTGGGTTTCCGCTATATCACATTAGACCTGGAAGGGTTCCGCTCCGGAAGCATAGATATAGGAGTGCGGTTTTTAATTTTTTCCCCGCCCGCAGCAAAGCGAAATCGGGCCTGGCCTCCTGAGCAGTTGCAATTTATAACTGTTTTCGTGGTTTTCCGCAGCTTTCCCGTTTAGCCAGATAGCATGGGAAGTTTATTTTTATCGGTGTTGTGTGCCCTCCGTTGATCCGGTCGATGATTGTCTTTGCTGCATGCCTTCCCATCTCCTCCAGAGGAATATGTACGGTAGTCAGCATAGGGGAAAGATACTGGGCAGCATCAATGTCATCAATGCTGATGACAGAAATATCCTGGGGAATTTTTAATCCCCGGTCTTTGATTGCCCGGATTGCACCGATTGCTGTCATGTCATTGCCGCAGAAAACAGCGGTCAGCTTCGGCTGGGAATCTAAAAGTTTCATGGCGCCGTTATAACCTCCGATGGAAGAAAAAGGAGTGGAGCAGGCATAAGAACTGTCGAAGGGCAGTTGATGCCGCTCAATTGCCGCTTTATATCCCACGTAACGATTTTCCGAAGACACTTCTCCCAGGTATCCGATATGCTGGTGCCCCAGTTCAACTAAATATTCCATTGCACATAAGCTTACGTCATATCCACTGCATAGGATCTGGTCAAAATTTGCATCAATCTCATTTAAACCCGTGTAAACAACATAATTAAAATATTTTCGCAGAAACTTTAAAGTAGCCTTATCACACCGCCCGAGAATGACAACACCGCTCACATCATTATTCAGGATTAACCGGCAAGTCTCCGGCTTTGTAATATCAATGGACGTAAAAGATAGTTTCATGATGTAATTATGCTTATAGGCTTCAATTTCAACGTTTTTTGCAATCGTAGAAAAAAAAGGATCGTTGGGATCGTTTGGTGTACGGGCAAATAAGCAGGATAAGGCGCGTGAATTATTTCTTTTCCCTTTTTTTGCTGTTCTTAGGTTTTGTGCCGCAGAATTAGGTGTATATCCTGTCCGGCGCACAATTTCCCAGATGCGTTCCTGCACTTCTTTGCTGGCGGCTTTTGAATTGCTGTCATTAATCACCCTGGATACCGTAGAGATGGAAACACCAGCTTCTTTTGCAATTTCTTTTAGTGTCATAGCTACCTCCTAAAAACCTTAATCTTGTATATAATATTAAAAATTATCATACTACTTTTTTAGTAATAAAGCAAACGTTTGGGTAAAAATGTGTTGAAAGTTGTTGTGGGAAATGCTAGTATCCAATTAATTCAATCCGAATAAATCGGGAAAATAAACAAACATATAGGAGGAAGATTATGAAATTGAAAAAGTTAATGAAAGCAGCGGCGTTAGGGCTTTCCGTTACATTGCTGGCTGGGGCGTTAGCCGGATGCGGAAAAAGCGGTAAAGGAGGAAGCGGTTCTGGAGAAGGGGGTTCAGAGGCTGCACAATATGAATTAAATGTTTCGGGAATTGGAGGAAGCTTAAATTTCCTGCCTGTATATATTGCACAGGAAAAAGGGTTGTTTGAAGAAGCAGGTTTAACGATTGAGGAAACTTTGTTTACAAACGGGCCGGTGCAGATGGAATCCTTATCTTCTGACGGATGGGATATCGGCTGTACGGGAGTAGGCGGTGTATTCGCCGGAGTACTGGGATATGATGCGAAAGTAGTCGGAGCCAGTAACACAGATGATGGAACTCAATATGTTTTTGCAAGAAATGATTCCGAAATCGTAGCAGCGGGAACAGGAAATAACTCTATCAACGATGAAATTTACGGAGATGCAGATAGCTGGAGAGGAAAATCTATTCTTTGCAATACTGGAAGTGTTACCCAGTATGTATTGATTAAAATGTTAGAAGGATTTGGACTGACTCAAGATGATGTTACTTTCGTAGCAATGGACCCGGCAACTGCTTATAGTGCATTCCTTGCAGGGGAAGGCGATGTCTGCGTTCTGACAGGAAGCGGCGGAACATTCAAGATGCTGGAACAAGATGACAAGTATACTGCAGTAGCAAGCGGCCCGTTGGTTGATTCCGGCCTGATGTGTAACTTTGTAGTAAATAAAAACAGCTATGAAGATGAAGATACTTATGAAGCAATGAAAATATTCCTGGAAGTATATTTTGAGACTTTGGAGTGGATGAGAAACAATGAGGAAGAAGTCGTAGATTATTGCGTGGATATGAACGATGAAAACGGAAGTTCTCTGGACCCGGAAACCGCACGTCAATATGTGAAAGCTGACACCTATTATACATTAGATGAAGCAATTGCAATGATGGAAGATACGGCAGATGGTTCTGAGCTGACCGTAATGGAGCAGAACCTGGTTAATGTATTAGAGTTCTTTGTTTCAGTAGGGAACTACACGAAAGATGATCTTGGAAAATTCGAAGGTCATACAGATGTACAGCTGTTAAAAGATGTGCAGAGTGCAGAATAGTATAAACGCAAAGAACGTAGAAGAGGAGACTGCGCGAAAATGATTGATAAACAAATTTTGGAACAGAAAATGCAATCGTGGCGTCAGAATCAAAAGAAAGAAAACATAAAGTATATCCTGCTAAGTGCGGCAGGTATACTTTCTGTTTTAGTTATATGGCAGTTAGCAGTCATGCTGGGGTGGGTAGAAGCAAGGATGCTTCCTGCACCGACAACGATTCTTGACACCTTAATTGATAAGTTAGGCAGCAAAGCGCCGGACGGAAATGTGCTGAGTGTAAATATTCTGGCATCTCTGCAAGTAGCATTATCCGGATTTTTAACAGCTATCGTAATCGGTGTACCGCTGGGACTTTTAATGGGCTGGTGGACTTATGCCGACCGGTTTATCCGTCCTATTTTTGAATTGATCCGCCCGATCCCGCCCATTGCCTGGATTCCCCTGGTCGTTGTATGGATGGGAGTCGGTTTACAGGCAAAGGCATTAATTATATTTTTTACGGCGTTTGTTCCCTGTGTGATTAACTCTTATACGGGAATTAAACTGACCAGTCAGACGTTGATTGATGTATCAAAGACATTTGGAGCGCCAAACTGGCAGATATTTATAAAGGTTGGAGTTCCGTCTTCATTGCCAATGGTATTTGCGGGCATCCGGGTGGCACTTGGCAACTCATGGTCCACGTTGGTGGCAGCGGAAATGCTTGCAGCAAGTGCCGGACTTGGATATATGATACAGATTGGACGTACAGTTGCAAGACCGGATATTGTAATCGTAGGTATGGTAGTAATCGGGGCAGTAGGAGCGGTTCTTTCAATGTTCCTGTCACGTGCAGAAAAATATTTCCTTCGTTGGAAAGTAAACCGCTAGGAGGGAAAGAGAAATGAATGAATCTTACAAACGAAATAAAACAGTTCATGCCGTACTGTATTGGGCTTTACCGGTTCTGGCGGTTGGATTGATTGCAGGCGGCTGGATACTCTTTTCGGGAGTGCATCCGGAATTGATGCCTCAGCCGCAATCAGTATGGGAAAGATTTCTTTTAACATTTACAAAACCAATTGCGAAAACTACGTTGATTGGCCATGCAGCGGCAAGTTTAAGACGCGTGCTTATTGCTCTTATGATTGCATGGGCATTTGGCATTTGCTTTGGTATTTTGATTGGATGGAGCAGAAAGGCAAAGGCATTCTTTGGAAGTATCTTTGAAGTTATCCGTCCCATCCCCCCAATTGCATGGATACCGCTGATTATTATGTGGTTTGGGATTGGTGAGTTCCCAAAAGTATTGCTGGTATTTATCGGAACCTTTGTACCGCTGGTAATCAATACTTCTACCGGAATTGAAATGGTAGATAAGATCAATATACAGGTTGGAAAGATCTTCGGCGGGAAAAATATTCAGATACTGAAAGAGATTGTGATACCTACCGCATTGCCGTCTATCTTTGCCGGAATCCGTACATCCGTGAGTTCCGGATGGACTACAGTACTTGCAGCGGAAATGCTGGGTGCAAAAGAAGGATTGGGTTCTTTGGTAACCCGCGGATGGCAGGGAAGTGATTTGGCACTTGTATTGGTTTCTGTTATAACAATTGCGATCATCGGAGCACTGCTTTCAGTGTCTCTGCAAAAACTTGAGAAGGTGGTATGCCCATGGAACAATTAAAAACCAGAATGAAAGTTGAAAATGTATCCAAAACCTTCTTTGGAGCAAAAGATTATTTTACAGCGATTGAAGATGTATCCTTAGATGTCTATGACGGAGAGTTTTTGGTTGTATTGGGGCCGGGGCGCTGCGGGAAGACGGTGCTGCTGAATATCATGTCCGGTCTGGAAGAGCAGACGGAAGGAAAAATCATTTATGACGGTAAAGAGTGGAAGGGATTGAACCCTGAAATCGGAATGGTATTTCAGAAATTAGCTTTGATGCCTTTTAAAACAGTTATTCAAAACGTAGAATTACCGTTAAAGTTCAAAGGAGTGGAGAAAGCAAAACGCCGTGAGGTTGCCAGGCATTATATTAAATTAGTAGGCTTAGAAGGATTTGAAAACTACTATCCAAAACAACTGTCAGGCGGGATGCAGCAGCGTGTCGGAATCGCCAGGGCATATACAGCCGACCCGAAACTGTTAATCATGGATGAACCATTTGGTAAATTGGATGCACAGACCAGATATCAGATGCAGGAAGATTTGCTGAAGATCTGGGAGCAGGAAAAGCGTACGGTTATCTTTGTAACCAACAATATTGAAGAGGCGTGTTACTTGGGCGACCGTATTATTCTTTTGAGCGATTGTCCCGCTAAGGTGAAAGAAGTGTATCCGATTGATATGCAAAGGCCAAGGGATATGGTGAGTAAAGAATTCCTTGATCTTCGTACGGTTATTTCAGATAATACGGACTTGTCCATATAGTTAAGGAGGCAGCTATGCTCGAACAGGAAAAAAGAGATGTAAAAGTAGAAGTGAGAAATCTGACAAAACGATTCGGTGATTTATTGGTGCTGGATGATATGTCATTTAATATCCATAAGGGAGAATTTGTTTGCGTAGTAGGACCGACAGGCTGTGGAAAAAGTACATTTCTGAACTGTTTAACCAGAATTCATATGCCAAGTGAGGGAGATCTCTACATAGATGGAGTACCTGCGGATCCAAGCAAACACAATATTTCCTTTGTATTTCAGGAACCCAGCGCATTACCGTGGCTGACAGTAGAAGATAACATTGCATACGGTTTAAAGATTAAGAAATTGCCAAAAGCCGAAATTGATAAAAGAGTAAACCAGATTCTGGACCTGATGGGGCTGCAGGAGTTTCGGAAAGCGTACCCGGGAGAGCTTTCTGTTTCAGCGGAACAGCGGATTATTATCGGACGTTCTTTTGCCATGAAGCCGGACTTGCTTCTGATGGACGAGCCTTACGGGCAGATGGACGTCAAGATGCGGTTTTATCTGGAGGATGAAGTAATTCGTCTGTGGAAGGAACTTGGAAGTACGGTAGTGTTTATTACACACAATATCGAAGAGGCAGTGTATCTGGCAGAAAAGGTTCTGATATTGACCAACAAACCAGCGAAAATAAAAGAAGAAGTTATGATTGATTTGCCAAGACCACGTAATATTACTGACCCTAAATTTATTGAGTACCGTAATTATATTACCGAGAAAATTAAATGGTGGTAATGATTCATTTGGAAAGGCTGTTAGGTAAGTATATATGGAAAATGCAAGATTAAGGAATAAAGTGGCTCTGATTACCGGAGCCGCAAGAGGGATTGGTTTTGGTATTGCAAAAAAATATGTAGAAGAGGGCGCACGGGTTATTATTGCTGATGTTCTCGAAGAAGAAGGTATAACGGCAAAAGAAAAGCTTGGAGAAGGAGCAGAGTTTTATCAGATTAATTTGCGGAGCCGGGATGCAATTTTTGAAATGGCCGGCCAGATACATGAAAAGTACGGGAGGATTGATATTCTGGTAAATTGTGCCGGAGTTGCAAGACCTTGCCCAACGTTAAAACTAGATGAAGCAACTTTGGATGAAGTTATAGATATTAATATGAAAGCCCCGCTTTTTACCTGCCAGGCAGTAGGGAGATATATGCGCAGAGATGGGGGCGGAGCAATTATAAACATCTCATCAGGCAATACGAAAATGATTAATGTAGGAAGAGTACCCTATGGGATAACCAAGGGTGCAGTAAATCTGCTGACCCAGCAGTTGGGAGCGGAATGGGCCATGTACAACATTAAAGTCAATGCAATCGCACCAGGCTGGATTAAGACAGAAATGGTAGAGACTCCGCTGAAAAAAGGGATATTAAATGAAAAGGAAATATTATCGGTTTCTCCCATTGAGCGTTTTGGAAAAGTAGAAGAGGTGGCTAATCTGGCATGCTTCTTGGCTTCGGAAGAATCCAATTATATTGTGGGACAGATTATATTTGCAGACGGCGGGTGGAGTGCCGGGATTATGCCAAATGCATTGAACTATATAAAAGAAAATGATGTTGAAGATTAGGAGCAGGAGGATATAAGACAATGAAAGTATTGTGTTTGCCGGAAGCCGGAAAATTAGAAGTCAGAGAATTCCCGCAGCCGAAGGAAAAACCTGGATACGCAGTAGTTAAGATTTTAAAATGCGGAATCTGCGGTTCCGATGTAACAGCCTACCGGGGTGTCAATCCCACTATGAAGTATCCGGTCAACGGATTAGGTCATGAAGGGGTAGGGATTATCGAGGAAGTCGGAGAAAATGACAAGGGATTAAAAGCAGGGGACAGAGTGACCTTAGAGCCTTATATTCCCTGCAATAAATGCCATATGTGCAAACAGGGCCGGTTTAATAACTGTACAGATATAAGAGTGTGCGGTGTGCATAAAGACGGAATGATGTCAGAACTCTTTCTGCAGCCGGTAAATCAAACCTATAAAATTCCTGATGAAATGTCATTTGAACATGCAGTTCTTGTAGAGCCTTTGACGATTGGGCTGCATGCAATTACCAGGGCACGTGCAGCAAAAGGAGAAAAAGTAGTCATTTTCGGCGCCGGTGTAATTGGCTTGATGGCAGCGTTCGGATGTATCAACTATGGGGCGGAACCGATTATCATTGACGTGGTGCAAGAACGTCTGGATTATGCAAGTAATCATGGGATTCCTCATGTGTTTAATTCCAGGGAAGGCGGAATACAGGAATTTTTGAGTGAAGTTACAAAGGGCAAGATGCCGGAAGCAATGGTTGATTGTACCGGATCTCCGTTTATTTTAGAACAGATGCATGATTATGTCTGCCACGGCGGAAGGATTGCCCTGGTTGGCTGGCCACATAATCCGGTAGCAATTAATACGGTGCGGCTGATGCAGAAAGAAATCGATGTGTGCCCATCCAGAAACTCCAATCAAAAGTTTCCGGAGGCAATTCAAATGGTGAATGAAGGCAAGATTCCTGCTGATGCGATGATTACTAAAATCATTGAGATGGATGAGGTGGAAGGTACAATTCAGGATATAGCCAAACATCCGGCGGACTACTTAAAAGTAATTGTAAATATCTAAGGGGACAGGAGGAATATTGTGCTGACAACAAGTTATGAAATGATACAAAAAGCCTATAAAGAAGGATATGCGGTTCCCGCAATTAATACACAGGGAGGAACTTATGATATTATCCGTGCAATCTGTATAGCAGCAGAAGAACTGCAATCTCCGGTAATTCTGGCCCATTATGTAAATACAGGCTCCTATTCCGGAAATAAATGGTTTTATGAAACAGCAAAATGGATGGCAGAGCAGGTTTCGGTGCCTGTAGCAATTCATTTGGATCACGGAGAAAGCTTTGAGCGGTGCATGGAAATGCTGCAGATTGGCTTTACTTCTATAATGTACGATGGTTCCGCATTTTCTATGGAAGAAAATGCAGCGAAAACAGAAGAAGTCGCAAAGGTATGCCGCTGCTTTGATGTGCCGCTGGAAGCTGAAATCGGAGAACTGGCGCGCCTGGATGACCAGGGCCGGCAGATAGGGGCGTCTAATATTGCAGACCCGGAAGTGGTAAAGAAATATCTGTCCTTGTGTAATCCGGATATGCTGGCCATCGGTATTGGAAATGCTCATGGGTTTTACAAAGGCCCGGTAGATATACGGGTGGAAGTACTGGAAGAATGCCGGAAGTTTACAGAAGTTCCCTTTGTTCTGCATGGCTGTACAGGGATGGATGATGAATTAGTTAAGCGCTCCATCAAGAGCGGTGTCGCCAAGATTAATTTTGGAACCCAGGTACGCTGCCGGTATATTGACCTTGTAAAAGAAGGTCTGGAGCTGGGAAAAGATGATGGACATGCGTGGAAGTTATCTTCCTATGTAGAAGAGCGTCTGCGTGAAGACATCAAAGATATCATCCGCCTGGCAGGTTCAGACGGGAAAGCGAAGGTGTAATTATGGGAATGATTTCATTAGCTCCAATCATAGAAGCTTCGAATAAATATTGTTATGGCCAGGGGGCATTTAATGTAAATGCCGTGGCTCAGGCCAAAGCAGTTATTGAGATTCATGAGATATTTCATTCACCTGCAGTTTTACAGGGCGCAGATCTTGCCAATGGGTTTATGGGCGGCTGTAAAGATTTTACAAAGGCAACTTTAGAGGATAAGAAGCGTGGGGCAAAATTGATTGCCGACGCAGTGAGAAAATATGGAGAGCAGGCAAGTGTTCCGGTAGTGCTTCATTTGGATCATGGAAGAGATTTCGAATCTTGCAAAGCAGCAATTGACGGTGGATATACTTCGGTCATGATTGACGGTTCTTCTTTGGAATACAATGAAAACGTTGAATTGACAAGAGAAGTCGTAAAATATGCACATGCACGGGGAGTGAGTGTAGAAGGAGAACTGGGAGTATTAGCTGGTGTGGAAGACCATGTTTCCTCAGAAAACTCTACTTACACGAATCCTATGAAAGCAATTGATTTCTTCCGGAAGACTCAGGTGGATGCATTGGCCATATCCTATGGAACTATGCACGGTGCATCTAAAGGGAAGAATGTAAAATTGAGAAAACAAATTCCGCTTGCAATCAAAGAATGCATGCAGCATGAAGGTATAAAAGGCGGATTGGTTTCACATGGCTCTTCTACAGTACCAGGCTACATTGTGGAAGAAATAAATAGTCTGGGCGGGGACATAAAAGATGCTTATGGGATTTCCATGCCGGAACTGCAGGAGGCAATTCAGTGTGGAATCAATAAAATAAACGTGGATACAGATATTCGCTTAGCAGTGACCAGAAACTTCAGAGAATTGTTCCATGCTAATGAGGCTTTAAAGAATAGTGAGTATGTGGGCGAAATATACCGATTGATGGAAATGAATAAAAATGTGTTTGATCCCAGAGCGTTTTTAACACCTGTCATGGATACTGTGATGTACGGGAATATACCCAATGAGGACGTAAGGACACTAATCAATGCAATGGAAAGAGGTGTTAAAGAGGCAGCCGGCGCACTGATTATTCAATTTGGCTCTTTTGGAAAAGCGCATCTGGTGGATTGCAGAAGTTTAGAAGAGATGAAGGAGTTTTATAAAGAAAATGAAAAATAATGTGTTGGTGGTTCATGGCGGAGGGCCGACAGCGGTTATGAATGCCTCTCTATATGGAGTGATAAGAGAAGCCAGAAAACATCCTGAAATCGGAGCAGTCTACGGTGCATTCGGCGGAATGGAAGGAATTTTAAAAGAACGGCTGGTGAATCTGTCGGAGCTGACTGAAGAGGAGATTGAACTCCTTCCTGGTACTCCAGGTTCTGCCATTGGATCTTCCCGATATCCGATTACAGATGAGGCTTATCATAAGATGGCAGAAGTCATTAAAAAGTATAATATATGTTACCTGCTTCCGAATGGTGGGAACGGAACCATGGATGCCTGCGGAAATCTGTACAAAGTTTGTGAAGAAGCAGGTTATACGAAAATAAAAGTAGTGGGAATTCCCAAGACTATCGATAATGACCTTGCAGTTACTGACCACACACCAGGCTATGGCAGTGCGGCAAGATATATTGCGGCAACTGTAAAAGAAATTGCCGAAGATGTGAAATCCCTTCCAATCCATGTGTGCGTTGTGGAAGCTCTGGGGAGAAATTCAGGCTGGATTACGGCTGCATCAGCCTTGGCGCGAAGAAAGACTGATGATGCGCCACATCTGATATATCCTCCTGAACGGGCATTTTGTGAAGAAGAATTTTTAGCGGATGTAAAACAGCTTTATGAGAAACTGGGCGGCGTGGTGGTCGTGGTAAGTGAGGGTCTGAAAAATGAGCAGGGAGAACCAATCGTCGAACCGATCTTTAAGACGGAACGGGCAGTTTATTATGGCGATGTCAGTTCTCATCTGGCGAATCTGGTGACCAAAAAGCTGGGTATCAAAGCCAGAAGTGAAAAGCCGGGACTGGCAGGAAGAGCATCCATTGCCTGGCAGTCAGCCGTAGACAGGGAAGAAGCCTGTTTAGCCGGAGAAACGGCACTTAAATTTGCATTGGAAGGTAAGACGGGGGTAATGGCAGGCTTTGAGCGTGAGGAGACCCCGGATGGAACCTATAAGATACGTATCATAGATATTCCCATTGAAAAAGTGATGATGTATGAGAAAACACTCCCCGAAGAATATATCAGCAGCCGGGGAAATGACATAAACGGGGCTTTTGTGGAATGGTGCCGTCCATTAATCGGAGAACCGCTGAAGGAATATATAGATTTAACAAGATACAAAGAAGGGAAATAGAGAGATGAAACATATTTATGTGAATCTAAAACGATTCGACGTGCCAAGGGAAAAAGGCGGAGTGAATGATATTGCTCCAATTCATGAATGGGCGGCTTACATCATAGATGAGGTTCAAAATAAGATTAGGAAATATGATAAGGAAGCGGAGTTCACTTTTTTCTTTCCCGAGATGCATCTGGCCAGTGCTATGGAAACCAGAGGAGATATGAAAGCGCCTAAAATAGGCTGCCAGAGCGTCTATAGTGAAGATGTGAAACCAGGAGGAAACTTTGGCGCATTTACGGCAGCGTGTCCGGCGGCAGCAATTAAGGCACTGGGCTGTGATTCCGTTTTGATAGGACACTGTGAGGAGCGCAGCCGTTTTAAAATAATAATGGATGAAGCGGATACGGAAGATGTAGATGCAGTGAACCGTTTGCTGAATAAAGAAATAAAAAATGCAGTTGCCCAGGGCCTGGAGGTTTTATATTGTATAGGCGAAAAAAGTGAAGAGCAGGACCACTGGCAGGAAGTATTGGAAAAACAGTTAAGTATTGGTTTGGAAGGTGTTAATAAAGAAAAGATTGTAATTGCCTATGAACCAATCTGGTCTATCGGACCAGGGAAAGTACCGGCTGATAAAGAATATATTATAAAAATAGCCAGATATATAAAAAGTATTACCGGAGATATGAAGGTAGTATACGGCGGCGGATTAAAAAAAGAGAATGCGCAGATGCTGGCTTCCATACCGGAGATTGACGGCGGGCTGATTGCATTGACAAGATTTCAGGGAGATATTGGTTTTTATCCGGAAGAATATGTGGAAATTCTGGAACAATATTTAGAAAAATAGGAGGGCACTATGAAACTAGAATTTGAATATGGACATGGTACTATGGAAGCAGAGCTGCCGGACAATACAGACATTTTTATACAGGGAGAGACAGTAAAAGATCCGGATTACATACCGGAAGATAAGCTGGAGGCAGCCTATCTTAACAGCCTGGCAAACCCAATTGGCATGCCGACGCTTACCGAGCTGGCACGGAAGGGGAGCAAAGTTACCTTTATTGTTCCGGACCGTGTAAAAGGCGGGGAGCAGCCTACCAGTCATAGAAAAGTCAGCATTAAGTGTATGCTGAAGGAATTGTATGCAGCAGGTGTGGAAAAGAATGATATCATGTTTATCATTTCCAATGGACTGCATGCCCGCAGCAAGGAAAGTGATGCAAAAGCCATATTTGGTGAGGAGTTATTCGGTGAATTCTGGCATACAGGACAGATTATCAGTCATGACAGCGAAGATGAAGAAAATATGGTGGACTTAGGGTATACCAGAAGAGGTGACCCGGTATGGATAAGCCGTTATGTGTTTGAAAGTGATATCCCGATTTTGATTGGGCATGTACAGGGAAATCCATATGGAGGCTATTCCGGCGGCTATAAGCATAGCGCTACGGGAATTACAAACTGGCGCAGCATTGCCAGCCATCACGTTCCGTCCGTTATGCACCGCAAGGACTTTACACCGGTAAATGCAGGAAGCCTGATGCGGAACAAATTTGATGAAATCAGTATGCACATGGAAGAAAAAATGGGACATCCATTTTTCTGCTGTGATGCCGTACTTGATACAAATTCCAGACAGATCGGAATTTTTTCGGGGTATGCAAAGGAGATGATGCCCATAAGCTGGAAAGTCGCAGATAAAAGAACTTATGTGCATTGGGCGGAAAAGAAATATGATGTTTTGGTATTTGGTATGCCCCAGAAATTCCATTATGGGGATGGAATGGGAACCAACCCAATCATGATGATGCAGGCTTTAAGTGCCCAGATATTAAGGTTTAAACGCATTATAAGTGACCGTTGTGTCATTATCTGCTCTTCTGCATGCAATGGCTATTTTCACGATGAGTTATGGCCATATTTAAGGGAGGCATATGAACTGTTCCAAAAAGATCATATGGATACTCTGCCTGATATGAACCGCCTGGGCGAATATTTCGCAACAAATGAAGAGTATATAAGAAAGTACCGGTTTACCAATGCATTCCATCCGTTCCATGGATTTTCCATGATGTCCTGCGCGCACATTGCAGAAATGAATACCAGCGCGATTTATATTGTAGGAGCAGAACAGCCCGGATATGCAAGGAGTATGGGATTGAAAACACGTGCTACATTTGAAGAGGCACTGGCAGATGCAAAGAAGAAAATTGTAGGAGAAAATCCGAATATTCTGGCATTGCCATTGACATTTAAGAAATCGTCCGTGCATCTGTGCATGAAAGATCCGGCACAAAATAGTATGGATGCATATGGAGTGACTTCCCCGTGTGCGGGATAATTTTTTAAATATAATAAAGTAGTTCAAGAAGTATACCTTAAGGACATTTCCCAAACAATGGGTAGTGTCCTTTTTGTTAGGGCAAAATAAAATTCCTATTGTGCATAAGCTACAAAAAGAAAAGGTTAAATCTGTGAGTATTATAGAATATGCAAAAACAGATTGACAACCTAAACGTAGGATGTTAGGATGAACCTACAAAGAAGTGAAAACAAAAAGGAAAAGGGAGGAACCTATGAAAGCAAAGAAGTGGGCTGTATTATTATCACTTACATTACTATTAGGGTTATGTTCTGGTGGATGTGGGAGTGAAGCAGGTACAACATCATCCGGTGATAGTGAGTATCAGAAGATTGATTTAGTAATGGCTGTAAACGGAACGGACATTCAAATGGACACAAGGGTTGCAAACAAATTCGCCGAACTGGTAGAGAAAGCTTCAGGAGGGGAGGTTACGATTGAAGTTTATCCCAATGACCAGTTGGCAGGAGGAAATGCCTCGAAAGGGATCGAGATGATTGCAGGTGGAGCTGTTGACCTTGCATCCTATGCAACCAGTACGATGTCAGTTATTGATGAGCAGCTGGCAGCGGCTACTGTTCCGTGGATATTTGCTGATTATACAGAGGCCAGAAAAATCATTGATGAAACCGGCGGTGATTATTATGCAGAGCGTTTGGCAGCAAAAGGAATTACTTTTTTAGGATCATATCACAACGGTTTCCGCCAACTTACAAATAGCAAGAGAGAAGTCAGAACTCCAGAAGATGTTGCAGGATTAAAAATCCGCGTGCCCGGGAGCGAAGTGTTTATGGGATTCTTTAGAACTTTGAAAGCTGATCCGGTAGCAATGAGCTGGAGTGAAGTGTTTACTGCAATTCAGCAGGGAACTATTGATGGACAGGAAAATGGTGTAGTCATTACAGATTCATCAAAAATGAGTGAAATACAAGATTACATGACCCTGTGGAATTATTCTTATGAGAACAATTTATTTGTAGCAAATACTAAGATTTGGGATTCTCTGGAACCAAAGACCCAGGAACTTTTACAGGAGAAGGCAGCTGAAGCATGTGAATGGGGACGGGATACTCTGGAAAAAGAAGAAAAAGAGTTGGTTCAAAAATTTGAGGAGGCAGGAATGAAAGTGACCACATTGACAGATGAGGAGATGGAGGCATTTGAAGAAGTCATGAAAGAGACTCGTCAGAAATTTATTGATAAGTATGGTGAAGAAGCCAGACAAGCTTTCCAGATAAAGTAGAAGGAGAATATGAGAGTATGAGGTTTTTAGATAAAATTGAAGAAATATTATCATCAATCTGCCTAATTGTTATGACGGTTTTAACTTTTGCAAATGTAGTATCCAGATATGTATTTAGTGCATCATTTTCTTTTTCCGAGGAAATTACAACTTATCTGTTTGTACTTCTGAGTTTACTTGGGACAGCAATTGCAGCAAAAAGAGGCGCACATTTAGGTTTGAGTATTATTACAGATGCAGTCGGATTCAAGGCAAGAAAAGTGCTTAACGTTATTGGATTTTCTATAGCAACAGTGTTTTGTGCAGCCATATTTTTCTATGGGATTAAGATGGTGATGAATCAGGTATTGTTAGGGCAGGTAACGGCCGGAATGCAGTGGCCGGAATGGATATTTGGTTCTTTTGTTCCCTTTGGTGCATTTTTTGCAACGGCGCGGTTTATGCAGGTCTTAATTGCTGAAGTTAAGAATACCCCGGAGAAAAATGATGAGGAGGTGGCTAAGTCATGATAGCAGCGGTGTTATTTTTGGTATTTGCAGTTCTATTGTTTATTGGTGCACCGATTGCGGTATGCCTTGGTGCTTCCAGTGTTATAGCAATGCTTATGCAGGGGGCAGGAAGACCTCTTGATACGGTTATGAGCAGCCTGCCGATGATTGTCTCATCATCCACAAGTAAATTTGTATTGCTGGCAATTCCATTCTTTATTTTTGCCGGCAATATTATGGAAAAGGCAGGAATTTCAGGAAAACTGATTGCTCTTGCAGAATCTTGTGTAGGGCATATCAGAGGCGGATTAGCAATGGTATGCGTTATAGTATCCTGCTTTTTTGCGGCAATCTCTGGTTCAGGACCGGCAACAGTAGCCGCACTTGGTGTTATTGTAGTACCGGCAATGATTAAGTCAGGTTATACACCGGCCTTTTCAGCAGCATTGATGGCAGCGGCAGGGGCAATCGGGGTTATCATTCCTCCATCTATTACCTTCGTGGTATATGGCTCAATTGCAGATGCATCTATCGGACAACTTTTTCTGTCAGGTCTGGTTCCCGGGTTAATCATGGGAGCGGCATTATTAATCGTAGCATTAATAATCGGAAGAAAGATGAATTTAAAGGCAAACTCCAAGGCTTCCGGTGCAGAACGATGGAAAGCTTTTAAAGATGCTTTTTGGGGACTGTTAATGCCGGTTATCATTCTGGGAGGTATTTACGGTGGTATCTTTACACCAACTGAAGCGGCAGCGGTATCAGTAATTTATGGTTTATTTGTTGGAATTTTCATATATAAACAAATACATATTAAGGAATTTTATCAGATATTAATAGACACGGCTTCTACCACAGCAACAGTTATGTTTATTACAGCGGCAGCCAGCTTGTTTGCTTATGTGTTGACAAGGGCAAGACTGGATGTGGCAATCAGCTCCGGACTGGAATCAATGACTGGAGGGAGTGTTATTGTATTCTTTATTATTGTGAATATTATTCTCTTGATTGCCGGCTGCTTTTTAGATTCCACATCAGCTTTATATATATTTACACCATTGTTCGTGCCGGTGGCACAGGCACTGGGTGTTGATTTGATACACCTCGGTGTTGTTATGATTGTAAATCTCGCAATCGGGTTATTTACACCGCCGGTTGGAGTGAATCTCTATGTAGCGTGCGGGGGTGGAAATGTCAACCTAAAGCAGATTTCAAAAGCGGTAATCTCTTTAATATTGGCAGCAATAATCGTATTGCTCATAGTGACCTATATACCTAAGATTTCGCTATTGTTTATTTAAGAAAGGAAAAAAGATGAAGAACGTAAGTGTGCAGTCACTCAAAAGGCAGTGTATTGATTTGAAGAAAAAAGTAATTACCATGGTATATAAAGCACAGTCAGGACATCCCGGCGGTTCGCTTTCAGCAGCAGATTTTGTAACGGCACTCTATTTTAGAGAAATGGATATTGACCCACAGAATCCAAATTGGGAAGACAGGGACAGATTTGTGTTATCAAAAGGCCATGTATGCCCGATTCAGTATGCAGCACTGGCAGCAAGAGGATACTTTGATGAGAAAGCATTGGATACATTGAGGCAGGAAGGGTCTATGCTCCAAGGGCATCCGGATATGAAGAAATGCCCCGGCATTGATATTTCTACAGGTTCTCTGGGTCAGGGGCTGGCCTGCGGTGTTGGAATGGGAATCGCAGCGAAAAGGGATAATAAAGATTACCGCGTATTTGTTGTGGTTGGCGACGGTGAGTGCCAGGAAGGTGAAATATGGGAAGCGGCTCAAACAGCGCACAAATATCAACTGGACAACTTGATTGTGTTTGTTGATAACAATAACTTACAGATTGACGGAATCACAGATGAAGTAATGCCAAATATCCATTTAGGGAAAAAGTTTGAAGCCTTTGGATTTGATACATATGAAATCAATGGGCACGATATGCAGGAAATTGTAGATACTCTGGAACGCATCAAGATGACCAGGAACGGAAAACCGAAATGTATTTTCGCTAATACAGTAAAAGGAAACGGAGTTTCTTATATGGAGAATGAATGCTGCTGGCATGGTGTAGCACCGAATAAAGAAGAGTACGAAATGGCAATTAAAGAACTGGATGAGCAGCTTGAGATGTGTTAGTGGAGGTATGAGATGAGCAAAACAAAGAAAGCAACCAGAGATGGATTTGGCGAAGAGATTGTAAAGTTAGGAAAAGAGAATAAAAATATATATGTGGTTGATGCCGACATCGGAAAATCATGCAAAACAGTAGGTTTTAGAGAAGCATTGCCGGAACAATACCTTAACGTCGGGATTGCGGAGCAAAATGCAGCAGGTGTAGCTGCGGGGCTTGCCACCTGCGGAAAGATCCCATTTGTAGTAACTTATGCAGTGTTTGGGTCACTGCGTATGTGCGAGATGATTCGTCAGGAGATTTGCTACCCTGATTTGAGTGTAAAGATAGCATGTTCACATGGGGGTGTGACACCGGCTAATGATGGAGCCAGCCATCAGAGTATAGAAGACATGGGAGTGCTCAGAACCATTCCTAATATGACAGTGCTGATGCCGGCAGACTACTATGCTGCAAAAAAACTGGTGGCAGCGGCGGCAGAATATGATGGTCCCGTGTATTTGCGTTTTACCAGAGATGCAATCCCGGTAATTTATGATGAAAATACAGAGTTTGAGATAGGCAAGGCATTAAAGTTAAAGGATGGGAAAGACGTGTCAATTATCGCCAATGGTGACACTGTATCCATTGCTTTAAAAGCCGCAGAAGAATTGGAGAAAAAAGGCGTTTCAGTGAAGTTGTTTGATATGCATACGATTAAACCGCTGGATGTAGATGCTGTTATGGAGTGCGTGACCGATAACGGTAAGATTATTACAGTAGAAGACCATAACATCATGAATGGCCTGGGAAGTGCAGTCAGTGAAGTGGCGGCAGAACAGGGAAATACAACTGTAAAGCGAATTGGTGTTCAAGATCAGTTTGGCCAGTCAGCACCATACGAGAGGCTGTTGGAGATGAATGGAATTACGGTGGAAAATATAGTAAAGACGGCGGAAGAATTATTAAAATAGAATGAGAGGTTAACAAAGATGTTTGATTTTGACGGACAGGTAGTGATTGTAACTGGGAGCGGTTCTCCAAAAGGAATTGGAAAAACTATTGCCAAGACATTTGCAAAACAGAAGGCAGCAGTAGTAATTGCTGATATTAATGAGGCAGGAATACAGGATACTGTTAATGAGATAAAGAGTGAAGGCGGCGAAGCCATGGGCGTAGTGGTAAATGTTACGTCAGAAGAATCAGTGCAAAACATGGTTAAAGAAGTAATGGATGCTTATGGAAGGCTGGATGTGCTGATAAATAATGCAGGAATCTCCCAAAAAGTAACCGTGGAGGATATGACTCTTGCGGACATCAGAAAAATTTTTGAAGTCAATATGTATGGACTGTTCTTATGTACTCAGGCTTGTATGAAGCCGATGCGTGAAGCAAAATACGGAAGAATTGTAAATCTTTCTTCAGTATCAGGTAAACGTGGCGGTGGAGTGTTCGGTGGGGCACATTACTCTGCCTCTAAAGCTGCAGTTTTGGCATTTTCCAAGAATCTTTCAAGGGAAATTTCAGCCGAGGGAATCACTATTAATAGTGTTTGTCCGGGATTGATTGATACAGAGATATGGAAGTCACTGCCGAAAGAAGAGGCTGACCAGGTGATAAGCCAAATTCCAATGGGACGGCCGGGACAGACCCAGGAGGTTGCTGATACAATTGTATTCTTAGCATCTAAGGAAGCTTCCTATATAACAGGAGAAGAAATTGATATTAACGGTGGTTCACATATGGATTAATTATATTCAAAATATTGATATTTAGGATGATTTCTTCCTAAAAAAGATTCTGGGCGGTCATGCCATGAGCCGCCTGGAAAACCTCCCCCTCATCTGAAAAATTGTTTACAAATTAACAATGCAATGTTATGATACTATGTAGGACATTAGGACATACAGATGAGGGGTAGAAGGAAATGCAAAATAGTGGTGAAAGTTATTTTAAAAAAGTAAATAGTGAATCGGTTGTACAATTAGTGATTAATAGTCTGACAGAGGCAATGCTGCAGAGAAAATTACGGCCGGGCGATAAACTTCCCACAGAAATTGAATTAGCAGAAAGCTTTGGCGTAGGCCGCAATTCTGTCCGTGAAGCGATTAAGATATTGGTATATCTGGGGATTCTGGAAATCCGGAGAGCAGAAGGAACTTTTGTCTGTGAAGGATTTAGGGAATCAATGATTGATCCTATGATATACGGAATTATTTTAGACACTTCAGATTCTTATAAGGATCTTATGGAATTAAGAGAGATGATGGAAGTGGGAGTTATGCAGGTTGCAATGGAGAAATATACTCAGGAAGATCTGGAGCATCTGGCTGTGCTATTGGAAAAGATGCGGGAAGAGATTTCCAGGGGTGCAGGTAATGTCCAGAATGTATTTGAAGCGGATAACGAGTTTCATATCGCTATCTCAAATATAGGTAATAACCCATTGGTAGATAAGATTAACAAGGTAGTTCGGGTATTAACTCACGCAATCCGCTATGAGACCGTTAAGCGTATATTGGAGACAGGAAAAGAAGAAGAATTTTTGGAAGCACATCAAAAACTGTATCGGATTATGGCTGAACGGGATAAAACAGACATGAAGTCAATCGTCAGAAAGACCTACTTTGAGGAGATTGGCTTTGGAACAATCGAGAAATAATCATACTATTGAAACATTGAAATGCCTTTTCCATGGTGAACCAGGAAAGGGCATTTCTTAGTTAAATTATAAAGTGACCAGAATATCGGAAAAACTATAGTAGTAGCAGAAACAGGAGGGAATACAATGATTGTTGTTACAGTGTTAAATATCAAGAAGGACCAGTGTGGTAAAGAGAGCTTAAAAAAGTTTCCGGGAGTTCAAACAGCTAATGTTGAGAATGTCTACACAGTAGATAAAGTGGAAGAAATTATTCCTTCTGTTAATTCTTATATAAGAGAGAAGATTGATGGGGAATACAATCGAAACAAAGAATACAATAGAATCTTTCTTGAGAATGATGAGCAGGCCTACATTTTTGAATGGTTTTCTGAAGTGTATAATTATAGTGCCTAGAAAACTTTATAAACAATTATCACCAAGGAATAGGAGATATTTATGATTGCAATTGGAAGTGACCATGGGGGTTTTCAATTAAAGAAAGCAATAATGAAACATCTGGAAAGGAAGAAGATTGCGTATTTAGATTTTGGAACATATGAGGAAATGTCAACGGATTACCCGATTTATGGGAAAAAGGTTGCAGAGGCAATTCTCAGTAAAGAATGTGAACGGGGTATTATTATCTGCGGAACCGGAATTGGCATATCAATCATGGCAAACAGATATAAGGGAATCAGAGCAGCACTATGTTCAGACTGTTTCAGTGCAGAAGCAACACGGCTTCATAATAATGCAAACATCCTGGCACTTGGTACCAGAGTAATTGGCGAGGGTCTGGCATTAAAAATTGTTGATACTTTCTTAGAAACACCGTTTTCTAACGATGAAAGGCATATAAAAAGAGTTAGCATGTTAAGCGATGAGTAGAAAGGGCAAAATATGAAAAATATATTAGTTGCACAATCGGGAGGTCCAACGGCAGCAATTAATGCAACCGTGGCAGGAGTAGTCTCGGCTGCCTTAGAAAGTAGTGATGTTGATAAAATATATGGGGCGCAAAATGGGGTACAGGGTGTACTGGACGAGACTTTTGTTGATTTAAGAGATAAAATAACAAGTGATTATGACTTAGGGCTTTTGAGTCATACCCCGGCGGCAGCGCTTGGTTCCTGCAGACTAAAACTCAAAGATCTGAGAAAAGATAAAGAACAATTTGAAAAAATCATTGAAGTATTTCGCAAATATGATATTAACTGCTTTATCTATATCGGCGGAAATGATTCGATGGATACGGTAGATAAATTGTCCCAGTACTGTGCTATAAATAATATTTCCGGAATAACTATAGTAGGAGCCCCGAAAACCATCGATAATGATTTGGTAGGGGCGGACCATTGCCCCGGTTTCGGCTCGGCAGCAAAGTATATTGGGACTACTTTTTCAGAACTTGAGAGAGACTGCAATGTTTACAGGACCAAAGCGGTGTTGTGGATGCTTTTGGACATGCCTATATTGCCGGTTCTGCGAAAGTATTGGAAGATGCGGTGAGAAACCAGATTGGCTGCAAAGTACGTTCTATTGAACTCAACCTGATGCAGAGATGCGCCGGACATATCGCTAGTGAGACTGACATTGGTGAGTCAAGAACATTAGGCGAAAATGCATGCCGGTATGCGTTAGAAGGTCATAACGGTGTAATGGCTTCGATTATCAGAAAGCAGGATAATCCGTATATCGTAGAATATCAGGCTGTGCCGGTCTGCAATGTTGCCAATGCTGAAAAGAAAGTACCAACAGATTATATTAATGAAGAAGGAAATGATGTTACCCCCAAAATGCTTACTTACTTGAAACCCCTGATACAAGGTGAAGTAGAGCAAGAGTATGTGAATGGAATTCCAAAACAAATGATTTTGTATTAAGAAGGAGGAGCAAATGGCATTAGTTACAACAACAGAAATGTTTAAAAAGGCGTATGAAGGTGGGTATGCAATTGGTGCGTTTAATGTAAATAATATGGAAATTGTGCAGGGAATTACTGAAGCGGCAGGCGAGTTGAAATCGCCATTAATCCTGCAGGTGTCTAAAGGGGCCAGGTCATATGCAAAGCATTCTTATCTGGTAAAGCTGGTAGAGGCAGCATTGATGGAAAATGATATACCTATTGCACTTCACTTGGATCACGGGCCGGATTTTGAAACTTGTAAGTCTTGCATCGACGGCGGCTTTACCTCAGTAATGATTGACGCATCACATCATAGCTTTAAAGAGAATATTGCAATTACAAAGCAAGTAGTAGAGTATGCCCATGCCAAGGGTGTTGTGGTAGAAGCTGAATTGGGGCAGTTAGCAGGCGTGGAAGATGATGTAAATGTATCAGCAGAAGATGCAAAATACACACAGCCTGGAGAAGTAGAAGAGTTTGTGAGCCGTACTGGAGTGGATTCGCTGGCAATCGCTATCGGAACAAGCCATGGTGCATTCAAGTTTAAGCCCGGCCAAAAACCGCAGTTGAGGTTTGATATTTTGGATGAGATTACAAAACGTATTCCCAATTTTCCGATTGTATTGCATGGGGCATCCAGCGTATCGCAAGAGTATGTTAAAATTATTCAGGAAAATGGTGGCCAGTTGAAAGATGCCATTGGTATTCCGGAAGATATGCTTCGTCAGGCGGCACGCTCAGCTGTTTGCAAGATTAATATTGACTCGGATTTACGGCTGGCAATGACTGCCGGAGTACGACAAGTATTACATGATAATCCGGAAGCATTCGATCCAAGAGAGTACCTGAAGGCAGGAAGAGCAAATGTAAAGGCTTTGGTGTCGCATAAAATCAAAAATGTCCTGGGAAGCGATGGAAAAGCGACATTATAAGTAACGTAATATAAAGAGCGCTTCTAGCAAGGATTTGTGGATAAAACTGCGGAAACTCAAGTATAAAGTATATTGTAAGTAAAACTACTGTATGTTATACTTGCTTCAAGGGAAACCAAAGCAGGGCGGCTTATCCTCTTCTATCGGAGGGATTCCCCCTCCAGATGAAAGAAAGGAGGGGATGCCGATGGTTACATATACTGATATGATTCAGTTTTGTATACTCATTGTTGCTCTTATTGGTCTGTGTTATCAGATATTTAAGGGCAAACGAAAATAGCCGCCACTACTGCAATAGTGACGGCTGTTTATAGATAACAGTTATTGTTGTTTGGGGTAGGCCGCTTTTGGCTTTCCCTTTTCTGCTATTAATATAGCATACATTTTAATGAGATTCAAGGGCAATGGTAAATTTATGGAAATTTAGCCATACAAGACTATGGTGTGAGTATCACGAAAACATCGCAATAAACATTATGAGGTAAATGCCATATGAAAAAATCACTGGAGATTGTAACGGGCCGGGAGGTCTGAATTTAACGGGTGAGAGCCTCCCGATTGAGAAATCATCAATCAAATTATGGGGGAAGAGAAAGTGAACAATAATTATATATTACGTTTAGAGGAAAAGAAAGATTACAGAGAAGTAGAGAACCTTACCAGAGAAGCATTCTGGAATACTTACAGGCCGGGATGTAGTGAGCATTATGTGCTGCATACCTACAGGGACAGAGAGGAGTTCGTACCAGAGCTGGATTTCTGTCTTGAGATAGAAGATAAGATAATTGCCCATATCATGTACAGCAAAGCTTCCATTTTTACTGATGATGGAAGAATGATTCCTATTATGATATTTGGACCTGTCAGTGTACTTCCGGATTATCAGGGAAAGGGATATGGGAGCATTATCATCAAGCATTCTCTTCAGAAAGCTAAAGAGATGGGCTGCGGTGCAGTGGCTATTACTGGAAACCCTGAGTATTATAAAAGGTTTGGCTTTGTCAGCGGCAAATCCAAAGGTGTGTATTATTCGGATGTGCCGCGAGAGGAAGACGCACCATTCTTTATGGTAAAGGAGCTTGATGAAGGATTTCTTGATGGAGTAGTGGGAACCTACAAAGATCCGGAAGGATATTTCGTGGATGATGCAGAAGTTGAGGAATTTGATAAGCAGTTTCCACCTAAAGAAAAGAAGGTACTTCCTGGTCAGCTTGGGTAAAACACATTTTAAGTAAAACAAAAATCTCCGGCAGGCGGTATGTTGTACCGCGTGTCAGGAGATTTTTTCTAAGGCAGACATTATTCACTATATAATATTTCTGTGTTATTCCCGATAATGTCCCTGATATTCTTAGGCGCATCCGTGTCAGTCACTAAGTAATCAATATCATCCCAATCAGCAATCTTATAGATGCTATTAATACTAAATTTGGAGCTGTCAGTTAAAATGGCTGTTTGCCTGCTTCGCTCAACACATCTCTTTTTAAAATCTGCTTCAGAGAAGGATGTACTGCAGGGACCAGTACTGTTTTGAAAACCGTCTGTGCCCAGAAAAGCTATATTTAATGATATACTACTTAGCTCGTCATCGGCCCAGTGACCAACTATGCCATAGCTGCTTTTACGGACGGAGCCTCCAAAAGTATATATTTTGTTGTCACTTTCTGTGAGCAGAATTGCAGTATTTAATGAATTTGTAAATATAGTCAATCCTCTTTTCAGAGTGAGCAGCTTTGCTAACGCGTAGATAGTGCTCCCGGTATCTAAAAGAATTGTTCCGTTAGCAGGAATAAGATCCAGAGCCTTGGCAGCAATTTTTGCCTTCTTTTCTGTATTTTCAAATTCTTTTACTGAGACAGGGCGCTCTATTGTATCCATGGCAGCCATGGCGCCGCCGTGGCTTTTTTTCGCAATTCCTTCTTTATCCAAGTATATAATATCTTTTCTTATTGTTTCGGTAGATACGTGAAATAATTCTGCCAGTTCTCCCACTCTAACACTTCCAGATGTCAATAAAATCTGTGCAAGTTTATTTCTCCGCTCTGCAGTTAATGTCTTTTTCACGGTATTCTCCTTTAAATTTTATGTATTTAGTCTAGCATAACAAGCTCAAAAGTCAATAGCAGGAGATAAAATCCAAACTAATCGCAACATAAGGGCAAATAAATCGCAAAAAAATAATTGACACCAAAAAAAACCAAGTATATAATTGGGATAAGTTGCATGAGGCGGCAAGAAAGGGGAAGCTATGAAATTTCAATTGGCATTGGATGATATAACAATGGAAGAGGCAGTTGGGTTGCTGGAGAAATTAGAGGGGCAGGTCGACATCATTGAAGTGGGTACGCCTTTCATGATGGTATATGGGCTGGAGGCTGTGAGAACGCTAAAGGAGATGTATCCCCAATGCGAGGTGCTCTGTGATGCGAAAATTATGGATGCCGGCGGTTATGAGGCAAAACTATGCTTTGAGGCAGGGGCAGACTATGTAACGGTGCTTGGAGTTACAGACATTTTAACGATAAAAGATTGCGTTAAAACAGCAGGGGAGTATAAGAAAAAGATAGTGGCAGATATGATATGCGTGGACGATTTTGAAAAACGTATATCCGAAGTTGAAGAAGCAGGAGCTGACATAATTGCTGTACATACCGGAGTAGACCAGCAAACAGCGGGGCGGACACCTCTGGACGATTTGATTGAGATGAGGAAGTATGTGAAGTCTTGTCAAATTGCAGTGGCTGGTGGAATTGGGAGTACCACGATAGAACAATATCTCCCGTATAAACCAGATGTTGTTATCGCAGGAGGAAGTGTGGTAAAAGCGGAGAATCCCAGCCTGGAGGCAAGGAGTATTATAGAGAAAATGAAAGGAGGAAACCGGAAATGAGTGTAAAGGGATATACGGGTAAAATCATTCAAGAACTACATAATAATGCACAATATTTGGAGGATAGGCAGCTTTCAGAACTTGTAGAGGCAATTATTCAGGCAAGGCATATATTTGTTGCAGGAGCCGGGCGGTCAGGGGTTGCGATAAAAGGTTTTGCCAACCGCCTGATGCACTTGGGATGTTCTGTGAGCATAGTAGGGGATATTACGAATCCTCATACAGGAGAGGGGGATTTGCTTATTATTGGTTCAGGCTCGGGAGAAACAGACAGTTTAATATCATTGTCTGAGAAAGCTAAGAAAAGTCAGGTAAAAGTAGCATTGATTACAATGGATCCAGAATCCACTATCGGAAAGCTATCTGATGTATGTGTTGTATTGCCGGGGGTATCACCAAAAGTAAATAATCAGATGGCGGGGATTAAGTCTATACAGCCTATGGGTTCGGCCTTTGAGCAGATTAGCTTTCTGACATATGATGGTATCATTTTGGAGCTGATGAACCGTATGGATGAAACGTCTGATACGATGTTTGAGAGACATGCAAATTTAGAATAGTAATTGGATACGCGGTGTGCGGAAAGGAAGGGAAATATATGAAAGCAGCGGTATATTACGGACCACAGAACTTGAAGGTAGAAGAAGTTCCCAATAGGGAACTGAAAGACAATGAGGTTAGAGTCAAAGTAAAGTATTGCGGAGTCTGCGGAACGGATATCCATATATATAATGGGAGTGACGGGGCCTTTGAGGTAAATCCGCCCTTGATACCGGGACATGAGTTTTCAGGTGTCGTGGCAGAAGTGGGGAGCCAGGTTAAAGATATAAAGGTGGGAGACAAGGTTAGTGTGGATCCCAATGATATGTGCGGTGAATGTTAC
Organism: Faecalicatena contorta; assembly: GCF_003149105.1. Lineage (GTDB taxonomy): Bacteria > Bacillota > Clostridia > Lachnospirales > Lachnospiraceae > Muricomes > Muricomes contortus_C. Next base: position 97,385 of record NZ_QGDS01000011.1, on the reverse strand, counting down.
TACTGTAAGAATGGTATGCAGCATTTCTGCACAAATACCACCGGAATCGGAACAACTGTTGACGGCGGCTTTGCGGAATATGTCATTGCACGAGAGAAGCAGGTTTATAAAGTGCCGGATCAATTGACTTATATCGAAGCCGCAATGGCAGAACCAGTTTCTTGCTGCATTCACGGAATCGACTTATGTAACATTAAGCTGGGGGACACGGTACTTGTCTTGGGCGGCGGTCCAATTGGTATTATCATGCTCCAGCTTGCAAAGAATGCAGGCGCTTCCACGGTCATTCTCTCGGAGCCGGTGAAGGAAAAAAGAATGATGGCTGAGGAGCTGGGAGCAGATTTAACAGTCAATCCGCTTGAGGAGGATGTAGAGGCAGTGCTTGCCTCAAACTGTCGAAATGTGAACGTGGTGATTGAATGTGTTGGTAATATACATACTCAGAAGGAGGCAATCCGCCTTGCCGGAAAGGGGGCAGCGGTTATGTACTTTGGGGTGAACTTATCGGGGGATAGCTTTGCAATGAAGCCGGATGATATTTTCAGGAAGGAACTGCGGCTTCTGTCTTCCTTTATTAATCCATATACGTTTGAACGGGCCATACAGGTGCTGGCGTCAGGGCAAATCCGGGTGGACTGTATTGTCGCAGATGTGGTACCCCTTCAAATGATTAAAGACGCATTGACGAAAGAAGAGTACCGCAGAAAAGGGAAAGTTATGATACAGATGTCATAGAAAAAGTTTCCAGAATCAAAAATGAAAAACGGTTGCTGGCCTTATAGGTATAGCAGCTGTTTTTTTCTTCAAAGGTCCCTATCATTCCCGAAGAAGCAGAGTATTTATTTTTAGATTAAGTATCAGCATTTTATGAAAAAAGAAGGTATCCTTACTCTGCTGTTATGGCAAAAGATTATAATTTATAGAAAGCAAACTTATACGAAATCAAGGTTATAATTAGTAATTTAAGTAAAGAACTGGTTTATATGATATGTATTTGTTATAATTGAACCCATAGTTATAAAAAGCGGAAAAGGAAGAGGATTATATGGTATATTCATTAGAAAACGATATATTATGTATAAAGATAAATTCGGCAGGAGGAGAGCTCTGGTCGCTCAAAGACAAGGATGATACGGAATATCTATGGCAGGGAAATACAGAATACTGGGAAGACAGAGCGCCAAACCTGTTCCCGTATATTGCCAGGCTTACACAAGGACAATATATGCTAAATGGTAAAGTATATAAAATGGGGATTCATGGTTTTTTGAAGGATTCAGAATTGTCTCTGAGATATATGGATAAGAGCAAAATAGTATTTTCACTTAAGAGTAACAATAAGACATTTCAGCAGTATCCATATAAATTTGACGTTCGCATTACGTACAAGCTTACCCAAAATCAGTTGGAAGTGCATTACAGTGTGAGAAATAAAGACAGCAAAAAGATGTTTTTTGGAGTCGGTGGACATCCGGGATTTAATGTACCCTTTGAAAAGGGGCTGAAGTTTGAAGATTACTATATTCAGTTTAAAAACCCTAAAAATATGGAAAGAGTAGAAATGTCAGATGATTGTTTTGTGTTGGGAAAGTACAAGAAATTTGAATTTGATCAGCAGGACAAAATAAATCTGCATCATGATATGTTTAGGGATGACGCTATTATCTTAAGGAATGCACCGAGAAGAATTTGTCTGAGGTCGGATAAAGGGAAGAATGCTTTAGAAATAGAAAACCAGAAGATGGACTTTCTTGGAATTTGGCATATGCCGAATACGGACGCACCATATGTGTGCCTGGAACCATGGAGTTCTCTGCCGTCAAGAAAAGGAATAATTGAAGAACTGGAAAAGCAGGAAAATCTAATTTGTCTGAAACAGGGAGGTTATTACAGTATTTTTTACAAAATAAGAATTACTGGGTAAATGGAGGTTCGGTTTGATTAAAGTAATAATTGCAGATGATGAGGAGAAAGTTTGTCAGCTGATTTGTAAATTGATTAATTGGGAAGAACTGGATATGAATGTATCGGCTATAGTGCATGACGGTGTAGAGGCATTGGAAGCAATACAGAAGATTAAGCCTGATATTGTAATTTCGGATATACGGATGCCGGGATATAACGGGCTGGAGCTGATTAAACGGGCACAGGAAATATCAGATGACATAGCTTTTGTAATTATCAGCGGCTATCAACAGTTTGATTATGCAAAACAAGCAATTCAATATGGGGTAAAAGATTATCTGCTTAAGCCAATCAAAAAGAAAGAACTATGTGATGTTTTAAAAAATATAAAAAAGGAATACCTTTCAAAATGCAACCGCTTAACTCAGGAAGAGCGAAATAGAATTACAATCCAAAGTAATCGGGAAAAGGTAAGAACAACATTTTTTATGGAGGTTCTTTATAAAAAAGGCCGTACAAAAGATGAGCTGACGTTGGAAAAAATAAACAAAGAATATTATTTTAATTTTAAAGAAGGCAGTTTTCAGGCAATTGTCATAAAAATTGACGGTTTGGATGAAAGTACTAAAAAAAGCAGTACATATATTCAGGATAAATTTGCACAAGGAATTGACAGACATATCAGAGAAATATGTTTCGAATGTGAAAAGTTTTTTGATGATAACTATTGTACTTTAATTTTAAATTATGAACCGCTGCAATATAAAGAAATCAGAAGAGGTCTGCAAAATCTGCTGAATGATATTCTTCTTCAAAAAGAGATATTTGAAAATTTCCAGATAACATTTGGTCTGGGAGTAAAGAAAGAAAAGTTAGAAGAAATTTATTTATCATTAAAAACTGCAATATGGGCAACTGAACAGAGAATTTTAATTGGTATAAACCGTATGATTGAAGGCCGCGAAATTTCGCTTAATGTTATGGCAGAAAGCCAGGTTTTTTATGAGTTTAATAAAAAACTAAGTGCGGCGCTGGAAAATCTGAATGAGACACAAATTAAAGCGGCATTTGAATATTTAAAAACAGTTCTTGTGGGTAAAGAGGATGCCACAGGGCATGAAATTATGCAGATGTGTAAAGAAGCTTTAAATCTATATCTTTTTACAATGCAGAAAAATAACATTAAGATCAGCGATGCGGATAGTTTTTTTGAGGAATGCTGTAAAAATATTGATAATATCGGAAATGTTAATGAAATTTTCTCTTTTCTGGTAAGGAAGATTCTGGGATCCATGCGCCGGGCAGTGCAGGATAAAAAGATGCTTGATAACAAGCCGATACGTGATGCAAAATACTATATTGAAGAAAATTACAATCGTAGTTTGACATTGGAAATTGTTAGTAATTTTGTTGGCTTTAATTCTGCGTATTTCAGTTCGCTTTTTAAAAAAGAAACCGGAGTGACATTTCTGGAATATCTGACAGATTTAAGGATGAGCCATGCAAGAGAGCTGCTGAGAGAAACGAATATGAATGTATCATCTGTATGTGAAGCCGTTGGATATAGTGATGTAAAATACTTTACTAAGAACTTTAAAAAGGTAACAGGGCTGAAGCCAAATGAATACAGAAAAATATATTCCTAATCAATGATGTACAGGATAGGAAGGAAGAAATGAAGCATAGATATTCTATTTCAAAGGCTATAAAAATATGGATATACATATTGGGGGCTATACACATATTTCTGCTGCTCATGCTGTTTTTTATCAGTGTCAATGAGCATAAATATTATGTGTTTCTGGCTGGAGGAACGGCAGGTGCTGTTTTAGCGGCATATACAGGGTACTTTCTAGTCTACCGGCGCAATAAGAAAATAGAGAAATTTTGTCAATTATATATTGAAGGATATATTACAGAAGAAGAGTATGAAAAAAATGTGATGATTTCAGATATGATTGATGCAGTGTATAAATGCCAGAGCGAGAAGCTGGACAAAACGAAAATATTAAACCTGTCAAAGAAACAGGCACAGTATCTTGCACTGCAAAATCAAATCAATCCACATTTTCTATATAATACTCTGGAAGGAATCAGAAGTGAGGCTCTGTGTTCTGATATGGACCGTGTAGCAAATATGGCTGAAGCCCTTGCAACATTTTTCCGGTATACGATATCAAATATTGATAAAATGGTTACACTTGAAGATGAGCTGGCAAATGTGGAAAATTATTACATTATTCAGAAATACCGCTTTGGTGAGAAACTGCAGCTGAAGATAGAATATGGGGATGATTTGTCCGTTTTGAGCTTTAAGTTACCTAAGCTTATTCTGCAGCCTATTGTAGAAAATGCAGTTTATCATGGAATTGAAAATAAACTTGGGCAGGGAACTTTGAAAATTCAGGTGAACTATACTGCAAAAAGGCTTTTAATAAAAATTTCTGATGATGGAATGGGAATAGAGAAGGAAACGCTGGAAGAACTGAATACAAAGCTGCTGACAAATTCTTTGGAAGACATTACGGAATCAAAACAAAAAAAGGGTGGTATTGCTATATTAAATGTCAACAACAGAATTAAGCTTCTATATGGAGAAGAGTATGGTATTTTTATTCAGAGCCTGAGGAATGTCGGAACAGATGTACAGATTGTGCTTCCCGTTATAAAAGAGTGATAATATGAGAAATGAGATAATCAGACTAGAGAATGTTATTACAAGTGATGTGACAAAAACCAACCTGAATAATTTTAACCTGCATTTATTTGCAGGGGAAATACTGGGACTGATAGCTGTTGATGAGCACGGAAAAGAGAAGCTGCTTGAAATTCTGTATCAAAACAGCAGTATTAGATTCGGCAGAATATATTTTAAAGAGATGCTGGTAAACAGCTATAAATACAGTGATAACACGTTTAATAAAGTATATATATTATCCCAGAAAAGCAAGCTCATAGATCATTTAAATGTTTTGGACAATGTATTTGTGCTGAAAAGAGGATTTAGAAAGTATATAATAAATTCTAAAGTTCTGGCTCAGCAGTTTTACCGGCTGCTGGAAAAATCTGAAATTGATATAGAAATTAATCCCTATGATTTTGGCGACCAGCTGACTGAATATCAAAGATGTGTTGTAGAAATTATCAAAGCCGTTGTTCAGGGTATTAAAGTGATTGTTATCGATAATATAAGCAGTGAACTGAGCGAAAAGGATCTTAAGGCGTTTAAGCTGTTTCTGAAGCGGCTGGTGTTAAATGGCTATGGGATCATATATATTGGAAACCACCATGAAGAAGTGTTCCCAATATCAGACAGGGTAGCACTTATGAAAAGCGGCAGTATTATTAAAGTATTTGAGAAAGATGAATTGTTTGAGCAGAATATACTTCCGTATACGATTTCAATGGACAAACCGGAAACCTTTTTGAACAGAAGCTGTGCGGAAGGTAAAATTTTGTTCAGAGGTATTACTACAGAATACTTAAAAGATTTTACCTTCGAGGTTCAGAGGGGGACATGCGTTGTTTTATATGACAGAAGTAATAAGGTACAGCAGGACGTAATCAGCTGTCTCATTGGAGAAAACAGGATGAACAGCGGAGAGATATATTCTGAGACTGAGGGAGTGCAGAAGAAAATTGAGAAAAAGAGCTGGAAATATCAGATTGGGGTTATAGATGAGAATCCGATAAAAAATAACATGTATTATAACTTAAGCTTTATTGATAACTTTTGCACATTTTTAGACAATAGAAAGAAAACAGTCTATATATCAGGTAAATTAAAAGCAAGCATACAGAAGGAATATTATAAGGAACTGGGTAAAGCTTTGTATGAAACCGACCTTAATAAGCTTGACAAGACGGATTTATATAATTTGGTTTATTACCGGATACTGCTTCAAAATCCCAAAGTGGTGTTTATTGCCCAGCCATTCACTGACGCAGATATGTATTTAAGATTTCATATTATAGAACTGATCAGAATGTTAAAACAAAAGGAAATAGCGGTAATTATTCTGGCATTTACGATATCTGATAATTTGCACATAGCGGATAAATTTATTCTTATTGAGGAGGGCTATAAAAAGAAAGAGTTTCTTCCGGAAGAATTTTCGGATATCCAGCTGGATATATAAAGAAGTGAAGAATGTCCCCTACATTCCAAAGATGCCCCCGTAGCATTCCGATATTCGGAATGCTATTATTTTGTCATAGGAAGCTGCGTTTCCTACAACATACAAACCCTTTATTTTTAAAGGAGGAGGCAAAACAATGAAGCATGAAAGGTGACGAGAATGGAAGAGTACATTGTTGAATTGGAAGGGATAACGAAAACATTTCCTGGAGTTATGGCATTGGATAATGTGCAGTTTAACCTGAAAGCCGGAGAAGTATTAGCGCTGCTTGGAGAAAACGGGGCGGGCAAATCCACACTGATGAAAATATTGAGTGGTGTATATACCAGAGACAAAGGAACAATGAAGGTCTTTGGACAGGAGGTACAGGATATTACACCGAAAAAGGCCCAAGAAATGGGAATTGCCATTATTCATCAGGAATTGAATATGTGTTCCCATTTGACGGTTGCGGAGAATATTTTTCTGGGAAGAGAAAAGACGAAATCAGGAGTTCTGTCAGAACGGAAGATGGTGAAAGAAGCAGGGGCAATTTTACAAAAGTTGAATATTGATATCAGCCCCAATGCAGTAGTAAGCGATCTTGCAGTTTCAAAACAACAGATGGTAGAAATTGCAAAGGCTTTATCTACAAATGCGAAAGTATTGATTATGGATGAGCCGACCAGTGCATTGACTTCCAAAGAAATAGACGATTTATTCCGGATTATCAGACAATTAAAGTCAGAAGGCTGCGGAATCGTCTATATCTCACATCGTCTGGAAGAGCTGCAGCATATTGTAGACCGGGTTACAATCTTAAGAGACGGACAACATATCACCAGCATGAAATTTAATGTTGATGATATGGAAGAGATTATCACGTATATGGTCGGGAGAGAAATAAAAGAAAAATTTCCTAAAGTAGAATGTGAAAAGGGCAAAAAGATTTTTGAGGTGCGTAATCTGAATGCGGGAAAACTTGTGAGGGACATAAACTTTGAAGTATTTGAAGGAGAGATTGTAGGGATTGCCGGACTAATGGGGGCTGGCAGGACTGAGACAACACGGGCGATATTTGGTGTAGATGAAAAAGACAGTGGACAGATTTTCCTTGATGGAGAGGAAGTTGTCATACATAAACCAGAGGATGCCATAAAAGCAGGAATCGTTCTTGCACCTGAAGATAGGAAAAAGGACGGATTATGTACTAAGCTGAGCATCAAAGATAATATAGCACTTCCCAATCTGGATATTATCTGTAATAAAATGGGTGTAGTCAGTAAAAAGAAAGAAAATGACATGGTTAACAAAGCTGTCAAAGAGTTAAAAATTAAGCTGGCAAATGCAGATGTTGATGCGGGAAGCCTTTCAGGAGGAAACCAGCAGAAGGTTGTAGTTGGAAAATGGCTGGCAAGAAATTCAAGAGTTGTGATTTTTGATGAGCCGACAAGAGGAATTGATGTGGCGGCAAAGGTTGAAATTTATAATCTGATGAACAACTTAAAAAAAGAAGGTATCGGAGTGGTATTTGTATCATCAGAAATGCCGGAAGTGATGGGTGTAGCTGACAGGATTCTGGTTATGTGTGATGGAAAGATAACGGGAGAGCTGTCAGTGGAAGGGGCATCACAGGATAAGATTTTAAAATATGCCACATCATTTGAGAGAAAAGTCGGGGAGGCGTGAAGATGGAAGACAAGTACAGGAAAAATGCATTGAAAAGAATTTTATCTACAAGGGGGATGGGGCAGGTCATTACAGCGGCGATTGGATTAATAATCCTGTGTATTGCGTTTGGAATATTGAATCCTGCTTTTACTTCTTCTAAAAATGTAGGAAACCTGCTAAGACAGATTGCACCGATTATTTTAATTGGTATTGGACAGTCCTATGTACTGATTACTGCAAATATCGACTTGTCCATTGGTTCAGTTGTAGGCATGAGCTGTATGATCTCAGCAACATTGATGACAAAGGGCATAAATCCATGGGTGGCAGTTTTAATTACAGTAATTTGCTGTCTGCTGGTTGGAATTGTAAATGGTGTCCTGGTGGCAAGATGCCAGCTGCCCCCATTTATTGCAACCCTGGGAACAATGACAATTGCGAGAGGAATCGCTCAGATTGTAAATAATAACTATAATACAGATTCCATTGGAAATGCTGCAAAGGGGTTCAGAGATTTCTTTTATTATGGTAAATTTGCAGGAATTTACAACACGGTCTGGATTGCAATTATATTATGGGTTGTTTTCAATTTCGTTCTAAGTAAGACAAGGACAGGGCGCCATATCTATGCAATCGGAAGCAATGTTGATGCTGCAAAACTGTCAGGAGTAAGCGTAGTCGGAACAACGATAAAGGTATATCTGATAAGTTCATTCTGTTCTGCAGTTGTCGGACTGACTATTTGTGCCACATCTGGTATGGGAACGATGGATGCCGGAAATATGTATGAGATGTATGCAGTTGCAGCTTCCGTAATTGGTGGTGTCAGTACACTTGGAGGGCAGGGAATCCTGCTTGGAACAGTTGTGGGAGCCGCAATCTGGGGAGTGCTGCAAAATGGTCTTCAATTTGCGGGCGCGCCGGTTGCAATTAGAAATATTGTCATTGGAGTCATAGTAGTAATTTCTGTATTACTTGATGTTGTAGTAAGAACAGGAAAGACAAAGAAAAAATCGTAAAGTTTGTTTCAGAATAAAAAAGAGGAGGAAAAGACGATGAAAAAGAGATTATTAGGAGTGATTTTAAGTGCAGTAATGGCGGTATCATTATTAGCCGGCTGTAATTCAGGAAATGCAGAAGGGGATAAGGAGTCAGGCAAGGATGGAGAAAGTTACAATGTTTATCTGATAACAATGGATCAGATGGACCAGCACTGGGTAAATCTGGATAAAGGATGCCAGAAAGCGGTAGAGGAGCTTGGGAATGTAAACTATACCTGGCTTGCACCAGATGTAAAAGATGATGCAAAACAAATTGAATGTGTAAATAATGCAATTGCTGGTGGTGCAGACGCAATTATTATTGCTGCAAACGGTCCGGATGCGATTACTGCAACATTAGAAGAGGCTATTTCAGAGGGGATTAAGATTATTTATGTAGACTCTCCGGCCAATATTGATGCAGAAGCGACATTTTCTACGGATAATGAAGCGGCCGGAAAAACAGCAGGTGAGAATATGATAGATTCCTTGAAGGAAAAAGGAATTACTTCAGGAAAGATTGGGGTTATCAATACAAATGCAGCTTCAACTTCTACGGTTTTAAGAGAAGAGGGCTTTAGAAGCGTGTTTGAAGGAACAGATTTTGAAGTCCTGGCAACCCAGTACTGTGAGGGGGATGCGGCTAAAGCAAAGGATATTGCTGCAAATTACATCACTGCCGGATGTGTTGGTATTTTTGGCACAAATGAAGGCTCTTCAACAGGAGTGGGGAATGCCATTCAGGAAGCAGGGGATAGTGAAGCCGTAGGAGTTGGCTTTGATAAATCAGATACAATTCTTCAGCTGATTAAGGGCGGATATCTGGTGGCATCTATGGCTCAAAACCCGGATGTTATGGGATATGAAGGCATGAAAGCAGCGGTGGAAGTTTTGGGTGAAACAGACCTGGGCGGTGAAGTGACAGATACAGGCGTATCAGTTATTAAAGCGGACAACGTTTCAGATTTTGAATAAAAAAGAAAGACAGTATTTTAAGATTTAAAACAAGAGGCTTCAGTATTATACTGGAGCCTTACTTAGGAGGGATATCATGAGAGAATTAACAGAGAGACCATTGTTTTTTGAGCGGAACAGGGTATGGAGAGTATATGAAGGCGGAATGCTGTTTCATGATTTGATGGGTGATCCAAAGGAAGATAATCATCTGCCGGAAGAATGGGTAGCATCGACAGTAAAGGCTATCAATGAAAAGAGCAGCGGCCTGCTGGAAGGCTTAAGTATCATAAAAGATACAGATGTTACACTAAAAGAGTTGATAGAAAAGTATCCCAGGGAAACAGTAGGAAGCAGCGGGACTCTGGAGGTGCTGGTTAAATATCTGGACAGTGCAATCAGGCTTCCAATGCAGGTCCATCCAGACAGGGAATATTCAGAAAAGTATTTTAACAGTTCTTACGGAAAAACTGAAATGTGGCTCATACTGGCTACAAGAGAAAATGCCAGCATATGTTTTGGATTTAAAGATAAAATATCAAAAGAAGAGTTTTCTGATATCATTGAAAAATCTAAGACGGATAAGGATATTATGGATCAGTATCTGAATAGAGTTCCGGTTAAACCGGGGGATGTTTATTTGATACCCGGGAAGGCGGTACATGCTATCGGTGCAGGATGCCTGATACTTGAGGTACAGGAACCTACAGATTTTACAATTCAGCCTGAATACTGGTGCGGCGATCATATGCTGAGTAATCAGGAAATGTATATCGGATTGTCCAAAGATGTAGCGCTTGACTGCTTTGATTACTCGTTGTATGGAATGGATAGTATAAAAGAGTCTAAAAAAGAGCCAAAGCTGCTGGAGGAAAATGAGAGTTATCAGAAAGAAGCGCTTATTACCAAAGAGGATACTCCATGTTTTCTGGTAAACCGGTATTATATACATAGTTCTTTGAGACTGGAAGAGGCACCGTCCATATATATTGTTGTAAATGGTACGGGCGTGATTGAAGGTGAAGGGTACAAACAGGAAATTAGAAAAGGAGATTATTTTTTCCTTCCAAAGAATGCAGCCTTCAATTATACAGCACTTGCAGATGATGGACAGGAGTTGGAGCTGGTATCATGCATGCCGCCGGAGCGTGAGGAACACGATAGAACCTGACGCCTGCGGGTGTTCTGCAAAAAACAGAATAAAGACAAAACTATTTACAAGCGTATCGTTCTAAATGAGCGATACACTTGTTTTTTATTGGTATTGGAAAAACTTGAAACTTCACATTTCAATTTATAAATATCTGATATAAAATAAGTTAGAGGGAACAACATAGTGAATGAATAAAATAGAAGATAGCATCATGACCATGGTTGTGAGCATCACTAAAACATGACAAAGGAGCATATGAATGGATATGAGAACTTTTATTGTTCTGTCTTCGAACGGGTGGACCTGTGACACTTAGCGGTTTTGGCTAAAGTGTTTGAAACTAAATATGAAATATAATAGAATGGATGTAGAGATGTGTGCCCTCTTCCTATAAAATATAAAGACTGCACAAAATAATTTCACTATAAAATTCAGACTTGAAGGGAGTAATATATGAAAACAGTCGATGCAAATCAAGTACCTCAAATAAAATTAGCAAATGGAGCTTTAATCCCCGCAATCGGAATGGGGACGTTTGGAAATGATAAATATACATCAGAAGAGGTTTCAAATGCGGTGTATAATGCAATTAAAATTGGGTATCGTTTTTTTGACGGAGCAGCTGCATACGGCAATGAAAGTGATATAGGAAAGGTATATTCAAGGGCATTCAGTGATGGACTTGTAAAAAGAGAAGAGCTATATATACTATCTAAATTGTGGAATAATATGCACGGTAAGCGGGATGTACTGGTTGCTGTATCTAAGACCCTTAAGGACTTACAACTGGATTATCTTGATTCTTACTTAGTACATTGGCCCTTCCCTAATTATCATGCACCAGGTGCAGGTGTGGATGACCGTCACCCGGATTCACGTCCTTTTTTCATTGAGGAGTTTATGGAGACATGGGAACAGATGGAGAAATTAGTAGACATGGGACTTGTACGCCATATTGGAGTCTCTAATATGACAGTTCCTAAATTGAAGGAGATGCTGCCGTTATGCAGAATTAAACCGGTTTTTAATGAAGTAGAAGTACATCCGGCATTTCAGCAGTGGGACATGTTTGAGTATTGTAAGAGCCAGGATATTGTAACAATAGCATACTCTCCCCTGGGATCGGCTGAAAGACCGGAACGGGATAAGGAATCAAATGATACTATAGTGATGGAAATGCCGGAATTGGTTAAAATAGCAAAGGACCACGGGGTTCATCCGGCTCTAATCTGCATTAAATGGGCAGTGCAGAGAGGGCACATTCCCGTACCATTTTCTGTAAGAGAATCTGAATATTTTAGTAATATTGCTGCAGTTATTGAAGATCCACTGACTGATGAAGAGATGGAGATAATCCGTAAAGCAGATAAAAATGACCGGCTGATAAAGGCCAAAGTGTTTTTGTGGCCGGGAGCTGAAAACTGGAAAAATATCTGGGATTTAAATGGTGAAATTGACAGAACCGGATGGCAGTCATAAAAGTGGATCTATCAAGACGATGGAGGTGCATATGAAGATACAGATATTCGTGAATTTGGCGGAATTAATACCTGGCAGTATGAAGTAGAATAAAAGTAAAAAATGGGGGTTAACATATGATTTATAAAAAGTTTCAGAATATAAATGTTTCTAGTTTAGGTATGGGTGCTATGCGTCTCCCTGTAAAGGAAAATGAGCAGGGGACTCCAATTGACAGAGAAAAGGCCCAAGAACTTATCGATTATGCAATTTCCCATGGAATCAATTACTTTGACACAGCTTATATCTATCATGATGGAGAATCGGAAAGCTTTTTAGGGCAAGCCCTCTTGAAGTATCCCCGGGATAGCTATTACATTGCAGATAAATTCAACCTGCATGCAAATCCCGATTATAAGGCACAGTTTGCCGAACAGCTTTCCCGTCTGCAGACAAATTATATTGATTTTTATCTTCTGCATGGGATTCAGGATCATATAGTGGATACGTTTCTTTCCAATGGATGTGTGGAATATTTTGAGGAACTAAAAAAATCCGGTAAGATCCGGTATCTTGGTTTTTCCTTTCATGGCAGTCCAAAAGTCCTGAAACGTGTGATGGAGGAGCGGTCCTGGGACTTTGTACAGATTCAGTTGAATTATTATGACTGGACTTACAATGATGCGGAAGAATTGTATGATATCCTTGAGGAATACAATGTACCCGTTATAGTAATGGAACCTGTACATGGAGGCCGTCTGGCCTCCTTAACCCCAGAGGCAGATGCCCTGCTGTTAGAAGCGGAACCGGAAAAATCCATTTCGTCCTGGGCAATGCGGTGGGTGATGAGTCTTCCGAATGTTTTAGTTACCCTCAGCGGAATGTCAAATGAGGAGCAGCTCCGGGATAATATCGGGACCTTTGAAGAAAATAAACCTCTGACTGAGCAGCAAAAGGAATTGCTGATAAAAGCGAGTGACTTATATCGTCCGAGTGTTTCTGTTGCATGTACGGGATGCCGGTATTGCTGCAGTGATTGTCCCAAAGAGTTGGATATTCCAAGACTTTTATCTATATATAATAAAGTAAAAATGAGCGGGGTATGGAGGCTGTCCTTTTTAGAAGCCCTCGAAGAAGAAAAGAGACCGCCTGCATGTATAGGCTGCAATGCCTGTCAAAAGCAGTGTCCGCAAAACATTGATATTTCTGCCCACATGAAAGAGATGACAGAATTACTTTCCTCCCATTAATTGACAATACATATTTTGGGTGCTATATTGTAAGTAAAATACCCATTAAGGAGGGATGCTTATGAAAAACTTGTTTGATTTAACAGGTAAAATCGCATTAGTAACAGGTGCATCATCAGGTCTTGGGGTTCAATTTGCTAAAGCATTGGCAAACCAGGGAGCTAGCGTTGCGATTGCGGCAAGACGAGTTGAAAAACTCGAAAAAGTTAAAAAAGAAATAGAAGCGCTGGGAGTAAAATGCCTCGCTATAAAGTGTGATGTTTTAGTAACTTCCGAAATAGTTGATATGGTTGCAAAGGTTAAGGAGCACTTCGGCAGAATTGATATATTGGTTAATAACGCGGGTGTTGGAAAAGGCATCCCTGCAGATACGCAGACAGATGAGGAATGGGCATCAACTCTCAGAGTTAACTGTGATAGTGTTTACTTTACGGCAAGGGAAGTTGGCAAGGTTATGATTGCGCAAAAGTATGGAAGGATTATTAACATTGGCTCAATACATTCGCAGGTTGCTATGCCCAACTCACCAATATCAGCTTACTGTACATCAAAAGGTGCGGTTTTAATGCTTACAAAGGCTCTTGCAAATGAATGGGCGAAGTATAATATAACGGTAAATACCATCGGACCTGCATATTTTCCAAGTGAAATGACCGCGGAAGTTTTAGAAGACGAAGCTTCTCTTGCAGGAATTAAGATGTTGTGTCCTATGGGACGTCCCGGAAGAGACGGAGAGCTTGACGGAGCAGTCGTTTATTTCGCTTCGGACGCTTCAAGCTACACAACAGGGCAGTATCTGGCGGTTGACGGCGGTTGGACTGCTGTGTAATATTCAGGCCTTTATTCAGGTAAAGTAGAGATTTAATAACATAGAGGCAACGCTCTAACAGGGGGACATTTCCAATTACAGGAGGTGTCCTCTCTTTATGTCCTGGGGTCTTGGAGGAAATTGGACATTGAGTCAAAGGGGGAATCTATGATATTATCTTAAGTAATAATATTTTTAAAGAAGGAAAAGGCTGGAAAGAAAGGAAAAGGAATATGCTATTTTGTCCAAACTGTGGAATAAAGAATGAAGATAAAGCCAAGTTCTGCGAGAATTGCGGAACGAAGCTTGAAGGAATTCGGATTGTTAAGAAACCAACCATTGATGTGAAGAAATACGGAGAGAAGGCAAAGAGCCTGACGAAAATGCAGATTATAGTGCTTGCAGAAGTAATCTGTCTGATTCTGGTTATTGGTATGTTCTTTGGAATGGGCATAAGTCAAAACAGCGCGGAATCTGTTGCAAGGCGTTATCTTCAGGCATACTCAGAGCAAAATTGGTCCAGGGTATACGATATGACGGATTATCCAGAAGGAGGACTTCTCCAGAAGTATCAGTTTATTGAATTAATGAAAAGCTCAGAAGCTCCGGAGATTACAAGCTTTGAGATTAAGAAGGATAAGCAGGCTGTTTCCGGTATCCAGAAGAGTTTTAACGTAGAGTATACAATAAAAGGTGGAGGGGCAGATACTCTACAATTAAACCTGACGAAACAGGGTGAAAAATCCATACTGTTTTTTGACAGATGGAAAGTCTCTTCTGACGAGCAGGTAGTAAAGGATTTCTGTATAAGTGTGCCGGCAGGGGCGTCTGTGGCAGTGGACGGGATTGCACTGACAGATTCTGAAAAGGCGGAAAACCAGATAGATGGAATGAACAGTTATTATGTTACATTATTTACCGGCAGTCATAAGCTGCAGGTAGCAGCGCCGTGGTTTGAATTATATGAGACAGACTTTTCAGCAGTACAGGGTGAACAGTTTACGGTATCTGATTTGAAACTGGCAGATGAGGGGCAGACAGCCGTTCAGGCAAAAATGCAGGAAGCACTGGAAAAGGTCTATCGCGCCGCGATGTCAGGTCAGGAGTTCTCAGAAATTTCTGATTTGTTTCTGGACAAGTATAAGGATTCCTGTGAGGAGTCCTATGATAATTTTGCCTCAGGGCTGCATAACCAGGAGTCTTATACATTGAATCAGGTGGCATTTACTGATTTTAAATGTAAGTTTAATTATAATACCAGCCATAAAGGTATGCTTGGTGCAGAGATGACCTTCAATTATGACACGCAGTATACATATTCTTATAAATCCTGGATGAATAACCTGGTAACGGAAGAGGAAACTGGAAATGGAGGCTCGTATATGAGCGCTTCCTTTGGCTATGATGGAGAAACTTATAAGCTTACATCTATTAGCATAGGAAGTGTATTATAACGGGAAGAAAAAGAAAGGAAGAATACGAAATGGCAAAGTTTTGCAATCAGTGCGGAAGACCGTTGGCAGAGGGCGAGGTATGCCGGTGCCAGATGAAAAATATGGGTACTGTTTCTAAGGGAGACGGGATACCGTTTGGCAAACTAATTGGAATTGGGGAGTCTGATAATAACGATGTACAGGGATGTTTCGAGAGAGGAAAAGAGATTGTTCCGGATTTGATTGCTCCATGTGAGCAGGAAATTCCTGTGAAGCAGTATCATCTCTGCAACGCACGTTCCAGAATACGCGGATTATGGCAGGAAGGGAAAATTCAGGTGACCAACAAGAGAATCCTTTTCCGCTTAAGCGGACGTTCCTGGATTGGAAGGGCAATGAGCCATACAGAATTTACGATTGATGAAGTCGCAGGTGTTTCTATCTCAAACGGAGTACGTTTTGGATTGTGGGATTTCCTGGTTGGATTTCTCATCAGTTTCATTCCTCTGGCAATTGGATGGAAAATAGGAGGAATACCGGCACTTTTGGCTTACATAGTGGGAGTTGCTCTAGCGGTACCGTTTTTCGTTTTTAAGAAAAAACATTTTATCAAAGCACTTTGTCTGGCAGCAGCAGAGGGAATCTTGCTGTTCAGCTCTTTACGGCTTATGTTTGAACATCCGGTTTTATCAAGATTCGGTATGTTTTTAGGAGTTATTGCATTGATACTTTACATTGCAGCATTATTTTTATTTGCTCTGAAACCAAGCCTTTCTATTAGTATCATGACAAAATGCGCATCTGCTGAGCCGGTTTATATCTGGAGCAGACAGACAATGGTTTCCGTTATGGAGGTGCTGCCGGGGAAAGATGCAGATATTGTAATTGAGGAACTTGGCTCAATGATTAGGGATATTCAGACACTGGGATACGAGGGAATCAAAAAGTGGAAGGAATAGCCGGGATTTAATTTGATATAAAAATGAGGTGCAGTATGGATAAAATAGGAAAAAAGGGCATGTTTAAAATTTTGGCAGGTGTACTGCCGGTGTTGATTGTTGTTGCCGCAGTTATAGGGGGAGTTTTGGTATCTGCCTCCATCAGCCCGGTGTCTGGATTCAGTGAAGACGTTACAAAAACGGCAGAATTAAAAGCGGTCATGCCAAAAGAAGATGAGAAGAAATTGACCAACAGAGTGATAGTTTCCGCAAGCGGCTCTTCCAAAGAGGAAAACACGGACGAGGATAAAAAGCCTGCAGATGAAATGACAGAGGATTATGTTCTGCCGAACAGCAATACACAACCGTTAACAGATGCTGATATAGAGGGATTATCTCTTCAGGAGCTAAATTACGCTAAAAATGAAATCTATGCAAGGCACGGAAGAAAGTTTGACTCCAAAGAACTGCAGGATTATTTTGAGAGCAAGAGCTGGTATGAAGGAAAATACGATGGAAAAGAGTTTGATGCCAACTACAGTGGAAGAGTTTTGTCTGAGGTAGAAAAGAAAAACGTGGAATTTTTGTATGCAGCAGAAAATAAGATGTCCAGTGGGGGTTATAAATTTGAATAATAAAAGATGTGGGAGATAGAAATGAGCATAATAAAAGAAGTATTTCTAATTTTGTGTGCAGCGCTGCTTCTGGCAGGCTGCGCAGAAAAACCACAAGAGAAACAAGATAAGAGAGTACAGGAGGAAGAGGCCCAGAAGAAAGCTGAAGAAAAGAAGCAGGAAGAACAAAATACTCAGGAAAAGCAAAGAATGTTGGAAGAACAAAAGGCCAGAGAAGCAGAGGAAAAGGCCCGGACTATCGTCCTGGATCCGGGGCATTCTGCAGTTGTTGCGGAAGGAAGCGAGCCTTTGGGTCCAGGTTCTTCCGAGTATAAGGCGGCAGATACCAGCGGCACCAGTGGAATCAGCAGCGGAGTGCCGGAATATGAACTGGCCCTGAATATTTCTGTCCAGTTAAAAAAGGAGCTTGAGAACAGAGGTTATACAGTGTTGATGACTCGGGAGTCTAATGATGCTCCAATCAGCTGTATTGGGCGTGCGGAGATTGCAAATAATGCTAAAGCCGATGCATATGTTAGAATTCACGCAAATGGTTCGGAAGATCAGTCGGCTCGGGGGGCAATGACAATCTGTACTACACCTCAGAGTCCTTATGTGCCGGAACTATATACAGCCAGCAGGCAGCTTTCAGATGATATTATTAATAAACTATGTGAAGCCACCGGCTGTGAAAATGACGGGGTATGGGAAACAGATTCTATGAGTGGAAATAACTGGAGTAAGGTTCCGGTCACAATTGTGGAAATGGGATATATGACGAATCCGGAAGAAGATATGCTGATGCAGACAACAGATTATCAGACCAAAATAGTTCAAGGTATTGCCGGTGGAATAGATGCATTTTTAGAATATTAGAGAAGAGAAATGGGTACATACGAAGGAAAACAAACAAATGGGGCACCCTTGCTGCAGAAATGTAGCAGGGGTATTTTGTGCATAAAAGAATGGAAGATCAAAGGACTGTAATCTTTCATTCAAGTCTGTAGAGTTTTCAAGATGATATATAGAAAATGTGAATAAATAAGGTTATTTATAATAAATATCGATTTGTGAAAAAAAAATAAAAATGTTATAATTTCTTCGCGTAATTAGAAGAAAAACATTAAGAATTTTTGTCGAAGTACAACTAGGAGAAGTAGAGTGATTGAAATCAAAAACCTGAAAAAGGTATGGGAAGATGACGGAACAAGTGTATTAGAAAATATAAATCTGAGGATTGATGATGGAGATATCTATGCATTGGTTGGACGCAGTGGTGCAGGGAAGTCCACACTTCTTCGTTGTATCAATGGGCTGACATCTTATCAGGAAGGCAGTCTTTTGGTAGACGGATGTGAGGTCAAAGATTTTGATGAAAAAGAATTAAGAGAATTTCGTAGACACGTAGGAATGATTTTTCAGCAGTTTTCATTGCTGGAGCGCGAGAACGTGTATAAGAATATTGCACTTCCAATGCAGTGCTGGAAATATTCAAAAGAAGACATTGATTGTAAAGTAAAGGAACTTCTGGATCTGGTTGGATTAAGAGATAAGATGAATGCAAAGCCCAGGAATCTGAGCGGCGGACAGAAACAGCGTGTGGCAATAGCAAGAGCCTTAACCATGGAGCCTAAGATTCTGTTATGTGATGAGGCAACATCAGCACTGGATCCAAACACAACAAATTCTATCCTGGAACTTTTGATGGAGATTAATCAAAAGATTGGAATTACAATAGTTATCGTGACGCACCAGATGGAAGTTGTGCGTAAAGCCTGTAATAAAGCCTGCATTCTGGAGAATGGAAAGATTGCAGATATCGGTACAGTAAAAGAAATATTTATAAAACAGCCGAAGTCACTGAAACGGCTGCTGGGTGAGGAAGAATTAAAGCTTCCAAGGCAGGGACATAATATCCAGATTGCATATCCTGCAAATGATATACAGGACGGTGAATTCTTTGGAAGGATGTCGGCAGAGCTGCATTACATATTCCCGATTTTAGATGGAAAAATTCAGACCTATCAGAACGACAGCATGGGAATTTTTATTATCCATGTTGATGATGAGCATCTGAATCAAGTCACTTCACATTTAAATAAGCAAAAGGTAAATTGGCATGAATTGCTTTATAATACAGAGGAGGAAGAATAATGGCTCTGAAAAACTATACTTTTTTACAAATCTGTCAGATGCTGATTATTCCGGCCTTTTTTGCTACTCTTAAGATGTTGTTGATATCAGGTGTTTTATCAACCATATTTGGATTTTTCCTGGGTGTTATACTGATTCTTACGGAAAAAAACGGATTATGTGAAAATCGGATAGTCAATCGAATTCTCGATTTTCTGGTTAATACTATCCGGTCTTTTCCTTTTATTATACTGATGATATCCATTATACCATTCACCCGGTTAATTGTAGGAAGCTCCATTGGAGACCAGGCGGCAATCGTACCCTTGACGGTTGCCTGTACCCCGTTTATGGCTCGTATTTTCCAGAATAGTTTTAAGGAAGTTGACCCCGCTTTGATAGAAGCAGCACAGTCCTTTGGAGCATCTAAGTCACAAATAGTTATGAAAGTGATGCTGAAAGAGTCTGTTCCGTCTATTATATCAGGTTTGTGCCTTGCAATTATTAATTTGCTGGGGGCAACAGCAATGGCAGGGGCTGTCGGGGCAGGAGGACTCGGGGCAATAGCCTTAACTTATGGATATCAGAACTTTAACAAGCAGATTATGTATTCCATCTGCGTTATCCTAATTATACTGGTTGCATTTATTCAATATTTTGGTGATTGGATTTATCGCAAATTAAAATAATGGAAATAAAAACAGGCAGATGCATGTTTTTAAATATATTTTTACAGAAGGAGAATTGCAATGAAAAAGAAAATGTTAAGCATACTCTTGACAGTAGTCATGACAGGAGCGGTCATGACAGGCTGTGGAGGAGCAGATTCAAAAACAGACTCGAAAGAAGCTTCCGGAGAAAAAAACTTCATTAAAATAGGAATCCGTGCAGACATGGTAGATCAGTTGGCGTCTGTATGCGATAAAATAGAAGGACTTGGCTACACAGTAGAAGAAAAAGTGTTTGATGACAGTGTTCAGCCGGATGTTGCGCTTGCAGAGGGAAGCATTGATATGAATTGGTATCAGCATGAACCCTATATGAAGAGTTATAATGAGGAAAACGGCACAGATCTGGTGATGATTGAACCAAAAACATTCTATCCGTTGTTTGCCATGTATTCCGATAAGTGGGAATCTGTTGCTGAACTTCCGGACGGAGCCGTAATTGGTCTTTGCAATGATGCCACAAATCAGGCACGGGGACTTAATATGCTTCAGGCCCAGGGGTTAATTACGTTGGATGATAGTGTAGAATCCCCCACGATGTATGATGTAAAAGAGAATCCTCATAACTTTGAGTTTATTGAAGCCGAGATGTCCGTTCTGCCACAGTCTCTTGGTGATGCAGATGCAATCTGTCTTGCGGCAGGCCATATGGTGAATGCGGGGCTCCCTGCGGACGGATATCTTTGTACATCTGATGACAACGATGTTTATGCAGTCGGATTTGCGGTGAGGGCAGAAGATAAGGATGCCAAGTGGGCGAAAGAGATTGCAGAAGTGGTTCAGTGTGACGAGTTGGCTGAGTATTTTAAGACAGAAAAGCAGGGTACACAGATTCCTTGCTGGGAATAACATAAGAAAATGCAGTTAATAAAATTAAAAATGACTCCAAAGGAACGTGTGATAGCCTATGCTAAGGGGGAAGAGGTTGACCGGATTCCCACATCATTAAGTGCAGGAGAGACAGTTGGTCCGTTATACGGAATTAATATTTGTGATTATTATTTTTCGGCAGATTTGATGGTAGAGGTAGAAGCCAGACTTGCAGAAGATTTTCAGGCAGATAATATGGGAATCGGGCTTGGGCTGCGCACCCTGGTAGAGGCACTTGGGACAAAGCTTGTTTATCCTAAGAAGAATGTTTCTTATATAGTTGAACCAGCTTTGCGGTCTTTAGATGAAGTGGAACATCTGGGATTTATAAATATACAGAAGGATGGGCGGTTTCCTGTCATTATTGAGGCTTTTGAGAGACTGCTGGAGCGATTTGGTGAAGAGAGAATCCTGGGCAGCGGTCTGGCTGGTCCGCTTACAACGGCAGCGAGTTTAATCGGAACAGAGAATTTTTTAAAGGCTACCGTAAAGAACAGAGAAGGTATACACCGTCTGCTTCAGTACAGTACCGATTGTATTGTAAGATGCTGTAAGGAAATGAACCGGAAACTGGGAATTAAGTTTATGCTGTCAGAGCCAATTGCATCTAAGAACCTGTTAAGTAAAAAGCAGTTTAATGAATTTTTCCTGCCATACCTGACGCAGGCAGTTAAACAAATGAATGAGTTTCAGACGTCAACATCTATCCATATTTGCGGCCATACAAAGGACCGGTGGAAGGAAGTTGCAGATGCAGGAGTCAGTGGTTTCTGGGTAGACAATTGTGAGAGTCTCCAGGAATTAAAGAAATCCTTTGGAGAACGCGTTTCTATCAGCGGCAACCTGACACCGGTGGAAGTATTAAAAGACGGAACCCAAGAAGAGATAGAAGCAAATGTAAAAAAATGTATTTGGGAAGCTGGAGATAATCCAAAGGGATACACGCTTTGTCCGGGCTGTACGACACCGGTGGGGACCTCAGCGGAAAATATGACTGCATTTATGAATGCTGCAGCAATGTACGGCAAAGATGCCAGAAAAGGGTGTATGCCGAAAGGAATGAGAAATGTATTCTTCTGAGGCTTCATTCAGGCCAAAGAATGTTAAATATTAGTTCTATAAGATATCAGAAAAGAGGAGGCAGAAGTGCTGAATATAGCGGTAAATAATGTTAGTTTTTCTTATGATGAAAAATTGATTTTATCAGATCTTACATTAAATGCAGAAGCGGGTGCATTTGTTTGTCTGTTAGGTCCATCGGGGTGTGGGAAAAGTACCTTGTTAAGATTACTGGCAGGACTTGAAAAACAGGATGAAGGAGAACTCCTTATTAATGATAAGAAAATCGAATCGGCGGGATTGCAGCGAGGAGTTGTATTTCAGGATTATGGCTTGTTTCCCTGGATGACAGCAGGTGAAAATATAACAATTGCTTTAAAACAGCGTTACCCAGAAATGAAACGAGAGGAGAGAAAGAATAAAGCGTTAGAAAAAATGTCCGATGTAGGGCTTGATGAAAGTGTTTTTGACAAACTTCCGAAGGAACTGTCCGGAGGAATGAAACAGAGATGTGCAATCGCAAGAGCATTTGGAATAGACCCGCCGGTTCTTTTGATGGATGAACCGTTTGCGGCGTTGGATGCTGTAACACGGGCAAAACTGCAGGATTTGGTGTTGAATCTTTGGAAACAGGAGAAAAATCGGAAGACAGTTTTTTTTGTAACACATGATGTGGACGAGGCATTGTATCTGGCAACAGATATATATGTTTTGGGACAAGCTCCGAGCAAGGTGATTGCTCAATACCAATTAGGTGAGAAGCAGAAGGTCAAACGTGAGAATATGTATGAGAATAAGAATGTTATGGGGTTGCGGAATCAGCTGATTAAGATTATTAATGATGAAATACAACTAAAAGTACAGTGTTAAGGAGAAAAAATGAAAAAGAAGTTGATAAGAATTGTAGCATTGGGCCTTGCCTTTTCAATGTTATGTATAGGGTGTGGAAACTCCGGAAAAAGTGAAGGAACACAGGAAGAAAATAAAAACAGCGAAGCGGCAGATTCGGATAAACCCCTTAAGGTATCAATTGCTGCACAAGCTACGTCAGGACAGGTGTTCCAGTATCTTGCTGAGGAGAGAAATTATCTGGAAGAAGAAGGAATTGAAGTAGAAGTTCAATATATCAGTAACGGGACAGACGCTTTTTCAGCTTTAAGTGCAGGAAAAGTAGATATCTTGTCTACATATGGGACAGGTGGACCGCTGATGCAGATTGCAAATGGTCAGGACTTTAATATTTTTGGGGGATATATGATTACCGGTGAAACACCAGTTTTTGCTCTTCCTGATACAGAATATAAAGATCTTGAATCGTTCAGGGGAAAGAAAATTGGTATTACACGTGGAGGAACTCCAGATATTGTGTTAAAGAGTATTCTTCATGATGCAGGATTTGATATTGAAAAAGACGTTACCTTTGTGGAATTTAAGAAAAATACCGACACTATGGCAGCAGTAGCTAACGGAGAGATTGATTTTGGAGCTGTAGCAACTGGATACGAATTACAAATCGCAGAGATGGGTATGGAAGTGAAAATGTGGCCGGATGATTTATATAAGAATCATTCATGCTGCCGAATGGTAGCAACAAATGAATGGCTTGCAGATGAGACAAATCAGGAAGCAGCAAAGAGGCTGATAAAAGCATATTTGAGAGCAGAAAGAGATATGACAGATGATGCAGTTGTAGATGAGGTTTGTAAACTTACTTCTGAAGAGCTGGATATTCAGCCGGAAGTTGTAGATTCTTTTGTTAAGAGCCCACATATGATATATGAGACAGATCCTTTTATTCAGAAGGTTGTTCAAATGTGGAATAATATGGATTCCTTTGGATACCTAAGTGCGGATGTGGATTTGAAAGAACATGTAAATAGTGATATTTATAAAGCAGCGCTGGATGAATTATTAGAAGAAAATCCGGATGACAGTTTTTATCAGGAAAGAGAAGAATTTTATGTAAAATACGATACTAATATTGATTGGGATTTAAAAGGTATCAGCGACGAATTCTAAGATTGGAAAGGACTTGGTAGTATTCAAGTCCTTTCTGAAATACTCACAGAGAGAAGAGAAATGAAGTTATGAAGAAAAAAATGAAAAAAAATTATGGAGTTATCCTCGTAGGGGTTGTCATAGTTTTAGTTTATGAACTTTTGACGGATGTGTTTGGTGTACTGGATACTTTTTTGTTTGTCGGATTAAAAACAGCACTCCCCCAATTTAAGGATCATATACCGGATTTATTGATAGGGTTAGTAAGTTCCATGAAATTGTTAATACCAGGTTTTGGGCTGGCGTTAGTTCTAGGGTTGATTTTTGGAGTAACCATTGGTCTAAATAGACCCTTAAGGACAAATATAACACCGTATATTAATGGTTTTAGCGCTATTCCGGCGACATTATTAACTCCATATGCAATTCGGGTATTCCCGAGTTTTGCAGTTTCTTCTATATTTATTATTTTTTTAGGATCATTTTGGCCCATTCTAGGTTCTACGATAACGGCAGTATCTACGATTGATAAGAGATATCTGGAAAATTCAGATACTTTGGAAATTAAGGGTGCGGAAAGGTTATTTAAAGTGATTCTTCCGGCAGCATCGCCGACTATTTTTTCAGGTCTTCAGATAGCTTTAAAATTTGCATTTGTTATGTTGGTTGTTGCAGAAATGATTGGAGCGTCTTCAGGGCTGGGGTATTTCGTACAATATTATTCGGATTTTGCAAGATTTGATCTTGTATTAGACGGTTTCCTGTTCCTTGCGGTGGTATTAGTGCTGATTATGTATGTTTTAGATAAAATAAAAGAGAAATCATTGAAATGGACAATTAATAATTAATGTGAAATTTCTTAAAAGGAGCAGGAAAATGGAAAGAAACCGAAAAATCCAGATGACGCCAAAAGAAAGAGCTGCCGCGATGGCAAAAGGAGAAGGCGTAGACCGTCTGCCGTGTAATCCGAATATTGCAAATGGGGTGGCAAGGGTATATGGCTGTAAAATATCAGAATTTAATACATCAGCGAAGACTTTGGCAAACGCACAGATAGCATCGTATAGAAAGTTTGGATATGATGGCGTGCGTGTATTTACGGATTTGTTTCCATGGCCGGAAGCAATGGGAGCAAAAGTAATCTGCCCGGAGGATAACACAGCAGATCTGCTAGAACCAGCTATAAAGAATGAAAAAGATATAGACAGGCTTATACCGCTGAATCCGTATAAAGATGGAAGATTACCGGTTCATCTGGAAGCAATGAAATATCTGGTAGATGAGGTAGGAGATGAAGTAGGGTGTTCGGCGGCCATTATTGGACCTTTTACATTTGCATGTTTTTTGCTGGGGATAGATAATACATTAAAGGCCTGTATAAAGAATCCGGAAATTGTACACAAATTATGCAGGATTGCTTTGGAATCATCCATTGCATATGTAGATGCTGCAATGGCAATTGGGTTGGGGCCAACTATCTCAGAACCTATGTCTTCATGTACAGTAATTAGTCCAAGAATATTTAGAAAATTTTCCCAGCCATATTTGAAGCAGCTGGTAGATCATATTAAAAGCAATGGAAAAGGCGTTGTAATGCATATATGTGGACAAACGTCTGGAATTTGGCAAGATATTGCAGATATGGGGGTTGCCGGATTCAGTATAGATAATGTGGCAAGTATCGTGGAGTGTAAGAAAAAAATAGGAAGTAAGTGCAGGATTCTTGGTAATGTTGATCCGGGTACGATTATGTATATGGGCTCCAAAGATCAGGTAAGACTTGAAACACTGAAGGGGATTCGCGATGGCTATGACTCACCAATGGGATACACCCCGATGTCGGGATGTAGTCTTCCGATTGATACACCTCTGGAAAATATTCAGGAAATGATGGATACGGTTGCAGATGTTGGATATCCGGTCAATATAGATCGTGTGAACGAACTCATAAATGATGTTGAAAAGCGGTTGGCATAAGGGGGACAAAAATGGATAATAAACAGACCTTATTATCTCAGATGGCAGAAGCAGTCATTGATATGGATGAAGATTTGGTTGAGCAGGCTGCAAATGAATATGTGGCGCAGGGGTATGATGCTTTGGAAGGAATCACAAATGGACTGTCTGCAGGGATGGAAAAGGTGGGACATTTGTATGAAGAGCAGGAATATTACATACCGGAGTTGTTGATTTGTTCAGAAGTAATGTATGCTGGAATGGATATTCTGAAACCGCATTTAAATCGGGACGATGCTGATGGTAAGGTGAAGTTGAAAGCGGTTGTGGGTGTGGTGGAAGGTGATACTCATGACATTGGCAAAAACCTTTTTAAAATAATGCTGGAAACACAGGGGTTTGAAGTGTATGATCTTGGTCGCGATGTATCTCCGGACCGGTTTATTGAAAAAGCTAAAGCGGTAGATGCGAATTTAGTCGGGATGTCAACTTTGATGACTACGACTATGAAAAATATGGAGATAACGATTAAAAAACTTGAAGAAGAGGGACTGAGAGAAAAGTTGGTTGTGATGGTAGGCGGGGGGCCGATTTCATATAATTTTGCTATGAAAATAGGTGCGGACGGTTACGAGGCAGAAGCATCAAAAGCAGCAGAGACTGGAAAAGAACTTGTGCTAAAAAAATATTCAGCAGTTATGGAGAGATAAATCCTGCCAGAGATAAACTTTTTGAAGTGAAAAAGGTTTATCTCTGGCTTTTTTTGCAACAGCCACTGGAACGTTTGCAGAAATTTAGTATATGCCTTCTGAGAGGCAATGGTTTTGCAACAGCCTCTTGACATGTTTAGATTCATCGAGTATATATAAACAAAGAGATCTGAGGAGTCACTATTTCTCTGATGGGAAAACTACAGTAAGTAACATTTTAAAGTCTTCTTTTGCAAATACCGAGTGGGGTTTGTCAGCGGGCATGATCAGGGTTTCCCCGGCAGTAAGTATATATTCAGTACCATCTACTGTAAACTGGCCGGTACCATCCAGCACCAGTACCATTGCGTCACCTTTAGAATCGTGGGTTCCAATTTCCTCACCCTTGGAAAAGGCAAAAAGAGTAATACTTACGTGTTTATTCTGAGCAAGTGTTTTACTGACAACCTGCCCTGGCTGGACAGTAACCTGATCTGCCAAATTCAATTGTTCCTCATGATTCATGTTTTTGATATATGTCATTTTAAAAGCTCCTTTCTTATGAATATGTTTTTTATACTTAAGTTGAACGTTAGAAATTCAATAAGTATATGGTTTTCATTTTCTGAATTAAGTATACTGGTTTGCTTTAAGCAAATATGTTGTTATAATAACAAAAGAGAAAGTTTTTTATAGAGTGTGTAATTTGAATAAAAAAGATAATAAACTTGCGTTCAAGGAAAGAGAGGAGTTATTATGAATCAGAATATGATGGAAGAAGTGAATGAAGCAATTTATGCAGGAGAGAGAGCGCTGAGCAGCCTGAGAACCGCTCAGGATGAACTAAGTAGTGCAAAATCCTGGGGAATTGTGGATTTACTGGGCGGCGGTTTGATTACGGATATGATTAAGCATTCTAAAATGGACCGGGCATCTTCTTATATGGAGACAGCTAAGCATGATTTGAGGGTATTTCAGAGAGAACTTAAAGATGTAACTGTGAATGCGGATTTTCAGATAAACGTGGGAGATTTTCTTAAGTTTGCAGATTTTTTCTTTGATGGAATTGTAGCAGACTATTTGGTGCAGTCAAAGATAGCAGACGCGAAGAAGGAAGTGAATAAGGCAATCCGGCAGGTGGAAGATATTCTTGCGGATTTAAGAAGTTTCTCTTATTAGTAAAATACAATAACGGAAGGTGATAATATGGGATGTCTTGGAAATATTTTATGGTTTCTTTTTGGCGGTGTGATCAGCGGATTGAGCTGGTGTCTGGCAGGCTGCCTGTGGTGCATTACTATAGTGGGAATACCTGTTGGAATGCAATGTTTTAAGTTTGCTGAACTGAGCTTTTTCCCGTTTGGGAAAGAGGTGACCTATGGAGGCGGTGCGGGTTCGCTGGTTTTGAATATTATATGGCTGATTGTTTCAGGGCTGCCTCTGGCACTGGAACATTTGATATTTGGTTCAATTTTATGTATTACAGTTGTAGGAATTCCTTTCGGGATGCAGCATTTTAAACTTGCGAAACTGGCATTGATGCCATTTGGAGCCGCTGTATATTGATGTGAATGGAGGTTATTTATGAATGAATTAACTAGAAAACGCTGTCAACAGTTGGTTGATAACCGAAATAAGGCAAAATCTGTATTCCCGTGGGACGGAGGATTGATTCATCTTTGCTGTGCGGGTATTTATTCTGAAAAAGGGAAGAATGTTGAAGAAACAGAATTAAAAAAATGCAAGGAACTCTTGAAGGAGAAGGTCGGTGTATTTTCAAGTTTCAGAAGCACCGCACGCTCTCCCATTGCAGCTATGCTGGCAGTCAGCGGAAATCCAGAGCGTACATTGGATAGGGGTCTGGAGGTATATGAATTGCTGAAAAAGGAGTTTTGGGGTTCGAGCTATCTTCCCCTGGCTGCTATGATTATTGCACGAATGGCGGAGCCATACCGGTACAAACAGATTGCATTAAGAACCAGGGAGATTTATAACCTGATGAAGGCAGAACATCCATTTCTCACAACTGCAGAGGATAGTGCCCTCTGCGCTTTAATGGCATTGTCTGAAAAGGCAGATGATGAATTGATTGAGGATATGGAATCCTGCTATCAGCTTTTAAAAGGAAATTTTTTCTCATCCAATTCAATACAGTCTCTCAGTCATGTGCTGGCGTTATATGGCGGCACAGCACAGGAAAAATGTGAAAGAGCCATGGCACTATTTTATAAGCTCAAGGAATCAGGTCACAAATATGGAACAGGCTATGAGCTTCCAACCTTGGGAGTTCTGGCTATGACAGGCGCTGATTTGGATGAAATTGTCCGGGAGATGGCAGAAATTGATGACTGGCTGTCAGGGCAGAAGGGCCTTGGATTATTAGGAGGAGTTACAGCAAAACAGAGACTGATGTATGCCGGCATATTAGCACAAAGGGATTATATAAAGGAAGGCACAATGGAGACAGCAGCAGTAAGTGGAACTATCGCTGTAATCATTGCTCAGGAGGCGGCTATGTGTGCAGCAATAGCTGCCAGCAGTGCAGCAGCAGCAAATGGATCATCAAATTAATATCAAAAGTATATCTGCGGGAAAGGAAGGATTAAAATGGGAGCATTTCAGAAAAAGCCGCCGCTTCAAAAGGAGCGGGAAGATCTGGAAAGAAGAGAAAAGCGGTTTTTAGAGAAACGTATGGCGAAGAAAGAATCCTTTTTAACACAGAAACTAGATGGAAAAGTACCGGAGAAACTGCAGACTGCTCTGAATATGGCATTTGCAAAAGCCTTTCAATTAATTTTTGAAAAAGGAACCGGCGTCATTGAAAAAACATATGACCGTGAAAGAATTACAGAAGATACAATGATTCGACAATATGCTTCTGAGATAAGGCAGAATGAAAAAAACTTAAAGGCTTTTTCTAAAGCAGCAAACAGAAGCAGTACAAAAAATGTTCTTTTATCAGGCAGTGCAGGTGTAGGTATGGGCATACTGGGGATTGGAATTCCTGATATTCCTTTGTTTACCGGATTGATGTTAAAAAATATATATGAAATTGCCCTTCAGTATGGATATAGTTATGATTCAGAAGAAGAAAAATACTATATTCTTCTTCTGATACAGGGAGCCGTATCTTATGGAGATGAGATAAAGAAAATAGATCAGAAAATCAATGAGTATCTGAAAAATAAGAGCCTTCCCGAGGATTACCAGAGAGAAAATCAAATCCATAAGACGGCAGATGCATTGTCTAAGGAATTGATTTATATGAAGTTCTTACAGGGAATTCCAATTGTGGGAGCTGTCGGAGGCTTATATGATGCAATCTATATGAAGCAGGTTACAGAATATACGAATTTAAAATACCGCAGAAGAAAGTTTGATGAAGAATATAGTTAGGAATAGGGACGGAAGATATAAGTGAAGACAGGGTTAGATGGGTGAAAAAGATATGTGCCGAAGAAGAAAATTACAGAAAATTATAAGCTGGTTCATATGTTTAACCGTACTAATAGGATTACTGGTTTATGTTGGAGTTAATCAATATTATCCCGTACAATATATGGACATTATTAATAAATACTCCAGGGAATATGGCTTTACTTCGGAGTTCGTTTGTGCAGTGATACATGCAGAAAGTAAATTCAAAGAAGAGACTGTTTCTAACAAGGGGGCTTCTGGGCTAATGCAGATTACGGAACATACTGCATACTGGCTTGCGCAGGAAAGTGAATTGGAAAACTTTCAATACGGTCAGATTTTTGATCCGGAAATTAATATCCGTTTAGGCTGCTATTACCTGGATAGACTGATAAAACAATATGACAGCGTGGAGGTGGCTTTAAGTGCCTATAATGCCGGAAGCGGAAACGTAACAAGCTGGCTGGACAATTCTGAGTACAGCGATGACGGAAAAACACTTAAGTATATTCCGTTTCAAGAAACAAGAGATTATGTAAAACGAATATCAGCCAATCAAAAAGTATATGCGTTTATTCTCAAAGTGAAAAATTTATTTTCCTCATAAAAATAAATTTTTTGAAGTGGGGGAAGAAAAACATCAAATATGATTATATGAGATGAAATTTCCGGGTTACAATAACTCAGGCATTGCATATGTCAGACCATACAGGGATTATGGTTCGGGAATTATGGTAGTGACAGTAATCCTTTCTTTCCCATTAAATCTATAATATCATAGTCAATTATCTCTTTGAAATTTAAATGAACCCCGAATTGGGATTATAGAGGACAATCATAGATTATCATGGTTGTTCTCTTTTGTTGTCGGCTGTGAAATGATGGGATGCACTTTTAAATAAAATGCATGATACGAGGAACTATTGAATACAAAGAATCCCTTTTTTGGATATTATGCAGACCTTAATCCGTATTCTTTGTTATACTTATGTAAATATTGACTTTTATTCGGGATATAAGATGTACCAAGAAAATGCAGATTATAAAAGGAGAGGATTATTCAATGGCTTCGGATACATCAGGAGATTTGTTAAAACATAAGACAGGCCTCAATGCGGATGAAATTGAGGCATTAGCAGAATATGCAGGCGTAGGCCTGCTAAAAATGGATATTTCCACCGGTGAAATCAACCTGAACCGTGTGATTGCGCAATTGGCAGGTTATGAACCGGGAGAGGTTCCCCATACAGAAGACACTAAAAAAATACTTACCTTTACCGAAGACTGGGAGAGAGTCAGCCGCTGTATGGAAGCTGTTATGAGCGGCGAGAGCGACCGCTATCATCTAGAATACCGTATGTGCAGAAAAGATGGAAGCATTGCTTCTGTCTCCGAAAACATGATTGTATGTGAACGGGACGAGGATGGTAACCCTGTAGGACTGGCAGGATTGGCTTTGGACTTAAGCCGTCTGAGATGGGCAGAAGAAAAGGCCCGCAACATGGAGAGGGAAGCCAAGCGGCTGACACAAAACACAAGCGAAAGCAAACTGGCGGAACAAAATCGCCTGCTGAGAGCGGCGATTGATGCTGCTGTTATTATCGTTGGCGGGGTTCATCAAAGCTATGAGACAGTGCTGCGCCAATCCTTGCAGGTGCTTGCAGAAAGCATTCAGGCAGATCACGCTTGTATTTGGAAAAATATTAACAGGAGCGGAAAGCTGTACTGCTTTTCCCGTGTCCAATGGGCAGAGGAAGGCGATGCCCAAAGCATAGATAAAAATGAGCTTCTGGATTATGATAACATTCTTCCCGATTGGAAGAAGAAATTAATGCAGGATGCCGGCCTGTGTATGCTGGCAAGGGATTTTCCTGCCGATTTCAGGCTGCCGGGAGCGGAACAATTTAAAACGATTATGCTCCTGCCGATTTATCTGGAGGGGAAATTCTGGGGCATGATGGGGGTTGGCAGTCAAATCAGAGACACTTTGTTTACGGGGGATGAGGCGGAGATTACGGCACTGGGGGCGGAGGTGATTGCAGCCTCTCTTGCCCGTAACGAGGCATTTATGAGTTTGAGCGAGGCACGTGAAGAGGCAATGGCAAGCATGCGCGCCAAGGAAGAATTTCTCTCTCGAATGAGCCATGAAATCCGTACTCCCATGAACGCAATCATTGGAATGACGGCGCTTGCCCAAAAAGCAAAAGGTTTCGACCGTATACACTATTGTCTGGACAAGGTGGAGAATTCTTCCCGTCAACTGCTGAGCCTGATAAATGATGTTTTGGATATGTCCAAGATTGATTCTGGAAAATTGGAAATTGTAAAAGACGAGTTTGATTTTGAACAGATGATGCAGTATGTCTTTAATATTATTCAGGTTAAGCTGGAAGAAAAGCATCAGAATTTTATTGTGGATTTTTCCAGTGTATTCACGCGGACTGTGATCAGCGATGAACTGCGTCTTTCTCAGATAATGATTAATTTGTTAACAAACGCCATAAAATTCACCTCTCACGGAGGAGAGATTGCTTTACATATTTTCGAACAGCCTTTGGATAAAAAACGGTCCCGGCTGCGGATTGAGGTTTCAGATAACGGGATTGGTATTGCCCCGGAGCAGCAGACCAGGCTCTTTCAAGCCTTTGAACAGGCTGACGGGGGTATTACCCGTGAATACGGGGGAACCGGTCTTGGACTTGCTATTTGTAAAAAAATCGTTAACTTGCTGGGCGGAAACATATGGGTGAAAAGTACCCTTGGACAAGGCTCCAGCTTTTTCTTTGAAATTGAGGTGGAATGGGGCAAAAGGCTGTTCTCGGTCTCCAGTCTCCGGGCTGAACATAGAAAACTTAGGTTTTTGGTCGTGGATGATGATA
This sequence comes from Faecalicatena contorta, assembly GCF_003149105.1. Classification (GTDB taxonomy): domain Bacteria; phylum Bacillota; class Clostridia; order Lachnospirales; family Lachnospiraceae; genus Muricomes; species Muricomes contortus_C. Next base: position 64,314 of record NZ_QGDS01000011.1, on the reverse strand, counting down.
GGGATACAAGAAATCATCTCACTAGCGTCCTGGAGAGCTTTGCCTTGGACTGGGATACCGCAGAGAACGGAAAAGAGGCCATAGAGGCTGTAGAAAACAGCCTTCACAGCCAAAAGACTTATGATATGATGTTAATTGACTGGAGCCTCCCTGATACAGATTGCGGCAAAACGATTGCGGAAATACGCCGGTTGATGAATGGAAAGGATATTGCTGTAGTTATTATATCGGCGTCCGACTGGTATATAATTGAAAACGAAGCAAAAGAGCATGGAATATCCAACTATCTGACGAAACCGGTCATACCCAGCACGCTGTACAACACCATTATAAAACTCTGCAAGAATTCTCTGGTCCCAGAATCTGCCGGGGAATGTGAACAGATCCGGGATTGGAGCGGCCAAACTATCTTACTGGCAGAAGATATGGAAATCAACAGGGAAATCGTCCAGGGTATTTTAGAGGATACAGGAATTGAGATTGTATGTGCCTGTGACGGAGAAGAGGCCATTCAGATGTTTTCCCATTCGCCGGAGCAATTTGACTTGATTCTAATGGACATTCAGATGCCTTATGTAGATGGCTTCCAGGCTACAAGTATGATACGCGAGATGGCTCATCCCAGAGCGGCCCAAATTCCCATTCTAGCTATGACTGCCAATGCCTTTAAGGAAGATGCTCAGCTATGCCTGGATGCAGGTATGAATGACCACATTGCAAAACCCATTGATATTGAAACTTTGTTCCAAAAATTGTCCGTCTATCTCAATGGAGGAAAACAAACGGAACAGGAAGAAAACGGACGGGTGGAGGATGAGAACGAGGAATACCTGGATATAACAGAAGGCCTTGGTCGTGTAAGAGGAAATGCCCCACTTTATAAGAAGCTGCTTAACAGATATTTAGAGGATACATGGCTGGATAAGCTGCAATGTGCGCTGGCAAAAGGGGATAGCGCTGCGGCACAAGGAATTGCCCATGCTATAAAAGGGACATCATCTAACCTTTCGCTGAAGATGCTGTACAAGAAGGTTACAGAATTGGATGCGGCACTTAAGGGTGGTAAGAACGTACACGTACTGGATGATATAATATCCTGTGCAGAAAAGACAAACCAGCTTATCAGACAGCAGATGAATCAGTTTTAATTTTACAAATGAACCTTGGGAGGAAGAACTATGAGAAGACCATCTGTACTAGTTATAGATGATGAATATATTAACCTGGCCATATTGGAGGAAATACTAAAGGATCAGTACGACGTTACCATTATGGAGAGCGGAGTTGATGCAATCAGCCTGCTTTCCCGGGAAGGTCTTCTTCCGGACGTAATCCTGCTGGATATTCGTATGCCTCAGATGAATGGGTTTGAGGTGCTTGAATATTTAAAATCGAAGGATTACTTAAAAGAAATTCCGGTTATTTTTATTACGGCAGAAAATTCCGAAATAAACGGGTTAGCTGCAGGCGCGGCAGATTTTATTCAAAAGCCCTTTAATCCCCAGGTGGTTAAGCTCAGAGTGGATAATCAGGTCCGCCTGAAGATATACACCGGCAGCCTTGAGGAGCTGCTTCGAAAAAAGACAGAGGAACTGTCTCAAATCCAGGGAAGGATTATTGAGGAAATGGCCAGTATTATTGAATACCGTAATCTGGAATCGGGCAGCCACGTTAAACGGACAAGTGAGCTTACTTTGCTTCTTATCAAGCATATGATTGAACATTCGGAATATGCCCAGGAACTTATTGACCAAAATCCATCTGCCCTTGTCAAGGCTGTTCCACTGCACGATGTGGGGAAAATTATTATACCTGATTATATCCTGCTCAAGCCCGGACGCCTAACGGCGGATGAGTTTGAGATAATGAAGCGTCACACCACAGCCGGCAAAAAAATTGCGGAATCGATTTTGGCCGAGGGAGACAGCCAGTATCTCAGGCATTGTATGGATATCTGCCATTATCATCATGAAAATTTTGATGGAACCGGGTATCCCGCCGGACTTGGCGGAAAGGATATTCCTCTTTCGGCACGGATTGTATCAGTTGTTGACGTATACGATGCATTAACCAGCAATCGGGTATACAAATCTGCTTACACCCATGAAAAAGCACTGCAAATTATTGAAGAGGAAACCGGCACTAAATTTGATCCTGTGATTGTAAAGTGTTTTTTTGGAATTGGGGGTTCTTTTTTATGATATAGGAGGTCGGTAGAATGGAGTCATTATATTTAATAAAACCGGATGTGACTTATGCAGAGCAAATCAGATTGTACCGGCAGGAATTTCTGCAAGCTGGCAGTTCTATGGATGGCTGCAGTGCTCTGGAGCGTATAGAGAATCCCAGAGACTGGCTTGAACAGGTGGAATCGTTGTCATATAAGGAGACAGTTCCTGATAACTGGGTACAGTGTACACAGTTTTTGTACGTCAGAAAATCGGATAACAGGTTAGTGGGAATGATTCAGGTCAGACACTACTTCAATGAGTTTCTGGAAAAGTTCGGGGGAAATATTGGATATTCTGTGCGCCCTTCAGAGCGAAAAAAAGGATATGCCACAAAAATGCTGCAGGATTGTCTGATATATTGCAGGGAACTGAGGCTGCAAAAGGTATTGATAACATGTCTTGATGACAATGTAGGAAGCAGAAAAACCATACTGGCAAATGGGGGAATCTATGATACAACTGTGTTTGAGCCGGAGAAAAACGTGAATTTGGAGCGGTATTGGATTACATTATGATAATTTTAATGCCATGTAGGAGAGTATTTTTTTAGAGCAAAAAAGAAGAAAAAGTATATCGTGAAAGAGAACTTATAGGGTAGCAGACAGATGCGCCTTGACAGCCGAAGGCTTAAAAAGATAGGCAGCACCTGTCCCTAAGATTATTCGTTTCCTTTTTCGTTTTCGCAGAACTGAATATTTACTCCGTTCGGGTCGGAAACAAAAAAGAATTTTACCTGTGGAGAGGGTTGCTGGATATCTCCCGGCGTAATGCCATTTTCCCGCAAAAACTCTTGTGTTTCCTGCACAGACTGAACCTCAAATCCCAAAGAGATGTCTGAGCTGATAGATATATCTGTTTGTGCCTGGTTATCAATTAATTCAATTTCTGTTTCTCCGTCACCCAGGAATATAATCTCTATATTCGGGGCAGGTGAAAACCTCCTTTGTACAGGCAATCCGACGATGTCACGGTAAAAGTGCAGCGATTCTTCCAAATTCTTAACATACATGGTAACATGACAAAATTTCATGAGTTTTTCCTCCGTTTTATAATTATGCGAAAGCATTTTTCCTTGAAAATTGCTGGTTACTATTTTCAATATTTCGATGACTTCCATTAAAGCTATTTTAGTGTTTTAGAGCTTCTGTGTCAATTATCTTTTGGAATTTGCCTGCATCATACATATCAAATTACGTTGAAGTGCTTGTAGTGTATCTTGCATGGTACTTGTTGAAAACTAGCATATTAATAATATTGATGAAAACGATAAAAAGTGCTATATTATTCCATAAAAAATGGAGGTATACATATGGCGCTTAAAAAGGTTGGGGAAATTTTGCGGCTGGCGGACGCTTCTCATACGGCGGTGATTGCTCTTATTTGTATTGATTATCATATGGTCAGGGCAGCGGTGGAGGTGGCGGAAGAGCGGAATACGCCGGTTATTATTATGTTGCTGCCGGAACACCAGCAGGAAAATAAGGTGGCGGGCAGGGCTGGATTTGCGGCAATGGTAAAAGAGGAAGCGGAGAAGGTGGAGGTACCGGTAGGGCTTCATCTGGATCATTGCAGTGATTATGGCTATATTGTTGGTGCAATAAAGGATGGCTTCCCATCGGTTATGGCTGACGGGTCTATGTATTCCTTTGATGAAAATGTAAAATTCTCAAAAAAAGTAGTGGAAACAGCTCATATATTGGGTGCTGAAGTTGAGGGGGAACTAGGATATATTGGACTGGCAGAGGAAGGCGCAGAGCATGAAAAGGACGGTTATACAACACCAGAAGCGGCGGCAAAGTTTTGCGGGGAAACGGGAATTGATTATCTGACGGTTGCGGTTGGAAGTGCCCATGGAGAATATGTAAAGCCGCCCAAACTGGACGTAGAGCGGCTGAGAGAAATTAACCGGACCGTGGATACCCCTCTTGTTCTTCATGGTGGAAGCGGGATACCCCACGAGGAGCTGGAAAAGGCGTTTTCTCAGGGGGTTAACAAATTTAATTTAGGGACGGATTACCTGGATTGCTATTATAAAGCAGTGGAACAATACGTGGACATGCACAGGGATGATAGAAATCCATTGAGAATGCTGGGAATGCCGGAATATGTCCAGGGAAAATTAAAAGAATATCTAAGAGAAAAAATGAAAATTTCAAAGTTTTAAGAAAGCAGCCGGATTGAAAAGTCCGGCTGCTTTTTTTGAAAAGATAAAATTTAATGTAAAATATGCACAAAAATAAATATTTAAAATTGTAATAAAAATCAATATTGACAATTATTTCCTTCTGTAATATGATTTAATTAAATCGAAAAAGAAATAATTAAGCGAGAGGTGTGATATGAAGAAGGTAATTTGTGCAGCTGCTGATTTGGGCGCAAGTGGTGGTAAAATGGCGAAAGGAGCCTTCGATGGATATAAAATGGAGATGGGTGATTTTATTGATTTCGATAATAAAATGATTGAGACTCCTAACGCTCTGTATTGGAATGTATTTGGTTTATACAACAATATTCTAGATGGAATTGCCCAGTATGCTTCTTATGACAGGATTGACAGTATTGGGGTTGATACATGGGGAGCAAGTTATGGATTTTTGGATAAAAAGAACAGGCTGCTGGAGCCGGTCTACCATTACAGGGATAAAAGGACAGAGCATACGGTAGAAAACCTTTATAAGGTTGTAGGGGAGAAGAAATTATTTGAATTAACCGGCTGCCAGTGTAATAGAACATATACATTGCCTCAATTGTACTCTTACATAGAACAGGATACAAATATTTTAACAGAAGCAGATAAAATGCTTTTTCTGCCTGATTTGCTGGCATATTTCCTGTCCGGTGAGATATCCACAGAAATGACTATAGCCGGGACTTCTGCGTTGATGAATACTTCTCAGGAAGACTGGTGCCTTGAATTATTTGAGAGGCTTAGTCTGCCGGTGCACTTTCTTACCAGTATATCAGACGCAGGCACTGTCAAAGGAAAACTATTAAAAAATGTAGGTGAAAAGACAGGGGCAGTAAATGCAAAGGTTATTGCGGTAGTGGAGCATGACAGTGCCTCAGCGGTGGCTGCGATTCCGGGATTTGGTCCTAATCAGTTATACATCAGTATAGGGACAAATGTAAGTATGGGCGTTGAAATGGCGGAGAGTATTGTTTCGGGAGAAGCTTTCCGGTGTGGATTTAAAAATACTGGTGGAATAGGGCGGAGCAAAATTGTATATAGAGATTTTTCTGCATTCTGGCTTATAAATGAGCTGAGAAGAGTCTGGAAGATGGAAGGAAAGAGTTATTCCTATGCAGATTTAATTTCTTTAGCAGAGCAGGCAAAATCAAAGCAGGTTTATTTTGACTTAGAAGAAGCAACATTTAATAATGCGGATGGCGATATACGCAAAAAGATAAATCATTACTTGAAAAAAACAGGGCAGAATCTGGTTGAAGAGGATGGCGAATATGTACTTTGTATCTTGGAAAGCATCTCTATGAAAATTAAGTATTATGCAGATTTATTAAAGAACAATTTGAATATCCCATATACCCAGGTGTATGTGATTAACGGTGGTTCAAGAAATCATCTTCTTATGCAGATGATAAGTGATGCTTTGGGAGTGGAGGTGAAAGCAGGGATGCCTTATGCTACATTGACTGGAAATCTTTTGACTCAATTATATGCCCAGGGCTATGTTAAGACAGTTGATGAGATGCGGGAACTATCAAAGCAATCCTTTATAATGAAGCAATACGAACCTCGAAATTAATAGAATTAAAGTGAATGTGAAAGGACTGAATAGAATTATGAAAATGAAAGAATTGGATTTTGAGGCAATCAGAGAGATTATGAGAGTCAGTAAAAGGCTGGATGAAAAAGGAATGGTAAATGCTTTTGAAGGGAATATATCAGCCAAATCGAAAAAGGATGGCTATATTTATATTACCCCCACAGGGAAAAACAAGGCTTTGTACACAGAGGATATGATTGCAGTGATTGACACAAATGGAGAGTGGATTGGCGGAAGCTGTAAACCCACATCTGAGCTTCCTATGCATTTTAATACATATAAAATGCGGGATGGAAAAAGCATAGGCGGAGTTGTTCACGCTCATCCGACCTTTCTCACGGCATATTCTTTGTGTTTAAAAGAGGTGGAAACAAGAGCTTATCCGGAAATGATGGGAAATTTTAAGAAATTTCAGGTAGCTCCCTATGGCAGACCCGGTGAGCCAGACATATATGAAGAGGCGAAGCCATATTTTGAGGCCGGACAGGACATTGTGATTTTAGGAAATCATGGCGTGCTGGTAGTGGGAGAGACTACTACTGATGCGATGAATAAGTTAGAAGCGGCAGAATCTATTGCAATGACACTGTATTATGCAAATAAAATTGGAAAGCAGCAGGATTTAGACCCGGAGGAATGTGAAATGTTTTTTAATAAGAATAATGTAAAAATTCTTTAAAATATAGAACAGTTCAGAGCTCGGCTGTTTTATATAAATTAAAAATGCAGGAGGAAGAATATGAAAATGAAGAAATTGATTAGTTTAGCAGTTGCAGCAGCGATGACGCTTAGTCTGTCTGCATGTGGTGGCTCCTCTGACGGCAAGTCCGATACAGGTTCAGATAAGCCATCTTCTAAGGACGACGGCAAAAAGGTTGTTACAATCTGGTCATGGTCACCTATAAGCAGGACTATGGATAAGATGATTGCAGCATTTGAAGCAGAACACCCGGATATTAAAATTGACTTTACATATTACAATTATGACCCGGAATACCTGTCTGCATTATCGGCAGCGGCAGCATCAAACAGCCTGCCTGATATTATTGCAACACAGCCGGGTTCACTGACACAGCAGTACGCGGATTATCTCATTGATCTTAGTGATCGTGCGGCAGAATCATGGGGAGATGACTGGGGCTCCAACTTTGCAGATGTGGTATTAGACCAGGTATATCTGGGAAACAAGGAAGGAGATAAAAAGCTGAATTTCCTTCCTATTGAAGCTCAGGTCATAAGTGTTGAGTACAATAAGACATTATTTGAATCATTGGGTCTGAAGGTACCTGAAACTTACAGCGAGTTAAAAAACGTGTGCGATACCTTGAGTGAAAAAGGATATGCACCTTTATTTCAGGGCGGAGCCAGTGACTGGCAGAATTTAAATGTATATTTAATGCTGCTCTCACAGTATGGAATGGAAAACTTTGACAAAGCCCAAAATGGCGAAATGAAGTGGACAGATGATGTTTTTGTATCAGCAATGAACACCTGGAAAAGGATGTTTGATGATGGTATCTTCCAAACAGGTGCATTATCTGCTACATGTTATTCCGATGGAACTACCGCGTTTACCGCAGGGCAGGCAGGAATGATTGCTCTTGGGTCATGGTGGACACAGGAGTTTACTGGAGAGGACGTAGCCCAGGCAGTAGCAGACTGGGATTTTGATTACTTCTATCTGCCTCCGATGGAGGATGGCCTTACGGCAAGTACACCGGTAGGCGGCGTGGATTTTGGGATGGGTATTACTGAAAATTGTAAAAATGTTGATGCGGCGTGGACAGTATTGGAATCCATGGTATCAGGAGCGGGAATACAGGCATGTGCAGATGACTTGAATAACCTGCCTGCATTTAAAGGAATAGAGCCGAAGGCGGCGGATTTGCCGGATGATGTGGTTTCCCAGTTCAACCGGGCTTCAGGAGATTTGGCCGGTGCAATGAACCAACGTGTTGCCAATCCTACAGTTGATACGGCATTAAAATCAGCTCTTCAGGCAGTTGCAAGCGGAGAAATGGGAGCAAAGGAAGCAATGCAGATTGTGCAGGATGCGCAGGATGCCCTGTAACACAGAGGGTGCCAAAATGTTTTGGGGATATGCGGGAGAATCAGCAGCTGATTCTCTCGCATTCCTGAATTGAGAGTGAAAATGTGCAGGAATGTTGATGAACATTAGGAGGAATGACCATGACGAAGGCATCTGTTAAACCTAATATAATACAGCAAAAAAAGAAGTATAACACAGCAGGCTATTTGTTTATCTTGCCGGCGTTTCTCTTTTTTTGCGTTTATATTCTTTATCCGATATTGTTTGTAAGTTGGGGGAGTGTATTTTCCTGGACCAATTTAAGGAACATGGAGTTTGTAGGACTGAGTAATTTTGCTGCAATTGTAAAAGACGGAAACATGATAAAAATATTCAGGAATTCTATTTTGTGGATTTTAATTACAGTTCCGGTACAGGCATGTATTGGCTTCTTTCTGGCATATTTAATAGAGGAGCGCCTGAGAAGGGGAAAAGGATTCTTCCGGACAGTATTTTTCTTGCCGGTAGCTACCTCAGTATCTGTAGTAGCAATTATATGGGGCAAAATGTATCTTCCTTATAACGGACTGTTTCAGATGATTTTATCAAGTATGGGGCTGCATCTTTCGGTTAATGTTTTAGGCAGTCCTGCAGCGTCTATTTATGGAATTATCTTTACCAATGTATGGGAATGGACAGGATGGTCCATGATTATGTATGTTGCAGGTATTTCTCAGATACCTGAAGATTTGAAGGAAGCTGCTAAAATTGACGGGGCAACGAAATGGAAGGAAGTGAAATATGTGTTTTTGCCGTCACTTGCATCCACTCATAAATCACTTTTGATGTTGGGCATTATTGGCTCTCTTCAGACTTTCGCATTAGTATACACTATGACAAATGGAGGACCGAATTATGCCTCCGAAATGCCTGGTACGTATATATTTAAGATGGGATTCACCAACCAGCAAATGGGATATGCATCCGCCTTATCTGTTGCTTTCCTGATATTCGCGCTGGCACTGACCATTATACAGATCAAGTTTCTGGGCTCAGGTGATTTTATGAAGAGAGGTGAGAAATCGTGAAAAAAAGTAAAGGTAAAGTATGGTCCCTTATTTTAATCCTCATAATGATTGTTTTTCTGGTTCCTCTGCTTTATATGCTGAGCATGTCTTTTCGTACAGCAGACAATATGTATAGCCCGTCCTTGTTTGTGAAGGGAATGACAATTCATAATTATGTAAAGGTAATCAAAGAAAACCCTAATTTAATCAAGAACTTCTTTTCCAGTGGGTTTGTTACGGCAACAACAGTGGTACTGGTTACAATATGTTCTACAATGGCTGTATTTGGATTTTCCAGGAAAAATGTTCATGGAAAAGTGCTTATTTATAACATGCTCTTATGTACGCTGATGGTACCTATCAGCGGGCTGGTTATTCCTTTAACTCAGATTAACAATAAGCTGGGATTGATTGATAATTACTTTGGATTGATTTTCCCTTATGTGGCTCTGGGGATTCCATTTGCAATTACCATTTTACAAGGCTTCATGGTGGCTATACCTCAGGAGTTGGAAGAAGCGGCAATTGTGGATGGCTGCGGGACGGTCCGGTTGTTTATACAAATTATTTGTCCAATGCTAAAACCAGGAATTGTGGTAATTGTAATCTGGCAGTTCTTGACCTCGTGGAATGAATTTTTCCTGGCTTTATGTACGATGACAGACGTAACAAAGCAAACACTTCCTTTGGTAGCGCAGCAGTATAACGGGGCATATTTTAGTCAGCCGGGAGCACTGTTTGCGGCGCTGACTATTGTTACAATACCTACGTTGATTTTCTATGTAATTGTACAAAAACAGTTTGTAAAGGGCTTAACTGCGGGAGCGGTAAAGGGATAGGAGGCTGTTATGGGCTTATTGGGGATAGATGTGGGAACTACAGCGTGTAAAACAGTTCTGTATGATTTTCAAGGAGCAGTATTGAATTCTGCCAGGGAAGAATATAAGTTGTATCATCCCCGAAACGGATGGGCAGAAATAAATCCATGGGAAATGTGGAGTGCTGTAAAAAAATGTATCCGTGATACTGTTAAAAGCAGCGGACGGAAAGTGGAAGCGCTGGCAATTTCAAGTCATGGTGAGGGAGTAATACCTCTGAATAAGAAACTTGAAGTGACGGGTGCGGAAATTGTTTCTTTTGACTGCCGTTCTATTGAGGAAACCAAGGAATTAGAGAAGAAATTTGGCAAGAAGTATTTCTTTGAACAGGGAGGGCAGTTATTATCATCAACAGGCACTTTGAGTAAAATAATGTGGATGAACAAGCATACAAATCATTTGGTGCAAAAACCTTATGCATTTGTATGTGCGGGAGATTATGTTGGTTTTCAGCTCACTGGCAACAGAGTTATTGATTTCTCATTAGCATCGAGAACCATGCTCCTGAATGTACATGAAAAGGCCTGGAATGATGAACTGATGGAATATGCCGGGATTTCTCCGAATCAGTTATCTGTGCCTGTTCAAAGCGGGGGTGTAATAGGGAATGTTCATAAAGGATGTGCCCGGGAACTGGGGCTTTCTGCTGATACTGCTGTCATTGCGGGAGGTCATGACCAGCCTTGCGCTATGATTGGAGCAGGTGCTTTTCAACCGGGAGAAGCTGTGTATTCTATGGGGACCACGGAAACCCTTATATGCAGCATGAAGGAGTTTAAGCGAGAATTGTATGATCAGGGACTTTGTTGCTGCCCTCATGTACTGGAAGGGCAATACATTACCTTGCCAGGGAACTTTACGGGAGGAAACCTGCTCCAGTGGTTTAAAAATATCCTTGTAATATCACAGTGTGAAGGCTACAATTATGACAAGATGATGGAAGAGATGGCCGATTATCCCAGCGGAATACTCTTGCTCCCTCACTTCACAGCAACAGGATCCCCCTGGAATGATTCGGAAAGCCGCGGAATGATTTCCGGGCTTACCTTGAGTACAACAAGAGGAGAGTTAATCCGTGCGCTGCAAGAGGGCGTTACGATGGAAATGCTGCTGAACCTTCAGATACTGAAACAGCAGGGTGTAGAAGTAAAAGAACTGATTGCTGTAGGCGGAGGGGCAAAATCCAGAAAACTCATGCAGTTAAAGTCAAATGTTCTTGGGGTGCGTTTATCAATCCCAAAGGACTGTGAGGCTGCATGCAAAGGGGCGGCGTATTTAGCTGGGCGCACAGTCAGCGGCCGGGGAAATACATTCGCATTTGAAGGTGAAAAGCCGGAGTATGTGGTGGTTCCAGATAAGGAAATGTATGGACAATACATGCATAGTTTGGTAAAATACAGTAAAATGTATAGGGTGCAAAAAGAAATTTGGAGATAGCATTATGGTAAAAGAGAGTGATTCCATTATACAAAATCGAAAGTATTATCAAAGAAATAAAATGCTTAGTATTATACGGTTTCATAAAAATGTATCCCGGTATGATATTAAAAAGATAACTTCTTATAGTATGACTACAGTGATTAGTATGATAGATGAACTTATCAGTCAGGGCTATGTGTATGAAGTAGAATGTGAAGAGAACCGGGTGGGCAGAAAGCCTGTGTGGATAAAACTGAATCCTGAGGGCGGATATTTTATTGGTATTGAATTCAACGGGAGAATGATGCACTGTGATATGGTGGATTTTTCCGGAAATGTTATTTATCGAAACGAAACAGCAATGCATCGGGAAGATAGCCGCGCGGTCATTGTGGGAAAAATTGTGAATAATATTAAGATGGCCCGGGAACAGTTGGGGGAAAAGAAGGATAAAGCGCTTGGGGTCGGAATTGGAGTACCGGGTTACGTGAATAAAGAAGAGGGCATTGCAAAAGGCTATACACATTTTGCAGATTGGAAAGATGTCCCTATTAAAGAAATTATTGAAGAACAGATTGATATTCCCTGTTATATCGAAAATAATGTAGACGTTATGGCTTTTGCCTACAAATGGCTGTACTTTAAAGGGGATTATGAAGATTTTCTCTTTCTTTCCATTCGAACCGGGGCCAGACTGGTTCCCGTAATAAATAACAGGCTGGTTTTTAGTGAGACTGGTTTTTCGGGAGAGATCGGCCATGTGAAGATTGCGCCGAGACATGATATTTGTACCTGTGGAAAGTTTGGATGTCTGAACACAGAAGTTTCGGATTTTGCAATAGCTGCTAAGATCAGGGAAGGAATTCGTATTGGGAGGTTTCAGGAAATTAAAGAAATGGTAAAGGGTGACATGGAGGCAATCACGGTAAATACCTTTGTGAAATCTGTGTTACTGCGCCATGAAGATTCTTCCACACTTATGAGGGAGATAGCAATGCATCTGGGAAATGCATTGGGATTTACGGTGAATCTATTAGCCCCCAGGAAAATTATTATATTCGGCGAACTGGCGAAAATCGGCTCCTTATTTATTGATGAAGTGAGAAGGAATATAGAAGAAGTTGTGATTCCTGAAAACATTGAGGGGTTTTCAGTAGAGGCTTCTAATGAGGGAGAAGATTTAGGGGCTATAGGAGCGGCTGCCTTAGTGATGCAGAGACAATTTAATTTTATAGAACAAACCATTTAGGCTTTGGAATTTTCAAAACTTAAATGGTTTGTTTTGTCATTGTTTACTTATAAACTCCTCCACTTGTGCGCGGTTCTGCACACCGGAAACAGCACCAATGGACTGGACACACAGCGCGGAACAGCCCATGGCAAATTCAACAGCATCCCGTAGACCAGCTCCCTGGAGGATTGAAGAAATAAAACCAGCAACAAAATTATCCCCGGCTCCGGTTGCGTCGATGGCTGTCAGGTTGTAAGCAGGCACAGAAAAACACTCTTGCCCATTCTTGACAAAGCATCCTTTCGCTCCAGTCTTGATAATCACATTTTTGACACCATAATTAAGAAAAACATCGGCCATCTCAGAGTAAGTGCTTTTTTGAGTATAAAACTCGGCTTCAGTTTCATTTGGAAAAATATAATCTATATATGGCAGTGATTCCTTAATATCTTCCAGTGAAAGCTCCCCGTAATGGGCCAGTTTTGTATCAGCAGCTACAAGTGCCCCGGTGGACTTGGCGGTCTGACAGATAGATAAAATTGTATCAGGCCGGTTGAGAGGGGCGCGGAAAAGGCTGGCAAGTGAAACCACTTGGGTTCTTTTCAATAAGGAAACATCTGGTTTGAAGAATTTGACCAGATAAGCCGGAGAATTAATTGATCTCCGGCTTCCATCCGTATTTACTAAAAGGGCAGCCACTGGAGTCTGGTCCGTATTGCTGTAAATAACCGCATCGGTATTTACAGCATTTTCTTTTAGTGTATTCGTTACAATATCGCCCGCTGAATCACATCCCAACCCGCACATTATCTGAACATGATGTCCTAAGCGGGATAAAATAACCGACTCATTAAAAGCGTCGCCGCCGGGAGACAGAGTTATGGAGTCTGCGATTCCAGCAGTGCTATGGTGTGAATTTATATTTTGACCTTTTATGATACAGTCCAGCAGAGCCTGGCCTATGCAAATAATTTCTACGTTTTCAATACACACTTTTTTATTACTCCATTCTTTTTGTATGGTTTAAAAGATATAATATGCCTCATTAAACATTAGCACTTCAATAAGTATAAATTATAAACCAGAATAAGGTGTATTTCAAGTTTGCAATATCAAAGGCTATATACTATTCTTCCATATTAATCATAACTTTCATTGCTTTGTCTTTTTCCTGATCAATGGTGTCATAACCTTTCTTGAACTCTTTGAATCCAAAACGATGTGTAATCAATGATTCAAATTCGATTTTTCCGTCAGATACCAGTTCAATGGCTTTGATGTAGTCTTCTTCACGGTACATGGCACTGCCGAGAAGCGCGAGCTCATGATCCTGTACGGCAGCCATATCAACAGCAGCAATATCTCCGAATACGCCCACAACAATGATGTGGCTTCCTTTTCTTGCATATGCGATTGCCTGCTTCATGGTAGGATTGATGCCGATGCATTCAAAAATAACGTCGGCCCGGTCTTCTCCGCAGACTTCAATAATTGCTTCTAATAAATCTTTCTCACTGGGATTTACAGTGGCAATGCCGCATTTTTGTGCTGTTGCAAGCCTGTAAGAACTTAATTCTGATAACAGGACCACTTCTGCTCCCATTGCCCTGGCAGTCTGTGCAACCAGGTTGCCGATAGGGCCGCCTCCTAAAACAACTGCCTTTTTGCCATGCATATTTTCAGAAAAACGGCGCACTGCATGCACAGCAACTGCCAGAGGTTCAATCATCGCGCCGTGATCCCAGGAAATTTCTTCAGGAAGGACAAGGGCTTTTTTAGCATCTACAACAAAATATTCGCTGGCCATACCGGTTGTCTGAAATCCCATTACTTTTAAGGTTTCACAATCGTTATACATTCCGTGGGTACATGGATAGCATTTTCCGCATACAACCTGGGGCTGAATGGTTACTTTGTCTCCGACCCTGCAATTTGTAACCTCGGTTCCGGTTTCTGTCACTTCTGCAGATACTTCGTGTCCCTGGACGACTGGGTAGCTGGTATACGGATGCTTTCCGTGATTTACGTGTATATCAGAGCCGCAGATGCCAATACGTTTCATTTTAACCTTAATCTGATCTGGCTGTACTTCTGGAATATCGACTTCCTGGTATACGATGTTTCCTGGTTCGGTCATGATTGCCTGTGTCATCTTACTCATAATGCACATCTCCTTTATATTTTGATTCTATGTAGTAATGTAATATCATTATAGTAGCACAGGAGACAGAAATGTACAAGTGTAACATATGTACGACTAAACTGTGCGTACAAAAAATAGAAAAACTATTGATTTTTCACTATACTATGTTATTATATAGTTACATAAGGATATTTATACAAAGTACGCACTAAGCTCTTGCGGGAGAAAAACCTCTATGTTACAATATTTGTAAATAATGATGCCGTAGGCAGGAGGATATTGTAATGTTAGATAAAATTGAAAGGATCAATAAGTCAGTTCCTATTCCGTTGTATTTTCAACTGAAAGAACTCATTTTATCGGAAATCAAAGAAGGGAATTACAGAAGCGGGGATTTAATTCCTACAGAAAAGGATATTAGCGATGCCTTTCAGATTAGCCGGACCACAGTGAGACAGGCAATCACTGAGCTGGTACAGGAAGGCTGGCTGTATAGGGTGAAGAGTAAAGGGACCTTTGTGTCCCAGCCTAAGATCTCTCAGGAATATATCCGCAAGATTGAAAGCTTTAATGACCAAATGTACCGTATGGGGGTAGCACCGACTACGGAGGTATTGGAGCTGAAGACGATGAAAGGAACGGAAGCAGGAGATTCAGTGATTAAAGCACTGGAACTGGGAGCGAATGATTCTGTTATTTTCCTGTACAGAAAGAGATTGGCAGATGGAGACCCTATTGTCACTTCTAAGACATATCTTCCCCTTGCTGAATGTGAATTTTTGCTGACTCATGATCTTAGAACAGAGCAGTTGTACAGCATTCTTTCTCAGAAAGAAGAGACTAGAATCTTCAGAATTGAGAGAATTGTGGAAGCTGTTGAGGCAAAAACAGAGGATGTGAATCTTTTGGAGATAAAGCGGGGAAAACCAATACAATATTTTGTATCCATCGGTTATAATGCGTATGGCAAGCCCATTGAATATACCTTATCCAGATACCGCGGAGACAGAAACAAGTTTGAAGTAACTGTGTTTCCGGAGAATAAGAATTAGAGCATGTTTGGAAACCCGTTGCCCCAAGTTCAAACACGCTCTGGATAGAGGAGGAGCAGAAGGATGGCGAAATATATTTTGGCACACGACCTTGGTACTTCGGGCAATAAGGCTACATTATTTTCAGAGGATGGCCGGCTGATAAAAAGTGAGGTGTTCTCTTATGATACCCATTATTTTAATGATACATGGGTGGAGCAGAATGCGGATGACTGGTGGGATGCCGTATGTAAGACAAGCAATAGTCTGATTACATCAACAGGTGTTGACCCTGGGGAAATCGGTGCCATCAGTTTCAGCGGTCAGATGATGGGATGTTTGTGCGTAGACAGAGAGGGAAAACCACTCAGGCCATCTATCATATGGGCCGACCAGAGGGCGCAGGCCCAGGTGGCTCAGATTGAAGCCCATATGAGCCAGCAGGAGTTTTATCATATTGCAGGGCACCGCAATACAGCCTCATATGGTGTTCAAAAGCTGATGTGGATACGGGATAATGAACCTGATATTTATGAGCAGACTTATAAAGTGCTGAATGCGAAAGACTATATTGTATTAAAACTGACGGGAAAGTTTTATACTGAGCCGTCAGATGCAAATAGTATGACCTGTTTTGATTTAAATACGTTCCAATGGTCGGAAAAGATATTGAAATATGCGGATATTGATCCGGATAAACTGCCCGAGATAAAACCTTCTACTTTCATTGCAGGTGGCGTGACTGCCAGGGCAGCAGCGGAGACCGGGCTTATGGAAGGCACGCCGGTTGTTATGGGCGGCGGTGACGGAGTAGTTGCAAATATTGGGTGTGGCTCTATTGCTCCGGGAAAAACTTACTGCTGTATGGGGACCTCTGCATGGATTACAACAACTGCGGAAAAGCCAATTTTTGATGAGCAGATGCGGACAGTGACCTGGGCACATGTAATTCCGGGATTGTATGCACCAAATGGAACAATGCAGTATGCAGGAGGTTCCTATAATTGGCTGAAGAATACGATTTGCACTATGGAAGCGTATAAGGCAGAAAAAGAGGATACCTCACCTTATCTCTATATGAATGAATTAATTGCAGGAAGCACGGTAGGTGCCAACGGAACTATTTTTCTCCCCTATCTTTTGGGAGAGCGTGCTCCCCGCTGGAATCCGGATGCAAAAGGGGCCTGGATTGGAATGAAGCCGGAAACGACACGGGGAGATATTTTGAGAAGCGTACTGGAAGGTGTGACCATGAATCTGTCCATTTGCCTTGACATTCTCCGCACGCAGATAGAGATTGATGAGATTACTGTAGTAGGAGGCGGAGCAAAAGGTGCGGTATGGCGCCAGATTATGGCTGATGTGTATAATGCGAAAATACAGGTTCCTTCTTTGCTGGAAGAAGGAAGTTCTATGGGCGCGGCTGTAATAGGCGGAGTTGGAGCCGGTATTTTTAAAGATTTTACAGCGATTGACCGGTTTATTAACATTGAATCCGTACACACTCCCGAGCCAGAGGCGGTAAAAGCCTATGCACCGGTGAAAGAAACTTTTGAAGAGTGTTATTTTGCATTGGAAAATGTGTTCAAAAAAATGGCAAAGCGTATATAAAAGAAAAAGTAGGGTGCTGTAAAATCACTGGACTGGAGTGATAGAGCGGTGCCCTTGTTTTATGCAGGCAAAATTGGAGAAATCTACAACAAAAATTTCACTGTGAGTGAAAAAATATGTTGACAACGAAAAAATGTTGTGATACATTTGATAAAAATATATCATGCTAAAGGTTATGAAGGAAGTTCAATAACTATAATTGCATAATTTCACATACCAGCAGGTATCTGTTAAAAAAGCGAGGACGTTTTTATACAACGTCCTCGCTTTTTTATATAAATTTTTTGTCTGAAACCCATGAAACCTAAAAAGGAGGAAAAGTTATGAAGAAAAAATTAATTTCTCTGTTACTGACACTGACGATGATTGGTGTTCTTATCACCGGATGTTCAGACAGCAGTAATGCGGCAACGAGCGAAAGCTCAGAGGAAAGTGGAGGTTCACAGTCAGGAGGTGATAAGATACTTCGTATATCACAGTCTTCAGGAGGAGTGATTGATCCGGCTACATCCGTTGACTGCACATCCTGTATTGCATATGCTAACCTATATGATTCTTTAGTTTACCCGGATATGGATAATAATCCGACCCCTTCTCTTGCAGACAGCTGGGAAACGTCGGAGGATGGACTTACCTGGACTTTTAAGCTGAAACAGGGAGTGAAATTCCATGACGGTTCCGATTTAAAAGCAAGTGATGTCGTATTTTCTATGAACCGTCTTCTTACAATGGGAGAAGGGTTTGCATATCTGTTTTCCGCTTATGTTGATTCCTGCGAAGCAACGGCAGATGATACAGTGATCTTTCATTTGAAGGAGTCTTTTGCCCCATTTTTATCTATTCTGCCAAGGCTGTATGTTTTGAATGAAGATTTGATTATGGATAATCTGGAAGCTGGTTCCTACGGTGATTATGGAGATTATGGGAAAGCGTTTCTTGCTGAAAATGATGCCGGCAGCGGTGCATATTATCTGACGGAAATGAAAACCCAGGACAGAATCTGTATGACAAGATTTGATGATTACATGCAGGAGTGGGATGAAAAGGCGCCTGAAGATGTAGAAATTGTTATGAACACAGAAACGGCTACCATCAGGACTATGATGAATAACGGGGAGCTGCAGGTTTCCGACCAGTGGCAGACCAGTGAGTCATATACCGCACTGGATGCCATTGACGGTGTAAATGTGGGGAGCTTCTCTAATGGGCAGCTTTTATATCTTATGCTGAATACAAAGAAACAGCCTACGGATGATGTGCATGTAAGACGTGCAATGGCTTACCTGATAGATTATGACCAGGTATGCGAGACTTTGTTTCCCGGTTACAAAAAAGTAAGCTCTGTAGTGCCGGAAGGAGTATTTGGATACAGTGATGAAGGCTATGAGTATAAATATGACCTAAAAAAGGCGGAAGAGGAACTGAAGCAGTCAAAATATTATAAAGATCTGACATCAGGCAGCCTTGCAGTTGAAGTAGAATGGATTTCAGATGTTCCGGATGAAGAAAAACTGGCGTTGCTTATACAGTCTACTGCTTCTGAGTTGGGGTTAAATGTAAAAGTGACAAAAGTACCTTGGGCAACACACGTTGATAACTGCGGAAGCGTAGATACAACTCCAAATTCATCTACCTGTTTTGTATCCAGTGAATATCCGGAGGCAGGAGCAATGCTATACCAGAGATTTCATTCTGATACCGCAGGAACCTGGCAGCAGACAGAATGGCTGCAAGATGAAAATGTGGACAATATGATTAAAAAGGCCCTGACAACATTAAATGATGACGAGAGGGCGGCAGCATATGCAGAAATCCAGAAAAAGGCAGCTGAAGAATGCTGGGGAATTGCTGTAGCAGAGCAGGCGGAAAAGCATGCTTATTATGACAATATTGAGATACCGGCTATCACACGTGCAGAAGCGGGAGAATCAGTGGCATTGCCTTTGGGATACAATTATTTGTTCCGCGATTTCCGTATGAATTAATGCAGCCCGGCAGAAAGAAAAGAGGATAATAAATGAACCTGAAAAAATTTATTATACATCGAATTTTGTTATCGATTGTAGTCATCTTCGGACTATCCATTGTCATTTTCAGTATTGCCCGGATTGTACCGGGGGACCCCGCCCGCATGGCCCTGGGTGCGACAGCAACAAAAGAGGCTCTGGAGAATTTCAGAATTGAAAATCATTTGAATAAATCATTGCCTGTGCAATACTTTTATTGGATTACCGGTGTACTGCAGGGGAATTTCGGAATGTCAACAACAACGGATAGAGCAGTGGCAAAAGATATTCTTCAATTTCTGCCGGCTACGGTTGAGATCGTGTTTTTCTCAACACTTCTGCTGATTTTTGGCTCCATCCTGATTGGAAAACTGGCCGCAAAGCATAAAGATACAGTAATTGACGGGATTCTTCGAGTATTTTCTTATGCAGGTGTGGCCATGCCTGGATTTGTAGTGGCTATTCTGTTACTGCTTTTGTTTGGATATATGTGGCAGGTTATTCCGGTATTAGGGCGTCTGAGTCCTGGAATGACTGCTCCGGCACATATAACCGGGCTATATATACTGGATGCTTTGTTGACCGGAAAGTTTGCTGTGGCCTGGGATGCATTTCTTCATATAAGTATACCGGCTGTTGCACTGGCATTAGGCGGTATGTTCCAGGATGCCAGACTGGTCCGAAATGCGATGGTTGAGAATTCTTCCAAAGACTATCTGGTAGCAATGAAGGGGTATGGTGTTCCGGAGAAGGTCATGAATAATAAATATTTGCTGAAGCCGTCTCTAATTCCGGCAGTATCCTGTATGGGAATGGATATTGCATCACTGATGGGAAATGCATTTTTGATTGAAACTATTTTCAGCTGGCCAGGCATCTCTAAATATGGTCTGAGCGCCATGCTGGCAAAAGATTTGAATGCAATCTCAGGGGTAATCATGGTATTCGGCGTCGTATTTGTAGCGATTAATATTATCGTGGATATTGTGGTGGCATACCTGGATCCCAGAATTCGTTTAGGAGGTGGGAATTAATGGCCGCAAACATAGAAAAAGAAATTCAGAAGGCACTGGCATTTGAAGCAAAACGAGTGGAGAAGCGGCCGATTCTGAATGCAAAAGATAACCGGCTGGAAAACCTGAAAAAAGCATGGTATAAATTTTCCAGAAATAAACTGTCGGTGGTGGGACTGATTACAGTCGTGATAGTGATACTGGCGGCAATTTTGGCTCCCTGCATTACGCCGTATCCAAAACATGCAGGAGCATTTACAGATTTTGCAAATGTCTGTAAGGCACCGGGGAAAGAATATCTGCTGGGCACGGACAACATGGGCAGGGATATTCTTACCCGAATTATCTACTCTTTCCGGGGAGCATTGTATATGTCCATTCTGGTGCTCGCTATTGCGGTACCAATTGGAACTATACTTGGCATCCTGGCGGGGTATATGAAAGGGACTATTGTAGATACCATTATCATGCGTATCACAGATATCTTTCTGTCTGTGCCGGCCATGCTTCTGGCATTGGCAGTGGCATCTGTGCTGGAGCCAAACCTGACTAACTCTATGATCGCAGTTACGGTTATGTGGTGGCCCTGGTACTGCCGTTTGGTTTATGGATCTGCCACGTCCTGCCGGCAGGAAAACTTTGTAATTGGAGCGGGCCTGATGGGAGCAGGAAAAATGCATATTATATTCAAAGAAATTTTACCCAACTGTATGTCCTCTATTTTTACAAAAATGGCTCTCGATGTAGGCTGGGTCATTCTAATTGGCGCAACACTAAGTTTTGTGGGCCTGGGAGAACAGCCTCCGACTCCGTCACTGGGGCAGATGGTATCAGATGGTTCCAGGTATATGCCCGATGCATGGTGGATGACGGTATTCCCGTCACTCGCAATTGTTATCATTATTCTTGGATTTAACTTCATGGGAGATGGCATCGGAGATATGCTGTCAAAGGGGGATGGAAAAAATGGCTGATGATAAGATACTCGAAATTAAGGATCTGAAACTTTGGTATAAAGTATATAAAGGTTATTCCAAGGTATTGGACGGAGTCAATATAGGTGTACATAAGGGAGAAAAAGTCGGAATTGTCGGTGAAGCCGGATGCGGGAAAACAACAACCGTAAAATCTATTCTGAATGTTATACCCGAACATCAGTATATTATACCCGACGGAGAGATCTTTTATAAAGGAAAAGATATTCTTAAGATGAATACGAAAGAAATAAACCAGGTTCGCAGCGGAGAAATTTCTATGATATATCAGGAACCGGCAAGTGCTCTGAACCCGGTGTTCACAATCGGGCAGCAGATGATGGATGTTGTAAATTATTCGAAACAGGGAAAAGGCAAAAACAAGGCAGAACAAAAGGAGATGGTCCTGCAGGCTATCAGGGACGTATTTATACCCGATCCAGAGAGAATCTTTGACTATTATCCCAATCAGCTTTCAGGGGGAATGAAACAGAGAATCTGCATCGCCATGGCAATTATGACCCAGAGGGATATGATGATTGCAGATGAACCGGGTACTGCACTGGATGTAACGATTCAGGATCAGGTGCATAAAACTCTGAACCGGCTTGTGGAAGAGCGGAATATGTCTTTGATTATGATTACCCATTCTCTTGGAGTGGCAAGAGAGCTGACGGACAGTATTCATGTCATGTATGCCGGTATGGTGGTAGAATCCGCGAAAACAGCAGATGTGTTCAAAGACACACTTCATCCCTACACAGTCGGCTTAATGGAAGCTGTACCCAGACTGGGAGGAGGAGGAATTCAATCGGGCATCTACGGGGCAATACCGGATTATCAGTACCCTCCAAATGGATGCAGGTTTGCTCCCCGCTGTTCCAGGGTTACAGAACAATGCCAAAACTGCAAACCAGAATTGAAGGATGTAGGTGGTGGACATAAAGTTGCCTGCTTTAATCTATAAAAGGAGGTTATGAGATGTCAGATATAATTATGCAAATTCAAAATCTGAAACAATATTTTCCGGTAAATAAAAAGGACAAAGATGGAAAGCCACTTTTTGTAAAAGCTGTAGATGATGTTTCTTTGGATATCAGACAAGGTGAAGTGATTGGACTGGTTGGAGAAAGTGGTTCGGGAAAGAGTACCATTGCTTATTCTGTGGTTGGAATGTACCGTCCTACAGAAGGGGAAATTCTGTTTGAAGGAAAGGACCTGAACGCCTCAAAAAACAGAGCGCTGGAAATGAAAAAAAATATTCAGATTGTGTTTCAGGACCCAGGTTCCTCTATGAATCCACATCAGACAATCAAAGAGATTCTGGAACTGCCTTTAAAGATTCATAAAATGTGTGCAGACAGGACTGAAAGAGAAGTAAAAATAAAGGAATTGCTGGAAATGGTGGAGCTTCCTGTAAGTTACATGTACAAAACTCCCGGTGCTATCGGCGGCGGTGAGCGACAGATGGTAGCAATTGCAAGAGCGTTGGCCTGTGAACCAAAGTTTTTGATTTTGGATGAACCAACGTCAGCGCTGGACGTTTCCATTCAGGCAAAAATTATTAATATGCTGCTGAAAATTCAAAAAGAAAGAAATCTTACTTATTTGTTCATTACACATGATCTGAGTCTGATGCGCAATATTGCAACGAGGGTAGCGATTCTGTATCTTGGGAAAATTGCGGAGATAGCACCGGCAGAGGAATTCTTCTATAAACCGGAGCATCCTTACACCCAGATGCTGATTTCCTCCATTCCTGTTGTTTCGGAAGAAGAGGAGGCGCTGAAACCAAAAAAAGTGGAGTCTACAGGAGAAATTCCGTCGCCTGTAAATATTCCGCCAGGATGCAGTTTCCATCTCAGATGTCCTTATGTTATGAACATCTGCAGAACGGAGGATCCGGTCATACAAATGTCAGATGATAGTCATGGCGTCCGCTGTCATTTGTGTGAATAAAGCAAAGCGGATGAAAGGAGATTCTAGTGAAAAGAAAAATTTTGTTTATCAACCCGGTAGGTCACGATACATGGAATAAAGAGGTAGGGGAGTATCTCAGCAGCTATAAAGACGAGGAAACGCAGCTTGAGGTGACCAGCCTGGAGGCGGGGCTTCCCGAGCATTTGGAATACAACTATTATGAGGTCTTAATTGCCGAAAAACTGCTGCATCGTATCAAGAAGGCGGAAAACGAAGGATATGATGCCTGCATAATTGGATGCTATTATGATCCCTTTCTGCAGGCGGCCAGAGAAATCTGTGAAAAAATGATTGTGACGGCTCCGGCAGAAGCGGCTATGCATATTGGTTCAACTCTGGGAAGTTCTTTTTCTGTACTGGTTGTGAGAAATAAAACAATGCCGGAAATGAAAGTTAACGTGTATCATCACGGGTTTGGAAATTATCTGGCTTCTTTTAGAAGTCTTGAAATAGGTGTCCAGAAATTGCAGGAAGATCCGGAGTATACAAAGGAAAGAATGAGACAGGAAATTAAAAAAGCGGTGGAGGAGGATCAGGCAGAAGTTGTTCTGCTGGGATGCACCATACAGATGGGGTTTTTCAGGCAATTGCAGGAAGAATTTCAGGTCCCTGTGATTGATGCTAATATCGCACCCTTAAAATATGCTGAATTTCTTTGTGAACTGAAAGAAAAAGCAGGATGGTATTTCAGTAAGAGAGGAATATATGAAGGCCCGCAGCAGGAAGAAATAAAGAAGTGGGGAATTGAGGAATATTTTCAGGTATCAGGAATGTGGGGGAAGTAATGGGAAATTGGAGGAGATTATAAAAGGACGGCGCAGCATACGAAGCTATGAAGATAAGCTGGTTATGAAAATTGCTGGCAAATAAACACTGTCAGGGAGTAATATAGAGAGGAGATGATGGCCGGGTATACGGCAAAAATAAGTGAAGCAGGTGATAAAATGGAAAAGAATATTGGAATCAAAATAAAAGAACTGAGAAAAGCAAAGAGATTTACACTGATGGAATTAAGCAGGATGGCCGGGATTTCTGTGAGCTTCCTGTCACAGATTGAAAATGGAAAATCAGCATTGACAGTTGTTACCCTCAATAAGATTGCAAATGCACTTAACGTACCTATGAAGGAGTTTTTTGAGGAAGGCACAGAAAAGGAGGAGTATGTAAGGAATGGTTCCGGGCATGCGCTGGAAGGAATGCAGAGGGCCTACGAAAGCATCAGCATACTTAGCGGTAGATTCGATAATCGTGTTCAGGATGCATTTCGAATGACCATGGCCCCCCACTTTGAAAAATTTGAAGAGCTGGATCATCCCGGAGAAGAGTTTTACTACATTTTGAAGGGGCAGATGACGGTAGTTATAGATGGGATTGAGCATACCGCATGTGAAGGAGAATCTATACATTTTCCGTCCACCCATCCACATAAAATTATTAATAAAGAAGATGAAGAGCTGGAAATGATTGCTGTGATTACGCCCACATTATTGTGATTTTTTAACCGAATCAAGGAAGTCCCTACGTCAAATGTGGAAAGCATTAAGTGGTGGATTGCGAATATCCGCTTTGACTGAAGAATTTCATACGAAAAGGAGGTAGAAAATGAGAGTTGCGACAGATATAGGAGGCACGTTTACAGATATCGTATACATAGACGAGAAAGGAAAAGTGTGTGTAAACAAAAGTCATACCACACCGCCTAACTATGAACAGGGTGTGCTGAATGTCATACAGAAGTGTGATATTTTACCGGAAGAAATAAAGGATCTGACTCACGGAACAACGGTGGTTATCAATGCACTAACAGAGCGGAAGGGAGCCAAAACAGGTCTGATTACCACGAAGGGATTCCGCGATATTTTAGAAATCGGCCGCGGCAACCGGCCGGATTTATTTAATTTTAACTTTAAAAAACCAAAGTCATTTGTTCCCAGGTATTTACGGCTGGAAGTGGAAGAACGGATGGATTATCAGGGGAATGAGCTGACGGTGCTGAAGGAAGAGGATATTAAGACCTGTATTGATACTTTTAAAAAAGAAGGCGTGGAAGCCATTGCAATTATATTTCTTCATTCTTATGTAAATGCGGAGCATGAAAAACAGGCAAAAGCCCTGGTAGAAAAATTATGGCCTGGAATTGCCGTTACGGCTTCCCATGAAGTTTCTAAGGAATGGCGGGAATATGAAAGGACGACAACGGCGGTCCTGAATTCCTATGTAAAACCGTCGGCTAAAACTTACATAGACAAGCTGTACAACAGATTAGAAGAGATGGAAATTAAGTGCCCCAAATATATTATGCAGAGCAATGGTGGGACTACTACATTTGAAAATGCTAAAGAAGTTCCTATTAATATGGTGGAGTCGGGACCGGTTGCCGGTATTTACGGAGCTGCAATGCTGGGAGAAATGCTGGGTGAGCATAAGGTCATTGCTTTTGATATTGGGGGGACTACAGCAAAGTGTTCTTTGGTTGATGGCGGTGAGGTGAAGACGACAACAGAGTACAAAATCGAAAAGAACGCCCGTTTCCCGGGATATCCTATCCGGGTACCGGTAGTAGATATTGTGGAAATCGGAAATGGGGGCGGTTCTATAGCCTGGATTGATAATACAAATTCCCTTCGTGTAGGACCGAAATCAGCGGGAGCACTGCCGGGGCCGGTTGCCTATCAAAAGGGCGGAACAGAGCCCACTACAACAGACGCAAATCTGGTAGTAGGACGATTATCACCAAAGAATTTCGATATGGATGTGGATATGGAAAAAGTGCGCGGAGCAATCCGGGAAAAAATAGGAGACGCGTATGGAATTGATGTTCTGGAGGCAGCAATGGGAATCATCCGTGTGGCAAATTCCAACATGCTCAATGCGCTGAAGCTTGTATCCATAAGAAAGGGCTATGATCCCCGTGAATTTGTGCTGGTTGCCTTTGGAGGAGGGGGGCCTATGCATGCGGCGGCGCTGGCAAAAGAGCTGAACATTAAAAAGGTTATCATTCCCCTGGCTGCTTCTGTATTTTCTGCATGGGGGATGTTGATGACAGACTTGCGTTCTGATGATATCCAGACTTACCAGGTGAAGTTGGAAAATCCAGATTTTGACGAAATTAATTTAGAATGGAAAAAACTAAAAGAAAAGGCCTATACCGATAATGAAAAGAAAGGAATCCCAAAGAAGGACGTATATTTCCAGCATTATCTGGATATGCGTTATGTGGGACAGGACCACACTGTAAAGGTAAAAGTACCTAATGAGGATATGTCGCCGGAAAATATCGGCGAATTTATCAAGGCATTCCATAAGGAGCATGAGCAGAACTATTCCTTCCGTCTGGAAGAAAGTGGTGTGGAAATTGTAAATATGCACCTGGCATCTTTCGGAAAAATCGAAAAAACACCAATTAAAGAGATTGCAGCTCTTCCATACAGCCTGAAAGAAACGGTGAAAGAAGTACGTCCGGTTATTTTTGAGGAAGCCGGAACCCTTGATACGAAAATTTACGACAGAGAAAAAATATCTCCGGGAATGGAGTTGGAAGGCCCGGCGATTATTGAAGAAACCAGTTCTTCAGCAGTTATTTATCCTGGTATGAAAGCATCTATTGACAAGTTTGGAAATATTTTAATTGAAACGGGGGTTTGAAAATGAGCAGTAAAAGCGTAGATTTAATTACACTGGATATTATCCGCGATTCGTTGCTGGCTATTGGAGAGGAGATGTTTATTGCTGTGGCAAGAACCTCCAAAAGTCCAATTATTTATGAATGCCTGGATTTTGCGTCCGGGATTACCGATAAAAATGGACGACTTCTCACCCAGGGAAACGGCGCATGTGGATTTCTTGGAATGCTGACCTCACTGGTTCACTCTGTAATCGAAAAATATACAAAAAAGGAAAACCTCAAAGAAGGGGATTTGATTATCTGTAATGACCCTTACGGCGGGGGTGGATCCCATCTGCAGGACGTAGGGCTGGTGCTCCCGGTTTTTATTGACGGTGAACTTTTTGGTTACTGTGTAAATAAATGCCACTGGTCAGAGCTGGGGGGAAAAGATCCGGGCTATGCAGTGGATTCCAGTGAGATTTATCAGGAAGGACTTCAGTTCCCCTGTCTGAAACTGTTTGAAGAAGGAAAAATTAATGAAACAATTGTTGAGATTATCCGCAGCAATGTCCGCCTGCCTGATATGTCCATCGGAGATATGTGGGCCCAGATTTCCGGCCTTAGGACAGGGCAGAAGCGTTTGAATGAAATATGTGCAAAATACGGCACACAGACAGTAGATCAGGCTATTGAAAGGCTGATCCAGAGCAGTGCCGAGTTTTCGCGCAGCCAGGTGGGTATGCTCCCTGATGGAGTTTATACAGCTAGAGGTATGATGGATAAAGATATCCTGGGTAATGGTCCATTCCCGATTCAGGTAAAGGTAACGATTGAAGGGGATCAGATGTATGTAGACTTTACAGGAAGTGCGCCGCAGACAAAAGGCCCGATTAATGTGGCCTATGACGGGCTGGTGTCCGCAATCAGAAGTATTTTCCTGGCCTGCACGGATTCCTCACAGAATGTCAATGATGGAGTATTTGAAAACTTGCATGTAAAGGCTGAAAAGGGAAGTATCTTCAACGCTGTCCGCCCGGCGGCGGTTTCCTGTTATTATGAATCTATGCAGTATGCCCAGGACCTGGTGTGGCAGGCCATGGAGCCTATCGTAGAAAAAGGGAAACTGACGGCAGGACATTTTATTACAGTAGGTGCATATTCTATTTCCGGCACTCACTCTGTCACCGGAGAAACTTTTGTAGATGTGGGGCCGACTCTGGGCGGGTGGGGAGCCGGCTATGACAGAGATGGAGACAGTGCACAGTTCTGTACAGGTGACGGTGAGACATACAATATTCCCGCAGAGGTTCTGGAGGCAAAGTTTGGATATCGCGTAACGGAATATGCTTTAAATACGACAGATGCCGGCGCAGGAGAACACCGTGGAGGTTATGGAATTATTCTGGGACATGAGGCATTGAATGAAGGTATGACTTTTTCCGGGACTTACGGTAGATTTGAGTATCCGGCCTGGGGCTTTGACGGAGGAAAGGAAGGGTCCCCCAGCGGATTTGATTTTCTTCTGAAAGATGGGACCTATGTGCCTCAGCGCGGTACAGGATCAAAAATAGAAATGAAGAAAGGCGATATTGCCCGTATGGTGACTGGCACCGGAGGGGGGTATGGGAACCCATTTGCCCGGCCTGCTGAAAAAGTGGCTATGGATGTGAAAAATGAATATGTTACTATAGACGCGGCTGAAAAAATTTATGGTGTTCTTCTGGATTCGGAAACATTTTCCGTATTAGGCATTACGGAGAAAAGAAAGAAGTTTTTGGAGAAAGTATCATGAACCCCAAGGCAGTCATTTATATGGACAGCGGAAATAAAATTGTAATAGAACTTCTTCCTAATGTGGCCCCGAATACTGTAAACAGCTTCATCTACGCCGTACAGATGGGAGTTTTTAACCAGCATGACATAGAACGTATTGTACCCGAAGACTGGATTGACGTAAGTTATTCAGGGTTTGGGAAAAAGGAAGGGCAATATTTAATCCCTTATGAGTATGAACTGCACCCCGAGATTGAGCCATTGGATTCCGGGCCTGGATGCGTATGCATGGGCGGATATGGTAAAATCGGACAGTCCGGATGTGAATTCTTTTTTCCTCTGCGGGAATGCCCGGAACACAAAGGAATTTATCCTGTGTTTGGGCGGATACTGCATGGCCGGGAAGAGTTAGAGCGGTTGAAGAACCTGGAATTGGAGTCGGTAACGGATTATCCATATCCGGGAGTAAAAGTAAATAAACCAAAGGTTCCTCAGAGGATTCTGAGAGTAGAGGTAAAATTATACGGGCAGGGATTTCCCGGGCCGGTCAGAATTCAGTCGGATGAGAGGCCCAAATGCTGGGATTAGCGTCAAGCTGAAAGATAAAAATTTTTTATGAAATAAAAACAGAGTCCATGGGAATATATGCTCTGTTTTTGTTTCGTATAGAAAAATGCATTTGGCCAAGAATGAGGCTGAAGAAATGAAGACAACAAGGTGGCTGGCAAGTTGACATCCTACAAAATGAATGATAAACTACACATCATAGTTAGCCAAAACTAACCTATATGCAAATTAAAATATTCGTCTGCAATAGGGCTTCTTGCGGGGAGGGGCAGTTCAAAAGGACGAGAAACTTTGCCCCGCAAATCTTATAACAGAAGGGGGAATGGATTATGTCAGATTCGGCTGATATTCTGAGACTGCGGGTACTGCTGACCTTTTTGAAAGATGACGAAACCTGTACCGTGATGGGAATTTCCCGAACGCTGAATGAAACAAAACAAACGATCAGTAGAATCATCATATCATTGGAGAAGGAAGGGCTGATTGACCGAAGCAACCAACGGCGTCCGGTCCTCACCGATATGGGGCAGAGGATGGCGCTTTTATATGGAGAACGGATCAATATATCTCTGAATCATCTGATGTACGAGGGTGTAAATGTAGAAAGCGCAAAAAGAGATGCCTATCGTTGGGCACTGTACAATACCGATGATACAATGGAAGTAATTCGCAGTGCGGAGGAAAAGTACCGCGTCAAGTATGAACTGCGGAAGCAATATCGGTTTACTGGAACGGACCTCTGCAAAAAGCTGAAAGATGGTGAATACCGTTTTCCATTTATAATCTATCGGGAGCATGTACATAACGGAAGCAATATCTCAATGGCAAATGAGGGATTTGAACATCCCTGCACACTCAGCGTGAAGAATGGTGTGGGAACAGTCCAGCTAAAGGCACTGGAACTTACGGAGAATTCTGCTGCAACCGGAAAGCAGATGCGCGGTATAATTAAAAGCCTGAAATACTTTGACAGCGGCAATTTTATTGGAGCAGAAAAAAACGGAAACCTTCTATCCTTTCCGGCAAGTATTTTGAGTTTTATAAATATAGGCGAAGGGATGGGACAACTTCTGCATGGAATCGCATGTGTAAAAATGAAGAGTAATGTTGACGTTGTGCATATGCCAAATTCAACGGCAATATTTACCATACTGATATAGAATCAGGTGCTTTAATTAACGACTGCATTAGAATTATGTATTTTTGTCGCAGATGTGTGACTTTGAAAAGCCGTATAAAAACAGCTTTTTTAATTTGTTGACTTGCAAAAACAGCCTTTTTGTCACAGGCGTGAGACAAACTCGTAGTACCAAAAGAAAAAAAGTATGCTATACTTTCCTTGTTCTGAAAAGAGATGTGTGCCTGTGGGCATATTATTTTGCCTTACGGGTTAGCTGTAGCTAACACCTATAATGAAAGGCAGCTCTGCAGAAAAGAAGAAGAAAACACTTCTTCATGGGAGACCGCACTGCGGCGTAAGTGGTAGATGTGGCTATGCGGCCGCCACAAGAGTTTGTTTTACAAACTCTTTATTTTAGGCAATGCGGTTAGTTTGTTCTAACCGAAATTCAACTACCCTGGGATGAGGGAGAAGTAAAAGGAGGAATTTAACAATGGCAACAAAAAGTACAAAACAAGGTGGGTCACTTTTAAAACGCGGCTTAACCCTTTTTCTGGCAATAGCCTTGACTTTGAACACCAATATAATGCAAGTGTTCGCAGCAGGGGATGCTCCTACAGAACCTGGTACTTATACAGTCCCGATTGAATCGCTGGTAAGTAAAGCACCTCTTCCGGCTGTTCAAAGTGCTTTTGCTGGAGCATTTGGAAATAGTGCTGAAGTTACTGTTGATGAAAGCGGCAATAAAGTTGCTACCGTCCGTGCACAGCATATGATAATCAACTTTGGCGGAGAGTACCATGCAAATATTAAGACAATAGATGGAGCGACCTATCACTCCTACAAAACAGAATTGTATTCCCCTGCATTCGGTGATCCTTCTGTGACAGAGGCGATTGAAGTTCCGGACGAGATATCATTTCCTTTGCCTGCAGCAAATGGAGATGGAAGCTATGCTATAACGCTTACGGTGGATTTTATGGATGTGTTTATGGGAGGTGGAAATCCCTATCCGACGGGTGTTACTTTGACACTTGATTTTGTAAATGCCGTAGCTCATACAACCGGATTAAGCAACTTGATTGCTTCTTATGAAGGGTTAAACGAAGAAGACTATACAGCAGAGACATGGTCAGCTTTACAGGCTGTACTTGTACAGGCCAGGGAAATGGCAGCAAATGGAGCATCTATGGCGGATATTAATGCTATGATTGCACAGTTACAGGCAGCAAAAGATAACCTTGAATGGAAAGGTGGAAGTTATAGTAAAGTAGATGCTGCGCTGGCTAAAATTCCAGCGGATTCAAGTCTTTATACCGAGGAGTCCTGGAATGCCCTTATGGCAGCAAAAGATGCCGTACAGCGGGGGCTGACACCAGACAGACAAGAGGAAATTGATGCCTGGGCAGTTGAAATCGAAGGGAAAATTGCAGCTCTAGTCTATAGAGATGCCGATTATGCCAAGGTAGATCAGGCTGTTGCCGGTGTACCTAAAGATTTAAGCAAATATACAGACGAATCTGTAAAAACTTTGCAAAACGCCCTTGATGGAGTGGTTCGTGATCTTAAAATCAATGAGCAGGCAAGAGTTGACAAAATGGCCAGCGACATTAATGCTGCCGTAAAAGCTCTGACAGAGAAAAACACATCTGGCAACACAGGGAAAGATACTCCTGGTAACACAGACGGCACTTTGGACAAGGATAATCTGGCAGACGGAATATACAAAGTTTCTGTTAAACTATGGCATGCAACAAATAACAATCCTTCCATGGCAGCAGCTTCCATGAAAGAAAGTGCAAGAATCACTGTTAAAAACGGTGTACCTACCATGTATGTATATACCCAGCCTATGACATTTGGAAGTATTACAGCCAGTCTTCAGGAACTAAAGATTGCCGATTTAAATGGAAATTATGCAGTGGCAAGTGTTGGGAGTAAAGATGCTTCCGGTAACCCCACCTCCTTTTCATTCGGACTTCCCCATACTCAGGAATACATTATGGTAAAGGTAAATCCTCATGTTGAAATGATGGGGAATCAAGACTTAGATGCAAGAATCCGTGTTGATTATGCTTCTCTGGAAAAGGAATCCGATAATCCCGATGATCCTTCTATAGATCTGACAGGCACAGATATAAAAGGTGGAAATAGCAGTGCTCCGAAAACTGGTGATAATTCTGATGTTCTCATGTATGGCCTGCTGGCATCCGCTTTTGCAAGTATCATCCTTTTGATGGTATTTACCAGAAAACGCAGGGAGAATGTAAATGAATAAAAAGATACAAATGTCCCGAAGATTAAAAAAGCTCTTTTACGGGTTGATGACAGCTATCTTGCTGATGGCTGTCCCTCTCCCGGTTTTTGCCTTCGAGGATGGAGCCTATACGGTATCAAGGACAACTTCCTATGCCAACCCTGAAACCGGGGAAACGGCAGATGGAGGAACCAATATTGCTCTGGGAGACAGTATGAGCGAAAGTATTGTTGAAAAAGAAGTATTGGTAGAACAATCCAGGGAGAAAACTTATGTGACTCTGGGAATTGGGCTGATGTCTAATATCAGCAATGTAAAAGTGCAGATACAGAAGGAAGACGGTACATACAGCGATGTTGAAATTACACAAACCGGAAGCCATGAAACAAATGGTGATACTTGTAATCACTATCGCTTTGAAGTAGATTCCACAGATAAATACATCAGTCCGATTCTTTATGTAGACCCAATGGGAAGAGATGTCCAGTTTTTTGTAAAGCTGAATATGGAGACTGCAAAACCAGGAACCGGAATTTTTTTGAGTGAGATGATTCCGGCAGAAAGTCAGGCAGAGAAATACGAAGAGGAAAATAACAGTACCGGCTCTCATTCAGAAGAAACGAAAGAACAGCCCGAGGAGGTCATAGAAGAGACGGAGGCACAGCCCGAAGAGGTTATAGAAGAAACAGAAACACAACCTGGCGTCAGGTATGTGATAATTGGAATTGCCGCCGCAGTTCTTATTGCGGCGGGAACAGGTATAGTTCTTATCTGCAAAAGGAGAAAGAAATAGGCTATGAAGAAAATCAAACTACTTATACCGTTATTTACTTTTCTTCTGCTGACAGGATGTGTAGATCAGTCCGGAGGCAATATTTCAACGGATAGTAAGGAAAATGAACCTCGTATTGTGGCTACATCGGTAGCCACTTGTGAGATTTTAGATAAGCTAGAAATTGATTTTGTAGTAGGTGTGCCTGAAACACAAAACTATGCGATTCCAGAGCGGTATGAGGGAGTGAAAAGTGTTGGTTCCCCTATGGCACCCAATATGGAAATCGTGAAATCTCTGAATCCATCCATTATTTTATCGCCAAATTCGCTGGAAGGAGAGCTGAAGCCTCAATACGATGCGATTGAGGCAGACAGCTACTTCCTGAACCTAAAAAGTGTAGACGGGATGTATCAGTCCATCCGGGAGCTGGGAGAAATGTTTGGCAAAGAAGAGCCGGCAGAGCAGCTTTACAGGGATTTTGAATCCTTTAAAACGACTTATTCGAATGACCGTGCTGAACAAGAAGAGACCACTGTTCTGATTTTGATGGGACTTCCCGGTTCTTATGTTGTTGCAACGGAAAGCAGTTATGTGGGCAGCTTAGTAAAGCTGGCAGGCGGGATAAATGTTTATGGTGACGGAGACGGACAGGATTTTCTGAACATTAATACGGAGGATATGCTTGGAAAAGCTCCGGATATTATTCTGCGTACTTCCCATGCTATGCCGGAACAAGTAAAAATCATGTTTGCAGAAGAATTTGAAACAAATGATATATGGAAACATTTTACTGCTGTACAAAATAGCAGAGTGTATGACCTGGATAATGAAAAGTTTGGCATGAGCGCTACTTTTCGTTATAAAGAAGCATTGGAGGACTTATATCCAATTCTTTATAGTCAATAAGGAGGAAAGTTTGTGATAAGCACAAGAAAAAAGGTACTATCCTTTGTAATAACTGCAATAGGACTTCTATTTTTATTCCTGATTGCTGTTAATACTGGCAGCTTAAAGGTTTCCCCCATAGAGCTGTTCAAAGGATTATTCATAGAATACAACCCAGATGTGGCAACCATTTATGACCTGCGCTTTCCCCGGATTTTCATCGCGATATTCGGTGGTACGGCAACCGCTGTTTCCGGTGTTTTGCTGCAGGCACTTCTGAAAAATCCTCTTGCCGACCCCGGCATTATCGGTATTAGCTCAGGTGCAAGTCTTGCAGCGGTCCTCATTACTGCTTTTTTCCCAACACTCTACTTCGTTACACCACTTTTTGCATTTCTCGGCGGTATGGCTGCCTTTTTGCTGGTATACAGTCTTTCATGGAGAGGCGGTCTTTCTCCTCTTAGAATTATTCTCGTCGGCGTAGCAGTAAATGCCATGTTCATGGGTATTATGAGTGCTTTTAACAGCGGTACCGGAAGTAACTATTCAGGTGTGGCAAGCATAGTCAATGCCAATATCACCATGAAGATCTGGAATGACTTTTTCACTCTTTTTATTTATGTAATGATTGGTCTCATTCTCTCCATCTTTGTGCTTGGGCAGTGTAACCTGCTGGCGTTAGAGGAGAAGACAGCGAGAAGCCTCGGCGTAAATGTTACAAGAAACCGGATTATGATTTCCGCTATTGCGGTTTTGCTCGCGAGTATTTCCACTTCGGTGATTGGCCCTATCAGTTTTCTGGGGCTCATCGTTCCGCATATTGCAAGGCTTTTAGTAGGCAGTAATCATAAGGTGCTGGTACCCTATAGTATGATTCTGGGGGCATTCACCTTGCTGCTTGCAGACACAGTGGGGCGGACAATTGCATCACCTTATGAAATCAGTGCGTCAATTATTATGTCGGTGGCGGGCGGTCCGTTTTTCATTCTTTTGCTGAGGAGGTCAAAACAGAATTATGGCGGATAATATTTTTACTATCAAGGATCTTTCTTTTTCGTATGGAAAGTACGAAGTAATAAAAAGACTTGATCTCACACTCCACGAAGGAACAATAACTACATTGATTGGCGCCAATGGATGCGGAAAGAGTACGTTATTCAATTTAATGACCAAGAACCTGAAACCGGATGACGGAACGATTTCGCTCCATGACGAAAATATTGCAAATATCCGCTTAAAGAAGTTTGCGAGGCAGGCGGCCATTGTTCATCAGTATAATACAGCCCCGGCAGATTTGAGCGTAGAAAAACTGATTTCTTATGGGCGGACTCCTTATCACAGGATGGGAATTTCTCAGGATACGAAAGAAGACGAAGAAAAAATCCGCTGGGCGATGGAAATTACCCATACGCTTAAGCATAAAGATAAGCCGGCAGCAGAGCTTTCCGGGGGACAGAAACAGAGAGTCTGGATTGCTATGGCGCTGGCACAAGACACGAAAATACTTTTTTTGGATGAGCCGACCACCTATCTGGATATCCGGTATCAACTGCAGATTTTAAAACTCATTCGTCAGTTGAACCGGGAATACGGTATTACCATCGTCATGGTTCTCCATGATATCAACCAATCTCTTTATTATAGCGATGAAATCGTGGCTATGCAGGATGGGAAAATCATTGCCCAGGGACGGCCGGAGGAGATTATCACTTCTGAACTGGTGCGTACGGTGTATGATGTGGAGCTTAATATTCAGAATGTGGACGGGAAGCCTTTCGTTATTCCAATATAACATTGGGGATAACATTTTAAGGCACTTATTGACATCATACAAAGCGAATGACAAAGGCGGTTTAATTTCATGATTATAAATAAAAGATTGATTGGAACAATAAGCGAAAGTAAAAAATACATAGCAGGGAATGTTGTATTGCAGTGGTGTTCACTTGTGGCAAATATGGTTATAATGACAAGCATCACAAGCCTGCTGGCACTTCTTTTTATCGGCAAAGGGGATACTGGCAGTATGATTACTACATTTATTGTGGTGGTTATTGCTGTAGTGATTCGTTTTGTCTGTTCAACAGGAGCTTCCCGGATGGGATATCTATCGGCAAAAGAGGTAAAGAAAACCTTGCGGGCAAAAATCTACGAAAAACTTCTGAGTCTGGGGGGTTCCTATAAGGAGGCGGTCAAAACTTCTGAAGTCGTACAAGTGGCGGTAGAGGGTGTAGATCAGCTTGAGACCTACTTCGGCTCTTATTTACCTCAGTTTTTCTATGCCATGCTGGCCCCGCTGACCTTATTTACTTATCTAAGTTTTATAAATGTTCCATCGGCAATTGTATTGCTCGTTTGTGTCCCGCTGATTCCCATTTCCATTGCCGCAGTACAGACCATAGCGAAAAAAATTCTATCCAAATATTGGGGGAAGTATACAGCTTTAGGCGATACATTCCTTGAAAACCTGCAGGGGCTGACAACATTAAAGATTTATCAGGCAGACGAATTCAAAAACGAAGAAATGAACGCAGAAGCGGAGAAGTTCCGTAAGGTTACCATGAAGGTGCTGACGATGCAGCTTAATTCCATTATTCTTATGGATTTGATTGCCTATGGAGGTGCAGCTTTGGGCATCATTATGGCTGTCACTCAGTATGCGAAAGGTAATGTTACTCTTGCAGGCTGTATGCTTATTATCTTATTGTCAGCGGAATTTTTTATTCCCATGAGGCAGTTGGGCAGCTTTTTCCATATTGCAATGAATGGTATGGCAGCCAGTGATAAGATTTTCAAGCTATTAGATGTTCCTGAGAATGAAATAAAGTCTGGTACCCTGGACAAATCACAGGCTTATTCAACAAAAATAGAATCAGGTTCTAAAATAGGTACAATTACCTGCAGGGATTTGCATTTTTCCTATGAAAAAGACCAGGAAGTTCTTCATGGAATCCATCTTTCTTTTCCTCAGGAGAGTTTTACCGCAATTGTAGGTGAAAGCGGTTGTGGAAAGTCTACCATTGCTTCGGTTTTAATGGGGCGTAATAAAGATTATTCCGGTTTGGTTTCCATTGGAAAAACGGAGCTAAAGAGTATCCCGGAAAGTAGCTTAATGAACAATATAACCTACATTAGTAACCAGAGTTATTTGTTCAAGGGCACTGTACGGTACAATCTTTTAATGGGAAATTCTGAGGCCGGAGACAAAGAACTGTGGTCCGTATTGGAACGGGTAAATCTTTCGGGTTTTCTAAAAAACGAAAATGGACTGGATACACTGCTTTTAGAGAAAGCCGAAAATCTGTCCGGCGGCCAGTGTCAGAGGCTGGCACTGGCAAGGGCATTGCTGCATGACAGTCCAGTATACATCTTTGACGAAGCCACCTCCAATATTGACGTGGAGAGTGAAAATGATATTATGAAGGAAGTTCATGCTCTTGCAAAAAGTAAAACAGTGATACTCATTTCTCACAGGCTTGCCAATGTGGTACATGCAGACAACATCTATGTGCTGGAAGAAGGATCTGTTGCAGAAGAGGGCACCCATAAAGAACTGCTGGAAAACCATGGTTTGTATCAAAAGATGTGGAACACTCAGCAAGACCTTGAAAACTATGGAAAGGACAGAAACTAATATGAAAAGACGAAATGGTTTTAAAGTTATGGCAAATCTTATTGTATTGGTGAAGCCTTTGACGGGATTTATGATTCTGGCAATTCTAATGGGGCTTATTGGAAATCTGTGCGCTGCTTTTATTACCATTCTTGGTGGGTATGCCATTCTTGAATTGCTGCAGTTCGATACACTTTTTACACTGAAGACTATCTTTGTCTGCCTTATTGCATTTGCTCTGCTTAGGGGTATCTTACGTTATGCGGAGCAGGCGTTTAACCATTATATTGCCTTCAAACTGTTGGCGCTCATCCGAAACAAAGTGTTTCGTGCACTGAGAAAGCTATGCCCGGCGAAATTAGAAGGAAGAGATAAAGGAGATTTGATTTCAATTATTACTTCGGATATTGAACTTTTAGAGGTATTTTATGCCCATACTATTTCTCCCGCAGCCATTGCGTTTTTCATGACTTTCTTTATGTGTTTGTTTATTGGAAGTTTTCACCCAGTGCTGGGACTGCTGGCTTTGACAGCTTACTTGATAGTAGGAATTCTTATTCCACTGCTTATATCCAGGGCAAGCGGTGATGACGGCATGAGATTCCGCTCTAAATCCGGAGATTTAAGCGGGTTTGTCTTGGATAGTCTGCGCGGTCTTATGGAAACCATCCAGTATGGGCAGGGAAAAAAACGACTCAGTGAGATGAATCATAAGACGGATGAACTTTCAAAATACGAGGAACGTATGAAGAAAACAACGGGGCGAAATATGGGGGTAACTAATAACATCATTTTGTTGTTTGATATTGCAATGCTGTTTGCAAGTGCATTATTATATCAAAAGGGAGCAGTAGGGTTTGACGGTGTCCTGATTCCCACCATAGCTTTAATGAGTTCCTTTGGTTCTGTGATTGCACTGGCATATCTGGGAAGTACTCTGCAAAACACTTTTGCGGCTGGAAACCGGGTACTGGATATTCTGGATGAAAATCCTGTGGTGGAGGAAGTAGTAGAAAAGCCGGTGATTACTTTTCATTGTGCTGCTGCCAGGGACGTAAATTTTTCTTATGGACAGGAAAGAATTTTATCAAATGTATCGCTTACTATTCCTGAGCATGATATCGTGGGTATAGTAGGACAAAGTGGAAGCGGTAAATCCACTTTACTTAAGCTGCTGATGCGGTTTTGGAATGTTAATGAAGGAGATATTCGGATTTCTGGCACACCCATTAACGAAGTAAACACAGACAATCTTCGTAATATGGAAAGTTTTGTGACACAGGAAACTCATCTGTTTCACGATAGTATTGCGAATAATCTTCGAATTGCAAAGCGGGGGGCCTCTCAGAAGGAACTGGAGACTGCCTGTAAAAAAGCGTCGATTCATGATTTTATTATGAGCCTTCCAAAAGGTTATGATACCCTGGTAGGTGAGCTTGGAGACACTCTGTCCGGCGGTCAGAGGCAGCGGCTTGGACTGGCAAGAGCATTTCTCCATGATGCACCGTTTCTGTTGTTAGACGAACCTACCAGCAATCTTGATAGTTTGAATGAAGGTGTGATTCTAAAATCTCTGCAAAAGGAGAGACAGGGAAAAACGGTGATATTAGTTTCCCACAGACAATCCACCATGGGAATTGTAGACACCGTTTATTCTGTAGAACATGGGAGAATAAGTTAATGGCAAGAAACATAGAAAATAAAAGGGAGCGGGAAAAGGAGATGGTTTCCCAAATGATTGAGTTGTACTGCAGAAAAAAGCACCATACAAAGAAAGGACTTTGCCCGGAATGTGAAGAACTTTCTTGTTATGCCAGACAACGCAGCGAAAAATGCCCGTTTATGGAGTCAAAGACATTTTGTGCTAACTGTAAGGTGCATTGCTACAAACCAGAAATGAGGGAAAAAATCCGTAAGGTCATGAGGTTTTCCGGACCAAGGATGATCTTGTATCACCCGGCAGCAGCTATTCGTCATGTAATTGAATCAAAAAAAGAGAAAAAAAGATTGGAGGAATAGTGCGAAGAATGCGTACTAGGACTGGAGGATAAAATGAGACTTAAGAAAATAGCATTCATTATACTTGGATGTGTAGGTGTGGGGCTGGGTGCAGTCGGAGCGGTGGTACCCCTGCTTCCCGCCTTTCCCTTTTTATTATTAGCAGCATTTTCTTTCGCTAAAAGCTCCGAACGACTTCATAGTTGGTTTATTGGCACCAAACTTTATAAGAATAATCTTGAAAGCTATGTAAAAGGGAAGGGAATGACATGGAAAGCCAAAATCCGCATTATGTTAGTCGTTACACTAACGATGTCGGTGGGATTTATTATGATGAGCAGGGTTCCGGTAGGACGAATCATTTTATCCATTGTCT
This sequence comes from Faecalicatena contorta, assembly GCF_003149105.1. Classification (GTDB taxonomy): domain Bacteria; phylum Bacillota; class Clostridia; order Lachnospirales; family Lachnospiraceae; genus Muricomes; species Muricomes contortus_C. Next base: position 23,945 of record NZ_QGDS01000011.1, on the reverse strand, counting down.
GGGTCGGCCATATGATCTATTTTATCTTTGGTGTAAAGACTATTAGAGATTGACAATAAAAAGGGGTTATGATATATTCTTATAAACCGAAGAAGAGGAAGTTAGGCTGTTAAACGGTCTTCAGCGAATCCGGGATGGTGTAAGCCGGACAGATGCAGCGACAGCAAGTGGGCCTCCGAGGGCGAAGTGAAAGAATACATACTTATGAAATAATTCATGTTTGATAAGTGCAGCCGAGTAGCTTAGACGCACAGCCGGCGTTATAGGGCTAAGGGTGTAATGGCACTCTATAGAGTGGGTATGCATGAGTCATACCAAACAAGGTGGTACCGCAGGTTAACACGTGTCCTTGAATTTTATTCAGGGTGCGTGTTTTTTTACTTTAAAGGAAAATGGCCGCTAAAGCGACCGCGCTTCGGCGCGAAGGTCTGGCTTGCCAGACTCTTTATTTTTAATAGGACACTGTACTGCGGTGAAGAAGAAAAGGAGGTTGTATCATGGATGATAAGTTTACCCTTTATGATTTAAAGGTAGAGGTTATTGCTTCTGAGAAGCCAATGGTATGCGGACACAAAGAAGGGGACTATTTTATAGTAACCGGAGAGGATATTGTTTTTCCGGAAAACAATTCATTCTCTATGTATGCATTGAGCGCACTTTTACCGCTGCTGCCCGCAAAGCAGCGCCAACTGCATCCCAATGACTGGATGTTGTCTGACAGTGTGATTGCCTGCCCAGATCCAAATTGCGGCGCTAAATTTAAGATTACCCGAACGGGAACCAGAGAATTCAGCCACGCCGCCTGCACAACAGAAAGTATATATAAAGGAGATGAAAAATAATGGTGGAACGATTTGAATTAGCAAAGGATTATACGATTAGCCGGGTTATCAACGGGTGCTGGCAGCTATCCCAGGGACATAGTTTAAAAACTGAGCTGGATATGAAAGATGTCATGAGAGCCTTCCATATGCTTGTGGAAAAAGGATTTACAACCTTTGACTGTGCGGATATCTATACAGGTGTTGAGGAATTTCTTGGTAAATTTGTAAACGAGCTTAAGTGCAGCAGCATCTCGCCGGATAAAATCCAGATTCATACAAAGTATGTGCCTGACATTAATTTGCTGAGTGAGGTAGATGAAGAGTACACAGAGAAAATCATCGACAGAAGCCTGAAACGGCTGAACCGGGATGTACTGGATTTGGTGCAGTTTCATTGGTGGGACTATAGTGTACCCGGCTGCCTTGAAACAGCGGGCTATCTGCAGAGACTAAAAGAGAAGGGAAAAATACGGAATATTGCTGTTACGAATTTTGATACAAAGCATTTTGCCGAAATCGTTGATGCCGGTATACAAATAGCATCTTTTCAAACCCAATATTCAGTTTTTGACAGACGTCCGGAAAAAAGCCTTTTAGAATATTGCAAAAGTAAAAGTGTTCCTCTGCTATGTTATGGTACCTTATCAGGCGGCTTTTTAGCAGAAAAATGGATAGGGCAGACACCGCCTCAGCCCGATACACGCTCTCAGGTGAAATATTTCCAGGTTCTTGAGGATACAATGGGATGGAACGGCTATCAGGAATTCCTGCTATTGCTGGATAAAATTGCAAAGAAATACTCTGTAAAAATTGCCCACATCGCGGCAAAGTATATATTAAGTCAGGAAGGGGTAGGAGCTGCGATTGTCGGAATCAGAAACAGCCGGCATGTGGAATCAAATGCACAAATCTTTGACTTTGAACTTGAGGATACTGATATTGAAGAAATCAGGAGTTTCCTGGAAAATTATAAAATTTTGGACGGAGAGCCTTTTGAATTGGAGCGCACTGTTGGTTCGAAATACAGAGATATTATGAAGATGAATTTAAATGAGAAATGATATACATTAAATATCAAAAAGGAGATGTTTATGGATAAGAGTAAAAAGCTTGAATTTAGAGGGGGATGGGGAGTTTCGTTTATTCCGGTAGCTATATTTTTGTTTTTCTGCATACTGTATTTTATAGTGTTTAAGGCATTTGAAATGTATGCACTTGCTATGGGGGCCTTTGTTGCACTTATGATTGGTGCAGTCTTTGTAAAGAAAGGGAACTACAACCTCTTTTGGGATTCGGTTTATGAAGGGGTTAAGGAAGCCGTGCCGATTGCTGTTTTGCTTTTTGTTATCGGAATTTTTGCGCAGCTTATCAAATCTACTAATATTTCAGCAGGCTTTGTATGGCTTGCAGACCTGTTGGGCGTGAATGGTGGGCTGTTTACCGCGTTTACATTTTTAACTGTCTGCATTATTTCTACTGCCACCGGATCATCTATTGGAACTATGTTTACCTGTTTCCCAATTTTCTACCCTGCAGGTGTTTTGCTCGGATGTAATCCTGCTGTCCTGGCAGGTGCACTTGTAAGTGCAGCGGTTTTTGGTGACAACCTGGCACCAATATCGGACACTACGATTATTTCTGCGGGAACTCAGGAATATACAAAGCGGGACGGGCTTGCCGATGTTGGGGGCTGTGTTTCCAGCAGGCTGAAATATTCCATTGCCGCAGGTTCCATTTCTTTCATTCTGTTCTGGATTTTTGGCGGGGGCGGAACCGTGGGAGAAGGGGCGGAAGAGATTCTTGTAAACAATATGAATCCAACCACTCTGGTTATGCTCATTCCTGTAGCGGTGATGCTCGCTGTTTCAATTAAGACCCGTGATATTTATAAGGCCATTACTATAGGTATCATTTTAGGGACGGGCATAGGTTTGGGATTTCATCTGCTCACATTTAAGGATATTATCTCTGTTGCAGACGGCACGCCTGTGGGATTTCTGACAGATGGTATTCAGGGCATGATGTCCACAGTTACACTGGTTATTTCAGTTTATGGCATTATGGGTGTACTCAATGGTGCGGGTACACTTGAGAAAATCACAAATGGTATCCTTAACAGTAAGTGGGGCAGGACTGTCCGCGGTGCAGAACTTGCTATGATGTTTGGTATTTCTCTTACAACTCTGCTTTTCGGCGGCGTGACCAGTGCATCAATGACTACCTTTGGTAAGGTGCAGAATGAGATCGGGAAACGTGTAGGCTTACATCCGTACCGGCGGGCAAATCTGCTTGATGGTTTTGCCAATGCAATTGTGGTAACCGTGCCGTTTTTAAGTGTTTTTGTGTTCATTGGCGCCTTGCTTACAAAAGGTTATGATTTTGTTGAACCTGTTTCACTGACAGAAGTGGGAGCCGGGATGTTCTATTGTAAGATTTTGTTTCTGGTGCTTTTAATATCCGTGATGACCGGATGGGGACGCCAGTATGAAGGTGAGGGAGGAAAACCTGTCAAGAAGCCTTGATATATTGTTGCATGCCTGTAAATACTGCTTTACGGGGTATGGGGTCTAGTATATAATCAAAACAATACACAGGAAGAGAGGGTAAAGGAATATGAAATCTGTTAAGAATCGATATGGAGTGTTGGTATTCGGTATGCTGATTCAGCTTTGTGCCGGTATTATTTATATGTGGAGTGTTTTTAAAGGTCCTGTAGCAGAGTACCTTGCATGGGATCCGGCCAAGGCAGCTTTAACATCATCTATTATGCTGTCGGTATTTGTTCTCGGAATTATTATAGGCGGGAAAGCCCAGGATAAGGTGGGGCCTAAGATTGTCACAGTAGCGGGAAGTGTGCTGCTCAGCCTCGGAATGATTCTCACCTCATTTGTTACTCAGGAAAGTCCCTGGCTTGTTTATATTACATATGGTGTCGTAGGCGGCTTTGGCGTGGGAACCGTGTATACGGCGACTGTTTCCGTTATTCAAAAATGGTTTCCTGACAAGCGTGGATTTGCCACAGGATTTATGGTCGCAGCTTTTGGATTTTCACTTGTAATCTTTGCACCGACTACAAGCTCCATGCTTGCTAATTCGGGTGTCCCGTTTACTTTTAGAACTTATGGAATCATTTTCTTAGTTCTTTGTGTGCTGTGCGCATTACGTATTGACAATCCTCCTATAGGTTATGTTCCGCCTGGCTTTGTTGCAGCAAAGGTACAGGCAACTAAAAGACAATATAAAACATCAGAAATGTTGAAAACTGGTCAGTTTTATTTGATTGCATTATCATTGTTTTGTATTCTTCCGGCCTATTTCATACTGAATCCTCTGTTTATTACCCTTGGTGCAGAGCGCGGGCTGTCAAGCCAACTGGCTGTTCTGGGGGTTATGATTACAGGAATTGCAAGTGCTGCGGGAAGATTGCTTACATCCTGGATTTCGGACTTGATTGGCCGTAAGCGGGCGGTATGTGGGATTATTCTTATTACGATAGCATCAATTTTGACAATGATTATTGCTCAGGGTGTGCTGTTTTTGATATGTATCGCTGCAATTGCCTTTGGTTTCGGAGGAGCAGCGGGTGTTTACCCGGCAATTACTGCGGATAATTTTGGTACAAAACATATAGGGCTTAATTATGGATGTGTTATGGTAGGGTTTGGGACTTCAGCTCTGGTCTTCCCGGTTATTTCTAACCAGCTTATCAAAAACGGTGTTTACACGGCATCTTTCGTGCTGGCTGCCGTGACTTGCGTGATTGCACTTATATTAGTATTACTGCAAAAAGATCCGAAGAAATAAACGGTATGAAGAAGGGCTACTGCAAAGATAGATGAAAAATCTACGAAAGCAATAGCCCTTCTTTTTAGTTATCTGTTGACAATAAACGGACATTCTTTTCCGCTTAAAACATCAATGAGGTTCTTGATAGAACCGTAAGCCATGTTTTCAGTGGCCTCTTTTGTGTGGGCACCGGTGTGGGGGGTTACCACCACATTGTCCAGTTCGAACAGTTTGGATTCCGTGGGCGGTTCAATCTCGAACGCGTCGAGGCCAAGTCCTCCCAGCCTGGTTTCCCTTAATGCATGGCAGGCAGCATCTTCATCAATGATTCCACCCCTTGAAGTATTGATAAGTATTGCGGATGGCTTCATCCGGGCAATGGTATCACTGTTGATAAGATGTCTGGTGGAATCTGTAAGCGGCAGATGAAGGCTGATTACATCTGCCTCCTCTATCATTTCATCAAAAGTGCGGATTCCAATATTGTGCTCAGCACAGTAAGTCTTATCTATATAGGGGTCGTAGGCCAGAATGTTCATTTCAAATCCTCGGGCGCATCTTGCAACTACCTTTCCAATCGCACCAAGCCCCATGATTCCGATGGTTTTTCCTTTTAACTCCATACCTGTAGAGCGGACCCACTCCCCGCTGCGCGTGGATTGATTCAGATAGGGGATCCTTCTGGCCAGAGACAGAATCAGGGAGAAGGCAAGTTCCCCCACTGCTTCTGCATTTACTCCGGGGGTGTTCGTTACCGGGATTCCATTGGCTTTGGCAGCAGCAATGTCAACCCGGTCATATCCTGCACCGTAGCGGGAGATGACTTTGAGATTCGGGCAGGAGCTGATGACTTTTTCTGTAACATAGTCCAGGCCTGCCACATATCCGTCGCAGTCTTTTAATAGAGGGATTAACTCGTCTTCTGTTAAAGGTCGGCCCAATTCATTGAATACAAGGTCATTTGAAAATTCCTGCAGCACTTTTAATGCCTCACCGCCCTTATTTGGCTGTAAGGAAGTTGGTGTTACTAATATTTTCATAAGAATAAATACCTCCTGTTAATTCTCACGAAGGCAGCAGGTCAGGCGGATATGCCAGCATATCCATTTGGCGGCTGCCCGTGAGGTATTTTACTTTGATACAAGGTATCTGTTCAGAACCATGAACAGTTACGATACAAGTGCAATTGCTTCCGCGGTCAGACGGGTGATTTCTGCAAAGTTTCCTGCATTAATAAGGCTGTCCTTTACCATCCAGCTTCCGCCGCAGGCAATAATCCTGTCAAAAGCCAGGTAGTTTAGAATATTAGAAGCGTTGATTCCGCCTGTGGGCATAAATTTCATAGCCGGAAATGGAGCGGCAAGGGCTTTAATTGTATTCAGGCCGCCGTATTGTTCAGCCGGGAAGAATTTTACAAGGGAGAGTCCATACTCCATTGCAATCATGACTTCAGAAGGGGTGCAGGTGCCCGGGAAAACAGGAAGTTTGTTGTCCAGGGCAAATTCTACTACAGTGCGGCTGATTCCGGGGGATACCAGAAATGAGGCACCTGCATCCAGTGCCCGTTTTGCCTGTTCTACATTTACCACCGTACCTGCGCCGACCATCATTTCAGGAAATTCATTTTTCATAATTCGGATAGATTCCTCGGCTGCATCTGTACGGAAGGTCACCTCGGCCACAGGAAGGCCTCCTGCACATAAAGCTTCGCCAAGGGGCTTCGCATCAGAAGTACGGTCTAATTTGACAACAGGTACAATCTTCTTTTCTGCAACTTGTGCTAATAAGTTTGTTTCACTCATAATCGGTTCACTCCTTTTCTCTAAGTTCCAAAAGCACTTCCGGTCAGTATACGTGCTGGGTTTTCCACGGAAATCTTATGGATGGTATCTTCAGAAATTCCGGAAAGTCTTAAGGAATTGTTGAATGTAGTTAATATATAATCTAATCCGGTCCCATCGGGATTGTAAGACTTGAGCCTTTCCCTTGTGGTATCCAGGGAATATAAAAGCTGCTCCTGGAATCCCAGCCGGATAAGGGATTGTATAAGCTGTATTTCATGTTCGTCACTGTGATACTTGAAGCGCCCAATCGTATCAAATTCCAGGTAAGAGCCCTTTTTTAAGATATCCTCATGGGCTTTAATATCTTTGCACGCCCTGTCCATATGGCAAAATATTAGATTTTCCGGTTTTACTCCCAGGCTGAGAAGGAAATCCAGCAGCAGTGCCGGAGAGGTATCCTGCTCCACGTGAATCATAAGGGCCCGCCCGGTCCTCAAAGAAGCCCCGGCGGCAGCCAGAAATAGTTTCTTATACCGGGGGCTTAACTCCTCGGCATCGTAAGCTGTCTTAATGATTCCGGCTTTTGACTCGCATTGTACGGTCGGATATGTACGGTCGGCATCTGTATACATCCCATTGGTCACTTCCTGGACAAATATTTCTTCCAGTTCCGGTGTGGAGATGGAGTGTATCCAATGTTTATCGGGATAAAAGGAGAACTTATGAAAGCCAGTGGAAGCAATAATGTGCACGCCGGATTTTTTTGAGAGAGTTTTAAGCTCTTCAGTCATACGGTTGCAGCCGCATGGCTGAGCCTCTATGAAAGAATCTCCCCCGGCAGATTTATAACGTTTCATTTCTTCCAGGCTTTTCCACATATCATCAATACACAGGGCCGGATTTATGTCATAAGGTTTTCCTTTACTTAATGCAATATGTTCATGACATTGGCAAAAGCCTAATTCTTCTGATGTAATGGGACCTGTTACTGTTATAATTTCTTTCATATGCTGTCCGCCTATTTCCAGTGTGGATTGTCAATAATTGCCGGCTTTCCGTCCTCTTCAACAATGAGTTTGTGATAGCCCTTTGTTTCAATTGTTCCATAATCATGTCCTGCCTCAGCACCGAAACTAAAGAACATGACAAGAGGGGCATTGCCGGTGTTGACAGATCTGTGTGCATAGCGCTTTGGAACATAGATGGCTTCACCTTTTCTAAGCGGAACTTCCAGGGTGTCTCCCTCGGGATTTTCCATGATCATATAGCCTTCTCCGCTTAATGTGTAGTACACTTCAGCGGTCTCCAAAATGGTGTGAAAATGTCCCTTTGTCATGTAATATTCTTTTCCAATCGTTCCAGGATGGACAATAGAGGTTCCGAATGCAATATGTCCGGCCTCTTCAGGAAATCCAAGTTCATGAAATTCATAAATGACAGGGTCGTCGTTTTCTAAAATTTTTTCGGCGGCTTCTGTGTCACTGAACATATTTTTCATTTGAGAAAGATATCGTTTGGTAACCTCGGATGTTTTGGACTGTCCTGTCTGTAAATCAAAGTCTACCAGAAAGCTGGTATCCCAGTTAAAGTTGTTCATGAATCTGTCCTCCTTATGATTTAGCGATGTCGCTCAATTTATTTAGTAAGTCATCCTGAATATCAATATGGAAGACTTCGGAAATGACTTGTGTCCAGCCGTGAATGAAATAAATCCAGCCATCTTCCACGTGAAGGTTTTTCTCTGCTGCCTGAGCCTCTGCCTGATGTTTAAATAATAAGTCTCCGCGGTAATTGATTTCCCATACAAGACTGTCTTTTGGGAAAATACAGTCGTTCGTAAGAGGGGACCCCGGGCCGTCTTTTCCCAGTCCGGTGGCATTTACAATGAGAGAATGAGGCTTTAAAGAAGCCAGTGTCTTATCGTTATCTTCCGGTGAAGGGTTGTGTATATACTCAAATTTAATGTCAGGATGAATGCCATCCAGGATTTCTTTTGCAGACTCCAGGCGGGGAACACTTCTGTTTGCAATGATGATTTTCTTAGGAACATTATCACCAAATTTCTCCTGGGCAAAATACACGGACATTGCAAGTGTACTTCCGCCTGCTCCAAGAAGCAGTACATCACCGTCGTAATCTGTCCAATAGTTTTCAGGTACAAAGTTTTCCAGTGCGAGTCCGCTGGAAATTGGGTCTTTTGCGTGTGCACACAGTTTACCGTCTTTTTTTGAAATGGAGGAAACCTCTCCCAGCTTTTCAGCATACGGGTCCACATATTCAAATAAATCCTTACAGGTGTTGAATAAATCAATTTTGTGCGTAGTGACAAGTGCTCCCATGGAAAGCGGATCATTCTTAATAAATGTAACTGCTTCACGGTACTCCTCAGCAGAAGAATGGGGGGCAAAGTCAATTCCTTTGATGACGGCATCCTTTAAACCAAGTGCCTCCGCCCACTTTGGAAAGACCTTCATAATAGAGGACTGCCCTGTTGTTACTCCAATGAAGTATAAAGTCGGAGCAGTGGCTTTCTCATATACATTTGACATTTGTAAAAACCATCCTTTCATAAATTGTTATTGTAATTTGTCTATAGATATTATGTTATTACATAGTAACATTGTAATGCTTCATTCATGTGTTGTCAATATATAAATACGTTACGGTAAGAAGTTACACTTATTGAACTCCAGTAGTTCAATAAACATAATTTATAAAAGTGAAGAATACACTCTATTATATTATTTTGAGTTTTAACGCTCTTGGAGGGATTATAAATGTACAACAATAACGAATGGTCTCAATCAGCAAAAGAAAATACCCGGAGTACGGCAGGCAGACAAAACGAACAGAATAATTGCAATCAATCCCGAGCACCTGTTCAAGGTGCTTATAAAAACAATAAACAAATGAATGCCCCGGCACCCCGCTCAAATGTAATGCGCGAAAAAACAAGGAATTCAGATATATCCCATTCCCAGACTGTGGGGGTTCAGGGCCCTGTCCTTGTGCAGGATACCGTTCTGCATGAAACTTTAGAAGATTTTGTATTCTCTACTACTTTGCCAAGGCGTCTCCATACAAAAGGGTACGGTGCTTTCGGATATTTCCGCACTACCCACTCAATGAGGCAATATACAAAAGCCGGATTTTTGCAAACCCCCAATCAACAGGTTCCGGTATCGGTACGTTTTTCTTTGGCCTCAAGCAATCTGGGAACACCGGACACTTTGAGAAATGTGCGGGGATTCAGTACCAGATTTTGTACCGATGAAGGATTTTTTGATTTGCTCTGCAATCATCTCCCTGTCTTTTTCATACGGGATGCCATTAATATACCGGATATAATCAGCCGTATGTCGCCCTCACCAGTGAATAATCTGAATGACCCGGAGAGGCTTTGGAGCCTGTTTGCCAAGTATCCGGAGGCAACGAATATGCTGATGTGGCTTTATTCGGATTTGGGAACGGTAAAGAGCCTCCGCCATATCAAGGGATATAGTGTGAATGCCTATGTCTGGAGGAATGCACAGGGTGTCCGCCGCTATGTGAAATACCACTGGTTCCCTGTAGCAGGGGCAAGACACATTGACCAGGAGGAGGCAGAGCGGCTTGCATGCAAAGACCCTGATATTGCCGGACGTGACCTGTATGACAGTATAGCAAAAGGGAGGGCGGTAGAATATGAGTTGCGTGTGCAGCTGATGAATCCTGAAGATGCAAAGACACTTCCTTTTGATCCTTTAGATCCTACCAAATTATGGGATGAAACCCAATATCCGCTCTTACCCGTTGGACGGATGGTTTTAACCCGTAATCCGGAAAATTATGCTGAACAGGTAGACAAATTGGCCTTTAATCCTGCAAATTTAGTTCCTGGCATTGAATTTTCAGATGACAAGGTACTGCAGGGACGTACCTTTATTTATCCAGATGCACAGCGGCATAGACTTGGCCCGGATTTTCGTAATATTCCCGTCAACAAACAGCCAAACTGGTCCCCTTCATGTATGGTGTCCAGTGGAAACGGCAGATGTGTCTCCGGTGAAATTATGCGTGCCGGAATCCCGAATCCTGATGATTATACACAAGCGACCCAGAGGTATGAATCTTTTTCTGCGGTAGAGAAAAAGAATCTTGCAAGTAATATTGCATCGGGACTTGTGGAAGCCCAGCATAATACCCAGCGCATCGTCTTATGGCATTTGGAGCAAGTTTCTCCTGCACTTGCAGAGGCGGTTAGAAATCAAATGCGTTTGTGCAGCAATACTGGGAGGAGCTAGAGACTATTGCTTTAATAGAAGACTTGATTTTCTATAATAATGAGATAAGAAATAACTAAAGTTCAGACAAAATATAAAAAGAGCCTTACTGAATTTCACTTCTGAAAATCAGTAAGGCTTTTTATGTAATAGGAAACTGCAGTTTCCTATTACATAAAAACCCTCCGGGGGATTGCACTGGGTTGGTAAAGAAGGTGTTGCTATGGCAACCTAACCCAGGCGGAGAATCTTGCAAGCAAGATTCTTTCTTAACCAACTATGTTCAAAAATCAAATATTTATACCGCTGTAAAGCAGCCATCAATTACAAGATCTGTTCCTGATGTAAAGGATGCGGAATCAGATAAAAGATAAATCACTGCTCCGCATAATTCTTCCGGCTGTCCATATCTTCCGTAAGGAGTCATATCCATCCATCTTTCCTGCCATTCCGGATTCACGTGGCATGTCAAATCAGTATACATATATCCTGGACTAATACAGTTTACACGTATCCCGTCTTTACAATATTCCACTGCAAGTGACTTGGTCATTTGAATCACACCTGCTTTAGAAGCATTATAAGAAGCTTGCTCCTGAGGCCAGTTTACAATATGGCCGGACATAGATGCTGTATTGCAGATCGCTCCTTTTTTCCCTTTTCCCTTCAGATATCTCGCAAACTCTGCCGCAACATAATATTCACCGTTCAGATTTACATTAATAACCTTTGTCCATTCTTCAGGAGTCACATCATATGCCGATTTCTGAATAACAATACCAGCATTATTAAACAACAAATCAAGCCCCTGCATGTCTTCGTCCGCTTTGGCAATCATCTCTTTTACCTGAGCCGGGTTTGTGACATCAAGGCCATATGCTGCTGTCCTCTTTCCTGTAGACTCGTGAATTTCCTTTGCAGCTTCCTTTGCCTTTTCTTCCTGCAAGTCGAAAATTACAATATCTGCCCCAACCTCAGCCATTTTTGTTGCAACCACTTTCCCAATCCCCTGGGCTCCGCCTGTAACAACAACAGTTTTGCCTTCTAATGAAAATAACTTTTCCAATGTGCTCATTTTCTTCTCTCCTTTTCTGCAAAATTAACCTTTTATTATTTGTTCCTATGTTATAACATAGTATCATTTTTGTCAATACGAAATTCGGAAGAGCAGAGGAAACGAGGAGCAAGGGGGACAGTCCCTTTTCAAAAGGGACTGTCCCCCTTGCTCTTCGTTTTCAGAATAGTTTTACAATTCAGCACAATCTTACTTACAGTTGAAGCGTACTTCTTTATCCACACAATGAATTTTTAAATTGTGTGGGTGAAATTCCACAGATTTCTTTAAATAGTGTGGAAAAATACTGCTCGTTCTGATATCCCACTGCAAAGGCTACATCATAGACTTTAAAAGAAGGATTCTTTAATAGCTTTTTTGCTTCAGTGATACGTACATTTGCCAGATATTGTGTAAAGGTTTGACCTGTTTCCTGTTTGAACAGCTTACTAAAATAAGAAGGATTCATGTAAAAATAGGATGATATATTAGAGAGTGTAATTTTTTGAGAATAATGTTTCCGTATGTAGTGTTCCGCCTGCTGAATCAGGGGATGGATTTTATTGCCGGATTCGGAGATTGTGTAAATATCATTCCACCCCAGTTGTTCGCATTTACCTGCGGCTTGAAGAGCCTGATTGTAGGAGTGTGAAAATTGGTCAAGTCCTGAGGCAAAACTTCCCACTCCTATAGAAATTTCACATTTGCCGGCAGCAAGAGTCTGTTCCATAATTTCCTCACATGCATAATAGAGAGCCTGATTCACCCCATCAGCATTTTCGGGACAAAAGAGGATGCCTGTCAGAAATGGTGGTGTAGGCAGAAGGTAGAAGCAGTCAAAAGAGCGTTCCATTATCTGCCGGGCAGTCTGCATTACCAGAGTTTCACAGGTAGTGTACTCGGCTGTCGCAGAGGGTGCTGAGAACCGGGCGGCAAAACAAATGCCTGACGTATATGGAAGCTGAATTCCGCAGGATGTCAGTTCCTGGATAAAGTCTTCCGGTGAAGTCAGACGGTTGTGAAGCAAGGCATACATAAGCTGGGTCTGTAGTTTAGGCATTGTTTTTTCTATATAAGAGAAAAGATTCTTTTGTATTTGCTCATGCTCCACCTCGGCAACACACTCCTGGATTTTTTGAATAAGGCTGGTTTCATCTACTGGTTTTAGTATATAATCCTTTGCACCAAGTTTTACAGCCTTTTGGGCGTACTTAAATTCATTGTATCCGCTGATTAGGATAGTTTTGGGAAAAAGTCCGCTTTCGTTCAGGGCCTGCATCAGTTCTAAGCCCGTCAGTATAGGCATGTTGATGTCGGTTATCATAATATCCGGCTCCAATTCAAGCGCCAGATTCAGAGCTTCCTGTCCGTTCTGGGCCACTTTTACCGTACTGATTCCGTAATTATCCCAGGGAATGGTGGTCAGAAGCCGTTTGCGGACCCAATATTCATCATCTGCAATCAATAATTTGTACATTATGAACTCCTTTCATCTGCAACAGCCGGGAGGGTCAGGGTTACTTTGGTGTATTCCCCGTCCAGACTGTCAATCTTTACTCCATACTGCTTTCCATATCTGAGTTTGATCTGGTAGTTGATGTTTCGCAGAGCATAGCTTTTATAACTGTTTTCCTCAAAATTAAAGTCTTCAATCTTATTCCGGACAGCCTTCAGATCATCAGGCGTGATACCGCAGCCGTTATCTAATACTGTAATGTATAAAAGCCCCTCCCTTTGAAAGGCGGCAGTAGTAATGCGGCAGTCTCCGGACTGATCTTTAAAGCCGTGTTTGATGGAATTCTCCACAACCGGCTGCAGCAGAAATTTAGGAACACTGTTTGTCATTAGTGCCTGAGGAATGTCAAAAACAGCATGAATGCGGTGGTAGAACCGGGTGTTTTGAATTGTGAGGTATTGCTGGGCAAGTTCTACTGCCTCGCTTAGCGGCACCTGCTGCTTGCCGTCACTTAAACTGATCCGAAAGAAATGAGAGAGGGCCATTACTAAAGTTGCAATCTCCTCAGCACCTTCTATTTTGGCCATACTATAAATTGTCTCCAGCGTGTTGTACAGCATGTGAGGGTTGATTTGGGACTGCAGCAGCATGATTTTAGCATCGCGCCGCAGAATCTTTTCATTTGTCAGATTGTTCACCAGGTTGTCAATTTCATTTACCATGGTGTTAAAACCCTTGTATACATCGCTGAATTCATCTGTACGCTTTTCTTCAATCTGAAAATGAAAATCACGGTTTTTTACAAAGTGCATTGCAGACTGGAGTGTATTCAGCGGTTTAGATATGTATCTGACAATAATAATGGTGACCAGAATTGCCATTAATGCCAGTATGCCTACAATCGTATATACAGACTTCTTCAGGATATTGACAGAGGAAACCAGTGTTTCTTCCTCGATGGAAGAAATATAGTACCAGCTTGTAACATCTGAACGGTAAAGGTTTATGCAATATTTTACATCGTTATAAGTCATTTCCAGGTAAGTGATGTTGCGGTCTTTAATAATCCGATTATAAATGCCCCGGTAAAAAGCATTATTGGTGCCTAACAGTTCCTTGGATAATGAGGATATGATGATGCCGCTGGAATCCATAATCACGCCGTCAGACTTTGTGGACTTAAGTGAATTTTGCAGTTGTTCACATAAATAACTCTCGGGCAGACAGGCAATGAGGGAGTTCTTGTTGGAACCGGCCGAGTTCATAATCGGTACGGAATATGTAATACTTCTGCGTTCCATTGTACTTCCCACAATATTATTCAATGCTAAATCATAAGGTTCTGATATCTTGAATGTATAGTTGGGGTGATTTAGAAAGTTAAAATGAACCCCCTCCAAGTCTTCAAAATAGGAAATCCGGGATACTAACAAGTCATCCGGCTCGTCCAAATACAGATAATAGTTTTCAAAGTTTGGAGTGGAATAGGTAAACTGAAGGAGTTTTGCGCTGGTGTCCATTTTATCCAGAAGATTTAGATAATAGAGGCGCCGCTCCTGGGCATCACTGGGGACATCATACGAGGACAGAGTTCTGTTCAAGGTATATTGTAATGAAAGGGAGATTGATTTTATTGCCGAGAGATTTGTGTCAATATTGGTGGAAGAAGATTTAAGGGATTCCTGCAGCAAAAGTTTACTTTCCTTTTTGAGAATGGACTGCTCCTGATAAAAAAGAAAGATACTGGTGATAATTACGGGCACGATAAGGCAGATAATAGCTATAAAAAATATCTTCGTTCGAAATTGTCCGAGCTTCATAACAAGACTCCTTTTCAAGAAACAAAAACAGCAAACAAAATACAAAAATCCATGATTTAGAAAAAGGATATATTGTAATATAGTAATATTATCATAAACGAAAAGGAGATAAAAGTATGAAAAGAAAATTACTCAGCATTATGGTATGTGCAGCTATGGTTGCAGCAATGACACTGGGGTGCTCCTCCGGAAAAGAGGAAACTTCAGGAGGTTCTGCCAAAAAGGATGACAGTTCTAAGGGGAAGACATATGGGGTGTCAGTTATGACCATGAACAATTCATTCTTCGTGGCTGAGGTAGAAGGAATCAAAGCCAACATTGGGCCGGATGATGAAGTAATCGCTCCCGACCCGGCACTTGACGCTGCCACACAGGTAGACCAGATTTGCGATATGGTCAGTTCAGGTGTGGATGTTATTATGGTGGATTCCATTGATTCAGATGGTATCAAGCCTGCACTGGAAGCTGCTGACAAGGCAGGTATTCCGGTAATTGCAATAGATACAAGAGTAACAGATGAAGATCTGGTGGCATGTACGATTGTATCTGACAACACCGATGCAGGACGTATTGCAGGAAAAGCCCTGATGGAAGCCATCGGCGGCAAAGGAAAAATCGCCATTCTGGACCATTCAACTGTGGCATGTGTTCAGGAAAGAACTGCCGGCCTGGAAGAGATTATGGAAGACTATCCGGATGTAAAAGTGGTATTCCGCCAGGATGCGAATGGCAATGTAACTGAGGCTCAGACCCAGACAGAGACTTCCTTGCAGGGCGACCCGGATCTGGCAGGAGTTTTTGCCATTAACGACCCCACTGCATCAGGAGCAATTGCCGCTCTCAAAGGAGCAAATAATAAAGATATCAAAGTAGTAGCAATTGATGGTTCCCAGGATGCCATTGACATGATTAAGGCAGGTGATCTGCTCTGTACCGCAGCACAATTTCCGGATCAGATTGGTGCCAAGGCCGTAGAAGTGGCGAAAGCGATATTTGCGGGAGAAAAGCACGATTCCCTTTATGTTATTCCAGTAGAAGAAATCAATGCGGACAATGCAGCAGACTATGACGGAAAACAATTCTAACAAAGCATACTTCTTGAACGGCTGACGTTCAAGATATGAACTTTAGAAAGAAGCTCCTTGACCGAAAGCAACTTAGCCAGGTACTTTCGAGTTTAGTTGCTTTCAGCGAGGAGCTTTTCTAAAGACAGACGGGAAGAGGAGAGGCGGATGAAAGAAAACATTATCTTAAAAATGGAACATATTCGCAAAGAATTTCCAGGTGTTGTGGCCTTAGATGACATTTCCTTAGAATTACGGGAGGGCGAAACACATGCCTTATTAGGGGAGAATGGTGCCGGTAAATCCACATTGATTAAAATTCTTGCCGGCATTCATTCACCTGATCAGGGGGAAATCTTTATCAACGGTCAGAAAGTGGATATCAGAGGGGTACAGGATGCAAAAAAATATAAGATCAGTGTAATTCATCAGGAGCTGTGCCTGGCAGCTAACATGACTGTGGCTGAGAATATCTTCTTGGGCAGAATGGAAGCGAACAAAATTGGCCTGGTCAATGACCGCGAAATGATTCGGAAAGCCAGGGAGATTATGGAGAGATTTGGAATGGAAGGCATACTGCCGACCATGAAAGTGTCGGAGCTGACTACTGCCCAGCAGCAGATGGTGGAAATCGCGAAAGCACTGTCCTTAAATGCCAGGATTATCGTTATGGATGAACCAACCTCTTCATTGGCAGAAAAAGAGGTAAAGAAATTATTTGATTTTATAAAGGGGCTAAAGAAACAAAACATCTCTATCATATACATATCCCATCGATTGGAAGAAATCTTCCAGATGTGTGATACGATTACCGTAATCAGAGACGGACAGTATGTTGCAACAGTACCTGTTTTGGAGGTGGATAATGAACGGCTGATGAGTATGATGGTTGGGCGGGAGTTCAAAAGTATTTTTCCGCCTAAGAATTTTAATATAGGTAAAGAGTTGCTGCGTGTAGAAAACCTGTCACGGGGTGACAGGCTGAGTGGAATAAATTTTGAAGTGAGAGAGAAAGAAATACTCGGATTTTATGGCCTGGTGGGCAGCGGACGCACAGAAATCATGAGAATGTTGTTTGGCATAGATGCAATTGCAGACGGGAGAGTATTCTTGGAGGGAAAAGAAGTTATAATTAAGACTCCCAGGGATGCAATTGACGCCGGGATTGTGTTGGCCCCCGAGAGCAGAAAGGATGAAGGGCTGGTACTTATTCAGGACATAGAGTACAATATCACGCTGGCCATATTAAAGCATATAATTCATGGAATTAAGTTAAACAGGAAAGTACATGACAAACTGATAGAGGATTATGGAAAGAGACTGCGGATTAAGACACCTTCCTATAAACAGCGGGTAATCAATTTGAGCGGAGGAAACCAGCAAAAGGTGGTGCTGGCAAAATGGCTGGCAACCGAGCCCAAGGTGCTGATACTTGATGAACCAACCAGAGGAATTGATGTTGGTGCAAAACAGGAAATTTATCAGTTGATTACCGAACTGGCACAAAACGGTGTGGGTATCATCCTGGTATCTTCGGAACTTCCTGAAGTGGTAAATTTAAGCCACAGGGTTGTAGTGATGCGGGAGATGAAACAGGCAGGCATTCTGGAGCAGGATGACATCACACAGGATAAGATTATCAAATATGCATTGGAGGGATAGAAATGGCAAAAACAAATAAACAGACCAGGGAAGAAAGATGGCTGAAAAATGAACAATTAAGGAAAGTCCCTGGAATGGGATATTTGATAGATAATGCAGGGATATTAATCGGCCTTGTTATCATGATTATTATTATTTCGTTTGTGGCACCAGGAAAGTTTCTGCAGAAAGATAATCTGATTACCATTCTCCGCCAAATTGCACCCAATGCAATTATTGCGTTTGGGATGGCATTTGCAATTATTACAGCGGGAATCGACCTCTCGGTAGGTTCGGTGGTAGCGCTGTCAGGTACCCTGTGCGCCGGCTTGATTCAATCGGGAATGCCTTATGCCGTGGCTATCTTATGCGGAGTTGCTGCCGGTACGTTGTGCGGCGCATTCTCCGGGTTTGTAATTTCCAGAACACAGATTCCACCATTCATTGTAACTCTGGCAATGATGACAATGGCGAGGGGATTTTCCTATATCTACTCACAAGGCCGGCCGGTCCGGACTCCGGACAGCTTTGGCATACTGGGAAATGGATATATTGCAGGAATTCCTATTCCGGTTATTATCATGTTTATTATGCTGGCGATTATGAGTCTGACATTATCCAAAAGTAAATTTGGCCGCGCGGTATATGCAATCGGCGGGAACCGTGAAGCAGCAAAATTTTCAGGAATTAATACCAAAAATATCATCTGGATTGTATACATATTGGTAGCGCTGATGGCTTCAATTGCAGGAATTATCACTGCCTCCCGATTGTATTCCGGTCAGCCTACAGTATCTCAGGGAGGCGAACTGGATGCAATTTCTGCAACTGTATTAGGCGGAGTGAGCATGTCCGGCGGTGAAGGTAAAATTGGGGGTGTGCTGATTGGAGCGATTATTATAGGTACTTTATCAAATGGAATGAACCTGATGAAAGTACCGGCGTATTATCAGCTGATTGCTCAGGGGGCAATTATTTTATTGGCAGTATATATTGACGTAAGAAGGAAAAACAAATAAAATCACCTAAGAACACATAAGAGGAGATGCGTTATGAAACGGAAGTTTGCTGAAATCAGCGCAGTCATCGTGTGCTTGATGATACTTGCAGTATCTGCGTATAGAGATTCAAATCCGCATACGGTTAGTCAAAGCCAGGGAGATAGATTAACAATAGGAGTCATAGCGCTTCAGGATGATCAATTTCAGAGGCTTTTGCAGCTTGCCATGAAGCGGGAAGCAGACCGGCAGGGAGCAGAAGTGATGATGACAAACAGCGGAAGTCAGTTGGCCAGGGAAGTAGATGCAATAGAATCCTATGTGGAAAAGAGGGTGGATGGTCTCTGTATATCTCCGGTAAGCGTGGAGGCATCAATGCCAGCTTTGAAAAAGGCGTACGAGGAAGGCGTAAAAATATATTCGGTACATATGTCTATGGAGGATGATTTCCAATCGGGTTATATCGAGATGGACCAGGAGGGCCTGGGGAAAATTACGGGAGAAGCCTGTAGGGCCTATATTGAAAAGAAGCTCGGCGGTAAGGCCAGAATCGGTATCCTGCAGTTTAAAAGCCAGCTCGCTGATATGAGTGCCAGAAGAACTAAAGGTTTTTTAAGCGCCATAAAAGAAATGCCCAGGGTAGAAGTAGTGGCAGATATGGATGCGTGGATGGTATCCAGCGGTGTGTCAACTGCCACGGAGATGATTTCCGCAAACCCGGAGATTGATATTATCTGGGCGGCAAACGAGGGCGGTACGATCAGTGCAACCCTGGCGGTTAAGAACACCGGAAATGCGGGAAAGATTGTTGTGTTCGGAACTGACTCCGGGGAACAGATTGCCAAAATGCTGCTGGCAGATGATAATATCCTCCAGTTTGTAACCGGTCAGGACCCGGATACTATGGGAAAAGTCGCAATGCAGAGCATTATAAATACCATCCGCGGGAAAGAAATCAAGAAACGGACCGTCATTCCCGGTATACCGCTTTCCAGAGAAAATCCAGAGGAGGTAGAAGCATATTTAGAGGATATGAAAATAAAGCTTAAAACATGGTAAGTACGGAGTTAAGTGAAAGCGAATTGACATTTCCTTTTATATGTGCTATAACTTATTAAATAACAGGGGAGCTTGTGAAGCAGGCTGAGAGGAAGTCATCGAACTTCGACCCTTTAACCTGATGCGGATAATGCCGCCGTAGGAAGTCAAAGAGTGATTTTTTTCGGAGACACCAAATCAGGTGTCTCCTGTTTTTTTATCTAAAAGTCATTATGAAAAGATACATAACAGATTAGGCCGGCAGGTTGTTCCTGCGGGTTATGATCTGCGTGTAAATAAACTAAATATTCAGGGGAGCTTGCAAAAGCAGGCTGAGAGGAAGCTGTAGTGCTTCGACCCTTTACCTGATGCGGGTAATGCCGCCGTAGGGAGCATAGAAAATTGCTTAATGCGGAGAGCTGCCTATTTCGGTAACTCTCCGCTTTTGCGCTCCTCTGGGAAAGAAGGAAAGTATGAAATTTGCAACACAAATGGAAGCAGCCAGAAACAACTATGTTACCGAGGAAATGAAGGTGGTGGCCGAAAAGGAACAAATTTCCGAGCAAGCGCTTGTAAAGCTGATGGGGGAGGGAAAGGTGATTATTCCGTGCAATAAACGGCACAAATCCATATCTCCCAACGGCGTGGGTGCGGCGTTGAAAACAAAAATCAATGTCAATCTCGGAACATCCAGAGATATGGAAAGCCTGGAAATGGAGCTTGAAAAAGTAAACAGTGCGATTGATATGGGAGCTGAGGCAATTATGGATTTGAGCTCATTCGGGGATACGAGAAAGTTCCGCAGAATGCTCACAAAAAGCTGCCCCGCCATGATCGGAACGGTTCCGATTTATGACGCGGTGGTGTATTACCATAAGCCCCTCATGCAAATCACAACCGAGGAATGGCTTGATATTGTCAGGATGCATGCCGAGGACGGCGTTGATTTTATGACCATTCATTGTGGAATCAACAAAGAAACCGCCGAAAAGTTCAAGCGTAACAAACGGATGATGAATATCGTTTCCCGCGGCGGTTCTATTATCTATGCGTGGATGGAAATGACGGGAAAGGAAAACCCCTTCTACGAGCACTTCGACGATGTTCTCAAAATCTGCCGTGAGCACGACGTTACTCTGAGTCTTGGGGATGCCTGCCGCCCGGGATGTCTTGCCGACGGCACTGACGCCGCACAGATTGAGGAACTAATTACACTCGGGGAGCTTACTAAAAGAGCGTGGGCAAAGGATGTTCAGGTTATGATTGAAGGGCCGGGACATATGCCTATGAACCAGATTGCGGCGAATATGGAGATTCAGAAAACATTATGCTACGGAGCCCCATTTTATGTTCTTGGTCCGATTGTTACCGACATTGCCCCTGGCTACGACCATATCACCTCAGCAATCGGCGGGGCAATCGCCGCTCAGCACGGCGCGGCGTTTTTGTGCTACGTGACTCCTGCTGAGCATTTGCGTCTGCCCGATGTAAACGATGTAAAGGAGGGAATCATTGCGGTGCGGATTGCTGCCCATGCCGCCGATATTGCCAAGGGACTGCCCGGCGCAGCAGACTGGGACAATGAAATGAGCAAGGCGCGCCACAAGCTGGACTGGAACAGAATGTTTGAGCTTGCAATCGATCCCCAAAAGGCCAAAACCTACAGAGAATCTTCACAGCCGCAAAAAGAAGACACCTGCAGTATGTGCGGTAACTTCTGCGCCGTTAAGAATATGAACCGTATTCTTGATGGGGAGATTGTATCCATTTTTGATGAATAAGGTTCAGAAGTAAACATGTTTAAAAATAACCGAAGTTAAAAAGGAAATTTAGTTAGAAAGGAATTACAAAAAATGAGAACGAAAGCGGATATTCAAAAACAAATCATCCAGGCAGTTGACGAGGTGAAAAAGACTAATCCCATGGCGGGGTCAATTACCAACAGTGTGACCATCAATTTTGTGGCCAATGCGCAGCTTGCCGTGGGCGGGTCCGCCGCCATGGTCTATCTGCCCGATGAAGGTGAATTTCTGGCGAAAGCTGGTGGGGCTACATATATCAATGTCGGTACACTTACGCCGATTTACGGGCAGACGTTGCCTTTGACGGCTAAAACTCTGTATGAAAACGGGAAGCCATGGGTTCTGGATCCGGTAGCCGTTGGTATCGGTTCACTCAGAACCGAGCTGCTCAGACAATTTAAAGCGTATAAGCCGAGTGTAATCCGCGGCAATGCGTCGGAAATCATCGCATTAGCTGGTTTATGGGGATTGGATGGCGGGACAAAGGCATCCAATGTTCGTGGTGTTGATTCTACAGATTCTGTTATCGCTGCAAAGAATGCAGCGGTCGCGCTGGCCCGGTGGACGGGCGGGGCTGTTGCCGTCTCAGGCAAAACGGATTTAATTACGGATGGTTTTGCAGTGGTCTTTTCTCATGGAGGATCTCATTTTATGGAGAAAATCACCGGGGCGGGCTGTTCTTTGGGCGGAGTAGTGGGGGTGTACGCAGCTGTGACTTCGCCGTTTATTGCAGCAGTCACCGGCACTGCTGTATATAATTTGGCGGGAAAACGTGCTGAAAGCAAAACAGATGGGCCGGCAGGCTTTCAACTTGAGTTTCTCAATGAATTATATAAAGCCACTGCGGCTGATATAGCCGGCAACCCATTTGATGTCGAGGAGGTTTAAAGTATGAACGTATTAGTTGCAATTGCAATTGCGCCCTTTGGTGTGGGCGAGGAACTTGTATCTGAGGTTGCAGAAGTTGTGAAAGTTATTCGTGAGTCTGGGCTCCCGAACCGCACAACAGCAATGTTTACGGAAATTGAGGGTGAATGGGATGCCGTGATGAAAGTTGTAAAAGATGCAACATTCGTACTTGCTAATAAGGGGATTCGCACCGAGGTTGTTCTAAAAGCTGATATACGCCCCGGGTTTACGAACACCATCAATACAAAAGTTAACAAAGTCAACGACATATTGGGGGAACAAAAATGAGAAACAGAAAAAAGTTAGATATATCGGCCTATTTTGTAGTAGGGCCGGAGAATACAAAGGGAAGACCTGTCGGTCAGATTATCACAGACGTGGTCGAAGCCGGGTTTACCTGCTTGCAGATTCGTTCCAAGACGGCTTCAGCCAGCGAAATGATTGAGCTGACCCGAGAGGCAGCTGCTATACTTGCCAAATTTGGCAGGTCAGATCAAGTGACTCTTCTTGTGGATGACCGTCTGGATGTTGTTTTAGCAGCCAGAAAACAGGGGATCAAGGTTGACGGGATACACGTCGGCCAGTCGGATATCCCTGTGGAAGTCTGCCGGGAATATTTGGGTGAGGATTCTATCATCGGGCTGTCGGCCAGAACCCATGAATTATTTGATTACATCAAAACGACCGATGTCGGCCAAATCGACTATTTCGGGGCAGGTCCGCTGCACGAAACGCAGACAAAACCGGATTGCGGTCTTGGGCCCGATGGGAAAGTGATTACGAGAAGCTTTTCCGATATTTCGAAGCTTGCCAGGCTTAGTCCTGTGCCGGTTGTGATAGGCGGCGGGGTAACGCTTTGCGATATTCCGGAACTCGCCCGAACAGGAGTGGGCGGATTCTTTGTCGTATCCGCCATATCCGAAGCCGATGATCCTAAAGCGGAGGCTGTAAAACTGATTGAGGCCTGGAAAGCTAACAAGCCGTGTAAAGAATAATATTAATGATACTTGAAGACGCCTGTTATTATCAAAGCGAATAGTAGTAATCTTATCCACAGCTGCAATCATAGGTGGGGGCAACACCATGATTGCGCTGTATCAAAGGTGCCCCCTGGACGTTTAATTATAATCGGCTTTTTATCGTTAAGGGGTTTGTCAAGTAAAATGTGTAAATTTTGATTTTTTATAATACCGGTGTTCATGCACCGGTATTTTCATGAGTTCAGCCTTGCTTTCTCCCCGTCAACGGGGGCGGCCCATTTTAGGGTACCACAATCAGACCATCCGTATATGATGGTGGTTGTTAGATTCTTAGACTCTTTCATATTTTCGAATTCTTGGCTGGATTTTCGGATCTACATCCAACTGGTTTCTCACCAGTGCCCAGCTATGTACATGACCTCCTTCCCATTTCTTATATAGCTCTGTTATTCGCAGATACAGCAGTTTTAGCAATGCGTTCTCGTTCGGAAATGCTCCCTGTTTTGTTACCTTGCGGAAACTTGAAT
>NZ_QGDS01000010.1 GCF_003149105.1 Faecalicatena contorta | reverse complement strand
AATATCCATTTCTGCGGTTTGTCCCCTCCTTTTCCTGTCGGTCATTACTCTCATAACCCAGATGATCTTTCATTTCTCCCTGAAGCATTGATTCAAACATAGGGCCGAAGATATCTTTCAAAGCATCCTGCATGTCTCCGACGTTTTCCGGTTGGTACTGATTCAGTATTGCCTGTACCAGTGCATCTTTTTTAGGGTCACGTTTTCTTCTTGCCATAGTAGTTCTATCCTTCCTTTTCTCTGTTGTTTAGTTTAACATATCCTGACAAAAAAACAGAGTGTGAAGTTCATTTTGAACTTACACACTCTATCTTACACTCCCTCGTTAAGAGTAATTTCAAAGCCGATTTATCCCGCCAATCTTCCATCCATAATCTTATATAACGCAGCTAATATCAAAAGGACCGCACCTAAGATTACTACATGTACTTCAAAAACTCTCTGTGTAAAAAGCACCGCTGTAATAATGCAAATCGATAACGCTCCTATGAAAAGCGCATGCATTTGTTTTCCCTTAACAAAGGTTTCGTCAAATGATTTCTTTGTAATTATACCAACAATCACCATTGCTGCCAGAATACACATACAAATGCTGATAATATCACCTGCTGTTACCCAAATATACAGCGAATTATTTTTCAACATTTCTACAGCTCCGAATCCCGCCCAAATGGCGATTAAAATTCCGAAGTACAGACACCCATCTCTCACTGCGTATAAGCATCGTTGCCCCTTGTTCAATTTAGGCACTTCATTTATGATTTGGTCACAAAAAGACTGATAGTCTTCCCCGATAACATCTTTTATTTCAGTGCCTCTTTGCTCTCCATCTATGACCATCTGCAAAATGTCCTGCCGGATAACCTCTTGCTGGTATTCACTGATATTGGCACCTCGAAGATAAACTACAATGTCTGTCATTACAAGTTTACTATCCAGGCTAATTTGTTTTTCTAACTGATTGTTTTTACTTAAAAGAATCTTTACCTTTTTGCTCATCCACAGCACCCCCTTTCATATCATCTAATAAATTCGATACCGCCTGCGATAACTTAATATAGTTAACTGTAAAGTTCTGTAGTTCTTCCATTCCTAAAGAAGTTAAAGAATAATATTTTCTCTTGGGACCGATCTCGGATTGTTTGTATCTTGCCGTAATCATTTTGTTTTTCTCCAGCCGCAGTAATAACGGATATATTGTTCCTTCTGCTATTTTTCCGAATCCATATTCCGCTAATTGCTCGACAATACCATATCCGTAGGTCTCTTGTTTGCTTATGATGGCTAAGATACAACCCTCCAGCGTTCCTTTTAACATTTGTGAGGGAATCATACTTTTTCCTCCTATCACTATCTTGTAATGCAAGGGTTATTCTATATTGTATTGCAAGGTAGATGTTATGTCAAGCAGCTTTTTCAACAAAAAAGCCGATGCACCTTTTGGTGCACCGGCTTGAAAATCTCACTATTTTAATCCAGCGTGGAATCCCTCTCAATAAGCTCGGTTGCATATTGAGAAAAGGTGCAGGGTGAATCAGGGTATTCAATCCGTTCAATAATCTGCCTTGCCGCAGCTCTTCCCAAGTACTCTTTTGGTGTATTTATAGTTGTGAGAGCAGGCACGATGCGCTCTGATGCGGGGATGTTGTCAAAGCCGATAATATTAACATCCCTGGGGATTTTATAGCCTAAAAACTGTAAAGCATACATAATCTGGATGGCGGTCCAGTCATTCCCGCATACAAAAACATCCGGGAGGGAAGAGAGGGACTTCATCATCTCTAAAACTGTTTCAAAATTTCTATAATCTTCATCGGTTTCATGTAAGAAGGAGCAGGTCTTGTCTAATTGAAGCCCATGATTCTTAAGACATAACTCTAATGCTTCATATCTCTCTAAGAATCCATATCCCACATTCCCTGAATACAAGTCTCCAACAAAAGCAAAACGTTTTAACCCTTTCTGAATCAATTTCTCTGTTATCCGGTAGATATTCTTCCGGTTTTCCATTGTAACAATATCGAATTTTCCTAATAAACTATAATAATCTTTTGGCATGTCTACGGTTACAATGGGGAGGTTGTAATGAAGAAGTGCTTTACAAACCGACTTGTAACAGATTTCAACAATGATGATTCCTTTTATTGAGGGGTCATTCAATGCAGCAGGAAACTGTAATTTTTTTAAATCGCTGTCAGACATTGTGGCTATAATTAAACGGTAGTTCGATGAAGACAGGATTTTCTCAATTCCTTTCAATACCTTGCCCCAGAATTCAGAGTCATTTGCCAGTGTCTTAGTTAAAAATAAAATTGACCCTTTACTTGATGAGGGGATTTCTAAACCAATATTTTGTTTTTCGTGTCCATTAAAATAATTCATTTCCTGTGCCTTTTGAAAAACGCGCTGCTGTGTAGATATAGACACTTCTGAACTTCCCTTGAGTGCTTTTGATACTGTATTACGTGATAGCTGTAAGGCGTCTGCGATTTCTTTTATTGTGCATTTCATGATTGCGATCCTCCGTATGTAAATATTGTATCATAAATAGCGATAAAGTAAAGCGTGAAAATTTCCAATGCACGAAATGCACGAATTTGCAGTTTGAATCTATATCTTTTGTACAAAAACGATAATTCAAAGATGTATATTTGTGCAGAATATTTAAAATGTGGTTGAAATCTATTGCTATAAGCATTTTTTAGATGATATTATATATGTAAATAAGCAGTGCTTTTTTATAATTAAATAGTGCATTTGGCGCATGATGCACGAAAGAGGTAAGAAATGAAAAACTTGTTTTACAGACCAGAGAGTGCATGGGTAGGAGATTTGATTCCATATTACGATAATGGAACATATTATGCATTTTACTTGCATGATCCTAGAATCTATAAAGACCAATATGCGGAAGATACAACGTGGCATCTGGCAACTACGAAGGATTTTATAAACGTTAATTATGAAGGTGAAGCAATTAAGCGTGGCGGGGACAATGAGCCTAATAAGAATATTTATACAGGGTCCATAATTAAAGATAAGGATAATGTATATCATGCTTTTTACACAGCATATAACGAGGATTACAAGGTAAACGGTAAAAGTGTACAGGCAGTTATGCAGGCAGTTGGCAGTGATTTGAACCATCTTGAAACAGTGCCGGATTTCATATATAACTCTGACGGCAGTGTATACGAGGAATTTGACTGGAGAGATCCCTATGTGTTCTGGAATGAGGAGGAAGAATGTTATTATATGCTTCTTGCCTCAAGGATAAAAGACGGCGGAGAGTTAAGAGGAGGATGTGTATCTCTTTCTAAATCAAAAGATTTGATGAACTGGGAATATGCAGAGCCATTTTACTATCCGGAAATGTACATTACAATGGAGTGTCCTGAAGTGTTTAAGATGGGAGATTATTGGTATCTTGTATTTTCTACCTTTTCAGACCGGTTTACCACTCATTTCCGCTATTCAAAAAGCCTGAAAGGGCCGTGGATTATACCTGAGGATGATGTTTTTGATACCAGAGCAAATTATGCTATTAAAACGGCATCAGACGGTGAACGGAGATTTGCTTTTGGCTGGATTGCAACTAAAAAGGGTGAGACAGATTTTGGACCGTGGGACTGGGGCGGAACAATGGTGTTCCATGAAATCAGGCAGAAGGACAATTCTCCTGAATTATATGTGACACCTGTAGACGGAATGAAAAATTTCTATAAAAAGGATTGTCCAATAGGCAGCCCTGTAACCTATAATGGTAAATTTAAAGAGCAGGTGTTAGAGAGTGAGACATTAGGGGCGGTACTTTATGATTCACCGGCGGACAGGTTTTCAGTGGAATGTACCTTTGAAGTAATGGAGGGAACAGAGTTTGGAATTGCCCTTCATACCGATGAAGGGATGGAAAAAGGTTATTTTTTAAGGATGAATCCACATAATAACCTTGTGGCATGGGATATGTGGCCGCGTACAAACAAAGGTCATTATCAGTGGCAGATTGCCGGTGACATGCCATATCAGATAGAAACCCAGCGCATACTTCCAAAGACAACTAAGTTTGATATCTTACTTGTTAGGGAAAATGATATTTGCGTATTGTACATTAATAATCAAGCAGCCCTTTCCACCAGAATGTATGACCACAAGGGTGGAAAGCTGGGGATTTATGTGGTACAGGGAAAAGTGAAAGTAAGCAGTTTGGCTGTTAAGGAGTAAGGAAGCCAAGGAAGGGAAGGAATTATGAAGAGAAGAGTTTTAAGTCTAGTATTAGCAGGTGTTATGCTTACATCCCTGCTCGTTGGATGTGGTTCCAACAAAGAAGAGAGTAAAGACGGCGATGTGACGAAAGTCACCTGGTTTACATCAAGACCTGTAGACGGTGCGATAGACCAGACCATGCGCCAGATAGCAGATGAATATAGTAAGGAAAAGGGCGGAAAGTGGGAAATTGAGATTGAAACCACGGCGGACAGGCCATCCTATCTGCAAAAACTCAAGACCTTGATTGCAGGAGGAAATATGCCGGATATTATCGACATTGATGCAGATCCTTATTGCCAGGAACTGGTAGATGCAGGAATGCTCGTAGATGTAAAGCAATTTCTTGAAGATAATGACAGATATGATAAATTTTATCCTATCGCGCTGAAATATCAGGAATTTACCGACGGATCAATGTATACACTGCCCCTGGAATATCACGTTGAAATGACATGGTATAACAAAGAGATATTTGAGAAGTATAACCTGAGCGCACCAAAAACTATGGATGAGTGGTTACAGGTCTGCAAGGTTCTGAAAGAAAATGGAGTTACACCGATTTCTGTGGATGGAATTGACCGCTGGCCTGTACAGAGATATCTGGCAATGATGCCATTTAGAGATGCGGGGAATGATTACATCATTGATTTGAGAGACGGCAAGGAATCTATGGGAAGCGAAACAGGAATGAAAGCAGTGAACTTCTTAAAGGATATGGGCCAGTATTTCAATGACGGGTTTGCAGCTACAGACTATGCAACGGCACAGAATATGTTCCTGGAAGGGAAATCAGCAATGTACTATATTGGCGACTGGGAAATTGCTGCAATGCAGGATTTATATGACCAGGGCAAAATTGACTATTTCTATCTGCCTGCAGTGGAAGGTGCAAAAACAGGTGCGAATGAATTCTGTGTAAATTCTGGAATAGGAATGGCGTTCAATGCTGAAACGTTTGATGAAAAGACAAAAGACTTTGCATTGTACATCATCGATAATTATGCAAAACTCTTTGCTGAAAAACAGCAGATGTCACCAATTAAAACAGAACTTCCTGAAGATGTAGAATTTTCAGATTTATACCTGAGAATCAGAGAGGACATGGAAGGCACCGGGGAACATTTCCTGAAACCCTGGGATACGTATCTTGATGCGGACACAAATACAATCATGCAGGATAATATGCTCCTGCTTGCCAGCGGAGACATGAGTGCAGATGAGTTTGTGAAGCTGGTAGATGACTCTATCGCAGCAAATAAGAAAGATTAATTCTAAATCTCCAGGGAGAAGTCATCTTCCTGGAGATTTATGAAGGCGTAAGATGCGAAAGGAATGGATATAAATATGGGTATCATTCAAAATAAAAAAGCCTATGCAGTTTTTTTGCTGCCGGCGTTAATATTCTACATTTTTGCGGTTTTTTACCCGATTGAAGAATCAATCCGGTTAAGTTTTATGAAATGGAACGGTATTGGCGCACCTAAATTTGTTGGTTTGGAAAACTATGCTGCTATGTTTAAAGATAAAGTCTTTTACACAGCGCTTATAAATAACCTTGTTTATCTGGTAATTGTAGTCGTAATACAGCTTTCCGTAGGTTTGCTGTTTGCCATACTGCTTACCTACATGAAAAAAAGAGTAACTTTGGTGAAAACCTTATACTATATACCTTGTATTGTTACAACAGTTGCTATTGCCCAATTGTTCCGCAGTATTTATTCCACAGAACCACTGGGGCTTCTGAATCAGTTTCTGGCAGGGGTAGGATTAGAACATGCGGCAACTTCCTGGCTTGCCAATGTAAAAACTGTTTTGGCTGCAGTTTCGGTACCGGAAGGATGGCGCTTTATCGGAATGTACATGGTAATCTTTTATGCAGCGCTGGTATCTTTAGACCCGTCCGTTTACGAAGCTGCAAAAATCGACGGTGCCTCAGAGCTTCAGATTCTTTTCAAAATAAAAATACCACTGATCAAAGAAATTTTGCTTCTTACTTTAACCATGTGCTTAACGGGAGCATTAAGGGGATTTGATATACCGTTCCTGCTGACGGCAGGCGGGCCCGGAAATGCAAGTGAAATGATGTCCACATACATGTATAAGAAGGCGTTTTCAAGCAACCAGTACGGATATGGAAGTGCGCTGGCTGTATTTATTATTATTGAAAGTATTATTGTTGTTTATCTTTTACGAAAAGCATTTACTACAAGGGAAGACCGTGAAATAAAACAGATGGAGAAAGTACAAAGAAAGCAAAGGAGAAATGGAAAATGAAAAAGAAAACTCTAAAAGTAATTTTTGCCATAGTCATACTTGCATTTCTTTTTATACAGGTTTACCCGGTTTTGTGGCTGTTTATATCAAGTGTACGTCCATCCGCCGAGCTGGCAACAAAACCATTTTCTCTGCCAACCAGCCTTACTTTCCAGAATTTTGCGAAAGTATGGTCTGACGGAAAAATACTGGGCTATATGTGGAACAGCTTTAAGGTGACGGCAATATCTCTGATACTTATAGTATTTCTTAGCGCTACGGCGGGCTTTGCTTTATCAAAGTTTAAGATGAGATTTAATAAGGCGGTCTATAGCTTTTTTACATTTGGAATTATGGTACCTGTACAGATAACGCTGATTCCGCTTTTTATCTTTTATAGTAAAACTGGTGTATTAAACACGAGTATGTCAATGGTATTGCCCCAGGTTGGATTTGCATTACCGTTATCTGTCATGATGTTTGTAAGTTTTTATAGCTTTGTGCCAAATGAATTGATTGAGGCGGCTGTTATGGATGGATGCACACCTTACGGTATTTTTGTAAAAATTGTATTTCCGCTGGCGAGAAATACGGTGATAACAATAGCTTCCATGTACAGTATTTTGATTTGGAATGACTTTATTTTTGCAAATACATTTATCAGTGATTCCAAGGCAAAAACAGTAGCAATGGGGCTGAAGGATTATGTGGGAGCCTTTGGAAATATCGACTGGGGCTCAACATTTGCAGCGATTACAATTTCAATTTTGCCGCCCATGATTATATATTTTGCATTAAATAAGTGGGTGACATCCGGTATGACTATGGGAGCGACGAAAGGATAAAAGGTGTACGTATGTTGTTGGGAGGATTGAGCGGGCTTCCCTTTTTAACGGAAGGGGCAAGCAGGGCGATAAATGCAGAAAACCCTACAGGGGCGAAAGGGAAGGGGGCAATGTCTTCCAGTGTATTGGGAAAGGGAAGAAAAGGCAGCCCATGTTTGAAGGATATAAAAAGTGGTGAGACTGTGACCTTGGCTGATGTGGAAGGTGCAGGAGTTATCACTCACATCTGGATGACTGTAACAAATCAGACAACTCCGGCAAACCGGTATGTTCTGCGTGACCTGGTTCTCAGAATGTACTGGGATGAGGAGGCGGAACCCTCTGTGGAGGTTCCGTTAGGGGATTTTTTCTGCTGTGGTTTTGGGGAAGAGTGTATGGTAAATTCATTGCCAATCGTAGTGCTGCCCCAAAGAGGGTTTAACTCCTATTTTAAAATGCCATTTCAAAAAAGAGCTAAAATCACCTTGGAAAACCAGCATGAAAACACAATTTCGGAATTTTTCTATCAGATAGATTACTGCCTGTATGATGATCTGCCCAATGAGACAAAGTATTTTCATGCAAGGTGGAACAGAAATCCCTATACGGAATATGGTGTGGACTATGAAATTGCTGGCACGATTGAGGGAAAAGGATATTATATAGGGACCTATTATGCAATATCTTCTCTGGAGCGGTACTGGTGGGGGGAGGGCGAGGTGAAGTTTTACATTGACGGTGACCGGGAGTATCCCACAATCAGCAGTACAGGCTTAGAAGATTATTTTGGAGGCTCATGGAGCTTTGCAAATTTCGATAGCGGCAGAATGCAGGAAACAACTTTCAACAGTGCATATCTGGGATATCCCTTTTATTCAAAGAGTGATAAATATGTAACCAGCCCTTACCACAATGATGACGTGCCCCCTATGAGAGGGTTATACCGCTGGCACTTAGAGGACCCCATCTTCTTTCAGGAAAACTTAAAGGTAACCTCACAGCAGATAGGTTCTTATCATGGCGGCTTATTTGAGCGGCAGGATGATATATCCAGTGCTGCATACTGGTATCAAAGTGAGCCCCATAAGAAATATGGTGAGCTGCCGGAGAGTAAAAAAAGGCGGCCAAGATAAATATAGCAGTGGAGATGATCATGTCTAAAACAATAATGAAAGAAAATATAGAAAAGGCACAAGTGGAAATAGAGGCTAAAGAGAGTGCTGTTAAAAACGGAAGAATGCGGCAGGATTTTCATTTTATGCCTCAGACAGGATGGCTGAATGACCCAAATGGACTTGTTTATTATAAAGGACAGTATCACTATTTTTATCAATTTTACCCATACGCAGGATTTTGGGGAAGTGTGCATTGGGGACATGCGGTTAGCTCAGACATGCTTCGCTGGAAACACCTGCCCCCTGCATTAGCACCCAGTGAAGCATACGATGACCATTACCTTGGAGGATGTTTTTCCGGAAGTGCAATTGAATATAATGAGAAGCTGTATCTTATGTATACAGGAGTTACAAACAACGGAGACGGACTTGAGCAGTGTCAGTGCATTGCCTGGAGTGAAGATGGAATTAACTTTGAAAAATATGAAGGCAACCCGGTCATTGCCGCTCCGGAAGGCGTACCAAAAGACTTCTTCCGGGACCCGAAGGTGTGGTGCCATAGAGATACCTTTTATATGGTCTGCGGTACAAAAAAGGAGGATAAAGGGCAGGCGCTGCTGTATAAATCAAAGGATATGATTCATTGGGAATACTTTAATGTTCTGGCAGAAAGCCGGGGCGAATGGGGGTATATGTGGGAATGCCCGGATTTTTACCCTCTGGGTGATAAATATGTCCTGATGTTTTCACCCATGGGAGCTCAGGAAAGAAAGTGTGTATACCTGGTGGGTGATTTTGACTATCGGACGGGAAAGTTCTTTTACAATATTTCAGGAGAAATTGATTGGGGACTGGATTACTACGCCCCGCAATCCTTTTTGGCTCCTGATGGCAGAAGAATCATCACCGGATGGGCAAATGGCTGGGAATGGATGCCGCACTGGAAGGACTGGGGACCGATGTATCGAGAAGGATGGTCTGGTTTTTTTGCATTGCCCCGGGAAGTGATATTATTAGAAGATAATACATTGAGTTTTAAGCCAATCCATGAACTTGAGCAATTACGCTCAGACCCTGGGACAGAAAATAATCTGCTTATTGGTGAAGGGAAATATCAAGTTAAGAATACAGGCTGCAGCTGTGAAATCAAGATGCTGATAAATCTGGAAAAAACAACAAGCCGAAAGGTCAAACTGGAGCTTAGAGAGAATAATACAAGGAAAGCGGTGGTTCTCTTTGATTTTCAGAAGGCAGAGATGTGTTTTGACAGAACCTGTGCAGATGGATGGAGTACAGGGATTGCGAGAAGTGAGATAAATTTAAAGAACAAGCAGTACTTAGATATTCATATTTTTATAGACCGAAGTTCTATAGAAGTTTTTAGCAATAATTATCAGAACAACATGACGTGTAATGTGTTTTCGGATGAGACACAGACGAATAATTATATCGTGCCGGAGAACGGCGAACTATACATAGAAAAATTGGAAACGTGGAACATTGAGAATGTCCTGAAAGTCATGAAATGACTTGAGGGGCATTTTTTTATATGCTCCAGATCCCCATCTTTCATTAGAGCACCAGAGTGGAATGAATCTGAAAATTGTATTTATTTTCCTATTTGGGGAGAATATAGGCTTTGTATTTTCTGAACAGAGAAAATATTCAAAAGATATTTTCTTATACATTCAAGCAGTTTTTTGGACAAACATATATAATTAGAACAATTATATAAAGTTAACAGTTAATTTCTATATCTTTTAGATATTTCGATAGATAAGAAGATTTATAACAAGTAGGGTGATATAGGTTGCTCTCATAAAAAAATATAATTACATTCGACAAATAAACATAGTAATAAAAACTTAACATTTACTATGTTTTTATTATACAAAAACACAAAGAAAGAGGAGGAGAGGAAAATGAAAAAAATCAGAAAAAAAGTGATTTCTTTGGCAATAGCACTCGCCCTGGTCATTTCTCCCGTTTTCGCTGCAACTACCTCTTATGCAGAAGGTGAATCCAGCGTAAACCAGACCGAATCAAGTACGGGAATACCGTCTTCAAGCGAGAGTGAATCGCCAGAACAAGGGGGATCTGACACGCCGGATAATAGCGTGCCGGAGAGCGGTACACCAGACAGTATTGTACCCGACGTCAGCACACCGGAGAGTAGTGTGCCTGACAGCAGCACGCCAGATGGCGGTACATTAGATACGGGGCGGTCAGGTTTATCCGGTATCGGGCCCATGTCCATTGGAACCCCCAGCCTGATTAACCCTCAGCCGGAAATAAGAAGCGGCATGGATACTGATGGGAACCTGAAACACGATGTACCCGTTGAAGTAAGGATTACCTTCGGAGTTCCTGTAGCAGGTGATGGGGGGACTCATTACTATGAAAAAAATGACACTGTTACGCTGCCCCTGAGTGAGAATTTTAAATTTGATCCTGTTCCAGGCGGGCGGATTGACCTTAGGGATTCTGATAACCGTTTGGTCGGCCATGTCACGCTG
Organism: Faecalicatena contorta; assembly: GCF_003149105.1. GTDB lineage: Bacteria > Bacillota > Clostridia > Lachnospirales > Lachnospiraceae > Muricomes > Muricomes contortus_C. Next base: position 139,094 of record NZ_QGDS01000010.1, on the reverse strand, counting down.
CAAAATAATAGTGTTACCGGTAATGCAGAAGCCTACATAGAATTTGATGGAGATGATGCCGTTTTTAACGGGACATTCCAGAATGTTTTAGCTGAATTTGATGCGACATTAAAGTTCAATGGCACCTCAATTGATAATGGTGACGGGACTAACACTGTCCGTATTCTGGAAAAGGACTTCAAGATTTTGGTGCCCGGTGATACCATAGAGGTGTCGGTTGCCAAAGCCTCTGGCACAGTTGATGTAGTAAACGGGACCATTGAATGGACTGTTACGGTAGATGCATTAAATGACAAAGATCCCCGTGAGCATATCGATTTGGGGGGCTATGAGTTTGTGGATGAATTGACAGGCGGGGGAACGTATGTCGGAGGAACGGCTGCAATCTCACCGTGGGGAGGTCCTTTTACCCCATCCTGGGCAGACGGCGATTCCGCATTGCAATACACATTCCCTTCTGGGGTGCAAGGTCCCCAGACCATTACCTTCAAAACAAAAATACCTGATGATGTATTAACCAATGGCGGAACAGTTGCTAATACAGCAAAACTGACAAAAGATACACAGGAGTTTCCTTCCAATACAGTGACGGTAACTGTTCCTGGGCCCAAATTTACAAAAACCGGCGTGGCGGGTAATGAAGGCTCTGCCGGCAGCTACAACCCTACTGACCGTACCATCACCTGGTATGTGAATGTGGACAGCGGCGGAAGAAACTTTAATGATTTGGAAATCGTTGACCCGCTGGATTCGGATTTGACCGTTGATTCGGCTGTATGGCAAACATATACAGGGCCTTTGCCTGCGGCTCCCGCGGATTTGGCGAATGATGTCAACTGGACAGATTCGGCTGCGACATGGAGCGGTGCCCCGGCTAATGGGGAATATACAATAGGTGACTTCAACGGAATCGGACGACTGAAAATTGTTTCAATTGTACCAAACCCGGCTGATGGTATTTCGGTAGGAATAACGAGATACAATAACAGGGCTGCTGTAAACTGGGAAAGTGATGGCGGCACGCCTGGAACCGGTACAACAAGCGAAATCGGTGTGGGTGTCGGTTACAATACCATTACTAAAAGTGCAGGAACAGCGGATACATCCACAAAGCAGATTCCCTGGACCATTAATGTGGATTTGCAGGGACAGTCCGCACCAGATCTTGCAGTTTATGATTTGATTATCCATGATAAAAACACAAGTGACAGCGTCATCACGGGCGCTGCGGGCTGGCCGGCAGGTCTTACCATTGGCAGTACCGGTGTACACCGCAATAACGGTCAAAAATATGTTTCAGGAACAGCAACTGGCAGTAGTGGCCTTACTGTGACTCCCATTGAATTATATGATGGAGGCGACCATATCGGCACACTGATTCAGACGACCGGTTTAAGTAATAGTGCAGTCAATACTATCAATTTCACGACACAGGTGTTAGATCCCGATATTTTGGCAGGGAATGGTTCAACATCAAACCAAACCAAAGTAAATAACACTGTCACCTTGCATACAGGAACAAAGCGTCTCGGTGCGGCCAGTGCTAACGCAGATTTCCCCAACCAGGTTCTTTCGAAAGAAATGCTGCACCGCAATCAGGTGGGCGTTGACCACGAAACAGGAACCAGTGCCATCGATGCCAATAACAGAACTATCAACGCTGCTGATGGATTCCACTACGGTTATAAGGAAGCAATATTCAGGCTCAACGTTAACGCGATGGGCATAGATTTTACAAGTGTGGAAACCAATCTTTCCGGTGGTTTTGGTCCGGTCACTATCACGGATACCTTGCCTGCCGGCTGGGAGTTTGCTAAGTTTGAAGATGGACAAGATTTTCTGATTTATGAAGGTGGAACGTTGAATACAGGTTCAGGCTATCCAGGTCAAGGCTCCCTGCAGACTACTGGCTCTGCCTTGAATCCATCCACTATTGATGGTGGACTTACCTCGAATTTCACGACGGGAGATCCGCAGACTGCTACCTTTACCTTCAACGGACTTAATAAACCTTATGTGATTCTGGTAAAGGCAAAACCCACAAACGATAAGCTAGAGGAATATCTTGTGGGGGCAAATACAAGGAACGAAACAAACACTCTGAGCATTCACTCGGCAAACTGGACGCCGGGGAAACAGGTGACCCGGGATATCCAGGTTAATAGTACAGTGCTGAAGAAAACACTCAATATAAATGCTACTGAAGGTATTGCTGAGTGGACGGTGGATTATACACCGCTGGACAGAGCAGTGGATACCGGGCTTGAGGATACCTTGCCTCCAGGCATTGACCTGCGGACTGATTCTCATGGTCAGCTGATATGGACAGACAGTGCATTTGCAAGAAATATCAATGTCCGGGAACTGGTGCGTAATGCAGATGGTACCTACACGCCAGGAGCCGAACTGGCACTGCCTGAAATACAAAACAGAGTTACCTATGATGCTGCTGAGCGCAAGCTCACCTTTATGTTCCCTGATAATACCAAGGCATACAGGTTGACATATATCACAGATATTACCGGTGCACCTGGACGAGTAGACAATAGCGTCAAATTAATTAACAAAACCGGTACCGGAACCGAGAGCAGCGATGGCTTTGAGGTTCTTGCAGCTCATGGGCGAGCATCCATGTCCCGCAGTGGCTTTGTGTTATTGCGAAAGACAGCAAGTGATGGGACCACAGTGCTTTCAGGTGCAAAGTTTACCCTGTATAATACGAATCCTGACGGTTCAAAAGCTGCTGTGAGGGCAGAAAAGACTACCGATTCAAGTGGAGAGATTGCTTTCTATGGTCTCGCACCTGGTGAATATGTCCTGGAAGAAACACAGTCTCCCACTGGATACCAGAGCAACCCGATTGTTTATAAAGTTCTGGTAGGGGATGACCGTAATGTTACGATTGATAAACTTATTAATCCAGCAAGCGGTAATGATCCATTTATTGTAAAGAACTACCTTGATACTGAAAGTTTGGGCGGACTTACTCTTAGCAAGACTGTAGCAGGCAATGCCGGCAATACAGACGAGGAGTTTACGTTTACTGTAGACCTTACCAGGCCGAATGGTTTGCCTGACGATGGGACCTATTCCTACAATGGGAACGGTGTTCCGGACGGCACCATCACAAGCGGAGGAACTGTAAAATTAAAAGATGGACAAAGTATTGAAATAATTAATCTTCTGGAAGGCACTGGCTATACAATTACCGAGCAGGAGGCCAACCAGAACGGATATATCAGCGTTGGAGAGGGCAGAGTTGGAACCATTTCTGAAAATGTAGTCACCACTGTTGAATTTACCAATACCAGGAACATTGGCCAGTTGAACATACTTAAATTAGTGGAAGGTAATGCTGGTGATACAACGAAAGAATTTACCTTTGAAGTCAACTTTACCCTTCCCGGTGGAGGAAACGATAACTCATCCTATCTTTACATAGGCACTGGTATTGCAGATGGTACAATCTCCAGTGGAGATACCATTGAATTGTCTCATGGACAGGCCATTACCATTCAGGATCTGCCTACTGGTACAGGCTTTACGGTTACTGAGCAAGAAGCCAATCAAGATGGTTATATTACGTCTGCCGAAGGGGATACAGGAACAATCGCTATTGGTGAACCACAAACGGCGGTATTCACCAACACTAAAAATCTGGGCACCTTAAATATCAGCAAGACAGTGGCAGGTAACGCCGGCGAAACCAACAAGAAATTCACCTTCGCTGTAAGCCTGACTACGCCTGATGGTGACGAAGACACAGAAAGCTATCCTTACACAGGAGTTGGTGTACCAGATGGAACCATTGCTAGCGGCGATACCATTAAACTGGCTCATGGACAAAGCATCACCATTAGAGATCTGCCCATTGGAACCGAATACACTGTGACTGAATCAGAAGCCAACAAAGATGGTTACGCTACTACTGTAACGGGTGGTACAGGTACGATTACAGTGAGTGAGTCTGCCACATTTGCCCGTTTTACAAATACGAAGGACAGTTCAACTCCAACCCCGGGGAAAGGGGACCCAAAAACGCCGACAAAAGAGACAACGAAAAAACCAACACGCAAATCAGGAATTTTCCCTAAAACTGGCGATTCCCTTGACATCGGTGCACTTGGACTCGGAACCATTTCCATAGCTCTAATTGTTCTTCTTGCAGGTATTAATTTGTACAAACGCAAGAGAATAAATCGAGACAAATAGTAATAATAATTAAAAACCGGTCCGAAGCGGCAATATCCAGGCTTCGGGCCGGTTTAATCTGTTACGGGAAGAATTCTTGTTCCAAATTTATGTATCTCCATATTCGAAGAGTGAAAATGATTTGCGGATAAGCCATCCATAAAATACTATGGGGTGGCTTTTTTATATATTTGAAAGTTTTTTCGAATACATAAAAACTGCACAATAAAAATTCAAAAACATATAAAATAGACAAAAAACACAGTGGATTGTTATTTTGTTAACGTTATTTTGTACAAAATAAAAGAGACAAGAGGATAAAAAATTGTTGACAAAGACAAAGTAATATTATAACATAAGTACATAGCATCATAAAAACGTAATGAATAAAGGAGGAAAGGTTTTATGAAGAAAAAGTTGTTGAGTGTATTATTGTGTACTGCAATGGTAGCAGCAATGCTGGCTGGCTGCGGCGGAAAAAAAGGAAGTGATGAAGGTTCTTCTGATTCTGCGGAGAGTAAAGATGCAGACAGCAAGCTAAAAATCGGTATTGCCATGAAGACACAGGATGGTCCTTACTTTGTTACACTAACTAAGGCTGTTCAGGAAAAATGTGCGGAAATAGGCCTGGTAGAAAAGGCAAGTGATGTAGTGGTGCTGAATGCTGATATGGATGTGGCAAAACAGTCTGAAAATTTTGAGACATTTATCTCTCAGAAATATGACTTGATTTTTGTTGACTGTATTGATCCGGACAACGTAATTGCTGATGAGAAGGCGGCATATGACGCTGGAATTCCAGTTATTAATATTGACTCCGGTGTCAATGACGGAAGCTATAGTGTAACAACAGTATACTCAAACAATGAGCAGAACGGACGTATGTGTGGATTATCGTTTGCAGAGTCTATGGGCGATGAAGAAATTTACAGCATCATGTTATCCGGAGAAAAAGGAAATGTTGCTGGAACAGAGAGACGCCAGGGGCTTATCTGCGGTATTCTGGAACAAAGATTGGGAATCACAGAGGAAGAGGCTTGGAAATTAACAAAAGAAGCTGATGATGAGCTGCTGAGCAAAGGTTCCTATACAAATGAGGAAGCGAAGTTTACAATTGCCGGACAAGGCTGGGGCAACTGGACTGTGAATGATATTCTGAACGATGCAAATGACCTTGTTGTTAAGACAAAAGATAAGCTGAACACAATGTTTGGTGAGAACGACCAGATGCTGTTCGGTGGAATGCAGGCAGCTGATGATGCAGGGCTGACAGGCATCCATTATGTAGCGGCAGCAGACGGTGCGAAAGAAGCTTATGATTACATAAACGGAACAACAACAAGCAAGTCAGGTGAATACTATTGTACAGGCGAAAACTCTCCGGTACAGGTAGCTATTACAGCAACGAATATTGCAAAAGAAATCCTGGTAGACGGCGCTGATCCGGATAGCTATGACGAAGTTACAATGACAGAAGCTATCGCTGTAACAAAGGACAATGTTGACGAGCGTTATGAATTTGGTTTCTAAAACGGTTATGAGGTCCTCCTTTAACGAGGAGGACTTTTTAATGTGATAGGAAATTGGCCACTAAAGCGGCCGCGCTTCGGCGCATGAGCCTGGCTTGCCAGACTCGTTGCTTAGTAATAGAAAATGATAAAGCATAAAAATATGGAGGTGAGTGCATGGAAGGGCAGTACAGACTTGAAATGGAAAATATCACAAAGCATTTTGGAGGTGTAAAGGCTCTTACAGACGTTTCTTTGAGGATTGAACCAGGTGAGATTCACGCACTGATTGGTGAGAACGGTGCGGGGAAGTCAACTCTCATGAAAGTTCTGTCAGGAGCGTATCAAAGAGATAGCGGACAGATATTTATTGATGGCAAAGAGGTAAAAATTACAAATCCCAAGGAATCTAAAGATTTGGGGATTGCTATTATTTATCAGGAATTCATGCTCGCGCCGGATTTAACTGTTGCAGAAAATATTTTTATTGATAAGCTTTCGGCAGGAAAGGGAGTCATTAACTGGAAAAAACTTCGGGCAGATGCAAAAGCACAGCTTGAAAAACTAGGATTTGGCGATATTAACCCAAATGCTAAGTGCGGAAGTTTAAGTGTGGCATATCAGCAGGTGGTTGAAATTTGCAAATGTCTTACAAGAGATGCGAAAATATTAGTTTTCGATGAACCGACAGCCGTTTTGACGTTCTCGGAGATTGAAAAACTATTTGAAGTTATAAATAAGCTGAAAGAGCAGGGTGTAAGTATTATATACATCTCTCACCGTTTAGAGGAGATTTTTCAGTTAAGCCAGCATATTACGGTTCTGAAGGATGGTACATATGTGGACACAATTGAAACGGCAGGCTTTGACAAGCAAAGATTAGTAAATCTGATGGTTGGACGTGAGATGACAGATATGTTTCCAAAGCGAAATGCAAAGATCGGGGAAACTGTTCTGAAGGTAGAAGACCTGTATGCAGGTAAAATGGTTCAAGGCGTAAGCTTCGAAGTAAAAGCTGGAGAGGTGCTTGGTTTCAATGGACTGGTTGGAGCGGGAAGAACCGAAACAATGAGAGCTGTTTTTGGCGCTGATAAGAGAGAGTCGGGGAAAGTATATTATTTCGGAAAAGAAGTAAACTGGAAAAGTCCCCGGGCTGCAATTAGGGAAAAGTTCGGCCTGCTTCCGGAGGATAGAAAGAAACAAGGATTGCTGCTGGAACAAAGTATCCGTATGAATACAACCCTTGCCTGTCTGAACAAGATTACAAAATATGGCTGGATTAATCACAGCTACGAAAAGAAATTTGTCAAAGAGATTCTGGCAAGTATTCAGACAAAGTATGGGAATACGGAAGACAATGCAAACAGCCTTTCCGGCGGCAATCAACAAAAGATTGCACTTGCAAAATGGATTGCAGCAGACTGTAAATGTGTTGTGTTTGATGAGCCTACCCGTGGTGTTGATGTAGGCGCAAAGACGGAAATCTATAAAGTAATTAATACGCTTGCGGAGAATGGCATGGCGGTAATTATGATTTCATCAGAAATGCCGGAGATTATAGGCATGTGTGACCGGGCTGTAATTATGCGTAATGGAAAAGTTTCAGGCGAGGTTAGAAAAGACGAGTTATCAGAAAATATAATGATTCAGATGGCAATGGGGGTTTAATTATGGAAAAGAGAAAAATAAATGTAAAAGACTTTTTGATAGACAATAACACATATGTCATTTTTCTGATATTGTTTATTGCCTGTGCGCTGTTATCCAGTACATTTCTGGAGCCTGTCAACCTAATGAATATTTGTCTTCAGCAATCAGGTCCCATTCTTGTTGCACTAGGAATGCTGTTTGTTATTTTGACAGGAGGGATTGACCTTTCTGTAGGGGCGGTTACCGCATTGTCTTCCTGCTGTGCCTATGTATTGATGAGAGACCATGGACAGGGGCTGGGAGTTGCATTTATTGTGGCGATTCTGGTAGGTCTTGCTATGGGATTCTTGAATGGGGTTCTTGTGGCCTATGGAAAAATGCAGGGATTCGTAACTACACTGGCAACTTTGTCTATCGGAAATGGCGCGGCCCTGATTGTCTCCCAGGGTGCACCGGTACGTAACTCCAATATTGCGGCTGTCGGCGCAATGGCAAGTAAAGATTATGGATATCCAATCGTTATTGGATGTGTGATTATCGTTGTGATTATGGCAATTATCCAGAAATATACATCTTATGGACGTATTGTAATTGCCTGTGGTTCGAACAAAACTGCAGTACAGTTAGCTGGTATTAATGTAAGAAGGTATGTTTGTTCCTGTTACATGGTTTCCGGGCTTCTTGCTTCTATTGCCGGTATGTTTATCGCATCCAGGACACAGACCGCAGCGTCAACTCTTGGAAAAGGCGGAGAGCTTGATGCGATTGCAGCATGTGTTATCGGCGGAGCCAGTCTGGCAGGCGGAAAAGGGAATGTAATAAAAACAGTAATTGGTGCATTGATAATTGCGCTGATTAGTAACATTATGAACCTGAAAGGTGTTCCTGCATACCCACAGGAAATTGTAAAGGGATGTATTATTATAGCAGCGGTATTGCTTCAGATTGCTACAGATAGAGCGGAGAGTGCTGTATAGTAGTAATATAAGAAAGAATAAGAAGGTGGAAAGATTGTTACTGCAGTCTTCCCACCTTTTCATTTAAGTTATCATGATTAAAAGTATTGTATTAAACATGCTGTCGTAAACTGTCAAATGGTTCTCCTTGCTTTCTATCACTCGTTGTGCTAACATAGTGCTAGAAGTGATAGAAACTGATAGAAAGGGTGATATTATGAGGCTGCATGAAAATGAAACGGTTGAATTGAAAGAAATTTATACACCTGATTTAAAAAAAGAAATTGTTGCCTTTGCAAATACCAATGGCGGCATAATCTATATTGGCGTACATGATAGCGGGGAGATTATTGGTCTCGATAATGCTGACTTTGTAATGCAGCAGATATCAAATTCTTTAAGAGATGGTATCCGCCCTGATGTTACCATGTTTACTAATATTGAGTTATTACAAGAAGAAAATAAGTTTTTTATTAAATTAACTGTTAGTCAAGGTACAAAAAGACCTTACTACCTATCGGATAAGGGGCTTAAACCAACAGGCGTATATATTAGGAGCGGAACAACATCTGCCCCGGCGTCTGAAGATGCCATCCGCATGATGATAAAAATTACAGATGGTGATTCATTTGAGGCAAATCGGTCTCTGGTTCAAGAGTTGACCTTTAACAAGCTGGATGAGGAATTACAAAAAAGAGGTTTAGAATTTACGGAAGTTCAAATGAAAAATTTAGGTATTCTTTCTTCTGATGATATTTATACAAATATGGGGCTGCTTGTTTCAGACCAATGCAAACATTCTATTAAATTTGCAATTTTTCAGGGCACAGATAAGTTAGTTTTTAGGAATAGAAAAGAATTTACTGGTTCCATATTTGCCCAGCTTACAGATGCCTATAAAACCATTGACTTTTATAATGGTACAAAAGCGGCCTTCCATGACTTACTGCGTACTGATGAGAGGGACTATCCGGAAGATGCTGTTCGTGAAGCTTTGTTGAATGCGATTGTTCATAGGGATTATTCATTTAGCGGCAGCACATTTATAAATCTTTATTCGGACCGTTTAGAGATTATCTCCTTAGGCGGGTTGGTACCTGGGTTATCATTAGAGGCTGCTATGCTGGGAGCATCTCAACCAAGAAACGAAAAGTTAGCAAATCTATTTTATAGAATGAAACTAATTGAGGCATACGGAACGGGTATTAGCAAGATAATTAGCTGCTACAAAGGGTTAGCAGTGCATCCTAAGTTTGAAAATGTAGAAGGTGCATTTCAAGTAATTCTGCCAAACATACATGCACAAGAGTTAAGAGCAGAAGATGAGAAGTACTTACCGATACTCAGACTATTCGAAAAGCAAAAAGAAATCACTCGCAGTGGTATTGAAGAAGCTTTGGGGATTGGTACTACTCATGCAATTAATATGCTCAAAGAAATGCTTGATAAAGATTTGATTAGTAAGGTTGGAAATGGCAGGCTAACAAGATATATGGCAAAGTAAACAATAAAATTATTGTGTTAAACATACTGGACAAAGTTTTATGTTGATGATAGAATATAATGTAATAACATTACTACAAAAAGTGGATGAATAGGAGGCATATTACATGAAAACAGTGATTTTAGACAAGGACGGAACGCTATCTGTCCAGGAGATTCCAAAACCGAAATATGGGCCAAAGCAGGCTTTGACGAAAACCATTGCCAACGGTATCTGCGGGACGGATATTCACCTTATGAAAAAGGTATTCAAGGGAATTACTGAAGATATGTATCCCACAATGCTTGGACATGAAAATGTTGGAGAGGTTGTTGAGGTGGGGGAGGAAGTAAAGGGGCTGAAAGTGGGAGATAAGGTACTGCTCCCATTTGTAGATGCAGATCCGGAACATCTGGGGCCTTATGGGTCAGCCTGGGGGGCCTTGAGTGAGTATGGCGTTGTTACAGATGCGGCTGCATTTGCAGAAGGGGAAGCACCGGACCTCGCAAAGGCGCAGTGTATTATTCCAGAAGATATTGACCCGGTTGATGCGGTTATGTTAATTACTTTTGGGGAAGTATTGAGCAGTGTAAAATATTTTGGCATCAAAAAGGATAAACCAGTTGTGGTATTTGGATGTGGGCCGGTAGGTCTTACCTTTATCAAAATGTGCAAATTAACTGGAGCCAACCCTGTAATTGCAATCGCAAGGAATGAAGCAAAAAGACAGAATGCACTGGATGGGGGTGCAGATATTGCCCTAAACAGCAATGAATGCGATATTACAAAGGAAATTCGTACTTTATTCCCGGAAGGTGTTCCTTACGTTGTAGATGCAGTTGGCTCTGAACAAGTCGTTAATGATGCAATGGGGCTTATCTGTGACCGGGGAGAAATCTGCTGCTATGGCGTTCCAAGAAAAGAAGAAATGCACATTGATTTTAGTAAAGCAGATTATAACTGGATAATTAACTTTCAGCAATTCCCCAGAAAAGATGAAGAAGCAGCTGCCCATGATGAAGTGATTCAGTGGATACGGGAAGGCAAGATTAATCTGAAGGACTATATATCTGACTATTTTTCCTTCGAGGATGTAGTGGAAGCATATGATAAAGCGCTGAATAAGGAAGTGCTGAAAAAAGGAATTGTTTTATATAAGTAATCATGCAGTGATGTTTCGATAATAAGCACAGTGTTTGACTGGAGGAAATGAAATGCAAATACCAAAATTATTGACGTTATTGCCTGAGGAGTATGCGGTTACTCCTGATGGTATGGAAATTGATTCTTATGGAAATCTGGTTCTGGCCTGCCCTAATTTTGCTGACATGTCAAAACCCAGCTGCATATGTGTAATTGATAAGGACCTGAATGTAAGAAAGTGGTTTGATGTGCCGCTGAATGAGAAAACCCAGGAGGCAAGAGCTATGGGTCTGGCGTTTGGACCGGACTGGGACCTTTACATTGTAGATAACCAGGGATGGGGCGGAGATCCGACCTTGGTCAATCAGGGTAGGATTCTGAGGATCCGGCTGGAGGGTGACAAGGTGACGGATGTTACAGTTGTTGCAGAAGGTATGGAACATCCCAACGGGATTCGGATAAAAGGCAGCTACATGTATGTGACACAAAGTACAATGGTGAATGTGAAGTCGGAAAGCGGAAATCTGGTGAGCGGTGTCTACCGGTTCCACCTGGATGACAAAGATATTCATATCAACAATACATTGGAGGACCCTAACCTTTTTGTTTCTTTTGAGACTAAAAATCCTGAGGACCAGTATGGAGTAGATGGAATCGTATTTGATCAGGAGGGAAATCTGTACATAGGAAATTTTGGAGATGGAGAGGTCTTTAAAATCCAGTTTGATGAGGAGGGGAATATAAACAGCAATGAGCTGTTTGCAAAGGACCCGGAAAACCTGCGCTCCACAGACGGCATGATTGCTGATGAAAATGGCAATATATATGTAGCTGATTTTGTTGTGAATGCTATTGCAAAAATAGATAAGCAAGGGAACGTGACCAGAATCGCACAGAGTCCTGACAGCGATGGATTTCGGGGTGAACTGGACCAGCCGGGTGAACCATGTATCTGGGATAATAAGATTGTGGTTTCGTGCTTTGATTGCGTAGTAGGCGGGGACAAATGGAATACGGGGCATGAGCTTCCTGCAACCATGAGTATGCTGGAAATTGAAGATTGTAATTAAGAAACTCTGTGGGTGATACATGCCAGCAAATTGGTTGGGAAGAGGCTGATGGAATCAAGGATTTGCGGGTAAATCTGCGAAAACTCAAGAAGGGTGTGTAACTTGCGCTTTGAAATGAACAATGCTATACTTAAAAAAAATTTAAAATAAAGCGCAGGTAATTATAATGGCAAAAAGACATATAACAAATGCCGAAATGAAAAAAAACAATAGAAATCGTATTTTTAGATATATGTGTAAATATGATAAGATATCGAATCCGGACATTTCGTATGAGCTGAAAATGAGTCTGCCTATGGTGACGCAGAACACAAAGGAACTCATGGAACGGGGGCTGGTTGTCGAAGTGGGAGAATTGGAATCTACAGGTGGCAGGAGGGCGAAAGCCATTTCAGTGGATTTTAATTCCAAATTGGCAATTGGGTTGGGCATTACAAGGAATCACGTAGGACTGGTACTGACGAATCTTGCCGGTGAGGTTCTAAAGTATGACCGCAGCTATCAGCCTTACCAAAATAGCGAAAGTTATTATCATGAGGTTGACAGAAAGCTGGACGCCTTCCTGGAAGAAAGCGGTATGGACCGGAGGAATATACTGGGAATTGGAATATCTTTTCCGGGGATTGTGAACTGCGAAAAGGAAGAGATCACCTATTCACATGTATTGGATCTGGAACATGTGTCATTTGCCTCAGTGAGCCGTTTTTTTTCATATCCCTGCTATTTTTTAAATGATGCCAATGCAGGGGCTTATGCAGAAGGGATTCATCCGGATTCATCGGAGCGGTTCTTCTATTTGTCCCTCAGCAATTCGGTTGGTGGAGCTATATTCAGCCGCGGTGAGCTGATACAGGGAAAAGATTTTCGCTGTGGCGAGGTCGGGCATATGACGGTGGTGGCCGATGGCGCTCCCTGTTACTGTGGAAAGCGGGGATGTTTGGATGCTTACTGCTGTGCGAAACGTTTGTCGGAGCTTACAGACGGAAAACTGGAAGCCTTTTTTGAGGGGCTGGGCCGAGGCGAAGCGGACAAGGTAAAGGTTTGGGACCGATACACCACATACCTCTCAGCTGCAATCAACAATATCTACATGATATTGGATTGTGATATTATTTTAGGCGGTTATGTAGGAGGCTGCATAAACGAGCATATTCGAGATGTCTGGGAAAAGGTGGAGGTGCTTAATACGTTTGGAAAAGATAGTAGTTTTGTGAAACCTTGTACTTATAAAATAGAGGCTGCGGCACTGGGGGCAGCACTGCAGGTAATTGAAATATTTGTAGAAAACGTGTGAAATAAAACAGTATATTAAGAAAGAGATTTCAGGGATGGAATCTCTTTTTTTATTGTTATGGATGTGTGAAAAAGGACTTACAAACTTTTCTAAGTGATATTAACTAAAAACAGATAAACGGATTAGGTAATATTATATAAAAAGATTAAAATATAGAGGGAATATATTGACATATTTTTGGAAAAAGCATATTATAAAAACATAATAAATAGGATTTAGAAAGTGATTATAAAACAATAAAATAAAGGAGGGCAAAATGGATATGAAAAGGTGGACATAATCTTAAAATTGCACAATATTAAAAAAATGTATTTAGGAGGAATTAGGAATATGTATCTCGATGGAATCTTTGGTTTAAAGGGAAAAACGGCGGTTGTAACAGGTGCCGGAAGAGGTATTGGCCAGGTGGCAGCCTGCGGTTTAGCAAAAGCGGGTGCCGAAGTAGTTATTATAAGCAGAAGCGGAGCAGAAGAGACCGTGGATATGATTATCAGGGATGGAGGTAAGGCATATGACCTGAAAGCAGATGTGACAAAAGAGCCGGAAGTAGATGCTGCAGTAGCAGAAATAATAAAAAGTTCCGGCAAGATTGATATTCTATTTAACAATGCAGGCATCTGTATCCATAAGGATACGCTCAGCTCATCTATTGAGGAGTGGAGGAGTGTAATTGATATTAATCTCACTGGAGAATATATCATGGCACGGGCAGTTGGCAGGACGATGATTGAAAATGGAATAAAGGGCAGTATTATCAATATGGCATCCATGTCCGGTACTATTGTGAATATCCCCCAGTGGCAGGCATCCTACAACGTCTCCAAAGCCGGAGTAATACATATGAGCAAATCACTGGCAGCAGAATGGGTGGGGTATGGAATCAGAGTAAATAGTTTAAGTCCCGGGTATATTGCAACACCTATGTCAGAGGATGTGCCGAAGGATTTAAAAAATGCATGGGAACCTTTAATGCCGATGCACCGCATGGGGAAACCAGAAGAGCTGCTTCCGGCAATATTGTACCTGGCAAGCCCGGCAGCCGGGTATACCACAGGAACAGATTTAATTGTAGATGGTGGTTACACGTGTATTTAATTTTGTTAGAGGGTAAAACGATAGTACGCTGTATTTGTTCTTAGTAACTAATATAAGTGTGAGATTTTTGTCGAAATTTTAATAAAATTACAGATATAAGCAATAAAAATTGTTAAAAATATACAAAATACAAGTTGACATTGTAAAGATATTATACTATAATTGTGTTTGTACATAGATACTTAGTAATGTAGATACATAATGACATTTAAAAAGAAAACAAATTATTATTGATGCTAAGTGCTGTGAAAATAAGAAAAAGGAGGGTCTTATATTATGAAGAAAAGAAGACTTACGGCCGCTGTGCTGGCCGGGACTATGGTTGTAGGATTGCTTACGGCATGTACAGATTCGTCAAAGGTATCCTCAACTTCAACAGAGAGTACATCGGATAGCAGCAAGACGGAAAGTACTGACACAGGTGCAGGAATTGCAGATTTTAAGATTGATGCATCACAAATACCTCAGGAAAAACTGGATACCACATTATACGTAGCCTGTTCCATTCGTGGACTTGAAAACCCCTATATAGCAACCATTGCTGATGGGATGGACATGTTTTGTGAATATCTGGACAGCATCGGACAAAAATATGAAAAACAAGTTCTGGATTCAGGCGGTTCAAATGATGTAGAGATTGATAATATGAAACAATTTGCCGCAAAAGCCGGAGGTAATGCAATTGCCTATGCAGATCCCAATGAGTCTGCAATTGCTCCTTCATTAGCGGAGGCTATGGCGGAATCAGGCGGTTATCTGGGTACAGCCTGGAATAAACCGGATGATGTAGGGCCTCAGGACTACGATCCAAACTGGGTAATACATACTTCTGCAGACAATGTGGCTAATGGAAAAGCTACTGCAGAAGCCCTGTTTGATTCCATGGGCGGTAAAGGAAAAATCTTTGTAATAGAAGGCATGCTGGGAAATACAGCATCTAACAGCCGTGTAGAAGGTCTGGAAAAAGCTTTGGAAGAGTATCCGGACATTGAAGTGGCTCATCAGGATACAGGAAACTGGGCAACCAATGAAGCATTAACTTTGGTAGAAACCTGGCTGAATGATACACCGGACGTGGGTGGTATATGGTGTGCAAATGACAATATGGCAACTGGTGCATTACAGGCTCTTGATGCAAAGGGATTAAAAGGAAAAGTTGGTGTAACTGGAATTGATGCAAACCCGGATATTGTGGAAGGGGTTAAAGATGGCAGTGTAATTGCTACTGTTTCCTCCAATGGATATCTCCAGGGCGGATATACTCTGGCTGTTTGTTATGCTGTATGGACGGGGCTTATTACAACAGAAGAACTGCCGGAGAATTATCGTACATTTTTAACACCGGCAATCATGATTACAAAAGATACGGTTGATGATTATGTAACAGAATACGTTGATTCAATACCGGAATATGATTTCTCAGATATCTGGTACTGTAAGGCAGACAAGTAATGCAAAAGCTAGTATGCTGATAAAACGAAGGCGGGGATGGTTACAACATCCCCTTTTGATTCTCGCGAAGGCAACGAGCCAAGTGGATATGTTTACATGTACATCTGGCGGCTGCCCGTGGGGGGCAAAGACCCCGCAGCTCGCTGCGCTGCAAATTTGATGTCCAGTAGCTTGCTGTGGGGTCTTTGACTTGCCTGAACACAAATTTTGATTGGAGAGATGTTTATGGAAGAAAAGAATCAAGCGGCACTGTCTATAAGGGAAGAGTTTGCCGCAAAAGTAAAGGCGGACAACCGGAGAGAAAAACTTATGAAATGGGCGCCCGTGGGAGTACTGGCGGCATTGATTCTGGTCTTTTGCATATTAAAGGGAAGTTCATTTCTAAGTCTGAGTAATCTGTCGGCTATATTAAACCAGTGGTCCCTGCCTCTTTTGGTGGCACTGGGGCTGACATTTGTAATTATGATAGGAAGCATTGATTTGTCTATAGATGGTACCGTAGGAATGGTAGGATCATTAACAGCTATATTTGTAGCGAATTCAAAAAATGCAGTGAATTTAGGGATAATAGGCCTTTTGTTAGCAGTTTTATGTTCGGTTGTCATTGGTTTTCTGGTTGGTGTGATTCACGTTAAATTTAAAATCCCCTCCTTTATGGTTAGTTTTGCTTTTATGAATATTTGTATTGGGATAGGGATGTTATCTTATAGTGGAAAACCGGCGACCATTCGCGATCCTCTGATGATGGCAATTCCTAAGGCATCGTTTTTGGGGATACCGGTAATTACATGGATTGCACTGGCAGTACTGGCATTGTGTTTTTACATACAGGAATATACACCATTCGGACGTCATGTGTATGCGGTGGGAACTGATGAGACAATCCCCAAAGCAGTGGGTATCAACGTGAACCGGATAAAAATCAAGGTGTTCACACTGGCAGGTTTCTGCTATGGCGTGGCGGGTATAGTTGGCGCACTCAGGCTGGGCCAGGGGCAGATCGCCATTGGTACGGACCAGATGTTTCCGGCCCAGGCGGCCGTGGTAATCGGAGGAACCGCATTAACAGGAGGAAAAGGCGGCGTGATGAATACCGTAGTGGGAACTTTGATTATGACTGTGTTGATTAATGGTCTTACTATGATGGGTGTGAATCCCAACATCAAGACAGGAATCCAGGGAGTTATCATCCTTATAGCTGTAATTCTTACAATTAAACACGGTGCTACGGTGATCAGCAAATAAGTACATGGAGGGATAGAAATGTCAAAAAAAAATATATTGTTCAGTGCTAAAAACATCACAAAATCCTTTCATGGGACACAAGCGCTAAAAGGAGTAAATTTGGAAGTTCATGAGGGTGAAGTAATTGGACTGGTTGGTGAAAACGGTGCGGGGAAATCAACACTGATGAAGATTATCATTGGAGTTCAGCCTCAGACCTCGGGAGAGATGCATCTGAGAGGGCAGGCTTTCCAGCCCAATGATCCTTTGGAGGCAAATGCCCAGGGGATAGGGATGGTCTATCAGGAACAGTCCCTGATTACCACACTTTCCGTAGGGCAGAACATCTTTTTTGGTCATGAAAAAGATTTCATGCGTATGGGAGTTGTGAATTGGAAGAAAATGTATGCTGAGGCTGAAAAAGTACTTTCTGAGATTGGGTGCGGAGACATTAACCCTAGAAAAAAAGTAATCGATTTAAATTTCGCTACCAGACAGATGGTGGAGATTGCAAAGGTTGTCAATGTTACAAAAGAGGCTTCGGCAGATGGCAAATGTCTGATACTGCTGGATGAGCCAACTTCTGTATTAAATGAAACTGAAGTAAAACGCCTTTTTCAGGAGATAAGAAAATTGACTATAAAAGGCCATTCCGTAATTTTTGTATCTCATCGTCTGGATGAAGTGCTGGAGATTTCTGACCGTATATATGTCTATAAAGATGGAGAAAATGCCGGTAATATGGATGTGGCGGATGCCACGGAAGCTGTACTGTACGAACGAATGGTAGGGCGTGAAACGAACACGGAGTACTATCATTTGGATAAGCAGGTTATACCTGAGAAAGAGGTGGTATTAGAGGCGAAAGATCTGGGCTGCCGGGGTAAATTTAAGCATGTAGATGTCCAGCTGCATAAAGGAGAGATACTTGGTTTCTGTGGTGTTGTTGGCTCTGGAAAGGAAGAAATTTGCTCTGTTTTCTGCGGTGATGAAAAACCTGATTTTGGAGAATTGTTTATAAAGGGGCGGAAAGTGCAATATAGCTCACCTTATCAGGCGCTAAATGACGGAATTATAATGATTCCTATGGAACGTATGATTGAGGGTGTTGTCAGAGGGCTTTCTGTTGAGGATAATATAGCGCTTTCAAATGCAGGCAAATTGAGTAAGGGAGGTATGGTATCCAGAAAGCGTGTGTCGGAGCAGGCTCTGGAATGGATCCGAAAACTCAGGATTAAAACCAGCGGTAAAGAAGAACTGGTGATACAGCTCTCAGGAGGAAATCAGCAAAAGGTGGTCTTTGCACGTGTACTGGCATCAGAAGCGGATATTGTAATATTGAATCATCCTACTCGTGGAGTAGATGTGGGAGCCAAAGAAGAAATTTACAAGTTGATACGTGATATGGTAGCCGGAGGAAAATCTGTTATTCTGTTGGGAGACACCCTTGATGAGTGTATTGGGCTGTCAAATCGTGTGTTGGTTATGCGGGATGGATTGATTACAGGTGAGCTGGATGCATCTGTAGATGCGAAACCATCACAAGTAAGCATAATCAGTATGATGGTATGAGGAAGGAGTGAGAGCATGAAAAAACTAAAAATAAATAAGGCATATTTTGCTACATATTTCAGTATAGCTGTTATCATCTGCCTCATGTTGATTTTTACTGTTATGGAAAAGAGCTTTATCAATGCTTCAAATATTAATAATTTGCTGAGTGATACAGCTCCGCTAATGATTATGGCTGCCGGAATGACTCCTGTTATTTTGCTTGGTTCTATTGATTTATCCATTGGTGCCATGTGTTCTGTCTCCAATGTTCTGGTAGTCAGCCTCATTATGAAGTTTAAGGATACTATCTATGCAGATTGGTTTATTATGCTGGTGACATTTTTGGCCACACTGCTATTCTCGGTGGTTGGAGGTATCATCCTGGGAAGTATTCATGCAAAGTTGAAGGTTCCGTCATTTATAGCTTCTTTGGCATTTATGTCCATATGGAATTCTGCGGCATTGCTGAAAAGCAGTTCTCCCATATCCATACCTAAAAAGTTATGGGGCACCATTGAGTGGTATAAGATATCTATAGGTCCTTTGGGATATCCGCTGATTATTGCTTTCCTTATCATAGTCGGATATTATGTAATCCTTACCAGGACACCGTTGGGAAGAGGAATTTACGCAATCGGAGCGAATGAACGTGCTGCCCGTATGTCTGGCATATCTGTAGATAGAATTAAAATTGCTGTGTTCGCAGTCAATGGCTTCTGCGCCGCTTTGGGAGCAATCTTTCTTATGGCAAAGGCGAAGAGCTGTGCGCCTACGGTAGGTGATTCCTTTACGCTGATGGTGATTTCAGCAGTAGTTCTGGGTGGGACGGCTCTGATTGGCGGTTCGGGAAACATTCTGAATACTATAATGGGAGTTTTTATTGTTTCTATTATTAAGAATGGAATGAACATAGTAAGTATCAATGTATATTGGCAAAAGATTGTATTTGGTTTGGTGGTATTGATTGCTATAGCTATTAACACTGACAGATCTTCGAGAAGTTTTATTGTTAAATAGAGAAAAGACCGGTACCGGATTTGCATCCTTGTACCGGTCTTTTATGATTATATTACCTTATAATACATACTTCTTGGACTGCTAATGTTCAATAAGATATACTTCTTGAACTACTAATGTTCAAGAAGATATACCTAAACGGTCTGCCATTACAATTGCATCGTAAATCATTTGGGCTGTTACGGGGAACGGTTCTACATCCCAGTAAGACTTCAGTGATTCTTCTGCCACCGCCATAATTTCCTCTGGGGTAACATCTTTGATTCCCAAATCCTCAAATGTGGATGGAAGATGAACTGCTTTATAGAAATCATAGATTTCTTTTATTTCTTCTTCTGGTCTTCCTTCAATGATTAATTGTACCAGTATGCCAAATGCTACGACTTCTCCGTGCAGCAGTTTTATGCAGGGAGGTAATACTGTAAGGCCTTCTGCGATGGAGTGCGCACCTGCACAGCTGGAATTTTGTACTCCGAGACCGCTCAGTAAGGCATTAGCTTCAATTACATCTTCTACATCAAGGGTGCAAAGTCCGTTCTCTGCGGCAATCTTTGCATTCACCCCTTTGGTTAAGATTGTACTGTGACAGGCCTCCGCAATAGCACGTACGGCAATTGTGCTGCAATATCCTTTCCACACATAATTAGGAGAATGAGACTCAAGATTTGCTCTAGTCTCTATAAAGGTAGCCAGAGCATCCCCCATACCTGCTACTAGAAAGCGAACCGGCGCTTTGCATATAATATCAGTATCCAATAAAACTAAATCCGGGTTTTTCACGTAATGTCTGGCCCCTACATGTTCTCCTGAATCAGTATAAATTACTGAAAGTCCAATGACTGGTGCATCTGTGGATGCTGTTGTTGGGATAATCACTGTAGCTGCTTTAAAAATATCAGCCACCGCTTTTGCGGTATCCATGGTCTTTCCTCCCCCCATACCTGCAACCACATCAGGGTTAAACTGTTTTACGCTTTCGGCAATTTGGTCGATTTTTTCGGCTGTAATTTCCCCTTTGAATTCTATGACGGAAACACTGCTTTCACCTTCGGAGTACATGTTCTCAAATTTTACTTTGTATTCCCCGTAGAAAAAGCAATCTACCAAAATTAATACCCGTTTTCCATAAGCGTCTGTATACTCCTTCAGACGATCCAGCTCCCAGCGTCCCTGTATGTATCTGCTGGGAGAACCAAAGGCCCTTGTTCCGTGTTTGATCATAGACATAATTTTTCTACCTCCATATGATATTTTATCTTTTTCCTGTCTCTCTAAAATTAAAATACCATAGATTATTATGTTAGTCAATAATAATGTAGCTTTGTTATTACATTATATTATAACGATGAAATTGTTGCGGATTAGAACGCGAAATAAGAAACAAACAGATATGAGATGTAGACGGCTTTTTAATAAAGTTAGTTTGTCAAATTTGCTTCTAAAAAAGAATAAGAGAGCTCCAGAATATGGTTTGTAGTGTAGGAGTCAGCATCCCGGTCAAAATCATGTTCAGGAGAGGAAACCGGATAGAAAACAGAGTTTGGAAGTTTCTGGTGTAAAGCTTTGGATTCTGTAAAGGGAACATCCGGGTCCTGCAGTGCATGTGTCAGAAAGACAGGCGGATAATCAGCAGGCACCTCATGCAGAAGAAAGGTGTATTCTTTCAAAAAGTTTTTCATTTTTCCATCATAGAACAGGGAAACCCAGTTTCCGGTCTGCCGGGCATGGACATAAAAAGAATAGCGCTCTTGAAGAGGCGCCGATGTACAGGAACCTTCCTGCATAAAAACATTAAAATCTGAAGAAGAAAATGCGGGAAGACGATTGTAATAGGGGTTAGGGAGCTGATACCAGTCCGGTTCCAGAAAACCGTATCCATAATAAGAGAGAATACCGTTCGGATAGGGTATATATTTTAGAAGAGTGCTGATTAAGCAAAGATATGCTCCGGCGGAACGTCCCCATAGGAACCAGGGAAGCCAGGCTTTAGGGAAAAAACCCTGATTATCCAAAAACCAGGACACCCCATCCTTGATATCTGTAAGAATACCGGGAAGTTTTGTATAGGGAGAAAGCCCATAGTCAAATGAGAGAATTCCGAAACCATTTCTGCAGTAATAGTCAATAATCTTTTCCGGCAAATCGTCCTTTGTTCCGAACAATAATCCTCCCCCATGAAAATACAGCAGATACCCTTTCAGCTCAGTCCCTTCCATATATGTCAGGGAAGCATTTAATGGATAGCTGGCTCTGGGTATAACGAAATCCTTCCTTTTCATAAGTTTCTCCTTGCATTTATGGTTTACTATTTTCTATTTTACCAAATCAGGGGGAAAAGTTTAATGTCGGCAATGGACAAAAAGGACAAGGTAGAATTAGGCGTAGTGGACAATGTAAATTGGTGAAAATATATATATAATAAAAGGAAATAAATATGCAGTTGTGCAAAACACATAAAGCAAGAAGGAGGGAATATGAGTATTACGTGTGAAGACGTCAAAAAGACTTTGGATTGGATTTCATCATTCGGAGCGAATGATACAGGGGGTATGACGAGGCTTCTCTATACAGAAGAGTGGCTGGACGCACAGAAAGCCCTGAAAGAAAAATTTGAAAGACTGGGAATGAAGGCGGAGTTTGACGAAATTGGAAACCTGAAAGGGACTCTGGAAGGAACAGATGGGACCGGAGAAACAATAGGAACAGGTTCCCATGTGGATACTGTTGTAAACGGTGGAACCTTAGATGGCCAATTGGGAATCATCGGAGGATACTTAGCAATTGCAGACCTGCTTGAGACATATGGAAAACCAAAGAAAAACCTTGCCGTATTTTCTATAGCGGAGGAGGAAGGCAGCAGATTCCCTGCCGTATTCTGGGGCAGTAAGAATTTATTTCACATCCAGAACGAGGAGGAAGTCATTAGTATTGAAAGCATTGACGGAATCCGTTTTGTGGATGCCATGCACCAGTGTGGATTTGACTTCCAGGAGACAAAAGATTCTCTTATGGATGGGATAAAACAATTTGTGGAGTTACATATCGAACAGGGAAACACACTGGAGATGGAAGGCAAATCCGTAGGCGTAATCAGCGGAATTGTGGGACAGAAACGTTACAACATCCAACTGAAGGGCGAAGCGAATCATGCAGGAACTACACTGATGAAGTATCGTCACGATGTAATTCAGGTGTATGCACAGATTGTAACAGAGTCTATTGCAAAGGCAAAAGCAGCAGGAGACCCATTAGTACTTACTTTTGGGAAAATTAATGTAAAACCCAACACTGTCAACGTAGTTCCGGGAGAAGCCCTTTTTACTATGGACTGTCGTCATACAGACAAGGAATTTCTCCAGTCATTTACAAAAGAAATTGAAAATGACATGAAGCGGATTGCCGAAGAACATGGAGTGAAAATAGACATTGACTGCTGGATGGATGAAGAACCGGTTCCGATGGCAGAGGAAATGATTGAAATCATCAAAGCTTCGTGTGAGGAACAGAAACTCAATTACAGAGTGCTGCACAGCGGTGCCGGACATGATTCTCAGATTATTGCCAAATATATACCAACAGGAATGATTTTTGTTCCAAGTATTAAAGGTATCAGTCACAATCCAGCAGAGGCAACGAAGTTGGAAGATTTGCAGCAGGGTATTGAAGCGTTAAAGTATACACTTTACAAGCTTGCGTACTAGAGGAAAAGGAGAGACCCCCATGGAAAAAGCTATAAATAAAAATTATTGGAAAACCATTGTTTTCACATTCTGTCTTGGATGGACTATTATTTGGATCTACCGTGCTATGTTATCACCGATATACGGAGAAATTCAGCAGACAATCGGACCCCAGACAAATGCAGCAATGGGATTAATTGCAAGTTGTTACTTTTTTGGATATACAGCAATGCAGATTCCTTCCGGATTTCTGGTAGACCGGTTTGGACAGAAAAGGGTATTGATACCCGGATTTATTATCTTTGCAATAGGTGCATTTTGTGTAGCCTCCGGACATAGTCTTTCAGCACTTTATTTGGGAGGTGTATTAGCGGGTGTAGGATGTGGTACTTATTACGGAGCAGCCTTTTCTTTAACTGCACAGCATGTTCCGCCTGAGAAAAAGGGACTTGCAACAGCCATTGTAAACAGTGGTTCCGCACTTGGTATGATTCTCGGTATGACCGGTTCCAGTTTTGTGGTAAAACAACTTAAATTACCGTGGCAGGTTATGGTATCTATCTCAGCTACTCTGATTGTACTTCTCGTTATATGGTTTGCCATTGCTATAAAAGACAATATAGCAGAGAAAAAGGCAATGGGCCAGGCAAAAGTAGAAGCGAAAGAAAAGGGAGAAGTGAAAGGTAAAACAAACTTGTTCAGCATCAAGCTGATTTCATGCTACTTCTTGTATTTTACGACCTGCTATGCTTACTATCTGATCGTAACCTGGCTGCCGTCCTTCCTGGAATCTGAGCGTGGAATTTCAGGCGGACTTGTAGGTTTGGTAGTATCCATGATTGCCGTAACAGCAGTTCCCGGTGCGTTATTCTTCGCACATTTATCTGATAAGAAACGGAAATACAAGGCAGGAATTGTTACAGGACTTGAATGTGCGGCATTTGTGTTAATTGCAGTTTCCATGTTCGTACCCAGCGCGGGACTCCTTGCAGTGATTCTTCTGCTGTATGGTTTCCTCGGAAAAATGGCAGTAGACCCAGTACTGATTTCTCATGTATCAGATAATGCAGATCCCAAAAGTGTGGCAACTACCCTGGGTATGTTTAATTTCTTCGGAATGTCTTCTTCTGTAGTTGCTCCTGCGCTGACAGGAAAAATCATAGACACTACAGGCTCCGGAGAGTTTGGATTCTATATCGGAGCAGCTCTGCTGCTGATAGGAACAATTTTCTTCCTGATATGTAATGCAGGAAGCATGATGAAAAAAAGTGCATAATGTTTTAACTGAAAGGAGCAAGTAACAAATATGAGTTATTTAAATGGAGTAACAGGATACAGAAAAGATATTTTAAGCACACGATCTATTATCAAGAAGGATAATTATGCGGTAATTGAACCAGACGGCCTGGTGAAAAATACAATTCCAGGATTTGACAATTGTGAAATTACTATTTTAGCGTCTCCTAAATTAGGAGCATCTTTCGTGGATTATCTGGTAGCCGCCGAACCTGGCGGAGGCAATAAGCAGGGATTCGGAGCAGCAGGCGAGGAAATTTTCTTCTATATACTTGAAGGAACAGTGAAAGTATGGAATGGTGAAAAAGAAGCGGAATTAACCGATGGCGGATATATTTTCTGCCCGGAAGGAACGAAACTGTACTTTGAAAATGCAGGGGACAAAAAAGCAAGAGGGTTCTTATACAAGAGGCTTTATGACAGAATCGAAGGATATGAAGCACACACCGTAATTGAAAATATTAACAATGTAGACTGGGTAAACTATGAAGGAATGGAAGATGTTCTCGTGAAAGACTTCCTTCCGGCCGCAGGTGATTTGGGATTTGATATGAATTTCCACATTCTGGCGTTCAAACAGGGTGCATGTCATGGATATATTGAGACGCATGTACAGGAGCATGGTGCTTATGTTTATTCAGGAGAAGGAATGTATGTACTTGACAATGAATGGATCTCAGTGAAAAAGGGTGATTACCTGTTTATGTCAGCTTATTGTCCACAGGCTGCGTATGGTATAGGACGGGGTGAAATGTTTGCGTATGTTTATTCCAAGGATTGTAATCGTGATGTGAGATTATAGTAACTGTTCATGGCTTTGAACAGTTACAGATCATAAATAAAAGAGTGGAGGACAAGATTTTGAAATTAGAGCGCAGCGAACTGAAGGATTTAATGAAAAATAAATTTGTGAAAGCCGGATTAAAGGAAGATCATGCAGATATGATGGCAGAAGTTCTGACCTGGTCTGATGAAAGAGGAATTCATTCACACGGAGCGGTTCGGGTGGAATATTACAGTGAAAGAATCTCCAAAGGCGGAATCACTATAGAGCCTGATATTAAATTTACAAAAACAGGTCCATGCAGTGCAATGCTGGATGCTGATAACGGCTGTGGATATGTGGGAGCAACTGTAGGTATGGAAAAAGCCATTGAAATGGCAAAAGAGAACGGCATTGCTGTAGTGGGGATACGAAATATCTCTCACAGCGGCAGCATTGGCTACTATGTAGAGATGGCAGCAAAACAGGACCTGGTAGCATTGACCCTGTGCCAGTCCGACCCAATGGCTATCCCATTTGGCGGTGCAGAACCATTCTACGGAACCAATCCGATTGCCTTCGGAGCACCCTCAGCAGATGAGAGAAGAGTGATTTTTGATATGGCGACCACTGTTCAGGCTTGGGGAAAAGTTCTGTACGCACGTTCAAGAAAAGCGGAAATCCCAGATACATGGGCAGTAGATGAAGATGGAAAACCAACTACAGATTCCATGAAAGTAAATGCTTTGGTACCAATTGCCGGTGCAAAGGGATATGGCCTTATGATGATGGTGGACATCTTATCCGGTATTATGACAGGTGTTCCTTTTGGTCAGCATGTAAGTTCCATGTATGACGATTTGACAAAAGGAAGAGAATTGGGACAGCTTCATATTGTAATCGACCCGTCCAGATTTATACCTCTGGAAGAGTTTAAGAAGAATATGTCTGCATGCCTGGATGAACTGGCACAAGCAAAACCGGGAGAGGGATACGATAAAGTTTACTATCCGGGAGAAAGAGGACTTTTGCGTAAGGCGAATTATGAAAAGAATGGCGGTATCGAAATCGTTGATGATATTTACAATTATTTAATCAGCGACGATATCCATTTTGACCGCTACGACCACAAAAACCGGTTTGCAGAGTAAAAGGCAGGTAAAGAATATGATTAAAACTGTGATAAAAAAAGGCAGCTATCAGGACTCCGTAGTCCTGATGCTCCTTACAAATAAAATCAATGCAATGGAAGGAATCAACAAAGTTTCCATCATGATGGCGACACCGGCAAACAAAGATATTTTCCGTGCCAGTGGCCTGGACGGAGAAGAGTTGAATGCAGCTGGAGCCAATGATATGGCAATCGTTGTAGATGTGGAAAGAGAAGACCTGGTTCAGGCAGTTCTTGATGAGACAGAAGACTTCTTAAAGAACCAGGCATCTAAAAATGAGGGGAAATCTGGAAGAAAAGCAGCAAAGAACTGGGAACAGGCACTGAAAGAACTGCCTGATGCAAATCTTGCAGTCTTTTCCATTCCTGGAATTTACGCTGCAGCCGAAGCGGACAGGGCGCTTGATGAAGGGCTTCATGTATTTATGTTCAGCGACAATGTGAAATTAGAGGATGAAGTAAGCCTGAAGAAAAAAGCCCACGAGAAAGGTCTCCTGGTAATGGGACCTGACTGCGGGACCGGGATTATTCAGGGCGTGCCGATTGCTTTTACAAATAAAGTAACAAAAGGAAACATTGGTATTGTTGGTGCATCAGGAACAGGTATTCAGGAACTGATTACAATCATTGACAGGCTTGGAGAAGGGGTGACAAATGCTATCGGAACCGGCGGAAGAGATTTAGCTTCTGAGGTGGGGGGTATCACCATGCTGGATTCAATCAATGCAATGGAACAGGATCCGGAAGTGAAAATTGTAATTGTTATTTCCAAACCGCCTGCAAAAGAAGTGCGTGACAAAATCCTAAAACGTCTTTCTAATTATAAAAAACCGGTTGTGACTTTATTCCTTGGAGAAAAACCGGAAGTGCACACAGACGGATTCTATCATGCTTATACACTGGACGAGGCTGCCAGAATTGCAGTGCAGTTAGCCAGAGGTGAAAAGGTTACTGCTAATGCCTTCACACCAAACATCGCAGACCCTTATAGCAAAGAAGAGAAAAAGACTATCAAAGCATATTATTCAGGCGGAACCCTGGCAAGTGAAGCTGCCATGATGTTCAAAGATACTATGGGTCTTGATGTGAAGTCTGGAAAAAAGGAAGGATTTATGTTAAATCATGAAGGCCATATTGTGGTAGACCTTGGTGATGATGTTTATACACAGGGCAAGCCTCATCCAATGATTGATCCGGCAAAAAGAATTGAATGTATGGAGGAAGCGGCAGACGATGAGACTACAGGTGTGATTCTCTTTGATATTGTTCTGGGATATGGCTCCCACGAGGATATGGCAAAAGCACTCCTTCCGGCAATTCAGAGTCTGAAAGAAAAAGCGGAAAAAGACAGCCGCAAATTGTTCTTTGTGACAACGGTATGCGGAACACGTCTGGACCCTCAGGGATATGATTACCAGAAGAAACTCATGGAAGATGCAGGCGTGATTGTATGTGAGAGCAACAAGCAGGCTGTAGAAACCGCACTTTTCTGTGCAGGCTATACCTATCAGGAAGCGGAAAAAGAAATTGTTGAGGCAGAGGCAAAAGAAATTGTTGAAGTGGAAGTTTCCCAGAAAGTCAAAGCTTTATTTGGAAATAAACCAAAGATTATCAACATCGGTCTTCAAAGCTTTGCAGAAGTGTTGAGAGAATTTGACTGCGAAGTGGAGCAGTTTGACTGGGCGCCAGCTGCCGGAGGCGACATGGAACTGATTCAGGCACTTAGTTTCCTTAGAAACTATACTTTTGCATAAAGGAGGGAGAAGAACATGAGCTACCAGACAATCGATGATGCAAATCAGGCAGTGATTGAAAAAATCGTAGCTGCAAATCCGGTACTGTTAGATGTTGTACCGGCCAAAACCGTAATTCGGGAATTTGAAGAGGGGAAAGTTCTTCTTCATGCGGGACCTCCGATTCTGTGGGAAAATATGCCGGACCCTATGCAGGGCTCTTGTATAGGTGCGGTACTGTTCGAGGGTTGGGCTGCAGATGAAACGGAAGCCAGAAGAATGCTGACTGAAGGCGAAGTAACCTTTATTCCATGCCATCATGTACAGGCAGTGGGACCTATGGGTGGCTTAACATCTGCAAATATGCCGGTTTTTGTTGTAGAAAATACTACAGATGGAAACAGGGCTTACTGTACTATGAACGAAGGCATCGGAAAAGTACTTCGTTTCGGTGCATATTCACAGGAAGTAGTGGACCGTCTGACTTGGATGAAAAACGTTCTTGGACCAATTCTTGGGAAGGCAATACGTACTCTGGATGGAGGAATTAATGTAGGTCCCATGATGGCTAAGGCAATCGCCATGGGTGATGAATTCCACCAGAGAAATATCGCGGGATCGCTGGTATTTATGAAGGAGGTTGTTCCGATTATCACAAGGCTGGATATTGATGAGAAAGAAAAGCAGGAAGTCATTCAGTTCCTGGCAGATACTGACCAGTTCTTCTTGAATATCATGATGGCAACCGGTAAGGCAATTATGGATGGAGCAAGATTGATTCAGGAAGGAACTGTTGTCACCGCTATGTGCAGAAACGGAGAAAACTTTGGTATCCGTATCAGTGGAATGGGAGACGAGTGGTTTACTGCTCCGGTTAATACACCTCAGGGACTATATTTTACAGGCTATGACGGAGAAGATGCCAGTCCGGATATG
The DNA here is from genome assembly GCF_003149105.1 of Faecalicatena contorta. Classification (GTDB taxonomy): domain Bacteria; phylum Bacillota; class Clostridia; order Lachnospirales; family Lachnospiraceae; genus Muricomes; species Muricomes contortus_C. Next base: position 109,878 of record NZ_QGDS01000010.1, on the reverse strand, counting down.
GGTGACAGTGCTATTACAGAGACTTTTGGTGTGGGTGGTATGGCTATGATTGCAGCACCCGCGGTAACACGTTTTGTTGGTGCCGGCGGTTATGAAGACGCAAGAGACACCAGTGAAGAAATGATGGAAATTTGTATTGGAAGAAATCCGAACTTTACCATTCCTACATGGAGTTTTCAGGGGATCTGTCTGGGAATTGATGCCAGAAAAGTGGTTGAAAAAGGTATTACACCGGTAATCAATACAGGTATTGCGCATAAAGTGGCAGGCTATGGACAGATTGGTGCCGGAACTGTACATCCTCCGATCCAGTGCTTTGAAAAGGCCGTGCTGGGTTATGCTCAAAAGCTTGGATATCAGAAAAAATAGAGGAAATGCCAATGGAAATCTCAGCAAAGATTATTTCCATTCAGCTGCAGGACAGGTTAAAGGAAGAACATGTATATTCGATACACAGCCGTTTTCCCCATGGAATTAATGTAGAGGCGGAGGGGAGGCTGGTATTTATCGGAAATAAGGAAAATGAGATTCTTCCATATGGAATTGTGATTTCGCCGGAGAAGCTTTCGGATTTGCACTGGTTGGCAGAATTAGAGACAGTTCTTTGGAAAGACAGCAGTTTTGTTACGGCCAGGGGGTGCCTTAAGACAAAACAGGCAAGGGCTTTTTCAAACACCCTTCCTGTTTTGTCTGCTTTATGGGGAGATCCCCCGACTCTGAATTTCCCGGAGTTTGACAGCCTGCAGACAGGTTTTGGAGAATCCATCAGAAGTGCCGGAGGCCTTCTGGGAGAAAAAAAAGAAAAACTGGCAGAAGCGGTCAGAACCGGGGAAAAGCTGGAAATGATACTTACCCAATGGGTGGGATCAGGTCCCGGACTAACTCCTTCGGGAGATGACTATTTAACAGGAATTTTGGCGGCGGATGAGATTTATCATTTTACCTGCCTCCAGTTTAGAGATGCCATAAAAAATCTGTTGGATCAGGGATATACCACAGATGTTGCAGCGAATCAGCTTATTTGTGCGGCTGAAGGAGCATTTTCCGGTTCCTGGATTGGCTTTATGAAGGCTTATGTCAATGCAGACGAAGGAGAAATGAAGAAAAATTTTTATAAAATTCTGAGTTATGGGCACACGTCAGGAAGGGACATGTTTGCGGGTTTCCTGACAGGACTAGAGATAGCAAAACATGGTGTAAAATATGGAGAATAGTAAAAAAACAAAAAAAAGAATAAGTTTAACAAATCAGATTATAGCAGCTATGGTCCTTGGAATCATAGCTGGGCTTATAGGGGGAAAGGCAATCGCCCCGGTAGAAGTTGTAGGAAATATTTTTCTGCGGCTCATTCAGATGTCCGTTATCGTCCTGATTATGGGGGCTGTAATTGAAGCGGTTGGGAGACTGGAGGTTTCCGAATTGGGAAACCTGGGTGTGAAAATACTTATTTTATTTGGAGTGTCCACCATAATTGCGGCGGCAATCGGATGTATCTTTGGCATGGTTTTACAGCCGGGCAGGGGAGTACTTATTGAGACAGATCTTAATGCAGCAGCGTTTGCCGCGAAGGAGATGAGCCTTCAGGATATGCTTTTATCATTCGCTCCGAACAATATTGTGAATGCTATGACGGAAGGCAATATGATTCAGGTCATTGTTTTTGCTATTTTGTTTGGAATTGGGACCAGCATTATGAAGGGGAAAAAAGGATCAAGCCGTATATTAGACCTGCTGGAGGAAGTTAATGGAATCCTTATAGAGATGGTAAGCAAGATTATGATATTTGCGCCCATTGGAATCGGTGCTCTGATAGCAGCTACGGTTGGAAAATCGGGAGTCGGGATTTTACTTCCTCTTATAAAGTTTCTCTTAATACTGGCAGTGGGAACATTTCTACATCTTGCGTTTTGTGTGGCTGTTACAGCCGCTTATTGTAAAACAGGGTTTTTTAATCTCTCTAGAAAAATTGCAAATATGACTGTGGTGGCTTTTACCACCACATCTTCTGCAGTTACTCTGCCCGTGAAGATGAAAGACAGTGAAGAAAAGCTGGGAGTGAGTAAGCGGATTTCCGATCTTGTAAATCCACTGGGAATGTCATTAAACAGCAATGGACTGGCTATGTTTCTTTCACTGGCAGTGGTAACCATTGCACAAATATACGGTCAGGAGGTTACCATAGAAATGCTTCTGAAGATAGTGGTTCTGGCGTCTCTTGCATGTCTTGGTACCGTGGTAGTGCCTGGCGGCGGAATTGTAGCTCTTACCATAGTAGTTCCAAGTTTGGGACTTCCTCTTGGAGGAATTGCTATCATGGCGGGCATTGATTGGTTTTCCGGAATGTTCAGGACAATATTAAATGTAGACGTGGATGCTCTGGCGGCTATGATGATTGCAAAAAGTGCAGGAGAACTGGATGATAATATTTTGAATAATCATACAGGAGGGTAATAAAGTGAAAGAACAGGTGGTAGTAATTGCGCTGGGCGGAAATGCGCTGGGTTATAATTATGAAGAACAAAGAAAAGCAGTAGAAGGAACGGCGCTGATCATTTCTGATTTAATTGAAGAAGGCTTTAAAGTGGTGCTTACACATGGAAATGGACCTCAGGTGGGAATGATTCAGACTGCCATGGATGAACTGAACCAGATATATTCGATGTATACTCAGGTTCCTATGCCGTCATGTGTTGCAATGAGTCAGGGATATATTGCTTTTGAATTACAGCGCGCCATTAAGGCGGAACTGGAAAAGAGAAATATCCAAAAGAATATAGTTTCTATATTGACCCAGGTAGGTGTGGACGCCAACGATCCTGCATTTGAACATCCTACTAAACCAATCGGCCGTTTCATGTCAAAGGAAGAAGCCAGAATCATGGAAAAGCAGGGCTTGAAATGCATGGAAGATGCAGGAAGGGGCTATCGTCTCACCGTAGCATCCCCGAAACCAAAAAAAATCATAGAACTGGATGTAATCCAGCGGCTTATTGATGAAGGGGATCTGGTGATTGCCTGTGGCGGAGGCGGAATTCCGGTAGCAGAAAAGGGCGGAGAATTGGAAGGGATCAGCGCTGTAATCGATAAAGACTTTGTAAGTGCTCTTTTGGCAAAAGAAATCGGGGCAGACTTTCTTGTAATTCTTACGGCTGTGGAGAAAATTGCTATTAACTTTGGCAAGAAAAACCAGCAATGGCTGGAAAGTATGTCCTTGGATGAGGCGGACGCCTATATTAAGCAGGAACAATTTGCACCTGGCTCGATGCTTCCAAAAGTGGAGGCGGCTATGGAATTTGCAGCTTCCGGGATGAACCGAAGGGCGCTCATCACCCTTTTGGGAAAAGCCAGAGAAGGTCTTCTTGGAAAGACCGGAACGGTTATTTATAAATAATATTGAGGCTTATTCAGAGGCTTTTGCTGCACCTCTGAATAAGCCCTTTTCTTTTGTTTGTGGGGATGATAAGATAATAATATAGAGTAGTCCGTAAAAGCGTGAAAGGGGTTATCCGGGAGGAAAATTAATGATTTTAGAAGAACTGCTGAGAGAAGAACGATTCAGATATCTAAAAGTTTTGAATAAGAACGCTGATTTATCTAGGGACGTAATGACTGTAGAGTCTACAGAGACACCGGATGTAGAAAAGTATATTCCTCAGAATACGTTTTTACTTATGACTGGCATGGCATTTCAGAACAACCCACAGCTTTTGTGTGAATTTCTTGAGGCATTGAACGGGCACGACTGCGCTGGCATTGCAATTAAGCTGGGGCGCTATGTTGATGAACTGGATGAGTATGTCCTGGAAACGGCAGACCGTCTTGGAATTCCTCTTTTTCAGATTCCCATGAATATGACACTGGGGGAAGTATACCATGAAATTTTGTCTTATATATGGAATAACCAGAATGATAACTTTTTAAGTGCGGTGAATATTCATAGAAACATATCTAGTTTAATTCTCCGCGGGAGTTCTATGAAGAATATCTTAAATAACCTGACCGCGATTTTGAATAAGCCTGTGATGGCTGTGGACATGTTCGGAAAGATTCAGGATTATGGATATACCTTCAGCAAGGCCGATAGAAAAAAAGGTGTCGAGATTATAGAAAAACTTATGAATAATGGGGCGCTGGAGAAAGATTCTTATTATCTCTACGAAGAAGAGGAAAAAAGATATTGTATCTATCCAATCAAAGGGATAGGCAGGAACACAAATTATTTGATTGTACTGAATTTTAATCCTGAGGGAAAAGAACAACTTGTCTTAACTATGGAGCTGGTACTTATGGCATTGGGACTTTATTTTTATAGAGATCTGTATGTACAGTACAGCCATATGAAGACCCTGGAGGAGTTTTTCTATATTCTTCTGGAACAGTTGGGTGATAAGATGTGGACGGAAAGACAAGTGTTGTCCATAGGAGGAGCTTATGGATTTACAGCAGCCGCAGAATATCAGATTGTTCTGATATCCATGGAAAGCTCAAAGAGGAAGAAGTTTGATTCTGATTGTTTTTCCCAAAGTGAAGAGAGTTATATTTTGGTTTATGCATGGATAAAACAATGGTTGGAGGAAAGAGAAGAAAAGGACGTATTAATTTTCCCCCAGGAATCAAAATGGAGATATATACTTTTAATACAAGGGAAAAAGACTGAATTAAAAGAAAGATACGCCCAGCTTTATAATTACATAAAAGGAAGATTTGGTAAAAGAATTACTATTGCACAAGGCGGCATTATTTCATCCATTTTAAATATAAAAAATTCCTATCAGGAAGCGGAAGACTGTATGGAGAATGGAGAAAGAAATGAAGAATATTCTTATCTTTTGAGCTATAAACCTAAAGACATCATGGAACTTTTTAAATTTGTACCGGAAAGAGAGCGGAAAGATATTTGCAGATTTACATTAAAGGAACTGGCATTTCCGCAAAACCAAATGCAGGAGGAACTGCGAAAAACGTTGTATACATATCTGTTTTCAGGTAACAGTATTACAAAGACGGCTGAAAACATGTTCCTTCACCGGAATACGATTAAATACAGGGTAAAGAAATGCGAAGAAATTTTGGGAGCAGAACTTTCCAGTGTATCCGATTGTTTCCACCTTCAACTTGCTTTGCTTCTATCTGAGTATGACAATAAATAGTATTTATCTTATAAAAGGTGCTTAAAGGGTTCTGTAATAATATCTTTTCTTTTGAAAGCAGTTGATATATAATAATTTTATGTGTGACTTTAGCTGCCAGTCACTCCATTTTTGAAAGGATGGGCAATTGTTATGAAGGTAAGCATAAGAAAAATCAGTGAGCTTACGGGATTCTCTCCCGCTACAGTGTCTAATGCCCTGAACCACAAGAAGGGCGTGAACCGGGAAACTTCGGAGAAAATTCTGAAGATGGCAGAGGAACTTGGCTATCGTACCGAGGAAAAGATTAAAAAAATCCGCTTTGTTATTTTTCGGAGAAATGGATTGATTATTGATGACAGTCCGTTTCACCCGGCAGTGATTGAGGGGGTGGAGCGCCAGGCAAAGAAGATGGGATATGATACGGTGTTTTGCCATGTAGATGTAAATGATGTGGGATGCCGGGTGCAGATAGAGGAAATTTTGTCTGATACAGAAAGTGCTGTGGTTCTCTTGGGAACAGAGATGATGGAGGAAGATTTCGAACCTTTTCAGCGTGCGCAGAATAAGGTGATTTTGTTGGATGGCTGGAGTGATGAGCATTTCTTTAACAGTGTGCTGATAAGCAATACGGATTCTGCAGCACGGGCAGCGGAATATCTGCTGCATAAAGGGCACCGGGATATAGGGTACATACGCGGAGACTTTCGGATTCAGGCATTCAGATATCGGGAAATTGGGCTGCAGCGGGTACTGAGCCGGGAAGGAATTCCGTTCAGGCAGGAATATGTAGCTACGGTTGGGACAAGGATTGAGACGGCGTACGAAGGGATGAAGCAGTATCTGGATAAGGCTTCTGTAATTCCTACGGCATTCTTTGCGGATAATGATACCATTGCTATCGGAGCAATGCGGGCACTGAAGGAATATGGTTATGGCATTCCGAAAGATGTGTCTATTATAGGGTTTGATAATGTGAGTTTTGGGGCGATTTCCGATCCGCCCCTGACGACTATTAATGTATATAAGCATGAGATGGGGGAGATGGCAGTGAGGCAGTTGGCAATGTCTATCGAAGACCCCAAGAAAGTAAAAATGAAAATACAGGTCTGTACTGACTTCGTGGAACGCGGGAGTGTACGGGAGATATAAAAATGTCTGTGGTGTAAAAACTGCAGACATTTTAGATTATGAATAAACAAGATTTGCCCCTATGTTGCTATTGAAACCGAGCAATTTCTGTACTTTATCCAAATATCAATTTTATTTGTGGCCGGGGATGCCTGAGGTGTAAAAACCACAGGCGTTTTTCGTGTAAAAACTTTTGATGTCTCAAGCTCACAAGGTATTAAAATGCATAGGGAAATAATTTATATAAACGTTTATATGAATATTTATATAAAGATTTAACAAAAACCAGTTTGAAGTAAAGAGGAAATAAGAAGTAGAACTAGAATTATTATAAAAAATATACAAATAAGTAGAGTAAAATCTATGATAAGTAAACAAAATAAAGATTATAACAATATTTTTAAATGAAAACTATTGAAATATTTATGTAAACGTTTATAATGTAGACATAAAGAGTTAAGGGGCGGTGAAAAAGTGAAAGTCAGCATAAAACAAATCAGCCAGGTTACAGGCTTCTCCCCGGCAACTGTCTCAAATGCTTTGAACCGCAAGAAAGGGGTAAACGGAGAAACCTCTAAGAAGATATTCAGGGCGGCTGAAGAACTGGGGTATCAGGCAGAGAAGACAGCTACAAAAATCCGGTTTGTAACTTACCGGAAAAATGGACGGATCATTGATGACAGCCTGATATTTCCCGCAATGATCGAAGGCGTGGAGCGTCAGGCAAAGGCCCTGGGGTATGAGACTACATTCAGCCACCTCAATTGTGAAGATTCCAACTTTGAAGAGCGGTTAAAGGAAGTGACAGATGATGTAAATTCGTTAGTAATACTTTTAGGTACGGAGATGTTAGAGGAAGACTACAGCTCCTTTATGAATTACAAAGGATACATCATTGTGCTGGACGGCTGGTGTGAAGACATGATATTTGATGCGGTACTGATTAACAATACAGATGCTGCCTGCAATGCAGTAGAATACCTGATTGAAAAGGGGCACAGAAAGATTGGCTACCTCAGGGGTGATTATAGAATCAAAGCCTTCCAGTACAGAGAGTATGGATATTACCGGACTCTGGGCAAGTATAGCTGCACAGAAAAGCCGGAGTATATAGTGACGCTGGGAACTCAGATTGAGACAGCATATGAAGATATGAAACATTATCTGGAGAAAGAACCTGAACTTCCCACTGCATTTTTTGCAGATAATGATGTTATTGCTTTAGGCTCTATAAGAGCTTTACAAGAAAAGGGGATAAAAATTCCGGAACAGGTTTCTGTAGTAGGATTTGACGATATCCGCTTTGGTGCGGTATCTATGCCGGGGCTTACAACAATACACGTATATAAGCAGGAGATGGGGGAAGTGGCGGTAAGACGGGCGCTGGACCACATCAAGTATTCCGGGAGACAGGTGAGGATGAAAATCCAGGTTGGCACAAAGTTCCTTGAAAGGGGCAGTGTTATGGATATCAATCATATAGAACAAGCAGGGTTACAGGTCACCTGTGAACAGTAACCAGGCAGGAAGATAAGGAAAGAATGGAGGAAAAAAAGTGGCAGCAATTAAATTAGGTTATGCACCTACGAGAAGAAGCATTTTCAGCGCTCCGGATGCAATTAAGTACAGAGGGCTGACAGCCGGCAGGCTGAAGGAACTGGACATTGATTTTATAGATATAGATGATATCAATGAAGAAGGTCTTCTCTATGATGATAATGATGTAAAGCGGATAGCAGCTAAGTTTAAAGCTGAAGGAATTGATGGGTTGTTTCTTCCGCACTGTAATTTCGGTACGGAGTACGTCTGTGCAAGACTTGCAAAGGAGCTGAATGTTCCGGTACTGCTTTGGGGACCTTTGGATGAGAGGCCGGATGAAAATGGTGTCAGGCTGAGAGATACACAGTGCGGCCTGTTTGCAACCGGGAAGGTGCTCCGCAGATTCCAGATTCCATTTACATATATGACAAATTGCAGACTGAACGATCCGGTATTTGAGAGGGGATTAAGGGATTTTCTTGCAGTATGTAATGTGGTAAAAACTTTCCGCAATATGCGCATTCTTCAGATTTCAACAAGACCTTTCGATTTCTGGACTACAATGTGCAATGAAGGTGAATTGCTGGAGAAATTCAACATCCAGCTTGCACCGATTCCAATGACTGAGCTGACGGAAGAGGTAAAAGCAGTGAAATCTGAAGGTAAGAAAATAGCTAAGACAATTGCATATATCAACGAAAATATGGATGTCAGGATTAAAGAGAGCCAGGTGGAAAATGTGGCGGCTCTGGCGGTCGCTATGGAGCAGCTGGTTGATAAATATGGATGTAAGGCAGGGGCTATCCAGTGCTGGAATGCATTGCAGACAGAATTGGGAATCATGCCTTGCGCAGCCAATGCCATCCTGAATGAAAAAGGAATTCCGATAGTCTGTGAGACGGATATTCACGGAGCCATCACTGCCCTTCTGGTAGAGGCAGCAGGAATGGATGAGACAAGAGGATTCTTCGCAGACTGGACCATACGCCACCCTGATATTGAGAACGGTGAGCTGCTGCAGCACTGTGGGCCGTGGCCCATTTCAGTGGCAAAGGAGAAGCCGCAGTTGACATACCCCCTGGCATTTGAGCACCCGGGCAGCCTGACGGCAGAGGCAAAACACGGTGATATTACACTGTGCCGTTTTGACGGAGACAATGGCGAATATTCCATGCTTTTGGGGAATGCAAAGGGTGTAGAAGGGCCAAAGGGAATGGGAACTTATCTTTGGATAGAGGTAGAGAATATTAAAAGGCTGGAAGCAAAAATTGTGGAAGGTCCATACATACACCACTGTGTGGGCATTCACAAGGATGTGGTGCCGGTGTTATATGAGGCATGTAAATATATTGGTGTGAAGCCGGACTTGTATGACCCTGTTGAAGAAGATGTAAAAGCATATTTAAGAGGAGAATAAGGATGGAAAATCTGAAAGCATTGGCTTATGAGTTAAGAGAGAATGTAATCGATATGATTGTGGAAGGCAAAGGCGGACACATCGGCGGTGACATGAGTGTCATGGAAGTGCTGACGGAGATTTATTTTAACCAGATGAATATCAGCCCTGAGAATGTGAACGACCCGGACCGTGACAGGTTTGTTATGAGCAAAGGACATTCTGTAGAAGCTTATTACGCCGTACTGGCTGCAAAGGGGTTCTTTGATATTAAGGATGCCATTGCACAGTTCAGCAAATTTGGCTCCAAGTTCATTGGACACCCGAATAACAAAATACCTGGTATTGAGATGAATTCAGGCTCTCTGGGGCATGGACTTCCGGTTAGCGTAGGAATGGCTCTGGCTGGTAAGATGGATGACCGGGATTACAGAGTTTACACGGTGATGGGAGACGGTGAGCTGGCAGAAGGTTCCGTATGGGAAGGCGTTATGTCCGCCAGTCAGTATAAGCTGGATAACCTGTGTGCAGTGGTTGACAGGAACCGTCTGCAGATTTCAGGAAATACAGAGGATGTCATGGGGCATGATGACCTGCATGATAGATTTGCTTCCTTTGGGTGGAATGTCATTGATGTAAAGGACGGAAACGATATCGGACAGTTAAAAGAGGCATTTGAAGAGGCCAGGACTGTAAAGGGCAGACCTACTGTACTTATTGCCAATACAGTGAAGGGAAAAGGCTCGGCCGTTATGGAGAACAAGGCAAACTGGCATCATAAGGTTCCTACAGGGGAGGAACTGGCACAGATTAAAGAAGATCTTGCCCAGCGAAAGGAGGCGGCGCTTCATGGCTAAGATAGCGAATAAACAGGTGATATGTGAAGTGTTAATGGAAGCAGCGAAAACAGATAAAGATGTAGTAGCACTTTGCAGTGATTCAAGGGGCAGTGGTTCATTCACCCCATTTGCTGAGGAGTTTCCAAAGCAGTTCGTAGAGACCGGAATTGCAGAGCAGAATCTGGTAGGTATTTCAGCAGGACTTGCAAAATGTGGTAAGAAGCCCTATGCGGTATCCCCTGCATGTTTTCTTTCGACCAGAAGCTATGAGCAGGCTAAAGTGGATGTAGCATATTCCAACACCAATGTGAAACTCATCGGTATCAGCGGTGGTGTTAGTTATGGTGCATTGGGTATGAGCCATCATTCTGCCCAGGACATTGCGGCTATGTCAGCAGTTCCGAATATGAGAGTCTATCTTCCAAGCGACAGGCTGCAGACGGAATGTCTCACGAAGGCATTGCTGAAAGATAATAAGCCGGCTTACATACGTGTGGGAAGAAATGCAGTGGATGATGTGTACGTGGAAGGTAATGTACCGTTTGAGATGGACAAAGCAACGGTGCTAACAGAAGGAAAGGATGTTGCAATCATTGCATGCGGAGAGATGGTAAAACCATCTGCAGAGGCAGCAGCACTTCTGAAAGAGCAGGGAATCAGCGCTACAGTTATAGACATGTACTGTGTAAAGCCATTGGATAAAGAAGCCATTGTTAAGGCAGCATCTAATGTGAAGGCAGTCATAACGGTAGAGGAACACTCACCCTTCGGGGGCCTGGGGTCTATGGTCAGCCAGATAGTGGGAAGTGAGTGTCCAAAGAAAGTAATTAACATGTCGCTGCCGGATGAGCCGGTGATTACCGGAACATCCAAAGAAGTATTTGACTATTACGGACTGAATGGGGAAGGGATTGCACAAAAAGCTGCGGAAGCAATCCGATAGAGGATATTGACAGGAGGTGCCTGTTAATATATACATTTATTACTTTATAACACATAAGGAGGATTGGAAAATGAAAGGTTTCAAAAAGGTATTAGCTACAACACTCGCAGCAGCTATGGTAACAGTCATGGCAATTGGATGCGGCTCCAGCAAGGACACAACCGATACAAAAGCAGAGGAAAAAACAGAGACATCCGACAGCGCAGAGGCAGATAAGAGCGCAGACGTGTTAAAGGGCGGCGGCTCTAACATCATTTATATTATTACACCGTCTGTATCTAACCCGGCTTTCAAGGCAGAAGCTGACACAGCATCTGCAAAAGCAAAAGAACTTGGATATGAAGTAAAGACCGTATCTCACGATGATGATCCGACCAAGCAGACAGAATTGTTTGACAGTGCAATCGCTGATAAGGCAGCAGCAATCATTTGTGACAATGCAGGCGCTGATGCAACAGTAGAAGCAGTTCAGAAAGCGAGAGATGCAGGAATTCCTACATTTTTGATTGACCGTGAAATCAACGAGGAGGGTGTTGCTATTTCTCAGATCGTTGCAAACAACTATCAGGGTGCAAAAGCAATTGCTGAGAAGTTTGTAGAAGCGATGGGTGAAAAAGGAAAATATGCTGAGTTATTGGGGAAAGAGTCTGACACAAATGCAGGTGTACGTTCTTCAGCATTCCACGAAGTGATTGACCAGTATCCGGACATGGAAATGGTAGCACAGCAGACAGCAAACTGGGAAAAGACAGAAGCATATGACAAGATGGAAGCAATTATCCAGGCGAACCCGGATTTGAACGGTGTTATCTGCGGCAATGATACAATGCTGGAAGGTGTTTGTGCAGCACTTGCAGCCCACAACATGACACTTCCTGTTATCGGTGTTGACGGTTCTGATGAAGCGGCAGCCTTAATCAAATCAGGCCAGGCTACCGGAACAGCTCTTCAGCAATTTGCAGTTATCGCTGAAATGGCAGTAATTCAAGCTGACGATTACTTAAAGAACGGAACAACAGGCTTAGATGAGAAACAGCTGGTAGACTGTATCGCAATTACGTCTGACAATGTAGGTAAATTATCAGGATTTATATTCACAGAATAATCGGATATAAACATAAGCATTAAAAAGACAGGGAGGCGTGTAAACATGCTTCCCTGTGTGTAAAATGGAGTTTCGCCTGGGAAACACTCTTTATGTAAAAAGAAGTATGAAATGACGATAGGAAAATAAATATCCTACAGGATATGGAGGAGGCAGCTATGAAAAAGCGTATAATAGCGCTCGGACTTACACTGGCACTTGTTGCATCTGCCCTGCTGACAGGGTGTGGAATTGTAAAAGTTGTAAAAATTGGAGAAGAAGGAAAATATACCGGAGAAGTGGAATTTAATGCAGGAGATGATGTGGCAGCAATATGGGAAACCTCCGCACTTCCGGAATTGAATGAGACAGCAGTGGATTTAACAGAGTTCCTCACGGAATCAAAGGGGAATCTGACCGCACTTGCTGATAAATATGGAAAATATTCTATGGGAACTTCCGGAGAACTAAGTTATGTGGTAAAAGGCACCGGAACGGTGGAGGAAGTCAATACCGAGTCCCAGGCAGGATATTTAACGGTGAAGCCGGATGGTTATAGTGGAGCGGAGGCTATAAAAATTCAGATCGGACCTGTATACAAAGGATCATCCATCCGGGATACGTTAAGCTTTATCAAGTTCGGCGATTACAAGAATCAGGAAGAATGGGCAGCAGTATCCCAGGGAATCAATGCAATCGTTGCAAAAGATGTTGTGGAACCGGCAGAGCCTGAATCCCTGCAGGGAAAGACACTCTCTTTTGTAGGCGCATTTACGGTGTCATCAGGAAGCACAGATGTGCTTATTACACCGGCAGTTCTGGAAGTACAGTAATCACTGCTGAATAAAAAGGAGAAAGTAGACTATGGGTGAAAATGATAAATGCAGGGACGATGTGTTTCTACATGCGGAAAAAATAAGTAAGATTTACCCCGGTACAAAAGCTCTTGATGAAGTATCCTTCGATCTGCTTAAGGGAAAGGTGAATGTGCTCATTGGAGAAAATGGTGCCGGAAAATCTACTCTGATGAAGATGATTGCCGGAATTGAGCAGCCCAATGAGGGGAAAATGTATATCGGAGACCGGGAAGTGTATTTCAAGAATACGACAGAGGCAAGAAAACATGGAATTGGCATTATACATCAGGAACTGAGTCTGTTTCCTAATCTGAACGTGTATCAGAACATTTATATGAACAAAGAGAAGACTAAGGGCAGGATAGCACTGGATAATAAGTCACATATGGACGGTGCGAAAAAGGTTCTGGAGAGGCTGGAGCATCCTCTGGATTTGAATGCCAAGGTTGGGGAATTGCGTGTAGGACAGCAGCAGATGATTGAGATTGCCAGAAATTTGGTGGAAGATGACCTGAAAGTACTGATTATGGATGAGCCCACATCTTCCCTGAGCCAGCAAGAGGTTAAAGTTCTGTTTAAGATTATGAAAGAGCTTACGGCGGAAGGAATTTCTATCGTATACATTTCCCACAGGTTAGAAGAGATTATGGAAATCGGTGATCATGTAACCATACTCCGGGACGGTAAATATGTGGCAGATTCCGATGTAGGGGATATTGATGTGCCTTGGATTGTGCAGCAGATGACAGGGGGCTCCAAGTCTTACCCTAAGAGAAACAGGAAGGTGGACTGGAGTAAGATTGAAAATGTGCTGGAAGTAAAGGATTTATGTCTGCCAAAGGCGGGCGGAGGCTATCTTGTAGATCATCTGGACTTTAATCTGAAAAAGGGAGAGGTTCTTGGAATCTATGGATTAATGGGAGCCGGACGCAGCGAGGTGTTTGAATGTCTGATGGGGCTTCATCCTGAGCATACCGGGCAGATACTTATGGGGAGCAAAGAATTAAATATCAAATCAATCTCACAGCAGATTGACAATGGATTTGCTTTAATCCCTGAGGACAGACAGGGCCAGGGCCTGGTGCAGACACTGGATATAGAGAAGAACTGCTCATTGTCGGCATTAAAGCGTTACACGAAAGGTCCGTTCCTTGACAATAAATTAGAAGGGGAAAAAGTAGACGGACAGATTCAGGATATACATATTAAAGTGGCAGATAAGAAGCTGCCTATTCTTTCCTTGTCAGGTGGAAACCAGCAGAAAGTAGTTATCGGAAAAGGTATTCTGACAGAGCCTAAAATTTTATTAATGGATGAGCCAAGCCGCGGTATTGATATTGGCGCTAAAACGGAGGTATTTGATATCATTAACCAATACGCGGAGCAGGGATTGTCTATCATCGTGATTTCTTCGGAGCTGCAGGAGATTGTAGCAATCGCAGACCGGGTAATTGTGTTATCCAACGGCCTGAAAACAGGAGAATTTTATGGGGATGAGATACATCAGGATACATTGGTATTGGCTTCATACAAGGGCCATCATAAAGAGGAGAAGGAGAGTTAAATTATGGCAGCGAATCAAAAAACAGGAAATAATAAATTGGCGATGACCCTTTTGAAGGGGCGTACCTTTATTGTATTAGTTATTCTGCTCATATTCTTTAGTGTTACGGCAAATAACTTTTTGAGTGCAGGAGCACTTCTGACAGTAGCAAAGCACGTGGCGCTCTACGGTATACTGGCAATCGGCATGACATATGTCATCATTACCGGCGGCATTGATTTGTCCGTTGGCTCCATCGCAGGACTTGCCGGAATGATTGCGGGCGGCCTGATTGAAGAAGGGCTTGTATTAAAGATTTTTGGTGTAACCTTATATTTCAGCGTGCCGATGATAGTTCTTATTACCGTACTTCTCGGAGCGGTTATGGGCATGGTGAATGGAATTGTAATTACAAAATTTAATGTGGCTCCGTTCATTGCAACCTTAGGTACCATGTATATCTGGCGAGGATTTGCAAATATCCGTTCCGATGGTAAAACCTTCTCAAAACTGGCAGGAAATGAAGGGCTCGGAAATACCGGCTTTGAAGTGTTTGGCCGTAATATTGCAGGAACAGCCATTCCGGCAGGTGTAGTCATCCTCATTCTAATTGCCATTGTAGCCGGGCTGATTTTGAAAAAAACACCTTTTGGCTGGCATGTACTATCCATCGGAGGGAATGAAAGAGCATCTAAATTATCAGGTATCAAGGTAGATAAAGTAAAAATATGGGTCTATGCATTTTCTGGATTTTGTTCCGCAATTGTAGGTATTATTGCAACATCCCAGTTAGTATCAGCGACTCCGAAAACAGGCGAATCATGGGAAATGAACGCCATCGCTGCATCCGTACTTGGAGGAACCTCCATGGCAGGCGGCGTGGGAACCATCGGAGGAACGATTGTAGGTGCATTCGTTATCGGTGTTATCAACGATGGTATGACAATGTGCGGGGTTACAGAATTTTGGCAGAAAATTATCAGAGGGCTCGTTATCATCCTGGCTGTTATCATTGACCAGGTACAGAGAAACTTACAGGCAAAAATGGCACTCCAGGCCCGTAACGAGAATAAGTAAAAAGATCAGGAGAAGATCAGGAGGCCATCAGGAGGTCATCAAGAGGGTCAGTCCCTTTTGAAAAGGGACTGACCCTCTTGAGAGCCGTATTCAGAATATTCTGAAAAGAAGGGGTAAACGGTATGAAAAAAAGAGGTATTATAAATGCACAATTAGCAGGATTGATTGCCGGCCTGGGGCATAAAGATAGATTTATGATAGCGGATGGCGGGATGCCTGTCCCAAAGGATGTGGAGATTGTGGACCTGGCTTTGTGCGGGGGAGTTCCTGGATTCCGGCAGGTAATGGATGCAGTGCTGGACGAGGCGGAAGTGGAATATTATATCCTGGCAGAAGAAATTGCAGAGAAGAATCAGGAGTTACTTTCTTATATACAGGGGAAGCTCCCTGGTGTAGGGTCAGAGAGGGTCAGCCATATAGAATTAAAAAAAATGACGAAGAATATCAAGTTTGTAATACGGACAGGAGAGTTCACACCTTATCCAAACATTATATTGAGAGCTGGCGTTGCATTTCCGGCCTGACATAAGAAACTTTGAGGGACAATAATTATGAAGGTATTAAATTTTGGATCATTAAATTTAGATTATGTGTATTCTGTTGACCATATGGTGGCGCCGGGAGAGACGCTGGCCTCCTTTGGCATTGATATATTCTGCGGGGGAAAGGGGCTGAACCAGTCCATTGCACTTGCCAGGGCAGGGGTATCCGTGTATCACGCCGGAATGGTGGGCGAAGAAGGCGGGGAACTTTTGAAAGCCTGTGAGGAAGGCTGTGTAAAAACCGACTATATCCGTACAATTTCAGGTAAATCAGGACACACCATCATTCAGGTGGATAAGGAGGGGCAAAACTGCATCCTGCTGTACGGCGGTGCGAACAGGCGGATTACGGAGGAATACGTGGATGAGGTGCTGAGCCACTTTGAAAAGGGGGATATTCTGCTGCTTCAAAATGAAGTGAATCTGCTGGATTACATCATAGACCAGGCTTATGAGCGGGGCATGATGATTATTCTGAATCCATCACCTTATGACAGCGCCTTGGATGCTTGCGATTTCGGAAAAATTTCTATGTTTCTGCTTAATGAGATTGAGGGAGAACAGGTAACTGGTGAGACAGATACGGAGGAGGTGTTGGAGAAACTGAAAACCATCTATCCCAATGCAAAGGTTGTGCTGACGCTGGGAGGAAACGGAGCTGTTTACCAGTACAGGGATGAGCAGTACAGACAGGGGATTTACAGAGTAAAAGTGGTTGATACTACGGCAGCGGGAGATACATTTACCGGATATTTCATTTCTTCAGTTATTCAAGGACTTCCAGTACCAGAAGGTCTTGCATTGGCGGCGAAGGCATCTGCAATGGCAGTATCCCGTCAGGGAGCAACAGCCTCCATACCATTAAGAGAAGAGGTTCTGAAGGCAGAACTGTGAATGATTTTGCCTTATACAGCGTGAGAAATTTTAGAGACATATAAAGGAGCAGCACTATGGCGGAACAATATATTATTAGCATTGACCAAAGCACCCAGGGAACGAAGGCACTGCTGTTTGATGAGAGGGGAAGTCTGATTAAGCGTACAGACAGATCTCATGAACAGATTATTAATGAAAAAGGATGGGTATCCCACAATCCCTCTGAGATTTATACAAATGTCATTGATGTAGTGGCCCAGCTTACGGAAGGAATTGATAAGACAAAGATTATAGGTGCGGGTATCAGCAACCAGCGTGAAACCTCCCTGGCATGGGATAAAACAACTGGGGAACCTTTGGGAAATGCAATTGTATGGCAGTGCGCCAGAGCAGCAGAAATCTGTGAGCGGATAGAAAAACTAGGAGAGGCAGAGAATATCCGTAAGAAAACGGGGATGAATTTGTCTCCCTATTTCCCGGCCGCCAAAATTTCCTGGATTTTGGAAAATGTAGAAGGGGCAAAAGAAAGAGCAGATGCAGGGAATATCTGTCATGGAACCATTGATAGCTGGCTGGTGTATAAACTGACAAAAGGCCAGTCATATAAGACGGATTATTCTAATGCCTCAAGAACTCAGTTATTTAACATCTTTGATTTAAAATGGGATGAAGAGGTATGCATGTTATTCGGTATTAATGCAAAGAATATGGCCGAGGTCTGTGATTCAGATTCAAATTTTGGAGAGACAGACTTTGAAGGGGTACTCCCCCGCTCAATCCCGATTCATGGAGTGTTAGGAGATTCGCATGGTTCTCTGTTTGGACAGGGCTGCTTACAGCCTGGAATGACGAAGTCTACCT
Source organism: Faecalicatena contorta (assembly GCF_003149105.1). Lineage (GTDB taxonomy): Bacteria > Bacillota > Clostridia > Lachnospirales > Lachnospiraceae > Muricomes > Muricomes contortus_C. The sequence goes on along the minus strand of NZ_QGDS01000010.1, from coordinate 92,061 downwards.
ACGGAACAGGCTCCTCCATTATGATGAATATTGGCGGAACTCCGGTTCTGAGCACCCACGGGGTTGTAACTTCTCTGGCGTGGAGTATAGGGGGAGAAGTCCATTACGTGCTGGAAGGAAACCTGAATTATACGGGGGCGGTTATTACCTGGCTGAAAGATGATCTGAAATTGATTCAGTCTCCGGGTGAAACGGAAACTTTGGCAAAGGAAGCTGTGCAAGGCGATTCCCTCTACCTGGTTCCGGCATTTTCCGGCCTGGGAGCACCTTACTGGGACAGCCACGCAGCGGCCTCTATCCTGGGAATGACCCGTACGACCGGTAAAGCAGAAGTTGTGAGGGCAGGCGTGGAATGTATCGCTTACCAGATTACCGATATCATCAGAGCTATGAGTGAGGATGCCGGGGTCAAAGTAGGGGAACTCCGTGTAGACGGCGGCCCCACGAGAAATACCTATTTGATGCAGTTCCAGAGCGATATTGCGGATGCCGTCGTACAGGTACCGGATTCCGAAGAACTTTCCGGTATTGGCCCGGCTTATGCAGCAGGGCTTGCTCTGGGCATATGGGATAATACGATTTTTGAGAAACTAAACCGGGTGAAGTATGAGCCGGAAATGGATGGGACGCTGCGAGAAGAGAAATATGCAGGGTGGAAGGCAGCGGTGAAAACCGTGCTGACGAAGTGAAAAATGTAATAAAGAAAATTCAGATGAATGGCAGGTCTCCTCTCAGGGACCTGTCATTTTTTTGTTTCTCTAGAGATCTGAAGGAGCGGATATAGCAGTTGGAGTTTCCAAAATATCTTTAGTAAAACGGTTTTCCAAAACGCTATATGTGACAAAAATTTATTTTTGATTTGTATAAAATGACTATAAAATCAAAGAAATACATCAAAATAAACAAAAAATATATAAATAAATAGTAAAATAATGACGATTGACTTTTGGGTTTTTGTAAAGTACTATGAATTTATAAAAAATGGAAAAACGTTTTACTAGATGGTTTTTCCAGGAAAACAAGGAATAAGGAGGAGAAGAAGTATGAAAAACAAATGGAAGAAAATGATGGCGGCATTACTGGCAGCAGCTATGGCAGCAAGTTTACTTGCAGGGTGTGGAAGCTCTGGTAAGGAAGAGGAAAAAGGCACGGGCACCAAAAGTGAGGAGAAGACAGAAAGCTCAGGAGATAAGCTGAAAATTGCATTTATACCTCAGCTTATTGGTATTCCATATTTTACGGCCATGGAAGACGGCGGAAACAAAGCGGCTGAAGATTTGGGAGTTGAATTCTTGTATACCGGAGCTACACAGGCCAACGCAGCAGAGCAGGTAAAGATTATGGACAGTCTCATCAAACAAGGTGTGAACGCAATGTCCTTATCCGTACTGGACAGCTCATCCACCAATCCATATATTGAAAAGGCGCAGGAAGCAGGAATTCATGTGTATACAAGTGACTCTGATGCACCGGACAGTACAAGAGAATTTTATGTGGCGCAGGCGCTGGATGAAGATCTGGGAAGAACGCTTATGGACAGACTGGCAGCCCAGATTGGTGAAAAGGGACAGGTTGGTATTGTTTCTGGAGAATCTACTGCTACAAACCTGAATACCTGGATTTCTTACATGGAAGAACAGCAAAAAAACAAATATCCGGATATAGAGATTGTTGATATCCGTTATACACAGGGCGGAAGCAGCGAGCAGGCATTAAAACAGGCACAAGAACTAATGACCAGATATCCTGACCTTAAAGGACTGGTTGCAGTTGCATCTTCCACAATTCCAGGTGTGGCACAGGCAGTTCAGCAGGAAGGAAAAGCTGGAGAAGTAAAAGTGATTGGCTACGGGTCTCCGGCTACGGTAAAACCTTTTATTGATGCAGGTGTTATGGAAGAGTCCATTTTATGGGATGCGTATGAACTTGGCTATCTGACTGTATGGGCAGGAAAAATGGTTGCAGAAGGCAAAGAATTTGAAGAAGTAAATGAGATTGAAGGAGTATCCAATCCGGTTAAATGGGATGCTGAAAATAAAATTTTACTATTAGGAGAACCGTTGATTATCACAAAAGATAATGTGGATGATTTTGATTTCTAGACAAGGTCCGGGCAGAAGTTAGGCACCGGGAAATAGGGAGTATATTCAAAGTGAAGACGCAGGATATGCTCCCTTCCTTTAGTAGAGAGGAGAGAAAGAAGTTGGCAGAAGAAATCATTTTAAAAGCAGAGGGAGTGAGCAAGTCATTCGGCGGAGTAAAGGCCCTTCAGAATGTTAGCTTTGAACTGAAAAAAGGAGAGGTTCTGTCTGTAATTGGAGAGAATGGTGCAGGTAAATCCACGTTGATGAAGATTATTGCCGGTGCCCTGAAAAATGACAGGGGCCATATTTATTTTCAAGGAGAAAAGCTGAGTCTCAATTCTCCGTTAGATGCGGTGAAAAAGGGTATTTCAATTGTGTATCAGGAGCCGAATATTTTTGCGGATATGTCTGTGCTGGAAAATATCTTTATGGGCAATGAGCTGGTAAGTAAAAACAAGACAATCCAGTGGACGGAAATGTACGAGGAAGCTAAGGAAGCACTGAAAATGGTAGGGCTCTCCGGGGATATTCTTCATCTGACCATGAGCAAACTGTCTATAGGAAATCAGCAGCTGGTGCTCATTGCCAGAGGTATTTATAAGAAATGCAAGATACTGATTTTGGATGAGCCTACCTCCATTTTGAGTCATAACGAATCTGAAAAACTGTTTGAAATTATTGCCGATTTAAAAAAACGCGGAGTAAGCATTATGTACATCAGCCACAGAATCCCTGAAATTTTGAGAATATCCGATGATATTATTGTTTTAAGGGATGGATGCCTGACCGGTACTCTTCTTCCGCAGGAAGCTACAGAGGAAACAATTATTACAGCAATGTCAGGCAGAAAAATTAATATGAGCGTATATGAAGAACGGACATGGGGAGAGAAAGCGATTCTGGAGGTTAAGAATTTATCATATAAATCCGCGTTTCAGGATATTTCCTTTGAAGTGAAGCCGGGGCAGATTCTTGGAATGTACGGTCTGGTCGGTGCCGGAAGGTCTGAAGTTGCCAGAGCTATCTTTGGAGAGACAAGTGCAGAGCGCGGGCAAATACTTTTTGAGGGGCAGGATATCAGCCGGATATCCATCAATGAGGCAATTGAAAAGCGTATATTCTATGTACCCGAAGACCGGGGGGCGCAGGGCCTGTTTGATATACATCCAGTCAGGGATAACATGAGTGTCTCTTTCCTGGACAGTCTCTCAAATAAAATTGGAATTATCAATAAGAAAAAAGAGAAACGGGTCGTACAGGATAATATTGATAAATACAGCATCAAGACACCGGGCCAGTCTATAAGTGTCAACAGCCTGAGCGGCGGAGGGCAGCAGAAAGTCCTGTTTTGCCGCTGGCTTTTGCAGGAGCCCAAGGTATTGATTCTGGATGAACCGACCCGCGGTATTGATGTAATGACAAAAACTGAGATACACAAATACGTAATTGAACTGGCGAAGACAGGAGTGGCGGTTATTGTAATATCTTCTGATTTACCGGAGGTTATGGAGCTCAGTGACAATATTATTACTTTGTATAAAGGAAAAATAACAGCCAGATTCGACAGAAATACTGTTACAGAAGAGGATGTGCTGAAGAATGCATTGAATTTGAAGGAAGACCAGGAGGTAGCGGGATGAATCAAAAGGAACTTGTATATCAGTGGATAGAGGAAAATAAGCAGGAAGTAGTAGGGCTGCTTCAGGCATTAATCGAGGTGCCCAGTGTAAATCCTTATTTTGACGAAGAGGATGTCTACAAAAAAGAAGGACTGGCACAGGAGGTTTTAAAAGTATATCTGGAAGACATGGGAATGAAGACGGAGTTTACTTATCCTGACGCAGAAAAACTTGCAGAATATGAAGGAAAAGCAGGTTATTATGCAGACCATACTTTTGAAAACCGTCCGAATTTATTTGCTAAATTAGAGGGATGCGGCGGCGGAAAATCAATGATGATGTCAGGACATATCGATGTGGTGCAGAGAGGGAGTAAATGGACAAAAGACCCATTTGGAGCAGAAATTTCCGGTAACAGACTTTACGGACGTGGGGCAGTTGACATGAAAGGTGGAATTGCAGCCATGACAGCAGCCCTGAAAGCGATACAAAAAAGCGGGCTTCAGTTAAAAGGAGATGCCATGATTGGCACTGTAGTAGACGAAGAAGCAGGCGGTATGGGAACACTGGCGCTGGTGGCTGAAGGGTACCGTGCTGACGGATGCCTGATTACAGAGCCGACACATCTGAAAATTGCACCACTGTGCAGGGGGATTTTGTGGGGAAAACTTACGATAGAAGGCAGAGCAGGACATATTGAGTTGAAGCAGGGGGATTTCAGAACCGGCGGAGCCGTAGATGCTATTGATAAAGCTTCCCTTTATCTGGAGCAATTCAGAAGGCTGAATAAAGAATGGTCCGTGACAAAAGAGCACAAATATCTGCCCATTCCATGCCAGATACATATTGCTGAATTCCATGCAGGAGAGTACCCGACTACATTTGCAAACAGGGCGGAGCTTACATTTAATGCCCAGTATCTTCCGTCTGAGAAGGATGAAAACGGACTGGGCTCTAAAGTAAAGAAGGAAATCGAGGATTTTGTACAGGCTGTGGCACAGACAGACCCATGGCTTAAAGACAACGTGCCTCAGATAGAATGGCTTATTGATGCGGACTGCGGAGAAACACTGGACGACCAGCCGTTTTTCCAGATTGCAAGGGACAGTGCGCAGGAAGTAAACCCGGATTCCATTGTGGAAGGAATCTGCTGCCATACAGATATGGGATGGTTCTGCAACGTGGGAATTCCGACTCTTAACATCGGCCCTGGTGATCCAAGGCTGGCACATCAGGCAGATGAGTTTATTGAAATAGAGGAACTGGTAACCTGCACGAAAATGATAGCATCCATTTTAATGGACTGGTGCGGTGTGCAGGATGCATAGAGAGGATGGAGGTAAATTCGGATGTTGAAGAAATATGTCCCCAAACCAGGGAGAAGAGAGTATGTTACGTTTTTACTTCTGGCTGTGGAAATTATATTGTTTGGAATACTTGCGCCCAACTTTCTGACAGTGGATAACTTAATCCGTGTAGTGCAGAACAATGCGGAAATTGCTATGGTTAGTATCGGAATGACAATCGTAATGCTTCTGGGAGGAATTGACTTATCTGTCGGTTCTGTAATGGGGGTTATTGCAATTGTTATCGGATATATGCTTCAGGCAAAAGTTAATATTTTTGTAATCATAATTACAGCAGTGCTGATTGGCATCGCGGTAGGATTTATGAATGGATTTCTTGTATCCAAGTTCAATATTCCTGATCTCATTGTAACGATTGCCACTATGAATATATGGAAAGCAGTTATCTTTGCCCTTCTCGGCGGAAAATGGCTGACCGGTTTAAATCCCAGCTGGGGAGCCGTCACAAGAGCAAAGGTACTGGGAATACCGGTGCTGTTAGTATTGATTATTGTGGTATATGCAGTATTTTATTACTTTTTAATGTACCGGCGTTTCGGACGGTATATTTATGCTACAGGCTGTAATCCCCAGTCGGCAAACCTAAGTGGGATTAATGTGAAAAAAATTCGCCTGGTTTCTTACTGCATCTCAGGAGGAATCGCGGCATTTGCAGCAATGCTTTATATTGCAAGAATGGGAAGTGTAGAGATGACTATTGGTTCTGACCTGCCGATTGCCTGTATTGCGGCGGTAACTATTGGTGGTACAGGAGCCAAGGGAAACGGAAAACGAGGAAGTGTTATCGGAACACTGGCAGGCGTTTTATTTATTGCATTTTTGAAAAACGGTATTGTTATTCTTGGAATTCCTTCGCTTCTGGAAAACTGTTTTATCGGTACACTGATTGTATTATCCGTATTGTTTGATGCGGTGACCGCAAATGACAGATTCAAACAAGGCAAGGAGGCAGCACTATGAAAAAAATAGCCTTTTCAATTGCAAAAAGCAGGACAAAATTTTTACTCTTACTGCTTGTGGCAGAGATTATTATCTTATCTTTAATCAGCCCCTATTTCCTTAGCGTAAATAACCTGATGCAGGTTACACAGTTTGGAGCGTCACTGACTCTTATATCGCTGGGCGAAGCTTTGGTAATGATTGCAGGACGTGATGGAATTGATATTTCGGTGGGTTCGGTTATGAGCCTTTCAGGAGTTATTTTTGGTCTGGTTGTGATAAACGGCGGCAGCATTTTTGCAGCTGTACTGATTGCACTGGCAACAGGGGCCGTTCTGGGGCTGATTAACGGGCTTTTGGTAGCCGTGGCAAAGGTGCCGGCACTGATTGCCACATTGGGAACACAGTATATTTATGGCTCTCTTGCCCTTTACCTGACAGGAGGAGTTCCAATCAGCGGGTTCCCGGACGGATTTAAGGTACTTTCCCTGGAAAGTACGTTTGGCATTCCAAACCAAATATTGTTTGTGATTATACCTGTTTCTATTTTGGTATTTATCTTGATTTATAAAATGAAATTTGGGCGCAGGGTATATTTGATGGGAACCAATCCTGAAGCAGCAAAATTTACAGGAATCAAGGAAAAGAGAATTCGTTCCAGTGTTTATATCCTGGCAGGAGTTCTGGCTGCAATCAGTGCAATTATCAACAATTCCTGGCTTATGACTGCCCGGGCTGATGCTGGTACAGGTATGGAGATGCAGGCGATTACAGTAGCTGTTCTGGGCGGAATCGCAGTAGCAGGGGGCAGCGGCCATCTGGGCGGTGTATTGATAGGAGTGGTAATTATTACCATGATGAATTCAGGCCTGCAGATTGCAAATGTAAATTCTATATGGCAGCTGGCAACATTGGGGTTGATTTTGATTATTGCGATTATTCTGAATCAGCTTATGAGCAGATATGTCGCAGCAGTAGAAAAAAACAAAGAATAAAAGGAGAATGTAAGTATGAGTAAGAAAGTATTATTAGCCGGAGAATCATGGATAAGTTATACGACCCATGTAAAGGGATTTGACAGTTTTTATACATCTGCATATGAAAGCGGAGAAAAATGGCTGGTTGCTGCACTGAAAAAAGGGGGGTATGAGGTAGATTTCCTGCCGAATCATGTGGCCCCGGAGCAGTTCCCGTTCACGGTTGATGAATTGAAGAAATATGACTGTGTGATTTTATCTGATATCGGAGCAAACACATTGCTGCTTCCGGTATCCACATTTATGAAAAGTGAAAGAGTACCGAATCGTGCAAAGGTAATCAGAGACTATGTTATGGATGGAGGAGCACTTTTGATGGTAGGGGGATATCTTACATTTTCGGGTGTAGATGCTAAGGGAAAATGGCATGACACTGCTGTACAGGATGTTCTGCCGGTTGAGGTGCTGACGGTGGATGACCGTATGGAACACTGTGAAGGGGTACGCCCTGTTACCGTACAGGAGCATGAGGCACTAAAGGGAATTAAAACAGAATGGCCGGAAGTGCTGGGATATAATAAGACGGTTGCAAAGCCGGAAGCCTTTGTTGCGGCGACTGTTGACGGGGATCCGTTTATTGCTTTTGGAACATACGGAGCAGGAAAGAGTGCCGTGTTTACCACCGATTGTGCACCCCACTGGGCACCGCCGGAGTTTTGTGAATGGGAGAACTACGATCAGATCTGGCAGGGCATTGTAGGCTGGCTGACTGATTAGCAGAAAAAGGGATACGTCTGCTGCCTGGAGGGGCGGCAGACGTTTCTATAGGTTTTACAAGGAGAAACAGATGAAGTACGATGCAGAGACATTTTTAATGGAAATATTGAGGATACCTACGGTTAACGGAAAGGACGACGAACGGGCACTGGCGGTATTTCTCCGTGATTTTCTGAAGGACTGCGGAGTGAGCGCTGTTGTTCAGGAAATTGACAGCAAACATGCGAATGTTGTAGGTGTTTTGGATGGAAGATCCAAGGAAACTGTCATCTGGAACGGACATCTGGATACAGTGCCTTACGGTAAAATGGGAGAGTGGAAGACAGACCCTTCTGTACCGGTGAAAAAAAACGGATGTATTTATGCCAGAGGAGCCAGCGATATGAAGAGCGGTCTGGCAGCCATGGCATATGTATTGGGAAGTATGAAGGAAAAAGGGCATGTACCTTCCCATACTATTTATTTTTGCGGAACATGTGATGAGGAGAAGGGCGGGCTTGGAGCCAGACATCTTTTAGAAACACAGATGCTAAGAAAGCCTGCACTGCTTCTCATCAGTGAGCCTACCGGACTGCGTCCCGGAACCGCTCAGAAGGGCTGTATATGGATGCAGATGAAGATACACGGAAGGACCAGCCACGGGGCATATCCGGAGCAAGGCGTTAATGCACTGGAATATGGAATCCATATTTTTGAGAATTTGAAGGAACGCATTGAGAGATATAACCACGAGGTTCTGGGAAAGCCAACTTGCCAGATTACTATGGCAAAGGGGGGAATCGTTCCTAATATGACACCGGATGCGGCAGAAATTATGCTGGATATCAGGGTAATCCCGGGAATTACCACGCGGATGGTCAGTGAGTGGGTGCAGGAGATTATTGACCAGTGCAGACAAGAAACAGACGGGGAACTGAATGTAGAAGTACATATTAAAAATGACAGGCAGGCTATAGAAATTGACAGCGGCAATTTATGGCTTAAAAAACTTCAGTGGGAGCTGGAACTCAGGATGCTGTCAAAAGAGCGGATAGGAATTAATTATTTTACAGATGCATCTATTCTGGCAAAAGGAATACCGGATACACCTGTCCTGCTTTGCGGACCCGGGCAGCCTGAGATGGCACATAAGCCGAATGAATATGTTGAAGTGGAAAAATATTCGCGGTATATTGGGATTTTAAGCCGATTATTTTAACCATATTGTGGAAATCTACGGTATAATAGAGACAGAAAAATATTATAGTTCGGTAAGGATGTGAAAAGTTGAGAACGACAATTAAGGATATTGCAAATTATACAGGTTTTTCCGTTACTACCATATCCTTGGTCCTGAATAATAAAGCGGATAAGATTCCTAAGAGCACAAAGGATACGATTTTGGAAGCTGTTGAAAGATTAAATTATCGTCCGAACCAGCTGGCAGTAGGATTGGTAAAAAAACGGACTCAGACAATCGGCCTGATTATATCAGATGTAAGCAATGTATTTTTTTCCACATTGGCAAAAGGTGTGGAGGATTCCTGCCGCAGGCAGGGATGGAACTTGATTTTGTGCAATACGAATGATAAACATGAGCGGGATATGTCCTATATTCAGGTGCTGGCGGATAAGGGAGTAGATGGAATTCTATTTTGTATGGCGAGAGACAGCGCTAAGAAAAAGGCAAAGGAAAGTATTCAGCTGCTGAAGAAGCTGAAGATTCCTTTTGTTATGATAGACCGTTATCTGGAGGAGGCGGACTGCAGCTCAGTCATAGTAGACCATATGCAGGGAGGCTATATAGCTGTAAAATATCTGCTGAGCCTTGGACACCGAAATATTGGATGTGTGACGGGGCCAAGTGGCTTGGAAGATTCCCGGGAGCGTCTGAAAGGATACAAGAAGGCGCTGGAGGAATATAATATTCCTTATCAGGATGAGTTTATTTATGAAGGGAATTATGACCGGGAAAGCGGTGCGGGAGCAGTAGAATTCTTTGAAGGCAAGAATATAAGTGCTGTGTTTGCTTTTAATGACATGTCTGCCTACGGTGTTTATAACAGTTTGAAGAAAAAAGGAATCTCAGTACCGAAAGGAATGTCCCTGATTGGATATGACGATATATTCTTTTCGGAAATTTTGGATGTACCGCTGACAACAGTGAAGCAGCCTATTTATGAGATGGGTGTGGAGAGTGTGAAGCAGTTGATTGAAGAGGTAGAAAGCAGTGAGGGTTCACGCAAATGTATTGTATTCCAGCCGGCATTAATTGTGAGAGAAAGTGCAGGACGCGGGCCGGAACGAACAGAAGAAGGTTCTGGATATCCAAAGGAAATTGGATGAAGTTTATATTATGATAATAACAAAGATTTCGAGGGACAATATATGAAGGTATTAAATTTTGGATCATTAAATTTAGATTATGTGTATTCTGTTGACCATATGGTGGCTCCGGGCGAGACGCTGGCTTCCTTTGGCATGGATATATTCTGCGGGGGAAAGGGGCTGAACCAGTCTATTGCACTTGCCAGGGCAGGAGTATCTGTGTATCACGCCGGGATGGTGGGCGAAGAAGGCGGGGAACTTTTGAAAGCCTGTGAGGAAGGTGGTGTAAAAACCGATTATATCCGTACAATTCCAGGCAAGTCCGGACACACCATCATTCAGGTGGACAAGGAGGGGCAAAACTGCATTCTGCTGTACGGCGGTGCGAACCGGCGTATTACGGAGGAATATGTGGATGAGGTGCTGGCACATTTTGAAAAAGGGGATATTCTGCTGCTTCAAAATGAGGTGAATCTGCTGGATTATATCATAGACCAGGCTTATGAGCGGGGCATGATGATTATTCTGAACCCTTCACCCTATGACAGCGCACTGAATGCCTGTGATTTTAGTAAGATTTCCATGTTTTTGCTTAATGAGATTGAGGGAGAACAGGTAACTGGTGAAGCAGATACGGAGATGATGCTGGAGAAACTGAAAACCATCTATCCCAATGCAAGGGTTGTGCTGACACTGGGAGGAAACGGAGCTGTTTACCAGTACAAGGATGAGCAGTACAAACAGAGGATTTATAGGGTAAAAGTGGTGGATACCACGGCAGCAGGAGATACGTTTACCGGGTATTTTATTTCTTCGGTTATTCAGGGGCTTCCGGTACAGGAAGGCCTTTCACTGGCGGCGAAGGCATCTGCAATTGCAGTATCCCGTCAGGGGGCAACAGCCTCCATACCATTAAGAAAAGAAGTTTTGGATGTGGAATGGAATAAACAGGAACTTTGTTGAATTATAGGGGAAAATAGAATATACTAATAAGTAGGAACGGAGGAGTTATAGAGAGGCAGAGGTAGGAAGACGCGATGGGGAATTGGAAAAGACTTTTCGCATTGACATTGAGTATGTTAATGCTTGTAACCATAATGTTTCCAGGAACAGTGCATGCAGCCCGGGAGAAGACCCTGAGAATCGGTTATATAGATTATCAGGGTTTTATTCAGCAGAATGAAGACGGAACTTACGAGGGCTATGGAGTGGATTATTTGAATGAAATCTCCAAATACACAGGCTGGAAATATGAGTATGTGTTTGGCACCTGGCCAAAGCTGCTGGAAAAGTTGAAAAATAAAGAAATTGATTTCCTCTGTTCAGCTCAGAAGGTGGAGAGCCGAAAGGCTAATTTCGATTACTCTGAATACCCAATCGGATATACCCAGGGACTTTTGTATACTCTGCCGGAAAATGATAATATATATTACGAGGATTACAAGGCACTGAATGACACAAAAATAGGCGGCTTGCGAAGTTCTGCTACCAATGATTTTTTAAAACGATATGCAAAACGGTGTGGCTTTAAGTATAAACTTGTGGAGTATGACAGTGAGGCAGAGATGGTGCAGGCATTAAAAGTGGGTGAGGTGGAGACAATTGCCACAGACCGTTTTGCCTATCATAATGACCTGAAGCTGGTAGCACAGTTTGGTGCAGATGCTTACTATATGATGTCCTATAAGGGCAGCCCTTACATAGAAGAAGCAAACTTTGCTTTGAGCGAGATTAAGGTGGATTTTTCTTTTGAGACAGAACTTTTTAAGAAGCATTACAGTGAAAGTACTGAGGAAACGGGACTTTTGCTTACCCGTGAAGAAATGGAATATATAAAATCTGCCCCGGTTATTACAGTGGGCAATCTGGCAGACCGGCATCCGATGTCCAGATTGAATCCGGAAACAGGAAAGGCAGAAGGAATTAATGAGGATATACTGGATTTGATTTCACAGGTCAGCGGACTTACTTTTGAACAGCAGATAGTTCCCCAGGGGGATAAACCAATCGAAGCACTGAAAGAGGGTCGGTTTGATTTGATTGCAGGGATAATTCAGGCAGATACTTTTAGGGAAGATCAAGAGCTTTCACTTTCTGATCCATTTTTGAAAAGTGATTTGGTTGTTGTTGTGCGGAAGGGATATAGCTATAATCCCCAGAATAATACGGTGGTGGGGGTTAACCGGACTTTCCGGACATTGCAGGAACATATAGCCGCAGAATATCCGAATGCCCGGGTTGCTGGCTACAAAACGGTAGAAGATGCTCTGAAAGCAGTTCAAACCCAGGAGGCTGATGCTGTAATACAAAATATCTATATGATGACCTATCTCCTGCAAAACCCCCGTTATTCAAATCTGCAGATTTTACCTACCCGTTTTATGGAAGAAAACTCTTCTATCGTAGGACTCCGCAGTGCAGATTCCAGACTTATGTCAATTATTAATAAGACGATTGGCGTAATTGGGGAGGAGAAAGTGAATGAAATTGTAACTGCAAGAACAATTGCAGATCCATATCATGCCACTTTACTGGATACGATGTATGAATACCGTGTACTGTTTTCCGTTTTAGGAGTTTTGGCAGTTACAATATTTACGGCTATTGGGGTTATTTGGAAAATGCGGCGGAGAAATTTGCTCCGGTTACAGAGCAAGAATGAGCAGCTGGCGGAAGCGGTGAAACGGGCGGATATGGCAAGTCAGGCTAAAAGTCTTTTTCTTGCAAGAATGAGCCACGAAATAAGAACCCCCATGAATGCTATTGTAGGACTTACTACCATTGCCAAGAGTCATAAAGACAGTGGGGAGAAGATGGAGGAATATCTGAATAAGATTATGTCCGCCTCTAAGGTTTTGCTGGGAATTATTAATGATATACTGGATATGTCTGCAATTGAGAATGAAAAGCTGAAGATAGCCAGCACCCCCTTTGATTTTAAGCAATTATTAACAGGCATTTCTACGATGTATTATGGACAATGCAAGGAAAAAGGTGTCAAGTTTGATTTGATTTTATCCGGTGTATCAGAGGAAATTTTGGTAGGAGATGCACTTAGAACTAATCAAATCCTGCTGAATATAATGTCCAATGCGTTTAAGTTTACTCCGCCAGGGGGCTCCATACGGTTCCTGGCCACACAGACCTTGATTCAGGATGGAACGGTTTATATCCGTTTTAAAATAACAGATACCGGTATTGGAATGACGGAAGAGATGAAAGAACGGCTGTTCCAGCCTTTTGAGCAGGAGAGCGCAATGACTGCTCTGAAGCATGGCGGCTCGGGTCTTGGGATGTCTATTACTAAAAGTCTGGTGGACATGATGCAAGGCAAGATTGAGGTCGAAAGTCAGAAAGACGCAGGAACTACCTTTACTGTAGATCTGCCGTTTGGCCTGCCGGACGAAAGCTTTGGTGAAAAAGAAGAAGTAAAAGATATTTGTGCTCTGGTGGTGGACGATGATGCAGATGCCAGAGAATATACTTCAAGTATACTGAAACGTTTGTGCATTAGCCATGATACTGCAAGTTCGGGAGAGGAAGCAGTGGAAAAGCTGGTCCTGGAACATGAAAAGGGACGGGGATATGACGTTTGTTTTATAGACTGGGTGATGGCTGGTATGGATGGAATTGCTGTCACACGTAAAATTAGAGAACTATTTGATGAGGACACCATTATTATCATTGTTTCGGCCTATGATATTTCGGAAGTGGAGGAGGAAGCAAGGGAAGCGGGGGCTGACATGTTTATCACAAAGCCAATGTTCCAGTCTACCGTAGTAGATTTATTAATGACCCTTTCCGGCGGCATATACAAAAGTCAGACGGTAGAGCCGGATGAGTATGACTTTACGGGGTATCGTGTGCTTGTGGCAGAAGACAATGCAATGAATATAGAAATTGTTATAGATTTGCTTGGACTGGTAAAAATGGAAGTGGACTGTGCTGAAAATGGAAAAGAGGCGGTGGAAATGTTCGAAAAGAGTGAGCCGGGAACCTATGCGGCTGTTCTGCTGGATATTCAGATGCCTGTTATGGACGGACATGAAGCATCAAGGGCCATACGCGCGGGAAATCATCCCGAGGCAAGGACTATGCCCATTTATGCCATAACGGCCAATGCATTTACAGAAGATGTTTCTGCGGCTCTTGCGGCCGGGATGAATGGTTATATTGCAAAACCAATAGACAATGGACTTCTGTACAGTACGCTTGCGAAGCATTGTAAAAAATAAAAAGTTTTAAGTATGAATGGCAAAGCAGCCGGGAGAGCCACTTTTTATGTGCTCTTCCGGCTGCTACCATATCTTATGCCTGAAATTGTTTTACATCTATACAAAGAGGTTCACATTGGCTTCCTCCGCACTTCCAAGGTAAGAAGTGACACCTGCAAATTCCACGCCGTCAATGAGCTCCTCCTTCTTAATTCCCATGACATCCATGGACATGGTACAGGCAACCAGTTTTATTCCGCCTGCCAGAGCGTGGTTCATCAGTTCTTCCAGAGAACTTACATTCTTGTCTTTCATGACCTTTTTCATCATTTTTGTACCCATACCACCCATGTTCATCTTGGATAATTTTAGTTTCTTTGTCCCTCTTGGCATTATAGTACCGAACATTTTCTCAATAGCTGATTTTTGGACATGCTGCTTTTCCTCTTTCCGCAGTGCATTCAGCCCCCAAAATGTAAAGAACATAGTGACTGGGCGCCCCATGGCAGCCGCGCCGTTAGCAATGATGAAGGATGCCAGGACTTTATCCAAATCCCCGCTGAACACAATTAAAGTTTTTCCCTGAGGTATGGCAGATGATGGAGGGGATGCCTGAATTGTACCACACTCACAGCGGCCAGCACCCTTTTTAATATAAACAATATTCTCCCGGTCCTTTCTCTCTGTTTTTATGAGCAGATTCCCGGTCCGTCTGCACCATGCGTCTATATCTTTTGCAAATCCCATGTCTGTGGCGGATACCTGTAATATCTGGCCTTCTTTTAATCCGGAAAGTGCTTCATGTACCTTCATGATTGGTCCCGGGCACTGCAGGCCGCAGCAGTTTATAATTGTAATTTCTTTACAGTCGCATAGGGGCGTCTCTCCGTTGTCACCATCTGCAAGTCTGCTTCCTGAGTTACCTCGGGAATCCCGGTTTTCAGGTTCTCTGTTACGGGAAAACCCTTGATCATGCATAGATTTATAAAATGCAGTTCCTGCTGAAAGTATTTTCACCTGACTGAATCCGTTCTGTGTCAGGATTCGGGCTGCATTGTAGGAGCGGACACCTATAGCGCAGTAAGGAATAATGAGTTTGTCTTTATCAAGCTCCCCAAGCCGGCTGCGCAGCTTACCCAGAGGAATATGGACGGAATCTGGAATAGAGAATACCATCCGCTCTACATCCTCTGTAACGTCCAGAATTATGTAAGTATTTTTTTTATCTTCGTCTGTCAGCAGTTCATCCATCTCGTCATATTCTATAAATGACGCCAGACCCTCCAAGACATTCTGTGCTACGAAGCCCAGCATATTAACCGGGTCCTTGGCAGAGGAGTAAGGCGGTGCATAAGCAAGCTCCAGCTCTGCTAAATCGTAAATAGTACCTTTTAGCCGCATTGTTACGGCTATGGTATCGATTCGTTTATCTACTCCGTCCTGCCCCACAATCTGTGCACCATATATACTTCCGTTTCGGTCAAAAATCAGCTTCAGGGTAATGGGAGTGGCCCCTGGATAATACCCTGCATGGGATTTCTGGTTAATCAGAACGGTCTCATAATCTATGCCTTTTTGTTTTCCGGCTGCTTTTAGAGCCTTTTCATTCATTCCCACAGCGGCTGCGGTTAAATCAAATACCTGTGCCACGGAAGTTCCCATTGTGCCTTTATAAGAAACCTGCTCTCCGTCGATATTGTCGGCGCAGATACGTCCCTGCTTGTTAGCAGGACCGGCCAGAGGAATCATTGTTTTATCTCCTGACACATAATGGTCCACTTCAATCACATCGCCCACAGCGTAAATATGCTCATCAGAGGTTCTCAAAAACTCATCCACAATAATCCCGCCTCTGGAGTTTAATTCCAGACCTGCTCCTTTTGCGAGTTCACTGTTGGGGTGGACTCCTATGGAAAGAAGTACCATGTCTGCAATGATTTCCCTGCCGCTTTTCAGATGAATGACTGTATGCTCTTCGACTGTCTCAAAAGAGCTTACTCCATCTTTTAGAATCAGCTCCACATGATTTGCAGAAATGTTTTCATGTAAAAGCTGTGCCATTTCATAGTCTACCGGAGCCATAACCTGGTCCTGCATTTCAATAATAGTAACTTCAATCCCTGCCTTATGAAGGTTTTCTGCCATTTCCAGTCCAATAAATCCGCCCCCTATGACAGCTGCTCTTTTGGGCATTTCTTTTGTGACAACTTCTTTGATGATATCTGTGTCAGGAATTGTCCACAGTGTATAGATGTGGCTGCCGTCAATTCCGGGTATAGGCGGTTTCAGAGGCGAAGAACCTGTGGCTATGAGCAGGGTATCATAACTTTCTTCATACTCTTCCCCTGTCTTTAGATTTCGGACTTGTATGGTCTGTGCATTTCTGTTAATCTTTTGCACTTCACTGGAAATCCGTACATCTATGTTAAATTTTGCCTTCATAGCCTCAGGCGTCTGCAGGAGTAAAGCATCCCGGCTTTGGATTACATCTCCGATATAATAAGGCAGGCCGCAGTTAGCGTAAGAAATATAGTCCCCTCTTTCAAACATAACGATTTCCATAGCTTCATTTCTTCTTCTTAATCTTGCTGCGGCAGTTGCACCTCCCGCCACGCCGCCGATAATTATTGTTTTTGACATTGCCATTTCCCTCTCTTTCACTGGAATCACTTTTGCAGCTAATTATATAAAAGAAAGGAAAAAGTGTCGGTGATTTAGTCACACAAAAAAAGAACTTCGCAAAGGTAGTCCGTCATAAGACAGTACGAAACTTTAAACTGTTAATGGGCAACTGTCAAGTAAAATGTCTAAAACAAGCGTATCGCTCACCGTGAGCGATACGCTTGTTTTTACTGCCTGTCGTAATGGGCAGTTTCCATAAGGAAGCAACTACCGACCATCGGAACAACGCGATAGACAGCCAACAGACGAATGTATGTATAATGCTGCCGCCGTTTTTGGCGGCTTCTCTTTATCAAGTATAGAAAATTTGTTCTGAACGTTGAAATCGCAATTCAGGTGTGCTAAAATATAGTTAACCCACTCATATATTAACTGTATCATGTAAAACAACGAGGTAAAAGTATGTCTGATAATTATATTCAGGTATCAGGTGCAAGGGAACGAAATCTAAAAAACATAAATGTCTTGATACCCAAAAAAGAAATCACGGTTTTTACAGGTGTTTCCGGTTCAGGGAAATCATCTTTAGTATTTGATACAATAGCGGCAGAATCGCAAAGACAATTAAATGAAACTTACACCAGTTTTATCCGTCACCGTATGCCATATTACGGAAAGCCCGATGTGGACAGTATCGAAAATTTGTCCGTAGCCTTTATTATTAATCAAAAACGATTAGGCGGTAATGCCCGGTCAACGGCCGGGACAATTACAGATATTTATTCTGTATTACGTTTACTTTTTTCCCGAATTGGGAAACCATTTGTAGGTTATTCAGATGTATTTTCATTCAACAACCCGGCTGGAATGTGTGAACATTGTGAGGGCTTAGGAAAAATTGAAACCATTGATATAGAAAGACTGTTAGATAAAAATAAATCCTTAAATGAGGGAGCTATCCGTTTTCCAACTTTTGAACCCGGAGGTTGGCGATTAACCCGCTATATTCATTCAGGCTTTTTTGATAACAATAAAAAATTGAAAGACTATTCTTCTGAGGAATTGGAACTGTTACTTTACGCTGATGGAATTAAGATCAAAAATCCCGCTCCTGAATGGCATAAAACCTCATTGTATGAGGGTTTGATTCCACGTATTGAACGGAGTTTCCTTAAAAAAGAAGATGGTGAAAAGGTCAGATATGGAAAAGAAATCGAGCGGTTTGTTGTAAAACAGGATTGTCCCCACTGTCATGGAACACGCTTGAATGATAAGGTATTGTCTTGTAAAGTGAATGGTAAAAACATTGCGGAATGTGCAGATATGCAGATAAATGAGCTTTTGGATTTTGTCAGGTCTGTTCATGCTCCCGTAGCCGCTACAATCGTTTCGGAACTTGTGAATCGGATTCAGCACATGGTATCCATAGGACTGGGCTATTTAAGTTTAAGCAGAGAAACATCTACACTTTCGGGTGGGGAATCTCAAAGAATTAAAATGGTTAGCCAACTTGGCAGCAGTTTGACTGACCTTACTTACATTTTTGACGAACCAAGTATAGGGCTACACCCTCATGACATAAGCAAAATTAATGAGCTTATGCGATTGTTGCGTGATAAAGGGAATACTGTTCTGATCGTCGAGCATGACCCGGACATGATAAAAATTGCAGACCATATTATTGATATGGGGCCGGGTGCTGGAACCCACGGAGGGAAAGTTGTATATCAGGGGAATTTAAATGGGCTGAAAACAGCGGGTACTATCACAGGAAAGTATTTATCTTATTGCCCCAAGCTAAAGCCTGACACTCGTACCTCGAAAGACTGGCTTTCCATTAAAAATGCAACCATGCATAATTTAAAAAATCTTTCAGTTGATATACCAAAAGGAGTAATGACTGTTGTAACCGGGGTTGCCGGTTCAGGAAAAAGCACGCTAATTAATGGCGTATTGCCACGGCTATATCCTGAAACTGTTTTTATTGACCAAAAAGGGATTCAAGCGTCAAAACGTTCCAACATAGCGACCTTTACGGGTATCTTTGATATTATCAGAAAACTATTTGCGAAAAGAAACGGCGTAAGCGCCTCTCTATTCAGTTTCAATTCACAAGGTGCTTGTCCTGCCTGCAAAGGCTTAGGGGTCACTTATACAGATTTGGCTTTTATGGATACAATCGTTACGGTATGTGAGGAATGTCACGGAAATCGCTATACGGACGAAGTACTTGCCTATCAGCTAAGAGGAAAAAATATTGCTGATGTTCTTAAAATGACGGTCACGGAAGCCTTAGAATTTTTTGAGGAAAAAGAAATTGTTACGGTACTAAAACGGCTTTCAGACGTTGGTATCACTTATGTATCTTTGGGACAGCCATTAAGTACGCTTTCAGGTGGAGAATTACAGCGAATTAAACTTGCTTCCGAACTTGAAAATGGAGGTCAGATTTATGTTTTGGACGAACCGTCAACAGGCTTGCATATGGCTGATATAAAACAGTTGATTAATGTAATGAATCGCCTTGTAGAACGAAATTCCACTCTTATTGTTATAGAACACAATTTGGATATTATCTGTCAAGCAGATTGGATTATTGACATAGGCCCCTATGCAGGGCAAAATGGTGGTAAAATTATGTTTACAGGATTACCGAAAGATTTAATCAACTGTCCAGATTCTTTAACTGGAAAGCACCTGAAAAAGTATATTAATGAAAAATAGGAGGCTGACTTAATGGCTATAAAAGAATTAGAGGAAAGTTATGTTCCCTTTCAATGCATGATTGTATCAGATTCAAATCGGTTCAATGTTGAGGGCGTTTCAACAGCACAATACTATATACTCGACACATTGAATAAGCAGGGAGCAAAAACCACAAAAGAACTTGCTGAAATGAGAGGTATCTCACAATCTGGTATTTCAAAATTAACAAAGCGTTTGCTGGAAAAAAAGTATATTATTCAGGAAAGGCAGACGAATGACCGCCGTTCTTATAATATTGTACTTACCAAAGAGGGGCAAGCGTTTTTGAATCGTGTCGAGGATTTTGGAAATGAAATAATGAATCTAATTGAAGAAGCATTGACAGAAGAAGAAGTCCACGTTTTTTCGCTGATGTGCAAAAGGATTACAAACTTATACACAGAAAAGCAATAGACATACTTAGCAGAACACAAGAAAAAGTATCTGCCCTACGGTAAATAAAAAAACCGTGGTTATAGCAGATGTTTCGTTGTGCTGTAATTGCATAGACAGAGCCAAGCAGCGGTTTTGAAATAAAATCAAAGCCGCTGCTATTTTTTCAAAAAGGAAATTGCAGGGGGCGTAATAAGTGCGCCCTGTTTTAGCTGGCGGCTTGGGAAATGGAGGATTCCAATGTGTCCAAAGCCGCATTTCTGCATTAAAGATGGGCCGTTACTGCATAGTGACGGCTTGGCATAGCTAATGTTCTAAGGCAATATAATTTCAAAAAATCATATAAAAAAATGAGCGGCTACTGCGCCCATTTTTCATACGACACCGTTCGAGGTTTTTTCGGATAGGTGTCTTTTTATTTACTCACTTTTGGGACAAGACTCCATACAACTTCGGGCCAACTTGGCCCGAAGTCACCGAAAGGAGTTTTCTATGAACAGCAGTTATGATGGGAAACGAACTTTGCCCGCCAAGTTGTTGAACCTCATGGTTCAAAGCGGTGACAACCATGACAAATAGCTATACACATGGTAAAATAGAGGTAGACATTGAACCTTTGGCAGACTGCCCGGAAAAGGAGGAAAATATGCGGCAGTCTGAAACAATTACAGCTTTATATTTTTGGCTTTCCCGTGATGATGAACTGCAAGGGGACAGCAACAGTATTCTGAATCAAAAGGCAATTTGGAACAAATTGAAACCGGAAAGGTCAAAGCCGTTGTGGTCAAGGATATGTCCCGGCTTGGGCGTGACTACTTAAAGGTAGGGTTTTATACCGAAGTTCTCTTTCCAGAAAAGAATGTACGCTTCATTGCCATCAACAACGGAATTGACAGTAACAATCAGCAGGACAGCGATTTTACTCCATTTTTGAATATCATCAACGAATGGTATGCGAAAGACACCAGCAAAAGCTTTGAAACCTGGCAGGACCATTTTGTTTGTTCTACTTCAAGGCTCAAAGGGGTAGAAACGTGTTCCACACACTTCATTCGTGCGGTAGTATTGGAAGAAATGGTGCTCTGGCATTTACAGTACATCACCAGCTTTGTAACAGCATATGGGGATATTTTTCGTGAGAAAATGAACGCCAAGTATACCACTGACCGAAAAAAAGAAACCGCCCTGCGGCGCAAGCAAATTGCGCAGGCAGAACGGAGAATATCTGAGCTTTCCAAGCTGTTCAAGCGAATGTACGAGGACAATGTAAACGGAAAATTGAACGATATTCGCTTTGAAGAATTGTCCGCCGACTATTTTGAATGATTTGGTTAGCAAGGTCTTTGGGAAATCCCCCGATAAATCTGATGGAAAACGCAGGCAGAATATTCACATCAGCTATGACTTGGTGGGGATTCTGCCGGAACTGAACACCCCGGTAAATGAAGAAATGGCGTAGCTTTTACGCTACGCCATACTTCGTTCAAATACTGTTTTACTAAGGACACCCTAAGGGTGATTCTTTTTGTGATAATTTATTTGAAAATATCTTAGTTATTCTAATTTGGTGCATCCGTTATAGTGATTTCTACTCTTCGGTTAGAAGACCGCCCTTCCTCTGTATCATTATTAGCTACGGGGTTGTAATGGGAGTTCCCCTCTACGGACATTTTTTCCGGACTAAGCCCATTGTCTGTCAGGAAATTAAGAATTGTTACAGCTCTGTTTACTGAAAGCTGCCAGGAGTGAGCCTCATTTTGAGGGTCACGGTCTCCCAAATCTGCTGTATTACCTGTAATAGTAAGGTGATTCACATCGTCATATACCTGGGATACAACCTGTCCTACTTTTTTTAAAGTTGCCTCGCTGTCCGATTTTAATATAGTAGAATCCCCCAAAAACAAAAGCTTGTCTTTTAAACGAATAGAAATAGAGTGGTCTGATTTTATCAAATCCACATTATCTTCCAAATTCTGCTGATGAATATATCCATCAAGCTGGGAATAAATAGACTCCAGTGGACTTACATTTTCCATGACGGTACCGGCATCAGAACCAGAACCGCTGCCGCTGCCGGTACCGATATCCTCTGAGGCTGTCGGACCATTAAATGCTTCTGATAATGCACTGGACATAGCTTTCAATTTAGCTTCATTCTCCGAACTCATACCATACATAATAATGAATAGAGCTAGTAGAAGGGTAATTAAATCTGCATATGTAAGAAGCCACCGCTCACTATTTTCGCTTTTCTCTTCCTCTTGCCCTCTTTTTTTC
Organism: Faecalicatena contorta; assembly: GCF_003149105.1. GTDB lineage: Bacteria > Bacillota > Clostridia > Lachnospirales > Lachnospiraceae > Muricomes > Muricomes contortus_C. The sequence goes on along the minus strand of NZ_QGDS01000010.1, from coordinate 69,740 downwards.
AAGTGTTATCCCCCCTAGTTTTCAATACCAGCCCTGTAGTGCTTAGTACCATCTGGAAATGCCTGATAATACATAGCCAGCTCGTTTTCCATGCTTCTGGCATTCAAACCTTTAGACATGCTGCATACACCGTCAATAATAATTTCTCGCTGTATCTGACACCTTTTTGTATAAAGCTTTATTTTGTTTGCAAGCGGGAGATAGATGACGTTGGCAAATGAAACTCCGTATAACGTTGCAATAAAGGCTGTACTGATCTTGTGCGCTAATTCAGCAGAATCGCCAAATCCAGCAGCAAGAACTACAACAAGACTCATAACCGTACCGATAACACCCATAGTTGGGGAATATCCGCCTGCCGCTTCAAACACGCCTGCTTCCACATGCTTTTGGTGGACGAAAGAGCTAAGCTCGGCTTCCATGACATACTGTATATTTTCAACATCTTTTCCGTCCTGCAGTAAAACAAGGCCTTCCTTTAACGGCAGCATGTCATCTTTCTGCAAATCGGCTTCTTTTACAATGGTGTCCAGGGCAACAACCCCGTTTGTCCGAAAGGTTTTGGATATTTCTAATATTCTGTCAATAAGTTGTTTTGTGCTGTTGGAACTGGGCTGTTTAAAGGTCTTGCCGACAGTCCGGAATGCGCGTACAATATCTTTTAGTGGATAAGATGCGATAGTTGCGCCAATCGTACCTCCTACAACAATAACAAAAGGACTTAGCGCTGTCAGACTATGAAATGATCCTCCTTCCAGGATAAAACCCGAAAGTATGGCAGAAAGACCCAAAACAACTCCTATAAGTAGTGAAACTTCCAATTTTTTTCCTCCTTAGTATCTTTCCGTATTTAATTAATGAAGTGATTTCACTTGTTTGTATGGATAAAATCACAAACACTGATAGTGAAAAGTTTATTTTCACTCATTAAAATCACGGGATATATCATAGCAATTATATCAAATGATTAACAATAGGCGTGTTAAGAATTTGCTAAAAAGAATTACTGTTTATCATATTCCATGCTGCTTTTAAATTTAGAATGAAAAAACTTGACTTTTCACCATTTATTATGATACAATCTTCTAGCGAATGGAAGTAGGTCTTTTTTTTATGCCTAAATTTAGATGGCTTCGCAACCATCATGTAACACGTAGTGAATAAGAAAAAAGCGAGGTGGAAGTTGTGCGCACAAGAATCACATTGGAATGTACAGAATGCAAGCATCGTAATTACAACATGACCAAGGATAAGAAAGCTCATCCGGACCGCATGGAGACTAAGAAGTATTGCAAGTTCTGTAAATCACACACACTGCACAAGGAAACGAAATAGTCGTTGGAAGGAAGTGGATGTCATGGGTGAGAAAACAGCAAAAACTCAGAAGAAGAGCTGGTTCAAAGGGCTTCAGGCAGAGTTTAAGAAAGTCGTCTGGCCTGACAAGAAGACACTGGTAAAACAGACCACGGCAGTCGTTTCAGTTTCCATATTATTAGGAGCATTAATTTCGATTGTTGATGCAATACTAAAATATGGAATTGATTTATTGGTAAAATAATCAACTGGAGCATAGCAGAAAGGTGATTTTATGTCAGAGGCAAAATGGTATGTAGTTCATACCTATTCCGGGTATGAGAACAAAGTGAAAGCTAATATTGATAAGGCAATTGAAAATCGTCATCTGGAAGACCAGATTCTGGAAGTCAGAGTCCCGATGCAGGAAGTGATTGAACTGAAGAACGGTGTTCAGAAAGCAAGTCAGAAAAAGATGTTCCCGGGATATGTTATGATTCATATGTTTATGAATGATGATACATGGTATGTGGTTCGTAATACCAGAGGGGTGACAGGATTTGTTGGTCCTGGTTCCAAGCCGGTTCCTCTTGAGGAAGAAGAGATGGACAGACTGGGAATCAAGCAGGAGAATGTCATAATCGATTTTGCAGTCGGCGATACCGTCACCGTATTAAGCGGTGCGTGGGAAGGTACTGTAGGTGTCATCCAGTCAATGAATGAGCAGAAGCAGAACTTGTCTATCAATGTAGAGCTGTTTGGCCGTGAAACACCGGTTGAACTTAGTTTCGCAGAAGTAAGAAAGATGGATTAAAAACCGTGGGAGGGATTCCTATCCCGCCAATACCACAAGGAGGTAATTAAAAATGGCAAAAAAAGTACAAGGTTATATTAAATTACAGATTCCAGCTGGTAAAGCAACACCAGCACCACCGGTAGGTCCTGCACTTGGACAGCACGGTGTGAATATCGTTGAATTCACAAAGCAGTTCAACGCAAGAACAGCAGACCAGGGTGACCTGATTATCCCTGTTGTTATTACAGTATACAATGACAGAAGCTTCAGTTTCGTAACAAAGACCCCGCCGGCAGCAGTTCTCATTAAAAAGGCCTGCAACATCAAATCCGGTTCAGGCGTTCCGAATAAGAACAAAGTTGCTACAATCACAAAGGCTCAGTTAGAAGAAATCGCAAAAACAAAAATGCCTGACTTAAATGCTGCATCAGTAGAAGCAGCTATGAGCATGGTAGCAGGAACATGCCGCTCAATGGGCGTTGTTGTTGAGGAGGCGTAGAGTACCTAGCGAAACATTGAACACTTGGCGAGGTTTTTCACGAGTCTGGTGAGAAAGTTCACCTTTGCGGTGTGTGTTTACGAGCTTAGTACGAACCCTATCTGGCCGCTTGGCGAGGTTTTACGAGCCTAGTGGAGCACGATAATAGAGCACTTAGTGAATTTGAATTAAGTGGGAGGGGCACGATCCCGCCAATACCACAAGGAGGTTATTTAAGATGAAACGAGGAAAAAAATATATTGAAGCTGCGAAACTGATTGAGAGAGGAAATCTCTACGAGAAGGCAGAAGCAGTAGCATTAGTAAAAAAAGCAGCAGTAGCTAAATTTGACGAAACAATCGAGGCTCATATCAGAACAGGATGTGACGGGCGTCACGCAGACCAGCAGATTCGTGGTGCAGTTGTACTGCCACACGGAACAGGTAAGAAAGTTCGTATCCTTGTATTTGCAAAGGATGCTAAAGCAGAAGAAGCTCAGGCAGCCGGAGCAGATTACGTTGGGGGAGAAGAATTAATTCCTAAGATTCAGAACGAAGGCTGGTTCGAATTTGACGTTGTTGTTGCTACACCAGACATGATGGGTGTTGTTGGACGTCTTGGACGTGTACTTGGACCAAAAGGTCTGATGCCAAACCCTAAGGCTGGAACAGTTACTATGGATGTAACAAAAGCAATCAATGACATTAAAGCTGGTAAGATTGAGTACAGATTGGACAAAACAAACATTATCCATGTGCCGATTGGTAAAGCATCCTTTGCCGAGGAGCAGCTAGCGGACAACTTCCAGACGCTTATCGATGCAATCATCAAAGCAAAACCGGCAGCGGTAAAAGGTCAGTATTTAAAGAGTGTTACACTGACATCTACAATGGGACCTGGTGTAAAAATCAACCCCATGAAGCTTGCTTAATCCGTCCCGAATTTGATGAAATATTAAGATAAATAAAGAGCTGCCGCAGCATTACTGAGAAATCAGTATGCTGCGGCGTTTTTTTGTGAAAATCTTTTTGACATTACGAATAAACCTAAATTGAAAAGTCTGTTTTCGCTTGCTTGAATGCTTCGGTTGGGAATGCTAAAATGAGATAAAGAGTTGGGAATACGGGAAAGGGACATATTGATTGGGCTGAGCGGGAGGTAATGAATATGTTAGAAAAGAATGATTTAACAGCGATACGCCAAATACTGAGAGAGGAGATACAAGAGTCTGTTGAAAAGAACAACATTGTGATATTCAATAGGATTGATGAGGCAATTGAGAAGAACAATGTCTTGATATTTAACAGGATTGACGAGGCAATTGAGAAAAACAATGTTTTGATATTTAACAGGATTGACGAGGCAATTGAGAAGAACAATGTTTTGATATTTAACAGGATCGACGAGGCAATTGAGAAGAACAATGTCTTGATATTTAACAGGATCGACGAGGCAATTGAGAAGAACAATGTCTTGATATTTAACAGGATCGACGAGGCAATTGAGAAGAATAATGTTGTAATATTCAATAAGATAGACGCTGCGATAGAAGAGAATAATGTTTTGATATTTGACGAGATGGAGCGCTACTATCAGATGAATCGCAATGAAATATTAGAATTAAAAACTAAAATGGAAGAGTTGGAGCAATATTATAAAATTAAAAAGCTTGAGGATAATACAGTGACAATTCTGCTCAGAATCACAGAAGAAATTAGGTCTGATGTAAATGAAATCAAAAGAATGATGAAAAAGTGCGGGAAATGTTGGGATATTGACGAAAAAGCGTTGACAACCGCCTGAATAAGTGTTAATCTACTATAGCAATTGACTGCCGAAGACAGCAGGTGCCGTAAGGCATAAGTTGAACACGCCTGCCGAGGAAGATTAGAATTCTTAGTATGAATTTTTATGCCTCTGTGTCTTTGGATACAGGGGCTTTTTTATGTAATAAGAAAGTGCATTTCTTACTACATAAAAACCCTCCGGGGATGCGCACTGGGTTGTAAGAGGTAGATGTCGCTATGCGACCAACCCAGGCGCAAGAGTTTGCTTGCAAACTCTTTATTCTTGGCAGTACACGCATAAAAAAATAAGGAGGTGTACCAGAACGTGGCAAAAGTTGAATTAAAACAACCAATCGTAGAGACAATTTCAGAAGAAATCAAAGATGCTCAGTCAGTTATTCTTGTTGACTACCGTGGATTGACGGTATCTCAGGACACAGAACTCCGTAAACAGCTCAGAGAAGCAGGTGTGGTTTACAAAGTGTACAAGAACACAATGATGAAGAGAGCTTTTGAAGGAACTGAGTTTGAAGGTCTTCAGGGATGTCTGGAAGGACCAAGCGCTATCGCTATTTCTAAGGATGATGCAACAGCATCTGCAAGAATTCTCTGTAACTTTGCAAAGAGTGCAGTAGCACTTGAGTTAAAGGGTGGTGTGGTTGAAGGAAATGTTTATGATATCGCAGGTCTGACAGAACTGTCCAAGATTCCTTCAAGAGAAGAGTTGCTTTCCAAATTGCTTGGAAGTATCCAGTCACCAATCACCAATTTTGCTCGTGTTATTAAGCAGATCGCAGAACAGAACGGCACAGCAGATGCAGAGGCGGCTCCAGTAGAAGCAGCAGCAGAAGCTCCGGCAGAAGCGGCAGAGGTACCGGCTGAATAAGCTGGAAGAGGAATTCCCGGGAATTCGGGTAGTCCAAAAAGAGAAACTAAAATGAAAAGGATTGAAGTAATCCTAAAATAATATAAAATGGAGGATATAAAAATGGCTAAATTGACAACAGCTGAAATGATTGAAGCAATCAAAGAGTTATCAGTATTAGAATTAAATGAATTAGTAAAAGCTTGTGAAGAAGAATTTGGTGTATCTGCAGCGGCAGGAGTTGTAGTTGCAGCAGCAGGAGATGCAGCTCCGGCAGCAGAAGAGAAAGATGAGTTTGATGTAGAATTAGTATCAGCAGGTGCTTCTAAAGTTAAAGTAATCAAAGTTGTTCGTGAAATCACAGGACTTGGATTGAAAGAAGCAAAAGAATTAGTTGATGGAGCTCCTAAAGTAGTAAAAGAGGGCGCATCTAAGGCAGAGGCTGAAGAGATTAAAGCTAAGCTGGAAGCAGAAGGTGCAGAAGTTAACCTGAAATAATTGGGACTTTTGTATACCTTCTTGAACATTAGTAGTTCAAGAAGTATACCTTATTGAACATTAGCAGTTCAATAAGTATAAGATATAAATATTGGGACTGTTGCGGGATAACTGAAGGGTTACAGGGCAATGGTCCCTTTTTTGAAGGGGCAGAGATTGACAACTTAATCTCTCAAGACCTATAATATATGTATCTATAGTTTTAAGGGAAATTATAGTGGCAGTGGTTGGGAGTACGGGGAATATAGGCATATTTGAATAAAATATGCTGACTTAAGAGGGTTGAGAAAGGAAGGATGGCGTAAAATGAGAAAAACAAAAATTATTTGTACGCTTGGTCCGTCTACGGACAAAGATGGTGTGTTGGAACAGTTAATCCGAGAAGGTATGGATGTAGCCAGATTTAATTTTTCCCACGGGTCACATGAGGAACAGAAAAAACGTTTGGACAGCCTGAAGGAAATACGGGAACGCCTGGATAAACCGGTGGGGGCTCTTCTTGATACAAAAGGACCCGAAATAAGAATCTGTACTTTTAAGGAGGGGAGCGTACAGCTTGAGGAAGGGCAGCCATTCCTCCTGACACCGGAAGATGTGGAAGGTACCAATGAGATGGTATCCATTACCTATTCGGACTTGTACAAGGATGTAAAACCGGGAGACAGTGTTTTGATAGATGACGGGCTGGTTGGATTGAAGGTGGAGGAGATAGATGGCTGCTGCGTACGCTGTAAAGTAGTAAACGGCGGAACGATATCTAACCGCAAAGGCATAAATCTTCCTGGGGTTAAAGTGAAGATGCCGTTTATCAGTCAGAAGGACAGAGAGGATATTCTGTTTGGGATACAGGAAGGTTTTGACTTTGTTGCTGCTTCTTTTACTCGCTGCGCCGAAGATGTGAAAGAAATCAGGGGGATTCTGAATGATAATGGCGGTGCCCGTGTAAATATTATCGCTAAGATTGAAAATCAGCAGGGTGTAGACAACATCGACAGTATCATTGAGGCTGCAGACGGAATCATGATTGCCAGGGGAGACATGGGTGTAGAGATACCGCTGGAGGAGGTGCCTGTTATTCAGAAGGACATTATCCGTAAGGTTTATAATGCCGGAAAACAGGTCATTACAGCCACCCAGATGCTGGATTCTATGATGAAGAACCCAAGGCCTACGAGAGCTGAGACCACGGATGTAGCCAATGCTATTTACCAGGGCACCAGTGCAATCATGTTATCCGGGGAAACAGCGGCTGGAAAATATCCGGTGGAAGCGCTGCGGACTATGGTAAAGATTGCAGTACGGACAGAGAGTGATATTGACTACAATCAACTATTCAGTCTGCGGTGTAAGGAGATTCGTCCTGATATGACAACAGCCATATCCCATGCCACCTGCATGACTGCTATAGATCTGGGGGCAAAGGCGATTATCACAGTGAGTAAATCCGGACATACCGCCCGCATGGTTTCCAAGTACCGTCCAGGCTGTATGATTGTAGGCTGCACTCCGGACGAGCATACTTACCGCCAGTTGAACATGTCCTGGGGAGTGCTGCCTGTAATGATTCGGGAAGAGTACAGCATGGAAATCCTGTTTTTGCATGCAACGGAGGCGGCTGAGAAAAAGGGATACGTAAAAAATAAGGAAGTGGTAGTCCTGACTGCCGGGGTGCCGCTGGGCAAGCCGGGGAATACAAATCTTCTGAAATCTACAGTAGTAGGAGAATATTAGAAATACCGGAAATGAATCCGGCGGGAAAAATAGATTTTCCTGCCGGAAGCGGGGCACCAGGCAGCAGGGCATTTGCTGCGCCGGTGCCCTGTTTTTAAAAGCCGGCATACGCAGGCTTTAAACGTGCCGTAGACTGGGATATGCAGAAGATGTCTACATACAACTTTTAAATTGATGTGCACCAATTACAAGATAATACACAAGAGTTGTATGTACATTTGTGAAAGACTCCAACTTGAATTTAAGGGAGTTATATTGTAAGGTTATTTATAGAAAAGGCAATGTCAAGTTGGCGCTGAAGGGACAGGGTCTATGGCGGAAAAGAAAGCAAAATATGAAGAAATAGCTGATTGGATTATATCTGAAATGGAGCAGGGAAAACTGCAGGCAGGAGACAAGGTTTATTCAGAGCATGAACTGGTATCCATGTTTCAGGTGAGCCGTCAGACTGCACGTCATGCAGTGCTTGTTTTAGAGCAGCATGGAATTGTAAGGCGCATGAGGGGGAGCGGGACTTATGTTAATGGAAAAGATGAGAGAAAAGGCCCCGTCCGTGCCAAAACAATGCAGATTGCAGTTATGACAACTTATGTAGATGAATACATTTTCCCCAGCATGCTTAAGGAAATGGAAGGCAGATTGTCCTGTGCAGGCTATACCCTGCAAATTTCTTTTACTCACAATACGGTTGAAAAAGAAAGAATGATTTTGAGAGGTTTTCTAAAGAACGATTCTGTGGATGGGATTATTGCCGAACCGGTAAAGAGTGGGTTACCGAACCCTAACTTGGATATATACCGGGAACTGCAAAAACGAAAGATACCGGTATTGTTCTTAAATAGTTTTTATCCGGAGCTGGAGGCAGTGCATGTAAGTTTGGATGATTATCTTGCAGGAAAGTTGGTTACAGAACACTTATTGCAGTGCGGACACAGGAAAATTGCGGCAGTTTTCAAATCTGATGATGGCCAGGGCCATAAGAGGTATGCGGGATATATGGATGCTTTGATGGAATGGGATATAAAAGTGAAAGGTGAGCGGATTGCCTGGATAGATACCTGTGAACTGAAGGAAATGAAGAAGGATGGAGCGCGCTATCTGCGGCGTTTGATGGGATGCACGGCATGTGTCTGCTACAATGATGAGGTGGCAAATCAGTTGGTAGGCATCTGTAAAGAGGCGGGCATAAAGATTCCGGAAACTCTTTCTATTGTGGGGATTGACAATTCAGATTTGGCAGGGCGGTGTGAAATACCTCTTACTTCAGCACAGAATCCCGTGAAGGAAGTGGCAGGAATAGCAGCGGAGAAGATGCTGGAAATGCTGGATGGAATTAAGCCGGAGGAAAGTCTGGAGTTAAAGCCGGAGATGATTATCAGGAAATCCGTTCAGATTTTGACACAGCGGGAGGAGTTATCGACAGCGGGCTATGAAACTCATTCAGAAATCTAATTAGCACTTCAGGGTACTTTATTAAGACTATAAATTATTTAAAATGGAGGAAAATAGAATGAGCGATTTAAGTAATGTGAAAAGTGACATTATGGAAGGGCGGGCAACACTTGGAATTGAACTGGGGTCGACAAGGATTAAGGCAGTTTTAATTGGCACGGATTTTACTCCTATAGCGTCAGGCAGCCATGAATGGGAGAATAAATATGATAATGGGATCTGGACCTACGCGCTGGAGGATGTTCACAACGGACTTCAGGACAGCTACCGGAAGATGGCAGATGAGGTAAAGGAGAAGTACGGTGTCACCTTGAAGCGGACGAAAGCTCTTGGTTTTAGTGCTATGATGCACGGCTATCTGGCGTTTGACAAAGGAGAAAAGCTTCTTGTGCCTTTCCGTACATGGCGGAACACAAACACTGGGGAAGCAGCAGGTAAATTAACAGAACTATTCCAGTACAATGTACCACAGAGGTGGAGCGTAGCTCATTTATACCAGTCAATTCTGGAGGGAGATGCACATGTAAAGGATGTAGATTTCTTTACCACTTTGTCTGGCTATATCCACTGGAAAATGACTGGGCAGAAGGTGCTGGGAATTGGTGATGCTGCAGGAATGTTCCCTATTGATATTGAGAAAAAAGATTTCCATGGAAGAATGCTGGAGCAGTTTGATGCTCTTGTTGCTGACAAAGGATATTCCTGGAAAGTGAAAGATTTACTGCCAAAAGTGCTTACTGCGGGACAAGATGCCGGATGCCTTACAGAAGAGGGGGCAAGACTGCTTGACCCATCAGGGGAACTGGAGTCTGGAATACCTGTGTGCCCTCCGGAAGGAGATGCGGGAACCGGAATGGCAGCCACCAACAGTGTTGCAGTCAGAACGGGAAATGTATCCGCGGGAACCTCTGTGTTTGCCATGATTGTACTGGAAAAAGAACTTTCAAAGGTTTACACAGAGATTGATATGGTGACAACACCTTCCGGTGAGTTGGTTGCCATGGCTCATGCGAATAACTGTACATCAGACTTAAATGCCTGGGTGGGTCTGTTTAAGGAATTTGCAGAGGCGTTTGGCATGGAAGTGGATATGAACCGCCTGTTCTCACTGCTGTATAACAAGGCACTGGAAGGGGATGCTGAGTGCGGCGGACTTCTGTCTTACGGTTACTATTCCGGTGAAAATATAATAGAACTGGATGAAGGACGGCCATTATTCGTTCGTACTCCCGACAGTAAGTTTAATCTGGCCAATTTCATGAGAGTGCATCTGTTTGCGGCTTTGGGTGCTCTGAAGGTTGGAATGGATATCCTGACAAAAGATGAACATATTCAGATTGACAAGATTTTGGGACATGGAGGGCTGTTTAAGACAAAAGGAGTTGGACAGAAGATTATGGCGGCTGCCATGAATGCACCTGTGTCTGTCATGGAGACTGCGGGAGAAGGCGGAGCCTGGGGGATTGCACTGCTTGCTTCCTATCTGGTACAAAAGGAAGAGGGCGAAACCTTGGCTCACTATCTGTCCGAGAGAGTATTTGGCGGTGATGAGGGATCTTGTATAGAACCGGATGAGAAGGACGTGGAAGGATTCGAGACATTTATTGAACGTTACAAAAAAGGTCTTAGTATCGAGCAGTGTGCAGTAGAAAACCTGAATTAATAAATAGCAGATGGGAGAAGAGAAGATGCTGGAACAATTAAAGAAAGAAGTATACGAGGCAAATATGCTGCTGCCAAAGCATGGATTAGTTACCTTTACATGGGGAAATGTCAGCGGTCTGGATAAAGAGACCGGACTGTTTGTTATTAAACCGAGCGGGGTGGATTATGACCAGCTCACTCCCGGAGACATGGTAGTTATGGATTTGGACGGAAACAAGGTAGAGGGAAATTATAATCCATCTTCCGATACCGCTACTCATTTAGAATTGTATAAGGCCTTTCCTGATATCAGAGGAATTGTGCATACCCATTCCGAGTGGGCAACAAGCTGGGCACAGGCAGGACGGGGAATTCCATGTTATGGTACGACCCACGCTGATTATATGTACGGCGAAATCCCGTGCGTCAGAAACCTGACGAAAGAAGAGATAGACGAAGCGTACGAGAAAAATACGGGTGTATTGATCGTAGAATATTTTAAGGATAAGGACTATATCTCTATGCCGGCAGTACTCTGCAAGAATCACGGGCCGTTTACCTGGGGCAAAGATGCATACGATGCGGTACACAATGCAGTAGTTCTGGAAGAAGTAGCAAAAATGGCAGCAAGATGCGAACTGATAAACCCACAAGCTCTGCCTGCTCCCCAGGAATTACAGGATAAACATTACAACAGGAAACATGGGGCAGATGCTTACTACGGACAATAAAAGGAGAATATTCTGACAATGGAGCGCAAAGGGGACAGTCCCTTTTGAAAAGGGACTGTCCCCTTTACGGCACTTATCAAAAAGGAGGACTTAACAATGGAACAGAAACAGTACAAATTTTGGTTTTGCACGGGGTCACAGGATTTATACGGTGATGAGTGTCTCGCTCATGTTGCAGAGCATTCGAAGAAAATTGTAGAGGCGCTGAATGCCTCTCAGGTGATACCTTTTGAGGTGGTATGGAAACCTACTCTGATTACAAATGAGCTGATTCGAAAGACGTTCAATGAAGCAAATATGGATGAGACTTGTGCAGGTGTAATTACATGGATGCACACATTTTCACCGGCGAAGTCATGGATTCTGGGCCTTCAGGAGTACAGAAAGCCGCTTCTCCACCTGCATACCCAGTTTAACCAGGAAATTCCTTATGATACGATTGATATGGACTTTATGAATGAGAACCAGGCAGCTCATGGGGACAGAGAGTATGGCCATATTTTCAGCCGCCTTGGCATGGAGCGCAAAGTAGTTGCCGGTTACTGGGAAGATACAGCAGTGCAGGCCAGGATAGGAACATGGATGCGGACAAGTATCGGTGTGATTGAGAGCAGCCATGTCCGCGTAATGCGTATAGCAGACAACATGAGGAATGTTGCTGTTACTGAGGGGGATAAGGTAGAAGCGCAGATTAAATTTGGATGGGAAGTGGATGCTTACCCGGTAAATGAAATTGAAGCAGCAGTTGCCCAGGTTTCTCAGGCAGATATCGATGTATTGGTAGAAGAATATTATGATAAATATGAAATCCTTTTGGAAGGAAGAGATGAGAAGGATTTCAGAAAGCATGTGGCAGTACAGGCAGGAATTGAGATTGGCTTTGAAAGGTTTTTGAAAGAGAAAAATTATCAGGCAATTGTTACCCATTTTGGGGACCTGGGCAGTCTGAAACAACTTCCGGGCCTGGCAATCCAGAGACTGATGGAAAAAGGTTATGGTTTTGGAGGAGAAGGTGACTGGAAGACGGCGGCTATGGTCCGTGTCATGAAAATTATGACACAGGGTATAAAAGACGCGAAAGGAACCTCCTTTATGGAGGATTATACTTATAACCTTGTGCCTGGAAAAGAAGGAATCCTGCAGGCTCATATGCTGGAGGTGTGTCCTACAATTGCTGACGGTCCGATCAGTATTAAAGCTCAGCCTTTGAGCATGGGCGACAGGGAAGATCCTGCCCGTCTGGTGTTCACGGCGAAAGAAGGGCCTGGAGTAGCAACCTCTCTGATTGATCTGGGAAACAGGTTCCGCCTGATTATCAACGATGTCGACTGTAAAAAAACAGAGAAACCAATGCCTAAGCTTCCGGTGGCTACAGCATTCTGGACTCCTCAGCCGAATCTGCTGACAGGTGCGGAGGCATGGATTCTTGCAGGCGGAGCTCACCATACGGCATTTTCCTATGATTTGACATCAGAGCAAATGGGAGACTGGGCAGCAGCTATGGGAATCGAAGCCGTATATATTGATAAGGATACTACAATCCGCCAGTTTAAAAATGAACTAATGTGGAATTCACTGGTGTTTGGAAAATGATAAAACAAATTCAATGTGATGCAGTTGAGCTGGCAGCCAGTCTTGTCAAGATAGAAAGTACAAATCCAGGGGCCTGTGAGGGAAGGATTGGAGAATTCATTTATCATTATCTGGAGAAGGCAGGTGTGAGGCCGGAGAAATCTTTGGCTGCACCCGGCCGGTTCAATGTGCGGGCGGTTTTGGAGGGCGAGGTGAAACATCCCGCCCTTATCTTCATCTGCCATATGGATACTGTTGTAAAAGGGGACGGATGGAATGTGGAAGCCTTTGGAGGACGTATAGAAGAAGGCAGATTATGGGGCAGAGGCGCTTGTGATATGAAATCCGGGCTGGCTTGTGCCCTTAGTGTGTTTGCGGAGACTGCCGATCTGGTAAGACGGGGAGGTATGAAGCTGTCTCATTCACTAGTATTTATAGGAACTGTGGACGAGGAAGGAGATATGCAGGGCGTAGAGCAGGCTATCCTTGATAAATGGGTAACGGAAAAAGACTGGGTTGTGGACATGGAACCCACAGACGGCCAGCTTCAAATGTCACACAAAGGGCGCACGTGGTTTGAGCTGGAGGTTCAGGGGGTTACCGCTCACGCCAGTATGCCTGAAAAGGGAGCTGATGCCGTTGCGGGAATGTCGGCTATACTTACTTATATAAGAAGCAAAATTTTAAAGTGCCCGGTACATCCCGAATTGGGGCCCTCAACAGTAACCTTTGGGCAAATCCAGGGTGGGTATAGCCCCTATGTGGTTCCGGACAAATGCAAGGCGACCATCGATATGCGGCTGGTACCGCCCATGAATACGAAAAAAGCCGAAGAGATTCTAAGAACGGCCATTGAAGAAGGGAAACAGCAAGTGCCAGGTATTACAGGCAGTTACCAGATCACTGGTGACCGTCCCTGGGTGGAGACTCATCCTGAATCAACTCTTCTCAATGAATTAAGGAAGGCAATATGTGAGGCAACGGGAATGCCGCCCCAAATCAGTGCCTTTCCAGGGTATACAGACACAGCAGTTATCGCTGGAAAACTGAAAAACAGGGAGTGTATGTCCTATGGACCAGGGAGCCTGCAGCAGGCTCACAAGCCGAATGAATTCGTTCTTACCACAGAAATTGAAAGATGTCAAGAGGTTTTTCGCATATTAGTAAGAAACATGTTGACAGCAGAAAGAGCTTTGTGATATAGTAGAAAATGCGCTATTGTGGAAAGGTGTGCCATCGTAGTGACAGATTTACTGTCACATGGCTCTTTTCCTATTTACAGGAACTAATGAAGGGCGACTCGTAGCCCGCCAAAAAATATATGAGGAGTGAAACGTCAATGGAGAAAAACAGAATTCGTCCCATCACAAACGGAAAAAGTTTACGCATGAGCTATTCCAGACAAAAAGAAGTATTAGAGATGCCGAATCTAATCGAAGTTCAGAAAGACTCTTACCAGTGGTTTCTGGATGAAGGACTGAAAGAGGTATTTGACGATATTTCCCCAATCTCCGACTTCAGCGGTCACCTGAGTCTGGAATTTGTCGATTTTACACTTTGCGAATCCGATGTGAAATATACAATCGAGGAGTGTAAAGAGCGTGACGCAACATACGCGGCGCCTTTGAAGGTAAGGGTAAGACTTTACAACAAAGACAACGATGAGATAAACGAACATGAAATATTTATGGGAGACCTTCCACTTATGACGAAGACCGGTACTTTTGTAATCAATGGTGCCGAGCGTGTTATTGTAAGTCAGTTGGTGCGCTCTCCGGGTATCTATTATGGAATTGCCCATGATAAGCTCGGAAAAGAACTTTACTCAGCGACAGTCATCCCTAACCGTGGTGCGTGGCTGGAATATGAAACAGACTCCAATGACGTTTTTTATGTACGTGTAGATAGAACGAGAAAGGTGCCGATTACCGTATTAATCCGTGCACTTGGTATCGGAACAAATGCAGAAATCATCGAATTATTTGGTGAAGAGCCAAAAATCCTTGCAAGTTTCGGCAAAGATACAGCTGAGAGCTATCAGGAAGGTTTATTAGAGTTATATAAAAAGATAAGACCAGGCGAACCACTTGCCGTGGACAGCGCAGAGAGCCTGATTACAAGCATGTTTTTTGATCCGAGACGTTATGATTTAGCGAAGGTTGGACGATATAAGTTCAATAAAAAGCTGGCGTTGAAAAACCGTATCAAGGGGCAGCGGGTGGCAGAAGATGTTGTCAGCCTTCTGACAGGCGAAGTAATTGCAGAAAAGGGAACTGTGATTACAAGAGAACTGGCAGATAATATCCAAAATGCGGCAGTACCATACGTTTGGGTAGAAGGCGAGGAAGAATCCCGCAATATCAAGATTCTTTCTAATATGATGGTAGATTTGCAGGCAATTGTGGACATTGATCCAAAAGAGGTAGGAGTGACAGAACAGGTATATTATCCTGTACTGGAAGGGCTTCTGGAGGAAAGTGCCGGCGACATTGAGGAGTTAAAGCGTTTAATCAGCCGGGACATCCATGATTTGATTCCTAAGCATATTACAAAGGAAGACATTTTGGCTTCCATTAATTATAATATCCATTTGGAATATAGAATGGGCAATGATGACGATATTGACCACTTGGGCAACAGACGTATCCGTGCGGTAGGAGAACTTCTTCAGAACCAGTACAGAATTGGTCTGTCCAGGTTGGAAAGAGTAGTCCGTGAAAGAATGACAACACAGGATCAGGAGGGAATTTCTCCCCAGTCGCTGATTAACATTAAGCCGGTTACAGCAGCGGTTAAGGAGTTCTTTGGCTCCTCCCAGCTTTCACAGTTCATGGATCAGAATAATCCGCTTGGTGAGCTGACACATAAGAGACGTCTGTCTGCATTGGGACCGGGAGGTCTTTCCAGAGACCGTGCCGGATTCGAGGTGCGTGACGTTCATTACTCCCATTACGGAAGAATGTGTCCGATTGAGACACCTGAAGGTCCTAACATCGGTCTGATTAACTCTCTTGCTACCTATGCAAGAATCAATGAATACGGCTTTGTAGAAGCACCGTACCGTAAAGTAGATAAAACTGATCCGGAGAATCCGATTGTTACTGAGGATGTTGTCTATATGACAGCAGATGAAGAAGATAACTATCACGTTGCACAGGCCAATGAACCCCTGGACGACATTGGACATTTCGTTCATAAGAATGTATCCGGCCGTTACCGTGAGGAGACACAGGAATATGAGAGAGGCAAGTTTGATTTCATGGACGTTTCTCCTAAGATGGTGTTCTCTGTTGCAACAGCCCTGATTCCTTTCCTGGAAAACGACGATGCTAACCGTGCGCTGATGGGATCAAACATGCAGCGTCAGGCGGTGCCCCTTCTTACGACAGAAGCACCGGTTGTAGGAACAGGTATGGAAGTAAAAGCAGCCGTAGACTCCGGTGTCTGCCTGGTGTCCGAGAAAGCAGGTGTGGTTGAGCGTTCTACATCTACCGATATTACAATTAAGCATGATGATGGGTCAAAGAAGACTTATAAATTAACAAAGTTTTTGAGAAGTAATCAGAGCAACTGTTATAACCAAAGGCCGATTGTTGACAAGGGTGAGCGGGTAGAGGAAGGACAAGTAATTGCAGATGGTCCGTCTACTTCCAGCGGCGAGATGGCACTTGGAAAGAACCCATTGATTGGTTTCATGACATGGGAAGGATATAACTATGAGGATGCTGTACTGCTGAGTGAAAGGCTGGTACAGGATGATGTATATACATCTGTTCATATTGAAGAATATGAAGCAGAGGCACGTGATACAAAGCTGGGACCGGAAGAAATCACAAGAGATATTCCGGGAGTTGGTGATGATGCACTGAAAGATCTGGATGAAAGAGGTATTATCCGGATTGGTGCGGAAGTCCGTGCAGGAGATATTCTGGTTGGCAAGGTGACTCCGAAGGGAGAAACAGAGCTGACGGCAGAGGAAAGACTGCTACGTGCAATTTTTGGTGAGAAAGCCCGCGAGGTAAGAGATACCTCCCTGAAAGTACCTCATGGTGAGTATGGTATTATTGTGGATGCAAAAGTGTTTACCAGAGAGAACGGTGATGAGCTTTCTCCTGGTGTGAATCAGGCAGTCCGCATTTATATTGCACAGAAGAGAAAGATTTCTGTTGGTGACAAGATGGCCGGACGTCATGGTAACAAGGGTGTTGTTTCTCGCGTGCTTCCGGTGGAGGATATGCCTTATCTTCCGAACGGACGTCCTTTGGATATCGTTCTGAATCCGCTGGGTGTGCCTTCCCGTATGAATATCGGACAGGTACTGGAGATTCATCTGAGCCTTGCTGCAAAAGCGCTTGGATTCAATATTTCCACACCGGTCTTTGACGGGGCAAACGAGATTGATATTATGGACACTTTGGACTTGTCAAGTGATTATGTAAACCTGGAGTGGGAAGAATTTGTAAAGAGACATGGTGATGCATTGCTTCCGGAAGTTCTTCAGTATTTATCTGATAACAGGGAGCAGAGAAAACTGTGGAAGGGCGTTCCGCTTTCACGTGATGGTAAAGTTCGTCTGCGTGACGGACGTACCGGTGAATTTTTCGACAGTCCGGTTACAATCGGACACATGCATTATCTCAAGCTTCATCACTTGGTAGACGATAAGATCCATGCCCGTTCTACAGGTCCTTACTCACTTGTTACACAGCAGCCGCTGGGCGGTAAAGCACAGTTCGGAGGGCAGCGTTTCGGAGAGATGGAGGTTTGGGCACTGGAGGCTTATGGTGCATCTTATACACTGCAGGAGATTTTGACCGTGAAGTCCGATGATGTTGTGGGACGTGTAAAGACCTATGAAGCAATTATCAAAGGCGAAAATATCCCGGAACCAGGTATTCCGGAATCCTTCAAGGTTCTGTTAAAAGAGCTTCAGTCACTGGCCCTGGATGTACGTGTGCTGCGTGATGACAATACAGAAGTGGAGATTATGGAAACGGTAGATTATGGTGAGACCGATCTGCACTCCATTATTGAAGGAGACAAAAGATATCGTGATGAGAATGAATCCTACGGGGACCAGGGATTCACGGAACAGGAATTTGTTGGGGAAGAACTTGAAAATGTGGAACCGGAGGATGATGATTTCGAAGATGAAGAAATCGTCTTTGACGAATTGATGGACGATGAAGAATAGGAGGAGCCATATATATGCCAACAAGTAATAATGAACAACAATTTCAACCGTTAACTTTTGATGCAATCAAAATCGGTCTGGCTTCACCGGATAAAATTATGGATTGGTCAAGGGGAGAAGTTACAAAGCCTGAGACCATCAACTATAGAACACTGAAACCTGAGAAAGACGGACTTTTCTGCGAAAAGATTTTCGGACCAAGCAAAGACTGGGAATGCCACTGCGGAAAGTATAAAAAAATCCGCTATAAAGGTGTGGTCTGCGACAGGTGTGGTGTTGAAGTGACAAAGGCCTCTGTACGCCGTGAGCGTATGGGGCACATTGCCCTGGCGGCGCCGGTATCCCATATTTGGTATTTTAAGGGGATTCCAAGCCGTATGGGACTGATTCTGGACATTTCCCCCAGAACATTGGAGAGAGTTCTGTATTTTGCTTCTTATATCGTACTGGACAAAGGGGAGACCAGCCTGCAGTATAAGCAGGTGTTGTCTGAAGCTGAGTATCAGGAAGAAAAGGAAAAATGGGGTTATGGTTCCTTCCGTGTAGGAATGGGGGCAGAAGCGATTCAGGAGCTTTTGCAGGCCATTGATTTAGAGAAAGAGTACGCAGAGCTGCAGGCTGGGCTGACGAATGCCACAGGGCAGAAGCGTGCGAGAATTGTGAAACGCCTGGAAGTTGTAGAAGCATTCCGTGAATCCGGCAACAAGCCGGAATGGATGATTCTGTCTGCAATTCCGGTTATTCCGCCAGATCTGCGTCCCATGGTACAGTTGGATGGAGGACGTTTTGCAACCTCTGATTTGAATGACTTATACAGAAGAATTATCAATAGAAATAACCGTCTCAAAAGGCTGCTGGAGCTGGGAGCACCGGATATTATCGTCCGCAATGAAAAGCGTATGCTGCAGGAAGCAGTAGATGCTTTGATTGATAACGGACGCCGCGGACGTCCGGTAACAGGCCCTGGAAACAGAGCGTTGAAGTCTCTTTCTGATATGCTCAAAGGTAAATCAGGACGTTTCCGTCAGAATCTTCTGGGAAAACGTGTTGACTATTCAGGACGTTCTGTTATCGTCGTTGGACCGGAGCTGAAGATTTACCAGTGCGGTCTGCCGAAAGAGATGGCAATTGAGCTGTTCAAACCATTTGTTATGAAAGAACTGGTAGCCAATGGAACAGCACACAATATTAAAAATGCAAAGAAAATGGTGGAGAGACTTCAGCCAGAGGTGTGGGATGTACTTGAGGAAGTAATCAAGGAACATCCGGTTATGCTGAACCGCGCCCCTACGCTGCACAGACTGGGTATCCAGGCATTTGAGCCGATTCTTGTAGAAGGTAAGGCTATTAAGCTGCATCCGTTGGTATGTACTGCTTACAATGCCGATTTTGACGGAGACCAGATGGCTGTCCATGTGCCGCTGTCCGTAGAGGCACAGGCAGAATGCCGTTTCCTGCTGCTTTCACCTAACAACCTGCTGAAACCCTCTGATGGTGGTCCTGTTGCCGTTCCTTCTCAGGATATGGTACTTGGTATTTACTATCTGACCCAGGAAAGACCAGGGGCAAAGGGCGAAGGAATGCTCTTTAAGAATGTGAATGAGGCGATTCTGGCTTATGAGAACGAATATATTACGCTGCATTCCAGAATTAAAGTGCGCGTGACGAAGACAATGCCGGATGGAACTGAGATATCAGGAATTGTTGAGGCTACGCTGGGAAGGCTTCTTTTCAATGAAATTATCCCTCAGGATTTGGGATTTGTAGATCGTGAGCTGGAAGAAAATGCACTCTTGCTGGAAGTGGATTTCCACGTAGGCAAGAAGCAGCTGAAACAGATTTTGGAAAAGGTTATCAATACCCATGGTGCAACGCAGACAGCAGAAGTGCTGGATGACGTAAAGGCAATCGGTTATAAATACTCTACAAGAGCAGCTATGACTGTATCCATTTCAGACATGACCGTACCGCCTGAAAAGCCGCAGATGATTGAAGAAGCGCAGAACACAGTTGATAAAATCACAAAGAACTACAAACGTGGTTTGATTACAGAAGAAGAGCGTTATAAGGAAGTTGTTGAGACATGGAAGGCAACCGATGATAAGCTGACAGAAGCCCTTCTGTCCGGTCTGGATGAATACAATAACATCTTTATGATGGCGGATTCCGGAGCCCGTGGTTCCGACAAGCAGATTAAACAGCTTGCAGGTATGCGTGGTTTGATGGCTGATACAACAGGACGTACAATCGAGCTTCCTATTAAGTCCAACTTCCGTGAAGGTCTGGATGTACTGGAGTATTTCATGTCTGCTCATGGTGCACGTAAGGGTCTGTCTGATACGGCTCTTCGTACAGCCGATTCAGGATATCTGACCAGACGTCTGGTTGACGTATCCCAGGAGCTGATTATTCATGACAGCGACTGCCAGGAAGAAGGGAAAGAGATTCCGGGAATGTTTGTTAAGGCATTCATGGACGGAAATGAAGAGATTGAAAGTCTTCAGGAGCGTATTACAGGACGCTTCTCCTGCGAAGACATTAAGGATAAAGACGGTAAGCTTATTGTAAAAGCAAACCACATGATTACACCAAGACGTGCAGAACAGGTCATGAAAAAGGGTGTAGATGAAAAAGGCCAGTCATTGGATAAGGTGAAAATCCGTACCATGCTTACATGCAGATGTAAGAATGGTGTATGCTCCAAGTGTTATGGTGCAAACATGGCAACGGGCGAAGCTGTCCAGGTCGGTGAAGCTGTTGGTATTATTGCAGCACAGTCCATCGGAGAACCGGGTACACAGCTGACCATGCGTACCTTCCATACAGGTGGTGTTGCCGGTGACGATATCACCCAGGGTCTTCCCCGTGTTGAGGAGCTTTTTGAGGCAAGAAAGCCGAAAGGTCTTGCTATCATTACTGAGTTTGCAGGTACAGCAGTAATCAGCGACACAAAGAAGAAACGTGAGATTATTGTAACAAATAATGAGACCGGAGAATCTAAAGCATATTTGATTCCGTACGGTTCCCGTATTAAAGTACAGGATGGTGCAAAATTAGAGGCCGGTGATGAGTTGACAGAAGGTAGCGTGAATCCTCATGATATCCTGAAAATTAAAGGTCTTCGTGCCGTTCAGGATTACATGATTCAGGAAGTACAGCGTGTATACCGTCTGCAGGGTGTTGAAATCAACGACAAGCATATCGAAGTCATCGTGCGTCAGATGCTCAAGAAAATCCGCATCGAGGAAAGAGGAGATACAGAATTCCTGCCAGGAACTATGGTGGATGTACTAGATTTCACTGGGACCAACGAACAACTTGAAGCAGAAGGAAAAGAGCCTGCAGTGGGCGAACAGATTATGCTTGGTATTACGAAAGCATCCCTTGCAACAGATTCCTTCCTGTCAGCAGCGTCCTTCCAGGAAACAACCAAGGTACTGACAGAGGCTGCAATCAAGGGTAAAGTGGATCATCTGATTGGCTTGAAGGAAAATGTTATCATTGGTAAGCATATTCCGGCTGGTACCGGTATGAGAAAATACCGCGATGTAAAATTAAGTACAGAACTGGAAATGGATGATGAGATTGACTTTGAGGAAGAAATAGACCTTGAAGAAGAACTGGTTATCGAAGAAGAATAGAAGTATTATATAAACAAAGGTAAGGATGTCCCCGGGAAATGGGGGCATCTTTTTTATGTAATAGAAAAGTGCTTCTATTACATAAAAACCCTCCGGGGGATTGCACTGGATTGGCAAAGAAGATGTTATTAACACAACACAACCCAGCGAGAGAATCTTGCAAGCAAGATTCCTTCTTATTTTATAGCTTGACAAAAATAAAGAGAATGTGAAAGAATTAGAAATAACCTTCGGGGAAGAATCGGGATTAAGGAGGATTTTATGAGAATAGCGCAGCTGCAGACACACACCTATCAAGAAAAGAAAAAGAATATTGAGGAGTTAGGAAAGTATCTTGAACGAATTCAAAATGAAAAGGTGGATTTGGTTACAGTAGGGGAAATGTTTACCTGCCCTTACAATACAAGGAATTTTCCGGTTTATGCGGAGCCTGAGGGCGGAGAAAGCTGGAAGGAATTCAGCAGGCTTGCTGCGAAGTATCAGATATATCTGTCAGCAGGCACCATCCCGGAAGTGGATGAAGAAGGAAGGATATATAATACAGCCTATGTATTTGACCGCAGCGGAAAGCAGATAGGAAAACACCGGAAAATGCATTTGTTTGACATTAATATCGAGGGAGGGCTGCGTTTTAAAGAGTCGGATACATTAAGTGCGGGGGATGAATGCACCGTGTTCGATACGGAATTTGGGAAGATGGGACTGTGCATTTGCTTTGATTTCCGTTTTCCGGAACTTAGCAGGCTAATGGTACAGAGAGGTGCCGGGATCATACTTGTTCCGGCTGCATTTAACATGATAACAGGGCCTGCCCATTGGGATATTATGTTTCAGAGCAGGGCATTAGATAATCAATGCTATGTGATGGGGACATCCGCCGCTAGGGAATCCTCCGGGTATATAGCATGGGGACATACTCTGCTGGTATCACCGTGGGGGAATATCATTCAGGAGATGGATGAAAAAGAAGGATATATTATCAATGATATCGACCTGGATTATATAGATAAAGTGAGAAGAGAATTGCCCCTTCTGGCGGGAAGGCGGGAAGATATATACAGGCTTCAGGAATTAAAGAACTAAAATAGGCCCTCAAAAGAAAAACCACCTCTCCTAAAAGGTGTAAGGAGAGGTGGAGACCATCAATATTTTGGCTTCTATATCAGTCTTATTAAACCATCGGTGCCCAATATAATTGGGGTAATACAAAGTATCATGCTCTTCTAGTTCGTAAACCCGGTTATCCTCCAGTTCAAAAATCACTTTCCCCTGTAGTACATAAACGAATTCTTCCCCGCCATGATGCGCATATTCCCCAGAATCGGTATGAGGCGGAATAGTAACTGTAGCCGCATACATTTCATTTTTACCATGTATAATCAGAGATTCGGTTAATGGTTTTCCGTTACTCATATTTCTCGTAAAAGACTTCTGATCGTCGGAACGCACAAGCTGAATATGGGCCTCCTCCTCCAAAAACAAGGAAAAAACAGGGATATCGAGAGAATCGCAGATTGATTTTAAGGTCAGCAGATTTGGGGACGTCTTTCCTGTCTCAATCTGGCTGATTGTGCTGGCTGCAACCTGAGAGAGCGCGGAAAGGTCCCGGATGGACAGATTCATGTCCTGCCGTTTTTCTTTAATTGCTTTCCCTATTTTAGATAAATCCATAATAACCTCCCATAATGACACTCACTTTTCCAAGATTTTGTAATAGAAAAACTTGTTCACAGACCGTGATACTTCAATACATTTTAGCAGATACGGATAAAATCTGCAACATTTTTAGTTTATAGCCGAACTGCAGCTTTTTAAGAGAAATAACTACCTTTATGCAATTGACAAAACGAACGGTGTTCGTTATAATGAACAAAAATCGAAAAAGGAGGGTGTGATTTGGAAAGCGGCAAGCAGATTTATTTTAGAAATGGTTATATTCTAACAATGAATGAGCGGAATCAAGTGTATGAAAACGGTGACCTTCTCGTTCAGGAGGACAAGATTCTGGCAGTGGGGGAAGTGGCTTCTGAATTGGTAAAGCCAGATGCGGAAATTATTGATCTAAAGGGGAAATATCTTCTGCCGGGGTTTGTGAATACGCATGTCCATACATCTCAGCAAATAAGCCGCGGTGTGGGGGATGACGTGGACTTTATGACATGGCTTCATAAGAGAATGTGGCCCTTTGAGAGCAATATGACAGAGGAGGATTCCTATGTTTCTACTCTGATGTGCTGCCTTGAATTGATACGTTCTGGCGTTACCAGTTTTGCAGAACCCGGCGGTCAGTTTGTCAGTGGAATGGTAAAGGCAGTGACCGAGGCGGGGCTTCGCGGAAAGCTGGCAAAGTCTGTTATGGACTGCGGAGAAGGGCTTCCTTTGGTCTGGCAGAGGACAATGGAGGAAGAGCTGGAGCAGCAGACGGAAGATTTGAAAAGATACCATAATTCTGCGGATGGGAGAGTACAGATATGGTATGGACTCCGGACCATATTTAACAACACAGATGAGTTGATTCTCAGGACAAAAGAACTGGCTGACCATTACCAGGCAGGAGTTCATATGCATGTGGCTGAGGCGAAATCAGAGGTTGAATATACGAAGGAGGTATATGGGGAATCCACTGTGACTCATCTGCACAGGCTGGGAGTGCTGGACAAGAACCTTCTGGCAGTACATACTGTGTGGCTGACGGATGAAGAGGTGGATTTGTTTCAGGAATATGATGTTAAAGTTTCTCACAATCCGGCCTCTGCCATGCGGGTTCTCGGATTTGCCAAAATTCCGCAGATGCTGGATAAGAACATCTGTGTGTCCATTGGAACGGATGGAGCATCCTCCAGCAACCGTATGGATATTGTAGATGAAATGTGGCTGACCTCTCTGATTCATAAAGGCTGGCGTTTGGATTCTACAGTAGTTCCATCCCAGGATATTCTATGTATGGCAACAAAAAACGGAGCCAGGGCATTACTGGATGAGCATCTGTATGGCAGCCTGGAACAGGGGAAGAAAGCAGACCTGATAATTATTAATCCTAATGGACCTTCGATGATGCCCGTAAATGACAGGATTGCGGCTCTTGTAACCTCCATGCATTCCACCAATATTGAAAGTACCATGTGTGACGGAAAATGGCTGATGAAAGACAGAAAGATTTTAACCCTGGATGAGGATGCCATTGTAAACGAGGCTCAAAAACGAAGTGAAGCGATTTATAAAAGGGCAGGCATTGTGCTGCCGGACCGTTTTCCTGTAATCCGCCGGTAAGAATTGGACGAGAGACTGATTTCAAAGAAAAGGAGAAGACATATGGACGTAAAGCTATTAGAGGTTGCTGCAGGCAAAACTCCTGCAGACATTGTTGTAAAGAATGGTAAGATTGTCAATGTGTATACGAAAGAGATTTATAAAGGCGGTGTGGCTGTCAGCGGAAATACGATTGCTGCGGTGGGAGAGGTAGACTATACCATAGGTGAAGGGACAAAGGTCATTGATGCAGAAGGGAATTTTATAACACCTGGGTTTATTGACGGGCACATTCACCCTGAAAGCACAGGACTGAGTATACGTTCCTTTGCGGAATTGGTGCTGAAACACGGTACTACAGCGATTATGACAGATTTGCATGAAGTCGGTGTTGTGGGAGGGCTGGAAGCAATAGAAGCGGTGCTTGAAGAAGCTGGGGAAACAGATCTGAAGTTATATTTCATTGTACCTTCCCATGTGCCTTTTGCTCCAAATCTGGAAACAAGCGGCGGGCACTTTGATGCGGAGATTATCAAAAAAGCATTACAAAGAAAAGATGCAGTGGGATTATCCGAGATTGTGGGGCCGTATATTTTGTCCGGATTTCCGGATTTGCTGCAGTCAATGGATATGGTAAATCAAATGCCCGGGAAGACCTGCCAGGGCCACCTGCCGGAGATGATGGGACCTGCTTTGAATACCTGTCTGGCGGCAGGGGTTACAACAGACCATGAATCTCTGAGCGGGGAAGAAGCTGTGGCCAGATTGAGGAATGGATGCCACCTGATGATCCGGGAAGGATCGGCAGCACAAAATCTGGCAGACTGTATAAAGGCAATCACCGAGGAAAAACTGGATACTTCCAGGGTTAGTATTGTGACAGATGATTTACATACGATAGATGCAGTCGATAATGGACATCTGGATGAGGCTGTCCGCAGGGCTTTGAAAGCAGGAGTGGATTTTCCCTCGGCAATACAGATGGTTTCACTGAATGCTGCAAGGGCATTTCATTTGGATGATGAAATCGGCGGTCTTGCACCTGGGCGCAGGGCGGATATTAATATTACTACCGGAGAAGAAGATTTCAAAGTATTAAGTGTAATATCGGGCGGGAAAGAAATTGTAGATCATGGAAAATGTCTTGTGGCATATCCAAAAGCAGAACATGCCCCCTGCCTTCTGAATACAACAAAACTGAGAAACCCGGTTACACCGGAGAGCTTCAAAATGCATGCTCCCCAAGGCGCAAAAAGGGTCAAAGTTCAGGTGATGGATACTCTTCCGTGGATACCCATTACTCAGGGCAGAGAGGTAGAGCTGGCTGTAGAAGATGGCGTTATTAAATGCGATGTGGAGCAGGACGTACTTTATATTGCCCAGGTGGAGCGCTATGGTGTAAATGGCAATATAGGGAAGGCTTTTATGGGCGGATTCCATCTAAAGGAAGGCGCAATTGCTTCCTCTGTGGGACATGATAATCATAATATTATAGTTATGGGGACAAATTTTGAAGATATGGCAATTGCGGTAAATCATCTGATAGAAATCGGCGGAGGCCAGAATGTAGTTAAGGACGGTGAGGTCCTTGCAGAAATTTCCTATCCAGTCTGCGGCCTGCTTTCTGATTTATCCGGTGAAGAACTGGCAGAAGAAAAGAGAAAATTAAATGAAATCATACATAAACTTGGTTCCCCAATCAAGATTCCATTTATGTTCCTGTCATTTATCTGCCTTGCTGCGATTCCAATGTATGCAGTGACAGATATGGGCTTTATCGATGTAATGAAACAGGAAGTAATTTCTCCGATAATTGAAGTTATAGAATAAACGTTAACGAACAAGAGAAGAGAAGGAAAGGCTGAAGATGTTTTAGAGCTGCTGGGAGATATGGGTACTATACCTGAGGAATTACGAACAGAAATCAAAAGTGAGCAAAACCTGGAAGTTCTGAACAAGTACCTGAAACTAGCAGCACATGCTGACTCTATCGAGCACTTTATGGAATCTATTAAATAATCAATTGTATTTATCAATGCTTCCCAGGAGATATTGCGAAATCAGGTATCTTTTCTTGAGGTATTTGCATTTTGTAACATCTCCTGTATCTAAAAATCAATGCCAATTCAGGCGAAAATTCAAAAAAATATAATAAGCAGAGGAATTCTAAAAAATCGCTGCGGCAAACTATACAGCAGAAACGTTGTAAAATGGGGATTGCTATGTTATGATTAAAAAAATAAATGCGTGTTTGGATACAAAAATTCTGTATCTAAAACATATTTGACAAGTGGAGGGGTTGCCTTGGATGGTATTAGCTGCAAGCAAAAAATTAGAGGAAAGATGAATCTTCTGACCAATACAGAGGCAAAGATTGCAAATTATGTCCTCGAGAATTATGATTCTGTATTGAACAGCAATATAACAGAACTGGCGGAAAAAGCAGGTGTGAGTGATGCGTCGGTAGTACGCTTTTGTAAAAGTCTTGGCTATAAGGGGTATCAGGATTTTAAAATTAATGCAGCGCGGGACGTGTTGCCAAAGGAGAAGCATCTCAATCCCAGTCTTGAACCTTTGGATGACATTCCCACCATCTGTAAAAAGATTTTTGGCACGGAGGTCGCAGTTTTAGACAGGACACTTGCCGTGCTTGATTTAGAAGCCGTTGAGCAGGCGGCGCATATGATTCGAAATGCGGAAAGGCTGGTTATCTTTGGCAGCGGCGGCAGCCTTCTTGTAGGAAAGGATGCACAGCACAAATTTCTGAAAATAGGAATTCAGGTACATGTGCATGAGGACGTAGATATGCAGCTGATGGCCTCTTCGCTGATGAAAGGAAACGAGGCAGCACTTTGTATATCCCATTCGGGTTATAATTCAAATGTAGTGAACTGCATGAAAAATGCGTCGGAAAATGGGGCAGGGACTATTGCGCTTGTGAGTCAGGGAAAGACGCCGGTATCTAAAAATGCAGATATAGTTCTTTATACGGCATCAGAAGAGACGATTTTTAAATCGGAATCAGTCAGCACCAGAATAGCACAACTGGCAATCATAGACTGTTTGGTTGCAATTGTGGGATTTCAGGACTATGATGACTCTTATCATGCGATTCAGCAGACTCGCAAAGCGACATCACAAAATAAATTTTAAGTTTGGTATCTAGAAGAGTGCACATAGATTTAAAGCTTAATTTAAAACTTTATATTAATGGGCAAGGAGCTAGTATAAATGTTTGGTGAGAAACAGACCTGAGGGTAGTTATAACTATCCTCAGGTCTGTTTTGATATGAGGGTGAAAATAATTTTCAATTAGAATGAAAAATAAAGAAAAAAGAACACAAAACAAAATGGATATAATTTACAACAAAGCATTTGAAAATATGTAAAATAATGAAAAAATAGCAATATGACTAAAAATAACACAACTTATTTGAAAATTATTTACAAAAATAAAAATAATTATTGAAAATAATTTTCATACATGCTATGATTCAATCGAGTAAAGTAAAGGAGTAAAAAAGCATGAGAGCAGTTGTATTAAATGCACCGAATGATTTTTCCCCCACAGACGTACCGAGACCAGAAGCCGGCCCGGACGAATTGCTTTTAGAAATGAAAAAAGCAGCTATCTGTGGAACAGATATGAGAATTCTGGCAGGGACAAAGACAAAAGGTGTCCGCTATCCATCTGTAATAGGACATGAGATGTGCGGAGTGATTTCAGAGGTAGGAGGGAATGTTACAGGGTTCCAGGTGGGAGATAAGGCGGCCATCGCCAATGTAATCCCATGCGGATCCTGTCCGGCCTGTCTGGAGGGCAGAGAAAATGCCTGTATGAACCGTAAGGCAATAGGATATGAATTTGACGGCGGCTTTGCGGAATATGTTTTAATTCCGGAAATTGCTATTACAAGCGGCAATGTGATTAAGCTTCCAGAAGAAGTATCATTTACGGCGGGAGCCTTGATTGAACCTCTTGCATGCTGCATTAGAGGGCTTAAGAATGCAGGGACCGGTTTTAATGATACAGTACTGATTGTGGGGGCAGGTCCCATAGGCCTGATGCATATGCAGCTTTCTAAAATTTCCGGGGCAAAGCAGGTGATTGTCAGCGAACCAAATGAAATGAGGCGGCAGATTGCATTGGAATTAGGTGCTGATAAAGTGGTAGATCCGATCGCTGAAGATTTACAGAAAATCGTGAAGGATGCGACCAGCGGAATGGGAGCGGATGTCATTATTATGGCAATTGGAGTACCTGCACTGGTGAACTCTGCACTGAAGCTGTGTAAAAAAGGTGGGACAGTGAACTTGTTTGCAGGATTTGCGGGCACTGGAGAATCCATCATCGAAGTAAATACCATCCATTATAATGAAATCAATGTAAATGGAAGTACCGCTTATAAGAGAAAAGATTATTTGGAGGCTGCCGATATGGTAATCGGAGGAAGAATTAATCTGGATAAAATTGCAACCCATACATTTAAGATTGATGAGTTCCGGGAGGCCTATGAGATTTGTAAAAGCGGCAGGGGGCTGAAAGTAATGATTGAACCGTAAACCAGACCAAGTGGTTTAACAATAATAAAAGTATAAAAGGAGATAGGGATTATGGCAATGTTAGGAAAAGAAGTAAGGATGAGCAGGCTGGTTAATCCGAAGAGCAATAAGATGATGGCAATTACTGTTGACCACGCAATTTCAAGAGGAATTGCGCAGTTGACAGGACTTCATCAGGTGCAGGATACAATTGATAAAATCATTGCAGGAAAACCAGAGGCCATGACATTGACAAAAGGTATTGCTGAGCACTGTATGTGGAATCATGCCGGAGAAGTTGCAATGCTGATGAAAGTTTCCAACTACTCACCCGTAGCGCCTACAAAGGACACAATTTTCGGTACAGTTGATGAAGCAATCCGCATGGGTGCAGATGCAGTTTCTATGGGATGCATGACATTAGGTGATTTCCAGGGTGAGCAGTTTGAAACAATTGGAAAATTTGCAGAAGAATGTATGAGAAAAGGAATGCCGTTAATCGGACACGTATATCCAAAAGGAGAAAGCGTTCCGGCAGATAAGAGAGCTTCATGGGAAAACATTGCATACAGTGTAAGAAGTGCATGTGAACTAGGTATGGATATTGTCAAGACTACATATACGGGTGACCCGGACAGCATGGCTAAGGTTGTAGCCTGCGTACCATCAACATTCCGCATCGTAATTCAAGGCGGGGATGCATGCAACACTCTTGATGACTATCTTCAGATGACGAGAGAAGCTATGGACTGCGGTGTCGGCGGTGTTACCATGGGAAGATTTGTTTGGGAGTATGAAGATGTCACCGCACTGGTTATTGCACTGCGCTATATTATCCACGAAGGTTATAGCGTAAAAGAAGCGAAAGAGCTCCTTGCCCAGCTTGAGAACGATAAAAACTACCATGAATTCTAAAATAAATTAGTGAACAGGTATCTGAAATGAAAAATAAATATTTATTAGGTGTTGATGTGGGAACAAGCAGTATCAAAGTAGCTATTATAGATGAGAACGCTCAGGTGCTTGGCTTGAGCAGCAGTTCCTATAGGCTGATTACACCCAATCAGGACTATGCTCAGATTGACACAGAAGATATGTGGAGGGCGTTTCTGAAATGCGTCCGGCTTTTACAGGATGGAAAAAATATTGATTTATCCAGGGTGGCGGGAATCAGCATTTCAAGTCTCTGTCCGGGGCTTGCGGCCTTGGGGGAAAATGGAGAGGTACTTGTAGATCCTATCATCTATTCTGACAGACGCAGCACAAAAGAAGCCGAGTTTATCAGGGAAACGGTGGGCGCGGACAGGCTATTTGAAATCACTGCTAACACGGCTATGGCGGGTGCTATGTCCGGTACTTCCATGCTTTGGATTAAAAGAAACCTTCCGGAGATTTATGAAAAGACAAAGTATTTCGGCCATGTAAATACACTAATGGCTCAGAGAATGTCAGGAGAATTTGCGATAGACTATTCGAATGCATCCTATACAAATCTGTTTGAGACAACAGGTGGTTATAAGTGGTCTGAATTTTTATGCCGGAAAACAGGTATTGATATTGAAAAACTACCTCCTCTTTATGCCTCTACACATGTTGTGGGGGGATTAATTCATTCAGACCTAATTGAGCTTGGGATACCAGAGCAGACGCCTGTTATCATCGGTGGCGGAGACACCGCTTGTGCAACATTTGCTGCCGGAGTGGTAAAGACTGGTGACGTATGTGAATCGGTGGGGACAACTAATGTCCTTACGATTTGTGTAGATCAGCCAAAATTCGACCGCGGATTTATCAACCGCTGCCATGTAGTACAAGGCACATGGATTTACCAGGGAGCGTTATCGCACACGGGTGCTTCCTATCAATGGTTCAGGGACAATTTCTGTCAGGATCTTGTGGAGAAAGCAATAGGAAATACAAAGAGTGCTTTTGAGCTTATGAATGAAGAAGCAGAGCTTGCGAACCCCGGGAGTGGAGGTCTGGTGTTTCTGCCATACATGCTTGGAGAAAGAAGTCCTATTTGGGACCCTTACGCGAGGGGAGTGTTTTTCGGAATTTCTTTGCAGACCACCCGTAAAGAAATGAATCGTGCAATTATGGAAGGCTGTGGATATGGACTTCGTCAGCTTTCGGAAATAGCGGAACGTGTAACAGGTCAGAAAATTAAAGAGTTCGCATCTATTGGCGGCGGAGCAAAAAGTGAGACCTGGGCACAAATTAAAGCTGATATTACAGGAAAAGATATAAAAATTCTTGACATGAATGACATGGCACCTATTGGAGCCGCTTTACTCGCCGGTGTTGGTGCGGGGATTTTCCGGGATGTCTATGAAGCGGCTGGTAAGGTAGAAAAGAAAGTGTATAAAGTAATAAAGAGCAGTAATGCTCATGAGGATATCTATAATAAAAGACATATGGTTTATACGGAATTGTACCCGCAGATTAAAGAATTGTATAAGGTGGGAAGCAATTTACAATAATTTGGAGGAAAAGTTTATGAAGAAAAAAGTAATCGCTGCAATATTGGCTGTAGCAATGATATGTACGGGCCTGGCTGGGTGCGGAGGCAGTAAGGAGTCTGAAAGTTCAGGTTCTGATGGGGCAAGCAAAGAAGAAGCGAAGAAAATCACTATTGCAGTGCCGGACCCGGACGCTTCTTATATCTACCAGGCGGCAGAAGAATTTGCAAAACGTGCGGAGGAGTATTCGGAGGGAACACTTGAATTCACTATTTCAGGCAACGGTTCTCTTTACGGAGGGGACACTGCAGCGGGGATTAAACAGCTTTCCGCAGGATCTCTGCAGATGCTGATTTTGGCAAGCAGTGTGTATGCAAGCTTCGAACCTGGATACAATGTAATCTCCGTGCCGTATATGTTTGATGACCAGCAGCAGCTTCTGGAATATCTAAACAGCGACATTGGAAAAGAGCTTATGAATCGTGTTTCCGACATGGGTATTACAACTGTGGGCAGTTGGACCAGATCATTTCGAAAAGTGACAAGCTCTAAGAATCCCATTAATACTCCGGCAGATTTAAAAGGCATGGTCCTCCGTGTACCAAATAACGCATTATATGTAGAATTTTTTGGTGCCTGTGATGCAGTAACTACTCCAATGAATTTTAGTGAAGTATACAATGCCTTGCAGTTAAATACACTGGACGGACAAGAAAACCCTGTAGACGTACCATTCTCTAATAAATTTTATGAAGTTCAGAAGTATATATCAGGAACAAACCATATGGCAGACGCCTGGTTAGTAGGTATGAACAGCACATTGTTTGACGGATTAAGTGATAAGCAGAAAGAGGCAATCCAAAAAGCTGGTGAAGAAGTACAGCAATGGAATGTTGAGTTTATGGACGAAGAAGATGAAACAGCTCTTCAGACACTGCTTGACAATGGTATGGAATATAATGATATTACAGAGGAAGGACGCCAGGAGTTTATCGCGGTATCTCAGTCCTGCTACGGTAAATTTAAAGAGCTGATTGAAGATGATGAACTTTTTGACACTACTGCCGAGTTTTGCGGTAAAAATTAAAGTGAAAGCACCTATGCCGCTAAAGTTCAAAAGGAGCGGACCTTAGCGGCATAAGTAGGAGGTTATGTTATGGAACATAAAAAAACAGTCTTATCCAAGTTCTTTGATATTATAAATGGACTGGAGAATGTGGTTCTGGCAATCATGGTCATTGGCATGATTGTTACAATTCTTTTACAGATTATTGGGCGTATTACCGGCCATCCTTTTGCATGGACAGAGGAAACCAGCCGTTATCTGTTTCTGTGGATGATGTTTGTAGCTCTGGCCTCCGGTTTTAACCGGGCGGAGTCTTCCAGAGTGACCCTGCTGCTTGCGGCAGGCCCTAAATGGCTGAAAAAGTTCAGTGAAGTATTATATGCAGTAATTGTAGTAGCCTTTTTCGGTTTTATGATTATTTATGGAATTGAAGTTGTAAAGCAGCAGATTATGATGAAAGAAATGGGAACAGCTCTTCAGATTCCGATGTATGTCATTGGTGTTTGTGTGCCAGTTTCCGGTGTGCTTGGTATTATTGGAGTGGTAGAGAGCTTTTTAGAATACCATGGGAATGTTGCGATTCCTGATAAGGAGAAAGAAAAAGAAAACTAAACAGACGTAGAAAAGGGGCGATAAGAAATGAGTATGAGTGTTGTTTTATTAATTGTCTTTCTGGTTTTAATGTTTTTAGGAGTACCGATTGCAGTATCACTTGGAGCATCCGCTGTCATTTGCATTGTTACGATGTCTGATTTGCCGCTTTCACTGGCAGCCCAGTCTATGTTTACGTCTATGAACAGTTTCATCATGGTAGCAGTTCCGTTATTTATTCTGTGTGGTTCTCTGATGGATGAAGGCGGTGTTGCAGATAAGATTTATGACCTTGCAGAGGCCATGGTAGGATGGATTTTCGGTGGTCTGGGACATGTATCTGTGGTGGTTAACATGATATTTGCCGGTATGTCAGGGTCTTCCGTGGCGGCTATTGCATCCATTGGAAAGATGAGTATTAATGCTCTTTCGAAAAAAGGGTATCCGCGGGAGTATGCGACCGCTATCAACCTTTCAGGCTCTATGCTGGCATCGGTCATCCCTCCGAGTATTCTGATGATTAATGCGGCAGCCACGGCAAATATATCTATAGGACAGGCTCTGCTGGCAGGTCTGATTCCTGGAATCATCATTGGTTTTATTTTTATGATTTATAACTATTTTTACTGTAAAAAACATGGAATTGGTGACCGTGCTCCGTTCCAGGCGAAAAAGCTTGGTAAAGCTTTCATGAATGCGATTCCTGCACTGCTGACACCGGTAATCCTGCTGGGCGGTGTTTATACAGGCTTCTATACACCCACAGAGGGTGCAGCCATTGCAGTTGTTTACACTATTTTAGTATCTGTCTATGTTTATAAGAATTTAAAGTGGAAGGATATTCCCAGAATCATTTGTAAAAATGCACGTTCAACAGGAACGATTTTGTTTGTAGCGATTGCAGCAAAACCAGCCTCTCTGCTGTTCGAGCTGGATGGCCTGCCGAGCACAGTTGCAAACATGATTACGGGTGTTTCTGATAACCGCATCGTCATCATGTTCGTTCTATATGCATTTTTAATATGTGTTGGGATGTTCATGGATGCCACGGCAGCTATTTTCATCCTTGTTCCGATTCTTCTTCCGGCAGTGCAGGCAGTTGGGGTATCTCCGTTATTTTTCGTAGTATTCCTTGTTATTACACTGTCTTTCGGATTGATTACACCTCCAGTCGGGGTATGCCTATATGCGGCTCAAAATGTTACAGGGCTAAGTTTGGAGCGGATTATTAAGGCTTCTGTCCCGTGGATTATCCTCATTGCAGTTACGCTTTGTATTTTCATAGTGCTCCCGCAGCTTATTACAGGACCTGTAGGCCTGATATTTGGAACCTAATGCTGCCTGGAATGATATATTACCAGGAAAGCGGTATAATACATAAGGAGGAAATAAAATTGAAAATTGTAATATTAGACGGTTATACAGAAAACCCGGGAGATTTGAGTTGGGAAGGTTTCGAAAAATTAGGCGAATTGACCGTATACGACAGAACCTCTCTGACAGATGCACAGGAAGCAATTGACAGGATTAGAGATGCGGAAGCGGTATTGACGAATAAGACCCCCCTTCCAAAAGAGATTATTGATGTATGCCCAAATTTAAAGTATATAGGCGTTCTGGCAACAGGCTATAATGTAGTGGATACCAATGCTGCTAAAGAAAAGGGCATTATCGTAAGCAATATTCCGACGTATGGGACTGCAGCTGTGGGACAGTTTGCAATTGCCCTTTTGCTTGAAATCTGCCATCATATTGGGCATCATGACCATGCAGTGAAAGAGGGACGCTGGGAAAATAACATAGACTGGTGCTTTTGGGATTATCCGTTGATTGAACTTGCCGGTAAAACTATGGGGGTTATTGGGTTTGGAAGAATTGGACAGGAGACGGGAAAAGTTGCGAAAGCGCTGGGAATGCGCGTCATTGCCAACGATGAATACCCAAATGATGCAGGAAGGGAGATTGCAGAATATGTTTCCAGAGAAGAGTTGTTTGCCCAGTCGGATGTAATTTCTCTTCATTGTCCATTATTCCCTTCTACAGAAGGTCTTGTGAATAAAGATAATATTGAGATGATGAAAGACGGGGTTATTATCTTAAATAACTCCAGGGGACCGCTGATAGTAGAACAGGATCTGGCAGATGCCCTGGAGACAGGAAGAGTGTATGCAGCAGGCCTGGATGTGGTGTCCGAAGAACCGATTAAAGGTGATAATCCACTGCTGAGGGCAAAAAACTGTATTATTACCCCGCATATATCATGGGCCCCAAAAGAAAGCAGGCAGCGTTTAATGGATATTGCAGTAAAAAACCTGGAAATGTTTATCCAAGGTGAGCCCGTTAATGTTGTAAATAGATAATAAACCAGTAACAGCAAGGAGTTTCCTATTCTGATGAGGGAACTCCGGGTGCTTCATATTCATCTTCTTTCATCCTGTACCCTACACCAACCTCTGTAAATATATATTTCGGCTGGGCTGGATCTGTTTCCAGCTTTCGGCGGATATTTGCCATATTTACCCGAAGTATTTTATTATCATCATCTGCAAAGGGGCCCCATATGCTGGAAAGAATGGTGGCATAGGTCATAACTTTTCCTGAATTCTGGGCAAGGAAGGTAACAATTTTATATTCTATGGGTGTTAAATGCACTTCCTTGCCATCAATACTAAGCAAACGTTTGGAAAAATCCAAAATCAGGCCTCCGCACTGGTAAGGGCGGATGTAGAGTGAATCGTTGGTCATCAGGCGGTTGGAATGGCGGAGGGAGGTGCGGATGCGGGCCAGCAGTTCGGATGTTCCGAAGGGCTTGGTGATATAGTCATCAGCGCCCAGGTCTAAGGCAGTTACTTTTTCTCTCTCGGTAGAACGGGCTGATATCACGATAATAGGGATGCTGGACCATGTGCGCACTTTTTCGATAATCATATTACCGTCCATATCAGGCAGCCCCAAATCCAACAGGACAATATCAGGACACTGTGAACGGATCAGGCTCAGTCCTTCTCCTCCGTTGTCTGCACAAAGGACTTTATATTCATGTTTTTTAAGAATCTTATTCATAAAGGTCTGTATGTTTTTTTCATCTTCTATGATTAGCACTGTAAATTTATACATCGTATTCATCCACCTTTTCCTTAAATAAAATAAAAGTAAGCTCAGCACCGTCTTCATGATTAGCGGCACTTATTGTACCACTGTGAGCGGTAATAATTGTATGGCAGATAGACAGGCCAATCCCCATACCGCGGCGTCTGTCGGTTCTGCTGTTATTGTATGTTCCTGCAAATATGAATGGAAGATGTGATTCATCAATTCCGATGCCGTAATCACGGATTGTAAAAGAAACTCTGTCCTCATAATTCTCGATTATTAATTCTACAGGTTTCCGGCTGTTGGAATGTACGAAGGCATTTTCTATGAGATTGATTAAAACCTGCTCAATAAGAATTGCATCCATTGGTATTGTAAGAGGGGCCTCAGGCATTTTAACTGATACTTTTAATTCCGGATAGCGTTTTCGGACACGTGAAATTGCTTCTGATACTACTTCTTCCACCACCTCCGGTGACTTTTTTACTTTACCGCAATTATTTTGGATGCGTGTCACCGTCAGCAAGTTTTCCACTATGTTCAGCAGCCAGTTTGCATCTTCGTTTATATTAGAAACCAGTTCCAGACGCTCAGATTCTGTCAGGTTCTCATAATCTTCCATGTAAGAAGCGGAAGAACCGATAATACTGGTAAGAGGGGTGCGCAAATCATGGGAGACGGCCCTTAAAAGGTTTGCGCGTATCCTTTCCTTTTCCACTTCTGCTAATTTCTTTTCACGCTCATCAAGTGCAGTCTTCTGCAGTTTCAGTGCTGTAGTGGCTGTACAAGTTATAACCGTGATAGTCAGCATACCAAAAAATGTAACGGGATAACCGTCCAAAGTAAAATCCATTTTAAAAAATGGATAAGTAAAGAAGGTATTCACCGCCGCGACACAAAAAAATGAAGCCACAATTCCGTACATATAGCCATCTGTATTCAGTGCAATGATAATGAGCGCCAAAATATAAAACAGTGCAATATTTACAGAATGCTTATTTCCAAGGTAAAAGAACAGAAAGGAAAGAGCAGTGGATATTACAAGGCAGAGCAAGGTTATGATTAAATTTTTGGCTAAATTCTTCTTCAATGTTATTCACCTCAACAAATTATAGCATAAGCATATCATAATACGGCAGAAATCTACAGCAATTTTAACAGAAATTTTCATATATACTGAGGGAATGAAAGGAACTGAAAAGATATAAAAGATTTCCCTTGGATTTATTGACATGCTATACAAATAGTCTTACAATTATAGTGGTATGTTTATAAAAATTGCATATGAGATGCAAGAAAAAGGAGGATTTACTCAATGGACACAGGTAAATTAAACAGAATACTGGAGGCAATGAAAGAGAAAGATATGCCGCAGATGATTATTGCGGACCCTTTAACTATCTTTTGGCTGACAGGAAAGATGATTATTCCAGGGGAGAGATTATTAGCACTTTATCTGAATGAGAACGGGAATCACAAGCTTTTTATTAATGAACTGTTCCCGCAGGAACAAGATCTTGGGGTAGAACTTGTATGGTATAACGATGTACAGGATGGTGTTGAGATTCTGTCACGATATGTAGAAAAAGATAAGCCGATTGGCATCGACAAAATCTGGCCTGCAAGATTCCTGCTTAGATTACAGGAACTGGGCGCAGGAAGCAAATTTCTGAACGGTTCTATGATTGTCGACTACATAAGGATGATTAAAGACGAAAAAGAGCAGGAATTGATGCGGGAATCTTCCAGATTGAACGATATTGCAGTTGAAAGGCTGATTCCGTGGGTATCAAAAGGACTTACTGAAAAAGAGCTGAATGCAAAAACTCGTGAGATTTTCCAGGAGCTGGGATGCGAGGATGTATCTTTTGACCCAATTACAGCTTATGCAAAAGGTGCCGCAGACCCTCATCATGTAACAGATGACTCCAAAGGAAAACGCGGAGACTGTGTAATTCTTGATATTGGCGGTTTTAAAGACAACTATGCATCTGATTTGACAAGAACTGTATTTATTGGAGAGGTTTCTGACCGGGCAAAAGAAATTTATGATATTGTTGTAGAAGCAAACAGAAGAGGAATTGAAGCTGCAAAACCTGGCAACAGAATGTGCGACGTTGATGCTGCCTGCCGTGACTATATTACGGAAAAAGGATTCGGACCGAACTTTACTCATAGAACAGGACATTCTATCGGGTTGGAAGATCATGAATTCGGAGATGTATCTTCTGTCAATGAGGATATCATCAGGCCGGGACAGTGTTTCTCCGTAGAGCCGGGAATCTACCTCCCTGAAGAAGGAATTGGTGTCCGCATTGAAGATATTGTACTCATAACAGAGGATGGCTGTGAAGTTTTGAACCATTTTACAAAAGATTTGATTGTTGTTCCAGAAGAGGCATAAAAGGCCTTGGAACAGAGTTTTATAAAATGGGGGAGGAACGTACTTTTAAGTATGTTCCTCCCCCATCCTATTCTTTATGCGGGCGTAATCCCTCTTTATTTTCCCAGTGACAAATACGTTGCGGCTTGTTATGGTGTATTTGACTTTGCTTCTTCTCTATATTTCTGCAGCACATTCTGAATCCGCTCACTTGGATTGAGCAGTGTACTGATGGAACCGTCATGGTTCAATGTGTCTATCAGCAGGGCAATATATTTGCTCATGTCACAGTTAATGTAGTATGGCTTAGAAAGAAGTGACGGTGACTGGTAAATTAAGTTTGTTGCCAGTATCCCTGTAATGATTCCGTCTTCATAAGCCTTGTCAAACTTGTCCATTCCATTTGTAAACAATCCAAATGTTGCAGCAGCAAAAATTCTATTCGCTTTGCGGCGCTTTAATTCGGTAGCCACTTCAATAATACTGTCGCCAGAGGAAATCATATCATCAATGATGATGACATCCTTGCCTTCTACGGAACTTCCGAGAAATTCGTGGGCTACGATAGGATTGCGCCCATTCACGATTTTAGTGTAATCACGGCGTTTGTAGAACATACCCATGTCGATGCCGAGTACATTGGCAAGGTAGACTGCACGGTTTGTGCCGCCCTCATCAGGACTGATAACCATCATATGGCTGCTGTCTATCTGCAGGTCCTTCACATGGCGCAGAAGTCCCTTAATAAACTGATAAGTTGACGGAGCTGTCTCGAAACCGCTCAGAGGTATGGCATTTTGTACCCTGGGGTCATGTGCATCAAAGGTGAGGATATTGTCTACCCCCATACGTACCAGCTCCTGAAGGGCCAGAGCGCAGTCCAGGGATTCCCTGCCGTTTCTTTTGTGCTGACGGCTTTCATACAGGAATGGCATGATAACATTAATACGTCGGCACTTTCCGCCTATAGCGGCAATCACACGCTTCAGATTCTGGAAATGATCATCCGGGGACATGTGGTTTGTGTTGCCGGTCAGGGAGTAGGTTACATTATAGTTGCATACATCAACCATAAGATAAAGGTCTTTTCCGCGCACGGATTCATTGATAATACCTTTTGCTTCTCCTGAACCGAATCTCGGAACTTTGGTGTTTATAATATAGGTATCCCTTACATAACCTGAAAATGCTATATCATCTTTGTGTTCATGTGCACTTTCTTTTCTCCATTTTATCAGGTAGTCGTTAACCTTGCCTCCAAGCTCTTCACATCCCACAACTGGAATGAGACCTAAGGAGCCTACCGGAATATTTTCTAGAGTTCTTTCTGTGCGGTGTAACATGTCTGTTCCTCCCTGTTTTTTAATTTCTTTTTAATTCTGATATCGTCACCAATCAGCTTCAGCATAGTGTAATTACTTGTAATCCTGGAAAATGACCGTTCTGTATATAAGTCGGCCAGGGTATCCAATGAAAGATTGGTCGATATAATGGTAGATTTACGGCTGAGAAGCCGTTCGTTAATGCAGGTAAAAAACTGTGATGCCACAAATGTATTGGTAAATTCTGTTCCTAAATCATCTATAATCAGCAGATCACAATCAAAGATATACTCATACATATTCTGCGCATCAATATTATTTTTGTCAAATGTATTTTTTGCCAAAATAGAAAAAAACTTTGAAGCAGAGAAGTAAAGGACGGAAAATTCCTTATCCATCAGTTCCTTTGCAATGCAGTTGGAGAGAAAGGTCTTTCCAACGCCCACGTCTCCGTATAAAAACAGGTTATGGAAGTCTGTCTTGAATGTATCAACGAAATTGTGGCATACATGAAGGGCATCCTGTATTACCTGCATAGAAGAACGCCCTGTCTTGCTGTCTACATAATTGTTAGAATAGTAATTAATAGAAAACGTATCAAAATTCTCCTGCTTTAGAATCTCGTTCAGATTAGACTGTTCGTAGAGGAGGCCAATGACGGATTTTTTGAAGCAATGGCACTTTTGGTTTCCAATATAACCGGTATCCTTGCAGTCCCTACAATCATAGAGAGGCTCCAGATAATCCGGAGGGAATCCGGTAGAGCGAAGCAGTTCCTGCTTGCTGCTCCTTAAGATTGCCAGTTCTTCTTTCAGCAGATCGACTGCTCTCTCATCTCCGTTCAGCAGCTTTTTACCGTACTGGATAGAGAGGATAGAAATAGAATCATCTAAAGATTTAAATTCCGGTAGTTTATCATAGACGTCTTCATAGCGTCTTCTCAAAATATCGCGGTTATGAAGCTGTTTTTGTTCGTAACCACGCATAATAGCCTGATATTGCGATGCTTTAAGTCCCACAATCTGCTCCTTCTAATTACTGTTTAATAGTTGCTCTTCCAAAGATTCCATATCATAAGCTCGTCTCTCAAAATTGTTGAGATTTTTTGAGGCGGGTCTCTGTTTGATACCGGCAGCTTTCTGAACCGACTTTTCTTTAAGGAAAGCTGCATCTAAGGCTGCGATATCTTGCAAGTGGCGTACCTGGTTCTCATTCCACTTTGTGAGAATTGTGTCTGCATACTCGAAGCTTGGCTGGTGCGTGGCTGTAATCGTACGGCTGCATGCCTCCTGTATGATGTCAAGAGCAAAGCCAAATTCCTCTGTCCATTTTTTGATAAAAACAAGTTCGGCTGCCGCAGGCCCTCTGTTCTTGATGCCAAATGCATTCAGAACGGTATAACAATTCTTGTGATAGGCAGAAGAAGTCTGACGTGCCTGCTCTACGGAAGTAATGCCATTATCGGCCCAGGATAAGGCAACCTTTTGGATATAGTGCATACTTTTATGTCCGTTCTCCACGCAGGATTCTATAAGGTATTCTATCAAATCTGCAGACATCCCCAGAGTTTCGTAAAAATATGTAATAGCATCTACATCTGTTTTAGACAATGTCTTTCCTAAATACTGCTCTGCAATAAAAAGAAGAGACTTTAGTTCCTTCTGTGCCTTAAAAGAAGTCAGAGGGATGGCCTTAGGTATCGGGAGTACTTCAGGCGGCGCCTCATCTGTTACCTGCTCCTTCACAGGAGTTTTTGCAGGAGCTGAGACGGTCTTCAGGGCGGTCATTTTCCTTCCGGCAGCGGCAATGGAAGGGGCTCTTTCCAGCTCAATCCCAACAATCTTGCCGTCCTTATCTTTTTCCAAACTTAAAAGTCCTTCAGATTCCCAGTATCTAAAGGCCCTTAGTATATCTTTTTCTGTATTGTTCAGGCAGTCTGCAATCACTGAGATTGTCAGAGAGGAGCAAGGATCATCCAGATGCCGCAGCAGAAACAAATATACTTTTACAAATTCACCATTTGCCTGAATCATGTAATTATCAATGAAGTCGTTGGTGATTAATGTCATGTTTGTCTGAAACTTATTTTTTAATGTTAATGTCTTCATTTTATGTTTCCCCACCCTTTGATTTTTGTACCGGTTCTCATGCGTAAAGGTATTATAGCATCTTATCGCAAAGGGAAAAAGCACTTTTTCGTGGCAAAAACAAGGTATTTTGTAGATAACTTTATGTGGAAAATGTGGATAAGTCCTATTTTAAAAGGTCTTCTCCAATGTTTACAACATCTCCGGCCCCCATAGTTATCAACAGGTCACCAGGTTTACAATTCTTTTTTAAGAAATTCTCAATTTTTTCGAAACTAGAAAAGTAGTGTGAATCCGTACCGGTGCGCCGAATCTCATTTGAAAGGTCTTTCGACGAAATTCCAAGAGTGTCGGTCTCCCTGGCAGCATAAATATCAGCCAGAACAACATGGTCTGCATGGGAAAGGGATTCGGCAAATTCCCGGAAAAATGCTTTCGTACGGGTATAAGTATGAGGTTGGAATACACACCATAGTTTATTATGAGGGTAATGTTGTGCAGCTTTTAAGGTGGCTGCAATCTCCGTCGGATGATGTGCATAATCATCTACGATAGTAGTGCCGTTTAAAGTACCTTTATATTCAAAACGGCGGTCGGTTCCTGAAAAGGAAATCAGCCCTTTCTGAATGATATCCATAGGAATATCAAGGAGCTCTCCAACAGCAATAGAGGACAGTGCATTTGATACATTATGGTCACCGGTCACGGAAAGAACGATATGTTCAGCCTGCTTACCTTTGCGGAGCAAATCAAAAGAAACCCTGCCCTTGTCATCATAACTGATATTCTGTGCACTGTAATCCGAAGAAGGAGCGCTTCCATAGGTGACAGTGCGGCAGTGGAGTCCCTGACAGATTTCTTCATAGTTCTGGATGTCTGTATTAATAACAAGGGTTCCGTCAGACGGAAGCAGCGCTGCAAACTGATGAAAGGAATGGCGGATGTCTTCCAGGTCTTTGAAGAAATCAAGATGATCCTCCTCGATGTTAAGAATGACACTGATTTTAGGATTAAAGTCAAGGAAGCTATTCGTGTATTCACAGGCTTCAGTGATGAATGTCCCTGAATTTCCAACACGTATATTTCCCCCGATAGCCTGCAGGATGCCGCCTACGGATATAGTGGGATCCAGGTTCCCCTCCAGAAGAATATGGGAAATCATAGAGGTGG
Source organism: Faecalicatena contorta (assembly GCF_003149105.1). GTDB lineage: Bacteria > Bacillota > Clostridia > Lachnospirales > Lachnospiraceae > Muricomes > Muricomes contortus_C. The sequence goes on along the minus strand of NZ_QGDS01000010.1, from coordinate 26,096 downwards.
TTGTTGTTTTTCCATGTGTTCCTGATATGGCAATAGGAGTGCTGTAATTCTTCATGAGCTGTCCAAGCAGTTCGGCACGTGTAAGCATGGGGATTTTCCGGGCAACTGCTTCAATCAGTTCCGGGTTATCCCTGCTTACGGCGGCTGTATATACCACGCAATCAATTCCATCTATAATATTCGAGGCACTCTGACCGTAGAAAATCCGAACACCTTTTTCCTCAAGCTGATTGGTGAGCGGTGATTTTCTGGAATCCGAACCGGAAACAGTGAACCCTTCTTTGTGAAGTATTTCTGCGAGTCCGCTCATACTAATGCCTCCAATTCCTATGAAATGGATATGGATTGGTTTTTTGAAATTAATCTTATACATATATTTATTCCTTCCTGGGTTGTAAAATTTTGGAAATAGTCATAAACTTTAACTGTTTTTTATATTATACTATATATGGGGAATTTTTAAAGATGTTCTTTTTGTGCAAAAATGACAAAAAGTAAAAACATTGAATTAAAAAATTGTAAAAAATGTGCACAAACGAGAAAAAATGTGTTATAATAAATCCAATCAACTAGAAATGAGGTGACGACATGATTAAGAAAGAGATGATTGCTATGCTGCTGGCAGGTGGACAAGGCAGCAGACTGGGGGTTCTTACCGCAAAAGTAGCCAAGCCGGCAGTAGCTTTTGGGGGCAAGTACCGTATCATTGATTTTCCGCTCAGTAACTGTATTAATTCTGGTGTTGATACTGTAGGTGTGCTGACACAGTACCAGCCTTTACGCTTGAATACTCATATTGGGATTGGTATCCCGTGGGATTTGGATAGAAATGTCGGAGGTGTGACGATTCTGCCACCTTATGAAAAAAGTACAAGTAGTGAATGGTATACGGGTACGGCGAATGCTATTTATCAGAATCTGGACTATATGGAGACTTATAATCCCGATTATGTGCTCATTCTTTCAGGGGACCATATTTATAAAATGGATTATGAGGTAATGCTGGATTTTCATAAGGCAAATCAGTCTGATGTAACAATCGCAGCTATGCCTGTGCCAATAGAGGAAGCAAGCCGTTTTGGTATTGTCGTTACAGATGAAGAAAGCCGGATTAAAGAATTTGAAGAAAAGCCGGAGAAGCCAAGCAGTAACCTGGCATCTATGGGAATATACATATTTAGCTGGCCGGTGCTTAAAGATGCATTGCTGAAGCTTTCTGAACAGCCAAACTGTGATTTTGGAAAGCACATTATTCCATATTGCCATGAGAATGGGAAACGGATGTTTGCCTATGAATATAATGGATATTGGAAGGATGTGGGAACTCTTAGCTCTTACTGGGAAGCAAATATGGAATTGATTGATATCATTCCTGAGTTCAACCTGTATGAGGAGTTCTGGAAGATTTACACCAACAGTGCAAATATTCCGCCTCAGTATATTTCAGAAGAAGCTGTTATTGACAGATGTATCATAAGCAACGGCTCTGAGATTTATGGAGAAGTCCGTAATTCAGTGCTTGGAGGCGGTGTGACTGTCGGCAGGGGAAGTATCATCAGAGATTCGATTATTATGAGAGGAGTCACAATCGGAGATAATTGTATCATTGATAAAGCAATTATTGCTGAGGATACTGAGATTGGAAATGATGTCGTGATCGGTATTGGAGAAGATGTTCCGAATATGGAGAAGCCGGGTGTATACGGCGGCGGGCTTGCTACAATTGGAGAGAACTCTGTGATACCATCCGGAGTGAAGATTAGTAAGAATACCGCCATTAGTGGTGTTACGTCGTCAGAGGATTACAACGATGGAGTACTTGCAAGCGGTGAGACATTAATAAAGGCAGGTGAACGGATATGAGAGCAGTAGGTATTATTTTAGCGGGTGGTAACAGCAGAAGAATGCTGGATTTAACGTCCAGACGGGCAACGGCAGCAATGCCTATAGCTGCCAGCTACAGAGCAATTGATTTTGCGCTGAGTAATATGTCGAATTCACATATACAGAAAGTTGCCGTACTGACACAGTACAATGCAAGATCTGTGAATGAACATTTGAACTCATCAAAATGGTGGGATTTTGGAAGGAAACAGGGAGGTCTTTACATATTTACTCCGACGATAACAGCGGAGAATGGATACTGGTACCGTGGAACCGCAGATGCTATTTATCAGAATCTTGATTTCCTGAAGAGATGCCATGAGCCTTATGTGATTATTTCATCTGGAGATGCAGTGTACAAGCTGGATTACAATAAGGTGCTTGAGTATCATATTGCAAAAAAAGCTGATATTACAGTAGTGTGTAAGGACCTGGAAACAGGAGAAGATGCGACACGGTTTGGAACAGTACGCATGAATGAATCTGCCAGAATTGAAGCATTTGAAGAAAAGCCAATGGTGGCTCACTCCCAGACAATCTCTACTGGTATCTATATCATCAGGAGAAGACAGTTAATAGACCTCGTCGAGCACTGTGCAGAAGAGGAAAGACATGATTTTGTAACCGATATTCTGATTCGTTATAAGAATTTGAAGAAAATATACGGTTATAAGATAAACAGCTACTGGAGCAACATCTCAACAGTGGAGGCATATTACCACACAAATATGGATTTCCTGAAGCCGGAGGTGCGTAATTATTTCTTCAAAGAACTTCCACCGGTGAAGTCCAAGGTCAGCGACCTTCCGCCTGCTAAATACAATCCGGGCGCGGTTGTGAAGAACAGCATTATCGGAAGCGGAAGTATCATTAACGGTACAGTGGAAAATTCGATACTGTTTAAGAAAGTATTTGTGGGCAATAATTGCGTCATCAAGAATTCTGTTATCCTGAATGATGTTTATCTGGGGGATAATACGTATATTGAAAATTGTATTATTGAGAGTCGTGATACGATAAGGGCGAACACGAGACATGTTGGCGAGGATGGAGTAAAAGTGGTAGTTGAGAAAAACGAACGGTATGCATTATAATCTTACGAATGCAGGCAGAGAAAGGGGACTTGAATGTTATGCAGATTACAGATGTACGTGTGCGCAGAGTAACAAAGGAAGGTAAGTTAAAGGCAGTCGTTTCTATCACCATTGACGATGAATTTGTAGTTCATGATATCAAAGTGATTGAAGGTGAGAAGGGCTTATTCATAGCAATGCCCAGCAAGAAAGCGCTTGACGGCGAATACCGCGACATCGCGCACCCAATCAATTGCGGCACCAGAGAACGTATTCAGACCACAATTCTAGAAAAATATTCTGAATCAGTTGAGGAAGAATCAGAATCAGTTCCTGAAGAAATGTAATTGAAGTAGGAGTAGATGTAAAACTGCTGCAGCTCATAGAGGGTGCAGCAGTTTTTTGCTCTGCCGGAAGATGCTTCGAATGTCCGGCAGAGTACGAACTCCAGGAAACTGCACTACGGAGTTTGTAAACTTTTCATAGAATCTTCTGGTGTGTTGAGATGAAACTCCATGTGTTCATTGGTCCGGGGATGATAAAATGTCAAGCGGCAGGCAAATAGCTGAAGAGTTCCGATGGCAGAATGTTTTTTTTGTATGCCGTACTTTTTGTCACCAGCGATGGGCGTTCCCATGTGTGCCATCTGCACCCTGATTTGATGATGCCGGCCTGTCTTTAAAGTGATTTCTGCAAGTGAGTAGGGCGGCTGAGTTTCTATAACTTTATAATGAAGGAGAGCCTTTTTTGCTCCCGCAGTATTGCTGGAGCATATGCGGGAGGAATTGGTTCTGCTGTCTTTTATTAGATAATCTTCCAGATCTCCTTCCGGACAGGAGGGAATACCATCCAGGAGGGCGCGGTAATGTTTTCCGAATCCATATTCTGTCAATTGCTTATTCAGGTTTTTCGCCGCAGCCTGGGTTTTAGCAAATACGAGAAGTCCTTCTACGGGCTGGTCCAGACGATGAATCACGGCCAGATAAGGCGGCTGTTTTTGGGGACTGTTTTTATAGATATGGTTTTTCAGGATGCTGACCATATCAGGTGTTCCGATACGGCTGCTCTGTGTAGGCACTCCGGACGGTTTGCGGCATACGATAATATCCGGGTCTTCAAATAAAATATCAGGGGTCATTTTCTTTGCTCCTTTAGTGGTATTTCCTTGACTTTTCAGAAAAATCTGACTACACTGATTATCATATAAAAGAAATAAGAGGTCAAGCTTTCTAAATAGATTTTTGATAAGGCAGGTGGAATGAGAATGAACCAGGATTGGGAAAGATTTGGGGAGGATATCAAGCGAACGGTGCAGGATGCCATAGATTCCCAGGACTTTAACAGGCTGAATCAGACAATTACAAACACCATCAACGGCGCCATGGGCGGTCTGGGGAAGGGATTGTCGAATATGAGCAGGCGTGCCGCCAGAGATATGTACAAGTATCAGCGTAGGGCACAGCGGCATGGGTACGGTTGGGAACAGGACCGGAATCCCTATATGTATGGAGAAGAAAGAAATCAGGCAGGGGACAGGCAATACCGTGCTTCACAGGAATCAACCGCGCTGCAGAAAACTTCCGGCTTGTTTATCCAGACACCGGGGATGAAAGTCGGCGGAATCGTTATGACTGTGACAGGATGGACCGTGGGAATCGGGACGTTCCTTACAATGTTGTTTCTGTTGATCGGAACAGTACTGATGGGTCATTATTTTGGAACGTGGCTTCAGATTGCAATGGGAATTCTGGCTCCCTTTTTTGTCGGCAGCGTGATTTTGGGTAATGCAGGCAGGGTACTTTTAGGCAGGGTGAAGAGATTCAGAACTTACATCCAGGAGCTTGAGGGAAAGGAATACTGCGAGATAAAGGAACTGGCAGAAAGGCTAAAAAAGCCCCACAAATATGTGGTGAAAGACATTGAGAAAATGATACAAAAAAGATGGTTCCGGCAGGGACATCTGGACCATCAGAAAACTTGTCTTATTGTAAGCGATAAGGCTTATGGACAGTATACTGAGCTGATGCAGAATGTGGAGAGGCAGAAACTGGAAGAAAGGCTTGCAAAAGAGCGCCAGGCTCAAGAGCAGGCGAATATGGATCCTCAGGTACAGGAAATTGTCCGTGCCGGGGATGAATACATTAAAAAGATCCGTGAATGTAATGATGCAATTCCAGGAGAGGAGATTTCTGCTAAGATATACCGGATAGAGATGCTGGTAGCTAAGATTTTTAACCGGGTACAGCAGAATCCTGAAAATATCTCTGATATCAGGAGACTAATGGAATATTATCTGCCCACTACGGTTAAGCTTTTGGAAGCGTACGAGGAGCTGGATGCCCAGCCGGTGCAGGGGGAGAATATTATTTCATCAAAAGAGGAGATTGAAAAGACATTAGACACATTGAATGTGGCGTTTGAAAAGCTTTTAGATAGTTTGTTCAAGGATACGGCATGGAATGTGTCTGCAGATATATCTGTGCTGAATACAATGCTGGCACAGGAAGGTCTTACAAAGGATGACTTTTAATCATGGAGGAAAATAACATGAACAACGAATTTGAAGGATTTGCTGCGGCACCTACATTGACACTGGAACCTTTCCGGGAAGAAAAACAGGCTGTAAAACCTGCTGCTGTGGAAGAGGCTTCTTTTAATGACAGCATTTTGTCTGAATCAGAAAGACAGGCAGTGGATACATTTGCCAGCCAGATTGATTTGACTAATTCCGCAGTGATTTTGCAATACGGCGCAGGAACCCAGAAGAAGATGGCAGATTTTTCTGAAACGGCTCTTGAGAATGTGAAGACAAAGGACTTGGGAGAAGTTGGAGAGCTTCTGTCAGGCGTTGTGCGGGAACTGAAGGATTTTGGCGAGGAGGAGGAAAAAGGATTTTTAGGAATCTTTAAAAAGACCTCAAATAAGATTTCCGCAATGAAAGCGAAATATGCCAAGGCAGAGACAAATATTAACCAGATATGCAAAGTGCTTGAAAATCATCAGGTGCAATTATTGAAGGATATTGCTATATTGGACAAGATGTATGATGTAAACCTCACCTATTTTAAGGAATTGTCCATGTATGTACTGGCAGGTAAGAAAAAGCTGCAGGAGATTAGAAATACAAAACTGCCGGAGCTTCTTGCGAAGGCACAGCAGAGCGGGCTGCCGGAGGATGCACAGGCGGCGAAAGATTTGGACTCCATGTGCAACAGGTTCGAGAAAAAGATACATGACCTGGAGCTGACCAGAACTATTTCCATACAGACAGCACCTCAGATCCGGCTGGTTCAGGGAAATGATACACTTATGGTTGAGAAGATACAGTCCACGATTGTGAATACGATACCGCTGTGGAAGAGCCAGATGGTTCTTGCCCTTGGGGTGGAACATTCGGCACAGGCCGCAGCAGCGCAGCGCGAAGTGACAGATATGACAAATGAACTTCTGAAGAAAAATGCAGAGAAGTTGAAGATGGCGACGATTGAGACTGCAAAAGAATCGGAGAGAGGTATTGTAGACATTGAGACCTTGAAGATAACAAATGAATCTTTGATTTCCACTTTGGATGAAGTGCTGCATATTCAGCAGGAAGGCCGGCAGAAGCGCCGGGAGGCAGAAAAAGAGATGCTGCGTCTGGAGAATGAACTGAAACAGAAACTTCTTCAGGTACAAGGGTAATATAAGAAAATGAAAATAGAATCCCTTGACAAAAGGAGTATTTTCAAGTAGAATCACAGTTACTATAGGCTGTGAACGGGATTAGTATATACAGAAAGCGGCACAGAGAGGGGGCTATCAGGTGGGAGGTCCCTGCGCGGAATGTACAGAACCGGCCCGGGAGCCCCTGTGTGAAAACACAGCGTAGAGCCGGCGTTAACGGTGAATGAGTGAACTGTAAATTACAGTTAATTAGGGTGGTACCGCCGAAACTTTCGGTCCCTTTTTGAAGGGAAAGAAAGTTTCGGCTTTTTATATAATGTAGAAAGTTTCTTTCCATATAAGAAAAACAGGGCAAGGGTCCTGGGAAATTGAAAAAAGGAGACATATTATGGCAAAGGAAAAGAAATTAGTTAAGTCAATTACATCAAGAGATGAAGATTTCGCACAATGGTATACAGATGTGGTGCGGGAGGCAGAATTGTGTGATTATTCAAGCGTAAAGGGTTGTCTGAATTATCTGCCGAATGGCTATGCAATTTGGGAAAATATTCAGGCAAGTCTGGATAAGCGTTTTAAAGATACAGGAGTACAAAATGTATATCTTCCAGTTCTCATACCAGAATCGTTGCTTCAGAAGGAAGCGGCTCACATCGATGGATTTGCCCCTGAGGTAGCATGGGTGACACATGGCGGTATGGAAAGACTTCAAGAGAGATTCTGCATCCGTCCTACTTCCGAGACTTTGTTCTGTGATTTATGGAGTAAGACAGTACAGTCCTACAGAGACCTGCCAAAAGTTTGGAATCAATGGAATTCCGTACTGCGCTGGGAAAAAACAACGAGACCGTTCCTTCGTTCCAGAGAATTCTTATGGCAGGAAGGACATACAATTCATGCAACATATGAAGAGGCAGAGGAAAGAACGATTCAGATGCGTGATGTATATGTGGATTGCCTTGCAGAAGATTTAGCAATTCCAGTTGTCACCGGGCGTAAGACAGAGAGTGAGAAATTTGCGGGTGCGCAGGATACTTATACGTTAGAGGCATTGATGCATGACGGAAAAGCATTGCAGTCTGCCACCAGCCATTTCTTCGGCAGTGCATTCCCGGATGCATTTGATATTAAATATGCAGATAAAAATAACGAGCTGCACAGTGTTTACGAGACATCCTGGGGGCTTTCCACAAGGAGCATCGGTGCGATTATTATGGTACATGGTGATGACAGCGGATTGGTTATGCCGCCTAGAATTGCACCGTTACAGACAAGAATCATTCCTATTGCACAGCATAAAGAAGGGGTCCTGGATAAGGCAAATGAACTGTTTGATACGTTAAAGGCAGCAGGATACAGAGTAAGCATTGACGATTCTGAGAAGAGCCCGGGATGGAAGTTCAGTGAGCAGGAGAAACTTGGAATTCCGACCAGAATTGAAATCGGTCCGAAAGATATTGAAAATAATCAGGTCGTAGTCGTACGCCGTGATAACAGTGAGAAGATTATAATTCCTATGGATGAACTTGCAGAAAAGCTCTCCGGCATATTGGATACAATTCAGAAAGATATGTTTGACAGAGCAAAGGCCTTCCTGGATAATCACATCAACACTGCAGTGACTATGGAAGAAATGAATGAGAAATTCAAGCAACACCAGGGCTTTATTAAAGCGATGTGGTGCGGTGATGAAGAATGTGAAGGTGAGATTAAATATTATACAGGAGGTGCATCCTCCAGATGTATCCCGGAGGAACAGGAACACCTGTCCGATGTCTGCATATTCTGCGGAAAACCGGCGAAACATATGGTATATTGGGGAAAATCATACTAGAATTCATGTACGGGGACCTGTTTCTTTATTAATAATAAGGGGAGGTCCCCTTTGATTTTGTAATAGGAAAGTGCTTTTCCTATTACAGAAAATCCCCTCCGGGGAGGATGCACACTACGCACATAATGAAAATGGCCGCTAAAGCGACCGTGCTCCGGTGCGAGAGTCTGGCTTGCCAGACCCTTGATTCTTTTAATTTAGAAATTCAAGAAGGAGATAGTAAAATGACGAGAGAAAAGGCATATGAAATACTTACAAAATACATGAAGGGTGAAAAATATTTACAGCATTCTCTGGCGGTAGAGGCCATTATGAAAGGACTGGCGAAAAAACTGGCACCTTCGGACGTAGAACGCTGGGGTATCGTAGGACTTCTTCACGATTTGGATGAGGAACATTGTGAATGGCAGGAACATCCAGAGGTTCACGGACCTACATCTGTAGAAATATTGAAAAAAGAAGGGATTGATGACCAGGAATTGTTTCAGGCTATCTGTGCCCACAATCCTGCATCTGGCGTGAAAGCAAGAACAACACTGCAATATGCGGTGCTTGCGGCAGATCCTATGAGCGGATTTTTGAAAGCCATTGCCCAGATTTATCCAGATAAGAAAATTGCAAGCGTGAAGAAAAAATCTGTAAATAAAAGATTTGGAGAATTGCGTTTTGCATCGGGGGCAAACAGGGACTACATGGAGTCCATAGAATTCACGGGAATGTCCCTGGATGAGTTCATAGATATTGCACTGGAGGAAATGCGTGCGATATCAGATGAGCTGGGACTATAAGTTTGGGAGTGTGTTATAGTCCGGTCATACCCTCAATTGTGTTTTACATGGCGAAACTGTAACAAAATCGATAAAAACCCCTTGACTTTCCCATGAAAACGTAATAAACTGATTTAGCGTGCACAAAGATACGCTATTTTTAGTGCACAAATCAAGATAATCACAATTATCTGCAACCACCCTTCCGCACAGGCCGGAAGGAAACGAAAGAATCATAGGAGGTGAAAAAGAATGCCAACATTTAACCAGTTAGTTAGAAAAGGACGTCAGACTTCTGAAAGGAAATCAGGTTCACCGGCACTTCAGAAAGGATACAACTCTCTGCAGAAGCGTGCTACGAATGCATCCGCACCACAAAAAAGAGGTGTGTGTACAGCAGTTAAGACAGCTACACCGAAGAAGCCTAACTCAGCTCTGAGAAAGATTGCCAGAGTTCGCCTTTCCAACGGAATCGAAGTAACAAGCTACATCCCAGGTGAAGGCCACAACCTTCAGGAACATAGCGTTGTTCTGATTCGTGGAGGAAGAGTTAAGGACCTGCCAGGTACAAGATACCATATCGTCAGAGGTACACTTGATACAGCAGGTGTTGCTAAGAGAAGACAGGCTCGTTCTAAGTACGGCGCTAAGAGACCGAAAGACGCAAAATAAATCCAGAGCGCTTAATGAGTTTTTGTTAGCAAGTGTAACTAAATAGTTAAATCGTATCACAAACAGAGCTATGATTATCGTAGGTTGCGGATTAAGCAGAACCCGTTTATCCGGGGTTCTATATAAGAGTCTTGCGGCCACGAACACATGAAACGCGATTTCCATAGAGAGACACATGTGAGTACCGATGAATTAATCCCGGCAGAGACCGGAAGAAGTGATTAAGGAGGGAAGGACCGTGCCACGTAAAGGACATACTCAAAAGAGAGATGTATTAGCGGACCCAATATACAATAATAAGGTTGTTACCAAACTTATCAACAATATCATGTTGGACGGTAAGAAAGGTGTAGCACAGAGGATTGTATATAAAGCGTTTGAGAGAATTGAAGCAAAGTCAGATAAACCGGCAGTTGAAGTGTTTGAAGAAGCTATGAACAACATTATGCCGGTACTGGAAGTTAAGGCAAGGCGTATCGGTGGAGCAACTTACCAGGTGCCGATTGAGGTAAGAGCAGAAAGAAGACAGGCTCTTGCACTTCGTTGGCTCACACTGTTTTCTCGTAAAAGAGGCGAAAAGACAATGGAAGAAAGACTTGCGAATGAGCTTCTTGATGCATCCAACAACACTGGTGCATCAGTAAAGAAGAAAGAAGACATGCACAAGATGGCAGAAGCAAATAAAGCATTTGCTCACTACCGCTTTTAATTAGGAGGAAAAAATCTTGGCTGGAAGAGAATATCCATTAGAGAGAACCAGAAATATTGGTATTATGGCTCACATTGATGCCGGTAAGACGACATTGACAGAGCGTATCCTGTATTATACTGGTGTAAACTATAAGATTGGTGATACCCATGAAGGTACTGCTACTATGGACTGGATGGAGCAGGAACAGGAAAGAGGTATCACGATTACTTCAGCTGCTACAACATGTCACTGGACTTTGGAAGAGAAAACGAAACCAAAGGCCGGTGCCCTGGAACATCGTGTTAATATTATTGACACGCCGGGGCACGTTGACTTTACTGTAGAAGTTGAACGTTCACTCCGTGTACTGGACGGCGCCGTAGGCGTGTTCTGTGCTAAGGGTGGTGTTGAGCCGCAGTCAGAGAACGTATGGCGTCAGGCTGACACATATAATGTACCAAGAATGGCATTTATTAATAAGATGGACATTTTAGGTGCTGATTTTTACAACGCTGTTGAACAGATCAAAACAAGACTGGGTAAAAATGCAATTTGTCTTCAGCTGCCAATCGGCAAAGAAGAAGATTTCAAAGGAATTATTGACTTGATGGAAATGCAGGCCTACATCTACAATGATGAAAAAGGCGATGATATTTCTGTTACAGAGATTCCGGAAGATATGAAAGATGATGCAGAGCTTTATCGTACAGAATTAGTTGAGAAGATCTGTGAATTAGATGATGATCTGATGATGGAATATCTGGAAGGTGAGGAACCTTCTGTTGAGGCACTCAAAGCAGGGCTGAGAAAAGCTACCTGTGAATGTGCAGCTATTCCAGTATGCTGTGGTACAGCTTACAGAAATAAAGGCGTTCAGAAATTATTGGATGCAGTTATTGAATATATGCCGGCTCCTACCGACATCCCTCCAATTGACGGTGTGGATATGGAAGGAAATGAAGTGGTTAGACATTCTTCTGATGAAGAACCATTTTCAGCTTTGGCATTTAAGATTATGACAGACCCGTTCGTAGGTAAGCTTGCTTACTTCAGGGTATACTCAGGTTCCGTAAACTCAGGTTCCTACGTGCTGAATGCAACAAAAGGCAAGAAGGAACGTGTTGGACGTATCCTCCAGATGCATGCCAACAAGAGACAGGAGCTGGATAAGGTTTATTCAGGAGATATCGCTGCTGCTATTGGATTTAAGTTTACAACAACAGGTGATACAATCTGTGACGAGCGTCATCCGGTTATTCTGGAGTCGATGGAATTCCCAGAGCCAGTTATTGAGCTTGCTATCGAGCCTAAGACAAAGGCTTCTCAGGGCAAATTAGGAGAATCTCTTGCGAAACTTGCAGAAGAAGATCCTACATTCCGTGCACACACAGATAAAGAGACAGGACAGACAATTATCGCAGGTATGGGTGAGCTTCATCTGGAAATCATTGTAGACAGACTTCTGCGTGAATTTAAGGTAGAGGCTAACGTAGGTGCACCTCAGGTTGCTTACAAAGAGTCCTTCACAAAACCTGTTGATGTAGATAGTAAATATGCAAAACAGTCAGGTGGACGTGGACAGTACGGACACTGTAAGGTTAAATTTGAGCCAATGGATGTCAATGGCGAAGAGATTTACAAGTTTGATTCTGCCGTAGTCGGCGGTTCTATTCCTAAGGAATATATTCCGGCAGTAGGCGCAGGTATCGAGGAAGCTATGAAAGCCGGTGTTCTCGGCGGATTCCCGGTAGTTGGTGTTCATGCAACCGTATATGACGGTTCCTATCATGAAGTCGACTCCAGTGAAATGGCATTCCATATTGCGGGATCTTTGGCATTCAAAGATGCAATGAAGAAATCCTCCCCGGTACTTCTTGAGCCAATCATGAAGGTAGAGGTGACAATGCCTGAGGAATATATGGGAGATATCATTGGTGATATCAACTCACGCCGTGGACGTATTGAAGGAATGGATGATTTAGGCGGCGGTAAGATTGTCCGTGCATTCGTGCCATTGTCTGAAATGTTCGGCTATTCTACAGATTTACGTTCCAGAACTCAGGGACGTGGTAACTACTCTATGTTCTTCGATAGTTATGAGCCAGTACCGAAGTCTGTACAGGAAAAAGTATTGTCCAACAAAAATGCCTAAATATCAGAAAAAGGCTTGAAAAACACAGGATTATGAAATATAATCAGAGATAGCCGAGTAAAAGCGAAAACCAAGAAAATGCCTGTAAATAGGCGATATATTAAGGAGGATTATTCAAAATGGCAAAAGCTAAATTTGAAAGAAACAAACCACATGCTAATATTGGTACTATTGGACACGTTGACCATGGTAAAACAACATTAACAGCTGCTATTACAAAGACACTTTCTGAGAGAGTATCAGGAAATGCAGCAGTTGATTTCGACAAAATTGATAAGGCTCCAGAGGAGAGAGAACGTGGAATCACGATTTCTACATCTCACGTAGAGTATGAGACAGACAAACGTCACTATGCACACGTTGACTGCCCAGGACATGCCGATTATGTAAAGAACATGATTACAGGTGCTGCTCAGATGGATGGTGCTATCCTCGTTGTAGCTGCTACTGATGGTGTTATGGCTCAGACAAAAGAGCACATCCTTCTGTCCCGTCAGGTAGGTGTACCTTACATCGTTGTATTCATGAACAAATGTGACATGGTAGACGATGAAGAACTTCTTGAATTAGTAGAAATGGAAATCCGTGAACTTCTGAGCGAATATGAATTCCCAGGAGATGACACTCCGGTTATCCAGGGATCAGCTCTGAAAGCTCTTGAAGATCCAACAGGAGCATGGGGAGACAAGATCATGGAACTTATGGATGCTGTTGACAGCTGGATTCCAGACCCAGAACGTGACACAGATAAGCCATTCCTTATGCCTGTAGAGGATGTATTCTCTATCACAGGACGTGGAACAGTTGCTACAGGTAGAGTAGAGCGTGGAACACTTCACGTAAATGATAAAATCGAAATCATTGGTATCAAAGAAGAGGTTATGGAAACAACTGTAACAGGTATCGAAATGTTCCGTAAACTCCTTGATGAAGCACAGGCTGGAGATAACATCGGAGCTCTGCTTCGTGGTGTTCAGAGAACTGAAATCGAAAGAGGTCAGGTTCTGATTAAACCAGGTACAGTAAAATGCCACAAGAAATTTACAGCTCAGGTTTACGTTCTGACAAAAGATGAAGGTGGACGTCATACACCATTCTTCAACAATTACAGACCACAGTTCTATTTCAGAACAACAGACGTAACAGGCGTTTGTGATCTGCCAGAAGGCGTTGAAATGTGTATGCCTGGAGATAACGTAGAAATGTCAATCGAACTGATTCACCCAATCGCTATGGAAGAGGGTCTTGGATTCGCTATCCGTGAAGGTGGACGTACAGTTGGATCAGGAAAAGTTGCTAAGATTATCGAGTAATCTTGATTCTGGTTGTGTAATATAAGTATATAGGCTGCAATCCTTTAGAAATAGAGGATTGCAGCTTTTTTTGTCCAGAAATAAAATAATATTAAAATAAAAGAATAGTAGCGAAAGAAAACGAAAGTGGACAAAATGGGAGTGCAATGTTAGAATATGAATAGAGCAAAGGACATATAAAGTGAAAACTAGATTCAGGAGGAGAATTAAGATGAAAATAGCAATCGGTTGTGACCCAAATGCACAGGAAGCAAAAGAAGAGCTGGTAAAGTTCATGGAAGAGAAAGGATATGGGGAAATTACTGATTTTGGAAGTGAAGACCCTATTTATGCAAACGTAGCGATTAAAGTTGCAGAGGCAGTTGCTGCGAAAGAGTATGACCGTGGAATTCTGATTTGTGGAACTGGTATTGGCGTATCTATTACTGCAAATAAGGTAAAGGGTGCGTATGCAGCGCTGATTTCTGATGTATATTCAGCAAAAAGGGCAAGACTCAGCAATGATGCAAATATTGCCTGCCTTGGTGCATTTACCGTTGGTAATAAGCTGAGAGAAGAGCTTGTCGATGCATTTTTGACAAATGAGTTTGAAGAAGGCTGTTCTTCCCAGCCTAAAGTAGATGCATTTATAAGTTATGATAATGCAAGATAAATAAGTAAGGAAGTGGAAGGGGTGTTGCAAAATAGATGAGCTGTCATCTATGAAGCGACGCTCCATTTTTGTATGCCGAATTTAGGAGGGGGCAAAGTATGCTGAAGGTACTGATTGCAGATGATGAAAAAAAGGTATGCCAGTTGATTGTTAATCTAGTGGAATGGGAGGCGCTTGGATTTGAAATTGTAGGCGTAGTCAATGATGGAATCTCTGCATATAAGTTCCTGCAGGAAAACACGGTAAATGTTATGGTTACCGATATCCGGATGCCTGGATATGACGGTTTGGAGCTGATACAGAAAGCGAAGGTGTTGTATCCGGATATGCATATTGTTATTATAAGCGGCTACAGTCAGTTTGATTATGCTCAGAATGCAATCCGATATGGGGTAGAGGATTACCTTCTGAAACCAATACGAAAAAAAGATTTGACGGCAACTTTACAGAAGATTTTAGATAAGTGCCAGGAAGAACTCAGGGATACTCAGAAATGGCAGGAGATGCGGCAGCGGTTGGAGGAGAATGAGGAAAAATTAAAGAGGAGCCTGGTGGAAGATTTATTGAAGAGGCCGGAAAAGTTTGGCGGTTTTTTTGTTATTGATAAAATTAATAAAGAATATCATTATAATTTTGAAGAAACATGTTATCAGACACTGATTGTAAAGATAATACCAGGGAAGCGAAAAGAAGATGCGGACATGCGGGCAATACTGCGGGGAAAAGGGATAGAAATTATTAATGATGCGTTGAAAAGCCTGTGTAATGAGGTGGTGACCTGCGTTATTGATGGTGATATATATGGTATCCTCAATGGGACAGATGAAGAGATGCACAAGGTTTACAGAAGACTGAAGAAGGTAAAATTGGATATTGTCAGACTTCAGGATGTATTCGAAGAGGTGCAGGTTTATATTGGTCTTGGGAAAATAAAAGACAGTATGCAGAAAATACTGGAAAGCTTTGAGGAAGCAAGGCAGGCTGTCCGGGGGAGATTCTATTATGGGGAAGATTTTCTTCTGCGGGATATTGGAAGCGAAGAATGCGGGGAAGAGGTTAAGAAGATTATAGACAATTCCTTTAAAAAGAGATTTTTAAGCTATATTGAAATTATAGACCAGGGCAGTATCGAGGATGAACTAAGAGATTTACAAATAAAACTATTAAAAAACCCATTGAAGGACGGGCGTCTTGTGGAAGAGGTGTATAAAGAAGTCCTGACACTGTTTTATTTTGGAACCCACAATTATAATATTGCCATACCAGGCCAATATCTGGAATTGCTGGCACAGTTTGAACTGTTTGGGACCATACCTGAGGTGATAAGCCATCTGAAGCAATATATTGTAAGCTCTCTGGTACATTGGATGGAGGAAAAGAAGTATGTGGAATCCAGACCTATTAGAATCGCAAAGCAGTACATTGGAGAGAACTATTATCAGGCATTGACACTTGAGATGGTCAGTAAGAATATTGGATTTAATCCAACTTATTTTTCAGTCATGTTTAAAAAGGAGACGGGAATGAATTTTTCCGATTATTTAAAGAAAATTCGTATTGATAATGCAAAAGGTATGCTTTTGGATACAGAACAGCAGGTAGAGGACATTTCTTATGCAGTAGGATATTCTGATACTAAATATTTTTCGAGATTATTTAAGAAACTGACAGGGGTAACACCTACGGAATTCCGCAAGCTATATAATTAGGAAGGGAAAGCAATGAAGAAAAAGGCACTTTCGGTCAGGGCAATTATTATTTTTATCTTGTTTATTTTAACGGGTATAATAAATATTGGAATATTAAGTGTAATATGCTCTGAGAAGGATATATCTGCCCGGTATATATATTGGCTGATTTGGGGAGAGGCAGTTGTATATTTCGCTGCTGCTTATCTTATTATACAGTATGTGGTAAAGCCTTACCGGGAGATGAAAAAGCTATATCAGCGATTTATTGACGGACAGGTTTATGAGGATCTGTTTGAAGCTGAATATGAACTTATGCCTGGATGGCATCAGGTTATGAAAAAGGTACGTCATTTACTGAACAAGCAGGATGCCATAAGAATGTCGAAAAAGCAGGCGGAATATTTGGCGCTGCAGAATCAGATAAATCCCCATTTTTTATATAATACCCTGGAAGCAATCCGTGGGGATGCAATTTGCGGCGGATTAAACAGTGTGGCGGAGACAACGGAGGCATTGTCCATTTTTTTCCGGTATTCCATTACAGGAGTGGATAAACTGGTTACCCTGGAAGAGGAGATTGATAATGTGGAAAATTATTTTACCATTCAACATTATCGGTTTGGAGAAAAAGTAAAGCTTCAGATTACATACCCCAGGGAAGAGGAAATTTTGCAGCTTAAACTTCCAAAACTTACAATTCAGCCTTTTGTAGAAAATGCGATTTATCATGGTATTGAGAAAAAGGTGCAGGGCGGAGTCATTCAGGTAGAGATTGATACTACGGATAACAAGCTTATGATTACCGTTTCAGACAATGGTATAGGGATGCCGGAAGAACAGGTGGAGCAGATTAATAATTACTTTGACAAGGTTGCAGTGAGTTATGTAGGAGAAGATAGGAAAAGAAAGGGCGGAATTGCAATGAAGAACGTCAATAGCCGTATCAAACTGCTGTTTGGAGAGGATTATGGGGTTCACGTATATAGTGTGGAGGGAATTGGTACGGATGTTAAAGTGATGCTGCCAAAGTTAAAACGAGGGGAATATGAAGAAAGAACTGCTGAGAATTGAAAATCTTAAAAAAGGGACGCTGCTCAAGGGTGTAGAGCTTCAGGTGTTTGAGGGAGAAATTATTCATTGTGTATTTGACAATATCCAGGCAAAAAATTTGTTTTTTGAGATTGTGACGGGCGCCATGGGAGCAGATTATGGGCGGGTATATTATGAGGAGCAAAAAGTTTTGGAAAAGGACATATTCCGGGTACTGAAAAGCTCCATAGAAGTCATTTCCATGGATAGCAGGCTAATTGATTCCGTTACAATTGAAGAAAATCTCTTTTTAATCCGCCCTCAGGTAAAAGGACAGTGGGTAAGGCAAAGTAATTATAGAAAAGAAACACTCCGGCTTTTTGAGGAATTTGAGATATTTATAGATATGGAGAGGCCTGTCAGCCGTCTTACTATATTTGAGAAAGTGCAAATAGAGATTTTAAAGGCATATCTGTTGGATAAGAAAGTAATTATGCTGACTGCACTCAGTAACTGTCTGAGTGACCAGGAAATAAAAAGTTTGTGGAAGCTGCTTGAAAAACTGCGGAGAAAAGGGGTTTCATTTGTGGTGGTAGAGCCTCTGGAGGATATTAATTTTTTCTATACGGATACCGTAGTGATAATAAGGCATGGCAGAACATGTATGATAAAAGATGTGGACAACTGTGATTACACAATGCTGCATACGATCTTGTACCGGAATGAAATGGAAAAGGGAATAGAGGACTGGAAGATAAAACAGGAACAGAACCATGGCGGAGAAGTGAAAATAGAGAATGCCTCTACGGCTTATCTAAAAAATGTATCTTTTACTGTGGGCAAGGGGGAAATTGTGAAGCTCTTTTGTATTGACGAACGCAGCTATGAAGAGATGATTGTCTTTATGAAGGGGGAAACCGAGATCTTTGGCGGCCGGCTTTGGACCGGCGGTATCGGGCGGGAAATGAAAAAAACCATGGGAGGACTAAAGGATAGGATTGGAGTCGTGGAAGGAAATCCGAGGACGGCATCTTTGTTCTCCGAGCTTACGGCTATGGATAATCTTCAGATGTTATTGTCACATAAGGTTTCGGGAATGTGGATGATAGCCAAGTATAAGAAAAGCGTGAGAAGACTTTTGGGGGATATTATTCCGGATGATGTATATGGGAGGAAAATAAAAGAACTGTCTCCTTCTGATATTCAAAAGATTGTATACTGCAGGTGGCTCATCTATTCTCCTTATCTGCTTGTTTGTATCCAGCCCTTTGCTGAAGGGGATATCCAGGCCAGGGAAACGGTAAGGCAAATGTTGTATACCCTTGAAAGCAGGAAGATTCCGGTGTTGATTATTACAGCTAATACGGCAGAGTTTAATTATTGCCAGGGCCGGGAGCTGTACATGCGGCATGGCAGGATGATTTCTAAGAAGGAAGCGTATGAATTTATATATTCAAAAATATAGAAAGTGGAAAGCTGTAATACGGAAGGTGTTACAGCTCATTTTTTATGTAATTTGGAAACTGTATTTCCTGTTACATAAAAACCCGACTGGGGATTGCACTGCGGCGTAAACGGTAAGTGTCGCTATGCGACAGCTGCAGGCGCAGGAGTTTGCAAAGCAAACTCTTTATTCTGCAATAAAAATAGGCTTAAACGTGGAGATCGGAAAAGTAAGTTATATAAATGTACCATATTGAACGTTAGTAGTTCAATAAGTATACAATATAGATAAAAAATTAACAAAGTAAAAAATATAATTATGCAAAACATCTAATATCAAAAGATTGACCCCCCTGTTGTAAAGATAATAAGTATGAGTAAGTGAAGCAATATGATAGTATTCAGTCATCGGGAGAAAACTGCGGATGGTGATTAAATGTATGGGAGGAAAAAGTATATGGGAAATGATGACAAGGCAAGAGAAGAGCCTGTGCTTGAGGCCAGGAATATCACAAAGCGTTTTCCGGGGGTTTTAGCTTTATCCAATGTCAATTTCAGACTGGTGAAGGGAAAGGTTCATGCATTGATGGGCGAAAACGGCGCCGGAAAATCAACCTTGATGAAGATTATAGCAGGTATTTACCAGGCCGACGAGGGGGAACTCTATCTGCATGGGAAAAAAGTATCGCTTCAGACACCAAAACAGGCGCTGAATCACGGAATTTCTATGATTCATCAGGAGTTAAGTCCGATTTTGGATATGACGATTGCGGAAAACTTGTTTTTGGGAAAAGAGTTCTGTAGAGGAAAATTTGTTGATTATAAACGAATGAATCAGGAAGCTTCTGCCTTGCTGGAAAAAGTGGGAGTGAAGCTTCACCCTTCCATGCGGATGAAAGAACTCACTGTTTCCCAGATGCAGATGGTGGAAATCGCCAAGGCATTGTCCTATGAAGCAGAGATTATCATTATGGATGAGCCCTCTGCTACGATTACGGAGCGGGAGATATCGAATTTGTTCCGGATTATTAAAAGCCTGAAGGAAGAGGGTAAGTGTATTGTATATATCACACATAAAATGGATGAGGTATTTCGTATTGCGGATGAAATTACTGTTTTCAGGGATGGAGAATATATCGGTACTTATGATTCGGATAAGATTGATGAAAATCAGCTTGTTGTAAAGATGGTAGACCGGGAGCTTACTAAGATATATCCGGAACGCTCAAACCAAATCGGAGATGTGGTGCTGAAAGTGGAAAATCTCAGTCAGTCAGGTGTGTTTGAGGAAATTTCCTTTGAGTTAAGAAAGGGTGAAATACTTGGATTCTCCGGTTTAATGGGTTCGGGCCGGACAGAGGTGATGAATGCACTGTTTGGAATTACCCAGCCTACCTCGGGTTCGATTTACATAAATGGAGAGGAATTGGGAAAACCAAAACCGGGAAAAGCAATCTCAAAGGGAATTGGGTATGTAACGGAAGACCGGAAAGGAAATGGCCTTGTGCTGGAAATGAGTGTTTACGACAATACCATTTTGCCGTCCCTTGATAAGCTGTCTAATAAGATAGGAGTGGTGAACCGTAAACAGTCCATGAAGGTTGCAGAAGAGTATAAAGAAAAACTCAATATTAAAACACCAAGTATGCAGCAAATGGTAAAACAGCTCAGCGGAGGAAACCAGCAGAAAATTGTACTGGCCAAATGGCTGATTCAGAACCCGGATGTACTCATTTTTGATGAGCCTACAAGAGGCATTGACGTAGGAGCCAAGACGGAAATATATAAGCTGGTTGCAAAGCTGGCAGAAGAAGGAAAAGCAATCATATTTATTTCTTCGGAAATGCCTGAAATACTCGGGATGTCGGACCGGATTATTGTTTTTTATGAGGGCAGGAAGCAGGGGGAATTGATAAGGAAAGAAGCAACGCAGGAGAGAATCATGATGTATGCTTCAGATGTAAATGAAGGAGGAGCACAGTAATGAAGGAGAAAATGAAAGGATTTGACAGGAAGTGGATTCAGACATACATGCTTATTTTTATTGTCATAGGACTGGGAATTATACTATCGTTTATTTCCAGCAACTTTTTGACAACGACGAACCTGCTGAATGTACTGCGCCAGATATCCATTAACGGGATTTTGGCCATTGGAATGACCATAGTCTGTCTTACGGGAGGGATTGATTTGTCGGTAGGTTCCATTGTGGCATTTTCGGGGATTATTGCAGCAGGGTTTTTGCGGGATAAGGATTATCCAATTATACTGGTCCTCTTAATCGCTATCCTGGCCGGAGGGCTTCTGGGGCTTTATAATGGGTATTTCGTAGCTTACCGGAATGCGGCGCCGTTTGTGGTAACTCTGTCCATGATGACAATTGCACGAGGTATGACCTATGTATATAGTAATGGGCGTCCCATTTCCAATCTGCCTACCAACTTCCTTGCGATTGGAAAGGGAAGTATTGCAGGTATACCGGTACCGACAATCATCTTGATTCTTGTGTTTGTATTAGCCAGTGTCATGCTGACGAAATTAAAGTTTGGACGTTATGTGTATGCAGTCGGCGGAAATGAAAATGCAGCTATGGTATCGGGTATTAATGTGAAGTGGATTAAGATGATGGTATATGTCTTAAGCGGGATTGCATGCGGGATTGCAGCAATCATTCTGACAGCCCGTGTATCGGCAGGGCTGCCAACCGCAGGGGAAAGCTATGAGCTGGATGCGATTGCGGCAACGGTAATAGGGGGAACCAGTCTTTCGGGAGGCCGCGGAAGACTCTGGGGAACAATTGTAGGCGCTATTTTGTTAGGAATTGTAAACAACGGGCTGGATTTGCTGAATGTATCTTCATTCTACCAGCAGATTGTAAAGGGATTGATTATTCTCGGGGCGATATTAATCGATTCTAAACGTAATGAATAATTTTAGGAGGGAAATAGGTTATGAAAAAAAGAATATTAGCGGTTTTACTTGTTGCAGGTATGGTAGCCGGTATGCTGTTGGGATGCAGCACCGGAACGGAGGAGAAATCCAGCGGGGAAGAGAAACAGGAAACCTCATCTGAGAAAGATGGGGGGTACACTATCGGATGTACAGTATATTATATGACAGAGTTTGTGACTCTGATGGTGGAAGGTATGGAGCAGAGAGCGGATAAACTTGGATGTGATCTTGTTATGCTGGACGCACAGCAGGATGCCCAGAACCAGATTACACAGGTTGAGAACCTGATTGCGCAGAAGGTTGATGTGATTATTGTAGCTGCAGTAGATTCTGACGCAATTCTTCCTGCAATGGAGATGTGTGAGGATGCAGGTATTCCGCTGGTTGGTGTAAATATGCTTTTCAATACGGAAGAACCTTATCATTATGTGGGGCCTGATGATGTGCTGGCAGGGGAACTGGAGATGCAGAATGCCATTGATGCCATCGGCGGAGAAGGCAACATTGTAATTCTGGAAGGACCAATCGGACAATCTGCACAAATCCAGCGTCTGGAAGGAAATCAAAATGTGCTTGATAAATACAAGGGTAAGATTGAGGTTCTGGCAGACCAGACTGCAAACTGGAGCCGTGAAGAAGCCCTGACATTAGTGGAGAACTGGCTGGAGTCGTTTAGTGGTCAAATTGATGCAATCGTAGCTCATAATGATGAGATGGCACTGGGGGCAATCCAGGCATTGGAGGCAGCGGGACTTACAGATAAAATCGTAGTGACAGGCGTGGATGCAATTTTAGATGGCTGCAATGCAGTGAAAGACGGCACGCTTCTTGGAACTGTATATCAGGATGCCGAACTGGAAGGCAGTGAGGCAGTTCAAAAGGCTTATGATGTGCTGGAAGGAAAAGTAACAGAAAAAGAATTGTCTTATATTGATATGAAATGGATTACAAAAGACAATGTAGATGAATTGCTGACAACAGTCTATGCGAAGTAAAGTGATGTTTTTTTCTTAAAAACATTTGTAAAAAATATGCCCTGAGAAAAATTGTAAGTGGTTGGGAATTTCCCAGCCACTTAAAAAAATAAGCATTGTTAAAAAAGAGACAAAGAAAAGAGGTGCCCGATATGGAAGGGAAAATGAAAGTTGCAGTAATGACAGGTGCAAAAAAGATGGAATGGGTAGAAAGGAATATCCCGCAGCCGCAAAAAGGTGAACTTCTCATTAAACTGGAATATGTAGGAGTGTGTGGGTCGGATCTGCATTTTTATGAAGCGGGAAGATTGGGTAATTGGGTTCCGGACGGCCCCCTGGTACTTGGACATGAACCGGGAGGTATTGTGGAGGAAGTAGGAGAGGATGTGAAGGGATTCGAAAAGGGAGACAGAATTGCCATTGAGCCGGGCGTTCCCTGTGGCGTTTGCGAGATGTGTAAGAAAGGTTTCTATAACCTTTGCCCGGATATGTCATTTATGGCTATACCAAAAGAAAGAGATGGAGTATTTTCCGATTATTGTGTACATCCCGCAAATATGTGTTATAAGCTTCCTGAAAATGTGGATACAATGGAGGGGGCATTGATTGAACCTCTTTCTGTTGGCTTCCACGCTGCGAAAATTGCAGAGGCTGAAATTGGTCAGAGTGCGGTAGTGCTGGGCTGCGGCTGTATCGGGCTGGTAACCATTATGGTGCTGAAGGCAAGGGGAATTCAGGAAATATATGCCGTTGATGTAATTGATAAGCGTTTAGAAAAGGCTAAAGAAGTGGGGGCAAAAGAGGCCTTTAATGCGAAGGAAATCAATATTGAAGAATTTGTAAAAACTCTCCCCGGCGGCGGAGTAGACTTGGTATTTGAAACAGCAGGGTCAGAATTCACTACACGTCAATCCGCGAAATTAATTAAAAATGGAGGCCGGGTTGTATTGGTTGGTATGTGCGCTGAGCCTGAGGTTGTGGTAGATATCGGAAGTCTGAGTGCCAAAGAGGGTGATTTAAAGACTATTTTCCGTTACCGGAATCTGTATCCGGCGGCGATTAAAGTAGTCAGCGAAGGGACTATTCCGTTGAAATCTATTGTATCACATGTGTTTGACTTTAAAGATGTGATAGAAGGTGTGGCTTATAATGTGGAGCATAAAGAGGATGTCATTAAGGCTGTAATAAAATATTAGACAGGGAAGGCAGTTATGAGAAAAATAATTAATCATGCGGACAATGTAGTAAGAGAGATGCTGGAGGGATATGTTGGTGCTTACAACAGATATTACCGGAAGCATCCAGATGTAAACGGTGTAATTTTAAAGCAGAGAAGGAAGGGAAAGGTTGCCCTGGTCATTGGCGGCGGGAGCGGACATGAGCCCATGTTTTCGGGCTTTGTGGGGAAAGGTCTTGCGGATGCGGCAGCTTGTGGGAATATCTTCGCCTCTCCTGACCCCAACACGGTGTATGAGACGGCGAAAGCCGTGGAGGAAGGCCAGGGAGTTCTTTTCGTATATGGATGTTATGCAGGGGATAACCTGAACTTTGATATGGGGGAAGAGATGCTCCAGGAAGAGGGAATACAGACCACCCACGTAAGGGTGTGGGATGATGTTGCCAGTGCGCCCAGGGACAGAATCGAGGACCGCCGGGGGATTGCAGGGGATGTTTTTGTAGTAAAGATTGCCGGAGCCGCCTGTGATGCAGGATTGAACCTTGCAGAGGTTACAAAATTAACAGAAAAGGCGCGGGACAATACAAAGACCATTGGTGTTGCCACCGCATCTGCCCAGCTTCCGGGAGTGGAGAAGCCGATCTTCGAGCTTGGGGAAAATGAGATTGAGTATGGAATGGGCCTGCATGGAGAGCGGGGGGTGCTGCGGACCCACTGGCAGAGTGCTGATGTGCTGGCAGAAAAAATGTATGGTGAAATTAAGAAGGATACAGACCTGAAAGCAGGAGATGAGGTGTGTGTACTGATCAATGGGTTAGGCTCTACTACGATTACGGAACTTGCAATTGTTTACCGTAAGGTCGGCGAACTACTGGAGCGGGATGGAATAAAGGTTTATGATGCAGACTTGAACAATTACTGCACAAGCCAGGAGATGGGCGGCTTTTCTATTACCTTATTCCAGTTGGATGAAGAACTGAAACAATACTATGATATGCCCTGCTTTAGCCCCTATTATGCCAAAGGTGAACTGATGGAAAGTTCCCGTGAGGAATTAGAATGTTGTGAGAAGGAACTGGTTTCTGCCGGTACTCAAGCTGAGGGGCGGGAGGAGGAAACTGTGGGAGAACCTCAAGTATCCCGAAAGGCTGGGGGAGCCCTGACAGAGCTGAGCGCAGAGGATGTCAAGGGTATGCTCCTGTACATAGCAGACAAAATCAGGGCAAAAAAACCGTATCTGACTGAGATAGACAGCGCCATTGGCGATGGGGACCACGGCATTGGAATGGCAGGGGGGATGAAAAAAATAAAAGAAAAGCTGTGGCAAATGGAAGGAGAGCAAAACGCCTATGCAGTGTTCGAGGCAGCGGGAAAAGCCATGCTCATGTCCATGGGAGGGGCATCTGGTGTGATCTTCGGGAGCCTTTATCTGGCGGGGGCAAAGGAGATGGATGCAAAGGCCTTCCTGACTGCAGAAGATCTGGCAAAGATGGAGCGCAAAAGCCTGTCTGCAATCAAAGAGAGGGGGAAGGCGGAAGTCGGAGACAAGACCATGGTAGATGCGCTGGAGCCTGCAGTTGTTGCTATGGAGAAGAATTATGAAAAAGGGCTGCTTGAAATGTTGAAAGCTGCCGAGGAAGCAGCAAGGCAGGGTGTGGAAGAGACAAAGAAATACACCGCAAAGTTTGGGCGCGCGAAATCCCTGATGGAAAGGGCTGTTGGTTACCAAGATGCGGGGGCGACTTCCGTATGGCTGATTTTTCAGGGAATGAGGGAATATATAGAAGGATAGAAAGATATCGTGCGGGTTTGTCAAGTAAAATGTGTAAATTTTGATTTTTTATAATACCGGTGTTCATGCACCGGTATTTTCATGAGTTCAGCCTTGCTTTCTCCCCGTCAACGGGGGCGGCCCATTTTAGGGTACCACAATCAGACCATCCGTATATGATGGTGGTTGTTAGATTCTTAGACTCTTTCATATTTTCGAATTCTTGGCTGGATTTTCGGATCTACATCCAACTGGTTTCTCACCAGTGCCCAGCTATGTACATGACCTCCTTCCCATTTCTTATATAGCTCTGTTATTCGCAGATACAGCAGTTTTAGCAATGCGTTCTCGTTCGGAAATG
>NZ_QGDS01000009.1 GCF_003149105.1 Faecalicatena contorta | reverse complement strand
CAAATGAAGTTTTTAGTGTTTTGGCTGAATATCCATTTCTGCGGTTTGTCCCCTCCTTTTCCTGTCGGTCATTACTCTCATAACCCAGATGATCTTTCATTTCTCCCTGAAGCATTGATTCAAACATAGGGCCGAAGATATCTTTCAAAGCATCCTGCATGTCTCCGACGTTTTCCGGTTGGTACTGATTCAGTATTGCCTGTACCAGTGCATCTTTTTTAGGGTCACGTTTTCTTCTTGCCATAGTAGTTCTATCCTTCCTTTTCTCTGTTGTTTAGTTTAACATATCCTGACAAAAAAACAGAGTGTGAAGTTCATTTTGAACTTACACACTCTATCTTACACTCCCTCCTTATCTTTTTCCTCCCGCAGAAACTTCTTTACCATATTTACTGGTATATCCAGGACATAAGAAAGTTCACTATAAAGAGCATGTTCTGTCAATTGCTGATATTTTTTATCCATACTGGAAATCTTCCCCCTGCTTTCAGCCCGCATGGTCAGTGTTTTCAATATTTTCATCCATCCTTTAAGACTGTTATTTGCGATACATGCCATATATTCGCGCTCACGTGTCCTTTCATTCTCAACCCATAACACTTCAATATCATTCATCTCATGAATTAAATCAAGCACTTCGTCTTTGCTCACAGGTTTTCTTAAATTCACCTTATCTTCTGTCGGAACATACGCTCTGTCTGTAGAGTTATCAATAGACTGTAATGTATAATATTGCTTTTTCCTGTCTGCAAAAGAAAATCCCAGGGTTCCTACATCTTCCACCTTGTACATTCCTTTATATTTGTAAACAACAACTTCACCCGTACTCATTTTCATATTTACTTCCTTTCACAAGTTTCTTCAACTTGGTTTGCGATTATATTAATCTTAGATTTACAGGTACAAGTTATTTTTCATGATAATTTCATCCCTTTTCAATCGTATATATATTTATTATAACATATTTCGGCCTACTTTGTTAAAAGATTCGTAAAATAGATTTATTTATGTTGATTTTTCCTAATAACTTGGACTTTTTTTGATTGAGTGGTACTCTCTACCACTCAACTTTAGATTTTTTCAAAATGGGTCATATCAATATCCTCTATTGTTAAATCCATCCTGGGATTTCCCAATCTATATCTAACCTCCTCAACAACCGCTTTATAAGCATTCCAGTATTCCTGTCTATCTTCTATTTCAGTAGGAAATCTTTTACTTTCAACTACAAACAACAAATTACTAATAGGTACATCATCCATTTTCCGACTGACAAAATGCTTTTCTTCTATTTCCCCTGAAACATAAATGCCTGTTTCTTCATAGATTCTGATTGCGCTTACCTCCCAAATGTCAGCAAGGATATCTATTGTGTAATAATTCGGGTCAAGTCCCACAAATGAAATTAAATAACGTTCTGTTTCCATACTTCACCATTAATACGCTTTTTATAACAGTATATGCCTTTCTATTCAGACCGTTAAATTGCAGCATAACAACAGCCCGATGTCCTTACCGGATTCCGGGCTGTTCGTTGATAAAGTTATAAATTGCTTCTGTATTTATTCTGCATGCGCATCACTTCTGGAAATCAGGTCTCTTACTGTAATATCCAGCAATTGTATATGCCAGAAAAGATAATTCAACTTTTAGTATTTTAAGGAATTATCGGTTCACCTAGGATATTTGCAGTAAATTGAGTTCCCCACCTTTTGATTTCGCCGCATGCTATTTTTTCCCCGGCATGGCCAAAAGGCTGAGACCTGAAATCATCGGGGTGGTCGTGAACCACTATAGTTCTGCCAATCACCTGCTCAGGAATAAATCTTCCGGTATATACTGCTATCCATGACATACCATTGGAGGAAAGAATCACCGGCAGATCTCCCACGTGCTGGGGATGTTCCGCATATTCCGGACTATAATGAATCAATGTATCAGCAAATGGGTCGTTTGAAGGCCCTGTGCATGTACTTCCTTCATGGATATGAAATCCAAAGAACTTACCTACGTTTCCCGCATCTTCATCTGGCAGATTGTAGATCTCCGCCAGCACGACAGTTCCTCTGCCCTCATCAAAAAAATACACCATCCCATATATTTCAGGATATCTTTCCGAGCCCCTTACCTCGGCATATGCCGCTGGTGTTCCGTTAAACTCCTCTATTATAGACATAGCATCGCCTCCTCTGCCTAGGATATGCAGAAAAAATTGAAACGTGCCTGGCCCTTTTCAATTTATCACTTTTCTATGCATGAGAAATATCTGAATGCTCTGAAACTTCACTGTTAATTGTACATAAATCCTCTGTACTCAAATCATGGATATCTGTATGGCCGTTTATTCTTCCAAAGGTTTTTAGTTCTTCAAAGCTACAGTTCAGGAAATTTCCAACTCTCTTTGCTGCCGCTTCTGTTTTGAAACGCTCCTTTAATTCCGGGTCCTGTGTGGCAACACCTACAGGGCAGTCTGTGCCAGTGCAGAGCCCTTAGCAAGGGCTATTTTTGTTTCCTTGGATAAGGCACTTTACTTCCCTCCGTTTAGTATATTGTCTATCAGTTTTGACGCCTCATTTTTTGTAATGGTCTCAGGACTCCACGTTACTTCTAGTCCATGATTACGCATTAACCTTTTCAGAAACTCTATTTGTTTCTGACTGGCGGGCACTACTTTTTTCTGTTTATAATTTAGCTGTACGGGCTGAAAAAGCTTTGGCTCCTTTTCTTCAAAATAATGAGACAATGTCTGATACAGCTTTGCAGTGGCAAGAGCATCATGATAGGCCCGGTGGGCAGCATTATTTTCAATGTTGTAATAATTGCACAGGTTCCCAAGACTTTTAGACTCCATATCTTTATGTACTTTCCGGGCAATTTTCAGTGTATCGATTCCCGCCCTCTCAAAAAACAGACCTTCCGCCAACGCGCTGACTTTCACGAAGCTGTAATCAAAGATGACATTATGTCCAATCAGAATATCATCCCCGCAAAACTCAAGAAACTCGGAAATCACTTCTCCCCTGCCTCTCGCGTTCTCCACCATCTCATTGGTAATCCCGGTTAATCTTGTAATAGCAGAGGATATCATTTCTTCCGGGCGGATAAATTCCATGAACCGCTCCTGTACTTTCCCTCCGCGTACCTTGAGCGCTCCTATTTCTATAATCTCATTTTCCTCCGGGTTCAGCCCAGTTGTCTCCACATCAAAGGCAATATATGATTTCAGCATATGTATCTCCTGTTACTTTCCCTCTTTCAACAGACTCAGAACATCAAAAAGACTGTCATACCGCCGCCATGCCAGTTCCAATACCTGCTCATCAGGCTCTACCAGATCAGGTATCATGATTGCACGCATGCCAGCCGCCGCAGCAGACCGGATGCCAGAAGGAGAATCTTCCAGTGCCAGAGCGTTAGCCGGAGAGACTCCAAGTCCCTGACATGCTTTCTGGTAAATCTCAGGGTTTGGTTTTCCTTCCGTTACCATATCACCAAAAACAGCACTGTTAAAATATTTTAAAAGACCCTGCTCTTCCATCAGTCTGCCTGCATGACCGCTGCTGGAAGATGTGGCAAGTGCTATCTTGTATCCTCCTTCTGAGGCATATGCCAGCAGTTCCTCTACTCCCGGCTTTTTCTCCAAGCCTTCTCCCTCTATGATTTCCCGGTATCTCTTGCGGGTCAGTATATTAAAATCATCCATCGGGAAATCCGGGCTTACCGTTTCCCGGAAAAATACCTCACGTCTCTTTGCATTAAACCCAATTGTATGGTAGATTTGCTCTCCAAGCTGAGGGAATCCCAATACTTCCCCTGCCCAGTCCCATGAGCGCTGGACAACCCTTTCTGAATTGAAAATGAGCCCATCCATATCAAAGACAAGCCCACATATTGGTGGCTGAAAATAATGATTCACAATAAAACCTCTCTACCGGTATAATCATTGACATCAGTTACAATTTCACCTTTATTGCTCACGGAATTTAATTTCTCCGGTTTCCGCATTCATCTTATCCACAATTGCAAGAGACTCCAGTTGGAATCCCAGATTCCGTATACTGCGTCCCCCGGACTGGAACCCCTTCTCAATGGCAATCCCAATTCCTTCTACCGTAGCACCGGCAGACTGGACAATCTGAATCAGCCCCTGAAGTGCACATCCATTTGCCAGAAAATCATCAATAATCAGTACATGATCCCTGTCTGACAAAAACTTCTGAGCTACAATCACATTATTTTGGCATTTATGTGTAAAAGATTCCACCTCCGCCACGTACATTTCCCCTTCCAGGTTGATGCTCTGTGACTTTTTGGCAAATACAACCGGAACTTTAAACTGCCGCGCCACAATACATGCAATCCCGATACCAGATGCCTCAATCGTTAGAATCTTATTAATTGGTTTGTCTGCAAAACGTCTTTTAAACTCCTTCCCCATTTCATCAAATAAATCAATATCCATCTGATGGTTCAGGAAGCTGTCAACTTTAAGTACATTCCCTTCCTTAACAATTCCATCCTTTAAAATCCGTTCCTCTAAAACATTCATCCCCAGTTCCTCCTGTGTTTATCTAAATTTCTAACCATATCCGAGCGCCTTTTACACAGACTCCTATAACCAAATCTATTTACTGCTGTTTCTCGTCAGTATGGAATATTTCAAAAACCTTGCGCAGCAAAAGCGAGTTCAGCCATGCAACCAGCGATACACCAACTACAATCCACAGCGGCAAGCCTGCCAGCAGCGTGCTCCCATTCAGCAAGGTAAGAATAACAGGCCCCGCTGTTATCACTGCCATAAGTACTGTATAAGGCAGCTTTGCCACACACAACAGCAGTGCATTCTTAAAAGTGTTCCTGATGGTGCTCTCGTAGCGTGCTGTCAGTGGGAATACATAGATTACTACACACAGCCAGACAATTCCAAGCACGGTGAAAATGGCCTGAAATACTGTGCGCATCGTAGATTCCATCTCAAGAACCAGCCTCAAATCAACTCCGATTGTAATTCCTATAACTGCTAAAATCAACCATATTATAGTACTCTTTTTAAAGTTTTCTTTGAATGCACTGATGAATCCCCTTACGATATAACCTTCTTCATTTTTAACGATCTTCAACATTACTGTATATAATGCAGCTGTTGACGCCCCAATTGTAAAAAACGGAATTGAGCATATCACCCACAGGATATTCAGCAGTATAAAATCGCAGATCCTGCCTAAAGCCCTCATAACTATGTTATCTGTCCAGTTCATAGTACTCTCTTTCTTATCATGCTATGCATATGTTTTTACGGGAATTCCCGTTCTGCCCGAGATTGACAGACGCTGTCGGAAAACGCCTCTTTTTGAAACATTAAAGTAATTATACTTGAAATGAAACAAGTTCACAACACACTTTTCAAGAAATCATGTAGAAAATAACACCAATTGGAATAAAGAGTCTGGCTTACCAGACTCTTGCAGCGAAGCGCGGCTGCTTTAGCGGCCATCTCCCTTTTGCTTGCAATGCACATCTCCCGGAGGGTTTAATATACTGGGAAATGTAGTTTCCCAGTATATTAAAAAAGGATATGCCCTGGCATATCCCCTGAATCATAATAATTTTTTAATATTCTACTTTCCACATATATCTTCTGGTCATATAATCCACCTTTGTCGATTTGGAGAGCTGTTTCATATAAACATTGTTGAGAACCGGTGAGAACAGCATATGATTAAAATACTCACTCACGGAATCCTTAAACCTGCTAATTCCCAGCTCTTTTGCATCCAGAATATATACTTTGTCCCCTCCATACTGCCTCAGGAACTTTATGACTCTTTCATCCGCAGGGCGTACCCTGCCTTCCGATACGAGCAGGAATACCGAGTCATCTTTATCCAGCACTTCAAATGGTCCGTGGAAAAATTCACAGCAATTAATCGTAGGTGACTGAATCTGAAGCATCTCCATAATGTTGCATATAGAAAAAATGTATGCTGCTGCATAGGAAGGACCGCTTCCCATCACTGTAATACACTTCTCAGTCCTGTTTACTTTAGCCCATTTTTCTGCAAGGGGAGCTGCATAGGCAACCGCATCCCGGTAGATTGGATCAATCAGTTCAAATGCTGCCATAGCATCATTATAGTGTTCATATCCCTCTGTCACATCCACTAATGTCATTGCAATCTTCATCCCAAGAGCCGCGTTTGTATTCCCCTGGTCACTTTCATCGAACATAATGCTGTCATATTTTACATTATAATCGCATGTCTCTGTCAATTGAGATTCCTGTACATAAAGTCCGATGGTTGCAGCCCCCAGATCTTTCGCCACCTGAGCCGCCACACAGGTTTCCTGTGTTCCTCTCATGGAACAAATGACTGCAAGTGTATTTACACCTGCAAATTTCGGGGGTGCATATACGAATTCATTGCTTGTAAACATCTGCGAGCGGATTGTTTTTGATTCTCTGTCCATAAAATACTGTGCCGGATAGTTTCCTCCATGGGAGCCGCCTGCGGCAATCCAAATTACATTTTGAATACCTCCGGCAGCTTGTTTTTCTTTCACAATGTTCTCAATAATTTCTCTTACTTCCATTTTTACCTCTCCTAAATATATGTATTGTTTCGTAATCAAGTTTCTTAATGATCCTTCATTCTCTCCTCAAGCCATTTCAGGCTCCTTCTCACCGCATCCT
The DNA here is from genome assembly GCF_003149105.1 of Faecalicatena contorta. GTDB lineage: Bacteria > Bacillota > Clostridia > Lachnospirales > Lachnospiraceae > Muricomes > Muricomes contortus_C. Next base: position 158,635 of record NZ_QGDS01000009.1, on the reverse strand, counting down.
CGGGATGAAGCTGATATCTGCCATCCAGAATTTCTAAAGACAAATATCCGCTGTATTCCACCTCATCCAGTTCTTTTAAAAATTGTTCCATGGGTAATACCCCATCCCCAGGTACCAAATGTCCCGACGGCATCCCATCAATAAAGTGTACATGTCCAATCTGTCCGCGAAAAGCATCCAAGTAATTCTGCACCGTTTCCCCGCAGCGGCTCATCATATCCGTATCCACCATACAAATTAGATTTTCACAATCTGCCTCGTCCCACAAACGCCTTAATTCTATAGCCTTAACACCAAGATTTGTTGTCTCCGCCGTCAGGTGCTCCAACAGCAGAGTAATGTTTTTTCTCTTCGCTTTTTCATTCAAGTACCGCAGACTTTCTATTGTGTGCTTCCTTGTCAAATCCGGGCTTTCTTCCCGGTATCCGTCTCCCGGTGTCACGACTATCCTGCTGATCCCCAATATTTCTGCCGCATTCAATGCCTTTTCAAAATACCTGATACTCCGCTCTCGGATATACGCTTCTCTGGCGCCGATATTAACAGGGTACATACACTGCTCCGGTGTAAAGCAAATTGGGATGAGCCCCCGTCTTCTGATATCCTGTTCCATTCTTTCCAGCATCGGAACTGTAAAATCATCCAAATAAAGATGAGGCCCCGCCGCCCAGAGCTCTATATTTTTTATGCCCAGCCTTTCCATAGAATCCAGGAAATATGTAAATGAATAGAGCGGATAAGGGTAGTTTCCTGCCGCTATCTGATTCATCGTAATATGCTTTGTCCTGTACATCCCCTGCTCCTAACCTTTCACGCTGCCCGCTGTCAGGCCGCGGATAAACTGCTTCTGCAGAATCAGAAAAACAATAACCAACGGTACAGACGCAATTACCATACCTGCCATAAGCATAGTCCAGTTGGTTGTTGTCGTTCCCTGCATATTAACCAGTCCCACAGGAATTGTCTTTTTTGCCGTAGATTCAAGCAGAACATTTGCAAACATCAATTCATTCCACACGCTCCGGATACATACGATGGCACAGGAAGCAATAATCGGCTTACTCAGGGGCATGATAATTTTCCGGAATACCTGCCCTGTTGTGGCTCCGTCCAGATAGGCCGACTCATCAAGGCTTACGCTGATATCCCTATAAAATGTCATAATCAAAAATGTGGCAAACGGAATACGAAACGCACCTGTTACAAGAATCATTCCTGTGTAAGTGTCATAAAAACTTAATACCTTTGACATTTTAAACAAAGAGATAACCGCTGACTGAGGTGCCAGCATCAGTCCGCCCAGTATTAGAATAACCCAGAACTTCTTCGTCCTGAACTTCACTCTGGAAAGTGGATATGCCGCCAGGCAGCTTAATAATGTAGAAAACACAACCGCCCCTACTGTGGTAAGTACACTATTTTTGAAGTATACTCCGATTCCTGCTTTCCAGGCTTTCACATAATTATCAATCTTCCACATCTCCGGCATCTTCCAAGGTTTCAAAAATAATTCCTGGTTTGTCTTAAAACCTGTGATCACCATCCACAAAAGGGGAATGATGATGATGACTGCAAATAAAACCAGCAGGATAAAAATGATTCCATGCCTTATTTTTTTACCTGTTATTCTCCCTCTCATACCCTTCCTCCTTACTCTTCATCCAGACTGTAACCCTTCATCTGCATTAATCCCAGAACAAAGGTTACGGCAAAAATGAAAAATGCAATTGCTGACGCATATCCCATCTGATCATTTTTAAAACCTTCCTGGTACAGATAAGTTGCCAGTGTCTGTGTTGCCTTGCCCGGTCCTCCGCCCGTCATAACGTACACTTCATCGTATACACGGACGGCACCGGTTATAATGATAATCATATTAATCATGATTGTATTCTTCATCTGAGGAACCGTAATCCGAAAGAACTTCTGTATTGCATTTGCTCCGTCTACATCTGCTGCCTCATACAAATCCTCCGGAATCCCCTGCATTGCTACAATAAATAAAATTATTGTGTAGCCAACATACTGCCACTGTGAAGCCGCAGCCACCCCCCATATAGCAGTAAATGCATTTCCAAGGATATCAATATTAGATGTATCTATACCCAATGCATTTAACATTGGATTCAAAAGTCCGATAGACGGGTTGTACAGCATTTTAAATGTAATCCCTGTTACTGTTACCATGAGGAGAGACGGCACGAAGTAAATGGTTCTGAACAAGGTCTGGAATTTTCTCATAAACCTGCTTTCCAGCACTGCCGCTATCACCAGTGATACTCCGATTTGGAATATCACTGACGTAATAACAAATATCAGATTATTTTTGACAGCAATGTAAAACACGTCGTCATGAAACATTCTTATGTAGTTGTCCAGACCTACAAAAGTTACCTCGCTGGATATGGCTCCCCATTTATAAAGGCTGTTCATGAAGTTCAAAATAATTGGGAGATACAAAAACACAATCATAACGAGGACTGCCGGCGCCATATACAGGACAACCGTTCTCCATTTGTTTTTCCTCATAACCACTCTCCTTTATCTCTGGTTGTTTACCTGCTCATGCTGTCCTTCATTTCTTTTGCCGCTGCCTGTACATCCTTCATGATATCTTCAGCAGATTTTCCGTCCAGGCCTTCCTGGAGGGATGTCATATACTGGTCTGCTACACTGGCCTCAACAGCCGTATCAAGCCAGTCTGCAATATTTGTATAGATTTCAGCTTCTTTATATGCCTCTGCCAGGGCAGGAGAGCTGTTCTCCTCTGTGATACCTCCAATTAATGCATTTGGAAGTCCTGCTTCTTTTGTCTGCTTGATGCCCTGCTCCTTTGTTGTCATAAATTTGATAAACTCTACCGCTTCATCAGGGTACTTACAATCTGACGATATACAGTAAACCTCTGCTCCCCCTCCTACAACTCCCGGGTCACCCTTTGCACCTTCCATCGTAGGAATCTTGAAAAATCCCCATGCATCCTCACTTCCCATAGTATCTGTAAACTGAGAGAACTGAGGTGTTGCATCCAGCATCATACCTGCTTTTCCTGCACAGAATTCTTCCCTTACCTGATAATAATCCTTTGAATTCACATTGTTTCCGAAATATCCATTATTGTTCAGATCCAAAAATGCCTGAACTGCCCCCACATATGCCAGATCTGTGAACTCACCGGTTTCAGGGTTATAGTCTTTTGCTGTGGTATCCGCCGGCACCATCATAGCGTTGAGCTGCCCGATCCACCACGCTGCATACCACGGGCTTGAGTTGCCGAAAGCAATTGGGGTCATTCCATTTTCCTTTAACGTATTGCATGTATTCAGGAAATCATCCCACGTCTCAGGGATTGTCAGTTTATTCTCCTCAAAAACAGCTTTATTGTACATCATGTACATAATTCCGCTTCTGTAAGGAACTCCATAAGTTTCACCGTCAAATGTACTGTTGTTCAGGAATGCCGGCAGGAACCCTTCCTTCCACTCAGAGTCTGCTTCCAGATAAGACGTTAAATCCAGCGCCATGCCGCCCCTTGCAAACTTCTTTACATACTCACCTGACCAGGAAAAGAAGATATCCGGCATCTCTCCGCCGGAAGCCATTACACTCAGTTTATCCTTGATGGCCTCATCACTGACATTTTCCATTTCAACTTTGATGTTCTCATGCTGTGCTTCAAATTCTTTAATCGCTTCCTCGAAGTATACCCTGTAATTATCTTCCGGATATTTGTTCAAAAGTTTCAATGTAACTATGCCGTCTGACGATTCACTTTGTTTTGTATCTTTCGAATCCTTAGAACCACTGGTAGCACATCCTGTAATCAGGCCTGCCGTCATGGTCAATGCAAGTACTGCTGCTATGATTTTCTTTTTCATAAATTTCCTTCCTCTCTTCTGAAACTTTACTGCGGCCTTGCTGCCTGCCCACTTTAACTTGTTACGGTATAGCAGGATGCTCCGACGGGCTTAAATGAATAAGTTCAGAAAGCCGATTCACATCCACGTCATAGCCAATGCCCAAAGCCCCGTCTTTTGCCACAACCTGTGCGGCGAATTTTGCTGCTTCACTCAGTGAATACTGTATCTTATCGTCCTTAACCGAAAACTCGTCAGCTTCCGCAACAGACAGATAATTCGTTAAAAAAGCGCTGATATAAGCGTCTCCTGCCCCCATAGTATCTTTCACTTCTACTCTGTATGTTTTTTGTTCATAGAACCTCATTCCATCCCATGCAATTGTGGGATTACTCCCTCTGGTCCCCACCGCAATCTCACACCCAAAGTCTGCCGCCTTCTGAAGCACATCCTTTGTTTCTTCGGCAGTCAAATGACTGCAGGAAAAGAAGGCATATTGTATGTATGGAGCAATTTCCTGAATTGCTTTGTCTGTAAAATTGTCATAAAAATCGTAACAAACAAAAACCCCTGACTGCTTCAGCTTTTTAATCTGCACTGGTGTTACTCTTGCGCCCCAGCTAATACATGTTACATCGAAAGTCTTCATGTAATCTATTTCTTCTTTTGTAAAATCAAAAGGGTATAAATCCGTAACTCCCTGCTTGTTCCAGTCAAGGAAAACCCGGTCTCCATCTCTAATGTCAACAAGTGCATAACCGCTGGCCCCTTTTTCATGGTGGGAAAAGGAGGTGTCGATTCCTCTTTTTCTTAGTGTCTCTTCTAAAAGTTTTCCCGCTCTATCATCTGCGAATATTCCCATAAAAGCTGCCTGGGCACCCTGAATATGAGAGTTGTACGCGATGTTATATTCATTGCCTCCCGGATACATCCTGCCCTGATGGCAATAGATGTCCATTGTAGCAATGCCTGCTGCCAAAATCTTAGCTTTTCTTTTCATAGTATTTTACTCCGCCCGTTATCTTGTATTAACTTGTCTTAATTCAAATATATATCATAGTGGCTATATTGTCAATATTTCGTTCTGTTTTTTCATTTTTTTGTCTATTTTTACACATTCGAAAGACTCTTAAAACAAAAAAGCGTTTTCCTTTTACTGGAAAACGCTTGCTTTTACTGGGATATTCAATCCCCTTTATAATTGTATTATCTTATCTTAATATGTGCAGATTTTATCTCTACACATACCATTTCATAAACCGTTCTACATCTCCCCGCACAATATCTTTTACTGTATGGATAGGCTCACCGTTGGCATCCAGCACCCCCAGCTCACTCTCAATAACAGGAGTGCCGATTGCCAAATCAAGACATCTTGCAACTTCCTCCGTTGCAAATCCTATCCTCACGCTTCTTCTCCCTTTTATCGTCGGAACCATCTTGTATTTCTTCTGCAGAACTTCATAGAGGGAACCGGACAGGTCATCGTGTTCCAACGAGAATAGCCTGTCTGAAAAATGGTTCTCCTCTATGGAAATGGGATGTCCGTCAGCCATCCTGACCCTTTTCAAGACCATAACCTTATCCTTGTCCTGCATCCCAAAAAACTCTTTATCTATCTCACTTACTTTATTCTGAATTCCCTGCTCCAAAATCTTCGCAGTGACCTCTACCCCCTGCATCTTCCCGTCATTGCTCAGGCTGGTAACACCATCAGGCAGACGCAGCATATCTGACTGCGTTACAAAACTTCCCTTCCCCTGCACCTTCTGGATATACCCTTCCACTTCCAGCTCAGCCAGTGCATTTCGGATAGTTACCCGGCTCATATGATACATCTCCTTCATCTCGGCCTCTGAAGGAATTTTCTCGCCCGGCTTTAAAACCCCTGCCTTAATATCCTGTTTAATCGAATTCTTCAGTTGAAGGTATAAGGGCGTCGCTTCATTTTTTGTAAACGCTTTCTTGGTTTGAGCTGCCATAATCCTTTTCTCCTCATCAATAAACTTATCTTTTACTATATTATAACATATATTAACATATCTCATCAATCTGAACAAGAAGTCTGGCTTTGACAGACTCTCGTGCTGAAGCACGGGCGCTTTAGCAGCTATTTCCCCATTACATAAAGAAACAGCCGGATTAACCGGCTGTTTCTTTAAGCGGGTGATGGGAATCGAACCCACGTATCCAGCTTGGAAGGCTGGTGTTCTACCATTGAACTACACCCGCGTCATCTTTGACACGAATGATATCTTAACACAAACAGATTGATTTTTCAATACCAAAATTAAATTTTTATTTTCCCTGCTTGTTATTTTCTTCCTGATGTCATATATTATAAAAGACCATTATCTTTATTTAGTAAAGGAGTATATAATATGAGCCTTAATTTAAATCAGATTGCCATGCTTCAGAAATTTAAGAGCAGCATGGACCGCTTTCACAATAACCACCCAAAGTTTCAACTGTTTGTGAAAGCGGTCTCCAACGATGCCCTTGCAGAAGGAACTATTATTGAAATCAACGTAACTACTCCAGAGGGAAAAAGCTACAGTTCAAATATCAAGTTAAAGGAAGATGATATTGAAACGATAAAAATGCTGCAGCAATTGGACCAATAAACACTGCACTACGGTGATTTATTAAAAGGGGACTGACCCTTTTGCCCTTTGTTTTCAGAATATTTTTACAATTCAATCAGCCGTATTATTTTTTTCCATCAAAGCAGTAGGTGCAGAGTTTACAAGGAGGCAATCCGATAGAAGCAACCAGATCATCCAATCTGTGGTAACGCAGCGTTGTAAAATTCTGGCGTCTGCGTATTTCTTCTATCATTTCATCGTAACGTTTACAGCGTGGGTCTGCATATTCTTCTAAGATTTCTGGTGTTACCTTTTCCTCCCGCTCTTGAATGATGCTTCTTGTTATCAGATCCAGTTCAGATTTTGAACGGGAAAAGTTCAGATATTTGCAGCCAAACAAAAGTGGGGGGCACGCCGGGCGGACATGTACTTCTTTGGCTCCGCTTTGATAAAGAAATTCTGTAGTCTCTCTAAGCTGGGTTCCTCTTACAATGGAATCATCAATTAGCAGTAACTTCTTATTTTGAATCAATGTCTGTACCGGAATTAATTTCATTCTGGCAATTAGATTTCTCTGCACTTGATTGACGGGCATAAAGGAACGGGGCCACGTAGGAGTATATTTAATGAACGGTCTTGCATAAGGAATTCCCGATTCATTGGCATAGCCGATTGCATGTGCGATGCCTGAGTCCGGAACTCCTGCGACGATATCCGGAGAGACAGAATTTCCATCCCGTTTTGCTAGCATACTTCCGCACTTATATCTCATTTCTTCAACATTCACTCCTTCGTATGAAGAGGTGGGATAGCCGTAATATACCCACAAAAAGGAGCAGATTTTCATATCCTCTCCCGGTGGGCTGACTGTATCCACACTTTCAGGTGTGATAAAGACAATCTCCGCAGGGCCTAATTCTTTATAATCCTGATAGCCTAAGTTAATATATGCAAAGTTTTCAAAAGAAACACAATGAGCATCTTCTTTTTTTCCAACAACGAGAGGGGTTCTTCCATACCTGTCCCTTGCGGCATACAGCCCCTTAGATGTCATCAGCAGTATTGTCATTGAGCCATCCACAAGCTGCTGCACATACTGGATTCCCTTTACAATGGTATCCTCCTTGCAGATTAAGGAAGCAATCAGTTCCGTGGCGTTAACCTGTCCTCCGCTCATCTCCTGAAAATGTGTATGTCCATTTTCATATACCTTTTCCAGAAGCTCGTCCATGTTGTTAATCTTTCCCACCGTTGTAATTGCAAAACTGCCCAAATGAGACTGGATTAATAATGGCTGCGGCTCATAATCCGAGATACATCCAATTCCAAGATTACCGTTAAGCTCTTCCACATCTTTTTCAAACTTAGTGCGAAACGGCGAGTTTTCAATGTTATGTATTGCTCTTTGAAACCCTTCCTCACTAAATGTCGCCATTCCGCCTCTTCTTGTTCCCAAATGGGAATGATAATCTACACCATAGAACAACTCGGATATACAGTCCGTCTTTGAAGCCACACCAAAAAAACCGCCCATTTCTCATTCTCCTTTTCAATAAATTGCTCCTCGGCCCTATACAGGCAGCCTACTCCTTAAGTTTCAGATACTCCCCGTCAACCTTTATCTCCCGCAAAATAAAATGATTCTTCTTATAACTGAGCAGGCCCTCCCGCTGCATTTTAGAAAGTTCACTGGAAAGGGCGCTTCTGTCCACAGACAGATAATCCGCAAGCTGCTGCCTGCTAAATGGAATGTCTATATGCTGTTTCCCCTGCTTCACAGCCTCCCATGACAGATAGGAGAGCAGTCTCTCTCTGATGGTTTTCGGTGTGATATGGTTTATTTTCTGTGACAGGTTTAAATTTTTCAAGGATAAAACAGTCAGCAGGTTGCGGACAAGTCTCTCATGATGGCTGCAGGAAGAAACACAAGTCTGCACCACCTTTCCCACATCCAGAAACAAGACTGAAGACTCTGAAGTTGTTATTACATCTGACATCATAGGTTCATCAGGATTACAGGCATATGTCTCCGCAAAAACCTCTCCGGGCAGAATATGTCCGAGGATATTTGCATTCCCCCATACATCTGTCCTGACAATGTTGATGCCGCCTTTTAGCAGAAGGCCCATCCGCCGTATTGTCTGCCCCATATGATAAATCGTATAATCCTTAGAAAACTTTTTTTCCTCTGCCCCCAGACATTTTAGCATAGCTTTGGTCTCTTCTTCCGTGACCCCCTTAAATAATCCTGTTTTTGTTATAAATTTATAATCCATAAATCTTTTCTCCACTTTGTTGTAATGACAACATTTTTTCTTTTTTAAGTATAGTACAATTTGCATATGAAATCAAGAGAATCAATCAGGAGGTACAATCATGATAAGAAGAATCATAGAAATAAATGAAGAACTATGTAACGGGTGTGGATTATGTGCGGAAGCATGCCACGAGGGAGCTATCGGAATGATAGACGGAAAAGCCAGACTTTTAAGAGATGATTATTGTGACGGACTGGGAGACTGTCTTCCTACCTGTCCAACGGGCGCTATTACCTTTGTAGAACGGGAAGCTGCCGAATACGATGCAGAAGCTGTTGCAAATAACCAGAAGAAAAAAGACGAACAGCCACACCCCTTCGTATGCCCCGGGACACGTGCAAAAGCAATAAACCGCACTCCGGCAGCCAAACCTGCCGCATCTGCTCCGGCAGAATCACAGCTTATGCAGTGGCCGGTACAGATAAAGCTTGTCCCCATCAACGCACCTTATTTTGAAGATGCACAGCTTCTCATCGCTGCAGATTGCTCTGCTTATGCTTACGCCAATTTCCACCAGGAATTCATGCAGGGAAAAATTACCCTTGTAGGATGTCCAAAGCTGGATGACGTAGACTACTCTGAGAAGCTGGCTGAAATTATCAGACAAAACTCTATTAAAAATGTAACTGTGGTACGGATGGAAGTTCCTTGCTGCGGCGGTCTGGAGCAGGCTGTTAAGAATGCTCTTATCAACAGCGGAAAAATGATTCCGTGGCAGGTTGTAACTATATCCACCCAGGGAGAAATTCTTTAAAACAGCATTTTTAAATCTTTTCGGCCCAGTAATTTATTGCTTCTTTAAGGAATCCTGCGCAGCCTGATACTTCTTCATCATAATATTGCGTAAACCTGCTGTCCGCCTCATACATTTGTCCGATTCCTTTGTGTGCTTCAGGCGTATATTGTTTCCAGGTCATGTGCAGCCATTCCTTGTGGAGTCCGGTTATCTTTTTACCGGACTCTTCTTTTGGGCTTTCGCCTGCCCGTACCGCTGTTTTCAGCGATTCTTTAATCTCCTCTTCCAAAGCCCGGAAATGCTCGTAATCTTCCTTTGACATGTTCAGCATCTTTTGGTTTGCTGCTTCCACATCCTCATCTCCATATTTATCACGTATTTCCTCACTGTACATTTCTTCATTCTTTTGTATCATATCTTTTTTAAATGACTCAAATTTTTCTTCATTACTCATGATGATTTCTCCTTTCATTGATGCAATCGTCTTTTTTACAGTAGTTATCATGCTATTAATTCTGGCCTGCTGTCTCTCCAATTCTTTCAGATGGCTATACAAGGCTGTTAGAATGTCAAAGTCTCCCCCATACAGGATTTCAGCAATTTGTTTCAGCTTCAATCCTCTCTCTTTATAAAATAATATCTGCTGCAGCAGCTCCAGCTCTTTTCCGCCATAATAGCGGTAACCGGATTCACGGACAAGGGACGGCTTTAACAATCCTATTTTGTCATAGTAACGCAGGGTACGTGCACTGATCCCTGCAATTTCAGATAATTCTTTTATACTATATTTCATACGCATTACCTCCTACTGTGATTTCACTATAACAGTTGACGTTAGGTCAGAGTCAAGAGAATTCTTAAAACTTTTTTGTATGTCTTCCAAAACTGCTTTACTTCCTATCCTTTTCTCCACTATAATATTATTTGGCAGATATCGTTGTTTTAAAAATTGAAGTGTACAGGAGGATAAAGTATGCCACAGAGAACTGACATTCACAAAGTATTGATTATAGGGTCAGGTCCCATCATTATTGGACAAGCCTGCGAGTTTGATTACTCCGGTACTCAGGCCTGTAAGGCATTGAGAAACTTAGGATATGAAATTGTTTTGGTTAATTCTAATCCGGCAACCATTATGACAGACCCGGAGACAGCCGATGTCACCTACATTGAACCATTGAATGTAGAGAGATTGGAACAGATTATAGCAAAGGAACGCCCTGATGCCCTGCTTCCAAACCTTGGCGGACAGTCTGGGCTGAATTTATGTTCAGAACTTGCTGGAAAGGGAATTTTGGAAAAATATCAGGTTCAGGTTATCGGCGTACAAGTGGATGCTATTGAACGTGGCGAAGACCGCATTGAATTCAAAAAAGCCATGAATGAACTGGGAATTGAGATGGCACGCAGCCAGGTGGCATACTCTGTGGAAGAAGCCCTCTCTATTGCGGATGACCTTGGATATCCTGTAGTTCTCCGTCCCGCATATACCATGGGCGGCGCCGGCGGCGGTCTTGTCTATAATAAAGAAGAATTGAAAACCATATGTACACGTGGTCTTCAGGCAAGTCTTGTAGGTCAGGTTCTTGTTGAAGAGTCTATTCTGGGATGGGAAGAACTGGAGCTGGAAGTTGTCCGGGACAAGGACAATCATATGATAACCGTCTGCTTTATCGAAAATATTGACCCACTGGGTGTACATACCGGAGACTCCTTCTGCTCAGCCCCCATGCTGACCATCTCTGAGGACTGCCAAAAACGTCTTCAGGAGCAGGCATATAAAATCGTAGAGTCTGTTGAGGTTATTGGCGGCACTAATGTACAATTTGCACATGATCCGGTCAGTGACAGGATTATCGTTATCGAAATCAATCCCAGAACCTCCCGCTCCTCCGCACTTGCTTCTAAGGCAACAGGCTTCCCTATTGCTCTCGTATCCGCCATGCTGGCCACAGGTTTGACCCTCAAGGACATTCCCTGCGGGAAATATGGGACCCTGGATAAATACGTGCCGGACGGAGATTATGTTGTAATCAAGTTCGCACGCTGGGCCTTTGAAAAGTTTAAAGGTGTGGAAGATAAGCTTGGCACCCAGATGCGCGCAGTCGGTGAGGTTATGAGCATTGGAAAGACTTATAAAGAAGCATTCCAGAAAGCCATCCGAAGCCTGGAAACCGGACGTTACGGACTGGGACAGGTGAAAGACCTTGAACAGAAAACAAAGGAAGAACTCCTTTCCCTTCTGATTACTCCATCCAGTGAACGGCACTTTATTATGTATGAAGCGCTGCGCAAAGGAGCTTCTATAAATGAAATACATGAAATCACCAAAGTAAAGACCTACTTTATCGAACAGATGAAGGATCTGGTGGAGGAAGAGAACGCTTTAATAAAAGGAAAGGGACAGCTTCCTTCTGATGAATGTCTTATTTCGGCAAAAAAGAATGGCTTCTCTGACAAATATCTGAGTCAGCTTCTGGACATCCAGGAAAAAGAGATCAGAGACCGCCGGGTGGAAATCGGTATGGAAGAAGCATGGGAGGGTGTTCACGTAAGCGGCACAGAGGACAGTGCTTACTATTACTCCACATATAACGCAGAGGACAAAAATCCAGTCAGCGGAGATAAGCCTAAGATTATGATTCTTGGCGGAGGGCCAAACCGTATAGGGCAGGGAATCGAATTTGACTACTGCTGTGTCCACGCCTCTCTTGCATTAAAAGACTTGGGATTTGAAACCATTATTGTAAACTGCAACCCGGAAACAGTTTCTACAGACTACGATACTTCAGACAAACTGTACTTTGAACCACTGACACTGGAAGATGTACTAAGCATTTATAAAAAGGAAAAACCACTGGGTGTCATTGCACAATTCGGGGGTCAGACTCCTTTAAATCTGGCAGCGGACCTGGAAAAGAATGGTGTCAAAATACTGGGAACCTCTCCATCTGTCATTGATTTGGCGGAAGACCGTGACCTGTTCCGTGACATGATGGAAAAATTGGAAATTCCAATGCCGGAGTCTGGAATGGCTGTTGATGTAGAAGAAGGAATTTCCATCGCACAGAGAATCGGCTATCCGGTCATGGTGCGCCCCTCCTACGTATTAGGCGGCCGCGGCATGGAAGTGGTCTACGATGATGAGAGCATGAAAAATTATATGGCAGCTGCTGTGGGCGTGACGCCGGATCGTCCGATTCTTATAGACCGCTTCCTGAATCATGCACTGGAATGTGAAGCTGATGCAATCAGTGATGGCATCCATGCATTCGTCCCTGCCGTCATGGAGCATATTGAGCTGGCAGGCGTACACTCCGGTGACTCTGCATGTATCATTCCGCCTGTACATATTTCAGAGGAAAATATAAAGACCATTAAAGAATATACCAGGAAAATTGCAGAGGAAATGCATGTTGAAGGGCTTATGAATATGCAGTATGCAATCGAGGACGGCAAAGTTTACGTACTGGAAGCGAACCCCCGTGCCTCCAGAACTGTTCCCCTTGTATCCAAAGTATGCGGCATCCGTATGGTGCCCCTGGCTACAGACATCATCACGGCAGAAATCACAGGAAGACCTTCCCCTGTCCCAACATTAAAGGAAAAGTCCATTCCATATTACGGTGTCAAGGAAGCTGTATTTCCATTTAACATGTTTCCGGAAGTGGACCCGGTTCTGGGACCTGAAATGCGTTCTACAGGAGAAGTTCTTGGATTATCTTCCTCTTATGGCGAAGCTTTCTGTAAGGCACAGGAGGCAACTCAGACGAAACTTCCTTTGGGCGGAACCGTATTAATATCCGTCAGCAGAAAAGATAAGCCGGAAGTTGCAGACGTTGCAAAGAGTTTTTCAGAAGACGGATTCAAAATTATAGCAACAGGTACAACCTATGACCTCCTTATTAAAAATGGAATAGAAGCTGAAAGGGTAAATAAATTATACGAGGGAAGACCAAATATATTAGATATGATTACAAACGGTAAGATTGACCTGATCGTAAATACCCCTGTAGGGAAGGGAAGCGTCCATGATGACAGCTATTTGAGAAAGGCAGCTATCAAAGCAAAAATCCCTTATATAACTACTATGGCCGCTGCAAATGCAACTGCCAGAGGAATTAAACACATAAAAAAATATGGCAATGGAGACGTAAAATCTCTTCAGGAACTGCATGACGGAATTTCAGATTTGATGGCATAATTATAAGAAGGAGGGGATTCCCTTATGGGATATCCCCTCCTTCTTATAATTACAGTAATGCCCCTTCTTGAACACTAGCGGTTCAAGGTGTACACCCTATGGCAATATATGCCCTGCACTCAAATAGATCCGGTACCATTCTTCCCTGCTCAGGGTAATATCACATCCCAGTGCCATTTCTTCTAACCGGCTTAAATTTGTTGTCCCGGCAATCACCTGAAAATGCGCCGGATGTCTTAACATCCACGCCGCCACAATTGTAATTGGTGTTACATCATAACGTTCCGCCAGTTCTTCCAGCTGCTGGTTCAGCTCTGGAAACTTGTCACTTCCAATAAATACACCTTCAAAAAATCCATACTGGAACGGGGACCATGCCTGAATCGTCATATCTTTCAGACGGCAGTAGTCCAAAACACTTCCATCCCGGTCCGGGGCACCGTCTGTCAGCATGTTGACTTCCATACCATTTGCTATCATATTAGAAAACGGTATGCTGAGCTGAAGCTGATTGGTTACAATATCCTGCTTTACATATTTCTTCAAGAACTCTATCTGCATTGGTTTATGGTTCGATACACCAAAGTTCCTGACCTTACCCGATGCATTCAGCAAATCAAAAGCCTCCGCCACTTCTTCCGGTTCCATCAAAGCATCCGGGCGGTGAAGAACCAGGACATCCAGATAATCTGTGTCCAGCCTCTTCAAACTGCTTTCTACTGATTTTATAATATGCTCCTTTGAGAAATCATACATCACTCCCGGAACAATCCCGCACTTCGACTGTAAAATAATATCTTCACGTCTGAACTCAGTTTTTGCAAATGCCTCGGCAAAAAGGGACTCACATTTTCCGCCCCCATATATATCTGCATGTTCAAAGAAATTCATCCCCAGCTCCATGCATTTATTAATATAACTTTCCAAACTTTCTTCATCCAGAGTATTTATCCTCATACATCCTGCTGCGATTACCGGAACCTCAAGACTGCTGGTTCCTAATGACATTCTCTTCATCACTTGTATCCTCCTGCACAATATTTAAAAATCTGTTTTCACTACTTCTATCTGAGAAAGGGGCAGTTGTGTTTTCTTTGCCACCTGTTCTACTGTCATTCCCATATTCAGGAATCTTCTTGCCACATATTCCATGGATTCTCCAATCTCAATCACATGTCTATCCGGGTCATAAATGCGGATTACACGCTGGCCCCAGTCATGCTCTTTACACTTATTCAAGTATTCAATGGGAAAATTGCTATTTTCCAGCTTTTGAAGAAACCGGTCGATATCGTTATCTTCAAAATACAGCTCTGCATCATTTCCTCCAAGGACAGTCTCTTTTTCTATAAAGGTTTCCCATAATTTTCTTTCCTGCAGCGCCAGTCCTTCTGTGAGAACTACATTTTCTCCAAAATCAGCAATCACTTCCAGACCAAACAGTTCCCTGTAGAAATTCTTTGATTTCTCTATATCATTTACAACAAATAATATGTTTTTAAGTCTCATCTCTGTCTCCACTTATATAAAACTTTGGGGTATCCAATTATCTTTACCGATATTGTACCATCAACACAAAAATTTTTCCATTTCTTTTTCACACGGAATATCCATACAGCTTAATAAATCCACATTTTTCCTAGATGTATAAAAATAAAAAGGCATTCTGCAAAGCATTTTCCAGCCTGCAGAACACCCAAAATATTATACAAAAGTGATTGTCTAATAAAATTATTTCTTTCCCCTTGTGTCGACCAAAACTGACACTACAATAATTACACCTTTTAATACCTGTTGCCAATAAGTATTCATTCCGACTAATGTCATGCCATTTGTCAAAACGGTCAGTAATAATACACCCACTACTGTTCCAAGTACTTTTCCCCGGCCTCCGGCCATGCTGGTTCCACCTACCACCGCTGCTGTAATGCAATCCATTTCAAAGCTGGTGCCGGCCGATGGCTGTCCGGAGCCTAATCTTGCAGTAATAATCAAACCTGCAATTGATGTCAGTATACCCATAATTACATATACTAAGATTTTTACTTTCGTTACTGCAATCCCGGACCAGCGGCTCGCCTCTATATTTCCGCCAACAGCATAAATATAGCGTCCAAAACGAGTCTTTGTAGTCAAAATAATTCCAAAAATAATTACAATTATCATAATGAGCACCGGTACTGGTATTACACCAATATACCCTGTACCTATCATAGTAAACTGCTCATTTCTCCATACTATAGAATTTCCCCCTGTGGCAATATATGCCAGCCCTCTCAGTATTGTCATACTTGCCAAAGATGCGATAAATCCTGGTAACTTTCCCACTGCACAAAGGATACCATTGGCTGCCCCTACTACTACCCCCACCATAACTGCACCAAGTACAGCCAGTAAAACGCTATCTGTATTTTTACATATCACTGCTCCCACCAGACCTGAAGCACATACAAGTGAGCCTGCAGAGAGGTCAATTTCACCAATGATAATTACCATAGTCATTCCTACAGCCGCAATGGCTGTATATGATGCCTGTCTTAAAATATTACTGATATTATTTGCGGATAAAAACTGCGGATTCATTATAGTCCATACAATTCCCAGGAGAATTACAACTCCGACAAGCAGCAATTCTCTTAGTGACCTGATATTCATTTTTTTATCTTTACTCATTTTTCATCCCTCCGCCAAATGCAGCCTGCATTATATTATTTTTTGTAACTTCTTCCGACGAGATTTCTCCCGATATACTCCCTTCATGCATTACAATCACCCTGTCACTTATTTGCATAACCTCTGCAATCTCTGATGAAATCATGATAATACTTTTTCCGGCATCTGTAAGCTTACGCATTAATGCATATATTTCACTTTTCGCCCCCACATCAATTCCCCGGGTTGGTTCATCCATAATTAAAATATTTGGTGTCATTGCAAGCCATTTTGCAATCACCACTTTTTGTTGATTACCACCACTCAATTCCTTTACTTCTTGTTCCTCATTTCTGAGAGCAATCCCTAAGTCAGAAATATAGCTTCCTGTAATTTCTCTCAACATTTGTTTTCTTAGCCAGCCACTTTTAAACTGAGCTAATTTTGATATAAGCATATTGTCTTTAATACTCATACCAAGAATTAGGCCCAACGCTTTTCTATCCTCCGGTACAAGCCCTATTCCTTCCTGAATTGCATCTGACGGGGAAGAAATATGTATTTTATTCCCTTTAATGTATATTTCACCTTCTCCAATCGGATCAATACCGAACAGCTTTCGCATAAGTTCCGTTCTGCCGGCCCCCACCAACCCAAAGAATCCCAATATCTCTTTTTCATATAGTTTAAAGTTAACTGGAGCGCTGTCTGGATACACCCGCATATTCTTTACATCCAGAATTACATTATCCTTATTGATATGAGTACTGCCCCGGCCTTTTTTATCTGCAATTTCACGCCCAATCATCATCTTGATTAAATCCGGCTCTGTAACCTCTTTGGTCCGAACCGTATCAATATAAGTTCCATTTCTAAATACAGTAATTCTATCAGACAGCTGAAAAACTTCTTCCATGCGATGAGAAATGTAGACTATACACACACCCTCTCTTTTAAGTTCTTCAATAATATTAAACAGTACCTGTGATTCCTGCTCGGACAAACTTGCGGTTGGTTCATCAAATACTACCACCCTTGCTTTAAATGATAATGCTTTTGCTATTTCTATGCACTGCATCTGTCCACAGCTTAGCTGGTCTACCGGTGTTCCCGGGTCAATCTGCAATCCCACCTTCTCCAGCTCTTTTCTTGCATTTTTTCTTAATTCTTCTTTATTCAAAAACCTGCTCTTTCCAACCGGCTCTCTGCCAATAAAAATATTCTCGGCAATACTCATGTTTTCCAAAAGATTTAATTCTTGAAATACCATACTTAGTCCGGCTTTCTGTGCCATTAGCGGAGACTTCATTTCGACCTCTTCCATCTGTCCTGACTCTTCATTATATAGATGCATATTTCCCGAATCTTTTGTATACACCCCAGTCATGATTTTCATCAAAGTGGATTTTCCTGCGCCATTCTCACCCATTAACGCATGTACTTCTCCTCTTTTCAATTCAATCTGAACATCGTCCAAAGCCTTAATCCCAGCAAATGCTTTTGATATCCCTTTCATCTTTACAACTACATCAGACATGTTCCACCTCCTTATTTATGGTAGGAACCACCCGATAATCCAGGTGGTTCCACGCTATCTCAGCACTTTAAATATTAATCTATTTCTACTCCGTATCCAATCTCCCTGTCAATAAATCCCTGAACATTCTCTTTGTTCATATATTCTACTTTAACTTCTACAAACTTATCAATCTGTTCGCCGTTGCACCACTTAATCGCCTGCTCTACCGCCTGATATCCCATTTGATACGGGTCTTGTGAAACACCTGTTTCTACTTTACCATCTCTAATGGCAGCCAAATTTTCAGAAGTTGCATCTACAGTTGTAATTAATACGTCCTTTAAGTTTGCAGATGTTACCGCACTAAGAATTGCCATACCGGAATTTTCATTAATACCTACAAATGCGTTAATGTCTGGATGTGCCTGTAAAATATTTTCCGCAGATTGTAATGCTGTTTCTCTCCCATGAGCAGTTTGCTGTTCTGCAACTACCTCAATGTCAGTTCCTTTAATAGCCTCCATAAATCCTTCTGTTCTGTCTTTCAGTGAAGTTACTGTAATACCGTCGATAATTGCAATTTTGCCTTTGCCATCTAACTTGTCTATTACATAATCCGCCAGCATCTTTCCAATTTCGCGGTTATCTGATGCAATAAATGCTGTAGACCCTTTACAGTCAATGTCCATTGTAAACACACCCACCCCTGCACTATTAGCATTTTCAACTGCATTCACTACGCCTTCGGAATCATAAGGATTTAATAAGATTACGTCACATCCCATCGTTACCAGATTTTCTATTTGGGAATTCTGAGTTTCTAACGAACTATCGGCTGATAAAATATTATATTTTTTAATTCCCAAATCTTCACATGCCTGTTTGATTCCCGTTTCCATAGCAACGAAAAACGGATGTACATTTTGTCCAAAAGATACACCAATTGTAATTTCTTCCAATTGGCCTTTATCTTCCTTCACTGATTCTGACTTTTCTTCCTCTTTTGAACTCCCTCCCGTTGGGCTGCTGCTGCAAGCTGCAAGGCTGCCTGCTAAAGCAACTGCACAGATTAATGCTAAAATTTTCTTTTTCATATATAATCTCCTTCCCTTCTTAAAGTATAAATATTTTTTATATTGAACTAGCCTTTTTCACTTTTTCGTGGTATATTGTGTGCATATTCAATTACAATTGCGGGCCTCCTTTGATGTTTCTGGGTGCTAATGCAATTTTGCCTAAAATTGAATATTGTGAGGCATGACCTGCTGCCGGAATATTTCCTGGTATTTTATTCACAGTAGAGTAAGCGATGGTCGCAAACTTAATCGCTTCTTTATATTCTGGTGGAATTCCAATTTCAGCAGAGGTTGTGACCTCAATGTTTCCAGGAATTCTTTCCTGTATTTCTTTCATAATCTGAGGGTTTCTGACGCCTCCGCCACTTGCATATAACTTGTCTGTCTTATTAATGATTTCCTCCGGAATGTTGTCAATCATACTTTTTGCAACTGCTGCCCCTGTAAATGCACAAGTTGTTGCTAAAATGTCTTCTGTTGAGAGATGTCCAAATTTTTCAAGAACACTATTTATATATTCTTCATTATAATCCCCCACCCATCCAGAACGCGGCACCGGCCTGTCCCAGAAAGGATGCTGCATATAAAATGTCAGCATTTCATCATTTACTTTTCCTTTCGCTGCCAGCTCTCCATCTTTGTCATAGTCTTTTCCAATTAACTTCTTGCATAGATAATTGGATACTGCATTTCCCGGACCAGTATCAAACCCAAACATATTTTTCCGATCCTTACTTGCTACATGAAGATTTGCAATTCCTCCTATGTTAAGAGTCATAACTGGATTCTCTTCATTTCTAAATAAAACAAAATCCAGATACGGCATAAGCGGTGCCGCTGCACCTCCCCACACATGGTCAGCAGGTCTGAAATGCGTAACTGTATCAATGTTCGTAAGATTCGCAATTACGGAAGATTCCCCCATTTGCATTCCTGCCGGGTACGGTCCATTCAACCATCTGTGCAGCCAGTCTGCTTTTTCTTCCTCTGTCATGGAAGTGATTTTTGCATGGTCCGGCTGTTCCTGATAAATAGTCTGAGTATCAAGCCCCAAAACTTTTACATCAAGCGGATTGATATTATTCTCTTTCATAAACTGAACCGCTTTTTCTGCAAATACCGCACCGCATATGTAATTCAGGCGATTCAATCCAACCATATCCACTCTGTTTTCAAAAGCTTCTGTTACAATTTTTGTTACTTCTTCCGGCCATTCATAAGAACCGCCGCAGATAAAGCGGGGAGCTTTTGGAAACCCGTCCTTATCCAGCTCTGTCTCTGCCAGAATAACGTCAATGCCATCAAATGATGAGCCGCTATTCATTCCCATAATTAAATCCATAATCATGTTCTCCTTTCTTTTTTATAATAATCCCTTTTATTGGGTATTATTAACTATTCACTTTTTTGCATGAGCTCCTATATATAATGTGTGAATCCAATATTTCCTTTGTACTTTCTTCTGCTCCCTTTTTGGTTCGCATATCGTGAATCAATTTATTTATTGCCATCTTTCCTATTTCTTCAATTGGCTGCACCACTGTAGTGATCTCTAATAACTCATTCAAATCTTCATCATCCCAGACAAGCAGAGAAATATCTTCTGGAATATTTTTTTTCTGCCTCTTCAACTCTGAAAGCACGCCTGCACATAGACTGTTATTGAGTACATAAATTGCTGTTACTTGTGACTTTTCCCTCAATAATTTTGCAGTCATCTCTGCAACTTTATTTTTTTCACTTTGAGCAGCAAACTGAATATTTTTAGGATTAAACACTATTCCATTCTCTTCTAATGCCCTTTTATAGCCTTTAATTCTTTCATTTACTGTGGAATAATCTTCTGTTGCCAATATACCGATTCTCTGATGCCCAAGTTCCAACAAGTATTTTGTGGCCTCATAAGAAGCCAGTTCATTATTACTTTGAATTACACAGGAAGTAAGACCTTTAATTTTTCTATCTACAAAAACAATTGGAGTTTCTCCGCTATAAAGCTCTTTATATTGTTCTTCAATTTCTTCATCTGTTCTGCAGGCTGACATCATCACAATTCCATCCACTTGTCTGCTGTACATGTTTTGCAAATGGCGGATCTCCTGCCTGATGTCTTCATGAGTATTACAAATAATAACATTATAGCCTTTTTTTTGTGCTTCCTTTTCTACTGCATAAATCAAATGATTACAGTAATTATTTTTAATGCTTCCGAGAATTACGGCAATCGTCTTTGTGCTTTGCCCTCTTAATCCTTGTGCAACCAAATTAGGCCTATAATTTAATTCTTTCACTGCCTGCAATACCTTTTCTCTGCTTTTTTCAGATGTATTGCCATAGCCCCCTACTACACGTCCGGCAGTAGCGCGGGAGACCCCTGCAAGTTTAGCGACATCTTCTATTGTTATATTTTGGTCCATATTAATCACTCCAACTCTCATCATCTGAGAACGTTCTCATTTGTTGCTTTAAATATAACTCGATAAAATCGAGTTTGCTTTTCATCCTTTTTTGAGAACGTTCTCATTTTTCTTTTAATTTACATCAACTTTACACCTTTGTCAACAATCCTTGTAAAAAAATTATACTTTTAGTCAATAGTGCTATTTTTAATCATTTATCTTTATAGAATATTACCAACACCTTTTCCATTTAATTCAAATTAAAAAACTAAATTCTTAAGGATAAATTGCTGGGAAGTACATGTCACGCTCCACATTGCACATACTCCCCAATCTGCTGAAAACTTTATCCTTAAAAGAAATTTCCTTATAGCTCATTTAGATAGCACTGAAAATATTCTTTCAGTATATCGCTCAAGTAACTCCTGACCATTTCCTGCTCTTCCGTCTTTACCGCTTCCAGAAATTCCTCATCCTGAAAGAGCGCCTCACTAATACTGCTCAGCATTCTGCTGTTATCCTCCGCATTTTCATCATAAGGGACCAGCATCATTATGACTGCCCGCATATTCTGCAAATAGGGGTAAACAAAAGCAGTCTTTTCCCTGTTGACGCAGGTATAGATACACGGACTATTGACTCCTTTGGTACGGGCATGAAACAATCCGATTTCAAACTGGGGTATAACCTGGGTCGCAATTTCTTCCCGCTTTAAAATATCATGTTCTATTATCTCTGCAAAAACCTGATTATCCGCAATCTGTCCGGTAAGATAGTGAATAAGCGGACGAAAGCCTATTTCTTTATCCACCTCTATACAACGGTATTCCTTTAAAACAAACCGGATCTTAGCGGACAGATAATTAATTTTTTCTAACTGCCTGTTAAAGTCATTGTCAGATTCCAGAGTTCCGGCAAGCAGTTCAAATTTAGATACCTTAGTCTCAATAATCCGCAATTCATTTTCCGGAAGAAGAGGATTTACATACACGACTTCGCTTTCATCATCCTCAAGAGATGTACTGGAGACAAAAAAGTCATTATTTGATTTTACAAAGGGGGTTAAATCATCTTTTCCATATGTATTCACACAAATTCTGCTATGAAAATATTTCTCAAGCCTGGATGACATCAATCTTGAAATTCCAATGCCACTTGCACAGACCAGCCCAATCCGCACTTTCCGCTTTTTTTCCTTCGCTCTTTCCTGCCTCACAATTGCAGCGCCGAAATGGGCTGCCAGAAAACCAATTTCCGCCTCCGGAAATTTATAGCCTGTTCTTGCTTCCAGGAACTTGCCTACATATTTACAGCGCTTATATATATCTGGATAAATCTCTTTGATTTCTTCCAGGTGAGGATTTATAATTGGAAACGAATTCCGCATTCTCACAAGAGTAGGCTTTAGATGCACCAGTAAGCCTCTCACAAATTCCTCATCCGTTTTAAGTGTGTTGGAAAGCACCTCATCATACGCTACAATGATTTCATGTACAAGCTCCAGCAATTTCTGCTGTTCTTCTTCACCAAAATCACAGTCTGTCATTTCGACAGACTGTAATTTTGTGCAATTCAGATGCAGGCATATATACGCCAGTTCGTTATCTGGAATCTCAATCTCAAATTCTTCTTCTAAAGCATTTACAATTTCAAGAGCGGCTTTTAGATTCTTGTCTTTTCTGATTTCATTCATCAGTTTTTCATTATGCTCGATAATCTCTCCCTTAATAACTCTCTCCACTATAATCGTGACATGTATGATTAGCTCATAATAGGATTCTTGCGTCAGCCGGTTAACCTGGATATCCCTAAAACTTGAGAAGCAAAGACAGACTCTTTTCAGAACAGAATCGTCCAATATTTTAAAGATATTTTTTATCTCCTCATAATTTTCAATTGCTGAGGCGTTAAACTTTTCATCTTCTTCAAAGATATACTTGATTACAGAACTGTCAACATTGTGGATGATAAAATCATGAGCTGCCGTACGGTAGTTCTTTTCACTTCCCTGTAATACAACACCTATTCCAGGTTTCTTTTCGATACGAAGATGATAGGGTGCGAACCACGACTCTATTTTCTCAAGATCTCTGCTTATGGTAGTTTCACTTACCTTAAATGCATTGCTGAAATAATAAAGCTTTTTTGGCTCCTGATCCTTTATTAGTTCTACAGCGAGACGCTTCCTGCGTTCCTCCCTATTTGTGGAATCCATCAAATTTTGGTCTTTCAGTTCCCGGTATAGATGATCCCGGTGTTCCTCTGTCCCTTCCAGCCATATTCCACGGCCTGCTTTGGAGCGGATTCTGACATTATATTTTTTCAAATAATGGTCTATATACTCTAGCTCACGCTGTATCGTCCTTTTACTGATTCCAACCTGTTCCGATAAAGATTTTACGGAAATCAGCTCTTCATTTAACATAACTAGCAGTATCTGTCTCAACCGCGGCGTAAAATTCATATCTGACACCTGCTTTCAATTCGACATGTCAATTTCCCATTACTCCATCATGTCCTTAATCTTTTTTACAATCGCCTTATGCTCTTCTCCATTCAGGAACTCATTAAGTGCAAGTATTGGTACATCCTCAGATACCGCCTTACGCGCAGCATCAACAAGATTTGTATTCGTAATTACCACATCAATATCTTTGGGTATCCTATGTACTGAAGCATGCTCAACATCCACATATACCCCTGCCTTCGTGAGCTGCGTTTTCAGCATGGAAGCCCCCATTGCGCTAGAACCCATTCCTGCGTCACAGCAAAATGCAACTTTACGGATTTTCCTTTTGGAATAACTTCCTGCCGCTTCTGTTCCTCTCTCTGCTGCCTGGGATTGATGATCTGTACCCGCTATATCCACAGTTTCTGCAGCTTCTTCCACGGTTTTATCCCGTTTTAGAATGAAAGATACTACAAGAAAGGAAACAATTGCTGCAGCTACATAAGCGCTTACATTCACCAGCAGTTTCCCCTTGGGTGACATCAGAACTAATGCAATGATACTGCCTGGTGAAACTGCTGCAACTGCTCCTCCGTCAAACAACTGAAGCCAGAAAATCCCAGTTATACCTCCAAGAATTGGCCCCAGAATGGTCAGTGGCTTCATAAGTGCATAAGGTACGGAAATCTCTCCGATTCCACCAATAATCTGAATGACTGCTGCTGTGGGTGCGGACTTCTTAGCAATTCCTTTTCCAAATACTGTAAATGCAAGAATTAAGCCTGCCCAGTTGCCAGTGTTTGCTTCCAGCAGAAAGAGGATGGATTTTCCCATTTCGGAAGCCTGCTCAATGGCCAGAGGTGTTAAAATCCCATGATTAATCGCATTATTCAGGAACAAGGCCTGACCGGGCGCTATGAAAATGGAAGTTAACGGAAGCAGGTTATTATTCATCAGGAAATCAACGCCTGACGCAAATATGTTTGAAAGCCCGGAAATCAGCGGCTCCACGCCAAGGAATCCGAATACTAAAAGTATAACACCTATGATTCCCATACTAAAGTTGTCAATTAACATTTCCAGGCCAGGTTTCACTTTTCCTTTAATCAGGTTATCAAATTTTTTCACACACCATGCACCCAGAGGCCCCATAATCATACCACCTATGAGCATCGTTGTATTTGCTCCTATTATGACCCCAACCGTTGCAAGGCACCCTGCAATGGCACCCCGCCTTTCATACATGTTATATCCGGCTGTATAAGCAATTAAAAGCGGCAGCAGATAGGTAAGTGTAGGTCCTACCAGTGCACTAAGTTTTTCATTCGGGAAAAATCCTGTCGGAATGAACAATGCTGTTAAGATTCCCCATGCAATAAAGGCTCCAATGTTAGGCATAACCATGCCGGACATGAATCCCCCCAATTTTTGTACTTTTGTACGTATAGCTCCTCTTTCTCCCATAATCTTTTCCTCCTATACTTCCACATTAAAATGGTCCAGCAATATATCCTCTGCATCTTTATTCCACAGGCCATTATGCCGGTCACATGCATCCGCCAGCTTAGCATACAGCAAGTCTGTTTTTCCTAACTCTTTAAAATCTTCTATTGCTGTGAGCGGCATGTCAAACTGAATATAGGCTAATTTCTTTCCTCCGGGAATTTCCGGCAGATGAAGCGTTGCATCAACAATGGAATTTATTCCTCCCACATGGGTGATCATAACTGAGGGATTAATCTTTTCAGCCGAAATTAAGGCTAAAGCTTCTTCCAAGTCCGAACGTATTCCGCCTGAGGAGCCTATAATCTTTGTTTTCTTATAGTGACTGTCATAAAGATTCATACTTGCAGAGAACTGGCTGTCTGACGGCCCTGCAAACAAATTCATGCATCCGTCAAATGCTAAAACACGGTTTCCTGTCTCAGCCACACTCTGTATTGGTGCATATACAAATACATCATCATAACCTTTACCATCCGTTAGGGACAGTAATTCTTTGACCTCCTTATTTATATTTGATGTATTGATGTAAAGTAATTTCACGCCCTTTTGAGCTGCTTCCTCTACAGAAATGACTTTCTTTGCATGTTCAATCCGCTCTTCGCTGATATCTGTGACTACAACCATCCCCGGCTTATTCTCCATAGCAAGTGCATAGCTCACGGCGCCCAGCCCCATGGGTCCGCATCCTCCCAGAATCAGAATGTTTCCGCCCTTTTTCGTCCCTTTATAATGGTCATAGGACAAATCATCGGTATGGAAGTTTGAGTTATAGCCTCCGATAATACAGTACATAGGCTCTGCCACGGAAACTTCGTAAAACGTATTCCCGTCATAATGAAGCAAACAATCTTTTTCAATGACATCATTGGGAATAATGCAATATGTAACTGCCCCGCCGAAATATTCGTAAGAATAACCGGGAGCCCCCATCTGGCCCGGAATTCCCGGCAGGACTACGAATCGTTCACCAGGAGTATATTCTTTTTTCCATTTTTCACCCACCTGTGCAATGATTCCCGAGAATTCGTGCCCTACAATTACTGGATTTGTATCTATATTTTCCGGAACTCTGATATGCTCTTTGCCAAGCTTAACCTCTTTCCAGGTAGACATACATATACTATCGCTGATTACTTTAAGAAGTATTTCATCTTCTTTAATCTCCGGAATTTTAAATTCCTCAAGCCTTAAGTCCCCGGCACCATGTAATCTTACTCCTCTTACCTGCATTTTTGTTCCTCCTTCTCATGTTGCTGCCTTATATAGTCCCTCTATTTTGACCAGTGTATTAAATGAATCGCTTTTGCCGTCTATTCATCTTCACCCAGCCCGCTGTTGATAGCATCAATCATCATTTTTAAATCTTCTTTCTCTGTATCGCCGGAACACTGCACTGTAATTTCCGTACCTTTATGTATTGTTGCGGCCATTAAATTTAAAATGCTTTTAGGATTGACGATTTTATTACCAGTTAATATGATTACATCGGAATTACATTTTTTAGCAACCGCTGCCAATTCTCCTGCAGGTCTTGCATGAATTCCGGACTTGTTTTTCACAACCACCTTTTCACTAACCATTCCTTTTTCTCCAATCTTACAATGTTATTCTTTATTTGTTATGACCTTGTATATTTCATCAACATTCATATCAATCATTTTCCTTACAGACTCTTCATCTATCAGCGTATTTGCCAGGTTTCCCAAAATTTTCAAATGCTCATTCTCTCTTCCGGCTAATCCAATTACAATATGCACCTTATTTCCATCCCAGTCTGTCCCCTCCGGAAACACCATTACCGTCAGACCGGACTCCCTGATTTCCTTTTTTGCACTGTCAACACCGTGTGGCATTGCAATTCCGTTGCCCAAATACGTTGAGAATGACAGTTCCCTTTCAAACATTGCATCCACGTAGTTGTCATTTACATAACCGCTTTTTACCAGCACACCACCGATCTCCTTTATCAGTTCATTTTTAGGACGTGCCGTACAGCCCGTAAAAATATTTGATTTTAACAGCAGTTCTTTTCCTGTAGACATACAAACTTCCTCCTGAAATATTAAGTATATAATTCATAAATTAATTATAATCTTCCTTGTTGTCGTATTACAATTGAAACAAACAGTACTTTGACGCCAGTCAATAGTGCCATTTTGGAAAACTTGTCTGAACAGAAAACACAGTTTTCTATTATATAAAAAGCACTTTCAGGGGAATCCTGTAAGTGCTTTCTTTTCACATGTTTTCTTTATTCTACTGTAACAGATTTTGCAAGGTTTCTGGGCTTATCAATATCCAGCCCTCTTCCCAGAGAAATATAATAAGCAAACAACTGAAGAGGTACTACTGCCACAGAGTTTGTGAAATACCGGTGTGTTACCGGCAGATATAAGACAAAATCACTGCCCTCCTCTATATCTGTATTGCCTTCATTGGTCACAGCCAGCACAAAAGCACCTCTTGTTTTAACCTCTTCCACATTTGCCGCAATCTTTTTCATTAAATGCTCCTGGGTCATCAGAGCAATTACCAATGTACCCTCTTCAATCAGGGAAATCGTTCCATGCTTGAGTTCTCCTGCTGCATAAGCTTCGGAATGGATATAAGAGATCTCCTTCAGCTTTAGGGAACCTTCCATGGAAATCGCATAGTCCAATCCCCTTCCCAGGAAAAATACATGCTGTGCAGCCAGATACCTGTTGGCAAATTTCTGTATTTTTTCCTTGTTGTTCAGAAGCATATCTATCTGCTGGGGTATCCGTTTTAATTCAAGCATAAGTTCCTTTGTCTGCTTTTTATCGATTTCCCCCCTTACCTTTGCAAAATAAACCGCCAGTATATACTGTGCAATCAGTTGGGTACTGTAAGCCTTGGTCGTTGCTACTGCAATTTCAGGACCGGCATAAGTATACATTACATAATCTGACTCTCTTGCAATGGAACTTCCCAGAACATTTACAATACCCAGGACCGTTCCCCCCAATTTTTTCGCCTCTCTTAACGATGCAAGGGTATCCGCGGTTTCTCCAGACTGGGTAACTACAATCGTAAGTGTATTTTCCTGCATAATCGGATTCCGGTACCGGAATTCTGACGCCAGATCCACTTCAACCGGAACCCTTACTAGGTCCTCAAAAATATATTTTGCAGCCATTCCGGTATGATATGCTGACCCGCAAGCCACGATGTTGATTTTTTTCAGATTTTTAATTACGTCATCTGTAATTCCCACATCCTCTATATGGATGTCATCACCTTTCATATAAGCATTCAAAGTATCTTTGACAGCCTGGGGCTGTTCATAGATTTCTTTCAGCATAAAGTGCTCATATCCGCCTTTTTCTGCTGCATTTATGTCCCAATCAATTGTGATGGAATCTTTCTCCACTTTTTCTTCATCAATGTTATAAAATGTGATTTCATTTTTTCCCACAATGGCGATTTCGTCATTCTCCATAAAGTACACCTCCCTGGTATACTTTAAAACTGCGGGCACATCAGAAGCAATAAATCCCCCTATTTTGCTTTTCCCCACTATGAGAGGGCTGTCTTTCCTTACTGCATACATTTCATCAGGATGGTCTTTAAAAAGAATTCCCAAAGCATAAGAGCCCTCTATCCTGTGGATCACTTTAATAATACACGCAATTGGGTCCCCTTTATAATAATAATCGAGTAAGTGCGCAATGACCTCGGTATCGGTCTCAGAAACAAATTCATATCCTCTGTCCTCAAGATATTTCTTCAACTTCATGTAATTTTCAATAATACCATTGTGTACAACCGAAATGGATTTTTCTTTGTTGAAATGAGGATGCGCATTCTTATCAGAAGGAACACCGTGGGTTGCCCATCTGGTGTGGCCTATTCCCAGAGTACCTTTTAAGGAAGTTCCTCCTTTTGTTAATTCATTTAATACTTTCAGCCTTCCGGCAGCTTTTACCTTCCCTATATGCCTGCCATCATGAACGGATATCCCAGCCGAATCATACCCCCTATATTCTAATTTTTCCAACCCTTCAAGAAGAATTTCTCCTGCCTGATTTTCTCCGTTATACCCAACAATACCACACATACCAATACCTCCTGCTGATTCATTTATGTTTACAGTTTATTCAGATAATTTCTCAATATTATGATGCCAGGGTCAAAAGGTCATGTGTTTCATGCTTGCATGAAAAAGCATGACTTTGGGACCCGTAAAACATGAGAAAGTAGCCCGAATAGGGCGGATTTCGAATGTTTTAGGATTGTGAGAGCACAAAGTGCGTAACAATTTGTAGGCATCAGGGGTCAAAATACCTTTTGACCCCAACATCATATTATATGTATATTTATTCTTCCGGTCCACCACAAAACAGTCCGCAGATTTCATTTGGGGAATGCAAAATATAATCTGCACCATGTCCGGCCAGTTCCTCTTCTCCCCGGAATCCCCATAATACACCGGCAGTATCCATTCCGGCGTTTTTTCCGGTTATAATGTCTGTCTTAGAATCACCGATGTACAAAACTTCTTCCGGTTTCAGATTCATAGCAGAAGTTATTTCCAGCGCAGACACGGGGTCTGGTTTCTTATTAACCCCTTTCCTTTCCCCGATAACCCCTACAAAATTTATATCTGAAAAATGATGAGATATGAGGGCCTGGGTGTAATCCGTTCTTTTGTTAGAATTAACACCTATCAGAATCCCTTTCTCATCCAGAGTTTTCAAAGCGTCCCCTATTCCTTCATATGGAACTGTTTTATCCATATACCTTTTATCATAAATAGAAAGGAACCATTCCAGTGCCTCATCTATTTTTGCTTCACTTGTTCCTTCCGGCAGGCTCACTTCTATCAGATTCCGAAATCCTTTTCCTATTTTCAGCTTATACTCTTCATAAGTGTGTTCTTTAGCTCCCATTTTTTGAAGAACTGCATTCACACTGTCAGATAAGTCATAAATCGTATTAAGAAGTGTTCCGTCTAAATCAAAAATAACTCCTCTATATTTTTTCATAATCCTCTCCCTTCTTCCAAGGCTTCATATTTTCATCATAACAAATGGGAAATTATAAGCATATAAGCCAGACATTCGTTTTTTGCACCCTATAGGATAAAAAAAGGACAAAAAATTGATTTATAAGATTAGAGTTGTCTGTTGGATAGCTGACAAAACACTGTAAACTTCAAATAAAACTGCATAAAAAGACCAGGAACTGATTGTAAAATCAATTCCTGGTCTTTTTACAGATATTTTTCTTCAAGTTCCTGAAGTGTCTGTAACTGGTATTCCCGTACTGCAATATTTGTAGAATCTTCTTCAAAAGCCTGGGTTTGCTCTTCTACCCATTGTGCCGATTTGGAGGACAGATTTCTCTCGCCAAAGGAAAACACTGCATCATTTTCTTTTTGGATATGCCTCCGCAAAAGCTGCTCATAACTGCCCGCAGCCACTAGAATAGCTAACCTGTTCTCATCAGAGGGATTTTCTTTGTGGGCATCAAGTGCTGCATCCAGATCGGATACATACAAACGGCCAATATCATGTTCCACTAACATCCCGTTTCGTATCAGCTTTTCTGCCGGGCCTCCCAAGTCTTCCACCATTACTTTAAACAGGTAGTCCTCTTCTTTTCCGTGATGTGTTTTATCTGCGTACTTACGGATAAAATCTATCATCTTTTTAAAATCATTTATATCTATTTTTCTATTCTGCAATATATTTAATGATGCTTTATGAATCACATCCAGCATCCGCAGAATGTTGTCATGTTCTTTTACAAGAAGTTTTACGCTATCCATTTTATCCTTCCTTTCTCATGCAATATTCTGCCGGTTCTGCATGGCTGTAAATAATGCCCCTGTTCTCAAGCACTCCCTCTACCCATGAATCTCTTAAACGATAGTAGGTATCTGCTCCAAAGTTTGGATTTGTCCAGTATTTTGCGTGAGGGCAGCTCTTCACCTGCCACCCTACGATGTCTGCCTCCTGCTCTGTAATGGCAAAGGGGAAATCGCAAGGCATACCATCCAAAAGAATATCATGTATAGCCTGGTGGGTTTCTTCTACATTTAATTCTGCCGGCATATTGTATTGGCGCCCTAATTCTTTCATAACCTTTTCAAGTTCGTCAATCCGCTTGGGGTCCTCTTTCAGTATCTCACTTACTACTTTAGAAAAGCGCTTCTCACAGTTTTCCACTGCCTGGCTTAGCCAGCCATGAATATTACTCTGGTCGATAATATTTTCAAGGGGTTCTTTTGATGCCTCGGGAGCTTCACTGTTTACTCTGTTCTCTATATCATTTCCCCAGCCATTTTTTGCGGCCAGGTCCAGCATGGCTTTTGACATTTCATCTTGATATAAAATGCGTCCATACATCTTCACATGAACAGGTCCTAAAAATGCGCTCATACAGTCTCCCCCAGTCCGGCATTCAATTTTGCCGCCATCTCATCTGCATCTACCCCATGTACCATACAGGCATCCGCCAATGATTCCATCTGGGAGGACGGGCATCCAAGGCAATGCATCCCCATCTCCAGCAGGATGGGAGCCAGGCCGCCGTCTAGTCTTAAAATATCTCCAATTAACATATCTTTTGTAATCATTGTTTTTTCACTCATTATTTTTCTCCTTTTCTATAAAAATTTCTGGGTTCCATTTATTTTGAATGGGTGTCTGCCCATTTTGTTAGTTTATGAATCAAGTCTTCTACAGAAATATCTCCCCGCTGTGCTATCATTTCCAGTGTTGCGATATTAGACATTGCTTTGAAGGCTATCGGATTTTGTAACTTTTTATACTTTGATGAGATAGACGGCAGATAGGAACGAATTCCAGGATACTTCTTTACAATCTCTCCTATCACAGTATCCGGAGTAAATCCATACGGATTGTCAGCTACGGCTTCTGAAGCCTCACTTACTCTATCCCCGGTTTTTTCCTTTCTTGTTTCCCAGGTCAATAACCTCTGGCTTCCTTCCAGGCTTCTGATATGGGTCGCATCCTGCATCATTTCCAGGACACCACGGAATTTCCCGTCATCATCTCTTACTGCGGTGTAAAGAATGTAGATAAATTTTCCGCCTATTTCCAGCCAAAACTCCGCTTCATCTTCCCTCCCTGCACGAAATGCTTCTATAATTTGCTCTACGTTGTGAACACTTTCCCTTGGGTGACAGTTCTTTACATCCCGACCAATTACACCCGGACTCCTTGGGAATACACGGTGTTTTGTGTCACTGTAAAACCGGACTAGCTCGTTTTCATCTACAAAAGACAGGTCTACAGGCAAATGGCGGAAGATTAAATTTATTTGCTGCAATGTCAGCTTGCCCTGCCTTACATCCAGTTCTTCTTTCCCACCTATCATTCCATACTTTTTCAGCAATTCCTGCAGCTCAGCTCCAAAAGAAGAGTCTTCTCCGGTTCCGCTTGGCTGCTTTTTCACACCGCCTGCAACAGGTCCCAGAGGCGGCGTATCAATCAGGCAATACCCAATTTCATCATCTCCCGCACGCATCTTCAGAAACTCCTCATCTGAAATCATTTCCACTGCTGCCGGAAATAATACGATATTTTCTTTTTCTATCAATTCCTGTATCAACTGAACATATTCTTCATATTTCTGTAAAAAGTTTTTTTCATCTCCATTTTCCAGTGCTCCGGCTGCTTTACGGAAGGAATCAGCCACTTTATCATCCAATGTCCACATGATTTTGCTTGGCCGGTCAAATCCTTGTTTTTCAAATGCAGGATACAATTGATTCTGTTTCCGTGAAAGATGGATATCATACTGTTTTAAAGTTTCCATCACCTCTGCCCACTGGTTCAGGATAAACTTGCCCTCAGAAAGCTCCTCTCCCTTTTTCAATATCTTTTTCACCGCTTCATTTTCACGCTGATAGGTGCGGATTGGATGCCAGTCTTCCAGCTCTAAATCAGGAGCCTGCAGAACATTTTTAAATATCACCAGAAAAGATTCAATATTGCTATACACTGTATCATCATCAATATTCCGCTTCGTCAGCTCTTGTTCAGCCAATGCCAGTTCCTCTACGGCCACTTCCTTAAATTCGCTTTCAACCGTCTTCTGTGCCTCTTCCTGCTCTATCCGTCCTGTGACAAAAGCTTCTAAAATATCCGCCAATCTCAAAACCTTACTGTTATCTGTACTTAGCATGTATTTACCACCTCCAAAATAGTATTGTTTCCATCTCCTTTAAGTATCATTAAAAATCTGAGGGATTAAACTATAGGTAAATTTTACATGCTATATTTGCAGTTGTATGTTGCATTTGCAACATAGAGGATATATAATTTAAGTAACGAGGTGGTTTTTATGGAGAATAATATAAAGTTTTTACAGACCGTCCCACTGTTTAATGGAATTGAGGAGGAAGAACTCACGCATCTTCTCGAATGTATTGGTGCAAAAGAGAAAACTTATATTAAAAATGAATTCATTTTTTTAAGCGGGGATATTCCGACTTCTATTGGGATTATTCTGAGTGGGCGGGTACAGATTATTAAAGAAGACGCTTTTGGCAACCGTACGATCTTAAACGACCTTAGTGCAGGCGCTGTTTTTGGTGAATCTTTTATATGCGGCGGAAAGTTTCCTCTCACAGTATCTGCTCAGGCGGCAGAAAACAGTTCTGTCCTGCTTTGTCCTTTTGACCTTCTCATGCACATCTGCCCAAAAGCATGTGAATTTCACAATACTCTTATCAGAAATATGATGGTGATGGTTTCCCGGCAAAACATTAAACTGCTGGCACAACTGGAAGTAACGACAAAACGCTCTCTGCGTGAAAAAATCTTGACCTATCTGGCCCAGCTGGCGCAGGAACAAAATTCTGCCACAGTAACCGCCCCTTTAGGACGCATAGACCTTGCAGATTTCCTGGGAGCCGACCGCAGCTCGCTAACCCGTGAGCTAAAGCGGATGCAGGAAGAAGATTTGATTCAATTTGATAAGAATACATACACTCTTGTAAATGCTGTAAGTTTAAAATAATATGGCAGATAAAAGCAGGGATAGAGTCCATTCTGTTGAATTCTATCCCTGCTTTTTCTATTTCTTGGTCAGTTCTTCCGCTAACTTTTTAATTTCAGCAATATTAATATCTAACAAGTCACCTGTCCCCTCTTCCGGTGCATATAATCTTTCCGCAGGGGAGACATCACAGAATCCATAAGTTTTCAGCCTGCTAAATTCGGCGCAGGAATATCCGGCTCCCTCATTTCCGATACCGGTGCTTTTGCATCCTCCAAAGGGCTGGTCATTGTGCCTTAATGCACTGGACCCATTTACATAGACAGCAGAAGCTTTGATATTTTCTGTAAAGTAAAATGCTTTCTTTAAGTCTTTCGTAATGACAGATGCGCTCAATCCATACTTGGTCTGATTGGCAATTTCAACAGCTTCTTCATCTGTTTCAAAGGAAATGACTGGAATAACCGGCCCAAATATTTCAAGGTCTTTTGCAATATCCATGTCCCGGGTAACATCATCCAGAATCGTAACATCCACAACACACCCATTCCGTTTACCGCCCCGAATAACCTTTGCACCTTGTGCAACTGTATGCTGAATCTGCGCCTCTACTTTTTTGGCAGCTTTCTCAGAAACAAGCCGGGTTAGCTGCACGTTCGGGTCTGTTGCATGTCCCTGTTTCAGTCCGTCAACAAATGCAGCAAGACATTTTATAAAGGTATCCTTTACATGCTTGTGGACAATAGTCCTTTTTGGTGCAGAACAGACCTGACCGTTGTTTTCAATAATCCGTCCCCATGCAAGGGCTTCAATGGCTGTTACAATTAGTTCAGGATTGCCCGCTGCCTCTTCAGTAATGATAAGGGGATCATTTCCCCCAAGCTCTAACACTACTTTTTTAATTGTCGGAGCAGCAGCCCTCATCATTTCAGTCCCAGCCTCATTACCACCGGTCATTGCGATACATGCAACTTTTTTGTTCATAAGCAGCTTTTCAGTACAGTCTTCTCTGCCGGAAGTCATGAAATAAAGCACATCCTTTGGTATACCTGCTTTATGGGCAAGATCAATTAAGAGTTTCACACAACAGGGCGCACTGGCAGGAGCTTTACAAATAAAAGCATTGCCCATCAGCAGGGCAGGCACCATTTTCTGTATTGTCAGGTCTACCGGATAGTTAAAGGGAATAACACCGGCAACTATCCCCAATGCCTCACGCCGTACAAATAATAAATGATTTTCATACCCTTCGCTATTATCACATAACACTTCGCCGTACAGGTGTTTTCCTACCTCAATATTAGCTCTTCCCACTTCAGCGGCATTTGTTACCTCAGCCTTTGCCTGAGAAATATGTTTTCCCATTTCATTTGCCATAACAGCGGCAAGTTCATCGCTGTGTTCCTCAATAAGATTACAGAATTTGTATAAAATCTGTCCTCTTTCGAAAAGCGGCACCTTTTCCCACCTGGGCTGTGATGCAAAAGCTGTATCAACCATATCGGCAATTTCGTTCCCGTTATAATACGGAACACTTCCGACCACGCTGCCGGTTGACTCATCAAATACTTCTATCATTTTCATATTTTCTTCTCCATCAGTATCCTCTCCAGGCCACCATATTTCGTTAATCTGGCAGCTTCCTGATACCCCATTCTCCGAAAATTCTCGTAACTGTAATAATTGTCCGGATCTACCGTGCCGAGTAATATGGTCTTTCCTGCTTTTCTGCACAGTACTTCCATTTTCGTTTCCATTATATTCTGAAGTCCATTGCCCCTGTAATCAGGATGTACAAATGTATCTGAATAATCAGCACATTTTGACCTCATTTCTTCGCTGTCATACCTGTCGTATGCATAATCCGTATGCTCCAAAAGACATTGCAGAGATGCAATGATTTGTCCTTCCACAATACAGACTAAAGCAAATCCATACTTCAGCACATCTTCAAAATCTTTTCGGCTGGAATCGGCAAACCACCGTTTATTGCTTACTCCATTCCTCACCAGTTCCCGCAGACACATTGTTTCTTCCATATTTTTTTCTGTCATGTAACACAAGCAGCCTTCTGTCTGCATTTTCTTTAACCATATTTTTTCATTCATATCCTTATGCTTTTCCCCAGCCTTTACAGTTTTCGATATTCCCCATGATCCTTTTTCATTTTCAGCAGACATTCCTCCTCCACAGCAAGCCGGTATCCCAGCTCTGCCAGAATCTGAGCCCCATCATATAAGGCTTTCTTTGCAGCAGGCGAATGAAGCAGTTTCTCGAATTTTATGTCATGGACTGCACATTCCTCATCATCTCCTGTAATATCCAAAAGAGGATGAAAGACTGGAATTCTCAGGTTTACATTCCCAATATCTGAAGAACCGCCTGGTCCTGGAGAGGGCTTTGGTGTTCTTCCCGCATGTTCAAATAATTCCTTCATGAATGTATCCATATGCTCATTCCAATAGAGTTCTCCATAATCAGGGTATCTCTGCTCCCACTCTACAGTAGTTCCTGAAGCCATAGCCGCCCC
The DNA here is from genome assembly GCF_003149105.1 of Faecalicatena contorta. Classification (GTDB taxonomy): domain Bacteria; phylum Bacillota; class Clostridia; order Lachnospirales; family Lachnospiraceae; genus Muricomes; species Muricomes contortus_C. Next base: position 121,813 of record NZ_QGDS01000009.1, on the reverse strand, counting down.
CTGTGCACAATTCTCAGAAATTTTGTTTAATTTCCATAAATTCTCTAAGGTTGCCGCCCGGTAATAATAATCCAGACTCACTTCCTCCGGAACAATGTTCGGAAGCTCCCCTCCTTTGGCCACAATTCCGTGGAACTGGCAGTCCTTCGTAATATGCTGCCTCCACATATCCATAGCATCCATATACAGACGGGCTGCATTCAAGGCATTCAGCCCCTTTTCCGGAAAGGCAGATGCATGGGCTGCCCTTCCACGAAATGTAAAATACCGGTCATTAGATGCCAGAATTTCAAAACATGTTACATCCCGGTTGTATAAATGTATCATGGCCGCGTATTCATACATATCGAAACCGCCCTCTTCGGTCATGTAACACTTTCCTCCTACGAATTCCTCGCCTGGAGTCCCGATAAGGTCTATTCTCATGGGCAATTCCGGATAAGCATCTCTTAAAGCCAAGGCTCCCAGAATACTGATTGCACAGCTATAAGAATGCCCGCAGGCGTGCCCCACTTCCGGCAGGGCATCATACTCACAAAGAAATGCAGCCTTTTTCCCGGAAAAATCCTTTTTCCTCTTATCAATTGCCCGAAAGGAATGCGGCATACCAGCATAAGGAGTCGTAATCTCGTAGCCCTGTTCCTCCAAAAATCCGGTGATATAGCGGCAGGATTCCACCTCTTCCCCGCTGACTTCCGGATGATTGGTCAGATACGTTCCCAATTCATCTGCCTTATGGAAAAATAACTCTACGCTTTTTTTGATTTTCTCCTGAAACATATTGCCCTCCCTTCAAAAAACTGCATTTATTCCTGTTTCAGTTTTACATAGATGAATACAGGAATTCCAAGCAGAATGAGCAGAAATCCATAAAATACGTACTGCATTCCTGAGCCTATTATTGTGTAAATGGAGTAAACAAGTGCGATAAGCCCCACAGCAGATTTCTTCATAAATTGAATTACATTAAACGGCTTCTTAATCTCTCTTCCTGAAATCATGATTTCCGAAGCCGCACCAAACAAATAGAATACTAAAAAGGTCATGACTGCCATCATGGACAGGAAACTATACAAGTCTCCTCCATTAGTAAGGTATCCCAGTAACATGACTACTGTCATAAGTACACCATTAATCAAGAGTCCATTCACAGGTGTACCTCGCTTTTCGCTTAGCTTTGCGAAGGTGGCAGGCATCAGCTTACTTTCTCCCAAAGCGTATGTAACACGGGCGGCAGATAAAATCCATGCGCCGACACAACCAATAGCCGAAATGGAAGCTCCCAGAGAAATCAGTGCCCCGGCCCAATATCCTCCGGTTGCCCGGTACATAATGTCTGCCAGGGGAGAGGATGAACCAGCCAGCTCATTCTGTGTCATATTTCCGGCCGCCAGAGCAACCAATATGGCATAAATAATAATAACAATCACAGTACTGATAATAGTCAGACGCCCAATTTGCCTCGGATTTTCCACCTCATCGGCACTGACACTTGCTCCCTCAAAACCGATGAAGCTCCAAAGCATATAGGCCATACCCATAGGCAAGGCTCCCATACCGCTCACAGCTTGAGAAGACATCGTGTTAAAATTTGATGTGTCGAAATGAATAACCGCCACAACCGCAAAAAGCAGCAGCGGAAGAAGCTTGAGAACCGTCAGGACCAGGTTAATACGCCCGGCAATTTTCACGCCTATAATATTAATAATTGTATATGCCCAGAGGATCAATGTGCAGGCAATAAATTTGGGAAATGTATTGCCTGCCATTGAGGGAAAAAAGTAGGATATATAATTTAATCCCGCTATAACAATTGCCCCATTTGCTATCCAGCAGCCACACCAGTATGACCATCCTACCCAGAAGGCCGGCAAATCACCAAAGGCCTCCTTTGCATAGATGATAACTGAACCTGTAGCAGCCTTTTTATTGTCCAGCCGGGCAAATGACAGAGCCAGAAACAATGTGCCGATTCCGGTAATTGCAACAGCCAACAATGCCACCCAGGGATTGGAGAGTGCCGCCAATCCCTGAGGTGCCATATATATCCCTGAGCCAATCATTTGCCCAACAATGATGGAAATCGTTGTAAATATTCCCAAATCACGTTTGAATCCTTGTTTCACTTCGTCACCGCTCTCTTTTTCTTATACTCCTTACTAAGACACTGCAGCTTTCTCTCCGTCTGAGTGCATCTTTTTTGAGTTTTTCCTTACAATTGCCGCAGCAACCAATCCCACCAGACAGTTTACTGCGAGGAATGTAAAGATATAATTGTACCCCTTTCCTCCGAACTTATCCAGCCAGTTTCCAAACATAGCCGCCATGAAAAAGTCCGGCGCATACCCGATAATCGATGCAATACCAACAGCCGTACCCATAACTACAGCAGGTATCTTCGTTTCGTTTGCAATAGAGAAGCTTAAACCATATAAAGCAAGGCCAAACAAACCGGGCAGTAATGTGTAAAAACTTACGAGTGCCACGTTTGCACCAGGTGGTATTGCAAATATTCCTAAAAACAGTACGCCCAAAATTGCAAACAAGATTGTAAACCATTTACTCGTTGATTTAATAACTTTATCTGCAATGATACCACTGACAGGTGATACAATATAGAAAATGTACGTTCTGATAATTGACAGATATCCTGAGCTTTCAGGACTGATACCAACTACGTCCGTCAGGTAAGGTGTGAAATAACTCGTGCTGCTGTAAAGCGCATAGGCTGTAAAAACGATGATAGCAAACAGCCACAGATTAGAGCTTTTCAGAAGTCCGCCAACCTGGTGGAAATGGAACTCATCACTTTTTACTTCCGCTGCTTTTGCCTTGTTATCTTTTAACAGAAGGGCAACTAAAAGTGCTCCCACCACTGTACTGCAGCCATAAACTATAACGGCTATAAAGAATTTATTAGAAGCATCACTTCCAACTGCTGCTACCTGCAGTGCAATGGAATTCACAAGCGCACCCGTCAGGCCGTTCCCCATATAATACAGCCCAAACATAAATCCTTGTTCTTTCTCATCTCCGATTAACCGGATCGTTTTCATAAGGGAACACCAGAACAGGAATGTAGTGGTGACTGCAAACAGTCCCCATATAACAAGAGCCAGCGCATAGCTTCCCATCGAAAATGCAAAAATAAACGTCAGAATCGAGGTGGATATTAACGAGGCCAGCATACATTTTTTCGTTGAAAACTTATCCGCTACAATTCCTCCCGGAATATAAAGAATAACATTTCCAATTGTATAAGCTGTTGTTAAAACTCCAAGCTGCATGTTTGTGATACCCATGGCCTCCATCTGCCAGTCATAAAATACATACCTTATATAGGGCATCAGATATATGGATCCCCCGGCAACCCCTAGCGCTAGAATCTGCAAATATTTCATTCTTTTGCTTTCCATAAAAGCTCCTTTCCGTAAAACGGGCTTTCCCAGCCCCTCAGTTTCCTTGTTACTCTCTTAATCCTTTTTAATGTAAAGTGCATCTACTGCACAGATTCCGTCGGGTCTGACAAAGACCGGATTGATATCCAGTTCCAGCAATTCATCACTGCAATCACAAGCCATATTTGACACTGACACAATTGCTTCTGCCAGTGCATCAATATCACACTCAGGATTCCCTCTGTACCCCTGCAGCATTTTAGCGCCTTTCAGCGATAAAATCATTTCCATTGCTTCCGGCTTAGAAAGTGGAGCCAGCCCTAGCGAAGTGTCTTTGAAAATTTCCACGAAGACACCGCCCAGACCACAGAGCACACAAGGTCCAAATTGCGGATCGTTATTTACCCCTATAATCATTTCCACTCCCGGAGCTGCCATTTCACAAATTTGTACTCCTTTTACAAGAGCACCCGGGCAATGCGCGGCGGCATTATCCATAATAGCCTGATAGGCTTTAGCAGCTCCTGCCCCGTCTTTGATACCCAGTTTTACACATCCAACATCAGATTTGTGTAGAATATCCGGGCTGTCCACCTTGGCAACTGCTTTTTCACAGCCCAGCTCGTCAAAGGCAGCCTCTGCTTCTTCCGGTGAATGTACCACCTTAAACTTACCGCAATCGATGCCGTAACGTCCAATAATCTCTTTACTCTCTGATTCCGTCAACGCTGCCCGGCTGTAATCCCCTTTTTCCTGAGAGGGAATGACAACATCCAGGTTCTTGCTCTGGGGATCATTTGATACGAAATCCAAAATATTTTTGATAACCTTAAATGCATAGAGTGAAGTGGGAAGTACGGGCACCCCAATCTCCTCCAGCTTATCGCAGTAACCGGGGTTTCTCGTCATTTCTGAGAATGGCAGCATTACCATAGGCTTAGCCCAGGGCTTGTCACTGACCAGCTTCATTGCCTCGGACATGTAATATATGGCATTATCTGCAATCTCCGTTAGCAGAGTATAACCGACAGAGACGATATCCACACGCTCATCTTTCATCATAATTTCCAGAACACCAGCAAACTTTTCTATATCATAAGATAAAGTAGCCGTTGAATCAAGAGGATTATTGGGAGTAGCATAGGACGGAAGAACCTCATTGAGTTTGTCCATAGTCTCCTTACTGAAGTCAACATATTCCACACCCGTCAGTTCTGCCAAATCTGCACAGATAGCTGTCTCCCCGCCGGATAAACTAATTGCAGAAAATCCCCTTCCCTCAGGCAGCTTTTTCAAGGTTGCCAAAGCCCTGGCAGTGGACATCAGCTCTTCTAAATCATCCACACGGATGACGCCAAACTTTTCAAACAGAGCATCGTATACCTTATCTGCTCCTGAAAGACTTCCCGTGTGGGAGGCCGCGAGAGCCTGGGCTTTCTCAGACCGTCCGGTCTTAAGAATTACAACAGGTTTTTTCTTGAGTGCAGCTTTTTTTAAAGCCTTTATAAACGCACCCGGGGACTTCACCCCTTCCAGATACATAGCAACAACCTTTGTATCCTCATCGTCGATTAAGAAATCCAGGTAATCCTCCATCTTGGTAATCCTGCTGTTACCTGCGGAAATCGCATAAGAGAATTTCGTGCCCGGAGCATCCATCATCGTCAGCACCAGCTGCCCGCTCTGAGAGAGAACCCCGACACCGCCCCGGCGGTCACGCTCCCTGGAAATGAATGCAAAAGGATACATCATATCCACAAAATTCACAAATCCGGCGCAGTTCGGTCCCATCAGAGCCATATCCAGTTCTTCACACAGCGCCAGGAGCTGTGCTTCTTTTTTCCGGCCTTCGTCTGTCCCAACCTCACCATATCCGCTGGCATAAACAACCGCTGCTCCAACACCATGAGCCGCACCTTCCCGGAGCAGTCCCTCCACGGTGCCTGCAGGCGTACAGATAACGATTAAGTCCACCTGCTCCGGCAAATCACTGATGCTTTTATAGCATTTTCGGCCGAAGACCTCTTCACGCCTGGGGTTAACAAAATAATAGCGGTCCTCTTCCATGTATGTCATCATATTTCTGCATGTGTCGCCGCCAAAGCCTTCTTTTTCACTGGCTCCCACGACGGCCACTTTGTTTGGTTTTAATAATTTTTTGATATCCATCCCGTATCTCCCAATTTTACTTTCCCTCTACACCTCTACGGTAACAGGCAACATTTTTTTCATTAAATTTCCCTTTGCCCTTCTTCTCAAAGAAGGAAACAATAGCCTCTTCCATATAATCAACAGAAAATAACTCACTGTGAGCTGCCAGAGCACCCAGCATCACCAAATTAGCACCTTTTGGGTTTTTTACTTCTGCCGCAATATCTGTAGCAGGAACTTTTACTACTGTTATGTCATCCCTGTAAGTACGATCCTCAGGAGCAATGGAGGAATTCACCAGCAGCAGTCCGCCCGGTTTCAGCCTCTCTTCAAACTTATCAATTGCCGGAGTGTTCATAGTCAAGAGAATATCCGGGTGCTTAGAATTGGGGCTGGCGATAAGCTTATCACTGATTTTTACTGTACAGTTTGCTGTCCCTCCCCTCATTTCTGATCCATAAGAAGGATAAAATAAAACATTTTTGTCCTGTTCCATACCAGCACTAATCAGGATCATTCCTGTTGTCAATATGCCTTGTCCGCCAAATCCGGCACAAATAATTTCCTTTGCCATAACGTCTATTCCTCCTCTTTTTTATCTTTGAATTCACCAAGAGGGAAGTACGGAATCATGTCATTTTTGATACGTTCCACGCTCTTAACCGGTGTGATATTCAGATTGGTCGGACATGCAGACAACAATTCTACCAGACAGAATCCTTCACCGTTCATATGCTTTTCAAAGGCTTTCCGCAAGTATTTTTTTGATTGTATCATGCCCCTCGCATCTGCCATGGAACCTCTGGCAAGATACGCAATATCAAATCCAGTGAAAGCTTCTTCCACACGGAATGGCATTCCTGCTGTCTTGGCATCTTTGCCGCGGGGAGTTGATGTGGTAACCTGTCCCGGCAAAGATGTAGGTGCACACTGTCCGCCGGTCATTCCGTAAAGGCTGTTATTAATAACAACCGTTACTACATTGTCATTACGAAGTGCCGTGTGCATCGTCTCCGCAAGTCCAATGGAATAAGCCGCACCGTCACCGATGTATGCCATAACCGGATTTTCCGGGCGTACTCTCTTCACGCCTACCGCTGTGGCAATGGGTCTTCCGTGAGCCGCCATAATGGTATCAAATCTCCAGGAATCAATATTCAAAGAACCACAGGCTACATCCACAACTGTCAGTAATTTTTCACTCAGTCCCATTTCTTCCATTACTTCTGCAATCAGCCGGACTGCCAATCCATGTCCGCAGCCTGGGCAAAAGCCGCTTTCGGTAAATGTAACTGTTTCAGGAGCTACTAATCTCATCTTATACCTCCCCCTTCTTTAACATTTCTTTTGCTTTTTCAATAATGCCGTCATACTCTGGGATTTCAAAAATGGAGCCATAATGATCTACCGGATATTTTCCGCAGGTCGCAAGCTTCACATCATCCACCATCTGTCCCAGAATGTTCATCTCTACAGTAAGGAATGCCTTAGCCGCTTTCGCTTCTTCAAAAGCTTTCACCGGGAAAGGCCACAAAGTGATGGGACGGATCAATCCTAACTTGAGCCCTTCTTCTCTTGCTACTTCTACTGCTTCTCTGCATACGCGGGAACTGATGCCATAAGCAACTAATACTAATTCAGCGTCTTCCACCTGAATATTTTCATAACGCTGTTCCTGCTCTTCCATCTCGGCATACTTGTCTGCCAGATAGGTCTCATAGTCAGGATGGGTATAATATACATTCTGAATCTTTCTCTGCTCAGTACCCTTCTTACATCCTTTGATTGTCCAGTCAAATTTATCAATATCATGCTCAATAAATTCCGGAATCTCCACTGCTTCAATCATTTGCCCAATCGCAGCATCAGAAGCAATCAGCACCGGATGGCGGTATTTTTCTGCCAGATCAAAAGCTTCTGCCATCATATCCGCATTTTCCTGCACGGAATCAGGAGCTAAAACCAATGTACGGTAATCCCCATGACCGCCTCCTCTGGTTAACTGCCAATAATCGCCCTGCCCCTGGGAAATATCGCCCAGACCAGTACCAATTCGCATAACGTCCACAATTACTGCTGGAAGATCCGCTGCAACCAGATAGGAAATCCCCTCCTGTTTCAGAGAGAATCCCGGACCTGATGAGGTAGTCAGTGCCCTGGCACCTGCTGCCGCAGCTCCAAGAACCATATTAATACCTGCAAGTTCAGATTCCGCCTGAATAAATTCTCCCCCCACGTCTTCCATTCTCCATGACAAATATTCCAATATCTCTGTCTGAGGAGTAATGGGATATCCACTGTAAAAGCGGCAGCCCGCAGCCAATGCAGCTTCGGCCAGTGCTTCATTTCCTTTTAACAGTACCTTAGCCATAATCTAACCCTCCTTTACCTTATTTCAAATACATAATCCGGACACACACGGTAGCACGTGCCGCATACTATACATTTTTCCTCATCAACTACAATGGTGTTATATCCCTTGGCATTCACGTGATCCGATACACTTATAGCCTCCTTCGGACAGGCGTGGATACAATAACCGCACCCTTTACACCGCACAGGATTGAAATATACTTTTTCTGTTTTTTCTTTTCCCATAACCCAAATTCCTTTCTCAAATTTAAAGGGATGCCGCCCTTTTCTGACATCCCTTCTTGGTTCACCTTTTCAAACTTCTTATGTATTCACACTTTCATTGTAAAGTGCAGTGATTTTACATGTCTGGTGTATCAGATTTGTCAGGAGTAAATAATCTTCTTGCCACATCACGGGTAAATTCCCCTGTTTTCGCAGCTTCTTCAAATATCAGTTTTGTCTGCTTACGTATCAAATCCACCGTATCTTTCACAATGGCTGCAGCAGCATCTTCATCGTTCATGTCCTCAATCTTCACAAGGCGGAAAATGACTGCCTCGTAAATTCGGATACCGCCCATATTAGCAATAAAGTCAACTGCCACGTCCACACCATTCTTACGGAGTATCTCATCTCCTTCCGGAGTCGTTGGAATGTTTGCTGCTTCTACCAGAAGGGAAGCCTTTATCCTGTCCGCATTATCTTTATTGATTACATCTTCCAGAGCTGCCGGAATCAAAATATCACATTCCGCATCAATCCATTCAGTATTTGGACGGACTTCGTAGCTGTCTTCAAAGGCATCTTTATTTAACTCACCTTTTGGAAGTCTTGTTTCTACTAACTTAGGAATGTCCAAACCATCTTTGCAGTAAACCAAACCATTTACATCCGCAATACCTACTACTTTATAGCCCATGTTATGCAGAGAGTTTGCGCAGCTTGCTCCAACACATCCAAAGCCCTGGATTACTACGGAAGCCCCCTCTTTTCCATCTTTTAACTTCCAGGCTTCATCGGCTGCCGCAGCCACACCGTATCCGGTAATCATGTCATACATCTTAAATCCATCATAGAGCAATTCCTTCTCAGCTCTGTCGTGATTCACAATACCCTGATGAATCTCTGGATCTTCTTTCATCGCCTGGGTCTGAGGAATACCAATTCCCAAATCATCCAGAATCTTGAGAACTTCTGAATAATCCACACCCAAATCTCCTCCGATTGACACGCCTGCTTTTATGTAAGGTGCTGTAGCTGTCAGGAATCTTCTCAATACATCCGGCGCATCAGGTGCTTTATAATCATAAGCAATACCTGCTTTGCAGCCGCCTGTAGTCTGTGACTCGCAGGCTTTATATTTATATCCCATGGTTGTCGCAAGACGAATTACTTCTTCTTTTGTAACCGTCGGATGCATTCTGGTCCCACCGCCACAATAATGTCCTACAAAATTGTATGCACACAGCCATCCTGTTGCATCTGTTTCCGTGTCATTCCACTCCACTACTACATAAGGTTTATTTGCCACTTTGAAATCCTCCTTTTAATTTGTTCTCTATTGTAGAACGTCGTTCTTATATATGACTATTTTTTTACTCGGCACTAAGCCGAGTTCTTAATCTTCATCAATAGAATACGTTCTATAATTCATAAGATTAATTTATCACTTTATGTACTTTTGTTCAATATATATCCCATATTTTTTTAATCTTTGTACTGTTTGTACATATCCCATGCTGTTTTTTCTATCTTCCCGGCATATGTCTGTCGAATTTTTACAAATACTTTTTGTTTATTTTTTATCAACCAGTATTTCCTTGCTTCATTCCTGTTCACCTCCTTTTTTATTGAGTTTTAAAACTACAAAACAGCAGAGATATATTTCTCCACCCCAGTGCGATTCCCTGGAGGGTTTTTATGTAAGAGCAAAGAGTTTGCAAAGCAAACTCTTGCGCCTGCGGCGGTCGCATAGCGACATCTACCTTTTACGCCGCAGCGCGCATCCCCCGGAGGATTTTTATGTAATGGGAAACTGCGTTTCCCATTACAAAAAAACGACGTCAATTCCTGATAAAAGGAATCATCGTCGTTTCCGCTTCGTTTATTTATGATGTAGTATACCCCTGCTAACATTATATTGTCAACAGTTTTTTGGTTAAGCTCCTGTTTGATATTTATCCTAAAGCATTTTTTGTATTTTTCCGGCATATGTCTGTAAAACTTTTACGAATTCCTGAATTCTTTCCTCTCCCATGCGGAGGGACGGTGCACTGATACTTAATCCGGCCTCCACCTTCCCTTCATAGTTCAGTAAGGCTACTCCTACACATTTGATTCCAAACATAACCTCCATATTATCCAGTCCGTATCCGCGTATACGGGTCACCTCAATTTCTTCCCGGAGTTTCTTTTTATCTGTAATGGTATACTCTGTGAAGGCTTCCAACTCTCCTTCAAGACATCTTTCCATCTCCTCCACTGGAAGTTGAGATAAAATGGCCTTTCCCACGCTGGTACAGTACATTTTAGAGCACTCACCGATTACAGATTTGCTCACCATGCGTTGATTATCCGGGTATACTGCTTCCAAATATACCACTTCATCCCCCCGGGGAATGGACAAATAGACCAGTTCTCCTACTTCATTGGCAATTTCCCGCATAAATGGGAGGGCAATTTTAGCAATATTTAATCCTTCCCGAAAAGCCCGGCTTAAAGTCATCACCGAAACTCCCAGGCGGAACTTCCCGGACTCCGGATCTTGTTCCACATACCCCATAGCCGTAAAGGTCATAAGGATATTATGTACATTGCTTTTATACAATCCGAGCTTCTCACTGATTTCCGTCACGCCCAAAGGCTGCTTTTGTGTAAAACATTCTAAAACTTCCAGTGATTTCTTCAGGCTTTTTATTTTAACTTCTCCATCTTTTTGCATTGTTCTTCTCTCTCTGCCTTCTACTTAGAATTACAGTATTTATATAAGGACTTTTTTTCATCATAACATCCCTTTTCAATTTACACAAGATGGATTCTTTCACGCTATTCAATAGTCCTCCTTACCTGTAGCTAACACGATTCCCTGATCACCAGTGATTGTTCCAGCGAAATATTTTCAACACTTTTTTTATCACAATTAATCTGCTTTACCATCTCCATCAACTTTTCACCCAACAGTATCTGGTTCTGCTCCACCGTTGTCAGTCTGGGATTTACATATCCTGATATCTCAGTATTGTCAAAACCTACTACACCAAAATCCGCCGGAATCTGATATCCACATTCGTGCATCGCCCGCATCATCCCAATTGCCAGCAAATCAGAAGATGCAATCCACGCATCAGGAAGCGTCTTCTTTTCATTGATGCTTAAAATATCACGCATATACCGGTATCCATTCTTTAAATTATCCAGACATAAATCGTCCCGCACAAACACATCCTTCGGATTGAAGGACAGTCCACACTTTTTAAGCGCCTCCTGGTACCCCTGAAAGCGCTCCTTAAGATTCGTCAGCTGGATTGGCTCTGAAAAGAAACCAATTCTTTGATATCCTTTTTTCTGTAATGCCGACACGATATCCAGCATTATCTTGTGATTGTCAAACTTGATGTGAGGGACCTGTGCAATGGTTGAACTGCGGTCAGCAAGTATGACCGGAATGCCTTTTTGCAGGAAATTCTTGATTTCCCTTTCATCACCGTACCCATTGAATATAATGACTGTTCCAATATTATTGCGTTCCAGACGTTCCAGTTCCCTGCGTTCTCTTTCAAGGGAATACTCATATCCGTGTATCTGCACACTGTAGCCTTCTATATATGCCTTATCTATGAATGCACTGGCAACCTTCGAATGGAAACTATTATTTAAATTGGGCAGCATCAAGCCAATTGTATAATTTTTTTTACTTCGCAGTGATTTTGCCGTCGCATTCGGTATATAATTAAGTGCTTTAATCGCACGCCGTACTCGTTCCGTCGTCTCTGCCGAAATGGGAGCCGTTCCATTAATAACATGGGAAACGGTTCCAATCGTTACACCTGCTTCCTTAGCAACCTGAGTTATTGTTGTTCGCTTCATTCTATTTTCACCTACAATCTCCATACTTTTAATTAAAACGTTTTATTTTATAATAGTTATCTGTTCCGCTTTTGTCAACAACAACTCCTGGCGTTCTGCCGCAGCAGAATGAAACAAAGCAGAATCGGGCTGATAGCTGAACTGTACCTTAAATGCAAAAAAACTGGTATATATTAACTTTCGCAATACATACCGGCTTTTTTGTCCTTATTACTATTCAGGCTTTGTCATCAATTTCAACGGATAGTCACCCAGATGTTTTACTTCGAAGTTATTTTTTTTAAATTCTACATAGTCAAACTGGCCCAGTTCATCAATAGCCAGCTTATGGAATTCATAAAAATTAGGCCACCATTCATATCCACTTCCCAGTTCTGCACCCAGATAAGCATCTGCAATATCTTTTCCCATCTGCGGAGCTACATAAAATGCTCCCATGGCCAATACATTCACACCATTGCCTGTAACCGCCCGCAATGCAGCCGGAACACTCTCAACTACACCGGCATGTACCCCCGGGCACTTACTTGCCGCAATATGAATCCCCATACCGGTCCCACAAAACAATAACGCCCGTTCAAACTCTTTTTCGGTAATTTTAGCACCAACTTTCAGGCCGATTCGATGAAACATTTCCGGCGCTTCTTCATCAGCTGCTTTTACACCAATATCCGTTACTTTCCATCCTTTTTGCCGCAAATGCCCCACTACCGCCTCTTTCAGCGGGAATCCCGCAAAATCTGCCCCTACTAATATTTCTTTGTCCTTAATCATTTTCATAGCTACTCTCCTCTCACGCCAGATGAAATATCGATTCCATATTTTCATAAAACGGTTCATTACTGTTTACATTTAACTTTGTAAAGCATGGCTTTGTGAGTTTCCACCATTTCTGAGTCATGACATCCTCAGCCATACGCCTCATATCCATTTCGTAATTATTTCCGGTATACTCGAAATATGCGAAGACCAAATCCTCTTTTATAAATATTGAATAATTTTCCAGGCAGCAGTCTTTAATCTTCTTTAAGACATCCGGCCATACCGCTGCATGCAATTCTTTATATTCCTGTATTTTTTCCGCCTTTAAACGGCCAATCTGGCCAAAACAACACTTTGTCATTTGCCACCTCCATGTCTAAGCTTTTTTCCTACGGTTAAAGGACACTCCCTTTTCCGTAAAATAATTCATTACCATAACCAGCAGAAGTACCGTCCCCCATATTAACGAGATATAATAACTGCTGATCTGCGGAAACCTGTTGATTCCTGTTTCTAACGCTCTGACCAGGAGAATCGCCAGCAATACCCCACTGATCTTTCCTTTGCCCCCGTTTGGACTAATTCCGCCCAATACAACAATCAGAATGCACTGCAGTGTGTAATTCGAGCCATAATCCGCTCTTGCCGAATTATAGTTGGCAAGCATGATCATTCCTCCAAGTGCGGAACAGATTCCCGATATCACATAAGTTTTTATCAATATAGCATTTACTTTCATTCCACTATAGGCCGCCACTTTTTGACTGGAACCAAGCATGATTATCTTCTTTCCATATGTAGTTTTGACCATTAAAAATACCATGATAGCTGCTACAGCAGCAAAAATGATAAATTGAACCGGTATCCCTGCTACTTTACTATTAATTGCATATGCAAAAGTTTTGGGAAAATCGCTGATTGCACTGCCATTCGTCAATACAATGCCAACACCGGTCAACAATTCTCCCATTCCCAGCGTTGCCAGAATGGGTGGAATACGGAACCTAGAAACCAGCACACCATTCAAAGCACCAGCCGCCATTCCGACCAGCACTGCCAGCAAAAATACGATTCCAACCCATACGCTTGAAAGTTCAGCATTTCCGCCGCCAACTTTCTGCATAAGGAGGGCCATTGAAATACTGGTGACATTGGCAATCCCCACGGTCGAAAGGTCGATTCCGCCCGTAATCATACATACCATAACCCCCAGTGACATCAGACCAAATTCAGGGAACTGTGCAAACATTGTCTGGAAATTTGCGACAGTATAAAACTTTGAAAATCTGGTAATGGCTATAAAGCCAAACCACAAGACCATAATAATGAGCAGCCGCCAGACATGTTGGTTGTTCTTGTATGTCTGTCTGAATTTTTCTGCTAAACTACCGCTGTTTTTATTCATTATACTGTTCCTCCTTTTCCCTGTTTCTGTCTGCCGCCTGAGTTGCCGGTCTGATACGCGCTTATAGCGGTTCCGATTACAATCAATGCCCCTAAAAACACACTCTTCCATACAACTGGAACACCAATCAGAATTAATGAGTTTTCCACCATTACAATTAGTAAAGTTCCCAATACACAGCCGGTCAAAGTTCCTTTTCCGCCGGTAATAGCAACGCCGCCCAGCACTACACCGGCAATAATATTCATCTCCATCCCCAGCATATTCGTCGGATGGCACTGCTGCATCATACATACCCGGATGATTCCGGCAACACTGGCAATCATTCCAGCAAATACGTATAGCAGAAATTTCGTTCTCTTTACTCTGTATCCCGCATTATAAGCAGCTGCTTCATTTCCACCGATGGCATAAATACCGCGGCCAAACATTGTATACTTTAGTACAAAAAAAGTAATTGCCAGCACAAATATGAATACTAAAAATGCAGCCGGCATCCGGGAAGAAAGCCCACTTTGGGGATTTGTTGCCGTAAATAAGGAGGCCGTTCCAAATTGCCGCATTCCTGCCGGAATAACCGCCAGCTGCTTAGATTCTAAAGTTCCCTGCATAAATCCTTTAAATACACTGGCCGTTCCCAGGGTTACAATCATTGCCGGTAAATTAAAATAACTGACAAAAACACCATTTACTGCCCCCAATATGGCTCCGATTGCCAGTGCCAGCAAAATCGGGACCAGAACACTTCCTTCAAAGTTTATACCCAATAAGTATTTCGTCGTTGCAAAAGCCGTCAGAGATGCCAGTGCGGGAAAGGAAACATCAATTCCCCCTGATAAAATAACCAGAGAGGCTCCGACTGCAAAAAGTCCGGGAACGACCATAGCTGACAGAATATCCACAAGATTATTTGATGTATAAAACTGTCTGGAGCGCACCTGAATAAGTATTGATAAGGCTAAAATGATCAGAAATATGTACGTTTCATTCTGCCGAAATAGTTTTTTCACTGTCTTCTTCATTTGTCCCCTCCTACATCATCCTGTCCAGAATCATTTTTTCATCTATTTCCTGAGTACTCAATTGGCCTGATATCTTCCCGTCTTTCAAAATCAGAATCTTAGAACAGTTTTCCATTACCTCCGGCAAATCATCAGAAATAATTATAATCGCCATTCCCTGACGTGCCAGTTTTTGCAAAATCCCATGAATATCATGTTTCGAGCCAATATCCACGCCTACTGTGGGACCATTTAATATCAAAATATCGGGATTGCACGCCAGCCATTTTGCCAGGACAATTCTCTGCTGGTTACCGCCGGATAAAGTTGATGCGGCATTATCCGGGTTGGGCGTGGCAATCGAAAGTTCTGCTACCCACCGTTTTACTTCTTCCTGGTATTTTTCCCGATTTAGAATCCCTTTACTTATCAGGTGGTCAATCTCTGAAATTACGATATTATCACCGATACTCTGGGTCAGAAACAATCCTTCACTTAACCTGTCTTCCGGCACAAACCCAATTTTATTTTCAATGGCTGCCTGGGGATTGTTAATCTCAACTGCACTTCCGTGAATCTGTATTTCTCCTTTCTCTATCGGTTTCATACCAAATAAGGAGAGTGCCAGCTCGGTTCTGCCAGAATCCAGCAGACCGGTAATGCCCATAATTTCTCCGCCTTTGACTGTGAAACTGATATCCTCATAGCATCCTGACAGTGATATATCTTTTACCTCCAGCACCGGCTGGCCAGTAAGTTTATCGGGTATAAATGTTTTATTTTCAAATTCCCTCCCCGTCATATAGTATGAGAATTTCTTATCATCCAGTTCCGATGTATAACCCGTTTTAATCAATTTCCCGTTGCGGAATACCGTAAAGCGTTCCGCAATCTCAAAAACTTCATCCAACTTATGACTGACAAACAATATTGCTATGCCTTCTGCTTTTAGCTGCATAATAATCTTAAATAACGCCTGCACTTCTTTTTTCGTTAGGGCGGTAGTCGGCTCATCCATTATAATTAACCGGGCATTAAACATTAACGCCCGACAGATGGCCACCATCTGCTTTTCTGCTACCGAAAGGGTTTCCAGTTTTGCATCCAAGTCTACTTCAAAATCTATTTTAGCAATTGCCTCTTTGGCAATATTCCGCATTTCTTTCCAATTTACAAATTTCTTCTTAGCCGCCAATTGGCTGTTAATCGCCAGATTTTCCATAACCGACAGATTAGGGAAAACTGCAAAATCCTGATAGATAACCTGGATTCCTTTCATAATGGCATCAATTGGTGTCATTTTTTCAATAACTTCACCATCAAACTCTAATGTACCGGAGTTTCTTTGGTAAACACCCGATATCACCTTAATCAGTGTTGACTTGCCACATCCATTTTCACCAGCCAGGCAGTGGATTTCACCTGGTTTTATTTCCAATGTGACACCATCCAGCGCCCGGACTCCGGCAAAATACTTGTGAATATCAACTGCCCGAAATAAATATTCTCCCATAAAGACCCTCCTTCTTAGCATAGAGTGTGTTTAAAAATTGCATTCTGTAAGATGTGCATTCCACTTCGCGGGAGATTACAAGAATGAATTTCAAACACTCTCCAGGGAAGAGCATTTTTCAAAATGCTCTTCCTTTCTTATTTAAAATCCAAAAGATTCTACATTCTTAGCATCAATGATGATCCATCCTTCACCCTCTAATACCGTGTCACTTCCTTCACGGAACTGCATCTTATCATATCCTTCAATTCCCAAATCAAGTGGCGCTGCTACCTCTTCACTATCAAGCACTTTCACTGCCAGACTGATCATCGCCTTTCCTGCCTGTGCCGGATCCCATAAAGTCAAAGATTTCACCACCCCGCTTTTCAAAAGCTCCGCGTTATCAGCCGGCATTCCGGTTCCTGATGTAAATGCTTTATCAACCAGTCCAAGCTCTTCAATTGCTCTGGCAATACCTGGTGAATCAAATGATGAGGTTCCCATGATACCTTTTAAGTCCGGATACTTCTTGAATAACTCTTTTGCTACGTTATAAGCTGTATCTCCGTTGTCATTTGACTCGACCCGCGGCTCTTCTTTTAACAACGTCATATTCGGATAATTTGCCTTTTGATGTTCTACCGCCGCATCAGCCCATTCATTATGAGAAGCGTTTGTTACACTTGCAACCATAGTCGTATACACGCCCTCTTCTCCCATAGCCTCTGCTAAATTATCCATAATAAATGCGCCGTACCCGGAATTTGAAAATGCTTCAATGTCATAATCTACATTTTCAAGCGCCGCTCCTTCATGCGTAATCACAACAATTCCAGCTTCTTTCGCCTGCTTTAATACCGGTTCAATTGATTCCGGATCGACTGGTACAACACAAATAGCATCCACGCCCTGGGCGATTAAATCCTGCACCAACTGTGCCTGCTTTGTTGCATCAATTTCATCAGTACCCTTTTGATAAACATTAAGGCCAGTTTCATCAGCATACTCTTTTACGCCACTTTCCATTCTTACAAACCATGGATTTGAAGCATCTTTGGGAACAACAACAACCTCATAATCTTTTCCCGAACCTTCCGCCGAATTCGAGTCAGCTGAGGTATTACCCTCTCCCTGACTATCATTGCCGCCACATGCTGCAAGACTGAACATCATAATTGTTACTAGTAGAAACGAAATAATTTTTTTCATATTCTTCCCTCCAAAATAGTTTTTTTTGTTGTATTTTAAAATATCTTAACCGGTCATTCCCTCCCTTCTATAATTAATCTGTAACTTATGTAGGTTAAGACATCTTAATCATTAAAACGTTTTAACAAAATAGTAGCAATTAAAACGTTTTAATGAAAGGCAATAAATTTTTCTGCAATAGATTTGCAGAATTTTTTTGTAATATTTGCCTAGCGAAATAATATCTTTTTTGTGCAATTTATCCAATATTACGCTAATCATTAAATCGTTTTAATGAATTTATACTAACACGTTCCATATCTCTTGTCAATAATAAGTTACTTTTTACTATTTTATACTAATGAAAAGCCTGAAAAATCTCAAGCGCAGAAAAAGGCGGAGCCATCAGCCGCTGACTCCACCTTTTCCTGGTTCTATTCTTTTTATTACCTTACAGCTTTCCTACAGAAAATAATTCTCCAAGGTCTTTAGCGGTATTTGGACAACTGCGGTCAAATTTGGTGCAGGTGAGCACCATTTTTCGTTGCTTTCTCTACTCAAACCAAAATCCTGCTACATCAAAAAGACGGTTGTTGTCCCCTGTAAATCTTAAGTACACTGCTTGTCGTCCTTTGACTTCACTTACCTCACAGCTAAAGGTTCTATAATTATTCCAGCCGCCCGTATTATCCACCCGCACTTCACCTATCTGTGGACCCTCCGAAGATTCAATATGTACTTCAATAGTACCGCCATAGGTAAAGCTTCCTGCTTCAACAGTAAACTTCTTTTCATGATCAAAAGTTAGATATTTATACTCTGCCCAATCACCATTTTTTATATTTGTCAGATGTTCTTCATAATCACCTTTTGCTGTTCCTGCTTCGATAAACACCTTTCCGTTTAGGCAACTTGCCCGGCTTGCTTCAAGTCTGCATGTGCACTTTATCTCTTTTTCCTGCCCGCAAACCGTCATCTCTACTTCTCTTATACTTCCGTCATGTTCAAAGAAAATCGGCTCTACACATACTCTTCGGCTAAAAAACGAATTATGGGTTGAGCGATGATAAAAAACATACCATTGACCATCAACTTCACAAATTGAACCATGGTTGTTCCAGCTCGAAGGATCACAGCCAGTATTATCAATGATTATTCCTTTCTTCTTAAAGGGGCCAAGAGGAGACTTTGCTACTGCATATCCGAGGCAAGTCGGACGGCCTCTGCTGCTGTCGGCAAACACCATATAGTAGAGATTATTTCTCTTACAAATCGAAGCTCCCTCATGAAATCCATCCTTCTCTTCTATTAACAGTCTGGGATTATAGGTCTCCATGTCAAGCGTACACATATCTTCATTCAGCTTTGCTCCTTTAAGTTGAAACTGTCCCCAGTAATAATATGCCTGTCCATCATCATCTATAAATACCGTAGGGTCAATTTGAGAAGGATGCGCCCCTTTAACAGGCTCTGTCTCCATAAACGGGCCCATTGGGCTCCTACTTTTTGCAACGCCTTCACTACCATCAGCAGCACAGAAATACAAATAGTACATACCGTCCTTTTCTGCACAATCCGGCGCATAAAGGTCTCCTTTTGCCCATGTGAGCCCAGGCTCCCTATTTGTAAAAGCTAATTCTGATTTTTCAAAATTAACAAAATCTGCTGACGAAAATACATAATAATCTTTACTACAATATTCATCATTCCCCGGCAAATCATAAGAGCCATATAGATACAATTTTCCATCACTAAATACTTTTGCTTCAACATCCGGAACATAATATTTTAATGGTAATATAGGATTCATCCTTTGCTCCCATCCTTTGTAAAATAAGGGATTCAACCTACCATCAACTATTCAAACTCTATTGTAGACGGCGGCTTGGGTGACATGTCATAGCACACCCGGTTTACATTCTCCACTTCTGCCAGTATCCGTTCTGTTATCTTATCCAGCACTTCCCAGTCCACTTTTTCAACTGTAGCTGTCATGGCATCAACGGTATTGATTGCGCGGACGATTACCATATACTCGAAGGTTCTCTCATGGTTTTTCATCCCTACAGATTTGAAATCAGGCACGGCTGTAAAATACTGCCATACTTTCTTATCCAGCCCTGCTTTCTCAAACTCTTCCCGAAGAATCGCGTCTGACTCTCTGACTGCTTCCAGTCTGTCTCTTGTAATTGCTCCCAGGCAGCGCACGCCCAGTCCCGGTCCTGGGAACGGCTGACGGTATACCATATCTCCAGGCAGCCCCAGTTCGATTCCACATGCACGAACTTCATCCTTGAACAACTGCTTCAAAGGCTCTACCAGCTCGAACTGTAAATCTTCCGGAAGACCTCCTACATTATGATGGGATTTTACCATTTTAGCGGTTTTAGTTCCGCTTTCAATGATATCCGGATAAATTGTTCCCTGCCCCAGGAAGTCGATTCCATCCAGTTTCCGGGCCTCTTCTTCAAATACCCGGATGAATTCTCCGCCTATAATCTTTCTTTTTTCTTCAGGGTCTGCAACTCCTGCCAGCTTATCCAAAAATCTGTCTGCAGCGTCTACATAAATTAAGTTTGCATGAAGCTGATTTTTAAATACTTCAACCACACTTTCTGATTCATTTTTACGCATGAGTCCATGATTCACATGTACACAGACTAACTGCTGCCCGATTGCTTTCAGTAAAAGTGCAGCCACTACAGAAGAATCCACGCCGCCGGAAAGTGCAAGCAGAACTTTTCTGTCTCCCACCTGACGTTTTACCAGCTCAACCTGGTCTTCAATAAAATTCTTCATATTCCAGTTTGCTTCTGCCTTGCACTGGTCAAAAATGAAGGTTTTTAATGTCTCATCATCTGGCAGTTCCCCATACTGCTTCTCACATTTCGCTGTAGGATGATCTACAGAAATTATCGGATATCCGCACTCATACAGTGCCGGATTAACATCTACCTCCTGACCATCTACAACACGGTTTTCACCGCCGTTTAAAATGATTCCCTTTACATTATTCAGTGCTTTCAGCTCATCCACTGTAATATCATGGGGATGAATTTCACTATACACTCCGAGACTGCGGATTTGACGGGCAAGCATCGGATTATTTGTACTTCCCAGGTCCAAAATGACAATCATATCCTGTTTCATTTGTTTCCCTCACCTTTCTAAGCGTTTTTCTTTCAACCTTAACACCTTTTCATTATAACGGAACTAAGTCTTATTTGCCATCCCAGAATTGATAAAAATATTGTATCTGGCCAGAACCATGAACAGATACGCCGCAAGTCCGGACTGTAATATAAAAATGTCACATGTTTTTGTCTCTGCATATAATAACTAAAGTTGTGTTTTGTCAGGAGTTTCACAATGAAACATCTAAAATACGATTATGCTGTTGTCGGCGGAGATATACGGCAGGTATATCTGACCGCGGAATTAGCCGGTCATCAAAACCGAATTTGCCACTATGCCCTGGCAGCAGAGCCGGATAAGAACAAATATCCGGATGCTTCTCATGTTGTTGCTGCTTCCTCTCTGGAAAATGCGTGTGCATACTCTTCTTGTATCATATGCCCCATTCCTCTCAGTAAAAGCGGCTCTCATCTCAATCAAAACGGGTTAACAGAAGACTTGTCCCTAAAGTCACTTCTTGTTGCATTACAGCCCGAACAATACTTTTTTGCGGGATGTATCCCCGAAGATTTCAGAAATTCAGCAATAGAAAAAGGAGTTTTTGCTTTTGATCTTATGCAAAACAATACACTGGCCATATATAACACAATCGCCACTGCCGAAGGAGCCATCTGTGAAGCAATTTCAAAAAGCCCTATAAACTTAAACAAGAGCCGCTGTGCCGTTTTGGGATATGGCAAGTGCGGACGTACATTGGTTTCATATTTAAAAGGATTGTTCTGTCACACATATGCCTGCTCAAATAATCCTGAGGAGCAGGCCCAGGCTGCCATTATCTCTGACAGTACCGGAGATTTAAAAGACTTCAAAAAGTCTGCGGGAGAATTTGACTTTGTATTCAACACCATCCCGGCCCTTGTTATCACAGCAGATATTCTGGCTGTTATGAAGGATTCCGTTACAATCATTGACATTGCTTCCGCTCCAGGAGGAGTGGATTATCAGTCTGCCAAAAATCTTGGCAGGACTGCACTGCTTGTTCCCGGACTTCCCGGGAAATATGCACCCGCCTCCTCTGCCAGGGCGTTAAAAGAATCCATTGAAACCATACTCTCTCAGGAAAAATGTAAAACAATAAAGGAGTGATTTGAATTGTCTTTAAAAGGAAAAACCATTGGAGTTGCACTGACCGGCTCCTTTTGCACTTACGAAAAAGTTTTCATAGAAATTCAGAAGCTGGTAGAGGAAGGTGCACTGGTACAAACAATTTTCTCAGACGCAGCAGGCAGTATTAACAGCCGTTTTGGAAGAGCAGAGACATTTATTGAACAGGCAGAAGAAATGACAGGGGTAAAACCCATGATGACTATATCCGAAGCCGAACCAATTGGTCCGGGTAATCTGCTGGATATTCTTGTACTCCTTCCATGTACCGGAAATACAATTGCAAAGCTTGCCAACGGTATCACCGACACCCCGGCTCTTATGGCCGCAAAGGCACACCTCAGAAATGATAAGCCGCTGCTTATTTCCATTTCCACCAACGATGCCCTGGGCATGAATATGAAAAACATAGGATTACTGATGAATGCCAAGAATGTGTACTTCGTCCCATTTGGCCAGGATAATCCCCAAAAAAAGCCTAACTCCATGATTGCACACACGGAGCTTCTGATTCCTTCTCTTGAAGCTGCTATGGAAGGCCGGCAGTACCAGCCTGTAATTCAGTAAAAATATGCTTATTGAACTACTCATGTTCGAATAAGATATATTAATTGAACTGCCAATGTTCAACAGATATGAAAAAGGAGATTAATGTATGTGCGGAATTGCTGGATTTTTTAATCCTGATGTAAACTACATGACGGATAAGCCTAAATGGAAACATATTTTAGAAAGGATGAACCATGCCCAAAAACGCAGAGGTCCTGATAATGAAGGAACTTATTTAACACCCCTCTGCGGCCTGGCTCATGTGCGCCTGGAAATTATTGATTTGGTAACAGGGCAGCAGCCTATGGTGCGAAAAAGGCAAGGCCGGGAATGTGCCATTTCTTTTAATGGCGAAATTTATAACATGGCTGAGTTAAAGGCAGAACTTTTACTGGAAGGGGCAGACTTTCAGACTACCAGTGATACAGAGGTAATTTTAGAAGGCTATATGCTCCACGGAAAAGATTACATTCAAAAACTAAATGGTATTTTTGCAATTGCACTGTGGGACTCTGCCGCCGAAGAACTTTATCTGTTCCGCGACAGGCTGGGTGTAAAGCCGCTGTTCTATGCCATAACAGAAAAAACACTTGTCTTTTCCTCGGAAATTAAAGGTTTGCTGGCTTATCCCGGTATCAGGCCCATAATAGACAGAGAAGGGCTTTGTGAAGTGTTTGCACTGGGCCCGGCCAAAACCTACGGCAAGGGTGTTTTTAAAGATGTTTGGGAAGTTCTGCCCGGGCAATGCATAGCCTTTGGCCGCACCTCTGTCAGTGAGAAATTCTACTGGAAACTGAAAAGCCATCCCCACGAGGATTCCATGGAACAGACAATTGAAAAAACTGCATGGCTTGTGGAAGATGCTGTCAAAAAGCAAATGCTTTCTGATATCCCCATCAGCACCTTTCTCTCCGGCGGCGTGGACAGCAGCCTTGTAACGGCCATCTGTGCCAGGGAATTAAAAAAGCAGGGAAAAGTTCTGAATACCTTTTCTTTTGATTTTCAGAATAATGATAAATATTTCAAGTCCAATTCCTTCCAGCCAAGCCAGGATAGGCCCTATGTGGAGCAAATGGTTGATTTTGCAGGAACAAACCATCGGTTTTTAGAATGCAGCAATCAGGACCAGCTGGATTGTTTGTACAAAACCGTAGATGCCAGGGATTTGCCTTGCATGGCAGATGTGGAATCTTCCATGCTGTATTTTTGCTCGAAAGTGACCGCCTATAATAAGGTTACGCTGACCGGTGAATGTGCCGACGAGATTTTTGGCGGCTATCCCTGGTTCCACAGTCAAAAAGCCTTCCAGACAGATGCCTTCCCCTGGTCTGACAGTATGGCTCCCAGACAAGTACTCTTATCCGACAGCGTAATCCAGGCTCTTCATATGGAAGAATACGCCCGTGAGGCATATGAAAGAACAATACGTGAGACCCCTCTCCTCTCGGAAGATACTCCGGAAGAAAAAAGAAGGCGTGAAATCTCCTATCTGAATTTGCGCTGGTTTATGGTAACTCTGTTAGACAGAATGGACCGCACCAGCATGTACAGCGGACTTGAGGCAAGAGTCCCACTGGCTGATCACCGGGTTGTAGAATATGTCTTTAATATCCCCTGGCATATGAAATGCCCGGACGGAATTGTCAAAGGATTACTCCGTCATGCAGGAGAAGGACTGCTTCCAAAAGAAATCCTGTGGAGAAAGAAAAGCCCTTATCCCAAAACTTATGACCCCGCATATGAAGAGCTGCTGGGCAGCCGGCTGAAAGAGGTTCTGGCTGATCCTAATGCTCCGATACGTACATTGCTTGACACGAAAAAAGTGCATGCTTTTTTAAACACTCCTTCTGATTATGGAAAGCCCTGGTACGGCCAGCTCATGGCAGGTCCGCAGATGCTGGCGTATATGCTGCAAGTCAATTATTGGCTGGATAAATATGGTATACAACTACAGTAAAAAAGAGGTTAAAAGGTACTGGACAAAAAAAACAATCCACTGTATGATATTGTACAATGGGTTGTTTTTTTGTCGCCTCCGTGAAAATAAAAGCAAATATACATATAGAAAGAAGAAGAGACTGCATTGCAGTCTTTTAAGGTGAACATTTGATTTATTATCCTGTTGAAAAACTAATTGCCGGCATGGAACTGGCACGAAATATTCCGGGACAAATCCCCACGCTTCCATTTGTCGTAGCCGGCTGCAAACTCACTGAACGCATGATTAACCATATGGAACGGGTTGGAATACAGGGAGCCTATATTACCACAGAGTTTTCCATGGATGTGGAGCCAGAGGATTTTGTGGAACCGGAACTGAAAGCAAAGATGCTAACCAATATTCGGGGTGCCTTTCATGAAAGTCTGAAAAAAATGACCTTTCAATCTAGCAGGCAAATTTATAAGAACATGACTGAAGTGGCAGAGAGCATTGTCATGAATCTCTTAAGCAAAGATCAATACCTCTTTCAAATGATTGATATCAGGGACTATAACAACTATACTTATTCCCATAGCCTGTATGTAGGCATTTTGAGCGTTATATTAGGCCGTCATATCGGACTTCCGGTACAGACTTTAGAAAACCTGGCCATTTGTGGCCTTTTTCATGACATTGGAAAAATACAAATTCCCCTGGAAATCCTCGATAAGCCTAGAGCATTAACCGATGAGGAATTTGAGTTTATGAAGCAGCATCCCCGCCTCGGCTACGATAACTTAAGTAAGAACACGCTTATTCCCCCAATGACTTTGCAAGGAGTTCTTACCCATCATGAACGATTTAATGGCAGCGGTTATCCCCAGGGACTTTCCGGAGAGGATATTCCCTTGTTTGGCCGTATTATCGCCATTGCAGATGTGTACGATGCCTTAACTTCTACAAGAACTTACCGGAAAGCGTGGTCTCCAAAGAAGATATTTGATTATATGATCAGTTGTACAGACACTCACTTTGATCCGGAGCTGCTTACCGCCTTCCTCAAGTGTACTTCCGCATATCCTGTAGGTACGATGGTTCAGCTCAGTGATGGAAGTACAGCTGTTGTAAAAGGAAATACACCAGGATTTCCGCTGCGTCCCGCCATCCGCTTCCTCACCCCTCCCTCAAAGGCTGGTTTGGAAGTGGATTTGTCTTTCGAGGCACTAAATCTCATCATCGTTGATACGGATTAGGCTCTTAAAGGCTGCTGCTCATAAATGATTAATCATTTATGAGCAGCAGCCCTTCTTTTTTACCTTTTTTACTTTAAGACATCTTTATATGGAGCTTTCCGCTCTACTGCTTCAGATAACTCTCCCATCTCCGATACATCTCCTATGAGGATTACTCCGCACAAACGGTTATTCAGGAAGTAATATTTTTTATACTGCTTTCTTCCCATATCTTTAAATTCCACAGTTTTGTACACCAGGTTTGGGTTCTTACCCGCATCCCCGATTGCATAAAGTGCGGTATTCATTCCGTGGAATGTGAGGGCAGCCGGCACCTGGATGTATTCTTTTTCCTCACCTGCAGCATTCGTGCCCGCTACTTTTCCCTGCTCTACAGCTTCCGGCCAGATTGCATAATTAACATCCTTATACTGTGCACAATCACCACATGCATAAACATCTGCCATGCTGGTTTCCATTTTACCGTTCACCAGAATACCGCGGTCTATTTCCAGCCCCATCTGCTGCGCCAGCCCTACATTTGCTCTGACACCACTGGAAACAATAACCATCTCCGCCGGTATTTCCTCACCGTCTTTTAACTTTACTGCTGTTGTATGTTCCTCACCAAGAATGGCTTCCACCTGCACTCCTGTTCTGATATCAATTCCACAGCCCTCACTGATTGTCTTCAGAAGTTCTGCAGCCGGAACATCCAACTGGCGTCCCATCAAAAGTGGTGCAATTTCCAGGACCGTTACATTACACTTTGCCTTTTTCATCTCCCATGCAGCTTCCAGCCCCAGAACTCCGCCTCCAATGACCACTACATTTTTCACATCGGGCAGAAGATCTGCAATCTTCTTTGTATCTTCCAGACGGCGGATTGCCACAACAGAACATTTATCACTTCCCGGGATAGGCGGTACAAAACATTCCGCACCAAGAGCATAAATCAGCTTTGTATATTTCAGAATGGTTCCGCCCTCTAAAGTAACTTCCTTCTCCTTCGTGTCTACAGAAGTAATCTTTTTCCCTAAAACTTGTACAATATTCTGTTCTTCATACCACTTCTCATCCTGTACCGCAATCTGGTCCTGATTTAATCCTGCCATAATTGATTTTGTCAGCATTGGTCTGTTGTAAGACCGGTAAGGCTCCTCAGAAATCATGACAATAGAAGCTGTCCTGTTTCGTTCCCGAATTGATTTTGCAGCATAAAATCCTGCCGCTCCATTTCCCAGAATCAGATAGAAGTCTTTCGTATCATTGTGATAAGAATTATCCTCCGCCTCTACCGGAACAAAATTCTCTTTCCCTACACCGCAAACCGGGCAGATTTCCAGGGAAGAGTCAAATATTTCTCCACAGACCAGACATTTTACAAGTGTTGTCCTTGCAGAGTTTTTCTTCTCATTCGGCTTATCCAAAAGAGTGCACCCGAAATCATATCCAAAATCAAGAGCATCCTGCTTATCTGCCTCATTTGGCTTAAAGCGGACTCTGTAGCCATCTACTACCCGCATCCGCAATTGTCTCAGACGTTCTTCAATATGAGGAACGCCCTCACCGCTCCAGCCATAGCTGCCGAATACACCTGCCAGCTTACCTTTATGTGTAACCGGAGTCATTGCCAGTGTTAAATCCCAGATTGGTTTCAAAGCTTCTCCCACCATCGTAGGAGTACCAAACAAAATACCGTCTGCAAAACCCAGCTCCTCCACAACTTTATCTGTATCCGATGTCACCATATCGTAAAGCCTCACGTCGATATCACCGCTCTGCCCAATTCCCTTGGCAATATCCTGGGCCAGAGATTCTGTGTATCCATATGCACTGACATAAGGAACCACCACTGTTTTCCGCTGATTCGGATTTACAACTGTACTCCATTTTTCATACCACTGATATATCTGTTCCAGTTTGGTATCCAGAACTGGTCCATGTCCTGTACAAATCATTGTGACATCTAATTTGCGTACACGTTCCAGGGCTTTCTGCATGTAAGATTTAAATGGTCCAATAATACAGTCAAAATAGTACTTGACTGATTTCTCATAATCAGCCCAGTTCTCCACCTTACTTAGCAATACATCGTGGAATCCGTAGTGTGCTCCAAAAGAATCACAGGTTACAAGAGCCTGCTCTTCTTCAATATAAGTAAACATTGTATCCGGCCAGTGCAGATTCGGCACATTCATGAAGTGCAGCGTCTTATTGCCAATCTTCATACGCTCTCCGTCTTTAATTATAATTCCTGTAAAATCACGGTTTACGATTTCTTTCAGAAATGAGTTTGCTACTCCGGTAGAAATGATTTTCAGATGTGGACATAAGTCCAGCAGCCGTTCTATACTTCCGGCGTGGTCCGGTTCCGTATGGCTGACTACCAGATAATCAATCTCACTGACAGTTGTAACCTCCTCCAGCTTTTCCAAATAGTCATCCCAGAACTTCACTTTTGCAGTCTCAAACAAAATTGTCTTATCGCCTGCTTTTAACACATACGAATTGTATGTAGTCCCGAACTCCGTATACATAATAATATCAAATACACGCAGGGCATCATCTACAATTCCAGTCCAGTAAAACCCTTCTCTTAATTTTAGACTTTTCATCTACTTACTCCTTTCAGGAAATAAATGTATTTTAATTATAATACCACAAATTTCCTCTTATTAAACCCCTAATCATTTATGTTCATCACAAAGAAACACTCAGTTTAAAACATGCTGCATGAGTTAATTTCTGCTTTATCGCCTCAAGTGCTTTATTATCGAATGCAGGGAAACATCTTGTTATCGAAAATTATTCATGCTACAATACCACATGCAAGAATGGTAGAGAACGGATTTCATTAGAAGGAGGAAAAAACATTGAAAGCAGACTATCATGTTCACACCTACTACAGTGACGATTCAGAGTGCCCCATGGAGGAAATGATTAAAAAAGCAGTTTCCATTCATTTGGATGAAATTGCCTTTACAGACCATGTGGATTATGGGGTAAAAACTGCCGAAAACTGCGATTATGATTCCTATTTTAAAGAAATAAATAGGTACATAAAAAAGTACGCCGGGGATATCTCTATCAAAGCAGGAATCGAGTTTGGGGTTCAGAGCCACACAATCCCACTTTTTGAGAAAGCTTTTGAAAAATATGATTTTGATTTTGTGATTTTAAGCAATCATCAGATAGGGGATAAAGAATTTTGGAATTATAAATTTCAAGAAGGGAAAACCCAAAAAGAATTCCATGAGGGATATTATGAAGCTCTTTATCAAGTAGTGAAAGAATATAAAAATTATTCCGTTCTGGGACATTTGGATATGATGAAACGGTATGATGAGTATGGGGACTATCCTGACAATAAGATACTTCACATTGTGGAAAAAATATTAACCCAGGTAATTAAGGACGGAAAAGGAATCGAAGTAAATACCTCCTGTTTTAAATATGGTCTGAAAGACTTAACCCCATCCAGAGCAATACTGAAACTTTATTATGAACTGGGCGGAAAGATAATTACCATAGGCTCAGATAGTCACGACACTGCATATCTGGGAAGCCATATTGAAGAAGTAAGGCAAATATTAAAAGAATTTGGATATCGGAGATTCTGTACCTTTGAGAAAATGAAGCCAGTGTATCATGATCTGTAATAGCTGGTAAAGACAGTGAGCCTATGAAGGTTCACTGTTTTTTTACCGGTACATAAAGAGTTCACTGGCGTACATGTTTGAGTCTTCCGCCGCTTGATTTGCGTGCGCAATCCATGTGAAATTATAATAGGCATGAAAATGAGGGATTTGTATGGATATGGATGGGAAAAACATGAGGAATCCAACTGGTTAATACTAGTTGGATAGTTTCAACCGATTTGCTGGACAGCTGTTCCGAAACAGCAGTCCAGATGAACCGGTATTTGCAAAAAGGCATGTACTGCCAAGACACGGGCATAAGTTCTTTGTGTTCTGTCATATACATTATAAAAAATAATATGGACGTTTTATATGGATCCAAATGTATGCAGAGAACGTATTTTATCTGAAGAATACCGTGACTTCATTCTTCCCGGAACACGACCCTTTGCGATTCCCGAGCTTTTATCTGGTGAAGTATGTGAACAGTATGCCGACTACGACTACCGCTGCGTCTATCTGAACAGTCTTCTGACAGGACCTGTTAATGTGAGTACATTTACCTATAATGCTATCCCCAAGTGCTATGCGCCCTTAAGTATGCAGGCCCTGAACCAGGCCGGAATCCTCCAAATTCAAAATTATCCTACCTTGCAACTGAGGGGCAGCAATATCATGATAGGTTTTTTGGACACAGGTATTGATTACACAAATCCGATTTTCTTAAACCTTGACGGTACCACCCGCATTGCCGGAATATGGGATCAGACGATTCAGACGGGAACACCTCCCCTGGACTTTGTATATGGGTCCGAATACACAAGCGAAATGATAAACGAAGCCCTGGCTTCTGATAATCCCATGAGCATTGTCCCTACAAATGATGAGCTTGGACACGGAACTTTTCTTGCCAGTCTGGCTGCAGGATCGGGAAATCCCGCTGAAAATTTTCTTGGGGCAGCTCCTGAATGTACACTTGCTGTTGTCAAGCTGAAACAGGCCAAACAATACCTGCGCGATTTCTATTTTATTCCTAATGATGCTACCTGTTTTCAGGAAACTGACCTTATACTGGGCCTGAAGTATTTAAACGCACTTGCAGAAAGCAGAAATATGCCTCTGGTTATCTGCATAGCGGTCGGCACCAGCATGGGTAGTCATGTCAGCCTTCTTCCTTTTACAAAAATTTTAGAAAATTATGGAATGGCAGTTAACCGGATTCCTGTTATCGGGGTTGGAAATGAAGCTGACAAAAGGCATCACTACTCTTATACTACGGACTTGGGCACCACACCAAATAATGTGGAAGTCCGCGTTGGCGAGAATGTGGAAGGCTTCGTTATGGAACTGTGGACAGATATCCCGAATATTTTTTCCATTTCCCTTGTTTCACCCTCAGGAGAATCTACTTCTTCCGTCCCCATACAGACAGATATTAGTACTACCTACAATTTTGTTTTTGAAGGAACACAGGTAACAATTGATTATGGCATTCTTATAGAGCGAACCGCCTCCGAATTAATCTTTTTCCGGTTTAATGCCCCTGCCCCTGGCATTTGGACTCTGATTGTAACACCAGTCCGGACCATCAGCGGATTATTCCATATCTGGCTGCCTTTGACAGAATTTTTAAGCGGTGAAGTATACTTTTTGAATTCAGACCCTTATTACACCCTGACAAGCCCCGCTACCGCAAGAAGTGCAATTGTAGTTTCTTATTACGACGGCAGTAATAACAGTATTGCTCTTAGCTCAGGAAGAGGCTATACCCGGGATGAGTTAATTAATCCCCAGGTCACAGCACCGGGTATCAACGTGATAGGGGCACTCCCGGGCGGACTCTATGCAGCCCGCTCAGGCTCCAGCATTTCAACCGGTATTACTTCCGGAGCTGTTGCCCTGCTTATGGAATGGGCTTACGGCCAGCTTGGATTTACCGGGCTTGATGCTTATCAAATAAAGAGCCTGCTGATACTAGGTGCAGTACGCCCGCCCAATATGCTGTTTCCAAACCGGGAGTGGGGATATGGAATACTTAACCTGTATAACACTCTGGAAGAAGCAAGAAATATCTGACCAAAACATTTGATAAATGGAAGTACATTAATAAGTATGGGAACTTGTTATAAGAATATGATGTATAGAGCCAAAGGGCAGATAATGAAAATCCCAGCCACGCTATATATCATATTTTTATAAAACTTGCGCGTTAAATTTGCAGGATGGCTTTATTCCAAACTCATGGAGTATAAATCCCCCACAGTCTGTCATATACATGTTATAAAAATAATATGGACGTTTTATATGAATCAAAATATATGCAGAGAACGTGTTTTATCTGAGGATTACCGGGACTTCATTATTTCCCAGACCCGCCCCTTTCCAATTCCCGATGTTGTATCTGAAGAATTTTGTGCGCAGTATGCCAACTATGATTATCACTGTGTCTATGTATCCAGTGTTCTAACGGACCCTATTAGTGTGAGTAAATTTGATTATACTTCCATTCCAAAATGTTACTCTCCTTTAAGTATGGACGCACTGAATCAGACCGGCATCCTCCAAGTTCAGAGTTACTCCACCTCGGAGCTTCAAGGCAATAATATCATGATAGGCTTTTTAGACACAGGTATTGATTACACAAATCCGGTTTTCTTAAATCTCGACGGCACGACCCGTATTGCTGCAATATGGGACCAGACCATTCAGACCGGAAGGCCTCCTCAAGACTTTGTATATGGGTCAGAGTACACCAGTGAAATGATAAACGATGCTTTGCGTTCCGATGACCCCAAAAGTCTTGTCCCCACAGAGGATGAAATTGGGCATGGAACTTTTGTCGCCAGCCTGGCTGCAGGCTCAGGAAATCCTTCCGAAGATTTTCTTGGTGCCGCCCCGGAGTGCACAATTGCTGTTGTCAAGCTGAAACAAGCCAAACAATACCTGCGTGATTTCTATTTTATTCCTGATGATGCTGTTTGTTTCCAGGAAACCGACCTTATGCTGGCATTAAAATATTTGAGCTCACTTGCTGACAGCCAAAATATACCATTAGTCATATGCACAGCCATTGGTACAAATATGGGAGGACACATTGACGTTCTTCCCCTTTCCAAGGTTTTGGAACATTACGGCATGGCAGTTAATCGGATTCCCGTCGTCGGCGGAGGAAATGAAGCCGATAAAAAACACCACTATTCCCGTGCAATCCGCAACGATAACATTCCTGATGTGGTGGAAATCCGCGTCGGACAGAATGTAGAGGGATTTACTATGGAACTATGGACGGACATTCCCAATGTGTTTTCTGTTTCCCTTGTTTCTCCCTTTGGGGAAGGTACACCTCCAATCCCTGTACAGACAAATAAAACCACTGTGTTTGACTTTGCTGTTGAAAGAACCCAGGTGTCTGTAGATTATAGTCTCATTGTAGAGAGGACCGCCTCCGAATTAATTTTCCTGCGCTTCAGGGCACCTACCCCCGGTATCTGGAATCTAATTGTCACACCGGTCCGGACCGTCATTGGGTTATATCATATCTGGCTGCCTATGACAGAATTTCTAAGTGGTGACGTACACTTTCTGAATCCAGACCTTTACTATACTTTGACAAACCCTGCCAATGCAAGAGGAATAATTGCAGTTTCTTATTACGACGGTGACAATAATAATATTGCACTAAGCTCCGGAAGAGGATATACCCGGGACCAATTAATTAATCCCCATATTATAGCACCGGGCATAAATGTAAAGGGCGCCCTTCCAGACGGAAGTTTTGCGGTCCGGTCAGGATCCAGTATTTCAACAGGTCTTACTTCCGGTACCGTTGCAATTCTTATGGAGTGGCTCCTTTATTACCTTGATTATACTGGCATTGATGCCTATGAGCTTAAAAGTCTGCTGATTTTAGGGGCCATACGCCCTCCCAGCATGCTCTTTCCTAATAGGGAGTGGGGATATGGAAAACTCGATTTGTATAATACCATGCAGGAAATCCAGACTATCTAATAGAAGGGGTGTGATAACGTATAATTAATTTCGCACTTTAAAGGCTACTAAATCTGTATCTTCCGCTTCCAAGGTAAAGACAGATAATGCTGCCTGCACAGACAAGATTTCCAATACTGATAGTAATAGTGGAGTTGCTTCATCAGGAGCCAGCGAAGCAGCAAGTGTATCTACTGGTGGAAGTGGAAACTCTGGTGGCAACAGCCAGCCGGAAAGAGAAAAGGTATGGCATGAGCCTGTGTATGAAAATAGGTGGGTAGTCGATCAGGCAGCCTGGGATGAAACTGTTTCGGAGCCAGTCTATGAAATGAGAGAAATAACTAGATGTAGTACTTGTGGGGCAGACATCTCTGGGTTTGCAGGAGCGCATTTGGATGAGACTATGCATGATGGCTATTATTCAATTTGACGGGGCAGGGAATGTCGTTCATATGGGGGGGAGACCACAATTTATCAATGGGCTAATGGACGACCTGTTTAACTGGGGAGCATCAGACGATGCACCAGAATTGATTAAGAGCTGCGTGTTTCATTATGAAATTGAAACGATCCATCCTTTTGAAGATGGGAATGGCAGAATGGGACGACTTTGGCAAACAGCTATCCTTACAAATAGGAATCCAATCTTCGCATGGATACCGATAGAAACAATTATTCATGAGAATCAGGAAGCATATTATAAAGCACTGGCTATATCTGATAAAGAGAACGATTCAACAGTGCTCATTGGTAAAGCTTCTCAAACAAGAAGATATCTTAATAAGTTTGTATCTTTAGGCATTTTAAAGTCTAATGGAGAAAACAAGAATCGCACCTATTCTTTGAAATAATTAAGAACCTTTCCTTAATGGGGAAGGGTTCATTTTATTTATAGCAGAAAATTTGCAAAGTGTAAGGTACAGGTAATTACGTGCTTTCCAGAAATTTAAAATATGTTAACATACGTGTTCTTATTCAGATGCAATCGGTAACTCCTATGCTTTTGAAATTGCAGGGGTTTATAACGTAAATCTTCCTCAAGTGGCTGATGAAAATACCGCCGAGTGCGATATTACAGAGAACTTCATATTTACTGATAAAAGAGCACTCAGCCAGATTGATATTGATATTTCCGGAGAGAAGCGGAAAATCTATGAGAACGGCGCCACTTTCTTTTTAAATGATTCACAGGATATGGATACAGTTGTTGAAATGATAAAGAAAACGAATGGCATTCGTGAGGAATCCTACCTTATTATAATCAACAACAAAGTATATAACGATTCTATACTGCCTTTAACGAAGCTGAGTGGTTATGCAAACATACTTGTTTTGATTATAATTGTTATCAGCATATTGCTTTTATCCCTGATTATGACAATGTCGATACGCGACAGGCCGTATGAAATCGGCATACTGCTGTCAATTGGTATTAAAAAAGTTTCTATAATAGGGCAGCACATGCTGGAAACACTGATAATTATGGCTATCGCCCTTTTAAATCCATAGGGGCTTATTTTGACTTAGAGGTTATCCCCCGGCTTTTATAACTATCTTTTAAATGACCTGGAAGAAGATTCCGAATATGAAAAAAATGACTGCCATGTGCGGGGCCATGATCTGCAAATCTTCTGTGTACTGAACAGCGAAACACAGGAATACTTTGATTCGGGCGCATTTGAGCTAATCCAAGGGCGGCATACTACGTTTGAGGCCGAAGGAGTTTTTACAGTAAAAGAATCCTCCATACCATAACCTGTTGTTCTAGTAAGCGCTTTGCTAATTTTGAAATGTCTCTATAATTGATTCAACGTATATAACATGTTATACTACCATTATATTTTTAGGCTCCCAGGTAAAAATAGAAAGGCAGGCGAATCATTATGTTGACAATATACCTATGTGATGACAATCTGGAAATCCTTAACCGGTATACAAGACTTCTTGAAAAGATAGCTAAGAAAAATAATGTAGATGTTATGATTTCATCTTTCAGCAGCGGTGAACGCTTGCTGTTTCATCTGTCTGGTTCGCCGAATCAGGCTGATATCATTTACCTTGATATCCTCATGGGTTACTTAAATGGAATGGATACCGGAAAAAAGCTGAGAGCACTGGGGTGTAAATCGGAAATTATTTATCTGACCACAAGTGAAGATTATGTATTTGATG
This sequence comes from Faecalicatena contorta, assembly GCF_003149105.1. Classification (GTDB taxonomy): domain Bacteria; phylum Bacillota; class Clostridia; order Lachnospirales; family Lachnospiraceae; genus Muricomes; species Muricomes contortus_C. The sequence continues at coordinate 86,171 of NZ_QGDS01000009.1, read as the reverse complement.
CTTATGATGTTTCGCCGGTTAATTATTTGGTGAAAGCAAAAACTTCTACAGCAAAATTCGAGGAAGTCTTTCTCCGGGCCGTGGCTTTGGCTCAAAAAAAGGAAACCGATATGTTTGTCTGTGAATCAGGCCGTGTCCAAAAATTGATTCCGGTCAATGAAGTATCTTTTTTTGAAATTCGGAAACGGATTGTAACGGTTCATTACAACAGAAATGAAACTATCAGCTTTTATTCAGCACTCGCACAGTTAGAGGAGCAACTACTGCATAAGAACTTTGTCCGTGTCCACCGTTCATATATTGTGAACCTGACCTATATTGCAAATTTTGCACAGAACAGCCTTGGTTTAAAGACAGGCGTAGAAATTCCGATTGGTGTTACATACATGAAGCAAGTCAGACAGGCGTTTCAAGAATATATCAACTGTGCCAGTATACATGCTTACCAATGAATAGCGGAGGACAAAAAATATGCAGATGTTAGGGCCCGCTTCACTAATTCTATACGATGTTTATATTCTTTTATATTTCAAAAAAATCCTTTTACATAAGAGGAGCCACTGGATTTTTTATGCAGCCGCAATTGCACTTAATATTGGTGTTACCATACTATCCTATTTGTTTTTGGAACATCGGTTCGGTGTCTATCTCATGATGGGTTCTATGATGTTTGCGTTTCATCTTTTGTTTAAAGTGAACGGGATGCAAATCCTTTATGCAGGCAGCATCTATATGTTTTCCTTATACAGCAGCCGGGGAATTATCATGTCGGTTTATTCCATCATTTTGCAGATCAGCATAAAAGAGATTCTTCATAATGATATTTATTATCATACAATATTTGTACTGACTGTATTTCTTTCTATGCTAGTCAGCCTGCTTATACGTAAGGTAATACTGCCGGATAATAAAGTGAAGCATTTGTTTAATAACAGAGTACAACTTAGATTTGTAGTCATTTATCTGATTTTCCAGTTGATATTTCTTACGCTCATAAATGACGGGCGATACCATAATGATATCAGACAAACCTGGCTTTCTTCCTTATACTTAGGTTCCTGTGTTATAAGTAAAGTGTGGCTGATGTTTGTCCTCAGCCATACATCCAGAGTATCAGAATTGCTTGAATACGAGCTGCATACCCATAAACTGCAAGAACAGCTTTCCCGCCAAGTGCAGCATTATCAGTCATACCGAAAATTTACAGAAAGCTATAGAATGTTCCGGCATGATTACGAGAAGTTGATGACTTCCGTCAAAACACTGCTGCGTAATCGTAAGTACGAAAAGGCTATCCGTATATTGGACGATATCCATGATACGATGCAGCGGGATGTACTTGTTCACAAAACCTATTCCGACAATATATTGTTAGATTCCATTTTGCAGGATGCGGCCAACGCCTGTGAAGAAAAAGATATCCGCTTTTCAGTACATGTTCATCTCCCAGAAAGTGTTTCAATGACTGAGCTGGATATTGTCCATGTTTTCTCAAATATAGTAGATAACGCCATAGAAGCCAGTGATAAGGTATCCGATCAGGAACGGTTTGTTGAGATCATAAGCCGGGAAACTCAGGGATGGGCAATTGTAGAGGTTGCCAATTCTTTTAACGGTAAACTGTTAATCGAAAATGATGAACCGGAAACCACGAAAGACGATAAAGATTATCACGGCTTTGGATTACGAATCGCGAAGAAGACAATTGAAGCGTTGGGCGGATTGCTATTTATAGAGCCAGATCAGGTAAAAAGAATTTTCAAAATAAGGGTATGTATCCCCAAAGTTCCTTCCCCCTATCAGGACATTATATAAAAGGAACTATACCTTTTCAACCCAGTTGGGAACATAAAAAGGCAAATTCAGTCCATAGCAAACCATAATCTTGCTTAGTCATTTTATTCTTATACTACGAGTGCAGTCATGTACTCTATTTAATAAACCTTAAAGGAGGAACCCTATATGCAATATGAAAATAAGCCATCCAAATTCACATGGGAGGGCCTTGGAGATATTGGTGTGGGCAGAGAGACCCTTGGGCCTGATATGCCAGTGCTTGTTTATCGTCTGTTTCAATATACCTTGAAGGATATTTTATCCCGGGAATACGATGAAGCAACCGCAGGCCGCCTATATTGGGCCGCCGGACATTTGGCCGGTACGGAATTGGCAAAAAACGTGCTTGATCTTTCCGGTGACTTTGATTTCTTTATTGCCAACCTGACCAACAAACTTAAGGAACTGAAAATCGGTGTTCTTGGAATTGAAAAAGCCGACCTGGATTCACTTTCCTTTACCTTGACCGTTTCAGAAGATCTGGATTGTTCCGGCCTGCCTGTCACGGGAGAAACCGTGTGTGACTACGATGAGGGATTTATTGCAGGTATTCTCGAAACATACAGCGGCCGCCAATTTACTGTAAAAGAAATCGACTGCTGGGCTGCCGGAGAAAGAACCTGCCGATTTTCCGCAACTCAAAAATAGCTTGTAGCAGCTATATGAGAACCACCAGGAAAAGAGGTAACAAAAGTGGACGATATAAGTCAAAAGACACTTGCAGCTATACAAGATGTACTGGGAAAGCTGCTATCCGGTAAGCAGTGTGGCGTAATGGAAGAAGTACATACCTCTATACCAGAATTGCAGACACTCGTTACAGACATGAACCAATTGATTCAGAATCTCAATGAAATAAACCGTCTGGCAATAGACCTTTCTCAAGGTAAGCTGGATACCCCAATTCCTCCCCGCCATAACTATATGGCCGGTCCATTGAAGCGGCTGCACTCCCAACTTTCCATTTTGTCATGGTGTCTGCGGCAGTTGGGGGCAGGAGCTGTCGTCAGTAAATTTGAGAATACCGGTGAATTATTTGATGCATGTAATGAACTAATTGATCAGGTAGCCGTATTTTCCACCCAGGAAGCCGAAAGCGCTGCCTCCATTCTGCCAATATCATTCAATAGCTGGCGTTACCACCAGATTCTCCAGACACTTGATCTGCTTCATGTGTCAGTTTTGGAGGTGGATGGTAATGGACGTGTGGTATATGCCAACCTTTCAGCAAAAGAAATATTCGGAGATATCGAATACATTTCAGAACAGACGGAAAGCAGTGTACTTAAGCTTATCGCAGCAAATATTGCAATTAACAAAGAAGATAAAACTTTTCCGGTTCATAGGGAGATTTATGAAGAAAACAGCAGTACATGGTATCGAATTACATCCGACAGGTTTTTATTGCCAAACGGACAAGCGTTTTTTTTCAATACGATTGACGATATCAGTAAGTGGAAAATCAATGAATATCACCTGAAAATGTCTGCAGCGATGGATGAAATGACCGGAACCTATAACCGTAAATCCGGGCTGGAAGAACTGGAGAATATTGTAGCCCGGGCTATTCCTTCAAAAACACACTGTATTGCCTTTGCCGATATTGATGGTCTGAAACAAATCAACGACAACTATGGTCATAGTGAAGGTGATTATGCAATTAAAAGTATTGCCAATGTACTTCTCTCTTCTGTTCGGGATTCCGATATGGTTTGCAGGTACGGAGGTGATGAATTTATGATTATTTTCAAAAACTGTGAAGAGGATACTGCTGAGAAAATCATTGCAAGAATGTACGACAAGTTAAAAGAACTTGAGAATAAAAACCAAAAACCTTACCCCTTGTCCTTCAGCTATGGAATTACATCCTTTTCTAATTGTTCTAATTCTGCCTTTAATGGTGCAGACCTATTAAAACAAGCTGATCAAAAGATGTATCGATGCAAAGCTCAAAAAAGAAGATACAGGGAGGAATTAAGGAATAATGATGGATAAATTTGATGCGTTTATCTCCCAATTGGCAGACCAGCAATTAATCCGCTCCCTGCGCAGAGGATTACTATACCTAATGCCATTTATTTTGATTGGCTCTATTGTGCTGGCATTACTGAATCTGCCTATTCCGGCTTATCAAGATTTCATGCTGCATGTTTTTGGGGAAGGCTGGCTTGATTTTGGGCTGCGCATACATAAAGGAACGCTTCAAATCATGGCACTTACATCATTGATTACAGTTAGCTATGCTATTTCACAGGATAAAAAGATTGTCAAATCAGGAGAGGTAAACGCAATCATTATCGTAATAACAACTTTCACTTCTTTTATCGTCTTTACCCATGACCCTAATGTGATTATAAGTTTCGCAGAAGCAGGTTCTACCGGTATGTTTAACGCTCTGGTCATATCTGGACTGGCATGTAATCTGTTCTGCTTTTTTTACAAATGCCACGACCGAATCTGGCCCTCAGACCTGATTAGTTATAATGGGAGTTCCATAATCCGGTCATCTTTTAGGGCTATTATTCCCTCCCTGCTTACCATTTCTATTTTCACTGTGGCAAGAATGCTCTTTGATTTCATTGGGCTTACCAATGGTCAGTCATTGTTTTTACAGTCAATCAACAATATATTTATGACAGGGCAGAACTACTTTTCCGCATTGCTCATTGTTCTTGTCACACACATTTTATGGTTTTTTGGGATACACGGCGGCAATGTCATTATGGACGCGCTGTCAGGCGCTACGCCGGTTGCATCTTCAACGGCAGAAATCCATATCTTCACAAAAGGATTTTTTGATACTTATGTTTATTTGGGAGGAGCTGGAACAACATTGGGGCTGTTGATTGCCCTGCTATTGGTCGGAAAAAAGAGTAGTGAAAACCGGTTGGCGAAGGTATCTATTCTGCCCGGTATGATTAATATAAACGAAATTATGATTTTTGGTCTGCCTATAATATTCAATCCCTATTTCTTTATTCCGTTTGTATTTTCGCCAGTTGTACTGTGTCTTACTGCATGGATATCTGTATGTATGGGATGGGCGCCTCCAGTAACGCAAACCGTAGAATGGACAACCCCCATTTTCTTATCAGGCTATCTTGGAACAGGATCAATTGCCGGTATTGTGATGCAGGCTGTTAATCTGACACTTGCTGTTCTGATATATATTCCTTTTGTCCGAATGCAGCAAAGGCACCAGCAACATGTCCAGATTTCAGTCTTTAAAAATTTAGGCAATAATATTGAATATATTCAGGAGCAGCCGAAGAAAACAATTCTTAACAGGCACGATGAAACAGGTTCTCTTGCCCGCACTTTAATGACTGAGATCAAAGACGGGCTCAGAAACCATACCCAAACCCTATATTTAGAATATCAACCTAAAATAAACGGTAAAGGTGAAGTCACAGGGGCCGAAGCTCTTCTCCGCTGGAATCATCCTACTTTTGGTTATGTATCTCCATTGATTATATTAAGCATTTGCGAAGAAGCCGGTCTAACAAACGAGTTGGGGCGATGGATTATGAATCAGGCATTCAGCGATTTAAAAAGCTGGCACGAGAAAGGATACAATAAATTATCTCTTTCTGTAAATCTAAGCCCGCAGCAGCTAAAGGGAGACGAATCGCTGGTTCAGACTGTACAGTCCCATATTGATCAGTTAGGTATAAATCCCGTGTATATGGAGCTGGAACTTACGGAGAACGCCGCAATTGATTGTAGCGACTCCACCTGCAGCAAGCTTGAAAAAATAAAGGACCTGGGCGTGAATTTAGCCATTGATGATTTTGGAATGGGGCATAGTTCTTTGATTTATATTTGTGATTTTTACGCAAATGTAGTAAAGCTGGATATTGCCCTGGTACATGCGATTACCAAAGACAAACAACGCCAGCAAATCGTAAAATCTATCCTGTCTCTCTGTAGTCAGATAAATGTCAGAGCTGTTGCCGAAGGCGTAGAAACAAAAGAGCAGCTCCAAGTGCTGCGTGAACTTGGCTGCAAGTATTTTCAGGGTTTCTATTTTAGCAGACCTCTGACTAACGATAAGTTTATCGAATATGTAAAACAACACGGTATGGCAGATAAAAATAACGACTTACAGTTACCGTGAATAAATGAACGCCTGCATCAGTGGACTAACCCATTTGTTTTTATTCTGGTTAGGTGCAGCTTATATTTTGTGGCTGGCATGGTTTTGCTGCTTGTGTACTGCGCAATATCTCTTTTCTTATAAGGTCAGGGGGGCAGACATAAGGTGAGATACTAATGAGGAAAGAATACTAATAATACATTCCTCTAGTAATCAATCTTGAATGGCCTTTAAAAACTGCTCTCCATATTTCTGGTATTTTGCCTCTCCCACACCTGAAACTCCGAGCATTTCTTCTTTAGTCTTTGGTTTAATTGCAGACATTTGTACAAGCGTCTTATCTGAAAATACAAGATAAGGTGGAACCTTTTCCTTTTTTGAGATTACCATACGCAACGCCCGCAGCTTCTCAAACAGTTCTTCACCAGACTCATCCAAAACTGCTGCAACACTTTTACTCTTCCCTGATTTCTTTTCTTTCTTTATCTGGGCTTGCTCCCTCTCCTTAGCCACTTTCATGATAATTGGTTCCTCTTGTAAAAGTATAGACTCTGACTGACCGGATAGCTTTAGAATAGGATATTCATCATTCGTCAACGTTAGGTAATCTTTTAAGATGAGGTAATTCACAATCTGGCGAAGCCTATGAATCTGAATTCCCTTTAGCGTCCCATAATAAGGATTCTCATCCATTCGGCATCTTTGAATCTTAGTATTGGCGCTGCCATGTACCGTATCAATAATCATTACAATTCCATATCTTTGATGGCTTGTCTTTACACATCCAATCAAATTTATAGCTATATCTGTAATGTCCACATCCTCAAACTTCGTCAAACAATTTAAGCAGTTCCCACAGTAAACCGGTGCCTGCTCCCCAAAGTAATTTAAAATATACTGCCGGAGACAATCATTCGTAAAGCAATAAAAAGTCATCTTCCGAAGCCTTTCCCGTTCTCTTTCTTTCACTTCCTCCAGCATACTGCTGTCCATCTCATCTGCCATTGTCTGCTGCTTATCAATGAAAAACTGGTTTGTTACTACATCCTGACCACCATAAAGCAAGATGCATTCAGAGGGCAAACCATCACGTCCGGCCCTACCGGCCTCCTGATAATAACTTTCTATATTTTTTGGCATATTGTAATGAATTACATAACGTACATTGGATTTATCAATCCCCATCCCAAAAGCATTGGTCGCCACCATAACCCGCTTCTGTTCATAAATAAATTCATCCTGATTTTGTTTTCGCTCTGCATCGCTTAAACCTGCATGATATCTTGTCACGCTGATTCCTTCTTTTTGTAGTTTCTCAGTTACTTCTTCCACAGTTTTTCTTGTCAGGCAATAGATAATCCCACACTCTTCTATATGCTCTCTCACATATCCAGAAGTAATTTGATAACGGTCTTTTGCATGTATTACGGAAAAGGAAAGGTTCTTCCGGTCAAATCCAGTTATTATAATGTTTGGCTCCGAAAGCCGCAAGAGAGATATAACATCCTCTCTAACAGTCTTTGTCGCTGTTGCTGTAAATGCACTTACAACAGGACGTGTAGGAAGCCGATCCAAAAAGTCAATGATTTTCAAATAGCTTGGTCTAAAATCTTGCCCCCATTGTGAAATACAATGTGCTTCATCTACGCTAAGCATTGATATCTCCACCTCTAGCACTGCCTGCATAAAAGAATCTGTCAGCAACCGCTCCGGAGCTACATATACAATTTTGTACTGCCCTTTTTTCATATTATCAAGTGCTTTATAATACTGCCCCTGTGTCAGCGAACTGTTCAGAAATGCCGCATGAATTCCCACCTCGTTTAAGGATATCACTTGATCTCTCATTAAGGAAATCAAAGGTGAAATCACAAGGGTAATTCCCGAAAACATGAGTGCTGGGATTTGAAAGCACAAGGACTTTCCAGAAGATGTTGGTAGTATACCAACTGTATCTCGCTTTTTTAGTATGCCGTCAATCAGCTCTTCTTGTCCTTCCCTAAATTCACTGTATCCAAAATATTTCTTGAGTATTTCCTCTTTGGTCATTTTTGTTCTCTTTCTGGCACTTGCTTTCCAATTTATTCAATCTTTTATTGGCAAATGCTTCTTAGTGTATATTCATAATTTGATTCTTTTTATCCTTATTTTAATACGTTTTCGGCTTCTTCGTCAACTTCATAGTAGAGACAATTAACTAGTTGTGTTATGAATGCACTCACATCCCTTTTGCATAAATTGACATCAAACAGCCCCAACATTGTGATCAGCCGCATAAACAAATGCGTATACTCGCCCGTCGCCACGTCGTTTGTAAATGTCTGATCTATTTTTATGAGGTCAATAGACATGATGCCTAAATCCCGCATATTTCCCTACACAATTCATGTGACTACAACAACCGGAAAAAAGATGAGTGAAAACACTACGTTTTTACGACAAAAAAACAAACCCGTCAGCCCGCATATCAATTTTCTGGGCTAACGGGTGTTTTTTACTTTTTTTGCTGCAAAACTTAAGGTATCAACAGAGCATTTAAATTAATCCTCTAAACAAACCTATAATATCAATTTTTCCATATCCCCAAATTCTATTAGGATATTCTATAGTGTTTTCTCTTGCTGCTCCCCGGATTAGTAATCTGCTAATATCTCTGCCTGATATAGAAGTGTAATTTCCTTTTATTACTGCCCATTCTAATACTAGAGCCATAATTCCTGCACTATGGGCAGCAGCGGCACCTGTACCAGTTGCACTTCCATAAGTATTTATAATAGTCGGACATTTTATATTAAAACCAGGAGCTGCCAAATCAGGTGTTACTACATTGCTGGTAGTAAAGCCACGGCTGGATTCAGGTAAGATACTATTCGTGTTCTGATTATAAGCTGTTACAGTAACTGGATTACGGGCGTTACCGGGAGCTGTAACCGTTGTATATGGGTTGGATCTGAGAAAATACGTTTCTTCTGTTATGATATCTCCAGAAGGCAGCCAGGCATTGAATTGCATCGTTATAGTATCAATTTTAATAACACGTATCTTCCAGATACCACTCACTGCATTTGAAAGCCGTATTAATATTAGCTGTTCTCCGGTTTCGTTTTCTACAATTATGTTATTTATATATATTTTGGAATTACTGAAAACAAAAGTTTGTTCAAAGCATTGACCAAATTGCGGTTGGATAACAGAAGTTTTTTCACTATGAGGCGATTCAACTACTACAGCAATTTTACCAGGCGACCTTTGCCATATCTCCATTGAAAAATTCTTATCAAGTTCGCCTATTCTCAGTTCAAACGTATTATCGGACTGTTCGTTCGACATAGTTTCACTATAATGCCTGCGTGCATTGCCTTCATTACCGGCTGAAATGCAGACACCTTTTCTGGGAGTAGTTGAGATGTTATTTAAATATAATGATAATGCACTGTGGCCATCATGATCACTCTGACTGGAGCCCATTCCAAAACAAATAATCAAGGGGCGCTTAAGCCTTTCTGCAATTTTCCGGATATACTCAATACCAATCAGTATATTTGTTTCTGCATAACACCGAACAGTGTCAGGTATATTAAATATCGCCCGATTGTAATGCTTTGCCCGGGCGAGCTTTACAACGACAATTTCTGCATTGGGTGCAACTCCACTAAAACCCTGAGATTCATCGATACTGCCGGCAGCGATTCCAGCCAGCATAGTACCATGTCCATCTTCATCAAAACTAGGTACGATTGATAATGGTTTTTGATTCAGTAAAGCAAGATTGATTAATGTTTTATCATACACTGAACCAAAGGGTGCATCAGGCTTTATACCGGAACCCTCAATATTCTGATCCCAGAGATACAAAATCCTGGATGTTCCATCAGAATTTAAAAATGCCTGGTGCTGGTAATTGATGCCAGTATCAACAAATCCTATGATTACCCCTTGCCCAAAAAGTCCAAAGTTTGGATTGCTATGAGCTACAGAGATTCCCGAACTCTCAAGCGAAACCATTGAGCATAAAGTATAAATAGTGGGGAATATATGGTAAGGGTAAATTCCTAAGGAGCACATATTAAACATATCAACTGGCGAATGTAAAATAGAATTTCTTTCATTAATCGGTGTTATCTCATATCCAGTTCTAAGATTTTCTGCTAGTTGAGTGTCAATTAATAAATCTACATAATTATCATCTAGTGCTTTGTGCATGTATGTACCTTTCATAACTCCGTGACTCATTCATAGTGTATTCAATGGATTTGATTATATGCAATTAATCCCCTGAAGCCTTTGTACCACACTCTGCCGTTCCAAATTTTTGAAGCAGATATACGGAATAATAATGGCGAAAGCAAAGAGTATCGGTGTACATATCAGGAGCGGTGTCAATGTAAACTGGAATGTTGAAAAGCCGTCCGCCACCATTGCCCTTACTGCCACACCAACGGCAATGGTGCTTGCTGTATAAGCACATAGCAAAGTCAATACGGCGTAATCAAGCCCCTCGAAAATCAGCATTTTCCGAAGCTGTTTCTTCGTCATGCCCACGCTTTGAAGCATGGCAAATTCCTTTTTCCGTGAAACAATAGCCGTAATCATGCTGTTGATAAAGTTCAGAATACCTACCAGTGCAATCACAACGCTAATCGCATTTCCCATAATGGAAGCAGAGCGCGTTTGTTCCTCGTACTGTTTTTCCATGCTCGCACGGGATACAATTGGCATAGAAGAATCTACTGTGCGCTGATATTCTGTAAGCATGCTCTGAGCTGCATCAATACGGTTTTCGCTGACATTAAAATACAGCTTGCGCAGCGTGTTCTGCGGATAAAGCTCACTAAACGCATCAGCAGGTATCACGAGGTCAAGGCTGAACGGAAAGGAAGCCGCACCGCCAAATACCGATTCAAGGGGATATACAATGCTCATAACAGTAAACTTTTTCCCGTCAATCTCAACAACCTCACCGACAGAAAAAGTTGGCATCTGCTCCGAATAATCGTCATCACCAACCCCCACAGCCACAACGTACTTGCCTGTGGCAAACAGTGCCGGGTCAAAGGTTCCGTCCATTAGATATCTTGTATCGCTGAAAACATCCCATATCAATCCGTCTGTGCCATAAACCGTGGAAGCTGCTTCTCCGGTTGTCACCGCCGAATTGTATCCGTTCGTCCAGGCAGTATCGTTTTTCATGGAATCCAAACGGCCGTCTATGCCATAAAACCGCTTAATGTTTTCCAGTGCCTGAGGGCTGATTGATACGGTTGTTTCCTGGGAATAGAGCTTTCCAGTACTTTCTAAGCCGTCAAACGCCTCGACTTGTGCCATAAGCTTGTGGCTAAGAGTTGTTCCCTGGGGGTCGTATCCGTTGATATAATCATCACTGGTTCCATCGGAAATCATAAAATCAGAGAGCGTAAGGGTTTCAAGATATTTGTCTATATCAAAGCTCGCATTCTTCGCATAAAACGAGGACAGCAAAACCAGGCCCAGAGTCAGGGAGCATATTACAAGGGCGGTGCGCTTTCTGTTTCGTCCCAGGTTTGCCAGCGCCATGCGGAAAACAGATGCTCCATTTTGGCCTCTTTTTATCTTTCGCTTACTGCTGCCCGACGCATCATTATACCGCAGCGCCTCCATAGGAGATACTTTTCCAGCAAGCATAGCAGGGCGAAGGCAGGAAACAAGAACCGTCAGCCAGGCGAACAGAGCCGAACCAAGGAACACGAAAGGATTTGCCGCCACTGTTGCTGTATCTTGCCTGACAATCAACACAGGCACGAGTACTACGGCAAGTAAATAGCCGAACAAAAGCCCAACAGGTATGCCTATGAAGCAAAGGCGGTTTGCCTGTCTGAATATCAGCCTTTTAAGTTGTTTTTTAGATGTGCCCAGGGTTTTAAGTTTGCCGTAAAACTGAATATCAGCGGTGACCGAAATTTGAAAAATATTATAGATAATCATATAACCGGCCAGGAACACCAGGAGCATACCGCCATACATAGGAAGCATTTCGGAAAATGCCTGTTCTTTCAGTGCGGAATCGTAAGCCAGATTTAAGCCATAGTGAAGCTCTGTCAAACCCGTATCGGCAAGAATACCGTCCATGACCCCCTCGATATTTTTGTCACTATATAGAGAGATTTGCACCATGCGAAGCCCGCAAATCCCTGTGGGAATGCCGGGCAGTGTGTTACACACCGAATTGGCAAAGCCTTCGCTTACCCACGCCATGCTTGCACTTGCATGTGTGTTGCCCTCCCAAAATCCGCACAGGGTAAATGTACTTGTAGTATATTTATCCGAGTTCATATCCTTGCGCCATTCAAGCGTTACTTGCTGCCCGATTTCATGAGGAATGCCCAAACGGTCTAAGGTAATATCGTCCAGGGCGATTTCATCATCAGACTGGGGCATATGCCCTGTTGTGGGCAGAGCAAAGCAATGGGCGGCATAGGCTTCACCCGCATAACGCATCTCGACCTGCTGTCCACTCAACTCCCTGTTTTCTGCAAGGGCAAGAACGATGCTGGTTCCCATCTGCTGCACATCAGGATGGGCGGCGATTTTCTTTGCTTGTTCTTCTTCAATGTTTTTGATAGACACATGGGTATCAAACCCAACTTGCCGAAACGTCATTTGTATCAGATTCTGTTCTATGCTCTGACTTAACACAAATAAAGTAGTGAACATAAGGGCCGTAAGTACAATGGCGCACACCGCCACGATATTTCTTCCCTTACTATTTTGGAAGCTGCGGCTTGAAATCTGCCCAATCGCTGATTGATCTCGTTTCATTTTATCCGTCCCCTTTCTTCTCATTATGCTATCCTGCCATCTTCAATACGGATGGTCCTGTCAGCAAGAGCAGCAATTTCAGGGTTATGCGTAATCATTACGATGGTCTGCTGAAACTCTCTGCTTGTGAGCCGGAGCAGGTCAATTACCTCGTCACTGGTATGGGAATCCAGGTTGCCGGTGGGTTCGTCTGCCAAAATCAAGGACGGCTTACTTGCCAGCGCCCTTGCAATGGCTACACGCTGCTGCTGGCCGCCGGAGAGGTTGTTCGGCATATTGTTCAGCTTTTTCTCTAACCCCAGCATCCTCACAATCGAACCCACATATGCATTATCAGGTTTTTTGCCATCAAGCTCAATTGGCAGCACGATATTCTCATATACATTCAAAATGGGGATAAGATTGTAGTTTTGGAAAATAAATCCGATTTGCTGTCTGCGGAAAATGGTTAATTCCTCGTCCTTCAGCTTTCCTATTTCGTGAGTGCCTATTTTCACTGTACCGGAGGTAGGATGGTCAAGCCCGCCGAGCATATTCAGCAACGTGGATTTGCCGGAGCCGGAAGTGCCAATGATGGCTACAAACTCACTCTTCTCAATTGAAATACTTACACCGTCAAGGGCACGTACCATATTTGGTTCAGTGCCGTAATACTTTTTCAAATTATTTGTTGTAACAATACCCATGTTAAAATCTCCTTATCAAGTTTATTTTCTCTTGCAAGATTGTTTTAACATACAGGAAAATTAAGCTCAATTGGTTTTGCGTAAACTAACATTCCCGCTGCTTAATCTAATATGGAACTGAAATAAAGAGTCTGGCAAGCCAGACTCTCGCGCCGAAGCGTGGTCGCTTTAGCGACCATTTTCCTTATGCGCGTAGTGTGCATCCCCCGGAGGGTATTTGTGTAATAGAACGTAATTTCCTATTACACAAAAAATCCCACAGGTAAATTATTCTGTGGGATTGATAAAGCATTTTTATGATGCAGGAATTGGGATAATGATTTTAAGCGTGAAACAGGATTTTTGCGGTGTAACCACACATTGGCCATCATATTTATCAACGGCATATTTGATACTGGAAAGACCTAAACCGTGAAGCAGCTTATCGCTCTTTTGTGTTTCCAACCGGGCAGCGGCGGTTTCCGCTGTTTGATTCTCAACAAGAATAGACAGCATATCCCGCACCCGTTCTGCTTTCACCGTTATCATCCTTTCACTTACGGGCAACTTCAAATTGGCTTCAATGGCATTGTCCAGAGCATTGCCAAAAATGGTGCTGATGTCCAGTGGAGCCATAGACTCACCATCGTCAAAATGAATCATGGCAGAAAAGTCAATACCATATCTTTTAGCTCTTGCCGCCTTATCCCGCAGTATTACATCTAAAAAGGTGTTGCCAGTGTGATAGTAATTCTCATAGCCTGATATTTGCTCTTGAACAGATTCTATCAACTGCTGTACCTCTGTACTGCCCTCGCGGCCATAATCAGACTGCAAAAGCAATAGATGGTTCTTCATATCATGGTAAATCGTTCGTACCCGTTCCTCGTCTTTCAGTTTCTCCTCGTAGTATTGGTATTCTTTTTGCAAATCATGAAGCCGCGAGGCTGTCAGAACAGAGTTGGCAATGTACCCTATCAGGTAAAGAATTCCTAATATCGTAATTATGCAGGCCAAGGCGACAGAGTAGGTAATCATAAGGTTTTCGGGAATAGCAAGCAAAACCATCAGAAGTCCTACAATCACCGCCAAACAAATGCTGTTTAAGAGCCACCACATTTTTGTGTCAAGCAAGGCTGACAGGTTCTGTGCGCGTCTTTTGCTCATCTGCCATACTGCCAGCCAGAACAGCGGGCGAATCAGTAAGGATACAGAGTGTGTAATATCCGTAGTAAGCTGATTTTGAACAGGAAGCATAAAATAGACCCGCATTCCGATGTCCTGGGTCAAGTAATTCAGCGATATAAGCAGTGGGTATATGATGAACGCAATGGAGAGCTTTGGAATAAGTTCTCCTTTGTGAAACACAGCCATATACACAAAAAGGCCTGCAAATACACCAATAATGTTGATGAAATCTTCAGCATATATAACGGTGGCGGAAATCAAACAGCAGCAAAAGATTGCCAGTATTTTCATTGGCCAATGATCCCGTTTCGGAATAAAACTGTTCAATACTTGAAGGAATGCAAGCGCCCCTCCAATCTCTATGAGGTAATATATGCCATTAAAAAATAGAGTCATAGTTTGCTCCCCCAATAACTGGCAAGCCGCGCCATAACATATTTTCTCTTGGGTTGGCTGACAGGGATTTTCTCACCTGTTGTCAATTGGATTTCAAGCTTTTCAATACGCTTCACAAAAAACAGATTCACAAGATAACCGGAATGGCAGCGCACAAAGGCGGCCTCTGGCAGCTCCGATTCCAAATCCTTCATCTTGCGGTAGTCAATAAGGCTTTCACCCTCTGTATGCACCATGAGGTTGCGGTTGGAGGTTTCAATGTATTGCAGCATGTTCAGAAACACTTTATGCTTTCCTGCGTTGTTTGAAATCAGAATATACTCCTTTTCCTCCTGAGTAAAATGAGAGAGCCATCTATCCAGTTCCGCTTTCAGCCGAACATACTTTATGGGCTTGATGATGAAGTTCGTGGCATTGTATTTATAGCCCTCCAAGGCATATTGAGCCATTGATGTGAGAAAAATAATGCTGACCTTTGCGTCCATCTTACGGATGGCATCGGCAGCCTGCAGGCCGTTCACATTAGCCATTTGAATATCCAAGAAAATTAAATCAATATCCATCGGATAGTTTTGTATCAGTTCTGCTCCGTCTGAATATGTAACCGTACAAATTGCTATGCCTAATTCTTCCAAATACTGCCTGATTAGGGTTTTCAGTTCGGCAACAAATTTAACTTCATCATCGCATATTGCTATTTTTATCAAATCGTTAACCTCCAATGTGAGATATAAAAATATACTTTATATTATCCCTATAACCATCATAATTGCTCCTGGCAGGTTTGCCAATGCATGCATAATGATACTTGAAAAACATTTCTATTATTCTTTACATAAAAAGCGGTCAGAACAATTGATAGCGGCAAGTAATTCTACGCCCTTTGCCTTTGCGACAGTTTCAATCAATGACACGTATTTTGCAGTGAACAGGCATTGATGAGAATAATATAAAACAAATCCCGGCTTGCATTTTCGTTTTGTAGTGCATTTGAAGCTCGTGTTTTAGTTTCATAGTTATATGCATTCCTTTCCCATTCGCTCAAAGACAAAACGCAAAAAGCGTTGTTGGCTTCAGGGGTCTTTTTTAATACTTTCTATGTAAGGAACCGGTATACTACAAATCACGGGGAGATGAGTGGGCTGTCCGGTTCTGCGAATGGAGCCACACTTAATATATTTAACAATATCATTTGACAAAAAACAGGGAGGTGTAACCAATTGCTGTTTTGATGTAATGGATACAAGACATAGCACTATCAGCCATCTCTATTCTAATTTCGGCCTGAGCCATTCCATTTTTATTCTGGTACAAACATTTATCAAGATCATTCACATCCATTGTGGTATCGGTCAGATTGATCTTGCAAACTGCTCGGCTTTTTTTACATCTTCAGCATTGGGGCAATCTTTTCGGCTACTTATTTAACTATCAGCGGTGCAAACCTGCCAATAATTGACTTCATAACAATGCAGCCAGCAACTACAAAAAGCGCAATTTTCGGGTCATAAATGGTAGGAATATCCCATTTAAATATTTGCGCTATTGTAGTAAGTAATGCGATTGCACCAAAAATGTACCCCATAATTGTGAGAGGGTGAGCAGGGGCATTACTGATGAATTTACCTATGGTCGGCATTATCATGCACATTGCAAATCCGATTATTCCCAAAGTAATAACTGCCGTTCTTGGCCCATTAATAAATAATATTTGTTTGCCAGATAATCCAGCATAAATAATTAGACAGGTTATAAACCACTCCGCTGCCAGTATCCCAATTCCTTTCATTGTTTATCACTCCTTAAATAGATTTTATTGAATTGCGAAATATGTCTTTCTAAAAATGATATAGCCTCTTCATATTTTTCAAGCTGATTGTCGTATTTGGATAACAGCAAATACAAAGGTGAATAAAACTGCAAGGCCATTACCATTGGGTCAGCATCAATATAAACTCCATCTTTTATTAAGTTAGTAAACACGCCTGATATATAATCTAAACCATTGTCTATTATCAATTCCCGAAAAAACTTGCTTGCTTCTGAAGTTCTATACTGCTCTATCGTTAACATTCTGCGCAATTGCGAACCATACTCTGTTTTGATATAGAATTGGAACATCGCAACGCTGATACAGAATAATTCCGCTCTTATATCACCTTCTCCCGAGAGCATACTGGACACACTTTCAGGAGGGATAAAAGTGGAGACTTCCTCTTGATAACGACGCTCAATGTCTTTGAGAATTGAGTCAAAAATGTCTTGCTTTCCACTGTAATGCTTGTAAAGGGCGCTCTCCCGTATTCCGATTTCTTTTGCTATGTCCCGGATACCAACCCCTTCATAGCCTCGTTCAGAAAACAATTTCAATGCAATCGTTAAAATAACTTCTTTTGTATCCCGTGTCTCGTTTTTTGGCATAATAACCTCCAACAAATAATAGTGGTGAACGGTCGCTCACCACTATTATAGTGAACAATCGTTCACTTGTCAAGAAAGAAACTAAATTATTTTCTCACTTTATTTTTACGAGCGTTTTTGGCATATCTATATTCCCTCGCTATAATTAAAACGTGTCTGCTTTATTAAATATGAGTCTAACATCTTTGTTTAGCCTAAGCTTCCGTAAGTTCCGCTTTGGAATGGTACTAATCCTTTCATTACCATTGCGTTGAAGAAATTCAGTATTCATTGCATATTCTCTTGAAAGCATTTCATCATTGTTGTGAAAGCATTACAATAATTGTCCGCTTATGTTTTGGGGATTGATACGTGAATAAATAGCTGCATTCCATGTAGTATCACAATTGCTACATTTATAAATCAGCCAAATATCCAGATATTTTCTTTGTGCATTTACTCGAAATTGTCCAGAACTTATATATTCAGTTCTTTTACCACATTTCTTACAATACTGAATCACTGATGGTGTCGAGTTATATTCAATATCCCAGATGATATTTTTCACTGTTCTATATTTCCTTTCCCAAGTTATTATCATAAGGAAATAACAGGTGGAGTATCTCCAAATTTTTTCATGCTAATTTCTCCTTTCTTTTTCACAAGCAATGTGTGCAATTTTTTCTAAACCTAATACAAGTTTTGTTATTTGTTTTTCAAATAAAAAGAGATCTCTTTCTAATCGAATTATCTATCTTAGACAATTCTAATTGTAGAAAAAGATCTCTTGAATTACTTCTGAATTCTTGCCCTATTTAATTGGTATGCATAAATCCATTACCACACATTCATTATTTTTCTCAATTTGCCTATATATGTTCAATCCATATCTTTGATTCATTTCATAACCACTATCAGGCAGCCAGACACTAAATATTCCTTGAAGAATGCGAAAAATATCCTGTATTTTTCCGTTATAGCGATAAACTGAGAATTTCCCACCCTTTATCGTTGCTGTATTATCTGTTTCTTGAATTCCATCCACGGTCATACACAAATCACATATACATTGATTCAAACCAGTAACCTTTGGGTCATTATAAAATTTCTCTATCAAAATGGTGCTTTTGTTCATAATTGTTTTGTAAGCCTCCATGAAGCTGTACCATTTTTCTTTTAGCTCAACATAATTCCCAATAAATCTTTCGTAAATAACGAAAAAATCATTTATATACTGTATTGTAATAGGCTTGTCATAATCATGGAATGTCTTGAATTTTTCCAATTTTTCAGGAAAGAAAGGATTAAACACACTTGCTAAATCTACAGATTTCCGAAATCCAGCCGGAGAAATATGATGATGGCCTTTAAAGGCTGAACTATAATTAGACGAACTCTACCCATAATCCAATCCAATGTCAGTAATCATTTTATTTCTTTCCAGTTTAATATCAATAGCACTTTGATCCATTTTCAAACGCTTCATAAACGCATATATACTTTCGCCGGTAATTTCCTTAAATACTCTGCAAAAATAGTATTTTGAGTAGTGAAAATACTTTGCCACATCTTCAACAGAAATATTTTCATCAAGGTGTTGTATAATGTAATCAATACTTTCGTTAATTATTTTCGTTTTATTCATAATTTCCGTACCCTTATGTTTCTTTAAGCTGCCATATGTTTTTCATCCCTTCAAATTCACATTTATTTTTATCAGATATCCCGTGCATCAAACTCATTGCGGAGCCAGAGAGCGTCTTCCATTGTATTTTTCCAGCCATCCTTTTTCAGGTCCACCCGCCATCCATCCTCTGTCCAGGTTACCTTCACCCCTTCCTGTTCCAGCATCTGTTTCTGCAGGTTTGGGGTTGCAAAAGAGGCCGCACCGCTTAGGATTCCTTTTGCATTTACCACACGGTGAGCAGGGGCATCCCCTGCCAGTCCGCGGTTCAAAGCATAACCAACCTGCCTCGCATTCTTCGGTTTTCCACAAAGCAATGCTATCTGTCCGTAGGTTGCTGTCTTTCCTTTTGGAATCTGCTCACAGACTAACGCTGCTCTTTCGTAAAAATTCATATAGCTCTCCTGCCTTATAATTTATACTTATCTCCTTGAAGCACATCATTCTCCGTACACTTTCATTTTTTGTACCAGGATATTCTGCTTTTGATTTTTGTCAAATACATCCCATATTATTTAAGTATATAATACATGCCTTTAAACTTCAATTCATACCTTAAGATAAAAAAATCAAAAAATACCGTAATCCCGGAACCTTTGTTCCGCATTACGGCATTCTTCTTTTTTAAGCCGGTATGTCTTTCTGCATATTATCACTACAGCTGCTGTCTGATTATATTTTTTTACCAGCTGCGGTCCTTTACCTTCCTGCTACCTGATAGTTTTTATATAACCGATATCCTGATAATAGTGCCGCCGCAGATATCAATAACCAAATAATAGGAACCATTTTCCATGATGTGAAATAATATCCAAATATACTAAACAACCGCACACCAAAAGGCCCTCCAGAAGTCAAAATATTACCTGGAACACAATCCCAAGCTTGTGCTAATATACGATATCGCTCCGGCATATCTAAAAACATTGAAATCATCATAAAACCAATAAGGATTGCCATAGGTGCAACAGTGCCTCTTGCTTTCTCTGCCAACATCATGCCTGCTGCACAATGTAAAACTGCTGAAATCAAGTTAACTGCTATGATAATCAAAAACTTTTCTCCCAGTGTCATCATCCAAGACTACATTGGTGCAGACTGCTGTATGGATGCGGTGAATCCATCAAATCCATACACTGCGAATATTGGTATGGCCACTGCAAGGCTTAACAACAGCGTACTCACAACTGAAAACGTAACTCCCACAAACCCTTTTACCATATATAAAACTTTCTTTCCAAAATGTGTACATAAAATAATCTGGTCTGTCCTTCCCTTATGTTCATCTGCCAAAATAGACGGAATACTGACCGCCGCCAATAAAATCTGCATCATACAAACAAAGCTCATCATACTATTCATTAGGTCGTAACCCTCCGAATACTCATAAACAACAGGTATCTCCACCTGCCTTTCCAGGCTTGCAAGATATTCCGTCTCACCTTTAGTCAAATGAGCTTCTCCCCACCGCTGCTCTATCAACTCTTTTCTCGTATTATATAAATCTGCCATATTAAAATCACCTATTTCTTTTCCTGATGAATCCATAATCAAGAAAAGAAAACTATAGATAGAGTTCGGAATGCTGTCTGGTTCTTCCTTTGCTTTCTTTAAATAAGAATCATCAATCTTCGTTCCTGACTGCTCTTTGCTTTGTTTAATAGACCTTTTTGTCATCTCATACCCACTGACCGTTTTCCCATCTATTGAATAAGAATTCATCCAATATGGCAGACAGACAGCTAATATACAAATTACTGCCATAATTATAAAAGTCACCCAAACAACCTTTTTCTGCAGTAACTTTTTATACTCAAACCCGGCAAGCGTCCAGAAATTACCCATTATTTTACTCCTCCTCAAATTGCTCTAAAAAAAATTCTTCTAAATTCCCACCAATTTCGTCTCTCATCCCATTAAAAATGAGCTGTCCATCCTGCATCATTAATATTCTGTCTGCAATATGCTCGATATCTGTCACAATATGAGTGGATAAAATCACAATACTGTCTTTTCCAAGCTCTGCAATCAGATTACGGAACCTCACCCGCTCCTTTGGGTCCAGCCCCGCTGTTGGTTCATCCAGTATTAATATCATTGGATGGTTTAAGAGGGCCTGTGCAATGCCGAGACGCTGTTTCATTCCTCCAGAATAAGTTTTTATCTTTTTCCTTCCGTTTTCTTTTAACCCTACCAGTTCCAAAAGCTCTTCACTTCTTTTTTTTGCACGGTACTTTGTCAATCCTTTTAATGAAGCCATATACATCAAAAAGTCTATACCCGTAAAATTAGGATAATATCCAAAATCTTGTGGAAGATATCCCAATACTTTCCGATACTCCTCTGACGATACGTCCGTTCCCTGAAAAGTAACCGTTCCACCCGTGGGCTTTAAAATACCACAAAGCATACGCATCAATGTTGTTTTTCCTGCTCCATTTTCACCCAGCAAACCATATACCCCTGTTCCCAGTTTCAGAGAAATACGATCTACTGCAATTTTATTCTTATATTGTTTTGTCAAACGGTCTATGACAAGTTCCATACATATTCCTCCCATTGTGTAAATACCTTTTTAATCTCTTTGGCAATAAGAACCGCCAATACAATTAACATAATTATTCCAGCTCCTTCTTTATATCCTGATGGCATTATATTCGACAGCCATCCATTTCCCCCACCACATAAAAGACATCCCACACTTACTAAAACGGTACTTCCAAAGCAAAGATAAGTCCCTTCATTTCTATGCACCTTTCTTATTACCGCCAAATCCAGAAATGTTGTCAAAAAATAGGGTATTAAAATATAAAGTCCCGTATACAGGATTCCCTCACTTTTATTGTCATAAAGAACGGGCACTAATACGCACAGCAAAATCATATTGCTTATCCCCAGGGCCCCTAACCTTGCTGCAAGTACGGTCTTAATTGAAAACCTTGATGCCATCTCTAGTTCTTCCATTCCATATCTTAAGGATCTGCTTCCCTCCACTACCATAGACAAAGCTAAAAATGGAACACTCGTTGCCACTATGAAAATAATCTCCTTCTCCAGCGTGCGCACTCCAATTATTGCTGTTAAGAAAATCACTGCCGCCAGTGCCCAGTTCCATTTTCGGATATATCGGATCTGATATGCTAATAATCTCCAATGAGAAATCTCCGGCTCACCAATTGCTTTTAGAAAACCTTCTTTTTCTAAGGGCTCAGGTGCTTCATATATAATTTTTAGCTGCTTCTTCATCTTATTCTTCAAAAAAACTCCTCCTTTCCAAGCTTGTCTTTCAACTGACTTAAACACAGCTTAATTCTACGGTGAACAGCAAATCTGGAAATTCCCAATATTCTTCCAATATCCACCACTGTTAATTCATTTACATACCTCAGAAATATTATTTCCTGACTCTCCTCATCTAAAATTTCTACTGCCTCCTTCAGTATATGGGCCTGTACAATAATTTCCTCTTGGTTATCCCCAGCGGAATTCTGATGTATTTCTACATCGTTGTTAAATAACTCCTTTTCTGGAACTGGCTGTTCCTTTTTCTTCCGGTAAAAATCTATGCATAGATTTTTTGCTATGGTGTAAAGATATGCCAGTTTCTTCCCTTTATCTTTATAAGAATGACTTTCAAAAAAACGAAGAAAGGCCTCCTGTGTAATATCCTCCGCCGTCTGTCTATGATGTGTATGCATATAGCAGTACCGGTACAATTTATCATATTGTTCTTCGATATCCATGAATTCTATAAGCCCCTCCTTTGCTGCTTCAACAATGAGTAAAAACAAATCGTTCTTTATATAATATCATGTTCAATATGTATAACGAATTACAACATGAAAGTGTGCGGGTAAATTAAATAAAAAGAATCTTGCCTGCAAGATTCTCCGCCTTCCTATAGCATAAAAAACGCTGCAAATCCGGAATATTATTCCGCATTACAGCGTTCTTCTTTTAGGTCAGTATATTTTTCAGTGCGTCCTATCCACAATTTCACACCATGTTTACCCCTTCTATTGTAATTCGGGGCATCCAAAGAAACTTTGAAATTCCAAACTTTATAGTATCAGAGTATCCAATTCCATTCTGAGGCAGATACACTTCTCCTAACTCACTTGCAATCTTATCATATCCTTTTTTCTCTAGTTTCTCATCTTTATTAGCAAACCTTGCTAATATCTCCATGTAGGAACCACCTCATGTATTGCACATGTCGGTATATAATACGATATCCTTCTCTCCCTTTTCATTCATGTAATCTTTAAGCTTTTTATCTAATATTACTTTCATAATGAACTCCTCCTCTGCTTTCTTTTCCATTATCATACCCATTAAGCATAGAAAGTTCTGTGATTTAGTCACATTATGAAATAAAGCCTGCCAGTTTTAATTTTAAAATCAGATGAGTGCAAAGATATCCTCAAATTCAATTCCATATCCTTCCGCAACCTCTTTACAGGTCAGTTTTCCATCATAACAGTTCACACCGAGCGCAAGCAGCTTATCTTTCCGAATTGCTTCTTCCAGACCATTATCAGCAATTGCCAGTCCATGGCGGAGTGTTGAGTTTGTAAGTGCCATTGTAGAAGTCTGTGCAACTGCTCCCGGTATATTGGCCACACAATAATGAACCACATCTTTTAATACAAAGGTCGGATTATCATGGTATGTTGGAACCGTAGTCTCACAGCATCCTCCCTGGTCCACTGCGACATCTACAATTACACTCCCCTTTTTCATCCCGTCAAGGTAACGCTCTTTTATTAACTTTGGAGCTTTTGCGCCTGGAATCAAAACACATCCGATTACAAGGTCTGCTGCATGGCAGGCTTTTTCCAATGCAGCATCCGTGCTGTACATTGTTTGAATCTTTGAGCCAAAAATATCATCTAAATATGCCAGGCGGTCTAAATTATTATCTGCAATCGTTACCCGGGCTCCCAGCCCTACGGCCATCTTACACGCGCTTGTTCCAACAACCCCTGCACCTACAATTAATACATTTGCCTGTCTGACTCCTGCCACACCGCCTAATAATAAGCCCATGCCACCCATTGTACCTTCCAGGCATCTCGCCCCTGCCTGAATACTAAACCTTCCTGCCACCTCACTCATAGGCTTTAAGAGAGGAAGTCCTCCGTTTCTGTCTCTAATTGTCTCATAGGCTACAGCCTTAGCTTTATTCTTTAGAAGTGCATCCGTAAGAGGTCTGTCCGCTGCAAGATGAAGATATGTGTATATAATCTGATTTTCACGTATCAAATCATATTCTTCTTTCAGGGGTTCCTTTACCTTTACAATCATATCACATTCTGCCCACACCTTTTCTGCCGTATCCAGGATAACCGCACCTGCTTCTCTATACATCTCATCAGTAAAAGACGCACCTTCTCCCGCACTTTTTTGAATGTAGACCTCATGATTATGGCTCACGTACTCCTTTACATTTTCAGGAGTCAGGCCAACCCTGTACTCATACTTTTTGATTTCTTTTACACATCCTACTTTCATTTTAATACCACCTTTCCTATTCCCCATTAGTCTTTCAACACCGTTGTTAATAATGTATATTTATGATAATTTATTTGAATTTTGTTGTAAATAGTGTCCAATAACTTCAATATACTTTTAAATATTAAGTGTATTTCACCTTAAATTATAAAGTATATTTCATATTGACCTAAATTATTTAGGGTGTTAAGATTTATAAATGAACATATTATATTAGATTTGGGGGAATTATGGATAAGATTGATGAAACTCTGATACGGGCTCTTCAAAAGAATGCCCGTACCTCATTAAAAGATATTAGTAAACAAATAAACCTCTCACTGCCTTCCACAAGTGAGCGTCTCCGGAAACTTGAACAGTACGGATACATAAACGGATACACTGCACTATTAGATAACCATAAACTAGGTAAATCACTTACCTGTTTCTGCACGGTTGTCCTAAAAGAACAGTCTTATGACTCACAAAAGAAATTCCGCCAGCTTATTCAGCAAATTCCAGAAATTGTAGAATGCCACTACGTCACCGGAGAATACGAGTATATCATGAAAATAATTACGGACTCTACCAAATCACTGGATGCATTGCTTCAAAGCTTTAGAGAAGATTATAATGTAATCAAAACTTACACCTACACGGTTTTGTCAACAATAAAAAGTCATCCTGGAATTCAATTATAATACGCTTTTCTTGTGGTTTATAATTACGTTATGAAAGTTGATTATGTTCCAGAATATACTGCAAAAGGCCTTCACAGCCTTCCAAAACATCATCATATGTACGGTCAAAATTACCGGTATACCAGGGGTCTGCAATATCCCTGGTATTTGCCGAAAAGTCCAGCAGCCTTTGTACCTTATGCTCCTTATCCTCTCCGATAATCCGGTTGATATTACGGATATTCTGATACTCCATTCCTATAATATAGTCGTACTCAGAATAATCCCTTTTTTGCAGCTGAACAGCACACTTTCCGGCAGTGCTGATACCAACTTCCTTTAATTTCTGCCTCGTGCCGCGATGGACCGGATTTCCAATCTCCTCACGGCTGGTTGCTGCGGACGCTATGGAGAATAGATCTCCCATCCCACGTTTTTGTACCATATCACGGAACACAAACTCTGCCATAGGGGAACGGCAGATGTTGCCGTGGCAGACAAATAGTATTTTAATCATATTTTCGTCCTTTCATTAAGAATTCTAATTCCTTCGAATTAAGGGGAATTAAAAATCTTATGCTATTTTATAGTAATTTAACTCTTTTTAATCTTCCAATACAGTCCTTTGGTGAATAGCAATGCTATTTAACTTTATCAATCTTTTATTTTGAGAGACTCCGTCTTCAATAAGTACAGCATTCATATTCTCTATCTCTTGCTCTTTTATGGCAGTAAAACGCCTCCATAGATTCACATCTCTGGAAGCGCTTATTTTACTTCAATTATCTATGCTTATATCATCTATCGTCATAATGTATTTTTCTTTATAATCTGAACAAATAGTCTATGTCTTACTCCGCTATATCTTCGGCTTTTGCCAGTGTACAAATTATATCCACACAGGCAGGTATCCCCAATGAAGAAGTACTTAAGCACATGTCATAGTATTTCGCCATGCCAAATTCCGTTTCCGTATAGTGGGCACAATATTTTCTCCGTGTTTTATCAACACTTCTTATTTTTTCTGAGATTTTTGCATCTGTATCCTTTGACATTTTGTGTTTCATGCGCTCTAATCTCCATGAAAAATCGGCATGAACAAAAACATGATGTGTGTAATCAAATTCCTTTAGGATTGTGTTTGCATTTCGGCCTAGAATAACACAATTTCCTTTTTCTGCAATTCTTCTAATTACCTGTTGTTGTATCTCAAACAGACGTTCATTCAGCGGTTTGTTGTAAAAGTCAAACAAACTTTGAGCAAAACCAAAGTCCATAGGAATTTTTTCATCCCATTTCAGCAGACTATCTACGTCCACGTTGGATTCTCTGGCTGACTGAAGGATTATTTCTTTATCAAAATATTCGTAATTCAGCTTATGCGCAACTGCTCTTCCGATTTCGCCTCCTCCTGCACCAAACTCACGGCTAATTGTAATGATCTTTTTCATTGCTTTTCCTCCAAATGCCTATAAGACTTTGTTCAAAAAATCAATTGTTCTTGGTTCTTTTGGATTTGTAAATATTTCTTCTGGAGTCCCCTGTTCTACTATATATCCATCATCCATAAATAATACCCGATCCGCCACTTCTTTAGCAAATCCAATCTCATGCGTAACCACAATCATTGTCATCCCCTCTGACACAAGCTCCTGCATAACCGACAGAACCTCCCCCACCATTTCCGGGTCTAACGCAGACGTAGGTTCATCGAACAGCATGACATCAGGGTTCATAGCCAGTGCCCTGGCTATCGCTACACGCTGCTTTTGACCACCGGATAACTGGGATGGAAAAACTTCAGCCTTGCTCTCCAATCCTACGCGCTTCAGCAGCTTTATTGCTTTATCTTTCGCTTCCTGCTTTGTCATTTTCTTAAGCTCAACAGGAGCAAGCATAACATTGTCTTCAACCGTTTTATGGGGAAAGAGGTTAAAATGCTGAAACACCATACCAATATTTTCACGAACCTTATTAATATCAGTGTGTTTATCTGTAATATCTACACCATCTATAATAATCTGACCGGCTGTTGATTCTTCCAATTGGTTCAGGCAGCGCAGAAAGGTGGATTTGCCGCTTCCGGAAGGACCGATTAGTACAACCACTTCTCCCTTTTGAATATCGATGCTGATGTCTTTTAAGACTTCCAGTTTACTGAAACTTTTTTTCAGATTTTTAACCTGAATAATGTTTTTCTTATCTGTCACGGTTTACCCTCCTTTCAATCTTCTTTGCGATTTTGCTTAGTGTGACTATAATAACCATATACAGAACAGCTATAATTGCCCACGACTGAAACACTTTAAAAGTATTACCACTGATAATTTTCCCCATGTTTGTGAGTTCCGGATATGCTATAACAGACAAAATCGAGGTGTCCTTTAGCGTAATAATAAACTGATTTATAATGGAGGGAATCATGACACGTACTGCCTGAGGCAATATAACAAGACGCATACTCTTGCCATAAGTCAGCCCTAAACTTCGGCTCGCTTCCATCTGTCCCTTGTCAATACTTTCTATACCGGCACGGAAAATCTCTGCCATATAGGCCCCACAATTCATTGATAACGCGATTGTACCCGCCAGAAGTGAAGAGAAGCTAAAACCTTGAATCCCCATCATCTTGACAGCAGACGGCACACCAAAATAGATAAAGAAAGCCAGTACAATTAAAGGTACACCTCTGACAGCATCCACATATACAGTTCCAAAAAAATTTAAAATGCGGTTCTTTCCCACATTCATTAAAGCAAAAATCATACCAATGATAATCGCAAATACTAACGATAAAAGCGTCAGCTGCAAGGTCCGCCCCAGGGCTGTAAGCAGCATAAAGCCATAATTCTGAATAATTGTAATCATTCATATACTCCTTTATTGTCTCAACATGAACAGCACATCTGGTTTCTATGATTTCCTTTATACAAATAAACGCAGGAAATCAAAGGTTAATCTCCCACGTTTGTCTTAGCAGTTATATGCTGTTATTTTAAATATGTGTTAAGGATTTCATCATAGGTTCCATCTTCTTTGATATTAGCCAATCCCACATTAAACAAATCCAGCAATTCCTGATTCTCTTCATCCATAATGGCCATTCCATATGGAGCTCCTTCACTTTCCATTCCTTCAGGTATCTCAAGATCTAAATCGCCTTCTTTAATTGACACCTGCATAATGGGTGTATCCTCCACACACGCTGCACTATTGCCAAGAATAACATCCTGATACATCGTTGGCGAATCTTCAAAAACTGTAACAGTAAATCCATAAGTATCTTTCAGGCTTTCTGCAAAATCCGCACCTGCAGTACCATTTTTAACTGCCACATTTTTGCCGCGAAGACCCTCAAAATCCTTGATATCACTACCCTTTGCAACAACAAATGTCTGTGTTGCATTATAATACCCATCTGAGAAAAGCCAGCCTGAATCAATACGTTCCTGCTTGATAGTCGCACCTGCAATAATCGCATCAGCCTGTCCGGACTGCACAGCTGCAACGGCTGCATCCCAGCCAAGACTGTTCAATTCATACTCAAATCCCTGATCTTCTGCAATAGCTGCTATGATATCTACATCGATACCAACAAATTCATTTTTTTCATTTGTGTACTCAAAAGGCTTGAACACTGTATCTGTAGCTATAATCCATTTTTTTCCACTATCCGTATCACCAGATGCGGTTGTTGATTCTTTATCCGCTTCTTTTGTGTCATTTGATGCGCATCCTGCCAACAGACCTATTGCCATAATTGAACACATTGCCATTACTAATATTCTTTTCATAAGTTGTACCCCCTTCTCTAATCAGAACAAACATCCAAAAAGTACTGTTTATATCTTCCCGTATCTGCCCTATATCTCAAGATTTACTAAAATAGTATACACTTATTCTTTCTTTATTGTCAAGCAACAGTAAACGTGAGCAATCTGAAGAAAAGCCTAGCCCTGCAGGCGGCTAGTTTAGGGAATGGGATACTTCGGAATCGCCACTGTAAATTTACTCCCATGTTCTGCATCACTCTCAGCTTTCACTGTACCGCCATGTGCAGTCACGATGGATTTTACAATGGTCAATCCAATCCCTGCGCCTCCCGTCTTACGGTTACGGGATTTATCCGTACGGTAAAACCGCTCAAAAATCAGAGGCAGCTCGTCTTTAGATATTCCAATTCCATTGTCCTCCACAGTGATAATACCGTTTTGCGGTGTATCTTTGACCATAATGCGGATTTGTCCACCCTCTGGCGTATATTTGATTGCATTGGAAAGCAGATTGACAATAACCTGTGTCATCCTGTCCGGGTCTGCATTTAAATGGGATTCCACCCCATCCGCAGAAAGAGAGATACTCTTTTTAACACTTTCCGGCTCAAAGTTCCCAACTACCGTATGGGCAAGCTCCAGTAAATCTACATCCGTCTTTTCCAGCCGTAAATTTTCATTTTCAACCTTTGCCAGCCGCTCTAAATCCGAGACCAGCCCGGAAATTCTGCCTATTTCCTCATAGCAGCTTTGTAACCGCTCTGTGGAAGGTTCCCATACCCCTTCAATAATAGCTTCCAAATGAGAAGCTACGGCGGCGAGCGGGGTCCGAAGCTCATGAGCGATGTCGTTTGTCAGCCGTTTACGCAGCTCCTCCTGACTGTCAAGGGAGGACGCCATATGGTTGACAGCAGAAACAAGTTCGTCCAGCTCCCGGGTTTTGATGTTGCTCTCAAAGCGGATTTTATAATCCCCCTCTGCAATCTGTTTGGCAATATGTGCAGTCTTGATGACAGGACGGGAGATGCGCTTTGCCCAAAATCCGCCGGCAGCCAAAGAACAAAGTAATGCAAGAGAACCAATCGCTGCCAGTACAAGGTTCAGCGAATCCAAAAAGTTAAAATCACTCTCGCTCAAAAAGTAGGGGCCGTAATAACTGATAACAAGACTTCCAACTTTTTGGCCGTTCTGTTTTAAGTCATATTCCTGTGACACAATACTGCCCTTTAGACTTGGACGCTTCCTGTCCATACGTTCTATGATCTCCATCATTATTTGTGAACAGGCTTCCATATCGTGATTTTCGGCATCCCACACCACATTGCCATTCAAATCCATAAGCCGGATGATATACCCGTCATACATAGCGGACATTCCCACACCATGAATAAACTGCAAATCCCATTTCCCGGTCAAACTGTCAAACTGGCGGCTTAGATTGACGGCAATATCCTTTGCATTAGCCTGCTGCTGTTCCTTTGCATATTTTTCAAACTCTTTGTTGATAAATATGTTGGCAAGCAGGCTGATGAGAGCAACGGCAGCAAGCACAATCACGGCAATTGTCAGCGTTAGCTGGGTACGAAATTTGCGGCGCATATCATTCTCCTCCAAACTTATACCCCAAACCGCGTATTGTCAGCACATACACAGGGGTTTTTGTATCATCTTCTATTTTCTGGCGCAGATTTTTAATGTGGTTGTCAATCACGCGGTCAAGGCTGTCTGTATTGTCGCCTAAAACAAGAGTCAGCAGTTCCTCCCGGCTGAATATTTTGCCGGGATATTTAATCAGCGCGGAAAGAATTTTTAGCTCTGTTGCAGTCAAATTCACTTCTTTGCCATGTTTGGAAACAATACCTTTTTCAAAGTCCACCGTCAAATCTCCATCCCGCCATGAGTTTTTGATTGTAAGCGGCACTAAATCGTCGGTTGTCCTGCGCAGGACGGTCTCTATCCGGGCAGCAATCACCTTCAGACTAAACGGTTTCGTGATATAATCATCCGCACCTATATCCAATCCCTTTAGCTGATTGGCTTCCTCAGATTTTGCCGTCAGCATAATAATAGGGACACGGGATTTTTTACGGATTCGTGTGCAGACTTCCTCCCCGGATATGTCGGGAAGCATTAGATCCAGCAGAATAAGAGAGATATTTTGCTTTTCAAATACTTCCAAAGCCTGCATGCCATTTTGGGCGGTGCAGACAGTGTAGCCTTTACTCTCTAAAAAGGCCTTTACAGCCTCAAGGATTTTCGGTTCATCGTCCACCGCCAGTATGTTCTTGTTCATGGTCATCACCGTGACCTCCAAAAGTTATTTTTAAACGCTGCAAAGGGAACCGCCTTTACGCGATTCCCCCTATGGACTATGATACTATATCGTAGCCCTGTTCCTCAATTTCAAATTTAATTTTGTCAGCCGGACTTTGCGCCGGGTCATGCTCCACTGTGACCGTCCCGGCCTTTAGGTCAACCTCCACGCTTTCGATTCCCGGCAATGCGTTTACCGCATTTGTAACTGCTTTCACACAATGTTCGCAGGACATTCCGTCCACTTTGATAATTAATTTTTCCATTTTTATACCTCCGTTATTTTAAATTGAAAGGTTTGAGTAATTTCCAAACCTGTTCTTCCTTACCGTGTTCATCAACAGTAACTTGGGCGTATGCCCATCCCTCAACCTTTTCAGGATTAACGCCCGCCTCAATCAAAGGCTGAGGATTCAAAACGAATACAATGTCTTTATCTTGATCACTGTGGTCGTAGCCGTTCGTTTCCATATCCTTTGCCCACTCAAACATATTGCCGTCGCCCAGTTTCACTCCGTAATGGTCAAGAGAAGTGTGGAAGTTAATAGAACCCCGGTAGTTATTGACAATCTGCTCATAAGCTGTCACCGCTGTGGGGCTGCCATTGTATGTGAGTTTGTCACTGCCCAGCTTTGTACCAACCATCAACATTTTGCCTCCTGTGCTGCCCATCGTATCTCCTTCATAGAAAGCGTAGTTATCCGGCAGCTTTTCGGGGTCGAGCCCTGCATCCAGGAAGGGCTGTGCATCAAATTCCAGCATAACATCATGCAAGGGGGCATTACTGTAATCCTCGCTCCAAATAAAGCGTACTGAATCATCCGGCGCAGAAAGCGCCCAGCCCACATTTGTCTCATCGACCTGCACCTGGTCGGGCATGGTCTTTAGCACCTCCTCAAAAGAGGTAATGGATCCCTGGCCGACCACATCCAGCGATTTCAGCCCGGAGCAGGCGGTTAGTGCCATCGCTGCCATTAACCCGGCTGCAGCCACCACGATACGTTTCATTTTATTTTTCATGGTTATGCACCTTTCCTTTCCTGATTTGCCGCCTTAAATCTTTTTAAACGCAGAGCGTTCGTCAATACTGAAACTGAGCTTAAACTCATAGCTGCCGCCGCAAACATGGGATTCAGCAGGGGGCCGCCGAACAGATGAAGCGCACCTGCCGCAATAGGGATACCCACTACGTTGTAACCAAATGCCCAAAAGAGATTTTGCTTAATGTTGCGGATGGTCTTTTTGCTTAGGTCAATGGCCGTAGGAACATCCATGAGGTCGGAGTGCATAAGCACAATATCTGCACTTTCCATCGCCACGTCCGTACCGGAACCGATTGCAATACCTATATCGGCCTGGGCCAGAGCCGGAGCATCATTGATACCATCGCCCACCATTGCCACTTTGCGCCCTTCGCCTTGCAGCTTTTTAACCTCATTAGACTTATCCTGAGGCAGTACTTCTGCAAGTACACGGTCAATACCAACTTGTTTCGCGATAGCGTCCGCAGTCATGCGGTTATCGCCTGTTATCATGGCAACTTCAATACCCATGCGGTGCAGACTTTCAATGGCACCTTTGCTGGAAGCCTTGACAACATCGGCCACAGCCACAATACCAGCCAGCTCTCCGTCAATAGCCACGTACATCGGTGTTTTCCCTTCTCCCGCTAATCTGTCAGAATCCGTTTCCAATACGGAGAGGGAGATGCTGCACTCATCCATAAGCTTGCGGTTTCCGGCAAGAACAGTCTGCCCATTGATAACTGCTTCAATGCCGCGTCCGGTAATGGAATTAAAACTGTCTACTTTTAAGAGTTCTAAGCCTTTATCCTGGGCTCCGGTAACAATCGCCTGGCCTAATGGATGTTCCGAGCTCTTTTCAGCGGAAGCCGTCATTTGCAGGAGATAATCAGCGGGTGAGTCCTGAGTCGTCAGGACATCCGTAACAGTAGGTTTTCCCTCCGTAATCGTACCTGTCTTGTCAAAGACAATCGTGTTGATTTTGTGAGCCGTTTCAAGAGCTTCCCCACCCTTTATCAAAATACCGTTTTCAGCACCTTTCCCTGTACCAACCATAATAGCGGTAGGTGTTGCCAGGCCTAAAGCACAAGGGCAGGCAATAACAAGAACAGAAATGAATATGGTCAGGGCAAATTTTACATCTCCGCCGCTTCCAATTAACCATGCCACACCTGCAAGTACGGCAATGATACATACAATCGGAACGAACACACCGGATACTTTGTCTGCCATTGCTGCAATTGGGGCTTTTGAACCCTGTGCATCCTCCACCAGCTTGATGATTTGCGCCAGTGCGGTATCAGAGCCAACCTTTTCAGCCTTAAACTGAATCATTCCAGTGGTATTTAAGGATGCTGTATATACCGGGTCACCTGCCTTCTTATCCACCGGCATACTTTCGCCTGTCAGCATAGATTCATCAATAGAAGTATGCCCCTCTGTAACCGTACCATCCACCGGAATTTTTGCACCGGGTTTTACGATGATAACATCTCCAATTTCAACTTCATCAATGGGAATTTCCTTTTCAGCACCATCCTGTATAATAAGAGCAGTTTTTGGTGCAAGCCCCATCAGTTTCTTAATCGCTTCGCTGGTTCTTCCTTTAGATACTGCTTCAAGGGATTTGCCCAGAAGAATCAGTGTTATAATCACGCCAGCTGTTTCAAAGTAGAGGGAGTCTACTGCTTTAAATTCTCCCTGGGTTATCAGCCATGTGTTGTAAATGCTGTACAGAATAGCTGCAGTTGTGCCGATGGCAATTAAGCTATCCATATTCGGACTTCGCTGTATCAGTGCCTTAAAACCAATGGTGTAGAATTTATAGCCCACACCGATAACCGGAATCACCAGCGCGACCTGTAACAGTGCATAAATCAGCGGATAATTCATTGGGTCAAGCCCTTTTGGATAGGGCAGCCGTATTCCGTACATAATCAGCATAGGGACCATCGCAATATACAGCAGGGGAAGAGCGAAAACTGCGGAAACAATAAATTTTCTCCAAAGTACCTTGATTTCCTTTTGCTTCCGCGCTCTGTCCTCGTCAGCAGCATCCGCTTTATTCACTTCCAACGCCTCGTATCCGGCTTTCTCAATCGCCTCCCGGATAGCCGACAAACGTATTTGATGTGGATCGTAGGAAACAGCAGCCTTTTCCGTAGCAAAATTAACTGTTGCGCTCGTCACTCCGGGAAGTTTCTTGATTCCTTTTTCCACCCGCTGTGCACAGGCTGCACAAGTCATACCGCCGATGGGGATAGTGACATTGCTGCTTTCGCTTTTTTCTACCACCTCATATCCGATTTTCGTTACAGCTTCCTTAATCTTGGTAAGTGGCAGAATGCTTTCATCATACTCCACAAACAGCTTTTCACTTGCCAGGTTCACCGTTGCCTGCTCAATGCCGGAAAGCTTCCGCACTGTCTTTTCTATTCGCTGTGCGCAGGCTGCACAGGTCATACCTCTAATACTAAGTACCTGACTGTTCATATATAAATCACCTCACTCATTTCTTTCCATTTTATTTCTTCGAGATTTTTCAACCTCTACTATTAGTTTAACCATAATTTATAATTTTGCAAGTATGCACTTTTTTGTATAATAGTACCCTAAATGATACTATTTAATTCTTGACACCGCTCAATCCTAATGATATTATAATTATAGTAATGCTTCTTTTGTTATATACAGACCCTTATATACTATAGTATTAAAAAATATACTAACAGAAGCTAAGGAGGTGAAAAAGATGAACTATAACCATACTGAGTATAACTGTCCCGTAGACGTAACGCTAGATATGATAGGCGGAAAATACAAATCTCTTATCCTTTGGCATTTGATTGATGAGACCCTGCGTTTCGGAGAGCTTCGCAAGCTCATCCCGCAGGCTACTCCTAAAATGCTGACTCAGCAGCTCCGGGAACTGGAAAAAGATAATCTTGTTATCCGTACTGTGTATCCCGTTGTGCCTCCAAAGGTAGAGTATTCACTTTCCGATTTAGGCCGCAGCATCCGTCCGATTTTGGAAACCATGTATGATTGGGGAGCAACTTATCTCAAAGACAATGGCAAGGAGATAAGCTGCTCTATGACTGCACATATGTGATTATTGTTTCCAGTTTGGAGAGAAACGATAAGTATTTGCTTGTAATGTATCGTAAGAAACCGTAATGGATTCGTCTGTTACGGTTTTATCTTCGTCAAAAATTGGTACAGGATTACATCCGTTTGCTTCCACCTCCACACTGTCCATCGGGAATTTATTGCCGCAATTCTGACATTGAAGTGTGTTGCCGCTCTGCTCAAAATACGCTTTAGGAGAGCCGTTGCACACCTGGCAGGTGTTGAATGCTGTACGGATTGTTCCATCTGAAGCTTTTACCGCCGCAACTTCCATTCTTGTGCCATCCACTGTAACGGGATAGAATTTAGCCGTCTCGGAAACTTCACTTGCTGGAATTACAAGGCTTTCACCTTCTTTAATGTCCTGAGAATCACTTGCTGCTGTATTATTGTCAGCTACGCTGTTACTGTCGCTGCTGCTTCCGGTGCTATTGTCCCCATTGCTATTACCGCTGTCGTTAGATGAACAGCCTGTAACCGCAAATGCCAATACCAGCACAATCGCTGCAAAGGCAGCCACCGAAAAGCGAAAACCTTTTTTGTTCTTTGTTTCTGTCTGCATGATAAATTTCCTCCATTATACAATGAGATATTTAATCCCTTTTATTTTTCTGCGGTATCTCCGCAATGTTGTTTTGTTCGTCTTTCTTTTCTTTCTTAGGTCTCTCCCTCATAAAAAATAACGCAATACCTATTCCCATCACCGGCAGGATACAATGCCAATGGCTGATTAAAAAATTCATATTCAGGTTCTCCTTTCCATTATCGTTGACCGCCGCAGCATCCGGCCGGAAGTGCATTGGAGCCGTCATCAGGGTTATCTGCCACTGTTCCGTCATCGCTCACAACCGTAATACTGGAACGTATCATACCCATCCAGCAGCTAAACGGGAAAGTTCCCGATTCGTCCGGGGTAAACTCAATCACATTTTCCCCGGTTTTCAACTCAACCTCCAAATTGTATTTTGGAATCGTAATGGAATTATTACAGCCGTTCAGTGCCCCGCTTGGCACATTTAAGGTCCATTTAACAGGAATTCCCTGTTGGACGGTGATTGGCTCATACTGCCTGCTGCTAACTGTGGAAGTGATATACTGAACGCCGTCCTGCACCGTCGCTGCCGTTCCCTGTTCTGCCCCAGTATTTTGATTATCGGCAGTTATTACATCTGCCAAATTTACATTGGCTGTCTGCCTGCTCTGTGCAGGCCCGGCATCCTTGCCCTGTGCATTGAGAAGCAATGCCCTTCCGCTCAACAAGCCAGCGGTTATCAACAGAACAGCCAGCCCTGTCAACAACGTGGGAAATCTCTGTTTTAAAGATCTGTTTTTGTTTGTACTCATTTTTACTGCTCCTTTCCAGAATCTATTTCTAAAATCTATCAGCGATGATTAGGTAAAATGTAAAATATTGCCCTCTTCCTAAATGTCATATTCTCCTACCCGCAGCATGAACCACCGCCTGCTGCCTGAAAGGTTTCTGGAGGCCATATCATGGGCTCAAACTCACTGACTTTTTCTTTAATCCCATCTACATCCACGTTGTTCAAGTCATCCACCATCTTGATATAGCCGTAAAATTTATTATCACCCGTAGAAAAATCGAAATCATCGGTAGGGAAGAAGAACAATGGGTTTTCTCCCGAGGAAAGCAATAACTGTGTAGCATAATTAGGAATCAAAAGCTGTGTGCCGTTTTCGGCACCGGAAATGGAGTTTTTGATATTCCATTTCACGTTCAATCCGGCTTTTACAACCACAATGGCAGGCGAGAAACCTTCGTCGGTTAATTCAATCGTGACTTCCTGAATCCCCTCGCCGTATTCGTCCGTTGTTTCCGTTGCAATAGACACACCGTCAACAGGAATTTTCACGCCCGCCGGAACTGGGTCAGGTATTTCTGCTATTGTATCTCCTAGATTTTCGTAACCCTCTGCCGAAGCGCTGTCTGTACTCCCCGTTGGCTCAGTTCCGGCTTCCACCACGGTAATAGAACCGCGAATCATGCCCATCCAGCAGCTATATTGAAACTGCCCCGTTGTGGTGGGCGTAAATTCAATCACATTGTCGCCATCTTTAAACGAATAATTGGAAATGCCGTACTCCTGAATGTTTATACTGTTGTTGCACCCATTGATGCTTCCACTTGGTGCATTTATTGTCCATTTAACGGGCGTTCCAGCCTGAACAGTGATATTCGGGTAACTGCCCGGGGAAAGGGTACTGTTGACAATCTGCTTCCCGTCCACAATTTGAATACTCTCATTATCCACGCTGTCCGCTCCGCCCACAGTCCGTGAGGCCAAGGCCGCTGCTGCAATAATCACAACGCCTAACACGGCAGCTGTTGAAACCATTTTGTAACTTGACTTGCCAAAAGGAATAACTGATACTACACCCACCGCGCAAAGAGCAAGAATAATAGGAAACAAGAGATTAGGCGGTAAGAGACCTGAAAGGCTGACACCCTGTGAAAGCATTGCCAAACCAAGAACCACAACCAATACTGCACCCACAGCCATTACCTTTTGAGTAAACTTTTTGCCTAATGCTGAAACGATGGAGCCAAGCCCTAACATAAGCGGTACAGTCCCCAGGCTGAACAGGAACATAGACAGCGCACCAACCAAAGGATTTCCCGAAGCCAATGCCACAATCTGCATGGATTGCAGAGGGCCGCAGGGCATTAAGCCATTAAGCAGGCCGACAATCAGGGAACTTTTACTTTTTACTTTTCCAGCCTTACGTACAAAGATTTTCGGCATACGGGGCTGGAACTTTCGCAGTACCGGAAACAGGCCAAGCATATTAATTCCCATAATCACCATGAATACACCGGCAATCAGCTTAAGAACCCCCTGGGCCATGACAGGCAAACCTGCGTCAGAACCGCCCCCGCCAAACAGCAGTCCCACAGAGCCTAAAATAAAACCGATTACGGTGTAAGAAATAACTCTTCCGAGATTGTACAGAAAAGCCGGAGCAAATGTAGCCATACGGCTCTTTTTTCCTCCACCGGCCACCTCAGCGTGAGGAATACATTGAGAGAGATTAATTCCGCCGCACATGGCAACACAGTGGATAGAGGTGATTAAGCCGATAACAAACAGCATGCCATAACCCATTTTAGTGTCTGCCAGCTGACTGGGTACCAGCAAATTCAAGACACCGAATTGCTCTAACAGCACATACAAAGAAACCACAATCACCAAAATCCCAATTACGCGGCTGATGTTGGATTCCTGGTTTTCGTTCCCGGTCAGCACCTCGTAATCCAGTTTTTCAATAATCCTGGTTATCTCCTTTAAGGATATAAGATCGGTGTCATAGGTAATATCAGCCGTTCCTGCACTGTAACTTACCTTAACACTTTTTATGCCTGCAACTTTGCGCAGTTTTCGTTCAATCTTATTTTGGCAGTTTATGCAGGTCATCCCGCCAATTTTCAGCCGCTTTGTTTTTTGTCCTGATTCCATTCGGCAAATTTTCCCCCTTTAATCGGATTTTCTTTTATATGGGAGTAGTGTAGCCGCGTAATGTATGTTTTTTATATGGATTCAAATTTCTTTTTTATTTTTCTGAACAGAGGAGGCTTTCTCTGTAAGCTAAAGCGTTCGGGCTACAAAAAAAGGCTATCTCCTACACCAATAGGGGATAGCCTTGTACTAAATTAAAATGTCATTAAAGTCTAAATGTATAGGTGTTCAGCGTCACTTCTCTTTATTCTTCCAACCGCTCAATCACAACTGCTGTGCCATCTACCAATACGACAAACGTATTATTTTGCAGTGTCGTAATATCAAAATCAAGCCCTATTACAGCATTTGCCCCATTCACAATTGCGCTTGCAACCATTTTCGCCTGTGCTGCTATTTTAGCCTTGGATAATTTACCTTCAAATTTAGACGATGTCCCTCCAAATATATCTGCTTCGGCAGCGTTGAACTCACTAAATATACCTGTTCCCAAAACTACTTCTCCGTGTACCACATCTATGTAATTTACAATTTTGTACCCTTCAAAGTTGTAACCTGTGGTCACTTTGTAATCTCTATCCTTTTTTGTAATTTCTTCCTGCATCTCCTCCTCCAGCTGATCTCGAAGGATTGTGAATTTCTTAATTACCCTTATTCGTTCAAATTCATTTTTTACCGCTTCTTTAGCAGCTTCTGTCATATTGTGTTCTCTAGCTCTTATTGCATCTTCTGCGGCTGTCAATTGTTTTAATCCTTCTGCCTTTTGCAATTTCCTAAACAAAGGGGCACACTGATAACAAGCAAGCAGACCATCCTTTAAATCGTATTTATCTTCTCCAAATCTACCAATTCTACTACTACAAATACAACAGTTTGCCATTGATATATCCTCTCTTATTCTCTTTACTTTTTTAAGATGACTCTAAATATTATATATTAATATATAATACCACAATTCTCTTGAACTCTGGTATAAAAGTTAGAGAATCATAAAAATCCGGGCCAGCACCTTCTCTGCACAGAAAAGGATGATAGCCCGGATTCATTTAAATTAGTTTAGCCCTAATTTTATTTTTAATTCATTGGCAATGTCATATGCACTGTACTCCATAGGAATGACATA
This sequence comes from Faecalicatena contorta, assembly GCF_003149105.1. Classification (GTDB taxonomy): domain Bacteria; phylum Bacillota; class Clostridia; order Lachnospirales; family Lachnospiraceae; genus Muricomes; species Muricomes contortus_C. The sequence continues at coordinate 46,102 of NZ_QGDS01000009.1, read as the reverse complement.
ATCATCGCCGTCCCCGTGAAGCGGGAACCACACCTGTGCATAGAATGGGTTTTTCTTAGCAACCTGCCCGTACTTCCACTCGCGGCTCAGACATTCCGGGCACCAGTGCCCGCCCTGCAAGACCGCGTTTACAGACATTTCAAATTCATGTCCATCTGCACACTTCCAGCGGATTGGTGTATAAATATCTGTTACTTCTTCCGCCAAACATTCACCGCCCCTGAACTGCGCTGCTTTCTTCAAATCCTCTAACGTTAGATTTTCAATGCCCTTCTCCTCATCATAACCGTGATTCAAATAAGTCGGTTCCTCACTTGGATGGTACAGTTCAAATCCTTCATCAAATCCTTTAATCTCTTTTTGTTTTTCCCTTGAGCCAAAGAATGCGCGAACCCAGTCTTCCTCATTATTCTTGAACATCCAGTAGGTACCCATTCTCTTATGTCCGACCTGTATCAGTTTTTCTCTCATCTGTTCTTTGGTTGGAAATGCAGTACGAATCATTGGATTCTCTGCCATCCGGCGCATCTCATCTTTCACTCCATCCCAATACTGCTTTGCCGGAATACAGCGGAAGTGGATGATATCATCCAGTTTATCTGCATCGGTGTAGTAATGTCCATGGAAATTATACGGCGCCAGCATTTTTGCGTCAAATAAATCCTTCAATCCCATTCCGAAGGCGCCCACGTTAATATCCCATAACTCCCAGCTGGTCAGCCGGTATCCTGCACCACTGCTTAAATTATAACCTTTTTTCCAAAAGGATTCCGGAACCCAGTCTTCACAAATATTTGCCATACAAATACCAGACTCAATGGAGGTGCTCCACTCCAAAACATTGTTTGGATCAATATGAAATTGAATCGGCTCATCTGCGGCCCCTTCCGAACTTGGGTGCTGCCCTGTCTGGCGTATGGATACCCAGTGCTTCAGCCCTGATTCAAAGACTGCCAGCTCCGAAAATACTTTAGATAACGCATAATAGTCAAAAATAGACGGATTCATGGGATCTCCTACTCTGCCCCAATGAATCGGGTCTGTACGCCCTCCCGTCATGGCAACCGTTCCAATATATACGAAATGTACCTTATCTGGATCCGGCTGTTCTTTGATAGCTTTAATGATGTTCAGTGTCGAGCCAATATTCGTGTATAATGTCTCCTCCGGATATTTATCTGCTGCCGGAGATACCATTGCACCAATGTGAAGCACATAGTCAGCTCCGTCTACACCGCGCTTTACTGTATCATAATCAACCATATCTCCCCATATAATTTCCAGTGACGGACAGGCATACTTTTTCATCAGTGCCCTATTCTTATCGGAAGGTCTTGCAAGGGCGCGCACTTTAAATCTGTTGCTTCTATCCAAGAGCTGTTTCATGGTTTCTTCTCCCATTGTGCCGGTTGCCCCGGTTAAAAGAACAACCTTCTTAGGTCTGGATACCTCTTCGTGCACTTTAGGGTCATCAAAGGTAAGAGCTGCATCCATCGCTTCTCTTGTGGCATTGATGGCACGTCTTGCCATTCCGGCATCTCCCATAACCATATATCCGGCACCAACTGCAAGGGCTGCTTCCTCCAGTTCTTTGCCAGAACGGGATTTTGAGCCTATGGCCATGACCGCGCAATCACAGGGATATTCTACTTCTTTCCCCTCTTTTACTCCAAGAACCTTTCCATCCTCCACAGCAGTTACTGTTACATTTGTAACCGGCACAATGCCTGACGCATACACACTCTCAGTCACACATATCTTCCTGGCGGAGCCCATGTCCATGCAGAAGTCTTCTGCCATTTCAAGGTCTGTTACTTTACATCCCTTTTCTGCCAGATACTCTGCAACTTCCATACCTACCATGCCGCCTCCAATGACTACTACATTCCCAGCCGGCTTTGCATCGCCATTCAATACATCATGGGAATTTACCACAAATGGTAAGTCCACACCCGGAATGTTCGGAATCAGCGGTTCTGCTCCAATTGCATTAAATACAGTATGAGGCTTAATCTGCCTGATAAGTTCTGCTGTCACAGGTGTATTTATACGAATGTCTACACCCAGCCCCCTTGCCTTATTTTCCATGCTCTGTACTGCCATCTTCATTTCTTCTTTTCTGGGTGCTTCTCCGGCTGTCAGAAATTGACCGCCCAACTTATCAGAAGCTTCACACAGAATTGGATTGTGTCCCCGCTGTTTCAAAATGATAGCCGCTTCCAGGCCCGCAATTCCGCCTCCTGCAATTAATACGGTTTCTGGTTTGTCTGTATTTGTAATCTGACATTCCTCTTCCCGTCCAAGGGCCGGATTACGAAGGCATGTAATGTGCAGGCAGTCCATATCTGCAAATCCATCCAGACACCCCTGGTTACAGCCTACGCAGTAATCAATATCATCCAGTCTTCCCTCTTTTACTTTTGTGACAAACTGTGCGTCCGCAAGCTGAGCACGCCCCATTACGACCATATCTACTTTCTCTTCTTCCAATATCCGCTCCGCAATATCCGGGGTATTCAGCCTTCCTACACCGATTGTCAGCATGCCTGTTTCTTTTCGGATGCGTGCCGCATTTTCAATATTAAAGCCTCTTGGAAGGTCAATAGGAGGTACTTCGTATTTGGCTCCTGCTGAAATAATATTACCTCTGGAAACATCTAAAACGTCTGCACCCTCTTCTTTCGCCATCTTACAAAATTCAATGACCTCTTCAATTGTAAGTCCGCCTTCCAGATAATCATCATGGGCATCAATACGGATAAGCACCGGCATTTCCTCCGAAATATTCTCACGGACAGCCCGGATAATCTCCAGCGGGAATCTTGCGCGGTTTTCTAAACTTCCGCCATATTCATCGGTTCTTCGGTTAATTCCTCCTGACAGGAAAGAATGAGGAAGGTAATTGTGAGCCAAATGTACCTCTATACAGTCAAATCCCGCTTCTACTGCCCGTTTTGCCGCTTTTCCATAGCACTCTACAATTTCTGCAATCTGTTCCACAGTAATTCCCGGAATCGTGATCTCAGCGCTGATTGGCATATCACTTGCCACCAGAATCTGAGCTGTCCTGTCCATTGACACGGCAATACTGCCCTGCCAGAGCTGAATTCCCGCTTTTCCGCCGGCATTATGAATTGCATCTGTAAGTTTTTTAAGTCCCGGAATATACTCATCCTCCGCGATTGACAAAAACCCCCTTGGTGCACTAGGCGTATGTACACTGCTTACCTCTACGATATTCAGGCCGGTGCCACCTTCTGCCCTTTTTACATGATAGCAAATCAATTGATCTGTAACATAACTTGCCTTTCCGGAAAACTTTGTTCCCATAGCCGGCATAATAATGCGGTTTTTTAATTCCATCCCTCTGATTTTAATTGGCTTAAAAAGATTTTCATACATATGGGATTCCTCCTTTTCATCAATTGTTATAATTTTATCATGTTCCGTTTCTGTACAGTCAACTCAATTTTTTTTGCTCTGTTTTCTTTATTTTTAATGCACATTGAAAGAAAATATTAAAAATGCTATACTAAAATTGTTATTATCAGTGATATAACCCAAAAATAATTCAAAAACCGTACACCTACGTTACGGTTTTCAAACATGTAATTATTTAGGACAGCTATTTGAAATTGTTAAGGCGGGATTATAAAATGAAAATTAATGAGGTTATTAAACGAACCTGCATGAGTAGAAGAACTGTATATTATTATATTGAAGAGCAATTTATTACTCCTGAAATCAATCCGGATAATGGATATTATATCTTTACGGAAAAAGAAATCCTCATTCTTCATATTGTGCAAAAGCTTCGTAAAGCGGATTTTTCAATCAAAGATATTCATAATATCCTGAATCATCCGGCATCCATTCATGTCTGTATCTTTAAGCATTTGGAAGATTTAGAGCGGAAAAAGGCTGTTTTAAATGAACAAATCCAGTCTCTCTCTGCATTTGAAAAAACGCTGCCTATGGTAGTTACTTCTGATTCTCTGCTTCCATTGCTGGCAGATGCCAAATTAAAGAATGATTTGCCTTCTTCTGACTTTTCTGTCTCGGAAAGCAATGTAAAATTGGTTTCTCTTTTTCTCTGGGGACCGTTTATACAAGGGATTGAAATGACAGAATACCGACAGTATTTATGGAAAAAGCTATTAGATGAGACGGCCACCTCTATGGATTCAAGCCTGACTCTTATCAGACAATATCTATACGCCCTGCCGGCAGAACAAATCGATAATGAGCTTGCAAAGAGGAATCTCCATATCCAGGAAATTATTAATCTCACTGACAAAACGATAGGTGCATTTGTGGAAAACCTGCAGAAAAACATGAAGATATTCATACAGGATGAAGAATATATTCATTATTGGAAATCACAGTATCAAAAACAGATTTGCCCACAATCTTGTTTATTTGATTCGGAGCTGAACACCCTTGTGCGTGAACTAAGTCCCAGGTTTTCTGCTTATTATAAAAATATCCATATCTGCTGCAATCAGTTGTACAAATGGCTGACCTCAGAAGAAGACGGGGTATATGTCAAAGAATTACTTCTGACTTCGTTAAACGGCTATATTGATATTGAAGCAAATCATCACGCGGAACTGGCATTCTTTGTCAATCTGCCTATACACTTCTAGAGCGTCCCTCTAAATACAAATTCGGAGAAAGCTCTTCTTTCAAATAATGTTCTGGTTTGATACCCTTGTGGAATCAAACCAGAACATTATTTTTTGCGTTTATATTTTTGCTTTTTGTTATTAAGTTTCTCTGGAATCGTCATCACCAATAACGATTTTCGTCTAAGCATATTACCATCTCATAATTTCTCCTATAGAGGATTTTTTCTTTTCCTCACCCTCTCGTAAAAGAATAATATTTTCCGGTTCACTAGCATACCAAATAAAAGTTCCCCACGCAATTGATGGTACTAGTCTTCGACTTGCCGAATCAGATCTATCTTTGAAAACAGTTACATATATACAATCCTTTTGTTGGTAGCCAGCCTTTCCTGCCAACTCAATAAGCTCTCGCTTTCTCCGGTCATTTATTGGGCCGTCTGTAGCAACACATTCAACAAATACGATAATAGCTTTTTCTTCACCTAATTCTGCTAAAATCAAATCTGGAAGAACCGTCGACACATCCACATCAAATCCAATTGCCTGACATAAATCATCATCCTTTAATACTAATTTTTTAGCTGATTCACTCATTAAAATCACTGCTGGATCCTTCATGAAGTTCTTTGCAAACTGTTCAACAACAGCTTTCGCAAGTTTATTACTCGGACCAGCTGCTAATTTTCTTGTCTCACCATTGGGCAATGTCACCAATACACCATGTGAAGAAGCCGTTACCATTCTTCTTGCTAACGCTACTCTAGCTAAAGCTCCAGTTGATAAATATTCATTTTGCCATTCCAGTATAGCACTTTTAAGATTATCACCCTGCAACCTAGGATTAAAAAGGGTCGCAAACTGTAACTGTAAAGAATATCTGGGTAATGGCGATGTGGTAGCCAACCCTTCTCTTTCTATTACTGCGTTAAGCCGCACCATTTCTCTTAAAGTCTCATCGCGTATAGGTTCTCTTGTATTCGGCTTATACCACCTGTCAGGTATATCTCTAGGTGCATCCTTACTCTGGATAATTTGCAACCACTTTTTTCGCTCCTCGGAACTTTGAATTGCCGCCTGCTGATCGGACATACACGTAATCGTCGCCGGGCGAATCCATTCCTCTCCAGAGATACAAAAGCAATATAATAAAGTAAATATAGTTTTGGCCCCCATTTCCCGGATAATATACCCATTTATATCCACCGATCTGGGAAAAATAATTTTCAATCGTTCCTGTATCTCTGCAACATCAGGTAACTCCTCAAATGTCCATGTACTATCCATATTGCTTACTCCTCTATTTCGTATGCCCGTAAAATAATTTGTTCTAAAGTTCCCACATCAAACTGATTATGCCGAATATGAAAAACATATTCTTCTAGTTCATCTAGATTTTCTACTGGCGGCAAGGGAAGTGCATGTAATTCACTTGCCGATACTGCTACACTACCAGATAAACATCTAAATATTCTATCCACAGATGTGGAATTCAAAAGCAGTGATATTGCCTCTAATGAAACTTTAGGCCCTTCTGACATTGGATGAATTATATTCACATGGTTTTCAACAACTACCCCTCCCCATTTATCGATAAACCCTTGAGGTAATACGCATGTTTGTAATCTACGTTTTTGCTCCTTAGCTGTAGTCCGTTGTACCAATACTGCCGATTTGTTACAGACCAAAAATTTTTGTTTATCTGTAATTTTAACATATTTTTTTTCTTTTCTATAAGTATAATTAAAATCAAATTTCCCTGCCGTCGTAATCGCCTCTGCCCAAATAATTGGCTTAACACCTGCTTTTTTCTTTTCGAAAATTTGATCTTTTAAACGATTCCATACTAACTGCCCAGTTGAAACTTTATATCCATAATCTTCTATAGTTGTTCCTATATCTTTAACACCACTTATAATCTTTGCTTCCGCTGCTTCTCGTGCTATAATCCATGGTCCGGCTCCCTTTTCGATTTTAAAGCTGCCAATCCGATCTACATTATATAAATCAGTCTCAACATTGATTTTACTCGCTGTCATCATTTGAGTTGGATTGCTTCCAAAAACTACTAAACAAGTTTCCTGAAGCACCTGATCAAATACACCATTCCGCATTGAAAGAAAGTCAATATCTAATGGAGGTACCGTTTCTGAAAGAAAATTCCTCAAATTAGAAAAATATTTCCCTCCTAAAAAAGAAGTTGGAGTCACAAAACCTAACAATCCATCTGGCTTCATCAAGCGAACTGAGGCATCGATAAATAAACCATATAAATTTGCATGACCATACAATGACCTTGCATATTTTTCTCTTATATTGTTGTCAAGTTTAACTTTACCATATGGTGGGTTACCTACAATCACATCAAATTGTCTCTTCTCCTTTAATGCATATCGAACTGTATCTCGAATCTTTATTAGTGGTTTTAATCTTCTCCCAGCAATAACTGATTCCGGATAAACAATAATATCTAAAAGACACTGCGTTAATAACGCCGCAAATTTATCAAATTCAACCCCTGCTAAATGATTGTCAAGGTGAAATAACTTTTCCTCTGCAGACATCTCCCTTATTCTGTAATCACCTAATACTCGGCTTGCAACCGTAACAAGAAAAGCTCCTCCTCCACAAGCTGGATCAAGAATTTCTGCCTTTGCCCAATCTGCCCCCTCCGCTGCCAGAATATCCAAAAGGCGTTCAGCTAGAGACGGTGGAGTATAATAAATACCATTATCTGAACGGTAACTATCCGGCAATAGCATCGTATACAAATTGCCCATCAGATATGCATATTCCATAATATTCAAAGAAGTAAAATATTCTGCAATCTCTTTCGCAAGACATAAAGAACTGAAATCCAACTCTATTTCGTCAAATTTGAGCTGTCTACAATCCCATTTTTTCCTATAATCTACATTTCTCCATACATAACGAACTACTCGGTAGCAAAAAGTGCGAGCAAAAGAAATCGCCTTCGATTCATCTGCGAAGACAAACTTTTTTTTCATTTTCTCTACAGTATCTTTATACTCATTCCAATTAACGCTTTGAGGATAAGTATCTCTCATACCTTCTGCCATATTATCACACATCCTTTATGCTATTTATAATTCTGCTATCTGTCATTATACTAAATCATGAACCTTTGAATGAATTTTATCACAAAAAGGTAAAAAAGTACAGAAGAACAGAACTCTCGTTCTCTCCTTCTCTCTATATGATTATCAATTTCCTAATCCCAAAACTTTCCTGTTCGCTATTACACAGTATAAGAATTTCTTTTATCCTTTATCACTTTCAATTACACCATGTCCGGAGGCTGAAAAACTAAGATATTCTAAAAGTCTTATTGACAATTTGAAATTAAGTGTCTATAATGAAGACGAATTCGGTAGGTGAGGCTACTGTAAGGATACGGACTGCTGCCGCGAAGTGATGGAGACATCATGAGAGGGTTGAACAGGTTATATCGAAACCAAGGTATAACATAATGCAGTTTCATTGCCTTACAGAGTTGAAGCTCAAACGATAGTCATGAAATATTTGTAATATTCCTGTGCCTTTGTTTGAGAGCACAGGTTTTTTTATATAATAGGAAATTACTTTTCCTATTATATAAAAACCCTCCGGGGGATGCGCACTGCGTTGTAAGTGGTAAATGTCGCTGTGCGACCAACCCAGGCGCAGGAGTTTGCTCCGCAAACTCTTTAAATTTTTGAAAGGTGGTGAATTGCGTGGATAGTGGTTGTTGTCGAAGTTGTAAAATCAGAAAAGCGGTGGAATGCCTTATTTTGAAAGTATGCCTGCGGCAGGAGATACTATCTGCCTTTATGCCCGTATGCCTAATTCAAAAAGATACTTATTGAGCTGCCAATGTTCAAGAGGGCAAACTTCTTGAACTACTAACGTTCAAGAAGATATGATATACCACCGCCTGCACAGAAGTTGTTTTGCAAAGCGGTGGATTTTTTATGTCCTTTTTTAGGAATTCATCCCGGAGTTTTCGGGTTTATAATAGATATTTCAAACAAAAGTGAGGTGAGAAGAATGGATGCCAGTGGCAGTAACAGCGCAAAACCACAGGGGGCAAGGGACCTGAGAAGAACCGCCATATGGCAGAAATTCTTCTGAGCTGGCAATCGTATACCCTTCCCATTTGGTTTTGTGTCTGTTTCTTCAACAAATAAAAGAATGGAGGTACAGACCAATGAAAAATATTATCAGAAAAAGATTTACATCAAAAGCTACGTCTGAAAAGATGCATCGTGACTATATCAATGAGAAGCTCAAAAGCATTGCAAAAATTCCAGCAGGGGAAGTTTGTGAATCTCTTTATGCTTCTCCCGCCGGATTGAGTTCAGAACAAGTAGAACTTTCCCGGGAGCAAAATGGCAGCAACATCGTTTCCCACGGGAAAAAAGAGCCCTTGCTGAAAAAGCTCAGGGATGCTTTTATCAATCCGTTTACAATTATTCTATTTGCACTTGCCGTCGTTTCTGCATTTACAGAAGTGATTCTGGCAGAGCCAGGAGATAAGGACCCTACCACAGTTATTATCATTACGGTAATGGTCCTGGTATCAGGTATTTTACGTTTTGTTCAGGAAACCCGGAGCGGAAATGCTGCTGCAAAACTCTCTGAAATGATCCGCACTACTGTCTGTGTAGAGAGAATAGAAACAAAAAAGCAGGAAATTCCAATCGAAGAAATCGTTGTGGGGGATATTATCTATCTTTCTGCCGGTGATATGATTCCCGCTGATCTGCGTATTTTGGAGTCAAAAGATTTGTTTATCAGCCAATCTGCTTTGACCGGAGAAAGCGAGCCTATAGAGAAAACATCTGATCCGATTCGTACAGATACACCTTTGACGGATATGACAAATCTTGCTTTTATGGGCAGCAATGTGTTAAGCGGCAGTGCAAAAGGAATTGCGGCGGCAGTTGGCAATGACACACTGCTTGGGGAAATGGCAGAGCAAATCAGTGCGGCACCCCCGGAGACTTCATTTGAGAAAGGCGTAAACTCTATATCCTGGGTATTAATTCGCTTTATGCTTGTTATGGTTCCAATTGTATTTGTACTCAATGGCCTGGTAAAAAGCAGCTGGCTGCATGCGGCTCTGTTTGCCATATCCATTGCAATTGGCCTGACACCGGAAATGCTGCCTATGATTGTCACCACCTGCCTTGCAAAGGGCGCAGTTTCCATGAGTAAAAAGAGGGTAATCATTAAGGACTTGAATGCAATTCAGAATCTAGGTTCCATTGATGTACTCTGCACTGACAAAACAGGAACGTTAACCCAGGACAAAATTGCCCTGGAGTACCATCTGGACATTGAGGGAAAAGAGGATGACCGCATTTTGCGCCATGCTTTTCTCAACAGCTATTATCAGACGGGACTCAAAAACCTGATGGATAAGGCTATTATCGAGCGTACAAAAGCCCTGATTGAAAGGAATTCCGCATTTGCAGCACTTGAAAGCAATTATATCAAAGTGGATGAGATTCCCTTCGATTTTGAGCGCCGCCGTATGAGTGTTGTAGTGGAAGACCACAACGGAAAAACACAAATGATTACAAAGGGAGCAATTGAAGAAATGCTCCGGATTTCTTCCTTTGTGGAGTATAATGGTCAAGTTGTTGAACTGACAGAAGACATGCGCAGGATGGTTCTTGCGAAAACCCATGAACTCAATACAGATGGTATGCGTGTCCTGGGAGTGGCACAAAAGACAAATCCTTCTCCTGTTGGTGCGTTTTCATCTGCTGATGAAACCAACATGGTTCTCATTGGATACCTGGCATTCCTGGATTTGCCCAAAGAGACAACAGCTGATGCAGTCAAAGCATTACAAGAGTATGGTGTTGCTGTAAAAATCCTTACAGGTGATAATGAAAAAGTAACAAAATGTATCTGCAAAATGGTAGGGCTGCCTATAGAGCATATTTTGCTGGGTGATGACCTGGACGGTTTAACAGACAAAGAGTTGGCCGGTGCAGTTGAAAGAACAACAGTATTTGCAAAGCTGTCCCCTGCACAAAAAGCCCGGGTAGTCACAGCACTTCGTGAAAATGGCCATAGTGTAGGCTACATGGGTGACGGAATCAATGACGCTGCAGCTATGAAAGCCAGCGATGTAGGCATTTCTGTGGATAATGCAGTAGATATTGCAAAAGAATCCGCCAGTGTAATTCTATTGGAAAAAGATTTAATGGTGCTGGAGCAGGGAATTCTTGAAGGACGGAAAACATACGCAAACATGATGAAATATATCAAACTGACTGCTTCCTCTAATTTTGGAAATATGTTTTCAGTGCTGGCAGCTTCAGCTTTTCTGCCCTTCCTGCCTATGGAGGCAATCCACCTGCTTTTGCTGAACCTTATTTATGACATCTCCTGTACCGCAATTCCCTGGGATAATGTGGACAGCGAATTTCTTTTGAAACCTTGTAAATGGGATGCCCAATCAGTGGGTAAATTCATGCTTTGGATTGGCCCGATCAGTTCCGTGTTTGATATAGCACTTTATTTGCTTATGTACTTTATCATCTGCCCTTCTATATTGGGCGGACCGTATCACACCCTTGGAACAGCCTCACAGGTACTGTTTGTTGCCCTGTTCCAGGCAGGATGGTTTATAGAATCCATGTGGAGCCAGACACTGGTCATCCATATGATCCGCACCCCAAAAATTCCATTTATACAGAGCCATGCATCCCTGCCCGTTACTTTGCTTACTTTTACAGGAATTGCAGTTCTTACGGCCATTCCGTTTTTGCCCTTTGGTACAAAAATCGGCTTTGCTCCGTTACCGGCTGTCTACTTCTTATGGCTCGCGGTAATTATTATATGCTATATGGCATTGACCACGGTTGTGAAAAAGCTGTATATAAAAAGATATGGAGAACTTCTATAACCCATTTATAGAGGCTTTCCTGGAATAAACAGGCGGCGCTTCTACATATTACTGTAAAAGCGCCGCCTGTTCTATTTTCCATAACCCATACTTCTTGAACTACTCCGATTCAATAAGATGTTGTTTTCCCTGCCTCAACGGTTTCCCAGCAATTCATAATAAAAGATATATTGCTGCATTACCCCCTCACAGCCCTTATACCTCCGCTTAGGAAATCCCCTGGGATAATGCTGCTTCAATGCCTGGTTGATGTGCGTGTCTACAGGAAATGCGGACATCTGGTGAAGCGCAAACAGGCAGATACAGTCCGCCACTTTCTCTCCCACCCCAAATAACTTCAGCAATTCTTCCTTCGCCTTCTTATAAGGCATTTTCCTGACTTGCTCAAGGGAAACATCTCCCTCTGCTATGCTTCTTGCCGTCCTGACTACATACTTGCTCCTGTACCCTAAGTTACACTCTTTCAGCGCATCCTCCTCCAGCTCCGCCAGAACCTTTGCTTCCGGAAATGAATAGTAGGCACTTCCATCTGAGCTCTGTTTTCTTTCCCCATACTTTTCACTGATATTCTGTATACATCTTCGGATACGCACAATATTATTTTGCTGGGATATCAAAAATGACACAATCATTTCCCACAAATCCTGATTTAATATACGGATGCCGCGTCCAAATTCCGCCGCGTTCATCAGGTAATTATCCTGGGGATTGATGCATTTTCTATACTCCTCATATTCTGTATCCAAATCAAAATAATGTCTCCAAAAACTTTCAAACTCTTCCGGGGCACAGTGGAAGGTGCACTCTTTTCCAAACTGACTGACTTCCAGATATTTATCCCCGGCTATAACAAAATATGTATTTTCATCCTTTTTTCCCATTCGAAAACACTGTCCCGAATTGCAGATTTGGGAAATATCAAAATAATCTACTTTTTTCTCAATCATATCTTTTGTTCACACCCTGTTCCATTCTATTCCACACCATTTTTCGCGCAGATATCCTCCAGACAGCACTTGTGGCAGAAAGGTTTTGTCCGGGCCGTGCATACATCTCTTCCATGAAATACCAAACGGTGGCAGAAATCACTGCCCTCCTCAGGCGGAATAATTTCCCATAATGCCATCTCTACTTTCTTTGGATCTTTTATCCCATCGACAAGACCAATCCTGTTTGTCAGGCGGATACAGTGGGTATCTGTCACAATCGCAGGCTCTCCAAACACGTCTCCCATAATCAGATTGGCACTTTTTCTCCCCACTCCCGGAAGCTTTAGCAGGGCATTAAAATCCCCTGGTACATTCCCGCCGTATTCTTCTTTCAATATCTTCATGCAGGCACTGATATCTCTTGCCTTGCTTTTTCCCAGCCCACAGGGCCTTACAATGCGCTCAATATCGTCTACGTCCGCTTCTGCCAGTGCATCCACATCCGGATACTTTGCATATAAGTCCTCTACTACCACATTCACCCGGGCATCGGTGCATTGCGCAGCCAAACGGACACTGACAAGCAGCTTCCATGCCTGGTCATAATCCAGACTGCACTCGGCCTCGGGATATTCTTTCTTTAAGCGTTCGATTACCTCCAACGCCAATTCTTCTTTCGTCATCTATGTTATCCCCTATCTCTATGTAGTCATATATTTACGCTCTTTATTATACCCTTTTAGCCTTTATCCCGCCACCCCCTTTTTCTGCCATTAAAAATGTCCCAAAATCCCCCTCGGGATTTTGAGACATTTTATTTGTATGTCTACTTTAGTTAAGAAAATTTTAACGTATGAAGCCAAAACAATTCAAGATTACAATAATCATTAAAACAGGAATTACAATTCTTGCCAACATCCTGTGGAAAGCAGACAGTTTTACCTTTATGCCACCGGCAGACAACTCTTTTTCATAAGCATCTATTCCCCAGACTCTTACAACATAAAAGCAGGTTAAAATACAGCCAAGAGGCAGTAATACATATGCTGTAGCCGTATCCAGCCAGTCGTACAGGTTATACGCTGCAAGGCCGTTGGCATCAATCCAGGGGAGTGTAAAGTCTTTTAGCACGCCAAAACCAAGGGATACAAAAATGCTTGCTAAAAATATAATACCTGAAACAACTACCGTTGCAACCTTGTGCTTCATCTTAAATCTTTCCTCCACCCATTTTACCGGGATTTCAAAAATAGTAAATAGAGTAGAAAATACAGCAAAAACAATCGCTATAAAGAAGCACAAGCCAATAATCCGGCCGCCCGGAAGATTATCAAAAATCTGTGTCATCACAACAAAAATAAGTGAAGGGCCACTTGCAACGTCTACTCCGGCACCAAAAGCAGAAGGGATAATCACAAAGCCCGCAATCAGGGCCACTGAAGTATCACAGAGAGTAATCCACATAGCATCTTTTTTTATGTTGTTTTCTTTCGGAAGACTCGCACCGAGGGTAATAAAGATTCCCCATCCGATACCGACTGAGAATAAGATTTGTGTAGCGGCATCAGCAAACACCTTAACACTTAGCTTGCTGAAATCAGGAAGTAAATAATATTTTAGTCCTTCAACCGCACCTTCTGTAGAGAATATAGCCCAAATCCCGCAGATAATAAGTAGAATAAACAAGGCTGGCATGATAAACTTCGTTACCTTTTCTACCAGATTGGTAATTCCAAAAAACAACAGGAAAGCCGTAATAATAACAACAATAGCTGTATATACAATCGGTTCCACAGATGATGATACAAAACCATCAAAATATTTTTTCGTATCTACTCCGAAATCGGCTCCTGACACATAAGCTACTGTATATTTTAACACCCAGCCACTTACTACCACATAGTAGATATCTATCAATACCGTACAAACGATTGCAATGATACCTATAAAGCTGTACTTTTTATTTACGGCACCAAAGGATGCCGCTACATTTCCTCTTCCATATCTTCCTATGGCAGATTCCATTTCCACCATTGGGTGCCCCATAATAACGGCCAATATCAAGTAAAGCAAAATAAATATACCGCCCCCGCCAGCATAGGCAAGATACGGGAACCGCCAGATATTACCCAGACCAATTGCAGCCCCCGCCGCTACCATAATGTAACCAAATCTTGATTTCCATTGAGGATGTTCTTTTTTACTCATAAATAAACTCCATTCCTTTAGTTTTTTTGAGACATCTTTAGGTTTCAAAATATTTGTTTATTATAACCTACTCAATGGTACTTTTCAACAGTAGAATGGTAGTGAGCCTTTAGACAGACCACTCCATACTGGCCTGCTGCAAGGAGTACAGCTTTTCATACAGCCCTTTTTTGTTTATCAGTTCTTCATGTTTTCCTTCCTCTGCAACGGTTCCCTTATCCAGCACAATAATTTTATCTGCACCTGCTACGGTACGGAGCCTGTGAGCAATGACCAGAACCGTCTTATCTGCAATCAGGCGGGAAATAGCCTGCTGAATCAGCACTTCATTTTCCGGGTCAAGAGATGCCGTAGCTTCATCCAGCAAGATAACCGGCGCATTTTTCAGCAATGCCCTGGCAATTGAAATTCTCTGGCGCTCTCCTCCTGAGATAGTACTTCCGTTCTCTCCCAGCATAGTATTATACCCCTGGGGCATCTTCTCTACAAATTCATCACAGCAGGCCGCCTTTGCCGCTGCCATAACTTCCTCGTCGGATGCATCCATATTACCGATTTTAATATTATTGTATACCGTATCGTTAAACAGCACCACATCCTGAAATACATAAGACATATGGCCCATCAGATATTCCGGGTCAAGAGTGCTGATATCCACGCCTCCAAGGGTAATCGTTCCTTTGTTTATGTCCCAGAAGCGGGCCGCCAGCTTTGCTGCCGTACTTTTTCCGCTGCCGGAAGGGCCTACAAGTGCCGTAATTCCCTTTTCCATAATGGTAAAGCTGACATCATGCAGCACTTCCTTGTCATTGTATCCAAAACTTACATGGTCAAAGACAATCCGGCTGTCCGGGATTTTTGTATCCTGGCTCCCCTGCTGTGTTTCGGCCTCTTTCAGGGCCTTCATCCGTTTCATAGACTGAAGGGAGTGAAACAGCTCAGGTAAAAGCGTCAGCTCCGTTAAAATGGGACCGTAGATTCTCACCACAATTAAATAGAACATTAACAGAGGTATTAGTTTAATCTCCCCTCCTGTCAGCAGCTGAGCCCCTACAAAAACTGTAATTCCCACTCCTGCCTGCAGAATTAGCTGCGCTCCTGTTACAAATATGCCGGTGAGCATTTCCATTTTAATCGCCATCTTCTTCATATAAAGAAGGGCGGAATTTAATTCCTTTGACTTTTCTCCAGCCATATTGCAGGATTTGATAACCTTCATTCCTTCAATATACTCCTGTACCTGCTCGGAAGCCTTCAGCTTCGCATCTATCTGCCGGGCACTTAACCTCTCCTGGATTTTACGGCTGAAAAAAATGATAGCAAAGGAAAGAGGAATTGTACAAAATACAGAAAGCGCCATCCTCCAGTCAAAGAATGCAAGGCAGATACAAATCAATACAGACGAAATTGCATTGGCAAGCAGCTGAGGCACCACATGGCTGAGCACATGCTCCAGCGTGCTGCAGTCTCCAATCAGGTTCGTGGTCAGCTCCGATAAATCCTTTGAGTTAAAGAAACTCATGGGAAGCCTGCGGATTCGCTCGGCTACCCCGACACGGGTATTTTCTGCTTCCATATAAGAAGTAATATATGTCTTTTTATAATCATTTTTATTGGCAAGAAATACAAGTAAAAAGCATACAATTCCTGCCCCAAAAAGTATCCACATCTGATTCCACTCTATGGTCTCTCCAAGAATGGGTTTCAGCAGTATAATAAATATCTGGATTGTTACAGCAAAAGGCAGCATCATAGAAAGGTTCGTCAAGGTACATGCCCTGACCGCCTTTTTCAAATCTATGTATCCTTTCTCACTCAATTGAAGCATTTCCTGTAATTTAGGCATGGACCTCCACCTCCTTTGTCATTTTCCAGGACAGGGCCTGTGTATAGGTATCCCACATGGCTCTATATTTTCCATTTTCTGCTAGCAGCTCTTCATGAGTTCCCTGTTCAATCAGCTCTCCCGCATCCATCACTAAAATTTTATCTGCACTGCGGATAGTTGACAGGCGGTGTGCAATCATAATTACAGTCTTGTCTGCCATCAGAGCGTGGAGTGCTTTTTGAATCAAATGTTCATTCTCCGGGTCGGAAAATGCAGTTGCTTCATCCAGTACAAGAACAGGAGCATTTTTCACAATGGCCCTGGCAATGGCGACTCTCTGCTGTTCTCCCCCTGACAAGTAAATACCGTCCCGACCGTATACGGTATCGTATCCATTGGGAAGGGCAGAAATAAATTCATGGCACTGGGCTGCTTTTGCTGCCGCAATCACTTCCTCGTCAGTAGCATCAGGGCGGCCGATACGGATGTTTTCTTTCAACGTCTGTTTGAACAAAAATACATCCTGAAACACAAAGCTGACAACAGACATCAAGTCTTCAATCTTTAAATCCCGTATATCTGCACCACCAATGGAAATACTTCCTGATGCCACATCATAAAACCTGGGGATGAGGTGGGCAATGGTTGACTTTCCTCCGCCGGAAGGACCTACAACTGCAGTTACACTTTCTTTTGCCGCGGTAAAACTTACCTCTTTCAGTGCTTTCACATCCTGGCTTTCATCGTAGGAGAAGGACACCTGATTAAATACTACATCTCCTCCCTTTGCAGCTTTCGGCTGCTTTGGTTCCGGAAGGGGAACCTTACCAAAAACCTCATCCATCCGGTCCACACAGGAGCCAATCTGCATACAGTTGGTGGCGCTGTACATTACCTTTAACATCACCGAGGAAACGGAGGGGACAAATAACAGATAGAAAATAACTGTGGAAGCAAACGCCCCATATGTCTCTTGCGGGGTCCTCATTCCAATTAATATAGCTGCCGGAATCAGGAAAAGATAAATGTTATTAACAATGGTGGTATATAAAGACATTATATTTTCCCAGCTTAACGTATATGGAATCACAAAACTGGTGTAATTCTTAATAGACTGGTGCAGCCTGTTAAAAGAATACACAGTCTGGCGGAATGCTTTTACCACAGTAATGCCCCGGACATACTCTACAGAAGCATTGTTCATATCTTCCAATGCACTTTGGTAGTTACTCATCATATTTTTTGCTTCCGCCCCGCCATATCCTATCATTTCTATAATAAAAGCAAGCACGATTCCTATCAGAGATACCAGTCCAAATCTCCAGTCTACCAGAAATAATATAATAATCATCACTACCGGGGCTACAAGAGCTGCCACCAGATCGGGCAGCTGGTGTGCAATAAATCCTTCCACTTTTTCAATGTTTTCATCTGTAATCTTGCGCAGCTTACCGCTTCCATAATTTAAATGGAAACCCAGAGGCAGACGTGCAAGGTAGGAAGTGAAATGAATCTTCAGCTCATATAAGGTTCCAAATGCCGCCAGATGGGAAAGTACTAGAGCAGCAAAATACAGTACAACATTTGCCGCTACTCCCCCGAAGGCAATCCACCCCCACCGGATAATTGCCGCAGAGTGCTCAGCGTCAAAATGTGGGTAAACTTTTGTAATTTCAACGATAATAAAATAAATACATAAATAAGGTACAAAAGATGCTACAGAAGCAAGTGCCGACAAAATCACAGACGGAATAATCAATCCTTTTTTTGTTCCTGCCAATTGCAGCATCCTCCTCAGTCCCGAAGGCTTCTGAGTTTTTTTCTTTTCTTCAGACAAGGCTTGCGCCTCCTTTCATAAATAATGGCTTCACTTTCCCTCATTGCATCTCTTCCTGCTCTCTTTTTGGTTAGTTTCAGCTAACTCATGGTAGCAAAAAAATCCGGCTGGCGCAACTCCATTTAGCCGGATCTTCCCAATTAGCCAGATTTTCTCTAACGTCTAAACAAATCCTCTTTATCCAGATTTTCTATAGGAAAGAGGGGCCACGCCATAAACATTACTAAAGGCAGAAGAAAATTTACTGGAATTTTCATACCCAATCTGCGTACTTATGTCCGCCACAGATAAAGATGTAGTCTTGAGGAGTCTCGCCGCATAATTCATACGAAACCTCTTTAAGTACTCATAGGGCGCATAGCCATATACCGCTTTAAAATTATCCTTTAAACTGGTTTGGGAAATGCCGAAAATCTCAGATAATTCCTTAATTGTAATATGTTTCGTCATATCTTGTTCAATATATTCTTTTACAGACTGGATTACCTGAAAGCTTTTATTAGAAATATATTGATAATGGTTGTCTATGGATCTCTGATATGCTGACACCTCCATCAGAACTTCCAAAAGGCGCAGTTTCATATGTGGAATATTGCCCTCTCTGCATGCCTGAAAAAGAGACTCCATTACCGGGAGCATATGCGGGCAGCAAGAAAAAACAGTGACGGATTTCCCACTCATTAACTGTTTAAACAACTGTATTATATTTAAAGAAAAGTGTGAAAAAAAGTCTTCTGTATCTGAGGCAAAAAGCTCCGGATAAAACATCACGTTAAAACCTGTGTAAAATCCAAGCGGCATACAAGAATCATAGGATTGAACCACATTTGTTATAAGCATAACTTCTCCCGCCGAAAGCCTCAGGGTCCGGCAGGAATTGATACGGCTCTCATAGATCCCGGAATGACTGTATGCAAGCTGAAAGAAATCACACATCTGCATTTTCCCGGAAAAACGCTTAAAAGTACAGTAGTCATTATAGTAAACCTCAACACCCGGCATTATTTTATAAGATTTTGTACATAAGGGTTCCCCCTCTTCCTTAGATTTATATTCTTTCCAATTCACACCTTTATCAGATAATCTAAACCCAAACTGGGTCAAATCAGCATACTGTCTGACTCTCATTTACCCTTACACCTCCACACATTCCCCACAACCCATAGAAAATATATCTCTTACAACTTGTTCTGAAAACTCCTTAGGCTTCCACAGTATAGATAAAAGCAACATCAGTTAGTATCTTCTAACTCTTGTTTACATCATACTTTAACTCATCAGCTTTGTCAAAGAATTCCTTTGTGCCTCCTATTCTCAAGGGTATCTTGTTTATAGCGCCGCATATGTTATTACGGGCTGGCTTACAGACTCCCTACAGAATATAATTCTTCTCTGGCCCTTCTTATTGTGTTTGCCATCGGTATTATTGTATCAGCAGCAGCGGCATGGAGACTTGAGAAGATTACCCGGGTGGCCTGAAAGAAGGTTTTTCCTTTTATTATTTATGGTACTACTGTTATGATATCCCGTAACAAAACACCGGAGCAGATATTACCTGCCCCGGTGTTTCTCTTTCTTCTTTTGCTGTTTCAATTCAAACTGCCGCTGCTTTGTCCCTGACAAATCCTCCTTAAATTTCCCCGGTCTTTGCAGAACAGACATAAACAATGTCAGTTATTTTTATCTTAATGCAGTCTCCAGCTTTTGTATTTCTGTACTATCCACATATTTAGGAACCTTTATATGAATTGTTTTGAGAGCTTTTTTCATCATCTTGCGGTTTCCGCCAACTACAATTCTGGTTTTATCTTTATCCTGGAAAGCTAGTCTTTTGCCATTTGTCCGGGAAACACCCCGAATATTATTCCATCCGATTCTAGTCAATTCGCCCAACAGGTTTACTAAAATCAACTCATTTTGAGTAAACACAATACGCTTCACAAAGGTATACAACATCATTCCTGAGCCTAACAGCACACTTGCCACCATAAATATACAGACATTAACCATGGAATTGTTATTTAAAAATAATCTTTCAGGAACCGTAATTGAATAATATGCAATTACTCCGCCCTCAATCCAAAGAGCTATGCCTAAAAAGGCAGTTATTCTACTTTCACGTATGCAGAATTCTTCTCCCTCGATTTTTATATTTTTCTTCCGTAATGTAATTACAACTGTTGCTGCCACAATTATGATATATAAAATTCCAATAATAAATCCCATCTTATCTACCCCATTTCCAGCTTTCAAAACTCTTCCCATGCTTCATCCGGACATTTCGGAAGCCCAGCCAGGCCCAGAACCGTATTATACAATTCCCTTGCAAGCCCCAGATTCACCGTAAGCAGCAGCAAAACATCCAGAATATATGGGGAATAGGATAATGCCAGCATTTCCTTTGCAAATGCCATAGCCGCAATTTCTCCCAGGCTCACCAGGCGGCTTTTATTTTCCAGCGGTCCTATTTTCCACAGACTAAGGACCTTTTGATTGGTTGGTAAATCGGCCTTTTGGTATTCATACCAATGAAATAACTCGTGAGCCAGAAGTATCTCCTGCATCTGTTTACCAGAAATCAGGTTCCCACAGCCTTTTTGGCGCAAAAGCTCAGCGGTCTGCTGAATTGGTTTTTTATAAACTAAAATATGATTTGGTTCTGTATAACAGGCAAACATAATATAATTACCGTCATCCTGGCTTTTTTTAATATTCAAATCAATATCCAGCTTTTGTATGATTTCTTCCACCGTTAATTGGGGGTATGCCGCTCTTGTTTCTCTGGCCTGAACACATCCTGTCTGGTGGGCCAGTCCGGCAAAACTTCTCCTGCTTTCATCTGTCAGACGTCCATTTAAAGGCTCTCTTCCAAAAGCATAACTATCCCACACACCATCCGGCAGCCCCATCAAGGTTGTGACCATCTCCTTCAGCATAACTTTCCCCCATTCTGATTCAATACGTGTCAAATTCAATACGTGTCAAATCGGATATTTGCAATCCGCTCCGCTGCTTCCTCGATTCGCTTAAACTTCACTGCGGGCGCCAAGTAAAATGACCTCCTCGTCGGGAGACACCCCTACGAATTCCGTACCCATAATAATCTTTAACTGCTCCAGGCTTACTGTATTGGCATAGTCCAGAACCTTGCCTTCAATACACAGATATAAGTCTGGCGTGCGCTCCATTTCTGCCTTATATACTAACATATCCTTCCACATGGCATCAACAGCTGTTTCCCAGTCTGCCGCTTTTACTTTTACAGCTTGTGCATCACCGCGCTGTACCCGGATGAAACCTTTCTTATCCAGCAGCCGGACCTGATGCTTCTCATTCTTATCTGCCTCAAAAACATAAAAAATTTCATTCTCCACTGTACACTCAAGAGCATCCTCGGGCAGATTCATGGATGCGGCTGCTAATTCCCGTGCTTCCGTTTCATCACATTCCTTTAATAAGTCTGTTGTCTGAACCTCTGTGGAACCTAAGGCAATCGCCGTAACCTTACTTGTCTGGGGGTCAACTTCAATCTGGACCTCTATGGATTCCGGGGTAGCTCCATTCTTAATCGCTAAAGTTTTTGCTTCCTTTTTGATATCCGAAATATCCTCACTTGTTGGATTAGGAACCACACGTTCCACCACATCACGAACCATAGCCAGTGCTACTCCAATAGAAGAAATGACTTCCGCATACTGAGGAATAGAATAATTCAAATCCATCTTTTCGGCTGTGAACGGCAGGAGTGAGGATGCACCTCCGCCTACGCCAACCAGAGAAATCTGGTCATGCTCGATTTTATATTTCTCCGCAAATCCGGTAATCACAGGCTCAATTTTCTCAAATGCCTTCTGCAGTATCTGACGGGCGCACTCCTCCACAGATACATTAAGATAGTCCGCCAGAGGCTTCATACATTTTTTTGCAGACTCTACATTACCATAGCTGTAGTCTGTTTCTTTTACATAACCAAGAATATTTGCGGCACAGGAGTTTGTAATCGTAACACGTTTTCCACTTTTCAGGCGTATGCATACATAATCAGAAACATCGCCCTTTTTGGGTGAGAAAAACTCAAGCTGAGGATCCTCGATTTCTTCCAGGGGAGTGTAAACTGCATACTCCATACCTCCGATATGAGCACTTCTTGGTCCCACATCCACCAGCTTGTGTTCCGCAGCCCGAACCATAGAACCTCCGGCCACACCTAATACGGTAACATCCAGGGAGTTAACATAAGTCCTGTGGCCGCCTACTACAGAATACTCAACAGCAGGACGCCCGTTTTTGATGACACCTATATTCGTAGAAGTACCTCCCACCTCAAAGTAAATACCGTTTGACGCCCTCAGATACATCAAAGCACCTATAACCGAAGCCGCAGGGCCGGAAAGCATGGTCAGTACCGGACGCTTCTTCATTTCTGAGATGTCCATAACACCGCCGTCTCCTCTCATAATCATAAGAGGAACTTTGATTCCGGCCTGGTTTACTGCATTTTCGGTGGAATTAGCTGTGTTCATCATTTTAGGAAGAATGGAACCATTGATTGCAGCAGTTCTGGTGCGGCTTGTAAGTCCGTACAGCTTTGAAATATCAGAGGCAACCGATACCATCATTCCCTTTTCCTCTGCTTCTTCCCTGACCATTTCTTCCTCCCGGTTAGAATCTACCCCAAATGCCTGGGAAGCAACGATAACCTGGGCCCCCTCATTCACGAGCTGAGAGATTCCCTGCCCTACCAAAGCTTTATCTAATCTTTTCTGTTTTAAATAAGTGTGGCAGGTTTCAATTTCTCTGCCGGTTCCCAAATCTATATTGGATATATTAGATTGTCTCTTGGACATTAAACCCGATAATCCCCCAGGACCGATTCCAAGAATCCCAATCTTTGCAACGTCACCTTCCAGCAAGGCATTTGTAGCCTGTGTTGTGGAATGCGCAATAAAAACAACATCCTCCGGTGCGATATTATTCTTAGTCAAACAATTCTCAAAACACTCAATAACACCAGCAGCTACACCTAATGGATGATCATGACTCGTCATAACGACGCTTTGCCCTACAATTTCATGAGTAGCATTATCGATTGCTACTGCTTTTGTATGTGTTCCTCCTACATCAATTCCTACTCTAATTTCTTTTCCCATGTTTCCACTTCCCTCTTTCATCTTAGCGGGGATGCTGCAGCATGCAGCATCCTCACCAGTTGCTTTCGTTTATAGCTAAACTTCTGATTTACTTATATGGCAGCCCCTGCTTGCTCTGCCGTTCTGCAAACGAGGGCATTGAATTACAAGAATAACTTATTTCCAGGACTATACAAACATAAAGTATGCGATTATCTCAAGAATAAACGCCGTAATCAAGCACCATACCAGGCAGCACTTAAAGTATTCCTTCAATCCGGTTTTTGTGTAACCTATCGCCCACAAACACCATGACTGTGTCGGACAGATAGAACCATTGACCGTTGTAGTAGGAACCATAAACAGCGGGAATAAAACCTGTGATGTGTAATTTCCGCCCAGTGACTGAAACATTGCTAAAGTTGCCGCTCCGGCTCCCCATACAGTCAGCGGGCCGCGGAATAATGCAAGTACAGAGAACACTCCAAATATAATAAACAACAGTAACAGGTTAGAAGGCATTACAGGTTCCAAAATTGGGGAAATCAAAGGTGCACAAACTTTCGCCGCACGCAGGAACATTTGCAGGAAAAAGAGAAATGCAAATACTAAAGCTACGTCAGCAACACCATCATGGAAGGTTTTCTGCACGAGAGAACCTGTTTCATTCCATTTTTTAATGTTTCCTGTAAATACCAGCGCCCAGAGGACCGCAACCAAAATTGCCGGAATTGGTTTAAAGCCAAAGAAAATAGACAAAATAACAGGAATAAGCGGTGTAATCATAGCCAGCGGGTTTATTTTCTTCCCATCGTTTAATTCTCCGCTTGTTGCTGCCCATGCGTGTTTTTTATCTGCTTTGGAATTCACAAGAATCATAATTAACAGCATTACCATCTGAACACCGAAGCCGATAAAGCCAAACGTTTTCCATGTTGTAGAGGAAATGTCAAAGTCAGGAATCAATGCATTTACCTGTGACAGCCAGCCATTATTCAGGTAAAGTCCTGCACCTACACTCATAAGGAAGGATGCAGTAGCTAAGTGCTTGGATATTCCCAGAGATAAAAGAATCGGGAATACGATAACACCGATAGCAACGACGGAGCCAGCTCCATATGCGGAAGTAAAGATTAAAGCAGTTACAATAGAAAGTAAAATACAGGTAATCGACGTTTTATCTCCGCCAAGTTCTACGGCCGTCCGGATAATAGTACGCGCAATGCCTGTATCCACAAGAATACGGCCGAACCAGGAACCAAAAATAATCACGGCCGCTGTTGCACCCCAAAGCTCAGGTCCCTGCTCAAAAATACCATTGTTAATATCAATCATACCTTCTGCTACCTGAGCCTCGGTTGCATTCCAGGCTGTCACCCCTGCAATTGCTCCAAGCCCTGCCCAGAGAACAGCCATTACAAAAAACCCCATCATAAGGTTTCCGCCTTTTGCTGCATATACGGCAAAAATTAAAAATGTTATAAGCAATAAGATACCTATAATTGTATTCATTTCTTATTCCTCCTTGTATCATAGTTGATATAATGTATCTTGGTGATATTTGGTAATATAGATAACTAAATATGTAATGTTCGGTTCACACTCCTCCTTTCCTGAAATACTCCATAGATTCCCAGTTTGTTTTTCATGAGATATGTTCTTTAAATGCCCCCTCTCCTAATCCGGTCCGCTTTATGTGTACCGGTTAACAAGACCTCCAAAAAAAACAAGTCTAATTTGATTTTCAATAAAATATTGTCGCTTTATTTCCGTCAAAATCAATATTTATCTTGCACTTGTTAAGCAGAATTATATAATCATTATTTAATAATCTCAATACTTTTTTATAAAAAATTTATTTTTTATTCATTTTATCAAATTTTTGAATTATATTTTTGTGCAATATTTAATATAAACAAAAACTATTTTAGATAAATTGCATAGTTTATCGGTTTCTATTTCATCTATTTCACCAATTATTTTATTTTAAATTCTAATTTTGCTAAAATCGCTTGAAAAAATAAATTGACAAAGTTATAATTTATTGTATAAATATAGTTATCGGTTTCGTAATTATAACAAAACTCTACATGTAACATTAACAATTCATTGAAAAAGAGGTAACAATATGCCAGATAAAAATATTACCATTGCAGATATTGCCCGCTCTGCCCAGGTATCTAAAACTACAGTTTCCCGCTATCTTAACGGAAAATTTGAATATATGTCACCCCAGACAAAGGAGCGCATCCGCTCCATTATTGAGCTTGCTAACTACCAGCCTAATAATATTGCGCGGAGTTTAAAAAGCCACAAAAGCACTTTGATCGGTCTGGTGATCGCAGATATAGAGTCACCTTTTTCTTCTGCGGTTATCAAAAGAATTGGTGATTGTTTTCTAAATATGGACTACAACATTATTACTGCTAATTGTGACAACAGCTACAAACGGGAAGTTCACTATCTTAATTCCCTGGTAAATCAGCAGATTGACGGTTTGATTGTGAATACTACAAGCAGGAACAACCCCATGCTGATTGATTTAGCCAATAAAGGGATGCCGATTGTACTGCTGGACAGGTTTATTGATAATTACACCTTAGATATTGTCTATTTTCAGAACGAGCATCCTATTAACAACGCAATGGAGCATCTGGCGGAGCAGGGATATGGTACACTTCACTTTTTCGTACAGCCGTATGAACAAATTTCTCCCCGTTTTCTGCGACGGGATGCTTTTGTTAAAAAACTGACTTCTCTGGGAGTTGAAAACCCTGCTTCCTATGTCCATCAAATTGATTCCATGGATACGGAGGATTTAAAACGCCAGTTAGATACACTGATGCAGGCAAGCCTGAAGGCTGAGGGCCCTCCTGCAATTATTGCCAGCAATGGTGTGACTCTCCTGCATATGGCGAAGGCCATCCGCTCCTTAGGTATTGAGATGCCCCATGAAGTGGGCCTTTGCGGATATGACGAGTGGGGATGGGAAACAAATCTTGGCTGGGCTGGACTTATCGACGTTGGGCTGACTACTCTGGAGTGCTCTACTTATATACTGGGAGACTCTATCGCTGAATTGCTGCTCAGGCGCCTTGAGAAGCCGGATGAACCCAAAGTCACACAGGGCGTCGAAGCCCCCTTAGTTATCAGACCCAGTACATTACATGGCGGAAAACCTGTTTTTCCACTAAATAAGTAATCTTACCTTATACAGCATAAAATCAAGACCTCCAAACTTGATGTTATTAACTTAATTTATGCAAGAAAGGATCTACTATAATGTCTAAAAGTGTAATATTAATCGGCGAGCCTCTGGGGCTTCTTATCGCTCAAAGCGAAGGTCCTCTGGAAAATGTATCCGGTTATTCCCTGGCTGTGGCAGGCGCAGAATTCAACGTGGCTGTAGGACTTGCCAGGCTAGAACATAAAGTTACCTATTTTACCAAGCTGGGAAATGACCCCTTTGGTAAATTAGTGACTAACGTGATAAAACAAAATCAGATTGGAACTGAATTCATTCAATATTCCGACGAGAGAACAACCGGGTTCATGCTGAAAAGCATGGTAAGCAGCGGGGATCCTGAAATATTCTATTACAGAAAAAATTCTGCTGCTTCTACCCTTTCCAAAGAGGATATCGACCAGATTGATCTTAAAAGCTATGGTTTTCTGCATCTGACCGGTATTCCTCCTGCGCTCAGTACTTCCACAAGGGAGGCTGTATTTTATTTAATCGAAAAAGCAAAGAAACATAGTTTATTAATTTCATTTGACCCTAATCTGCGGCCTCAGCTATGGGAAAGCAGAGATATGATGATAACAACGATTAACAAGCTGGCAGCTCTGTCAGATATTGTTTTTCCCGGAGAAAATGAAGGAGAAATTCTCTGCGGCAGTAAGGATCCCAAAATAATCAGTAAATTTTACCACAATCTGGGAGTAAAAGCTGTTGTAACCAAACTGGGCAGCAGCGGAGCTTATATTTCAGATGAAAATACCGAAACTGTGATTCCCGGCTTTCCTGTGAAGAAGGTGGTAGACACAGTAGGGGCCGGAGACGGCTTTGCTGCAGGTGTTATCAGCGCTCTGATAGAGGGCTGCACACTGTCTGATGCGGTATTACGGGGTAATGCAATCGGCGCGATCCAGGTAATGAGCAGGGGAGATAACGACGGGCTTCCCAACCGGGATACTTTAATGAGATTTATGGAAGAAGGGACTTTATAAATGATAAGTGAAAATATGAAACAGATTTTTGACATAGGCTTTGTACCTTTAATCGTAATTGATAATGCCGCGGATGCCGTTCCTCTGGCCCATGCCCTGGTAAAGGGTGGAATCCCTGTTGCTGAAGTAACCTATCGCACCGGCGCTGCAAAGGAAGCCATACAGCAAATGGTCTCAGAGGTTCCTGAAATTATTGTCGGCGCCGGAACAGTACACAATATCGAGCAGGCCCAATCAGCCGTAGAGGCAGGAGCCTCTTTTATCGTTACCCCCGGCTTTAATCCCGATGTGGTAAAATGGTGCCTCGAACACCAGGTGGATATTATTCCCGGTACCGTTTCCACCGCTGACCTGGAGCAGGCTCTCTCTTTTGGTCTGACTGTCTGCAAGTTTTTTCCGGCAGAAGCCTACGGAGGGATCCAGACCTTAAAAGCCCTGGCCGGCCCCTATAAAGACATCTCTTTTATGCCTACCGGAGGCGTCAATGCAAACAATATGAATGATTATCTTTCACTTCCTAACGTAGCTGCAGTAGGAGGAAGCTTTATGGCTCCTGACAGTCTGATGAGGGAAAAATCATGGGATGCAGTCAGCGCCTTATGCCAAAAAACCTTAGCAGACCATCTTGGTTTTGAAATCGCCCATGTGGGTATTAATACAAAGGATACAGAGGAATCCAGCAGGCTTGCCGATGTATTCTGCAATATGTTCTCAAAGGAAAAAAAGGAATTTGAAGGTGCCTTTTTTGCCGGAGATATGATAGAAGTCATCAAAGGCAGTTTTCTTGGAACCCACGGACACATTGCAATAAATACCAACGATATCGAACGTGCTGTCACTTATTTCCAGCGGAATAATGTGGCATTTAATATGTCAACCAGAGCGGTGAACGAGAAAGGACAGATGGTATCCATTTATTTTGCCGAAGAATTCGGCGGCTTCGCTGTCCATCTGCGCCGAAGATAAACCGCTATGAACACACTTGGAATAGATATCGGCTCCTCATACATAAAGGCGGGGGTAATTTCAACGGGCAGAGAAGCTCTGATTCAGCAGACAAATTTTCCTGCTCTCCCCAAATTGCCTTCTGCCAATCCGCTGGTATATGAGCTGGATGCCGAAGAGTTGTACAACACAATTCACAATATTATTCATACGACAGCAGCTTCTGTTCCCCTGGACGGTATTTTGTTTTCCACCCAGATGCATGGTTTTGTCTACCGGACAAAATCCCGCCCGGACCACTATATTTCCTGGCAGGATTCCCGCTGTACAAGTCCGCAAAAGAATGGAATATCTGTATTAGATAAGCTAAAAGCCTTTATTTCAAAAGAAGAAATGTGGGTTTCCGGAGTTCAGCTAAAACCAAGCCTTGGTATGTGCAACTTATATGCACTGCTTCAGGAAGAAGATGCACCATCTGATGATGGGACTTTATTTACCCTTGGCTCCTATCTTATCTGGCGCCTGACCGGAAACAATATCTGCCATATAACAAATGCTGCTCCTTTGGGACTGGTCAACATTCCCGAAAAAAATTGGAACAAACCTGTCATAGACGCTTTAGGCTTTTCTAAAATAACCTTTCCGGATATTGCTTCAGAGGAATTTAATCCTGCAGGCTATTGCTTTGCAGGAGGGCAGAAGATTCCTGTTTATCCCGATTATGGTGACCAGCAGGTGTCCATAGCCGGAGCATGCGCCACACCGGATGATGCCGTTATCAATATAGCTACTGCCTGCCAGCTGTCACGCAATACCCAAATCTTTATTCCAGGCAGCTATGAGATACGTCCCTACTTTGAACAGACTTATATTAATACCATTTCTAATATGCCGGGAGGACGCAATTTATCCGTACTTATTCAATTTCTCAAGGAGACCGTCCAGCTATTTACAGGAAAGCAGTTAGAAGAAAGTGATATGTGGGATATTATAAACAAAACCCTTGAGCCTGACTCCGGGAGCCTGAAGGCAGAAATGTATTTCTATCCGACAAATGAACATCTTTCGGGAGGAAAGATTAGCCATATCATGCCCAATAATTTTCATATTTCTAATTTATTTCAGGCAGCTTATGAGCACATAGCAGAAGAATATGCAAAAAATCTTCCCCTGCTGGAGGGGAATTCCAGAATTAAAAGGCTGATTTTTTCCGGCGGAGTCAGTTGGAAAAATATGCAGCTTATTGAAACTGCGGCACAGCGTATAGAACTCCCTTACAAGCGCTCCCCAATACCAGATGAAACTTTCAACGGACTTTACCGTCTTTCTCTTGCTATTGAACATAAAGGAGGATTGCCAGATGCATCTCTTAAAAGAACGCTTGAATAACAAGCAATTTATCTTAGGTACTATGCTCAGTGAAATCACAACGCCAAATGTCATACGGATGCTAAAAGGCGGAGGGTTTTCTTATATAATTTTAGATTGCGAGCATGGCTACTTTGATTATTCCCAGGCGGCGGCGCTTATCGGAATTGCAAATGGAATACAGCTTCCGGTTATTGTGCGTATTCCTGAAATCCGCCGGGAAGTCATTACAAAATATATGGATATGGGTGCGGACGGTCTTTTAGTTCCGATGACTAACACGAAAGAAGACATTGAAAAGGTCGTGCAATACGCCAAATATGCTCCTGTTGGACAAAGAGGCATTTCCACACAGCGGGCACATACAGAATATAATCCCCCGGCCCTTGCCGACTATATGAAGCTGGCAAACAGCCGTACAATTATCCTCGCTCAGATTGAAACCAATGAGGGCATACGAAATGTACGGGACATCTTGTCCGTGGAAGGTGTAGATGCTGCTCTTATCGGTCCCAACGATATGGCGTGTGACTGCGGTACTCCAGGAGATTTCTATACTCCACTCATGCGAGATAATATTTCGGCTGTCATTAATGCCGCCAAAGAGTTAAACAAACCAAGCGGAATTATTGCAAGCAACATTTCATTCCTGAAAGAATGCAGACAAAAAGGAATGACCATATTTAGCTGCAATTCAGAAACCGGAATTCTTCTTTCGGGCGCGAAAAAAATTGTAAATGAATTTAATTGATATAAGATAACAGCACAGAGGCAGGTATTACCTGCCTCTGTGCTTCTCTTTCTTTTTCTGCTGTTTCAGTTCAAACTGCCGCTGTTTTTCCATTTCCCGCCGTTCCCGGCTTGCGGATTTCCGCTCAGTTTTCATCTGCTCCTGCTGTAATTTCAAAGCCTGCTGAGATTTAGTGCCAATCCCACAATCCTGTACCTGCTTGTGCACTTCCCGCTGTATCCGCTTGGGATTACGCTTTGTTTCTTTTACATCAGCTGCCACAGCCGGACTAAAACGTAACTGATAGTAACTCTTCAGAACAAAATCATGTACCTCATAATCTTTTGGTTCCGCGCCAAACGTGACTTTACAAACTGATAGCCTGCCTTCCCATATCCGTTCAAAAACACCTACCCAAAATGGTTCCTCAAAATAAACTGTCAGTATTTCCGCTGCTTTGTCCATGACAAATCCTCCTTAAAAATAAAATGCACAAAGAACGGACGACCAAGGAGGAGGGTTACTTATACTCTTATTTAGAGCACGACTGGACTACCAACCAGTTCTATATAAAATATACGTTGTGTTTTTATCTTTGCACTTTGATATTATCACGTTAAAAAGTAATCAGTCAAATAAATAATCTAATAACCCTTCAATCATTAGCTCTATTGTTTCTTTATATATATCCTGATATAAATTCTCTGCATTAATGGTAACCGTTACAATTGCTTTTACATAATTAGAGAACAATTTCCAATTACATTCTTTGGTGGATTCGATTTTATCTAAAAGCCATTTCGTATTTTTTTCATCTGAAACTGGATTTATCTGGAATAATTCTGGACATCTGGCTTTTAAATACTCATAATCTTCAGAGCTTAAATAGGAGTAAATATTTTGCTCACTCAAAAATTGTATTCGAAAAAAGTGCCTTGCGGCAGCTCTGTCTAACTTTTCTTTTTCTCTGAATGCCTCTTGTAATGCTTCTTGTGTTTTCTTTCTTTCATATAAAGCAATCTTATTTATAAATTCTTCCTTTGAAGAAAAAAAGGTATAAAAAGTACTTTTTGCAAATCCTGCTTTACGGGTGATTACATCAATTTTTAATCCTTTTAAGCCATTCCGTTTAATTAAATCTAATCCTGCTTCTAAAAGGCGTTCCTCATATATAGTCTTGTTTTGTTCATTAAAAATTGCCGGCATACTTTATTGTGCAGTTCATATGTTCGAACTGCTGTCCCCTCCATTCTTGTCAATATATTTATTATACAGAATTACATACTAATTTTTACGCTTAATACTGTTTTATTAAAAATAACATGATTAAATATAAATATCAAGTCTTTCCACTGCAATGGCATAGCCATGTAATAAAATTCAAACTTTAGGTTAGTAAAAACTAACTTCTTCTTGACTTTGCATATCTTTAGATGTATTCTATAACAAAATAAACATACTATATTATAATTTTTAGTATGTTTATTAGTTTTTGTTGAAGGGAGGATAGAAGAACAATAAGAAGAGTTCTTCACACAGAAAATGGAAATTATTAAAATATCGAATCTCACAAAATGTTATAAAGATTTAACTGCAGTTAATTCTTTAAATCTGTCTATCAAGAAAGGAGATGTTCATGGCATTTTAGGGCCGAATGGAGCAGGCAAAAGTACACTTATAAGCTGTATTGTTGGTTTGAACGAACCTAACAGTGGATCAATCACTTATGAAAACGAATCAAAAATCAAAAAATGGAGTAAAAACATAGGTTATGTACCACAGGAACTGGCTATTTATCCTGAATTAAGCGCCTATGACAATATTAAGTTCTTTGCGTCACTCTATGGATTGAAGGGGCCGGATCTGGAAAAAAGAGTCCAGGAATCGTTAGATTTTGCCGGCCTGGCAGATGTTAAAACCAAAAAATCATCTGAGTTTTCAGGTGGTATGAAGCGGCGTTTAAATCTTGCATGCGCAATCACCCATTCTCCAAAATTAATTATCATGGATGAACCTACTGTTGGCATTGACCCCCAATCCCGAAACAGAATTTTAGAAAATGTAAAACTGCTGAATGAACAAGGTGTAACTATTATTTATACAACACATTATATGGAAGAAGTCGAAGCAATCTGTAACTCTATTACAGTTATAGATAAGGGAAATGTTATTGCCAATGGCAACAAAGAAGAAATCATGGGAATGATGGGTAAAGGTATTGTATACCTGGTTAGTGTAGATGCTGCCCAGGGGAAATGGGAAGATTTTTTACATACTATGGAAATTTCGGATCATGTTCGAGAGGTACAAGAGTATACCGATGGAGAGCAGACCATCAACCAAAAATCTTGTTTCATAAAAAGTTCAGAGCCTGATGTAATTAACTCGATTATAACTGCAGCAACACAGTCTGGGTTAGTTGTCAAAAATATAGCACATAACGAGCCCAGTTTAGAAGAAATCTTCCTTGAACTTACTGGCAAAGATCTAAGAGACTAACGAGGAGGGCATATATGTTTGGAATAATATTAAGAAAGGAAGTCAAAAGTTATTTCCGCGGTGTTGGAAATTGGATTTTTGTCTTTGCACTTCCTATTTTACTCATACTTTTAATGAGTTCAGCTCTTGATGGTTATATGAGTACAGACTTCCATACTTTCGATGATGGAAAAGTGTATTACTACTATAAAGAAAAAACGGATGCAAATATTCAAAAATTAAATGAATTTGAAACATTATTGAAACAATCTACAGGTGTTGCTTTAAATGAGATATCGGATTATGAAAAAGGTGTAGATGGTGTAAACAGCAGCGAAGCTTTTGGAATTATCAGAATTACAGCTGACAGCATGGATTATTACCGCTCTCCTTACAATGAAACAGAGGGCGGCAAAATAGTTCACAGCCTGTTTAAACAGGCAATGGAAAAAGACTTATCTACTCTGGCAAATCAGGTCCATGTTGTGGAACTGGAAACAACGCCTGTGGATTCCACATCTTACGCTACGTTTACATACCTTGCATTTGTTATTATGTTTATTGCTTTAATGACAGGTCACAGCGTAAATGATGAACGTATCTATGGAACCATTGAAAGAATTAAGATTTCAAAAGCTGGCCTGAATGCGCTGTTATTAAGTAAGATCGTATTGGGTGTTTTTATTGGTATATTACAAATTGCTGTAGTTTGGGTCTTTTCAGAATTTGTATTAAAAGTAAATTGGGGTGAGCAGATGCCGGCTATGTTTGGTGTTCTTTTCTGCTTAACAATAATGAGTTCCATTTTTGGTGTCGTTGTCGGTATGATAAGCAAAAATAAAGCAATTGCTGATAATACCATTCTAATGACTGTGATGTTATCCGGTTATATTGGCGGAGCTCTGTCTCCGGTATATCTGCTGGAGAATGCAACTATCCTAAATCAGATAGTGAAAATAAGCCCATTATACTGGACCGGCCGTTCACTTACCAATTTATATGTTAATATAGTCGATTCAAACACATACGCAAGCATTGGTGTATCCCTGGGATTAACCTTATTATTTTTGATTATCTATAAAATACAGACTAAGAAATCAAAATTATCAATTTCTTAAAATCTTACAGAAAGGATGGCATATATGAAAGCAATCGCAAGAAATACATGGTTGATACTAAGAAATACCAAAGGCTTTATTCCATCTATAACAGTATGGCCTATTATAATGCTCTTGCTTGTAACATTTACTTTGGCATATTCCACAAGTCATAAAATTACTGTACTTGATTTATCAACAGATGGTTCTGGAGAGACTATTCAAAAAAATATTGCAGCAACAGATGGCCTGGACGTGATAGATGTGAAAGAAAATGAAATTCCCCAAAAAATATTAGCAGGAAACATTGAATTAGGTGTGATTCTTCGTGACTCCGGCAAGACTGAAATGATTCAGTTATCAAATGGATCAGAGATTGCAGAAGCTGTAAAAACAGTGATTAATGCATCTTCAGCAGAAACAGAAAAAACTTTTACAGCGGAAGTGAATCATGTAAGAAAGAAGGGACTCACAATGACATATTCTTTGGGATTAATGCTGTTTAAATTCATTACAGCAAGCAGTTCCTTAGCCGCTTTGCTGATCATGGACCGTAATAAAGGAATGAAAGGAAGGATTTTTATGAGCGGCGTTAAATCAAGTTCCTATCTTGCCGGCCGGGCCCTTGTTCATTTTGGAGTTATGGGTGCAACCGCTTTAATATACTACTTATTCTGCTTCATCTTCAACTTTGATTTTGGTATGCAGCATAGTATCTATTTCCTGCTTATGGTTCTTGTAACTAACATATTTTCAGTAGGAGCATTCACCTTCCTGTCCTCTGTACTAAATCAAGAGGCAGCATTATGGAGTATATCCACTTTTATATTTTTTCCCATGGCATTATTTTCTGGTGCACTATTTCCTTATGGGAATATGCCGTCATGGATGCAGAATGTTGGATCTCTATTTCCACAAAGATGGATTACCAGGAGTATAGAAATCATCCAATACCAAAACAGTCTGATTCCGGCACTTTCTTATATTGGAGCCATTTTAGGTTTATCTGCTCTATTGTTTATAATCGCAAGCATAAGAACAAAATAGCTGAAAACGTTAATTTCAAAGCATTTTCTATTCTGAGTCTTCATAGCAAAGCCGGGAAAGTCCGCTGCTTTATACGGCTTCCCGGCTTTCAGTGCCTTTTTTGGATTTCAAAAGGGCAACAGCTATGATATTTGATAATCAGTTATGATATGTCTCAATGTATTGTTCCAGATATTCCTTCAGCGCCTGGTCACATACGTAGAGATATGTTCCTTTTATTCCCCTTGTCATCAATACATAATATATGTTTTTTATACATTCTTGACCATCAGTAGTTCAAGAAATATATTTTATTGACAAATCAATAAAAGTTCGTTATCATAAAAACAAACCGTTGGTCGGTTTATTTTCTAGAGATGCGAGGTGAGTATATTTGAAACAAGGAGAAAAAGCTTCAATTACAAAAAATAAAATAATAAATGCAGCAGCAAAGTTATTCTCAGAAAAGGGTTATGAGGAAACTACTATGCAAGATA
Organism: Faecalicatena contorta; assembly: GCF_003149105.1. Lineage (GTDB taxonomy): Bacteria > Bacillota > Clostridia > Lachnospirales > Lachnospiraceae > Muricomes > Muricomes contortus_C. The sequence continues at coordinate 10,253 of NZ_QGDS01000009.1, read as the reverse complement.
TTATGCTGTTAAGCGGACTATCGAAAGGGGCTATATACCACTATTTCAAGAGCAAGCAGGAGATTTTAGACTATCACATAAATTATCAAAAAGAATTGGTTACAAACTATCTAAAAAGCTTGGTGGAAAATCCTGCTTTGACTGCTAAACAGAAATTTGAAAATATTATTGATTATTTGTGTTTAAATGAATCATTGCTTGAACTGACCGGAAATGGGTGGGCTGAAAAAATTCCGTTTGCATTATTAGATACTCTAAGGAATTCATTAAATGTGCTGTCAGGGTATATTGCAGAAATTCTGCGGCAAGGAAATATTAAGAAGGAGTTTAACTGTGCTTATCCAAAGGAAATATCTGAAATACTGGTGCTTTTAATTGATATATGGCTTGACCCTGTCATTGTTGATTCCAGCTACGAAGAAATGTGCAATAAAGTTGACTTTATCATTCTCCTTTTGAAAAAATTTGACACTCCTGTTTTCAGTGATAAAAATGGAAAGAAAATTAAGGAAAGGTTACGGTGCTATTATGATTAAGCAAGTAAAAATACTTATGGTAAACCTTCCATTTTCAGGGCATACAAATCCAACATTAGAATTGGCAAAAACGTTTATATCGTTAGGTCATGAAGTTTCCTATGTTCATTCCCCTGACTGGAAAGAAAAAGTAGAAAAAACAGGGGCAAACTTTATACCATATGACAATTATCCTGCAACCTTAACAAGCTCCCAAAAAGAAAGAAAAAGCTGGGGGGCGGCGTATCAAACGGTACAACGAATTGGCAAAGAGCATGACTGTTTAATATATGAGATGCTTTTTTTACCAGGAAAAGCATTAGCCGACCAGTTAGGGATTCCTGCTTTTCGTCTGTTTTCTACCTTTACCCTCAATGAAAAAGTGCTAAATGATTTTGGAACTACCGGAGGCTGGTATATGACATGCATATTTCGCTTTCCCCGCCTCTGCCGTATAATATCTAAAGTTTTAAAAAGAAAGTTTAACCTGAGGTATGGAAGCATAGTGGACGAAATGGTTAAAAACGCTCCAAAACTGAATTTTACTTACACAATTAAAGATTTTCAAATTCACTCCAACGAGTTTGACGACAGACATTATAAATATGTAGGCCCAGCATTAGAAGGGCGGAATGAAAGTGATTTTGACTTCTCCAAAATGGAAAACCCCATCATTTATATTTCTCTTGGAACATTGCTAAATACTTGTTCTAATACCACGAAATTTTTCAAAAACTGTATCGATGCATTTCGAGAGCAGCCCGTTTCTGTCATTATGTCCATTGGAAATGTTGTAAAAATTGAGCAGCTTGGTGATATACCAGATAACTTTTTTGTCCATTCCTTTGTCCCACAGTTAAAAGTACTGCAGAAAGCTTCTCTTTTTATTACTCACGGAGGAATGAATAGCGTAAATGAAGCCTTGTTCTATGGTGTGCCCATGTTAGTAATACCGGTTGGAAACGATCAGCCCACCGTTGCCCGGCAAGTTGAAGCCTTGCATTTAGGCAAATACCTGGAACGCAAAACTATAAATGCAGCATTATTACAGAAAACATCTATAGAGATATTAGAAAAAAATACCTTCATAAATACATTAAAAGAATTTCAGGCAAAATCCCAGTCCGCAGGGGGAAGTATGGAAATTGCACGGCAGATATTGGAAGAACTTAGTAAATAACTTACACAAAAAAAGGCTGCTCACTCCCTGATTGTTCATCAGGCAGTGCAGCAGCCTCTCATCTTTTCAATAAATAAACGTCTCTAAAACCCTGCCTTGGCAAGATTCTCCCGCCCCCGTTTAGCAATCGGCAACGGTACATCAAAGGATTTCACTGGAAACAAATCCTGTTCCACAACTACCCATCCGTCATACTGTTTTTTCGTCATAACATCATGAAGCTTTGCAAAATCAATGCTTCCTTTCCCTGGCTCAACCATGATATCCTCCGTTACCGCCTTGGCAAACGACCACTTATTCTCTTCCATTTTGCGCTTAACCGAAAGATCACAGTCCTTTAAGTGGATGTAAGGAATCCGATCGGCATGCTTCTCATAAAATGAGATTGGTTCCCCGCCGCCATATACATGATGCCCTGTATCAAAGCACAACTGCACATCCGTATCCTCCAGAAGTCTTTCAATCTCTTCTTCAGTTTCAACATGGCAATCCACATGGGGATGAAAAGTACCGATTAATCCATGCTGTGCTGCCCTGTCAGCTGCGCGCTGCACATTCTTTGTATAGGCAGCCCACTGCTCTTTCGTCAGCTCCGGATTCATCACTTGTTCACCAGTCTCAAGATCTGTATACATACTGGGCAGTAACACAATATATTTTGCCTCCGGAAAGTCTTTCAGTACAGATGCCATCTCATCAATCGTCTTACACATCTGATCAATTGATGCATCGTCCAGAAAATCTCCTCCCACTGTTCCTGCAACCAGTGCAAGGGAACGCTCCGCCAACGCATCTTTCAGCTCTGGATTGGTGTTAGGAAAATAGCCCCAGGGACCTAATTCCACGCCTTCATACCCTGCTTCTTTCATTTCGTCCATACAGCGGTTCCACGGTGTCTGTTTTTCATGATTGGGAAACCACACACCCCATGAGTCTGGGGCAATTCCTACTTTTATTGACATATCTCATACCTCCTTCTTCTTATTCAATATGAACCCATGTATTCGTTTTTGCAGATTCCAAAACCGCATCAACTGTACGGTCGATTTTATAGCCAAATTCAAAGTTACAAGCATATTCCGCGCCTTGGGTAATCGCCGCAAACAGCTCATGAACCTCCAAAATCTTCATATCATTATACGCAATTGAGATACCGCCCGCCGGCTGGAATGCTGAATAGCCTTTATGATGGGGGTTGAGTAAAACAGTACGGAATCCACGGTCCGCTTCATTATCATTATGGAAATATACCTGCACTTCACCCATGCGTTCAAGATCATAGCACACAGTCCCCTGTGTTCCCTGAATCTCATAGGCCAGACGGTTCTTACGTCCAGTGGCAACACGGCTCGCTGAAATAGTACCCGCAGCACCGTTTGCATATTTAGCCATAAAGGTTACAATGTCTTCATTTTCCACATCAGCCATTTCACTGGAACCTGCTGCCTTCGGGCGCTTTGGAAAAATGGTGGAAGTCATTGCATTGACCTGCTGAATATCCCCCATAATAAACTGAGAAACGCTGAGCAAATGACAGCCCAAATCACCTAAAGCACCGCATCCTGCCAGTTTATTAACGTGTCTCCATGTAATCGGAAGGCTTTCATCGAGAAGCTGATCCTGATCGTATGTACCTGTAAATTTCATAATCTTTCCGAGTTTCCCGGTCTCCACCAGGTCCTTAACATATGCGTTTGCCGGATTCATCGTGTTGTTGTAGCCAACATAATTGACAACGTTCTTTTCCGCGGCCAGCTCTGCCAACTCTGCCGATTGTTCTGCAGATATGGATAATGGTTTTTCACAATATACATGTTTCCCATTATTTAAAGCTTCTTTTGCCACTTCATAGTGAAAAGAATTTGGTGTGGCAATATCAACCAGATCTACATCCGGATCACTAACCACTTCCTTCCAGTCAGTTGTCATTCGCTTAAAGCCGATCTTGTGCTGTGCTTCTTTTGCACTTGCCTCATTTGAATCGGCAACCATTTCAAATACTGCCACCCCATAATCCGGGCCAAAAAGCATCTGTGCATCCAACAGGGCGCTGCTATGTGCCTTCCCCATCCACCCAGCTCCTACCAGGCCAATACGAATTTCTTTCATTTTTTCTTCCTCCTTCATCTTCTTGATCAGCTCCGGAGCTCGTGCATGATTTTTTCTCCGGTTTGCGTTTTTTATTCAGCATATTGCTGACTTTTCTATATTATAGCCCTCGTCCATGTCAGTGTCATTTCAACAGATTTATGTTTTCTATACAAAAATTTACATTCAAAAAATAGCTCCGCCTTTTTTCAGAACATCTATTGTACACTTTCTCAAAATCCTTTTATTTCCTTGATTCCACCCCTCTCTTATGTCATAATAAACTTTGAAATATTATTAAATTATAGAAACCAAATACAACAAAAACAAGCATGAAGGAATACAATGAAAATTGTTGACAACGGTGTTCTGGATCCATCGTTTATGGATTTTACAACACCTTCGGATTTTGCCAGACAAAACCTTTATTGCACCCCGCAATTCGGTCACTTTTACTGTAATCAGTATTATCACATCAAGCGGAATTATCTGGATCTTTTCTTGCTGCTATATGTATGCAAGGGAACTCTTCATCTGGAAGTTGATGACCGGCATTACGCAGCTGGCAGCAACCAGATTTTATTGTTGGACTGCCGCCAGCCACATTATTATTACTGTAATGATTCAGTGGAATTCCTATGGTTCCATTTCACGGGTAATAACAGCATTCAATATGTCGAGTTCTTAAACAAACAAAATGACATGATTTATTCCGGTAATCATATTGACCAGCTAAAGGAACACTTCGATGCCGTTCTGTCATATGCAATGATTTCACCGGTCAACGAACACCGGGTTGCCATGAATATTTCACAGATATTAGCCAAACTGGCAGCCCCGGCTCAACATATATTTGTCTCTAACCATTTTATCAATCCGGCTGTGCAATACATCAATGCTCATTATGAAGAATCAATTGAACTTGCTGAATTAGCGGCAGCCTGTAATGTCAGCCCCTCACAGCTAATCCGTAATTTCAAGAAATATCTTAATTGCACGCCACACAACTATTTGCTTGGTTACCGCCTTCGGCAGTCAAAGCTGCTGCTCGTTACTACTTCTATGTCCATTGAAGAAATTGCCGAAAAATGTGGGTTTAACAGTGCCTCTCATTATGCCCGGGCTTTTCGGGCTAAAGAAACTATCTCACCTTCCGAGTTCCGTAATATGCGCTTTTGAAATCAAGCCCTCACCAAATTAATCAGCCCCTGGCAATAAGACACGTATATAGAAACAGGAGCCGATTCTGATTATCTGAATCGGCTCCTGTTTCTATATTCTTTACTTAGAAGATTATCCTCTTCTCAATTTACTTTATCTATTAGCCATTGCCATTTTTCTGGCTTTTGCTTCCGCCTTGCTTCTGGTTACATCGATTAAGACTGCGATAATGATTACCAGGCCAATGATGATATACTGAATATCGGTTTGCGCTCCCAATAGGTTTAGCCCATTGCGGATTACCGCTATCAGCAAAGCACCAATCAGGGTTCCCCATATAGTTCCCTTACCGCCTGTAAAGGACGCCCCGCCGATAATACATGCTGCAATGGCATCTGTATCAAAGGTCATACCGGCATTTCCATTGGCTGTAGAAACCCGTCCGGCAAGGATGATACCAGCGATTCCACAGAGTAAACCAGATAAGGTATATACAATCCTCAGTACCTTTTTAGAATCAATCCCGGACAGCCGGGTTGCTTCCAGATTGCCGCCCACACAGTATATCTGTCTTCCCAGCGCTGTCTTGGTCAAAAAGATATGTATGATGGTAAAAACGACCAGTACTGCGATAAAACTAATGGGAAACCCTTTGATGGTTCTCGATCCCAGGAAAAGGATTCCATCAACACCCTGATTCTTAAACCCAATGGGTGTCGCTTCAGTAATATACAAGGCCAGGCCCCAAGTCACAAATTTCATTCCCAGAGTGGAAACAAATGGATGCGGCAGCTCCAACCGTGTTAGCAGCGTACCGTTGATATATCCAATTGCAGAACTGACCAGTAATGCCGACAGCAATAAAAGAAATGAATTGGTAAGCCCTCTTTGCATCAGTACACCCATCGTACAAGCTGCCAATGTACAGTTAAACCCAACCGACAAGTCAATTCCCGCTGTGATTAGTACCATCAGCATTCCCGATGCAATCAGGCAATTTACCGATGCCTGTTTGATAATATTTACAAAGTTACTGTAGGTCAGGAATTTATCTGACGCTAACGTTAAGATTACACATAAGATAATGAGTGCTAATAAGGTTCCCATTTTTGAAACCAAATTTTTCATGGTTGTTTGTTCTTTCATTGTAGTTCTCCTCCCCAGGCTGCTTTCATGACGCTATTTTGACCGAAGTGTTCCGTATCACGGTCTATCTCACCCATAATCCGTCCCTCCCGCATAATAATTATCCGATCGCTCATTCCCAGTATTTCTGGCAGCTCCGAGGACACCATGATAACACATTTGCCCTGTTTTACCAGATTGTTCATAACTTTATATACCTCTATCTTGGCGCCAACATCAATACCCCGGGTTGGCTCATCAAAAATATAGATATCTGCATCTACATTAGACCACTTGCCGATGATAACCTTCTGCTGATTGCCGCCGGACAGTTGTCCGGCCACTTCATCAACTGAAGGAGTTTTTATCTTCAATGATTTAATCAAATCTTCGCCCGTCGTAATCATACGCTTTTCATCCAGGAATCCATTTGCCGTAAATTTTTTCATACTGGCCAGAATCAGATTATTCCTTATCGTCTGAGTTAATATCAACCCCTGTGCTTTCCGGTCTTCGGTTAAGAATGCAATGCCTTCACGTATGGCATCTTTCGGGCTTCGAATATCCACTTTCTTACCCTTGATAAAAATATCTCCATCATCTTTTGGGTCAGCTCCGAATATCGCCCGCATTGTTTCGGTCCTTCCGGCTCCCACCAGTCCGGCAAAGCCAAGGATTTCTCCGCCATAGGCTTCAAAGGATACATCATCCAATACGCCTGTCGAACTCAAACCGGAAACCTTCAGCATGACCTCACCCTTTTCTGCAGTTTCCTTCGGAAATAAATTATCAAGCGTTCGTCCAACCATCGCATTAATCAGCGATTCGTTGGTCATATCGGTAATATTTTCTGTGCAGACATGTTCTCCATCCCGCATTACCGTAACCCGGTCACACAGTTCGAATAGTTCTTCTAACTTATGGGATACAAACAGTATGGCAATCCCCTGATCTTTCAATTTCCGCACCGTTTCCATTAACTGGTCAACTTCCTTTTGTCCCAGCGATGAGGTCGGTTCATCCATGATGATTAGTTTTGAGTTTACCTGAATCGCTTTGGCAATCTCCACCATCTGCTGCAGCCCCATTCCCAAGGCCCCGCACGTTTTACCCGGGTCTATATCATGCCCCAATTTCAGCATTGCATCATGCGCCTCACGGTTCATTTGTTTGTAATCTAAAAAACCAAACTTATTTTTTATACTTCTGCCCATAAAGATGTTATCAGTAACTGATAACAGTTTTACAATGTTTAGTTCTTGATACACACAGGCAACCCCAGCTTTACGGGCATCATTCGGATTTTTTAACTCCTGCTTTTCACCGCTGACATATATCTCACCTTCATCGGGTGTATATACTCCAGTCAAAACTTTAATCAGAGTTGATTTCCCCGCCCCGTTTTCGCCAATCAGGCCGTGAATTTCACCCGGCCTTATCTGAAGCGACATATTATTCAGGGCAACCACACCTGGAAAGTATTTCGTAACATTTTTCAATTCCACTATATGTTCCATTAACCTGATCATTCCTTTCTTGCTATTATCGTATGTTACGTCCATGCTGCGAAGTAATGATCTATTGCTCGCCCTTCAAATAGGCTTCTCCGTTATCCTTATTAATCAGATTTGCTGCAACTTCCTGGTGCTCTTCGATTGTTTCACCAGTTGCTGCTTTAAATGCCTGTTCTACTGCCTGGTATCCCATCAGATACGGCTGCTGTGCTACTGTGGCTTCAATTTTATCTTCCAGAATCAACTGAACGCAGGCCTCGTCACCATTAAAACCGATAATTTTAATATTCTCACCAGACTGTTCAATTGCTGTCTGGCAGCCAATCGCCATATCATCATTCTGGCAAAGCACTACATCAATTTCACCCGGATATTTGGTAATCAAATCTTCCATAACTGCAACCGCCTGATCTGCTGTATTCTTTCCATATTGCTCTTCGAGGATTTCTATACCCCCTTCTTCCAGCCCTTCCCGGAAGCCTTCTAATCTCTGGGTGCTGGTCATCTCGCCCTGCTGTCCGCCAATCAAAACAGCCTTCTTGCCTTCTCCCAGGAGTTCTGCTGCATATTCACCGCCCAGCTTGGCCGCATTTTTATTTCCGGTTCCGATAAATGCTTTCTTTCCTTCCAATGCTGCATCCGTATCTACCATTAGCACCGGTAATTGATTCACATACGGTTCCAGCGCACCGATTACCGCATTTTCTTCACATGGTGCAACTACGATTGCGCTTACATTAGCTGCAATCTGTTCTTCAATCATCGTTACCTGCTGTGCAATTTCACTCTCATCGGAAGGTCCCAGTACGGTTACACTAATACCAAGATCACTCGCCGCCGCTTCTGCTCCTGCCTTCATTGTTTTCCAATATTCTGCTGAAAGACTTTTGAAAATAACGGCTACTTCCACGTCAGAAGGATCAGTAACCGCACTATCATTGTTTTGCGCAGTTTCTGTTGTCTCTTCAGAATCACATCCACTCATTCCCAAACACATTATAGCTGCCAAGATAAATCCTAATAATCGCTTTTTCATAATTCTTCTCCTTTTTTGTAGGTTTCTAGTTTCATTTTTTGTTTGCATTTTTCAGCAATCATTGTTTTTTTTATTCACATCTTTTTCCCCTTCCTTATTTATTGTGCATTTTTTAATATTTGTCATGTTTTTCCCTTTTATATATATGCACTTTGTACACTAGTACAATTATCATAGCTTTTACTATCAACATTGTCACTTCACCGAATTGCCAAAATATATACATAAATTGTCATCCATGTATATTTTTATACAGAAGTAACTTCTCCATTGTTTGCACTCCCTGCTTACGCATTTGTGAACGGTTTAATTCTCTCTAACGTGACTTTTTCAGCTTCATTCAAAAAAGCTCTTGACCCTTACGGAGCGTCATAGGTTAAAATAATCTCATCAAGAGCAAGGAGGTCATACAAAAATGAGGACAGTAAAAGAAATATCAAGATTAACAGGTATCAGCGTACGCACGCTTCATTATTATGATGAAATCGGGCTTTTGAAGCCTACAGCCAAAAGTGAAGCGGGATACCGGCTTTATGACGATAAAGCGCTGGAGACATTGCAACAGATATTGTTTTTTCGCGAATTTGATATTTCTTTGAAGGAAATCAAAACTGTTATGGACAATTCAAGTCTTGATAAAAACCAGATACTACAAATGCAGAAAAAGATGCTGGTGGCAAAAAAGGAACGGATGGAACGTTTGATTGTCAGCCTAGATGACATTCTAAAAGGAGAGAACCAGATGAACTTTGAAGTATTTACAAAAACAGAAATTGAAGAACTCTGCCGGACAACGCTTAACCATATGCCAGAACTTATGCAGCAGAGTATTATTCAAGAATTTGGCAGTATTGAGCAATGGCGCAAACATTATGTGGAACGCTGTTCAAAAGAAGATATGCAAAAAGGCTATCAGAAAATGGTAGAATGGTACGGGGATAAAGGCAATGCATTAAAAGCTATGAATAATCCTCCAAGTAAGGAAGTCGGCGCCGCATTTAGTAAACGGATAGAAGCAATCGAAAAAAAGTTGAATGAGAAAAGGGAATATCCGTTAGATTCATTTGAAATCAAGCAGTTGATTGGCGAATATGGCTTTGTTATGAAGCAATTATCTCAGGTCAAGCACGAGGCCGGCATTATGCTGTCTGTTGCATCTAATTACAGGGATGACCAGGCAAAGCAGATGATAGACCAGAAATATGGCGAAGGTACGGCAGAATTTTTTGCTTGCGCCATTGAAGAATTTTATAAGAGCGGGAATATTTCTAACCAATAAAGCTATATTAAAGCGGTAAGACAAAAACTTGCGGGAGAATCCCAAAGATTGTGTAAACCTCCAAACTGATGTAAGATAATTACAACAGTTTGGAGGTACTTTTATGCCAAAGAGAACAAGAAACGAATCACCACAGAAACAAGCAATGCGGGAAATGATGAAAGACTATCTGAAAAATAATGATGTCAAAGTAAAGGATGGGGCGGATGTCAACTCTGTTATGAGAGATATGATGTCCGTATTGCTGGAAGGAGTTCTAGATGAAGAACTCAATGAGGAATTAGGCTATTCTAAGTATGATTACCGCAATAAGAACACCGATAATAGCAGAAATGGTCATTCTTCTAAAACCATG
>NZ_QGDS01000008.1 GCF_003149105.1 Faecalicatena contorta | reverse complement strand
CGCGTAAACTCCAGGGATATTGGTATGCATGTCTTCGTCTGTTTTAATATACCCGATTTCATCCATATCAATGATGCCTTCAAACACTTTTGTATTCGGAATCATTCCGATAAATCCAAACAGTCCAAACAGTCCATCCTCCGGATCAGCGTCTACTTTTCTGGTCTCTCCGGTCTTTACATTCTTCACAATCATTCCCTGAAGAATCTCATCTCCATAGAGTTCCTCCACAACAGTATCCCAGAAGAACTCCAGCTTTGGATTGGCAAAGGCTTTCTCCTGTATGGATTTAGCGGCACGCAATTCGTCCCGTCTGTGAATCAGGGTGACCTTTCTGGCAAATTTGGTCAGATACAGGGCTTCTTCCACTGCGGAATCCCCGCCTCCTACCACATAGACTTCCAGGTCTTCAAAAAAGTTTGCATCACAGGTTGCACAATAGGATACGCCTTTACTCATATATTCTTTTTCACCCTTGCAGCCAATCGGTCTTGGGTGGGCACCTGTGGCAATGATAACGTTCTTTGCCTCATACTGGTTTTTTTCACCCTTCAGGATTTTGATTTCACCATCCAGAGAGACTTCCTTGATTGTATCCGATACACGCTCTACACCGAACTTTGCTGACTGAGCTGTCATTCTTGCTGTCAGGGAGGGACCGGATTCTCCTTCCAGTACCTGTCCCGGATAATTCTCAATTTCGTCGGTGATGGCAATCTGTCCGCCATCCTGCCCTTTTTCTATTATCAGGGCGGAAAGACGGCTTCTGCCTGCGTACAGCCCGGCGGATAATCCCGCCGGACCTCCTCCCAAAATAATCACATCGTAAATCTTACCCATTGCAAAAGTTCTCCCTCTTCCGCGGATGTTGCTGCCGCAGATCTTTTATTCAAAAATTCTTTGTCCATCTACTCCTATTGTCAGAGCTTCCAGCGCATTTTCAACAATTTTACGGCGGAGAGTTTTTTCTTCTTCCATTTCCGCAGACGGATTTCCAAGAGGATATGGAATGGCAATAGCCGGAACAATTCTGTTTGCACCTACTGTCATAGAAATTGGTGTCACTGTACAGATATGCACAACAGGGAGTCCCGCCCTCTCCACTTCTTTTACCATCGTTGCACCGCAACGAGTACAGGTACCTCATGTGGAGGTAAGGATTACTGCATCCACGCCATCCTTTTTCAGTTTTGCAGCAATTTCAGCCGCAAAAGCCTTTGCAGAGGCAACGGATGTTCCATTTCCCACTGTTGTATAAAACAGGTTGTGAAGTTCCCCGATTACCCCTTCCTTTTCCAAGTCTCTGAGTACATCAACAGGCAGTACTCTGTCAGCATCTTTATTTGCATATACAGGGTCATACCCGCCGTGGGCCGTCTCGTAAGTATCTTCTGTTAAATCCGACACACCTGTAATGTCGTACTCTCCATAGCGTGAAGCGCTGGAGCTTTCAATATGATCCGGATTTCCCTTTGGTACAATTCCGCCGGATGTAACAAGGGCAATTTTTGCATGTGCCAGGTCCTTTACCGGAGCGCTGGGTTCTACTCTGTCAAAATTCGGCATTGGGTACTCGGTCTCAAATGCCTTGCCCGCCAGCTTTTTCAGGAGCATCTGAACCGCTCTCTCTGAACCTCTTTTCTTTTCAAAGAAGTTGACACGTGTGCCATTTGGCATATAGCCTTCCTCAGCAGATGCGCCCACAGACTCACCTTTTGCAAGCTTTAATGCCAGCGGAGCCATTTTAGATACCGCATCCCTCATACCTGCAGCACTGTTTTTTGTAGAAACCATGTATATCTGATTTTTAAACATATCTGCACCCGGATTCTCTACATACATGCCGCTGACAGCCGGAATCCCCAATTCTTCCTGTACTGCCGCTGCAATGGTGCCGCAGGCTACACCATACCGTCCTGCGTTAAATGCGGGACCGGCAATAAATACGTCCGGAGCCTGCTCCTTTACCATAGCAAGTATGTCTTTCTTTGCCTTCTCCAGGTTTTCATTAAAGTAAGAATCTCCGCATACTATCGTTGCAATGATCTCTGCTTCCTCCTTAAAACCTGCCGTAAATGCCAGCCCCGGCCCTACTGCTTCCCCAATACGCAGCTCTGCCGGATAATCAGCTTTTTCTTCCCCTCCGACCTGGGCAAAAAACTGATTGATATAATGAACAACTTTTATCTTAGCCATACTATCCCCTCCCCTCTACCTTGCACTTAAGCAGTTGAAACCTGTCTCATTTGTTGCACCTGTGATAACCTGCAGTTCCACTTCCAGGGAACCATCCCCGCGCAGTGTTTCCTCACTGGCTCCCGCAATCTTTGTCACATAATCCAGAGTTCCAATTACCTTGTCAAGTTTCGGGAGGATCACAACCTGATTTGCATTTCCCCCTGTTATCACTGCATCTGCCGCTGCATCAGCATCTGCAAGAGACTGGGACTTCCCGTCACGTCCTGCATACTCATCTGTAATAATGACCGTCTTAATACCTTCTGCCTCAATCTTCTTACAGTTCATAATCAAATCAGTATCCGGGTTTCCAAAGCCTTCCTGGGATATGATGACCCCATCCAGATCCAGCATTTTACAAAGCTTTGCGGTCCAGTCGGAAGAGCGCTGTTTCTCTGCCAGATATACATTTTCATTTGTAATAATCTGACCTACAAAATTTAATGTTTTGCCATGCTGCTCAAACAAATCGTGTACTACCGGATTGTTCAGATGTACATAGGTAGGATTCTTGTCACATGCAGATACACAGTTACCTGATATAATTGCACCGTCCATAATCTCTGTAGGATTCAGGATTGTAGGAACAATCCTTTTTGCATCTACCCCATATACATAGGTATCATGCAGCAGCCCCTGGCTTTGCAGCATCTGTACATATGCCACCCTCGGAAGCTCCGGGTATTTTTCAATCCCTTCCTTAAGTGTACAAGTCTCATATACTTTTGTCTCATCAGGTGTAAGAGTACGTGCCAATTCCCCAATATAAACAGCCACTCTGAGCCCTGCAAGCCTTACTGCCTTTTCGTATTCGTGAGGCTCTGTCCCGTCCACTGCCTCACAAACCATAACCAGATTTAATGTCTTCGAAAATGGCGTATAGTCCGCACCAGGTCCGGCCATATCAATGATTCCCTCCTGGAATCCAACGATTTTACCGGCTGTCACTACAGCCATCCCTTTTAATGCATATGTCTTACCTTCCCCAACTGTATCAATTTTCGAGATAACGCCTGGAAAGATTCCCCCTCTTCCCTCAACCTTAACCCGAGGCTCAATCACGTCTTTCACCGGAGTAATTCTGATAGATTCTCCCGGTCTTGCAATATCAAATGATACGCTCTTAAGCTTTTCATCTTCAAGAGCCACCGCTTTCGCAGACTCTTCGGATACATAAAGGGTTCCATCCTCAATTTTCGATTCCCCAGAAAATTGGATATCCTTAATGTAAATGTATCCCATTTCTAATTTCACTTGTTATTTCCTCCTTAAAATCACAAACATTAAGCAACGATTTTAAAACTTCTCTCAATATACCAATACGGCATTACCATACATCTGCCGCTTCCAATCCGCTCTCCAGCAAGGTCCAGTCTATTAACTGAAAATCTTCGTAAGTTTCAGAAGTGTATGTGTCTGTCTTAAAGTGAAACTTTGCACATGCTAAAATGGCATTTTCAATTAATTCGAGGGACTTCAAATCCAACCTCATCTCCTTTCCTTTTGTAATTAATATAGATTTGTATGGTGTTTCATTTGGCTTCACACTTCCTGATAAAGGATGTGATAAAAGCCGGTGTCCTTCATGGATTCTGTCTCTGACTTCTCTTAAAATTTCCTCGTAGGAAATCTCATGGAATATGACGTCGTGTGCTTTGTCAAGCTTTTTCAAGACCAATGGGTTATTTGTAATGATTTTATAACTGTTTTGATTCATTTGTCTGCTGTCCCTTTCATTACATAAAAAAGAGGACGCCTTAAACACAATTGTGTCTAATTCGTCCTTTCCTGTTTTTTGCCTTGATAAATATCCCGAGTAAAAGCTTTATCATACAGCACAAGATTCAGAATGCAGTCCATTTCCCAGTCCCTTTGCCTGAAAGTTTCACCGGCATGTATTCACACCTGCATGCCCGGCTTGCCCCTTCGGCGGCTGTCTTACAGCTCTCTCCTGGAAAACATCATCCCGCTGTTCAATTTTACTTAGAGACAATTCGAATACCTTTATTGTCTGCACCTATCATAACGAATCGTAGACTCTTTTGCAATCACTTTAGACAATTAAGATTATTTTAGTCGTTTTCCATAAATATTATTCATATTTTTATGGACTTTTACTCTTGACTATCTACAATTCCACAATTTTTGCTTTGTGATAAATATGAGGTAAAAACTTTTTCAGCAAATCATCTGTCTTCATCTTCAGATGTGCAGTATTAATTCCGGGATTGCACCCAAACCACTCTTCTTGCGTCACTTCCTTGTCTATAATAAGCTGCACATAATCGTCCTCATCATTTACAAGTCCCATAATCGATGCGGAGCCTGGTTTCGTTCCTAAATGCTCTTCCATCAATTCTCCTGATGCAAAGGATAATTTAGATACGCCTATTTTTTTACTCAGCTCTGCAGTATCTAACTGTTTATCCGCAGGCATAACCACCAGGAAGAAGCTTGTCTTCTTTTGATTGCATAAAAAGATGCTTTTTCTTATCTCTGTCCCCAAAGCCTGGTCAATCTCTTTACATTCATCCATACTTTCCACTACATCATTGTCTACCCGCTCATATGAAATATGCAGCTTGTCGAGTATTTTATATACTTTATCCTCAGTCGCATTGCGTCCCTTTTCTGGTGCTGTCGTGCTGATTTCACTAATATATATCATTGCATTTCCTCCTGGTCTGCATCAGTTTTGCCTGTATAACTTTAGAAATTTGGCTTAATATACAACGTATCTTCTTTAATCTGCTGAACAACTTCCTTGTCCCAGTCTTCTTTTTCAATTTCCTCAATGGTTACTGAAAAATACTTTGGTTCCATTTTCATTGTTTCAGACAAAAATGCCTGTGTTTTTTCTGCTAAGTCCTGCTTCACTTCTTCCGTTCTTCCAGGATATAATTTAATGGAAATATGTGGCATAATATTAATCTCCTTATTCTTTATACAGTTTTTATTCCCAACGGGTTCCGATGCCTGCCTCTACGGCCTTATCATATATGTTCCTTGCTGTGACCAGATCCTGTGTTGCTACCCCAACCGTCTTAAATACGATGATTTCATCATCATTCTCTCTTCCGGTCACCTTTCCAAGAATTACATCACCTAAGTCACCTGTAAAATCATCTTTCGTAATTCTTCCCTCTTCCAACGGGATTAAAATATCCCCTGCCTCCGAGAGAACGGCCTCTTCTGAATCAAAATATATTTTCCCTGCACGCTCCAGGATTACCGGGTCCATCTCCTGCATATGAGGCTGATAAGAGCCTACGCAGCTTACTGTTGCACCGGCCTTCACTTTACTGCCGTCAAATACAGGCTTATTGGAAGGTGTAACTGTAATAATCAGATCCGCATTTTCAATTGCTTCATCCGAAGATTTTACTGCGATAATTTCTGTTCCGTACTCCTTCAGCTCCTCCTGCATTCTTTCAGCAAATTGCTGGGTCCGCTCATAATTTAAATCATAGATTTTAACCTTATCCAATTTTCTTGCAGCCATCATAGCCTCAAGCTGTGTTGCTGCCTGTCCTCCGGTTCCTATGAGGGCACCTTCCTTTGCATCTTTTCTCCCTAAAATATCGAAAGCTGCTCCGGATGCTGCTCCGGTTCTCAACTGTGTTACATAAGTCCCGTCAAGCACTGCCGTCACCACACCTGTCTTTCCGTCAATTAAAAACACCTGCGCCGGGGCAGAGGGTATCCCATTGTCGATATTCTTAGGGAATATGTTAATAATCTTTAAAGATGCTATATCTGATTCTTCCACATATGCAGGCATAAATAAGAAACACCCCTCATATTTAGGCGCTTGAATCTTCGTTCTCAGCGGAGCCTCACATTTTCCTTCTACAAGCATTTGAAATGCTGTTTTATCTGCTTCGATAGCTTCCTGCATGGAAAATACTTTTTTGATATCTTCTCTTGATAATAATAACATGAATCTGCCTCCTTTTTCTCTTCTTACTCTTTTATTGTTATAATATTAATTTTTACTATTCTATCACATTTCCCGCCATGGGGATAGCCATATCAATAAATCATCCACTCTCTTACTGCTATTTATTTCTGATTTTCAAGCATCCTCACTGAAGTTTTTGTTTTGCCTAATCCGCCAAAGGTACATCTTAATTCCAATGGTAAAGATAAGCCAATTTCGTAAATAGCCGAAATTGTTTCATCTAATGGGATAACCGCATCATAGCCCGCCAAAATCATATTTGCGCTGGCAATTGCATTGGAACCGCCCATAACATTTTTCCCAAGACAAGGAACTTCTACCCGGTTAGCCACAGGATCACATGCCAGTCCTGTAATATTCTGCAGTGCCATGGACGCAGCATCCATACACTGTTCAATGGTTCCTCCCATCATCTGGGTAACCGCAGCGGCTGCCATACCAGAGGCCGCTCCGCACTCCACCTGGCATCCGGCAACTTCAGCAGAAAAAGTAGCAGCTTCCGCTATAAACAACCCGATAAGGCCTCCCACCATCAAACCACGGACCATCTCTTCCCTGGAAAGCTTCATATCTCTTCCCAAACCAATCACCGTTCCCGGCAAACAGCCGCAAGAGCCAACCGTCGGAGCTGCCACAATCAGTCCCATGGAACTTTTCACTTCCATAACGGCTGTGATGCTCTTAATAACAGAATTCAGAAGATTACATGGAACCAGCCTCCCTTTAGCCTTCTGTTCGTCTATTTTGTATGCCTGCTGCCCTAAAATACGGTCCTCATATGAAGTCCCTGCCAAGCCAAGATCAACAGCATTCTCCATAACAGTCAGAATAGCCTCCATCTTATCAACAACTTCCTGACCACTGATTCCGCCGCGTTTACTTTCAAACAGTACAGCATACTCCCATGCAGGCATCCGGTTTTCTTTTGCATATTCCAATAACTGTTCCGCGTTTAAAAACGGCACATTACAATCAGCACTTGAATGCGTCGGAAGGATTGGTTCCAGATAAACCACATCTAAAATACCTTCAGCAGCCCTTAAAGTGGTGCACATCTCATTCTTAAGCCGCTGTGCTGCCTTTATATTGATGAGTGCTTTTCCCGGCAGCTCCTCAGCCAGACAAAATTCATATGCCGGCGGACCTTTGACTAATTCTTCTTTCCATGCATCCAAAGGTTTTTCATTTAAATCCACTACTACAAGAAGCTCATAAAAATCTCCGCAAATTTTCACAGTAAAACCGTCGAACTTCTGCATTTCTATCATACCGCCGCCCACAGAAACTGCCTCCCAGTTATGGGTACTGCCATCTGCTGCCTCTGCATGTATCCGGTAATTGCCCGGATGAACTGCCCCATATTCCAGTATCCGGTATTCAATATCAATCCCGGCCTTTTTTGCCAAAGATTCATACTGATCAACATCCGGACTTGATAAATCCATTCCCATCAATCCACATGCAAATCCCATATCAGTACCATGCCCTGTATGAGAGGCGGCCAGTGACCCGGTCGGATCAAAATCACAAACCACTTTCTTCAATGGAGCCTGAAAAGACTGCCGGACCAATTCGGCAATCCTTGCCCCGCCGGCTACATGTGAACTGGATGGCCCCCTCATAACAGGGCCAATTACATCATTAAATATACTACACGGTAATTTCTTCATGATCCCCCCTGATTCTCCAATTTAAACGGTTCTTAGATGTCTTGATTTTTTACTCATTTTACTATTTCTCTTACTTTTCCTTTTCCACTAATCCGTCATTAATCATAAAAGATTTATGTATAACCAACTTCATGCTATCATATATTCAAATCAATGTCAATTTTATAGTTTATATATTTAATAAAACCTTATTGCAGCCCTTAAAACTAAAAAATTTGACTTTTAGTAAATAATACTTTAGAATTTGATTATTCATTCATCACTTACGATATATTAAATGGAGGACATATATGACAGATAACCAAAGGATTCATTTTATTCTTAAAAGTATTCAGGATATAGGGCTGCCGGTTGGAGCCACATATCTAAGCAAGAAACACGCCATTCCTCCTGCTACTATCGGCCGCACATTAGCAGTGCTTGAAGAAAAGGGATTAATTAAAAAAATAAGCAACAAAGGGAGAGTCATTACCGATAAGGGAAGAAATTATTTAATACAGGAAGAACTCAGAAATGCAAAGGCAAAGAATGCAGACAAACTGGTCCAATTAGTGTCTAAAGCTGATAAAAATACTCTTCTTGAAATTCTTCAGACAAGAAAACTTCTTGAAGGTCATACTGCAGAGCTTGCCTGCCATAATGCTGAAGATTCAGAAATTGATGAATTAGAGCACTTGATGTTAGAATACCTGCATCTAATCCGCAGTGGTGAGTTAGGAAGTCATATAGATTTGGAAATCCATCTTACAATAGCAAAAATGTCACGCAACAGAACAATTTATCAAATATTAAAAATCATGCTTACCGGTGACAACGTTTATACTAAATTTTCGTTTGTATCAGATAAATTGAAGCATATTCAGGTCAAACAGCATGATGCGATTATTCAGGCTATACGGGAACGTTCGCCTGAAAAAGCCAGAGAGTCCATGGAAACGCATCTGGATCAAGTAATAAGTGATTTAGAAAAGTACTTTCTGGATGATATAGAGTAAATCACCACTGTCTTATTGATATCTAAACAATATAATACAAACCAGAAAAGTATTTTTGTCAGGGAGAAGGAGAACACAATTATGGGAAAGTACGAAATTCTATTAAGTGTCTGCGAGACACGCAGTATCTCTAAAACTGCCCAGGAACTAAACTACACACAATCAGCCATTAGCCAGGCTATTAAAGCTTTTGAAAAAGAACTGGGCTTCCAGCTATTCCACCGCTCGAAATCCGGAATGGAGCTAAAACCCAATACCGAGGAAATCGTGGAGTCTCTAAGGACCATCTGCCGGGAAAAGCTGCGTATTGAGCAGATTGCAGCCAGCCTGACAAGCCTGGAGAGCGGTTATATTCGTATTGGTGCTATACAGAGCATCTCCTATCACTGGCTTCCTGACATCCTGAAGGAATTCTCCATGCTTTATCCTAATATCCGCTTTGAGCTGACAGTCGATGGGTTTAAAAACCTGGAGGAGAAAATACACTCCCAGGAATTGGATTGTATTTTTGTATCTGAATATTCTGTACCTGAATTGCCTTTTATTCCAATGGGTGATGACGAGCTCATGCTGGCAACGCCAAAGGGCCATCCCCTTTCCGAAAAAATAGCTGTCTCATTACCTGATATCGACAATGAAGATTTTGTATTATCTTCTGATGGTCTTGATTATGAAACAGGAAAAATTTTTAAGTTAAATAATATTTGTCCTAAAATCCGTTACCGGTTAAATGAGGATTTTGCTACACTCAAAATGGTGGAACAAGGCTTCGGAGTTACGATCCTTCCCAAACTGCTATTGTATAATGCTCCTTTTCAGATTTGCGTCAGATCCTTTACAGAACACTATTCCAGAGTCCTCGGAGTGGCTTATTCTAAAAACCCTGAACCTATGCTGGCAACTCTGAAGTTCTTAGATTTTGTAAAAGCATGGAGTCAGAAACATCTTACAGATATTAATTAACATGAATAACAAGAGAGCACAAAAGCAGGATGTCCCGCTTTTGTGCTCTCTCTTCTCCTGTAAACAGCCTTCATAGCTTTTAGAGAAGCCCTTATAGTTTAGATGCTTCTGTAAGCTCCTTCATATCCTGTTTTAAGTTATTGTAAATGCTCTTATACAATTTATAATACTTCTTATACTTTTCATGATTCCCTGCATTTGGCATAACCTTATCTCCCAAAACCTGCCATGTCTTAACCTCATCATAGGATAAAAGACCAGTTCCGATTCCTGCCAGCATAACATCTCCTAAATTCGCTTCTGCATCATAAATCGGACTTACTACAGGGTAACCTGTCACATCTGCAAAAATTTGCTTCCACACTTCTGATTTTGTAACACCGCCTGCAAGAAGAATATATTCTCCCAAATCTTCTCCTGTTGCCTCCATAGCGTCCTTCAGGCAATATGCAACTGCTTCTAAAAATGCCCTGTAAATGTGGGCCTTTGTGTGGGTAAGTGACAATCCTACAATCGTGCCCTTTGCATCAGAATCCCAAACCGGGCTTCTCTCTCCCATGAAATAAGGCAGAACTACAAGCCCCTCACTTCCCGCCGGGATTTTCTCCGCCTGCTGGTTTAAAGTATCATACGCATTGGGTCCGCCGTTATTCTGACTCTCAACCTCGAACTGACAGAACGTAGTTCTGAACCACTTCACAATTGCGCCCGCCGTATTTCCACCGGCAAAATAATAAGATAGTTTTTTTGCATCATATAGGTATGGCCATACAATCAGACCTTTCCCTTTTACCGGCTTATCAGAAATTAACGCCGCACACATGGAGGTTCCGATTGCCGCTGCATATACCCCAGCTTCAAAAACACCAAGTCCAATATTAGCTGCACCGCAGTCAATCCCTCCGGCAACAACCGGAAGTCCTTCCCAAAGTCCAAGTTCTTCTGCGCACTCCTTTGTAAGCCCTCCTACAATATCGGTAGACTCTACAATTCTCTGAGGCATCATGGAAAGTGGGATTCCCATTGCTTCCATCAGCTCCTCTGACCATGTACGCTTGTTCATGTCAAAAATTCCGCCAATATTTCCTGCCGAAGAGTAGTCTATTGCAACTTCCCCAGTAAACTTATAAATCACATAGTCATTGGGAGGAAGAAAGAGTTTTGTTTTGGCCCAATTTTCAGGCTCCTTATTTTTCATCCACAAGATTTTAGTATAACCATAATAAGGGTCTGCCCCGTTATGGGTAATCTCAAGCAGCTTCTCTTCTCCAATGGTATCCAGTGCCCAGTGGGTCTCCTCCTGTGCTCTTCTGTCCATCCAGATCATGCAGGGACGGATTGGCTTCATATTCTCATCCAGTGGAATTCCAGAACCTCCATATAATCCGCTGATGGCAATTCCTTTAATCTGGCTTTTATCAATCCCAGCTTCTTTAGATGCTTTCTCCACCGTATTTCTGATAGATGCTTTTGTAGCTTCATACCAGACATCCGGCCACTGCTCCGCCCAAAGTGGCTTTGGAGTTAATACATCATACTCTTGCAAATCCTGTGTAATCAACTTTCCCTTCGTGTCCATCAGTATGGTTTTTGTCCCTGATGTGCCAATGTCTGTTCCTAATAAATAGTCCATTACAATCCTCCTCTTCGTTATAAAAAGCACTTTTATAAAACATATTTATATATTAGTTTTTTTTCGGTCTCCTGTCAATCTTTTTCGGAAATTTGGCAATTTTTTCACAAACTCTTTTTAGAGGCCACTCCAAAAAAAGGGCAACATTATTCACTCTCTAAATACACCATTTACAAATACTTTTCTCTGTTATAATATGAACATGACATATAGGTGTCATGTTTCTAATGGTATAATTCTTTTTGATGAAGGAGCAAGCATGAAAATAGACAGACTGATTGGAATTTTATCTATTCTGCTGCAGAAGGATGCTGTCACAGCTCCCTATCTGGCAGAACAGTTTGAGGTTTCCAGACGAACCATTAACCGGGATATTGAAGATTTGTGCAAAGCTGGGATTCCTATTGTAACAAGGCAAGGGGCGAATGGCGGCATCTCCATTATGGAGAATTACAAGGTAGACCGCACTCTTCTGACCAATACAGAAATGCAGGACATTCTGGCTGGACTTCGAAGTTTGGATAGTATCAATGGCACAAATCGTTACGGCCAGCTAATGGAAAAACTAACAGTTGGTTCTTCCGATTTTATGACTGGGAACCAGTCTGTATTGATTGATCTTTCTTCATGGTATAAGGACTCCCTTGCTCCCAAAATTGAGCTGATACGAAGTGCGATTGACAGTGATATGGAACTTCATTTTCTTTATTTTTCTCCAAAGGGAGAGACACAAAGAAACATCGAGCCATACTATCTAATTTTCCGGTGGTCAAGCTGGTATTTATGGGGCTGGTGCAAGACCCGTGAAGACTACCGGCTGTTCAAACTAAATCGCATGGACAAAGTGCATTTATCCGGACACAAATTTAACAAACGAGCTGTCCCCTTTCCGGATTTAAGCAATGAGCGAATTTTTCCAGGTGGTATTAAAGTGAAAGCGCTCTTTGAATCAGATTGTAAATGGCGGCTGGTGGAAGAATTTGGTGTTGAGTGTTTTGAGGAACAATCAGATGGAAAACTCTTATTTCATGCAGATTATACAGATAAAGAAAATCTGATTACGTGGCTCATGACATTCCGCGACCAGGCAGCTCTTTTAGAGCCGGAGGATATTAGGGAAGAAATTCAGTCAGTCCTTAGAAATATGCTAAAGGAGTATGGAGAAATAAACAAGGAATTATCTGTTCCTAAACCTAAGAAAGCGAGAAAAAGACAACATGGCGTTTGATTACAAAAATGAATACAAAGAATTTTATCTGCCCCCGAAGAAGCCTGGGTTGATTGATATACCGGAAATAAATTATATTGCTGTGGGGGGAAAAGGTGACCCAAATGAGCCGGATGGTGAATATAAGGCAGCTATGAATTTGCTGTACGGCATTGCTTTTACTATCAAAATGAGTTACAAAGGAAATCATAAAATGGATGGCTATTTTCCCTATGTAGTTCCACCACTTGAAGGTCTGTGGTGGCAGCGTGATACTGATGGAATTGACTATACACATAAAAAAGACTTTGAATGGGTTTCCATGATTCGGCTGCCTGAATTTGTGACAAAAGATGAATTCGATTGGGCCGTCAGAGAGGCAACAGAGAAAAAGCACTGTGATTTTTCTAAAGTGCAGTTCTTTTCATATAATGAAGGCCTTTGCGTTCAATGTATGCACATCGGAAGTTATGACGATGAGCCTGCAACAATACAAATGATGAATTCCTTTATACAGGAAAACGGATATGCCCCCGACTTATCAAAGACACGCTTCCATCACGAAATTTATCTAAGTGACCCGAGAAGAACCGCAGCAGAAAAACTCCGTACTGTAATCCGCCAGCCAATCAAAGAGGTAATATAATAGAAAACGATGTTTCTTATTATACAAGAAAGAATCTTGCAAGCAAGATTCTCCGCCTGGGTTGGGTTACGATAGCAACACCTTCTTTGCCAACCCAGTGCGATCCCCCGGAGGGTTTTTATGTAATAGGAGAAGCACTTTCCTATTACATAAAAAATGAATCATGGCCACCCGTTTGTGGGCGGCCATGATTCTATTATTATGACATCTGTATCATAACCTTCCCGCTTCTGCGGTACTCCGGTTTCGTAAATACATCTGTAATATTCTCAAGGGGAACAATATTTGTAATAATACTCTCCACATCAATTTTCCCTGATGCAAGGACTTGTATTGCTCTCTCAAAAGTATATGGATTGATAAATGAGGACGTAATGTGCAGTTCCTTTTTAAAGATGTCATCCGGCTTGATTGGGAAGCCCTCTTCCGGAGATGCCAGACCAAAATACATAACTGTGGCGCCTTTTCCGGCAAACCGGATTGCATCCTGCTGAGTATGGATATTTCCAACACATTCAATAACCACGTCTACATTTTTACAATTTGACGCAAGGAATTTCTCCACATCCTCTTCAAGAGGATTGACTGTCAAATCTGCCCCAAGCTTCAAAGCAAGGCTTCTTTTTTCCTCAACAGGCTCTGAAAGGATCACCTTGGAAGCACCTGCATTCTTTGCAAGCTGAAGCATAATGATACCAATCGGTCCGCCGCCCATAACAAGGACTGTATCTCCTGCTTTGATATGGCACAAATCAATTCCATGGAGACAGCAGGACATTGGTTCCGCCATTGCAGCCTCTATGTAGCTCAAATGGCCCGGTACTTTATAAACCTGCTTTTCACGCATAATTACATATTCTGCAAAGCCACCGTCAACTGTGGTTCCAATTCCCATATTATTTGTACAGAAGTGCTGCATTGCATTTTTACAGAAATAACATTCACCGCACATATCGTTAGGATCTGCACTGACCTTATCTCCTGCCTGGAAATCTTTCACCTGGCTTCCTACTTCCTCCACAATACCTGAAAATTCATGTCCCGGTATCAATGGGGGATTTACTTCAAAAGAACCCCCATCTCCATTATAGATGTGGATATCTGTTCCACAGACTCCGCAATATTTTACCTTAATTCTGACTTCATTACTTTCCAGTTTCCTCTCAGGAACTTCTTCTACTCTTAAATCCTGAGGTCCGTGATATACTGCTGCTTTCATAAGCCTTTCCTCCATACTTAATTAAATGTAGTTATTCAGAGGGCAAGCTTGCACAGCCACTTTACAAATATTTCTGCCCTCCTGAATAGTTACCTAAATACTATCCAGAAAATCTTCAATAAAAAGGATTGCCGCACCGGCCGCTGTTGCCTCTATCTTATTTGTACATTGCATAACATAGTCCTGTGCTTTATCCTGAAATGGATTATATTTATTTACCCTGTCACATAAGTCCTGTATATAATCTTCGATATGGGCACCTACATAGCCCCCGATTATAACCATGCCGTCAAAAAGCATCCGTACATTATGTACAGCTATGGCCAGGTTCTTCATATATTCATCCCACAACTGTATCGCCTTTTCATCCCCATTCCGGAGCAATACAAAGAATTCTTCCAGATTGCCATCTGTGTACTGGTCTAAATTCGTAGCCCGGCAAACGGTATCAAAGCATCCATATTTACCGCAATAGCATTGTCTTCCACCTTCCGGGACAACAACCATATGGCCAATTTCTCCGCCTTTATGGGAATCACCTCCATACATAGCGTTGTTGATAATAACTGAACCACCTACACTGTTGCTCAAACTAATATAAAAGGCATTATTCAACTTGCTATTGGTCCATCTCTCCGCATATCCTGTCGCATAAGAGTCCCATACAAGACGGCTTGTATACGGAATATATTTTGCAAACTCCGCTCTTGTTCTCCCTGTAAAGTTCAGCGTCCACCCATAACGCACAGTCTCTCCATCATCTGAAATAACTGCGGGAACAGCGATTCCCACACCAAGAAGATTTTCGTCTGGTATCTGCGCCTGTTCTTTTACCACTTCGACCGCCCTGCCAATTTTTCTCAAATATTCATCATCATCCAGATTAAACCGGCTTTTTTCTTTCACGATTGCTGTTACATGTCCTGATAAGTCTACTGCTACCGCACTGATATGATGATCTGTAATATAAACGCCTATTGCCATTTTTGCATTCTGAATATAAGTATAAGCAGTTGCATTCCGGCCACCCGTATTTTTTATTTTTTCGGATGTATCGATGAGCTTCTGCTCTTTCAAATACTGTAGATTTTGAGTAACTGTCGGAAGGCTCAATTGCAGAGCTACAACAATATCTTGTTTTGAAACTGAAATGTTCGAACGGACATACTGATATATCAATTGTCTGTTTTTCAGTTTAATCTCATTAGGACTTATTTTTTTTTTGCTCATTTAACCACCTGTTTTCCGTCTTGATTATTAAGTGCAGTGATCTTTTTCTTGCCCTCAAGTGTAAAATCACAAACGCCCACCCAAAATCATAGTAATATCAAGTCGATTTTCTGTCAATAGCTTTAGAGTAAAACCCGGAAGAACTCCTCCTTTTCCAGAAGTTATAAAAGGACCAGAAAAACGAAAGTCTCCTGGTCCTGATTAAAGCTATTCTATGTTGTCTGTCTCTTTTTCTGCAGACAATCGAACCCAACTGCAAATGCAAGTACAAGCCCTTTAACAACCATTTGAATATAAGAATTTACATTCATTAATACCATACCGTTTGTCAATGCACCGATAATCAATACACCCGCAGCTACGTTAGATAATTTACCAAATCCACCAGTTACAGATACACCACCTAAAACTACACAGGTGATAACGTCAAATTCATAACCATCACCAGCAGTTGGCTGTCCTGAGTTGGTACGTGACAACATTACGATACCTGCCAGACCTGCGAACAGTCCTGATAATGAATATACCAGGTATTTTACGCGTCCAACACGAATTCCAGACAATTTTGCAGCTTCTTCATTACCACCTACTGCATAGAAATAACGTCCGAAATATGTTTTATTTAAGATGAAACTTCCAACTATAAAACATAAAATCATAATGATAACTGGCACAGGTATTGGTCCTACCCATCCCTGACCGATTACTTTGAAGTCCGTTGTAAATCCATTTACAGGACGTCCGCCGCAGAGGATATATGCAAATCCTTTAAAAATTGTCTGTGTTGCAAAGGTTGCAATCAGAGCCGGCATTCCAATAGAAGATACCATGAAACCATTTATTGTACCGATTAATGTTGCAACTATAAGTGACAGGAGAATAGCCACAAACATGTTCATACCACTGTTTACCATGAAGTATGCACATAAAATATTTATAAAGGTAATGATAGAACCTGTAGCTAGGTCAATTCCTCCCAGCAGAATTACAAATGTCATACCTATGGAAGCAATACCGTACATAGACACCTGACGTGCAATCATAATGAGGTTATTCGGTGTAATAAATGTAGAGTTTGCAATAGTAAATGCAACGAACAATATTACAAACACAACCCAAATTGCCTTATCTCTTAATTGATATACCACTTTATCTTTCATATTAGACTACCCCTCCTTGACCGCTGCTGACGCAAACGCCATAATCTTATCTTGGTCGAACTCATTCTTTGACAATTCACCTGTCATATGGCCTTCTGACAACACGATAATCCTGTCAGACATACCCATCAACTCCTCCATCTCAGAAGAAATCAACAAAATAGTCTTGCCTTCCTTTTCCACCAGGTCATTCATCAGCTTGTAAATTTCATATTTAGCGCCTACATCAATACCTCTGGTCGGTTCATCAAAGATAACCAATTCAGAGTTCGCTGCAAGCCATCTGCCCAAAATTACTTTTTGCTGATTACCACCGCTCAGGTTTTTTACTAATTGATCCAGACTTGGTGTTTTTATTGCCATATCAATCCTTTGTTTCTCGGCAACTTCTCTTTCCTTTTTGGAATCAATTACACTCAGCGTAGAATTTCTTTCATATACTGCCATATTAATGTTATTTTTAATGGACACGCCAAGCAAAGCACCATGACGCTTTCTATCCTCCGGCACTAACGCAATGCCTAAATCTATTGCCTCCCTTGGACTCTTGGGGTTAATTTCCTTTCCATTAAAAATCATTTTTCCAGATTTTTTCTTTGCAGCTCCAAAAATCAGCTGAGCCAGCTCTGTACGGCCTGCTCCAACCAATCCTCCCAATCCGAGAATTTCACCCTTATGTAACCGCAGGTTCATATTCTCATCACCATTTCCAGTAACATTCTGTAATTCTAAAACTACTGTATTACGGTCTACGCAGTCCGTCCTTGGAGGATAGGACTCTGTCAGTTCACGTCCTACCATCAAATGAATCAACTCATCCACGTGACTTTCTTCAGTGATTAATGTTTTTACATACTCGCCGTCACGCAATACTACAATCCGGTCGGACAGACGATATATCTCCTCCAGTCTGTGAGATATATATATAATAGAAATGCCCTCTTTTCTCAAGTGCTCCACTACTTCAAACATACTTTCTACTTCTGCACTTGTCAGGGGCGCCGACGGTTCATCCATAATCAATATTTTTGCATCCTGCTGAATTGCCTTTGCAATTTCAACCATCTGCTGATAACCAACTGTCAAATTTTTCATCAGCGTCTTAGGATTAATATTAATATGCAGACGCTCAAATGCCTTGACAGCTTCTCTTTCCATTGCTGCCTTATCAACAATAATACCTTTTCTAATCGGTCTTCCCAGGAATAAATTTTCTGCCGCTGATAATTCTGCCACATTATTAAACTCCTGATAAATAATGGCTATTCCATTTTCTGCTGCCAGCTGAGGTGACATACTTGAATACTCTTTTCCGTTTACCAAAATCTTCCCGGAGGTGGGGATAACCGCTCCTGAACATGTTTTGATTAGTGTGGATTTTCCGGCACCATTCTCACCAATCAGTGCAAGAATCTCACCTTTTTTCAATTCAAGAGAAACATCTTTCAGCGCAACGACACCAGGGTATTCTTTTCTTATATGCTGTAATTGTAATACATATTCTTCACTCATAATATTCCCCCGTGATTGATAGGAGGCGGCAAAAACCGCCTCCACAACTCTTGTTTTCTTTGACTTTCAAGATAAGTCTTTTTCTTACTCGTAATCTGCCAGGTATTCATCTACGTTATCTGCATTAATTACGATGAATGGTCTGTATACATTGCGGTCTTCGCCTTCAAACTTCTCTCCTGATAAAACTCTGTCATACATTTCTACGCAAGCTGCTGCTGTTCTGCTGTTTGAACCTTCGAATCCAACAGTTGTGTTAGAAGCCTCTACTCCGCTCTTGATTGCTCTCATCTGCTGCTCTGTAGCATCACCAGAGAAGATACCGCAGTCTTCCGGAATTTCATTGTTATACTTTGTAAGTAACGCCTGGTTAGCACCGATATCAGATCCTGCACCGATTGTTACAAATACTTTACAGTTAGGGTGTGCCTGAAGTACTGTTTCCACATTTGTCTGTGCGTCATTTGCTTCAAGTCCTTCAATGCTTGCAACTACTTCATACTTGCCTTCAGCACCTTTTAATCCTTCTAAGATACCATTCTCTCTTTCTAATAAGATAGGTGTCTGAGGATATCCGATTACGCATACTTCAGCTTTGTTGTCTTCTGAATAGTGCTCATTGATAAAGTCAGCTGCTGGTGTAGCAATTGTTTTACCAAGCTCTGTATTGTCAAGAACCCAGTTTACAGTTGTGTTTTCCATCTTATCATCCCAGCACATTACCTTAATACCTGCATCCAATGCTTCTTTACAAACATCTTCGATAGCTGCCGGATCAGATGGGTGAACCATGATCATATCCACGCCTCCTGTAATGAAGTTCTCAAGCTGGCTGATCTGCTCAGCAGAGTTGTCTTTACAGTCAACAAGTGTATACTCCCAACCTTTTTCTTTCAGCATTTTCTCCACTTCACCGAAAACGCCTGCCCAGTAATCGTTTTCCAGAGACTGGATTGAGATACCAATTTTGAAGCTGTCGCCTTTGTCATCGGCAGTGTCTTCTGTTTTGGCATCAGAGCTGGTATCAGACTTTGCATCCTCTTTCGCTCCACATCCTGCCAGCATAGACAATCCAAGTGCTGCTGTCATCAATACTGCTAAAATCCTTTTTTTCATAAACCTTTTTCCTCCTCGTTGGAATAATTTATTTTTACACACTTTTGTGTAAAAAGCTTAGAAACATGTAAACGCTCCGTCTACTACAATGTCAGAGCCAGTTGTAAAGCTGCTTGTATCTCCTGCCAGATATACACATATAGACTGCAATTCTTCAGGCTTTCCAAGTCTTCCCATCGGTGCCATTGCATTCCACTGTTCAATCAGAGGAACAAGATGAGGTGCATTGCTGATTAATTCAGTTCCTATATATCCAGGGCTGATACAGTTTACACGGACACCTTTTTTTGCCCACTCTACTGCGAGGGATTTTGTAAGCATAATTACCCCTGCTTTGGAAGCATTGTATGCACATTGTGGCTGAGGTACATTGACAATGTGGCCTGACATGGATGCTGTGTTAATAATAGATCCGCCTCCATGAGCCAGCATATATTTTCCTGCAGCAGTAGCAGTAAGGAAAACACCTGACAAGTTAATATCTATAACCTTCTTCCACTGTTCAAAAGTCATCTCGTCTGCCGGTGTGTTAATGCAGATTCCTGCATTGCAGAATGCAGCTTCCAGTCCTCCCAGTTCAGACACTACTGTTTCAACCATCGCATCCACCTGCTCCGGATTTGTCACATCCGTCTGGACTGCTATTGTCTTCTGTCCTGTTTTATCAGCAATCTCCTGCGCTGTCTTTTGTGCCTCCGCAATATCTACGTCCACGATAGCCACGTCTGCTCCTGCTTCAGCAAATGCAGTTGCTACGCTTTTACCAATTCCACGCGCGCCTCCAGTCACAAAGATACGCTTTCCATTCAGTCTCATGCTTTCAATAATACTCACTACTTTTCGCTCCTTCCGTTCAAGGCATAACCGGCCGTTCAGCTTGTTACGCTTTTAACAAGTAATTTAGTAAAACCATTTTATAAAATAGCTTTTAATTATATTATAGTGATTCCTCCAAATTGTGCAAGTATTAAAAACAGCCAAATATTATTTTGTTTTTTTGTCTACTTTTAACAAAACTCTTCTCTACTCTGATATTTTTACAACTGCCTTTACAATTCTTTCCTTCTCTTTCACACTCTCATCCATTGCTCTCTGAATATCATCAAAATCAAAAATGTGAGTGGCAATGCCCTTAAGATTCACCTTTCCTTCTGCAACAGCCTCAATTGCCATTGGATAAATATGACGGTATCTGAATACTGTCTTAAAGGTAACTTCCTTGTCCAGGGCAAGGCTCATGGAAAGATTCATTTTGCCGCTCTTGCCATACCCTACAAGTACAATGTTAGAACCTTTTCTCACTACTTCTATTGCCTGGTTCGTTGTAATTTCTGTTCCGGCTGTTTCGATAGCTAAATCAAAACCTTCACCCTCTGTAATCCGTTTCGCCGCTTCAAGGACATCCTCTTCGCGTGCATTAATTACTCCGGTTGCCCCCAGCTCCATGGCTTTCTCCAGACGTTTTTCCATAATATCTACCACATAGACCTTGGATACCCCACATGCTTTTAGTGCCATCATGGATACCAGGCCAATACAGCCCGCACCAAATACTACCGCACACTGACCTGCATGAGCATCCCCCTGCCGTGCGGCATGAAAGCCTACTGCTAAAGGCTCAATCAGCGCACCTTCCAAAGTGCTCATATTCTCAGGAAGTTTAAAGCAAAGTGTTCCCGGATGTGCAACATATTCCTGAAATACACCATCCACCGGAGGTGTTGCAAAGAAAATTACGTCTGAGCAGAGATTATATTTTCCTTCTCTGCAAAATTTGCACTTTCCGCAAGTCTTTCCCGGTTCTAATGCAACCTTATCCCCAGGCTTCAAATGCTTAATTTTCTTTCCTACTTCAACTACTGTGCCTCCCGGCTCATGTCCTAATACAAAGGGAGGTTCTACAACGTAGTCTCCGATTCTTCCCATTTCATAATAATGCATATCGCTTCCGCAAATTCCTACATACTCCAGCTTCACAAGAACTTCTTCGTCCTCTGGAACCGGAATCGGTCTGGTTGTATACCCCATCTCTCCGATTCCATTCATAACTGCAACTTTCATTGTTCCTTCCATATCTTTTCTCCATCCTTTCATATAAATACAGGTATTTAACTTCTTGAGTTTAAATCCCTTTCATAAACTCTTCAATATAAAATATGGCTGCTCCAAGTGCAGAAGCTTCGTTTTGAAATTTGCATACAGATATATAATCTCCAGCCCCTTCAAAAATATTCAGCTCCGCAATCTTCATACCTAAATCACGAAGATACGGCTTCATGCAGCTCCCTACATAACCACCTAAAATGACATCACAGTCAAAGCACATCCTTAGAGAATCTATCCCAATGGACAGATTTTCCAAATATCTGTCCCACACTTCCCGGAACTTTGGATTTCCCCGCTCCAGTTCTTCAAAGAACTTCTCCAACTGCCGCTCCGGCCCTGCCTCCACCAACTCCGTCAGGCGCTGTGCGGAGCAATATGCATCCAGACATCCTTTTTTCCCGCAATAGCAGGTTTTTCCGCCCGGATGTATTGTAACATGCCCGAACTCCCCGCTGTGCCAGTGGTTTCCAATATACATATTTTCAAATACACCTTCCGGATGATAGGAACTCTCCGAAAAATCAGAGGCATTCTGAAATATGATTGCCCCTCCTACTGTATTGCTCAATGACAGATAAACCATGTTTTCCTTCGGGCAGCCTGATATCCATTCCGTAGCAGCCCCTGCACTTGCATCATTAATCAGAATGCAGGGATATGGAATATAGCGCGAAAATTCTTCGCCTGATATGTCATAGAGCCCTAATGCCCGGGAATACGTAATATAGTTTCTCTGCATATCGATAATAGCTGGAACAGAAATTCCAACCCCCATTATCTTTTCCCGGTCTACCTGGGCCTTATCAATAAATTCTTCTAGAACTTTGCCCAGCGTCTGAAAATATGCGTCTTCAAATACAAATTTTTCTCTGAGACGCACATGGGACTTCACAGTCTTCGTAAGGTCTGTAAGAACAATTCCAATATGATTCCGCGTAATATCAATGCCTAATGCATATCTGATGTCTTTCACCGAGGCGAGGGCTTTCGCTTTTCGGCCTCCGGTGGATTTACATTCTCCCACCTCGGAAAGTACCCCTTCTTCACTTAATTCTCTCACAATCTGAAGAACGGTAGGGCCACTCATGTGCAATGCTGCAGATATTTCAGGCATAGATGTTTGCTCTTTACTGTTAATATAACGAAAAACTCTATTTCTATTTGCTTTTTTTACTTCTGAGTTGTTTTTAATCTTTTTCATGTCATAGGAACTTCTCTTCCGCCTCGTTAAATTTTAAACATTATTTTGCACTTTATTAAAATATCTAATTAAGTTTGCGTAATAATAAAATAGCACTTTTGTGCACAACTATCAATACTTTTATTGTTACTTTTTTCAAATCGTCAATTTTCACAATTCTGATTTTAAAATTTCAGTATATTTGCCGACTCATATATGCCATAAGGCGTTGTAATCGTACTGCAAGGCCAGTTTTCAGTACGTGTCAGGGTAATGACACCCTGTTCTTTCAAAATTGTTGTTTCTTCACATTTCGTTCCCAGAATTGTAGGGTTCCATGCATATGCCTGGTTCATGTGCATCACAGAATCCATTCCCGGCAACGCAATCCATTCTCTGCACTGGTATCCGGTAGGCCCGCCCTGGTGATGGGACTTCCATTCATCTTCCCAGCCTGCTTCCCTGTAGAGACTTTTAACCTGTTCAAAGTAGTCTCCATAAGAAAGTCCTTCTTTCATCATTGTCTGCATACAGGCGAAAATATACTGTGTTTTTTCATACCGCTCTTCTATTTCCTTCGGAATATCTCCAAAGTACACCATTCGTGTCATGCTGATATTCAATCCGTACTTTTCTCCTCCCAGCACGACCATAAGGCTTTTTTCAATAGGCTTATCCGTGGGCAGGGGATGCCGGTAGTCTAAAATTCTGGAATCCGAGCCTGCCAGCACACAGTCGGGGCTGATTCCCTTTTGAAAACAGAGTCCTTTCAGCTGTGCCGCAACTTCATTTTCGGTGTCTCCGGGCCTCGCAGTAGAACATACATGCTCTACTATTTTTGCACATTCCCGCCCAACCTGTTTATAACGTACCTTTTCTTCCTCAGATAAAACCATTCTAAGCTCTATCAGCCCTTCCAGCACATTTTCCGTTCCTGCAATTCCGGTATCTGATACGAACCTTCCCCGGGACGCCATCTCCCTGAGTCTTTCTTCTACAGACTCATACCAGGGAACCTCCACTACAGTTCCCTGCAGTGGATTCTGTTCTGCTCCCATGCGGGCTGCATCACTGCTGTCAGCTACGAGGCTGAGTGTTTCCCCGGTGATGACATAGTATGCAACCCCTTCCGGACTGTTTGTTACCACATGATTCTCCGCACCCTGGCTAATCCATGCGTAACTGTCTCTTCTCCCCAGGATTACGCCATCATAGCTCTTCTTTCCCATCCATTCCCTGATTCTTTTCAATGCTTCCATACTGCACCTTCTATTCCATTTCGTGATTAATACAAACCTTTCCTGTTTTTCCAGTTGCAAAAATCTCAAAAGCTTTATCCGTATCTTTCAGTGCAAACCGGTGTGTAATAATATCTGACGGATGAATCTTTTTTCTGTCCAACAGTTCTACCAGCTTTTCCATATTACCCACGGAAGTTACCCATGAGCCGTGAAGCGTCAGGTTTTTATGAAGCAGAAGAGGGCTTGGTTCAAAAGTTACAGTTCCCTGTTCTCCAAGGAAAACAACATTTCCCCACATTCTTGCAGCTTCCAGACACTGATGCCTTCCCACACTGCTTCCTGAACAGTCTACTGCGACCTCCACTCCCTTTCCGCCGGTAAGCTTCATGACTTCCTCAACTGCGTCTTCGCCTCCCTGGATAATTTCATCTGCGCCGACTTTCTTTGCCATTTCCAGACGCTCCTGAGAGATGTCAATTCCAATGACTTTTGCTCCCAACGCTTTGGAAAGCATAACTGCTGCCTGTCCTACAGGTCCAAGACCCATAACCAGTACAATATCTTTGCCTGAAACATTTGCACGCAGGAGGCCCTGGTAAGCCGTTCCAAATCCACAGGCTATCATAGCTCCATCTTCATAGGTCAGAAAATCAGGAAGATGGATACAGGTACTTGCATCTGCCACCATATATTCTCCCAGTGCGCCGTCTCTCTGCCATCCATAAGCTCTGCGCTCAGGCTGCTGACAATTGATAAAGAAACCTTTTCTGCATTCATCACAGTACCCGCAGCCCTGAATATGATAGACTACCACCCGGTCGCCTTCTTTAAAGTCTGCCACACCTTCACCTACAGCCACAACCTGTCCGCTTGGCTCATGTCCTGCAATGACATCATCATATCTGGCCCCTCCGGTCTTATCTGTATGTTCATGATAAATATATTTCAAATCACTTCCGCACAAGCTTGCAGCTTTCATTTTTAAGAGAACCTGTCCAGGACCGGCAGAAGGTACATCATATTCAGAAGCTTCTACTTTTGCGCCTCCAGGCAGTTTCATTCCGAGCATTTTTTTAGGAATTTGATTGTTCATAATTCTTCCTCCTTTAATTTTTATAACAAAAGTATATCATTACAAGACAGCAAACTGAATTTCATATGTTCCTTTTTCATGGACTATTTTGTAATGTGAAAAGATAATCTCCGTTTCTATACTCCTTCGGAGATACTCCCACCATCTTCTTGAAGATCCTCGAAAAGTAGTAGGGGTCTGTGTATCCCAGCTTCACACTGATTTCATAAATATACATATCTGTGGATTCTAAGAGCTTACAAGCCTCCTGCATTTTAAGATGAATAAAAAAATCTACAGGGGAGCGCCCTGTCTGGTCCTTAAAAATAGAATTCAGATAGCTCTTAGAAAGCTGTACCTCCAGGGAAATTTCCTCCAGTGTAAGCTGCCTGACAAGATTTTTATACATGAAGCGGATTACCATTGTTACGTGTTTGTTCTGAACGCTGCTCTCATCCACCTTTTCTCTGTAATATACCTCTGATAAAAGCAGGGACAACACTTGTGATAAATAGATAAAATTGCCCATCGTATAATTCCGCTCCAGAACCCTGAAAATCAGGTTAAAAAAACCTGTCATCCGGTTCTCACTGTACTTCGAATTAATCTGGACCGTCCTGCACTCATCTAAAGGGAAATATCTGGTATTCTCCCCCTTAAAGTGAACCCACAATATACTCCATGGATTATCTTTGTCTGCATAATACCTGTGCCTTCGTCCTCTGGGGATACAAAATGCCTCCGCCTTTTTTACAGGGTAGCTTTTGCCGTCTACATACACAGTGCCTGCCCCTTCAATGCAATAAATCAAAATATACTGGTCGGCACCTTCCTCCCTCTCCTTATAATGCGCTTTTGCCTTAGGAAAAAAACCTACATCTGTCGGATAAAGAGCCTTTACAAGAGGGTGTTCTACGTAATCCGCAAAAGATTCCGTTGGAATAATAATATATCTCTCATCTTTAAAACCGTCAGATTTCCCTGAAAATTCACTCATGTTTCACCTCCTGGAAAACAGCTGAACTGTACAGTCCATTTCTGGGTGTGTCTGAAAACTGCTTGTTCCAAGATGTGCGTCACACTTTGTGGAAGATTTGTTCCAAGTGAAGGCGGCGTAGTGGGCTACGCCAACTGAATTTGGGACAAATATACCGCGAAGTGAGGCGTGCAGATTGGGGCAATGAGTTTTCAGACATATCCTGGGTTCACTATAGCATTTCTGTAGAATATTGTCCATTTTTTTATGATTTATGCCATTTCAACTCATAGCCGGCTGTGTTACTCTAGTGTAAAGAATCTAAATTGTCAGAATTGCGGGAAAATGAAAAGCAAAAGGGACAGTCCCTTTTCAAAAGGGTCAGACCCCTTTAATTATTTCCGCTGAAAGGAGTTACAAAATGCAGAAGAATTGTGTCCGTGTATGGGAAGAAACCATCACACTTCCAACTTACCAGGTTTCCTCTCCGGAGAAAACCCCTCTTTTTCTTGAAAACAGAGCATATCAGGGAAGTACAGGAAAGGTGTATCCTTTCCCCGTTACAGAAAAAATATCCGACCAGAAAGAGGACGTGCCTTACCACGCTGTCTTTCTTGAAAATGATTATCTTTTTATTATGATTCTCCCCGAATTAGGAGGACGTATCCAGCGTGCCTTAGACAAAACAAATCAGTACGATTTTGTCTATTATAATCACGTAATTAAACCTGCTTTAGTAGGTCTTACCGGGCCTTGGATTTCAGGAGGAATTGAATTTAACTGGCCTCAGCATCACCGTCCATCTACCTATTCACCTGTTGATTTTTCTTTCAAAGAAAATGAAGACGGCTCCGCCAGCGTCTATGTCAGCGAAATAGACAAAATGTATGGGACAAAGGGAATGGCTTCCTTTACTCTATACCCGGATAAATCTTATATCGAGATCAAAGGACGTCTTTTTAACCGGACAGACTTGCCTCAGACCTTTCTTTGGTGGGCAAATCCTGCTGTTCCTGTAAATGACCATACTTTTTCTGTTTTCCCGCCTGACGTCCATGCGGTAATGGATCACGGAAAGCGTGCGGTATCCACCTTCCCCATTGCTACGGGAGAATATTATAAGTATGACTATTCCGCAGGAATTGATATTTCCTGCTACCGGAATATTGAAGTTCCTACTTCTTACATGGCAGCTCATTCTGATTATGATTTTATCGGAAATTTCGACGAGAAAAAAGATGCAGGTCTTCTCCATGTAGCAGACCATCATGTCTCTCCCGGTAAAAAACAGTGGACCTGGGGAAACAGTGACTTCGGACAGGCATGGGACCGGAATCTGACCGATGAGGACGGCCCATACATTGAACTGATGACCGGAGTATATACGGATAATCAGCCCGACTTCACCTGGCTGAAGCCCTATGAGGAAAAAACCTTTACCCAGTATTTTATGCCTTACAAGCACGTAGGCCGGGTGAAAAATGCCACAAAAGACACAGCTTTGAATCTGGAGCTTGACAATAACCGCTGTACAATCAAGGTTTATGCCTCAGGAGAATTTCCGCAGGCTGTTATTACAGTGGAAAAAGACGGAAAAGTCCTGTTTTCAGACAATGCAGATTTATCTCCAAGAGAATACTTTGAAGCTTCTTTTGATACGGATATGGCGGAACTTACCGGTTGTACAGCCAAAGTTTCCGACAAAGCCCAGAAGGAACTTGTGGTCTATACTGCAAAAGCTCAGGAACTGCAGCCAGCTCCAGACCCGGCTGTTGCCCTTCCCGCTCCTTCTGAACTGAAATCTACGGAAGAGCTTTATCTGGCGGCTACCCACCTGGAGCAGTACCGTCATGCAACATACCGTCCGGAAGATTATTATCTGGAAGGACTTCGCAGAGACGCCACAGATCTCAGGTTAAATGATGGTTATGGTATGCTTTTATACAAACAGGGACGCTTCGAGGAAAGTATTTCTTACTTTGAAAATGCCATTCAGAAACAGACCTGGAAGAATCCAAATCCGGCTTCCGGTGAAGCTTATTTCCACCTTGGCCTTGCACTTGTTATGTGCGGCAGAGATGAAGAAGCTTTTGACACCTTTTATAAATCAGCCTGGTGTGCCGACACCCAGTCCGGCGCCTTCTATTGGCTGTCCTGCCTTGCTTCCCGCAAAGGACAGTATAAGGAAGCTTTGGAATTCATTGACCAGTCTCTTGTAAGAAATTGGCACAATATGAGAGCACGTACACTGAAAGCAGCTCTGCTTCGGATGCTTTCTCTTGATAATAAAGCATTTATCGAAGAGGGGCTGGCAATAGACCCACTGGATTTTGGACTTCTTTATGAAAAAGGAACCGCTTTTGACAACCGTGAAAACTGGTTAAAACAAATGAGAACTCCCGCCCATAATTACCTTGTTCTGTCTTTGGATTATATGAAAGCAGGGCTTTATGAAGATGCACTGGCAATTTTGGCAGAGTGCAAAGATCCCTCCCCTCTGGCTGCCTATTATCAAGGATATATCTGGGAACTAAAAAAAGAGACTTCCCGGGCAGAAACTTTTTATTTAGAGGGAGAGAAATGTGATTACAGCAGATGTTTCCCAAACCAGCCGGAAGAAATCCTGATTCTGGAAGGAGCTATCCGCACACTTTCAGAGGCTCCAAGAGCACACTACTATCTTGGCTGCCTGCTTTACGACAAGAGACAGTATAAGGCGGCGGCTTCCCACTGGGAACAGGCACTTACACAGGACCCAGAATTTGCTATGGCAAGCCGTAATCTGGCAATCTATTTCTACAATAAAGAGAATGATATCCCGAAAGCTCTTGGATATATGAAAAAAGCCTTTGAGCTGGAATCCACATATTCCCGTTTTCTGCTGGAATATAATCAGCTTCTGGAGAAGGCAAAGGCTCCCAATGAGGAACGGCTCCAGCTTTTATCAGAACATCTGGAACTGGTACAGTCCAGAGATGCACTGTACGTGGAATACATTGCCCTCCTCAACCGGACCGGACAATTTGACCTGGCACTGGAACACCTCTCTTCTCATCAGTTCCATCCGTGGGAAGGCGGCGAAGGAAAGGTTAGCACACAGTACCGGTATGCTTTAATCCACAAAGCAATCCAGCTCATTGAAAAAGCTGATTATGACCAGGCCATTGACCTATTACAGGCCTCCAAGACATATCCCCATAATTTAGGTGAGGGAAAACTGCCCGGAACACAGGATGCTATGGCTGATTATTATATCGGAAAAGCCTTCCTTGGAAAACAGGATACTGCATCAGCAGAACAGTATTTCCACATGGCAATCCAAAGGGAAGAAGCACCTTCAAGCGTACTTTACTATAACGACCAGCCTTCCGACTTTATTTTTTATCAGGCGCTGGCCAAAGAAGAGCTTTCAGACCCTGCCGGGGCAAGGAAATGCTTCCACCAGCTTCTTAGTTTCGGACAGAAGCATATATTTGACAAAGTTGATTTTGATTACTTTGCAGTATCTCTCCCGGAAATTGAAGTCTTCCCGACACATCCGAAAGAGCGGAACCATCTCTACTGTATGTACCTGATGGCTCTTGGGAACCTGGGACTTGCCAATATACCAGAGGCTGTGGCTCTGTTTGAGGAAATTCTGGCAGCAGAACCAGGACATCAGGGTGCCATTGAGCATATGGAATATATCAATGCACACTAAGATTTTACGAAACATTAAACTTTAATTTTATAGTCCAGCCATGCAAATGTCTGGGGACAACTGCAGAAGAAAGCTTGCTTTTGTATGCAGTTATCCCCGGACATTTATTTTGCACTCTGCCAAAGCAGAGACCGTAAGGCGTAATTCTGTTGCCCTATAGCTTTATTTCTCTGCTTCTTTTTTCTGCTATCACACACATCCCATATCCCGATAACAAAGTATTTTTCTCATTATTGAAGATAGAAACTTCCTTAAATGTTCCGTCCTCAAGGAATAAATCTTTTAAAGCACTTCGAAGAGGCTCTTTTCCAGCAATTATGACTTTCATATCTTTTGTGGCAGTTAGTGCGCCGCTGCTCTTTACCGCCCGGATATCCTCTGCCAATACTGTTCCCAGCAGAAAACTGGCACACGCTTCTGGATCATCTGTGATAAACTGATTTACAATCCGTATCAAAAAAGCGGCACGTGACAAACCGGTTTTCCATGTTTTTCTTCCTCCTGCTAAAAGCATTTCACGATTATATGTTTCTGACGCAAACTGCTTCTTTACGGCATCTGCAAGGATACTGTAATTAGTCAGAATTGATATTAGTTCTCCTGCCATCGAGGTCAGGCAGCCTGTCATCTTCCCCTCCTTATTTACCGATACAAATTTGGTGTGAGATCCCGGTAAAACATACAGGACTTCATTTTCCGGATATAAATCCATTAACGCAACTGTTTCTGTCTCTTCTCCCCTCATGATATCCATCATTTCCAGATTATCCATACAGATTTTTTCAGAAAGGTTTTTCATTCCGGGAATAAAACCAATAGGTACAGGGCATATCTCCGGTATAAGAACTTCTTTCACGCCCATTGCGTAATCTTCCAGCCCCGCCGGAGCAGTTAAATGCGGCACCTCGTGAATTCCTAAATTAGATGTCAGCATGCCGCATGCATATATGGAACTTACCTCGTCATATGTAATGCTGCCGTACTGCATTACTTCTTCAATCATGGATTTGACAGCTTTTTTTAGCCTGTCATTCGTGCCTTCCTGTGCAGTGTCTTTTACACCAACTTCAGATTTTACAGCGAACTGAAGCTCCTTTTTTTCGTTCCACAATGCCGCTCTGGTATTTGTTGTTCCTCCGTCTATCGTAATCAGATATTTTTTCAAAATATTCTATCCCTCTATTAAATTCATAATTTATTAGTTTAAATGTTCCGTTCTTTTAATCATTTCATTCTGTGCTTTCTTTCCCATTTCAACAAAAAATGCACTATATCCGGTTACTCTTACACACAGGCTTCTGTATTTGTCAGGCTCCAGCTGTGCTATTTTTAAGATCTCAGCATCAAGTACATTTACCTGGACCTGCATGCCTCCTTTCTGCATATATGTCTTAATAAGCGCACACATTGCTTCAAGTCCTTCCTCTCCGCTTACAGCAGATGGGTGTAACTTTAGATTCAATGGTCCTCCTGTAATCCGGTTGAAG
Source organism: Faecalicatena contorta (assembly GCF_003149105.1). Lineage (GTDB taxonomy): Bacteria > Bacillota > Clostridia > Lachnospirales > Lachnospiraceae > Muricomes > Muricomes contortus_C. The sequence goes on along the minus strand of NZ_QGDS01000008.1, from coordinate 153,568 downwards.
GGTATCTTGCTTAAGGAATTCAGCATTGCCGTAAGGCCTGAGATATCGGTCCCTTCAGCCGGAGACTGATTCTCACTTAACTGTTCCATTGCAAAGCGTCCGTCGGGCGTAGCCCCTACATATTTTCCCATTGTTGTGAAATCACGGTCGGAAGAATAAGTTGGCCACATCTGGTATAAATATTGAGGTCCGTTATACTTATCAATAGCACGGATAAACATATCAGTTACAATCTTTGCATATTTATCAACTTCATCTATGTCATTTCCAAACTTATCCAGCTTTACTTTCCACTTCTGCGCCAGTTGTTCCCTGCCGGAATAGTTATTTCTTAAAAGTCCGGCCAGTTCAGAAAGACTCATTTCGCCATTTTTAAATACAATCTGCTCAACTGCATACATGGCATTGATAATTGTTGAGAGTCCGGAACCCTGTGCCACGATTTTGTGGTATTTTGTTCCTCCTTCTGTCCATGTGACGCCATTCTCTATGGTTCCTTTCAGGAAACAGTCCTCAATTCTAATTTTGCCAAAGGTACAGGTTCTTTCGATTTCCAGGTCCATTTCAAACCCCTTGCGATACTCTCCTATGAGATAATCCAGTTGCTGCTCATATGCATCCAAAAAATCTTCCATGGAATTCATTTCTGCGGCAGCTTTCGTCTTGACTCCATAATATGGACCTGTCATCAAACCAATCATCCTGTCTGACAAACTGAATTCACAGTCCCTTTCATATCCTTTTGGTTTTGGCTCCATTGGATAATCCCCTTGATTCAGTGCCAGTTCAAAAGGTTTCACAAGATTCACCCAAAGCTGTCTTAAGCCTCCCTCGTATGCTGGGATATTCGGGTCATTACATCCCCAGAATCCATATTCATATACTTCCGGCTCTTGTACATTGTTGTATTTTAAAGCAGGAATCATGGTATCATCATTGTAAAATACGAGCGTGGTGTTATCCCGCATTGCCCCGCAGCACAACTTCCAGAACTCTTCTGAAATCCCTTCATGATAACGTACGATGATAAACGGGTTCCGAAGTTTCAAGTCCCAGGCTGCTTCCAGCATCACATGTGAGAGCTCGCACACTGCCGAAGTTTTGTCCCCATTGATTCCACCGAGTGTCAGGTAATTGGGATCATCAAAGGCTACTTCCAATGTCAGTGCTGTTGCATCCAGTTCCGTTGACATATGATCTGTATGTGCCATAATCTCATTATTTCTATAATAGAATTCCTGAAGAAGCTCTCTTGCCATTTCTCTTGTCAGTGTTCCGTCTTTAAGTCCGCCCTCATACAACGGACGAAGGTATTTATCCATCCTGCTGAAGTTTAAAACTCCACATCCGCATACCTTCTGAAGTACCATTACGAGAAGCCATATTTGCTGCAGTGCCTGTTCAAATGTCTTTGCAGGTCCTCTGCTTACCTGGGAAAGGTTTTCTGCCAGGTGGGACATACCGCTCTTTTCTGCTTCTTTGGCATACCTTTCGTAGAACTTAATGATTGCATCATAACAGATAACCGCACCTTCCAAAAAATATTTCTGATTCTCATTGCAGCTTTGAAGGAGGCGCGCTTCTGCTTTTTGTTTCAATGCTTCAAACCCTTCATTGATGATAGCTTCCCAATCCAGGGCAAGATGTCCGAAGCTTGCAAACCAATATGGCCTGCACCGCAGCCATGTCTCTGAGTAGTAAAACAGGACTTTCTTATGACGTTCTTCTGGTGAAATATCCCACCAGCGCTTATAAGCTGCCAGGATTTCTTCCCTCTCTTCCTTTTTGGGCATACGTACCTTCACACTTCCGGCGATTTTCATATCCTTCTCAATTACAACCGAAATATTAGAAAGTATATAATCCAGTGTATGTCCATAACGAATCGAATCCTGCTCATGTTCAAAAAGCTTCTCGCTCTCCAGTATATATCTGATTCTTTCCATAAAGGTTTCATTGGGATCTCTTTTGAACCAGACATCCAGCTTTTTCTCTAAATGTTTTGCAATCATCCTTGTTCCTCCTTCACCTAACTTTTTACAAACTGTTTCAGAATCTTCCGGATATTATCCAGATTACTTTCACCCGGAGGCTCAAAACACTTCATGTCCACTCCGATACTATCCCCCTTGGCAATTCCCATAGAATGATATGGCAGTAATTTTATTTCCTCTATATTCGAATATCCCTTCACAAAGTCTCTTAGCATATATGCATTTTCTTCACTTTCATTGATTCCCTTTATAAGTGGAACTCTGATATGAACCTTTGTGCCGCTCTCAAACAAGCACTTCGCATTCTCCAGTATCAGTTCGTTGGAAACACCTGTGTAACGCTTATGCAAACTTGAATCCATGATTTTCAAATCCAAAAGAACAAGATCCGTAAATGGAAGTACCTTTTCAAAATGTTCCCAGGGTACGTTCCCCGCAGTATCCAGCGCTGTATGTATCCCTTCTTCTTTCGCCCTTCTGAGAAGTTCCCTTACGAAATCCGTCTGCAGCAATGGTTCTCCGCCGGAAACGGTCATTCCCCCATTGGAATTTTTGAAATATTCTATATCTTTCCTGACAATATCAATCACTTCATCAACACTTTTATCTTCTCCCCATATCTGCAATGCGCCATACAGACATTCCCGGGCACACCTTCCGCATACCGTACATGCCTGTTGGTTTACCCTGCGCTTATCCCGGACATAGACTCCGCTTGCACAGACTTGCGCACACATACCACACTCCACACATTTGTCAGGCTGATACCGAATCTGAAGTTCCTTTTTATAAGACTCCGGATTGTGACACCATGCACACCGCAGATTACATCCTTTCATAAATACAGTTGTTCGTATTCCCGGTCCGTCATGTACACTGAACCTCTGTATATTGAAGATTCTTCCTATATTCTTATCCATTATATGTTCCGCCTTTCATACGGCCTTTATAATGTTACTGTACCATTACAGTATTTTATAATAAGGTGTCCTACCATTCTGCTATTGAACCATCCTCATGATGCCATACAGGATTTTTCCATTCATGAGGGCTTTTGTTCTCTTCCATAATTAATTCCTTGTTCATTTCTATACCAAGTCCCGGCTTTGACGGAAACATTGCATATCCATCCACAAATGAATAGACTTCAGGATTCTTAATAAAATCAAGAACTCCATGGCCCTGGTTGTAGTGAATCCCCATGCTCTGCTCCTGAATGAATGCATTATAACTGGTTGCATCAACCTGAAGACACGCACTAAGAGCGATTGGTCCCAGAGGACAATGGGGAGCCAGAGCCACATCATAGGCTTCTGCCATTGCTGCAATTTTCTTCACCTCAGTGATTCCGCCGGCATGGGACAAATCCGGCTGTACAATATCTACACCCCCTGCATTGAGCAGACGTTTAAAGTCATATTTTGAATAAAGACGTTCTCCAGTCGCAATGGGAATATTCGTAATCCGGGCGATTTCTCTGAACTCCTCCATGTTTTCGCAAAGTACCGGCTCTTCAATAAACATAGGATCATATTCTTCTAGCTTCTTTGCCAGAATCTTAGCCATAGGCTTATGAACACGTCCATGGAAATCTATGGCAATGCCAAAGTATTTTCCACATGCTTCTCTTATGGATGCGACCCGTTCCAGTACCGCATCAATCTTGTCATAGCAGTCCACAATCTGAAGCTCTTCCGTTGCATTCATCTTCACCGCGGTAAATCCGGCATCTTTCCGTTCCTTGGCTGCTGCCGCCACGTCACTCGGTCTGTCTCCGCCTATCCATGAATACATCCGCATTTTTTGTCTGCATTTTCCGCCCATAAGTTCATATGCCGGAGCATTGTACCGTTTTCCTTTTATATCCCAAAGTGCCTGATCAATCCCAGCTATAGCACTCATCATAATTGGACCGCCCCGATAAAATCCTGCCCGGTACAGCTTGTTCCATATACCTTCAATATTTTCCGGATTCTCTTCGACCAGATACGGTTTCATCTCTTCCACACATGCCTGGACAGTGGCCGCCTTCCCCTCAATAACAGGTTCTCCCCAGCCCGTATATCCGTCATCGGTTTCAATTTCTACAAACCCCCATCTGGGACGTACCAGATATGTATGAATTCCACTGATTTTCATATTGTTTTTCCTTTCTCCTGTTATTAGCTTTCCGCAAAATATGCTCTGGGATTCTCCGTCATAAGCTGCCCTATCTCCGCTTCTTTGAATCCCCGCTCTCTTAATATGGGAAAAACGTAACGGTGGATATAACGGCTGTTATACTTGGCATCATCCGGATCCTGATAACGTTTTGTTTCCCATTCGAAATTCCCTAAATCTACAAAGCTTACATAATCATGGGAAATCATGAGCTGGTCAATCCACCCCCTGTCACACAATTCCAGCAGTGTATTTATCCGGTCTTCTAAAGGATTCTTTGCATCGTCACCAAAACGATCCAGACCTATATAGCACCCTCTCCGCAGAAGCTCTTCCAAATACGAAATATCATTTGTATCTCCACAATGTCCGATAAGGATTTTTCTCGGGTTCAGCCCTGCTTCTTCAAAAATTTCCATTTGGCTGATTCCGCTTCGGTTCTTGTACCAGCTATGGGTCGCAATGGGCAGTCCGCTCCTTTTAGCTGCTTTTGCATGAGCTTTCAACAAAGTATGGTTCAACTCTGTAACCCCCGGCATATCCGTACCACATTTAATTAATCCAGGTTTGATATCAGTATCCTGAATCCCTTCCTCTATGTCTTTCATCAGCCACTTCACAAAGTTCTCTTCAGACCGAAGAAACATCCACTGGTTCTCTGAATAGAAAAAACCTGTACTTGCTATAATGTGCATTCCTGTACGGTCTGCAACAGCCTTTATTGCATGAATGTCCCGGCCCAGGCATACCGGCGTCTGTTCAACCAGCGTCCGCACACCGGTTTCCTTTGTACGCCTTACATCTTCGGAAGCCCATTCTATGAAAGAATCATAATCAAACCAGTCTTTAAAAGACATCCGCATAGACCAGTTCGCCTGTAGTATATGTTCATGCATTAACGTTGTTCCCAGTTCATCAACATGCAGTAATCCGTTGACACTATTAATCATACAAGGCATTTGTCACCTTCTCCTTTTCATACCGCAATCGTATTCAACCCCGTAATACAGCGGGCCCACTTATGCATTTGCATTTTCTACATACCGGCGTGCAAGTTCCGTAATTTTTTCAAATTCACCAGCCTCTACAAGTGCTTTCTTTGTAAGCAGCCCTCCAACTCCGGCGCCTGCTGCCCCGGCCTTTATAAACATCTGAATATTCTCAGGGGAAACACCTCCTACCGCCATAAAGTCAATATGCTTTAACGGTGCTTTCAGTGCCTTAAGATAAGATGCTCCCAGATTGGCTATCGGAAATAGTTTAATCATGTCCGCACCTGCCTGGTGTGCACTTACCGCCTCCGTTGGTGTCATTGCTCCCGGAAGCGACACAAGACCGGCTTTACGCGTATAACGGATGACTTCGATATTGGTATCCGGTGAAATAATATAGAAAGCACCTGCTTCCTTCGCCAAATCCACCTGCTCCACTGTCATCACTGTTCCGGCTCCCGGTATAACCTCCCCGGCAAAATGGTCACGAATTGCCCTGATTGCTTCTGTTGTCTCTGCGTATGCATCAGGCCGGGACTGGTCAAATGTGACCTCAATCATATTAATTCCCCCGGCATACAGTGCCTGGGCAAGCTTTACACACTGTTTTGGTTCAAAGTCCCGGACAATGGCAATTACCTTCTTATTCCTTATATTTGCAATAATCTTTTCTCTCGTCATACTATTCACTTCCTTCTTTCTCTACTATCCGTGACTGTACAACGTTCGAATTCTTCGTAGATTTCCCTGTTTAACTGTTTGACAGTTTCTTCCTCGATTTTCACGATATGACGGTCATATGTCAGAAGCCCATTCACCTCTTCTTCCACATCACTGACCTGGGTATACACAGTTCCGCTTAGTCCATTTCGAATCCCCCTGATGATATCCGTCTGTATCAATCTTTTGAATCCTGCCGTTAACTCTTCTTTTGTCTTATAAATCCGATACCCATAGACCTTGCTGCAGAAGCTGTGTCCCTCAATCCTCTGTGAATATCCGCCGTACTCCGTAAGTGCTACAACACGGTCTTTCTTAGGTCTTACTTTCAGTTTTCTCCAATAATTATGAATGCTGTACATATCTCCGCCTCCCTGGTCAAACCAGCCGCTGGCCTCGTCAATCAGCCTTGAAGTATCCATCTCTTTGACCTTAGCTGTAACTTTTACTGCATCAAACTGTCCCCATCCCTCATTGAAAGGTACCCATACAGCAATACTTGGAACATTGTACAGATGCATAATCGTCTCTCTGAGTTCTTTGTAGTACTGAACTCTTCCTGACTTCTCCCTACGCGCAAATGCACCGTATTTATTATCTTTTATAAAACGTCCGAAAGGCATCCATAGGTTCGGCATAATACAGATAAATTTCATATGATATCCGCTTCCGCCATTTACCATATCCTGCCACACCAGCATCCCGATTTTATCACAGTGATAGTACCACCTGGCCGGTTCCACCTTAATATGTTTCCGGATCATATTAAATCCCAGCTCTTTCATTTTCACAATATCATAGCGAAGGGCCTCATCCGTCGGTGCCGTATACAGTCCCTCCGGCCAGTAGCCCTGGTCCAGAAGTCCATTGTGGAAATAAGGCTTATTATTCAGCATAAAACGCAAAATTCCATTGTCATCCTTTCCCACAGAGAACTTACGCATGGCAAAATAGGTGCGGACGCTGTCTTCCCCCATTGCGACTTCTGCATGGTATAAATGGGGATTCTCCGGAGACCAGCTCTTAAAGTCCGGTATCCGTATTTCGTGTTTCTCTTCTGCCGGAAAGCAGGCTGAGGCAATTTCCTCCTCCCCGTCAAAGATTCTCACCCGTACATCATGTTTCAGACGCCCGCTGCTGAATACTTTAAAGGCGATTGTACCTTTATCATAATCCGGGTCCAGCTTCAGCCGCTCCACATAACAGTCCGGTACACTTTCCATCCAGACTGTCTGCCAGATTCCGCTCTGAGCGGTATACCACATCCCTTCCCGTTTCAGCTTCTGCTTTCCTTTTGAGAAGTAAGACGAATCCGAATAATCCTTTACGGTAAGTGTCAGTGTGTTCACACCTGCTATAAGATAGTCTGTTACATCAGCTGAAAATGGCAGATAGCCGCCTTCGTGCTTTCCCGCTGTTTTACCATTTACAAACACTTCACAAATCTGATCTACCGCGCCAAAATGAAGCAGTACCCGATTCAACTGAAACCCTTCCGGGAGTTCAATTTCTCTTCTATAATGAAGAAATTCATCTGGCTTTGTCTGCCTGTGTACTCCCGACAGAAATGCTTCCGGTGAGAAAGGTACCAGAATCTTCCCATCGTACTGCTTTGGAGTTTTTTCCACATTATTAATTGCATAATCCCAGTAACCATTCAGATTCAAATAGCTATTCCTTACCATCTGTGGACGCGGATACTCCTGCAACGGTCTGCCTGTATCAAGCGTTTTTCCCCACGTTGTAAACAACTGATGATTCATTCATTTTCCTCCTGTCCTATTACAAATTGGAAAGACTGCTTTCATCCTTTGTGATAATAATCTTAATTGCCTCTTTGCTGCGCACGCGATCAAAGCCTTTCTGCCAATCTTCCAATTTGATATGATGGGAAATCATACCTTTTAGATCTACTTTCCCCAGTTCCAGCAGACGCAGAATATTTTTCCAGGAATTGTAATCATATCCAAAGTGTCCGATAAGAGAGACCCCTCTGTCCGTAAATGGATCCAGTGTCTGGCCATAAGAACGTTTGTCATATCCAATCCGCACAATCCTGCCGCCGGTACGCACAATATGAACTGCTTGTTCCATCACTGCATTAGCACCTGCCGCATCAATGCATACAGCTGCCATATCACCTTTTGTAATTCGTTTTACTTCTTCAAAAACATCCTGTTTATCCGATTTTATAATATGATTTGCACCATATTTCCGGGCAATCTTAATCCGCTCCCCATCCTTCTCACGTCCAACAGCAATAATATTGGCGCATCCTGCTAACTTTGCAATCTGAATTGCAAAAAGACCAAGAGGACCTACTCCGTACACGATGATATCTTCACCAGGAAGAATTCTCCCCTCCTGAATGACAGCCTTATACGCATTGCAGATGGGATCCAGAATCGCTGCCTCGTCAAAGCTTATATTTTCAGGAATTGTAAAAAGTGTATTCGGATTTCTGGAAAGCAGTTCCCCGGATATTTTCACATAATCCGTGAACCCGCCGTCCATTCCGTACCCCATGCCAAGACGATCCGGGCAGCTTAAGAACTGACCGTTGGTGCAGGCATAGCATTTTCCGCAAACGTAACCTGTATTGTCAGAAACAACTCTGTCTCCCACTTTCCAGTCTTTTACATTCTTTCCGACTTTAGAAATCACGCCGGAGAATTCATGCCCCAGAATAACCGGGCAGTTTAAATGATCAGGGTGGTCTCCGTTATCGTAAGCGATATCCGACCCACAGATTCCGGCAGCTTTTATTTCAATAAGAAGATCATCCTCTCCAATCTTTGGAACCGGAACTTCTCTAAGTTCCGTTTCCCCTGGTCCTGTTCCATATTTCACTAGTGCTAACATCCGTCACTCCTCCTGCCCCTCTGCTTATGCAGCTTCTTTCTCTGCTTCATGAACATGCTTTTTGCCTTTTCCAATTTTAATCACCTCTGACTGGACACCAATTGAAATCAGTACAAGAAGCCCCATGATAATATTCTGCCACCATGAGTTCAAGTTTCCTGCATAGTTGAAAATTGTATTAATTGTTGCAATAACCAGGATTCCAAAAAATGTTCCGCTGAATTTCCCTTCTCCTCCTGAAAGCTTAATGCCGCCCAAAGCGCACATGGCAATGGCTGTTGTCTCCCATGTGTCTCCGGCCGTAGGCTGTGCGGTATACAGGCGGTCTGCCAGCAGCATGCCTGCCAGGGCTGCAAAAAATCCACACATTACATAGCAAAGTATCTTAATCTTATCTACTTTCAGCCCCATCATTTTCGCCGCTTCTTCATTTCCTCCGACAGCATAAATACCCATACCAAACTTTGTATTGTGGGCCAAATGCATACAGATTAATGTTGCAATAATCAGAAAGTACACTAAAATATTAATCCCAAAGACTTTCGTGTTCCCCAACGCAATCAGTACATCATTGCTGACAGATACCGGCTTTTTGTTGGTTATTAAAAGTACAATCCCCCGAACGCCAAGCATAGTTGCCAATGTTGCAACCCATGAGGAAATCCTCATTTTTGCTACCATAAGTCCGTTCAGAAGACCGCAGAAGATACCTGCCAGAAGACCTAATATAATGCCGAGAACCGGATTGTCTGCACCATACATTGCCATGATGACTCCTCCAAGGGCTAAAACAGCACCTACAGATAAGTCAATCTGTGCAATCAGTATTACAAACGTCATGCCTAATGCGAGAAATCCACCATCACTGGCTGCTTTACGAAACAAATTTGCCACCGAATCAAATGAAGCAAAACTTCTGTTAGAAAATACGATACTAGAGAAAATAAACAGAATCAAAAATGCTGCAATAGAGCTTTTTGAACTGAACCAACTGTAAATATTTTTTACTTTATTCATTTCGCAACCTCCTTATGCAGCCTTATCACGCTGAATGTATACAGCAAAGATAATAATAATCGCCTTTAATACCTGTGCATATTCATACGTAATATTATTCATATTAACAGTGATTGTAATCAGAAGCATAATAAGAGCTCCGATTACCGTCCCGAATATCTTGGCGCGTCCGCCTGACATGCTTGTTCCTCCTACTGCAACGGCTGCAATGGCATCCAGTTCAGCAAGAAGTCCAAGTGAGTTACCGTCGGCAGCGCCAATTTTCGATGTGGCGAAAATACCTGCAATTGCCGCCAGCACAGCGCTTGAAATATAAACAACTATCAAAGTTTTTGCAGAATTAATTCCTGCCAGCTGGGCGGAACGCGGATTATCACCTACAGCCTGAATGTGCCGGCCAAGAATGGTTTTCTCAAGCACAAACCATACAATTACAACCGCCAGTACAATTGGAATAACCTGGACTGGGATTCCGCCGACTTTTGCACTTCCAAGCATCTTAAAGGCATCAGCATTGTTACCTGAAATATAGATAATCTTCGCATCATTCAGTACCTGAGCCACACCACGGACACCAATCATAAGCGCCAGAGTCACAACCATTGCCTGCACACGTAATTTACCAACCATGAAGCCTGCAATTACACCTGAAATAGAACATACAAGAATTGCCGTTATACAGGCTGCAGCCACGCCATACGGAAGCATCTTTACTGTTACAATTCCAGCAAGCGCCATAACTGCGCCGACAGAAATATCAATCCCTCCCGTAGATATGACCATGGTCATACCCATACCTGTAAGGATAATTGTACATGACTGGATAATAATGTTACGGACTGTACCCATACTAAAGAAATTCGGTGTAATGACTGCATTTAAAACAAGAAAAGCAAGCAGAAGAATTGCCGCACTGTATTTTTTTAAAGCAGCGACTGTATCCACTTTCGTTCTTATCGTATTACTCATTTGCCACACCCCCAATACTCTCTAATTCCCCACCTCCGCTTGCGATAATTTCCATCACCTTATCCTGGCGGATGTCATCTCCCAAAAGTTCTCCGAGTTTGCGGCCCTCACGCATTACAACAACACGGTCACAATTTCGTTCCAGCTCTGCGATTTCAGAAGAGATCATCAGGATACTGATTCCCTGTGAAGCAAGCTCCTGGATAAGTTCTTCTATCTCAGCCTTCGCCCCTACATCTATACCTCGTGTCGGCTCATCCATAATTACAAGTTTGGGATTCATGCAAAGCCATCTTGCAAGCAGAACTTTCTGCTGGTTTCCACCGCTTAAGTTCCTGATCGGCTGATTTTGTGAAGGCGTTTTAATTGCCAGGCGTTTGATATATTCATCTACAACCTGTTTCTGCTTCACAGCAGATACTACTCCCGATTTACTAATCTGCGGAAGAAGTGCTATGGTCATATTTTCACGTACAGAAAGATGAGGGATGATACCTTCAACCTTTCTGTCTTCTGTACAAAATCCCATGCCAAGCTTAATCGCATCTTTTGGATTTTTAAATTTCTGTTCTTTCCCCATCCAGAAGATTTCTCCTTTATCCGGCTGAGTTGCTCCAAACAACACTTTTCCAAGTTCCGTACGCCCGGAACCAAGTAATCCGGCAAGCCCTAAGATTTCTCCCTTTTTTATTGTAATTCCAAGTCCGTTCAAACGTGTACCCTGTTCAATATTCCTCATTTCAACAAAGGTTTCTGTATTCTCAAGGGCATACCCTGTCTTTGTACGTTCAAGCTGTTTTGCCTCTTTTCCAATCATGTGATTAATCAGCTTGAGCTGGTCGATTTCGTCGATGCTTACCTCTCCGGACAGTGCACCGTCTTTTAAAATCGTAACGTGCTCGCAGATTTCAAAGATTTCATCGAGACGATGACTTATAAATATAACAGCAATATTTCTTGCTTTTAATTTTCGAATTATGTCAAACAATACCCTGACTTCTTTTGTATCAAGAGAGGAAGTCGGCTCATCCATAATAACTAATTTTGCATTTACTGAAATTGCCCGGCCAATCGCAACCATCTGCTGGATAGCCGTACCATATGTAGAAAGTGGGACCGTAACATTGATGTGGATTCCCAAGTCCGCCAGCACCTGTCTGCAGCCGTCAGCCATTGCTTTACGGTCAACCAGCCCTGCTTTCGTCCTTGGCTCCCTCCCAAGATACATATTTTCATATACCGTTTGGAATGGTACAAGGTTCAGCTCCTGATAAATCGTGCTGATACCTGCATTCTGCGCTTCCAATGCCGTTCTGGGATTAATCTCTTTCCCGTCAAATATAATTGTTCCTTCGTCTTTCTGATAAATGCCTGTGAGGGCCTTAATCAACGTTGATTTTCCGGCACCGTTCTCTCCCATTAATGCATGAACTTCCCCCTCTGCAACAGAGAAGTCCACACCCTTTAGGGCACGTACTCCGGGGAAATTTTTTACAATCCCCCGCATCTCTAATAACATTTTTTCTCTGGCCATATGCTCTCTCCAATCATAGAAACGACCATTCCATTTTAAATATAGACAGAATGGTCGTTGTACTATTTAGTATCTGCCCTTTGTAACAGCATACCTTTTTTAGCTTTTACTAGAATCCAGCGTCTACACTAGCATTGTCAATTGTATACAATGTATCTTCGTTTGTGTAAGATGCATCGATTTTTTCGCCGCCTGCAAGTCTTGCACAGAGTTCAAATGCCGGCTCACCGAACAATGGTGAACAAGAGCAAGATGCCAGCTGTTCTCCTGCAAGTATAGATTCCATAGCAGCTTTTGGTCCGTCAATACCAACTACATAAATGTCTTTACCGGGTACATAACCGGCAGCTTTGATTGCAGCAATTGCTCCCTGGGCCATATCATCATTATGACAGTATACAGCGTCGATATCATCCCCCTGGGCCTGAAGAATATTAGCCATAACATCCTGAGCTTCATCCATTACATAGTTGGCAACCTGATCCGCAACTACATTCATGTCAGTACCTTCAATTGCATCCATGAAACCTTTCTGACGGTCATTTGTGGATGTAGCACCCTGTGTTCCCTGAAGGATTACGATATTACCCTTTTCCCCGGTAGTTTCCATAATAATCTTTGCACATTGTTCAGCTTCCCAAATAAAGTCAGACATAATCTGGCTTGTATATAACTGGCCCGCTTCTCCGTTTACAGAACGGTCAACAAGAATTACCGGGATATCTTTGTCCATAGCTGCCTGAAGAGCTGCCTGAAGTCCGTCTTCTTCCTGTGGAGCAACAATTAAGTAATCAACACCCTGTGCAACCATATCTTCAATGTCTGATGCCTGTTTTGCGATGTCTGCGGAAGCATCTGTATAAATGAGATTTACACCATATTTGTCAGCTGCTGCCTGCATGGACTCTGTCTCTGCGATTCTCCAGCTGTTTCCGTTATCACACTGAGAAAATCCAATCGTCTTGCCTTTCAGTGTGCTCATGTCAACTTCTCCTGAACTCCCAGGCTCCGCCGCATCTTTGTCTTCGTCTGCCGCTGTCTCTGTCTTGGCATCCTTTTCCGGTGTATCGTCTTTCTTTGTTCCACATGCCGTAACTGCAAGTCCCATTGTAAGTACGAGTATCAGGCTCAAAACTTTTTTCTTCATAATATTTATCCTCCTTGGATTTATTTATTATGGTAAGTATAATGAATTGTCATCCAAAGATGAATTCAATATTTTATAATTTTCTTTCAATTTTTATGAAATGTTATTATTTTATTTTCATGCTCTTTATATGTTTCTCCCTTAACAATGATGATTCTTCCGGAAGGTTGACGGGCTCATTCCACAGACTCCCTTAAAAACAGTACTAAAGTAAGCCGGAGTTGAATATCCACAGGCATGTGCTACTTCATAATTCTTCATATTCGTGTGAAGCAGGTAGTTCTTTGCTTTTTCAATTCTTACCTCTGTCAGATATTCGATAAATGTCTTCCCCGTTTCTTTCTTAAGAATGAGGCTTAAGTAAGACACACTGATATATGCATAATCTGCCACATCCTTCATTGCCAGATCCTCTTCCATGTAATGTGTATCTATATATTCCGAAATCCGCTTCAATACACCCTGCATTTTTGCACCGGATACACTATTGAAATAGTCATGTATCAGCATACAGACTTTTCCGGTTTCCTCAATCATCTCATGGCGCCTGCGTTTTTCAATAATACCGTGATAATATTCCATCGGATCCCCAATAATGTCTTTTGTTTTGCCGCCGACTTCCTCAGGAAGCTTAATCAGTTCAAAAAACAGATTGCTCACAATCATGACAATCTGCATATAAGATACTATATTTTCCTTGGAAAGACTTTGACGAAATTCTTCGAGGCAGCGCTCAATTCCTTGTTTCGTTCCGCTTCTTACCTCAAAAAAGAGCGACTGTGCATCATAATTCATATACTGGATGGTACTGCTTGCTTTGCCGTTCGTGTGCAAAATCTGTGCCCAATTCTCCATAAAGTTTTTTTGGCATATTTCTCGTGCATTTAAGAAGGATTTATACAGCCCGGTCAGTTCTTTTGAAACATTACCAAATGCCAGTTGTAAATGTTCCATATCATCCTGCCTGACATCAAAAAGGATTCTTATGTCTTCTACAATAGCTTTCACTTCCCGGACAGAATCATGTACAACGCAGAATAATCTTTCACAATTGTTGGAACGCAGGATATCCACATGGGTCCCGGCCCCTGCCTCTTTATATCCCTGTATGCGGCTTGTAACCATCTGCTCAAAAGCCCTGTCCATTTCAATGATTTCCAGATAATCACAATCAATGGAGACAATTGGGAAATCCTGCTGTTCCAATATACCCACTGAGTAATATTTCCCTTTGACATGCTCTTCTATCTGTAAGATCAAATCCTCTGTCTCTTCCAGTTTCTGCTTGCGCAGAAGAATCCTTGAAAACAAGTTATGCCGTATTGTTCCCACATCCTGCTGATTCATGTCTTTCAGCTTTATAATCTCTCTTTCTTTTTCCCGCTCCGCCAGCAGAGTTTCTGCTACCGCTTTCATAACTGCATTCAGGTGATCCATATTCACAGGCTTTAGTATGTATTCAGACACTCCGGCTTTTAATGCCCTTCTGGCATATTCAAACTCATCATATCCGCTAATAATGACGATCTTAATCTCCGGATATTTCGATTTAATCTTTTCCGATAATTCTATTCCGTCCATATGAGGCATTTTAATATCTGTTATCACAACGTTCGGATTTACCTTCTCTATGAGCTCCAGCGCCTCAATTCCGTCTTCCGCATCACCCGCTAATTCATACCCCAGCTTTCCCCAGTTCACACATGTCGTCAGGCCATCTCTCAACAAGTCCTCATCTTCAACTATGATAATTTTCAGCAAACTCTCCATCTCCTTTCTTGGGCAGTGTTACATATACCCGTGTTCCTACGTTATATTCACTTTCAAAATGCAAACCATACTCTTCCCCGTAATTTGTCTGAATTCTCTTCTGCACATTAATGACGCCATATGCATTTGGATCAAAATCAATCCCCTGCTCTATCATGCTTTCTATTTTCTGCAGTTTTTCCGGTGTCATACCCATTCCATTGTCTGAGACAGATATGATGAGCTTCTCTTCTGCCGCCCTTATGGTAACCCGGATTACGCCCGGCTCTCCTTTTTCCTTGATGCCGTGATAAAGAGCATTCTCTACAAGCGGCTGCAGAATCATCTTAATAACATAATAGTTTTTTAATTCTTCCGGTACATCCACCTCATAATTCAGCAGCCTGGAATAACGTATTTTTTGTATGACCACATAATTCTCCACATGCTTGAGTTCCTCTTTAAGCGTAATCTCATTGCGCCCGCGGCTCAGACCGATGCGCAGGAAGTTTGTCAATGCTGTAATCATCTCCTCCAGTTTCTCCAAACGGTTCATTCTGGCCATCCACGTAATAGAATCCAGCGTATTATAGAGAAAATGCGGATTAATCTGTGATTGAAGTGCCTTAAACTCCGCCTGGCGCAGTTTCTTCTGATTCTCTTGTTCTTGTTCAATCAATTGGTTAATCTTGTGCACCATATGGTTAAAGCTCCGGGCCAGCTCTCCCACCTCATCTTTTCCCGTATAATCCACGTGTACAGCAAAATCACCCTTTTCCACCTTCTTCATGGTGGTACGGATTTCCCGAATCGGTTTGGAAATCTGATTTGCCCCTATGACAGCAAATATAATTGATATTAATACAAATGCACCAATAACAATAAAAATAGAATTACGCAATACCTCGGCTTTTGTATACATCTCTTCATAAGAAATAAGTCCCATAATCTTCCATCCACTATCCGAAAGTTCTGCTACGGATACAAGATATTTCCCGCCGTTAATCTTAATATCCTTTGTCCATGAATCCGATACAATAGCACTTTCTGCAACAGCCTTGCTGATTGCCTCGGTCTCCTTAAGACTCTCATCCGAACTGGTATAAATAATCTCGTTATTTCCATCCAGAATATAAGTTGTCCCTTCAAATACCAGCCCGCTTTCTTCCATCTGCTTCAACTGCTCTGTTCGTATCTCTGCAACTACAACTCCCAGACTCTTAGTGGACGCACGGTCCTTAATCGGAACAACCACACTGATGGTGGATACGTCCAGGTTATTCACAATATCAGACCCCAAGTGCGGCGGCCTCCAAAGCACTTCCCCTGTTTTCATTACCTTCTTGTACCAGTCTCTTCCCCGAAAAGCATTTTCACGAAGCCCGTATCTCGTAGAGCGATATATAGCTCCATTATCTCCAATAACAAAAATACCATTAATGTCTTCCAAAAGGCGATTTCTGTCATACAGGATATAGTTATATCTGACCCTCTGCTTATACAACTCCTGCTCTGTTTCCGGAAGCGGAGCCCTCAATGTCATCTGTATCTCCGCATCTCTTGCAACCTGCTCCGCCTGTTCAAGTGCATTCGTCAAAATCCGGTCTGTGTCAATATTCACCTGACGTATTGTATTCTTTACAGATTCTGTAGCCGTTTCATGTATGTTATTGATTGATATACGGTAAAAAGCTATCATACTGCTTATCACCAATAGAAAAAGAACTGTAAAGTACGCCAGTAACTTCCCTTGAATTGAATGTTTCCACCCTAAGAATCGTTTTTTCATTTATGCACTCCTTTTCTTAAGACTGCTCACCATTACCATTTCTGTATATTGTACATCCTATCTGCTTCCAATGCGCAGGCTGCTGAAAGCACAAAACGACTGACTAGCAGGAGTTTAGATATCGCCGCACCTTTTGTTACTTCATTATAATAATATGATATTTTCATTGTCAATTATATTTGGATTTTCTTACTGGAATATATTGTAAGCTGCATAGAGTCCGATTATCTGAGCCAATGCTTGGACAATCAAGCAAATCAGCAAATAAAAATAATCGAAAAGATGTTTTTTAAAAGTACTTTATAAAATGTTGTAATTCGTTTTCTTTTCTGTTAACATAAAATAAAAATATTTCGTTTTCAATTTAGAAAGGATGGTAAAAATGACTAAAATAGGCATCCATTTTGGCTACTTTAACAGAGATTGGAACACAGACTTTATCCAGCAGATTGAGCATATCAAACGTTTAGGACTGGACATTCTCGAAGTCGCTCCGGCACCTCTTTTAGCTTTATCTAAAGAAGAAAGGGACCGTATTGCTGAGACTGCAAAAGCGAACCAAATTACACTCACATTTTCTGTTGGATTAAACGCCAGTCAGGACTTGGCTTCAGAAGATGCGTCTATCCGTGAAAATGGAATCCGTTTTACAAAGGATACGTTTCAAATTATGCATGAGATGGGTTCCAACATTTACTCCGGGGTAGATATCGGAGCATGGAACCAAACCTTTACAACCGGAGTAACAGATAAACTTCCTTATCTCAGCCGCAGCGCCGAGTCTATGAAGGAGATTATGAAATCTGCCGAAGAATTGGGAATTACAGTTGGTGTAGAAGTTGTAAACCGTTATGAATCATCTCTGGTAAACACTGCTGCTGAGGCAATGGCTTATGTAGATATGGTTGGCAGCCCTAACTGTAAGATTCTTCTCGATACTTATCACATGAACATTGAGGAAGACAGTTTCAGCGATGCAATCCGCCTTGTAGGGGACAGGCTGGCTCACTTCCATGTAGGAGAAAGCAACAGAAGACCACCATCTCCTCACGGCAGAATGCCATGGGATGAGATTACCGGTGCATTAAAAGATATTAATTACACAGGCGCAATTGTTATGGAACCTTTCATTAAAATGGGAGGCGAAGTAGGACGGGATATCAAAGTATGGAGAGATATCAGCCAGAATGCATCTAATGAGGAAATGGACCAGTTAGTAAGAGATGCTGCGGCTATGCTCCGTGAGAAAATGTCCTGATACATTACTTAATATTGATTCACTCAAATATTCCCCTATTTGTTGAATAGAAAGAACCGGCCAGGTTAAATCTGGCCGGTTCTTTCCGTTTTTAACTTTTAAAATATTCCAATGACTTCCTATTCCAACACCAGGATGTCCGGCAGACTCACAGTATTTTCAGCATCATCTCCGTATTGTCTCTCCGGCCAGTATCCCCCAAGGGATACTACCGTTACCTGATCCTCTATATTCATAACTAACTCAGCTGATTTTGCCCCGGTAACTGTAACATACCACTCATATGCCTGTCCCTCGCTCATCCTTTTCTCCGGATTGAACATTGCGGCTCCGTCGGTAAGCATATATCCAATAGGTCCTCCGTGTAAATGCTTCATCCACTCATCTGCATATCCTTTTTCCTCATATAATTTTTCTTGCAGATTAAGAATATCTGTAAATCGAACTCCCTTTTTACTTGCAGCAATAATCTTTGCCTGGATTTCACAAACATCATCATACTTTTTACGCAGTTCTCCATCAGGCTCTCCTATGGAAATCATTCTTGCAAGATTTGCATGCAGCCCCTTTTTTCTTAAAGCCGGAGAAATGAGCACAGTTTTCTCAATCACTTTATCTGTAGGTGTACAATGCCGGTAGCGTGAGATTCTTTCATCACTTCCGATTAACAATACATCGATATCTATGTCATACTTTACGCATTGTTGTATAAATATCCTTTTTATTTCATTTTCTGTCATCCCACCGCGGATTTTATCTGCTGTATATTTTAGTATACGGTCACAAAGCCTTCCAAAGACTTTATATCTTTCAACCTCCGTTTGTGTCATCGGATATTCCAGGCTGTAGATTCCTTCCAGGTCTGCAACTGCTCCTTCTATCGGAATATCTGATACAATTTTTCCCCCTTCCAGTAATTTGACAGCCTGCTCCTCTTTACTTATGGATTTCCAGTCTAACTCACACGGTTCAAAACCTGCCCCCAGAAGTTGTTCCTGCATAGCTCTGTCAATATCCGCCCGCATGGCAACTGCCCATCTTTTTGTTCTGGTAATCACAAGATAGACAAAACCTGTTTCCGCATTAAGTACGACTCCGCTCTCCTCTCCGCCGGTGAGCCAGAAAAAATTATCTCTTCTGCCAAGAATCATTCCGTCATAATTACTTTTTTCCAGATAGCCGTATATTCTGTTTAACTTCATCTCAAAATCTTTCATTACTCTTCCTCTTGACCACTCCTATTTTCTCAGCTTACTCAGAGCTTTATAGTCCTGCTTTACATGTTCATACAAGCTTTTATATATATCGAAATACTGCATATATATTTCATGATTCTCCGGGATTGGGTCCATTGGCTCCACATACTCTGTTTTTTCTTTCGCAATGCTGTAATCCTTAAAATATCCGGTTGCTACTCCTGCAAGCAATGCGTCTCCATATGGTGCCCCAACCCTGTTTTTTACAAAAACGGTTGGTACGTTCAGGACATCTGTAATAATTCTTCTCCACAGTCTGCTCTTTGCTCCGCCTTCATTCATAACCAGAGGATAATTAATATGAATTCCGCTGTCTTTTAAAATCCGGAAAGAATCATACAGTGCATATGCAACCCCTTCCAGCATTGCCCGGACCAGATGTGCTTTTGTGTGGTACAGGGACAATCCGAATATAACTCCTCTGGCATCATTATCCCATATTGGTGTTCTTTCTCCCATGAGATATGGAAGAACTACCAGCCCTTCGCTTCCCACAGAAATCTTTTCAGCTTCCATATTCAAATAATCATATGCATCAAAATCCGGAAGCAGCTTCTCCATAGCTGTTTCTAAATCACCAAAATTTTCTTTCAGATACCGCAGTGATTGTCCCCCTGTTTGAGTTGTTGTCACAGTAATATAAGTTTTGGTACAATCTGATGTATATCTAATATTAAACATATTTTCAAAGAATTCTTCCTGCTCATGTACAATTCCGATATTTCCGCAAGTTCCAATATTCATCTGAACATCGCCTGCTGCTATGGCCCCGCCCCCAATCCAGCCTGCATTACAGTCCACCTGGCCTCCTGCTACCTCTATTCCCTGTGCAAGTCCGGTTTCACATGCTGCCTGCTCACTTACTTCACCCACAATATCCTCACAACGATAGAAATCTGGCATCAGGTCCATAGAAATACCAAGCTCTTCCATAAGCTTTTCATCAAACTTGTTTTCTCTCAGGTTATATGCCACACCATAGAATGTGCCTGCTGAATGGTGAGCTGTGTGTTTTCCCGTTAGTTTTAATCTGATATATCCGTCTATAGTCAATGCTTTATAAATTTTTTTATAAGCCTCCGGCCGGTTTTCTTTTTCCCATAACAGATTCACAAGAATCGGATGATCTTCAATTCTGTTTCCTGTTAATTCAAAGATTTTTTGAACACCTACATGTTCAACCAGCCATTTTTCCTGTTTGTCTGCTCTTCGATCCATCAAATTATATGCATTGTGTACCGGGTTTCCCTCTCTGTCAACAAGTACTAACGAGGGAAGGGCTGATGATGTCCCTATTCCTCTGATTTCTTTTGGGTCCACCCCTGCCTTTTGAATACACTCTTTTACCATGTCACAGGTAAGGGGCCAGTAATCTGTTGCTTTATGTTCCGAATAATTATCCTGATTTGTCAGAATTGCATACTGACGGTAAGCATAGGCAAGGACATCTGCATGTTCGTCTATAATACAAACTTTACAACCGCCTGTTCCATAATCCAATCCCATAAAATAGTTTCCCATACGTCCTCCATTTAACAATCATTGTTTTCATCCCGTTTTTAATCTTTTATATCCGGACTGATAACAGAATCCGGGTGTTCGCCCTGTATTAATCTATTCACATTCTTCACCTGCTCCTCATTTAAGTATCTTGTATGACCAAGAATTTTAGAAACAATATTTGCTTTTGAGAACATCTCCAAGATTTCCATTTTATAAAACGCATCGAATACATCTATGGTACTTATTGTCAGAGCACCGTGATTTGCCAGTAAGATTGTTTCGCTTTTCGGACTTTCCTTTAAGACTCTTGTAACCTCTCTTGGTACTTCGATTGTAGTCGGTGTTGTATATCTTGTAACTGCAATCCCTTTTAATGCAAACATTACCTCCGGCAGGGCTACTTTATCAAAGGAAACCTCCGACATTGCATATCCAGTTGTCACCGGAGGATGTGCGTGAACTACTGCTTTAATCTCCGGCCTTTGTCTGTATACCGCCAAATGCATTCTAATATCCCTTGCCGGTTTTTGACCGTAAAGTACAGTTCCTTCCATATCTACCTTAGTAATATTCTGTACCTGCATTTTACCCTTACATATCCCCGAAGCTGTGATTAATACTTCATTTTTACCAATACGGATACTGATATTTCCATCTGCCCCTACAAGCAGCCCTTTCTCATACAGCTCTTTGCCTGCCTGTACCATATCCCTTTTATATTGTTCCTGTGTCATCAACATCCTCCACCTCTTTTTTATGCTCTTACAAAGAATGCATCGTCTGCTTTAGTGTTTCATATAGGGATTGATAAAGGAAATACCGATCCTTATAAAGAGACACTATTTCCACTTGCGGATGATATATTTTATCCATTCTTACAATCTGTGCCGCCTGTTTTATATTCTCAAATACTCCTGTGGCTGCTCCTGCCAGCATGGCCGCTCCCAAACAGGCCGCTTCCCTGATTTGAAGTGTTGATACAGGCATTCCCAGAATATTTGCTTTTAATTGTAAGCCTTCCGGCGACTTTGCGCCGCCACCCACACATCTTAATTCTTGAATGATTACATTCCCATCCTTCAGGGTATGGATATTTAATTTCATTTCAAATACCTGCGCCTCAAGAATTGCCTTGGCAATATCATACCTTGTTGTTGTCATGGTAAGACCCAGAAATGCCCCTTTCATATTAAGGTCACAGGTTGGATTTCCACTGCCGTTAAGGTACGGCATCATCAGGACAGGGGAGGGGGCTTCCGGTAATTTTTCAAACAGATAATCGTAAATCTGTTTATGACCGGCTTTTGCTGCTTCTTTATCTTCATAACAGAATTCATCCACAAACCATTTGAGCAGCACCCCTCCTGTATGATTTAATGCAAATGTAAAATACATATCAGGGTCTGTGTGAATGTAACAGGGATAGAAACTTTTATACATTGCCTGCTCTACATGAGGTTTCTGAAATACTGTAGAAATTACCTCTGCAGTGCCATGAGAATCCAATGCCATATTTTCATGCACGATTCCTGCCCCTAAGGCTGCACAGGTCTGGTCATGTCCCCCTGCCACAAGAACGGCCCCGGGATGAATTCCAAGTTCCTCTGCCAGCTGTTTATCAATGACTCCCACGGCCTCCCCTGAAGGAACCGCCCTCCCCAGCTTATCCTGTTGTATATCCAGCCGGGAGAGTATCTCCTGGTCCCACATCTTTGTATGGATATTAAAACCCATAGTCCGGCTTGCCATGGTGTAATCCAGCACGATTTCATCACTTCCCAGCTTTCCCAGGATGAAATCTGCATATGTTACGAACTTAAAGGTCCGCTCATATAATTGAGGCAGGTTATTTTTTACCCATAGTATTTTAATCAGGGAATTCATCGGGTGAGGGCGCATACCTGTCTTCCCAAACAAGTATTCTCCGCCAAGCGTTGTATTGCAATATTCCACTTCTTTTGTTCCCCGATAGTCCATTCCCAATTGTGCATATGCCAGGGCTTCTCTCTTGCTGTTAATTGGGATGACCGCATCACCCTGCACTGATACCGAGATACCTTTTATGTATTTCCCGGCTTCTTGCGCCGCTTCACATATGACCTTCTTTGTGTGCAGCCACAAACTTTCCGCATCCTGCTCCGCGTACCCGGCTTTCGAACACATAATGTCATATTCCTGAAAACCATACCCGGCAGGCTTTCCATCCTCATCAAATACCATTGCTTTCACACCGGTTGTACCCAAATCTATCCCTAATAACATATGTCACCTCTTAACTATTTACTGGAAATAAAAATTTCTCACTTCCTTCTCCTGCTCGCCATCATAAAAATCTGCACGCACTCCCGGAATATAGGTCAATGCTTCTAAGATTACCGGTAATACATCACCATGAATACCTACTGCATGATGAACATAAGGACCTTTTACAATCATAGTTTCTACTTTAGACCAGTTTGGAATTTCCACCCATGCGTATGTTCCAATTGTCTTTGGTCCGTCAATTGTCTTCGCCTTACCCATTAACATTCCATACTCTCCGTTATCCCCATCAAATCGGAGAATTGAAATTTCACCGGGCTTTAATTCTGCAACCACTGACCCCGGACAATGTTCCGGGAATGCGAATGGCCTGTCTAATTTTGCCTTTTCTTTTGCCAGAGAAATCGGCCACGGACCGCAATGCTGTAATAGCTCTCCATTTTCGTTTTCCGGATGGCGTACGGACCAGTCCACAAAGAAGCTGGGAGTTTCTCCCATTCCTGCTGCCTGAACCATAATAGCCGTAATTGCTCCATGAATATCAGTTTCACAGACTACCGGTATTCCTTCCTCCGTAAGTAAAGCATTGGCACAACAAGGCATCACATGAAGCGCCTGCTGCAATGCATCCCAGCATTGGATTGCCACGGCATTACAATGATTTTCTTCTGCAAAATATTTCATGGCAACTTTTAATGCCGCTACTCTCCGTACGGATTCTTCGGGGATACACACTTCCATATTAGCATGAATAAAATCAACGGTATCAGCCACATCCTGATTATCAGATGCTTCCAAATCTTTTACTCTATCTGCAAATTCAACCATTGTGATCGGGAATACCTGAATCCCAAATTTTTCTAACAGCTCGCCTTCATTTACCATCATCGTCCAGAAGTCTGCCGGTCTTGTATCAATCTGAAGAATTCTTGCTTTTCTGAATTCTTTGATTACATTTGCCGCAGCAACAAAGTTTTTCAGCCCTTTTTCAAAGCTTTCGTCCTCCACTCTGCAGTTTGGCATGTAAGTAAAAGGCACCTTCATTCTCCTCAATACTTTTCCTGTTGCAAAAAGTCCGCATTGTGTATCTCTCAGCCGGCTTCCGTCTGCCTCCGGCGCCTCATCCCGGGGCCCCCATAACAATACCGGCACATTTAATGCTCTCGCAACTTTTCCGCAGCTATGCTCGGAACCAAAGTTACAGTGAGGGATAAAAAGTGCATCTACTTTTGCACCTTTGAATTTTTCAATTACTGCATCTACATCTTCCGCACAACGCAGCAAACCTTCCTCATTGATGTCTTCAATATCAATAAATTCAATTTCCAGCCCCTGCATTTTTTCTGCAATCAGCTTTTTATACTTGAGAGCATCCTCTGCACTAAAAATTCTTCTTCTTGTCGGTGCATAACCAACTAACACTTTATTTTCCATATAAGCTTTCCTTTCCTGGCCTTGGCCAAATACATTTTTATCTTAATAACTGATCCTGCATACGTCTTAATTGAAGTAATACCGATGAATTATCAAGTTCCACCATATCGTATGTAATCACCGTATCAACAGGCACATCCATTTTTAATACTGCTCCTTTTGCCAGTCCCACCGGCAGCATATTCCCTTCTTTTGCTATGTATGCATGTTCAATAGATGCCCGGTAACAATATTCTCCAATTGCATCTAATGTTTCTCCCGCCTTCAAATCCTTTTTCGCAACAGTAATACACTCTGAAGTCAGATGGTCCATAGGATGAGCTGTTGATTCACCATACAATACTGCCTGCGCTGCGGTAATGGGAGTCTCTATGGAGCAGAGATGGTATGGTCTGTACAGTAAATAATTAGGACCCTCTCCCATATCTCTTTGTACTAATCCATCAATGATTCTTTTATTATCCGTAGTTACGATAACAAAAACTCCCGGGTTAATGTCACCGATGCCATAGTCTACCACTCCTGTAGTTTCCAGGATCCCTCCTTGTTTCTTCAAAGAGAAAACTTTTGCCAGATCTTTGACATTACAGCTTGGGCCATGCATTCCTCTGACATCTACTTTTAAGCCAGTTGCGTTTGAAACCGCACACATCTCTATCATGGTTTTTGATCCATCCACGAATTCCACCAGCATGCGGGGGTTCATATCCCTTGCCGCGGCTTTTGCCATCCATTCCTCCTGTCCGGGATTTGCATACAAGTCCAGAGGATTGTTCTTCCCCTTTCCTGCTGCCACCACTTCAAATCCTAAGGCTTTGGCAAAGCGATACACTTCTATAATGGACCCCGGCTCATCGCCTGCCGTCAATGAATACACAATTCCTGCCTGCTCACACATTTTTCTTAAGATTGGACCCACCGTAATGTCACACTCTACATTCATCATAACAATGTGCTTTTTATAAAAAATACATTCTGTGGTAACCCTTGCCCCCATTTCAGGAGATCCGGTTGCATCGATTACGCTTTGAATTGGTTTGGCTGCAACTGCCAGCTTATAGTTTGTGGTTGCTACTCTTTTTCCTGCTTCAATGGCAGCCTCTGCTTCCTCCAGCGAATCTGTTACAACAATTTCTTCTTTTGTTTTCGCCTGCTTATATGCATCCACTGCAATATCCGCATTGATATCCACCACAATATCACAAATCATTCCCTTCATTTCAGAGATTTGTGAGACAATGTCTTTGCCCATCTGCCCTGCACCTATAAGGGCCACATGGATTGGTTTTCCTTCCGCTTCAAGCTTTAATAATTTTGTATCAATTTCATACATAATATTTTTCTCCTTCTACATCCATGGATCAACTACAACTTTTATTGCCTGTCCGCTGGTTACCATTTCCATTCCATTTACAATGTTGTCCAGACTTACTTTTCCATTCACATACATTTCTGCATGAATATCCTTGTTATGAATAGCCTGGAGTGCATGATACAATCCTGTACATGGGTAAGAAAAAGCACCTAATATCATGATTTCATCATAATGTATCTTATTGGAATCCAATGTTGTCATCGGATTTGATTTTGGGACCCCGCCATAGATTATGATTCTTCCTCTTTTTCTGACTAACTCTAATGCCTGCTGCTGAGCCGCAGTGTTGGGTACCGCACAGATTACAATATCTGCTCCCGGGCCCACCAGTTCTTTTACTTTATTCGTAGCTTCTTTTGGATCCTTATTACTGAATATGTACTCGAATCCAAATTTCTGTGCCTGCTTCATTCTTCCCCTTGCGAGCATAATGACTTTTCTCGCACCTCTTGCTTTTGCCACTTCCATATGAAGGCATCCTACAGGGCCATCTCCTATTACGATAACGGTATCACCATAAGAAACCTGATTATACTCCTGGCAGGCCAGTACTCCCGAGGACGGCTCTCCGAATGCGGCGTGGTCATAGCTCATGCCCTCTGGAATGTGTTCAATAAATCCCCGCTCCATAACTATCTTTGGAACGGCAATATAACCTGCAAATCCTCCCGGAAAGTGTGTACCCAGCATACGGTGGTTTTCACATAAATTCACCTGTCCTCTTTTACAGTAATAACATTCGCCGCAGCTTACATCTGGTGCAAGAGCAACCCGGTCCCCTGCCTTAAACCGCCTGACACCCGGATCAACTTCCACTACCTCTCCGGCAATCTCATGTCCCATAATCTGATCTTTGATGCCATCCTTTAATCCGTTATAATAATTCCTAATATCTCCTCCGCAAATTCCGCATGCATTTACTTTCACCAGCACCCCTTCACTGGGACACTCAGGTATAGGACGTTCCTCAATCACAATATGCTCTATGTCTTTGAATACCGCGGCTTTCATATATCCTTTTTTCATTCCTCTGTCACCTTACCTAACAAACGGTCACCTACTGCGCCTCCCGGATGAATGATTGCAAACTGTTCTTTTGTGTAATTTGTATATTGCATCAGAGAAATACAGATAGCATCAAAAACTGAAATTACACCCAATGTACTTGCTGTGGCAAGCATATTAAACCGGCATGGTTCCTGATTGATTTTTACTTTAATGCAAATGTCTGCCATTTTCCCAATCTCAGATTCTTCATTTTCTGTAATTGCAATCAATGCTGCTCCCTTTGCTTTACAGGCTGGAATCATATGTACTAATTCTTCTGTCCCGCCGCCTTTACTAACTAAAATAAAAATATCCTCTTTCTGCAGCACCCCCAGCCCTCCATGCACTGCATCCGACGGAGTTAAGAATACTGAAGGACATTCAATACAATTCAAGGAATGTACTCCTTTCCTTGCTGCCATTGCTGAAGTCCCGCATCCGGAAATAACAACCTTTCCGGAGCTGTTGCCAATCAGTGCGACTGCCTCTGCAACCTTTTCCTTGTCCACAGTGGTCAGCAGCGATTCTATGGCTTTTGCCTCCATGGAAATAGTTCTTTCAATCTCCCGGATAATCTCTTTGTTTTTCATGTCTTTACCTCCCCTTTCTATTAAAGTTCCCACAAAAAATGACGTGTGTAAAAAATATTCTTCTCTTTACACACGTCATATTATCATATTCATTTTTTTTAAACTGTACATTTTTTTTATAATATTTTTGTATTTTTTTTAGTCGGAAGTCTTTTCTTTTCTGTACCGGGAAGGCGTCATATGCAAGTGCTTTACAAATACTTCTCTAAAATATCTTGCATCATTATAACCAATTGCTCCTGCTATCTCATTCACTGATAAACTGCTTGTCACTAATAGCTCCTGTGCTTTATCTAATCTTAACCCTGTAATATAATCGATGAATTTAATATTCTTTTCTTTTTTAAACAACTGGCTTAAATAACTTGTGTTAATAAAGAACTTCTTTGCGATTCCCCCCAGGCTTATATCTTTACTGTAATTCTTTTCTATATATTCTATAATTTCTTCAATCAGGGGCTTTCCATAATTTTTTTTACTCTTTGAGAATAGCTGACTGACCTCAATCAACTTATTTTCAAGCCACCCCTCTAACAATTCTATGCTGCTATTGGCACTGATTGCCCCTTCAATCTCTTCAAACATGGCTAACGCTATATCCGTATCTTTCTCATTTTCTTTCAACAGTTTTAAGACTATAAAATAAATATCCAGAGAAATAATTTTTATATTCTCATAATTATTCTTCACGGCTTCTCTGAATATTTCCTGCAGGCATTTTTTTATTTCTGCTTCATTCTGAGTTTTAATAAAACTTTCCAGAAGATCCTTTTTTAATCCTGTAATAATTTGAATATCACTTTTCTTTATTTTAATTTCGGAAAAGTGACATACGGAACTTACACTTGGCAAATTACACTGCATTACACTCTGTACCGACTGTCTGTAACTTTTACAAACATCTTCCACCGCTTCCACCTCATCCCCAATTCCAATATGTAAGGTTAAGCCATAAATATTATCCAGAATTGTAACTAATTTATTTGCTTTTTCAATTAAAAAATATCTCGCAATCGTAGTATCCGTATTTAAAATCAGGACAAATTGATTATCATATTTAAAGTGGGTGAAGGAACGGCCTTCACAATTTGCAAATACTTCGTCTATTACATTACAGACAGCATATTGAAGGATTTCCAGTCCGGACACATTTTTAAATTCAGGAATCTCTTTAATGTTGCCTGCAATAATCGTCATTACAACATATTTCTTTTGCTTAAAAACAATTTCCATTTCCTTCAGGTCCGCCAACAGTTCCGTCGTATCAATTTCCGCATCCGCACTTACCAGCTCTGTAAGATATCTGTTTTTCTTATAAGTTGTCCCTTCATAAGCCTTAGTCTTAATTCTGGACTCTATTGCCCGGTTTTCTTTATTTTTATCTAAATCACCTAATAATTCCTGTATCTGTTTTTTAAATTCTTCATTATCAATTGGTTTTAATAAATAATCGTTCACTCCAAGAGTAATTGCTGTGCGGGCATATTCAAAATTTTTAAATCCGCTTATCACAATGAACTTTAAGAACTGATTGTATTCTTTTGCTTTCGCAATAAACTCTAAACCATTCATCATCGGCATCTTAATATCCACCAGAACAATATCCACCTGATTATTTTGTATAAAATGTAAGGCTTCAATTGCATTTTCCTGAGCCGGTGCTACTTCCAGCTCCGGGAAAAATCTGTTGATTTTTTTACAAATACCGTTTCGGATAATTTCCTCATCATCAATCACTAATACTCTATACATTTTCTTCCTCTCTCCTACATTGTTTTTACAGGCAGGTTCAGTTCCACAAGCGTTCCCACGCCCTCTTTGCTGCCTATTTTAATCCCGTACTCCTCTCCAAAATATAATTTAATTCTTGCATTCGTATTCTCCAGCCCTATGCTGCTATGAGTTCCCTCATAGCTTACTTTGTGGACAATATCATTTCTGGAGTAATTTTCCAATCTATTATTTAATTGTTCCAAACGCTCTCCGGGAATGCCATCGCCATCATCTTCCACCTGTATGACAAGCGTTTCGTCCTTCTGGTACGCCCTGACAACTACATGACATTTTCCAATGGAATTTTCAATTCCATGAACAACCGCATTTTCAACTAATGGTTGTATGAGAAGCTTTACAATCAACAGCTCACCGCACGCTTCCTCAATTTCATAGAATATGTCTATCCTTTTACCAAACCTCAATTTCTGAATAATCATATAATTCTTTATATGGCTTATTTCCTCTTTCAGAGAAACATATTCCTGGCCTCTGTTAATGGAGTATCTGTACATTTTAGACAATGCCTGACAGGCATCGCTGATACTGTCCGCACCTTCTGCTTCAGCCATCATATCAATGGTCTGCAGAGTATTATAAAGGAAATGAGGATTAATCTGTGCCTGCAAGGCATTAAGCTCGGCCTCCTTTTGATAGATTTCAGACTGGTATACGTTGTCAATCAGCTGTTTTGTTTTCTTAACCATTTTATCAAAAGAGCTGGAAAGCTGCCCTATTTCATCCTGTGTACCTGTATCAGCATCAATATCAAAATCCCCTTTTCCTACCTGTCTCATCTTCTTTTGCAGCTGTGTAATCGGTTCAGTCATTGACCTTTTAACAGTAAAAGCAAGGTATAGCGATACAATAATACACAGTAAAGTAGTTGCTATAATTACAATTCTCAAATTCCTTATATCAGAAAGAAGAGCTGCTGCTTCCAGTTCATAAATTACACTCCATTTTGTTATTTCCGATGTACTAAAGGCTACAAATTTGTTCTCCTTTTCAGATTCCAGATACCCGCTTTTCTGCATCAGGGCATCACTGATATAATCACTTCGGAATTGTGTTCCGATATACCGGGAATCTGGGTGATAAACAATGGTTTTATTGTCGTCAACAATCACCACCTTCTGCCCCTTATTGTTATTCATATCCTGGAGCAGATTTCCCAATGTATTGCAGCTTAAATCTACAATAATGCAGCCCACTTCTTTTCTGTTATTTTCATCATATATTTTTTTCACAATAGAAAACAGCTTCTTTTCGGCTCCTTCCTGAATAACAGCAGCCCTGTCATATGTGGAGAGGATCAAGGTATTGGTCCCACTGCGTTTCATAAGTGCGAACCACTGAGTTCTGGTAAAGTCATATTCTTTTCTAAGACTCAGATAATTTTTATCTGATGTGTAAACCATTCCATTATAAGAGCATATGTATATATTTTCTACTGCAAAGGAAGTAACAAATGCCATATCTATAAGGTTATTCATATATTGTTCATCCTCATAATAAGAGGCTGTGGTTGCCTTCTTTTCTTGGGCTAATATCTCCTTTAACTTCCTGTCTGATGTTACCTGCATGGCAAGATTCATCGTGTTGTTAATTTCATTATCAATATTATCAATCATTTGCCGGGTGGTTTCCTGTGTAGACTTCATGACCTTATTTTTTAAAGAATAACTTCCCAGATAGGCACTGAAAGCACTTAACACCACTTCCGGTAAAATGATGACAATCAGGAAGATTACAATGAGTTTATTTCCAAACTTTAAATTCCGATACGCATTTTGTATTTTTCCCATTACCCCTCATCCTTATTTTTGATATTTCTTGCATATTATATGCCTTTATTATATTATTAAATGGTCAACATTACTATCTTTCTTTTGTTTAAAGAGAGGTCTTTTATGCAAAATACTAAAAATTACCAGAAGTTTGGTGTATTGATTTTATCTCTTATCACCCTTCTTATATTTATAAATATTGTATACACTGCATTGATATCTATTCAAAAGACAAATATGCCGGTATCAGAAAGTAAGACCATATCCATTTTAACATGGAAGCCGATACCCACTATAATCATAGACGGATTTCACAAACAATACCCTGGCTATTATCTTAATATAGAGCGTTATCCCAAAACAAATTATATTTCTTTCTTAAATTCCAAACTGCAGACAGATGCCTCTGTTGATCTGGTAGAGATACCTGTGGAATTCTATAAAGACTATATAAACTCTGATTTCTTAACTCCTGTTACAGATATTTCCATGTTGTCCCGATTTTGGAATGAACCTGTTGATTTTCTGAAATCAGTCTCAGGTACAAAAGAAATATATGGCATCCCCTACCAAAGTGATTTTCAGGAATTTTGGTATAATCAGGCCATTTTTGAGAAATATGATTTAGATCCGCCAAACAATATTCCAAACTTCTATAAGGCATGTGAAGTATTATCCCAGGCCAATATTCCACCACTGGCAATAGGTTTAAGTGATTGCCGCACAGCGCAGAACTTCTTATCTGCTTTGATTTCTGAACCAGCACTAAAGGGGACTTCCGCGGATGAAAAAACATCCATTATTAATGCGTATCAGATGCTCCATAAGAATTATTTAAATGACACCCTTTTTTCTATGAGCAATGAGCAGGCCTTTGCTGCCTTTTTGGATTCTTCCTATGCCATGGCTTTTACATCGGAGGATGTAACTTCACAATTATCTGATTCTATTATGCAGAAAATAGATATTCAGGTAACAGGAATTTATATTCAGAATGAAGACCAGACATATGTCATGGGTTCCCCTGTAGATTCTGTACTCTGTATCAGCAGCCATTCCTCTAATCAGGATATGTGCTTGGAATTTCTGGATTACTATACACGGTATGATACTGTCAAATCCTATATTGATGAAACCAAATCTACTACCAATATACAGGAATATACCATTAATTCCTCCATTTCAAAGGAATGGGAGCAAATGCGTCTGAGTATCCCCTATCCAGGCTGGAATAATTACCATGTTTCTTCCTTTCATTCTGATAATGGAAAGGAAACTTTAGCTCAAAAGTTATTGTGCAATATCATAACACCTGATGAGTACATTCAACAAATTCAATCCGGAGGAGGCAGGAATGAAGCAATTAGATAAAAATAAAATGTTACTGTATCTGCTGATATTAAGTTTCATAGTTATAGTGTTCCAATTCTATCTCCTGATTAAACCGGATATCAGTTCCACTCAGACCAAAGGTTCTAAGGAAGAATATATCTGGGTTTCTACTATGACCGGAGACCCTATGTTTACCGAAAATGATATTCCTGCATTCCGAAAATTCGGAGAAGAAAAAAATGTCACTACAACAATCATGGGGCCCAAGGAATATGATATCACCGGACAGATTGAGGCTCTGGAAGAAGCCATTGCCAAAAAACCGGCGGGCATACTGGTCCTGGGAATGGAACAAAGTCTTGCTCCTACAATTAATAAAGCCATTCAAAAAGGAATTCCTGTAATCACTGTGGATTCGGATGTACAATCCTCTTCCCGAATCGCATTCGTAGGTTCCAACTGGTACGATATTGGCGTTGCACAGGCAGAATCCATGGTAAAGCTAATTGGAGGGCAGGGTAAAATCGCTATAATGGGAATCGGAGGCGCCGATACGACAGAGGCCGCCTTCGCCGGTTACTACAGTGTTATTGAAAATTATCCTGACATTACGATTGTAGGAGAATACGATGATATGGCCAACTCAGATGAATCAGCCCGCATTACTGCCCAGGTACTGGAAACCTATCCCGACATTGCAGGTTTCTCAGGCTTTAATAGTAACAGTGCTTGTGGTATTGCCCAGGGGATACGGGATAATGCTCCTGAAAAAGATATCAAAGTCACCGCAATGGATATTGAACCGGCTAATTTAAAATTAGTTGACAGCGAAGAAGTCGATGTTATTATCGGGCAAAAACGTTCTCTCTTCACTTATTACGGAGGCAATTTTCTCTATGACATCAATCATTCTTCACTGAAGATCAAAGACCTGGCTGAAGATATTACAGACGTCATTCCCGAAAAAACATACACTGGGTTAATAAAGGTAGACCGTTCCAATCTGCATACTTACTTTCCGGGTTTAAAATAATATAAGATGGAGATGCTGCAAAATTCTTTTCTCTTAGGAAGCATATATTAAATTGGGGGATTGCAAATACTACAATCCCCCAATCTGGTATCCGGCTTCAAGATATTTGCATTTTGCAGCATCCTTCTTTATCCTTATACAAGGCTGACTCAGCAACACAAAACTTTATTGCAGCCCTTTATTTTCATTTCTAATGTTTCTTTTTTCTGCCTTTGCAATGTATTTACTTCTTATACTATCAAGGAATACTGCCAGGAAGATAATTCCTGCAGATATTAGCGGCTGTTTATACAAGTCAATCTGCATGAATACAAGACCTGCCTGAATCATCTGAATCATAACCGCCCCCAGCACCACTCCCGGAAATATCTTACCCACACCCCCGGCAAGGCTTACTCCGCCCAGTACCGCGGCTGCAATTGCATTGAACTCTTCCCCTTTCCCGAATGCGGCATTGACAATCCCAATCTGTGCCACAGATATAATTCCTCCAATACCCGCAAACAGGGCTGACATTACATAACATGTAAACAGAACTTTCTTCGTATGAATTCCTGCTTTTCTTGCTTCCTCCACATCATTTCCTACGGCATAAATCTGTCTGCCAAGCTTTGTTTTCCCTAAAAACAAGACTCCAAATAAAATAATTATGGCAAAAATAATAATCGGCATGGGGATGCCCAATACTGACTGTGAGCCCATTGAGGTTATAACCTTGGGCAGCTTTACAGATTCAGACTTCGTCATCAGCAGTCCAACTGCTTTTACAAATACCATCATGCCCAGAGTTGTAATAAATGGTAATATATCCAATATAACAATGAGGAAAGCATTTATCACACCAACCAGAACCGCCATCCCAAGTCCTATGATGATTGCCAAAACGGTAGGCACCTGTAATTTCTGAACCGCCAATCCGGTAACGGCTGCCGACAGATACATTACAGATCCTATGGATAAATCAATTCCTCCCGTTAATAATACAAACATAATGCCAATTGCAATGATTCCAACATAGGAGGAGGATACCAGAATATTCTTAAAGGAATCCATACTGATGAATTTAGGCGAAAAAATGCCAAATATTAAGAAGATTGCAATAAATAATATAATCGGAATATTCCTTAAAACAATCATTTTTATACTCTTATTCCCAATCATTTATCTTACCTCCTTTTCTGCCTTATCTTCAACTGTCTGGTTAAATGCCGCTTTCAGAATATTTTCTTTGTCGAACTCTTCTCTTGCAAGTTCCCCATGAATTTCTCCGTTTCCCATAACCAATATTTTGTCACAAATCCCCATTAATTCTTCAAGCTCAGAAGATATTACCCATACAGCTTTTTCATCCGTTGCCAGCTGATTAATGATATTGTATACTTCATATTTTGCGCCTACGTCAATTCCTCTTGTTGGCTCATCCACAATAAAAACTTCCGGGTCAGTGAGCAGCCACTTTCCGATAACCACCTTCTGCTGGTTCCCGCCGCTCATGCTTTTTGCCGGATTATTCTCAATAGGCGGGCATTTCACCTTTAGTTTATTTACAATGGCCTCCGCTTTATTTTTAACACATTCATCATTGACGATCTTGAGTTTTCCTTTTGCACTGGAGGGTACAGAAACCAATGATAAATTATCTAAAATAGAAAACTCCATCAATAATCCTTCTTCCCGCCTGTTTTCTGTCACAAATGCTATTTTATGTTCAATCGCTTTCTGAGGGTTATGTTTTTCTACCTTTTCCCCGTTAATGATTATTTCCCCGGCTTCATAGGGGTCCAATCCATATATAATCCTTGCCAGTTCGCTTCGCCCTGACCCCATTAACCCAAACATTCCCACGACTTCGCCCTTATGTATGTCCATATTAATATTATGTACAATTCCACTCTGAGACAGACCCTTTACACTTAGTGCAGTCTCTTTTGACGGTTTATTCGTCTTAGTGGGATATAATTGGCTGATTTCCCTGCCAATCATGGATTGAATCATTCTGTCAATTGTGTAATTTTCTTTTTTATCCTCATCCGTGATACAGCCGTCACGCAAAACAATAATTTGGTCTGACAGCCTTTCTACATCTGCTAAGATATGAGAGATATAAATAATGGATTTTCCTTCTTCCCTTAACTTGTCAATAATCCCAAACAATTTCTCTGTCTCCTTATTAGTCAAAGAAGTCGTTGGTTCATCAAAAATCAAAATCTGGGGATCAGAGGATAGTGCCTTCGCAATTTCCACCAGCTGGCGTTCTCCAGGTGATAATTTTTCAACAATCGTATCCGGTGAAACGTGAAGGTCCACTGCTTCCAAAGCCTTCTTCACCCTTCTGCTCATTTCACTTTTTTTGATAAGAGGCAGAATCCCTATTCTGGGAAATGAATCGATAAACACATTGTCATTGATGCTAAGATTGGTAAACAAATTCAGCTCCTGATGTATAAATGCAATGCCAGCCTTTTTTGCATCAGATGGCTGCGCGGGCCTGTATAGTTCTCCGTTTATATACAGTTCACCGCTGTCTGCCGGTAATATTCCTCCTACAATATTCATCATGGTCGACTTTCCGGCACCATTTTCTCCAATTAAACTCAGCAATTCACCTTTTTTTAACCCCCACGTGACATCTTTTAATGCCGGAATCCCGAAAAAGCTTTTCGCTATGTGCCGTAATTCTAATACATATTCACTCATATTAAACACCTGCCCCATTCACAATCGACATTCTAGTCATTAATTTTGTTCTGATTACATCAAGGAATGCTGCCGCTAAAATAACAAGTCCTTTCACAATATTGATTGTGAAGTATGACAAATTAAACAGATTTAATGTATTAAACAGCAGCGTAAAGAAAAATACACCAAACAAAGTCCATATTACCTTTCCTTTTCCGCCGGATAAACTTGTTCCTCCGATAATCGCGGCGCCAACAATATCCATCATAATATCTTCACCTAATGTAGGTCTTCCCATCCCCAGTCTTGCAGAATAAATTGCCGAACCTGCTGCCGCGCAAAACCCGCTCATTGCATAACAAAATAAGGTTACTTTTTTCGTAGGAACCCCGGAAACAACACTTGCGACTTCATTTTCCCCGCTTGCATATATCCATTTTCCAAGCACCATTTTTGCCAGGATAAAATGCGCCCCCAGTGCTATTAAAACCACAAAAATAGCCGCATAGGGTATGAATCCCAGAGATTTTGTCCCAAATGCTGAAAAGCTTTCCGGTAATCCCATGATATTTCTTGACTGTGTAAGGTAGATTGCAAAGGACAGCAAAAACATCTGTGTTACTAACGTAACCATGAATGGAGGCATTTTGAATCTTGCAACAAAGAATCCATTAAATAATCCAATCAGCGTCCCTATTATTAGCATCACCAATATACTGACAGGCACTGATGCCGCGCTGCCCGCAAGGGGACCTCCATTTTCATTAATCAGCCATCCCCAAAGCGGCGTTCCTTCAAAAATTGCAGGGTCAAAGGAATTGCTCATTAAAGCTGTGCCTATTACACTGGTTACTCCTATGATTGACACCTGAGATAAATCAATTCCACCAAGGAGCAGTACAAAAGTCTGCCCAATTGCAATAACCAGCAGCGGCCATAGATTTGATAATAAATTTAATAAATTGCTTTGCGAAATAATTCTAGGTGCAAAGGGAATCACACAGACAAAGTAAATCAAACTCATAATCAATATAAAATATTCAGATAAGAATATCCGCTGTATCACCTGCTTTGCCGGCTTTTTTTGTCTATATGTTTCAGATTTTAATGCACTCATAACATAACCTCCATTAATGCTGAGAGCCACCGCAAAACAGAACATTTATACTGAATATTGCTTTAAGCATATATACAATATCAGATGAGAAAAGTCTATTTTACGGCAGCTCCTGGCTTTTATTGTTCTCTTAAAATATTTCCCCACATGTCCATTCTTTTTTCTTTAAGATTGCCTTGTGTAAGCGCAAACCCTGGATCTTCACGAATTTCATCCGGCTGTGTTTCGCCTGCTTCAATTGCATCTAAGATCCCGCTGATTGCCAGATCAGCCTCATTATATACATCCTGAACTCCCGTTCCTTCAATGATACCTTCATCAATCAATTCTCCGGCAGTTGCGTCTCCGTCAAGGCCTCCCATGATTACATGTCCTTCTTCACCAACCTTTACCCATTTTCCCAGTGGTTCAAGTACAGATTGAATTGTCGGGAACAGGAAGTCAGACGATGTAAATAAGAAATCAACATCTGGATTTGCCTGTACCGCACTCTGCAGATTTGCAAGGGCTGTTGCCGCATCCCATTCTGTGGGAACTTCAATTACCTTATTAAAGAGTTCCGGTTTCTTTTCAATTGCGGCATAAAATCCTTCTTTACGTGCAATCGCATTAGGATCTCCAAGATCCCCTACCATAATAAGCGGGGTCAGCTTTTTGCCTGTTTTATCAAATTTCTTTTGTGCTTCCTCAACCATATAGTCCACACACGCTTCTGCAACCGTCGCATTATCACAGACTACGGTAATATTTGCACCTTCATCACTTGTTGGCGGCCTGTTAAAGATAACAATCGGAATATCAGCATTATTTGCTTCCTTTGTAACTGCAACTGCTGTATCACCATCTTTAGGAATAACAATAATTCCATCTACCTTCTGTGTAATGACATCTTTTACCTGCTCCAACTGTTTGTTGGCATCGCCCTGGCAGTTTGTCTCAATTACCTTGATGCCCTGTTCTTCCAAGGTATCTACAATCGCCTTATGTGCAGCAACCCAGAATTCAGTTTCCAGGTCTTCTGTACAAAGTGCTATTGTCTTACTTCCACCCTCACTGCCGCTGCTGGTACTTGTGCTGGTACTTTCTTCACTTTTTTTATCAGCACATCCGGCAAACATTGTTGCCAGCATTACAAGTGCCAATAAAATACTTACTCGTTTTTTCATAATTTTTTTTACCTCCATTTTTATTATGATTTTTATAGGTTGAGTATAATAAATTAGAGAGGTTTTCAAAAGGCAGATTTTTTTAGAAGGAGAATGGGGATTTTTTTAGAGATGTTTATGCAGCTTCCTAATTGTACAAAAAAATCTCTCAGACTGTGATACTATCACTAATCTGAGAGATTCTCTCTATTTTGTTCTATTCTTCTTTTTTCGTCCTCATCACAATAGCGGAATGCCGTCCTATATTCAACACAACTTCTCCATTTATAACAAGATACTCATCAGGTTCCATCGTATATCCTTCCTCATAAGAGTAAAGCAGGCGTTCCATACGTCCCGTCACAGGTACTTCTGCCAGCCACACAGGTATTGTGACTTCTTCTAAATCCTTACTGTTGTTTAATACTACTATAATTTGTTCGTCCCCCTGAAATCTGCCATATGCCAGGATATTCTTCCTCCAATAAAGCATCCTCAGAGAACCAGTTTTTAAAGGTGCCTCATTTTTATGGAGATGAATAATCTCTTTATGAAACTTCAGCATTTCTTCATCCCCGCTGTCCCACGGATATGTTCTGCGGTTGTCCGGGTCCGTAAAGCCGCATAAGCCAACTTCATCTCCATAATATAAGGTAGGTGCTCCCACCCAGGTCATCTGAATCACAACAGCCTCACGCATAACAGCCTTGTTTATGCCTTCTTCCGCTGCCTTATACCCTAATTGTCCTACCCGTCCTACAATATGGTTTGTACGAGTGAGAAAGCGTGAATGGTCATGGTTGGATAATTCATTCATTGCTACCTGGAGAGATGGTGTAAGCATAGTCGCCATAAAATGATTCATTGTATTTACAAAGTTGTCTGCATTTCCCCAAAGGTCTGTACGCCGCTCATCACTATGCTTTTCCATTCCGGTTAAAAACCAGGTTACCGGTTCCATGAATGCATCATAGTTCATGATACTGTCCCATTCATTCCCCCGCAGCCACTCGGTAGGATCTCCGTAGTGCTCAGCCAGAATCAGTGCATCCGGATTTGCCTCCTTCACTTCTTTTCTGAAGCGCTTCCAAAACATATGGTTATACTCATTGCTGTAACCTAAATCTGCCGCCACATCCAGGCGCCACCCATCCACGTTGAAGGGCGGTGACACCCATTTTTTACCAATACTCATAATATAC
Source organism: Faecalicatena contorta (assembly GCF_003149105.1). Taxonomy (GTDB): domain Bacteria; phylum Bacillota; class Clostridia; order Lachnospirales; family Lachnospiraceae; genus Muricomes; species Muricomes contortus_C. Next base: position 113,839 of record NZ_QGDS01000008.1, on the reverse strand, counting down.
TGTACCAGCAAAGGAGACTCCTCATAATTTAATTTGGGAAGCGTATCATGCCCCCACCATCCATCATACTGGTAATTATACGGCCATGCGGATTCACTTTCATTAAAAAAATGAAAGAAGCTGCGGTATGGACTTTCTGCACTGACAAACGCGCCTTTTGCATAGTCCTCCTGCTGCTCATAAATTCGTTCCCTGTCCATCCATTTATTAAAAGAACCACAATGATTAAATACTCCGTCTAAGATGACACGCATTCCCCGGCTGTGCATCGCCTCCACCAATTTGATAAACAACTCGTTGCTGGCCTCGAGATTTGCCTTCGCACCGGTCCGTTTCTGATACTTAGTGGCTGCAATATTATCCGTCTCCCGCTCAAGAAGAGTGTCCCCACCATCCTCTACGATTTTCCCATAGTGCGGATCAATATAGTCATAATCCTGTATATCATATTTATGATTAGAAGGAGAAACAAACAGAGGGTTGAAGTAAACCACCTCTACTCCTAATTCTTCAAGATAATCCAGCTTATCCATGACCCCCTGCAGGTCCCCGCCATAAAATCTGCGGATATCCACGGGTGCCGGCGGCTGGCTCCAGTCCTTTACCTTCTGACAGGGTTCTCCTATGTAAATATACTCCCGGTCTTCTACATCATTGGACGTGTCACCGTTATAAAACCGGTCTACAAATATCTGATACATAACGGCGCCCTTTGCCCAGTCCGGCGTAGAAAAGCCCGGAACAATAATAAACATATAAACATCCAGGATTTCCCTTGCAGCACCGCAGCGGTTATAATAACATACTTCCTCACCTGCCTTGATTTCAAAACAGTAAGAAAATGGTTCCGTTCCCAACTGCCACTCTATCTCATAATAGTCAAACTCTCCTAAGTCGTATGCCTTCTCCATCTGATACTTACCCGTCCCAGTGGAGAGAAACACCTCATCTGCATCACCTTTTGCTGTACGGAACCGCAGCCGTACTTTCTCATGCTCTTCCGGTTCCGCGGGAATCACATAGCTGGACGTTCCATCACTAAATAGTGCGTCCTTATTCATAAAAAGCCTCCTTTGGGGCAAGTCTCTCCCACCTTGAAAGTACTTGCCCCATTCTCATTTACTCTTCGAACAGTGCTTCAAATTCACTTCTCGTAATCTTCTCTTTTTCTAACAATAATTCCGCACATGCCTGAAGAACGGACTGATATTCTAATAAGATAGACTTTGCTTTCAGATAGCACTCATCTATAATACGTTTAATTTCTTCATCAATTGTACTTGCCACTTTTTCTCCATACCCTCTTGATGTATGGCCAAAATCACGCCCTATAAATACTTCATCACTGTCATTGTCGTAATTAATCAGGCCAAGGCGCTCGGACATACCAAACTTCATAATCATAGAACGGGCAATTGCTGTAGCCTGTTTAATGTCCTGAGACGCTCCTGTTGTAATATCGTCGAATACTTTCTCCTCTGCAGCACGGCCTCCCAGCGAAACAGTAATTTCCTGAAGCATATGCCCTTTTGTATTGAACATATCATCTTTTTCCGGAAGAGGCATAGTATAGCCCCCTGCTCCTCCGGTAGGTACTATAGAAACACTGTATACAGGTCCCACATCCGGCAATACATGGAACAAAATAGCATGGCCTGCCTCATGATAAGCTGTAATTCTGCGCTCTTTCTCAGATACAATACGGCTCTTCTTCTCCGGCCCAATGCCAACCTTTATAAATGCATGGCGGATATCGGCCTGTTCCAGATATACACGCCCTTCCTTTGCAGCTAAAATCGCTGCTTCATTCAAAAGATTCTCCAGATCCGCTCCGGTGAAGCCTGCTGTAGTCTGGGCTATCTGCTTTAAATCTACGTCATCACCCAGCGGTTTATTTCTCGCATGAACTTTCAGGATTTCTTCCCGGCCGCCTACGTCAGGCCTGCCTACAATAACATTTCTATCAAAACGTCCCGGCCTTAAAATAGCAGGGTCCAGAATATCCTTCCTGTTCGTCGCCGCCATGACAATAATGCCTTCATTCACCCCAAAACCGTCCATCTCTACAAGAAGCTGGTTCAAGGTCTGCTCTCTCTCGTCATGTCCTCCGCCAAGGCCGCTTCCTCTGCGCCTGGCAACTGCATCAATTTCATCAATAAAAATAATACATGGGGCATTCTTCTTTGCATCCTGGAACAAATCACGGACACGGGACGCTCCCACACCGACAAACATCTCTACGAAGTCGGAACCGGAAATACTAAAAAAAGGAACGCCTGCTTCCCCTGCAACAGCCTTTGCAAGCAAGGTCTTACCAGTTCCCGGAGGCCCCTCAAGCAGCACACCTTTCGGAATTCTCGCTCCCACCTGGATATATTTCTTAGGTGATTTGAGAAAATCTACGATTTCTTCCAGTTCTTCTTTTTCTTCCTTTAACCCCGCCACTTCCGCAAAGGTTACCTTTTTATCTGTCTCTGTACTCATCTTCGCACGGCTCTTGCCAAAGTTCATAGCCTTTGTATTAGCACCGCCTCCCTGGCGGTTCATAAACATAAATATCAGCGTGATGCCCAGGAGTGTAATAACCAGCGGCATCAGGATATTCGTGAGCCACGAATCTTCTGGGACATTCGGCATCTTATAATCGATTCCATGCTCATCCAGAAGCACCTGTGCCTCTTTTACATCTGATACATTTACTTGTTTTACAGTTCCGTCTTCTTTCAGCGTCACCGTTATAACTCCTGTAGGAACTGCCTTATTCTGTTTTATTGTCGCTTCCTGAATATTATCACTCTGCACTTCCTGTACAAAGCTTTGGTATGTCATTTCCTGATCTCTGACCTGCATTCTGTTTGCCAGCCAGAGTGTAAGGAAAACAATTACAATAAATGTAAGGAACGTGGCACCGCCTGCGTTTTTATACTTTTTGTTGTTCAATGGTGTTACTCCTTCCTATTCTACTCCTTCCACCAAACCAATATATGGCAGATTTCTATATTTTTGAGCATAGTCTAAACCATAGCCCACTACAAACTCATCCGGTATTTCAAATCCAACATACTCCACTTTTACGTCTTTTTCTCTTCTCTCTGGTTTATCCAGCAGCGTGCACAAACGCAGGCTCTTTGGATGCCTCTGTCTTAAAACATCCATCAAATAATACAAGGTTCTTCCTGAATCTATAATATCTTCCACAATCAAGACATCTTTTCCCTCAATCGACTCATCAAGGTCTTTTGCAATACGTACAACACCACTGCTGGAAGTCCCGTCCCCGTAACTGCTGACGCTCATGAAATCCAGTGAAACTGGTGTGGTAATTCTTTTTGCCAATTCACACATAAAAAAGGCGCCCCCTTTTAATACGCAGATTAAATGTACCTGCCTTCCCTCGTAGTCTTTACTAATCTGCTTTCCCAGCGCTTCAATTTTTTCATCTACTTCTGTTTCTGATATTAAAACCTTAATTCTCTCCGACATCCATTTTTTCCTCCGTTACTTTTATCTCCAGTATTTGGCGTGTCTTTCCTGTGACTTGGTAGGCACTGCTCATCCGATATCCCAATATCCATATAATCTGCCCGTCATCTGCAATCAGCGGGAGTTTCTTCCGTATTTCAGCGGGAATTTTCTCGTTAATGAAATAGGATTTTATCTTCTGTCTCCGGCCTGCCTGATCAATTATAATGCTGTCCTTGCTCCGCCTTGTTCTGACAATCAGATTGCTTTTTATTATATCATAATCAAACCATTTCGTGTAGGCTTTTTGCGGCACATGTTTTATAGAAAAATCCTCTGTCTTTTCCAGAATCGTGCAGCATATTTCCAGATTCAACTCCGGCACTACAGTAACACCCGGAATTTTAAGTTCTCTGGGACAAAATTCTGCTTCCTGGTCCTCCCCCGCTTTTTTAAGCGCTACTCCTTCATAATTTCTGAATGCTTTCACAGAATATGGAAGATTACGGCTCTTGCCGGACTGCTTATGGAATAATTCCGCCACAGCCTCCACATGGGCCATGGTAATATTTCTCTCCGACCCTGCTGCCCTTGCCAGACAAGCTCTCACCAGCAGTTTCTGAAGCACCTCCGGCTGTCTGCTAAACGCTTCCTCTTTTATATTAATATTCCCGTCCGGTGTTTCTGCCACACAGCTTTCATATGCACTCTCTGTCTGCATCTCCATATAATCCCAGACCTGCCGTATTTGCTCCATTGCTTCATTCATATGCCGCACAGCTTGGGCATTGACCTGTTCCTCCAAAATAGGCACTACAAAATGGCGCAGGCGGTTCCTGGTATAGTCATCCTCCTCATTGGTCTCATCCCGGCAATAATCACGTCCCAGTTTCTGCAAATGTATCTCAATCTCTCTGCGGTTCAGGCACAAAAGGGGACGAATTACATAACCGTTTACCGGACGTATTCCCCCAAGCCCTTTTAGGCCGGTTCCTCTTGCCAGATTCATAAGGAGAGTTTCTGCATTGTCATTCTGATGATGGGCCATAGCAATTTTTGTCCCCTGATATTTTACAAAGGTTTCCTCAAATGCTTCCCTGCGGACAATGCGTCCTGCCTCCTCAACAGATTGTTTCCTTTTTTTGGCGATTAATTCCACATTTTCATGATAAACTACACATTCTACCTGATGCTCTTCGCACAGCTCCTGCACAAACTGTTCATCTCTCCCTGCAGTTTCTTCCCGGATGCCGTGATTCACATGAACAGCTATAATCTCAATGTCCATGGTTTTTCGAAGTTCAAGGAGCACAAAAAGCAGGCATACCGAATCTGCACCTCCCGATATACCCGCAATTACTCTGTCCCTATCTGCAATCATATGATATTTCTCAATAAACATATTCACTTTCTTCATCATATGTCATACTATACCCAATTTCCCCCCGAAATGCAAGGGGGACTCGTACTCTCCAGACAGACAAAACGGTATTTTGCCGCCCGGTTTCAAGGGGCCCCTCCCTCTAGTTGGTTTCCCACATTCCAACCGCCAGCACTGTCATATCATCCATCGGCAGTTCTCCGGTCCAGTTCAATACCTGTTCCAATATATGGTGTGCCATTTCTTTGGGGTTATTCATTGCAGTCCCCCGGATAATGGTTTCCAGAAGAATATCCTGTTCACCCACAGGCAGGGCATCCATAATTCCATCGGTTACCATGATAACAAAGTCTCCGTCCTCTAACTGGCGTTTAACGGAATCTATTTCTATAGTATGCAGCACTCCAATGGGAAGACTTGTAGAACTTAAGTGTTCTACCCCGTCCTTCTTTTTAATAAAAGTGGATGATGCACCTGCTTTAATAAATTCACAAACTCCACTGTACAAATCAAATACACTCATATCAATGGTGGAAAAATGGATTTCCTCTCTTCCCATGACGAGGGTAGTATTTATCATCTGAATGGCAGTTTTCTCTGGAAATCCGGCTTCTAAAAGCTCTTCTAAAAGCTCTATAACCAGCGTACTCTCCCGGCATGCCTTTTCGCCTGAACCCATACCATCAGACAAGGCCACACCCTGGCGTCCCCCGGGCAGCTCCAGCATCATAAAATTATCTCCGGATATCTGGTTGCAGCCCTTCCCTATTCGTGCCACGCCCTGCAGGGTATAAAATGCAGGGCCTTCTATACATACCACAGTTGTGTAATCTTTCCCCAGAATCTGTCCATGTACCCCATCCAGCACAAATCTGCGGCCCATAACTTCTGACAGGCCCCGGACCAGTTCCTTTGTAGTGACACATTCGTTCTGCATTGCACGTGCAGTGACATGGACTTCATATTTCCCTTCCCGGTTCATAAAAAAATTGGTATATAGAACACGGATTCCTTTCCGCTTCAAATGTGCGCTGATTTTTTTCTCCAGCCGCTCGTCCGTAAACATGCTATCTTCCAGCTCTTTCGCCGTATTTCGAATCATATCGGCAAAAGTATCCATCTGTACCGCACAGCCTTCCCGGCTCTGGGCAATCCGGTTAATCCATATCATATTCTGCCTTGCATCATGGAACGCTTCCAGCATCTCCCTTAAAAATCTGGGCGCCATAATACATCTCTGCTGCAATTTTCTTTTTGTCTCTGTATTCAAATCGTTTCCGTAATTATCCACTGCCGACAGGATTTCATACCCCATCTGATACGTGTGAACAAAATTTTCTCCCCAGCACCAGGAGCATTTTTCGCAGTTTTCACATACCTTGTCTTTCACCCGCTCAAACATTGCCTCTATTTCCTCATTGCTGAGGGATTTTTTTTGCTCTTCCAATTTTAAAAAAGTATGAGACAGTTGTTTCAGAGAATCTGCAAATTTTTCTATCTGGGCCACATAGGGACTAGCATGTAAAACTTGTCCATCGTCCATATTTATCTCTCCTTATTCTCTCTATATATTCTATAGTGCGCATTTCCCGGAGGTTATTATATAATGGGAAACGCAGTTCCTATTACAAAACAAAGAGTTTGCGAAGCAAACTCTTGCGCCTGGGTTGCACGCATAGCGACATCTGCCGCCTACAACCCAGTGCGGTCCCCGGAGGGTATTTATGTAATAGGAGACACAGTTTCCTAATTACATAAATAAGCTCCAGGAATTCTCCTGGAGCTTATCTTTCGTAGTGTATATATAGTGTATTCATGTAATCTCTTTATTTAGATTATTCAAACACGCCTAACCTGCCGGTTTAAATATAATCTCATTCGGATCAACCAAACCCAGCTTCTCTTCGGCAACTTCTTTTACATATTCATCTGTCTTAACATACTCTTCGTACTCTTTGATCTCTTTTGTACGGTCCTTCTGCTCATTAATCTGAGCTTTCAGCTCCGCCTCCTGCTGTTTATAATCCTTGTTCCTGGCGTGCAGTGTCAGTGCATTTACCGTCAGCACACACACCAGTAATACCAATATCATAGTAATCACAGCTACACTACGCCTGTGACTGCCAAAACCAGAGCTTCGCTTCCGGTTTCCCGACCGGCGCATTCCCGCTTTTTTCCTATTTGTCATGTATACTCACCCTACTTATTTTTTATTAGACACCCCTGCTTAATAAAATTATTCTATCGGTTTTTACCTTTTTTTTCAAGGCTTTTCTTGATTTTTCCATATGTTTTTTTTGCCAAAGAAAGTACAAAATTGGCGAAAATTATTCCACATACCACACCTAGTACAAAGAACCATCTGATGCTACCATATGTCGTTTTATACATTTGGCGGAACAAATACGCACTGACCCCAATCCAATAAAAAAAGTCCTCTAAATTGATGACAGCTATGTGATGTTTAATCAGATGTCTCAGCAGCCTGAGTATTTGATAACTGAACAGTACGACAATTCCTGAGAGTCCTGCATAAAAAAATATTACTGCTTCTTTCCCTATTCCCAGCATCATAGGCGGACCTACTTAAACAGCTTTGCAAAGAAATTTTCATTCTGCCTTCCGGCCTGATTTGCACTGGAATATGCAATACTGTCAATACTTCCTGATAAATCCACTTCTCCCTTTTCCACACTTAAACGGTTTACATGTAAATCCGTTCCCTTCACCATTAACATTCCCTGTTCTGTTTCCAATAAGATTTCATTTAAATCAAAAGAAAGAACATCCAGGACTCCCGTGACCATACTTGTCTTTCTGTTGTTTACAACCAGTTTATGCACTTTAGGCATTTGCCGCTCTTCCATACACTTACCTTCTCCCTTCACTATGCTTTTCTATATATATGACAAGTCCCAGAAAAATATAACAAAGAGTCAGGCTTTGCCGGACTCCCACGCCGAAGGGCGGCCGCTTTAGCGTCCATCTTTCTTATGCATGAAGTGCGCATTCCCCGGATGGGTTTTATATAGTAGGAAACACAGTTTCCTACTTATATGAAAAGTGAAGAAAGATCCAGTAAGTATGTCTTATAAATATCTGAACAGTTCTTTTGCCTCTTCTTTCTTTGTCGTATCCTGAAGCTGAAGTACCTCTGCCTTCACTGCTTTCGTCCCAAACTGGATTTCTATAATATCGCCGGGTTTTACTTTTACCGATGCTTTTGCTGCAGTCCCGTTTACAAATACCCTTCCTGCATCGCATGCTTCGTTTGCCACGGTCCGTCTTTTAATAAGACGGGATACTTTTAAGAATTTATCTAAACGCATTTTTAATTCCTTCCCACCCGTTTATACAAAGACGTCCCCCTCCTTCGCTCCAAGGCGAAAGCGGGGGACATCTTCTGTAAGGTTATACTACTCTTTTATGGACTCTTCGCTTATTAAGCGTTCACTTCATCTTTTAGTGCCTTGCCAGCTTTGAATTTAGGAGCTTTGCATGCTTCGATCTTCATGGTCTTTCCAGTCTGTGGATTTCTTCCTTCTCTTGCTGCTCTTTCGCTTACTTCAAAGGTACCGAATCCTACTAACTGTACTTTATCACCTTTTTTTAACTGATCTGTAACTACATCAGTAAAAGCCTTTAATGCTTTTTCGGAATCTTTCTTGGAAATTTCGGCCTTTTCTGCAATAGCTGCTATTAATTCTGTTTTGTTCATGGATTATTTCCTCCTCTTTATTGTACTAGAATACAATATTCTACGGTTTAATAAAGGCTGTCATGTACTGGCGTTCACATGATTTGCCCTTATGTACTGTTATAACCGTTTCCATTATTTTTGTCAAGGAGTTTTCCCATTAAATCGCGTTTTTTGGCACTTTTTTAGAGTTTTGAAAACCTGTCCAAGGGAAATATGTTACATCATGTTATCAATCATGGCAAGAACTTCCTTGCCCATCTTTTCTGATTTGTCATCTGCATCCTGTAATGAGACTCCTTTGACACCATAGTAGAACTTTACTTTTGGTTCCGTACCCGATGGCCTTACGCAAACCCATGCATCGTCTGTCAGATCATAGTAAAGTACGTTGGAGCCGGGCAGACCGGTTCCTGTCACCTCTCCCGTTTCCATATTCTTGATAGTGTCTTCTTTGTAGTCTCTCGCTGCCACTACCTTATATCCGCCAATTTCTGCAGGAGGATTCTTACGCAGTGTATCCAAAATCTCCTGAATCTTGGCAAGCCCTTCAATTCCCTTTAATGTGATGGACTGGATATCATCTTTGTAATATCCGTAACGGTCATACAGCTCAATCATGGCATCCCACAAATTCATGCCCTTTGTCTTATAAAAAGCGGCTGCCTCACAGAGAGCCATGGTAGCAATAATTGCATCCTTGTCCCTTGCATATGTACCAATCAGACAACCATAACTTTCTTCAAATCCAAATAAATACTCACCTTTTCCGCTTGTCTCAAATCCAAGTATCTGCTGTCCGATATACTTAAAGCCAGTCAGTACCTCAATCAGCCCCGCATTGTAATACTTTGCAATCGCATCTGCCATATTGGATGTAACAATGGTTTTAATCAAATATCCGTCATCCGGAAGACCTTTTAATTCTTTTCTCTGTCCGATTTCATAATCAGCCAGCAGGCAGCCTGACATATTTCCTGTCAGAGTATGATACTCTCCATTCTTGTCCTTCACACGGACACCCAGACGGTCTGCGTCAGGGTCTGTAGCAAGTACAATATCCGCATCAATTTCTTTTGCCAGTTTCAGGCCCAGTTCAAAAGCTTCCTCTGCTTCAGGATTAGGATAGGATACGGTAGGAAATTCTCCATCCGGCAGTTCCTGTTCTTTTACCACAAATACATTTTCAAATCCAAGTTCCTTCAAAATCCGGCGGGCCGGGATGTTTCCAGTTCCATGCAGGGGGCTGTAAACAATTTTGATATCTTTTCCGGCTGCATCAATTGCATCCTGGTGAAGCACCTGTTTCTTCAGCTCCGCAATGTAAGCATCATCCACCTGGGCACCAATAACTTCATAAAGACCTGCTGCTTTTGCATCTTCCAGGTTCATAGTTTTCATTGTGGTGTAGTCCTCCACCGCCTTTACCTCGTCCATGATTCCTTTGTCGTGAGGCGGTGTGATCTGTGCGCCATCTTCCCAGTATACCTTATATCCGTTATATTCAGGAGGATTGTGGCTGGCCGTGATATTGATTCCTGCTATACATCCCAGCTCTCTGACCGCAAATGACAATTCCGGGGTGGGACGCAATGATTCAAACACGTAAGCTTTGATTCCGTTTGCAGCCAGGCAAACGGCCGCTTCCCCGGCAAACTCCGGTGACATACGGCGGGAATCGTAAGCCACTGCCACTCCTTTGTTTACGTTCCCGCCTTTTTTAATATAATTAGCCAATCCCTGGGTTGCTTTTCTGACCGTATAAATATTCATACGGTTAGTCCCTGCGCCAATGATTCCGCGCAGGCCCGCCGTACCAAATTCCAGATCTGTGTAGAAACGTTCTTTAATCTCGTTCTCATCTTCCTTGATACTCTCAAGCTCAGCTTTTGTATCTGCGTCAAAATATGGGTTTGATAACCACGCCTCGTATCTTGCTTTGTATTCCATGCTGGTACCTCCTGCCTTAAATAATATGCTCTTATTATACAACAGGCACCTATAAAATGAAAGTGAATATATTCTCTAAAAACCGAAGTTTTTCTTCTGTCTGCGTAATGGCTGTCTGCAGCTTCGCCACATTTTTTTCCGGAATCCAGGCTTTATTAGAATGATAATAAGTATTCGCTGTTTTCCAGAACTTTTCCGGATATGCAAGGCAGAGTGCAATACACTCCAATTCCCTTGAATCCAGAGGGCGCACACTTTGATATGCCTCCAGCATGGACTGCCCCAGACTTTCCTGCCACTGATGTTTTTCCATGACCTTTCTCAGAAAATAATAAAGATCCTGCACCTGTACGTCTACCCTAAAATGTTCAAAATTAGTGGTAGCTATTCCGTTTGACGTAAATAAAACATTGTGGTAATTATAGTCACCATGTACAAGGCTCTGGTTCTCAATACTTTCTTTGTATAGAACATCATATCCGGATTTTTCCAGACGTCTTGTTACTTCCTCAGCTAAATTATACATTTTTTCAAAATACTCCAGAAGAAGAAACTCAAATACACTTTTAGAAACTTTATTCCTCATAAAGCTACGTACTTTTTTCAATTCCCGGTTATGCCTTAAAAATTCTTCCCGCAGATGTCTCCCTGTAGGCGGACGTATGACCGAGGCGTCTTCCGCTTTCTGAGGAGGCCGCCACCTCATTTTATTGTGCAGTTCAGCCAGGTTCCTGGATGCCTGTAAAATTTCATATTCCCGCTTTACATCACATTCTCTGCCGGAATACCATTTTTTCAGCATATACCTTGAGCCATCCCGTGATTCACTGACCAGCCCGCCCTCTTTATTGTAAATCGGAGTATCTACATTGAAACAACCATCCTCCTCTAAGCTGTGAAGAACGGCATACAGTAAAGGGGCACGCCGGTCCGAAACATCGGTTTCTTTCAACAGCATTATGCCCTCTTTTGTGTCGCAAAAAAACGCACCCCTTATTTTGCGGGTGCCTTTTACTTCTATCTCATATTGTTCCAAGATTTCTAATTCATACTCTCTCATGGCTGCCCCCTGATTCTACGATTCTGACTCTTTCTAATGTATGAAAAGGGCAGCCCGAGTATGCTAGATACCAAGTTTTTCTTTCACATAGCTACATAATTTTTCTTTTTCATTCATTTCTGGTTCATCAATGACAAGCTCCAGAAGTTCATTCAGCATATCTCCCATCTGGCGTCCCGGCTGCATCCCAAGCTGCATCAAATCCTTTCCACTGATGGCCAGCTGTCTGAGGGTTACACATTGGTCGTTAATGAGTATTTCCTGGTAGATCTCACGCATTTCTACAATGTTTTCAATCTTTTTTCTCCGTTCATATGGGCTCTGTGCCTTCACATCAGCCATTCGTACGGCAAGATAGTAGGGAAACAGCTCTACGCCAATCCGGTTCATGGCGCGCCGTACATTTCTGGGTGTTGCTTCAATCCGGTAATCATGGTAGCACACAAGCCGGGTTACCTTTTTCACCGTGTCATTATCGAACTTCAAACGCCTTAAAACCTTGCGTGCAATTTCTTCACTGACAAGAGCATGACCTTTAAAATGATCCACTCCCACCTCATCTGTGGTCCTCATGAAAGGTTTTCCCATATCATGAAATAATATTGCCAGACGTAAAATTTTATCTTTTTTTACATTTTTCAAAGCACAAAGAGTGTGTTCCGCCACATCATATTTGTGATGAGGGGTATTTTGTTCCACTCCTGCCATTGCATCCCACTCGGGCAAAATCACTTTCGTGATTCCCAGTTCATATGCATCCTGAATCAGCTCCGGATGGTCTGACATGAGAAGTTTCACAAGCTCTACCTGTATACGCTCCGCGCTAATATTCTTAAGAGTCGGTGCTAACTTCCGGATAGCCTCCGCAGTCTCCTTCTCAATGGGAAATGCAAGCTGGGCAGAGAACCTGACAGCCCGCAGAATCCGCAGTGCATCTTCAGAAAACCGCTCCATAGGGTCTCCCACACACCGGATTAAATGATGATTCAAATCCTGCATTCCGCCAAACACATCCACAAGGCGTACCTCATCATTATAAGCCATAGCATTAATCGTAAAGTCCCTGCGCTTCAAATCCTCTTCCAGATTTGTCGTAAAAGTCACTCCGATAGGATGCCGGCTATCCTCATACGTGCCGTCAACCCGGTAAGTTGTAACTTCAAACCCTTCCTTACCAATCAGCACAGTAACCGTGCCATGCTCAATCCCTGTATCCACAGTCCGGCGGAACAGCCGCTTAATCTCCTCCGGCTTGGCCGAAGTCGTAATATCCCAGTCCTCCGGCTTCCGGCAGAGAATAGAATCACGCACACAGCCTCCCACCGCAAAGGCTTCATATCCGTGCAACTGTAGGTTGTTAATAATCATAATCACTTTTCTTGGCAGCTCTATCTTCATGTATCTCTTCCTTTCAAAGCGGCTTCAAAAGGGCTTTTTCAAAGGGGACAGTCCCTTTTGAAAAGGGTCAGTCCCCTTTGCAAGCCATTTTCAGAATTGTTTTACAATTTCTTGCTCACGTTTTTGGCAAGTAAATATTATAGCTTGTCTTTCCTGTTCGCTCAACCATTTTAAGGTTGATTTTAATCTTTTTTCGTCATAGTATACAAATGCATCGTCCAAAATAACTGGCTGGGGCTCCTCATAAAGCAGGTCTATTGCGGCCATTCTAAGTGAAAAATAGACTTGTTCCATTGTGCCCCGTGATACCCTCTCTACCGGAATTCTCCTGCCATCCCTGAACAGTACCATATTTAACTGTTCATCTATCAGCAGTTTTGTATACCTGCCGCCAGTTATCTGCTCAAGAATCTGGGATGCATTTTGATTTAATCTGGTACCGAATCCTTGTACCATATTTTTGGAGGCCTCCAGCATTTTTTCTTCTGCCAGCAACAGGGCCTGGCGTGTTACCCGGAGATTTTTAATTGGTTCTTCGGGTATTTCAAGTTCTGCCATTTGCTCCTGTAAGTTTTGAAGCATCACCCGTTTCTCCCTACACTCACCTTGTATTCTCTGGCTCTCCCATTGAAGTTTTTTCAGAGATTCCTCTTCTATCTGTTTTTCTTTTACAGAGGAGCTATTTCTGTAATTTCTCCAGTATTTCACTGTCCCCGCACAGAGAAGTCCCAGACCGGACACTAACAAAATCCACCAAAACCCGGAGATTATGCTATTGCCCGAAATCCCCGGCGAAGCTGCTGCAGATATACTCCACAACTCCCCCAGCAAACCTGTAAAAACACCAAAAATTCCAACCACAGCCAGCTTTTTAATACTCCTGTCTTTTTCTCCTGCTTGTTCTGGCTGTACTGTACTTTGTTTTCTATCATTTTGCTCAAGCTCTTTTTGCAGTCTTTCTATATCATTCAGCACATATTGACATTCCTGGCGTATCGTCTCTTTTTTCACTTCCTGATTTTCTGCCAGCTCTTTTATCTTCCGCTCTATTGTTTTTCTGCGCAGCCGCAGCGTTTCCAGTGCACCGTTAAGATTCACCGTACTGCTGCCGCTTTCATAATAATTTGCAGCATAATTTTTCAGCTCTTCTGCCAGCCCCTGCCCAGGTTTTGCAGTGAGTTGTCCTATAGCTGCCGTATTTTCAAAAGATTCCCCGGTCACCTGACCCAGCAGTATTTCAAGGTCTCCATCCTCCAGGGATAACTCTTCTCCATCATCTTCACATACCAGACTTGTACTTCTGGAATACCTGTCAAACTGGCGCTCCAGACGGAAACTCTTTCCTCCACTGGTGAAGCGCATAATACCTGCATAGTAATTCGGGTTTTCCCAAGGTTCATAACGGCTGAATTCATCATTTTGCGCCGCCCTTCCTCTTCCCCGCTCCATTCCAAAAAGCATGGCTTTTATAAAAGCGTAAATTGTAGACTTCCCGTATTCATTTTCACCATAAAAAATGTGGATTCCTTTGTTTATAAAAAAATGCTGGTCCGAAAATTTTCCGAAGTTCTTTAAATACAGTTCCTTAATCTCCATACTTTTCCCCCGCCGTAAAAAAGATATTTGCAATCCGTTCTGCTGCCTGCTCATAAATACAGGCGGTCTTGTGCCCCTGCATTCAAATTACAGGCGGCTGTCCAGCAGGGCCTGCACCCCTTCCTGCAAAGCCTGATGCTCTATACTGCCTTCCCCGCATCCTTCAAATGCTTCAATATATCTGCCTATGAGATTATTTTTATTCTCCTCATACAAAGACTGATAATCATAAGCCGGCTGGGTCTCATCCACAATTTCCAATATGTTCCCATATGTATCCATATGCCCGGTATCAAATTCCACTGCCGGGTCACGAAGCCCGCGGAGGATAAACTTGTACATGTTGCCCACACCTCGTTTTTCTATCACATCACTGATGTAATCCTTCAAGCTTCCGTTTGTCATAGACTCATTTGTACGCAGCGCCAGATGGATATATTCCCTCACTGCAGCTGGGATAAACTCTGTAAAAGTTCCTCTTTCCGTAATTTCTCCCCAGACATATCCGTGCTGTCCCGTATCATTTTTATCTACCGGCTCCAATGCCCCTGCGTAAACCGCAAGATTTTCTACTAAAACCTGGGGCTTGTGGATATGCCCCATGGCAATGTAATCAAACCCGGAAGTCTCCAGCGTTTCCCTTTTCACAGGTATATGCCGTTCATCTCCTCCATGTGCAAGCAGAATCTCATAACGGTATTTTCCGGGTGCCTTTATATGATACTTCTCTTCCCGTATCTCCCGGGCATGATAACTGAACCCATATACAGCCAGGTCCAATTGAGCCAGTACCGCACACCCCATCTCCGCCTCCTGCAGAAAATGCACATTGTGATTCCAGTCAAAGGTCCTATAGTAGGAATCCCTTTTTATATAGTCATGGTTTCCCGCAATAAAAACAACTTGTGTATGTAATAATGTGGAAAACAAATAGTTTACTTCTTTCAATTCCCGCAAAAGCGGCTGCCTGTGGAATAAATCTCCTGCAATCAGCAGAATATCTGCTTTTTCCTTCTCACACAGAGCTATGATGCGTGAAAAAGAATCCCACAACTCTCGGGGACGCCTCTCACTATACGTTTCTCCGGCATCCGGATGTGCCCCTAAATGCACATCAGCAATGTGAATAAATCTCATAAATACCTCCGTTCGCAGAAGCAAAATCCCTTTTGGTATACTTAAAAACTCAATTGAGGACGTAACCTTGTCCAGTTCGTTACGTCCTCAAATGCTGTTCAAAGCGGAAATCCGCTTTGCTATTTTCTCGTAATCTTACTGCCCTGCAAGGTTATTTTCGTTACTGTTCACAGGCAACCTGTAAACAGCAGCACCGTCTGCCCATTTAAATTCGCCTTCGGCGAGGGGGCAGGCTCACTGGCTGTTTTACGTTGTCGAGCCTGACCTATCAGCATAGTAACAGGTCAATAGTGAACTTTAACTTATTTTCTACAACTCGCAGTTTTTCACAGTTCTTGGGAACGGCACTACATCTCTGATATTAGACATGCCTGTGAGATACATGACGCAGCGCTCAAAGCCAAGCCCGAATCCTGCATGCCGCGTAGAACCGTATTTCCTGAGATCCAAGTAGAATTTATAATCATCCTCTTTCAGATCCATTTCTTTCATTCGCTCCAGCAGTTTTTCATAGTTATCTTCCCTTTGGCTTCCACCTATAATCTCACCAATACCCGGTACAAGACAATCCACCGCTGCAACAGTTTTTCCGTCCTCATTAAGTTTCATATAAAACGCTTTAATTTCTTTAGGATAATCTGTCACAAATACAGGACGTTTAAAGATTTCTTCTGTCAGATAGCGCTCATGCTCTGTCTGCAAATCCGTTCCCCAATTCACCTTATATTCAAATTTATCATTATTTTTCTCAAGCAGCTCTACAGCTTCTGTATATGTTACTCTTGCAAAATCTGAAGTCACTACATTTTGCAGTCTGCCCAGCAGTCCCTTATCCACAAAAGAATTGAAGAAATTCATCTCCTCCTGCGCATTTTCAAGAACATAGGATATAACATATTTCAGCATAGCCTCAGCCAAATCCATATTGTCAGTCAGGTCTGCAAATGCAATCTCTGGCTCAATCATCCAGAATTCTGCTGCATGACGTGTTGTGTTAGAATTCTCCGCGCGGAAGGTAGGGCCAAATGTGTAAATACTTCTGAATGCTTGTGCAAAAGTCTCTCCATTTAACTGTCCGCTTACAGTCAGGTTCGTTTCCTTGCCAAAGAAATCCTGGCTGTAATCTATTGTTCCGTCCGGATTCTTCGGCACATTTTCCATATCAAGGGTTGTCACCCGGAACATCTCTCCGGCACCTTCGCAATCACTGCCTGTTATCAGAGGCGTGTGGACATAAACAAACCCTCTGTCCTGGAAAAATTGATGGATTGCATATGCAATTAATGAACGAATACGGAATACTGCCTGAAATGTATTGGTTCTGGGGCGCAGATGAGAAATTGACCTGAGGTATTCGAAACTATGTCGTTTCTTCTGCAGCGGGTAATCCGGCGCCGAAGTCCCTTCTACCGAAACCTCATCGGCCTGAATTTCAAATGGCTGCTTTGCCTGAGGTGTCGCAACCAGCGTTCCCGTAACAATAATAGCCGCACCTACATTCTGCTTTGAAATCTCTTCAAAATTCTCCATTTTATCATGATATACAATCTGTAATGTTTCAAAGTAAGAGCCGTCATTCAAAACAATGAATCCAAATGTCTTGGAGTCACGTATACTGCGGATCCACCCGCCTACAGTTACCTTCTTGTCCAGATATTCTTCTCTGTTTTTAAATAGTTCCCGAATCGTTATTAGGTCCATTCCAAATACTCCTCATCTCATATGTTCTATTTTTCATTATCCCCGGCAGCACCGGAAACGTCCTCCGTAAGATTATAACACCGAATCTGTCTGAAATACAATCCCGTTCTGCCTGCGCGCTTCATCAATAACACGCGCGGTATTCAGTGAATACTTTATATAAGGATGCCCGATGCACTTTTCATCTGCCAGTCTTGCAAACTCTCTGAGCTCATATACCATATTATTCTCACTTGGTGTATATGGGATTTGCTCCTTTCTTCCATCCCGGTAAAGTATTTCTATTGCCTGGGGTTTCGCAACACCATCTACAAGAATATTTCCCTCTTCTCCCATGAATATACTCGGATTCACAGAATCTGTTATCTTCGAATAAACAGCTTCGGCTATTATATCCTGGTACTGCATCAGAACAATTCCGCTGCCTTCAAACCCATTTTCTAATTTCGTAGAAAACGCTTTTATTTCTTCCGGCATTCCAAGCAGTTTTACAAGTGTGTGTATGCAATATACTCCAATGTCCATAATTGCCGCATTAGAAAGCTCCGGATTAAATGCATTCAGTACCTCTCCCTGGCGGAATCTGTCATAGCGGGAAGAATACTGGCAATATTCCATCATTACTCTGCGCAGCTTTCCAATCTTAGGCAGACATTCCTTCACTATACTGAAGGCAGGATCAAAATCCGGCCTCATTGCTTCCAATAGTACCACCTGGTTCTTTTGGGCACACAAAAACATTTCGGAAACCTCTTTTTCGTTTACTGCTATAACTTTCTCACATAGTACATGTTTTTTATGTTCCATGGCCTTTAAAGCCTGGAAATGGTGTGCATAAGTGGGAGTTGCAATGTATACGGCATCAATATCCGACTTCAAAAATTCTTCGTAATCTGTATAAACGTTCTTAATATGATGTTTACCGGCAAATGCATCTCCTGTCTCCTGCTTCCTTGAATATACAGCATGAATGGACACTTCTGGCACCTGACCAGCAGCCTCTATCAGCCAGTCACTAATAAAATTTGTTCCTACAATCCCTAATTTCAGTTTCCCTTACCTCCTGTTTCAAAAACTCTACTACAATTCAGTCTTTCATCAATCTGCGATTCTATACAATTTGAAATTGTTCTTCCTCAGCCAGGCTCACTACAGTACAGTCATTGGAATAGGTACATTCCGGCAGAATGATCATGGCCTGCAGCTCGTCCTCATTTGCCGGCAATGGTGCAAGATGCCAAATAGCCGTATTAATTTTTACCATTACACCCTTCGGAACAAGAAATGCTTTTGTCAGATTTGTAACCGGGACACCTGCTGATGCAGGGGCAACGTGTATAATCATATCATCATTCAAAGGAAGAATCATTTCAGGTGTCGTAGTATGATATTCAACCTGCTTAATAATCATCTCCTCCGGTTTCTTCACAAGAATAGGAGAAAATCCAACCCTTGTACCATAAGATTCGCTGATCCTGTCCGGAAAAAACTTATGAATCTCCCCATTCAGGGAATAGCCCTGAGGCTCTGTCATGGAATAAAATGTCCCAAATGGGGCAAACCCCTCATACGTTAGTTCTTCTGTTTTAATCTCAATCATTTCTGCTGCCTCCTCTTTTATACTGCATCACCTGCAATTATCATCTCATCATATAACTCATTTTAGCTCTATTTCAAGGTAGAATCAATATATATTTCAATGTACCTATTGTAACAACCCAGGGTACAAAAATCAACAAACAAAAAGGACACCCCATAAACTTACGTTTTCCAGGATGTCTCTTTTGTCGGTTATGAATGATTTATCAACTTCCGTCGAAACGGCTTCTTCACCTATATTTTAATCTTCAACGGAACTTTCGTGAATATCTGCATGTGCTTTGAAAACGATACAGGCTAAAATACCCACAATACAAACTGCCGCTACAGGCTCCATGAAAATTATACGAAATACTACCGGAAAATTCTCTTTAACGGAGCTGGCCAGGCTTCCTATACCGTATCCAAGCCCAAGGGTAATTGCAAGAACTAAGCTGTTTCTATCGTCCAGACCTTCCTTCAAAATCATCTTTACACCATTCAGGAAAATCATTGCAAAAACAGTAATTACCGCACCACCCATTACACAGTTAGGCATAGCGTTGAAAATGGCTCCGATTTTCGGGAACAGACCCGCCAGCATCAATACAAGAGCTCCCATGGCAATACAGAACCTATTCACCACTTTCGTCATGGCAATGATACCTGCATTTTGTCCAAAGGCCGTGTTCGGCAATACGTTAAATATACCCGCAAAGGCACTGCCCACAGCATCTGCAATAATCGCGCCGGAAGTTTCTTCCGTAGTCGCATCACGGTCAAAGGTAGAAATCGTAATACCACTTGTATTCCCCATCGTCTCCAGACCACTTACTACATAAACTGCAAAGAATGGGAAAATAATATCCATTCGGAACAAAGGCTTAATTACAAATGGCATTGGCATACTTACCCACGACGCCTGAGACACACTATCAAAGTTTACCATACCCATCAAAGCAGCCAGTATGTAACCGACAACGATACCAATTAGAATCGCGGTGGCTTTCCACATACCTGTTGCAAAACGATTGAGAATTACGATGATCAGAAATACAACGCCGCCAACCAGCCAGTATTTTCCAGCACCTATATCCTCCGCAGCAGCTCCTCCAACAAAATAAGTCGCTCCTGTAGTAAGAAGCTTGATACCAATGGTGATGAGAACCGCACCAATTACCAATGGTGAGAAGAATTTCTTGAGCGGCTTCAAAAAAATACCCATGAGAATCTCGACAACACTACCTGCGATTACACCGCCTAATACATATCCCATAGCCTCAACAGGAGCAACCTGCTCTGCCATCAATTTCGCACCCAGCTCCTGCATGGTGGGGACAAATGCAAAGGCCGTTCCCATAACAATCGGGAGCCGCGCACCAATCTGAATAATGCCGAGTTTCAGGGGATATAACTGTACAAGTGTAACAAGTCCCGATACAAACATGGCACATTGAATCATCAAAATACGCAGTTCCGCCGGGAACGGAGCGTCCGGTGTGCTCATTGCCCCAGTCAGGATGAAAATAGGTGCCAGGTTTCCAACAAACATTGCCAAAACGTGCTGGAGACCAAGCGGAAGCGCCACAGAAATGGGCGGCCTGCCATCCAATTTGTAAATGAGATCATACCGATTTGAATTGTTCATATAACTACCTCCATAATTTATTGGCAGCGATATTACACGCTGCCATTACCGTACAAGCATATCACATACGGGCATTTTGGTCAATAAAAACCAATTCCAATGGTAATAATTGTCTATAATGCACAGTCGCTCTCCGCATACTCATATGCTCTGTAAGGGTTCTGTACCTTGAACATACCGCCGTCCACGCCTATAATTTCGCCTGTCACATAACTGCATTCTTCTGAGGCCAAAAATGAAACCAATGCAGCTACTTCCCCGCATGCACCAAATCTTCCAAGAGAAATCTGTTTCACCTGTACATCTCCTCTTTCTTTTATCATGGCATCTGTCATATCTGTATGTGTAATTCCCGGAGCATACGCGTTGACTGTAATTCCATAAGGTCCCAGTTCTGCCGAGGCAATCTTGGTCAGCATATCTACGCAGGCCTTACTGGCACCGTATCCTACAAGGCCGCAGTCTGCAAAGGAAGAAGAAATAGAAGACGCATTGATAATTCTTCCGTAATGCTGTTTCTTCATGTAAGGAATGACTGCCTTTGTCATCAAAAACGGACTTTTAAAATTCACAGCAAGGATATTATCCAGATATTCTTCTGTCATATCCTCGATGAAATTAAAATCAAAGATCCCGGCATTATTTACCAGAATATCTACTCTTCCAAAATGTTCTTCCACATAGTTCATAATCTGCGCAATATCTTCCTGTTTGGAAACATCACCATGAATAGCTGCAGACTCCGGTGTGTACTCCTGCATTTTCTGCTTTGTTTCCTGTACACTACCTTCATTGGAACGGTAAACAGCCAGTACAATATTTCCTCTTTTTGCCAGTTCAATACTTATAGCCTGTCCTATTCCTCTTGTCCCGCCTGTTACAATAGCAACTCTTTTTTCTGTCATCGACTCTACCCCGGCATTACGCCAAACCTTTCTGTTTTTATTTTCTACACTTTGGATGTTCCATACATAATAGTCCGTATGGCGCTTCATCTTCCTCATTTTTCATTTTACCAAAATGTGACTGTTAGAGCCATTATATTTTCCAATATCGTACATTTCTTGATTTTCGTCTTTTCCCATGCTATAATATGAACCGTTCCAAAGCCCTGAAAAATAAGGTCTTAAGGGCAATTATAAACCGTGTGTTCGTGACCTTCCACACGTAAAACAAAACTTCAATCTCTTCCTATTTATATGGGTTTATCAATAATTATAGAGTCTAGGAAACATCCATGTTTTCAGGCTTTATTTTTATCTTGTCTTATCTTCATTTATTCCATTGTGGGTAAAAAGTGGGTATACTCATACACCAAAAAAGACAGGATTTTAAGTCCTGCCTCTCTTTAAAATACATTTGCTATTTTTTCCATTTCCTCCATTTTTGTATCCGGTAATACATGGCTGTATAAATCCATTGTCATTGCTAAAGAACTATGTCCTAGAATTGTTTTCAACACCTGAGGCTGCATCCCAGCTTCTATCGCCCTTGTTGCAAATGTGTGTCGGAATATGTGAGGTGTAATTCGTGAAAAATCGTTGCCCGCAGCTCTAATCCTTTTAGTAATACGCTCAATCTCTGACTGTACTCGTTCCCGACTTAATGGCTCTCCTTTTTCATTACAGAATAAATACCTGTCCAGTTTTTCAACTTTGAATCCCCAATAATTCCGCTGTGCTTCTAATAGTTTCAATGTGTCAGCAGTCAACGGGATATCACGCCTTGATGTCCTGGTCTTTGGTGTGTCCTCCATATATCCCTGACCTTCGATATATTTCAAGGTCCGCTGTATATGGATAACACCTTTCTTCCTGTCTATATCGGTATACTTCAAGCCCCGCATTTCTCCATTTCTCATGCCAGTTCGGAGCATAACCCCAAAGAAATTGTACAAATAGCTACCCTTTGCATACTCCATAAATAACCCTTGCTGGTCTTTCGTCATGGCCTGCCTGGTCTTCTTTTCTGTTTGTCGTGGTAGTTCTGCCAGTTTAACAGGATTACGTTCTATTAGTCCGTTTCTCATGGCCTGCTGGAAGCATCCATTTAAAACAGCAGATACAACCTTGATACTGGATAAAGCATATTCTTCTTTTATCAGGTCATTATATAACTTTTGGATATGTTCCCCTCTAATATCTCCTATTTTCTTACTTCCCAATCTGTCTTTTATGATGCTTTGGTAATATTTTTCATAGCTGGTAAAAGTGCCAATCTTCACACGATTCTTTTTATATTCCTGCATCCAAGTATCAAACCATTCATTAAGCATGATTTTCTTTGCTTCCACAAAAAGGCCATACTCCAACTTATACTTTAATTCTCGCATTTTCTTTTTAGTTTCTGTTATGGTATCTGCATAGACTGAGTAGCTTTTATACTCATATTTGATACGTCCTTCATACCTCCCATTCGCCCTCTGCCTTATTCCCGGAGGAAGTTTCTTTCCGTTCTTGTCAACTGCCATACCATCCCCCCCCTAACAGGTCAGGCTCTCAAATATCAGAGCCATTGCATATTTAAAGCCGCTTTCAAATCCTTGTGCCTGCCCGTAACTGCTCCCTGCATAAATTAAATCAGCGATAGCTTCCTTTGTCAGGCTATCAGGCTTTTTCATCTTATCAACCAATTCTTTTCGTATCTGCTCGCTTAGTTCGTTGTCTGCCACTATGGCAGCAGGTGTTTTATTGTATGCATTCGCATATACCTTGTTAATCCTTGTCATATAACCGCTTCCTTTCTCTGCTGTGTGACAGCAGGCCATTCTTTCCTTGCATTTGGGCTATATGGCAGTATATAATCAATATAGCCCGTACTTGTGTGTATTGGGTTATGCTTATTTTTGCCCCTTGAGTGTTGCCGCACTCTTGGGGTTTTTGCTTTATGCTTTAATGTCTCTTATCTCTTTTTAAGGACTCCAAAATCTCCAGCTATGTTAGCAAATGCTATCATTTTCCAACATTTCAAAACGAACGTTTACCTTGTAAACCCTAAGTGTTTATTCCGAACATATCCTAATATGGCATATACCTTTTTAGGGTGTCGGAAATGTCGGGATAGCTCTGCCGCTGGGTTCAGGTGTTGATACACCGTAACCCGTAAGGCAAATGAATCACTTCCTTTTTTTAGCTCGCTCTGCTCGTTTCCCGTTTATATACCCAAGATAAAACATTGTCCAAACACAATCAAATGTTGCCGTATATCTATGCTCTCTCATATATTCTTTCACACTTTCACAACCAGCCATGATTCCACATTCCTGTAGTCGCACAATTTCTAAATCTCTTTTTTTCATTAAACCTTGTCCTTTCCCGGATTTCATAATGCTATGTGATTATTCGATAGCGTAGCACCAGCTATGCGCTCATATTGGTACATTAATACTAACAAGGATTTTATGCTACTGAAAATCTTCGGCTTTCCATAGTCCTCATATACTGCCCATATAGTTTACTATGGTCTGCCTTAAATGTCTTACTATCAAATTTATTAGAAATAACCTTAGTAAATCTTATAATGAAATCCCCGGCTTTCTGCTCTTCCAGATTCTTCTTTTCCATATCGGACTTGATTTCTTCTTTCAGTTCTGCAATCTGCTGTTCAATCTCTTTCTGCTGGGCTTCCAACTCTTTTAGCTTCCTGACTCTGTTCACTATCATTCTTTCTGTCATTGTGATGTCTCCCTTCTTTATTTTCCATATTGGCTCCGACATCCGGCCGAATCATCTTCCTGACTATTACTGCATCCTCTGACCGTTCACAGGTATATGGTTTTCAGCTTTACAACTTTTCGGGTTGTTCGTTTGCCTTACCTTTATCTTGATTACATTATACACTTATTCTTGACCATATTCAATTGACATTATACACAAATATTTGACCATGTTGTACACTTATTTTTGTGCATGTATTCACTTGTAAAAGTGCATGTTTTATACTATAATTATTGTATAATAAAGAAGAACATCGCCATTTTCCCGGTCAATGGTTCGGAAAGGAGGAGTTATGCCGATTAGCTATGATAAGCTTTTCAAACTATTAGAAAAGCATCAAATATCAACTTACTATTTGCGCCAGAACAAAATCATTGGACAGCAAACATATTACAATTTGAAAAACGGTAAAGGAAACTTGGGAACTGAGACATTAGAAAAATTATGTAAACTGCTGGACTGCCAGCCCGGCGATCTAATGGAATATATACCGGATGAAGATTAGGAGAATGCCGTTATGAAAAACATTACAAGCATAGATTGGAGCGCAACCGCTGCTTGGATTGCTTTAGCGGTTGCAATTATATCCCCCATAATTACAACTATCATTTCCAATTTTCATCAGGCTAAAATGAAACACTTGGAAATCCTGGAAAATCGAGGGCTTGATGTCATTGAAAATTATCTTGCCATTACATCCAAAGAGATATTAACCACTGGTATCTCAGAATCTTATCAAAAATGCTATGCGCAAATATTTCTTTACACACCAAAATCCATTTATTCTGATTTGGAAGAACTAAACACCTTGATATGCCACCCCAAAAACGATATGTTTCCAGATAAAGAAAAATGTATGTCTCTATTAGTCAGAATCAGCAAATCCCTAGGGATTAACAGTTGATGTAGGGTGCTATAAATAGCACTAGCACAAATAGGAACGTTAGACTTGATTATTTACTATAAATGTAGTATATTATAGACACAAAAAGAACAACCGCCAAAGTGGTTGGCCTAAATGAATTGTTGAAAATCCACCCAGTCCGCCAAGACTTTGAGGGTGGTTTTTCTATGCACTAATGACTAATCAAGTAAATGAAGGTCAGTAATGCGATTATGAACATTCCAAATTGCATCAAATCTTTGAAGTCAAATGGTTTTTTGTCCATTAGCACCACCTCCCATCTATGTAAAATGAGAGGCCAGCCACCCTATAACGGTTGTTCTGTTGGCAGTATATCATATCTTCACATATCCAATCAATACACAATTTACCAAGTATATACTTCTTGACATACCCCTGTGGCTTTGTATTTTGCTCGTACAGCCATTTTATAGCATTACGCAATGTTTTTATTCTAGTTATTATAAATCACTTAGAACATACAGTTAAACACTTTGTAGGCATCAAGCCTTTTTTCTTTGCAATCCAATAGTATTTACAATGTGAAAAAATATTTTCAGGAAAATGCACTATTGGAAACAGTCCCCTCCCCCGGTTCCCGTTCAAATTGCCGCATTACTAAGGAGGAGGGGGGTACCTTTAACTGCCTGCTGCCGTTCTTGCCTAATATCAAACCAGCTTCTCCTCACGAAAATCAGGCAAAAACCCCATACTTTTCTACCACGTTTTACCACACTTTTTTACATTCTCATGGCTTCCCTTTCAACTTCACTCCACCAGGTTTCATTGAATCGTCTTACACCTACATGCTGGAAACTGGCTGCCTGTATATACTCTTCATAATATCCTTTAAACTTCCGGCTCTTTGATGGCTTTCTAAGCTCCCTCATGGCTTTATCCTGTTGGTGCCGTACTGCTTCGCCAGAAATACTATATTGCTGTCCTATTTCCTTCATGGTCTTATTATCCATGAACCGACAGCGAATTACTGCAGCCTGCTTTCCGTCCAGACTGTCAACAGCTTCCCACAGCCATCTTTTCATAGCCTGATGGTCGTTATGCCTGATGATATTCTCATCCATATCATGACCAGAGGAAACTGCATCCCCAAGAGTAAGGTCTTCATCTTCACCCACTATCGGCTCATTTAGGCTGCGTATTTGTCCCATACAGACACTTTTCTTTATGGCTTGTAGTTTTTCCATATTGACATGTAGAAGGGCGCATAATGCTTTGTCTGATGGTTCCGCGCCGTAATACTTCCTATACTCGCTAATCGCCTTCTTATATTTATATATCCACTCATGAGCATGGGAAGGGATACGGACCGTACTGCCACAGTTTTCTATATACCGCTGCATACCCTGCTTTATCCAAAAGGCAGCATAATTTATAAACAGAACGCCCTGTTCCGGGTCATAGTGTTTTACTGCTTCACACAAACCGATATAGCCCTCCTGCTTTAAATCCTCCAGTTCTGCCCCATAGGTATACTTCACAGCCATTTTATGTATAAATCCTTTGTTCTGTTGCCACAGCAGGAGCATATTCGCTTTTACATTCTCCCCGGCCTGAATCTTGGCTGCTAACTGTTCATTTGACAGTTGCTTAATCGCTTCCTGCCGTCCGCATTCCTCTGTACGGACATCTATTTTGTTTTCAAGGTTCATTGACATATTAAGCCCACTCCCTTATATTATAATTAGTCTAGTTTTATCAAGTTCGTGGGCTTGTCATTTATGGCAGGCTCTTTTTATTCCTGGAAATTCATTTCTTTTTCCAGAAGCTCTGGCAGCTCACCATTTTTCACCGCTTGACACGCCATAGTAAAGCCATTTAGGAACTGTTCCTTTTCTGCTCCTGTCAGCATCTCCACTAATAAATCAACTAAATTTTTGCTCTCTGCTGCATTTAGCGGTAATTCAATAAGATAATCACTTACAGCCTGTACATTACTTTTCGTAATTTCTCCCCGCTCCACTTTTACAACTGTCTCGGGGAATTCAATTACAAGCCCCGGACCGTCCTTTTCCGGCTTAGTTTCATAAACCAATTCTCTAACTTCCATATCATCTACATCCGGGTACAGTTCTTCCAGTTCATCCATAAAAAGCTGCTCTGCCACATCCTTCTCAATCTTCATTTCATCCATAATCTCATTAATCCTCATTTCTCTTCTTGTCATTTTACATCCCTCCAACATATAAATTTTCTAAGTTTTTCTAAGTTCTCCTGCAACTATTTATCTATAAGCCTGATATGATGTACCGGAAACAACAGCATAATCCCATCCCCTAAAGATACAACTCCCTGCCCTCCAGAAAAAGCTATCAATGTACCCGTTACGGTATGGAAATTCATATCGCTTGTTTCTTCCGCGCTCATCAATATCTCCGCCCATTCTTTCTTAAACAGCAGCTTGCTCTGTTTTACTTCTTCCGCTCCATCTGATATAGCAACTTTACATTTTCTATTCATGTTTTGTTTTCCTTTCCAGCTCGCTTATATATGCCAGGGTCAAATCCTTTGAAAATGCGGTCTGATACTTTTGGTAAAATGCGTCACTATCAGCAAGCACTTTCTCCCAGTATGCCCCGGTATCCTCCACGACCCAGTTTTCCTGTAGCAGCTTCCAGTAGTCCTGGAACATCTCAAATTCTTCACTGCCCTTTTGCAATTTCACCTTTCCCATATCTGCCCCTAATCAAATGGAGTCGGCACTTTTGCCGATTGAAACCCACTGTAATCCTTAATCGCCTCATCCGTTTCAACAAACCTCATTTCACCACCATCAAAACGGTAGACAATCCTTCCGAGTTCTCCCTGCCTGTTCTTATCCACTTTCAGGCCCTTCCTGGACTTGTCCTCATTATCTAGATTCCAAAGCAGAATGATAATACTTGCATCCTGTTCAATATCTCCGGCTTCCCGTAGTTCTCCCATTGTTGGCTCTTTAGTTTCCCGCATTTCACTGGTACGGTTTAGCTGAGACAATGCAATAATGGGAACATTCAGTTCCATTGCAAGAGATTTGATTGCCTTTGATATTGCACCTACTTCACTGGTTCGGCTCTGATATCTGACATCTGCCTTTATCAACTGTAAATAATCAATGATGATACAATCCAATTCCTGATGTCTGCATTCGTTCCGTATTTCAGACACCGACTTTGTACCGCTGCTGATTAGAATTCCCAACCCTCTCAATACCTCATTTGCCTTTTCAAATCTCTCCTTTTCATCACCTAAGAATTTAAATCCCCGGCGAATACGGTTCAATCCGATACCGCTTTGATTACTTAACAGCCTTTCATAGACCTGCTTATCAGACATTTCCAGATTATAGAACCCCACCTGCTTTCCCGCTTTTGCCATTTCTAGTATGACCTGTGACACAAATGCAGATTTTCCTATCCCGGGCCTCGCCCCTATGATAATCACGTCCCCGCCCTCAAGACCGCCTGTAATATCATCTAACTTGGAAAATCCTGTATACAGCCTGTCTATATCCTGCTCTTTGAAATATTGACTCTGATATGCTTCAACAATTGCAGACATCCGTAGAGATTTCTTTTTCTCATTACGTTTCAGCAATTCCAAGTCCTGTATCAGTGCTGTTATACTTTCTTCAACGTCTGCTGCCGTTATCTGTGTATGGGATAGGATATCTTTCAGGGTACGGGCTTTATAATCCCTTACAACGCTTTCTGCGTAACTGACAATTTCAGTGGATGTAATTGTCAAACCTATACATTCCTTTATTGCCTGCCCAATCTGCTCCCGGGAATATAATTTACATTCAACGGCCTGTGATATGGTTACTACATTCGCCACCTTCCCAATATCATAGTTCTTTACAATCTCTTTGTAGATTTCTCCCAGCAAAGGATTTCGGAACATGTCCGGTTTCAAAATGTCATAAATCTTATGTATGGCGTTGATATCCATGAGGAGGGAACCGATAACAGATTGTTCTGCCAAGTCACTCATGCTGCTCCTCCTTCACCACATAATCAAGAAGCTGGTTTCCTGTAAGCGTGTCAAAATTCTTGTAATACTCCAGTTCCGTTCCTGCCGCTTCCTGCTGTCTGATATAGTTGTGTACCGCAAGATACATTTCCCGGTTTGTCAATTTTCTACGCTTCCCGTTTACCATCCTGCCTTTCAACCAAGAACAGTAATTTGAAAATGCTTTTGTTTTTCCTCTCTTTTTCGGATAGATAGCATAGATTTTTTCAAAGTCAGACTCTCGTTCGTCCGCTTCCGGCGAACAAATATTATTATCTATACTATACTTACCTATACTAACCTGTGCTTCCAGTTTGGATACATCCTGTATACATCCCGTATCCATGCCATAGATACCGTCCTCAACTGCCAGTTTTTCAAACTCTTTTTGATAGATGGTGGGCTTATATCTGTCACGCTGAATATAATTATTCTGTTTCCAGTGCCTGACTACAATTACCCCGTTTTCAAGAGCTAAAATATATCCTTTGGCCAGTAATAACTTCAAATCATCCTCGCCACAGTTTACGAGCTTTGTAATCTTTTTAGGGGCCGCCACAAAACCATCATCATCTGCCCTCATTCCAAGATGGAAGTACAAGGATTGTGTGGAGGCCGGCATTTCAAGAAAGTTATCGGTGTCTACCACATCCAGGCTGAACATTCTCCTGTTTGCCATTTTTCTACTCCTCCTGCTCCTGTGAATCGTTCAACGCCCTTTTCGCACTCTGTATCGCTATAAATGTATTACTGGCCCGATTCTCCAAAGACTTACAAAACTCCGCTATCTCTGCACGGTTCACTGGAAGGAAATACCCACCTGTTGTGGAAGAACAAATCACTGCCCCTCTCTTTCGCTCCTGTGCGATATACTGCTGTAATTCTCTTGCAGAACTGCATCCGACCAGTTTTACAAGTTCCTGTGTAGGGATCGCATTTTCTTTTCCCACTGGCAGCAGGCTGGCTATAGGATAATCCACTTTTGGATAGTCAGCCTTGCCGGGCTGATTATCTGTATGTACTTGGTTATGCTTATTTTTTGCCATTACTGTACCCCCGTTAAAGAGTTGAAATACTCATCCACTTTTCGCCTGTCCCATAATACTCTGCGGCCTATCTGAACTTTTGCACCTATTTTCTCGCCGAGTTTCATTGCATTGTTTCTTCCCAGATTGGTGTAGGCCCTTAATTCCTCTGTATCCATCAACCGGGATTCTCCTGTAATTGCCGTCACTGTTCTGTTTCTCATAAATTCCTCTCTTTCCATTTATCATTGTTTATATACCTCTTGTAATTCATGCAAGCATTTGTTACAATTACTATTATAAAGTAACATTTTTATTATAGCAATGTTTTGTTACTTATTTATTTCAAATGTAACAAATTTAATCATTTCAGAATTTTGAATGGGAGAAAAAAAATGGATGTAACAAAAAAAAGCATTAGGAACACAACAAAGACAACAAATGTGTCATATACAGCTAAATCATTTGGGAGAAAATTAATAGAATTACGAAACGAGAAGGACATTACGCAGGCTGACTCTGCTGAGTTAATTGGCATAACTAGAAATACTCTTAGTATGTATGAAAGAAATGAGCGTTGCCCTAATATAGATATTGCAGTAAATGCGGCTAATGCTTATAATGTCTCTTTAGATTATTTATTTGGAATAGGATATAGGGAAAAGAAAAAAAACCATGAAAGTCTTTATGACTATTTCTCAGAAGAATCTCTTGATTTCCTTAGTGATACGCATATAAGATATTTTGTTGATAGTATGCTTTCACATCCAAACTCTAAGAAGATATCTGACATACTATATGCAATACAATACAAGCCTTTGATAAACTCTTACGAGATTAATTATATATCAAGGTTAATTTCCGACTTGTTATATTCAATGGTAGTAGATATAAATAAGGATGCCTACGAGTTGCGTCCTATGTTAGAGAATGAACTTAGTGAGCTATTAGAGGCTGTTAATGATTGCATCAGTAAGATAGAGCAAAGAGAAAGACTACTTAGAACAGATTACGACAAATATTTAGACTGTGAAGACAGCATTAATACTGAACTGGAAAGAATAAAATCATTACTAGAAAATGCTCCAGACACCGAATATAATCAGGCAAGGGAAGCCGGTTTTACTTCTGCTATTAAAATGATTGCAAATGGAGAAATGGGCGTTCCTAGTCTTATTTCACCTGAAGACGATATAATTAAAGAGATGAACTTATTAACGCCGTATCTAAACAAAATACCTTTAAAGAAAAGGATAAATATGTCCATTGAAGAAGAGTTTAAAACAGCAAGAGAGATAATGGAAAAAGAACAAAAAAAGTAATTATGTGTTGCTTTTTTCCAATTTCAGATATTCTTTATATTTGTATCTATAAATATCTTCTCATTGTGGGTACAAAGTGGGTACAACTTGATTTTTGATTTCCTCTGTGCTATACTACAAACCGTTGAAATCGGCTTATTCTGCCATTTTCAGCACAAAACTAACGTGTGTTCGTGACCTTCCACACGTAAAACAAAACTAAAGGAGATTAAAAATGAAAAAATTGAGAATCAACAATGTGCTTTTTATGGCACAGGCAGCTATGATTGCTGCTATCTACGTGGTGCTCACCCTTGTGTTTGCACCCTTCAGTTATGGTGAAGTGCAGGTTCGTATTTCCGAGGCACTGACCATCCTTCCGGTATTCACCCCGGCTGCAATCCCAGGCTTGTTCATCGGATGTCTTATCAGTAATATACTTGGCGGCTGTATTCTGCCCGATATTATTTTTGGAAGTTTCGCCACCCTGATAGGTGCGGTCTTTACCTGGCAGCTTCGCAATAAAAGTCCGTTTCTGGCTCCGCTGCCCCCTATTTTATCCAATATAATTATTGTGCCGCTTATCCTGCGCTATGGATACATGGTGCCGCTCCCAATTCCCTTCATGATGTTAACCGTAGGCATTGGACAAGTGATTTCCTGTGGAGTATTAGGAATGATTCTATACACGGCATTGAATAAATATAAACATACTATTTTCAGAACACCTTAATACGTAAAAGAAAAAGAACCTTATACACAGGCATTTTACAGTACTCCTAAATGCCCATGCGCAAGGTTCTTCTTGTTATTTCACATATCCAATAAACGTATTCCCGCTTCCCTTCACCATCTCTTCCATATCATTCACGCTAACCGTGTGCTCCTCTCCACTGTCAGGATCTATATAGGTCACATCGGTTGTACTATATCCGGTCAAAAGTATTGCATGGCTGGAATCTGTCATAGCAATTACAGGAAGTCCTTTATTAATCACATAAAGTACCTGACTTAAAGTACATCCCGTTAAATTCACTCTTTTCGCCTGGTATTGGTTCATCTGCTCCTCGCATGCCTCGAAAGAAGTTTGATGTTCCGATTTCTTAAATGCCTGTGCAGCTGTATAGTAGACCAGGTCACGGTTTCCTTTTTCCCAAATATAGGTCTGCTCAGAGGAAATTACCACACCGGACACCTGTTCAGCCTTTTGAATTGCATAAGACGCCCTGTTATAAATTTCTATTAGTTCTCCTGTTCCGTATACATAATATTTATCCGATTTTACCTTGCCATCAAATGCAATGGTAACCGGCTCATTCAGCATGACCTGTTTTGGCCTCAGGATTTTAGGTAACTGGTCAGGAATTCCATCCACATACTTTAATCTCATCTGTTTCTTTTTCAAATCAGTCGAGTAAGGCTCCAATGAAATATTACTTTCCTTCCGCACAGCATTATTACTAATATAATCCTGTGCCGTATCCGTATAGGTTTCTCCGGACTTTGTCACCCGGTTAAGTGTAACAAGATTATCCTCAACAAATATATCCGAAATGTAAGTCCCCTCCACAGTATAGGTTTTCACTACCTCGTTTTTACCATCCAGGATTTCCAATTCATACATAGGCAGTATATCTTCTCCTGCCACCGTTTTCCCCTTATCATCTGCTCTTTGGCGTCCATAGATGAAATCGTTGATCACAAACCCAAGAGGCCTTATAGACTCCCCTGTACTTGCCTCTAAGGTTCTTTCCTTACCTGTTTTTAGATTGAGGACCATAATTTCTCGTGCATCTTCCAGAGAACCACTTGTTTGATAAGCAAGCAGATGTCCGTCATCTGATGCTGTATACTGTCCTTCTTTTAAGTCCTCAGCCAGTACTTCCTGTTTGTCTTTTTCCAAATCCACCTGATACAATGTTCCACCAGCCAGAACGTAAAGTACCTCCCTGTCATGACTGTAGTAAACCATTTTTCCCAGTTCATCCTCAGCGATAGCAAAAGATTTATTGCTTGGAATAAATGCCTTCTCTTCTACAGCATTTTTCTCAATATCAAAATAATAGATATCTACGCCTACTCTGCCTTCATAAGTCCCCCTATTCATATACCCATAAACGGCAAAAACTGTGCTTCCATTCTCATCCATACTGATAAGCCTGACTGCATGCTGGTCATAACGGCTGCGTATATCGTGTCCCTCTCTATTTGCAAAACTAAATACCAGGGACAGCTCATCTGATTCCTTATTATAGGTCCATAAGTCTCTCTCTTGTACAAAAGATACAATTGTCCCGTCCTTATTTGTCTCATATGAAGTATCCGGAGAAGTAATTCCGAGTAATATTCCCGTTTCATCCAACACTTTTTTATTTCCATTGAAAACCTGATTCATACTTCGGTTATAATCTAAAAGATAAACCTCATCTCCGCTGTGTCTCACACGGAAAAATTCTTTTATATTATAAGTCTCTACCTCATCCTGGTCTCCTGTACACGTGACCTGATATTTTGCAAGTAAAGAGGTATAAACACTATTACTTTCCTTGATACTCCACTCCACAGGGCTGGATATTTCCGGTTCCAGGTTTCCCCATGTAACCTGTGTACTGTTTGAGTGAATTGTTACCGTCTGATAAGTCGTGTTATCGCCTTCTTCATTTGGTTCCAAATACTGGGACAGTTCAGAAGCATTTTTTTTGCTGAATGTCTTTGAATGAAAACCATCTGCAAAATCAAGGCACTCTTTTACAGCAAGATCCTCCGGTCTTTCAATTCTTGTGTAGAAATATATTTCTTTCTTTTCAGTTTCTAATGTTACTTTTAAAACAGCTTCAGAAACATTTTCTCCCAAAGTGCTGTTCAAGTCTAATTTAATGGTTGAAGCTGCCAAATCTTTGACTTCATCCTTGCCGTAAACATCTTCTCCATTTAAAGAATATACTTCATATTGAATTGACTGGATGACATTTTCATCCTCTTCTATTATCATTTCAAGAGTACCGTTATTTTCTAGCGGTGTAACCGTATCCCTCATAGCAGTAATATCCATATCGTCCACATACCCTGCAAGAGTATTTACATTTCTGCCTGCCACCGTAAATGAAATTCTGGGCAGTGTAGGATCACCCAGGTCAACTGTCAAATCATCTGTCCCCCTATTTGTAATCAGGCTGCTTATGACAAGCGCAATGAGAAATATGCCTGCCAAAATCCCAACCTTTATCCACCTCTTTTTTTTCATTTGTCTGTCCCCTTTATTTTAAAAATATCATATCTGTTCAAAACCATAAACAGATACAAAATATCATCTTTCTTCATCTCCATATAGCAGCTTTCCTAATGTAGGCTTTACCTGCAAAAACGTTTCACACTCCCGGATTTCCCGCCTTGCACTTACATTATCTTTTTTACTTTTCACAGCACGCAATAAAATATTCTTAGGTGTATGCTCCATGTCAATAAACTCTAATACCTGCGTCTCATACCCCGCTGTCTCAAGGTATTTCGCGCGCAGCCCGTCTGTAACAAGAGCCGCAAACCGCTCTTTCAACAGCCCATAATCCATAATCGGAGCCAGCATTTCATTTGCTATTTGCTTATTCAGTTCATGCTGGCAGCATGGAACCGAAAGAATCACCTGAGCGTTCCAGCCAATCGCCTTAGCCAGTGCATAATCTGTAGCGGTATCACATGCATGAAGAGTAACTACCATATCTACTGCCTGTACTCCCTCATAATCCGCAATGTCTCCCACTAAAAAAGTCAGTTTCTCATATCCATATTTCCGGGCCAGCCCACTGCAATGTTCAATCACATCTTCCTTTAAATCGAGGCCAATGATACGTATATCATACTCTTTCAGCTCATGAAGATAATAATACATTGCAAAAGTCAAATAAGACTTTCCGCAACCAAAATCTAAAATCGTCAATTCCCGTCCCTTGTCAAGCCTGGGCAGAATATCCTCAATAAACTCTAAGAAGCGGTTCATCTGCCGAAACTTATCAAACCTGGATTTCACAATTTTCCCCTCAGAAGTCATTATTCCCAAATCTTCAAGAAAAGGTACTGCCATCCCTTCACGTAAAATATATTTCTTAGTGCGGTTATGGGAGAGCGCTGCCTCCTCCAATTTCTTTTCCAGGTGCTTCTTTTGAATCGTCACCTTCCCCTTTTTACTTACAAGTACCGTATAATTTACGCTCCTCGTAGTTACCTGCAGCTGTCGGAAATTTCCCATATACTCCACAATCCGCCCTGCCGCCTCCTCAGGCATAAGATTTTCATGAAATACCTGTGTCTTCGTAAAAGATTCCAACTGAAAATAAAAGTTCCCCTTCTTCCCAACCGGCCTCACCTTAATCTTCAAAACACCATCCGACCTGCGCGGATTACTCATAATCCCCTGGACAAACTCTATATTTAAAACATTATTTAATAATTCCTGCAATTTCTCCATAAAATACCCCTTAAAATATTCTTTCCAATTCTTTTACTAATTGTAAAGCAAAACCTCCAATGGTGCAAGAATCAGTTCCAACTTGAAAACACTTTATAACATCAGTATCTTCAAAAGGCATAAACATATAAGAAAAGATGAGAATATTCTGAAAATGGTCAGCAAAAGGGTCAGTCCCTTTTCAGAAGGGACTGACCCTTTTTTAATTAGCCTACTTCATTCTTGGAAACTCTATTGTTACCTTAAACAAATCTCCATCAAGATACAGTTTGAACTTGCCTCCCTGCATCTCTGTCAGGCTCTTGGCTATAGACAGTCCCAGCCCGCTGCCCTCCGTGCTTCTGGCTATATCTCCTCTAATAAACCTTTCTCCCAATTCATCAGCAGAAATATTCAGGGCACTCTCAGAAATATTTTTCAATGAAAAGCTTACCTTTCCTTCATCTACCCAAAGATCTGCATACACCCGGGTTCCTGGCATGGCGTATTTGGCTGCATTGTTGTAAATATTCTCCAGTACACGCCATATGCGTCTTCCATCTACGTAAATAATAGCGGATTCATCTGTAATGTTCTGAACCATTTTCAGTTTCCTTTTCTCGAACTTTTCAGTAAACTCTCCTGCCGTCTGGTTAATCAGCTCAACCAGATTTACATCCATCAGTTCCAGAACAATATTCCCGCTGCTTACTTTTGATGCCTCAACTACATCTTCTGTCAAAGTCTTCAGACGCTGGGCCTTTTCCTCCAGAATATCCAGATATCCCTGGATTTTAGGATCATCAAAATTCTCCCGTTTCAACAAATCTACATAGTTGATGATAGAGGTCAGTGGTGTCTTAATATCATGAGAAACATTGGTAATCAGGTCCGTTTTTAGTCTTTCACTTTTCATGCCTTCTTCTACTGCGCACTGAAGCCCATTTCCTATATTATTCATCATTTCTGCAGTGTTCAGATTCTCACCTTTCAGCCCATCCAAAGGAATCTGATAATCTACATTTCCAGAAGCAATCTCCTGAATTCCTTTTCGAAGCCTGTTCTTGGCAATTGTATTTTTTACAATAATATATAATGCCGCGGCTCCCTCAAAAATAAATATCAGCAGGACAGAAACTATCCCGTCATTAATAGCTATAATAAACAAATCTAATAAAATAAATGCTGCCGCAATAAATACTATTTTAAATATAGAGCTGCGGTTCTCCCAAAGCTCTTTTAAAAATAGAAGAACATCCCGCAGCAAACTATTTTTCCAAAGTGTTTTTGCCTTGATTCTGCGAATCAGGCTAAGATAACCGGCTAAAAAGCAGGCTGCTGTATATGCTGCTGTAAGCCCCACCTCTGCCAAATCAGATATAGCCAGATAGCTCCCGGAATAAACACCTGTATAAGCCATAGTATAATAGCCTTCTACCGCATAAGAAACTCCACTTGTAAAAATATTCCCCCATATATTTACCATAAAAAAAACAGGGAAAATCCATATTAGAATGATAAATGCTGCCCCTAATTCCGTTTTCCAACGGTCAAATGCAGTCAGATGAAGTTCTTCATCTTCTGTTTTACCGGCAATAACAGCCATCCAGATTAAAATCAGCAGAAATATTATAGAGCAAAATACACTGCCAAATGCCGCCTGCTTTAAATATGGGGCATAAGTATCATATGCCTGCTTATCTGTATAAAAATTATCCTGTATTGGAAAATCTGTGTCTATAGATGCTGCAAATATACAGTCGGTATTTTGGCTGCAGATATAGGATTTCACTGCTGAATGCCATTCGTTGGCAGATATATCCATATTTGTCTCAAATTCCGCCAGCTTCGGCCTTACAATCAAGTACTTGCTTTTCGCTCCTGACTTCATTCTCTCCAGGTTCGCTTTAACCTCATCATAACTTTGATACTGGTCATTGTTTGTATAAACTGTTTTTGTGTTTTCATTTACAAACATGTAAGTAAAGTTTGTATTTCCTTCCTTCCACATGTCGCCTGTGTACAAATATTCTTCTATCTGTGAAGAAATTGAGCCTAGCACACTCTCCATATAGTTATAAACCTTTGATAATTTTCCGTTCAACTCCGGTGTCTTGTTCACTACCTCCAAAATATTTGCTGCATCTGCAGGGGCATACTTCTCTTTCAATGCTCCGCTAAATGTCCAGCAATCCGTATATTCTGTATTTCCATCCGCATTTTTAATAATTAGATTTCCATCCGAATACCCGGAAGTATAGTATCCATCCTCCAGCTCCGTTAAGAAATCAGAAACAGATTTATGGTCCACTTCCAACAAAAGCTTTTTATCCTGTATCAGGGTCTGGAACTCTCCCATATAATAATAATGATAGGTTCCGTCAGGTTTTTGGCAGACCACAATGTTATTATCACGATAGTCCGCACCTTCCTCCATATATTCACTGCTCCAGTTTTTTAAATCTTCCAGATCATAGGTGAGCCCGGATATATTTTCGCCGGTTATCTTTCCGTTCCTGGCCAAATCTACAATATCAACCAATTTATTGGAATCATATTTGCCTTCCGTTTCAAAATTGTGTTTCATGGAAAGCCCTTCCATTACACTCCATGTGGCGTTATATACCATATTTTTAAAGCTCGTGGACTCTTCATAGGGTTCAGTAGAAAAATTGATGAAGTCTTCTCCCTTCATATTTCCCGCAAAAGCCAAAAGAACCACGATGCTCAAAACCGCTGCTACCGCCATAATATGTGCAAAAAGCAGCAGAATACCCTTTGTCACCGGCTTCTTATACCAGTTTTTCATATTACTCCTTTCTAGAGTTTTTCAATCTTATAACCAACTCCCCAGACCACCTTCAGATATCTGGGCTCTTTGGGATTAATCTCTATCTTTTCCCTGATATGACGGATATGCACCGCAACCGTATTGTCTGCTCCGATTGCATCTTCATTCCAGATAGATTCATAAATCTGATTTATAGAAAAAACTCTCCCTTGATTTTTCACTAGTAATAACAAAATATTGTACTCAATCGGTGTCAGCTTCACGACTTCCCCATCTACCGAAACTTCCTTCAAATCATCGTTAATAGCAAGACCCCCAACCTCATAGACCTTCTCAGACTTTTCACTCGTATTCCCGCCAAGCTGAGTATACCGGCGCAGTTGTGACTTTACTCTCGCCACAAGCTCCAACGGATTAAACGGCTTTGTCACATAATCATCAGCACCCACATTCAGCCCCAGAATCTTATCCGCATCTTCCGACTTCGCGGACAGAATAATAATAGGAATACTATTGTTCTCCCTAATTCTAAGTGTTGCCCTAATTCCATCCAGCCTGGGCATCATGACATCAAGCACAAGTAAATGTACTTCTGCCGTTTCCAGAACCTTTAATGCCTCTGCACCGTCATAAGCTTTCAGTATATGATAGCCTTCCTGAGTTAAATATATCTCGATTGCTTCCACAATTTCTTTATCATCATCACAAACTAAAATATTATACATTTTCATCACCTCCTCTACAGTATACATGATATCTGTGATTTTTTAAGACCCCTTGGGGAAAATCTTATAAATTTCTTAAATTAAAATTACTCTGCCTGATACTTTATTTCTTTATTATTACCTGCACATCTTAATATGAAGAGGATTGCTATGAGCTGCCCCTCTTCATAGTTTTTTCAAAAATCATACATAAATTGTTAAATTATCCCTCACATAACTAACACATTTTCCATGTATAGTAATAACTATCAAAGGACAATAACCTTTTTTATATAAATTTTCTTTTTCATAATTTTTTCAAGGCCGGGAGTAATCCCGGCCACTCCTTTTTCCATTTCTTCCATTTACCTCCTATTGCGAAATTGTTACGTAATTGTTACAATTCTATTGTGATTAGCTAACACAAATAATAACAATAATAATCATCATAAGGAGGACTAAGCCATGTGTTTTAACTTTAGTAACTGTTCTGAGTTAATCAACTATCTTTGCAATGCACTCAATCGTGGATGTTAATTTTAAGGCTCTGGCTTAAAGCCAGAGCCTTTTTTATAATTCGGGCCACGCCTCCTTTCTTTTAAATCTTTCATCTTTAAGTAACATTCCACCCCCCAAGAACAATTTTATTATTTTACACATATAATAAAATGATAATATAACCATACTTTTTATGGTAAAAGGAGTTTTTATATGAGTTTTCAAGGACTTAACGTCAGTGAATTCCAGGGAATTGTAGACTGGGAGCGGGTGAAGTCCGCCGGGTACCAGTTTGCCATGCTCTGCGCCGGACATGGTTTTGGCATTTTAGATAAAAGGTTCCAGCAAAATGCCGCAGAATGTAACCGGATTGGGCTTCCTATAGGCGCATACTGGCTTTGTCATGCTATCAACCCGGAAACAGCCCGGCAAGAGGCTGATGGCTGTATAAATGCAGTTTCTTCCTATTGTCTGGAATACCCTGTATGTTATAACATAGAGCAGGCGACAATTAACTACGCCGCCCAACATGGTGTAACTGTAACACCTGCGCTGGCAGCTCAATTTGTACAGAGTTTCTGCAGCAGAGTAGAAGAACTGGGGTATTATGCCATGCTTTACTGCGACCGGAACTTTCTGCATACTTATTTTCCTTCAGACCTTTCCAAACGCTATGCACTTTGGTACGCATACTATGGAAGTCAATTTGATAATACTCACTGCAGTATCTGGCAGTATACTAATCAAGGACACGTACCGGGAATCAGAACTAATGTCGATTTAGATTTAGGATTTACCGATCTTCCTGCCATTATCCGGGATGCAGAGCTGAATCATCTGGATGGCAGTTCCCCCCCCTCTGGTTCGACCGTACAGAATTACATTACTTATGTCATTCAGCCAGGAGATACTCTGAGCGGCATAGCAAAACGTTATGGAACTACTTATCAGACTCTTGCCGTCCTAAATGACATTCCCGATCCGGACATAATTTATCCCGGCCAGACTATCCGGGTTCCTGAAGATGGAACCTCTACCTCTGTTTACTATACTATACAGCCTGGAGATACTCTGAGTGAAATTGCTCTCAAGTTCGATACAACTG
This sequence comes from Faecalicatena contorta, assembly GCF_003149105.1. GTDB lineage: Bacteria > Bacillota > Clostridia > Lachnospirales > Lachnospiraceae > Muricomes > Muricomes contortus_C. The sequence goes on along the minus strand of NZ_QGDS01000008.1, from coordinate 72,738 downwards.
TAAGTACCCTGCAAAATCAAAACAATCTCAGCAACCCGGATTCCATATATGCAGGACATATAATTAGAATCTCATAATACCAATTTTAGAATTTCATAACAAATTTCCCAGTTCTTTTATAGAAATGACATACTTTGTGCACATTTATCCTATATACTGAATTTAGATAGTTGATAGAACAACTATCCCCCCTCATAAAGTTAAGACATCTTAGAGGAATCCTAGATGTCTCACTTTACTCTCATTCCTTTAGATATTATGAAAACAAGCAGAACCCCATTTAGCCGATACTAAGTGGGGTTTCTGTTATTTTTCATATACAAGAAATAGGGTGGGGTGAAAAAACATGATACTAGTAATGCAGATATGAAATAGAAAAAATTAAAATAATCTTATCACCATTCATTAGTACCTTACCCACTACAAATAGCTCGAAGTTATTAAGAATCCGGGCTATTCCTTTTTATTAATATAATTGGAACCTATCTATTGCAGCTCCAAAAGTTCCAGCATATCCATCCTGACCATTTTTTGTTTCATTGTCATATTGCCAAGGCCAGTAGTTTCCATTGATAGGGCTAACACGATATTGCGCCTTCTGGTAACCGTGCTCTGAAACAATATCCGATGGTGTATTATAATACACCTCAATCGCATCAATAATCTTACCATTTCCTGCATATCCGTTATTATGGTCATTCCAGTTATACCCAGTTATATATGGGAGCCAGCCGTCCCCCTTAATATGTACCCGATATTTTACTGAACCTTTATTTACCTTTATAGTAATATCAGTAATGGCCACTCCTCTGACACCTGCAAAATCCGTTAAATTAGTTACTTCGGGGTAACTGCTTCCCCCCGCTTTTACAGCATATGTAAATACAATACCTGTACCAATACGCCCGATATTTTGCTTAATCCCCGAAGTATCCGGTGCAGCTGCATATATTGGCGCTGATATGTTTCCTTTCATCAATTCAATAATTTTTTTAATAAAATATGCCTTACAAGCTGCCGCACCCCCATGAATCTCTACACTTCTATGCGGGCAAGCTGTAGCAAATACCTCTTGATGCAGTCTTATAGTACTGTTAGACGGTACAATGCCATACTGTTTACACTTCTGTGCTGCTAATACGAGAGCCCTTTCCTCATTGGTTTTGAATGTCTCTAATTCTCCCCTGCTCTGGCAAATTTCGATGGAGAGATAGTTTAGATTTCCATCGAAGTTACCGCAGTGCCACGCACAGTTCGCATCTTCCTCTGCCTGCAGTGTATCATCTGAGGCTACATAATAATGTGTGAACCCGATTGATAGGTTATGCGTCTGCAGCCAGTTCTTATAATATGCTGCAGTAGCGTTTTGACTTCCCGCATCGTTGTGCAGGAATATCCCCACGGGGTTTCTGCTTCTTCTTCCAGCTACTCCTCCACAAATGCTCATTCTGATATCTCCTTCCTGCCGACTTTGCGCCGGTGCAAAAAGAGGACGATGTTACTCGCCCTCTGTGGTTTCTGTAGTTCCGACCTCAGGTAATCCTGCTACACTGGTTAGCAACGAAAGAACTCCGGCTAGTGCGGCGGCAGATACTACATACTTCCAATTAACCTGTCCCATAGCTGCGGCGGTTCCGATTCCGGCTATAGCAGCCTGCGCTACAGTGCGCACTGCACGAACCCCACTCGCTACTAACCATTTTTTTGTAAAAACATTTTTCATAATAACCGCCTTTCTTTTATGCATATTTCCACCCAAATCTGCCAGCTGTTTTGTATCTATAGTCTTTTCTGTCGCTTGCCGCAATGTGTCCTGTACCGATTCCAGGTGCCTTTCCAGCCTCTTTCTGAGACTCAAAATAAAAACGACCGCCATCTTTCAAAATGGCGATCACTGGTTTTTTCTTACTCTCTTGCGCTCTTCTTAGATTTTCAGGGTGGTAATGCATACGTCCTTGTGCTGTTGCATGTTTCCTTTGTAAGTTGTCCATTCAAGATTGGATACTTCGTTATTGGAAGAATTATTATCTATATGATTTACTACATCACATCCGTCAGGCTTTGGTATAAATACAGCCGCCACAGGCCTATGTATTGACAAGGTTTTTGCTTTTCCATCTTTGCTTAGATGTGCCCTTAGATATCCATTCTTTTAGTCTTGATTTTCAATAATATTCCGGGTCTGATATGATTTCTTTTATCAATCCTTTCAAAGCACTTTACTCTGCCCAGGTTACCTACTTGATATACTCCTTCATATCCATGTATATCTCTCCAGATCTCCATAAGCATTTTTCTCCCATTTATTAAATCTTAACTGCCCGGATACCTGCGCATTTTGCCCATTCTTTCCAGTCTCTATTCTTCATTCTATTTCTCCTTTCCCTGAGACTCTGTTGGCAATGCCATTAGCGCCTCATACATTTGTGTTCCTACGCCATTACCCTTTAGTGTGTGATACTGCTGGTATTCGTCTTCTAACGCCTGTTTGACGTACAGAGGACAATATCTCAAATCATCATGGTATTTGTTATATAGCCGTATCAAATCGGCTCTGAGCAACGCCCTTATCCCCTTACGGGTGGCGGATATTTGTTTGTACATGTATCCCATGCCACCTGTCATAAAAATAATTAACTGCCAATTGTTTGAGATAAACTCAATCATGTAACTTCCTCCTGATGTTTTTATGCATAAAAAGAAGATCTTTCGGTCCCGATCTGATTCTCATATCAGCCTCTCCCTATGCAAGGGGCGTAAAACTTATAGAATTGCTGGTGCCAGTTTGTGATTCTATATTTTTAAGAATCATTCCTTGTTTGACAAAAGTAACGGCATGAGTGTTTCCAGTAGCCCCAGAAGAAGCCGTACTAGCCTGGATGTCTACGTAGTTAATTTCATCAGCCCCATATAGTCGAGCCCGAATCCAACTATTAGTGCTGTAACTAGCCCCAAGTCGTAAATAACCATCACTTGGAAACACGTATCGAGTTTGCCCCATTAAATTAACAGCCGTCCCAAGCTTGTTTTTAACAATTTTATCATTAAGCACGCGCCCTTGATACGATGAAAGAGCCTCTCCATTAGCATAGCCGGTTGCCCCTAGGTCATTGCGCGTTTTGACGTGGCCGTAATTCGCTGTGGTGCCTACTCCATAACCGGTACCTGAACTTGCGTGATTAGTGGGTGCCTTCTCATTTAATTTGGTTGGAGATAAAACATTTGTACTTAATAAATTTTCATTCGCATCCCTGTCAACAAACCAAATTCCACTATAGTCAAACCACACGTGTCCGCTTCCCGTCTTTACCCAATTAGACGTAGATGCATTGCTTTGATTTTCAAATTCTATATCAATCTTTCCACCTGTTATTGTCGTTGTTCCCACGAGTCTGTTATGCATTCCTGTTGAAGCAGTAAAGTCATTTTTAAAAACAGCACCGTCAAACTCATATCCCTTAAAGCTATCAGCTTCAATGTTATCCGCCCGCAACTTAAAGAGTGCCCAGGCTGAACCTGTCCAGCGGTATGTAGCATTTTTAATTAACCCTGCTACGGTTCCGGTATGTTTCCACAGCATTCCCTCATACTTGGTTGGCGGCTCCGTAGGCAGTTCCAAAATGCCCATCGGGTCACCCTTGTCTCCTTTTCCTCCTGAATCCCCCTTCTCTCCTTGCGGCCCCTGGGTACCTTGTTCGCCTTGCGGACCTTCTACTTTCACCCAGCTATACATACTAGGGTTGTTTGAGTCCGTAGATATGAAATCCACGTAATACCCCATCCACTTTCCGGGTTCTTCCCCGTTGTTTCCTGTGAATGTCTGCCCTCCATCGTCCGAATACTTAATATGCAAGTACTGTGTCTTCCCATTCTCTCCGTCCGATACATCTGCAATAGTTACCTCTGCGAAACATTTTAATTCTCCTGTGGCGTTTAATGCCTCAACCCGGTATACGGCTTTTTCCATCACATCCGCAGCGTTTACTGTAATATTTGCATTGGTGGATATTGCCACACCATCCTTGTACCATTGTAAGGACAACTGGTTTGTTACAATGGCGGTTCCTCTGGATACTCTGACGGTCAAATTAGTACTACCTTCACCGTTTTTAAAGACAAGCCCATTAGTTGTAATAATATCTGCTGTATACGGTATTGCCCCCTGTATAAGTGCTTCTAGCCTGCTCTGTATGCTGGCAGACAATTTGTTTTCAAGAGCCCGGATGTTTGAAAATGTAGTCTTATTCTTATCTGGCTGCGAAAAAGATATTTCCTGCTCACTCACACGGGCCTCTAAAAGCAATAATGGAGTAAATCCAGAATCATGCATTTTAATGGTGTCCCCTATGTCTAATTCCATAAATCCATCCACCTCATAAGTAATTGCTGGCATATAAACAGACTTTAGCTTTGCCAGCGCCTGACTATACAGCGTATTGACATTATTTGTCTCATAAGTCCAATCCAGATTGATATATTTGTCCCCTGTAGGGTTTGTCATCTGGGAGGGATAATCATCCCGCATGGAAGGACAATAAATATGTGTATCGCCCGTAGGACTCTTAAATAAAACATTTCCGTTTGCATCCAGCTCTGTCTTGTCCAATGCTGCTATGGTAAGCCCATCTGTACCGATAGGCTTGATTGCCGTATATAGCCCTGTCTTGTCAACAGTTCTTCGGATTTCTTTGATTTGCTTGCCGTAATAGAGCGTTAAATCATTTCGTCTGGTCCCTACACCTTGATAATTGTCATCGTGTTTCCGGTAGATATTAAGCATAATCTTATCCAATGTTCCGTCACGATTCAGATGTGTCACAAATTCGCATTCTGCATCGAATTTATTCACCAGGGACAGCAGCCTTGCTAATTTTGTGTCCGTACCTGTCCATTCCAGAGTCCGGGATAAGGAAGAGACTTCATTGATCCCGATTTCAAGTTGTGCAAGGTGCAGGTCAAGAGGGTACGTGGAAAAATACTGGGCGAATGTCTTTGCGGATTCCGCCTTATATTCCTTGCTTGTTTCATTTAAAAGTTCAAGATTCAAATTCTCACAATAGCAGGTAAGATTCGATTCCGTCTCTTCCACTTTCATTATATTAAAAAGGTAATTTTTTCCTCTGTATCGAAACGATACATACCCTTTTTCATTCAAAAAAAGGGTATCTGGATGTCCTGTTTTGGGTACAGAAAAATCAAATGTACTGGTTGCCTCTGTTAAATACCGATGCCACGTCTCATTAAAATAATGCAGGGTATTGGGTTTCTCGTTATCCAAAAAGGTTACCCGGCTTAATGTTTTGTCGTGTACGCTTATTAGCATTATATCCACCTCTTTCTGTATTCCACAGTAACTGTTGGCTTAGTTTGACACCAGGGGGACGGATAAAACTCTATGTCTGTTTCTCCAATTGGGAGCATGGCAAATTCACTGCCATCTACAAGTTCATTGTTTGCTGGAAGTCCGTTTACTGTGATGCTGTCTGATTCCGTGTCCACCACAATTTCACTGTCTGCTCCGTATCTGTTGGGGATGTCTTTTATTTTATTTACATAGTCCTTGCGACCACGTAACTCGCTGAGCCTGCATACAGTAACATATTGCGATGATGTTATATTTCTGGTTCCGTATTGCCCGATAAACACCTGTACACCCATAACCTTTGTATTGGCCAGTTCTGGTACATTTGCTTCATAGTACCGCCCAAAATAGAAAAAGCGTATCCTGCCTCCCTCTTTTAAAAGGTCCTCATAACCTTTGGAGTAAATAAAATGGTTGTCCTTTTCATAGATGGAGGGAACGAAATCTATCCTGAATACTTCTTTTCGGGTATTCCCGCCGACCCAACCTTGCACATATGCCTTATTTCCTGTTGTGTCCTCTTTGTGTACCTCGAAACCAGCAATTAAGTTACCGCCTGCATCTACCAGCATGACCTGTATCAGACCTGTCTGTCCCATGAGCCCTGTCATGAAATGCAGCCGAAACCATAGATAAAAGTTTTTCGCCCCAACCTCTCCGTTACTGTCAGCAGGGAGATTCCATTGACAGCTCCCCCCGTGCCAGTGCGTGCCGCTACCTGCTGTTTTGAGCCTTAAGTATCCGTCACTGCCAAGCTCCAGTGTGCCATTGGTAAGGATTGCGGGATTCTTCGCATTTACTCCTGCATATGGTTTAAAGTCAGTTATCCCGGCTGTAAGGACTTCGCTACGTGTATAAGGTTCTACATCTGCCTCATCACGGTTTCCTATTTCAAGTGCACCGCCTTTTTGGACGATGCCTAAATAGCCGTTTTCCGTCGCGTGCTTTATCCGGTATACTGGGTATACCTCTGCACTTCCATCATTATTTACATGAGCGGTCAGTATACCATTTTCTGTGACTGCTGTATCCGAATTCAGCATATCGGATATCAGGTGAGGATCAGGACAGTAAAATGCCATTTCTCCAACCACCGATATCTGCCCTGAATCGGGTTCATCTACTGTAACAAGTGTACCAACATAATGCGCATTTGGTTCATCTGCAAACCTTAATTTCCGGTTATCTCCTTTGCAGAAATTCTTTAACTGCCGATATTGCGCCATGAAAGCAGATGCTGTACTTGCCTGTAGAGAAAACTTCACGGTGATTGTTCTATCAGGCTGCCTTTTTCCATAGTACTCCATCCCATCAATGCCAACGGGTCGGTCTTCATCCGTTACATTGTATTCCAGGCTTTCACGTCCACTTACTGCAAGTGTACGATAACCAGCTATATGATTTTCTATATATTCCCCATCAATGGATAATGCCTCCGACAGGAGGGGGCCCATTGATGGCCCGTGTTCTTTTGTATCTTTAAAATTATACATGTGTCATGCCTCCTAATCGATTTTTTCTTCTACTGTCAAAATTGTTTTTTTCTTCTACATACTCCGCAGTTCCATAACCCACTTCTCTACCATCCAAATTAACCGGTACTTCAAATACATACCTTGTCTTTTGGGTAAACGCAGCTCCATTGCTAAGCAATTCTGCATCTCTTGCATTTAATGTCGCTCCGATTGCTACTGTTCCGCTTGATACGATACCATTAAAATCAATGGCATTGTTTCCGTAATCCTGCAAATACCCTATTTCTCTCATTACAGTACCTGTCAAGGAAGAGGCAGCATTAACCACCTTAGACATAGACTTGTCAATACCACCTGCAATACCTACATCCAGCATTTTGCCTACCCATATCCCCCAACGTGAAGGTGAATGTATTCCAAAATAGCCAAGAACCTTGTCCTTAAAGCCTCCCAGAACACCACTGGCGGCCTCCCATAGAGCTCCTGCCGCTGATGATATACCGTTTGCAATACCGCTTATGATATTCAGACCGATAGAGCGCCAATCCGTTCCCTTAATTTTGTTAATAACCTCCACGACCAGATTCCCTACCGTCGAAATAAGCGCCGGAATTGACTGAATCAATCCAGCTATTAACTGTGCTATGATTTGTACCCCAGCATTTAAAACCTGTGGTAAGCTCGTGATGATTCCTTTTACAATCTCCACAATAAACTGCACTGCAGCATTAAGTATTTGTGGAAGATTATTAATCAGTCCCTCAACCAGTGTTGTGACAATCATTACTGCTGAACCGAGCACTGTTGGTAAACTATTGGCAAGCCCTGTAACGAAACCTGTCATTGCTTCCAGCGCTGCGACAATAAGCACCGGAAGTGCTTGTACAATACCCTCTGCCAGCTTTTGCAGTATCTCCAATCCCATGCTTAAGATAGTGGGCAAATTGGCTGTCATCTGCTCTGAAAAAGTGTTGATAATGCTCACCACACTGTCAAGCAGCAGGTTCATATTGCTTAGGATACCATCAACTAATGACATAAGAATACCCAGTCCACAAATCAATAACTGCGGCACAAGGGATATAATCTGATTAATCAGTGTTGTCACTAACGTAATTGCTCCCTGTAACAGTATATCCATATTAGACGTAACTCCCTGCACAACGGCTGTCAGGATGTTCATTCCTGCCTGTACAACCGTGGGCAATAAGGCACTTATTGTCATCATCAGCATATTTAACAGTTTTGCACCGGATTCAGCCAGCGCAGGAATACTGCTCGTAATGCCAGATACTAAATTGTTAATAATCTCCGGCCCTTTTGTCGTTACTATCTGAATCATACTGTCAATCTGCGAACCAAATTGCTGATATACTGCCCCGAGTCCGATAACGACCAATCCCAGTATTGCTGCTGGTCCAATAACAGCCAATGCCAACTGGAATACAGACATCAGACCCTTCACCATTGCACTCAATGCCTGCATACCCACACCTGCAGACTTTTTTAGACCGTTTCCAATCCCAGAACCCAAAGCTGAAAACATGCCTCCTACTTTGCCGGCTGCTCCATCAATTTTGTCATACACGCTCTCTGGCAAGATGTCCATCATTTTTAGCTGAACATTTTCAACCATTTTCCCAACTGGTGCTGTTATCTTCGAACCTAAATTCGAAAATTTTCCTCCTATTTTACCGGCTACTCCATCTATTTTGTCATACACACTCTCCGGTAAGATGTCCATCATTTTTAACTGGACTTTTTCAACAGCTCCATGTACTCCGGCGGGCAACTTTTTAAAAACCGCTATTGTCTTATCAATACCTGCTTTAGATACACTTGCCAACTTTTCAATACCTGATTTATATACACTTGTGAACTTCTCAACCGAACTCTGCATCAAAGTGGTCATTGCCCCCATTCCCTTTGATACTTTACTTACAACAGGAAGTATTTTTTCTAAGGTAAGGTTATTCAGTGATGGCACCATTGATTTAATTGTATCCGTAATAAGAGCTAACTGTTTTTCTGCTGTGTCTGCCCCAGCAAAGGAATTTAAAAAGTCCTCTACTTGCTTAGATGAACCCTCAACAGCTTCCAGTATCTTTGTGAATGCCCCTTCGATTTTCGATAAGTCGTTTACTTTCAATATCTTATCAATGCCACCTAGCGTATTTGCCATCTTGGAAATACCGCTTTTATCAACTGCGCTTAAAATTGCTTCTGCGCTATAGCTCTCCATTATTACCTCCTTTCTGCCTGCGCACAGCCTGCATAATACGATCATTCAACAGCTTAGGCCGGTCTCCCATGTTCAACATATTTCTTTCAGCCTTTTCATAATCAAAGAACTGTTTAAATGTTCTGTAGAAAGGCTTTCCATTTTTCTTGGTTGCCCCAACCTGCCTGCTGACCCATGCCTGCTTATGCATGGCGGCCTCCCGATCGAGGTATCTCAATCGGAAGGCTTTCATGCGCAGTTCGTATTCATACATGGTTGTGCGATCAATTTCTAAAAAATCATTCATATTCAGATATCGCATACAATTGACCACGATATCCTCATAAGTTAGGCTTTCTTTATTTTCTTCTCTTCCTTCTCCATCTCTTCCAACAGATTCGCTACCTTTAGCTTGGTAGCATTTGACTTTTTTAGCTCAGTCACCACACTGTCAAACAGATTTTCGATGTCCGTGTCTTTGTTGTCAATGTACCCATCCAACTCGGACTGTTTAATTCTGGGCGTTTCCGTTTCATTGGCAGCGTAGAGCAGGTCAGATAACGCCACAACGTCACGCATAATCAACTTAGGCATTTCCGACTCTAACCCCATTCCAAATTTGATTCCGCTCTTCTCAAAAGAGTTCTTGCCGTCCAATTTACGGACGAATCCAATCCCAAACCTAAAACCATATTCCTTACCATTAATTGTCAATTCCATGTACTATATCCTCCCTATTCGCCTTTTGGTGTATCCGCAAACACATAGTCTGCAATTTCCTGCTGTTCCAATGTGACAGTTACATCACCACGTTTTCCGGCTCCATTAATGCCGAATGTCAGTGATACTTCTGTAAAATCTTCTGCAGAAGAAGTCTTCTCAAAACTTGTTAAATAGCCCTGAAAATACATCCCTTTAAACTTGTTCTCTCCAGAAGATGCTTTTTCCTCAAGATTAGCCTCCCATATTTCAATCAGCTGGTCATTGTCCATCGCATCTTCGAGAGCATTAATCATGGTATCTCCCTTGGAAAGGATGGATGTTGCTGTGACCTCTACCTCTGCTGTCCCCGGTGTTCGGATACTCCCATCCTTTGTAGCTGTGCTTTCTGCATCTTTAGATTTTGTCCGCCCATTCTCAGTTGTAAAGGCAAGCAGTGTACCATCTGTAGTAGCCGCGTCGCTTTTAATCCTGTATAAATATACAATTTTCTTTCCCTGTACTGCCTCTGCAAATAACTGCAAATTCATTAATTCTTTTTTGTTCATATTCTTTTCCCTTTCTTTAACTAGAATCTATAATTTAGTTCCAAAGTTCCGTGTAACAACGGCTCTTCTGTGATATTATCCGGCAAATACACTACATGCCTTGCTTTGGATTTTATAGCCTCTTGGATTTCTGCATCCCAGGTTTCCTTTATACCCGCAATTGCATCCTTTCTTTTCCCGGCATCTTTAATGAATGCTATGTATTCCGCAAAAACGATTGGAAGATTCTGTTTCTGCAGATCTTCTTTCACTGCCATGAGAAGTTTTACCTTCTCAAATTCAGTCTTTTCAGCCTCAAACTCTTGCCGTTCTTTCTTTCGCTTATACTCTTCTCTTTCGCCCTTAGACATTTTGGAGAGCTTTTCGGCCTCAGAAAGTTTATCATCTGTAAGTGCCTGCCATTTCTGTTGCTTTTTCGTTACTGCCGTCTGTATAGCTTTCTGTACCCGGCGGTCAAACTCCGCTTGATTGCCATCACCCCTTAAAAATTCTTCAAAGGTCAGAGGTTCCTTCTCCTCCTTATCACCTGGGCTGTGTCTGCCCCTCGCTGCTCCGTCACCATTACTCCCATGAATCCCAGTGCCGTCTCCGCCCTCTGCAAATAGCTGCAGATTATAGGGTATCTTTATTACTCTCATTACTAAGTATGTTTTGTTTCTCATAACTTTCCTTTCCGCGCCCACTCCATTCACCGTCGTGCCCAGAGCATTCACTGTAGTTTAATGTCAGTTTCGGACAAAATTATGTAATCCGAACGTAATCCGGATAGGTATCCGCAATGCCGCAGACACCAATAAAAAAAGAATCTACCAACAATTTTGCTTTTTCTGATAAATCCTTTGTTTTTAAAATAAACACACCTGAATCCAATGTGTACTCTGGATTGTCCTCTACCAGATTATCCAGAGATGCGGCCAGTGTCTGACTCAATGCTGCCACCCCTGCACACACAATATCTTGACCTGATGGAGCATAACCCGCATGGCCAAATACTCTTATCTCATCCTTTAGGATACTTACTTCAATCAACCCACATCCCTCCTTAACAATCTTTTCTCTGTTGTTCTTATTTTCTAAAGCATCATCCGGCTTGTTCTCCTTGCCGATCTTCTTGCTCTTTCTTTCTCTTCCTGATGTTAGCATAATAGCACAGGTATTACTGACATGAGCTGACATCTTCCGGTATATCCAAATGTGTCAACGCACTCCCATGAAACCTATGGATTTGCCGCTCATCGTACCCCATCTGCTGTGCAATCTCCCAAAATTTCAACCCTTTTATGTATCGGTAAAACATCACATCACGCTCATTTTCATTCTGCAGCTGACCAATTCTCCATGAAATATCCTTATAAGTCTTTACCTGCCCAACACCCTCTTCGTAAAGTTTTTCCTCCAAAGCATCCAGATGCGCCACATATCCGGATAAGTCTTTCTGACTACGTGCATGTGGCATCCCGTCAATGTTCATGGATGGATTTTTTTTTATCCTGCGAACCTCCTCCAGTTCAGCCTCAATACGCTTTATCCTGCGTCCATGCCACAGATACCCCCGCAGATACTCTTTTTTCTTGTCATTCTCATTAGTAACTGAGTTTTCCTCAATCCTTGCCACCTGCACCCACTCCTTTTCCAATCTCATATTTCTCCGCCAGATATTCCAGCATATCCTTATGTTCCATCTGTCCGCCCTGCTGCTGTATCATAACCTCCGCCTGGTAAGGCTTCCGCTTGAATGTCTTCACTGCCCTCTTGGGGGGTGTTTCATTCTCAAGCCCCGCATAATGGTCACGGCTGTCCTGTTTAATTTTTTTCCTGGTTCTCAATGTATCACTCCTTTGTTAAAAACACTTCTTATATAAAACTCTGTATTCTTGTATGCCATTTACAAAATCCCTGCACGGATACATTCTGCTACACTCCATACAATATTCATAATGTCTGCATTGCCCGCACGTTTTTTCATTCAATGGCTTGCCCTCCTTCTAAAATTCAGCAATATTACTACATTGACTCTCGTTTCTAATAATGATATACTTCAAATATCGAACAAGAGTTTGGTTTTTACTGCTATATATCTCTTTCAAACAGATATGCTATTTCATATTCTGGAAAAAACACTCTTTTAATTAGTAGAACTTCGTCAATAGAAAATCCACACTTTACAGTACCATTAGCCTTATCTGACACAGTGTTAAGTTGACATTCAAGAAGTTCTGCCACCTGTTTAAAGGTAATCTTTTTTTCTTTCATTGCCTTTAATAAATTGCTGTACATGTAATCCTCCTTTCTTGATGTTTGGAAGTTCGAACTTTATATCACGATTATATTCGAATATTCATATTTTGTCAACACCAAATATACGAAATTACGAATATTTCGTGAGTAGAACTTAAAATCATTTGGTTCTCCGAATATTTTTGTTTACTTTCTTTGATTTATCATATATAATCAAATCATCTTAGAAAGAGGTGTAATACATGGAAAAGGCAAGAATACTCAATGAATTAATTAAAAAACAGGGATACAATCCCCGCTCCTTTGCTGAAAAATGCGGACTTCCATATACGACGGTATACACAATACTAAAAAATGGTGCTGGGAAAGCTAATGTTAATAATGTAATAGCAATGTGCAGAGCTTTAGGGATTACAGTAGAACAACTGGATGAAATGTCCAAAGGGGCACCAGCAACTCCTTATGAACCGTCCTATGAAGACGTGGAACTGTTAATTGCCCGCAATGGAAAGGAATTTTCTACAGAACAAAAAATGAAATTAATCAAACTTTTGTCCGAAATAGATTAAGTTAGGACTGATTTATTTGGATAACGATCAAATACTCGGAGCCACTATCAAGGTTTTTGCAGAATGCAATGTAAAATCATTTCCTATAGATTGCATAGCACTCCTAAAGTACTACGGATACAGGATATTTACCTATGATGAACTTTTGAACCGGAATGAAGAGTTGTATGAAATGTGTATGTGCTGTTCAGAAGATGCATTCAGAGATGGTAATTCAAGGATTATAGCTTACAACGCAAATAACCCCAAAGGGCGTGTACGCTTTTCCCTTATGCATGAACTTGGACACCATGTCATGCAGCATACAGGCGAGTCAGAGCGTAATGAACAGGAGGCGAATGCTTTTGCAAGTTACATATTAGCCCCACGAATGTCTATCCATTATTCCAAGTGCAGAAGTTTTGAAGATGTATCATATATTTTTGATGTATCATCTGAGGCTGCTGCTTACGCGTTTGATGATTATTGCAGGTGGTACAAGCGTGTCCTGACCTATAAAATGACATATTTAGATAAGGCTATGTATGGACAGTTCTATAATAAAGATATGGATTGTTTTATATGGAATATAAAACAATGTGATTTCTGCGGTAAAACACTTTATAATTCATATTATGATCACTGTGATTTTTGTTGTGTTCCAGAATTTGAACCAAAGCCTTGTTGCCCTTATGATTCGGATATGTCTGTTTTTGATATAGATTTGTTCAGGAGTTGGGAAAATAAGTGGCTTTACGGTGATTGTTAAATTGGTGTAATGCCTATTGGTTTTACATATTCATACTATTAAAGAATATCAATTGATTTAAGAGTTTCATAATAATTTTTCGTTTTCTTTTATACTTCTAACATATTTTGGACACAATTTTCTTTTATACTAGGTCTTAGATAGTTGATAAACAACTATCTCCCCCCTCATAAAGTAAAGACATCTTGGGGAGACCCAGGATGTCGCACTTTACTCTCATTCCTTTAGATAACTATAAAACAACAGAATCCCCGCGAACCTAAGGTTCTCGGGGATTCTGCTGTTTTGCAGTATATTATCTCAATATTATTTTTCCTTCTCTTTATCCGGAAATAAATCAGGCCGTAAATGAGTCATATCTGTTGGATTCTTCTCAACGCGGAGAATCGGATTCGGACAATATACATTATAAGTCTCCCTGGAATTCATCTTAATATATGTTCCCGGATCATTCAGGGCTTCTTCCTCTTCTTTTGTTGGTCTGGGCGGCCTTGTATAAACATATGCAATATGAGGATACAGGCTGTCTCCAGGAGTTTTTCCGAATACACTTTGCTTCGCATGGAAATATAAAGCTGTATAACCACCTGCATCCATATGCGCTAATCCCGGGGCAGGATTGGCCAGCAGGCCTGCAATATACTAATTAATTTAATTGAAACCCCCTCCGCCACTACTGAACATGTACTGTTAAATACCGAATTGATTGTGCGGGATTCAACTGCTGCACTTACAAACCTGAATAACAAATAACTCAGTCAGAAACAACACAAATGGTGAGTGATTTCATTAAAAACGTCTCTTTTACGCTTCTTATTATCAATTACTCACCATATAAGGTTACTTGTTATCTATTAAATTTATTTTCTTATTATATAAAAAGAGAACAGGTCAAGCCCTGTTCCCAAATCAACACCTCATATAAAGCATACTTCAGCTAAGATTATATTTTACTTTCCAGCCATTCGTACAAATCTTCATACACTTGTTTTCTGTCCGTCTCATTGAGCAGTTCATGCCTGTCCCCGGCATATAACCGCAAAGTAACATCCTGGATGCCTGCTGCCTTATATTTCTCGTAAATCTTCCTGACTCCCTTGCCAAACCCGCCCACGGGGTCCTCAGCTCCTGCAGCAATCAGTATAGGCAAAATCTTTGGTATCATATAGATACTCTCTTTTTTCTGCATCTGAAGCATACCACCGAACATATGATAATATGCATTCACGGTAAACATGAAGGAGCAGAGGGGATCTGCCGCATACATGTCCAGCATCTGAACATCACTGGTTACCCAGTCCGTCCTGGTCCTTGCAGGCTTATAACCCTTATTATACCCCCCTATAGCCAGCTTATCAATTAGCTTACTGCGGTAATGCCATCCTTTGAAAGCCGCCATAATACGGCACATGCGCTTTGTAAGACGCAGTGCTGCACGTTTTTGATCTGATACCACACCAATAAGGATAATGCCGCTCAAACCATTGCCATACATCTGGATATATTGACGTACAAGTGCGGAACCCATGCTGTGGCCCAGCATAAAATAAGGAACCTTTGGATATTTTTTAGCTGTCCGCTGGCGAAGCGTATGCATATCTCCCAATATACACGCGTTCCCATACTTCTCGTTAAAATATCCATATTCTGTTTTACTTTGTACAGACTTCCCATGCCCTAAATGGTCATTCCCAACTACATAGTATCCCTGCCGGCACAGGAAATCCGCAAATTCATCATAGCGGTTCACATATTCAACCATTCCATGACAAAGCTGCAAAACAGCTTTTACTTCGCCCTCCGGCTTCCATTCAATTGTATGAATCTCTGTATTTCCATCCTTCGACGGGAAGTAAAATTCATCTTTCATCTCAACATCTACCTGTCATCTAATTTTATGTAATCACGATAAGGTGCAAGCGGCTTATATGCCGGGCGAATAATCTTATCTACATTCTTAAGCTCTTCCAGTCTGTGCGCGCTCCATCCAACAATACGGGCTGCTGCAAATATTGGAGTGTATAATGCCGGCGGAAGATCCAACATGCCATACACAAGGCCACTGTAAAAGTCCACATTCGCATTGACCCCTTTATACATCCTGCGTTTCTCGCCGATAATCTCCGGCGCCATATTCTCCACTTTCTCGTACAGGGCATATTCTGCTTCATAACCCTTTTCTGTTGCAAGCTTCTTAACAAATGCTTTAAAAATATCCGCTCTTGGATCGGACATAGAATAAACTGCATGACCCATTCCATAAATCAGCCCTTTTTTATCAAAAGCTTTCTTATCCAGCAAATCAACCAGGTACTGGCGTATCTGACTGTCATCTTCCCAGTTCGTCAGATTACTCTTCATATCCTCAAACATCTGCGTTACCTTTATATTGGCACCGCCGTGTTTCGGCCCTTTCAAAGATGCCATGGCTGCCGCAATTGTTGAATAAGTGTCTGTACCTGAAGATGTTACAACATGAGTTGTAAACGTAGAGTTGTTACCGCCGCCATGATCCATGTGGAGCACTAGGGCCATATCCAGAATCTGAGCTTCCAGCTTTGTATACTGCCTGTCCTCACGAAGCATCATGAGAATGTTTTCTGCCATAGACAGCTCCGGGTAAGGTGCATATATATACAAGTCTTCACCTCTTCTATAATTATATGCATGATAACCGTAAACCATGAGCATAGGGAACTGGCTGATTAAATTCAAAGACTGGCGCAGTACATTTGGAATCGATGTGTCATCTGCATTTTTATCATAAGAATACAAGTTCAGGATACATCTGGAAATGCTATTCATCATATCCCGGCTTGGTGCTTTCATAATTACATCACGTACAAAATTCGGAGGAAGCGTTCTGCGTTCTGCAAGTATATCCTGAAATTCCTTTAACTGTACCGCATTGGGCAGGTTACCAAACAGGAGAAGGTACGCTGTCTCCTCAAATCCCGGATGCTCCGCGTCCAGAAAACCTTTTACAAGATCTTTGATATTATAACCACGATAGTAGAGGTTTCCCTCGCAGGGAACTTCCTTCCCGTCCACAATCTTACTGGCACATACATCCGATATATTTGTTAAACCTGCCAGTACGCCTTTACCATTTAAGTCTCGCAGGCCTCTTTTCACCTCGTATTTCGTGTAAAGCTCTTTTTCGATTGCATTGTTCTCCTCACAGATACGAGCTAACTCTTCAATCCTGGGGGTGTTTTCAAAAAAGATATTATCAATGTCCTTTTTCATTTTTACCATAAAACCTCTCCTTTCCTTTTATCATTCTATTCACTTGTCCGACTCAATTATTATACTAAAAAAGCCCTTTTTATACAATGAAATGTCTATAAAATCTTTATGAACTTGCCCAAAATAGAGATATTTTCCAAAAATCAGGCTGTTTTTGCTTTAATATGCCCTAAAACATGCTTTAGGACGTAACATTTTTACGCTCTGTTACGCCCTAAAGTATTGCTTAATACCGCAAACTCTTCCAATGTTAGTGCTTCTCCCCGTACGCTTGCACCCTTTCCGAGACTCCGTATGGAAGTTTCTATCTCTTCTTTTGAAAAATCCAACTCCGACGAATTTTTCAATCCATTAGCCAAGGTTTTCCTTCTTTGATTGAAAGATGCCCTGATAATTTTAAACATGAACTTCTCATTATCCACTTGTACCGGTGGCTTTTCATACCTGTCCAGGCGTATGACCGCGGAACCGACTTTCGGCCTGGGCATAAAACAATTAGGCGGTACATTTGCTACAATGTATGGTTTTGCATAATATTGTACAGCTAGAGACAGTGCGCCGTAATCCTTGCTTCCCGGCCCTACCTGCATCCTCTCCGCCACCTCTTTTTGTACCATAACGGTGATACTTTTCAAAGGAACATGATTTTCAAACAGCCCCATGATAATAGGTGTCGTAATGTAATAAGGCAGGTTTGCAACAACCTTTATCGGCTTCCCCCCATTCTCCCGCTCTGCAAGTCCGGCTATATCCACTTTCAGGATATCTTCATTCAACACTGTTACATTTTCATAATCTTCCAGCGTTTCCTCCAGGATAGGAATCAGTGCCCGGTCAATCTCAACTGCTGTCACCCGGCCTGCCGCCTGTGCCAGATATTGAGTCATTGTTCCAATCCCAGGCCCGATTTCCAATACCATGTCCTCACTGGAAATTTCCGCCGAACGGATAATTTTATTCAATACATGTGTATCTATAAGGAAGTTCTGTCCAAACTTCTTCTGAAATACAAAATGATACTTCTGCAGAACCGCTATTGTATTCTGTGGATTTCCTAATGTGGGCTCCTTCATAAGCTCCTCCTTCAAAACGCAGTTTCCTGAATCAGTATAATATACTTTTACCCATGGGGCAACTTAAAACCTGGAGTTTCCTGATATATCAGAAGGGGAATCTGCAAAAGCATTCCGCTTATGATAAAGAAAATGGCAGACTTTATTCTATGGAAAAATTATCAGACTCTTACTCCATACCATACAGTCTCCTGGCATTTTTCTCTGTCTGCGCAACCACCTCTTCGTAAGAAACCCCTTTCAATTCTGAAATCTGTTCTGCCACATAAATCAGGTTTAAAGAAGAGTTTCTTTTTCCCCTGTTTGGTACCGGCGCCAGATAAGGGCAGTCTGTTTCAAGCACTAAAAATTCCAGAGGAATCTCTTTTACCACTTCTTTCAGCTTTTTTGCATTTTGAAATGTCACTACTCCACCAATTCCAATAAAAAATCCCATCTTCACATACTCCCTTGCCAGTTCTGCTGAGTAAGAAAAGCAATGAATAACTCCCTGAAGTTTCCCCCCATATTTTTTCATAATCTCAAGTGTATCTGCCGCAGCGTCCCGGCTGTGGATAATCACGGGCATTTCCAGTTCCTTCGCCAGCTCCAGCTGTCGGATGAACCACTCCTTCTGCTCCTCATGGCTCTCTTTATCCCAATAATAGTCCAGACCAATTTCACCCAAGGCAACTATCTTTTCTTCTTGTAGAATCGTTCTCAACCGATTAAAGTTCTCTTCGTTCAACTCGCCTACATCATCAGGATGAACTCCAACTGCCCCGTACACAAAAGGATACCTTGCCGTCAAGTTCCGGATATCCTCCCAGGATGACACATCTGAACCTGCATTAACAATAGTTCCGACTCCGTCTTCCTGCATGGATAATAGCAATTCCTCTCTGTCCTCATCAAACTGCTCATCATCATAATGTGCATGTGTATCAAAAATCATGATTTACTTCCTCCATAAAATAAACAATATAATTTCCTGTTATATAAAAATCAGCCGGCTTAAAACAACGCGACTCAAATCTCTTCTAACTCTTTTCACGATTATAGCACAACTTTAATATTCTTTTCACTTATTTTATTAGCATACCCTCCTTTTCCCATATTCCATGTTATTATATATTCATTCTTTCCGTACAGCTTGGCTGTACTTAGCAGGCTCACAGCGCCTTCTTCATTACTCTCGCCACTTCTTTCATTATAATCCGTTTCTTTTTACCCTTGATAATATTAAACATTTTCCCATGTACATTGCTACGAAAATAAAATATTCGTCAGCAAACTTGTACATTGACAATAATTGTTTTCAACAATCATAAGGCACAGCAAACAAAGCAGTATACTGACTGCCATAGGGAAACCAAAATGGATATTTAGATTTGGTGCTCCACTCGATAACCACGCTTTTCTAATTCGTGAATGTAACGAGACAATTGTTTTTGCTCACAGTTTTTGCGTCTAATCTCAAAGCAGGATTCGTCAAAAAGAGTTCCTTGTTTGAGCATGGTGTAGATAATGACGAGAAGTTTACGCGCGAGGGCAATAATTGCTTTCTTAGCACCTTTTTTCTGCTTAATACGCCAATACCAGGCTGAAAGATAAGAGTTACGTTTTCCGGCAATGACCCGGGAAATTTCACAAAGCATAGTTTTCACATATGGATTGCCTTTGGTCACCGAAGCACTTTTACGCTTTCCCGCGCTTTCGTTGTTCCCGGGGGATAACCCAGCCCATGAGCAAATATGTTCGGCTGTTTTAAAGCGGCTCATATCAACACCAATTTCTGCAATGATAGCACAAGAGGCGGTAGTACCCATTCCGTAAATACTGTTTAATTGATCCACCTGTAGGGCAAAGGGTTCCATCTCTGCAGCAACTGCTATTTCAATTTCAGAGAGGTGAGTTCTTAACGAATCATAGTGATCCATTAACATTTTTAAAAAGGATTTTTGATGATCGGATAATGTTCCGTTGACCGAAACAAGGATTTCTGATATGCGGTTACGGGTTTTTGTCTTTAGACAAGCATCTAATGCAGACTTATCAATCTGCCCATATTCTATCAAATGGGAAATGATATCTCGGCCGGAAGCTCCAAAAATATTAGAAATGAATGAGGATAAGCGAAAGCCGGAGCTCTGAAGAAACTTTTCAACACGATTTTTTTGAGAAGTAATATCACGTATAATACTTTTGCGGTAGCGGTTCATATGCCGAAACTCCCGGATATTTTTGTCTGGAATAAAGCTTCCATTGAGAAGTCCGGCGCGAAGGAGGGTTGCAATCCATTCAGAATCGCGCATGTCAGTTTTCTTACCCGGAACACTTTTCATGTGTCTGGCATTTACACCAAGCAGTGTAATGTGTCCGGCAAACGCGTCTTCGAGAATTTCATAGATGGGTTGCCAATAGATGCCAGTACTTTCCATAGCAACATGCTGACAATCGAACTGCACGATCCAGTCGCGTAAAGCAACCATGTCAGGTATTAGAGTAGAGAATTCCTTAATTTCAGTATGAGTGGGTTTGCCAAGAGGACCTAAAAGTATACAGGCAACAATTTTTTCTTTGTGAACATCCAAACCAGCACAGATTTCTAATAAATCTTTCATAAGCGAACTCCTTTCTATCTTTTGAATCAGCAGGAGATTTACCCGAGATAATACGGACTTTGCTACTCGTGCTATCCACTAGGGGTGCGACAATATGTTGTTCTCAAGGGCAAAACATTTACGTTGACAAACGGGGTGCAAATCCTCCAATGTGCACTCAAACTTGATCCTGCTTACATTTATTATAAGACAAAGGAGTAATGGAGTGGAAACCTATTTTCATTATAGGCTGTGATAAACCTTCATGATTCGTTGACAATAATATACTTACCCAGGGAACCGTTGAGGTTGCTATACTGGCCGCGGGATACAAAAAAGGAGGCTGGTGCTTATGGTTACATACAGTGATTTATTTACTTTTATTATCATGCTTTGTGCCGTTATAACCCTTGTTATAGCGATTTTTAAACATAAAAAATAGCACCCTCTGTCTGGTAAACTAAGGCGCTACTTTTAAGACTTTAACTTTACCGGCGGTCAGGTGTGCTCTGGCCAACGGTTCCCTTGTTAGGTATATTATAGTCAATATTATAAAATATGTCAAATATCTTCTAAGCATTCTTATTCTCTCTGGTCAAAATGGAAGTAGATACAGTATTTTAGTTCCATGAATACATTAAAGAAAGCCAGCTTCCCCTTATTTTAAAGGAAAAGCTGGCTTTCTTAATGACATCATAGCACGATATCATCTATTTTATCAAATGTGTCCATATTATATGACTCTACTGTATTTCCTGCCACAATATAGAAAGTGTTTCCGGAATAGATACCCCTCGCCTCAGAATATCCTCCCAGCTCTCTTTCGAAGATATTCTTGAATCCATTCTCCTTGTCATAGGAAAAGAGGTAATAGCTCTGCCCCTGTCCATATGCCGAGAATCCAATCAGATTCCTGTCCGTACTAACTAAAGCTGCTTTATAATTGTAAGAAATATCCGTAGAATAACTGTCTTCCAATATATACTTCTGCACCTCTTTTACATCCTTCGGATTAGAAATATCAAACATGGATAATTTCACTCCCTGAGTCATAGTTCCTGTTTTATCTACATCCATTCCAACACCCAGTAAGAGTCCCTCTCCATAAGGGTGAAGATAATCTGAAAATCCAGGTATCTTCAGCTCACCGATAATCTTAGGCTTTTTCGGATTGGATAAGTCAACGGAAAATAGCGGATCTACCTGTTTAAATGTTACAAAATATCCGGTATCACCCATAAACCTGGCTGAATATACTCTCTCATCTTCTGCAAGTCCCTCAATTTTTCCCGTTTCATTCAACTTTTCATCTAAAATGTATAAAGAATTTGTATCTTTCTTTGTTGAATTCTCCGCAGGCGCTATTTCGTTAAACAGAACGATAGGGAATCCACTTCCATTTCCTGTAGAACTGACTGTTGTCACCAGTCTGAGGTTTCCTTTGTATTCATCAATACTGAAAGAATCGTTTAGTGTACCGTTAATTCTGGTCTGTCCTACTGCCTCCAGTTTGCCATCCTTATAAGCTACTTTTCTGATACATGTCTGTGTAACATCAGATTCCGCGGAATTGTAATATGCTTCACAAACATAAATATTATTCTTGCTTACATATACAAGCCCTGCATTTCCAAATACTGCCTTATTGTCCTTCTTCTCACCTGGGTCCTTCAGGGAAAATGTGGAGATTACCGTATATTGATTTCCCCGTACATACTGAGGAAGCAGAATATTTTTACTGTCTATTTCCTTACCCTGTACCTGAGGTATATAAGCGCCAATATCCGTTCTTCCTGCTGCCGTATCCGCATAAAAATTACTCAGAATATATACATCATCCCCGGATACCCGCATGGTATAAAAGCTGCCGCTCTGAGTGATCTTTCCTATAGATTTAGGTTTGGAAGTATCGCTGACATCGTACGTCTCAGCAACAGTATACTGCTTATAAGTTCCTCCGTATCCTTCTTTCCCATCTTCATACTCTGTTTTTGTGTAAACAAGGATTAATTTTTCATCTTTTACATAAACTTCGGAAATATACTGGTCATCCTCAAGACGGATTGTTGCCATCTGTTTCATCTCTTGCTTCTCAATGCTGACAATCTGAATCCTCTGACCATTTAGTATATACAAATTCTTACCGTCCGTCTTGACGATATCACCTTCCCCAACGCCCTCTTCCCTGATATTTGTATCAGAGTAAGAGCCATTGCCTGAAACATCATTCGTTGCCGATGAATCCGCCTTACTTTCCTGTGCCGCACGCTCTGTATTTCCTGTTCCGGGCGTACCAGCCCCTTCATCTCTGCTGCTTTCCGTAACATAAGTCTCACTATTGTACTGTTCCTGGCTTTTTCTCTCTGCTTCAATATACTGGTACACCTCATCATAGCTCTTTGCTGATGCAATGACCCTGTCCCCTGACGATACCGGTGCAGAAGATTCCTCCCCCGCATCACTGGCATTGTCTGCAGAAGCCATTCCAGGTCTGCTGCCTGCCGTATCTTCATTCTTTTGAAATAATCCGCCAAAAGCTGCAATTCCTATGACAAGAGCACAGCACGCCGCAGCTGCTCCAACCGTATAGACTGTTTTCCAGCGGAATCTTTTTAGTTTTCCTTTTTCTTCTAACAGCTTTTCAATATTTTCAGGCTTTAGAGATTCTGGAATTTCCACATCTTCTGTCATTTGCCGAAGCTGTTCCTCTAGTTTGTTTTCTTCTATTTCCTGCCCCTCTGCCGTCTGCTCCTCTATCATCTCTTCTTCCGGATTTTTCTTTAAATCATTCCCATCCAACGTCATGACCTACACCCCTTTCTATTGTAGAACCCTGCGCATTTTTTCCATTGCGCGGGTCTTCTTTGAGCGGACTGTGGCGGGGTTCTGATCCATCATATTCCCAATTTCATCACTCTGATAGCCCCCAAATACTGAAAATGCCACAATCATCCTCTCGTCTTCGTTTAATATGCCGAATGCCTTCCGCACATCATGTGACCCCGCATAATCCCTCTCCGGTGCCGGCAACTCCGTCTCAAGCTCTTCCATCTGCGGAACATCCCTGAACCGCTTCTTACATTGATTGCTCAAAATCCGAAAAATCCAGCTTCGAAAAGATTTCTCTTTTTTAAGTCCGCTGATATTCTCATAAGCCGCTATGACAGCTTCGCTTACCGCATCCTCCGCATCCTGAGGATGCTTCAGTGTATACAGCGCAAACTTATATAATTCCTTGTGAATCCTCACATACAGCTCTGAAAATGCTTTCACATCTCCCTGCCGGGACTTCCGTATTAATACTAATTCCGATAAATTTTCATAATCAGACATCTGCCCCTCCTCTCCCGCCCTGTAATTCCAGGACAAAGTTATTTACATTCATGAATGAAAACGAAACAAGATATCCGTTTCGTTCTTGTATATATAAGAGTAAAAAATCTTATATTTTGTTGCAGGTAAAACAAAGAAATTTTTTTCTTCCTCTTTTTTCATCTTATCCCATTATTGTCCAGACATCCACTATTTTTTCTATTGCCCATTATATTTTTATCCCTTAAAATAAGGGTAGCGGTTCAGAGGGCAGGCTCGAAAATATTTATGTTCTTCTGAATAGTTACAAATTTCGAAAGGTGGCACATTTATGTATAAGGTCATGATTGTGGATGATGAAAGCCTTATCATCTCTTTGATAGAGAATTTGATAGACTGGGAAAAATATGACATGGTAGTGGCAGGGAGCGCAAATAATGGAATAGATGCTCTGACAGAGGTAGAGAGGATACAGCCGGACATTGTCATAGTTGATGTCCGCATGCCCGGGTATGATGGTATCACTTTTATGCAGAAACTCCGTGAGATTAATACTAAGATTAAATTTATCGTAATCAGTGGGCATAAGAAGTTCGAATATGCTAAGAGTGCAATGAAATATAACGTAGAAGATTATCTCATTAAGCCTATTAATAAAGAGGAAATGGAACATATTCTGGATAAACTGAGACAGAAGCTGGCAAGTGAACGGCAGTCTGAAAACATTCACCAGGCTTTGAGCAGCGAGCTTAATGCCAGTCACCGGCAAATCCATGACTATTTCATTGAGTCATTTTTTCAAAATAAGCTTCCGGCTGACGGGTTATCTGAAGATGCCGTTAACAGCTCCTATTTTACCAAATTCCGCTCCGGCTTCTACTGTGGTATCATTCTAAAACTGGATTCCCGTTATACCCGGCTGGATTCCGGCTTTACAGAAACACTGCTGGGCCGCATTCAAGAGCAGTTCCTCAAGATTGCGGCAGATCTGTGCCACGAAATACTGATACAGCCGGCCCCCGATTCTCTCCGCATCATCTGTAATTATCCAGATGAACGCCGCCAGGAGCTCCCGGGGCTGTTAAAAGAAATCTTCTCTTATGTTTCCAATATTCTGAAAAAATTTGAAGATATCCTGCTTACCATAGGAATTGGAGCCCCCGTGCACAAGTTAAGCGATGCCAGTTCAAGCCTGCTTAGCGCTGATAGCTGCATTCAGGCAAGAATTGCCCTGGGAACTCAAAGGTTGATTTTTTATTCTGACTTGAAAGAAGACCCCGGTATTGCACAGATTATTCTCACAAATACAGCTATGGAAAAATGGAATGATGCCCTCCGCAGCCTTGGAGCTGATAACATCAAGATGCAGCTTTTAAATCTTTTTTCTTATGCAGAGGATTACAAATATCAGGATAATCTGATTTATAATAAGGTTGCGTTGGCTTTACACAGAAAATTTTATGATTATATCGTTAAAATAGACCTATGTAAAAAGTCTTATGAGGAATTTGAAAACGAACTGGCGGAAAACTCCTGCTGGGCATTTACCGGACGGATGCTTGCCGATGCCCTCTCGGAACAAATGGCTTCCTATATCACCCAATATATCAGCGAGGATTCTCAGGATTGTAACCCTGCTATCCGTATTGCAAAAAAATATATTGCAGAAAACTATCAGAGTAATATTTCTATGACTTCAATGGCTGAACTGGTCAATCTGAGCCCGGTCTATTTTAGCGTGCTCTTTAAGAGGGAAGTAGGCACCAATTTCCTTGATTACCTGAACCAGTACCGTCTGGAAGTCTCTAAAAAGCTGTTAAGGCAGGTAAAATACAATATTAATGAAGTGGCTTCACTCTCCGGTTTCCAGGACTCCAAATATTTTTCCAAGCTCTTTAAGAAGACCTTTGGAATCACTCCAACAGACTACAGAAACCGGAATGCAGGTTAGAAAGGGCGGTATCCGGAATGTATAAATATAATGTATCACGCCTGAACAGAAAGCTTGACAGTGCTAACCTATTCTTAATCCTCATTATTAATATTACCCTGCCTTTGGGTGTCCTGCTGTTAAACACCCTGATTATCCGGTTCCAGCTCAGCAAAAACCTGCTGACATCAATCCCTGAAAATTATTATACAAGGCTTACCCTTCTGTCTTTGGTTCTGGTTACAGTAATGCTTGGAATTATCGACTACGTTTATATTATCTCCCCATTTCTTCACCTGGAGGATGTGTTAAAGGAATATGCTAATCTCACCAATATGAATTTAGAAAAACCTTTTGATAAACACTTTGTGAAATCCTCACTGGAACAGAATTTTCTGGACATGCTGCAGATTCAAAAAGAGATAGATAAACAGGCGCGGAAAGCAGAAAACCGGATTCAGACAACGGAATTGTATGCGCTTCAGACTCAGATTAATCCACATTTTCTCTACAATACCCTGGACTCTATCCGGGGATTAGCTCTCATTCACGGGGTAAGTGAAATTGCCACCATGACTGAATCTCTGTCCTGCCTTTTCAGGAGTATGATTGCCAAAGAGGGACAGATGCTGCTTTTGCGGGATGAATTTGAAAATGTGCGCAATTATATTACTATACAGAATTTTCGTTTCAGCAACCGGTTCGATTATGAGTATAATATCCCGGAATCCCTCATGGATCAGTATCTTATTCCAAATATGACCCTTCAGCCAATTGTGGAAAATGCCATTATGCATGGTCTGGAAAGTAAATACGGGAGAGGCAGGATTTCTATTTCGGGCTACGTAACGGAAAAACGCCTTGTACTGTCAATCACAGATAATGGAGTAGGCATTAAGGAGGAAAAGCTGAACTACCTTAACGAAAGGCTGCTAAATTACCGTGCGCCTATTTCAAAAGAGCATACCCGCTATCATGTAGGAATCGCGCTTCTGAACATAAATAAACAGATTAAGTTAAAATTTGGAGACCAATACGGAATCTGCCTCACAAGCACTCCCGATGTCTACACATCTACCGAACTTGTCCTTCCGGCACTGCCTGCCGGACAGGCTGCCAGACAGGAGAATATCTATGAATAAAGAACTGCTTAGAATGGAGCATATCATCACTTACCGTTCTTCTAAAAAAATACTGGATGATGCAAAGCTCAACCTGTTTCAAGGCGAACTCATCGGTATCACCAGTGTAAACAATGCAGGAAAAACCGCCCTCGTTGGTGGTATAGTTGGGACTGCCCCGATTACCTCGGGGCATATTTATATTGAAGAGGAAGAAGTCTCCATTACATCCATAGAAGAAGGACGGAAGGCAGGTATTTACTACTTTTCCCGCCATTCCTCACTAATTACTGATTTTACAATCTGGCAGAATTTTCTTCTGGGGCCTAACCCAGGCCAAATAATCATTAAATCCAGGGACTCAGAGGCACAGTGCCGGGAAATGCTGGAGCTGCTTGGAATACAGGTGAATATTCATGAAAAAATCAGCACTCTCACCCAAAAAGAGAAACTTCTGGTTGAGATGGCGCGTGCCGTATATTATGATGCTAAAATCCTTGTAATGGATGATATTCTCAATACACTTTCAGCCACAGCCCTGGATGAATTTGAAATGCTCTTTCAAATGTTGTGTTCTCTGCATATAGGGATCATTCTAATCGACAACCGTATCCGCTGTCTGAAACGTTATTGCAGCCGCCTTTTCGTCATGCGCAGCGGTCAAACAGCGGCTGTACTGGATAAAGGAAATATGGACGACAATCTTATCACTGCTCTGATGCTGGGCACAAAGCCTGCTGCAAAAGACAAACCCCACATTCCTGAACCACTGCGTCATAACGAAGTTTTGCTGGAAATGCAGAATATTTACTATCAAAATATTTTGCGGGGCCTCTCCTTTCAGGTTTTCCGCAATGAAATTACCGGTGTCTTAAATGTAGGGACTCATTCCGGAAATGCAGTGAATCATCTGCTTCAAGGCAGGGGAAAACCAGATTCCGGTACTTTATATTTCCGGCAGCAGCCTATTGTTCTGAAGTCTGCGGAACATGCTGTCAGTACTGGTATTGCTTCTCTTGCAGAACAAAACGCCATCTTCCCTAACCTGACCCTGGAGGAAAATATTATGTTTCCTGCCTTAAAAATGAACAGCAGACTCTACGGAATCTTGAATAAATCTGAACTAAAATATTGTGCCAGGGAACTAATGAGCCGCTATATTGTTGATTATGAGGGCATCTATATTTCTGAATCCCAGATTGAAGCAGACATCATTCTGAGATGGAAAATCTATTTTTGCAGAATGCTGTCCACAAGCCCTGAACTTGCTGTAATTCTAAATCCTACCAAAAGCATCGACAGCACTTCAAAAGAATTTCTTTATGATGACATCCGCAGCCTGAGCGGGCTAGATACTACGGCCCTCATCATCTCCTCGAATATTGAAGAACTCTTTGCTGTTTGTGACCGGATTCTGGTTGTCAATCATGGAAAAGCTGAAGCTGATATTCGTAATGATGACGCTGGCCGGGAAGAACTTCTATATCTCTACAGGCAATATCTTAAGCTTATGTAAAAATAAGGATTGGGGCTTAAAAATGCCCCTCTTCATTTTCTGTTCACTTTGTTATATATATATCGAATATATATCCCAATTTTATACAAATTAAATAATTTTTGACACCATATCTAAATTTTGGTGCATTGTTGTCCCCGGCACCCCTGAGTATAATTGATACTAGCAAACGAAAGGAAAAGGGAGGGAGAACATGAAAGGCGATATGATTCTCAAGCTAAATCATATATCCAAGATGTACCCTGGCGTAACAGCTCTGGACGATTTAAACATCCAGTTCCAAGAGGGGGAAATACACGCCATAGTCGGTGAAAACGGCGCCGGTAAATCA
This sequence comes from Faecalicatena contorta, assembly GCF_003149105.1. Classification (GTDB taxonomy): domain Bacteria; phylum Bacillota; class Clostridia; order Lachnospirales; family Lachnospiraceae; genus Muricomes; species Muricomes contortus_C. The sequence goes on along the minus strand of NZ_QGDS01000008.1, from coordinate 43,743 downwards.
ACCATGATTAAAACAATTTCCGGTGCAATCCAGCCAACAAAAGGTACTATCGAAATAAACGGGCAAACTTATGAGCATATGACACCTGCACTCTCAAGAGCAAATGGTATTGCGGTTATTTATCAGGAGTTTACTTTGATACCAGTCTTGTCTGCGGCTGAAAATATTTTTATGGGTGAGTTCCTTATGAACGGCATGGTCCTGGACCGCAAAGCCATGTACAACAAATCAAAAGAGCTTTTCGAGCGTCTGAAGGTGAATATCGATCCCAACGTCAAGGTGGCAGACCTGACTACCGGATACCAGCAGATTGTAGAAATTGCCAAAGCGGTCTCAAAAGATGCAAAAATCCTGATTATGGATGAGCCGTCTGCTCCGCTGACCACCTCCGAGGTGGAAGCAATGTTCAAAATTGTAGATACATTGAAAGAACAAGGTGTTACCATTATCTATATTTCACACAGAATGGAAGAAATTTTCCGTCTGTCTGATCGTGTATCTGTTCTGCGTGACGGAAAATACATCACCACAGTCAATACGGCGGATACGAATAAAGCAGAGTTAATCCGCTTAATGGTAGGCAGGGAGCTTACAGAAACTTATCCTGTACGTGCCAAACATGCTACGGAAACAATCCTTTCCATCAGAAATGTTTCGGGCAATGGTGTCAAAGATATTTCATTTGATGTAAAAAAGGGTGAGATTTTGGGTATGGCAGGACTGATTGGCGCAGGCCGTACAGAGCTTGCACAACTCTTATTCGGATATGAAGAGATTACGGAAGGTGAAATCATTCTGAACGGCAAAAGCCTGAAACCGAAGAACTGTATGGAATCCATTAAAGCCGGTATCGCTCTGGTACCTGAGGACCGGAAACGTCAGGGGCTTGTACTTGATATGACAATCAAGGAAAATACCACCATGCCAAGCTTAAAAGACTGGTCAAGCCATAGCGTGATTAATCATAAAAAGGAGACAGAGATTACTGAAAAATACATCGAAAGCCTCCGCACAAAAACACCGAGTATGGATCAGAAAGCAAAAAATCTAAGCGGCGGTAACCAGCAGAAGGTTGTTCTTGCAAAATGGCTGGCAATGAACCCGGATATTTTGATTTTTGATGAACCTACCCGAGGAATTGACGTAGGAGCCAAACAGGAGATTTATCAGATTATGAACGACTTGGCCGATGATGGCAAGGCAATCATTATGATTTCCTCTGATATGGAAGAATTGATTGGAATGTCCGATAGAATTGTAGTTTTATGTAAAGGAAGGATGACCGGCATTATGGACAGAGACTCCATTTCTCAGGAATCTATTTTAGCTAAATCTGCCGGAGGTGACGAAAATGAATAAAAGTAAGAAACTATTTAAATCAAAAGAACTTGGGATTTTTCTTGTACTGGTTGTCATGTTCCTGATATTCAGTATCCTTTCCCCACAGTTCCTAAAAGCAAACAATTTATTTAACATAGCCAAACAAATTGCAACCCTGGGTATTTGCTCTGTAGGCTTTACCTTTGTACTTATTACAGGCGGAATTGATTTGTCTGTAGGGTATCAGATTTCACTGGTTGGAATTATCTGTTCCTACCTGATGACTAAGGCCGGCGTAAACTGGCTGCTCGCAGTACTAATCTCCATGCTGATAGGCACTGTGATAGGTCTCATCAACGGAATGATTATTACAAAAACCGGTGTTGCACCTCTGATTGTCACACTATCCATGATGACCATACTAAATGGAATCAGCTACCTCATTTCAGGAGGACTCCCCATGTTTGGATTTCCAAGGAGCTTTTCTTTCCTGGGGCAGGGCAATATACTGGGGATTCCGGTTTCCCTGATTTTCCTGGTTGTGATTATCCTGATTGGCGCATTCATTCTAAACAAGACTTACTACGGAAGGTATTTCTACGCTATCGGAAGCAACGAGGAGGCCGCTAAGTTATCCGGTGTCAATACCGGGAAAATCCGTATCATTGTTTACAGTATGTGCGGATTCTTCACTGCAATCGGAGCAATCCTGCAGCTTTCCCGCCTGAATTCCGGCCAGTCTGCAACCGGTGCCGGATTTGAGTTTAATGTACTGACTGCCTGTGTACTGGGCGGAGTCAGCAGCAGTGGTGGAAAAGGTACAATTCTTGGAGCATTTATTGGTGTATTGATTGTGGGCGTACTGGATAACGGACTGCTTCTCCTGAATGTCAGTGAATATATCCAGCTTGTTATCAAAGGATGCATCCTGCTTATCGCAGTTATCTATGATACAATGTCACGCACAAACAGCGAACGTGTAAAACGTATTAAGGCAATCAATGCAAATAATAACTAGTGTATTCCCCCTTTAATAAAGAAACATCCATGACCGCTAAGTTCGAAAGAACCTCACTAAGCCGGCAGGATGTACTTTGCAACATAAGGTCTGAAAAAGCCAGACCTAAGTAGCATAAGCAAGGGGATGAAGACAAAATAATATTTTATTTCTAGGAGGAAAAGATATGAAAAAAAGAATTTTAAGTGTATTTGCAGCGATGTTTCTTTTGACAGGGACTATCACCGGGTGCAGCATGGACTCAGATACCAGCAGCAAAGACAGCAGTTCCACTGAAACAGCATCAAAAGACACCAAAAGCTCCGGGGATTACAAGGTAGGCATTACATTTTCTGATTTGAGTAACCCTGTATGGGCAGAACTTGTGAAAGAGGCAGAGGCCTATGCAAAGGAAAAAGGAATTTCCGTTACATATGTGGATGCCCAAAGTGACGCTACAAAACAGGTGACACAGATTGAAAACTTTATCCAGGGCGATATGGATGCTATTATTGTCTGCGCAGTAGAATCAAATGCAGTTGCAGATGTAACAAAAAAAGCACAAGATGCCGGAATTTATGTTGTAGGTTATACACAGACTCTCGAGAACTGTGATGCACAGTACCTTGTAGATCCGTATAATACAGGATATGCATGCGGAGAGCGTGCTGCTGAGTGGATTAATGAAAACTACGGTGACGAAGAAGTCGTAGAGTGGGCACTGATGGATTTACCTGAATTTCCTGAGATTATTGAACGTGCAAACGGAATCAAAGCCGGAATTGAGGAAAATACAAAAAATACAAAGCTGGTAGCAACTGCTTCCGCACTCACCTCTGAGGAAGGTGTTAAAAATGCTGAGACATTCCTTCAGGCTCACCCTGATATCAAGGCGATCTGCTGTATCGGCGGCGGCGGAAGTGTAGGCGGAAACGAAGGAATCAAATCTGCAGGAATCACAGACTTTAACTCTATCGGCCTGTTTGGAATTGATGCTACAGAAAATGAAATCCTGAACATCATCAATGGCGAACCTCAGAAATCCTCTGTCAGCCTGGGCGGCGGAAAAGCACACGGACGTGCTCTGGTGGACATTACTTCTGACCTGCTTGAAGGTAAAGATGTAGAAAAAGACCAGTACATGCCAATTGAGGTAATTGATTCATCTAATGCACAGGAATACTATGATACAATTTATGCTAAATAAGAAGAAGGAGAACATCTATGGAAAGAACAATGAAAGCACTCTTATCTTACGCACCTTATGATAACCGTTATGAGGACGTTCCGGTTCCAACAATCAGTGACGGAGAAATTCTGCTCAAAGTAAAAGGCTGCGGTATCTGTGCGGGTGATGTTAAATCATACCATGGGGGAATCCGTATCTGGGGAACTTCTGAAGAGAACCGGTACATTGAAGCTCCCTGCATTGGCGGACATGAATTTTACGGTGAAATCGTTGAGAAGGCTGACGATGTTGAAGGATTTGAAATAGGTGATACCATTGTTACTGAACAGATTATTCCATGTGGAACCTGTAAATTCTGTCGGGAGGGAAAATACTGGATGTGTACACGATCGGCAGTATTTGGATTCAAACAGTACGCAAACGGCGGCTTTGCAGAATACGTAAAGCTGGATAAAAACTGCCTGAACCATAAAATTCCTAAAAACTTCACCCCTGAACAGGCTGCCCTTGTTGAACCCATCGCATGCGGTATGCACGCCATAGAACGTGCCAATATCCAGCACAGTGATGTCGTGGTTATTGCAGGGCTGGGAGCTATTGGATTATCCATGGTTAATATGGCCTCTCTCTGCCTCCCAAAACTGGTTATCGGTATTGATGTCAAAGCAAACCGCCTGGCGATGGGAAAAGACTTCGGAGCTGATGTAGTATTGAACCCAATGGAATGTAATGTAGTGGAAGAAATCATGAAACTGACCAGTGGACTTGGCTGTGATGTATATGTAGAAGCTTCTGGAAGCCCCAAAAGCGTTACACAGGGAATGGATTCTTTAAAGAACCTGGGACGTTATATTCAGATGGGTGTATTTGCAGAAGAAGTAACCGCAGACTGGAATACAATCGGTGATGGAAAAGAACTCACTATTATTGGATCTCATCTTTCCGCACTTACCTTCCCCGCTGTTATCAAGGGAATCGCATCCGGGCTGATTAAAACAGATGGTCTGATTTCTCACAAATTTGATCTTGCAGACTGGACGGAAGCATTTCAAGTTGCTGAAAAAGATCCAAATGCCGTAAAGGTTATGCTCATACCATAAAGAATAGAAACATCAAGGGGCCGATACACTGGCCCCTAAATGTTTTCCGCTCTTCTATTCACCTAAAATAGATGCCAGCTTTTCCTTTAGCGCTGCAATCTCAGCACTTTGTTCCTGTATTTTGGTACCCTGCTCCTGTATTTTGATACCCTGCTCTTTGAGCTCTTTCTCCTGCTCTTTTATCTCCTTCTCCTGCTCTTCAATCATATATCGAACCGTATTCCTATCCAGTTCCCGCAATTCTTTTGAAAACATGTGCATCACCTCTTCAATATCCAAACACATTTGATAGATTTCTTCGTACATGGTTCTAAATTCCGGGTGTATTTCCAACAGCTCCGCAATTTTTTCCGGCTCATCATAACTTAAAAAGGCCAGCCATGCATCTAACTCACTTTCTATGATTTTATTGTGCATGCTATTTTTGAAAATGTCAAGTGGGATTAACACATACTCCTGCAGCATATTCAGCTGAAGTCCCGTATTAAAAATTTGTTTTCCCCGGTGAATGTACTGTCCTTTTACTTCATGAAATTCTCTTGTACTTTTCTCAAATAATACAATCGTATATACGGTCTTGATATCCCGGTATGTAAAATTCTTTTTTCTCCTTCCCTTTACCCGCTTATACTGCCTCAGAAGCATGTCCGCCGAATAACATGCGATTCGTTCACCCGGAAAAGCATAACCAATCTTCTGGATTTCAATATTTGCAATGCTTCCGTCTTCCAGCTCCACTACAATATCAGTAATCAAAAGTGTACATTCATCTGCGATACGGGTAGAATCATTAGGCAGAATTTGTATAATTCTTACCTTACGGCATAAAATGAGACTAAGAAACCGCTCCACCCGTTCGGGGTGATATTCAGGGCTGAATATCTCTTTGAAAAATGAATCATAAAGAATCTTTACTCCTCTGGCCCCGGAGCAGAAATCTAAAAACTCTTCCTGCTGTTCCTCCTTCCATGAATCAAACAATACCAGAAGTTCCTCTTTTTTCCCAATTTCGTTTAATATCTCATTTCTTGTACGAAGCATTGGAAAATACTCTTGTAATTTTTTTGTCATAGGCATTTCCTTTCTAAAATGATTATTCAGTTTTTTATTCACGGATTATGCTTCGAACATGAAGCGCCGGGATAAGATTTCGCGGCTTGATATAGGCAAGAGCGCCTGCCGCTTGATGTATCTATCATAATATAATAAATTACTTATGACAAGATATTTTTCAATTCAAAATGTTTACAAAAAACTTATAACAAATGAAGCCGCTAATCATCAAGACCAGCGGCTTCTGCCTATTTATTATTTTAACTTAGAAAAGGTCTAATCCCCTTCCAAATACTTTAATCTCTATAATAGTTAATAAGGCATCCTTTTAATATAATTTCTCTTTCTGCATCTGTGAGTTCACCAAGGCGGAATTCAATTTCTTTCAGGCTGTCTCCTACAACATATGCCTTTATCACATCTGCTTTATCCTCCACTGCCTTTCTTACATCAGGAACAAAGATATAGTCCCCATTTTTAAATGGCAGGTTTTCATGGTCTGCATCTGTTAGGAAAGGAAGCATTCCCCAGTTAATCAGATTAGAGCGATAGCGTTTTGTTGCATATCCATTTGCAATATTTGCCCATCCGCCAAGCACCTTCTGACAGGAAGCGGCTTGTTCTCTTGCAGAGCCATCTCCTGGTTTTACAGCGAAAATGGTACTTCCTACACCAAGGTTTCCTTCTCCTGCTTCAGGATAAAATTCTCTGACCTTTGCCATTACCGGCTTTAACTCTTCCAGCACATCCAATGGACATGTATTTTCCTCAATTGCCTTCTGTGCTGTCTGTACTTCTTTGGCACGTCCTACATAAGCCGGGTCCTTTCTGGAAAGTGTAAACTCCGCAAGTCCAAGAGGATTGGAGCGGTAGGAAGATGTCTCCCCTGAAGGAATCAACTCATCAGTAGTCGTCACCGGATCATGAATCTCAGAAACTACCTTCAGAACCAAATTGGGGGGTAACGCAGACATCTTAGGCCAATCTTTAATATTGGGGCCAAATTTAATTTCTACACTTGGGTCAGCAACACCCTGACTGTCAAATACGCGATTTTCATAAATACTCTTATCAAAATGATACTTTTGTCCCTTATACTCCACATCTATAGCTGTAGCAGGTGTCAAAAATCCTTTGTTAGCCGCTGTGGCTGCAATAGAACGTGCATCCATAAGCGCAACAGATGCAATCTGTCCACTTTGGAGCTTAGAGCCTTCACGGTTCGGGAAGTTTCTCGTTGAATGACGGATAGAAAATGCATTATTGGCAGGTGTATCTCCCGCACCAAAACATGGTCCGCAAAATGCTGTCTTCACAACTGTACCTGCTGCCATCAGGTCAGCAACTGCACCATTTTTCACTAATTCCATATAAATTGGCGTACTTGCCGGATATACACTGAATGTAAATTCATCATGTCCAATGTTCTTTCCTTTTATAATATCAGCCGCAGCACAAATATTTTCAAATCCGCCGCCTGCACATCCTGCAATAATTCCCTGTTCTACATAAAGCCTGTCATTTACAATCTTATCCTGCAGTGAATAATCTACTGCACCGCCCAGGCTTACAATTGCTTTCTTTTCCACATCATGTAAAATGTCTTTCAGATTTGCATTTACTTCATCGATTGTATATACATTGCTTGGATGGAACGGCATCGCAATCATAGGCTTAATTTCACTTAAATTTACATAAACCATGCCGTCATAGTACGCAACAGATCCCGGATTCAGCTCTTTATAATCCTCACTTCTTCCGTGAATCTCATAGTATTCCTGAATCTTGTCATCCGTTTTCCAAATGGATGACAAACAGGTAGTCTCCGTTGTCATAACATCAACGCCCATACGGAAATCGGCACTTAACTTGTCCACACCCGGTCCTACAAATTCCATCACTTTATTATTTACATAGCCATTTCCAAATGTTGCCCCAATAATTGCCAGTGCAACATCCTGAGGTCCCACCCCTTTCATTGGCTCCCCATCCAGGTAAATACCGATAACACCTGGCATGTTAATATCATAAGTCTTGTTCAAAAGTTGTTTTACAAGCTCCGGTCCGCCCTCACCCATGGCCATTGTTCCAAGAGCGCCATAACGGGTGTGGCTGTCTGAACCAAGAATCATCTTACCGCCCCCTGAAAGTACCTCACGGGCATACTGGTGAATCACGGCCTGATGAGGAGGTACATAAACTCCGCCATACTTCTTTGCACAGGTCAGGCCAAACATATGGTCGTCCTCATTAATTGTACCACCTACCGCACATAAACTGTTATGGCAGTTTGTCAGCACATAGGGAACCGGGAATTTCTCAAGTCCTGAAGCTCTGGCCGTCTGTATAATTCCAACAAATGTTATATCATGTGATGTGAGCTTATCAAATTTTATCTGCAAACGCTCCATATCAGATGTTGTATTATGATCCTTCAGAATTCCATAGGCAATGGTATTCTGAGCTGCTTCTTCCTTCGTAACAGGAATGGTAATATTGCCTGTATCTTCAACTATTTCAGTGCCATTTTTCAAATAAACACCGTTTTCATATAGTTTTATCATGATTAATCCTCCTAACATACTTATTAACTCGTTACTGCTTATCATTTTAGCATGATAAAGAATAGATGTAAATTGGGAAATTTCCCTCTCAAGCCACAACCCCCTCTGCGTAAGGTCTAAAAAGGCAGTACCCTGTCAGGCACCGCCTTAAATTAATTTGTCTCTCTAAGAATTTTAATAACTTCGAGTTCTGTCTCACCCAGCGAAATAAAATCCTCTCTTTGAATCACAATAGGTTTCTGAATCTTCTTGCCATTTAAGAATGTATGGTTCTTTGAACCCTCATCCCTGAGGTACAATTTATCCTTCCTTCGTATAATTGCACAATGAACCTTAGAAATCTTCCTGTCATTGGTGAGAGATAAAAATTCCTCAAAAGCCACTTCTTTTGTGGTTCTGCCAATTCCAATATTATCATAGAAAATATAGGTGTACCGCTCCTGGGTATCGGTGTCTTCTAAAATAATCTTCCAGCGTCTTTTCTTTCCTGATGAATTCTCAGCACCTGCATCCAAATCGTCATCTTCCAGCTCCTGCTGTGTACCTGGCCTTCTGCGCCTTCTGGCCGGTCTCTTGTCCTCGTAATCATCTTCTTCTATGTCATACTCTTCATCAAGCTCATATTTCCTGTATTCTTTTCTCTCTTTTACTATTGTTACTACTGTCGCGATTATAGTAACTAAAATCAGAACTGCCAAGACTATAAGAATAATCCAGTACATCATTTGCATATCAACTCCTTCAGGAGTTAATCTTACTATATTTTTTCGGTTCAGGCAAGTTAATACGCCTTTTTTATAAATACTTTTAGGAATATCCTTCTATTCCGGCCTAATTCTCGTATTCACAAATATACCCTAATTTTCCTGAATAAGCCGGTTCTGCAGCCAGCATATTATCAGGAATATCATTCCATACGAATCGCTTCTCTCCGTCAAAGAAGAACAAGTCCATATACAACTCTTCCAGACTGCCGTCCTTATAGCTTGGCTCTCCCTTTTTCCATTCATCGGAACACCAGCTATCATCAGAATTTAACTTTTCTCCAAAGAGCTTGTAATCTTCATTTACCCAGTAGTAATCTGAAGAACTACTGTCTCTTCTTCCGCCAATGTGGAAAAAGATATTCGTCATCTTCTGTTTGCTGATTTCTTTTCTGATATATTCATATTCACTTGAGCTGTTGATTCTGACAAGATACCCCCCACGGTCAATACAGTCCTGGAAAGCTTCCTGCCATGTGCCATCACTCAGAATATATTCATATCTGTGAATTCCTGTATCATCCCCAGGAATAGACGCATCATAAGTACTTCCACTATTATCTGGCATGCTGTCATCCTGGGATGGGTTTTGGGCATCATCCTGAGAATTATCTTTCTTATCGTCCCCTCCATTTGTTTCTCCGCCATCCAGCGTATCGTTTTTTGTACTATCGCCTGTACCGGAATTTATGTCATCCTTCTTATCTCCGGCATTTTTTGATTCATTCACAGATGTTGTTTTATCTGTGCTTTTCGTTTCTTTTTTCACTAGCATGGTTCCCGTCACTATACCGGCCCCTATACCCACTGCAAATACTAAAATAATTATTATAATAATCCATACCTTGCGGTTGTGCCTTAATCCTTTCATCTTCTTTGTCCTCCGTCTATTAATTTTATCATATAGAAAAACAGAAGCCTCTGATTCTAAGGCCTCTGTCTACTAGAACTTCCTACAATCCATACTATTTTATAGTCTCTTTAATAACTCTTCTCTTTCTTTTTCATATCCTGGTTTACCTAAAAGAGCGAACATGTTCTTCTTATAACTCTCTACACCTGGCTGATTAAATGGATTCACGCCGAGTAAGTATCCACTTACGCCAACTGCAAATTCAAAGAAGTAAAACAGTTGCCCCAAATAAAACTCTGTCTGCTCCGGAATCGTCACCAACAGATTCGGCACATTGCCGTCTGTATGGGCAAGAATTGTTCCATTCATTGCGCTCTTATTGATAAAATCTACCGTCTTTCCTGTCAGATAATTCAATCCGTCCAGGTCAACCGGTTCTTCATTCATGATAAGCTCTGCCTGGGAAGCCTCCACATTCAGAACTGTCTCAAATAAAATTCTATTTCCATCCTGGATAAACTGTCCCATGGAGTGCAGATCGGTCGTCAAATCTACTGATGCCGGGAAAATGCCCCGCTGGTCTTTACCTTCGCTTTCTCCATACAACTGCTTCCACCATTCAGATACATAGTGCAGGCTTGGCTCGTAATTAGCCAAAACTTCTATCGTCTTGCCCTTTCTAAGCAAAATATTGCGGACTGCCGCATATTGCAGGGCATCATTTTCTGCAAAATCATTCTCCAGTGCTTCTTTTCTTGCTGTCTGAGCACCTTCCATCAGCTTTGTGATGTCTGCGCCGCTCACCGCGATTGGAAGGAGGCCCACTGCTGTCAATACTGAAAAACGTCCCCCAACATCATCCGGTACTACAAAAGTCTCATATCCTTCCTCTGTAGCAAGATTCTTCAAAGCGCCTCTGGATTTATCAGTGGTTGCATAAATTCTCTTTGCTGCTCCCTCTTTTCCATATTTTTTTTCCAATATATCCTTAAATACACGGAAGGCGATGGCTGGCTCTGTTGTAGTTCCTGATTTGGAAATCATATTGATGGAAAAATCCCTGTCACCCACTACGTCTATTAAATCTTTTATGTATGTACTGCTGATGCTGTTACCCACGTAGTAAATCTCTGGAGACTTTCTAATTTCTTCAGAAACGATATTTGCAAATGAGTGCCCCAGAAAATCAATTGCTGCTCTTGCTCCGAGATAAGAACCGCCAATACCGATTACCAGTAACACTTTAGAATCGCTGCGGATCTGTTCCGCTGCTTTCTTAATACGTGCAAATTCCTCCTTATCATAATCAACCGGAAGGTCAATCCACCCCAGGAAGTCATTTCCTGCCCCTGTCTTTGCAACAAGCTTGTCCTTGGCCTGTGCAGCCAGTTCGCTCATATATTCCAACTCATGTTCCTGAATAAAACTACTCGCCTTTGAATAATCAAATGTAACTTTCTTAGCCATTGTTTACCCTTCCTCTCTGTATATGTTTTCATATCTTCTTGAACATTAGCAGCTCAAGAAGCATATCTAATTCTACCAAATATATCCTTCTTAATCAAGCTAAAAACTCTTCTAATATTTGGCGAATTGCTTCTTCTTTTAGTACCGGCTGCTCATCCTCCTCCACTTTTTCTTTTACCGTACGGCGGATAACTTGTCTTGCAGCTTCCCCCTTCTCCACTCTTCTTGGCTCACCCTCTATATTAATAGACAGCCCCGGGTCTTCTTTAAGTGCAGCCGCTCTTGCTGCACTCTCGGGACCTATCACATCTATATTATCTTTTTCAGTCTGTTTTGCCTTTTTGTAACGGTGCGCGCAGACATTTTCCAAATAATCAACCATATAATTCTTCGCTGCTTGTATCTTATATGCTTCGTCGGACAGCTGACTAATGACAAACAGCGCAATCATCTCTGCTGCCCCCACCGCAATATACCGGTACGTTCCCTCCGAAAATCCATTTACTATGTAATTCCCCAATGCTCCGCAAGCTGCCAGACCTCCGGAAAACCAAATGCTCTGTATCTGTAACTGTCTCCATGTGTGTATCCGGAAGAGAAATCCCCGGTATTCATATATGTATTTTCCTACAAATGCACCTACATTATCTACCGTATCGTGTATCATGCATGCATGTTCATATTTTGCCCGCACGAGCTTCATCAGTTTGTGTGTACTCTTTGACATATTGCCTGCCGCCCTTACCATACGGCGAAGAGTAAATTGATTTACAATTTTACCCAGTACCCCGATGACACCGACTGCAATCATTAAATAGAAAATGATATTGGTGTCTGCTATTAAATTTTTTAACATAACTAAGACCTCCTGTTTTTATGGTTGTGCCACAACTACCTTTTTTTGTGTGAGCTTATTATAGCCTAACTTTGCCCGTTCTGCGCAAAAACCGTTCTACATAATTCGTCACCGGCACATGATTTTAACTGGAAACATGCATATTTCAGAGTTCAGAATATAAGAAAGCATGTCCATCCTCAATCCTTAAATTTAACAAAGCATTTAGAACCACATTTTTATGAATACCTTCAGAAAGCTCTTGTCATTTTATAGGAAAATCACTCGAAAAATAGTACATAAAAAGTTCAATACGCAAAAATATACTGGTATTTTCCAGCCCGTTCTGTTATAATTTTCGTATTCTGTAAAACACCAGAATTTCATTTAAGTACGTCCCATCGTACTTGTTACAGGAGGAATACACTATGCAATACAAAACAAGGGGCGTCTGTTCCCAAGTGATAAATTTTGAAATTGAAGACGATAAAGTAAGAAATGTAGAATTCGTCGGCGGATGTGACGGTAACCTTCAAGGTATTTCCAGTCTCATAGACGGTATGGATGTCAGGGAAGCCATTTCCAAGATAGAAGGAATCCGTTGCGGATACAAAAAAACATCTTGTCCTGACCAACTCGCAGAAGCATTGAAAAAAGCAACCGGAGAATAATCCGATTGCCTTTTTATTAGAGTGCGCAGATTGGAACAATGATTTTTCAAACACACTCTTATCTCATTAAAATGAAAAATATTTCCTTTGAGCAATTGAAGCAACTACCAGGTGTAGCACATTTAAAAAAATTTGTGGTGTTTTCTCGGTACAGGTCTTCTCTATAATTTATTCGATTAATAGTTTCTCCTGTTATGTGGTACACCAGCGGTAGCTGCTTCAATTGCTCAAAGTAAAATGGGTTATGGGCTAAATAGAGTTAATTTATCCAGATTCCATCTGTTGCGGAGGTGGCTTCTTCGTATGGTGGAGTCGCTTGCATTCCAGCAACATGTGTAGCCCATACTCTATAGTAGTAGCCTTTCTCTACATTCAATGTTTTACTTGTGCAAACAAAATATGTATCATACTCACTGGCTTGTTGAAAATAAATCTGTCTCCAGGTCTTAGTTGCTTCATTGTATTGATCAACATACATAACTACAGAAAGATAATCAACATCATGATTTGCAGTTGTTCCGGCATACGCATATATCTTCCCACTCCCTGCTTTAGTAATAGAACATTCCCCGTCCATCATATGAATTCCTCGAGTACTTATCCCACCATTAGTACTCCCTGTGGAAGTATCGTCCATAGTTAAGTAGGAACCATCTACCTGAAGCTTATTATAACCTGATGCTTTAACATTCATTAAAGATATAGAAAATATACTGCAAAACACAATTAAAGTGCACAGAACCTCTAAATACTTTTTCCTCACCATTTTTCTCATTTGTACATCTCCTTAATAATTAAACAATCATCTTCTCAAAAACTTACGCGTTTTAATCAAAATAAATTAACTCTTTTATTATTTTAGTGAATTCTTCTTTACTAAATATACCTTTTAATTGATAATTTACCCCCTTATAGGAAAAGTTTGCTATAAACCTGTTTACTGCAGGCTCTTGAATCTCATATTCTTCTACCTCTATTGTTTGTCTGTCCGTGTCAATATTAAACCTATCCTTTAATATATCTTCTTGCTTCTGCCCTAAAGATGACTCAGAATCATTTAAATAAATTGTATAACGGATTACTTGTCCATTATATTTATAAAATAATTGTGCACTTTTTTGCTCTTCATCAATATTAAGGTTCTCTAAGTTCATGTTCTCCGGTTGATACCCAAAACGGACAGGCACTACCCCTAGTTTCTCCGTAATCTGCGTAAAAGCAGTTATTTTTTCACCATCTTCGGTAGGCTGTTTTTCCATATCCTTTACATTTAGAACTTTTCTGCTTTGATTACCTAGCAATCCATCAAATAATCCTTTCAAATATGACTTACTACTTATACTTGTCATATTCGTTCCCACCAGCAGAACTAAAACTGCCACAAGTGCAGCAATAATTCGTTTTTTACGGGGCATATAGAATACTTTAGCTTTCTTCCCATTACTTTTTTCATTTTTATTGAGATGTTTGTGGTATTCCTTATTTACCTCACATAAATGTTCCCCTCCTTTCTCCTTGTTTATTAATTCTCTGCCAAGCAGTAGAGCTCTTCTGTCTTCCTCAGACAAAAATTTTTCGGCGCTATAACTTGTTCCTTCAGTAAAACCTGAAGCAACCTCTTTCGAAATTTCCGGTGTAATACTTTCGGTATTTTGCCTCTCCGCACGTTTTTTCTCGTATTCTTTAATTCGGAGGAAAAGCTCCCTTTCCATCTTCTCCGACACTTTCATGTCTTTAAGATCGGGATTGTCAGAAATTTTCTGTTCTATTTCTCTGGCCTCTTTCTCTACTTCTTCTCGCAGTGATATCCTCTTATTTTGTTCCATTCTTATTCCTCTTGTTTTAATTGTTACTTCTTCTTGACATTTTATTAAATAAGTTTAATATGAAATTATATGTGTTTTATTCATTTTATGCAAGCATAACTTTAAAATTTTTAAGCATAATATAAATATTTAAATCTGGAGGTTTTTCATCATGAAACGAATTATACTTACCGGCGGAGGAACCGCCGGACATGTTACCCCCAATATTGCTCTCATCCCCCGGCTAAGGGAATTGGGCTATGATATCCAATACATAGGCTCTTATAAAGGGATTGAAAAGGAACTGATTGAACCTTTCGGTATCCCTTATCACGGTATTTCTTCCGGAAAACTCCGCCGCTATTTCAGCACGCAGAATTTTACGGACCCTTTCCGTGTCATAAAAGGATTTAGTGAGGCTCATTCTATTATTAAAGAATTAAAGCCTGATGTTATTTTTTCTAAAGGCGGTTTTGTGTCTGTTCCGGTTGTACTGGCTGGCAGGCGCTGTAAGGTTCCTACCATTATACATGAGTCTGATATGACGCCTGGGCTGGCTAATAAGCTTGCAATCCCGTCTGCTACTAAAATATGCTGTAATTTCCCCGAAACTCTTGATTCTCTTCCGAAAGAAAAATCCATTTTAACCGGTTCCCCTATACGGCAGGAATTATTATCTGGAAACAAGATTGCTGCTATGGATCTGTGCAGATTCTCTGCAGATAAGCCTGTAATTCTTGTAATCGGAGGAAGCCTCGGTTCCGTAGCTGTGAATAATGCTGTCCGTCTGGCGCTTCCTGAACTTTTAGAGCGCTTCCAGATTGTCCATCTCTGCGGTAAAGGTAAAGTAGATGATACTCTGGATAGTATGAGAGGCTACAAGCAATTTGAATATATCAAAAATGAACTTCGGGATATATTCTCATTGGCAGACATTGTAATTTCAAGGGCCGGTGCCAATGCAATTTGTGAGCTGCTCGCTTTAAGAAAGCCAAATCTCCTGATTCCACTTTCCTCACATGCCAGCCGCGGTGACCAAATCTTAAACGCACGTTCCTTCGAACGGCAGGGTTTCAGCATGGTACTTGAAGAAGAAGACCTTACAAAAGAAGCACTTCTCGAATCCGTCCGGAGCCTTTATGATAACCGCAGCTCCTACATGGATGCAATGCGGGACTCAAGGCAGCAGGACTCCATTGATACAATTATAGAACTTATAGAAAAAGTCAGTTTGAAATAATTGGAACGCGTCTAAGAAAACAGGTGGCAAAACAGCACCTGTTTTCTTAAAGCTGGTTTAATTCATCATATTCTACTCCAAACTTTTTCTTTATCCAATTTTTAGCTCTATGCAATGTACTATGAAGTACCTCTAAACGTATTCCCAATTCTTCTGCGACTCTTGCCTGTGGTACCTCAAGATAATATACCAGGGAAATCGCTTCATACCACCTGGGATTTTTCTCAAGCAGCGCTGCAAAAATGCGCCCATGCAGCTCTGAACAATCTAAATTTTTCAGTTCTTCCATGAACTCATCTTCGGCACTCCCTGCGGTTTCCTGAATATAATAGCCATCTTCTATAACTTCATCACTCAGTATCTCGCGGTTTGCTTTCTTTTTATAATTCAATGCACGATTTTTAGCAGTTGTATATAGCCACGATTTTATATTACTATGATTCAAACTATCATAATAAATATATAATTGTAGAAACGTACTTTGAGCGATATCTTCTGCTACATAATAATTGCCTGAATATGTATACGCTGCCTTCAAGACAAGATTCTTGTATTCTTCATAAATCTCGTCAAATTCACAATTCTCAGTCCACATATTATCCCCGGTTACTAACTTAACCCTTTTAATATTTCTTCTTTGTCTTCTTGTAAAAGTTTACCCATTTTCCAACCCAAACCAACACTATCACCCTTATATCTCGGAATCAGATGCATATGAAAATGATATACCGTCTGTCCCGCAGCCTCCTCATTATTCTGTACAATATTATAGCCGTCGCAGTCCAACACATTCTTAAGCCTGGTTATCATATTCTTCGCTAACACCATCACTTTAGCCGCAAGGCCTTCATCCAGATCATATAGATTCCGGTAATGTTCTTTCGGAATAATCAATGCATGCCCTTTCGAAGCAGGGCTCAAATCCAAGATAACCCGGAAATCATCATCTTCATAAAGTGTAGCAGATGGAATATCTCCTGATGCCAACTTACAAAAAATACAACTGTCATTTTTCATAACATTTCCCCTTTTCACCCTTAATAAGTATATTAATGGTAGTATAGACTATTTTTGCCAAAATGAAAAGAGCTTTTCCAAAAGCACCGCAAAACATGACAAACAACGCTTCCTCTATTAACGTTAGTCATTTGACAGGAAATTTTATTGATATATACTGTCGAAAATTGTCTATCTGATTTTATTGAATAGAACTGGCCATCGTGCTAGACTACATAATGAATAATACAAAAGGAGGTAATATAATGTTACATAATGTAGACATTAATAAGATGAATACACTTATGAAAGAAAACCCAGATGCAAAACAAATGATTAACCAATTATTGGACAACCACCATGAAATAGTGTCGACAATTGCACACGAAATACGAAATCCACTAACCCTGGTTTCCTCATCCTTACAGGTCATGGAAGCCCAGAATCCCCAAGTAAAAGAGTTCCCTCATTGGAAACAAACCATTGAAGATGTTGAATTCATATGCCAACTGCTTAATGAACTATCCTCATTTAATAATGGAAATGTTCTGCACTACTCCGTATTCTCCATCGAACGGCTTCTTAAAAATATTGCAATCTCATTTGCAATTTCTTTAGACGGCGAAGATTCCGATATAGAATTCACCTCGTCCATCCCCTCTGATCTTGGCGATTATACGGGTGATAAAATAAAACTGGAACAAGTCCTTTTAAACTTGCTGCGTAATGCCAAGGAATCCATTGCAAATGAAGGCTGTATCCACCTTTCGGCCAGCCGCAATAAAGATTCTCTGACTATTCAATGTAAAGATAGCGGATGTGGTATTTCTGATGAAATTATTGATTATATCTTTGAACCATTTAAAACCTATAAAGACGGCGGTACAGGGCTTGGATTGTCCTTGTCCAAAAAAATTATTGAATCGCACAGCGGCTCCATTTCTGTAGATTCAAGGATGGACGAAGGTTCTACATTTACAATTAAACTGCCAGTATAGAAGCGAATCTAGTACTTAATCTTAAACTGCCGATATAGGTACATGGTATTTTCTGTGATATAAAATAACTGCCGCTATAAACCCACAGACAAGTCCCCCTATATGGGCAGCATTATCTACCCCTGAGCTTGTAAATCCAAAATAGAGGCTCAAGGCTACCATGAATAAAATTCTCCGGTTTGTCAAACGTCCGACTCTCCCATGATTCTTGATAACTACCCACAAAAGCGCCCCCATAAGTCCAAAAATTGCCCCGGAAGCTCCGGCTGATACAACCACAGTATCTGTTCTGTCATTCATCCAAAATGAGAACAGATTCCCTCCCAGGCCGGCTATAAAGTAAATAAGCAAAAATTTAATTCTTCCGGTTTCAAGTTCCAGGTTCCATCCCAGAGCTCCCAGAAGCACCATGTTATTCAATAAATGTTCAATTCCAAAGTGAAGGAACAAACTGGTAAACAGCCTGTAGTATTGGTGCCCTTCTGATATATACGGTCCGTATACTGCACCATGATTCAACATAAACACAGTATCTTCCGTATCTCCCAAAAAAGTAAGGATTAAAAATACGGCGATATTTATCACAATCAATGTTGTAGTACATACTGCCTTTTTTTCCTGGTTCAAACCAATACCCCTTTTCATATTTTATATCTTCTTGAACATTAGCAATTCAAGAAGTATACCTTATTGTACATTAGCAGTTCAATAAGTATACCCTCTTGAACACCAGTAGTTCAAGAAATACATCTTATTTGAACGTTAACGGTCCAATTAGTTTATATTATAAGGGTTTCTCGGTCTCGTGTCCATCTGTTTCCAAGATTAAATCCTTCCAGTTGCCCCACCGTTTCTTTTTTAATCTAACGGCAGTCTTTTTCCAGGAGCTTAGCCAGCCTCCCATTTCGCGGATAGTCTCTACATCTCCTGCCTGTTCATATTCTTCCTCATCAACCGAAAATATATTATCCTCCTGCAGAGTTTCTCCTCCTTCATTTGTTTTTCCGGCATTGTTGTTATTCCTCTTTTCCTCATGCATTCTATATTCACTCATTATCTTTTCCAGGTCATAATTTTCCTGCAAAGTTGCTTTATGAAGTTCATATGCCAGCAAAATTCCTTCAGTTTCTTCATAATCCAACCTCTTAACAAAGTATTCCGTCATAACATGAAATGCTTCACATAACGTTTTTTTTCTTCCGGGCAGATAACAGAAAAACCAGTTGTTTTCTCCTGAAAACACAAACTCCGGGTACAGCAGAAGGCCATCCGGATTCAGCATATAATGGGAGAGCAGCTTCACAACCTCTATCAGACGATTTACAAAAGCCAGCATGTCCTCCTTTTTGATTGCAGAAGTCTCAAACATTGCTTTCATTGATACCATTCCCGTCACCACATAGCTATATCTGCTTTTTCCATTTATTCCACACCCTGTTATTTCCAGTAAACCCGAGATTTTGTTTTCTCTCAGCATATGTATCTGATAGTCTTCCTCATATAAACGGGGTAAATCAATATGTAGGCATACCCTGTTTAGTTCTTTTTCATATCCTGCTTTCATTTTCTACTTCTCCTGTTCCAATAGTGATTCTAACTGCCTTTTCTTTCTGATTTTTTTCTCCGGTTCAGGGACTACTGCTTTTTGCCTTACAGAAACACGCATCTGTTTTTTTCCCGCCCAGGCCGTAATCTCAATCCACTTCTTTCCCTCTGTAATCTCAACCTCAGTCAAATGAAGCAGGGTTAGCTTCCCCTCTACCCGTTCTCTATAAAAATTATGCAGGTCCGCTTTGTTCTCTCCTTTCTGCCTTTCTATCTGCGCTCCTAACACTGCCGTTTCACCTGCTGCTCCAATCAGAATATTTTTATCATGATAATAGAATATTGTATATATGGTTAATAAAAGCATTAAAACCACTATTGGCATTATATAAGCCATCTCTATTGTAATACTTGCTTTTAATTTTCTAGTTTTGTTTAATGTTCTATATTTGTTTGATATCCTCAACGAATTAAAATCCTCCAAACCACAGCCAAATTGAATAGGATATCAGTAAAAATGGAACAAAGGGATATCCTGCTTTTCTGTCTAGTCCTTTATATATCAGAAATATGACTGCAAAGGCAGAGGAGAATAAAAACGCGCCCAGCAATACCCCCAGAAGATTCCACAGCCCCAAAAAGATTCCCATTATTACAATCAACAAACTGTCTCCATATCCAAACGCTTCCCGGGTTATTCTGCTGATTACCAGAAATATTGCCCCAGCCCCTGCTCCTGCCAGCACTAAAACGAGTGGTACTTCCGTTTGGCATGCCCGTACCATAACTGCTCCTGCCCCTCCTGCCGCCAACAGCCATAACGGTACTCTTTGCAGCCATATATCTATAATCGATAATACGCACAAATATACAGCATATCCTATCTGGCTCACTTCAGACATTCTTTATAACCTCCTCTTATACTTGTCTCAAATATTCCTTTTGTCCTTCTCTCATACTCATCTCAGGCATTCGTGACACTTTACTTTCTATTTTGAACATCTGCTGCATCCTCCTCTTATACCAACTTCAGATTTTCTCACGGCATAAATGGTCCGTTTTAATCCACTGCAATTTAACGAATTGTGGTACTTTCCTCCTGTATTCGTGATATATACACCTGCAAAGGTATTCCCATGTACACATTTCCCGCATTTATAATATCTGCCCCCATCTTCATTGCGGAGTCCGGAAAGTTCAGCATAGGGGACAAACTTAATGGACAATTGTAAATAAGTACATTGATAATCTTCATGGTAGACCAGTGCCGTATCTGTAATATATACAATTTGGCTGTCTTCCTGGCCTCCATCTCTTTTGGAATATCCTGTCCATGCCTTTACCTTCATCTCTTCCCGAAATTTTGCAGTTAGATTGGTGAACTTTGGAAAAGGCAGGCGTACCTTATATTCCACAACAACATAAATCTCTCCGCTTAACACGGACATATGTGTCTTAAGACAGCTAATCCCCGAGCTTCCTCCTGCCAATATACTTCTTTCAATTCTGTCGGCGCCTACAGAATCAATAATGTCATGCTTTAGCTTAATGACATTTACTACAGGAAGTATTATTGCCTCCTCCGCGGCAGTCTTTGCCGCGCTTTGCACTCCCTGACGTATACTAGTCCGTATAGACTGTATTTCCAGCAGGTAGACTAAACTCAGAACTGCAAACAGAAAAATAGGAATAACCAGCGCCGCTTCTACTGTTACACTTGCTTTTGAACTCCATGCAGATGCCCTTTCTTGATTTGACTTGGATGGGTGTTTATTTGATTGTGACATCGCAGTTTTTCCTTTCTTAATATTTTTTATATGTTGGGATGTTCCTGCCAGAAGGGATGCCTGGCAGGGTTTTGGAGAAAGGGCATCTGCATGGGATTCAAAAGCCATTCTTTTATTCATATCCAAAGTATACGGGGAATTGATAAGTAAGCCCTTTACGTATTTCTGCTTTATTTTGTAATTTCAGTTTTACTACACATGAGTCCACACAAAAGTTCTCAGCCTCTTTTTCACTCCTCATATTCTGTTCCACCCTGTCCAATGCTTTCATAGTTAATTCACCTTCATTTTCTAGAAATAGAAGAATCCTTAAATAGTCTTTATAGGTAAGTCCACCTTCTGCGTCCATTCCTTCCTGCATATCCTCCCCGGTTCCCAGTGTTATGAGAGCGGAAAGTGACAACTGCCAGTTTTCATTGTTTTTTATCAGTGCCGCTTTTTTGCCTGACAGAAGCACCCGCAAGTCCACCACACTCTCGCCAAAAGCCCAGGCCGCCAGCAAAGCTTGCTTGATAAATCCCGATACTGCTGGTAAACCTGCAAGGACAGATAAGCTTAATGCCATTGCTTCTGCTTCTGCCTGCTTGACAGAATCAGACTGCAAATACAAGTAATTGATTCCAAACCGGACTGCGAGCAGTTTTTTTACTACAGCTTCCAGATTTTCTACATCTGAGCTGCTTCCACCTATCAGATATTCCAATTCATACGATAGACTTCTGTTCTCGCCTTTACTCTCCGCTGCATTGCCAAATTTCTTTAGAAGATACTCATGGAACAGTAAACGATCTTCTATACCATTTATGTTCTGCCTGATATAAAAACTCCCCCGTCCACCTCTTAAATTTCTGCTGCTCACTTGTTCCTCCGGAACAATTCCCCTTGCTGATACCTGAAATTCTTTAGGAAGTACAAGCTTCAAAATACCGGATTGCTTCAGTTCTTCTATATGATGGAGAGGATTCTCTTCCTCCGGCAGCATAATCTCACTTTCTTCCACGAACTCTTCCAACTCCATATTCACTTTCTCATTTTCTTGATTTGCTTCTTCCCCCTGCATCTCCTGTTCCTTCCAAACACCCGTTTTACCAGCCAATTCACGGATAATAGAGATCCCGTATGCCTGTTCCATATATTCCAATACCTGTTCCCGAAAAGCACTTCCCTTATTATCAGATAAATATTGGATTCCCTGAATATCATGTTCAATGCCGGCAGTTCCATAATAGCGCATATGATCCAGCAGGTTTTGTTCCTGAAAGGAACCTGTCCCATAATTGCCGTCAATTGCCAGAATTTCATATTCTTCCAGCAGTTCCTTTTGATATTCCCCGAATATAGAAAATATTGCATTGTCCACATCAAGGCGTTTTTGATTCTTTGATACCTGTATCACCGTACTTTCCAGCATTGCGGTAATAAATGAAATGAGGAGAACAAAGATAAGGCTCAAAAATGCTGTGACTTCGCCTTTTGCCAATTTAAATGCCTGCACTTTCACTGGTAATTTTTTCAAAAATGGAGTTTACTAAGCTGATTAGCTGTGTTTTGAATATTAAGATAAGGGCAATAATTACGACCAGAATTAAAATCATTTCAACAACAGAAAGCCCTGCGTCATCCTCCAATAAATTCCTGATAAAAATCCATTTTTGCCTTATTTTATTTCTAAGACTCTTCATATATTTCCTCCTTTTGGCTTATGCCTAAATCTGTATAGTTAAAAACGCTGGGACAACAATTATAAGCAATACTACTGCCAGCATCATAAACATAGGTCCCAGCAACTTTGTGCCCGCCTCTTCCCCTAACCTGCGTGCCTGTTTTTTCCTCTCCTCAAATGCGTCCAGAGCTTCACGCCTAAGTAAATCGCTCATTCCTTTTGTCCCCTTTCGGAGGTTTTGAGATAAAAGAGCACCAAATTTCCGGTAAGAAGGCAGTGAGCACCTGACTCCAAATCTCTCATAACATTCTCCTTCAGAAATGCCGCCCTGCATTTCATGCATGGTATATACCATTTCTTCATATGCAACACGTATATCTTTTTGGCTTCTTTGGTTTTCATAATCCTGCACCATTTTGAACCACGCTTTACGTACCGCCATACCTGCACCAAGAAATAGTGTAAACTGACTGACAAGCTGAGGATAATCAGCCGCCAGTTGTTTCTGCCTGTCCTCTATCCTTTGCTTTTCCTTCTGCCGTTCTAATGCATAGATGGAACCGGAAGCCACAATTCCTAATACAAACAGTCCTAAAGCACGGGAGTTTCCGGTATACCTCCAGACGGCAGGTCTCCCGTCCAATTGGTCGGGAAGTGTAAGATATGCTTCTTCCCTGGTTTCCTCTTCGTTTTTCTTGATCTGTCGGTTCAACTTTTGAAATGCTTTTTCCCTTGTATTCAGCTTTGGGGGGTAGATGTTAACATAAAATGAATGTACCGCTTCCTGTTCCCCATATGAAAGCAGCGCATGAAGCCCTACGCTTGTCCCCTCCTCCTTCAAACCTTCCGGCTGCAGCTCACCCATGAGATTTATAACTTCATAATTATCTATCTCCCAGGTGACAGCAATATCCGAATCCGGGATCTTGTTTACCAAATTCAGGTCGTGTCTGATTTCATCCAATCCGGTGTTTTCTCCCAGGATTAGCTCTTCTAACTGTTTTGCAGCATCCTGAAAAATTTCAGGAAGTTCCTTTTTACTATACTGCTGTTCCCCAACCTCCACTGTCAAAGTCTCCTTCTCCTTACCCAGGCGGACTTCCAAATCTACCTTCCGGCTTCCCAGACCGTACCCTCCCCGTTCCAAAACATACTTTCCTTCTCCATTTTTTCCCGGCACATGATGATTATCTGCAAGGAATAACAGTATAGATACTGCACTTACCCCTAAAAATACCATGCCCATTCTTCTATATACGGAACTTCTTTTATTCATACTCATACCTCAATTTCTACCAGCTTTTTCCCTATACGGTAAGCCGCCGCGTATACACAAAGGCACCCGGTCATCATAACCGCACCCAGCAGGTTTCCATACAGCACAGACATAAATTCGGGGAAGGCCAGCCTCATATACAATAAGATTGCAAAAGGTATCACACACATGATCTTAAACTCCAGCTTTTTGGCAGACAGCAATGTCTGTATTTCCTTTTCAACTTCAATCTTTTCGCTGATGTCTTTGACAGCATTTCTGATAATTGCAATGCTGTCACCTCCCGCTCGTTTAGCTGCTGTAAACACAGTTACAAAGTTATGGACATCTTTCTGGCTGACTCTGTCTGCAAATCCAGTCATAACCTGTTCCACTGTCTGATTCATATCAAGCTGGTGAATCATCGCTGCAAATTCCTTCCGTATCCTGGCATCTTTCTTAAAAAGAACTTTCATATCCTTTGCCGCCTCACGTACTGCGTTTTCCACAGAATAACCTACGTTCAGCGCCGCTGCCATTGCCTTTATTACCTCTTTAAACTGCTCTCGGAATTCTTCCTCCTTTTTCCGGCACTGTTCCTCCTGCCATGCCTGCAGGTAAAAATAAAGTGAGGGCAAAACAAGCAGAATTACTATCCATGTATCATAAAACAGATATCCTGCTGTTCCTGTCAAAACCGTACCTTTTACAGCCGCCAACACATACTCCTCAGTCCGTATATCCTGCTGCCAGCAGCTTTTCTTTATGAACAAGTTCTTCCACCTTCACAAGATTACCCTGAATTTTCCCATTTTCCATCCCCTCCTCTCTATATTCATATAATGTCTGAATTTGTATCGTACCATTTTCATACCCCAGAACCTCTGATATCTCCAGCACTTTCCTGCTTTTATCCCGAAGCCTTCCAAGATGAATAATGATATCAATTGCAGATGCAACCTGTCTTTGAATTGCTGCTAAAGGCATATCTATTCCCATCATCATCATAGTCTCAAGCCTGTGCAGCATGTCCGTGGGATGGTTTGCATGTCCCGTGGACATAGAGCCACTATGTCCATTGAGCATAGCCGAAGATATCATATCTACGGTTTCCTCGCCCCGCACCTCCCCAACCACAATTCTATCAGGACGCATCCGCAAAGCTGACTTTATCAAATCCCGTATAGACACAGCACCCTCTCCCTCAAGATTTGCATTTCTTGTCTCAAGCCTGACCAGGTTCAGCACACCTCTTATCTGGAGCTCAGCATTGTCTTCAATGGTTATCAGTCTTTCATCCTTCGGAATATAATCTGATAAAGCATTCAAAAATGTAGTCTTCCCTGCCCCCGTTCCTCCGCTGACAAAAATATTATATTTGGCACCAACTAACATCTTTAAAAATTCTGCCGCTTCATGGCTGATGCTTCCCCATGAAATCAATTGCTCCATCGTGACCTTTTCATTTGGAAATTTCCGAATTGTCATGATAGGACCGTTTAGGGCAACAGGTTTAAGTACCACATTCACCCGGGAGCCGTCTTCCAGCCTGGCATCTACAATTGGTGATGCCTCATTGACATACCGGTTTGTTCCAGCCACAATCTGCTGTATCACATCCTCCAGCTTGCCTATAGAAAGAAACTGCTTATCTGATTGATAGACCCGCCCGCCTTTTTCCAGAAATATATTATCTGTTCCGTTGATCATGATTTCCGTAACATCTTCATCTTCAATTAGATCCTGCAAAATATCCAGCTTTCTGAATGCATTAAATAATTCTTTACTCAGCCGTATCTTTTCCTCAAGAGGCAGATACTTTTCTTCGCCTGCCTCTTGAAGTACCATATGTATCAGTTCCAGCAGCTCATCATCTTCCATTTCATGCCCCATATCTATCTGCTCCAGAACTTTGTCATACATTTCTTCCAGTCTGTTTATGTGCCCTCACCTGCCCTTATTTCAACCTTTTTCTGTATAGTATGCTCCAGTACATCTTCATACCCTGTCTGTCTCAGATTCCCCACATACTGCTTAAGTTTTGCCTGGGAAACAGCATCGTCAATATAAAGTGTATAGACCGTATAGCACATTCTCAGTATTTGATACAATCCATCCACCCCATCTCCTAAGTCAAGGATAACTGTCTTGTAGATACAGTTTGCAAAAATCTGTTCAAATAGCTTTATCCATTCTTTCTCTTTTACTGCTCTCAAATCCTGTATGACAGGTATTGGTGAAATATAATCCATCTCACCGATTCGTCCGGCCATTGCACTAATCCTCAGCCCAAGATTTCCTTTCTCCTGACGGATATAGTATAAAAGGTCACCCAGATTATAACCTTCATTCTCAGGAAAATAATAACTGCACCCGGAATACTCCTCCAGATTCAGATACAATACCGCCCCATTTTTCGTCAGGTCCTTCGCCAGTTCCATGGCAAACTGTGTCTTACCTATCCTGTGAATAGGAGAATAAACCCCTATTAGTTGTCCTCCTGTAATATTTTTGTTTCTTCTTATCAGTTCATCCCCGTTCATTGTTTCTTCAAGGATGTGGGTTAAAATCATGTCGGAAGACTGATACTTGTATATTCCTTTCTCTTCAGGCAGCAGCTCTTTGTCATCTCCCTTCACAAGTATGTAACGCTTATCCGCCTTAATTTGCTGCCTCTCCTGTACCGGATAATCTTCTCCCAGCAGAATGATATGAATATTCTTTTGTTTTGAAAATTCCTCAAGCTGCTCCAGGTCCTGAAACAAATGCATTTGAAACCCCAGATTTTTCCGTGCTCCTATAGCTTTTATAAGATTTCTGGCGTATTCCTGCTCCACATCACAAATCACAAAATTCTTTGGATGCAATCTATCCCTCCTATTCACTTATAAAATAAAAAGTTTGAAAATATTGCTGCGAACCTGCAGCATGATTCAAGAATGATGGTCAGACTAATCCTAACCGCCCAACCTCAGATACGTCCGGCACATGGAATCAGTGCCTAAATGAAACAGCAGTCCGAATAACTACTGTGTGAATCGTATTATAAACATACTCTCTTTAAATGTCCATACCCATTTTTAAATTTGTAGTTTTTTGTAAAAACCTTACAAACTTTGATAAAATAAAATACCATAAAGAAGGCAAACCCCTGGAATTCCAAGGCTTCCCGTTGTCAAAAAGGATACCGTATTCAACCCTACATTCAATGTGCTGCCTCCCGGAAGCAAATAATGATTGATAAAATAAATTAACCCCATTCCAAGAATTGCACGGATGATAAAATTAATTGCAGCCGATGCCAATTTATTTTCCATTGTCACATTTCCTCCCAACCTGCATATATGATATATTATTCGTATTGGTTCGGAAATATTCCAAAAGAGAAGACCTGTACTTATGAACTACTAATGTCCAATAAGTACAGGTCTTATATAAATATAAAGATTACAATTGTATTCGTATCTCCCGGTTTGTCCTGTGGTACTGATAATACCTGACACCTGCCGCATCCATCATCCTTTTGGATGCCAGAACAGCGGTTGTATCCGCATATTTATCACACTCAAATATGACTTCTTTAATTCCTGCCTGAATAATTGCCTTTGCACACTCATTACAAGGGAACAGAGACACATATAATTTTGCCCCTGTCAGGCTTCCCCCGTTATAGTTCAGGATTGCATTCAATTCACTGTGGGTGGAATATACATACTTGGTATTCAGTGGATTCTCTCCCTCTCTCTCCCAGGGAAATTCATCATCTGAACAACCAATCGGAAAACCATTATATCCCATGGATAATATTTTGTTATCCTGACTAACTATACAGCAGCCCACCTGGGTATTCGGGTCTTTTGAACGCATACCGGACAGCATGGCGACTCCCATAAAATACTCATCCCAGGATAGATAATCTTCTCTTTTATTTGACATGTCCATCCACTCCTTTGCTTTTATTTTGTTCCAAAAATACGGTCCCCTGCATCACCAAGGCCCGGAACAATATATTTATGATCATTAAGGTAAGCATCAAGTGCACCTATATAAAGGTCAACATCGGGATGCTCTTTCTGCATCCTCTCCACACCTTCGGGCGCTGCTATAATACACAGAAAACGGATTCTTTTTACACCTTTATCTTTCAGCATCTGTATTGCAGCGGAACTGGAACCACCTGTTGCCAGCATTGGATCCACAACAAAGACTTCTCTTTCTTCGCAGTCTGCGGGAAGCTTACAGTAATATTCTACCGGATCAAATGTTTCCGGATCACGGTAAAGTCCAATATGTCCCACCTTTGCTGCGGGTATCAGTGACAGCATTCCATCTACCATTCCCAGTCCGGCCCTTAAAATAGGCACTACAGCCAGTTTTTTTCCTGTCAGCTCTTTTCCGATTGTCTCACAAATTGGTGTCTTAATCTTTACATCCTGTAATTTCAAATCCCGGGTTGCCTCAAAGCACATCAGGCCTGCAATCTCTCCCACAACTTCGCGGAATTCCTTTGTTCCTACCTCCTCGTTTCGGATGTAACTGATTTTGTGCTGAATCAACGGGTGATCCATAATGTGTACTTCTGACATCATTTTCCTCCTCTAGTAAACGAATTAAGTTTACTTGTTAATTTTTTTATTAACATTGACATTATTTCATAGCATTCCCCATATGCTGTCAATGGTTGTCCATATGGATTTGGTATTTTGATATTATCTTCTGTAAACTCATTTAAAGTATAAACATTTTTTATATTATCATATTCGGAAACAATTTTCCACTTTTGACTTTCATCCATTGTAAGAACCAGAGTATCCTCATGCAGATCTTCCTCTGAAAATGCAATAGAAGAATGTCCTTCCAGACTCATCTGGCCGGATTTCATAATCGCCTCCGCTTTCTGATTCACAGGTTCAGGAAAGAGCACCACAAGCCCGCGGGAATCTATAACATACTCCTGCTCCAAATCCTGATTCCTCAAAAGCTCCGCCGCCATTGGCCCTCTGCTTGTGTCTGTATTACTCAGAAAAACAATCCGCCGGTATTTTTGCTGTCTCACAATGATAGACGCGGGAATCCTCTGATACCCCGCGGCTTTCTCAAGACGGTTCATGATTGCATTGCCGATTCCCTGGGCTGCAAAAGACTCACTATATATATTTTCCACATCCTCATCATCAAACTCCCTAAGCACTGAATAAAGATTTCTTGCAATTGTCTTTTCATTATCCCGGGTTCCAATGTTCTTTATAACTCCATGAGTATAATAAGGTATCGTCTCATTCGTAGCAATGATACCCACTGCCCTCCCCTCCCGATGGGCAGCATATGATAACTGCCGTATTGCCAGCACCTCTTCCCGCAGGGTGCCCTCAACAATCATCAGCCTGGCTTTCGGTGCATAATGCCGGTATTTCATACCCGGGGCTTTTGGAGGCTGTTTACTTTCATTTCCCAAAATTGTCTCATCCACGCTGACAGGTCCAATGACATCTTCCAGCATGTCAGCCGTGACCGCTCCCGGACGCAATATCATAGGCGGAGTGACCGTCATATCAAGAATCGTTGATTCCAGTCCTATTTCAACACTCCCGCCGTCCAGTATCATATCAATCTTTCCGCTCATATCTTCCTCTACATGCTGCGCAGTTGTAGGGCTTGGCCTTCCAGATGTATTGGCGCTGGGAGCGGAGACGTACCCTCCCGCAGCCAATATAAGCTCTCTTGCAATTGGGTCACTGGGCATACGTACGGCTACGGTCTCCAGTCCCCCTGTCGTTCCATAAGGAACAATCTGACTTTTTTCAAAAATAAGCGTCAGAGGACCCGGCCAGAAATGAAATGACAAGTCTTCTACCTCAGGAGGTATATTGACTGCTATGTCATCCAGAGCCTGCACATCCGCAATATGCACTATCAGGGGGTTATCCGACGGACGCCCTTTTGCCGCATAAGTCTTCTTTGCCGCCTCCTCATCCAAGGCATTCGCTCCCAGTCCATAGACCGTTTCCGTTGGAAATGCAACAAGGCCGCCCTTTTTTAATATATCTCCAGCTTCCTGGATAATCGCTTCATCTATCTGATTCTTATCTACCTTTTTTATTATTGTTTTCATAGGCTCCATTATACCATCATTTATCTTAAAAAAAAACTCTCTTTGTAAAAAATAGAGTTCCGTATTTTATTGACACCTTTATTTACTGTGACAAATAATCTTGAACACCTTTACAGATTGCCTCGGTAAGGGCATTTTGATACTCTTCAGTAGTAAGCTTATCTGCTTCGGCTCTATTGCTTAAAAATCCACATTCTACAATAATCACTGGTGAATTTGTTTTTTTCAGCATATAATATGTATCATTTGCTTTTGCCTGCCTTGTATTTTCCGGGTCTGCCGCAAGCAGAGCTTCCTGCATAACCTTCGCCGACTTCTCCCCTTCTTTGGAATGTGTGAAATAGAATACCTGAGCACCATGTATACTTTCCTGAGTATAGCTGTTTTGATGTATACTCACCGCCAGCGACGGCTTCTCCTGATTGATAATAGAAACTCTTGTTTTCATATCTTCCACTTTTGAACTTGCAAGGCTGTTTTCATCTTTGCGGGTCATAATAACTTTAATTCCCTGTTTTTCCAACATCGTTTTTACCTTATTTGCTATCTGGAGATTCAGATCCTTTTCCAAGGCCTGGTTCACACCTACCTTTCCTGAATCAAAACCTCCATGTCCTGCGTCAACTACCACAACCTGCTTTTCCTTCCCTCCGGCTGCAGCCGCAGTTTCTTTTGTCTCACGGTCCAGGTAATTCTGATGCAGATATTCTCCAGCCTTCTGGCTTCCTATTACGGCACATACCAGCAGCACCAGCAGTCCTAGTATTCCTAATTTACGGCGCAAAAAAACACCCCTTTCTCATACCTCACTGAACATTCGCAGCTCAATAGGTATATCTTATTGAACGTTAGTAGTTCAATAAGTACATATTCTTCCTATATATATGCAGAAAAGGGGTGTTTCTTTCACTATTCTAGTTTACATATTGAAGGATAAGATCCCATATACCTGAATTCTCCCAGCCGAGTCTCCATTCAGCGACTCCTGCAAGCTCATTATCCTTAATCAGTATTAGCTTTTCTTCTATAGATTTACTGTCTTCAAGCCATATCTTATAAGTTCCTCCGTCAGTTTCCCACTGAGCATAATTCTGTCTTGCCTTATCATCCCACTCAGCCTGAACTCCCGCTGTATTAAGAAGCTCTTCTGCCTCATCCATACCTACTGCCGTACCTGTCACCTTGTGGGGATAGTCCGCCGCCTCGGTGCCGGCTTCTGCTGCCAACTCTTCCTCCGTCTTAGGAGTCTCCAGCCACAGCCTGGTATAAAATGGAATTGCATTGACAAGTTTTGTATTGGGAACAACTTTTAATGCATCTTCAATTCCGTTCTTTACGTAATCATAAGATGCAACTGAACCTGCTTCATAGGAACCGTCGGTGTGCTCATCATATCCCATAATAATTACATAATCAGCAATTTTCCCCTGCTCCGCCAAATTATATTGTTCGTTATACGGCATCGGGACATAATTATCAATTGTGAATACAAGTTCGTTCTGTCTGCACTTTACAGACAGCTCACGCACAAATTGTATAAAATGTTCTCCACATTCCGGGGAAACCAACTCAAAGTCCAGGTTAATTCCGTCAATGCCAGTCTGAAGTGCCGACGCAATGACTTGATTAATCAGGTTCTCCCGCTTTGATGTGTGACTTAATACGTCATAAGTTTCATTGTAAGAATTAATTCCTCCATGGAAATCTCTCAGCGTCGCCCATACATCGATGTTGGACTGGTGTGCATAGTTCACATATCCGGAATTAGCAAGGGATGAAATATTACCGTCCGTATCCGAAATACTGAACCACGTGGGGGCTATCGTCGTAAGGCCCTTTGTGTTCGCAATCATCTCAAGGATGTAACTGTTGGCTGTGTCATTTTCTACATTATGCCATGCCATATTGATGGTGTAATCCACTGATATGTTGGTATACTCAGGCCCCTGAAAATCTCTGGTAATGACTTCCTTCGCTGTTTTCCTTAAAGAACTTGTCTTTACATAACCGATAAATCCATCACTGGTACGAACCTTCATCCAGTCATCTTCGTCTTCCAGTACCCATACCTTCTGTGACTTTTCTACCTCTGTCAGAATAGGGCTTTTTACGCCTCCCTGGTATCTGACCTGGGTGTCTCTCTTAAATGTAGATACATCTTTTTCACTCCAGTCGCAATCAATCACAGCCTTATATACCGGATCTTCATAGGTGGAATATTCCATGTCCGTATATTGTTTTATGAATGCGAGTGCGATGTATGCGGTTTTTCCTTCTGTCTTCAGAATGACATAATCTTCACTCTTTTTATCTTTTATATCTGTATATTCTTTGCTGCCGACATTCACGGAAACACTGCCGCCTGGCAGGGTATACAACAGGACATTCTCATTGGAATCCCAATAGAATCTTTCGTTAATGTAGTCACGTACTACGGAATATTCTATATAAGGTATACCATCAAACAACTTGCCGCCCGCAAAACTTTCTTCCAAAGCCCCTATAATCTGATTATTTACTACTACCGCAAGGTCATCATTATCCTGTATGCCATAATATTGTTTCAAATCAGCTTTCTCTTTTGATGAGCCGTATTTTTTCCAAAATAATAATCCGCCTGCCGCTATAATAATCAGAAGAACAAGAAGAACCATTCTTATCATCAGATTGCGCTTTCTTCTCCTTGCCCGGCTGCTCTTTCTTCTTGGTCTTTGGCCGCCCGGCCCTGCGCCTCCCGGCCTGGAACTTCCTGGTCTCTGGTCACTGCCGCCTGGGCGTCTTCTCTGTGCATTCTGCTGCATTGCCTTTCTGGCATATTCAGCCCTTTTTTCTCTTTCGTCCATGCCGCACCTCCTATGTAGACCCTATTATATCATACCTTTTTCAACATTAGTAGTATAATACTTACAAAAAATAACCTCGCGAAAAGCCATGAATTCAGCAGCCATGCCCATGATGTCGGTTGTCCGGCGAACTGAGGGGAATTCCTCGCCTAATTATTGCCATTAATATTTACAAAAGCAAGTGATTCTATGTATCCCTCCGTATTCAGAATATAATCCCGCATATAACATCCATCCTCGCGAATCATATGTGCTGTCACAATCTGCAGCGGACTTGCTTTGCTGCCGTTTATATGCATGCACACACCATTCCTTTCATAATTCTCCAGTTCCGTATATAAATCTCTGTATCTGTACGCTGTTTCATCAATTTCCATGGTACACTCCTTTCTCCGCAGATTCTGATAAATATAAAACAACTGCCTGTATATTCAACCTCTCGGAAGTCCCGTGACGTACCGCCGGATAGCTGCAGTATAGAAGATAGTACGAATCCGCAGGTTTCTTCTCTTTAAGAATTTTTGATGATTTTGTCCCTGAAACGGACATATGAATTTCCTGAAAATTTATTTAGATAGAATTTCCTCTATATTTGACGAAAAATTAAGTAATCAATATCCCTCCTTTTGTATATATATTTACTTATCCTGGAATACTATCTTCTGTAACTGCAATTATAGGGAGCTCATTCATTCTTTTCAATGTGTTTTTTGTTTATAATCCATCCACATTTGTTGATAAGATGAAAGTATTATAAACTCTTTTATTGTTTCTCTTTACATATTTTTTGTTTTTGTTTATACTAATAGTGAGAAGATATATATTTTTTTGATATTACAATTCTTAAGGATGTGATTATATGAAAATCGAAAAACTGAACGACAATCAGATTCGCTGTACCCTTACACACGCCGATCTTGCAGCACGGCACTTAAAGCTCAGCGAGCTGGCGTACGGCACCGAGAAAGCCAAGTCTCTTTTCAGAGACATGATGCAGCAGGCATCTTTTGACTTTGGCTTTGAAGCAGAAGACATCCCTTTGATGATAGAAGCAATTCCTGCTTCTGCGGACTCTATTGTTTTAATTATTACAAAGGTAGAGGACCCGGAGGAATTAGATACAAGATTCTCCAAATTCACACCCCTTGGTGAGGTTGATTCCAACACGGTTGAATCTCTGGAGAAATTGGAAGGGGCGGAAGAATTTCTTAATCTGCTGAACAAAGTGAAAGAAGCTGCATCGGGAACCGATAATGCCTCTACTGTCTTGGATGCACCGGCACCATTTAATGTACGGCTGTTTTCTTTCGACAATATGGACCGGGTAATCCAGGTTGCCCATCTTCTTCAGCCTGTATATCACGGTTCTAATACGCTCTATCATGATGTGGAGAATTCATTATATATATTGGCCCTGACCCAGTCAGACCACCCGAATAATGAATTTAACAAGATATGTAACATGCTTTCTGAGTATGGTTCTCTTGAAAAGGCTTCCGGTGCCACACTGGCATTTCTGGAAGAGCACTGCGATATTATGATATCCGCAGATGCGGTCCAAAAATTAGCAACAATATAGAAGGGATTCCGGAGAGTTCCTCTTATACAAAAAAATACCCGGCAGGTCATACCTGCGGGGTATTTTTTATGGAAAACTCCAAACATGGAAATGCAGATACTTAGAACCCGCCTTATTATTCCCTCATAAGATTACATACCAGCAGCTTTCATAGAAGCGTTAATTTTCTCAAGAAGCAAATCCGCATCAATACCATGTACCATAGCGGCCTCTTCCAGAGTTTCTACCTGAGAAGATGGACAGCCAAGACAGTGCATGCCAATTTCCATTAAGATAGGTGCTGCATCAGGATATGTTACCAATAATTCACCAATAGTTGTATCTTTAGAAACCTGTGCCATTTCTATTCCTCCTTTATTATAAACTGTTTTCTATTATAATCCCAATTTTTTAAATAATCAACCGTTTAAAATGTAAATTCATTTTTAAAAATCGGGACACTTCATCGTAATTTTCTGAATTGTTCGCACAATTATTTTCACTTTTTGACTTCTCAAAAGTCAATCTTTTTACTGTTTTTTTTCGACAAAAAACTAATTTCATCATAACTTAACAAAACGTCCGTTCTTTTTTTTACAAAAGTAATCCACCAAAAACACATGTTTTTATGTGGATAATGTGAATAACTTTTTTAAAAACTGGGTTTTTCCACGCTTTTTGGGGTTTTAAATGTGGATAAGTTGAAAACTCCCTTAATTCGACTTTCGACACTGTTTTACATTTTTGTGCATTTTGTACATGCCATCCTTTTCATAATCACACCAAAATTCGATTTTTTATTATAGGAATCTGTAAAATGTCTAATAAAAAACTACACTTCAAATCAGGATGCTTTTGAAGTGCAGTTTTCTTTTCTAATTCCCTGTAGATCAAAGCGGATACTCGGAATCCGCTTTATCAAGAAGCGGGAATACCTTTTATAAGGTTATAATACTCTTCTAATTGTAGTGATAGGTGTATAAGTTGCGCTGCAAATTCCAATTCCATCTGCCTCATTCATGGCGTTGACGATATTACCGTCTCCCATATATAATCCTACATGACCATCGTACAATACGATATCTCCTGGGATAGCCTCCTCATACCCTACCGGAACTCCCACGTGCTCCATATCCCATGTGGTACGCGGCAGAGCAATTCCAAAGTGTGCATACACTGACTGTACAAACCCTGAACAATCTGCTCCATTTGTCAGGCTTGTGCCTCCCCATACATAAGGATTTCCGATAAACTGACAGGCATAATCAATAACAGCCTGTCCGCTGGATGCCTGGGTCTGTATTACAACCGCTTCCTGGGCTTCCTCGTGTTTTCTGGCTTCCTCGGCAGCTATAGCAGCTTCCTCTTCTGCTATACGCTTTTCCTCTTCTTCTTTGGATTCAGCATATGAATACTGTTTTTGGACATCTACATATTCTCCGTACACCCAGCCGGATGTTCCCCCTACATCTATAGGATACCATCCATCTACTGCTTCGCCGGTTACTTCATACTGCTGATCTGCCATAACCTGTGTCAGTACATTTGCAGAAGTTCCCTGCCCGTCTCTGACATTTAACACTCCGACTGTTACCTTAGCCTGGTCCTGTTCGTATTCTCCTGCATGTTCCTCGGCTGCCTTTCCTGTAAAAAGGCTGTTTGCAGGCACGTAACCTTCTACAGAACCAGATTTTATTTTTGTCCAGTCTCCATTATATTCAAGCACCTCGGCTGCCGAATCATTGTAAATCTTTCCAATCCAGCTGCTTGCTTCATCCGGGGCACTTCTAATGTAAGCATAATCACTCACATTAGAAAATGCCATATTCAAATACTCACCCTCATTGTTTTGTACCAGATATAAATCAATATTATCCTTTACGTCTACCTGGTAACATTCTTTTAGTACCGATTCGATTCCTGCAACCGGTATAACCGGGACATTTCCAGAAGAATCATCTGCCGCCTTTACCGTCATTGCACTCCCCGAAATCATAATCGTTCCTGCTAAAGCAGAAAGAATCAATTTCTGCTTTACACGTACTGTTTTCATATAAAACCTCCTTATAAGTTTCTTCATCTTTTGTAGGAAGTTCTAAATATTACATAATTGTTAAATTTGTTACGATGCTATTATATCAACCATATATCCTCATGTCAACCTATTTTATCGTGATTTCAATCTACACACTTCGACACGGCTTATAATATTCTTCCTCTTTAATATAATTTCTTTATCTATTTATTAATTATTTTGTAACATTTTACGCACTCTATTCCTTCTATTACATATGTTTATAATTATTTTATTTTCCAGGGATTTATTTTCCATTTAATTTCTTTTTCTACTTAAAAGTATGCAGAGCACAAGATTTTTTAATTTTTTTCTAAATACTGTTGACATTTCTTGTGATATATATTATCATTCTAAATGCAGTAACAATTACTATTATTAATTTATAATTTGAAAGGAGGTCCACATTGGCAACTTTAAAATATAGCCGGCAGCGTGAGTCTATTAAAAAGTATCTGATGACGACCAGGGAACATCCTACTGCGGACACAGTTTACCTGCACGTGAAGGAAGAGTTTCCCAACATAAGCCTCGGAACCGTGTACAGAAATTTAAACTTGCTGACAGATATTGGAGAAGTAGTTAAAATTCCTGCTCAGGACGGCGGTGACAGGTTTGATGGAAATGTGGAGCCGCACAATCACTTTTTCTGCACTGGCTGTGGAAAGATTATAGATTTAGATCTTGATATGAAGAAGATAGAAGAGGTCAATGCGACAGCCGCAGAAAACTTTGACGGAATTATAGAATCCAGCACCACTATTTTTTACGGCAAATGTGGCAGCTGCACTCCAAAGTCATAATAAAAGGATAAAAAATGTCCGCAGAAATAACTTCTGTAATTAATACAGGAAGTACACAATACTTCCTGTATTAAAAATAAAATACCGGCAGGCAGCAAGTGCCCCGGAAATAATAAAAATATTAAAAAGGAGAATTAACTATGAAAAAATTTGTATGTACAGTATGTGGTTATGTTCACGAAGGAGATGCCGCACCGGCAGAATGTCCAATTTGTAAAGCACCAGCAGAGAAATTTAAAGAGCAGACAGGCGAAAGAACATGGGCTGCAGAGCACGTTGTAGGCGTAGCTCAGGGCGTAAGCGAAGATATACTGGCTGATTTAAGAGCTAACTTCGAAGGAGAATGTTCAGAAGTAGGTATGTATCTTGCAATGTCAAGAGTAGCTCACAGAGAAGGATATCCTGAAATCGGACTGTACTGGGAAAAAGCTGCTTTCGAGGAAGCGGAGCATGCTGCTAAATTTGCAGAGTTATTAGGTGAAGTTGTAACAGACAGCACAAAGAAAAACCTGGAAATGAGAGTAGATGCAGAGAACGGCGCTACAGCAGGAAAATTTGACTTGGCAAAACGCGCAAAAGAAGCTAACCTGGATGCAATTCATGATACTGTACATGAGATGGCAAGAGATGAAGCTCGTCACGGAAAAGCTTTCGAAGGTCTGTTAAAGAGATACTTTGGATAATCAACCCGTTTTCATTGATTCAAAAAGAGCATAATGTTATAATAGCAATAATATAAAAATAAGGAGGATTTACTATGTCTAAGTACGCAGGAACAAAAACAGAAAAGAACCTTATGGAAGCATTTTCAGGTGAATCACAGGCACGCAATAAGTATACATACTATGCTTCTGCTGCCAAGAAAGCCGGTTATGAGCAAATTTCCAATATCTTCTTAGAAACAGCTAATCAGGAAAAAGAGCACGCAAAAATGTGGTTCAAAGAATTCCACGGAATCGGTGATGTGGATGCTAATCTGGTAGATGCTGCTGCAGGCGAGAACTATGAATGGACAGATATGTATGCCCGTATGGCAAAAGAAGCTGAAGAAGAAGGCTTTAACGAACTGGCTGCTAAATTCCGGGGTGTAGCTCTCGTAGAGAATGCTCACGAAAAACGCTACCAGAAGATTCTGGAACATTTCCGTGCAGGGCAGACATTCAAAGACGAGGCTCCTCTTGGATGGAAATGTGGAAACTGCGGATATATACATGAGGGAAATGAAGCTCCACAAGTATGTCCTGTATGCGCTCATCCTCGTGCATATTTTGAAAGAAAAGCTGAAAACTATTAAAATAGTGTGAATAAGCCATACTTCTTGAACTACTAATGTTCAATAAGGTACGCTTTCCACCAAAAAGGTGCGGTCCTCTTTATCAGAGGAACCGCACCTTTTTTACATCATGGAAAATTTCATCTCTGCCGGAAGCCAGCAACTCCATCTTCTTCCTGCGCGGCATCTGTTTGATGGCATATTCTCTTTTCATTGCTTCCTCCTTTGTCTGAAAAGCCTCAAAGTATGCCAGTTCTACAGGCCTTCGAGCCTTTGTATATTTGGCTCCCTTTCCTGCATTGTGATCATATATTCTCTTTTCCAAATTATTTGTCCATCCTGTATAGAGACTGCCATCCTTACATTTTAATATATATGTATAATTCATAACCTGTACCCTTTCCTGTGAAATACAGTATAACACACAAAAATGAGCAGGGCAAAAGTTCTGAAAATATGCAGTTCTATCCGAGTGTCATAAATATATATCTGATAACAAATACAATAGATATCACTAATGTTAATACCTTTACTTCTTCAAACTTTTTGCTGCATATCTTCATCAGACAGAATGTGATAAGTCCAAGTGCAACACCATTTGCAATAGAATAAGTGAATGGCATGAACACGATAGTGCAGAATGCAGGAAGTGCATTGGTCATATCGCTGAAATCCACATCTTTCACATTGCTTAACATTAAAATTCCTACAAAGATAAGCGCCGGAGCCGTAGCTGCTCCCGGAACTATCCCGACTATAGGCGCGAAGATAATTGCACCCAGGAATAATAACGCTGTCACAAAACTCGTCATACCTGTTCTTCCGCCTTCTGCAATACCTGCGCTGGATTCTACAACTGTGGTAACTGTGGAAGTACCAACCATAGCCCCCGTTGCTGTTGAAATTGCATCTGACATCAAAGCTTGTTTCATACGGATAACTTCGCCGTTTTCATCTATCATGCCAGACTGTTTTGCCGCTCCCAGTAAGGTTCCAATAGAATCAAACATATTTACAAGTGAAAAACTGATAACCAGCATAGTAACTGTGAAAATTGTATTCATCACATTTCCACCCTGGAACAGGCCAGAAAAATCCATCTTCATGAAAGATACTTCTGCGAAATCTGAAAATTTAGTTCCAATGTCCAGGCTGAAGTTTGATAGATGAGTTACTCCCAAAGGAATCCCTATAATAGTTGATGCTACAATACCGATTAAGATGGAACCTTTCACTTTTTTCGCATGAAGCACACCCATGATGATTAAGCCAATTAACGCTACTAATGCACCCATCATTGGAGTTAAATCTACATCTGGGTTTCTCCACTGCGCAAAATCCACCATGCTGACCAGTGTTGCTGAATTTCCGACAACCAAACCGGAATTTTTAAGTCCGATGATAGTAATAAATAAACCAATTCCAGGTGTTATCGCTGTTTTTACAGCATCTGGAATGGAACGGATAATCGCCTCTCTCAAGCCGACAGCCGTAATAACAATAAAGAATACTCCTGACAAGAATACGATAACAAGTGCCTGTCCATAAGTGTATCCCATTCCCAACACAACCGTGTATGCAAAGAATGCATTAAGCCCCATACCCGGTGCCTGCGCAAATGGAACCTTGGCGTATATCGCACAAAGAATGGTTCCGATAAATGCACCGATACATGTACCTATAAATACACCGTTGGCTATTTTCCCTGCCATAACGGCATCTCCCATAATCATATAGGGGTCTGCTAAAATCTGAGGATTCAGTATCAATATGTAGGCGATGGTAATGAATGTAGTCAACCCCGCAAGTATTTCTGTCCTCATAGTAGATTTGTTCTCTGTGATACCAAAATAATTGTCTAAAAAAGTTGTTTTGCTTTCTGATTCCTTATTCATTTTGATCCTCCGCTATTTCATAATATGTTTCATTATCCCTATTCTTTTCCCACCCTTAACAACGTGAATCTTTCAA
Organism: Faecalicatena contorta; assembly: GCF_003149105.1. Lineage (GTDB taxonomy): Bacteria > Bacillota > Clostridia > Lachnospirales > Lachnospiraceae > Muricomes > Muricomes contortus_C. Next base: position 3,007 of record NZ_QGDS01000008.1, on the reverse strand, counting down.
CCCTCCTTATTCATTTTTGGTATAATAAAAAGCTAACTTTTCTGTTTTCAGGCAACAAAAAAAAGTTGCCAATAAACTGTCACTAAGACAAATTTATGTAGTCAACTCTTTCGGCAGTTGGTAGAGACTCTGGGCCAATCCCCAGTATATACATAATGGAAAACAGTAATATTAAGTTAAACTTATTATACAATCCTATACAATTTGGAATAGTTTTATTTTAAAACAATTATATAATTTTCGGTCTTCTGTTCATATTAATTTAATTGACTTTGTATTTGGCTGACAACTCTAACTATTAAAAAATATTTAACAACAATACCTTTTGTTGTTTTTGATTTTACACGCTTATATCCATATAATCAAGTTGTTTATTAAAACAACTTGATATGGTATAGAAAAATTGCACAATAATCTTAAACAATATTGACAATAAAAGTTGAAAATGCTAGTATTGGAATATAATTAAATATCAAGTAGCAATACTTATATAGGTTCATAATCGGATGGACGTTTCTACCAACTACCTTAATAGTTGACTATAAGTATCTGTGGGGTCATCTCTGCAGGTACTTATGTGCCGCACAGATGCGGGAAGGAGGACACCGATGTATGAATCTATTTTTATTTTAAAAGGTAACATTGTGTATAGTAAAAGTGCCAGCGAACTGAAGGTATGTGAACACGGGTATCTGGTGTGTGAAAACGGGGAGGTAAGGGGAGTATACCAGACCCTGCCATTTGAGTATGGAGGGATTCCGGTTACAGATTATGAGGATCGCCTGATTATACCAGGGTTAGTTGATTTGCATGTACATGCACCCCAGTACTCTTTCCGTGGGCTTGGGATGGATATGGAACTGCTAGAATGGCTGGAGACAAATACATTTCCGGAGGAGGCGAAATTCCAGGATTTAGAGTATGCCGCCCGGGCATATAAGGTTTTTGTGGAAAACATGAAAAAAGGCGCAACTACCAGAGCCTGCATTTTTGCCACGGTGCACAGGAAAGCTACTCTCTTATTGATGGATATGTTGGAGGAAGCCGGACTCAGCGCCATGGTGGGTAAGGTAAATATGGACAGAAACTGTCCGGATTACCTCAGAGAAGCTTCCGCAGTGGAATCGTCGGCAGAGACGGTAGAATGGATCAAGGATGTGCTGCATAAAAAATATAAACATACCAGACCTATTCTGACTCCCCGTTTTACACCAAGCTGTACGGATGAGCTGATGGAGAAGCTGAAAATGGTGCAGATGCGTTATGGTTTGCCGCTGCAGTCTCATTTATCCGAGAATCCGGGGGAGATTGCCTGGGTGAAGGAATTATGCCCCTGGTCTGATTTTTATGGGGACGCCTACGATAAGTTTGGCCTCTTTGGAGCAGACTGTCCTACGGTTATGGCACATTGTGTCCATTCCACTGAGGAGGAAATCACAAGGATGAAGGAGAATGATGTGTTCGTCGCCCACTGTCCGGAATCTAATATAAACCTTTCCTCCGGCGTTGCTCCGGTAAGGCGGTTTCTTGAAGAAGGACTTCATGTAGGAATTGGGAGTGATGTGGCAGGCGGTTCTACAGAGAATCTTTTCGCGGCCATGTCACATGCTATTCAGGCGTCAAAGATGCGCTGGAGGCTCATGGATGACTCATTGAAACCTTTGACTGTGGAGGAAGTATTTTATATGGCCACCAAGGGTGGTGGTGAATTTTTCGGAAAGGTAGGAAGTTTTGAACCGGGATATGAGCTGGATGCAGTAATTCTGGACGATTCAAGGCTGGAACATCCTCAGCCTCTGGATGTGAAAAAGCGTCTGGAGAGGATGATTTATTTTTCAGATGACCGGGAAATCTTTGCCAAATATGTGAGAGGCAAAAGATTATTCTAATGTTAAAAACGCGATACGGAGGCGGAGATATGAAAGACAAAGAACATGTGATAGGGAAAAGTGTAAAACGTGTGGATGCCTTTGAAAAGGTGACGGGACGGGCAAAATATACGGATGACATATGTGATAAAAGTTCTTATACAGCAAAAATCCTGCACTCGACGGTTGCCCACGGCATTGTGAAATCAATAGATACAAAAGAAGCAGAGCGTATTCCAGGAGTAGTAAAAGTGGTGACATGCTTTGATGTTCCTAAGCGTTATTTTCCTACGGCAGGGCATCCGTGGTCAACAGATCCGGAGCACCAGGATGTGGCGGACCGTCTGCTGCTGACAGACCATGTAAAATTTTACGGAGATGATGTGGCGGCTGTGGTTGCTGAGAATGAAGTGGCAGCGGCACAGGCCGTGCGGGCAATTAAAGTGGAGTATGAAGAACTTCCTTTTGTGCTGGATGCTCAGAAGGCAATGGAGGCAGATGCTCCCCTCATTCATGAGAACTATCCCGGCAATATTTTGAAGCATACGTCTATCCGTAGTGGAAATTATGAGGAGGCGCGGAAAGAGGAAGGGTTGATTAAAGTAGAGGGCTGGTATGATACTCCGACAGTACAGCACTGTCATATTGAAAACTTTATCTGCTATTCCTACATGGAGCAGGGAAGAATTGTGGTGGTATCCTCCACCCAGATTCCGCACATCTGCCGGAGGGTTGTAGGGCAGGCTCTGGGAATCCCATGGGGAGAAGTGAGAGTGATAAAGCCCTATATCGGAGGCGGCTTTGGGAATAAACAGGATATTCTCTATGAACCGCTCTGTGCATATTTGAGTACCGTAGTTGGCGGCAGGCTTGTGAAACTGGATGTATCCAGGGAGGAGACTTTTGTTTCAAACCGGGTGCGCCATGCAATTCGCACCCACATTATATCTTATGTACGGCCTGACGGAAGCTTTGCGGCCCGCAAGATGGAATGTTTCTCAGACCAGGGGGCATATGCTTCCCACGGGCATAGTATTGCTGCAAAGGGAATGGGAGCATTTCCTCAGCTATATCCATGTCCAAATATAGAAGCAGATGCCTATACAGTATTTACAAATAAGTCCGTAGCGGGAGCTATG
>NZ_QGDS01000007.1 GCF_003149105.1 Faecalicatena contorta | reverse complement strand
GCCAAATGAAGTTTTTAGTGTTTTGGCTGAATATCCATTTCTGCGGTTTGTCCCCTCCTTTTCCTGTCGGTCATTACTCTCATAACCCAGATGATCTTTCATTTCTCCCTGAAGCATTGATTCAAACATAGGGCCGAAGATATCTTTCAAAGCATCCTGCATGTCTCCGACGTTTTCCGGTTGGTACTGATTCAGTATTGCCTGTACCAGTGCATCTTTTTTAGGGTCACGTTTTCTTCTTGCCATAGTAGTTCTATCCTTCCTTTTCTCTGTTGTTTAGTTTAACATATCCTGACAAAAAAACAGAGTGTGAAGTTCATTTTGAACTTACACACTCTATCTTACACTCCCATATTCTGATAACGGAGCGCAAAAGGGTCAGTCCCCTTTGTTTACTTAATGTGCAAACTGACTTTCATATAATCCTTTATAAAATCCTCCCTGGGCCAGCAGTTCCTGGTGGCTGCCCTGTTCTATAATATTTCCGTCTTTCATAACCAGTATGACATCTGCCTCACGGACCGTGGACAGACGGTGAGCTACAATAAAGCTTGTTCTTCCCTGCATCATACGGTGGAAAGCTTCCTGAATCCTGACTTCTGTTCTTGTATCAATAGAAGAGGTAGCTTCGTCAAGAATCAGCATCGGAGGCAGGTTCAGCATGACTCTTGCAATACAGAGAAGCTGCTTCTGTCCTTGAGACAGATTTCCTCCTTGTTCTTGAATAACAGTATCATAGCCGTTCTTCATCCTTTTAATAAAACTATGCGCATGTGCAGCCTTTGCTGCCGCTATGATTTCTTCCTCGGGAGTATCCGGCCGGCCGTAAGCAATATTCTCCGCTACCGTACCTGATTTCAGCCAGGTCTCCTGCAGCACCATACCATAATTTCCACGGAGGCTGTCCCGGGTCACTTCTCTGATGTCATAACCGCCAAGAATAATCTGGCCTGCATCCACATCGTAAAAACGCATCAATAAGTTAATAAGTGTTGTTTTTCCACATCCGGTAGGTCCTACAATTGCAATCTTCTGTCCCGGTTTCACATCCAGATTGAGATGCTTTAAAAGAGGCACATTCTCCCTGTAAGAAAAGGAAACATCCTCCAGCTTCAGGGTGCCGTCTACTTTTTCCAGAACAACAGCATCCTCTGAATCCTGAATCTCCGGAGTCTCTTCTATAAAGTCAAAAACCCGCCTTGCGCAGGCAAGTGCATTTTGCAGCTCTGTCACCACATTGGAAATTTCATTAAATGGCTTTGTATACTGGTTTGCATAACTCAGGAAACTGGAAAGCCGGCCTACTGAAATCGTCCCCTGTATCGCAGCAAATGCCCCCACAATACCGACTCCCGTATAAACCAGCCCATTTATAAAACGTGTAGCCGGATTCGTGAGCGAAGAAAAGAAAACTGCTTTTAGGCTTACTGTCTGCAGCCTTTTATTTATCTCATCAAACCGCTCCATTGCCTTGTCTCTATATCCAAATGCCTGCACAACCTTCTGATTCCCGACCATCTCATCTACAAGGGAGGTCATTTCTGCCCTCACCTCAGATTGTTCCTTAAACATCATATAAGTCCTTTTGGCAATGAAACTGGCTACAAATAATGACAATGGGGTAATCACAATGACAACCAGTGCAATTTTTATATTAATAGAAAGCATAAAAACCAGCGTTCCCACAATGGTCACAGCACCCGTAAACAACTGGCCGAATCCCAGCAGCAGTCCGTCTGAAAATTGTTCCACATCTGTAATCATACGGCTGATTATTTCTCCATACTGGTGACTGTCAACATATTTCAGCGGCAGTATCTGAAGTTGTGAAAAGGCCCGGGTCCTCACGGCTTTCACAACCCGGTAAGTTAAAATATTATTGCACAGATTCATCAGCCATTGGGCTAAACTTGTTATAAATATTACCGTTGCCAGTACTTTTAAGAGGTAAAATACTGCTTCAAAATCTACCTGTCCTTTTCCAATAATATAATCGATTGCATCTCCAATAAGAATTGGTGCATACAGCGTCAGTAAAACCGAAATAACGGCAAACACCAGAGAAAGCACCATATAATGCATATAGGGTTTAATCAGAAGTAAGATTTTCTTCAGTGTTGTATTTTTTTTGCCTGACATATTACTGCACCTCCTCTCTGGAAAGCTGTGAATAACAGATTTCCTGATACACCTGGCACTCTTTCAGCAGCTCCTCATGAGACCCATACCCTGCCATCTCTCCGTCATCCAGTACAATAATCCTGTCCGCATACCGGATGGATGCAGCCCGCTGGGATACGATAAAAACAGTCATTCCTGATGTATCCGAGGACAGCGCTTTCCGCAGTCTGTAATCTGTTGCAAAATCCAGTGCCGATGCACTGTCATCTAATATCAGTACCTGGGGCCTTCTCACCAGTGCCCTGGCAATTGTGAGACGCTGCCTCTGCCCGCCGGAAAGGTTCTTCCCTCCCTGACTGATAACCGTATCAAGTCCTGCCGGTTTAGATTCCACGATTTCCAGCGCCTGCGCAGTTTTCAGTGCGTCATATATCTCATCATCCCCAGCGTCTGCTCTCCCTATCTGCATATTCTCACGGATTGTTCCATGAAACAAAACTGCCCTTTGGGGAACCACACCTATCCGACTTCTCAAAGCATCGATTCTCCATATTTTGGCATCCAGTCCACTTACAAGCACATGGCCTTCGTCCGCATCATAAAACCTCGGTATCAGATTTACAAGAGAAGTTTTTCCACTGCCTGTTCCTCCTATGATGCCGATAGTTTCTCCTGCATAAGCCTGAAACGTAATATGAGTCAGAGCCGGTTCCTGGCTTCCCTCATAATAAAAGGTCACATCCTGCATTTCAACACGGGGAATCTCTTTTTGATCCTGTCCTGCCTCTTCACTTCCCTCCTTAATCTCTGACTGTAAATCAAAAACCTCATTGATTCTTACAGCAGACGCCATTGCTTTCGTGAAAGAGATGACCAGGCTGGCAAGAGCTACTAATGACAGTAAAATCTGGGTCATATAGTTTACAAGAGCAATCACCTCTCCCTGAGTGATTCTCCCCACATTTACTATCCGCCCTCCATACCAGACAATCGCAATAATTCCCAGATTTACAAGCACATAAGTCAGAGGATTCAACAATGCCGATATCCTGCCCGCATGAAGCTGAAACTGCATCAAGTCACTGCTCTTTTCCTCATACTCTTCCTTTTCCTGATTCTGGGTCCTAAACGCCCGTATGACACGAATTCCCTCCAGGTTCTCCTTAGTAGAAAGCAGAATCTGATCCAATCCTTTCTGAACCTTCTTGTACAGTGGAATAGATGAAGCTATAATCCCATAAATCACAAGAGAAAGTAAAGGTACTGTAATCAATACAATCACCGCCGCCTTTGTATCAATCAAAAAGGCCATAACGACAGCTCCTACAACAATAAACGGTGACCGGAGAAACAGCCTGAGAAACAGGTTGACTCCCGCCTGCGCCTGATTTGTGTCACTAGTCATACGCACAACCAATGTAGAAGCCCCCTCTTTATCTATCGCCTCATAAGACAATTGCTGAATATGGTCAAACAAGGCGTGCCGCAGCTTTGTCCCAAACCCTGCAGCTGCCTTCGCGGCATAATACTGGGCAGTTACGGAGCAGACAAGTCCCAAAATACCAAGTGCAACCAGGAACGCTCCCAGCCGCCATATATAAGGGACGTCTGCATTCTTAATCCCTACATCAATAATCCGCGCCATTACAAGCGGTACAATCAATTCAAATATCGCTTCAAGCAATTTAAATAACGGACCAATAATACTCTCTTTTTCATAGCCGCGCAGAAACGGCAGTAACTTTCTCACAATTCTTCCCTCCATATCTAAGTGTGGTGATTTTCCGCTACTGTTCAGACCGTGCCGTTACAGTGCGCACCTATAGGATGTGAACTGTAACGATTTTGCCTGCAAGGGTAAAATCATAAACGCATCTTAGTATTGTAACAGACAATAACCTTACTGTAAATGTCTCCCATATTCACTTTCTCTACACATTTTATTTGATAAAGGTATTGACTTTTTGTCTATAAGATAATATTGTATTAGTTAAGTAATACAAATATGGTATTATATTATACCACAATTATGGAGGGATTTTTCATGGAACCACTCATTAAAATTGAGAACATACATAAAATCTATAATCCCGGTGAAAATGAAGTACGCGCATTAGACGGCATAAACCTGAACATTCAAAAGGGCGAATTTGTAGCAATTATAGGACATTCGGGTTCCGGAAAGTCTACACTTATGAACATGTTGGGCTGTCTGGATGTCCCAACATCAGGAAACTACTATCTGAACGGGCAGGATGTTTCAAAGCTCACAGACAATCAGTTGTCAGACATCCGCAACAAGGAAATCGGTTTTATTTTTCAGGGATTCAATCTGGTATCAAACCTGGACGCTGTAGGGAACGTAGAACTTCCCCTTATTTACCGCGGACTGGGTAAACAGAGGCGCCGTAAAGTCGCTGTTGAGGCTTTACGGAAAGTAGGTTTGGACACACGTCTGAAACACAGGCCTAACGAATTGTCAGGAGGCCAGCAGCAAAGAGTTGCAGTTGCACGTGCCATCGCCGCGCAGCCGCCGATTGTACTGGCCGATGAGCCAACGGGTAATCTGGACACAAAGTCCACAAAGGAAATTATGGAAATATTAAAAGGGCTCCACAGGGGAGGGCGCACCGTCATCATCATTACCCACGATGACGATATTGCCGGCCAGGTCAAGAGAGTCGTCCGTATTGTTGACGGACGCATAGAAGACGATTATCTGAATGAAAATCTGAATACGGAAAAGGAGGAAGCATAATATGTTTTCTAAAAAGAAAAAAGAACAGGATGAAATTTTAGACACATTTGATACGGAGATTTCCGGTGAGGATGCATTTCAGGATGAAGACTCTTACGAGCTGGAGGATAAGGAAGCCTCCAAACCTCCCAGGAAAAAGCTTCCCGGATGGGTTATTATTCCCGTAGTTGCAGTTTTTGCAATTATTATTGTTGTTGCTTCACTGCTTTCTAAACAAGGCAGTGGTTCACAAAATACGTCACTCCAGGTTTCAGAAGTGACAACAGGGGATGTCCGCGAGGTCTATAATGCAAGCGGAAAAGTAGAAAGCGAAAATACAAAAACATACTACTCCCCTGTCACGGCGCCTATTACAAACTGCAATGCTGTTATAGGCAACGCAGTAAAGTCAGGTGACCTTCTGATTACATTTGATACAAAAAACTTAGAACGTGATAACCAGCAGGCACAACTCACACTGCAGTCCAGCCTGAATACTTCTCAGGCATCCAGAGCACAGAATGCAAAAGCAATCGATGCAGCAAATGCAGCATCTGCCCAAGCAGCAGATCAGGCGAATAAGTTAGCTGCTAAGGTAAATAACCTTGCTGCCCAGGTGGATCAGGCTTATGCACAATATCAGGCAAACCTTGCTTCAGAACCTGCTGCCACGGACAAATACAATACCACCCGTAACGAACTACAGCAGGAGATTGACCAGTTTAACTCTGTTATGAGAGAAAAACAGAGCCTTATGGATTCCATCAGTATGAAATACCAGGGGCTAGGCGAAAAAGCTGCCGCAGCGGAAGCCAAAGATGAAAATAGCCGTACACCGGAAGAAAAAACTTTACTCCAGGCATATCAGGATTTCACAGATGCACAATCTGCCTATGCGGATGCACAGGACCAGTATAATAAAAAAACTACCGAATTAAATAACCTCACTGCTCCTAATGTAGACGATGCAGGCTACCCTGCACTCAAAGCCCAGTATGAAGCTGCATATGCAGAATGGGAAGCTGCATATAACGCAGCATCTTCTTCCTCCTCAAGCTCAGGTATGACATCTTCTGAACTGGCAAACCTGGAAATCAGTGACAACCTGGCTGAACTGTCTGCACTGACACCGGCTGAATTGGTTGAAAAGGGAAAAGAAGGAATGAAAGCGGACATGGACGGTGTTATTGCCTCTGTAGATGCAATGCAGACGAATACTGCTACACAGGGAATGGCTATGTTTACAATTGCAAGTACTGAAAAAGTGCGCGTAAAAATAGAAATATCTCCTGACGATTATGAAAAGGTAAAGGTTGGAAATAAGGTAGACATTACCATTGGACAATATAAGTATCAGGGTACGCTGTCCAAAGTCAATAAAATAGCCATCAATAATGAAAAAGGCAATCCAGTCATTGGTGCGGAGATCCACATTGACAATCCTGACGAAAATGTCTGCATTGGTGCCACCGCAAAAATCTCTATGACTGTGGCAGAGGCCAATGATGTCCTTGTGGTTCCCACCGAGGTTATTAATACGTCCTCCGACGGAGACTTCGTATATGTAATTAAAGATGGTGTTGTGAAGAAGAATCCAGTTGAACTGGGAACTGCATCCACAACCTCAATCGAAATAAAAAGCGGTTTGAAAAAGGGTGACAAGGTCGTAAATGATCTGAATGTAGATATTGAAGAAGGTATGAAGGCAACTGCTGTAGATAAACCGGATACGGATGACTCCAATGCTTCAGATAAGAAAAATAGTGCGGTCACCATACAGGCAAGTCCAAATGAATAGCCTGACAGACTAAGAAAAGAGGACATAATATGGGACAATTTTTAGAATATGTAAAAATGGCTCTTGACAACATCCGTTCCAATAAAGGCCGCTCCTTTTTGACCATGCTTGGTATTATTATAGGTATCACATCTGTTGTTACAATTGTTTCTATTGGAAACGGCTTGAAAAAGGATGTGGTGGATGCCTCAAATGAACAGAATAATACAGTTACTATACAGGCAAATACAGATGAAGTCTCGGATCCAAACGTCATAACAGGAGAGGATATTGCATTTTTGAGGACCTCCCTGGATGAATCTGTGCAAAGTGTATCTGCCTCCTCGGCAACCTCTGGTTCCATCACTACCCGTAAAGGCAATTTTGACGCATATGTGACGCTGACTACGCCTGATTACGAGTATGCACAATACACAGAACCTTTGGTAAAGGGAAATTATTTTACAGACAATGATGTAGCGAATGCCAATATGGTCTGCGTGGTTGATGAGCTGACAGCTTTATATTTATTCGGAAATACAGATATTGTCGGCATGAGTATAGAACTGAAAGTCGACAGTAGCATACAAAATGTAAATATCATCGGTATTCGTAAAACTTCACCGGAAATGATGGAAGCCGAAAAGCAGTATCAGGCTATGGGGATGGATCAAAGTATCTCCATAGAAATGCCTTACACGGTTTCAAAAGCCTTTGGCAACCCTATTGATGCCTTTCCATCGGTTTCTATCACTTCATACGATAAGGATCAGGCTGCCAGAGTTGCTAAAACTGCCGTCCAAATACTGAATTCCAGACATCAGAACCTGGGGGATGCTCCCTTTATTCAACAGAAACCGATAAACTTTGCTGATATGTTTGGCTCCATTATGGATGGTGTAACTGCATTTGTTGCATTAGTTGCGGGCATTTCCCTTATTGTTGGAGGCATCGGCGTTATGAATATCATGCTTGTATCTGTTACCGAGCGTACCCGGGAGATTGGGATCCGTAAAGCACTGGGAGCAAAGACCGGCTCTATCATTGCACAATTTCTCTGTGAATCCGCAATCATCTCAGGAATGGGCGGGGTCATAGGAATTATACTTGGAGCTGCCCTTACGGCATTGATAACGGCTCTCGGCATCGGAGGAATCAAAGCACAGCTTTCTTTCCCGGCTATCCTGATAGCCACGATTTTCTCATGCAGCGTAGGAATTGTATTCGGAATATACCCTGCAAGAAAAGCGGCTAAACTGAGCCCTATTGAAGCATTAAGACGAATGTAGCATTCTTTACATAGCTTAATGGACACTTGCATTTTATATGCAGAAACTATTTTTATAACATGAGGAGGGTTTTTCATGAGAAAACAAAGCAAATTATTAAAAGTCTTATCTATCATCTTGATTGTTATTGGCTGTCTGACCTTGATTTCCAGCATTATTTCAGTCGCCATGAGAGGTGTGGTTGAAGAAACTTATGCTACAATGGGTATAGCAGCACCTACTACACTGTCCTATGCCCTGATGTTCATCGGTGCCTTTATTCTTCTGGCTTCCGGTATTGTAGGGGTTGCATATAAATCCAAGCAGTCCGTACTAATTATGGGCGTCATATTGGCTATATATTACGTTGCCAACATTATCTATTCTACAGTAACTGCAGGATTCTCTGCCTGGGGCCTGATTGGTCTGCTGTGGCCTATCCTCTATCTTTGGGGATGGTATCAGTCTAATTAAGGTTTCTTACAAGCCCAGGACTATCAGAACAAAAACTTCGTCTGGAACAAGGCTTTATATCTTAAATTGTTCCAGCCGGAGTTTTTTTGATTGCGTTATCTTTGTAACTTTACTATAATAAAGGTGATAATCGAACTCTCCGGAGGTTTTCCGTATGTGGAAAAGAAAAGCACTAAAGAAAAAAACTATAGCGTCCTTAAAATCAAACTACTGGCGTATGATTGCCGTTTGTTTTCTGATTGCCATGCTGACAACTGCCTATACATCTTCTACAGCAGTTTTAAACCAGTATGACCCTGACACACAGATACAGGATGACTATTCTGATGCCTCCTCTTCGGCAGGTTTACCGAATTCTGAGGTTGTAACGGATACTTTCGAACAGATAACCGGCACAAAAAATCCTGTTTTTCTCTCGTCGCCTTCTGTACATACGGTTACAGATTATCTGATTGATATGTATACAAGCGGAAGGTCTGTATCTTTTTCTATTCTTAGAGCCATAAACAGTATTTTAGATGGCCACTTTAACTGGTCCTCTGTTTTTCTGGCAGCAGGCGCACTCGCTATACTGGCCTATCAGTTTTTTGTTGCAAATATTCTGCTCATCGGTGAGCGGAGGTTTTTCCTGGAGGCCCGGAATTACCGCCAGACCAGAATCAGCAAGATATTTTTCCTTTATAAACTGAGGTATCTCCGCAATCCTGCATGGATTATGTTTTGCCGCAATGCATTTCAATGGCTTTGGAATCTTACCATTATAGGCGGATTCATTAAGCATTATGAATACATTATGATTCCTTTTATCCTTGCAGAGAATCCGGCCGTCAAACGGAGTGAGGCTTTCCAGCTGTCCAGACAACTGATGCATGGGAATAAGTGGAAGATGTTTTTACTTCATCTGTCCTTCCTGGGCTGGCAGATTCTTGCATTTTTAACCTTTGGAATACTAGGTTTTACTTTTGTCAATCCTTATATGACGGGAACGGATGCCGAACTCTACATGAAACTGAGGAAAAATTACATTTTATGCAGGGCAAGCGGATACGAAATATTCCAGGATAGTCTGCTGGAATATGTTCCCTCTGAGGATGAGCTTTTAATCAGCAAGGCTCTTTATGATGATTCCCAGGGGCCTTACACAAAGATTTCCTATTTTGCCCCTGAGCAGTATCCTGCATTTTTATATTCTATCCAACCGCCAAGGCGGGCAGTAAAAGCTCCGATGCAGGCAGGTCAGAAATATAACTTTTTATCCTGTGTCTTTTTGTTTTTTGCTTTCTCTATATTTGGATGGATTCTGGAAAGTTTTATTCACCTGCTCCTTGATGGTGCACTCCCGGGCCGTGGATTTTTGTTAGGTCCCTGGCTGCCGCTGTATGGACTGTGCGGACTGATTTTATTAATTCTCATCAGGATGTTTTCCAGGAAGCCGCTTCTCGTATTTCTGATGATTATGGCTGTATACGCCCTGATTGAGTACCTTATCAATTGGATTCTGGAATATGAATGGGATGTCATACTTACCGATTACACCGGATACTTTTTAAATCTGGACGGGAGAACCTTCCTGGGCGGGGCAATTTTCTTTGCTATGATAGGCTGTGCTTTTCTATACTATCTGGCCCCCTGCTGGAATGAGTTTTTTCACAGATTTCCGCCTTATATACAGGCTGCCCTGTGTATCCTGCTGTGTGTACTATTTACAGCTGATTTATTGTATACTCTTCTACACCCGGAACTACTTTCCGGATTATTGAAACCCGAACTATTTTTTATGAAGTCATAAGGCAGAAACAAAACCTGCCAAAGAAAGGATGGAATAATGGATAAAATCTACGTAAGCAAAGAACATTTTACAAGCAAACCTGACTGCTCCCAGCGCTCAAAGACAGAGGAAAAGACCTACGACCTTTTGGACAGGCTGCGCATCCCTTATGAGGGGGTAGACCATGATGTGGCCCCTACAATTGAGGCATGCAGGGCTGTGGAAGACGAACTTGGAATTCTCCCATGTAAGAACCTTTTCCTGCGCAACCGTCAGAAGACCACATTTTTTCTGCTTCTTATGCCAGGTGATAAGAAATTTCTCACAAAAGATTTATCCGCCCAGCTTAATATTTCCCGGCTTTCTTTTGCAGAACCTGAATTTATGGAGGAATACTTGGGCCTTACACCGGGTTCCGTCAGTGTACTGGGGCTTATGAATGACATAGACTGGTATGTAGACCTGCTGGTTGACAAAGAATTGCTTGAAAGTGAATATTTGGGCTGTCACCCATGTATGAATACAACAACCCTGAAAATAAAAACCAATGATATTTTAACTAAATTCCTGAAACACACCCGTCACCGTCATCGTGTTGTTAAACTTTAACGTTGCTTTTTAAAATAAAAAATACTATAATTTCCATATACCTGCTGATGTAAATCTAAAAAGAAACAGAGGATATAAATTATGAAAAAAAGAGTCGTTGTTGCATTAGGACACCGGGCTTTGGGTACTACCCTCCCTGAGCAAAAAATAGCTGTAAAAAATACGGCAAAATCCATTGCAGATTTAATTGAAGAAGGGTATCAGGTTGCCATAACCCACAGCAATGCACCTCAGGTAGGCATGATACACACTGCAATGAATGAGTTTGGTAAAACACATGATAATTATACTTCCGCGCCGATGTCCGTATGTTCCGCAATGAGCCAGGGCTATATTGGATACGATTTACAGAACGGAATCCGTGAAGAGTTACTGGACAGGGGCATTTACCGTACAGTCAGCACCGTTTTAACTCAGGTAATTGTAGACCCTTATGATGAAGCGTTCTATACCCCGACAAAGGTTCTGGGCCGTTATATGACTGCTGAGGAAGCGGATGAAGAGCGTAAAAAAGGAAATTACGTGGTAGAAGAACCAGGCAAAGGTTTCCGCCGCGTTGTCTCTGCTCCAAATCCGGTTAAAATTGTAGAATTAGATGCAGTGAAAGCCCTGCTGGATGCTGACCAGATTGTAATTGCATGCGGTGGAGGCGGCATTCCCGTCTTAGAACAGGACAATCACCTCAAGGGTGCCAGTGCCGTCATTGAAAAAGACTTAGCTGCCGGAAAGCTGGCAGAGGGAATCAATGCAGACGAACTGATCATTCTGACAAGTGTGGAACAAGTCTGCATCAACCTTGACAGGCCAAATGAAGAAAAACTGGGAGAAATCAACATAGACCAGGCGAAGGAATATATGGAGCAAGGACACTTTGGTATTCATAACATGTTTCCTAAATTCCGTGCCGCGGTGGAGTTCATCGAACAGCGTGAAGACAGAAGCGCCCTTATCACCTCTTTTGACAAAGTAAAAGAAGGTATCAAGGGAAAAGCCGGTACAATTATAAGAAGATAGGTATTTCAAATAAAGAGTTTGCTTCGCAAACTCTTGCGCCTGCGGCGGTCGCATAGCGACATCTACCTCTTACACCGCAGTGCCATCCCCCGGAGGGTTTTATATAATAGGAAACTACGTTTCCTATTATATAAAAAAGGACTTGCCAGGTAAGTTCGTGTATCCCACGAGCTTACCTGGCAAGTCCTCTTTAAATAATTCTCTATTTCTGGTTAGCCGGCTCTACAGCAATGGCTTTTCCTTTTATTTTTGTATGATTCATAGCATTCAATACTTCTCTTGCATAATCCTTAGGAACTTCTACAAATGTATATTTATCATACATGTCGATAGACCCAATCAATTTTCCCGGAATACCGCTCTCTCCTGCGATGGCGCCAACGATATCCCCAGGTTTAGCCTTATTCTTCTTGCCTATATTAATGAAAAGACGAACCATACCGGCCTCTTCCGCTCCGGTATCACCAAATTCCACTTCTTCCGGACTGACTTCGCTTTGTCCGGAGCTGAGCTTCAGAAATGCCGCTGCCAAATCCATGGCAGTATAGTCGGAATCATTTACTTTACTTTCAATTACGTGAAGGTACTTTGTCAGGTCGTCCGTTTCAATAATATGGTCGATTTCCCCAAGTATGTTTTCCATTTTTGTATTTGCTACATCATTTAAAGACGGCACTTTCTGAGCATAGATTTTTGTCTTGCAGTAACGCTGTATTTCTTTTAATTTATATACTTCTTTTCCGGACACGAAAGAAAATGATCTTCCTTCACGCCCTGCTCTTCCGGTTCTGCCTATACGGTGTACATAATATTCATCATCCTGGGGCAGGTCATAATTAAACACAGCCTCAACTTCATCTACATCAATTCCTCTGGCAGCCACATCCGTTGCCACAAGAATGTCTGTTTTTCCGGAGCGGAATCCCTGCATCACCCGGTCACGCTGTACTTGTTTCAAATCACCATGCAGCCCCGCAGCAAAATATCCTCTGCCAAGCAGGCCGTTTACCAGAATATCAACCTGTTTTTTTGTGTTGCAAAATACAACTGACAATTTGGGGGTGTATATATCTAACAGACGTGAAAGCACCTCTTCCTTACTCTTGGGCTTCACTTCATAATAAAATTGCTCAATATTCGGCACTGTCAGTTCTTTTTTTGTTACCTTGATAAGCTCGGCATTCTTTTGAAACCTTTTCGTTATCTCCAGGATAGCCTTAGGCATAGTAGCCGAAAACAAAACTGTCTGGCGTTCCTCAGGAACCCCTTCCAAAATGGTTTCAATATCTTCACGGAATCCCATATTCAGCATTTCGTCTGCTTCATCCAGGACTATGGTGTGAACTTCCTCCATCTTTATTGTTTTTCTCCGCATGTGGTCCATCACACGCCCTGGTGTACCTATAATTAACTGAGTACCGCTTTTTAACGAACGAATCTGTGTTACAATTTCCTGGCCTCCATAAATAGGCAATACCTTAATTCCATGCATATATTTTGCAAGATCGCGGATTTCTTCCGCAACTTGAATTGCCAGCTCCCTGGTAGGACACAATACAACTGCCTGAAGTTTCTTGTTCTTCGGATCTATTTTCTCCAGAAGAGGAATTCCAAATGCCGCTGTCTTCCCCGTTCCAGTCTGTGCCTGACCTATAATATCTTTGCCTGTCTTCATAACAGGAATCGCTTTTGCCTGAATAAGTGAAGCTTCCTCAAATCCCATTTTTTTAACCGCTTTTACAATTTCAGGGAGCAGCCCCAGTTCTTCAAATCTTACTTCTTCCATATATCTCCTTTAATTTTACATTTTATCCTTTTTGACCCAGCCGAAGGGCTTTAGTCCAAAAAAATACCCTTTACCTGACACCACGTAAAGGATATTCACAAAGTCTCAGGGGATATCATAACAAATTTCCTGTCAAATGTCAATTTTCCGTTACAGTTCAGCCATGCAAATGTCTTGAAATAGCTGCAGAAGAAAGCTTGCTTTTGTATGCAGCTATTTTAAGACGTTTATTTGGCGCTCTACCCCAGCGAGATGCAGCGAAACGGAATCGAGCTCATGGCTATATTATAACACTAGAAAAAATTATGCTTCACCACTTGCAATTTCGTAATATTAGTTGTAATATATGCATATACTAAACATAGTTTTCAATACTACATGTAATACTTTTTATTTCTAGGAGGTGCGTTACTTATGAACAAAAAACAATTTATTAAGGATCCAGGAAGCGCAATTACACATTTTATCGGAATGCTGATGGCAATATTCGCAGCAATTCCCTTGTTAATAAAGGCAGCGCACGAACCAAGCAAGCTCTATGTGATTTCTCTGGCCATTTATGCTGTAAGCCTGATTTTATTGTATGCAGCAAGCACTACTTACCATACGTTTAATTTGTCGGAAAAGAAAAATACTATTTTAAAAAAGATTGACCATATGATGATTTTTATACTAATTGCCGGAAGCTACACACCAATTTGCCTTTTGGTTCTGCAGGGACGCACGGGCAAAATTCTTCTTGGAATTGTGTGGTTCATTGCAATCTTAGGAATACTAATCAAAGCTTTTTGGGTGTTTTGCCCGAAATGGGTATCTTCCATTTTATATATTGGAATGGGCTGGGCCTGTGTACTGGCTTTTACCCAGATTTTAAATAACATGTCCAGTGCCGCATTTTCATGGCTTTTAGCCGGAGGCATCATCTACACAATCGGAGGAATTATTTATGCGCTGAAAGTTCCTATATTCAATGACAAACATAAAAACTTCGGGAGTCATGAAATATTCCACTTGTTTGTTATGGGCGGCAGCATTTGCCACTTTGTTCTTATGTATGTTTTTCTGCTGCCATAAGTAAAACAGAACCCATTTTGCCGGCCTCAAAAGGAGTAAATAGATGGAGGGAGAACATTTCTCCCCTCATCCATTTACTCCTGATTTCTTCTATTCGAACAGATAATTCAAGTTTAGTATTCTCTGCTCTATTTCATGTTCTGTAATATATTCACTTACTGTTTTAGGCACATACTGCTGCCAATCCTTTTCTTCTACAATCAATTTCCTGATTTCGCTCCCGGTAATTCCCATGTCCTCTTTCGTCCTTCTCCAGAGGACCTCCGTCTTCAGCCCCAGTCCCTCCAGAATCTGACAGCGCTCTTCATCCCACTCGGTACAGAGGCTCATATAATAAACCGCATCCCCGGGTGCATATTGGAGAATTAAATCGGGCTGGCTCACAGGGAAGGGAATAATCTCATATTCTTCTCTTTTTACTCCAAAATCAGCTAATGCTCCCTGTATCATCTCAAGACGTTCAAAATACGTGAGGGGGTTGTCCCGCCTTGTCGTTCCATGCAAATCCAAATCAGATGTTGCTGCAAAAGAAACAATATCTGAGTGTGTAATTCCAATATATAATTTCTTACATCTCATTTTTGCTGCCAGTAAGTATTCCATGTGCTTTAAATGGAAAATTTGAAATCTTCCGTGTATAACTCCTGCTTCAACCATTATTCTATCTCCTCCCTACTTCCATAGGCTTGCCGTCCAATGCAGCATACCGCAGAGTGTCATCCTTATCGTACACCAGTTTGAGAGAAAAGAATTCTCTCTCCTCTTCCAAAAGCCGGAAAAAAATCTTATCTCCTTCCCAGATGTTCAGGCTGAAAACCGCCCTCTTATCCACCCATTCCAGTTCGCCCTCGTTACAGGGGATTGGCACGCCGGTAAAATCATCCGCCGTATACAGAGACATATATTCTACAATATCCTCTCCATATATAAAAGTTACAATCCCCCTGTATTTATAAGAGGTCAGCGTATATCCCGTTTCTTCCTTTACTTCTCTCAACAGGCACTCCTCCGGACTCTCCCGGGCTTCAAAATGTCCTCCCACACCTATCCACTTATCCTTATTCACATCATTTTCCTTGACTGTCCGGTGCAGCATCAAATAACAGCCATCTTTTTCAATGTAACACAGTGTACTCAGACGAAACATAGTTCTCCTACCTCGTTTACTTTTTATCTTTCTCTATTTTACCACATATAAAGCATTTTGCAGATTATTATTTTCATTTTTGTTATAGTTTAGCCGTGCAGGCTTTCAATAATGTATACTTCTTGAACTACTAATGTCTAATAAGGTATACCGGAGAAAGGTCGCCCTCTCTTACACAGGTATACTGTCCCGCACACATAAAGCCCCATACCCCATCTGATTATTAGGCCAAACACTGAATCCAGGAAGTTCCCGGGCTCCTCTGCGCAGATAAGCTTTCACTTTTTCTCCGTATAAATACGCATCATACCCATTTACAATACCCCATTCCATCAAAAGTGCGGCACTTCCAGTCACAAAAGGTGTAGCAAAAGACGTACCGGTAACTTCCGCATATGCGCCTCCGGGCACCACTGTCGTAACACGCACACCGGGAGCTACCAGATCTGGTTTCGCTGCTGTGGGATATCCGACTACACCTGCAGCTCCTCTGCCGGAGAAATCTGCATAGGTAAACGTAAGCGCATTATATGCTCCCACAGTTATCACCCGGGAAGCCGTGGATGGTATGGTAAGCGTGACATCACTTTTAGGAAACAAAAATCCAGTGCCCACATTTAGTACACCCTGGCTTGGCAGCCACATCTGATACTCTCCCGTGACAACTCTCCGGGGAGTCAGTATAATCTGCCATACACCACTGTCTATATAGGTATACCTGGGAAGAAGGTCTATAAAAATTTCCTGCCTTACACTATATGGACTTGGTTCTCCATAATATAGAAGAATCTCCGTTCCTCCCAGTGTAAAGCGCTGGGGGCCCAGAATCTGCTGAAGTGGTCCGACTCTTACTCCAGAAGGACTTTCTATGGAAATATCTACATCATCCACGTAAGATTTCCACACCTGTACATTGAGTGTGGGTTCATTCACCTGCACCCCTAATTGAATGCGTTCTTCCACTCCCTGGGTAAGAATTCCCGACGTATGCCCGCTGCTTGTTCCCTCGTTCCCGCTGCCTACACATATGACACTTTTCCAATAGTTTGATATATCATCCAAGAACCGTTCCAGAAGGGAAGTTCCATCATGGGAACCGTATGTATTTCCAAAGCTGATGTTTATGGCCACCGGCATCTGATATTCCAGCCCTTTTCTCACGGCATAATCCACCGCCATCATCAGTTCTGTAGTCCTGGGAAAACCTTCCGGTCTCGGAGTTCCCAGTTTAACAATTAAAAGTTCACTTTCGGATGCAACACCTGCATTCAACCTGTTGGGACTCCCGGCTCCGTTGCCTGCGGCAATTCCTGTTACTGACGTTCCGTGTCCCGATGTATCCCGGCTGGGCACAATTCTTTCTCTTTCCATCCGGTTATCCTGGCTTAGAGCCTCGTTAATCTCAGCCATAGTATATTCTGTACCGATATTATACCCCGCGGGAGGATTTCCAGTTATCGTCTGGTCCCACAGTGCTCTTATCCGTGTAGTTCCGTCCGGATTCCTGAAATCAGCAAGGGTATAATCAATTCCGCTGTCCAAAACCGCAACCAGGGTACCCCTTCCAAACAATGAAAAAGGAGCCCGCTGCACCGGATCGATGCAGGAAACTCGCTTTCCATTTACTACCTGAAAAAATAGTCTCTTTGGTTTTTCTATAAATTCTACCTGAGGTATTAATGTCAGTACTGGAATTAATGATTCTCTGATCGTAATAATTGCATACTCATTGGATAATTCCGTTACAGATGTAGCCAATTCATTCACAGTCTCCAGAGAACCAGAGTACTTGATAATCAAATCCCACTCCCGGTCAACCGGATTATATCCGACAGCCAATTCCAGCGACTTCAGTCTTTCTTCTTCCGTAGCATCCAATGCAAGATTCAGCAGATTTTCTACTTTCTGGCTCATTTAATGCCCTCCTGGCCATTCAATTCATAACAATATACAAATATCTTCTCTGATGTACTAGACTTTATATGCTGCAAGTGTATAAGGCAGGAAATATCCTTGTGCATGACGGCATACCGGACATACAGCCGGAACATTTTTCCCTTCATGGATATGTCCGCAGTTCGTACATATCCACTTGGATTCGCTCTCACTGGAGAAATACTGATTATTTTCCAGCAGCCTGGCTACTTCCCCAAACCGTTCCTGATGGGTATGTTCTATTTCTGCAATTTGATAAAAGGCATAAGATGCCTCCAAAAACCCTTCCTCCTTTGCCACATCGCCAAATGCCTGATATACGTCCTCGTATTCCTCTCTTTCATTATGCTCTGCAGCACGCAGAAGTTCCTCAAGTGTCTCCTGCTGGTCTACCGGATATCCTCCGTCAATAAAAATCGTTTCCCCGGAAAGGTCTCTAAGAAGCTCATAATATCTCTCAGCGTGGGCCCTTTCCTGATCTGCGGTATATAAGAAAATATCTGAAATTGTATACATTTTCAGCTCTCTGGCCTTGTCTGCCGCAATTGTATACCGGTTCCTTGCCTGGCTCTCACCTGCAAACGCTCTCATCAAATTGTATTTCGTCTTACTTTCTGCAAAATTAACAGCCATAATACATACTCCTTTTTTACTACTAGTATGCACTCTGGCTGGTAAATTATACTTATTGAATTGCTAATTAAACCCAATCAGCCTTCTGGCCACACTGTAAACCATAGATGAAACCTTTCGGCCTGATCTGCCGGGGAGGTTGATTGTCTGCCCCAGAATTCCATAACGAATCTTTGCATAAGTGCTGTAATCTTTCTTTTTCAGATACTTCCAAAGTTCCGTTTTTTTCTCCAGATTCTCTTGTTTCTTAGACCGGATACACAAAATGGACGACACAGTCATCATAATCGCAAGATAATTAACCATATACTTTCTGAGCTTTTTACTGGAGATCATTCTGAGCTCATACATGGCTATCATAGATTTTGTTACAAATATCTGCTGGTCAATCCTGCTGATCATAACCTTCTCATTTACAGACTGGTCCTCCCGGCCTATAAAATACCGGTAAAAGTCCACATCCATATAGTACATAGTCCTCACATGAGGCAGTGGAAAATAGACATAAATATTATCTACATAAAATGTATGCTTTGGCAGCTTCAGCTGGCAGAGCTTGAGCATCTCTGTCCGGTAAATAACAGAATGCATCAAAATATACTGGTCTAAATGGAAATGTCCAATATCATCCCAGTGGAAAACCTGGTTTTGCGGAAGTACATTACGGTAATGAATAACCTTCTTATGTTCCACACCTACCTTCTCATAAACATAATTGGCCACCATCATATCTACCTCGGTTTCTGCATGGACAAACCCCTTCACAGTATCTAAAATCTTCAGCAAGGCATCCTCATCTACCCAGTCATCGCTGTCTACAACTTTAAAATACCTGCCCGTCGCATGGGAAAGCCCAGAATTCACCGCGTCCCCATGTCCTCCATTTTCCTTATTTACCACCTTTACAATCGTGGGGTACAACTCTGCATAATGCTTGGCCAGTTTCTTAGTCTTGTCTGTAGATCCGTCATTCACGACAATAATCTCTACATCTTCCCCACCTTTTAAAATTGATTGAATCGCTTTTTCCATGTAGGCTTCCGAATTGTAACACGGAACTGCAAATGATATATATTTCATAATCACACCTCTTTATTCAGATACTGCAATTATAATGCATATCTTCTAAATTTCCAACTGTTTTCTGATAAATTGTATCTGTTCATGGTTCTGAACAATTACTATAATTTACACCTTCTACAGTTTGTACCGGTTGTAAAAAAAGTATTTATCCATTATAGTTAATATATAAAAACCTGAAATCACTTTGGAGGAATTATTATGAAAAAAAATGTTATTGTCGGCCAGTCCGGCGGACCAACCGCAGTTATTAACGCCAGCCTTTACGGAGTAGTCTATGAAGCACTGAACAGAGAAGACTCTTTCGGCACCGTGTATGGGATGATTAACGGAATAGAAGGCTTTTTAAACGACCGCTGCATGGACATGAAACCCCTGGAACTATCCGGTGAATTGGAACTAATTAAAACCACCCCCGGCTCATACCTGGGTTCATGCAGATACAAACTGCCTGAAAATTTGGATAATCCCGTATATGCCACGCTGTTTGAGAAATTCCATGCCATGAACATCGGTTACTTTTTTTACATAGGCGGTAATGACTCTATGGACACGGTGAGTAAGCTCTCCCGTTATGCGGAAAAAACTGGCTCTGATATCAAAGTTATCGGAATTCCCAAGACCATTGATAATGACCTGGTGGAAACAGACCACACGCCAGGTTTTGGCAGCGCAGCTAAGTACATTGCATCCACAGTCAGGGAAATCGGCATTGATGCTTCGGTATACGACAACAAAAAATCTGTTACGATTGTAGAGATTATGGGCCGCCATGCCGGATGGCTGGCCGCGGCCAGTGCCCTTGCCCGTAAATTTGATGGGGACAACCCTGTCTTAATCTATCTGCCGGAAACTGACTTTGACCAGGAACTGTTCCTCAAAAAGGTCGCTGAAGCCTTGGAAACAACACCGAACCTTGTTGTCTGCATTTCTGAGGGAATCCACGATAAAAACGGAACCTTCATCTGTGAATTTTCCAGCGATATCGGAGTAGACGCTTTTGGCCACAAAATGTTGACAGGTTCCGGCAAGTATCTTGAAAATCTGGTCAAAGACAGGCTCGGCGTAAAAGTACGTTCTATCGAACTGAATGTCTGCCAGCGCTGCTCCTCCACTATGCTGTCAGGAACAGACCAGAAAGAAGCAATTGCCTCCGGAGCCTACGGAGTGCAGTGTGCTTTGGAAGGGGAAACTGGTAAAATGATTGCTTTTAAAAGAAGCAGTGATGAGCCTTATACTATTGACTATGTAACTGCTGATGTAAATCTCATCTGCAACCAGGAAAAAACGATACCTCTTGATTGGATCACAAAAGATGGAACCGATGTCAGCCAGGAATTCATTGCATATGCACAGCCTCTGATTCAGGGAGAAGTCAATGTTCCTACTGAAAAAGGAGTACCTAAGTTTGCATTTAGAAAATAGCCTTGAATCCTCTTTAACACCGGCTAAATGAAAGTCAGCAGCTCAAAAAGAGCATACATATTTAATTTTCCATATCCCCATATGTTATTGGGATATGCATAAATAGGATTTCTGGTGGCCCCCCGGATAATCAGACTGTTGACATCCTTCCCTGTAAGGGATGTATAATTTCCGCGGACAACTGCCCATTCAAAAACCATGGCAACAGCACCTGACGCATGGGCAGCGGCGGCGCCGGTTCCTGTTAAACTGGCGTAACCGCCTCCCGGGACAGCACATGGAACCATACTTCCCGGCGCCGCCACATCAGGCTTAACCCTGCCCCCCCGTGTATATCCCCTGCTGGAATCTATTATAATACTTCCCGTGACTTGATCGTAAGCAGTTACGGTCAGCACATGATCTGCATTGCCGGGAGCAGTAATTGTTGTGTCAGGAGTGGATAATAAGAAAAAGGTCTCATTCGAAATCATATCGCCGCTTGGCAGCCAGCTATTATATGAAAAAGGAGCCTGATCAATACCATTGACACGCACACGCCAGATTCCTTCCGAAGCATTTACAAAACGAATCAATATAAGCTGGCTTCCGTTTTCTTCTTCAAGTAATATATTATTAACCCACATCTCAGTCTGGCTAAATACAAACTGATGATTCACACACGTCCCAATAGAGGGGTAAATGAGTGATGTCATTTCACCTGTTGGTGCAATAATTTGTACAGCTAATCTGGCCTGGATATCGGGCCAGATCTGAAAGGAAAAAAAAGGGTCGTTTGAAGATATCTTCAATTCAAATTCCTGGACATACGGGGCAGCCCGGACATTTCCATAAAAGTGTCTGTTCTTATTCCCCTCATTTCCAGCCGAAACAACAACATTCACATGAGAAAGCTGTGAAAGAAAGTCTATGTAACTGCTTGTTGCCCCCACTCCCTCATGTCCCGACATACTGGAGCCAACTGCGATTAAGATAACAATCGGCCTCCCTAATCTTTGTGCAACACTAAGTACATAACGGATTCCAAGAATAATATCCGTTTCTTGAAAACACACCACATCCTCAGGCACCGAAAAAATTCTGCGTAGATTTTGCTTTGCTTCCTTTAACTTTACTACCACCAACTGGGATTGAGGGACAACTCCTGTAAATGAATTTTCAGGATCCGGGCTTCCCGCTACAATACTTGCTATTGCTGTACCATGCCCATTTGTATCAGTGGATGGTACTATAGTAAAAGGCTCCTCTGTTCTTAACGCAAGGTTTAATATTTGATTATCATATTCGGTACCATAAGTAAATCCCTCAGGCGGATACCCACTTTGGATCGTCTGATCCCAAATAGAAACAATGCGGGATGTATTATCGCTTCTTTTAAACGCAGGATGTGTATAGTCCACCCCTGTATCAATGATACCAATAAGGACCCCCGTCCCAAATAGGGCCAGAGATGGATTCGCCTGTATCTGAGATATATTGGAACTGTCAAGACTCAATTGTGATAACAGAGTAAATAATGTAGGAAATCTATTGTATGGGTACATACCAAGATCACACATATTAAAAATATTGACCGGTACATGGAGCATAGAGTGCCTTTCATTTAAAACAGTAATAGATTCACCCTCACTCTGCAACGCCAGCGTGTTGTTAATTATAAAGTCATAATAGTTTTCATCTAATATTTTTTCCATCTTCCACCCATACACAGACTATAATCGAATATTTATAGATTATTATGTGCTAAGAAAGATAAGTATACCTGTGACTAGTAATATTTTAGCTGGTTGTTTTTTATGGTCAGCTTCATATCTCCCCAATCATCAGTTAATAGGCTTATTTCTTTCCAATCTCCATTATCAAGAATGTATTCATGAAGAAGAATATCATATCCATTTGTAAGTCTGACAAAGTCAAACCGATAACTTTTTCCGTTTCCAGACGCATAAATACTAATCATATCATCATTTTGCTCGGTTCTATCTATTTTATTAATCAACTTCAGATTATCTCCGTATACAATTTGCACTACGGCGTCAGAGAGATAAAACCAACTGTGCATCGGTGCACAGAGAAAATCCTCAGGAATATAGCCAATATCCTTAATCTTCCATCCCTCACCAGGGGTCTCCTCAACTGTAACCATGCCGTAATAGTAGGCAAATTGACTGCCTTGGTTATACTCCGTGTCGGTATTTGCTTTAGCTCCGGTTATCACCTCTATTTCAACCATATAGTATTTCGTCCCGGAAGGTGTATCTGGCGGCGTGTATGCAGGGAGCAGTTTCAAAAGCGTCGTATATCCTATTCCCTGAAACGAATCAACAAACTGGTCAAATGGTATTTGCTTTTGCTTTTCTTTTGTCAGCAATTCATATGCGTAGGGATAAGGCAATGTGGACCACCCAATACTGCCGCATCCGCCAGAATACCCAAGCATATTGGATGCCTCCCGCAATATTCCATAGTATACAAGAATTAGGTCCTTGGGGTTATCAAATTTCTTTGTCACCAGCGGCGGTTCTTCATTATCTTTTTGAAAGTCCCCGAATGTGTATGGATTAGGGTATGGAAACTCTTTAGACGGCCGCTGAAAGCGTTCACTGCTAATATTGTCCCCTTGATTTATTACTGGTATAGTGTTGGAATCATGCAATGAGGCATGAAGGCTGCCCCCTGCAATCACTTTCTTTGATGATTTTTGGGATAAACTTTTAATATGAGGCAGTGTAAAATAACAAATCATCCCAAATAGAATCAGACAGATGGTTGTGATAAAGACTCTTTTTCTTATTTTGATAGCCATAATCGTCCCCTCCATATTACAAGTATATGAAGCGGTAAAAGTTTTAATTTCAAACTAAAGCAGATTTGCTTTAGTTATACTGAAACTTAATTTTTCGCATTAAAAAAACATACCTTTCCCTTAGAGGAAGATATGTCTTTCAGATGCGGATGACAGGACTTGAACCTGCACGTCGTGGACACTAGATCCTAAATCTAGCGCGTCTGCCAATTCCGCCACATCCGCAAATTAAGCTTTGGCCAATAATTACAAGTACGCCGTTTTTTGCGCTTTGTAAATTACTGATTAAGTATATTATAAGAATTATAGTTTGTCAACTTATTAATAGACTTTTCCCGGCTTCAATGAAACATTAATAATTCTAAGTTTTACATAAACAAGTATATTTCTTTAACATTGGTAAGATAGGATAATGGCATAAAACTTATACTTTAACTGAATGGAGGTTATTATGAAAAGAATTATGATTGTTGACGATTCTCTCATTATAAGAATGAATCTGAAAAAGATTTTTGAAAAGCAAGGTTATGAAGTTGTCGCCGAAGCAGTCAACGGTCAGGAGGCCATTGAGAAATATATGAGCACCCAGCCGGATTTAGTTACTATGGATATCACCATGCCGCAGCTTGACGGGATATCCGCTCTGCAAAGAATTCATATGCTGGATAAAAACGCATGCATTGTCATGATTTCTGCTTTGGGCCAGGAAGTGAAAATTATTGAGGCGATGAACAAGGGAGCCAGGCATTATATCATCAAGCCGTTTAAGGAAGAAACTGTTACCAATGTCATCAATACTGTCCTTAATGCTGGAATGGGAGGCTGTAAAAATGTCATCAATGCAAAATAATAACTTTAACGTATTTGATAACGAAAGCGGGCTGGAGCAATTTATCATACAGACACCGACCCTAGAGTCCTCCTCTTACGGTGAATCTGTCAAAACATTATTTGAAAATAATGGCGATGTGGAAGGTATTGTAATTACAGAGAACGGCTCTCCCATGGGGCTTGTCATGCGTACGGCCTTTTTTCAGAAGATGGGGACATACTACGGAAATTCGCTCTATATGAAGCGACCTGCCAGTCTCTTGATGGATACGGATATTCTGAAAGCTGATGTAAATGAAAGTATATCAAAGATTAGTATTCAGGCTATGAATCGGGAGCCACGTAAATTATATGACTACATAATAATTTATAAAAATAATGCTTACATAGGTGTAGTCAGCATCCAGCTATTTCTAATTGAACTTTCCAAACAAAACGAGGCGCAGATCAGCGTTTTAAAAAACCAGCAGCAAAAATTGGTGGCTGCCCATGATCAGGAAAAACTGTTCCGCCAAACTCTCGAATATCAATCAGCCGCGGTAAGAAACCTGCTAGATCATGCGGATCAGGGATTTTTATGGTTTGGCAAGGACCTGATTATAAAAAATGAATTCAGTTACAAATGTGTAAGTCTCTTTGGAGAGAGCATAGGCTCACTTCCTTACATAGATCTGGTGTCCCCCTATTTCAAAGATGCCCCACCGGACATCTTCCAAATGGTATTTGACAGCTATTTTGAGAATTATTCTCCCATAACGGATAATGTATATCTAATGCTCTTGCCGGCGGATTGTATCATCAACGGTAAAAATATCCGCTTTGAATACCGCAGAATAGAAAGTGACGGGCAAAAAGCTGTCATGGTCATATTAAACGACATTACGGAAAAAATAAATCTGGAAAAAGCCATGATTAACGATCAAAACAAACAGAGGCTCTTAATAAAAGCTTTCACACGCCATTCCCAGATTAAACAGATGTTGAACGAATTTCGCGAGATTTTTTCCGGAGAGTACCGAAGCTATTTCAAAGATGATTGCTGCTTTGCCGACAACTTGAATGAGTTATTCCGCGCCGTCCACACATTCAAAGGAGACTTCGCACAATATGGGTTCATTTCCGCATCGGACAAGCTGCACGAATTTGAGGACGCTTTGCTGCAAATCACCCATCGCGGACAAATTGCCACTATATCCGATGTGGAACACATCATGAAGGATTGCGACCCGGAAAAGATATTGAAGGATGATCTTGATATCATCTACGAGGCTATGGGCAGCTCCTATTTCGATGGAAGCGAAATCATTTCTTTCCCGAAAACCAAGTTAGCGGAAATTGAAGACAAGATTCGCTCCGCAGAAGGCCCGCTTACCCCAACGGCTGCAATCGCCTTGGTTGAAGAACTAAAACGAAAGAATATCAAAATTTTTTTGGAGCAATACCGCGACTACCTGCAGTATCTGGCAAACCGCGTCATAAAAAATATGCCCATTTATCTGGTTGACGGAGATGACATTGCAATCGACGAAGAACAGTACAACGATTTCTTAAAAGCACTCGTTCATATTTTCCGCAATGCCATGGATCACGGAATAGAAACAGACGAGGAGCGCCTTGCATGCGGTAAAGACGAAAGAGGACTTTTGGAATGCCATATAACCAGATTGGATGATAAATGGTTCACCCTCATCATATCGGATGACGGAAGAGGCCTTAACATAGACAAAATAAAAGAAAAAGCGTTGAAAACCCACTTATATACAGCCGCGGCGTTAGAAAAAATGCCAAAAAGTGAAATTTGCAATCTGATTTTTTCCGATCATTTTTCTACAAAACCCTGTACGGATTCCCTTTCCGGCAGGGGGGTGGGAATGGCTGCAATTCAAAAAGCGTGCATAAACCTTGGGGGCACACTGGAAATTTTAACGGAAGAAAATAAAGGTACGTCTTTCCTGTTCAGACTGCCTTACACAGCTTAAAAAGGAGGCTCTAAAATGGAAAACAAATATGCTGATATTTTTATCAATGCCTGGTATACGGTATTAGAATCTTTTTCCTCAAAACCAATTATGCTTGCGGAGGTGCACCCTTCCAAGACCCCTGCGGATAATCAGGATATCCTGGTACTTATGGGAGTCATAGGCGATGTCAACGGACAAGTCATTTTGTCCATGAATGTCAAAACAGGCCAGGCACTTGCATCGGAAATGCTTGGCGGCATGGAAGTCACGGATCAGGACGAACTGGTTACAAGCGCTATCGGCGAAATATGCAACATGATCATGGGCAACGCCTGCCTGCACATCGCTTCGACGGACACTGGTGTAGATATTACCCCGCCTACCATAATTTGCAATCAAACATTCCCGCAGCCACCCATCAGCCCCTCCTACAAGATTTCCTTGTATCTTGAAAATTTAGACGAGATTGACTTCAATGTAGAAATAGTATAAGCCGGACTCCATCTCACTCTGATAATATTTGCTCACACAAAATGTTGTTGTTCTATGTTTTTTGCTGCTATGATATTGACTCCAGTTCCAGCGACATTTTCCAGAATGATATCACCGATTGCAACCGGCGCTGTGATGTGTATTCCTTTCAGCGCTTTCATACATTCGAAAATTTTATCCTTCGGGATATCATTCTGCGTCTTAACCGGAACCCGTCTTTCGGTTCCTCCGTCCACGACGACTGTAGATGTAACAACACGAGACGGGCTGATGACTTCTTTACGCGCATATATCTCACCGCGTTTGCATGTATACCCTGCAATGTCTTTGATTTCCATCCCGTTCATTGTCACGGTGATGGCACAACCCATCGGGCAGCCGATACAGGTCAGTTCTCTTTTTTCCATGATAAAATCCTCCTTTTTCTGCTTCTAATCTCATACCCCGATCCTATTCACACGTCTTCTACCTGAATCGTAATCGACTGTACATTCGGATGAGATAAAAACATGGTTTTCGACAGCTTCACTTCTTCCATTTCACCGGGCGCCATAACCATTCTTTTGCGCTTGAGTACTTCTTCTCCGTCAAAATATACCCCGATTGTCTTGTTTTTATAGACTGCTCCTACCCGAAAACGGACAATCTGATTTTCTTCCATACGAGAAGGGTTGATTGTAGACGGTACCGTATAACGCACTCCGTTCACCGGTTTCAGACACACTTTTGTGTCTTGTACGATTTCTTCACTATTTGCTGCTGAAACTCTATTTTCACTCCGGTTGCTTACATATTTCGCCGCATTTTTCCCTGCAGCCGCCGCTTCTTCCGATACAAAGTCCACCAGATCATGGACGTGCAGTACATTTCCGCAGGCAAAAACTCCTTCTATGTTTGTTTCCAGACTTTCATTGACAAAAGGCCCTGAGGTCACAGGATTCATGGCCACATCCATGCCGCCTGACAATTCATTTTCAGGGATTAGGCCGACTGACAGAAGCAGCGTATCGCAGGTATACTCCTCTTCCGTTCCCAGAATCGGTTTTCCTTTCTCATCCACCTGAGCCAGTGTGACACCTTCCAGACGCTTTTTTCCTTTGATATCAATAATCGTGTGTGCAAGCTTCAGCGGAATCCCGTAATCGTCCAGACATTGGACAATATTACGTTTCAGTCCGCCGGAATATGGCATCAGCTCCGCGACCACTTTTACCTTTGCACCTTCTAATGTCATTCTGCGTGCCATGATAAGGCCAATATCTCCGGACCCTAAGATAACCACTTCCCGCCCTGGAAGGTACCCTTCCTTGTTCACCAACCACTGTGCGGTTCCGGCTGAAAAAATTCCCGCCGGTCGATATCCGGGAATATTAAGGGCACCCCTTGCGCGTTCCCTGCAGCCCATTGCCAGGATAATCGCCTTTGCACGTATCTCAAACAATCCGTCTTCTTTATTCATAGCCGTGATCACTTTGTCCGGCCGGATGTCGAGTACCATCGTATGAAGCTTATAAGAAATCTTCATATCGGCAACCCTTTCAATATAACGGGCTGCATATTCCGGCCCGGTCAGCTCTTCTTTAAACGTATGTAATCCGAATCCATTGTGGATACATTGATTCAGGATTCCGCCCAATTCCCGATCCCTTTCCAGAATCAATATATCTTTTATTCCGTTTTCCTTTGCTGCAAGAGCCGACGCCAGACCTGCCGGGCCACCTCCGATGACGACAATGTCATACTCTTTCATACTAAAACCACCTTTCTGAATTTCCGTGTATCTATTTCTTTGATGCTGTCAATATCCAGGAATCCTTACAGTCTATCCTTATTCGTTCCGATCAGAAGCTCCGATCCTGCTCCGTTTTTCGTCACTTTCTTCATATCGATGCCCAACTCGCGAGATAGGATTTCCATAACCCGCGGCGAGCAAAAACCTGCCTGACATCTTCCCATACCGGCTCTTACACGCCGTTTTACCCCATCCAGTGATTTTGCCCCGAGAGGTCTTCGGATTGCATCTATGATTTCGCCTTCCGTCACGGTTTCACAGCGGCAGATGACATTTCCGTATGCCGGTTTTGCGGCGATCAGCGCCGCTCTTTCTTCTTTTGATAATGTATTCGGATTCAAGATTCCTTTCCTTTTTCCATTGAAATCAGGATTCACCTGCGGCTGTAGTTTCTCCCTTATAATGTCCGCAACCATCAGGCCGATTGCCGGGGAAGCGGTAAGTCCCGGCGATTCGATGCCGGCGCAATCGACAAATCCCGGTGCGTCCGATAATTCTCCGATGAGAAAATCATGATTGTCTTCATGTGCACGCAGCCCCGTAAACGAAGTGATTACTTGGCGTATAGGCAACTTCCTGACACTCATCCCGGCTTTTTCGATAAGCTCTGTAAGCCCTTCACGAGTCGTCGCCGTATCTTCTTTATCCTCAATATCAACAGCCGTCGGTCCTACTAAAAGGTTTCCATGTATCGTAGGTGACACCAGCACGCCCTTTCCCCATTTAGTAGGAAGCGCAAAAATCGTATGGTTTACATGCTCTCCCGCACTTTTATCAAGCAGGCAGTACTCACCGGCACGAGCTGTGATATGGATTTTTCTGTTACTAACCATGTTGTGAAATACATCTGCATAGACGCCCGCGGCATTGACGATACAGCGGGTTTCCAATATTCCCTTTGAAGTTTTGATCTGAAAACCTCTTTGTTCTTTCTTATTACTAAAAATTCGTTCTACTTTTGTATCAAAGAAAAACTCCACACCGTTGGCAGCCGCATTTTCTGCCATTGCGATATTTAATCCAAAAGGGCACACGATTCCGGCAGACGCCGCATGGAGAACTGCTACCACGTCGTCCGCCAAATTCGGTTCCATTTCCCGAATTTCTTCTTTCCGGGTTATAACGGAAAGCCCTTTCACTCCATTTTGAATTCCCCGTGAGTAGAGCGTTTGCAACTGGGGCAAATCCTCATTAGAGGTACATACCATCAATGAACCGATCCGCTTATACGGAAAATCCAGTTCCAATGAAAGCTCTTCCATCATGGTATTCCCCGCCACGTTCAGTTTCGCCATCAGAGAACCAGGTGCAGCGTCATAACCCGAATGGATAAGCGCACTGTTCGCTTTTGATGTACCACAGCACACATCCTCTTCTTTTTCCAACACGCACACCTTTAGCCGATAACGGGAGAGTTCTCTTGCAACAGCAGCTCCGGACACGCCGGCGCCGATTATAATGACATCATACATCTTTTCTTCATCCTTTCCTTGAGGGGACAAGCATTAAAAACCTGCCAATCCTCTGATACTCAAAACAGCATTTTACGACAGAATCCCGCAGAGCATTTTCATTGCACAGGGCGAATTTGCCTATGCGATGAAAAAAAGCGGGAGAAGAACGCCACTTTTGTACGTTCTGATGACAGGAAAGTCTATGCTTACGGCGCCTTTACTATGGCAGTCCGCTGATTGTCCTTTCCTGTCTTTCTCCCGCTCTCATCTACTCACGCAGTTACAAAGATTAAATTATACATCATTTCTTATAGCATTTTTACGATTATGCCCACGGAATTACTCCGTAAAGCAAGACAGCCAGAATCGCCCCGACGACCGGTCCTGTAATTACTACAGGTGCATACCGCCAGTTGGAGCTGCCTTTGTCTTTAATCGGCAACAGGGAATGTGCAATCCTGGGTCCCAGGTCACGTACAGGGTTAATGGCATATCCCGTTAATCCCCCAAGCGACATACCAATTGCGACAATAATACCGAAAATCAGCAGATTCCCAACACCTTGCGGTGCTTCCGGCACCTGTGCCAGACCTTTGATGGCAAATACAAGGACAAATGTCCCGATTACTTCGCTAAGGATATTCCGTCCGGTGTTCGGAACCGAAGGACTCGTACAGAATACACCAAGCTTTGTCGCCTGAGATTCCGTTGCGTCAAACTGGTCTTTGAAAAGAAGGTATACTAACACGCCTCCCGTAATACCGCCTGCGAACTGAGCCACAATATATCCTGGAACGAGACCCCATGCAAACGAACCTTCTACTGCCAGAGCAATCGTAAGTGCGGGGTTAAAGTGCGCGCCACTTGCCGTCCCAAAAATGAAAGCGGGAATCATTACCGCAAGACCCCATGCAATTGTAATCTGAACCGCTCCGGAGCCTTTCATGCCCGATTTGTCCAGGGATACGTTTGCAACAACACCGTCACCCAATAAAATTAACATCATTGTTCCTAAAAATTCTGCAATATATGGTAACATTTTTCACCTCACATTCTATACAAAATCATGTTTTTGCGGTATCATTTCTTCACCTTTATCTTCCTTCGCCCATCCGAACGCACATTTTACCGCCTTATTCCAATCCTTCACTCTGGCAAGGCGCTCTACTTCTCCGATTGCGGGCGTAAAAGTCTTGTCGATTCCCCAGTTCTTCACGATATCATCTCTACTGTTCCAGTATTTCACCGCAAGACCGGCCAGATAAGCCGCGCCCATAGCCGTAGTCTCCACGCACTGCGGCCGGTTTACCGGAGCATCGATCAGATCCGCTTGGGTCTGCATCAGATAATCATTGGCACTTGCACCACCGTCTACTTTCAATGCGGCAAGCTCTATGCCTGAATCCGCCTTCATAGCCTGCAAGACGTCATTGGTCTGATAGCAAAGGGAATCAAGGGTTGCTTTAATAATATGATATTTATTTACACCACGGGTCAGCCCAACAATCGTTCCGCGGGCATACTGGTCCCAGTGCGGCGCTCCAAGACCTGTAAATGCCGGAACTACATAGCATCCGTTCGTGTCTTTTACTTTCTTTGCCATGTACTCGGAATCCGGAGCCGAATCAATAATCCGAAGCTCGTCACGAAGCCACTGAATCGCTGCGCCCGCCACAAAAATGGAGCCTTCCAGTGCATAGTTGACTTTCCCATCCAGTCCCCATGCAATCGTAGTTACCAGCCCGTTCTTTGAGAATACTGGTTTCTCACCTGTATTCATAAGCATAAAACAACCGGTACCATATGTATTCTTCGCTTCGCCTGCGTTAAAACAAGTCTGCCCGAAGAGAGCCGCCTGCTGGTCCCCCGCCGCTCCGCTGATTGGAATCGGTCCGCCGAAAAACTGGGGATCCGCCTCACCGTATACACAGCTTGATGGTTTTACTTCGGGAAGCATACAAATCGGAATCTGCAATTCGTCCAGAATTTCCGTGTCCCATTCCAGGGTATTGATATTATACAGCATAGTACGGGAAGCATTGGAATAGTCGCTTACATGCACTTTTCCTTTTGTCAGTTTCCAGATCAGCCATGTTTCAACCGTTCCGAAGAGCAGTTCCCCGTTTTCGGCTCTTTTCTTAACGCCCGGCACATTATCGAGAATCCATTTAAGCTTGGTTGCAGAAAAGTACGCGTCGATTACCAGTCCGGTCTTGGCACGGAACGAATCCACCAGACCTTTATCTTTCAGGGAATCCGAGTATTCGGATGTTCTCCTGCACTGCCAGACGATGGCATTATAGACCGGTTCACCTGTCACTTTATCCCACACAATAGTCGTCTCCCGCTGATTCGTAATACCAATGGCAGCGATATCCGCAGGGCTTGCCCCGATTTTCGACATCGCTTCTACGGCAACGCCTAACTGTGTTGACCAGATTTCGTCTGCGTTATGTTCCACCCACCCTGGCTGAGGAAAATACTGGGTGAATTCTTTTTGTGCCACAGAACACATATCACCCTTCTCATTGAAAAGAATACATCGGTTGCTGGTGGTTCCCGCGTCCAATGCCATTACATATTTTTTCATAATTACCTCCTGGTTTTTATTTTGAATACTTGGCCAAGTAATTCATACGTTATTATTGTCTTTGTCTCACATTTTCCACACGTCGGTATTTGTTGTGGAAATGGAGATTGCTCCCATTCCGAGCGCTTCCATCACGTCTTCCTTCTCTGCAATCAGCCCTCCCGCAATCACAGGAATCCGCACGGAATGCGTTACTCTTTTTATAATCTTCGGCATTAAGCCGGGGAGAATCTCTATCACGTCCGGTCTTGCCGTGTCGACCTGCTTTTCCAAATTCTCGAAAGCCATGGAATCCAGCATGAAAATCCGCAATACCGTATAGAGGGACAATTCCCTTGCCCTTTTCAGCATAGTGGGCTTCGTGGAAATGATTCCGTCCGCATGTACGGTATGTGCGAGAAAATCAATCGCAACTTCTTTCGAACTTAACCCACCTATAAGATCCACATGTACCATTGCAATGCGGCCGGAATTCTGCACTCTTTTTACAATTTCCCCAATATTGCATACGTCTCCGAACAAGAGAAATACAATCTTCACACCACCCACTGCAAGACAGACGTCCAACCCTTCCATGCTCTTTACTGCCGCGATAATCGGATTCGCTTCCATTAAATCCCTAATATTCTGTTTCATTTTCTGTCTCCTAAAGTATTTTTTTGCTTCATCCAGTCTTTATAATTGTTTTTCATATTCTGTTTGTTTCAAAACATCTATGGATCAGAGCACATAACACTATAACATAAAAAAGAGCACAGTTAAAAGCAACACCCCGGTTGCTTTTACTATGCTCTCATCATCTCAGCACGATTATTTTATTATCAATATTGTCAAGCTTTTTACGAACTCATCTTAGCACATTGCCTATGTTCTTGCAAGCATGATTTTTTCTTTATATGAATTCAGTAACATATCACCAATTTTCAGGGCTTTGATTTGTGCATAATAGCAGTTATTAGAAAAAATTGAATATTATAAAATGACAAATATTTGTTTGAATGTATTCTGTACGGATGTGGATTACGGAGGAGTGAGAATCTGACACTTACTAGATTTGATATCAACCTGAAACGGCAGGAACTAACTTCAGGGATACAAGAAAGAATCTCGCTTGCGAGATTCTCCGCCTGCGGCGAGTTGCGATAGCAACATCTTCCTTGACGCCGCAGTGCGATCCCCCGGAGGGTTTTTATATAATAAGAAACACGAGTTTCCTATTATATAAAAAAATAGCGCAAACCCCTGAAAACACTGGGTTTACACCACTTATACTTAATGAGCGTGCGGAGGTTCGAACTCCGGACAACTTGATTAAAAGTCAAGTGCTCTACCAACTGAGCTACACGCCCCCATATTATTTAATTTCCCTATTCACCTGGGTAAACTGGGCTAGCTGGATTCGAACCAGCGAATGCAGGAGTCAAAGTCCTGTGCCTTACCGCTTGGCGATAGCCCATTAATGACTTATACATCCAACACCGCGTTACTAATACTTAGACATAAAAAGGTGGGTGATGGGACTCGAACCCACGATATCCAGAACCACAATCTGGCGCGCTAACCAACTGCACCACACCCACCACAACGAGCCTGGGGGGATTCGAACCCTCGACCTACGGCTTAGAAGGCCGTTGCTCTATCCAGCTGAGCTACAGACTCTTATGCGATTATCCCCTGCTCTAACTTCTCACAACTTTAGGCTGCAAGAAAGCGGGTGATGGGAATCGAACCCACGTATCTAGCTTGGAAGGCTAGTGTTCTACCATTGAACTACACCCGCATTATCGGGGTGACAGGATTCGAACCTGCGACCTCCTGGTCCCAAACCAGGCGCTCTAGCCAAGCTGAGCCACACCCCGATATTCAATGTTATCACTTTTTCTCCGTGACACAATAGTTATTATATAACATGCCTGTCCTTATGTCAACAATTATTTTTTATTTTTTTACACATTTTTTGGGGCCCTGGTTTTCCCTCTAAAAATGGGGGTTTTGGGCCTTTTTCAGCTCAGATAGCACTGATGAAAATGAAGCTTTTCCTCTTCATCCAGTTCCATAATCATATAGCTGCCTTTGCGGCCCTCCTGCCTTGGATAGGATAAGCTGCCGGGGTTCAAAACAATAATTTCGTCGTCCTCATAAAGAAACGGCCTGTGTGTATGACCGAACATAACCAGATCTACACGGCGTGCCTTTCCCTCTTCTTTGATGTATTCCGAGTCAAGCGATACATAATGTCCATGTCCATGTGTAATAAAAACTTTATACTTCCCAATCTGGAACTCTTCTTCTTTGGGAAGCTCTGAAAAAAAGTCGTTATTTCCCCTGACCATATGCTTTTCACAACTTACTGCGGCATCCAGATACTCTTCCCCGCCTTCCACATCACCCAGATGGATAAACATATCTACATCGGAGACCGATTCTAATATCTTATCCAGATTCTTATGATTCCCATGAGTATCGCTCACTATTAAAACTTTCATATATTTTTCTTCCCTGTTTCTTATTTAACATATTTTCTTTTCATAATCTCACGCATAGCACGCAGGGCATTGCCGCGGTGACTGATTTCATTCTTTTTGTCCGGTTCCATCTGTGCAGTGGAACAGCCATACTCCGGTACATAGAAAATAGGGTCAAACCCAAATCCATGCTCTCCTGCTATTTCATGACCAATAATTCCTTCTATTGTACCTCTGACTGTCTCTACCGTTCCATCGGGAAATGCCGCTGCTATGGCACATACAAAGCGGGCAGTTCTTTTCTCATCCGGCACTCCTTCCAATTTATCAAGGAAAGCCTGGTTTTTAATATCATATGACGTATCTTCCCCCATAAACCTGGCAGAATAAATCCCAGGTGCCTTATCGAGATAATCAATTTCAAGTCCCGAATCATCAGCCAGCACAATATCACCAGGCAGTATCTGTGAGATAGCTTTGGCTTTAATCACCGCATTTTCTTCAAAAGTAGTTCCGTCCTCCACAATGTCTATATCAATACCAACTTCTTTCATGGAATAAATAGGAATCCCCAAGTCTGCAAGAATCATATGAATTTCTTTCATCTTGTCCTGATTGCCTGTTGCAAAAATTATTCTCTTTTCCATTTTCAATCCTCTATTTCTTTGGTTTGGGAGGCCTTGGCCCCATGAACTGATAAAAATAAGTCTTAATCATTCCATTGTAAATCTTCCGGTTTTTATCCGCCTTCCTTCCAAAATACCTCTCCGCATCTTCATAACTGGTTATCATATATGCAGACCAGCTATCCAGGTTACGGAAACTTTCGCCAAATTCACTATATAACTGCGGCAGTGCCTGCTTTTCTTCCAGCCGTTCTCCATATGGAGGGTTCGTAATAATAAAGCCATATTTCTTAGGATGTCTAAGTTCTTTTACTGCACGCTGCTGAAAATGTATCATATGTTCCACACCGGCATCTCTTGCATTTTGTCTTGCCGCTTTCACAACTTCAGCATCTATGTCATATCCTTGTATATCTACTTCTATTTTATCGTCCATCAGGTCATTTGCTTCATTCACTGCCTCATACCATGAATTTCTGGAAATTAGATTCTCCCAGTCTTCCGCCAGAAAAGAACGGTTCATCCCTGGTGCTATATTTGCCGCCATCATAGCTGCCTCAATGGGAAATGTACCGCTTCCGCAGTATGGATCCACCAAAACCCGGTCAGCTCTCCATGGCGTCAGCATAATTAATGCCGCTGCAAGAGTCTCTGTAATCGGTGCCTTACTGGATAACTGCCGGTATCCTCGCTTATGTAAGGATGTTCCCGAAGTATCAATCCCCACTGTAACCATATCTTTCATAAAAAAGACTCTGACAGGGTATGAAGCGCCGTTTTCCTCAAACCACGTTATACGGTAATGGGATTTCATACGCTCAACCATAGCCTTTTTCATAATTGACTGTATATCAGACGGGCTAAATAGTTTGCTTTTTACGGATGCGGCTTTAGCCACCCAAAACTTTCCGTCTCTCGGAATATAAGCCTCCCACGGAATCCTTTTCGTATTTTCAAACAGCTCATCAAAGGTCTCCGCCTTAAAGCTTCCCACCTTCAGCAAAATCCGTTCTGCAGTACGCAGAAAAATATTCGCCCTGCAAATTGACTTCTCGTCCCCATAAAAAGTAACTCTTCCGTCTTCTACCTGTGCAATTTCGTACCCCAAATCCAGAATCTCCCGTTTCAAAACTGATTCCAGTCCGAAATGACAAGGTGCAATTAATTCTATCTTATCCATGAATTCCCCCATATATCTTTACAATGCCGCTCCTATATTCCTGCGGTGTTATGTATCCATATTACTATAAATTTAAGGCGTAGTAAAGTTCAACTTTACTACGCCCTAAATTGACATCAAACGTGTACCAAAGTGGGTTTTGCCCTGTGCCCTTTTGTATAAAGCGCCTTAAATTAGTAGTTGTTTTTCTCGTTGTAAGAATTCATATTTTGGCTGTTTCTGCTGTTGTTAGATGTTGTGTTGTTTGTAGAACTCTTATTTGCATTTCTGTTAGCATTTTTGTTAGTGTTTTTGTTCCTGCTCTGTTCATCGGAATAAGATGAATATGAGTTGCTGTTTGTGTTACTTGTGTTGTTTGTGTTACTTGTGTTTTTTGAAGAGTAGTTTGCATTTTTTGAAGAGTTATTTGTGTTATTATTGTTTGACATGAGTATTCCTCCTGAGAAAATTATTTGGTACACTCATATTGTTTCTTTCTATGCTATTTTTTATTCATCATTTTAAAAAATCAGCAACTTTCTTTTTTAATATTTTTTATAATTTTGCTTGCTTTTTCCAATTTGATATATTATACTTATTCTTGTAGAAAGGTTACTTTCTACAACCCCTTATTAATTATTTATACTCCCCTCAAAAGACCGATGGCTCCCCCATCGGTCTTTTACGTTATTTAAATTATATATCTTCTTGAACATTAGTAGTTCAAGAAGTACAAAATAAATATACTGACCTGCTTTATATGGTATCGATTCCTGTCAGGTTGTCTCCTTTATCAGCGGTTCCGGCCGCCCAATGCCCTGACAATTATCATGACAATCAAAAGGGGCACAAGAATCGGAGCCAGAAATCTGAGCACACCAGTTATTATGGCAAGTATAGCAATAACTATCATAAATATTGCCAGTGCCCAAAGCAGTTTTTTCCACCATGCATCAACCTTAAATAGATGTACACGCGGATCTCCTCCTCTCATATCTTCCTCGCTGCCATACCCTGAGTAAGTATTTCCACCTGTTTCATATATTACGGATTGATCTGTTCCATCCTGAGCGTCTATAACTGTCTTGGCAAGTATCCATGGGTCTCCCAGCATCTGAAGTACGTCTTCCTCACTCTTGCCTTTTTTTACTTCATCTGCAATATATTGGTTATAAAACTCTACATTCTCCTGGACAATGCTGCCAGACAAATCATTTTCTAATGCCCGACGCAACTCCTGGAGGAATTCGCTTTGTGTCATTTTATCTTTTTCCTCCTGTTAATAGGTGTACTTAAAGCCTGATCTTACTGCATAAGATAACAAACCCTGCACTTAGAATATCATAATCTGTAGTGTATTCCAAGCGCAGGGTTCTTAAAATTTTCTTATAATTGTCTAAAGCTATTCCTTTTAGCTATCCCATACCTTATTCAG
Source organism: Faecalicatena contorta (assembly GCF_003149105.1). Taxonomy (GTDB): domain Bacteria; phylum Bacillota; class Clostridia; order Lachnospirales; family Lachnospiraceae; genus Muricomes; species Muricomes contortus_C. The sequence continues at coordinate 173,977 of NZ_QGDS01000007.1, read as the reverse complement.
CCAGCACCTCCAGAAGCCTGGTCAGGTACAGCCACATTTGAAAAATGGATTCTTTAGACGCTTTTTCTTTTGGTGAATGAACATCATAGAGGTCCGGCCCTATGGAAATAATATCCATCCCCGGCTTTTTGCTGTCCCAATACCCACATTCCAGCCCGGCGTGAATTGCCGCAGCCTTGCCTTTTTTTCCAAATATCTCTTCATATAATGCAATTGCCGTGTCCCGCAGCGGTGACTTCTTTCTATACTGCCATCCGGGGTAATCACTTTCGAAAATGCAGGATGCACCGTTCGTATCCGCAATAATCTGTATTTTGTCTCTCAACATATATTTCTGAGATTCCACAGAACTTCTCAGTGACATCAGAAGCGTTAATTTTCCGCCTTCCAAAGTCAGTGAACCTAAATTCATCGAAGTCTCAATCAGCCCCTCCATCGCAAATGAATATCCTGCCACACCATTTGGCAGCAGCATTAAGCTGTCACGGATTCCTTTCTGGTATTCTTCTGTATAGACATAGGCTTCTTTTGTCACTGTACCCTCTTCAAGTTCGAGAAAAACAGAATCTGTGTACTGCAGCTCCGTCTGGAACGCTTTTTCGGCCGTGTCTACTATCTTTCTTATCTCATCCAGGTCCTCCGGCTTTACGTAAAGACATACGCTTCCATTATTGGCAATGGCATTCGCTTTTCCAGGCACCTCTAATTCATTAATACGCACCGGCATATCCTTAAGAAAATATAGAAGCCGCCCAAGAAGTACAATGGAATTTCCAAGCCCCATACCGATATTGATACCAGAATGACCGCCTGAGAGCCCCTTAAATATCACTTTGAGAGGCACCCTTTCCTCCTCCAGCCTTTCTGACTCCGGTTCCCAGAGCATGCGGCACCTTAGGCCACCCGCACAGCTTGTACAGAAAATCCCTTCTTCCTCCGAATCCAAATTAATAAGGCGTGTACCCTTTAAGGAGGAAATGTCTATCTTATCTGCTCCGACCAGTCCAACCTCTTCCTGTACAGTAAGCACAACTTCAAGATCCGGGTGTAACATATCATTACTATCCAAAAGAGCAAGGCAGTATGCAACTGCAATACCGTTATCCGCTCCAAGAGAAGTGTCCTCCGCATAATAAAACTCTTCATCTTCCTTTACTTCAATTCCATGCTCATATACATGACTGCTTCCTTCCTCTCTCACATAAACCATATCAAGATGCCCCTGAAGGATAACAGGGTCCCCTGCATCAGGCACAGTAGCCGGCTTTTTAATAATCAGATTGTAATTGCCGTCCTGCATAATATCCAGCCCTCTTTCCTTAGCAAAGCTTAGGATATAATCACTGATTGCCTTTTCATCTCCCGATGCCCGGGGAATAGAACAGACCTTTTTAAAATATGAAACTACTTTCTCCACATCTGTCATATTTGCCTTATCTCCCTCCCAAATAGATACCGTTATTGTACCACACAGCTTTCCCTACATAAACATTTTTACCAGACTTGAGAAAAATCCGAATAATCCGTCCCCGGCGATCAGTCCGGCATCACGGCAGTTCATAAATTCATCTCCGATAATCTTGCGGAAAATCACTGCTACGATAACACCAATACCATAAACCGGATTATTAATCAAAAGTCCTGTTGCCAAAAGTACACCAAACATATACTTTCTTCCTATTATCTGAATAATTGCTCCCGGAACTGCCCATATCATTAATTCTTTTAGCAATGATATATCACTTCCCATTTCCGCGGTAGTTGCAAACACCGTACTTGTTGCAGGAATCAGCCCATCTTTCATCGTCATATTTGCAAAGAAAATCACCACGATGATTCCAATCAAAGCACCCACCATTTCGATATATATCTGCTGCTTTCTCCCATAAAGTTCATGCTCTACATTTTTACTCTTTCCACGGATAATCCAGCCCGTTTTCAAATCATACCCCATATCCGCAAAGCATGGTCCAACAGCACTGACATACCCTGTGAGCACTGCGACTGCGATTGGGGGAAATCCTATCAATACACCAATTGTCATGAAAATAGTGGTAACCGCAAAACCCGGAAACCATCCGGAATACATCGCTGCTTTTCCGATAATAATCATAGAAGCCACAGAGGCAAATGCAGTCCATACAATCCAAATTATCATTTTAACAGGAGACATTCCTGTAAAGATACCACAGGCTATTCCTACAAATACTCCGCCTGCTACATGTGTAAGCAATGCAATAACCAGTGTACTCTTTGTTTTTGCAGCGGATACCGTCACCACTTCTCCAACTGCTTTCTCTTCAGTCTTTTTCCGTTTTGAAGAATTTTGGCAGATGGAAATAATAGATTGAACTAGTGCAATTAACCCTGCTCCTACCATGAACCCTTGTGGTATTCTTGTAGTTCCAAGGTCAAACCCTGTCAATGGAGCACAGTATCCGCGGACCAGCAGCCCAATTCCGAGTGCCAGCATGGAAACAATATTTGCTATAAACACGATGCCTACCGCACCTACCGGCAGTTTAAAAAAGCTCCCCACGATTCCAACAACAATTCCCTGAATGACCCGTTTTGCTTTATCTCCGCCCTCATCTCCTGCCTCCAGCACTTCTGCCGTAGCTACACCCGGTGCCCATGCCTCTTTCGCAGGAAATAAAGGGGAGTCATACAAGCTTCCCACTGTATAAACGGAGATTACCGTTCCAAAAATACAGCCAAGGGCCATGGGCAAAATCGCTTGTGTCTCTCCCATTACATATAAAATAGCCACTGCCACAAACGCACAGTTTGCAGCTGCAAAACCCGCACCGGATACAATAGTCTGAATATAGTTCTGGCGCTCAAGATTCTTAAATTTTCCAAATAGCGTCAGCGGAATTCTTGAAACAAGCATTGCTAATACCGCACCTAATATGGATGTATTTGCTGAAACTCCAACCTTACCCATAATCTGCATGCAGATGATTCCTGATAAAACAGATAAAATAACACCAAAAATAATGGTCATAGGCTCTGAAAAACGTATTCTTTCAAATGTAGATGTTCCCTCTTTTGGGTGATTTTCTTTCATGGCGGCCCTCCTCCGGCTCTTTTTTGATATAAAAAGAACACCTGAACACCGTAATGATTCAGGCGCTCTCTTTTATTTTTAGTAGCCTGCAACTCCCATTTTCTTGCAAATTTCCACAAGCTCTGGATCCACATACTTTCCATTTTCTTCAATTGCCTCTCCATCGAGAATAATGGATGGGCTGGAAACAACACCGTCTGTATGGGATGCTGCCGTCCAATAGCTTCCGCGAATCATCTTACCCTGGCTTCCGATACCAAATTCCATACATCCAAAGATCCTTTCATCTTCTACAATGCGCCCTGTGGCTTTTGTTACACCAGGATTGAAACCTAATGAATAGTGTGCAAGGCGGAACATATTAGGATCATCAAAGGAGTGTAACCATGCACTGAATCTCTCCGCATCTTTGCCGCCCTCAATCTTAATCACTCTGCCATTCTCAAGAATCAGCTCTACATTGTCTGAGAGGATTCCCATATCTGCCGGCGGGAAGATTGCAGCGTCAAATACCAGCTTGCCATTGATGGTTTCTTCAATTGGGCACCAGCTGATCTGTCCGCACATCATAAACGGATATCCTTTGAATGTAGCAAGCTGTCCGGAATGGCGGACCGGTCTTCCCTCGTTTTTTGCTGTGAGATATGTACCATTCCCGTCCTGAATAATAATTTCGTTGGCTGCTTCCATCTTAGCTTTGAGAGCCTCACCCAGCTCTACAACCCGGGGAACATCTACTTTTCCAATACAATTAACAATCATTGTTACATCCATGCCGGTCAGGTTGATATAGCGGCAGCCAAAGTCAATTGCTTTTCTCCATGACTCACACAACATAATAGAAGAATAAGAAAGCTCAATCCATACATCCGCTACTGCCACTGCATTTCCAAGCGGAGTAACTGGCTCTGCATACGCTTTCTCATTAGTCGGGACATAGATCATCACTGGGTTGGCGCCCACAATATAAGCGGCGCTCATAATTGCATCCAAAACTCTCTTATCTGTAGATGTATCTCCTGTCACAACAACATTTTCTCCTGACTCTACCAACATCACTTCTTTTACAAGCTTGTATGCAGCTTTACTCAACTCGTAAAATAAATAGTCCGGCGCCATCTCAATTCCAATTGGGTATTCCATAACTTTTACTCCTCCTTTTTTCCTATACATCCTTTTTATCACCTTTATTTATCCTGATAATAGCATGGTTTTCTTTCAAAATGAAATTGTATTATTTTATAGCGTAATAAGCTCTGGTTATACCGGATACTTCCTGCCTTCCATGTAACTTTTCACTAAAATACTGAGCCTAAATGACTTGATTTTATCATTTAAGCATAATAAAATAAATCTAACCAATTTTTATACAAGATATGTTACATGGCTGAACTGTAATAAGCATTCAGAAAGGATTTTACCATGTTAGATTTAAAATTAGATACGTTCCTTGTGCTGTGCAAGACAAAGAATTACACCCAGACCGCAAATATTTTAAATATCACCCAGCCGGCAGTCACCCAGCACATCAAACATCTGGAAAGCTATTATCAGACAAAGCTGCTCTATTATGATGAAAAAAGGCAATTTCATCTGACTGAAAACGGTAAGCTGCTCCGTGCATATGCCCAAACAGTAAAGGCGGATTCCCTGCAGATTGCTGAACGCCTGAAAGCCCCGCCGGCAGAGCCTGAAGAAATAAAAATAGGTACCATAGTTACCACCGGGGAGTCGCTGGTCCCTCATATGGTCGCTGAATATCTTGGAAAATACCCTGACAAAAAGGTCTGTATGTATCTGGACGAAGCAGATGCACTCTTAATTCAGCTTCAGAACGGGCGTATTCATTTCTGTATCACTGATATTTACTGTCCTCCGGATGAGTACGAAAGTGAAGAACTCTTCGAATCAGAAACAATTTGCGTCTGTTCCCCCGAACATCCATTAGCCGAAAAAGCCGTAGACTTTAAGGAACTTAATAATTATCGTCTTATTTTCCGTGAAAACGACACTTATTCCAAACGCAACCTGATGAAAATTCTTCACCAGCACAATCAAGATGTCACCAATTTCCGTTCCTATGTAGAAATCGGCACTATCAATGCAGTTAAGAAACTGGTTATGGAAAACATTGGCATTTCATTTATCTACCGCTTTGTCATACAGGATGATTTGGACAACAAAAGGCTCAGTCAAATACATATCCAAAATTTTTCATCCCGCTGCCTGTTCAACCTCGCATGGATGAAAAACAGCTTTTTTACTCCCAACAGCCTGCAGTTCCTTGACATATGTAAAGAAGTGCTGTCTTCTCCTGGTTTTCCTGAAAAATCGTTGATGAAAAATTCGTAAATCCATAAAAAATTTAAAGGGATGCTGCAAAATGCAAACATCCCCTGTTTCCTTTATTTATTTCTCTGTTATCAGTTTATATCTGTTCTGATATTTCCCGCCGTCCTAACGTTTCCCAAGCCGGCATACCGCACGCCCTTCTTTGGCATCCAGATACAGACATGTTCCGCTGCTCTCCACATCAAACACTTTAATAATTTCAGACAGCTCCTCCTCCTTTGGCCATAGCTTCAGAAATACATCCGGAAATCTTTTCAGAAGCTCCGGCTGATAGAGCCTCGTTTTACTGTTTTCGTTAATCGCTCCGTAATAAACATCCGCCTCCACCAGATCCTGAAACATATGACTCCCGTAGGATAACTCAGGACGGTACCCCGCTTTGCTGTAGGCCACCTCACATATGGCAATAAACTGGCTGATATCTGCATATACTACAGGTACTCCCAATTCAGGAGAGGATGTTCCGATACGTCCCGGCACAAGCAGCATAAGTCTTTTATCTTCTTCCTCATAATGCTGGTTAATCTGGCTGATCATCCTGCCTACATCCGTTTTTTTTGCATAAGGATACTCGTAGTATGCCTGCGGGTCTACCCATACAATTTTGTCCAGGCTTTCTCTCTTAGATCTGCGCATGGATGTCCTGCGGACATCAAACAACAGCTCATCATCAATCCCCCCTGGGATAACCACATTTTCTGATACAGAAGCCTGAAGGGGACGGCACTGGAGCAGATTCACCTTCCACATACCTTCCCTGGGACACTTTACCGCAAATTCCACATCTACCGGACGCTCATATTCTGCTTCAAGCATTTTCAGCATCTTACGCATCATCCATATAAAATCATTTTTCTCAACCAGTCCCTGACAGTCTGCAAAATAGACCTTTCTAAACCGCCGCCGCTGGGATAACATATATTCTGCTTCCGTATCCCGGCTTAAAACAAGCTTCTTCTGCCACTCCGGCATCTTCTGAATCACACTCTCCAAAGGTTTCGTGGTTAGCTTATTTTCCGAGAAATCCAGGACATCGACCTGTCTCTGGGAAAACTTATGCTGCTCCGCAATGGTGCCCCTGAGGTTTGCCCGGGCACGATCCAGCCCCACAAGCCGGGGATAATCCCCCGGTGTACGTTCTACGGCCCTTGTTCCCAGCCCCACAACGATACGGAGCATACCCTCATCTGGATTCATATGCTCCATCCATTTATAAGGGTTGTAAGAACACCCCATTCCCGCTGCTACAGGAAAGTAAAAATCATCACAGTGCTCACCTTCTACCTTTTGTACCAAAAGCGCCATCTGTTCATCCGCATCTAAAAGCTTTCTCTTTCTTCTATACTCAATAGCAGAAGGATTCATAGTACTTGCATATACTTGGCGTATAGCTTCCTCTAATTCCTGAATCCGCTCCTCCTCACTGCCCTGATTCATACAGAAAATAGACTCATATTTTCCCGAAAATGCATTCCCATATCCGTCCTCCAGAAAACTGCTGGAGCGTACAATAATTGGAGTCGTACCGTAATGCTTCAGTATCCTTTTCAATTCCTGGCTGACCTTCTCTGAAAACACCCCATTCTTTAGCTGCTTTCTCAGCTCATCTGCCTCTTTAAAATGCTCCTTCTCTTTGCGGTGCTTTTCACGAAGCTCTGTACAGCCGTTCTGCTCCAGGTATTGACAGAATACATCGGAACCTATAAAAAATGAATGATGGGATTCTATAAAATCTCTGAATTCCGGAAGCCGTACCTTTATCAGCTTCCTGGCCACCAGAAGGCCGCACGCCTTCCCGCCAATCAGCCCGTCTCCAATGCGCCTTTCCCAAATCTCTCTGAAATCTTCCGTGGAAAAATGTTTCAATATGAGCCGTTCCATCCGAGCTTCCGTAGTCATCAGGCTATTACACACAATTTTCTTCTCATCTTCCGTGAGTTCTTCCTTATTCAGAAATTCTTCCCAACCATTCATGCTCTATATCCCCCTCTCCTTTGCTAATTTCAGTGTAAAATAATTTTGAAAAAATAGCCAATAAATCAAATTTATAATTATTATAACTATTTGTTTATAATTCACTTGACTGAAGGGATTGCCTTTTTTATAAACTCTGCCATACTCCTCGTAAGATACTTATTTTTACGGTAGTACAGATAAACATCCCTGACGGTTTCGGGATCATCTATCTTATAATAAACAATATTTGGATCCGGCGGCAGGCTCTTGACAACAGTATCGCTTACGAAAGATGCCCCCATCCCATATTCTGTCAGATGATATGTAGTCAAAAGCTGATTCAGCTTGAGAGAAATATTCAACTGTACGCCTGCCCTCCTGCAAATCGCTTCCACCCTTTCTCTTGTATCATTGTGGGCACGCAGCACTACAAACGAGTCATCCTGAAACTTTTTTAAAGGTACTCCCGGGAACTCCGGCTGAAGATGTACATCCCTGCGTACATCTTCAGCGGTCATCTGATATTTGGCTGCACGTTTATTACTGTCGAATGACACAGGTACTGCAAGCACCAGATGCTCCTGCATAAATATTTTTTTTTCATATACAGATTCGTCCAACAGATAGTTGTCAATCATAATATCCAGCTCACCTGCATACAGCTTCCGTTCCAGCAATGGCGTGTGTCCCTCAAACAAACTCACCTTTACATGAGGATAAGCCTCGCGGAATCTGGCTATAATAGGAGGAAATATAAAAGAAGAAAACAGGTATGTTCCTCCTACAGAAAGATGTCCCGTTTTCAATTCATGCAGGTTTCCTATGTAATATGCAAACTCATCCTCCAGGTCCATAATCTTTTCCGCCGTCTTAATATATTTTTTCCCGCAGTCAGTGGGTTGAATTGGAGTCGTACTCCTGTCAAACAGCGGCATCCCTACTTTACTCTCAATCTTCTTTATCATGGCGCTCAAAGCCGGCTGGGAAATATATAAATTCTCTGCTGCCTTAGAAAAACTTTTCTCTTTATAAACCTCATATACATAGTTCATTCCGCTGAACATGCCGTACCCCCATAATCATCTGGTTATAATTACTATATAAATATAAGTATTTGTTTTTCATTCTAGAACACTTCTATAATAAAAGCAAGAATAAAGATACTTTTACAAGGAGGATATTTATGAAGCCAATTGCAGATTATTCAGAAAATCAATTAACCGCTCTTTTGAGTCAGCTTAAAACTCAATATAAGGAGGCACAGGCACAAAAGCTAAAGCTGAACATGGCCAGGGGCAAACCGGCTGCCACCCAGTTGAATCTTTCTAACGGGCTTTTAGAAAAAATGGAAAACTACACACTTGCTGATGGAACAGATGCCCGAAACTACGGCATTCTTGAAGGCATTCCTGAATGTAGGGAACTCTTCGGAAGACTTCTGGATGTTCCTCCGGGACAAATTATTATTGGCGGCAATTCCAGTCTAAATATGATGTTTGATGTCATCAGCTTCTTATGCCTTTTCGGCACAGGAGGCAGCAAACCATGGCTATATCATAAATATTGCAATACACCCGTTAAATTTTTATGTCCTGTCCCCGGGTATGACCGGCATTTTACAATTTGTGAGGAACTGGGCATAGAAATGATTCCCATCCCTTTAGGAGAAGACGGGCCTGACATGGCGCTTGTGAAAAAGCTTGTACTGGAGGATAAATCCGTGAAAGGGATTTGGTGTGTACCGCTTCACTCCAACCCGCAGGGCGTCTGCTACAGCGAAGAAGTGGTGGAACAGTTAGCTTCAATGGAAACCGCCTCGAAAGATTTCCGGATTTTCTGGGACAATGCATATGGTATCCATCATATTTCTGAAGAGGTTCCTTTAAAAAACATTATAAAAGAATGTGAGAAACATGGAAATCCAAATAGGATATATTATTTTTTCTCTACCTCTAAAATCAGCTTTCCTGGAGCTGGAGTTGCATTAGTTGCTTCCAGTACGGAAAATACAACAGAATTGAAGAAACATATGTCCGCGCAGACTATCGGACATGACAAACTGAACCAGCTGCGCCATGTGCAATTTTTCAAAACACCTGAGAATATCTTGCACCATATGGAAAAACTGGCAGGAGATTTGAAGCCCAAATTTGATATGGTTGCAGATAAATTGGAAAAAGATCTGGCCGGCAGTGGGCTGGCATCCTGGAGCAATCCAAAAGGAGGCTATTTCGTATCACTTGATACACTTCCGGGCTGTGCAAGGCGTACCATAGAACTGGCTGAAAATGCCGGAGTTACACTGACAAAGGCCGGAGCTGCCTATCCCTATGGAAAAGACCCAAAGGACAGCAATATTCGTATTGCGCCTACCTATCCCGCAATAGATGAGCTAAAAAAAGCAATGGATATTTTCATTATCTGTGTAAAAATAGCAGGAATAGAAAAAATATTAGAAAATAAAACAAAATAAAATGTAAAGGAGTAATTATGATGGGACAGCAGTATAATCCTTATGACAACGTACTAAAGGTAGTAAAAGAGGCTGCAGATATTTTAGGTTACTCAGACAGCGACATTGAAGCAATCAAATTTCCTGAGAGGGAACTAAAAGTGGCAGTCCCGGTACGGATGGATGACGGGACAACACATGTATTCGAGGGTTACCGCATACAGCATTCCACTTCCAGGGGACCGGCTAAAGGGGGAATCCGTTTCCACCCAAATGTAAACCCCGACGAAGTACGAGCTCTGGCCGCGTGGATGACATTTAAGTGTGCCGTTGTAAACATCCCTTACGGCGGTGGTAAGGGCGGCGTTGTGTGTGATCCTAACCAATTATCAGAAAATGAACTCCGGGCTATCACAAGAAGATTTACCGCAGCAATCGCTCCGCTGATTGGGCCTGAACAGGACATTCCAGCTCCCGATGTAGGAACCAACGCGGCAGTAATGGGATGGATGATGGACACTTACAGCATGCTGAAAGGACACTGTGTACATGGTGTTGTTACAGGTAAACCGCTGGAGTTAGGCGGAGCCCTCGGGCGAAAGGAAGCGACAGGGCGCGGTGTCTTATTCACAACCCAAAATATACTCAGCAAACTTAATCTTGACCCTGTGGGAGCAACAGCAGCTATCCAGGGCATGGGAAATGTAGGAAGTATTACAGCCAAGCTGTTTGACCAGGAAGGAATGAAAGTAGTTGCTGTAAGTGATGTATCCGGCGGAATCTATAAACCAGAGGGACTTCATATCCCTGACATACTTGGCTTCTTATCAAACGACCGGAGAAATCTGCTGAAAAACTATACCGAAGAAGGCGCCGTACACATTTCCAACAAGGAATTGCTTGAACTGGATGTAAAGGTACTTGTTCCCGCCGCATTAGAAAACCAGATTAATACTTCAAATGCCGGTAACATCAGAGCCAGCATCATCGTAGAGGCCGCCAACGGACCAATTACCGCTGAAGCTGACGATATATTAAGGGACAAAGGTATTACAGTCGTTCCCGATATTCTGGCAAACGCAGGTGGTGTTGTAGTCTCTTACTTTGAATGGGTACAGAATATTCAATCTGTAAACTGGACAGAAGAAACAGTAAACGAAAAACTTAAAAATATTATGGATCCTGCCTTTGAAGCCGTTTGGGATATTGCTGTACGTCAGTGTGCAACACTGCGTACAGGTGCTTATCTAATTGCAGTAAAACGAGTGGTAGAAGCCAAAAAAGCAAGAGCAATCTGGCCATAATCCGACTTCCGTTCATAATTTGTTCATTTATCATTTAAAAAACTTTCATCTTTTACTCACGCTTTCTTCATTTCTATTGAATATACTAAGTATATCAAATGAAGAACAAAATCATTTGATACTTACAATAGACAACAGGTGTAATACTATTTGAATAAACTTTTTCATAATACATGCCGGGAATCCAAAAGGGTTACCCGGCATCCTCCCTTTTTAAGGATGATTTCCGATAAATCCTTCATCATCTTCTAACTCCCAATCACATTCTGACTATAAATACAATCGCTTCTCTGCCCCCTCCTGCTGCCCATCTTGTATCCACAGCGGTTTTTCCGAAACAGATTGCCAGAAACAATAGTACAATAGCCAGCATAATAAGTATTGTTTTCCTTTTCTGCTTTTCACATTTTTTACGATATATTTTAGGTAATTCTTTTTGGATTTGCTTCAGATTGTCATATTTTTTCTTCGGGTTTTCACCCAAACATTTTTCTATAACTCCAGACAAAAGGTATTCCTCTATTTTAGAAAGTGAGATGTTATCTTCGGTACGTGCCAATATAAATTGTATTGTTTTGCCCAAACCATAGAAGTCCAGGGATATTCTTGTACTCTCTCTGATATGGATAACGGGTTTGACGAAGTGCTCCCGCATAGCCGGCTTCTGCATATTTCTTAGAACAAATCCATTACTTTGGGCGTTCAGGTCGAGAAGCAATATTTCCTCCTCTTCTGTAACAAGAATACTGTAAGGATTGAGATACCGGTAACACTGCTCCCTCTTGCACCTATGGTATTTTTCCAGTTCTCCGGTCAGCAGAGCAAACCACTTGAATATAATTTCTTTCGTAATGCCTCTGCTGTCATTCAGCCTGTGCACCAGAAGCCTGCCAAAAACGCAGTCCATTACAACACGGCACTTTCCGTCATGCTCTATAAACCTGAGAACCTCATATTTTTTCTCTGTAATCAATATACTCCTTTCTGCAGTTTTTACTTATTCATTGGAATACTTATCAGAATTGATGATGAATGAGACTTATCAGAATACTTGTATCTTACTTGATTTATATAAAAAATGCAAGCACTTTCTATGCCTGCATTTAGACGCTGTTATGTAACTATTTCTTACCATACAGTTTTATTTTTTCTTTCAATAATTCTACTTCCTTCTTATCCACCAGGAAGTTTTCTTTTCCATTTACCGATACAGACGCATACACGTCATCATAGGAGTGGTACTCGAGGAGTATGTCCGGCATCTCTTTTTTGTTTCTTACAAATTGAATTTTCAGCAGTGTTTCACCTTCATTTTGCTTTTTTGTTTTTATTTCCTCTTTGATTAAAATACCTTGCAGCTCCTGATACTGCGCAGAGTCCTTTTCTTTCTCAGGATTCCATTTATATGTCTCCTCGCCGGCATCCATAATTACTTGCGCCACCGTATCCATGGGGACAACTGCACTGATTTTTAGTATGAGATGAAATGTATTTATTTTTAGAATTTCCTCTATATCATCCTCAGGAACTTGATAGATTGTCCCAAGATCTTCCTCAAAAGCAGCATAATAGAATCCATCCTGTGTCCCGTCACTAATTAAAAGTGTGGCTATACTGTCTGCATTTTCCTTATACGAATTGCTTTCTTCTTTGTTCCCCCGGCAATACTCTAATGTAATCTTTGATTTTGCCTTCTTAAGTTCTTCCGCCGTACCATCAGGGTATTCATTTGCCGCTCCCTTATCTAATTTTTCCAGCTTACGATAAAATTCCAGCATTGTTTCTGTATCGACAACGGCTTCCTCTCCATAAGGTTCATGTATCTTCCAATACTCATAAGAACTCTCATATTCTTTTGGTTCATATGCAATATCTAATACTGTCTTCCCATCCTTCACCACAGATACTCTGCGGATTCCTTCAGCAATAAAACCCGGATTAGAATGCTTTTCCAGCTCTTCTTTTTTCTCCCCGCAGCCACTTAAAGACAACACAATTATCAAAAATACTATTATTTTACCAACAAAACTCTTTGATTTCATAACGCCTCCATTTTGCGGACACTCTCCCTGTACTGCTGGGGAGACATTCCTGTCTGTTTCTTAAATGCAAGGGAGAAGTAATTACTATCCCGGTATCCCACATCCCCGGCTATCTTCCCTATCTTCATATTAGTAGCTGCTAAAATATACTTTGCTTTTTCAATCCGTTTGCGTACAATATACTCATTGCAGCCTTCATTGGTAACCCGTTTAAATAATCTTGAAAAATAATTGGGGCTTAAATAAAAATATTGGGCAATTCCTGCTACCGTAATATCATCTGTCAAATGTTCATTAATATATCTCTTTACCTGAAGAACCAATTCATGACCATCATCCCCCTCCCCTTCAAGGAGATTTTCCAAAAATGCTTTTGTAATTTTATAATTCTCATTCCTGTCTGCATTAAGCAGCGCAGCCAAAAGGGAATTTAACTTGCTGTCCGCATTTTCTCCTGATTCCACCACATAATTAAAATAAACAGATGATGCGATTTCAAAGCAGCAGCGGCTTACATATTGATCTGTAATGTTATAAGAATTGGTCGCCGCACAGAAAGAATCAAAAATCCTGAGCAGCCTCTCTGTGTTTCCAATATTGGAGTTCAGACTATTTTTAAGCTCAGCATAAACTTCGCGGAACATATCCAACTGCCCTTTTTTCCCTTTGTGCTCAATCAATGTCTTGTACTCGTTTTTTTCTTCATTCCACAGATACATAGCATCATTAAAGGAAAGCGCTGCCTTTTCAAAACCCTCCACTACATTTCCCATAACTATTCTAATGCGGACATTACATTCCTCCTGAATCAGTTTCGTAAAGGTGTCTATGCAATTTTCCAGTTGATCACTTTTTTCGCCTTCAAATAATGCAAGTACAATCCTGCCTTCGTCATCTTCAAAAGTGATTCCTTGTTTTTCAGCATCCAGGTACCCGATTAAAATATTTTTGATTGTAAGCCGTAATAAGAAGTCACTTTCCCCCTCACTGACACCATTTGGGCAAACAGAAGATATCAGTATGGCAATCCGCATCCTTGCGTGTCTAGCATAATGATATTTATTACATATCTTATCTATAATTTCTGTTGTTCCCTTATTTAGGACAAGGGTTCTCATCCATGATTCAAGACACATTTGCTCAGAAATCCCGGAAATCCTGCTTACATGAAACTGCTCTTCCTTTATTTTTCTCCTGCTTTTCACTACCTGAACCTGTTTTCTGATGGAGTCTATTAAAACCTCCTCATCCACCGGTTTTAATAAAAAGTCCTGCACCTGCATCCGTATACATTCTCTTGCATAATCAAATTCGTCATATCCCGTCAGTACAATAATACGAATATCTTCTTTTATCTTTCTTATCTCGCTAATAAGTTCTATTCCTGTCATTCCCGTCATTTTGATATCCGTAATCATAACATCAATACTTTCCTGACTTAATAATGCAAGTGCTTCTTTCCCTGATTCCGCTGAAAACACTTTCTCAACCCCCAGTATATTCCAGGGGATTGCAGTACAGATTCCCATTCGAATCATTCGTTCATCATCTACTATCAATGCCTGCATCATGTGAACCCTCCCCGTCACTTTGCTGTATCTTAGGAATTAGTACTCTTACAGTAATGCCGCCCTTCTGATTTTTCATATACGTCAAACCATAATTCTCTCCGCAAAACAACTGAATTCTGCGATTTACATTTCTCACGCCATAACCGAACTGTTCATCAAATATCTTTACCAGCCGGTTCATTTCCTCAACCTTGTCCTGAGACATTCCTGCCCCGTCATCCTCCACGAAAATTGCAATATCAGAAGAAATCTCTGAGACTCTAATTACAATATGTCCTTCTTCTCCCCCCGCAGACTTTATACCATGGTAGATAGCATTTTCAACTAAGGGCTGCAGTGTCAGCTTTGGAATGGCTGTATTCCCCAGCTCCTCTTCTGCTATGATTTCATAATTTAAAACTTCACCATATCTCATTCTTTGTATATATAGATAGCTTTTCACATAGTCCAGCTCCTGATGAAGTGTAATAATATCCTTTCCTTTACTTAAACATATACGATAATATGTAGCAAGAGCCTTTACCATATTGGAAATCTCCGAGTCCCCGCTCACAACAGCCTGCCAATGGATACAATCCAACGTATTATACAAAAAATGTGGCTGTATCTGAGAGTGAAGCGCATCCAGCCGGATTTGATTCATTTGTTCTTGCTGCTCTACAATTTGTTTCGCATTTTTTGTAAAAAATATAAGCAGCCCACAGAGAAGAAGAAGCAATATTACAACTGTCCCCAGGCTGTCCTTTGCCAAATCCCACCAGCCGATATGTGTCACATAATAGAAATCCCAGCCCGTAAGCTTCTCATAAATAGCCAGGCCAGTGTCACTAATTAATTCCCCCTCCTTAGCATCCCGGAACTTCATTTCTTCAAATTCCATTCCCATTTCTTTTTCACCGGCAGGCACAATAATATTTCCTTCTTCATGGACAAAATAAGTATTTACCGTAAAATTTTCACCAGGATTTTCTCTGTTCATTAACTGGTTTAAATTAGAGTCCTTCACGTTAATACACAATGTCCCCAGCCTTTGCCCAATCACAGAATTGGAATAGAGAGGATAATAAACACTAAGGCTATACTCTCCTCCCCGTCCATAGGTATTGGAATAAACCATCCTGACTACATTATTCCTCATACTGATGCTATTGTTATAATCTTCCTTTATCTTTCCCTTATAATCAGGAAGCCAGTTGGGAATCGCATTTCCTTTTATAAGAAAATCCCTCTCGTCTTCTCTTACAACTGAGATAAAATTCAAGTTCTTATTCATATTACATATATTGTCCAAAACACTATAAGCGTTCTTTATAGTCTGCTGCTCTTTGTCATTTTCTTTTAAATATCTTTGAATATGCTCATTCAGGTTGATAGACCAGATCAAATCATAATACTGGGTAAAACTGTCTTCCGTATTAGCTGCCATAGTATCTACTTCTTTCATCGCCATCTGAGCAGACTTATTAATAAGCGAAATCATAGTAGAGACTGCCGAAACCGTTACAATAAGAACCGTAGAAATAATTAGTGCTTTTGTTATAAAATAAGTCATCTTTTTATCAAACGTCATTTGCCGGTGTGCCTTTTTTCTCATTCTTCTCTCCATGTCAAAAGGTATTAAGGTGAACCCAAGTACACCCTGGCACACTTGAATTCACCTTAATTTCATTATAACATAATCCATTGATTTGCAACACATCTGCCATAATCCCAGGCATCCCAGCCAATCCAGCTTGTATCATTTGCAGTATCTAAAAGTAATTTATAATTCCAATAAAAATAACCACTGCCCTTTTCCCAGGCTGCTAACTGTGCTTTGGCAATTCCGCCGTACAGCTTCCTCTTTTCCTCGTCTGACAAATGCTCTCCCTGAATTACTTCACTTCCTAACGGATTCTGTCCGCCCTTTGTATCCTCTGGGCATCCGGCAGAATTGAAAAGACTCCATTCACCGCAGATTACAGGAAAATGCTCACTCATCTCTTCAATCTCTTTTGAGAAATTTTCCTTTATGTATTGTTCATATCCTGCTGCCGTCTGCTCACATCCTTCGATTTCTGCCAACATCAAATATAAATGGATATCCAGCACTACATTTACAAATTCCTCTTCACACATATAGTTCATCCACTCTTTTGCTTCAAAAGCATCATGAATAACAATTACTTTATCTTCCGGAAGATACTTTCTCATTCTTCTATATGTCTGTATATAAAAATCTTTCAAAAAGGATATGGTCATAGGACCGCTTTCTTTTGCCATATCTTCATCTACTGCTTTATAGCGGTTAGGCACATCCATAACCTTCCACATTTTTTCTGTAATTGGTTCATTCAAAATCTGAATTCCCCAGAGACCTTTACGGCTTCCATACCGCTTTGCCAATCTTTCCAGTACTGTAATTGCAAATTCTATATTCTCCGGCTCCTTTGCCCATGTACACACGCCGGATATTCCGCCATTGTCAAAACCATTCTGGCTCCCGGGAACCGTATGTAAATCAATAAGAATTAATAACCCATACTTTTCCGCCCAGGCAAATGCTTTATCCAACTCCTCCACGCATCCTATAAAAGGAGGGCAGTCCCCAAAGATAAAATAAGGTACGGGGATTCTCACTGCATTTAAACCCAAGGATTTAATATAGACAAAATCGCGTTCACTGATATACTGGCTGCGATGCATCTTAATCCGCGCTTCATATACTTCTCTTGTGAGCTGCGTGGGCAGATAATATTCATCTGCCGCCGTGGTTCCTTCAAATAAAGATGGATTCATCCATTTTTCCAACACCAGCCAATTGCCTAAATTCACGCCTTTTATATACATGGCTTACCTCCATATCTCAATCCTGTTAAGTCCTTCTCTCAAATCCGCAAAAGGTCCAATCAGTGTATCCCCATTCCTTTTATTTCCGTTATAATCCGTGTTAAATACAATCTCACTTCCATCCGGGTTATCGAAAACGCCCTCTACAATCCGTGTCACGGAAAGGTTATTTGTTGAAAGAATGCCATATTTTTTATTCAGCAATTCTTTTGTTACAAGCATTTCCAGATAAACTTTTTCATTTTCCTCTATAATCTTTATCTCCGGATTAAATTCACTGATTATATTATCCAGCTCGCCCTCATAAGCTTTTGCTCCCTTAAAGTAAGCATTGTTGTTAATGTATACCGGATCCTTTACTTTCATAAACTGCTCATGATCTCCATTGCCTAAGGCTGCAACCCGTTCTGTATATTCCTCTAAGCAGTTTGGACTTCCATTATAATCTGAAGTACCGCACAGGGATTGTTCTGTATAAGTTTTTACCCCTCCAACAAAGATATTTTGATACCATCTGTCATCTCCCCCAAATACGAAAGTTGTTCCCATAACCTGGGTAGAATGTGGGAAGTGATAAGGTGTTGCCCTGTCCAATACCGGCTCACGGCGCATTGTTCCACAATAAAGATTATTTACAAAAGCTCCTCCCTGGGCAATATTATCAAAGTTGTATTCAGAGGCAAAGATGTTGTTATCTACCAGATGAGGACCGTGAGTGACTTCAATCATCAAATCCCTGTCATTTGCATAAAACAAGTTCTTGCTGATTCTTGTTCCCTGTACCTGCCAGTCCAGCCATATTCCTAATGTAGTATTATGAATCCTGTTGTGGTGAATCTGCACGTCTATACATGCATGTAGCTTAATACCTGCTATCTCATATCCAAAATATTCATGCTTTACCGCAATATTATAAATATGATTATTATAGATTTCACTAAATACACACCCCAGATGGCCTACAATTCCATTCTGTCCGCAATCGTAAATTGTATTATTCCGAATAATGTGTGAGCCTATCTTCTCCTTACTCCATCCAATCTGCAAAGCTCTGAAAACAGCCTCCATCTGGTACTGGTACCCAGGCTTTCTATGGGTGTATGTACATAAATTATGCCCTGTGGACTCCTCTTTTCCTATACTGATTCCACTGCACTTGGAATCATGGATGATATTGTCTTCTATAATCCACCCCTTACTCCAATTCACCCCCAAAAGCCCCGGCTGGTCCGCAGTAGGAGGTGTCCATGGGGTGGCTGCCTGTGCCATTTCAAATCCCCGGACAGTAATATAATTCCTCCCCGTCTTCTCCGGGTAGAAACAGCATTTTCTTACATTTATTTCTACTGTTTCTTTATTAGGGTCTGCACCCTGAAAGTTTGCATAGATAACAGTAGTCTCTTCCCCTGCTTCGCTATACCATTGAAAAACTGAATCCTCCGGATGAAGTAATGATTCTTTATGCTTCGTCCATGGTGGATTTTCCCCTTCCATGCGCATAACAGGATTCTTTACCTCGTCAAGAGAGCTTGCCTCATAGAAAGACTTGCCATTTAAATACACATCTCCACAATGGAGCGTCCTGTCTGAAGGATATATGAGCCAGTCACCAGAAAGCACTTCCTTATACGGGTTGTAATCACCAAAGACGCTGTTCAAAATTACAGCCTTCCATACATTTCCTTCCACTAACTCCCAATTATCCACCTTTTCTGAACCTTTAATAACGACCTTTTCTCCTTCGGCCGCCTGGTAAATAATTCTATTAATATGACTGTCACCGCCACGCGCAGGCTTAACCCACTCACGGTATTCACCCTCATGGACAATCACCGTATCCCCAGGCTTTGCAATCTCCGCTGCCCTGGATATTGTCTGGAACGGCTGCTCCTTTGTTCCTGCAAATGAATCAGCCCCCTTTTTAGATACATGAATTTCTCTTCCCATAACGTTCTCCTTATCTAGTCTATTTTATTAGTTAACCTTTTACTGCTCCTGCCGTCATACCCTTCACCAGTTTATCCTGGGCGAAGATGAATAATAGAATCATGGGGATTACCGTCAACGTAAGAACCGACATAATCATAGGCATATTCATAGAGTACTGCCCCTGGAATTCCCACACAGCCAATGGCAATGTTCTGTTGGCTGATGATTGTGTCAGGGTATATGCAAAACTAAATTCATTCCACATATTTACCCCATTATAAATCGCCAGTGTGGCAAGCCCCGGCTTTGACAGAGGAAGTATTACCCGAAAAAATGTAGCATAACGGCTGCATCCATCTATTTGTGCAGCTTCCTCTATTTCTTTTGGTATTTCCCTCATAAAACTTGTAAGAATAAAAACAGAAATCGGGATTGCCGTGGCAATATAAGGTCCAATTAATGCCCAAATGGAATCATATATTCCCATATTTTTTGACATCTTAAAAACCGGAATCAATGTAATATGTATAGGGATAGACATGCATGCTACAATTAGTGCATATATAGGTGAAGCCAATTTAAACTTGAATCTTGACAGCGGATAAGAGGCACAGGCTGCAATAAATAATAATATTAAAAGAGATACAGCTAATACAACAACACTATTGAAAAAGAACCTGAAAAAATTCCCCTGAAACACTGCCTTATAATTTTCCAGATAAAGGCTGTCCGGCAATGCGAATACTCCCTTTGTCATCATTTCAAATTTCTCTTTAAAGGAGTTCAAACCCATAAACAGGAACGGCAATAGGGATATAACTGTCCAAAAAATCCCGAAAATCACGGCCAATATCCTGCAAACTCTGCTTCTTAATGTGATGGCGTTCATGGTTACTCTTTCCCCCTATCCCTATTTAATAATTTCATTGTCAGTAAGGAGACCACAGTAATGAGTATAAACATCCCCCCTGCAACTGCCGATCCATATCCCATATTGAATTTAACAAAGGATTGCTTATACATATATGTTGCCATTAATTCTGTAGATGTTCCCGGACCTCCGTTGGTCATAACATAGACCAAATCAAAGTATTTCAGCGACCCTACCATTGACAAGATTGCTGCACTTTTCAGAGAGGGGGTAAGCAGTGGGAATGCAATTTTTCTAAAATACTGCCCCTTATTGGCACCGTCAATTATAGCTGCCTCATACACATCAGTGGAAATATTGCTGTATGCAGCCATGCAATACACCATATAAAAAGGAGTAAACTGCCACGCTATGACACCGATTACCGTAAAAAGCGCAGTATTTGGATTTCCTAACAGGTCGATATTTCCCCCGCCAAATAACTGAGAGATTGCACTAAAGATGCCTCCATTGGTTGCCAGTGCATAGGTGAACAGGAATCCAATTGCCACAGATGACATTAAAAGTGGAATAAACCATAATACTTTAAAGATTGTCATTCTTTTTCCACCAAAATCAATCAATGTAGCCAGAGCCAAACCTATTGGTATCTGAATACAGATGGATAAAACCATGACAATGATATTATTCTTAAATGCAGTCCAAAAGTTCTGATCCGCTATCAGTTTGGCCCAATTCCTAAATCCCACCATACTCTTATCCGCCGATATTCCATTCCACTTATAGAAACTGGTGATAAAGGTATCTATAATGGGATAAAAAATATAGATAGCCATTAAAACTGCAACAGGCAGCAAAAACAGGATGGCCGCTGTATGAATCTCCCGCTTTCGCCTCGCTGCCAAAGAAATTACTCCTTTTTCCATCGCATTTCCTCCTCATTCTATTCAAGCAGCCTTGCGTACTTGCCGCAAGGCCGCTGAAAGCCTTTACTCTGCAGATTCTTCCAAATATTCCTTCATAGCCTCCTGCATCTGCTTCGCAGCCTCGTCAGGTTTCATGGTCAAACCAAACAGCTCCTGACTTGTATCCAAATGCACTTGTGCCACCGCCGGCGGAAGGTATTGGTCATACCATAATTGAGTAGCTGATGCACTGTTGGCTGCCTCAACAACAAGCTTACTGATAGGATCCGTAATCTTCTTCTCTATACCTTTAATTGGAGGAGTTTTACCACTTTCAACCATAAAGTCTACAATCTCTTCTTCAGAGAATTTTGTGGCACAGTCAAATGCTGCCGCCAGCTTTTCATCTTTACAGTTAAACGAAATGAAATTATCACCAATTGTTCCAATCATAATAGATGGGTCCGCATCTGAGCCTTCCAGTGCCGGGAATGGAAACCATCCCATCTTTTCATAAAACTCTTCACTGTCCTGTTGAATCAGACCTGTATACCATGAACCAATCAAATCCATGGCCGCTTTTTCCTGATATAACAACTGCCTTGCCTGTCCGTCGTCCTCACTTAATGAATTTACTCCCTCCGGGAAATAACCCTTTTCTGTCCATTCTGCTATTTTCTCTCCGGCATAGATAAAGCTTTCATCTTCAAAAGTTCCTGTACCGGCAACCGCATCATTAAAAGGTTCAAGTCCTCCTTTTCTGGCAGCCAAATTCATGAAGTACATAGAACCCGTCCACTTCGTTGAATTAGCAAGCGCAAAAGGAGTGATTCCATTTTCCACAAAAGTATCACACACTTTTTCTAATTCTCCAATTGTCTTAGGAACTTCTAAACCATATTCCGCAAATAAATCTTTGTTATAGTAGATACCGGATAATGAAACATTCATAAATGGAACAGCATAGATATCATCTTTGTATTTTGCCTGTGCTATAGCTGCATCCATAAGTCTGTCGGGAAGTTCACTATTATTAAATAAATCTGTAATAGGCTGAGCATATCCCGATTTAATGTATTCATTCATTGGTCCCCCTGACCAACTCAAATACATATCCGGACACTCACCCGAACTCATTGCTATAATAAGCTTCTCTTTATATGTATCATTCTGTGTCGGCACACTTGTAACAGTGTAACCCGAGTCTGTTGTGCTATTGTAGAGGTCAATCGCCTTATCATAAATTGCCTTATCCACCTCTTCCGTACCAATATTCCAGAATACAATCTCCTTTTCATCACCACTGGTCTTCTCTCCTGAAGTTTCCTTGGCAGAATCGCTTTCCGTCCCTGCACCACATCCTGCAGCCAGCGAGACAACCATTGTTGCAGCCATAAGTAATCCTGCAATTTTTTTCATTCTCTTTTTCATTGCCTTCCCTCCTATAATCTAATATGACAATTTAACCATAAACACGGCCGAACTGTTATTTAATATACTATCATTGATGAAAATATTTAGATATTTAATAAAATGTCCTGATTATATAATTTTCTTACCTATTTTAGATTTAGAACAAAGCGGGCAGACGGAATGTGACAACAAAAGACAGACTATCGGCATAAAGCTGATAGTCTGTCTTTTACATTCTTGAGGGGCAAAAAACCTGACGAAACAAACAGCAAAACGGCATAGCCAAAACTGACTATGCCGCGTGCTGCACAAAAATTCACAGGATTATGTTTACACTTTCTCATTTTCTAAAAATATTTTTCTGGTAATAAAGTTATACACCATGGTTACTCCGGTAGCCCCAATTTTGGAAATCATATAGAATATACCAATCTTATCCACACACAGCCACATGATTAATTGATTTATCCCCAATCCAATGACGCTTAGGGTAATAAATACAAGAAAATCCTGTGTTTGGCTTCTGCCTCCATTTACATCAAACACCCAATGAACACTCAGAAGGTAATTATAAATAACCGAAACTGTAAATGACATTGCATTAGAAATCAAATAGTTAATCCCAAAAAATTCTGTGAGCAATATCATAATGCTGTAATCTATCAGGAATGCACTTCCACCCACGACTGTAAACCGGATAATCTGCTTCCACAGGCTTGTCTTTTTCTTATCGTCCACGTTTTTGTCTTCCCTTATATCTCTTCCAGCCTGCTTAATGCTGCTTCCACTACTTTATCCATATCATAGTATTTATAGTCTCCCAGCCTTCCGCCGAAGATTACATTTTTTTCTTTTGCAGCCAGCTCTTTATACTGTTCAAACAGTTTGTTGTTCTGTTCATCATTAACTGGATAGTATGGATCCATTCCCACTTCCCACTCTGAGGAATATTCTCTGGAAATCACAGTCTTTTCCTGCTTTCCAAATTCAAAGTGCTTGTGCTCGATAATTCTGGTATAAGGCACTTCTCTTTCCGTATAATTAACAACAGCATTTCCCTGATAATTATCGCAGTCCAGAACCTCTGTCTCAAATCTCACCGAACGGTACTGGAGCGCCCCCAGTTGGTAGTCAAAATATTCGTCTATCATTCCGGTGAATATAATGGTATTGGCAATATCCGGATTTTCTTTCCTGAAGTCAAAGAAATCTACGCCAGTTCTTACTTCTATACCATCCAGCATCTTCTCAACTACTCCGGTGTATCCGCCAATGGGAATCCCCTGATACCTGTCATTAAAATAGTTATTGTCATATGTGAACCTAAATGGCAGTCTTTTAATAATAAATGCGGGAAGTTCTTTACAGTCTCTGCCCCACTGCTTTTCCGTATATCCCTTTATCAGCTTTTCATAGACATCCCTGCCTCCAAGGGATAATGCCTGCTCTTCCAGGTTTGCAGGTTCTGTAATTCCTGTTTCAGCTACCTGCTTTGCAATCATATCCTTTGCTTCCTGCGGAGTTTTAATCCCCCACATCTTACTGAATGTATTCATATTAAAGGGCAGATTATATAATTCATCTTTATAAACCGCAATAGGGGAATTAATATAGTTATTAAATTCAGTAAACTGGTTCATATATTCCCATACTTTTTTATTTGAGGTGTGGAAAATATGTGCACCATATTTGTGTACATGGATTCCTTCCAGGTCCTCACAGTAAATATTTCCTGCTATATGTTCACGTCTGTCAATAACAAGACATTTTCCGCCCCTTTTGTTCAGCTCATGGGCCATAACAGCACCATACAGCCCGGCGCCCACTATCAGATAGTCATACTGATGCATTTCATCATCCTCCGCTTCTATTTCTTATATTTATTGAACTCCTAATGCTCAATCAAGTTGTAAAGTTTTTCTTCACCATGTTCCATATTATAACATTTTTAAAACAGCCTGTACATAGGTGCCGGAAGAAATCCAGCTTCCTGCTTCTTTTGTCTCTCAGCTCATGTCAGATCATGTTGTGTTTTGTCAATTTTCACTATGTTTTTGTTTTTCTCGTTTACAAAATGGACATAATGCACTAAACTAGTATTGTGAGTTGTTTTCTTTTAAAAATATGACTAACAATAATTCAAGAGACGGAGGTAACATACATGAAAGGAAACGTAATCGTCGGACAATCCGGCGGACCGACAGCGGCTATCAATTCTAGTCTGGCCGGAGTATACCGTACCGCCAAAGACCGTGGTGCAGGTAAGGTCTATGGGATGATGCATGGAATCCAGGGACTATTACAGGAAAGATATATTGATTTATCTGACTTTATTACCACGGAACTGGACGCAGAATTACTAAAAAGGACCCCTGCTGCTTTTTTAGGCTCCTGCCGCTACAAACTTCCCGGAATACACGAAGACAAGGCAGTTTATGAAAAAATATTTAGTATTCTTGATAAACTGGATATTGAAGCATTCATTTACATCGGCGGAAATGACTCCATGGATACCATTAAGAAGCTTTCTGATTATGCCATTGTCACCGGACACCCAACCCATTTCATAGGCTGCCCCAAGACCATTGACAATGACCTTTCACTCACCGACCACACACCGGGCTTCGGAAGTGCCGCAAAATATATTGGCACCTCGGTAAAGGAAATCATACGAGACAGCTTCTGCCTGGAGTATGAGAAGGGGCTTGTATCCATTGTGGAAATCATGGGACGTAATGCCGGCTGGCTGACAGGAGCGGCTGCCCTTGCAAGGGGAGAGGACTGTTCAGGGCCTGATTTAATCTATCTTCCCGAACTGCCTTTTGATATAGGAAAGTTTGACCTCAAGGTCAGAGAACTTCTGTCTATGAAATCATCTGTTGTAGTAGCAGTATCCGAAGGTATACGGCTTGCTGACGGACGTTATGTATGCGAGCTTGGCCAAAGTATTGATTTTGTAGATGCATTCGGACACAAACAGCTTTCAGGAACAGCAAGCTATCTGGCAAGCTACATTGCAGGTGAAATCGGCTGCAAAACACGCGCCATTGAACTTAGCAGTCTGCAGCGTGCTGCTTCACACTGTGCATCCCGCGTAGATATTCTGGAAGCGTATCAGGTTGGCGGTGCCGCAGTAAAAGCCGCTGACGAAGGCGATTCCGGCAAGATGGTCATATTAAACCGTTTATCAGATGATCCGTACCAGAGCGGTACTGAGGTAAAGGATGTGCATAAAATTGCAAATGACGAGAAGCTCGTTCCCAGAGAATGGGTAAATGAAGACGGAAACTATGTAACTGATGCATTTGTCAATTATGTCCGCCCCCTTATCCAGGGTGACGTGTCTCCGGTTATGGTAGACGGTATTCCCAGACACTTGTTCCGTCCGGTACAATAAAGTTTTTTTGCAAAACATATTGACAGGCTATCTAATTTATTATATACTAATATCTGCTGTGAACGAAATAGTTCCAGCATGTGCGCGTAGCTCAGCTGGATAGAGCGTCTGGCTACGGACCAGAAGGTCGGGAGTTCGAATCTTCTCGCGCACGCTAAAAAGACATAGTATTTCCTCTGGAAGGAAGCCATGTCTTTTTTATATTGAAAAAGAGAGGGGCATCCCTCTCCTTCTATTTAAAAAACTTAGTCCTCATTTCCCAAATTTGCAATCATGCCGGCAAACAAATCAGGAATTCCCATCTCATCCCGTATCATCTTGCCCCGGCAGCGAAGCCAGACCCATTCACCTTTTATGTTTTTTGCCCGGTACTTCATATCACAGTATTCCGATTTCCCATCCATTATCTCTTGATTTTTTTCAAGATATATTTTTACATCATCAGGATGTATAATCTTTTCCCAAATGGCATTTACATCACCAGCAATCTCTCCGGGCAGGCTAAATTCATTTACCATAGCCGGAGGATACCGAAATATACCAGTCTGCAAATTTCCTGCAAATATATAATCATCCGTACTGCTCATCAATGCCTCATACAGATGTTCTGTATCATATAGAAAGTCTCCAATATCTGTTTTTCTTTGTTTACCCATTGCTTTCATGGCATGATATTTCCGCTTCTGGATATACATTCTTGCATCAGCCTGTTCAATTAAATCAGAAACATTATGAACTTCTCCCGGAAACACCTCCACAAGTCCGTATGAAAATGATATTTCGTAAACAACACCATTTTCTTGACGTTCTTCATCCAAATGCTCTAAACTTTTCTGCAGCCGCTCTTCACCGCCTCTTCGGCTCTCATTAAAAAACGCAAGGACAAACTCATCACCACTCAAGCGGAATATCAAATCACCGTCCACCAGCTGGTAAGACATGGCAGAAGCCGCATACTTAAGCATGCGGTCTCCTTCTCTATGTCCGAACCTGTCATTTACTTTTTTTAGGTTATTTATATCACAAAGAGCAAGCGTGAGCATTTTCTGCTCCGACTCCACTCTGTGGAGCAGCTCATCCAGGTACTCTTTTCCTGCTCTGCGGTTCAGTACCCCGGTCAAATCATCAAAGCTCGCCTGTTCTATGAGACACCTGTATGCCTCAGAAATCTCCACATCACGCATTTCAAGCTTCCTTCGCTTCCCCCTCACGGAATTTCTCCGCCTGCGCATTAATCAGCTCCTGGTCCTCAAAATAGTTAATCTTCATTGCTTCTTTTACATCTCTAAGGGTATCTGCCGCAACACTCTCTGCTTTCTCACTACCCTTTTTTAATATTTCATATACATAAGGTATATCTTTTTGATATTCTTTTCTTCTATTTCTGATTGGTTCCAGCTCTGCCTGAAGAACAGAATTCAGGAACCGCTTCACCTTCATATCGCCAAGGCCGCCGCGTGTATAATGTGCTTTCAGCTCGTCCAGGTTCTCATAATCTGGCAAAAATTCCTTAAAGTATTCCGGACGGCAAAACGCATCAAGGTAAGTGAAAACCGTATTTCCTTCCAGTTTTCCAGGGTCCTCAACTTTAATATGTGTCGGGTCGGTAAACATACTGAACACCTTCTGCTTTATAGCATCCGGCTCCTCTGAAAGATAAATACAGTTATTCAAAGATTTACTCATTTTAGCTTTTCCGTCTGTACCCGGCAGTCTCAAACAAGCAGTATTATCCGGAAGCAAGATTTCAGGCTCTACCAGTGTATCCCCATAAATAGAATTAAACTTCCTTACAATCTCTTTCGTCTGCTCCAGCATCGGAAGCTGATCTTCACCAACCGGTACTGTCGTTGCCTTAAAGGCAGTAATATCAGCAGCCTGGCTGATTGGATATGTGAAGAATCCCACCGGAATACTGGTATCAAAATTCCGCATCTGAATTTCTGATTTTACAGTTGGATTACGCTGCAGGCGGGATACTGTGACAAGATTCATATAATAAAACGACAGCTCACAAAGTTCCGGTATCTGTGACTGTATAAACATCGTTGACTTTTCCGGATCCAGGCCGCAGGCCAGATAGTCCAGGGCAACCTCTATTATATTCTGACGCACTTTTTCCGGATTGTCCGCATTATCCGTCAATGCCTGTGCGTCTGCTATCATAACAAATATATTATCAAACTCTCCTGTATTTTGCAGTTCTACTCTGCGCTTTAAAGAACCAACGTAGTGACCTACATGCAATCTTCCGGTAGGTCTGTCTCCAGTTAACATAATCTTCCCCATGATTCTTCTACTTCCTCCTAATCCATTTGTAGTCTTTTCACATTATAACACTACAATAACCATTTTGGCTATAGAAAGAACGGGCAGATATGGCTTTTCCTTGTTCTGCCTGCTTCAAAAGGCTATTTCTCCAGCCGGCTTTGGCACCCTCTTCTTGTTTGTTTCATATACGAACTGATAAAGAGCATATGACATCAGGGCTCCTGCCATTACATCTATGACTGAATGCTGTTTTAAAAACATTGTGGCCAGAATAATTAAGCCTGCCAGAATGTAAGCACTCCAACTGATAATTTTATGCTTCCGCAGAGCCTGACTATGGCAGATTGCTATACAGGCTGCTATAGAGTTAAACACATGCAGACTCGGCAGAACATTAGTAGGGGTATCTGCCCGGTAAAGCATCTTTACCATATCTATAAAAATGTTATTTCTATCGAAATATACGGGACGCAGGTTCACTCCGTTTGGAATGAGGGTGGATATAATCAGAAAAATGGTCATTCCTGTGAACATTAGCTTAGCCAGCTTATAAAAGCCTTCTACATCAGTGAAGAAAAAGTATAAAAATGTGATAGCAATAAATACAAACCATAACAAATATGGCACAATAAAGTATTCTATAAATGGTATCTTCTTATCTATTGAGGAATGAATGACATGATAGTTGGATGTTACATGCTTTTCCAAATATAAAAACCATGGCATATAAATTAAAATATAACTAAACACCCAGGCATGTTTATACTTTTTTATAAAACCTGCTGCTTTGTTTTTAAGGCTCATACAGAACACTCCCTTTTTTCGAATCTGAATCCCTTTTAACTCCCCCGATTATAACACGAATCAGAAACTGCAACAACAATGTTCATAAAACCTTAACAAATCTTTTTATTTTTTTTGAGATTATATCCAAGACTTCTATATTTACACAGTAATCACTCTGATTTGTTTCCCTAACAGCCCTGCTATTATTTTTTTTCTTAAAAATATCGGCTCTCCGTCCGTATGAACGGCAAGTGCCTCCTCCGTCTCTATTGTGGCTTTTCTGCACTGAAATACAAATATTCCCGGGAAATGTGTATGCCATCCTTTATAGGCAGTGGGAAGCAATAAAAGAACTGCAAGTTTTGGAAGTTTTGAAATCACGATTACATCCAGCAAACCATCATCATTTCTGGCATTAGGGCAGAAATGAAATCCGCCGCCTTCGTAAGAGTTATTCATAGCGGCAGCAAAATATACCCTTTCAAATGTCTTTGCTTCTTTATCATCCAATGTTATTTGTGCTCTTACGGGATTATCACAAAACAGCCGTCCAAGTGCAATTGCCACATAGGTCAGTTTTCCAAGCTTCAAACGGTTCAGTAAAACTTTCAGGCTGGATATGGCTGCCTGATGACAGACTGCAGCATCAAAGCCGATTCCTGCACTTACGGCAAATCTTCTTTCTTTACCTCCGCGGGTCAAAAGTCCAATATCCATTTTCTGTATCTGTCCGGAATTTAGTACAACATCCAGAGCATCCAGCGGCTCCTTGGGCAGTCCCAGTCCCCTTGCCAAATCATTGCTGGAACCGGTGGGGATGTATCCGAGAGTAATTTTCTCCACATCTTCAATTCCATTCACGACCTCATTGACTGTCCCGTCACCGCCAAGTATCACAATCACATGTTCCTGACCGTCACCTGTTATCTGTTGGGCGAGAGTAATGGCATGTCCCGGATGTTCCGTGAGGAAGCCTTCATAATCCGTTTGTCTTTTCTTTAGCTCCGGCTCAAGAATTTCCCATATCATGCCGCCCTTGCCGGAACGGGAATGGGGATTCACAATAAAATTATACTTCATTTTTTCTATACCTCCGCCCTGCGGATTTACTTTTATAACCTGTACCGTCCGGTACTTTTTAAAGGATGGTACTATCCAGGTATTTGCTAAGGGACCGTCTCATGTTTCCCTCAAAATCAGCTTTTCCGCCGCGCAGGCACCATTCGAATACATTTCCGATTACAATCATTCTGATATCTGTAGTAAACGCTTCAATCTCCAGATTGAGCCGTATGATTCCAGCCTGTACCGCCTTCTCCACATATGTCTGTACTGTTACAATGGGATACGTACGTTCCGTACGGCTGTCAGGATTCAATGCCTGATTTTTTGTATCATAATAACCGGACATAAATTCTACTCCAAGCTCACGGCAATACTCTACATAATTCAGATACACATGGATAATTGCAATCTTCGCCTCATCTGCATTTCTTGGAAGATCCAGCAAATCCGGATTAATACTGGGCTGGTCTTCAATATAATAGGACAGCAGGTCATCCTTCGTCTTAAAATGATGATAAAAGCTTCCATTGGATACCCCTGCTTCCTCACAGATATTTTTGATAGAAAGTTCCTCATAACCTTTCTTCTGCAAAATTCTTTTCGCTGCCCGGAATATTCTTTCCTTTGTCTCCCGGGACTTCTGCTGCTGTCTTGATAGTTCTATCTTATCGCCCATAACTGTACACTCCTTTTATCTGGCTGGTGATAGCTTGAGTATATCATAAACCACAGTCACATTCAAGAAAACAGAGTGGACTCTAAAACAATCCCCGGTAGACTTCAAATGCAGAAGGTATAGGATACTTTTCTTCGATTTCTAGTCTGGGGGCAAATATCATATCTTGACTGCAGTTTTTTTCCAGCTCATCAACCTTTATCTCATATCCTATCATGTGCCATTCCACATGACTGAATATATGCTTCGCATCTTCCGCCTTTTTGATATGAAGAGGTGATAGTCCTATAGAATGGCAGTATTCTACCACTTCTTTTCTGTTTAAATGCCCTTCCAAATTGGGCAGTTCATACAGTCCGGCAAGCAATCCTTTTGGCGCCCGCTTCTTTATAGCCAGGGAATCTCCATCTTTCAAAACCAGAACTGTCCTCTTCTCAATTCTTCTCGCTTTTGCCTTCGTTTTTACCGGCAGCTCTTTTTCTATTCCCAGCAATTTCCCCTGACACAGATGGCAGACCGGACATTCCCCGCATTTTGGGTCTCCGTTTGGCATACAGACAATAGCCCCAAGCTCAATCAGACCCTGATTAAAATCTGATGCAGCATCAGAAGGTATTACTTCCTCAATTTCTCTTTCTATACGAGTTCTGACCCCTGCCTTCATAATATCATCCCTGCTTGCTGTAAGCCTGGACACAACCCTTAATACATTACCGTCCACAGCCGGCCTGGGCAGGCCATAGGCAAAGGAACTGACGGCTCCCGCCGTATAACTTCCTATTCCTTTCAGGGAGCGTATTTCCTCGTATGTAGCAGGAAATTCTCCCTGATAGTCCACCATAATCTGCTGGGCAGCTTTTTGCATATTTCTGACCCTGTTATAATACCCCAGTCCTTCCCAAAGCTTAAGGAGTTTATCCTCTTTTACTTCGGCAAGGTCTTTGACAGTGGGGAGCACTTCCAGAAATCTCTCGTAATAACGCTTCACCGCCTCCACTCTTGTTTGCTGAAGCATAATTTCAGATATCCACACATGGTAAGCGCTCACATTATGCCGCCACGGTAAATCCCTCTTATTCCTGCGGTACCATTCTATAATTGGAATAACTGCTTCTTTAAGAACCGGGCTGCCCAGTACAACAGGCACTGGTTCATCCAATTCAATACTCTCCGGCGTTACCCTGCAATCATAAGCCAGAACTTTTACCCCGGCAGCCTTTGCCGCTTTCAAAGCTTTTCCAAACTCGGGATGCGTATCCACATTGGGTGTAAAATAACGAACCCCTTTCATTTGTATAACAAATATGACATACGCCTCATAGCCTTCTTTCACCGCTCTGCACAGTTCCTCCACATGCTTGACAGCGCGTAAACTGGGTGCATCAGGGAATCGGACTACGCCATCCTCTTCCAGGGTCACTCCCTTTACCTCAATAAGAATTTTTCTTCCATCCGCTTCCACATAAAGGTCAAAACGGGAATTCCCATAGGTCACCTCAGGTTTTACATAAGGTTTATCTCCAAATAACTGCCCTTCTTCAATCCACTCCTGAACAACCCTGTTTGGAATCTGTGAATCCATGTTAATCAGACGTTCTCCCTTTTTTACTGCAATCAAATCCCATCCTGTCTTCCGGTTGGGATTATCACTTTCCTGCACATAAATGCTTACTCCCGGCTTCAGCAATTCTGCACAGCGTCCGGTATTCTTTACATGTATAGTTTCCTGTTTCCCGTTCAGCTCTGCATACGCAATAAACCGGTTTGGGCGCTCCAGAAATATCGCCCGTTCTATCTTTTCATATTTCATACATCTCTACATCTTTCTTTACTTATAATAGAAAAAATACCATTTACCAGATTTTCTGTTTATAGAATAAAGAGTTTGCAAAGCAAACTCTTGCACCTGGGTTAGTCGCCTAGCGACATCTGCCACTTATGCCGCAGTGCTCATCCCCCGGAGGGTTTTCTGTAATAGGACGTAATTTCCTATTACAGAATAAAGAGTCTGGCAAGCCAGACTCTCTATTATGCTATAGTATTTTCGATAAAAATTCTTTTAGCCTTGGTTCCTTAGGATTTCCAAAAAACTCCTCCGGAACTCCCTGCTCCTTTATCTTTCCTTCGTCCATAAAAATAACTCTTGTTGCCACTTCTCTGGCAAAACCCATTTCATGTGTCACCACAGCCATTGTCATTCCATCCTGGGCAAGCTTTTTCATCAATTCCAGAACTTCCCCAACCATTTCCGGGTCCAGGGCTGAAGTAGGTTCATCAAACAGCATGACTTCCGGGTCCATTGCCAAAGAACGTACGATTGCAATACGCTGTTTCTGCCCGCCTGACAACTGGGATGGATATGCGCTTGCTTTTTCCTCCAGTCCAACCAGCCTGAGCAGCTCCATGGCGCGCTTTTCTGCATCCGCTTTACTCTTTTTCAGCAGTTTAACCGGAGCCAGAGTAATATTTTCCAATATGGTCTTATGCGGAAACAGATTAAAATGCTGGAACACCATTCCCATTTTCCGGCGGTGCAGATCTATGTTTGTCTCTTTGCTTGTAATGTCTATACCTTTAAAGTATACATGTCCCGTTGTTGGCACTTCCAGCAGATTCAAGGAACGCAGGAAAGTAGACTTACCGGAACCAGAAGGACCGACAATAACAACAACCTCACCTTTACGAATTTCCTCCGACACTCCATCCAATGCATGGAGCTTGCTGTGATAGACTTTATGTAAGTCTTCAACTTTTATTAATACTTCGCCATTAATGGTCACTATTTCTCAGCCTCCTCTCCAGCATATTTACCAGCTTTGTAAATATCATTACCATGATGAGGTAAATTAATGCTACGGCTATGAGAGGCATAAATGCATCATAGGTACGGCTTCGGATAATATCCCCGCCTTTTGTGAGATCCTGAAGCGCAATATAGCCTGAAACTGAAGTTTCTTTCAAAAGTACAATGAATTCATTTCCCAAAGCCGGAAGCACATTCTTGAATGCCTGAGGCATGATAATATAAATCATTGTCTGTACGTAGTTAAAACCAAGGCTGCGCCCTGCCTCAAACTGTCCGTTATCTATAGACATAATGCCGGAACGGAAGATTTCAGCAACATAGGCGCCCGAGTTAAGACCGAATGCCATAATAGCAACCAAAACCTTACTGATATCCGAACTGCCAAAGATAACAAAATAGATAATCAACAATTGTACAACAACCGGAGTTCCCCGGACAACTGTCAGATATATCTTACATATAAAATTGAGTATTTTTAACTTTCCTGTCTTATCATAAGTGGAACGTACAATTGCAACCAGAAAACCAATGACGATACCGATTATAACGGCAAAGAAGGTCACTTGTAAAGTGACCCCCAGCCCATCCAAAATATATTCCCAGCGGTTTTCTTTTATAAAATTTACGTAGAACCTATCCTGCAACATCTGCAACATCATTTTATCCTCTTTTATTCTGCAGTATCCGCACTAATATATTTTGCCACTATTTTATCCAGTTTTCCGGAATCTTTCAGGCTTGCCAATGCTTCGTTAATTTTATCTTTCAGCTCGTCATTACCTTTTTTCACGGCAATAGCATATTCTTCCTCTGTGAACGCCTCATCTAAAATTTTCAGCCCCTCTGCTTCTTTTACAAATTCTTTCGCCGGCTCTCCGTCGATGATTACCGCATCAACCTTGTCCTGCTTTAATGCCTGAACAGCCTCAAATCCTTTGTTGTAACGCTCTATTGCTGCATCCTCGATATCCTCTGCATAGATATCTCCTGTAGTTCCAAGCTGCACACCAATCTTCTTACCTGTCAGGTCATCCGGACCCGAAATGGTACTGTCCTCTTTTACAATAATAACCTGGGTAGCTGTGGCATATGTGTCTGTAAAATCAACGTTTTCCAAACGGTCTTCTGTCACTGTCATCCCCGCGGCGCCAATATCTGCTTTCCCACTGGATACTGCTGTGATGATTGAATCAAATGCCATATCTTCAATCTCCAGCTTCATTCCCAATTCCTCGGCGATAGCTGCCATAATATCTGCGTCAATTCCCACTACCTCTTTTCCCTCGTAAAACTCATACGGCGGGAATTCTGCATTAGTAGCCATAACCAGAGTATCTTTCTTCCCCTCTTCAGAACTGCTGTCTTCCTTTTTTGAGCCACATGCTGCTATCGAAAATACACATGCTGTTACTAATAATAAGCTTAGAATTCTCCGTTTCATCCTTCTATTCCTCCAAATTTATCTTACTATGCATAATAATACACATTATTGTTATATTTTATCATGTTTTCCTCAAAAAACAAGAGCATATTTGCTTTTTCATCTTTAAAGGTGTATATAGATAAATAGCATAGGACTATCATACCAACTAAAACTATAGTACTAAGAATAATGGAATGTTTCTCTTTTGAATAATATAATGAATTCAGCGGAGAAATATACATCCCCATAAAAAGACACAGCATATAAGGGGCACGGCGACAAGAAAAAGGCAGCCACATCCGGACAAAGCCCTTCGTGATTGCCTTAGATCTATCTGATTTTTATGCAAATAGTGTACTCAGCCCAAAGTAAAGAAGCACAATGACACCCAGCACAATCCTGTAATATCCAAACACTTTAAAGTCATGATTCTTTATGTACTGCATCAGGAACTTGATAGCAACTATAGATACCCCAAAGGACACCGCACATCCCAGCAAAAGTAAAAATGCCTCTGCTCCGGTAAAATGGAAACCAAATTTAATGATTTTCAGAAGGCTTGCCCCGAACATAACAGGAATGGCAAGGAAGAATGTAAACTCTGCCGCAACTCCCCTTGCCGCTCCAATTAACAGACCTCCGATAATCGTAGCACCGGAACGCGATGTTCCCGGAATTAATGCAAGTACCTGAAATCCTCCTATAATCAAAGCCATAGGAATTGTAATATCTGACAAGCGCCTCACTGAAGGTTTAGAGTGTTCGTTCTGTTTCTCTATTATAATAAAAAGGATACCGTAAAAAACCAGCATAATTGCGACAACTACATAGTTCATAAGATGGGCATCGATATAATCATCAAATAAAAGCCCAATAATTGCAGCAGGAACAGAAGCCACCAAAACCTTCACCCATAACTGCAGAGTAAGCATCTTCTGTTTATTTGTTTTCGTATTTGAAAATGGATTTAACTTATGGAAATAGATTACGACAACAGCAAGAATCGCACCAAGCTGAATCACTACATTAAACATGGACATAAATCCATCGCTCATTTTGAGCTTTATAAACTCCTCCACCAGAATTAGATGTCCGGTACTGCTGATAGGGAGCCATTCGGTAATGCCCTCCACAATCCCCAATATTATTACTTTTAATGCTTCTAACATAATTCTCCTCCTCTTAGAACAAACCGCTCAATTGCCTTGGCTGCCCCCTCTTCTTCATTCGATAAGGTTATGTAATCCGCAGCGGCTTTTACTTCGTCTTCCGCATTGCCCATAGCGACCCCCAATCCTGCCGCCTTCAGCATCGCAATATCATTATCTCTGTCTCCGCAGGCCATAATCTCTTCCGGCTCAATTCCAAGCATATTTCCCAATTCTACAAGAGACACACCCTTATTTACCCCGGATGCATTAACTTCTATGTTATATCCCAGGGAACTGACCAAAACCATTCCATTTTGTTTTTCTAATTCCTGCCAAGCCGATTCCTGTTCTTCTCTGTCTGCAAATATTGCCTGAACCTTATCCACGTCTCTGTCCGTTTGCCCGGTCAATTCTACGATATCCGTCACTGCCTTTCTGCTGCCAAGTACATATTTCCACATATTCGGATCTTGATGGTAATGACTGATATTTTTTAACTTATCTTCTTCCGCATACCCCTGACCGTCAAAGTACACCTCTTGTAATGTATCATATTTTCTGAAAATTTCCAATGCTTTCTTTGCCCTTTCTATTGGAAGAAGTTTTTCAATCAATACTTTCTTTTCTTTGGCATCAATAACTCTCGCACCATTAGCCGTCAATGCATAACGTATGCCGGACCATGCCCGCAGTTCCTCCGGGATTCCCGCAAAGGGTCTTCCGGTAGCCACAAGCACAATAATACCGCGCTCCACAGCCTTGCCCAAGATCTGCTTTGTATAAGGAAGAATCTCTTTTCTTTCATTTAAAAGGGTTCCATCCAGATCTAACCCTATCATCTTTATTTTCCGTTTCATCTATTCTTAATCCTCCAACCTGCAAACGGGACGATGCAAAGGGGACAGTCCCTTTTGCGCTTCGTTTTCAGAATATTCTTATTTTAATGCTGTGCGCCCTATTTTTTCGCCAGACTGCAATATAAAATTTCTATAACTTATTCTATCAAAATTTGCTTAATAAAGCAATTTATAGTATAATGTTTAGGCGAAACTGTAACAGAACAATTGAGAAAGGAATTAGGTATTATGAAATTGCGCTTAAACCGCGGAGGACGGGCTATTGTTACATTTGCTTGTTCTATCGCATTAGTACTTTCTATCGTTCCAGTACATGCTGAGGACAAGGAAAGCCTGGAAAGCAAAACTTCTAATTTGCAGGAACAGCTTGCAGATATTAACGAAGAACTCCTTACCATAAGTGATAAAATCTCTACATCCGAAATGCAGATTGAGATAACGAATGGTGAAATCCAAAGAACAAAAGATTCCTTAGCTGAAGCAGAAAAGAACGAAGCAAAACAATACGAAGATATGAAAGCCCGTATTAAGTATATGTACGAAACCGGCAACGCAACACTGTTAGAGATGCTTTTTTCAGCCGAGGATATGACCGATTTCCTGAATAAAGCGGACTTTATACAGAATATCAGTGATTATGACCGGAACATGCTGCTTGAACTGCAGAAAACCCAAAAAGAAATTGCCGATAAAAAAGACACTTTAGAGGCACAGCAGGAATCTATGCAGAATCTGCAGTCAGATTTGGAAAAGCGCCAGGATGAATTAACCCGGAAGGCAGAAGCTACCTCCACAGACCTTGCTGCCTACAAGGCCCAAATCGAGAAGCTGCGGGCTGATGAGGCTGCAAGACTGGCCGCAGAAGCTGCTGCAAAAGCTGCCGCTGTAAACAGCAATAACGTCAACAATTCTGGCGGAGGCTACGATGACACCATTGTTAACGGCGGAGGGACAAGCGTATCAGGAAGCGACCTGGATGTGTTTGCTGCAATATTGGATTGTGAGGCAATACATGACTATAATGCCATGCTTGCAGTTGCAACAGTTATTATGAACAGGGTGCAAAGCCCTGCATTCCCCAATTCAATTACTGATGTAGTATACGCAGGCGGTCAATTTGAGCCTGTATGGACAGGACGTCTCGACTCTGTGCTGGCGAATGGGCCAAGCAGCCTGGCATATACTGTTGCACAGGATGCCACAAACGGCGCAAGGCTGGCAGCAGTAACCGACTGTTATTTCTTCCTCTATGCAGGAGCAACGGACAGGCCTGGTGTGAATATAGGAAATAATCTATTTTTCCCAAGCTGGTAGGAAAAAATAAGGATACCGCTTTATAACTAAATGTTATTTCGCGGTATCCTTATTTTTATTATACTTTTAATTCTTCAAATCAGATGTTACTTCTTATTTACCGTAGAAGCACTTCAAATAAATTTCTTTCATTTCCTGCATCAGCGGATATCTCGGGTTAGCACCTGTACACTGGTCATTAAACGCCTGCTCAACCATTTCATCCAAAGTATCCAGGAAGTATTTCTCATCAATGCCATAGTCCTTAATGCATTTCTTAATTCCAATCTTCACTTTCAACTCTTCCAGTTTTACAATTAAGTTATCAAGCACTTCCTGGTCGTCCTTACCTGTGCATCCAGCAAAACGTCCTATCTCTGCATATCTTGCCCGTGCACTTGGGTATGGATACTGTGAAAATGTTCCCATCTTAACAGGTACTTCTGCAGCATTATATTTTATAATTTCTGTAAGAAGAACCGCATTCGCAACACCATGTGGTAAGTGATGGAAAGCACCTAACTTGTGAGCCATGGAGTGGTTAATTCCCAGGAATGCATTTGCAAATGCCATACCTGCCATACAAGATGCATTAGCCATCTTTTCACGGGCAATTGGATCATTTGCCCCATTCTCATATGCTGACGGCAGATAATCAAATACTGCTTTTATAGCACTCAGAGACAGTGGCTGTGTATAATCCGTAGCCAGCATGGAAACATAAGACTCAATAGCATGTGTCATAACATCTATACCAGAAGCGCTTGTTAAGCCTTTTGGCTGCGTCATCATATTATCCACATCAACGATAGCCATGTTCGGAAGGAGTTCATAATCTGCCAGTGGCCATTTTACGCCTGTATCAGCATCTGTAATGATTGCAAATGGTGTTACTTCTGAACCTGTTCCTGAAGATGTAGGAATTGCCACGAAGTAAGCTTTCTCTCCCATCTTAGGGAACATATACACTCTCTTGAGGATATCCATGAAAGGCATAGCCAAATCTTCAAAGTTTGCTTCCGGATGCTCATACATGAGCCACATAATCTTTGCAGCATCCATTGCAGAACCGCCGCCCAAAGCAATGATTACGTCTGGCTGGAAAGCAGTCAGTTGTTCCGCACCTTTTCTTGCACACTGCAGGGTTGGGTCTGGTGCAACTTCTGCAAAACATGTATGTTCAATTCCCATCTCATCTAACTTTGCTTCAATCGGCTTTACATTACCGTTGTTGAATAAGAAAGAGTCCGTTACGATGAATGCTCTTTTCTTCTTCATAATTGTTCCAAGCTCACTAAGCGCAACCGGCATACAGCCTTTCTTGAAGTAAACTTTTTCAGGTGTTTTGAACCAAAGCATATTTTCTCTCCTCTCAGCAACTGTCTTTACATTTATTAATTGCTTTACTCCTACGTTCTCTGATACGGAGTTGCCGCCCCATGAACCACATCCAAGTGTAAGAGACGGAGCCAATTTAAAGTTGTAAAGATCCCCGATACCACCCTGAGAAGCAGGTGTATTCACCAGAATACGGCCGGTCTTCATCAGCTCAGCATGCTTTGCTATCTTCTCTTTCTCACTTGGGTTTACATAAAGAGAAGATGTATGTCCAAATCCTCCGTCAGCTACCAGCTTCTCAGCCTTCTCCAACGCCTCATCAAAGGTTTTTGCTTTGTACATTGCAAGTACAGGAGACAATTTCTCATGCGCAAATTCTTCTGAAATATCTACAGATTCTACTTCCCCAATCAGAATCTTTGTATCTACCGGAACATTTACTCCTGCCATCTTAGCAATTTCATATGCAGATTTGCCTGGAATCTTTCCGTTAAGCGCTCCGTTTATAATAATGGTCTTGCGTACTTTATCAAGTTCTTCACCCGGTTTCAGGAAGTAACAGCCGCGGTATGCGAACTCTTTCTTTACTTCCTCGTATATACTTTCAAGAATCGTTACAGATTGCTCAGAAGCACAAATCATACCATAGTCAAATGTCTTGGAATGGATGATAGAGTTTACAGCCATCTTAATGTCTGCTGTATCATCAATGACAACCGGTGTATTTCCAGGACCTACGCCAATTGCCGGTTTTCCTGAAGAATAAGCCGCTTTTACCATTCCGGGGCCGCCTGTTGCAAGAATAACATCTGCATCTTTCATTACCTGATTAGTCAGTTCAAGAGAAGGCACGTCTATCCATCCGATAATTCCTTCCGGTGCTCCAGCTTTTACAGCTGCATCTAACACGACCTTTGCTGCTTCAATCGTACATCTCTTTGCAGCCGGATGTGGACTGATGATGATAGCGTTTCTTGTCTTCAAACTGATTAATGTTTTGAAAATAGCGGTAGAGGTTGGGTTTGTTGTCGGAATAACCGCTGCAACCAACCCCAAAGGTTCTGCGATTCTTTTAATTCCATACGCTGGATCTTCCTCGATAACGCCGCAGGTTTTCGTATGTCTATAGGCATTATAGATGTACTCTGCTGCATAATGGTTTTTGATAATCTTATCTTCCACGACACCCCTCTGGGTCTCTTCCACTGCCATTTTGGCAAGCGGGATACGCTGCTTATTCGCCGCCATTGCCGCTTCGAAGAAAATCTTATCCACCTGTTCCTGAGTGTATGTAGCAAATACTTTCTGCGCCTCACGCATTGCTTTCATCTTCGCTTCCAGTGTCTCTGCACTGTCAACGATCTCAGGTACAACTACCTTGTCTTTTTTTGCCATTTTGATTCTTCCTCCTGTAATTGAATTTTTCTTCATTACTTGGTTGCTCCTTAATTACTGACTTCAGTTTACCTTACACTTAAATAGTTTGTCAATACCATAGTTTTTCTTTTTTTATAAGTTATTTTTTTATCATCCATTGTGTATTTTGCTTAATACCATTTTAAATTATTATTAGATTTTATAAATATTGATAATCTTCGATATTTAAGAAAATAGGCATAAAAAGTTGTGTTTCACGCCAGTATTAGTGCTTTTTTTCTAATATTTTGACTCTGTAAAAATTCCTTTAAAGAAAAACTACAAGTTTCTTTTCGTGATAAATTATAAACGAGTATTTCTTAGAAAAATACAATAAACAAAAGAACTTGAAACTCTCTGGTTGCATTACTGTATATAAATTTCATAAGACAGACACATGACTGTATACTGGAAATATTTCACTTTTTATTGGGAATAATTTGTGTCGAAATCCGTCAACTCTACTATACGCAATAGTTAAGCCTTTAACGTTAAGCATTTAACAATTTTAGTGAAATTGCACATATTTAAATTTTATATAAAATTCAAAAAATATACCAGAGTCTACTACATAAAACGCCAAAATAAGGGGCGAAAATACAACTTAAAGTCGCATTTTCGCCCCTTATTTTGGCAATCTATATTAATTATACCAATTCAATCAACACTTCCATAGCTGCATCACCTTTACGCTGGCCAATCTTCACGATTCGTGTATAACCACCGTTACGGTCCGCATATTTAGAAGCAACATCAGAGAATAATTTATCAACTAAATCAACATCTTTTGTATTTCTCTTCTTGCCTGCTGCAGCAGCCGGAACTTCTTTTACAGGATAAAGAACCTTCAGCATTTCTCTTCTTGCATGAAGTCTGCTTGGCATATCCTTTTTGATTGTCTTGTCAACTTCATCGTATACAGTAACTTTCTTACCATCAACGACTTCTTTGACTCTCTTTCCGTCTTTATCTTTGCGTGCAACCTTTGCTTTTACGGTTACCTCTTCAAAGTTATCTTTTTCTCTTACAGCCATTGCAATTAATCCTTCCGCTACCTTGCGGATTTCTTTTGCTTTAGCTTCTGTCGTAACAATCTTACCATTGTGCAGCAATGCTGTTACCTGGTTTCTGATCAAGGCTTTCCTCTGGCTGGATGTCCTGCCAAGTTTTCTGTATTTTGCCATTGTTTTAATCCTCCATTATAAACATTTGGTTATGCATCTTCGGGCTTACTAATCAAATACGCCTCGGCGTATTTGCTGCGAGGTGCGCGTCATGCTATGCATGACATAATACATCTACGCACCTCTGCAATCCGCCGGAGGCTTTATTTGGACGGAATGTCCAAATAAAATGCTCCTGCCATGCGCATCGGGCTTACTGACAGGATAATTCAAAAATAATTCATATACGGGTAATGATTACTCATCTCCCTGATTCAGCTCAAGGTCTAATTCCTTCAGCTTAGCCAATACTTCTTCTAATGACTTACGTCCAAGGTTTCGCACCTTCATCATATCTTCAGGTGTTTTGTTTGTAAGTTCTTCTACGGTGTTGATACCGGCTCTCTTCAGACAATTGTATGAACGAACAGAAAGTTCAAGCTCATCAATGCTCATCTCCAGTACCTTTTCTTTCTCGTCATCTTCTTTTTCTATCATAACTTCAGCAGCCTGAGCCACTTCTGATAAATCAATAAATAATTTCAGATGTTCACTGAGTACTTTTGCAGCGAGGCTGACAGCTTCATCTGGAAGCAGTGTCCCCTTTGTCCATACATCTAACGTGAGTTTATCGTAGTCTGTAATCTGGCCAACACGTGTATTCTCCACCGTAAGATTCACACGTTCTACCGGTGTGTAGATGGAATCAATCGGAATAACACCAATCGGTAAATCTTCATTTTTATTCTTGTCTGCGCTTACGTATCCTCTGCCTTTTGTAATGGTAAGCTCCATGTACAGCTTGCTGTCTTTGCCGCCGCTTAAAGTGGCAACGACCTGTTCAGGATTCATAATCTCAATATCGGAATCTGCCTGAATGTCAGCACCTGTTACAACGCCTTCACCCTCAAATTCGATATATGCAGTCTTTACTTCGTCTGATTCTGATGTATTCTTGATTGCCAGTGCTTTCAAGTTCATAATAATCTCGGTTACGTCCTCTTTTACACCCGGAATGGAGCTAAATTCGTGCAGAACCCCGTCAATTTTAACAGAACTGATTGCAGTTCCCGGAAGAGAAGAAAGCATAATTCTTCTCAGGGAGTTGCCCAATGTAGTTCCATATCCTCTTTCCAGAGGCTCCACAACAAATCTTCCATATTTTTTATCTTCTGAAATTTCAGTAATTTCAATATTAGGTTTATTAAAATCAAACACTACACAGACCCTCCTTATGGGTTAAAGAGTGAAAATTAGTTCAGGGACTATTTAGAATATAACTCGACGATAAACACTTCATCCACAGGAACATCAATTGCGTCTCTAGAAGGAAGTTCCTTCACCGTCCCTTTCAGATTTTCAGCATCTACTTCCAACCAGTCAGGAACCATGTGTCCGCCTGTTACTTCAAGGATATCTTTGTATCTCTGGCTTCCTTTGTGCTTTTCTTTGATTTCAATTGTATCTCCGGCTTTTACAAGGTAAGATGGAATGTTTACCTGTTTGCCGTTTACCAAAACATGCTTGTGGTCAACAATCTGTCTTGCTTCTTTTCTTGTTCTTGCAAATCCCATACGGAACATTGTATTGTCTAATCTTGTCTCCAGGAGAATCATCAGGTTCGCACCTGTCATACCATCCATCTGCTTTGCTTTTGCATAGTAGTTTCTGAAAGGCTTCTCCAATACGCCATAGATAAATTTCGCTTTTTGCTTCTCACGTAACTGAAGACCATACTCGCTCATTTTTCTATTTGCTCTTTTTAACTGTCTTTTAGATTTTTTATTAATTCCTAAATAGATTGGGTCCATACCTAATGAACGGCATCTCTTAAGAACTGGAACTCTATTTACTGCCATGTTTAGCTTCCTCCTATCATTATCCGCGGAAAATATTATGCCTCAGGCACTGCACCCGCGCTTTACGGCTTCTCATAGTGAATATCCAAAACGCTCCGAGAACTAGACTC
This sequence comes from Faecalicatena contorta, assembly GCF_003149105.1. GTDB lineage: Bacteria > Bacillota > Clostridia > Lachnospirales > Lachnospiraceae > Muricomes > Muricomes contortus_C. Next base: position 129,672 of record NZ_QGDS01000007.1, on the reverse strand, counting down.
TTCTGCGCTTCGGAGGACGGCATCCGTTGTGTGGCACTGGTGTCACGTCTTTAATACTTGTTACATCAATGCCGCATGCCTGAAGCGCACGGATTGCTGCTTCTCTTCCTGACCCCGGACCCTTTACAAAAACGTCCACTGTTTTCAGACCATGAACTAACGCTGCTTTTGCTGCTGTTTCAGCCGCCATCTGTGCTGCATATGGAGTAGATTTCCTTGAACCTCTAAATCCCAGACCGCCTGCACTTGCCCATGAAAGAGCATTTCCCTGTGCATCTGTTAATGTAACGATTGTATTATTAAAAGATGACTGGATGTGTGCTTGTCCCCGTTCAACGTTTTTCTTGACACGTTTTTTTGTCACTTTTTTGGTAACTTTCTTAGCCATTTAAACTAACCTACTTTCTCGAATTCTATTGATAATGTCTTTCGGCAAATGCCTTATTTTTTCTTATTAGCTACAGTTCTCTTCGGACCTTTGCATGTTCTTGCATTAGTCTTTGTCTTCTGACCGCGCACCGGAAGTCCTTTTCTATGACGGATTCCACGATAACAACCAATTTCTTTCAATCTCTTGATGTTCAGCTGGATTTCTCTTCTCAAATCACCTTCTACGGTCTGAGTCTCATCAATCACCTCGCTGATTTTCTTTACATCCTCACTAGTCAAATCTCTTACACGAATGTCAGGATTTATTCCTGCATCTGCTAAAATACGGCTTGCACTTGTTCTACCGATTCCGTAGATATAAGTCAATCCGATTTCTACACGTTTGTCTCTTGGTAAGTCTACACCTGCAATACGAGCCATGTGTCTTTCCTCCATTTCGAATCTGTTTTCATATTGTCCCTAACTGGGATGTTCTTTGGATACCGGAAAGGTGCTTCCTTCTTCCTGCAAACATCCAGGCACACAATTGTGCATGCCCTTTCCCGGCATGGATAAGCTTACGCAAATAAAAGCCGGGTATTATAAGCAATATACAAAAGACCACCACTCTCACGGTACCTGCGTTCTCAGCAGTATGGTGTATCCTTACTGTATATTAAACAGCCCTACACACTTCCTTGTGTATCGCGCTGTCAGCCGCCTAATTCATTCACAAACCATCTTCAAGATTCTGCAACATCCGTACGTCAGAATTCACTTTCACCAACGCCCGGAATCACTAACTTTTCAGAAATTAACCCTGTCTTTGTTTGTGTTTCGGATTTTCACAGATTACTCTGATACTTCCTTTTCTTCTAATAATTTTGCATTTTTCACAAATTGGTTTTACTGATGATCTAACCTTCATGTCAAATCCTCCTTCCATCCTTTGCTCAGCTATACGTTACAAGCCATTTTTGGGCACACCTATCCAAAAACAGCCATTCCATAGTATAACACTTATCTTTAATCAAAGTCAATACTTTTTTACTTATCTCTCCAAACAATTCTTCCTTTGCTCAGATCATACGGGGACATTTCCAATGTCACCTTGTCTCCCGGTAAAATCTTAATGAAATTCATACGCAGTTTTCCGCTGATATGTGCCAGTACAATATGGCCATTTTCCAGCTCTACCTTGAACATTGCGTTCGGCAGTTTTTCAGCTACGACTCCTTCAATTTCGATTACGTCAGTTTTTGACATATTTAATCCTCCTGCACGTTTAGCACTTTACAATTTTCACTCATGTTCAAACAATATTATCCGCTTATTAGTTTATTGAACACTAGCCATTCAATAAACATACATTTCTGATTACTTCATCATCTGAGGTAGATGGACTGTGTACCTTTCGGATTACCTGCAGATGTTTTCTGTTTTTTCGTTTTGTATGGCAGATGGTTCTATTGACACCATCTGCCAGATATATATATTCAGAATTGACATGAATTATGACATATATACAATCTTTATCACGTCCTGCCTTTGATTTGACAAGCATTCCCGGTTCAAAGGTCATATTATTCTCCCAGGATTTTTACGATTTCAGAAAACACGTCCTCTATGTCAATGGTTCCGTCAACTTCTCTCAGAACCCCTGCAGATGTATAGTATTTAATCAGCGGCTGTGTCTGTTCGTGGTAAACTCCAAGGCGTTTCTCTACTGTCTCAGGTTTGTCATCATCCCTTAAAATCAGGCTGCCTCCACAATTGTCACAAGTACCCTCTACTTTCGTAGGTGCATATTCCATGTGATAAGTAGCACCGCAGTCAACGCATGCGCGTCTTCCTGACATACGTCTTATAATGTTCTCATCGGGCACTTCTACATTAATTGCATAATCTATTTTCTGTCCAAGTTCGGCCAAAGCCTTATCCAAAGCCTCTGCCTGGGGAATTGTCCTCGGGAAACCATCTAAAACATACCCTGAAGCACAATCCTCCTGATTCACTCTGTCTACAACTAAATCGACAACCAGCTCATCTGGTACTAAGAGCCCCTGGTCCATGTATGTTTTTGCTTTCTGTCCAAGTTCTGTTCCATTTTTAATATTTGCTCTAAATATATCTCCGGTTGAAATATGGGGAACTTCATATCTTGCTGCAATTTTTTTAGCCTGTGTTCCTTTACCAGCCCCGGGGGCACCTAACATAATAATCTTCATATCTATGTTCCTCCATCTCAGTCACCGCAGCACCGTCTGATACGGTGATACATCCATATAACACATTAACCCGCCGGTTCTGCCCCTGAGAGACAAAACTTAAGCGAGCTAAATGATTTCAATTAATACCCAAGGAAACTATTCTTCATAGCACTTCCTTTATTATTCAAAAAGCCTGTATAGTTCCTCACAAGCATCTGTGATTCAACCTGTTTGATTGTATCTAATACAACACCTACAATAATAATCAGAGATGTACCGCCAAAGGATACATTTGCATTGAACACACCGTTGAAGAAAAACGGGATTACCTGAACAATAACAAGTCCGCAGGCACCGATAAAGATGATATAGTTTAATATCTTCTGCAGATACTCAACAGTCGGTTTGCCCGGACGTATTCCGGGGATAAATCCTCCGCTTTTCTTCATATTGTTCGCTATTTCCATGGGGTTGAATGTTATAGATGTATAGAAATAAGCAAAAAATATGCTAAGTGCAATATATACAATCAGACCTAACGAATAAATTAAGTTCTTAGGATCAAACCAGTTGCTGGAAGTCATTGCTTTTAGAATCTCACTTCCGATTCCAGTACCCTGACCTTTTCCAAGAAACGATGCAATAACAACAGGAAACTGCATCAGAGAAGATGCAAAAATAATTGGAATAACACCTGCTGTATTGACCTTTAAGGGAATGTGTGTGGACTGTCCGCCATATGTTTTCCTTCCCTGTACCTTCTGTGAATACTGAACAGCAATTTTTCTTTGTCCGCCCTGAAGAACGACAACAAACACGACAACCAGCAATAATACAGCAAGGATTATGATTGCTGCCAAAGCACCGGTGGCAATAGGTTTGCCTTTCACAAACTGTTCATAAAGGGTAACGAAGTCCGATGGTACACGGGAAATAATATTAATCAGCAGGACAACGGAAATTCCGTTCCCCACACCTTTTTCTGTAATACGCTCACCAATCCACATCAGGAATGCAGAACCTGCTGTAAGTGTACACACTACAATGGCAGCATTTACAAAGTTATACTCAACAAGAAGTCCCTGGCGTCCAAATCCTACCGCCATAGCAATGGATTCAACCAATGCCAGAACTACTGTGACATAACGGGTAATTGCTGCGATCTTCTTTCTTCCATCTTCTCCTTCTTTCTGCATCTCCTCCAATTTTGGAATTGCAATCGTCAGAAGCTGCATGATGATGGACGATGTGATGTATGGTGTAATGCTCAGTGCAAACACAGACATCTGAGTAAAGGAACCGCCGGTGAATGCATCAAAAAAATTGAATGCATCACCGGTCTGATTCGCGAAAAAATTCTGGATGTAGGTTGGGTCCACTCCCGGTGTAGGAAGCTCGGAACCAAGTCTAACAACGACCAGCATTAAAAAAGTATAGAAAAGTCTTTTACGGATATCTTCTATCTGAAATGCTCTTCGCACTGTTTCTAGCATTAGATCACCTCTGCTTTTCCACCAAGGGCTTCTATTTTTTCAGATGCTTTTGCACTAAATGCATTTACCTGAACAGTAAGCTTCTTAGTTAACTCTCCATTTCCAAGAATTTTAACACCATCTTTTGGATTTTTAACGATACCGCTTTCAATTAAAGTCTCAACTGTAACTGTTGCGCCATCTTCAAATACTTCTAAAGCACTCAGATTGATACCAATGATTTCTTTAGAATTTCTGCATGTGAAACCTCTCTTTGGTATTCTTCTGTATAAAGGCATCTGACCGCCTTCAAAGCCTGGTCTTGTAGCTCCTGAACGGGCCTTCTGGCCTTTATGTCCCTTACCGGCTGTCTTACCATTTCCAGAACCGTGTCCACGGCCTCTTCTGAAATTATCACTCTGCTTAGAACCGTCTGCTGGTCTCAAGTTTGATAAGTCCATGATATTACCTCCTTATCTCTTTTATTTACGCTTCTTCTTCAACTTTCACTAAGTGTCTAACCTGCTGTACCATACCTCTGGTAGCTGCATTATCCGGTAATACTACCGTTTTGTTGAGCTTCTTGAGCCCTAAGGCTTCAACAGTTCTTTTATGCTTCGGAACAGCACTGATTGTAGACTTTACCAGTGTAATTTTTAAATTTGCCATTTTATTTTACCTCCTACTAAAATAGAACCATATTCTATCTTTATTATACGATAGAACCTCGTTCTATCTTCTTAGCCTACGATCTCTTCTACTGACTTGCCGCGAAGTTTTGCAACATCTTCTGGAGTCTTTATTTCTCTCAGGCCTTCAATTGTAGCCAGAACTACATTCTGCTTATTGTTAGAACCTAAAGATTTTGTACGGATATTCTTGATTCCTGCCATCTCGATTACCGCACGCGCCGGGCCTCCGGCAATTACACCAGTACCATCCGGAGCTTTCTTTAATAACACTGAAGCACTTCCGAACTTTCCGATAATGTCATGTGTAACACTGTCATTATCATCCATTGAAACTTTGATTAATTTCTTTGCTGCATCTTCTTTCCCTTTGCGGATAGCTTCCGGGATTTCAGTAGCCTTTCCTAAACCTGCACCAACATGGCCTTTACCATCGCCAACAACCACTAAAGCTGTGAACCTGAAGTTACGACCACCTTTAACAACTTTGGTAACACGTTTGATTGATACCACTTTTTCTGTTAATTCCATTTGACTAGCATCAATACGTTCTTGTTTCATATGTGTTCTCCCTTCCTAGAAATTCAGTCCAGCTTCTCTGGCTGCGTCTGCTAATGCTTTTACTTTTCCCTGATATATAAGGCCGCCTCTGTCAAAGACAACATCTGTAATACCTTTTTCTTTTGCCTTCTCAGCAATTACTTTACCTAAATATGCAGCTGCTTCAACGTTGTTGGTTTTTTCTAATTCTGCTTTCACATCTTTCTGAAGAGTGGAAGCTGCAACCAGAGTGTTTCCAACCGTATCGTCAACGATCTGTGCATACATGTGAGTATTACTTCTAAACACAGCTAAACGTGGTCTCTCAGCAGTACCGCTGAAACGGTTACGTAATTTCATGTGTTTTTTTCTACGAACTTCGCTTCTTGATTTCTTACTAACCATTTTCACACCCTCCTTATTTATTTCTTACCAGTCTTACCAACTTTACGTCTAATAACTTCATCAGAATACTTAATACCTTTGCCCTTGTATGGCTCCGGTCTTCTCTTGTCTCTGATTTCCGCTGCGTATTGGCCTACTTTTTCTTTATCGATACCTGATACAGTGATTTTGTTCTGACCTTCCAGAGTTGTCTCAACGCCTTCCGGATCAGTCATTTCAACCGGATGAGAATATCCCAGGCTTAATGTCAGCTTGTTTCCGGCTTTTGCTGCTCTGTAACCAACACCGTTGACTTCCAGAACCTTCTTGTATCCGTCTGTTACACCAACAACCATGTTGTTGACTAATGTTCTTGTCAGACCATGTAAAGACTTCATTTTCTTCAAATCACTCGGTCTTGTGACGATGATTTCTTCGCCTTCTTTTTTGATTTCCATTTCTGTAGGAAGCTCTTTTACAAGAGTTCCTTTAGGACCTTTTACAGTCACTACGTTATTTTCTGCAATATCAACAGTTACGCCTGCTGGAATTGCGATTGGCAGTCTTCCTATACGTGACATACCGTACCTCCTATAACTTAAATTCTCGGAGAAGCAGCTAAAGGGCTCCTCTGTTTTCAGTTGCTGTGGTGTTTCCTCTTCTTTATATTTCACAATGAAGTTCTTTTCGCTAAGCTCGTGTAATACCTCGCTAATCTCAAAGAACGACCTCGCACTAAGTTCATCCGGCACTTTCGCTTGGATTCACTAAGTTGCTTTCGGTCTACCACACGAAGCAGAGTACTTCTCCGCCTACGCCGAGTTTCTTTGCATCTTTATCTGTGATAACGCCTTTATTTGTAGAAATAATCGCTGTTCCAAGTCCGCCTAATACTTTCGGGATATCTGCGCTGTTGGCATATACACGAAGTCCTGGTTTGGAAATTCTCTTCAGACCGGAAATAACTTTTTCGCTCTTATCTGCACCATATTTTAATGCGATGTGGATTGTCTTAAAGTTTCCATCTTCTACGATGTCATATTTTGTAATATAACCTTCGTTTAACAGAATCTCAGCAATCGCGATTTTCATCTTGGATGCAGGAACATCAACTGTATCATGTTTAGCAGTATTTGCATTACGGATTCTTGTAAGCATATCTGCGATTGGATCACTCATAGTCATGGATTATTGACCTCCTTATTTCTTTATGGGTTAAATGCTGGAAGTTCTTCTTGCGCGGTTCAACTTAAATGAAGTTCTTTTCACTAAGCTCGTGAAGAACCTCGCTAATCTCAAAGAACGACCTACGTGCTAGGTTCGAAAATACCTCACCAATCACTATCGGTCTACCAGCTTGCTTTTCTTACACCAGGGATCTGTCCTTTATATGCCAGTTCACGGAAGCAAATACGGCAGATTCCATATTTTCTCAAATAGGAATGTGGACGTCCGCAGATTCTGCAGCGGTTATATTCTCTTGTAGAGAATTTAGCTTTTCGCTGCTGTTTAATTTTCATTGATGTCTTAGCCATGAATTTCCCTCCTTTACTTAGTGAATGGCATATTGAACTGTGTCAATAATTCACGAGCTTCTTCGTCAGTCTTAGCTGTTGTAACAAAAATTACATCCATACCTCTGACTTTATCTACCTTATCATACTCGATTTCAGGGAAAATCAGCTGCTCTTTAATACCAAGAGCGTAGTTGCCTCTTCCGTCGAATGCATTCGGATTTACACCTCTGAAGTCACGTACACGAGGCAATGCAAGGTTCACCAGACGGTCAACAAATTCATACATTCTTTCGCCTCTTAAAGTAACTTTACATCCTATTGCCATGCCTTCTCTGATTTTGAAGTTTGCAACTGAGTTCTTAGCTTTTGTAAGAACTGCTTTCTGTCCTGAAATTTTCTCCAAATCAGCAACTGCTGACTCTAATATTTTTGCATTTTCTTTTGCTTCGCCAACGCCCATATTGATAACAACTTTATCAAGCTTTGGCACTTCCATAATATTCTTATATCCAAATTTTTTGACCATTGCACTAACGATCTCATTTTGATATTGTTCTTTCAGTCTATTCAAAGTTCTGGACCTCCTTCCTTGGGTTAATCAATTACGTCGCCTGTTGACTTAGCAACACGTACCTTTTTGTCTCCATCCATTTTGAAACCGATTCTGGTAACTTCTCCTTTGTGTACATACATCACATTAGAGATATCAATCGATCCTTCCTGATGGATGATACCGCCATTCTGATTAGCAGCGCTTGGTTTTGTGTGCTTTGTCAGCATGTTGACACCTTCAACCAGAACTTTTCCATCCTTTTGATTTACAGCAATTACTTTGCCTTCTTTGTCTTTATCTTTACCAGCAATAACCTTTACGGTATCGCCCTTTTTGATTTTCATAGTTGACATTCTCGGCACCTCCCTAGAGTACTTCCGGAGCTAAAGAAACAATCTTCATAAAGTGTTTATCCCTAAGCTCTCTGGCTACTGGTCCAAAAATACGTGTTCCACGTGGGTTCATATCGTCTTTTATAATAACAGCAGCATTTTCGTCAAATCTGATATAGGAACCATCTTTACGACGTGCTCCCTTAACAGTACGGACAACTACGGCTTTTACAACGTCACCCTTTTTTACAACGCCGCCTGGTGTTGCATCTTTAACAGTCGCAACAATTACATCTCCGATATTGGCATATCTTCTTGTAGAACCGCCAAGTACACGGATACACAGCACTTCTTTAGCACCTGTGTTGTCTGCTACTTTAAGTCTACTTTCTTGTTGTATCATGCAGGTAAACCTCCTTTAAAATATGCGGTAAGATTATTTCGCTTTTTCCATAACTTCTACAAGTCTCCATCTTTTGTCTTTGGACAATGGTCTTGTTTCCATAACTTTTACTGTATCTCCAACGTTACACTCATTCTTCTCATCATGAGCTTTCAATTTATAAGTCTTTTTAATGATTTTCTTATAAAGTGGGTGCTTAACGTGGTCTTCAACTGCAACAACGATTGTTTTGTCCATTTTATCACTAACAACCTTGCCTGTACGGGTTTTTCTAAGATTTCTTTCTTCCACAGTACGACCTCCTACTCAGCTTTAGAAGCTTCAGTTATCACTGTCTGGATACGAGCGATATTCTTTCTCACTTCTTTAATTCTGCTTGTGTTATCTAATTGATTCGTTGCATTCTGGAATCTTAAATTAAAAAGTTCCTTCTTAGCAGCTACTAATTCTTCATTTAATTCTTCTACAGATTTTCCTCTTAATTCTTCTACAAATGTATTAATTTTCACTGTTATCACCGCCTTCTAAGTCTGCGCGAGAAACGATTTTGCATTTGCAAGGTAACTTGTGCATTGCAAGACGAAGTGCCTCTCTAGCTGTTTCTTCAGGTACTCCTGCAATTTCAAACATTACACGTCCTGGCTTAACTACTGCTACCCAGTACTCTAATGCTCCTTTTCCTTTACCCATACGAGTTTCTGCTGGTTTTGCTGTTACCGGTTTGTCTGGGAAAATTTTAATCCAAACCTTACCACCACGCTTGATGTAACGTGTCATCGCAATACGGGCCGCCTCGATCTGGTTAGAACGAATCCAGCATGGTTCCGCTGCAACGATACCGTATTCACCGTATGAAATCGTGTTACCTCTTAAAGCTTTACCTTTCATGGTACCACGGAATTGTTTACGACGTTTTACTCTTTTTGGCATTAACATTATTTATCGCTCCCTTCCTTATCTGCTTTAGTCGGAAGAACTTCACCTTTGTAAATCCATACCTTTACACCGACTTTTCCGAAAGTTGTGTCAGCTTCTGCGAATCCATAATCAATGTCAGCTCTCAGTGTCTGAAGCGGAATAGTTCCTTCACTGTAGAACTCTGTACGAGCCATATCAGCACCGCCAAGACGTCCTGAAACAGATGTCTTTACACCAAGTGCTCCGGATTTCATAGTTCTTGACATGCATGATTTCATAGCACGTCTGAATGAAATACGGTTCTCAAGCTGCTGGGCAATATTTTCAGCTACTAACTGAGCATCTTTGTCCGGTCTCTTGATTTCTTTGATATCTACAATTAATTTCTTGTTTGTAAACCGAGTTAATTCAGCTTTCACTTTCTCAATTTCAGCTCCGCCTTTTCCGATAACTACGCCAGGTTTTGCTGTATAGATAACAATTTTCACACGGTCAGATGCTCTCTCAATTTCAATTTTGGAAACACCTGCGCTGTATAATTTCTTTTTAAGGAATTTTCTGATTTCATGGTCTTCCACCAGGTTATCCGCGAAATCTTTTTCTGCATACCATTTAGAGTCCCAGTCTTTGATAACGCCAACTCTTAAACCATGAGGATTAACTTTCTGTCCCATTATTGCCCTCCTTATCTTTCATTAAGCACGATTGTGATGTGGCTCATTCTCTTTTCGATTCTATAAGCTCTTCCCTGTGCCCTTGGTTTGATTCTCTTCATTGTCGGTCCTTTATTTGCATAACACTCTTCAATATAAAGGTTCTCAACATTCATACCATTGTTGTTCTCAGCATTTGCAATTGCTGACTTTAATAATTTTTCTATTACGCTTGAAGCATATCTTGGGTTATAAGCTAAAATACCAAGTGCTGTCTGTACATCCTTACCTCTGATGGCATCTAATACAAAACAAGCTTTCTGAACTGACACTCTTGCATAAGAAATCTTAGCTGATGGTCTTGTGTCTTTCTGCTCATTTCTTTCTCTCTTAATTTGGGATCTATGTCCTTTTGCCATGGGTGAACCCTCCTTTCGAATACTTTATTGAATATAGTAGTTCAATAAATATACCTTATTGAATTTTCACAGTTCAATAAGTTTGTGTTAATGATTATCTTACTCTTGACTTCTTCTCGTCTTTACCATGTCCTCTATATGTTCTGGTTGCAACGAACTCTCCGAGCTTGTGGCCAACCATATCTTCTGTAACATATACAGGCACATGCTTTCTTCCGTCATGGACTGCGAATGTGTGTCCAATGAATGTTGGGAAGATTGTAGAACGACGTGACCATGTCTTAATAACTGATTTATCACCTGCTGCATTCATAGCATCTACTTTTTTCAGTAAACTTTCGTCTGCGAATGGGCCTTTTTTAAGTGAACGAGCCATAGGTTCTAACCTCCTTGTAATCTGAATTATTTAATCGCTTTTCCATCTCTTCTTCTTACAATCAGCTTGTTAGAAGATTTGTTTTTCTTACGTGTCTTAAGACCAAGTGCCGGTTTGCCCCAAGGTGTAGATGGGCCTGGACGTCCGATACCAGTCTTACCTTCACCACCACCATGTGGATGGTCGTTCGGGTTCATAACGGAACCACGTACTGTAGGTCTGAAGCCCATGTGACGCTTACGGCCTGCTTTACCAATGTTAATCAGGCTGTGGTCTCCGTTGCCTACGACACCGATGGATGCTCTGCAAACGATTGGAACCATTCTCATCTCACCAGATGGAAGTCTGAGTGTTGCATACTTTCCTTCTTTAGCCATCAACTGTGCACTGTTTCCTGCTGAACGAACGAGCTGTCCGCCTTTTCCAGGATACATCTCAATGTTATGAATCTGAGTACCAACTGGAATTCCAGAAAGCGGCAGGCAGTTTCCTACTCTTACTTCTGCTTCCGGACCATTCATAACCTTCATGCCGTCTTTCAGACCTTCCGGAGCAAGGATATAAGCTTTCTCGCCGTCTGCATAGCAGATCAGTGCGATATTCGCTGTTCTGTTCGGATCATACTCGATTCCGATTACAGTTGCCGGAACGCCATCTTTCTTTCTCTTGAAATCTATAATTCTATATTTTTTCTTAGCTCCGCCTCCGCGGTGTCTAACTGTGATTTTACCCTGATTATTGCGACCAGCTTTTCTGCTCTTGGAATCCAGCAGAGATTTCTCTGGAGTTGTCTTTGTAATTTCAGAGAAATCAGAACCAGTCATCTGTCTTCTGGAAGGTGTATATGGGTTATATGTTTTGATTCCCATTACGTTCTCTCCTTTCGTTTCGCCTGTTATTTGTTATCACGGAATTGCACCGTATATATTGTTACTTAAGGAAGTTCCTTTCATTAAGCTCGACAATACCTCGCTAAATTCAAGGAACGGCCTCGTACTAAACTCGAAAAAACCTCGTTAAGTACTTCCAACCTCACTAAGTTGCTTCCGGTCTACAGTCCCTGGAAGATTTCAATCTCAGCGCTGTCTTCTGTCAGCTGAACGATTGCTTTCTTTGTCTTAGCTGTTTTTCCATAAGTCATACCGCGTCTCTTTGTCTTTCCTTCAAGATTCATGGTATTTACACTTTTCACTTTTGTTCCTGCGAACATTTTTTCAACAGCTTCTTTGACCTGTGACTTCGTAGCCTGTGTGTGAACTAAGAAAGTATATTTCTTATCAGCCATAAGTCCCATTGTTTTCTCAGTAACTACTGGTTTAAGGATTACATCATAATATTGAATATTAGCCATTATGCGTACACCTCCTCGATACTTGCAACAGCAGCTTTCGTAGCGATTACTGTGTTGTATTTTAAGATGTCATATACATTAATTGTATTTGTATGAGCTGTCTTCACATCCGGAATGTTTTTCGCGGAGATCTCAACGTTTTTGTTGCCGTCCTCCAAAACAACCAATGCTTTATTCACATTCAGGTTGTTCAAAACCTCCTGGAATCTTTTTGTTTTGATTTCATCAAAGTTCATCTCATCAATTACGATAAATTTCTTACCTTCTACTCTGGAAGAAAGTGCTGATTTCAGTGCTGCTCTCTTCTCTTTCTTATTCATTTTGAATGAGTAGTCTCTCGGTACCGGAGCAAATACAACTCCTCCGCCTGTCCACTGTGGAGATCTTGTTGAACCCTGTCTTGCATGACCTGTTCCTTTTTGTCTCCATGGTTTTCTTCCGCCTCCGGAAACTTCTGCGCGAGTCTTCGCTTTCTGTGTTCCCTGACGATTATTTGCAAGCTGGTTTACAACTGCCATGTGTACAAGATGTTCGTTTACCTCAACACCAAATACAGCATCGTTCAAATCGATTGTACCAACTTCTTTACCTTCGATATTATAAACAGATACATTTGCCATCTGTGTGTTCCTCCTTTCTACATCAGTCAGACTAGTTAGCCTTTACAGTTTCTTTAATTGTCACAAGGCATTTCCTAGGTCCCGGAACTGAGCCTTTTACCAAAAGCAGATTGTTCTCAGCATCAACTCTGACAATTTCAAGATTCTGAACTGTAATTTTCTTGTTACCCATCTGACCTGGCATCTTCTTGCCCTTGAACACCTTACTCGGATCAGATGCCGCACCGTTAGAACCAGCGTGGCGATGGAACTTAGAACCATGAGTCATAGGTCCTCTGCTCTGATTGTGGCGCTTGATTGCTCCCTGGAAACCTTTACCTTTTGAAACTGCAGTAGCATCAATCTTGTCTCCTGCTGCAAAAATGTCAGCTTTGATTTCCTGAGCCAATGTATATTCTTCAGCATTTTCAAATCTGAATTCTTTTACGAATCTCTTACCAGAAACACCTGCTTTATCAAAATGTCCCTTTTCGGCTCTTGTAACACCATTTCTGTGTGCAATTTCTTTCTTGCCGCTCTTGTCTTTTGTGACAATCTTTTCTTTCTTCTCAACAAAGCCAACCTGAACTGCACTGTAACCGTCATTATCAGCTGTTTTAACCTGTGTTACTACACAAGGGCCAGCCTGTAATACAGTTACCGGAGTCAACACTCCATCTTCGTTGAAGATTTGAGTCATTCCGACTTTGGTAGCTAAAATAGCTTTCTTCATTATAATTACCTCCTGTGATTTACAGCGGAGCGCTTATGCGCTCATCCTAAACTTTAGGAATACTGCTTACTTATTTTTCATTTTGATATCAATGTAAACACCTGCCGGCATTTCCAGTCTGGATAATGCGTCCACAGTCTTCTGTGTTGGTGTAATGATATCGATGAGTCTCTTATGAGTTCTCTGTTCGAACTGCTCTCTGGAGTCTTTGTACTTGTGTACCGCCCTCAGAATTGTTACAACTTCCTTCTTAGTTGGAAGTGGCACCGGTCCACTCACTTGTGATCCGTTCTTTTTTACAGTTTCGATAATTTTCTTTGCAGATGCATCAACCAGCTGGTGATCATATGCCTTCAATGTGATTCTCATTACTTGACTTGCCATAAAAAAAGTCGCCTCCTTTTCGTACTATTCGTTCAGTACGACAAGCGGTGACTGTACACTCTCCCGTGTGTGTCGTGAGAAACTCACACGTTGTTTCATACTTTTACCTTTCAGTAAATAGTAATCAGTTGTGATTCGTACAGTGACTTGTCGCCAGTTTCCTAACTTGACATTCGCTCCGCGGAAAACCTGCTATTGTGTTTTTCCTACACTTAGCAGCAACCTCACGCTTCACAGCTATCATGCCACAGCTTCATTATTATAGCGGATTCATCCACTTATTTCAAGTACTTTTTTAGAATAATTGCATTTTTTTCAATACAATCCATAAGAAAGAATCTTGCCCGAAAGATTCTCCGCATGGGTTGAGTTGCGATGGCAACACCTTATTTGCCAACCCAGTGCAATCCCCGGAGGGTTTTTATGTAATAGGAAAAGAACTTTCCTATTACATAAAAAAGCGATGGATTTATAGGAACCCATCACTTTTTATTATAATCCAACCAAATAAATTTTCAAGACTTCTTATTGAGTGATATAAAGTTTAGAAAAGATATTAATGTTACAAGCATACTCAAACTAATCATTATGACAGAAGATACAGGGCTGCAGGAACATATTGCGCTGCAGCTGCCATTGCAAAAACCCATGAAAGCAGTTGCTATTACCGAAAAGAAACCAAATAGCGTAAGCGAAAGACTGATTGCTGATTTCATCTCTTTTGATTCAAAATAAAGAAATAAAAAAGCCAGAATAACGATGAAGATTCCTATGTAAAACTCCGTTTTAGCTGTCCAAAAGCATTTCATTTGCATGTTTAGACAATGTCCGCTAATAAGGAATTTCGGGACAATGAAGATCAAAGCCCCCAATATAGCTAAGGAAATACCCGAGACGGTTTTATCTTTCACCTTTAGAACCCCCCTGTACCATATATAATTACAGTTAAAACCTATGCATAAAAATACATAAATATGAATAAAGTTTCTAATATTCTAAGGTAAAACCCTGGATTTTATTCCTCTTCACTTGACATCACCGTAGTAAAGTGATATAGTGAGGTAAGATTATTCTCTTTTATTGAGATGAATTAATCTTATGATGGTTGCTATTGCAGTTTATGTCTTCGCCGATTGTTTCCCCCAAGAACTTTCTTGCGATGATAAACTCCAATTAATATATACATCCTCATTGTAGGACATTCCCCAGATTTGTATATAAATACAAACTGCAATGCAACGAGGAAAAACCTCTCAATGACATACCAAAAGCGAAGAGCACGGCCGAGGTCGTGCTTTTTGCATGCACTCCAGTCTATAAAGACGGCATGAATCTATGCCCCTTCTTGTCTCATTTTTAATTTCAGCAGCGCTGTGACCGCACGTGCGTCCAGCTCTACAGCATTATTTTCCCCAACAACACACGACTCAAGTCCCTCTGCATTTTTATTGATATCCCTGATTCCGGACAGGTATTTGTTTTCCACAACAAAGCCTCCGTTTTGTCCGCTAAACTTTAGGCCTGTTACTGGAATATTGCGGGTACCAAGCTGCTCACACGTATTCGCGTAATCCACATCACTGTTTCCCCATCCGTCTGAGGAGATAATAACTCCATCAGCACGCATACATTCAGCCATGACCGCAGCCCGTGTTCCTACGAGAATTTTATCGGCATTATCATCGGGGGTTCCCACCACGAGCACTCCAAGCAGATCTAATTCTTCATCTGACGAAACCACGTTCAGCAGCGGATCCCGGAAGTGATGAAGTGTTGTTTCCTTTGTAGATGGTCCTATTCCCATATCCACACTCTCCTTTTCAATCTTTACTGATGACTACTGCATGGAACGTATGATACCATCCCGGTATTCATTCGGTGTCAGGAGAACCGGCATATTCCCCATGTCAATGATAGAGCGTCCGCCTTCTACTCCTGATGACTCCTGCGGAAACAGCCACGTGTCATACATAGCTCCTTGTCCGGCTACCTGCTTTATAATTAAAACCTTCTTTTTTCCAGGGCGTACAACATCATAATACTCATGTCTTTCCGTGCACAAATCCCCCTTCATTTTTTTCAGCTTATTCCGGTATGTCTGAATAAACCTGTCACATGCCCGGTGAGCAGCCATAGGACCAGGACGTTCCTGTCCCATTCCAGCCTTCAGCGTGACATCAAAAGAAATAATATAATCTTCATCAGATGGAGTTCCGGCTCTGTTCAAATACAATTGCTCTTTCAGTATACCTTCAGATGAACCAAACTCGTGGGTCTGTTTTCCCACCGTATCCACACCTGTTAACATTACATATACTCCGGTCAGGGTATGGGTAATTCCTTCGCCCAGTTTTCCCAGTACTTTTGTTGATACCGGTATGATATCCATAATTGTATTTGTCCAAAAATCATGTTTCCCCGGCTCAATAATTTTTATGTCTATGCTTTCAATCAATGGTTCATCTTTCATCAATCCTTCGATCAAACTTTTGTCAACGGAAAGAACACCATCCAGGGTAATGTTATTCTCTTCCCCCTCCTGCACATTATTTATATGAAAAGCTTTGATTACAAGACGGCGAAGCTGCTTCTCCTTCTCTCCCAATACAAACACCTCCCGCTGTAAGCACTTAATGAGGCCATATTATAAGTACTTAACACATTTTACTTTAAAAAGGGACATTCCAAGCGGAATTGTCCCTCTTTATATGAAGCGCGCTTTTAAACACGCTTTAGTACTGCTACACTTTCGCTATATACTCGTACGGCAATGGAACTATCTTGCCCGGTGTCTCAATCTTAACGAGTTGTTCAAGTGCTGCCTTTACAATAGCAGTCTGCATTTCCACATCATGTGGGGCGCCTGCATTAGCACCCATTGGAACCAATGGAGCTACGGCACGTGGTGTACCAGTCTGACGAACAACTGGTGGAAGAGCTGCAATAATAATTGTAGGTATTCCAGCTTCTTCAATCGCTCTCTGCACCAATACTGCAGAGCGGTGGCAGGTGCCTCAGCCAGCGGTCAGGATAACTGCGTCTACACCTTCGTCTTTAAACATCTGTGCAATCTCAGGTCCTGTTTCGTTTTTGAATTTCTCCTGGTTTCCGCCGCCTCCCATGAATCCTGCGTGCACTGGCGCGCACTCTCTGATAAAGCCTTCTTTTGCCAATTCATGGATTCTGTCAATAGGGAACATACAGTTAACGTCTTTATTAACGTCACCATTATCATATCCACCGTGGGATACCATCAATTCACTTGATGGCATTGTATTTTCAATTTTTCTCCAGGTAAAGTCACCAGCCAGATTAAATCTTTCCTGACTTTTCCCATGTACGCCTGCCGCAGTAGCAAGAGCAATGGACATATCCTTAATTTCTTTCGTTACAGGTGTCCATACTGCTGGAGGAGTAATCGGAACAAAAATTTCTGATTGTAAACCTTTTGTGGCTACCAAACTCATTCTGTTACCTCCTTGTTTTTCGCGTTCGATTGACGCATTTCTTCCTGCCGTCTGTTATAAGTGTCCAGATTACTTACGTACTTTTCATTGACTTCAGGTCCCAGCTGCTCTACGAAACTCATGTTCCATGCAACTTCTTGCCCTACCGCCAGCGGATAATCTGTAATCAGCATGCGCATCGGTATTTTCAAATATCCAAGTCTGCCTTTCAAGTCAATACCGACACCACCGTCCTGAACCTCTACGATTACCCCTTCCATACGTATAATCCTATCACCAAACTTCAATTCACTCATACTAGTCGTATTTCTCTTTTCTCTTCTGACTCATTGGCAGTGACTGTTCGTTCTGAACCAGCTCAATTGCCTTACCAGTTACATTGGAAATGAGTTCCACGTTGGTTGACTTCACGTTCGGATTCCATTTCTTCTCAGCTGCTTTCACTTCTTCCCCTAACATTACATCTTTCAGCATAGCGATAGCTCTGATAGCATCCTCATGGCAAAGAGTGTTGCATGCAAGCACTTCGTTCTCAATACCAGACTCGGACTTGTTGTTATCAACCATGCTGGTCATGTATTTATTTCCAACAACCAATGCTCCCTGAACTGCACAGAAAGACAAACCAACAACAGGAATTCCGCGCATTCCGATTTGCTCGTGGTGACTTGCAAAGTCAATGTGGTTGTTTCCGAAGCCTTCTGTTGTAACAAATGCGCCGTCTACATCCAACATTTCTACCATCATACCAACACGTTTGGACACATAGAATTTCTCTGAGTTAATCTGTGGGCTTCCCACAAAGATAACACCGCACAAATCCAGCTCTGTATCATGAAGTGCTTCCAGAACCAATGGCTCTCTCCAGTAATGTCTGGACATCTCCTTAGATGCAGGTCCGATACAAGTCAGAGCATGAATACAGCCGTCCAATACCTCCAATGGAGATACGCTGACAGGTACGTTTCCAAGGTCAACGTTCGGTTTTGCTCCAAGTACACCAACTGGCTCTACTGGAAGAACAAGGTTGTCATGCATAGCTCCCTGTCCCATGATTTCTTTCACAATAACCACTTTCTTCTTACCTGGTCTTCTAACCTGCTCAAATACTTCTGTATCTACCACAAGAGAATCCTCTGCTTCTTTTAACGCTTCTCTGATTTCCTGTGTGATATGGTCTGTTGCCGCATGAGCCGCAAGAGGACCTGGTCTTTCCATGTTAGTACCTTCTGCGATTGTTACCTGAGTCTTAATAAAGATTTCACCCTTTTCAGGTGCTCCGGGACGTCCCCACATAATATTCTCATCCAGGTATCCCTCAGAAGAACCGAATTCCCCAATCTGAACTCCGTTGGAATCTGTTCCTGTAACCATTATGATAACGCCATCCAGAACTCTTGTTGTACCGCTTCCAATTTCAGACTCGCCTTCTTTGCAAGCAATAGGCTGTACGTCCATAATTGTCTCAGAATAAGTATGGTAATCTGCCGGAGTGATGATTTCAACTTTCAAGTCACACACAAGCTTCTGTGAATCCACACACTCTTTTTCAATACCTTCACGGATGTACAATGTAGTACCTTCAATCTTTGTCTCAGGACCACGTTTTACTTCTGTGATTTTATAGTGCTTTCTTGTAAGGGTTCTAACAACCTTTGCTTCTGCTTCAACTTCAGCAACTGCTGTCTCTGCAACTGCAGCTACCGGTGCTGCTACAGCCGGAACCACTGCACTGCCTCCGCCCATACCACCTAGCGGAAGTTCAATGTCAATGTCTTTTCCTTCCCCAATATGAATCTTCAGCACTCCGCCTGCTGTAGTCTGTGCTACAGGAGCTGTCTGTACTACGGCTGCCTCTGTTACGGATTCATCTGCCGCTTCTGCTGCCTCCACTGGTGCAGACTCTTCTGCTGCCTGTATCCCTTCCATGACATCCGCTGTCAAAGGACTCAGCGAATCGCAGGTCTTTGTAAGCTTCGCGCCTAACACCTGTCCGATTGTTAATGCACCATCCAGATTCAAAAGTCCTGAATCTACCAGGTCATCAAAAATCGCTGGGTCTTCCAGATTCGATACTTCAATTATAGTGCCTTCTTCGGCTCTACAACAAAGTACTGCAGGGTCTTTTGCATGTTCTTTTGCTGTTTCAGCTGTAATTGACATACTTTCTTTCCTCCTTTAATCTTATATGAAATGGCTCCCTGGCCAAATCATATAGTAACTTTAGGTTATTTATTTTCCATCAGGACCGCCAGCTTTACTTGCCGCCCGGCAGCTGCGGTTCCTGCTTAGAAACGGTTAATCTTCGGTATACCGGATGATTGATTGTTCTCATCACATGATCTGTCTGGTGGAATACCTTCAACTTCATCTTCGGCGCAGAACCCATAACTGTATTAGAACAGTCTGAGCAGTTTCCGATGATGATATACTCTGCATTATCTTTTTTGAACTGTAAGCACTTCTGTGCCTGTCCCGGACAATTTCCCGGATCTTCACATTTCAATGTTCCATTCTTCATCTCTGCCGCCTGTTTACATCTTGCAACAGATACTACTTTTCCATTCATCTTTTCGCAAATTTCCCGCATACGTTCTTCGCTGCCGCCGCACGCGCAAATCAGCAATCCAACAGGCGCACCATGCAGGTCCGGTAAATCTATCGTTACGATAATGCCTCCTGTTGTCTTTGTAATCGGAGTATCCAGTGTTGTTGATTTTCCGGTAAATGGACCACCCATGATAATCTCACCGTATACACCATCAATTCCGCCGGAGCGCTCAATCAAATCTTCCACGCTGGTTCCTACAGGAACGTCCATATAAATATGAGGCTCATTGCCGCCATTAAGCTTGCCAATCACTGTCAGGTTCTTACTGAAAGATGGTTTTTTCAGTTCAATAGCTTCAGCCACGCGCAGTACGGTCTCCACATTTACGACGATAGCATCTGCTGCTGACGGGAGCTGTGTCGGATCGAGAAGTTTCCCCAAAGCTTCTCTAACTACGGCACGTTCCTCACCCATCGGGTAAATATCAGGAAGCAAATGTATAAAGATATTTTCTTCATTGCGGATTACTTCGCGAATTGTCTCTACCGCTTTTTTATTTTTTGCTTTGATTGCAAAAATTGCTTTTGCTGCATTGGAGATTTCCATACAGTATTTTACACCTTTAAGAGTCATCTCCATATTATCTTCAATTTGACGGACATTATGATACAGTCCAGGCTCACACTCAGCGGCATTGATCAGAATATATCCCCCATTTAAATCAGTGCCCAGCTTTACACCTGTCGGGAAGCCCGCGCCACCCATGCCGACAATGCCGGCTTCTTTTACCATGTCCAGATGACTTCCTTCCTTAATTGGTACAAATTCTTCTTTTTGTACCTCATCTGGCTGAACAACAATCCGGTCTTCCAAGACATCCTGCACTGTTCCATACACACTGGAAAAGATGTTTGCACCCAGTCCGGCCGGAACCGCGATCAGTGTACCCTTTTCTACTTTGTCACCGACCTTGACAACTGGCTGACAGGGCGCGCCCACATGTTGTCTCAGTAAAAACTGTAAATTTCCCATGACTCTTTTTCTCCTTTTAGGTTTTATTTATTGATAATTTCTATAACATCCTGTTGAGAAATATTTCACAAACGCTTTTTTGGCGGAGGCATGTGGGAATCGAACCCACCCAGGACGCTACGAACGCCCAACACTGGTTTTGAAGACCAGGAGGCACACCAGTTACCCTTCTACCCCCATGTTAATACTATGGTACCTCTTGTTTTGTTAACTGTCATAAAATTTTCCAAATTACACATGCAATTTAACAGTTTTCCTTACCTGTTCCACGATTTATATCTTAACAAATAATCATTGATTTTTCAAGTGTTTTTAAACATAATAATTAACATAAACTGAACTTTGTACTAGAACCCGGTCTATTTGTAGGTTTTTTGTCAATTTTTATTTATTTTGCAGCGCTGACCACTCTCAAAAAGCACGTCTAAAAGATATTATTCCAGATATCTTTCATAGATATTCTCTATAACTCGCGAGAAATTTTGTAAATTTCATCCGTACCAGAAAGTTTTTCCGTTGCATTTACTTTATTCTTTACATAGTCATAACTTTAAACTTATGTTATACTATAATAGGAAACAAAAAGGAAAACAATAAATGGAAAGAGAGTGTTTTATGCCCAGAAAAAAACAAACAACTAAAAGCAGAATCATAAAAGCTGCCTGGACTTTATTTTATAAAAACGGATACGAAAAGACGACCGTAGAAGATATCCTCAAGCTTTCCAAGACATCCAAAGGAACCTTCTACCACTATTTCAAGGGAAAAGATGCCCTCCTCGCTACTCTTTCTGATCTTTTTGATCAAAAGTATGAGGAAATCCTTCCCACCTTGGATCCATCCCTCTCCGCTAAAGACAAATTGCTTCTTTTGAACCACGAACTATTTTATATGATTGAGGAAAGCATTGACTTAAACCTGCTTGCATCACTACTCTCCTCTCAATTAATAACTAAAGACAACCGTTCCCTCCTGGATGCTGACCGTTATTATTTCCAGATAGTAACAGAAGTTGTGGCTTCCGGCATTGAATCCGGTGAATTCAAATCAACCTCCACTGTGGAAGAGCTTGTCAAAATCTATGCCATGTATGAGAGGGCACTGCTCTATGACTGGGCTTTGTGCGCAGGAAAATATTCTTTGTGGGAATACAGCGACAAGCTGCTGCCTCACGTGCTGGATAATTTTCAGCGGGGAATTTAAACTTCAAGATAAAATTTATCTATTTTTGTCGGTTTATTGTTTTTCCTGTCGAAAACTGGTATGATAGAAAAAACTACGATAAGGAGGATAATCCGTGTCCGAACACACACTTTTTGCAAATGAAGAAACTACTGAAAAACCAGCAGAATCTACTGTGCCCAGCATCGATACAGAAACTCCTGTAACTCTTAAAGAATCATCTGCTGAACCAGAAAAGATGCCTGCAGCTGCAGAGGAAATACCTGTAATTCCAGAAGAAATGCCTGTAATTCCAGAAGATGAATCCCCTTCCGGAAACCTTTTCCGCTTTAAAAGAAAGGACAAGGAGTTTTCAAGAGATGAATGGATTCTTTCCCGCATAGACAAGGGAGAACTCATGGAGTATCTGAAGCTTGAACAAAAACGCAATGAATTTCTGCAAGGCGTAAAAGATACCCGTGAAAAGAGGATTTTAAAGGCTTTTGAATTAACCATTTCCCTTGCAGCAGTTGTGGCAGTTGTCTTTTTATTGAAAGACAATCCAACCATTCTTATCAGCATCTTATATATAGTAGGAATTATCATCGCTTTCTGGCTTTGGAAAAATCCCCGCGATAAATAAGTAAAAGAGGCTGTAGAGAAAGCGGGACCTTTATGAAAATCTATTATTTGCCACTCACTTCTATGGAATGGTCTGACACTGAAGATAGCCTTTTAAAGCATGTATCTTTAGAACGGCAGGCCCGTATTTCCAAATATTATTTTGCTTCTGACCAGAAGCTTTCTTTGTATGCAGCTCTGCTGACACACATGGCCATCTTGAAAAATACGGGTCTTGCTAATGAAGCTCTGCTTTTTTCTTGTGAGAAAAATCATAAACCTGTCTTAGTTTCCGATGTGCAGCTAGACTTTAGT
Organism: Faecalicatena contorta; assembly: GCF_003149105.1. Classification (GTDB taxonomy): domain Bacteria; phylum Bacillota; class Clostridia; order Lachnospirales; family Lachnospiraceae; genus Muricomes; species Muricomes contortus_C. Next base: position 106,623 of record NZ_QGDS01000007.1, on the reverse strand, counting down.
TTTTCTCATACAAGAAATGCTATTCTCTGCTGTCTCTCTGCAAATCACCAGGTAGGTGCCGATATTGAATTAAGCAAAAACGCTCCTTTCGAAATCATGTCTCAGGTCTTTCATCCCAATGAAATTGAATACATTTATTCTGATAAATCATTACAAAACAAACGATTTTTTGAGATATGGACACGTAAAGAGGCATATGCCAAAAGGAACAGAACAGGACTTACCGGTAATCTGACTGCCATTGACACGTTGTCTCATTCCTCCGGTTTTTTCCATACCTGGGAGGAGGATTCTTATATCTGCTCCGTATGTAGTTCAGAAAGCCCTACTTTCCAAATCACAAAAATTTCCGAAAAAGATATTTCTGCCTTTTTCGGAAATCTTACTTAATTATATAATCGAAATATTTTCTTGTACCTAAATAAACGGAGAAAATAGTGCCAGCAAGCTTGTCCCCACTAAGCTAATGGGAATACACACAGAAAATAATTTTCCAGCCAACTCATAATCATATCCCATCCGCTGACATAAAATCGGTGATATCGTTGTTACCGGAGCAAACGCAATAATCTTAAGTGCATTACCATGCATATCAGAAAATGGTGAAAACCAAAATAATGTTCCTAATATAATTACTGCACAGCTATATCGGGTCAGTACAACCGTAAGCACATCCCGCCACTGTCCTTTTCTTACTTGAAACTCAAAAATGATTCCAATCATTAACATAACAATAATAGTATTTGCCTTTGCTACCGGAGCAGTAAATTCATATACCACCGCCGGCAATTTAATCTTTATTGCCGCCATACACAGCATAATCAGGTAAACTAAAAAGGGGATATTTGTGATTAATTTCTTTACAAGCTCTCTTTTTGATATAACTGCCTTTGTTTTTGAAAGTCCTGCTGCAAAAATACAACTGCCGCCAAGACCCATAATAAGGTTTCCAATATCAAACATTGCTACTATTAAAAGATATTTTACATCCAAAAAACTTGCCACAAATGGGATTACAAATAGGGAAATATTATAGCCGCTGCAGCAAAGCATATAAGTTCCATTAACGGCATATCCCCTATTTCTTCCAATAAATCTGCCAATTATCAGCATTAACATATTCATTACTATTCCTAATACTACAAATCCAATCATTGAAGGCCGAAAAATGAATTCCTGAAAACTAGTAATCAATACCGCCGGGAGCGTAATAATAAAAACAATGTTGGAAAGAATTTTATAGTCCTCTTTTTTAAATATACCTTTTTTCTTCAAGCCGTACCCCAGTAGGATCAGCCCGATAAACAATATTACTTTACTAACTACTTCATTCATTGTTTAGACTCCTTAATTAAGCTTTCCAAGTATCCAGTGCATGATCTCTCTTTCCGATTCTTCTAACGCATTCATACAGTCTTCTCTATGCTTTGCAAAACTCCTATATAGTAATCCAATGATTGGAATCGCACGATATAGCCATCCATTTCTCTCTTTGCTCGGCATGATTCCGATTAGGTGACTTGCGTTTGGATATATTAATATTTTATATTCGTGATTATAGCCTGCATGCTCCAGCCCACTCTTAATATATTTTGTTGAATATTCAGATGGCCACACTTCATCTTCGGTTCCTGCTATAAGAAGAATTCTTGCCTCACTTGTCTCAAGATGAAAATTGGCAGCCTCTTCACGTCTCTTATCCTTAAACGCATCCCGATACATAATCCACATATTTGTTACTTTTCTGCCTGCTTCATTATCATAAACATATTTGCCCATAAATCCAGAATTGAAGAAATCAGGGCTTACATATGGAATTTCCATCCCTTTGTAGACTGCAATAGAATGTCCTGTCATACATTTATTTGATGCATCCGTTCCTTCAAATGGAACATGAGAAGGAGCGCAAAGGATTACATTATCTATTCCATCTATATATTTTGCAACTAATGCAGCATAAACCGATCCCATAGAGAACCCGTATACGCTAATGCTCTTTGCCTTCTTTACATCTTTCAAGTATTTAACAACTGGTTCAAACATTTCAAGTGGAATTCGATCAATATGTTTCGGAAGCCCCTTTGCACCAAAAACCGGAATTGAGATTCCAGTTATTCCAAAGTCAGTAAATCTCTCTGCTACTTTTACCCCTGATACAATACTTCTTTCTCCCCCCATAATTACAATTACTACATGACCAGTATTTTTACTCTCTGGTTCAACCATATGTCCTACAAATCCATCTGTCTCCATTGAAAAATCAGTATAGGTCATCCATCTTCTCTCCATTCCCAACTTTTTTATTCAGATAACTTTTGTTCAGCATTCCACATAGCTGCATATTTTCCACTCCTCGCCAAAAGTTCTTCATGTGTTCCTCTTTCTGCAATCTTCCCGCCTGATACAACCAATATCTGATTTGCATTTTTGACGATGGACAATGTGTGTGCAATCATCACTACTGTTTTCTTGTCTTTCAACAGATTTGTAATTGCCTGTTTTACTGCCAGCTCATTCTCAATATCCAGTGATGCCGTAGCCTCATCCAAAAGCAGTATTGGGCTATTTTTTAGGATAGCACGAGCAATAGAAAGGCGTTGCCGTTCGCCACCAGACAGCAGATTGCCATTTTCTCCGATAGGTGTATCATAACCTTTTTCCATTTTACGGATAAAGACATCACAATTTGCTTCCTTGCAAGCCGCCTCAATCTCAGCATCCGTGGCATCTGGCCTGGCATGACGTATGTTTTCGCGGATAGTATCATCAAAGAGAAATACATCCTGATCTACCATTGAAATCTGCTCTAATACCCGTTCTGCTGCTACATCGTGTATATTTTCTCCTCCGATAGAAATCATGCCGCCGTCTGCTTCATAGTACTTGGAAATCAGATTCAGAATTGTAGATTTTCCAGAGCCAGAGTCTCCCACAATTGCCGTAAGCTTTTGATTCTCTGCACAGAAATCCACCCCTTTTAATACAGGTTCTCCCTGTACATAGGAAAATTGTACCTTATCAAAACAGATTTCATATGAAACAGGATTAAAGTCCTCATAGCTGCCTTGTTCTTCAGGTTCATCTACAACTTTCTGAATCTTTCGCTTTGAAATCATCATATTCTTATAACCAAAAAGGTCTACCGAAATAGTCATATACATCTTTGCCAGAAGCATAGGCATCAAACACACCATCAAATAATCCACACTTGACAAGGTTCCTGCAAGCCACGGCCTTGATGAAACCAACATAACTACAGGCAGTGACAACCACGTAAGAATATTAAAGGTAAAAGCAACCGGAATACCCATAGCCTCATATTTGTAGCTCACATCACTGTAATCTTTAAGGATACTTGTAGTCGTCTCATTTTTGACCCCACACATATTGTAAGCACGCAACGTCTGAATCCCGGTAATATATTCAACAATACTACTAACCGCTTCGGCACAGATATTATTTCTTGCCGTTCCATACTTTTTTACAATGCGAAAGGACAGCCACATATTGGGAATAAACAAAATACTTACAGCTAACAAAATAAGACCGGCGGGAAAATATAAAAAACAAACAAAAACCAGCAATATAATGGAAAGAGAAATATTTTTCACAAGATTTCCTGTCTTATGAGTCAGGATTTGTTCATAATTGCTTACATCACTGGTCATCGTATTTACATATTCTCCTACCTGCCCCTGAGTGAACCTTGCTAACGGAATCTTCTTAAATTTGTTACCTAAAAAAAGCCGGATTTGTTTTGATACCGCACCGCCTCCAATTTGCCCTTGTGTATACCCAAAAACATAGGCAATAAGACGCACCAGAAAAATTGCTATTATCAAAAGAGTGAGACGGAGAAGATTTTCGTTTGATACTTTATTACTAAACAATATGTTGAGCAGCAAATAAAGGGCCATGTAAACACTTGCGGATAAAAACCCGTCAAGCACTGTAAAAAATACTCCTATACCAAAACGTATATTCTTTCTGAATGGATTATCTATTTTCATGCTAATCTGCCCCTTCCATTGAATAAGTAACTTCACGTGCCGCATTGTAATTCTTCCATGCCGAATTATAGTATTTATTTGAAGTCAATAATTCTATATGAGTTCCAAATGCAGTAACCGTGTGATTTTCTACAACAGCAACTTTGTTACACATTTTTATAGCTCCAAGGCGATGTGCAACAATAATACATGTCTTCCCCTTGCAGAGATTTGTAATCGCCTTATCAATTTCCACTTGATTTTCAGGATCAGCCGCACTGGTAGCCTCATCAAGTATCAGAATGGGGGCATTCTTTAAAATTGCCCTCGCGATTGCAATTCTTTGTTTTTCTCCACCAGAAAAACGAGAACCAAAGCTGCCGACTTTCGTTTCATATCTGTCCGGCAATGACATAATAAAAGCATCAATCTGCGCCTCTTTTGCAGCCTGACGCACCTGCTCTAAAGTAGCATTACTGCCCATGCGTATATTTTCAAATACACTTTCGCGGGTAAGAAACGTTTTCTGAAACACAATGGAAATATTTTGCAATAAATGTTCATAACTAATACTCTTAACATTCTTTCCACCAATAAGAACTTCTCCGTCCTGCACGTCATAAAAACGAGAAATCAGCTCTATGATTGTGCTTTTACCTGCTCCAGAAGCACCTACGATGGCTACCTTTTCTCCCGCTTTCACATATAGGTTACAATCGGACAATACATCATTTTTCCCATCATAAGAAAAACGAACATGATTGATTGCAATATCAGTGCTTTCCGGAAAATCTCCAGTACTTTCATATACAGGCAGATTAAGTATTTGCTTCGTTTTAATAACACCATTTAATGACTGGGCCAGCTCCATACTTAGCTGCTGCAATGGTAAAAGCTCGCACAGATACAGAGAACCAATATAAGCAAAGAGTAAAAAGATACTGGCTGAGATGGAACCGTTTAGAAAGAACTTCCCGCCAATTGGAATAATCAAAGCCATCCCGCATTCTAAAACAACGATAAATGCAGCATAAAACGGTCCAGTCTTTCTGGAAACTTTATTCCAGATATTATTTTCTTCTTCAATAGCACCTAAAAACTTCCGGAAAGATTGACTGCTCATGTTGTAGGCTTTAATCAGTTTCATTCCACCAATATATTCAATGATCACAGAGTTGAAACTAGCTATGGCCGCAGTTACACGCGGCATTATACCCGACATAAAGGCAAAGCAAAAACACATGATAACAATTGTTATTGCAAGGGGGATCAGCGAAATAAGCGCCAGCGGTACATTAATCGTCATTAAGTAAATAAAGATGACAATCGGACCTGTTGCGAAACCTACAAATTCCGGAATATTGTGAGCCAAACACAGCTCCAGTTTTTCAATATCCTCATTTAGAACAGTTTTAATATCTCCTGTTCTGCGCTCATCAAGCGCACCCATTGGAACTTTTTTCAGATGTTCTGTAATCATGCACCTTACACGAAACAGTGCACCGTAAGCGCCTTTATGGGAAAACACACCTGATATTCCCTGAAAAACCTGCCTGATAATCACTGTTACAGTAATTAGAGTGGCACTATCAACGATAACCTCTTTTGTACAGTTGTTTGACAAAAAAGCATCCATTAATTGATATATTCCCATATAGGGACCAATTGCAAATAATCCACCTAAAAAAGCAAATAATACAGATGCGATTAAATAGATTTTATCTTTATCTGCCCATTTCAAAAGGAGCAGAACAGGACTTTCTTTTTTTATACTCATCATTTTTATTTCTCCCTTTCATAATTTTGTTCCAAACCAAATATATTGCAAATTCTGCTCTCATTATCTTTTGACATCAGCAGATCATCCGTCATAACCCCATTTTCAAAATGAATCAGCCGGGAACAAACCTGACAAGCAAATTCATAATCATGTGTTACAACAAAAACTACTTTGTCCTCCGACAGCTTCTGAATCAGCTCTCCAACCTGTTTCATACTGTCAAAATCCAATCCACTCGTAGGTTCATCAAATACCAGCAATTCTTTCCCACATACCATACTGACTGCAATAGCAACACGCTGCTTTTGTCCTCCTGACAGAGTGTTTGGATGCCGTTTGCGAAATGCTGACAAATCAAGTTCTGTAATAACCTGGTCTATTTGAGCTGGATTCGTATTTTGTATTCCGAGAGAACACTCCGCTTCTACGGATTCTGCAAAAAGTTCATAATTTACATCCTGCATAACCAAATAAGAGCGTTTCATCTTTTCCTTTGAATTTTGCACCGCCCCTTCCCAAAGAAACTCTCCGGAATAGTCCTTATGCAGTCCGCAGAGCGTTCTAAGAAAGGTGGTTTTCCCTGCACCATTATGTCCGACAATTCCAATAACCTCTCCCTTTGCAGCTCTCAGGTTAATGTGTTCCATAACCATACGCTTTTTGTAGTACAGCCCAACATCTTTAATTTCCAACACGGCAGATAAACCCTTATCTCCTGCCGGAAACGGATAAACCTCGTTCAAGTCCCTTGCACGAAGCCCCATAATCTTTCTCATACTTTCAGAAATTTTGCAAAAGGAACTGGGAGTATAAACCCCTTCTATTTTCCCATTTGACAAATAAATAATCTTATCCACTAAGTCCATAAGATAATAAAGCCTGTGCTCCGCAATCAGAATTGTTTTTCCCTGCTGTTTAATAAGCCGCAGATGCTCTTTCAAATCGTTAATTGCTGCCATATCTAAATTTGAGGATGGTTCATCCAATAGATAAACATCTGGGTTCATAGCATAAATGCTTGCAAAAGCAATTTTTTGTTTTTCTCCGCCAGATAGTTCAAAAATATTCCTTCCGCGCAAGTGGTTTATTTTTAAGTCCTGTGATGTTTCGTCCAGCCTCTTATGTAATTCTGCTGGCGGCAGAGCTTCATTTTCAATACCAAAGGCAATTTCACTGTCTGTGTCCACATTGAAAAATTGGGTCCTTGGATTTTGAAACACACTTCCTACATGAGAAGCGACTTCATACATTGGTGTATTTAGTACATCCATTTCATTTATCGTTACTTTTCCACTCAAATCCCCACAAAAAAAGTTAGGTATCAGTCCATTAACCAAACGTGTAATCGTAGTCTTTCCGCAGCCAGATCGTCCACAAATCAATATACACTCTCCATCTTTTATGGATAAATCTATGTTTTCAAGACCACCTTCAACTTCGTCCGCATAGGAAAAACATATTTGTCTTAATTTAATCATTGTATTCTCCCCTATAAAAATAGCCCCACCAGCAGAAGCACCAGAAAACAGCCTATTATCAAAATATCCTTTTTTTGAAACCGAATTTGTACAAGACATGTGCGTGAATGCGGATTCTCAATTCCTCTTGTTACTGCTGCAATAGAAAGCTCATCGGCAGCCTTTGAAGCCGCCATTAAAAGAGGTACATAAATACATTCAATCATCATAACTGGATTTTTAACAAAGCCCTTAAAAGACGGGGATACGTCTCTTAGACGCATGGCGTCTTTTATATAGTGCCAATCCTCGCGTACAGTCGGAATATAACGAAGCATAACCGCAAAGGGAATTACAATCTTTTTTGAAACATGAACTTTGTTCATAGCAGACAAAAATTCATTGACCCTTGTAGTAGATACAGCAATTCCCGACAACATGCCGCATGGATATACTTTAAAAACAAGACTAAGCCAGGCGGTAAACATAGTATGTAGTGTTCCTGTACTATCTTTTAGGTAGAAGACCGTAAATAGGTACAATGACATAAAGGCCACGGTACCAATCAGAGAATACCGAAATTTCCCACACAGCATACCAAACCCTGCAATCAGCAAAATTAAAATACATTCATATGTAAGCGATGGAGCCATTGTCGCTATAATCAAGCTAAGCACAAGCAGAATGATTTTGGTACGGGGATCAAAATGAACATACTGCTTTTTTCTTTCTACATCGACCATCATGCAGTGATACCCGCTTTTTCAAATTGTTTTTTCAACAGTCTGCTTCCGACAAATCCACTTAGCCAAGCTATCAGAACAGTTCCAACAATCATAATGACGAGTATGCTCCAGGAAGCTGTGTCATTCATTGCATTGATATACCCCTGTGTTGTACCATTTTTCAACATTGTACCCGCCCAAGCCTCCGGATCTATAAAATATGCAAAATATGTTCCGGTCGGGCCGAATGAATACACAATGTAAGCCAAAATATTCATTTTCTTACTTCGAAATTTTTTCATGCCAGCAATGGCATCTGCAAGTACTGATGCTATGAATCCTCCTAAACACATTCCCCAGTGCATCCCCAGCACAAGGCTCAAAACTGCCACAATCGTGCCTATAATTGTAAGTGCACCGCTCTTTGGAACCTTTGCCAAAAGCAACAAAAATACCGGTCCCGGCAACAGAGCCGCACCGATTGAAAAATAAAAAGTAAGGGTCGGCGTAATTGCAAAGAAAACGCCTCCAATCATTGAGCAAACAGTCAAAAGAGCGGCAAATACACCAATAATAATTAAATCTTTAACTGTCAATCCTTTTTTGTTTTGTGCTTGATTATACATGTTGTAATTCCTCCATCTCATAGTTAGTTTCTATCTCGATAGTTGACTTCGTAACAACGGTGTGATAGAATTTCGTTAGTTTATCCTAACTCATAAAAATATTCTATTCCATTTGGACTTTTATTCAATAGTTTTGCGGTATTATTGACCAATCCGTATGAAGAATTGACCAAATCGTATGAAAGGACGATAGGCTATGCCTAATATTGAAAATTATTATCAAGAGATTCTGCTTGAAAATGGATTTCAGACAGAATCTCCAAATAACTCCTTTAACCCAATCGGAAAATTATATTCCATTCCACCCGAGCTTGGGAAAGGCGTTTTTTGGTTTTACGGACAAAAAGATTTATACTCTATAAAAATTCATGACTTTTATTTTTATGAAGATTCCTTCTTTGATTTAGAAGCAAGAAAATGTCTGGGAATCTGTTTTTATGAATCCATATCTGGAGAAGAAATTTCTCCATACCGTCGTTTAACTGCTGGATGTGTAAAGTGTTTTATTGGCGGATACCGGCAGTGTAAAACCCTTGTACACAAGAATATTCCTATTCGCACAATCGATATTGAAATTAGGCCTGCATACTATGAAAAGTATCTACAAGAGACTTTTCCGAACGAATATGTTGACCCCCATGAAGCTTTTCATAATATCTCATGGGCAGACAATTTCCCTGAAATGATTCGTTTATTACGCCAAATTTGGAATTACCGCGGGGACGGAATGGCAGCCAAACTCTTTTATGATGGTAAAGTTGCAGAAGCGATTTCACTTATTATCGAATACAACCGGGGAAAAAAATCAGCACAGGAAGTACAGATTTCCAGACAGGATTTTAAATCTCTTGAAAATGTTACTTCCTATGTTAATGATCATTTCAACTACGATATCTCGGTTAACCACCTCTGCTGCATTGCTTGTATGAGCAGAACAAAATTGAAAACTTTGTTTAAACAGGTTTATGAATGTACTATTACTGAATATATCAGTCATAGACGTTTAAGCCATGCTGAAACTTTACTATCTACAACTGATCTTACTATTAAGCAAATTGCATCTGCAGTCGGGTATAGTAACGCTGGAAGATTTGCCAGTATTTTCAAGAAAAGTACGGGCTTATTTCCTGCAGAATACCGAAAATCAGCTCAAAGAAATCACTTGTAAAAATAAAAGAGTTTTACAGATCAGACTTCTTAATTAAGCTTTCAAACTTGTTTCTTAGCCTTTATAATAGATTAAAATAATCTGCCACAAAGTGTATGTTATCTGAAGTCCATTCTCCGCTGCGGGTAACTGTTCCACCCTCTATAAAAACAAAGTAGTCACAGCATGCAGCTACTAATTCGGGATCATGGGTAATAATAAATTCTGTTTTTCCTAAAGAAGATAGCTTATGTATATTCCCTGCAACTTCTTTCATATGCCGGTAATCCAGCCCACTGGTTGGCTCGTCAAATACAATAATTTCTTTATCAGATGCAACAGCGCTGGCAATCGCGACCCTTTGTCTTTGTCCGCCGGAAAGGGACATAGGATGTGCATCCTTATATTCTAACAAGTCAAGCTCCGATAGAATTTCTTCAGCAATTTTTTCTTTTTTTTCATCTGTAGGAATATCTGCGCCAAGTACAACCTCCTCCAGCACACTTTCTGAAAATAATTGATGATTTACATCTTGCATTACCATATAACAAAGACTTATGCGCTTTTTCCCAATATATGGGGCGCCTTTATATATCAGGGTGCCTTGCGCCTTTTTCTCCAGCCCGCAGAGGCAGCGGGCAAAAGTCGTTTTTCCGGCTCCGTTATCGCCTAAAACTGCAACCACAGCACCCCCCGGAACCTCTAACAATGGAATGTTTAATATCGGAGTTTTTCCATAGGAAAACCGAAAGTCTCTTAACTCAATCTTTTCATGGCTGTCTGCTTTTCGCTTATGCTCCGGATAAAAACGGCTGTGAGCACGCAGCCCCATATTATGAATTTCTGCCGTTGTCTTTTCCCAAAAAGAATCTGCCGCTAAATCCAGGGCAATTTTGCCATCTTTGAAGAATAAAACCCGGTCTGCAATACTGCGCAGCCATGCAAGGCGGTGTTCCGCAATTATAATTGTTTTTCCCTGGGCTTTCCATGAAAGAAGGATTTTTTGCAGTTCCTGTATAGTTCCGATGTCAAGATTGGAAGAAGGCTCATCCAAAACAAATATTTCCGGCAGCAATGAGCTGACAGAAGCGCAGGCTATTTTTTGCTTTTCACCGCCTGAAAGTGCAAACAGGCTTTTTCCCAGCAGATTTTCGATGTGCAGAGATTCTACTGTTATATCAAACCTTTTAAGTATATCAGCCTTTTCCATTCCAATATTTTCACAGGCAAACACAATTTCTGTGTCTGTCTGCAATGTATAGAATTGAGACTTTGGATTCTGAAAAACAGAACCTACGTGAGGGGCAAGCTCATACAGCTCAACCTCTTGAATATCTTGCCCTTCTACAAGTACAGTTCCCTCTAATTCACCTTCATAATAAGAAGGAATCAGACCATTGATAAGTCTGCTGAATGTAGTTTTGCCGCTGCCGGATTCTCCGCACAGAAGCACAACCTCTCCCTTTGGAATCACTGCATGGATATTCTTAACAGCAGCGCCATTTATAGCATTTTCATATTTAAAAGAAGCACTTTTAACCTGAATCACTTTCTCTCCTCCCCTACCATCCCAGCAAAAGCGACAGTGAAAAAATAACAATGACAACCATGCAGAATATAAACGCAACTGCATCCTGCCAATGAAATCCGATGGGACACACATTAGTACGGCGTGTCGGTGCATGAAAGCCCCGGGTTAAAGCAGAAGCCGACAAATCATTTCCGATAGAAACCAAGCCCATTAAAAGGGGAACCAGCCGATATTCCAACATTTCAATAGGATTACGCCAGGAGCCCACCTCCCGAAGCTTCATAGCATCCCGTATAGCCGCATATTCCTCCTTAATTGTAGGAAAAAACCGAAACATAATAGAAATGGGGACAGTAAGCTTCTTTGGTATATGTAAACTGTCCATTGCCGCCATAAATTCACTTACCGTTGTAGTTAGTATCAAGAGGCAGAACATCGACATACTTGGCAGCGCCTGTGTGCATACTGCTATAACTCCGGTAAACAGAAAGTTTACAATGGATGGTAAGTGAGGCAGCAATAGATATGGAAGCGTTGTTGTAATAATATACATTCCCACATAATAAACCGCAATCCATGTTTTTTTCAAAAGAAGGAGGAAAACCAATGGAACGATTGCCAAAACCGGCTGGACATAGCGCATAGTCCCCATGCCGTCACCTGCAAGCATAACGAAGGAAACCGTAAGACACAGAAATATTTTTGTACGGGGATCTAAATACATTTGCCTTGCTGTTGGGCGCGTATTGCGCAATATTGTTTCCATTAAATCAACCCACTTTTAATAAAATGCTTTTTCAAAACAGACCTGCCTAAAAGCCCCCCCAGCAGGCCGCCGGCAAAAGCAGACAGCATTACCCCAGGGAGCACCCATGGGTAACTAAAATAATTTACAACTGTAGTCATATAGTCTGTTCCCATAGAGGCTGCAGTTCTTTCAAGAAACTGTGCACTGCCCGTAACCCAGTAAATCGTATTTGCATTTGCTCCCACACAGGCGATTGCAAAGGCTAAAATAGCTCTGTTAGCACTTTGATATTTCGCGGAACGTAAAATCAGTTCTGCAATCAACGCACAAATTATTCCGATAGTTAACGAATAAACACCCAGCCCTAAAAGTACCATTACAGTTCCATTCACAATATATGTAATTAAAACCATGCCAAATTTTTTGATTTTGCTGAAATACAGCATCATTGGAATGCCTAAAATAATGCTGCTGAAAAAACTCATTAGTATAGACACAATTGGTATTATTCCAAGTACACAAGATACGAGAATATAGATGACCAGGTAAACAGCTGTAAAGATTCCGACCGTCATCAGATCTTTTCCACTCAATACGTTGATATTTTTCTGTTTTTTCATTACAAAATTCCTTTCTTTAAAAAATGATTGATTTATGAGATGGAATTAACTGTCCATGCTATGTTTTCGTTTTGCAGGGAGTACAGTCGATGATATAAACCATGTTCCTCCATGAGTTCTTCATGAATTCCTGATTCAAGCAAATGCCCCTCTTTTAAGACAATAATTTTGTCGCAGTCCACAATGGACCGAAGTTTATGTGCAATAATCAGAACCGTCTTGTTTTCAATCAGTTTCCCGATAGCCTCCTGAATTTTCGTTTCATTCTCCGGGTCAATAGAAGCTGTACTTTCATCCAGAAGAATAATTGGTGCATCCTTTAAAAACGCACGGGCAATAGACAGCCTTTGCCGCTCACCACCGGACAGCGTTTTACCATTCTCGCCAATTACGGTATCGTATCCTTTGGGTAACCGTTCAATAAACTCATCACAGCGGGCCAGTTTTGCGGCAACCATAATTTGTTTCCGGGTAGCATCTTCCTTTCCGATTTTAATGTTATTGTAGATCGTGTCATTAAATAAAACGACATCCTGGAAGACGAAGGAATAGTTTTTATAAAGTACCTCCGGATCAATTTTATTTACGTTTACACCTCCGATAGACACACTTCCCCGCTGCACATCCCAAAACCTGGCAGCCAATTTGCACAGAGTGCTTTTCCCGCATCCCGATGGCCCCACAATGGCAGTAATCTCACCTTGTTTTGCGGTGAAAGAAACATTATGGATTACATCTTCCTGATTATATCCAAAACTCACATGATCAAAAGTAACATCAAACTGAGACAGTTGAATATCTTGTTGCCCTGTCTGCTCAGGGTAATCCAGGAGATCACGAATCCTTTTGGCACTAACCAGGGAATAAATCAATTCTCCCAACATTTCACACGCCTTTGTCAGCGGCTCGTAAATTCTAACTGCAATGAACAAAAACAGCAGAAAGGTTACTGTGGTGATTTGACCGGAAATCAATCGTGTTGAACCCACAATAATGACTAACCCCAGGCCTAGACGCATCGTATTGTAGGAAATGGATATGGTGATTCCTGACAAAAGCTCATATAAAATTTGTCCGGGAATCAATCGTTTGATTTTACTTTCTAAAGTCTTTTGGTAAGTTTCCATATTGGGAGATGTCTGCAAAACCTTTATGTTCTCTAAATACTCTTGCAGACCATCACTGATGTCCAGCTTTTTTTGCTTATTCTTCTTGTTTGTTCCTTCGGAAATTACGCGGCATAGTGCCATTACGGCTGCGGCCATTGGCAGGCATGCTGCTAAACACAAGCTTAAACGCCAATCATAAAAGAATAAGATAGCAAGAGCAATTATTCCCGATAGTAAACCACCAATAAGTTCTGTTGCAACAATTGCAAGAGTATTTTGGGCAACTGCAACATCATCCATAATGACAGATGTCAAATCACTTAAATTTCGCCTGCCCAGATAGGATAAAGGCAGTTTGCGCATTTTATCAGCTAATTTCATACGCAGAACTGAATCTTCCTTGCCGGATGTAAGGTATTTCTTACGATATGTAATTTTATAAGCCAAAAAGATAACAATTAAAACAATTAGCGCTATGCCCCAATATATCCAAAGGGAGATGCCGCCTGCAGTATATCCAAAATAGCGGTTCAGCATTTCATCTGTAATCAGGGCAAACAAAATCACCGGCAGCAGGGTGGCAAGATTGAACAGACACATACACAAACTGGCTTTTATAATTGCCCGGTTACCTTCGTCGGTTAAACGATAGATTTTTTTAAGCATATTGCTTTCCTCCAATCCTCCAGGAAATGCTATTTTGATATTCTTCATACATATTTGCATAAGCACCATCTGATTTCAGTAATTCTGTATGTGTTCCTCTCTCTATAATCTCCCCTCGTTCCAACACACAAATTTGGTCCGCATGAATGACGGTAGACAGGCGGTGTGCAATCATTAGCACCGTTTTACCCCGCAGCAGTTCATCTAACGCTTTTTGAATAAGATGCTCATTTTCCGCATCCGCAAAAGCAGTGGCTTCATCCAGCAAAACTACGGGGGCATCCTTTAAAATAGCACGGGCCAATGTAATACGCTGCATCTCACCGCCGGAGAGGTATATTCCCTTTGTGCCAATTACTGTGTCAGCCCCATTGGGAAGTTTCTCTAAAATATCATCACATCTGGCCAGATGAAGAGCGTGCAGCACATCCTCTCTTGAAGCATCTGGTGTGTAAAAAGCAACATTTTCTATAATAGACATTTTGAAAAGATTCGTGTCCTGAAAAACGATGCTGACTTGTTTCATCCACTCATTGTAATCTATGTCCCTGACATCAACGCCGCCGATTCTTATGGTACCACCCTGGACATCCCAAAATCTGGCAATCAGACTGGCAATCGTACTTTTTCCGCCGCCGGATTCCCCCACTAATGCAGTGACTGTTCCTTGCTGTATAGTAAGTGAGACATCATTCAGCGCTCTTTCTGCATCGGCTTCATAGGCGAAAGAAACATGCTCTAAAGAAATTGTGCAATCATCAGGCACCTTGGGATGCGTTGTTTTTGATAATGGCTGTTCATTCAGAATTTTGTCAATGACATCTAAAGAAGCCTTTGAAATCATTAAGTTAGATGAGCTTTTCATAATTCTTGATAAAATGGTAACCACAGCCGGAATCAGAACAGCGAAAAAAACAAAGCTTAGTATGGTACGCTCTGGGTTATTGCCGAAATTAAATAGAATAATTCCACTTGGTATTAAAAAAAAGAAAATTCCGTTAATAATTGTATTATACGCACTGTCCGTATTCTCCATAGAGAGCGCATATTTAATCATATAATCACTGTATTCTTTTACTGCTGCTTTATAGCGCCGAAAAGAATTTGCCGTCTGCCCAAAGACTTTAACAACGGAAATACCACGTACATATTCCGTTGCAGCATTGCTGATGTCCTCAGCCGATTTTTGATATTGTTTCACAAACCCCTCGCTCTCACCCTTCAGCATAGAGGCAAGAATCAAAAAACCAATGACGATAGGTATCAGGCAAACCAATGACAGCCGCCAGTCATATACAAACATGAATACCAAAAAAGCTGCAGGTAAAACTGCTGACTGAACAAAATCAGGTATCTGATGGGCAATAAGTGTTTCAAGATTATCCGTATTTTTTTCAATAATTTTTCTTTGCCTGCCGCTGGGATTGATAGAATGATATCCCAAAGGGAGCCCGCCAATATACTTAAACAGCTTAATTCGCAGTTTTGCCACTGTATTATAGGCAGTTATATGAGAAAAAAGCTGCGCCATGCCATAAAGTCCAAAAGACAACGAAATTAAGAAGACTGCCTGCCATCCCAACTCTATTAAACGGCCCTGATTCAATCTTGAAAAGTCTCCTAAAGACCTTACAATTTCCTTTGCAACATTATAAACAGAAATAAATGCACTCAAATTCACTACAGCCGAAGCGGCTGCAAGAATAATAGATAGTGTCATTGTAACTTTGAATTTGCCCATATAGCTGTACAGGTGGACAAATACACCCTTTTCTTTCATCTTTACACTTCCTCCTGATATTTTTACCGTTAGTTTTAACTAACCTTCTGCCAAAAAATAAACGCCTGCCCTAGGCATTTACTTTTTTAATTGAAGTATATCGGCCCATCCAACATTAAAGAAATATTTAAGCTGCTCTACATAAGTTCGGGCTTTTTCACGAGTCATTCCATGAGTAACCGGCTCAAAAAAACCATACAGATAAGAACTGATTAGAATATGAATCGTCTCAGATGTTGCTGTTTTCCCCTGTATGACTGCTTCATGTCCGGTTTCCTTCATAAAGCAAATGGTCGAGTCAACGATAATATCCACTAATTCATTCAAATAACTTTCATAAGAAGATCCCTTGGAGCATGATATTAGTAACTTGAAAGTATCAAAATTATCGTAAATGTAATCGACAAAATCCACAGCTTGTGATTCAGGACCTAAGGCAGCAGCTTCTTTCTCCTGATTTGACAAAGAATGAAAATTATCTTGTTCTCTTTTCAACACATCTTTGAATTTATCAGCTACAGGGGAAACCAGTGCGCGAAACAATTCATCTTTTCCGGAATACCTTTTATACAACGCACCCGAAGTCACCCCGGCATTCTTGCATATCACATTGGTAGAAGCTTTTTCATAGCCACATGACAAAAATTCTTTTTTGGCAGATTCCAAAATGCGCGGATCAATACTTATATCTGGTTTTGACACAACAATCCTCCTACTTTGATAGTAGTACTATCGATAGTACAGCTTTTAGTATAGTTAGTTCTATCTGATTTGTCAATGAATTTTTATTCGTTTTACAAATTAGAACCACTTCCCAAAGCCGTATCTGAAGATTGAGTTCTGAGATTTACTATGGTTAAACTCAATATAGCTAATACCTCTGCTTCCATCAACAATTTCAATCCTGGTATCTATCGAAAGTCCTCTAAAAAATCGTATTTCTTCCTTTGTTGCACTGTAAACCAATTTCTTAATTCCATTTATTTTATTGGGATGTTCAATATTCCATACATCTCTTCCGCGCAGAGCCGTATTAAAGAACGGATAATTCGCATTACTTGGTAATAGGCACTTACATTTTATAGTATTTCCATGTATATCCTTTCTTGAAACAGGAGTTAGAAAGGTATCACATTCCAGTATTTCTTTATATCTCCTTTTAAGCAGCCCCTTTTCATCTTCTTCCATATGAAATGCCAATCTAAAGAAACCCTCACTTACTTTTTCTTGTTCCAGAGAAGTTTCCAGGTATTCCTTCATCCTGAATAATTTTAAAAGCATCTTAATAAAGGAAGTAATATGCATATTTTCTATTAACTCAATATAGGAATGGTCGGGAAAGTATATTAATGCATTATAAGGTTCTTTTTCTCTGCCATATTCAACCTGAAACCCCATATCCCTGAATTTTTGCACAGATTCTTTCAAATTATCTACCTTATACAGCAAATGACTAATATCCATAATCAGTATTCCCCTTCGTCCAGCGTCTCCAAAATAACATCTAATACCTTGTGATAGTTATCTTTATTAAGGCATGTTGCATGATTCCCATCTATTTGCCTGATTGTCAGATTTCCTAAGCATATATCTTCAAAATCAGCCGGCTTTTTTGTCTCCGGATAAAATGAATTAACAGTGGGCGCTTCTAAGTATAAGACGTTTCCAAAATAAAATTCATCAAACTTATAATTCATCATTGCTTTAAATGTATGCTCAAATATATCATATAAAATCTTGAACATGGAGAATGTACTTTCATTTCCATTAAATTTTTCTCCGCCGGATTTTTCAAATATATTCTTTAGCCTTTCTTCATGGGTATCATCCAGCAATGCCGTAAATAATCTTCCATACTCTTCGTATTCTTCTGAGAGCGTGATAAGTTCAGAGTTCTTAATATTTCTATGCTCACCCTTTAAAATATCTTCCATACATTTTTTCATTTTTACAATATCGATATCATATCCGGCCTTCCCCATATCCAGACCAATCGCAGTCCCGTATGCGAGTTCTGTAATCATCTGGTTATGAACCATATGCGTTGCCAGTTCGGAGCTGATCATCACCACATTTTTCACATTTGCATTATTTTCAAGAAGGATTCTTGCTGTCTCTAATGCGAGGAACCCGCCAACACAGTATCCCAGCACCTCATAACTCTCAGCCTTCATGTCTAATAACAGCTGTGCATACTTTTCTGCTCTCTTCTTTATGAGTTCTTCTGCAGGAACAGATAAGTACTCTTCATTGTTTCCATACATAAAACCTACGACTGAAATATCATCAGAAGTCTGATCCAGCAATTCAGGAATCAGGAATTCATAATCAACGAGTCTTCCTGTGCCCGCATGAAGATATGCCTGTACCAGTTTCCGTTTCTCCGGATTATCCCGATATACTACCATCGAGCTATCCATCTGCTTACTGATGCTTTGGGCGGATGTATTTCCCACTGGTGTTTTCTCTGCGGTCTTTGTCTGGATTACGTCAGCTATTCCTTCAATCGTTGGATTATTCAATGCATCCTGCATCAATTCATCCCAGGAAACATCTCCCAGTCCTTCAATGGATTCCCTCATTTTAGAAACCACCTGTGTAATCAGAAGGGAATCGCCGCCGACATAGTAAAAATTATCTTTCTTGCTGATTTCAGCCACATTTAAAACAGATTTCCAGATATCTGATATCTGCTGTTCTACATCACTGAATTGTTCTTTTACAACCGTTTTCTTATCCGATGCCAGTCGTTCTTCGCAAATGCCGTTCAGTGCCTTACGATCAATCTTTCCGTTTGCCGTCAACGGAATCTTATCAATAATCTCAATCTGATCTGGAATCATATATACAGGAAGACGGGCAGCCATATATTTCTCAATTGCCTCTACATTAATCTTCTTGCTAAATGAAGCTGCTTTGTTCTGACAGAACAATACACTCTGGCCACATTCAGATAATAAATCATCATTTTCAGGCAATATGAAATAACAGTTATAACCTGCCTTCTCAATAAGCTCAATCCATTTCTCTCCGGATGTAAATACATCAATCCCACTGCTTCTATGATCTGTAAAGCCATCTAATCCACCCTTTAATTCCAGGGATGTCGTCAGAAGATAGGATTCCTTCGTAGCTTCCATAATGATTAAATATCCATCCGGCTTCAACAGCTTTCTGATCTTAGATAAATTCACCTCAATATTCTGTGAATTATGTAATACATTTGCACATAAAATAATGTCATATTTATTATCCTTAAAGCCCTGTACATCATAGTCCTTGTTAATATCCAGCAGCTTATAATCAAGAAAACCATAATCCGCATATATGGTTTTGGCTTTATTAATAAAGAACTGTGAGACATCCGTAAAGCAGTAACTTACATTGCTGCAGTTTAAGTTTTCCAATACAGTAGTCGTTGTTCCCCCGACACCTGCACCAATTTCAAGAATAGAGGCGCCTGTCTTACAGCAATTGTTAATCAGATCTGCTGCCACATAATTTAATCTCCGGTTGATCATATTCTCCCGGTAGGCTGCGACAGCTACATCCGTATTGCCCTCAGGGAAGAATAACGACAGTCCCGTAATATCTCCGCGAATCTGCTCAAGGATTTTTCTTCCTGATTCTCTCTGATATTGCATCAGGGCTTCACCATAATGAATTTCATTTCCGATTGCCATAAAATCGTCCCAAATCCCATCACGGTCCTTATATTCTGAAGCTTTTTCAGTCAGGCCATACACGTTCCCTGTACAATTTAAAATCTCCGCTTCAACCAAAGCTCTCAGCATCCGGTCTACAATTGTATTGAACTCGGCCTGCTCATTTGTTGTATTATGGATTTCTTTACGGCTGTGCTTTTTACCTGCATCATCAAACAATCCAAGATTAACAAATAAAGCCAGCATATCAGCCAGCGCGGCTTTATCTGATTGCTTTTTCCATCTCATGAAATCTTCCCGGCTGATATCCTCAAACCGCTGATTGCATGCCTCTTTTAATCTTCCGATTTCAACTTCATTTGTCTGCCCCAAATTCTGTTCCATACTCTTATATGGCTCTAAGAATGCAAAAAGTTTATTTGATTTATTAGGACGTTTGTGATAAATGACCGTACAATCCGCTGCCTCCTTTGTTTCCTTGATGACACTTTCAATTTCACCGATTTCCACACGGTTTCCATTTATCTTAATCTGATTATCTCTTCTGCCGCAGATCATCAGAATTCCATCTTCCGTGTAATATCCGATATCACCGGTTCTGAAAAGACGTTCTTCTAATTCATCATTATATAAGAACTTTTCATCTGTTAATTCTTTATCTCCATAGTATCCGCTTGCTAATCCATCACCGCCAATATATATTTCACCTTTTACTTCATTTGGGCACTGCCTGAAACCGCTATTTAATACAAACATTTTCTGATTGCTCAATGGAACTCCGTAAGGAACCAGCGTGTTCTCATTAAAATCTGTAATATTCCAGTACAGTGACCAGACAGAACCTTCCGTAGCACCGCCCAGGCTTATCATCTGGTAATCCCTTAACAGTTCACTTACTTTTCCCGGCAGCTTATTATCAATGACATCTCCGGATAATAAAAATAACCGCAGCGACTGAACTCTCTCACGATTCCCTTCATTAAGTTCCTGAAGCAGCATTTTTAACAATGCCGGTACAGAATTCCAGATCGTAACACCATTCTTTTCCACTAATTCCATCCAGTGGACAGGATTTATGACACTGCTTTCTTTCGGGATTACCAACGTACCACCTGCATCAAAACAGCCAAAAATATCATAAATAGATAAATCAAATGATAATTTTGTTAACCCGAGGAAAACGTCCTCATTTGATACATTGAATTTTTCATTTATATCAATAATCGTATTTTCAGCAGCCTTATGTGTAATCATTACTCCCTTTGGAACACCCGTGGTGCCTGATGTGAAAATAATATATGCCAGATCATCCGGTATGGCTGTTGGTTCTGCTGCAATATCCCGACTTATTTCATTCTGAAGTGTAAGATGTATCACCTTTTCCCGGAATGCATCCTCAATCTGGGAGTTCGTATCATCTGTCAGTAATATAAAACGTGAATTACTGCTTGTAACAATCTTCTGCTGTCTGGCTGATGGCTGATTTACATCAATTGGTACAAATGCGCATCCAGAAAGCAGCGTTCCGATTGCAGAAGCAACCTGCCAGATTCCTCTGGGTTGAATGATTGCAACATTATCTCCCTTTTGTACATTTTTGCTCTGTAATAATTGCATTACAGACTGAATATATTTTCCGAATTCTCTATAAGTATATTTTTGTTCATCAAATATAATTGCCATTTCATCCGGACGCTCTGCTATATTTTTAAGTACTCCATCATAAAGCATTCTCTTTTCAAAAGCCTTTTCTGCATGATTATAGGAATCTCTGTCTTTGAAATAATCCGGGGCAAATGTCAGCGCCTCTTTATCTGTCCAGTCACTGTCTGTAACAATCTTTTTAATTGTATTTTCAAATGTGGTAAACATATCGGAAATAACATTTTCTTTGAATATGCCATCCCTCACATCCCAATGGATTTCCAACTCTCCATTTCTCTCAATTACCTGACAGTCAATCCATACCTGCGGAGTTCTGCTGATACCCTCAATAATTTCTAAGTCAGAAGCATAATTTTTTGATTTTTCTTCTCCCACAGTACTCGTAAATACAACTGGGAAGATTTTATTTTCATCCACATAGCGGTTGACCTCCCGCAGGACCTCAACGCCAGAGAACTCCATATGTGCCATATCCTTTAAAAGCGTATTCTGGATTCTCCTGACAAGATCAATAAAAGGTTCCTCTTCTACAGAAACTGTAAGCATATCCACCGAAGTGAAATCTCCAACAATACTCATTTCTTCATTTGAACGCTGCATCAGAGTTACATTGATGCACATCTGCTTACTTTCAGACCATCTTCCTAAAATGGAAGCATATGCTGCCAGTACTGCATTTGATACAGTGACACCATTTTGGGCTGCTGCTTTTTTCAGTGCTGCATAGCTGTCACGGCCTAACATCATTTTTCTTCTGCCGAACACCACATCTGCTTTTCCATCAGGGGTATTTTTTGAACGGATAACAGGTAATTCCGGACACTTAAATTCATTATTTGCAATCTTATCTTTCCAATATTGTTTTGCTGCCTGATTCTTATTGTTTTTCTTTCTCGAAAGAACAATATCTCTAAATGTGATTTCGTTATTGGCCTCCAAAGAAAATTTACCATTATTATAGTAATCAAAAACATCATTTAAAATAATATTAATACTGATATAGTCAGCAATTAACATATCTACACAAAAATGAATGATTGAGTATGTCTTTCCCTGGCTAATGATAAACTTGTGCATTGGCCATGAAGCAACAGCAAAGTCATATGTATACATCTGCTCACGTATTTTTTTCACTTCAAAACTGTTCTCCAGTCCCTGGCTTACATTTACTTCTCTGACTTCAAGGGCAGGCATTTCCGCTTCCTTTCTAACAACCTGTTTCCCATCCCTGGTGATGATGGCTCTGAGCATATCATGTTTCATAATAGTTTTATGCCATGCGTCCTGGAAACGAATAACATCAATCAGGTCTGATTTGATTTCGATATATGTGTAACAGCCGGTTCCGCCTAATTCATAACCGGATTGTCTTCCTGAATAATAAGCGCTCTGAATATCTGTTAAAGGAAACTGCTGATATCTCTTACTCTCATCATGTGTAAGCTTTACTCCATCCGTATCTTTATCTGCTTGTCCATTATTATGTAAATATAAAACAATCTCCGATTTATGTTTTTTTAAATACTTCAGCATATCCTTTTCTATAGGTCCCTTACTGGTCCGGTATGATATATTCTGACCATTTTTTAAAGTTAGAGTGATTCCCTTTGACTCACACTTTGCTAAAAACTCATTCATTTGATTTCCTCCACCTATTTTAATAATTACCTGCTGATAAAATCTGATATATCTTTCCACAAACGGCACAAAGCTATATAGTATTGCATATCTGCAGCATCACATTTTTTCTTTATGATTAACTCCTTATTCGCTGTCAGGAAATTATTTACTGCTTCCGGCCATATGCTGTGGTACAACTCGCTGTACTTTTTTCCGCCTGCATCATATAAAATCTCTGTGCCATTCACATTGCGTATTTCATCTTTACATTCCTGTCTAAGATACTCCTCTACAACATAAGGTTTTGATACCCATACGACTTGTCCATTTACTTCTGTTAATTTTAAATTTCCCATTCCCGTCATCACATTTATTTCATTTAACATATACGCATATTTTTTTATGTTGTCTGAATTCATATGGCTCTGGATACGGAACATAAAATCAATACCCTTTATCGTTCCACATACATAATTCTGGATATCCGTTTTGAAGCAGTGTTCATAATCTAAAATATATGGACTGATTCCTCCCAGTGTACTTCCAACCTGGTCGATAAACGGAAGTAACACCGGAAGACTGCATGCACCATCAATACTGTAGATCTCACTTTTTGCTTTTAGCTCACAAATTTTACTATGAAAAATCCTGGATGAAGGTAAATACGAATAGAATGTATTTACCTTGTAAAAGACATTATTTTTCATTGCAATTTTATAGTTCTCCACAGCTTCTTCTGAATGAACCGGCTGTTCCTGAACAACACTGATCTGCTTATTCAGCAATTTTTGTGCGATTTCATTTCCAGCTCCACCAACTATTCCAGAACGAATGACAACGAAAGCCAAATCAAAATCCTGATTCGTAATTTCATCCACATCTTTATAAATGGGTACCTGATATTGGCCTGCTATTTTTCTGGACTGTCCGCTTCCGTTAGATAAGATACCTGCCAGTTGAAAATCCTCATTTGCAAGGACACCTTTTAAATATATCTGTCCAAAAACTGTTCCACACAAAAGCACTCTTATTTTCTTTCCCATCTTATAATTCTCCATGAATATCTACGGATATTCCCAGATTCTGAATCAGATGCAGCACTTCATCCGAGTCCGCAAGTTCAAATGGCCAGTATACTCCGCCAGCTACCTCATGATGAATCAGAGTATCCGCCATATATGCCAGCATCGCTGCTGTAAGTTTTGAACTGTCATTTGTGTCCAGTCTCAGAACAGTTGTCTCATACTCTTCAATTGATTTAATCACAATCGTGAACCAGGGCTGCTTTGATTTATTTAATTGATTTATCTCACGAAGTACCGTGGAAAATAGTTTATTCAGGTCCTCTTCTTTCTTTAACCGTGATGCCTCCACACAGCCAAACATTATGATCCGTTTCATACGTTCCTCTGCCCAGATTGTATAATTCCGGATGTTTTGAACTCCAAGATACTTTACAACACTTCGTATTTCACTTGTCAGGATTAGCTGTGTACTGATTTTATCCGGCAGCTCCTCTGCACCATCAAAGAGTTCCAGATACAAGTTCTTGTTCTTTACTGTTTCGGAATCTTCAATGTAGCAGTTTGATTCTCCGTAACCATTTATACTGCTTAAAATGATATCCCCAACAGAGCCAATGCTTCCTCCTTCTCGTCCCCCGCTCCAAACCTTCATTTCCTGTGTTTCTGCCTTATACATGCTGCGGATTAGTACGCTAAGCATCCCCGGAACGCTTCCAGCATTTAAAATAATTCTGGACGCCTCCTGTTTCAGACTATCTTTACTATTTGTCCACCCAAAGGCATCAATATAATCTTTTCCGGCATTCACGACTGCAGGTAATATTTTTTGGTTTGTCAGCAGTGAGGGGCCCGTGCAGTTGATAATGATGTCACACCTATCTATGAATTCCTTTAAGGAACGGGGCTCATCAATATTTACCTTCTTTGTGTCAGGACCATTTTCTAAGCCCCGGCCGCCTTTCAATACAGTCAGCTTTTTTTGCTGTAATATTTCTGCCAGAGACTGTCCGATTATTCCAGTGGCCCCCAGAATACCAATTCTTTTAGAGCCCTGTGCGAAATCACTTATTTTATTCATGAACCTAGATCATTCCTTCCTCAATATTGTCCGCCAGAAAACCAGCCAGGTTTTCAATACTATCATGTTCTACAATATCTATAATCGTAATATCTGCCTGAAGTTCCCCATTTATTTCATTGATCATTTTTACCATTCCAAGACTGTTTCCGCCAAGCTCAAAGAATGTCTTACTGAAATCCTTCACCGGAACCTCTAAAAGTTCCTCCCAGATTACTGCAAGTTTCTCCTTATATTCCTTGCCGGGATTCTGTTCATTTGAATTTATATAGGAATCAGGCTCTGTATTTTCTCTGCCGGTCTCTGGCTTTCTAATCTTTTCCTCCTGCGCCCTGCTCCCTTCCGAAATCACCCAGTTCTCATCACTCACAATGGCCATATTCTGCGGATCAGCTATATAGGAATAGATCTGGCTCTTATAAAAGTCAAACATTTTATCTAACAATTCTTCTGAGAGCAGTTCATCAACACTGTCCCAATTAAGTGTCAATCCTTCATTTTGCTCTACAACCTGATGATCGATCCATACCTGTGGTGTCTGTGAAATGTTGTAGCTTAACCTTCCAATCCACTTATTGTCGTCCCACTGATTGATTCCAAGACCACTTGTGAACACAATCGGCATAATGGAATCCTTTAAATTTCCATCTCTGTGCCGCAGCTCTCTCTCAAATTCCACCGCCGTGTAAAGTGAGTGCTCCAGATCACTGACCAACTGCCTCTGAATCGCCTTCGCCCTTTCCATAAATGAGCTGCCTTTGATATATTTTGTTTCTAATAAAGTTAGATTTGTAAAATCTCCCACAAGCTTGTTGATCTGTGGATGCTGAAAGCTCCGCTCAAACTGTGTCAGGTTAAGGGCAAAACTCTTATTATAAGACCATCTTCTAAGGCTGTCCGAGAATGCTGTAAGTAAGAATACTGTTGGTGTGATTTCATTCTTTTGTGATAGTAACTTTACTTTCTCCCATTCATCTGCTTCAAGATGCATATGTCTCCGGCAAAATCTATAATCTGATAATTCCGATTCCTTCTTAGCAAGGGGAATCATTGGCTGTTTGCTGAAATCGTTCAGTCTCGTTAACCAGTATGTTTTATCTTTTTCATACTTCTCAGTACTGCGTGCTTTATTTAATGAAATAACATAATCACGGAACGAAATCTGCAGTTCCTCTTCTTGGTAATCATCATTACGATATCTTTCTGCCATTTCATCTAATAAATAGAACATGCTCCAGCCATCTAAAATTAAATTATCAAAGCTGATATGAAGTCTTGAATTGTTCTGATCAATCATGGTGAGCTTCATATCAAACAGCGGCCATTTTTCAGCATCGATGACCTGTCTTGACATTTGCTCTCTCGCCTCATAAAGATATCTTTGTTTAGCTTCCTCATCAAAACCTGACAGATTTGCTGTCTGAATCAGATACATAGGTGCTTTATTCATAATCCGCTGCTCACCATTTTCAGATACTACTGCTCTTAGCATACCGTGATAAGCAATCATATCATTCCAGACCTTTTGCAGCCTTAGAATATCAAGCTCCATACAATCAAATTCGTAATAACAGTGGGTTGAAACATTACCCATATTAAATGCACCTTTTCTGCCAATCCAGTATGCAAACTGTACATTAGTAAGTGGAAATGACTCGTTTTCGTTCTCTTTATCTATGATAATCTGCGATTCGTCTTTCTCCACCTTCAAACTGTCTGCATTCTGCTCAATAAACCGGGCAAGTTCCAGGGCTGTAGGATTTTCAAATATATTTTTGATTGAAATATTAATATTATGTTGATTCCTCAATAATCCAATGACCTGAGTCGCCGTCAGTGAATCCCCGCCCAACGCAAAATAATTGTCCTGTGCCTTGATATTCTGTACATGCAGCACCTGCTCAAAGATGTTCATAAGCAATGCCTGTGTCTTATTCATCTGGCCGCTCTCTGAAAACAATGCCTTTTCATCCTGTGTTTCCATGTTTTGTTTTACAATGCTGCTTAATTTCTTTCGGTCAATTTTTCCATTTTTATTTAATGGAAACTGATCCACCTTATAAAATGCGAAAGGCATCATATACGAAGGAATCTCTCCTTCCAGATAATGAATCAGGCGATGAAATGTTAATTCTTTCTTATTACCTACTGTGCCAACAAATAACATGCTGCCGTCTGATGAAACCTCTTCTTCCTCAGTGATATAGTTTATTTTATATCCTGAAGCCTCAAGCTGCTGCTTCACTGACTGGACATCTGGTATGACGCTGCCGCCTCTGATGGAAAGATCCATATCAATAAATCCCTTTTCAAGAATGCCTGGAACCACCTCTATAATCAGCAGTTCTTTATTTAGCTCACTTCCAATCAGGCAGCCGTCTGGCTTTAATAATCCCGAAATTTCCCGCAGCTTATCAGCAATATTGTTAAAACGATGTAACGAATTTAAAGCTATTACAATATCAAATGTATCTGCATACATCTCCTTCATATCCTCTGGATTTCCAGCCTTATATTCGAATTCATCAAATTCAGCAATGATGTCCTGATAATCCTTCTGGAAAAAGATTGTATTTTCCAGACATGTATATTCAGCAATCCATTCCTTGTTCTGCTTAAGCACTGCTCTTGTGAATTCTTTATCCCTGCAGCCAATCTCAAGTATTCTCAGCTTTTTCTGCTTTCTTTTCTCAGCAATGCTATGAATCAGGTTTAACGTCTGCTCTATATTTTCAGAATAACCGGCTATATGCTTTGCTAAAACATCTGGTCTGATATTAGAATCCTCCTTATAGAACAACTCAATGGGAATTTTCTCTCCTTTTAAGATTCCTGTAATATCTGCCTGCAGGCTGTTAAATACTTCATCATAGAATTGAAATGGTGCATGAATATCTTGATTTTTTTGACCAAGCCTTTCTGTTCTGAGATAGTTGTCTTCTATTTTTTCAAGCTGTTTGTCATTCACTAACAGTTCTAACCAACGATATACCACGCCCCTCATTTCATCAGAAATCTGCCCTGTTTTCACAATCTCCTCAAAGCTGATTGTTCTTTCAAATGAAATGCCTGATTGTTCCAGGACATCTCTAAGAAAATTTAATGTCATGGCATTGATACAGTCACGGAAATCTACCCATACTCCCCCTTTTTCATTGGAAATATTCAGGATCTTCCGGCAATCAATTTCTTCTCCTTTTTTATCTATGTAAAATTCAGCGGCCATTTCCTCTATCTGCAGAAAAGCAACAATCTTCTTATCGTTTTTGCTGTGTTCTTCAGCGCTTACGACTGCATTTCTGACACCCGGATACTTCTTGATTGCATTTTCAATCTCGCCCAGCTCAATACGATGTCCTTTAATCTTTACCTGGCTGTCTCTTCTGCCTAAAAATTCAATTGTTCCATCATTCCATGTCCGTCCGTTATCTCCTGTCTTATACCAGCACATCCCATTAGAATCTAAAATAAATTTTTTCTCTGTTAATTGTGTATCTCCCCGGTATCCTTTGGCAACACCCACACCGCCGATCCAAAGTTCACCTTCCACATAATTGGGGCAAGTTCTTCCATAATCATCAACGATTCGATACACTTGGTTCTTCAAGGCCTTTCCATAAGGAATGGATACCCAGTCAGATGGGACTATCTTTGGGACCTCCAGATAATTTGACCATATAGAAGCTTCCGTAGCTCCTCCCATCGCAACAATCAGCGATGTTTCATCACTGATAGCATAAAACCGGCCAGGTAATTCAATTGGAATCCAGTCTCCTGACAGAAATGCCAGCCGGATCTTTAGCCATTTTTTTCTTCCCTCTGCCATGGTCGTAAGCATATCAAATAAGATTGGAACCGAATCCCACATGGTCACGTTATATTGGTCAATCATCTGTAGCCATACATCTGGATTTTTATAATCTTCTTCGCTTAAAGAAATGATTTTCCCTCCGGCGGAAAGTGTTCCAAAAATATCATACACAGATAAATCGAAATCAATGGCTGATACCATCAGCAGTGTATCGTCTTTACCAACACTATATTTTGCATTTAAATCAAGTATTGTATTGACTGCACTCTGATGTACTATTTCTACGCCTTTTGGAACACCTGTGGAACCTGATGTCATAATTACATAAGCCGAGGAATCATGCGAAACCTGTACCGGTTCTTCCAGTTGAAGTTCATCCGACATCGCCTGGTCTAAATCGACCATATTGACATCATCCTCCAGAAGCTTACAACCATCTATTGTCTCTGCGTCACTCACGACATACCGGATGCCAATCTGATCATATATTTTCTTTCTTCTCTCCCCAGGCTGGCTGCCGGCAATCGGAACATAGACTCCACCAGCAAATAAAATGCCTAAAATTGCATAAATCTGCCGATACCCTCTTGGTAAAACGATTCCTACATAATCCCCCTGCCTGATTCCTGTATCCCTTAAGCTGGCTGCAATCCGCAATCCTGTATTCATAAGCTCTTGATAGCGGATTTGCTTTCCAGTGATGCTGTCAATGACCGCAAGTAATTCCGGAGCTTCTTTTGCATTTTCCAGAAATTCTGAATACAAATGCTTTTGCGGATATTGCAGCGGCAATATTTCCATTACCTCTTTTGTTCTTGTCTTTTTCTGATTGTCAGGCAATACATCGATTGTTTTATTCCAATCATCCTGAGCTGCTAATGTTTCCACCATTTTTATCATAGAAGAATACATGTCTTCAATCACTGTGGAATCAAATAATTCTTCTACATAGTCCCAGCACAATATCAAGTCTCCCATATCAGAGAATGACTGGAAATCTAACCACACCTGAGGTGTCTGGGAAATCATATGGCTCAGTTTGCCTAATGTTTCTCTTGTCGCTTCTGTCTCAAACGGGAAATCAATGTTGCAGGCAAATACGATTGGTGCAATCGATTCGGAACCTCCATTGATCCTGTTAATATCCCTCTGTACCTGTACCCCCGAATAACTGGAGTGTGACATTCTCGAAATAAATGTATTGTTGATTTTTCTGTAATAATCTAAAAATGTCTTTGTTTCTGAATTTGAAACATCCAGTAACAGCAGATTTGTAAAATCGGCAATCAGCCCTTCTACATCCTGATTTTCCTCATCACGGTCAAAAAGCGGGATATTGATAATAAACTTTTGCTGATTCGTCCATCTGCTGATAACCGAGCTGTAGACCGTAAGCAGGAACATCGCTGGTGTTATACCATACGTCATTGCCTTTTCCTGCAGTTTTTTCCATGTTTCCGCTTTTATCTTCTTATTTTTTCTATGAAATCTTACAGTCTTTACCTCTTCCGGTCTTACCCGCAAAGGAATCGATGGGGCTTCATAGGGATAGGATTCTATCACTTTACTCCAATACTCTTTATCCTGATTCACTAGTTCATAGTTTTCAGATTTTGCTTCTAAATAATTTTTAAAGCAATCCTTATCATATGTGCGAATCGTTTCTCCCTTATACGCTTTTGTTAATTCTGTAATCAAAATATGTATACTTGCAACATCTGCAACCAGTAAATCCGCATCCAAAAATAATTTACTCTTCCCTTGCGGAAGTAACGCACATTCCAGATGAATATTTTCTCCATCCTGTACATTCAGTTTTTCATGGGATAATTTTGTTCGGATCTCCATAAGCGCTTTATCACATGTTTTCATGTCCATATTTTTAAAATCATGGATAACCGCCTGTTGTAAATGCTGCTCATCTAATACAACCTGTTTTCCATCATCTGTAAATTTTGCTCTCAGCATTGGCTGTGCTTTCTGCACCATTTCCCATGCGGATTTTAATCTTTCCTCATCTCCAATATTTCCATCAAACTCAAAATATGCATGGCATCCTACTCCACCCAATTCCTGATCATTTTGGCGCCCTGCCCAATATGCATACTGAACATCCGTCAGGTCGAATTCTTCTGTGTCCATATTTTTTGTTTCTTTTTTCTTTGGAATTACAGCATCCTGAACCACATCTTCAATTGCCTCAATTATCTCTGCCCAGTTGTTAAATGTAGGCTGCTCAATTAAATCACCAAATGAGACCCTGCATCCTCTCTTCTTTAGAAATGCAGAAATTTTCATAATCATGATCGAATTCATGCCCATATGAGTAAGATTGGCACATGCGTCAAATTCTTTAACTTTTAGCATGCTTAGAATTTTTTGTTTCAATTCATCTATTAAATAACCCTTTTTCATTTTCTGTCTACCTTTTCTATTTTTGATTCAGTGGAATTTTTTCTGAATTATATCTGCAGCAATATCAATTCCATTGTCACTTACTTCTGCGGAAAATTTCTCTGAATTGATCCGATATTTATCATTGCTGATTAAATCAATGATACTGTTTTCAAATTCCGTTTCGTTTATCCCCTTTTTTACATTAATTGGCGCGGGGCCCACCTCCAGGTAAAAACATTGTCCGCCCCAGAAGACCTGGTCAGCTCCAAACGCCATAATAAGCTGTGGTTTTCCATTTCTCATGCAGGCATGCACAGTACCATTTCCACCATGATGAATTGCTGCGTCTACTTTGTGAATGAACTGCTCAAACGGTATATAATCCATGATATAGATTTTCTGTAATTGATTCTTAAATTCACGGTTAATCAGGTTTCTGCAGCTTTTGGGTACGATTACACCTTTATTTTCTTTCAGCAAAATCCTTACTATCCTTCGGTATAGTTCATCAGCTTTATCATAATTCATACTTCCAAACCCAACATAAACCGTGCCTTCACATTGATCAATAAACTGATAAAGCTTTTTTATTTTTTCATTCTCTTCGTTTTTAGCCAGGCGGATCCAGTTTCCTGTAAGATAGATATGGTCTCCCCACTTTTTATCTTTATTTGCCAGAACCTCGTCGTACTGATAGAGAGTAATGATGTTTTCTCCATTCATCTTCCTGTAATCTCCAAACCTGCCCATTTTCTTTAGCCCTAAGCGTTCTCTCCAGATCTTTACCGTTTTTACCGCCGCCCAGGCCATTAGTGTCCGGCACATGACATTTCCAAAATAACAGGACAAACTATCACGTTTCATAGTATCCATGAGAGAACAATACTTTCTTGTTACATCAAACGGGAATGCAAATGTCCGTATCACCGGTATATGAAATTTTTCAGCAAAATGATATGCAAGGGCTCCAAACTGCATATAGATAATCAGGTCATTCTTTTCACAAGCCCTGTAAAAATCATCATATAAACCTGGGTATTTCCCCAGCAGGAAACTGATTCCATTCATTCCTTCAGAACGTGTATTATTACTATTGCCAAGTAGCAGACTCACCATTTCTTCTGAATCTCCTGATATTTTCGAAAATACCAGTCCCCTTTTTTCAACGATAGCTCTGTAATTTTCAAATGTTGCCAGATGGTATTCATATCCTCGTTTTACCAGTTCTTCCCCCAGCAAAATAAACGGCATTATGTCCCCATAAGATCCCAGAGTAATGGCCGTTATTCTCATTCTTCTTTCTCCGGCAGATTTCGGATTACTTTACATGGATTCCCTGCCGCGAGTACATTCGGGGGAATATCTTTTGTTACTACAGACCCCGATCCTATAACACTATTTTCTCCTATGGTTATTCCTCTATGTTCAGGGCAAACAACCGTTACACGGGAGCCGATGTATACATTGTCTTCAATCACGATGGGATTTGCATATCCGTACCCAGCCTTTCTTCGTTTAGGATCCACACTATGCCCCGAACTTATAAACTCACAATTCGGTCCAACCCAGACATCATTTCCAATCTTAATTTCTCCGCCATCTAATATACAGCAATAGCTATTTATTGCCACCATATTTCCAATCTCAATATTGTATCCCAGGGCACATTTAAAGGGAGAAAATATAAGAAAATCTCCCTCCGCTTTCTTGAATAATTTTTTCAGGAGTTCAGTTCTTTTTTCAATATCAGATGCAGGAATATTATTATATTCATAGCAAACCTCTTCTGTTCTTAGCATATCATGTAGCATATCCCTGCGATTGTTTATGTTAAAGTCTTCATTTTCATTATTCTTTTCCATGAGATAATCTTTCCTTTCCAATTTCAATTAATCCTTTTTTGTCTGTTTTTCCAATTTTTGTTAAAGGAAGCATATCAATCATAAATACACAATCTGGCAATTTAAATAATGCCAGCTCTTTTTCCGTAAGATAATTTCTCACTTCACTTAATGTAATATCATTGTCAGAAACAATAAATACGGAAATCATTTCTCCTTGATTTTCATCTGGCAATCCTACAACTGCACAATCTTTAATTGAATCCATACTGATTAAATATGTTTCAATTTCAGAAGGAATTATTTTTTCTCCGGATTTATTAATTAATTCAGTGATTCTTCCAGAGATTTTAAGATTCCCACCTTCACTTAGGTATGCACGGTCGCCAGTTTTATAAAATCCGTCTTCTGTAAAGAATTTTTCATTTTCCGGATTATTGTAATAAGAATGTATTGTATATGGCCCCCGGATAAGCAGTTCCCCATATTCTCCATTTTTTAATGGATTACCGTTCTCGTCTGCAATTCTTATTTCATCATATGGCGAGATTGGTTTGCCTTGAAACATTTTTATGATTTCTTTGCTGTCCGAGAGCGCAGTCATTGTATTCAGCCCCTCTGCAACACCAAATACCTGCTGCAGAGTAAATACATCCAAATCAATTAATTCCTGGGCAATTGCTTCTTCCAGAAATGCACCGCCAATTTGAACTACTCTTAAAGACGATATGTCGTAAACATCTTCTTTTAACATTTCCAGCATTAATTTTGCCATGGAAGGGACCATGGATATAAATGTTGCTTTATATTCTTCAATAAGCTCTAACCCCTCATTAATATCCGGATATGTACTTAGGAGCAGCGTTGCCCCCTTTGAAAAGGTCCCCAGAAACCCCGGATGTCCAATAATAAAATTATGTGCCAATGGCAGGATTACTAATACAATATCTGTTTTTTGCAGTTCGCATCTTCTTACTGACATCTCCGTATCGTACAGATAATCTCCGTGGGTCCGGGGAATCAGCTTTGACATTCCAGTAGTACCACCGGATAGCGATAAGAATGCAATATCCAGATTTTCTACATATGGAAATTCCTTTCTCTTTATAATATCCAGACTGTCTGTAACAAGTTTTTCACTATTAATCTGGAGTATATGCTGTATCTGATTATCCTCTTTCAATTCACTTATAATCTGCGCATATTCGAATCCCATATACCGCTCCTGACATATATATCCTGTGGGCTTTGCTGTATGAATCATACCCTTTATTTCGTTAATTCTGTGTGCCGGCAAAGCCATGATTGGAATCGCCCCTATTTTCAGCAGTCCAAAGAAACAAAGAATGTAATTTATACTATTCGGAAGCTGCAGTATGACTCGGTCTTCCCGCTGAATTCCCATATTCATTAAGCCTGCAGCCGTTTCAGAGATCAGTCGTCCAATCTCTGCATAAGTGTTCTTTTCACCGTTTGAAATAATACAGATTGATTCTCTATATTTTTCACACCATTCACACATTGCATCTGCAATTGTACTGTTGTTCCAGCCTTCAATCGTCTGATACTTTTTGTACTTTTCTCTATACATTTTCCACCCTGCCATTCTTTCCTTTTATTTTTATATCCCTTATATATTACCTTTCCAGTCTCGGTGCTAAGTCAGGCAGGAGTACCTGCATAATATATTCTTTAATAACATCCAATACCTTATCTGTATTTGTATCTATAAACAAGTGCTCTCCTTCTATATCCTTATGTCTGAATTCTGCTGTTGTATAATACTCCCATTCCTGCAGATCTTCCTGTGATATTTCCGGGTCCATTGTTCCCCGCAATGCCAAAACCGGCACATGGATTTTCCGATACTTTTCATCCTGATATGTATCCGCTAATGTAAAATCAGCCCGGAGTACCGGTCCAAAGATTGCCCACAAATCTTTATTTTCAAACAATCCTCTCGGAGTCCGTCCATACTGCGATAAGCTATTAAAAAAGTTCTCCTCTGACAATTGATAAATTGGATTTACTTCTCTTCTGTTAGGTGCAAGCCCTCCCGAAACTATAATTCCACGCAGATTATTCTGCTTTGCTTCTTCAAACCGGACTGCTAATTCATATGCAACCCTGCTGCCCGCGCTATGACCAAATAGGACAAATGGATGCTGAATTCCTTTGTTCATTTCTTCAAAAAGACTTGTAACCAGCGTATTCATATCCTCCACTGGTTTTTCCATTATTCGCTCTTCATGGCCTGGATAATGTGCAGGGTAAACATGAATGCCATCTCCCAGCTTTTCCTGCCATAGCCGAAATACAGATGCACCACCTCCGGCATATGGAAAGCAGAAAAGCCTTATGCCCTTCTCCTTCACATCATACTGGTCAAAATATTGTGGCTTTGCTATGTTTTTACTTGATATCCCTGGCTGTTGCATGATTCCGTACCCTCCTGGTGCTAATATCGTGTTAGTTTTAACTAACTGTTTTTCAAAAATTTTTGGATTACTACTGTAATTATCCCAACCAAGATTACAAACTGCGTAATTGGTATTACTATATTTACCATCTGTATCTGAAGGCAAACACTTATAACAAAAATTAGCAGTTCAACTGCCAGTACAATCTTTGTACGGCAGGCATATACTTTTTTCTCTATATCATCCAGTCTTTTATTCTTTGTATCTGCCGGCCCTAATTTCCAGATAAATATCCCAGAAACAATTACAACACCTATCCATACATACAATGGCATTGTATAGAACACCTCTTTAAACCCTATTGCTATAATTACAGATACTAGTGCAGAAAATGTAATACACACTTCTGCTTTTGCAAAATGGAATCCGCCGGCATACTGCCTAAGGGGAATGAATGCTGCCATAAATAGCAGCATTTCCCAAAATGTTCCCATTATGCCTGCAATAAGTATCATCAATATACTACTGATGATTTTTCCAATGAGCAGCTGGTAACCGAACACATATGTTACTTTTTTATCTTCTTCCAAAATGCCTCTGTATACTTGTATAAAAACGATCCGCTCCGCCCACTTCCTAATCATCTCAGAACTTCCTGTACTTATCCTTTAATTCATCAGGTGTTTCCGGCTGTCCCCAAATCCAGGAACAAGTTACATTTACTGCATTAACTGCCATTACCATAGCAAAGCAGTTCATTAGAATCATTCCTTTTGACACGAATTTTGATAAAAAGTTTTTCTTCTTCATAATTCAATCTCCTTTTCGTTTTTCCTTTTTATACAACTTTCTACCTTTGTTGACAATATCGTTTGCCCAATCGACATCTAACTCTGCAAAATCGGTAAAAAAGAGTGCCATTATCCGGCACTCCTTTATCTTTGAAAAATAATTGTCACTTTAAATATATCTCCTTCCACCTTGATTATCATCCTGCCCTTATAGCGCTTTACAATCTGTTCTACTGTATGAATCCCTATGCCATGGTTTCCCTTATCCATTTTTCTTGTTAGATACCTTCCCGACTTGTGAACCGGCTGGGTTTTAAAATTATTATCTATATTAACAATAAGAAAATGACCATTATTTTCTGTAAATATCCGGACATCAATAACCCCTCCGGCATATAAAGGCGCTGCAGCCTCATAGGCATTATCTAAAAGATTTCCCAAAATGGCAATCATATCAATCTCATCTAAAAAGTCAAAATCCACTTCGGGTTCTATTCTTACAGAAATTTTGCCCCCTATCTCCTCGGCCGCCCTTATCCGCTCTGTTAAAATGGCATTTAATATATGACTCGTACTATATTCAATAACATTAGTACTCTGAATCTTAATATTCAGCTTGTCAAAAATAATTTTTGCCTCTTCTATATTTTTTGCTGAAAAGCAGCTTGCAGCAGCTCTTATATATTTATTTATATCATGAAGCAGCCTTTTTCGCTCCTCATCTGCCTTTTTCAATTGATCTAAGTGCCGCTTTTCCAGCTGGCTTTTTAAATATAGTCTTTCCATTTTTTGTGCTCTCTGCATATTTATCAACATTTTATCGAACAGATAAAATGTAAAGGCATTCGCAATGAGCAATAAGATAGCACCTGTCAGTACAATATATTTCGCTGTCGGAGATATCACATGAACATCTGCATAAAACATTCCGCTTAATAAAACAATCGTTGCCAAAGGCAGCACCATCAGTGATAAGAACACTTTATCCTGGTCCTCTTCGTAAAACTTTCTTTTGTGTATCTGTGCTACACATTTAACCAGAATAAAGGTAACCATTTTCATGAGCAAAAGTGTCATAAACATAAGAACTTCATTATTATGTAAAAGACGGTAAGCAAACTCCGAATTCACATTGGCAATTAAAGCGAAAATGAATTCAGGCAATATGGCTAACATATAGTAGCAGACTGCAAGACATAATTTTTTTAGGAAGCTTCCCACAAAATTTGCGGCAGAAAATGCCAGATAAATCAGTGGAATAACTGCTAAATTTAATAGCGAACTATTTGCTGAATTTACAAAGAGGAACAAGATATATAATGGAGTATCTATTGCCAGTCTCTTCGCAATATTGTATCCATTTATCTGAAGCAGACTTTTACCTAAATCAAACAGCATATATAGCTCAAATGCACAAATAATAATATCCAAAACCATCTTACCGCCTTCTAAACTTTCTGTTTAAATAACGTGTAAAAGCATCATCAAAGATTTTTGCCTTTGATCTGGAAATATATAGTCTTTCTTCATTTTCCATGATGATAACCTTTCCTTCTATGCGTGATATGTTGCTCATATTTACAATAAAGCTGCTATGAGCGTATTCAAAGCCGCCCTGACACAATTTAGGATAAAGCTCTTTCAGTTTTTCCCTGCAGTATATGTACTGAAATACTCCTGACTTATTGTATACAATCTTTGTTTGCCGCCCATCCACCGTAAAATATAAAACATTCTCCAAAAGAACTCTGGTTATTACACCGTCCTGTGTAACTACAATATAATGCTTTCGTCCTCTTTCCATCATTTCTTCCAAGATGTCGGGCAGTTCCTCAAATAGTCCCTTGTTCTTAATATCTTTCATAATATACCGGTAAGGATACACTTTGAAATTCTCCGCTTTTGGAGTTTGGTAATTTGTACAGAACACTAAAATGCACTTTTTATTATGTTCTCTGAAAATCTTTGAAGTTTTATTACCATCTAATCCTGGCATTTGAATATCCAGAAAGAGTAAATCAAAGTCCATATCGGATTTCACCAACTCTTCTCCTGTTTCAAATTGGGAAAAACATATACTTCCTGCAACCATATTCAAATCTTGAATTTTTTTCATTACAGTTTCTCTGAACTCATTCTCATCATCACATATTGCTATTTTGTACATTTTCCACCTCGCTTTTAGTTAGTTCAAACTAACTATCAGTTTTTTAAAAACCATCTTTCCGGCCGAAAGCAAGAGACTCTATTTAATCTCCCGTTCCAACCCAGCAAAGATGGAGTCTGCAAAAAATCTTAAATAGTTATTTTTTGCTGCATTTCAATCACTGTTCAAAGTGTCTGGCTGGCTATTCATCTTAACACTTTTGCATTTCGTTATATTCATTATAACATCTGGCTTGTTAATTTCAAATAACATTTTTTTAAGGAGGATTCCCCTGCCATACTAGTCTGCTGCCAGTGTTCTAACTGCCTGAATTGCCACTTCTATTTCTTCTTCCGTATTGTAATGGGAAAAGCTGAATCTTACCGCCCCCTGTGCTTCTGTTCCAAGTGCCTTATGCATCAGCGGCGCACAGTGCGCTCCGGGCCTGGTTGCAATATTATAGACTGCAGATAACTCATCACTCACTTCTGAAGAATCATAATCGCCAATATTAAAAGACACAATAGGGCATCTCTGCTTTGCCTCAAAATCCCCATAAATCTTTACACCCGGAATCGTACGGATGCCCTCATAGAATAGCCGCATAAGAGACAACTCTCTTTCCCTGATTGTATCGATTCCAACCTCTTCCAGGTAGGAAAGTGCAGCATTAAGCCCTGCAATCCCATGTCCGTTCAGTGTTCCTGCTTCCAAGGCAGTCGGCATCTCTTTTGGATGATAGGTGTTGTAAGTATCCACCCCGCTTCCGCCGCTCAGAAGAGGTTTTATCTCAACCTGCGGCCTGACATACATTCCGCCTGTTCCCTGAGGCCCCAAAAGACTTTTATGGCCTGTAAAACAAAGAACATCAATCTTCATCTTCTGTACATCAATCGGAAATACGCCTGCAGTCTGCGACGCATCTACAATGAGGAGTACATGATGCTCCCTTGCAATAGTTCCCATCGCGCCTATATCAATCATATTTCCGGTCAGATTCGAGCCATGAGTACAAACGACAGCCCGGGTATTTTCCCGGATTGCCCCCTTCACATCATCGCAGGAAATATTTCCTTTTGGGTCACAATCCAGAATCGTAAGCTCAACACCCATTTCCCTGCATTCATACAATGGCCGCAGGACAGAATTATGTTCCAGCACGGTTGTAATCACATGATCTCCCGGCTTTAAAATTCCTTTTATCGCAATATTCAGACTTTCTGTTGAATTAGCTGTAAATACAATCTGCTTTGGACTTTCCCCGCCAAAAAGGCGGCACAGTCTTTCTCTCGTATCATAAATGATTCTGGATGCCCCCAACGCAGCTTCCGTTGCACCTCTTCCCGCATTTCCTATAGAGTTCATGGCCTGAAGTACCGCCTCTGCCACCCGTTCCGGTTTCTGCATAGTTGTCGCTGCATTATCCATGTAAATCACAAGAATCACTCCCCTCTTAAAACTTACCTGTAACTAATATTTTTAGAATATTCTGAAAATGGCTTGCAAAAGGGTCAGTCCCTTTTCAAAAGGGTCAGACCCCTTTTACTACCCGCAAAAATTTTTCTGCCAGGGAAGACATTTGAAAGTTTTTATTGTAAACCACGTTAATATCCCGTTTTCCCTGTTTGCTGCCAAGAGAAAATTCTAATATTTTTTCCTCTCTGAGTTCTTCTTCTGCTGCCAGGCGGGATATGATGGATACTCCGATTCCGCGGCTGACAGACCGTTTTATCGTCTCCTGATTTTCCATGCTTGCCACGATGTTCAAGTCCTCCAGGTTTATTCCCATATTTTTCAGCAGTCTTTCCGCCTCTCTCCGGGTACCGGAACCTTCTTCTCTCAAAATCACAGGTTCTTTCTGTATCCACATTTTATCTTCATCTTGCTGCTCGTCTTCTGTATCCTTTACTTCTTTAAGTTTTCTA
Source organism: Faecalicatena contorta (assembly GCF_003149105.1). Classification (GTDB taxonomy): domain Bacteria; phylum Bacillota; class Clostridia; order Lachnospirales; family Lachnospiraceae; genus Muricomes; species Muricomes contortus_C. The sequence continues at coordinate 66,061 of NZ_QGDS01000007.1, read as the reverse complement.
AACTTCTCTGAGTTAGGAGTAATGATGATCAGCTCATCCTGATAAAAGGGTATATACTGGCAATGTTTTTTTTCAAACACAGTTCCGGTGAAGCCAATATCTACATTATAATTCACTACCTGCTCCACAACTTTCGCACTGTCTGTCTCCATCAGTTTAAACTGTTCCTCAGGGTATTTTTCACTGAACTGTGCCAGTATCTGCGGAAGCAGGTATTGGGCAGGAACACTGGAAGCAGCAATACGCAGACAATGGCTTCCTTCTTTTCGGGTTTTGTCAAAGACCATCTCTATCTGCTTTTGCAGAGAAACCATTTGTTTTGCATGGCTATACAGTATCTTTCCATCCTCTGACAGACTGACTTCCTTCGTATTCCTTATAAACAGGCGTACATTCAGCTCCTGCTCCAGGGAAGAAATATGGGCGCTTACAGTAGGCTGCGTCAGAAAGAGGCTTTTAGCCGCCCGGGAAAAACTGCCCTCATCCGCAATTGATACAAAGGCCTCTAGTTGTTTCAAATTCATAGGTTCGATATCCTTTCACTCTCTGCGCCGGTTTTTCTAGTCACCTTAATACTGTCCATATATTCCAAAATCGGCTTTGCACTTTTTCTGCTTGTACCAAACATATCACGTATCTCTGCAATGGTTATCTTTCCATCTGCCTTTAGCTTCTCAATAATCTTTTCCCTGGCCTCTTCCATATATGCACTTAGAGTGTACATTCCATCTGCCACCTTCAAGATTTCCCCTTCATCTGCCATAAGCAGAAGAATATCCTCCACAATCTGCAGCGGCACGCTGTCAAAGCTGATTTCTGCAACCTTTACAAAATCATATCTGGCAGGTTTCAATACACTGAAAAGCTTTCTTCTGACCTTCTCATAAGTTTCATCCTTACTCACCTTGTATTCCGCCGGTGCCAGGTATTCCTCATGACGTGCTAAAAACCCCTGTTCTGCCAAAAGCTCTATATATTTATCAAACAAATTAGGCTTTACCTTTTTCATGAATGTACTATGGACTTCCGCCTTTGACATACCGTAGCGGTAAGGATATTTCTTCACAAAGTTCCGTAAAGCTTCCAATATCCGTTCTCTGTATTCATATTCATCTGCCTTATGCCAGACGTAAATATCCTTTTTCATCAAAAATGTACGGACAAGCCCCTGACTTTCCAGCTCTTCCACAGCCGCTTCCGTTTCTTCCCGGGAAAGGGCCGTAAGCTTAGCGAGCTCGGATACCGCTGCCATTGTATCACGGTACTCTTTTACATGAAGCTCTATTACATCTGTAGCACTGCCGGACTCTTTTTGTTTCAGACTCTCAATGACTTCGGGTGAAAACCGTTTCTTCTTCCCTGCATTTGGCTCTAGAATCACACCGCCGCCGATAGTTTCCATAGGGGAATAAAAACGTACAATAAACCTATCACCGCGCCGGAATGCCACATCCTCCTCCATGCGGAGCTGCACATATCCGCTGTCCCCCGGTCCCAGAGTTTCGTCCCCCAAAAGGACTGCACGGCACAATACCTCGCTGGTACCGCTGAAAAAATGAAGCCTCATATTATTCGAAAGCATTCTCATTGTAGAATCCAGAACTTCCAGCTTTACATCCATGAGCCGGGAATCTTTCATACTTCCTACCGGAGCAAGTACACAACCTCTTTTTATCTCCTTTTTCTTTAAATTAGAGATATTAATCGCTACCCGCTGTCCGGCATAGCATTTGTCCACAGTCTCCCCGTGCACCTGAATACTCCGTATTTTACATTCCTGCCCATTGGGGAACATTTCCAGTGTATCCTCTTTCTGAATCATTCCGCTTACCAGTGTTCCTGTCACAATCGTACCAAATCCTGAAATAGAAAATACCCGGTCCACCGGAAGCCGTGGAATTGTATGTATATCCTTCGCTTCCACTTCTTCCTCGCTCAGATGCTCAATAGTTTCAACTAACTGGGAAATCCCCTGCCCTGTTGCCGCAGACACCTTTACAACGGGAGCATGTTCCAGGAAAGTCCCGTTTAATTCTTCTTTGATTTCCTCTTCCACCAGCTCCAGCCACTCTTCATCCACAATATCACACTTATTCAGGACAAGGATACTTTTCTTTACCCCCAGCATTTCCAGGATATCCATATGTTCCCTAGTCTGAGGCATAATTCCTTCATCTGCTGCCACTACAAGCAGTACCAGGTCCATTCCTACAACACCGGCAACCATATTATTGATAAATTTTTCATGCCCGGGCACATCAATAATTCCCACCCTGTTTCCGTTTTTCAAGTCAAAATAAGTAAAACCCAGATCAATGGTGATTCCTCTGCGCTGCTCTTCCTCCCACCTGTCCGTATTCCGGCCGGTCAGTGCTTTTATCAGCGTGGTTTTTCCATGATCAATATGGCCCGCTGTTCCGATAATAATGTGCTTCATATCCGTTTCCTTCCTTTTCCAGAACATTCAGCTCTTTCAGGATCTTTACAAAGTAATTCATGAAACCTGTTTCAAATGTCCGCATATCCAACAGGATTCTATCATTTACAGTTCTCCCAATCACAGGCGCCGGAAGGTGCCGGAGCCTTTCTTCCAGCTCAGGAGTGCTGATTTCCAAGGGCCGTATCGTTACCGCCATACTGGGAATCCGCTCCAACGGCAGAGAACCGCCGCCAATCTGCGCCTCACAGTCAGTTATACCAATCTCTGCTTTCAGTTCTGCCTTTTTTAATATTCTCTGGAATTTCCTTGCCTCTTGTTTCACTTCTTCCAGCTTTTTCGTAATCATGCGAAGGACCGGTATATTTTGAATTGCTTTTTCCTCTGATAAGTATTCCCTAAGAACAACTTCCAGCGCGGACGCAGTAAACTTATCAATACGCAGCGCCCTCGTAAGAGGATTTTTCTTCATTAACTCTATATAGCTCTTCTTTCCTACAATAATCCCTGCCTGAGGGCCGCCCAAAAGTTTATCACCGCTAAAGCAGACCACATCCGCTCCATTTTTTACAGAGTCCTGTACTGTGGGTTCATAAGTAAGTCCATATTTACTTAAATCCACCAGAACACCGCTCCCCAAATCCTCAATAACAGGTATGCCGCACTGTTTCCCCAGGGGCACCAGTTCTTCCACCGGAACAGACTCTGTAAAGCCAATAATACGGTAGTTACTTGTATGCACCTTTAGAAGTGCCTTTGTCTCTTCCGTAACAGCACCTTCATAATCTGACAAATGTGTTTTATTTGTAGATCCTACTTCTATCAGGGATGCTCCGCTTTGCTCCATTACATCCGGAATCCTGAATTTACCTCCAACCTCAACCAGTTCTCCGCGGGATACAATCACGTCTCCCCCTTTTGCCATAGAACTAAGAATCAGCATGACAGCCGCCGCATTATTATTGACAGCCATTGCAGCTTCCGCCCCGGTAATTCTGCAAAGTAGTTTTTCAAAATGCGAATATCTCTCCCCCCGTTTTCCCCCTTCCAAATCATACTCCAAATTGGAATAACCATTTGCAATATAGGAAACCTGGTTTAAATGCTCACTTCCAAGGGGTGCACGTCCCAGGTTCGTATGGAGAATTGTTCCCGTACCATTAAGGACACGCGTCATATTGGGCCTGTGCATGGCTGCAGTTGTCAATTCCACCCGTTCAAGAAGGCTGTCTATCTGTTTCTGAGCCTCTTCTTCATTTTCACATGCACTAATATAATTCCTCAGTCTGCCCTGTTCTATCCGCACAGCCTCCAGTACACTGTCATAGCTGTAATACTCTATCATTTTTTGAATCACTTCATCTTCCATCAAAATATCCACTTTTGGAATTTTGCGGAATAACATATTCTTATCCATTCCCACTCCCTCTGTTATAAGCGGATATTCCCAGCCCGCTTCACTGCTTTTTTATGAACACAGCCGGATAAATTTTTCTTGTTTTTCAACAACCCTGCCAATAACTGACACCTGGGTATCAAGCTGTTTTTCCTTCAAATCAGATAAAAATCCCTCCAAATACATCTCAGGCAGGCTAAAAAGAAGTCCCCCAGAAGTTTGTGGATCATACAGCAAGTCTAAATAATATTCTTCTGCCTTTCCTGTATCCACTAATTCTATACTGTGCTCTTTATTTTTGTAAGTGCCGGCGGGGACCAGTCCCATTTTCGCATAGTCTGCAGCCCCCTGCATATATGCCACATCCCGTACATCGATTTCCATTGTTACGTGACTTGCGGACGCCATCTCCATACAATGTCCCAGAAGTCCAAAACCAGTGATGTCTGTACATGCATTGACAGGATAAGCCTCCGCTGCTTCTTTTGCCTTTTTATTCAAGGATGCCATAACTGTGGCTGCTTCTTTTTCAGCCTGTTCAGAAGCCATCTCTGCTTTCAGAGCAGTATTAATGATTCCGCTCCCAATCTGCTTCGTCAAAACTAAAACATCTCCAGGTTTGCATCCATAGTTTTTAAAAACCTTATCCGGGTGCACAAAACCTGATACACTTAATCCATATTTCGGCTCATCATCCTGGACGGAATGTCCCCCTACCAGAACCGCTCCTGCCTCTTTTACCTTATCCGCTCCACCTTTTAAAATATCCCCCAATATCTCTGGGTCCAGGCAGTTTGGAAATCCTACAATATTCAGAGCCACTCTTGGCTCTCCGCCCATAGCATAAACATCGCTCAGGGCATTTGCCGCTGCAATCTGCCCAAAAGTATAAGGATCATCTACCACCGGAGTAAAAAAGTCTACGGTCTGAATCATGGCAATATCATCCGTAACTTTATAAATTGCCGCGTCGTCTGATGTTTCAATTCCAACTATGAGATTCTCATCCTGGAATTGCGGCAGCTTGCCCAGAACCTGGGCAAGGGTCTCAGGACCTATTTTAGCCGCTCATCCGGAAGTCTTCGCATATTGAGTCAGACGTATATTTTTCCCTGTATTCATGCCATTTTCTCCTTCCCGCTTCTCTGATTAAGGACGGATAATCTTTTCCGCATGATTCATTGTCTCCACAATACTATACATATTGGTAACAGTTCCTACACAAAGCTTATCCTTCAGCCCATAATAATCAAGGCATGTCCCACAGGTCATAATTTCTACACCCTGAGCTTCCAGCTCTTTCAAATCATCAAGTGAATCTGAACCTTCACATGTCAGGGCTGCTCCCCCATTATAAAACAAAATAGACCGGGGAAGTTCCTCAAGCTGCGTTACTGCAAAGAAGAAGCCCTTTATCAGCACCTTTCCCAGTTCATCATTGCCGTTCCCCATTTTGTCAGAGGAAACCACAATGATAGTATTTTTCCTTTTATCCGGCATACACACCATAGCTTCCTCTTTTTCCTGGGCCTCCAATTCTGCCATCACCTGGCTCACCTTGATAATGACCTTGAACTCCTTCTCACCAATCTTTTCCGATGTCACATCCCCTCCGGAACCTGACGCCATTTTCATTACATTTTGTACCGCAATTTCATTATCTACCAATACCTCCACAATATCCGGCTGCTTTAACTCCTGCATCGCCTTTTTGGTTTTTACCACCGGAATCGGGCAGGCATCTCCCATAGCATTCACTGTAATCATTTCTGATTCTCCTTTCATCGCAAGTTAGTTATAGATGTATTCTATCACTGTTTTGCAGTATAGTAAAGCCACTATTTTCATACTAAAATGCCCTTGTATTTTTTCTAGACTAATGTATAGTCCAAAATATAATAAATCAAGGCATCTGGGGTGGCAAGGGCTTTCTTACACCATCTGTAAGTATTATTCTTCCACATAGCCTGCTATAATAAAGGCTAAGAAAGAGTTCTGAGCAAAACCATTGCATCCGTTTTAGAAAGATAATATAATGAGGAGAAAGAAGTTGATTTAGCTTCGAAGCCGATTTAGCCATAGAGCTGATTTGGCTATAAGGAAAGGATAAGAATATATGTGGGTAGCAGATAATTGGAAAGATTATGAAGTCATAGATTGTTCAAGAGGAGAAAAACTGGAACGCTGGGGAGACTATCTCCTGATCCGCCCCGATCCTCAGGTGATTTGGGACACGCCCCGGACTAATAAAGGCTGGAGGCAGCCAAACGGGCATTATCACCGCAGCAAAAAGGGCGGCGGCGAGTGGGAGTTTTTTGATCTGCCTCAGCAGTGGCAGATTCATTATGGAAACCTTACGTTTAACTTAAAACCCTTTAGCTTCAAGCACACCGGACTTTTTCCCGAACAAGCTGTAAATTGGGATTGGTTTTCCAGGAAAATTAAAGAGGCCGGACGCCCTGTAAAGGTTTTGAATTTATTTGCTTATACAGGGGGTGCAACACTTGCCGCTGCTGCCGCAGGTGCTTCTGTCACCCATGTGGACGCCTCCAAAGGCATGGTTACATGGGCGAAAGAAAATGCCGCCTCCTCCGGATTGCAAGATGCTTCTATCCGCTGGCTGGTAGACGACTGTGTAAAGTTCGTTGAAAAAGAAATCCGCCGGGGCAATACTTATGATGCAATCATAATGGACCCGCCCTCATACGGAAGAGGTCCAAAAGGGGAAATCTGGAAAATCGAGGATATGATACATCCGCTGATTCAGCTTTGCACCCAGGTATTATCAAAGGATGCCATCTTTTTTCTTGTTAATTCTTACACTACCGGTCTGGCTCCTGCAGTCCTGAGCTATATGATTTCCACAGAGCTGAAGGCCTGGAATGGAATCACAGATTCCCAGGAAATCGGACTTCCTGTAAGCAGTAACGGGCTGGTGCTGCCCTGCGGAGCTTCCGGGCGGTGGGAGAAAAAAGAGTAGAATGGAGACATTAGGATGAGTTTGACCTTTAGATATGCAGAAGAATCCGATACACCGTTAATACTGCAATTTATTAGAGATTTGGCGGAATATGAGAAAATGCTTGATGAGGTAATCGCCACAGAGGATACGCTAAGAGAGTGGATTTTTGAAAAGAAAAAGGCAGAGATTATATTTGCGGTAGTGGATGGATCTGAAGTTGGATTCGCCCTGTTCTTTCATAACTTTTCTACATTTTTAGGAAGAGCAGGCATATATCTTGAAGATTTATATGTAAGGCCTGAGTACAGAAGGCAAGGCTATGGAAAGGCCATTCTGAAAAAGCTCGCACAAATCACTGTGGAACGTGGATGTGGCAGGCTGGAATGGTGGTGTTTAGACTGGAACAAGCCAAGCATAGATTTTTATTTATCACTGGAGGCAGAGGCGATGAATGATTGGACGGTTTACAGAATTTCGGGCAATACATTGGTAGATATGGCGGATGAATAGTCCCAGGTACTATACTTACCCATGAGATGCGACTATCAAATCCAATCTGCTGCTTCTATTGCTGCAAATACCCGCCTACTTTCCTGCCGGAAAAACGCCGTTGCTCCCACGGAGACAACGGCGTTTTTCCGGCAACTCTGGCAGAGCATATAATGTATACTACTTGAATTGCTAATGTTCAAGAAATTATACTTATTGAGCTGCTAACATTCAATATGGTATACTTATTGAACTACTAATGTTCAATAAGGTATATCTTTGGATAAATATTTAAAAATGCTCTCTATGGATTTTCTCCATCGGCAATGCTTCCATCTGGAAGGGTTCTTTTTGTTCCGCCGGCATACCTAGAGAGAGGACAGCCTCCAGCCGGTAATTTCCCGGGTATTCCAGGATAGAGCGCAGATAGTCTTCTGTTGTTCTTCCGTCAGGAGCTTCTCTCAGCCTTCCCTGTATCCAGCAGCTTCCAACTCCCAAACTGTGGGCCATCAGATGCATATTTGCCATCGCTATAGATGCATCCTCTGTCCACACATCTGTCTTTTCAGCATCTGCAATCACCACAATCGCACAATCTGCACCTGCCAGCATTTTTGCGGAGCCTGCTCTTGACTCTGACATTTTCTCCAGCGTTTCCTTTTTCTTCACTACAATAAACTCCCAGGGACGTATCCCCCGGCTGGAGGCGGACAACAGCCCTGCTGCCAGTATTTGTTCCAGCTTATCCTCACCGACCGGCTCTTGTGTATATTTCCTGACGCTTCGGCGGGTTCTCATCATTTCTAATAAATCCATTTTTTTACCTCCTTATTTTAATGATTTATCCAAAAATCAATGTGCCAGTACACTAGCAGTCTTTCACATTACCTTTTTGAATATGTTTCTCCACAATATCCTGCATACACTTCCATACATCTTTTGATGTTGCCTCTATCTTCTCATTCCGTTTATAAATCTGGGACTTTCTTACGCCATGCTCAGCCCAGCTTTTACCGCCCGAGGCATCATTAAGCAGCAGAGGCTGAAAGTTGTCCAGCAGATGCGCGTATCCTGCCTCAACACTTTCATATTCTTCAAACTCTTCCCACAATTCCCGGAAAAGGCCTCCCTGGTCTTCCGGCAGCATACCAAAGATACGCTCAGCAGCCTGTATTTCCCTCTCCCGCTTTGTCTCTGCTCCCACAGAATCATAAGCATATGTATCTCCTGCATCAATTTCAACCAGGTCATGGATCAGCAGCATAATCATAACCTTCGTCAAATCCACTTCCGGTACATATTCCTTCAGCAAAACTGCCATCAGTGCAATGTGCCAGGAATGTTCTGCGTCATTTTCCTTTCGCTGCCCGTCTGCCAGATACGTCTGTCTGTAAATGTCCTTTACCTTATCAACCTCTCTGATAAATTGAATCTGCTGTTCTAATCGTGTCATTTCTTCTCCCTTAAATGTCTACAAATTCTTCCAAAGCTTCCATACCGTATTTCCCCAGCAATCGTCTGATTCCATCGCCAATCTCTTCCCGCGTGTAATCATGGGCAGTCAGAAAACCATCCTCATATCCGTTCAGATGATTATAAAACCCTATTCCTATCTCCAGATATGACAGATTTGCTCTGTCCAATTTCTGGTAAAGCAGATTTTCCGCCTCATTGATATGACCGGCATCTGCCATCCCCAACAACCGCTCATATAAATCATCTACAGCAGTATACTCACCTTGTACAGGGAGCTCATATTCCGGGTTTGATTTTTGAAATATGATTCTTGCCAGTGCCGCTGCTGCTGCCTTGATCATTCTCATAATGTAATCTTGTTCAAAGTTCATAAATATGCCCTCCTCCCATTACAATACCTTATGTGGTTTTTGAGTTATTAATTTCATTTTACCATAAAACAATACACCTGTCATAAGATTTTCCAAGCTTCTTATCTTTGCTTTACAATACAGGCGGCGGCTTTGAAATAAAGATCAAAAGCCGCCGCCTGGAAACAATATTTAAATATGTGTTTTATAAATCTACCTTTCCGGTAGTATCTCCATTGATTACATAGTATGCTGCTGCCTCTTCCGGCTTCAGGTAAATCTTCACATCTTTCATATCACCCACTTTATTTTTCAGGGTTTTTGTCCAGACATCTTTTACCTTCTGAAAAATTTCTTTTTCTGTATACTCTTTCCCGGCAAACTGCAAAAACAGCTCTGTTGTCTTCCCTGCTCTTTTTGCTGCCATCTTCTTTACAGACGTTTTTTTCTGTACAGCCTTTTTTACCTCAGGTTTCTTAACTTCCTCTTTCACAGGCTGAGGATTTTGCAGAACTGCCGCCCTTGTCTCAATTGCTTTTGTAGTATCCTTTTTCGTTTCAATTGCCTTCGCCCGTCCGGCTTTTGTCTCAATTGCTTTCGCTGTTGTTTTTGCTGCTTCCTTCGTCTTCATACTTGTTCCCTCCTGCTAAAACATTAGGCTCCAACATAAACATTTCCTTGCTGCAAATTGTATTACACCTCATTTTTTCGCCTGATATCCACGGAAAAACTCCGAAAGGCTATTTAACGTTTTCAAAAGAACCGGTATCTCATCTGCATCCAAACTTTGAATGACTGCATCTGTCATCTGCATATGAAAATCCTTATGGTGAAGAAATGCTCTCCTGCCTTTCTGTGTCAACCGGATATAAACTACCCGGCGGTCGGATTCACTTCTTTCCCGCACCACATATTTTTTATTCACAAGACTGTTAACAGATGTCGTAAGTGACCCTGCGGTGATACCGAGCTTCTTAGCTACCATGGACATTGTGCTGTCCACTCCCGGACCAATGGCTTCTATGATATGCATGTCATTATTGCTGATATCCTTATATTCTTCTGTAATAATGGCTTCCGCTTCCAACTCCCAGATCTCATTAAACAAATGAACCAGGATATCATTGATAGTTTCATGTGCATTCACAGATGCTGCACTCCTTTCCAAACATCCCCACTTGCGCCAGATATATGAATATAATAAAGTTCATCCTGCGCTATCGCCTGGATTCGCTAAATTACTTTCGGTCGAACAGGGAATCTACCACTTCTTTTACCGTTTCCATGCGTGTAGCCTTGTATGCATTGGCCCCGCAGAACAATAGTGCCTGATCTACCTCTCCTTTTGCAGCATTTATCAGACTGTCCGTAATACAGTACGGGATCTCATTGGGACTGCATTTTGACAGGCATCCGTGGCAGGGGGTATGAGGTATCTTTTCTCCTAGCATAACACGTTTCATGAAAGGATTCAAGATTGCACGCCCCGGCATGCCTACGGGACTTTTTACAATGGCGATATCTTCTTCCTCTGCCTTTAAATATGCTTCTTTATATTTTATGTCAGCATCACATTCTTCCGTCGTAATAAACCTTGTACCAACCTGTACTCCATCTACGCCCAATTGCTCAGCATGTTTTACATCTGCGCTGTCATAAATTCCTCCGGCAAGGATAACCGGAATCTTTGTATTATATTTTGTTTCATAAGTCCGGACAACTTCTATGATTTTCTTAATTTCTTCATCATATGCTTCCGGAGAATAAAGCTCCAGTTCCTCTTGCTTAAATCCAAGATGCCCTCCGGCTTCTGGCCCTTCAATTACAATCAGATCCGCTGTCCTTTGGTGCTTTCTGCTCCAGTATTTCAGGAGTACATTTGCCGATTTCTCTGTGGATACAATTGGGGCAATCCTGGTATGACTTCCTGCTGTAAGTGCGGGAAGATCCATAGGCAGGCCGGCCCCTGAAATGATAATGTCGGCGCCTGCCAAAACTGCGGCTTCAACATGCTGTTTAAATTCCCGGAGAGCGGTCATGATATTATAGCCGACAATTCCCTGGGGAGAGATTTTCCGTGCTTTATCCATTTCTTTTTGAATAGCCCTGCGGTTGGCTTCCACGGGGTTTTTATCAAAATCCGGCTCACGAAAGCCAATCTGTGCGGTAGAGATGATTCCCACACCGCCTTGTGCTGCAACGGCACCGGCCAGATTCCCCAGACTGATTCCCACTCCCATTCCCCCTTGAATCAGAGGTACTTTAGTTGTCTTTTCACCTACTTTAAATGGACCCATATCTTAAAAACCTCTCCTTTACTTCTATATTCGCCGAAACCTCTGATAACGTTTCTCTGTAAGTTCGCTGGCAGAAAGAGCAGCATACTTATTTAAAAATTCGTTTAAATAGAATTCCAGCGCGTCACTGACGTTCTCAACGTTATCCTGAGTGTAGTGCTCCGGTTCTGCAATTACTTTTTCAATCACTTTCATTTCCAACAAATCGCCGGCTGTCAGCCGCATCACTTCCGCAGCTTCATTCGCCTTTTTGCTATCCTTCCACAGGATACTTGCAAACCCTTCCGGAGAAAGTATAGAATAGATGGAATTTTCCAGCATCCATACTTCATCTGCAACCGCAACCGCCAGAGCACCGCCGCTGCCACCTTCACCAATTACCACAGATAACACCGGCACCTTCAGTCCTGACATTTCAAACAGGTTTCTGGCAATGGCCTCTCCCTGCCCTCTTTCTTCAGCTTCCAGGCCGCAAAATGCACCGGGAGTATCTACGAAGCAGATAACCGGACGCCCAAACTTCTCCGCCTGTTTCATCAAACGAAGAGCTTTTCTGTACCCGTCAGGGGACGGCATTCCAAAGTTACGCTCAATATTTTCCCTGGTGGTCTTTCCCTTGGCCTGGGCAATGACAGTTACAGGACGTCCCTGGAAGTATGCTGTGCCTCCTATAATAGCCTTATCATCCTTAAAATAACGGTCTCCATGAAATTCCATGAAACCATCAAATAATTTTTCAATATAATCTCTTCCTATCGGACGGTCTTTTCTCCGGGAAACCTGTACACGGTCCCATGCACTGGCACAAGGCCTTTCCTGAAGTTTCTGCACGGGGGCCTCTCTTAAAGCTACTCTTGGCTCAGGCGTATTTTCACTGTGCAATTTCAGTATCTGTGCCAAAGTATCCTTCATGTCCTCACGTTCCACGATTTTATCAATAAAGCCATGTTCCAGCAAGAACTCCGAGCGCTGGAATCCTTTCGGGAGCTTTTCTCCGATAGTCTGTTCTATGACTCTGGGCCCTGCAAAACCGATAAGTGCATTTGGCTCCGCCAGAATAATATCTCCCAGCATGGCAAAGCTTGCAGTCACGCCGCCTGTGGTCGGGTCCGTCAGAACAGAAATATAAAGAAGTCCTGCATCACTGTGACGTTTCAGAGCCGCGGAAGTTTTTGCCATCTGCATCAGGGATATAATCCCTTCCTGCATCCTCGCGCCTCCCGAACAGGCAAATAAAATGACCGGAAGCTTTTCCTCTATGGCACGTTCTACAGCACAGACAATCTTTTCTCCTACTACTTCACCCATGCTTGCCATCAGAAAACGGCCGTCGCACACACCAATTACCGCAGGCTTGCCGTCAATCTTGATTTTCCCTGTAACAATGGCCTCCTCCAGCCCGGTCTTCTCCTGTAATGCCTCAAGCTTCTCCTCATATCCTTTAAAATTCAGAGGATTTCTAGTCACAAACCCTTTGTCCCATTCCTCAAAAGAACCCTCATCTGCCAGCATTTCAATCCTCCGGTAAGCGTGGATACGAAAGTAACCCTGGCATTTCGGACAGATATAGAAACCATTCTTAACATCCTCTGTCATAATGGCTGAGCCGCACTTATTACATTTACTGAGAAGCCCGTCGGGAACCTCAGGTTTGGACTCCTTTAGAGAAATGTAATTCTTCCTTTTCGTCTTTTTAAACATATTCTGTAACTTCATAATGATAACTCCTAACTTCTTGTTCGGGGAGGACGTTCAAAGGGGGGACTTTTCAAAGGGGACAGACCCCTTTCAAAAGGGACTGACCCTTTTGCGCTCCATTTTCAGAATATTCTTAAATCATCACTGCCAAAACTTCTTTATAATCTTTCTATAAATTCTATATCTATATCTCCCGATTCAAAATCCGGGTGATGCAGTATTTCATATTGATAATCTACATTGGTATCAATTCCTTCTATGATGACCTCGCCAAGTGCGCTGCGCATTTTCCGGATTGCTTCTTTCCGGTTTTTTGCGTGTACAATCAGCTTTGCCAGCATGGAATCATAATACGGTGTTACCGTATAGCCACTGTAGATAGCGGAATCAATACGTACGCCTTTTCCTCCCGGAAGGTACATATCTGTAATGGTTCCAGGGGAAGGGCGGAAATTCTTTTTCGGATTTTCTGCATTGATACGGCATTCTATGGCATGACCGGTTATTTTTACATCTTCCTGGGTGTAGTTTAATTTTCTTCCGTCTGCGATGCTGATTTGTTCTTTGATTAAGTCAATTCCTGTCACCCACTCTGTTACCGGATGCTCTACCTGAATCCTTGTATTCATTTCCATAAAGTAAAAGTTTCCATTCTTCTCCAACAGAAATTCTATAGTTCCGGCGTTTGAATAATTCGCAGCCTTTGCAGCCTTCACAGCCGCTTCTCCCATTTTTACCCTCATTTCTTCCGACAGAGCAACTGAAGGAGACTCTTCAATCATTTTCTGATGGTTTCTCTGAACGGAACAATCCCGTTCTCCCAAATGTATTACATTACCGTGCTTATCTGCGAGAATCTGGAATTCTATATGTCTTGGATGCTGGACGAAATGTTCAATATACATGGTGTCGTCACCAAAGGCCATTTTAGTTTCCTTTTGGGCCGTATTAAAACTGTTTTCAAACTCTTCAGCGGTCTCTGCCACACGCATTCCTTTTCCCCCGCCTCCAAGCGCTGCTTTTACGATGACAGGGTATCCGATTTTTTCAGCAGTCTCAGCACCGGCTGCTGCATCATAAACAGGCTCTTTGCTTCCCGGAATTACAGGTACATTGGCAGCCACCATCGTGTTTCTCGCTTCCTGCTTATTACCCATCTTGCGGATTACACTGGAATCAGGTCCGATAAACGTAATATTGCACTGTTCGCATAATTCTGCAAATTTGCTGTTTTCTGACAAGAATCCGAATCCCGGATGAATCGCATCTGCGCCGGATACCAGTGTTGCACTTATGATGCGCTCCATACTCAGATAGCTCTCTGAGGACGGTGCCGGACCAATGCAAATTGCCTCGTCGGCCAGTTGTGTATGCAGAGCTTCTTTGTCCGCCTCCGAATAAACAGCAACAGTTTCTATTCCCATTTCCCTGCATGCCCGGATAATACGCACAGCGATTTCTCCTCTGTTTGCAATCAATACCTTTTCAATCATACCCCGCACATCTCCTTAATTTCCTACCATGAATGTCAGCTCTGCGCTGACTACGACCTTACCATCTACAGATGCAGTTGCCTGACCAACTCCCACAGGTCCTTTACACTTGATAATTGTTGTTTCCAGCTTCAATTTGTCTCCAGGACATACCATTCCTTTGAATTTGCATTTCTGGACACCGCCAAAATAAGCAATCTTCCCTTTGTTCTGCTCCATGCTCAAAATTGCCACCGCACCAACCTGCGCCAGCGCTTCCAATGTAAGCACACCGGGCATAACCGGATGCCCCGGAAAATGACCTTTGAAGAAATCTTCTCTGTAGGTCACACATTTATATCCCACCGCATACTGTCCCGGCTCGTAATCTTCAATATAATCCACCAGGAGAAACGGGTGCCTGTGAGGAATGATTTCCTGAATCTGATTTATGTCTAATTTGTTCATATTTAACCTACTTTCTGAAAAACTCGGAAAATGGCCCGCAAAAGGGTCAGTCCCTTTTCAAAAGGGTCAGACCCCTTTTAGACCCCTTTTATCACAAACAATGGCTGCCCGTATTCTACGGGTGCTCCGTTTTCTACCAGTATTTCTGCCACAATGCCGGAGAAATCGCTGTCTATTTCGTTCATCAGTTTCATGGCCTCCACGATTGCAAGTACCTGCCCCTCTTTTACGCTGTCCCCTACTTTAACAAATGGTTCTGCGTTCTCGGAGGGTGCTGCATAAAATGTTCCTACCAGAGGAGATTTCATTACTTTTCCGTCGATGACTTTATCTGCTGCCGGTGTCTCTCCTGTTTCCGTTGGAATTGCCTGCACTGGCTGCACTGCTTGCACTGCCTGAGTTTGTATCACAGGCACTGTCTGGAATTGGCCCTCTGTTGTTTTTTTCAGTGATAGCTTTACACCGTCTTCTTCATATTTGAATTCCGTTAATGTGGAACTGGATACTGATTCTACCAATTGTAATATTTGCTCTATTTTCATGGCCCTACCCTATCCTTCATACTTTTTTACTAATAAGGTTGCATTATGTCCGCCGAATCCGAGAGAATTCGTCAGCACATAGTTTATATCTTTTTCTACCGGCGCACCGATTGCATAGTTCAAGTCACACTCTTCATCGGTTTCGATGGTTCCCATTGTCTGATGGATATATCCGTCCTGGATACTTTTCACACACACAATAAATTCTGCACCGCCTGCCGCACCCAGCAGATGCCCTATCATAGATTTCGTGGAATTTATAACAACATCCTTAGCCGCTTCTCCCAATGCATATTTAACGGCTCTTGTCTCAAATAAATCGTTATGATGGGTGCTGGTTCCGTGTGCATTGATATAATCAATCTGCTCCGGTGATACTCCTGCTTCTTTCATTGCTATTTTCATTGCCATTCCAGCCCCTCCTCCGTCTTCCTGAGGGGAGGTGACATGGTATGCATCTCCGGTAGAACCATAGCCAACCAGTTCTGCATAGATTTTTGCACCTCTGGCTTTTGCATGTTCCAGCTCTTCCAGCACGACAATTCCGGCACCTTCTCCAAGCACAAAGCCACTTCTGTCCTTATCAAATGGTATGGATGCCCTCATAGGATCTGAAGATGCGGAAAGTGCGGTTAATCCTGAAAATCCTGCCACTCCGGTAGGGCAGATACAGCTTTCCGTCCCCCCTGCCACTATAATATCTGCATCATCATACTGGATTGCACGGAATGCATCACCGATACAGTTGGTTCCTGAAGCACAGGCTGTCACCACATTTGTACACTTTCCTTTCAGCCCAAGCTGAATGGATACGTTTCCTGCTGCCATGTTAGATATCATCAGCGGAACCATCAGCGGATTCACTCTACTGGGCCCTTTTTCCACGATTTTCGTGTAATTCTCTTCTACAATCTGCAAACTTCCAATTCCGGAACCTACAATCACACCTGCCCGGTAAGGGTCTTCCTTTTCCATGTCAATTCCTGCATCCAAAAATGCTTCTTTTGCTGCAGCAACTGCATACTGGGAAAATAACTCCATACGTTTTGCTGCTTTAAAGTCCATATGCTCTTTTGCTACAAAGTCTTTTACTTCTGCCGCAATCTGCACTTTATATTCAGATGCATCAAATTTGGTAATTGGTCCGATTCCGACTTTACCTTCCCGGATTCCATTCCAAAACTCCTCTACTGAATTACCGATTGGAGTCACTGCTCCCATTCCAGTTACTACAACTCTTTTCTTCATATTCATCTCCTATATTGCTCTCTTTTACATCGCCATTCCGCCATCTACACACAGTATCTGCCCTGTAATGTATCCAGCTTTCTCCGAAGCCAGAAATGCAACCGCCTCTGCAATATCTTCCGTTTCGCCAAAGCGGCCCAGCGGAATTCCTGCTGCTGCACTTTCCTTCACTTTATCGGAAAGCACTTCTGTCATTTCTGTATGAATAAATCCCGGTGCAATGGCATTTACCGTCACACCTCTGGATGCCAGCTCTCTTGCCGCTGATTTTGTAAGTCCAATCACACCTGCTTTTGAAGCTGAATAATTTGCCTGCCCCGCATTTCCCAAAACTCCTGATACGGAAGAAAGGTTGATAATGCGTCCGCCTCTTTGCTTTATCATCTGCCTTGCAGCAAACCGGATACAGTTAAATGTACCTTTCAGATTTGTATTTAAAACGCTGTCAAAATCTTCTTCTGACATTTTCATTAGAAGGCCGTCTCTTGTAATTCCTGCATTGTTTACAAGAATATCAATCCGGCCAAACTTCCCGATGACATCTCCCAGAAAACTTTCACACGCATGAAAGTCAGAAACATCACACTGGAATAGTTCCGCTTTCCCTCCGGCCTGCTCAATTTCTGCTTTTGCTTCCTCTGCCTTCTCTTTGGAGCCGTTGTAATTAATCACAACCACCGCACCGTCTTTCGCCAGCTTCAGAGCGACGGCTCTTCCGATCCCTCTGGATGCGCCTGTAACTACTGCTACTTTTCCTTCTAACATAACTCACTAACCACCTTATCTACATCTTCCCAAGTTTCCACGTTATAAACTTTGACGTCCCTGTTAATTTTCTTCATAAATCCTGCAAGTGTTTTCCCCGGACCTACTTCAACGAATACATCCATGCCGTCTTCAATCATATTCTCCACACTTTGCTGCCAGCGCACGGAGGAGGTTACCTGTTTTGTAAGCAGCTCCTTTACTTCTGAAATATCATTCACATAATCTGCTGTGACATTCGTAACATAAGGAAGGTTCAGCGTATGCAATTCTATCTTATCTAAAACCTCCCCCAGCTTCTTTCCTGCTTCATTAAGCATTGGAGAGTGAAATGGTCCGCTTACATTCAGAGGCAATACCCGCTTGGCACCAGCCTCTTTCAGAGCCGTCCCGGCCTGGTCTACACTTTCCTTCCATCCG
The DNA here is from genome assembly GCF_003149105.1 of Faecalicatena contorta. Taxonomy (GTDB): domain Bacteria; phylum Bacillota; class Clostridia; order Lachnospirales; family Lachnospiraceae; genus Muricomes; species Muricomes contortus_C. The sequence goes on along the minus strand of NZ_QGDS01000007.1, from coordinate 48,041 downwards.
GTAATTACAATCTGCCCCGGACAGTTATAATTGGCAATGCTGGCTCCTTCTATATCTGAAAGTACTTCTTCAATTTTCTCTGCTTCCAGCCCAAGCACCGCTGCCATAGAGCCTTTTCCGCCCGGAACTGCCGTCTGCATCAAAATACCGCGCTTTCTGACAGCCAGCACTGCATCCAGATCATCCATTCCCCCAGCCACAGCTATGGCAGCATACTCGCCCAGGCTCAAGCCTGCCGTCACATCCGGCCTCAGCCCTTTTTCCTCCAAAAGCCTTGCCATAGCCAGACAAGTGACAACAAGTGCTGCCTGAGTGTATTCTGTCTGATCCAATAAATCATTTTTTTCAAAGCACAGCTCTTTCATATCTATATTCAGCAGCTCAGATGCTCTGTTATAGAGCTTCGCCGCTGTTTCACTATTTTCATAAAAATCTTTTCCCATTCCGGCTTTCTGTGCGCCCTGCCCGGGAAATATAAATGCAATCTTACTCATAGAATCCTTTTCCTCCAATTAGGCTGTCTGTCTCTTTCACCAGCTTTTGAATTAGATTCTGACAGGATAATTCTTCTTTCACCATTCCGGCTATCTGACCTGCCATTACACTGCCATTTACAATGTCTCCTTCCACCACGGCTTTTCTAAGCCCTCCCAGTGTCAGAAGCTCAAGCTCTTCAAAACTAGCGCCCTCCTGCTCCCTCTGCAGATAGAGCTTTGTCATCTGGTTGCGCAATGCACGCACCGGATGCCCTGTAGAACGCCCTGTAACTCTGGAATCAATATCTCTTGCTTTCAGAACACATTGTTTATAATTTTCATGAACAATAGACTCGTTCGTAACCACAAAATGAGTGCCCAACTGTACAGCCTGAGCACCAAGCATAAATGCTGCCGCAACTCCTCTGCCGTCAGCAATACCGCCTGCGGCAATAACCGGGATACTCACTGCATCCACAATCTGAGGCACCAAAACAAAAGTTGTATTTTCACCGATATGTCCGCCGGCCTCTGTCCCTTCCGCTACTACAGCGTCTGCACCGCAGCGTTCCATACGCTTTGCAAGTGCCACAGAAGCAACAACAGGAATTACTTTTACTCCTGCTTCTTTCCACATCTTCATATATTTTTCCGGAGAACCTGCGCCGGTCGTTACTACCTTTACGCCTTCCTCCACGATTATTTTCGCTACTTCGTCCGCATAAGGACTCATCAACATAATATTTACACCAAAAGGTTTATTTGTCAGCTTTTTCGCTGATTTAATCTGTTCCCGTACCCAGTCGGCAGGCGCGCTTGCCGCCCCAATCAATCCAAGCCCGCCTGCTTCTGATACGGCGGCTGCAAGATGATATTCAGCAACCCATGCCATTCCACCCTGGATAATTGGATATTCAATTTCTAAAATTTCGGTTACTTTTGTCTTCATACTAACAACCTTTCTATTACGTTTTTCTCTATTTATGTTCTTCCAGATATTTAATTACATCTCCAATAGTAGCAATCTGCTCCAGGTCCTCGGATGGAATCTCCACGCCAAACTCTTCCTCAAATGCCATAACTACTTCAAATAAATCTAAAGAATCTGCTGCCAGATCTTCTTTAAAAGAAGTTGCCTCTGTAAGTGTTCCAATTTCTGCTCCTAAGGATTCTGCTACGATTTCTTTTACTTTTTCTAACATGATTTTAAATTCCTTTCCTGTTCTTTTTTCTTTTTATTGTGTAATCCGGTCTAACCGGGAATTACCCGTTACCACTCCAGACAGGCAGCTCCCCATGAAAGCCCTGCCCCAAATCCTGCCAATACCAGTTTTTGCCCTCGTTGAAACAAACCTTCGCGGTTCATCTCATCTAAAAGAATGGGAATGCTGGCTGAAGAAGTATTCCCATATTCGTCCAGATTCATAGGGAATTTGTCGATATTCTGCTTCAGACGCTTTGCCACAGCTTCAATGATTCTTTTATTAGCCTGATGCAAAATAAAATAGTCGATATCCTCCAATGGAATATCTACCTTTTCTAAAACTTCCAGTATCACCTCTGGCACCTGCTTTACAGCAAACTTAAACACCGCCTGTCCGTCCATCTTCATATAAGAATCTAAATCTTCGGCCCCCGATATCCAGCCTTTCCGGTGCCTGCTCATACAAGTCAGGGCACTCCCTTTGCCTCCATCTGAATAAGTTACCGGCTGGTATGGCGTTCCCTCCCCGGCCTTCAGTACCACAGCCCCTGCACCATCACCAAAGAGAATGCAGGTTCCCCGGTCTTCCCAGTTCACCATATTAGATAAACTTTCCGAGCCAATCACCAGCACGGTCCGGTACATACCGGAAGCAATATATGCCTGCGCCGTGTTATAAGCAAATACGAATCCTGTACACGCAGCATTCAAATCAAATCCTGTCGCATTTACCGCCCCGATTTCCCGCTGCACTTCACAGGCAGCACAGGGAAGCAATACCTCAGAAGTAAAGGTGGAAACTAAAATCAAATCCAGTTCTTCTGGAGCAACACCACTGTTTTCCAAAGCACGTTTTGAAGCGGTCACTGCCATAGAAACCATCGTCTCATCTTCGATAATATGTCTTCTTACAACTCCTGTACGCTCCCGAATCCATTCATCATTTGTATCCACAATCTTTGCCAAGTCATTATTATCCAGAAAATGAGCCGGCACATATGAGCCAGTTCCGCATATCCTTCCAATCATATTCTATCTCCATGTTTAATTTTGTTTTAAAGTATCTTTGCATTAAAATAGTTTGATTATCAAAGTATATCATATTGACCCTATTTGTCAAGAATTAATTGAGAAAATGCCGTAACAAAATTGTAACATTTTTTTACAAAAAAAATAAGTTTAGGGCTTTACAAAGATAGGGGTCTTATGATATGATATCAGTTGTCGAGCGGAAGTGGCGGAATGGCAGACGCGCTAGATTCAGGTTCTAGTGGGAGTTATCCTGTGAGAGTTCAAGTCTCTTCTTCCGCATAAAAGCTGTAATCCTTATGGGTTGCAGCTTTTTTATTTTTCCTTGTATTTACTGGGCCTGAGTGATTCTTTTATGCGAGACTGTTTCCCGCAATCTAATACCAAAATACCGCATTATAGAATGCTATGCAACACGACATGCAACACGCCAAGATGATACAATATCGCCCCGGAACTGTTACACTCCGGGGCCTTTTGGGGTGCAGAGAGGGCAAGCCTATGCCGTTCCCTGCAAGAAGATTATAGCAAACCCTATTGTATTTTACAATAGAAAAGGTACCCTATTCGGATACCTGATCACTCTTTTTATCTATGCTGCCCTTGGTATAGTTACCACGTGTACTCTTTAGGAATGTAGCAATAATAGAACCGATTCCTGTCATTCCGAGTATTGATGCCGAAATAGCTCCTGAATTCTTTGGAACTAGTATAACGATAACGACACCCGCGATAATACAACTGAATCCTAATGCAAACGCAAACACCACTCCAAGTAAGCTATCCCTAGACTCCGCTTTAACCATCATGGTTTCCAACTCTTGTCTATGACTAGACTGTTTCTCCGCCATCCCCAATATCCTGTCGGCTGAACCTGGTAATACTTCTTCATAACCTTGAATTATACTTGGTGGTGGAATTGGACCGCTGAATTCACTCCTAATTACTCTGGAAACCACTTGTTCAATTTGTTGTTCAATTTGTTGTTCATCTTCTAACTCAATCTCAAGCTTTTCTGAGATTTCTTGTTTCTCTCCTGATTGAATTTCCGACATCTTCCCAATCGCTCCTCAGTGCCCTATAATCTTTCATTTTATCGTCAGAAAGATTAGGCCATTCTTTTGTACCGCTTAAGTTTAGTGCTCTTGCGTATCCACTTAGAAAGCTCTTGCTTATCGTAATTTTCATTGTTATCACTCCTTTACAAGTCACTCTCTTTTTATATGTGCCTTAACAATAATAGATTTTTAGAAATAATGCAAGCGCTAATTTAATTTTGCATTTCTATTATATAGTTATTATACACTGAATTATCATTATTTGCTATTATATTTTTGTCAAGTCACAAATTGTAGAAATTAAAATAGCCCGAAATCTATCGGCAATCGGGCTATTGCAAGTCGAGCGTCTGCTGTACGCCTCCTGATGCAATACGCAATTCTCCAGGCCGCTTATGCAGCAAAAACTCTACACTATTATCATCATATAACCAGGTGTCTATTTCATTCTGCTCCATAATCAGAGGCATCCTGTCATGAACTCTTTCCATAGATTCATTGGCTTCTGTGGTTAAGATAGCAACCCGATTATCCAAGCCGTAAGTGTTCCATATCCCCGCAAATAGCATGATATGTCTGTCAGGACGCTCAAAAGATATTTTGTTTTTGCTCTTGTCCCACTCATAAAAACCGCGCGCCGGAATGATGCAGCGGCGTTGTTTGGTACTGCTCGCAAAGGTCCGTTTTTCCAATGCCGTTTCAGAGCGCGCATTAAAAATAACACCCTTACCCTGATACTGTGGGAATCCCCAGATCATATCGCTTAATATAGTATTATCATTTCCCCCCTGCAGTACCATAACATTATTTGTTGGGTATATCTCCCCATACTTCGGGGTTTCCTTTAAGCGCTTATCAAGGTTTCGTATTATCCGTTCAATTTCTTTAGCTGTTTCCTCGTCCACATAATAACGTCCACACATGCCACTTACCTCCTCAATATTAATATTGCCATATTACTTTCCACTCTTGCTTTTCTATATAGTAGTATAACCGAAATCTTGCTGAATATCTTCCCATTGTCGACTCACATTCAAATTCTATAGTTGGTATTCCACAATAGTTTTTCTTGGCTGATGTAATCACATGAATAGGGTATATGGTAACGACTTCCCCATCTGATTCCTGATATTTCATCATCTTCGGCATAATCTTTCCATTGCTTGTAAACCACACACTGCAGGCTACAGATTCTTGTTTTCCTTTTATTTTGCCTTCATCTGGGGCTGTATCATTGATACCAATGCCCATTCCCATGTTTCTCACCTTCTCTCTTTATACAACCTTAAGTTTGGAATAATCTATACTACGTTTTTCCCTCGAAACTCCACCTTCCATGTGGTCTATTAATCTGTGCTTAGTGCTGTATGGATGGATAAATACGGCCCGCTTCACTGAATCATTACCGTATCGAAGTCTAATAGTATCTACTGTTTTATCTAATGTTTCAAGACGCACATAGTCCGTCATATCGAAGAAATCCATTTGACGCGGAGATTCACCAAACGATAATACACTTGTGTGTACTCCCAAATGCCTTATTGGCGTTTTATTATCCCATAACTCCTCAAATAATTTACAAGAATAATGATACAGCTCGATAGTAATGTTTGTAGGATTATTCAAATGCATCTGATGGCTTGCGTATCTTAAATCAAAGCTTTTTATCCCTACAGAAATAACTTGTGCATGAAAATTATCCTTCCGTAGTCGGGCCGCTACCGTTTCGCACAATCCCAATAATACTTTTCGGGCTGTTTCAATATCTGATACATCGAAAGGAGTCGTTGTGGAATTTCCGTATCCTTTCTGCGCTGGAACTTCCGCCACAACCGCTGAAAAGTCAAGGCCATTCGCAAAAGCCCACATAATTTCCCCTTGTTTTTTCAAATGACTTTTTAGTAACTCTATATCAGTATGTGCCAAATCAGAAATTGTATTAATTCCCATATTTAAAAGTTTTTTAGTTGTCGCGCGTCCACAAAAAAACAGCTCCGAAACTGGTAACGGCCACATTTTAGTCTCTATCTCCTCCGGGAACAGTGTATGCACTAAATCTGGTTTTCGGAATTCAGAGGACATCTTCGCCAGAAGCTTATTTGATGAAATCCCAACATTAACAGTAAAGCCTAATTCTTCACGTATCCTGTCCTTAATCCGATAGGCTACCTCCACAGGTTTTCCATACAGATGAATTGTAGATGTCATATCAAGGTATGCCTCATCGATAGAATAGATTTCGACATCTGGTGTATATTCCCGTAGAATATCAATAAAAGCATTGGAACATCGTTGATATAATGAGTAATTTGGAGGTGCTAAATATAGCTTGGGACATTTTTGTCTGGCTTCTACAATAGTCATTCCGGTCTTGATACCATACGGTTTAGCAGGGATGCTCTTAGCCAAAATAATTCCATGCCTCATAGCGACATCCCCGCCGATAGCGGAAGGAATTGTCCTTAAGTCCAGCTTTCCGCCTAAGTGGTGTATACGGTACGCGCTTTCCCAAGATAGAAATGCGCTGTTTACATCTATATGATATATAATTCTGCTGTCCAAAGTCATCCCTCCTTTTGATATAAATATAATCGAACGAGTGTTCTTTTACAACAGGTAGTTATTTCCTCTTTATCCAAAAATGTTAGAGATTTTGATTATTTCCTGAAAACTTTTCATTTATCTATTTACATTATACTCCTACGGGAGTATAATAAAGACAGTTAAAGAACAGGTGAACGGAGGAAGTAAAAATGAAAAAGTATGATGTTAAAAAGGTTATGAGAAGAGCATGGGAAATCAAAAACGATGATGATTGCAGAACTTACAACAGAAACAGAAGCCTCCGCATTAACGGACATAAGGAAATAGAAATCGCTCTGTTTAGCGAATGTCTTAAAATCGCCTGGGCAGAAGCAAAACGAGCAATCGCTTTAGCGGAAAAGTTTGAAATTTCTTTGGAAAAGGCTGAGAAGATGGCAGCGGAAGAAACTCGCTTATCTATAATTGAGCGCGTAGACAGTGATGAAATAAAATGGAACATGTGGGAAGGACACGGAAAAGTAAGAGCATATTACAATGTTCGTAGCTGGAGCAACTACAGGAATAAGAAAGGTAACTTCGTAGACATAGCTTAAATAAAAATCAGGAGGATTAATTATGAACAGATTGCAGGAATTAAGAAAAAGGACTGGATATAGCCAGTCCGAACTATCCAAAATAACAGGCATTTCCACCAAACACATACAAGGAATAGAGGGTGGTCGAAAAGACCTAAACAAACTGGCCGGAGATGCTGTGTATAGACTCACACTGGCGTTAAGATGCGACATAGAAGATATTATAGATACAGAGCCACTTAAACAGGAAACCTTTCAAGGTTTAGCTGATTTCCTCGCTGACATCGAGATGAGCGAAAGCAGCCACGATGATTATATTAAGGATTATAGTACTCCATTGGAATTTTATCTATCGAATGCGGAAGGTGATGGATACTTGACCTATTTAACAGATAATTGGGTGGATACGGAAGAGGATGCAATTAAGATACAGGAGTTAGTTATAGAAAGAATAACGGTGTTAAACAACATTGAAACATAAAGCTTAAGATTATCGAAGAGAGGTGATAGGATGGCTCGTTTTAGGGCAAAAGAAAAAATCGGTACAACAATAAGAAACTTCAAGATTCTTGATGCCAAGCGAGAAAATGGTCGCACTTATTATTTTATAAGATGCTTGCTCTGCGAGAACGAAAGATGGATGCATGCTTCCACTGTCAATGACCCAAACGTTATTAGTTGCGGGTGCCATAAAGTAAAAAAGGCAAAGGAAATATCACACAGGCAAAATGTAGACCTAAAGGGACGCATGTTTGGTCACCTGTTAGTTAAGGATAAAGTGTCTGGAACAGGTTCCCGTACCATATGGCGATGCGACTGCGACTGCGGAAATAAAAATCATACGGTTGTACAAAATTCCCTTCTTAACGGATACACTCGGTCTTGCGGTTGTCGGGAGCGCGGAAACCCAGCAGGACGCATAAGAGAGAGTTTGGGCCTGGTCGAGGGAACCAACATATCCGCGATTGCCAGCAAGAAGATTTCCACAGCAAACACTTCTGGGGTAAGGGGTGTAAGTTACGCAAAGAACGTAAGCAAGTACCATGCATATATACAGTTTAAGGGGAAATTATACAATTTAGGCTATTACGATACCCTCAGGGAAGCAGCCGGAGTTCGAAAGCAGGCTGAGGAAAGGATATTCGGTGAGTTTTTAGAATGGTATGCAAAATTAAACAAATGACAACATTAAGCCCGGAGCCCTCACCAGATTCCGGGCCTCTTTCTATGCTATCCACATCTTAACAGCCTGTGTCTCTTTCGATATCCCAAAGCTACCGCCATCACCGCCAGCTACAGCATTGCCCCAGCCGTCCTTATGGAAATGCATCTGGACGTATAGCTTCTTGCCTTCCAGCCCTTCCACGTCCAGCATAATAGCTTCTAACCGCTTCTTCTGCCCTGTGGTGCCGATAACTGTCTCATGGGTTATGTATCCATAGTCTACGGTCCCCTTGCTCTGGATGTGTGCAGAAGCCTTAATCTTTACACCAGGTAACTTCCTTGTATCTATTTTAAGAGCTTCAAGCCTAAGTCCATGTCCTGTGGTTCCGGCTACTTGTCCGTCATGTACCGCCGGGAGCCAGCCCAGCTTTTCCACGTGTGCACGATACCACAATCCAAAGTTATTCGTTGATTTCCCGGGGTTCTGTGATGGTGTTTCCGCTGCCTGACTTGTCGGTTTGATACTTTCCGCGCTTTTCCCGGTAATTCCATTTACAATCAGCTCAGCTATTCCCTTCGCCCCCATCTTACGATACAGGTCAGCATCATGCTGATTATCACAGAAGATGGTCTCAACAATCATTGCGGGCATCCGGGAGGCATTCAGGTCATGATAACCAGTATTAAATTTTACACCGCGGTTCGGAAAGCCCGCCTGTGCAAACTTATTACATATATTCCCTGCCCTTTGGTTCATCATTAAATTTTCGTTGTTGTAGAGAAATACCTCTGTACCCCTACCATTTCCGTTAGATGCATTCATGTGTATGGTTACATAGATATCGCAATTGTTGGCATTGGCTTTGTTAGTACCCTCTGACAGCTCCCCGTTGACAGTGGATGAATCTGAGTTGCAATTGATTACGGTATGTCCTGCCGCTTGCAGCATGGGGACCATTTCATTGTATATCTTTCTCACTTCTGCCTGTTCGTCCAGAATCCCCATTGCGCCCTTGCAGTTAGGGGAATGTCCGCCTCTTAATCCTATTTTCATATAACTCCTTCCTGTTGCGACGTCGCAACGAAAAGAGAGCGATTACTCGCCCCCTATCTCCTTTTTGCCATCTTTATTTAATAAGTTCCGTAGCATCTCATACAGGCCGGTACTTGCGAGTCCACTAATCATACCGCCCAAGATTACCTCTGCATTTATGCCGGGGTAATTTATCAAGACTGCTATAAACACTCCCAGGACAAGCGCGGATAGTGGTATGTACCTATTTGGAATCTTTGGGATGGCGGTTTTTATTCCATAACCCACCATTAAGCATATACCTAAAATCAATGGGTTAATATAGTTCGTTAAAAATGTTAAATCCATACTATTTCTCCTTTTCCAAATCTTCTATTCTGTGGTTTGCAACTTTTATTTTTTCCTCTAAAATAAAGGTTCGTTCCATAACGTTGTTGTGTTTCTCTACTTTCTTTTCCAACTGTTCTATTCTGTATTTTATTATTTGGCTACCGCCGAAACTTCCGGCCAGAGTACCCATCAGGGATAGGATAGCCACCAGTACAGTATCTGGCATATTTCTTTTACCTCTCTTTCATAATTTAGAAATAAAAAATAAGACCTTTCGGCCCGTCTCTGGATTTCATTTTAAATTTTCCTTTCTTCACTAAATAGGAATTCCTCGCACGAACTAAACACTTATTATAGTGTTAATGTTAAAAAATTGGGAAACGCTAAAATGCTTACAATATCAAATGATAAGGGAATAACCTCTGCACATGTGCTGAATTATGGAACCCTTCCCCATGAATTTCGACCTATAACAAACATAACAAAATGGGTCGTTTTACGGGAAAATGTGTCAGCCTATCTTGAAATAAGGGTTAATGGTGAGGTTATATTAAGCAGAGCAAATGGTACTATTGCATCTGGAATTTGGCTTGTAATCAGTGAAGCGTACATATAAAATAATTATTTTGACCAGATTGTTGTCCAATTTGTGCCGTTGTGGTAAGCATAGGTTATCCCGGTATTCCTTACAATTAGCCGAGCTGTGTGACCATTAACTATTTTCCAATCCAGGAAGAAAGCAGAATCGCCATCGTACCCAGCTTCGATACCGGAAAGATTGTCGGTCAGTACTAATTTCCTATTTAGTTCATACATTTGTTGGCGTATTCCATTATCTGGGTAAAAAACCAAATCATTACCAGTAAACTCATAGCCGGCTATTTTCGTTCCAGTAGTCGCATTCATAATTACTTTTTCTATTATGCCAGGACCGATTTTATCGGTGTAATTTACGGATGGAGACCATGTTGTACCGTTACTGCTAGTATACTCGGTGTAACTTAATATAAGTTCGCTACCATCAAGACGGATGTCACCAATGTATTTACCATAAGGATTGCCGTCCCACGTTGTCGGCGCGGGTTCTTCAAATGCACTTTTGAAGATAGAACCGTTAAACTCATATCCTGTAAAACTATCTGCCTCTATATTATCCGCCCGGAACTTAAACAACCCCCATGATGAGCCGTTCCAACGGTAAGTAGCATTCTTAATCAGTCCAGCCACTGTCCCTGTATGTTTCCATAACATTCCTGTGTATTTTGTCGGTGGTTCGGTTGCCAGTTCAAGGATGCCCATTGGGTCCCCTTGCGGTCCTTCCGGCCCGGTATCTCCCTTAAGTGCTAGGGCAAAGGAAAAGTTCTTATAGAAGCTCTTACCGTCTACCGTTATAGGAATTGTCAACATACCGTTTTTAGTCACCATTGCTGTTGTTACCGTCACTGTAAATTGTGCATTAACAGTCCCATTATTTTGGATACTTGCGGTCATTCCTGTTGGCATCCCGGAGATTGTGCCGATAGTTGCTGCTACCTGCGTGCTGCCCTTGTAAGCAATAACCTTGCAAACCGCACTGCCAGCAAGTGCTGCGGTTGTTCCTCCTACAAATGTGTGGGATTCGTTACTTAAGACCACCGTATAAGCGTCTGCTCCGTTACTCCCGTTAGTGCCATTGGCCCCCATCTTACCGATAGAATAAGATGTACTCGTGGTACTGTCTGTATAAGTAATTACTGTCCTGGTCCATAGATACTGGTCTGCTGCTACAGTCGGAATGCTACCGGACCATGTCCCGGTAGGCACTGTTGTTCCACTTGTCGATGCCTGATAGGTTACAACTGTACTGGATACACCTTTTCCAGCAGCCCCCGTATTGCCAGTTGCACCATGTGTCCCGATAATAACGGGAGTGGTAGTCTGTGTGCTATTGTCTGTATATTTGATTACTTCATAGTTCCACAGATATCTATTGGTTGTGGTGGTAGTCTGCATGGTTGTTGTCCATCCACTTGTCCCGGTAGTCACGCCGCTGGACGATGCCGATGCCAGATAGTAATTAGTTATAGTGCTTATTCCTTTGCCATCCGCTCCCGTGCCACCAGTGTTTCCAGTATCCCCATAAACTCCGATAACACGTTTTTGTGATTCTTGCGTAGAGCCGTCTGAATAAGTGGTTATCTCATAATTCCACAGATACTTATTGGTTGCGGTCATGGTCGGGACTGTGTCCTGCCAAGTTGTAGGTGCGGTTGTGTTAGAGCTGGAAACCGCGTATTTTTCTGTGGCCGAAGTGATTCCAACACCACTCTGGCCATTGGCTCCCATTTTCCCAATGGAATATGCTGTGCTGGTGGAATTATCCGTGTATGTAATTATTGTACGTGTCCATAAGTATTGGTTAGCTGCCACACTGGGAATGGTTGTTGTCCATGTCCCAGTAGGTACGGTTGTCCCGCTGGAAGACGCTTGATAAGTTATTACTGTACTCGTAATTCCTTTCCCTGGTGCTCCGTCTTCCCCGTCCCTGCCATCTGTCACTATCGGTATAATCTGCCTGTCTAACAGGGTTGTTGTGCCTCCGGCCAGATACATAGAGCAACTTAAGGCTTTTATCCCAGCCGATGGAGTGTATGTCTTGGTGCTCTCATTTGCGCTGGAAGTGTACTTTGTTGTCCAGGTAGACATATCCGTTGTCTCTTGGATTCTAAATCGCCCAGCATAAGATACAAGAGGATTTTCGCCAGTTTGAGATTGTCCAGTAAGAGTTATGGTGGCTGGTGTGTATGCGCCGTTAGAATCTTTTACGATTGCGTATGCATCTACCAGCATGGAGTATGCTGTTGCCGGATTACCTGCATCCCCCTTTTCTCCTTTGTCGCCCTTATCGCCCGTTGGACCCTCCACTTTAACCCAGCTATACATATCCGGGTTGTTAGAATCTGCCTCCGTGAAGTCTATGTAGTACCCCATCCACTTTCCGGGAGTCTCGCCCTGGTTGGCAGTAAATGTCTGTCCCCCATCATCCGAATATTTTATGTGCAGGTACTGCGTCTTTCCGTCAGCTCCTGTTTGTCCGTCAACTACATTCACAACAGTAACTTCGTAGACTCCCCGGACAGTGCCGCCTGCATCAGCAGCCTCGTAACTGTATACCGCCTTACCAGAAATGTCAGAAGCATTGACAGTAATGGATTTTCCTGTGGAGAGACTCGTTCCATCCTTCGACCAGCGGATTGTAAGGCTATCCGTCATGTCTTTGCCGACATCCATAACAGATGCGGTAAGTGTCGTGCTTCCTTCGCCGTTTTTAAATACAATCCCGTTGTTGGTCAATATGGTACAGGTATACGTCTTATTGGCTTCTATAAGAGCGTTCATTGCTGCCAATAATGACGGATCAATCTGGCTTTGCAACTCCTTAAAGTTGTCAAAAGTAGTATTGTTTAGTGCAGGATTTGTGAAACTCCGTATCTGCTCTGTTACCCTCGCTTGTAGGTATAATGGAGGGTTCCATTCTTCATCTGCGATGGATACCGTATCTCCTATTCCAGTGTCAAAATACCCGTCAACCTCGTACTTTACTTGAGGCACACAATTCTTTCTAAGCTCTGCCAGGGCTTGCCCATACAGCATGTTTACATTGTCAGTGTCATAATTCCACACCTGCGCGATATACCGCTCATTAACATTGGCTGTGGTATTAGACGGAAATCTGTCTCTTGCCTGTACCGCGTAGATATTACGGTTGCCGGATGGGGAACTATATTCCACGTTCCCGTCAGCGTCATATTCCGTTTTGTTAAGGCTGGAAACTGTAAGACCGTCTCTGCCTATTGGCCTTATGGCTGTGTATAAGCCTGTTATATCGCTTGTTTTGGTAATGCCCGACACATCCTTCCCATATCTTAGTACAAGCTCTGTACGGTCAGTTCCAACGCCTTGCACAGTGTCGGAGTGCGCCTGATATACATTCATTACAATCTTATTAAGAGAGTAATCATCATTTAGGTGTGGCACAAATTCCAGTTCCGCATCAAACACCGTTGCCAGAGAATAGAGCCTTGCAAGCATAGTGTCCGTCCCGGTCCACTCGCTTTTTATTGACTTGTTGGATACCTCATTAATCCCCAGAGTTACTACTTTTTCAAAATCGAAGGTATCCATATACTGCGCGAATGTCATTGCGTTGGCCGCTGCATAAGCATCCTTTTGCTCATTAAGCAACTCAAAATTAAGGGAATAGGCTGTAATTTCTACTTCTACCTCATTTTTTATTACCTGTACGATATTAAAATAATAGTCCCTGCCATTATACCGGAATGCCAGTTTATTTCCCTCTACAAGATATTCAGAATCGGAATGCTTTGCGTTGGCCTTAAACGTGTATGTGTTGGCAGAGCCTTTCAAATACTCGTGCAGCTCATCGTCATAGTAGTGCAGGGCTTTAGGTGCACGATTATCTAAATAAGCGCACACGTTATCGCATGCGCTTAGTATTGCTATTCTTACGTTGTCCATTATAGATATGCCTCCCTTATCCTTGCTTCTATCGTTGGTGCCGGGGCGGAAAAGTCCGAATAGTAGAACTGTACTTTGGTTGTTCCTGGTGGTGCAAGGAAGTAATCACTACCCGTTATCTCTTCGCTCGGTATCCCGTCCACGTATGCTTTTGTGGTTTCTCCATCTATGTATAGTACGCTTCCATTCCGGTATCTATTGGGGATGTCGTACCAGTAGTTAACGTTGTTCTTCTGGAATACCAGATTTTTAAAATACATCCGGTGCACAAGGCTACCGCTTCCCCTGGTGCCATACTGGCCAAGAAATATAGTAAGTGTCAATCCCTTTCGGCTTGCTGCGGCCGGGACTCTTACGGAATATGTTTTCCCGCCGAAATAGAAGTTAAATAATTCTCCTGTTTTGGTTATGCTAATCCACCCATTAGCCTGATTGGTAACAGATTTCGAATTAGGTTCATAGTATATTCGGTTTATTTCTTTTAGCTGCACCTGCGTAATAACCCTTGCTGTGTTATTGGTCGTAGAGTCCTTCATGATGTGCATAGATGCCAGATGGTTCCCGTTTTCATCCCCGACAACAAACTGCAATATTCCGGTCTGTGCTACGGTTCCGGTTTCAAACCATACCCGCGCCTGTGCCAGGAAGTTTTGCGCTCCTGATGCCCCGCTGGAATCCGCTGGTATAGTCATTGTCTTACTTGCGCCATGCCATGTCGTTCCACTACCTACTCCCCCCAGTGCCAGGTAATCATAGTACGTGGCCCAGGTTCCATTTGTAGGGAAATTATCTGTAAGTATTCCGCCGCCATTGGTCATAGCGTTAAAGTCAGACGCTTTACTATAGTTAACAAGCACCTGCGACTTGGTCCGTATCTCCTTATCCAGCTCATCCACATATCCGTACTGCATAGCCCCATACTCCGATACAATTCCTACATAGCCGTTCTCATGGTTGTGGGTGATTTGGTAACTTATTGGTACTTCTGCGGTACCGTTATTGACTATGGTTGCCTCCATAATGCCATTACTGTTCAGGGAGGCAGGAAATACTTTTTCTACCGTGGAGTGAGCCAGCCCATCTGGGACAATCCAGTTGATTTCACCGCTCCCAAGAAATACTATCTCCTCAAAGTCAAGCGTACCGGAAGGTATGGCATAAAATACTTTCCCCGGCATATTACCGAATATCAATTCTTTTGGTTCATTGACATTTAAAATGCCCTCAAGTTCATCGTATTTCTCTTCCAAGTCATACCGCATTTGGAAAGGCATAGGGATTATCTTTTCTTTATGTGTAGTATATTTGAAGTCGGCCCCTCTCGCAAGCCCGGCTGATGTGTTAAGTTCAGGGTCCCAGTTCGCCCCGATAAACGGAGTAAAGCCCTGTGTTACAGCTATGTATTGGTTCAGTTCTATTCCGTTAAATTTTACCGAAAGGCTCATGTTCTCACTCCGTTCATCATATTTTTGAATGTCTGATTCCTTGTTAATTGTTCTTGCATTGGTACGGCGGTAGCTTTTACAACCTCTCGTGCGCCTATTTCGATTGATGTAGTTATGGGCCGATTTGCGAGTTTATATATAGCCCTCGCAAGTTCAGCGTTTCCCGTATTGCTGTACTTGTTCACGACTTGCGGAGAATACATTTGTGCTTGAAATCCACTACCTATCGCCGCCTCTGCTGTAATTGCAGGTAACTTTATGGCTTCTGAAACTTTCTCCATTGCTTTCACGGGTATGTTTGCGTATTTTTCAAGCCCTTTTGCCTGTCCTATCATCATATATTTTGCGACCCAGTCCTTCATCCATTTGGAGGGGGAGCCTATGATGTAGGAACCTTCTGTTGCTTCTTTAACCCTTTTGGCTGCCGCCTCTGCTGCTGACACTGCCGTATCCGCGTTATTTCGTATACCTATTGCAAGTCCATCCATTAGGTAACTACCAATCTGCATAAAATCAGAATATGAATTCCTGAATGCACTCTTCATATCTTCTACCAGAGACCTTATTTGAGACAGTACCAGTTCTTTGTTATTAGATATTCCGTTACCAAGACCTGCATCAATGTTTTTCCCATATCCTTCGGTTACACGTGATGGAGAATGCATATCAAGTTGAGTCTGTATTGGACTTTTTATAGATCCGTTTATAAGTCTTGTTACTGAGTCTTCAACCAATATCTGGTTATTTCCTATTCCCGCCGCTACACCTGTTGAAACATTGGCCCCCATAACCTCACTAGAACCTCTTACTGCTTCTGTATTATTTGATATGCCCTGTGAGAGTCCAGTACCCACATCTGACCCTAAGCTTGCGAAATCAGCGGCTGACATTTGCGTTCTAAGACTTTCTTGCGTTTGTGTAACAAGTGCTGTGATAGATTCAGGTATTCCACTACCTTCAAAATCGAACGCTTTTTTTAGAGAATCAGTGGCCGTAGTGCCTCCACTCTCAAATACAGTGTTGAGCTGCTGCAATTGTTCATCAGATGCGGTAACCAAAGCCGCCACGTACCCAGCTGATTCAGGACCTGCATCACGCAGCTTATCAAGTAATCCCTGATTTACCCCCCTGTCAGCAAGTATCGAGATATTGTCAGCCCATTCAGACATAACACGCTGGTTTTCTATCATGTTATTTATCATATCTTGTGCAGACATTTCCTGCTTATCACTCAGAACATCAAACATATTAGTTGCCTGTTCTTCGTATTCCAGCCACTTTGCGTTCATTGAGTCAACAGCTTCTTTTTGGGAATCTGAAAGAAGCGCGTATGACATGACTTGATTTGTGACTCCATTTTGTACGGCAGCGTCAACTATGGCCTGAGATTCTGCAATAGAAGCGTTTGTTGCGTTTGCGGTTTCCTTTAAATTTGCGTAATTTTGCTCTTCTTCTTTTATTTTAATGTTCAGAGAATCCAGTTCTGCCTGGTGTTTAACTTCGTCCTCCATCATTTTACGGCGCGCATCATACCCCTTAATAACTTGATTTTGATTCTCATTCATATCCTTTTCAATGACTTTTCGCCGTTCATATAAATCATTCAACGCCGATTCCGCAACATTTAAGTCTTTTGCGTTCTGTACTGCGTTCTTTCTGCCTTCCTCCGCTTTTCGGGCTGCTTGCATCAGCTCAACACGCTCTTTCAGCAGTCCAGAGCTGATTGACAAATTGTCGTTCTCTTTGTCATAAGCAAGACCTAACCCGTCAACGGAATTATTCAAAGATTTTACGATGGTTTCCATTCTTTCTTTTTCAGAGGCAGACTTATTTTCTGATTGAGCCAGTCCTTCCAACTCGTCTATCAAATCTTTGTATGCTTGTGTAGAATTATCGATATCTTCAAGAGATGCCTTTTGTGCGGCTGTATTCTCCTTTATTTTTTCTGTTGCCTTGCTCGTCTGCTCTATTAGCCTCCCGGTGTACGTTCCACTCACGTCAGACAATTCTTTATAATGCTCTTTTCCCAAAGATAAAGCACTTACCAATACACCTAATGCTGAAACAACTAATCCAATGGGACTGGTGAGGAATCCGATAGCCGCGGTAAGAGCTTTAGTCGCTGCTGTTGCTGCTATTGTCACTACTTCATGCGTAGTGAGAGCACCAGTCAGTAAACCGATGGCCGCTGTGCCAATTCCTATAGTTCCGTTTTGTGCCGCTTGAACTAATGTTTGTGCTTTCGTTACCGCAATGTCAGCCCCTTTTGCTGCTGCTTCCTTTGCTATCGCCGAAGTGTGCAGCAATGTGATGGTCGTGAGTCCTTCCTGCGTTGCTTTTGCTGTCTTAATCAATGCATTGGATTTTGTAATTAATCCACTCACTGTAGATATAATTTTAAGGGCTGCGTAAGCTGACGCCACTCCCATAAGTTGAGGAGCCAAGCTTTTCACCACTTTAACCGTTCCCTTAACAACATCCGAAAAAGTTTTGAATACCGGAGTGCTGCCGCGAACAACAGACTTCATAGCACCGAACGCTGAATTAATTACTCCTTTAAGAGAGTTAATATTGTCAGCAATGCTCTTTCCGGTTATCTCCTGGGACATTTCATCAAAGACCTTCACGAGATCAGCAAGATTCCTGACTACAGCAGTTCTTAAATTAGTGAAACTGGTTGCAATCCCTTTGCTGTTTTCCTGTGCTAATTGAGCAATTTCCCCAGTCCCGGTCGCAATACTGATAAGGTTGTCCTGGAACTCAGCGAATGTTGTTTTTCCGCTCTGCAATGCAGCATACAACTGATTAACCCCATTGCTACCTAGATAGCCCATAGCCTCCGCTGTTCGTCTTAGTGCAACGCCCATTGTTTCCTGCAATGTACGCCACGAAACAATGTCAACCGTCCCTTTGGACAGCATTTGAAGGTATTGGACCATTCCGCGCTCTGCATCAGCGGTACTTGCACCATTAGCCATAAAGCTGTTATTAAGTGCCAGTACTGCATCTGTACTTTTATTCAAATTTCCGGTTATGGTTGTCATCTTCTGGACGCTTGAAACCACGCTGTCAAGAGTAGTTGGTAGTCCCTCAATTCCACTTGACAGTTTTTCTATGGAGGCAGCACTTACTTCTGTACTGTACCCAAGGGATTCCATAACCTTTGGATAACGCTCTATGGTATCAAAACGCTTAATAGAGTCAGACAACGCATCGTTCAAAACGCTTAATGCGGCAGCACCAATTTTCACAGCCACCATAGCCGCTGTAAACTCTTTCATGCCAGCTGTAGCTTTTTTTGTGGAGCCTTGCATCTTGTCCATTCCCTCAACGGTTGCTTCCACGTCTTTCCCATCAACACTAACTTTTATTTTAATTTCGCCGTCAGCCATACTATACCCCCTTTCTATTCTTTTTCAGGCAGCTTGTAAACTTCCTGTAGCTTAAGCATGTTTTTTTCATATGTATCATTCTTGGTAGGCTTCTTGTATGCCCGTATACCGCATATCTTAGAAAACTGAGTATCTTCCGGTAGCCCTTTCAAAAGAGCAGAAAATTTCTTGAAGTGTAATTTCCCTTGTTGCTCAAACAAATCTATTCCATAGGTCTGCATAAAGGCCGCATATATCAAGTCTCCATCATGATTAATACGGTATGTTTCCTTAACATCCCTTTTTGGTAGTGGATTACCCTGTAGGTCTACTTCTGGCTCTGCTTCACTGGCACCCGAATAGAGTTCTATAATTTCTTTTAGTAACTTGCTTTTTTCGATAATGTCTAAGTTTGAAAGGTCGTCCAACACTAATATTTCAGTGCCTATGTCTGCCTTTATCGCTTCTGATAGACTTTTATCGTCCAGCAGGTCAAACACACGTAGTATCTTGTCAAATGACGCATATACCTCGTATTCATAAACACCTATGCACATTCTATCTATACAGGTACATTCCGGTTTCTCTCCGAAAAGGGGATATTGTATTTTCAATCCCATAGTGCCACCTACTTGTATTTATCAAAGACTGCCCGTTTGTCCTCTTCTTCAATTTCTTCTTTGATACCTATTGCTATCTGAAATACATATTTAGAAGCAGTAAATACCGAATTGTTGATAGAACATATCTGTTCAAAGGCACCTGCGCCCAAGAAGCTGTCTGTAAGTTCCGTCATAAATTCTTTTTCATCAATGTCAAATTCCGGGTTCTCATCAATTTCCTTGATTTTCTCTTCCAACTTAGGAATGATGTTTTTGAAATTGTTCACATTCTCGTCAGATCTGTCGAAATAAAGGACAAGCAACTCATTTCCCTGCTCATCCACAAACGGGATATTAATAACAGTCGGCCTTACTTTAATTGGTCTCATAATTCCTCCTAAAAAGTAAAGCGGAAAGGTTATCCCTCTCCGCCTAAATCATTGTCTGTTGGTTCCTCTTCCTCGCCCAAATCGGTTTCTTCTTCCGGTTCAGGCTCAACTACTCCCCCGTTACTTCACTCTCCGTAGGAAGTTGGTTGTATGTAATGGTGCAGGAGAAGTCCTCATACTCGGTTGCATCCCCAGCACCTGCAATAATATCTGTCACGGTTGCCATTCCTACCCACTGCTTATCGTTTGCAGCAGAAACAACTTTGTGCCACACCTTCCTGTCATCCCCGGTTTTATATTTCATTCCGGCAATCATAGCTTGTGCCGGATCCTCCGGGTCATAGAATCCCTCAAAGCTGTAAGCACCTGCAACACCTACTACAGATGTTTCAGGCGTTCCATCTCCATCATAGAATCCGGTATCGTCTGTCTGTTCTTCCGTCTCATCCCCGACATTTGAAATCCACTTCGCCAATTCAAGCCATGTGGTAGGCGGTGTAGATGGTGTCTGAGCGTTTACTGCTCCAATAAAATGCCCTCTTAGGGCGTTTTTCTGTCTCATATGTTTGTTAACCTCCTAATACGTTGTTATTTTAGCTTCAAAATCCAACAAAAAAACAAGCCAGTTCTGCTCACCTGCTTCAGTGATATACGGCTTGTTGGTAATTTGGATTGAGTTGAAAGTGAAGTCATCACTTGTTAAATTGTCTAAGTTCTCAACGAAATCCGAAATCTGCCAAAGCGAATCCCCTAACGATTCAGGGTTTTGCGACTTCATAGCAATTTCGTAGTTTAATGATACATCCTTTGCCCCGTCCATGTACTCCCGGACTTTCTGACCGCCTGGGAGTGGGTACATCACAAGGCTTTCCCCGGTATCAAGATAGCCCTTTTTGATGCGAACCGGCAGTGAAAGGTCTGAGTTAATCTTATCTGTAATTGTTTCTATAAAATTCAAATCCCCATCCCCCTTAAATATGCCCTCTTCCAAGAATCCATGCACTGTCCCTTTGCTTTTAAATCCCATCTCTTTCCAGTTCCAGGAGTGGAGTAATTTTTAAATACCGCCTTCCCATTCTTTCCATAGAATTGTGCTTTTGCGTATTTGGTATTCCATATCAGGGAATCTCCATTACCGGACATTCGGCCTGTTGTACGCAAGGTATTGGATAGCTTTGGCACGAATTGATTCATGTCAGCAAGCATTTGATTAGCCATTGCATACTGTCCCCTTATCCTGGCTTTTGCGTCAAGTTTCCTATATGCTCCGCCTAAATGAACCTTTATACTTACACCCATTAGACCACCTCCAACTCTATAGAATATATCGCATCAGAGTAAGGCTCATGGTTTTTCAGGACATTGGTTATTATGTGTTCTTGTCCGTCAAAAGTAACACGTGATTCAGTAATGAAATCCTGCAGCGGAGTAGTCATTCCGGAATAGCAAAATATTACCGCATTGTACAGGATGTCTCTGCCCCCTGATGTGTAGCTGTACTTTGTAGTTCTGTCTATCCTCACATTGGAAATAGTGACGGGGGCCGCGTACATAGGCCGCTGGTAATCATCCTTTTCGGTTATCTGTTCATATACCATTTCGTCAACAAGTGTCTCTATCGGCGGCTTGGGTATCACCATACTGGACACCCCCTTATTCCTCTATACAACAGCCCTGTTCCTTCCAGTGCTATGTATACATCTTCTGCTACTAGGCTCTTTGTTTCGTTCGCCCCGGCTGCATTATAGCGGCTGCCATTAGAAACGCTTGTACGCCCTATAGAGAATGTTTGGGGAGCCTTATTGATTCCTTCATAGGTTTCTGCTCCAAGTTCGGAGAAATAAACTATCTGATAAGCCAGGGCCTCCTTGAATTTATCCACTCGGAACTTATAGTCTTTCGTGATGTCATTGAACTGGTAGAAATTGTCGGTGATGTTATCAAGGATTGCAGAAGCCTTTTTAATATGCTTGTTGTAATCGTCCTGTGATACTGTATTATCACCTACAATATTCTGTAATTCAGTATAGGTTAAGTAGTCAGCCATGTTCTTCCCTCCAAAAAGAGGAAAGCCCTAGCCTTCCTCTAATAACTGAATCAATGTTGATTTGTTGCTATTGGATTTGTAAGGTATACCGCTATCATCCAATAGCTCTTTTAGTTGTGCGTTTGTCATTGTGATGTAAGCAGCAGGACTTTCAATCGCCCTGCCTACGGCTCCCCCGTTTTTACTACTTTCGCCACAGCCTTTTTATTGTCGTCAATAATAAATTCTCCGGCCTTTCCTGCGCCCTGTAATGCTACGCCGTCAAAGTCCTCTGACTCAATGGTTCTTGCGGTATTAATTCCTGTAAATGCCTTTCCTACATTCTGAACATATATGTAAGCGTATTCGTCTGTCTGGAACAGTGAATCAGGAGTCTCCTTAATTTGGAATCCCTTGAATCGTAAAATACCGTTTTCATCAATATTTACAGATGAATTCTTTCCCGTAGTAACAAGCGGATGGTCTACAATTGCATTGTATAATTCAGTATTAACTGCTGCTACCTTTGTACCGATCGCTTCAATATTTACGTAGTAAGCTGACAGTGCATTGAATAACGCTAATACAGAATCTGCTGTAAAGTCTGCGAGTTCTTCCTCATGCCCGGCAACAGATGAAATAAAAGCACTGTGCTGTGAATTAAACTTCTGTACTTTTGCCTGTGCCTGTAATTCGAGTCTGTCCGCTACAGCTGCTGAAAAATCATTATTTACTGTATGCCTGTCGATACCTTCGTGGAATACCCATTCCCATGTGTAAGGTACGTCAGTGTCGGTATAGATAATTTCTGTTCTTGCCCCGAATCTTGTACTGTTTCCTGTTCCAGTCCCGAACGCCACGTTTGCACCTTTGTTGTAAGCGGCCCCAACCACAACAGGGATATCTGATGTTTTTACGCTGAACGCTACAGCATTATGCTGTACACCGTCAAGTGCTTCAATGCCACCTCCGAAGAAGTCGGCAAAGTAAGACTGTTTTCTAAATACAGCCTGCAATAACTGTCTAAACTGTTTCTGATAGCTTCTTACTGCTAAATCTTGATTTGCTGTTGGCATAATTTTACCTCTTTTCTTTTATTCATATTTTGCTAACTTAGCTGCGAATGGGTCGGATGGGTCTGGCTTATCTTTCCCTGTCGCATTTCCTTTGGTTACAATTTGAGGAGTGTCAGGATTCTCATTATCCGGCTCCGCTTTTTGAAACAGAAACGGCTTTTCTCCCTGGATTTTCTCTATCTGGTCTTTCAATCCCATAATCCCGTCATCCGTAATATTGATGATGTCCTTGTTGAGCAATCCCATGATGATATTCTCATCCAGTGTGCCACTATCCTTTAAAGCAAGTTTGATAGCAAACTCTTTCTGTTGCTCTTTCAGCGCGGATTCTGACTCTGCCTTTGAGTTGTTAAAAGCTGCTTGCAAATCCGTGAGCTGCTTGGTTAAATCCTCGTTACCCTCTGCGGACTTCTTGAGAGTCTCAAGCTCTTGTTGGTTAGTTGCTAGTTGACCTTTAAGCTGCTCATTCTCTGCCTTAATCTTTGGATAACGTTCGTCCATTTTCTCTTCGCTGGCAAGGAAGAACTTGTTTTCTCCCATACCGTCAATAACTCCTTGAACCTGTTCTTCTGTTAATCCTTTGGAAGTCAAATACTCCTGAAATGTCATAATGTTTCCCTCCTATACGCTTTTTACGTGGTCGCTTCACAATTCGTTAGTCACATAAGCCTTTTTACGCCTTGCCTAGGGCAATAAAAAAAGACCATTACTTAGGTCTTATTTCCTGATAGTTAAATGTCTGTATAAGCGTGTCAAGCGGTGTATACACTTTCTCTCGCTTGTAATCTCTGGCTAAATAATCATTGCTACTCACAAGGTCCCTCAGCTTAGACTGGAAACCTCTCACTTTTCTGTCATAATATTTGTAAGAATTGATATCCTTAAATTCATCCGCAATCATTCTATTCTTTTTGTATTTCACGACTGCTCTTTCGAGTGTTCTTTGTTTTTTCTGTAGGCTCCTGACAAGTTCGTTTTCCTTTTCGTCATACTTTGGCTGATTGTTTGTATTAACTCCTGGAATGAACTCTATCCAATTGTGTTTACAGTTACATCCTCTATGCCCTCCGGGGCTGCCGTAATCTGCTTGCCAGTACGGGTCATATATGGACAAATATTTGCTATCTGCCGGAATTTCCGATACAGGCCTTAAGTCTACTACATTCCCTTGTATCCTTGTACATGCTTTTCTCGCTCCCATGTGTGATGTAACAACAACTGTGTGAATGCCGTATTCTTCCATCCGGGAAGTGCGTAACTCATTGTATGTATTGGATAGAGTAGATTGCATAACAGTCCTTACATATCGTTCCATGCTCCATGTATGTCCGCCCTTATCTATAAATGTAGACCGGATGCCTTGCGCTGCTAACTGTCTTACAGATGCTTGCATGGCCTCGTCCAGCGTATACAGCCCGGTATTAAATAGGGCCTGTGTTTTGTTTAGGGTCTGCGTATAAGCCTTTGTAATTGCGCTGCCGTAACCGTAATTAGTGCTTATAAGCGTTTGATTGACATAATTATCAATGCCGCTCCAACATTGGTTGTAATAGCTCCTCATAACCATGTCAATGTCGTTCGGAATTTCCAGTGTAGGATACGGGACTGAATCATCCACGCTGTTTAACGTGTCTGCCCCAATCTCTTTAAATATCCGCTCCACCTCTTCCGCTGCTATTCCAGTTACTTTAGAAACTTCTTCAGCAATATCTTTTTTATACAAGTCCATATCTCTCATGGCCTGGGCTTGCCAATCCGTTATATCTGTGTGCCAGTTAAGCATGCGTTTTGCAATTGACCGGATGATTTCACCTTCAAGGGCATTGTATAACTCCGACATCTGCCATGCCCATAAATCTATTTGCTTCGGGATATCCTTCATTCAATCACCCTCTACTCTTCTTCTCCTATTTCTTCCTTAACCGCCGATTCTTCCTGCTCTGCCGGGCCTGTCATAGATTCCTGTTCTATAATCAGCTTTAGCCACTTCAAAGCCTCTTCATCTGTCAACTTGAACACACCCTTGATTGCTTCTGTCGGTGGAACAAGCCCGGAAAGCTTGGCCTTACTATAAAATTCCAGCTTCTGTTCTGCGCTCTCAAATATTCCATCGTCGAAATCTACGCTAATCTGTTCAAAAGTTGGTATAGTCCCGGTATATAGCTTGCTACCTTTTACCGTTGTTGCTGCTGCAATTTCAAGTATCGAAACTATAAGCCCTTTGATGAACTTCTCCACCTCATTACACTGCATATTTCGTGTTCGGTATGTAAGAGAATTCTCTGATACAATTTCCGTTGCTGTCTTAACGCTCTGTCCGTCAAAACTGAATGTGCCAACTGATAACTGCATCTGCATTTCAAGTGTCTTGAAAAATTGATTGATTGCAGCTATATATTGTTCTGTTCGAATATCATGTGTAATATCCTTTACGAAATCCGTGTCCCCATCCATTCTCATTGGGCGATATATATTCACATCCGGGTCAAATACAGGTCCTATTCTGTTTCCCTGCTCATCGAATGTATAATTAAGTAGATGGTCGCTGACAATCACGCTCCTCTGCCCCATTCGAATCTCCCAATTAAACTGGTCGTAGGTATCATTAATCTGTTTGAGGGTAGTAGCGGCATTATCACATATTCCTACACCAAGAGGGCTGTCCAGAGAGAAATTGTTAAATCCACTGGGTTTAAGATAATTAAATATCGGCTTGCTCAATCCTGTAATGGTTGTTTCAGGTTCTATCCCCTCATATACACCGTTATAACCAAGTGGTACCTTATCGCCTATTACGGTTCGGTCTTCTGTACGGTAAAGTTCGTTGGTTATTACATAGTCTGTATCGTTCCACTCATGAAATTCAAGCAACGTATAGTAAACGGTCTTCTTATTTTCCGTTTTTACGGTACTGAACATCATGACACCTTCTGTTATTCCACCAGAGTTATGTCTTAGCGGAAAGAACGCATTAGCCAAAGCCCAGGAGAACTCTACTTCTTTTGTATCTATATCTACATACGGCCTTACTGCAAGTCCACCGGATGCAAACATAGGCTCAAGATACCTGATCATATTCTTCTTGAAGTCATTGTGTTCAAACACATGCTGTATAAACTTATTGGCATTCTCATCATCAACACTTATTTCTACTTGTTCGTTGAATACAAGGGATGACATCATTTCCGCTGTCAGCTTTCGCATATTTAGAAAGCAGTAATCCCGTTCATAAGCATCATTGTTTGAATTAATATATTTTACAAGCGGATAATTACCAGCATACTCCCTGAAATCACGTGAAATGCGTTCCAGTTCGTGTGGGTCTATATTGACCTTCGGATGGTCGTTTATTGTAGCCAGCCTTTCTCCCATTGCTATATATCCTCCTCTCTTGAATAGATTTTTAATCGTCTGTATAATTCCCACGTAATCACCTACCTTTTCAGCCTCCAATCCCTGGCATTATCCACACATACATACTTAAAGGCATCTACAGAATGGTCAAATTCCTTGATAACCTTCGGGTCATCACTGTTAAGTGTCTTTTCGTCAAACTGGTACTTCTTGTGTTCCTCTATGAATAATCTCAAATTATCGCAATTAGGAAGTCCGGTTTTTATTGTAGGACTGTAATAATAAAAACGTCCCTGAGCTAATAAGTCATGGACGTAATCAATCATATCTACATTTTTCAGTTTTGATACCGGGTGCCATCTCTGCCCGTAATCCTTATAATATTGGTTCCGAAGTCCTCCCTCCGCTGAATCTATTGTTCGATTCATGATAGGAGCATTCCCCACATATTCATGTCTAGAAGTCTTTTCAACAAAGTTATGAATATCGCTTGCAAGGTCACTGGGAGCCTTTTTAACGGCTTTTCCTGCCGGACTGTAATAATACATATTAAGCAGTATAATATTCCCCTTGGCAGTCAATCCAAAGCACAGACAAGATGTTGCAGAAGTCTGGTGTCCAACGTCAGAAGAATAATATATTGCAATTATCCTGTCATCAGTAGGCAATTCTGTTATCTCATGGAATAATGCCATGTTATACACATTAGTCCCAAGTCCAACCGCTTCTCCCAAGTACAGGTATCTATAATAATCATAGTCATTATCCTTAATTCTGTTAATTTCCTCTATCATCTGAGGTGTAGTGAATCCAAGTTCATCATTGAGGTAGCTGGACTTATGTACAAGATAATTAGTCTGCCCTATGAGCGATTCTGTCCACTCATTTATCCAATGATACGGATTCCTGGGAGGATTGTAACTCCAGAAGAATCTTACTGTATCCACATCCGGCGGTTTCTGCCGCATGAACGTGGCATTTGTTTGGTCGAATTCCTCACTGCTACCGAATTCAGCCGCTTCTTCATACCATACCGCTATGATGTTGCCAATATCATTAGATTTTAGCTTTTGGAAATCATCTTGACCGTAAAAAAAGAATGTCGAACCGGTCTTTTTATGCGTTATCTTAAATGGAGCAACATTACATTGGAATCTATTCAGCAAGCCGAACTTAGACAAAGCCCACTGTATCTTTAGGAATACTGAATCACGGATTGTATTAGCCACCTTACGAATAACAACTATATTTACCTTCCGCCCCTTGTTGAGGAATGGTATCATCATGAACACCAATAGCAACGCTATTACAGAAGACTTGAAGCTATTTCTACCGCCTTTAAGTACGTTGTAAGGCTCTTTTGTGGTCCATACAGGGCGGAAATGTGGGTTAACTTCTTTTTGTATGTTAATCCTCTTCATTTTCATCACCGCTCCATGAATCAATAATTATTATATCTTCGTTGTTATCCTCATCATTGTTCCCTTTTTCCAGTGCTTTTCGCTGCGCTTCAAGTAGTTTCAATTTCTCCCGCTGCTCCGGAGTAGCAAAATCCATATGTGTAGTTAGCCAGTCAAGAGCTTTCATCTGATCCAGCAACTTAACCTTTATTCCCTCTCTCCCTTGTGACACCTCTCTAATTAGCGATCCATCCACCTGTGAGGAATCTTTAATATTTACATAGCTAACTGTTATCTCCTTGGTATCTCCGTTTTTGGTGGTTACTTCTATTTCTTCATTTCCAAATTCCACATAATTAGTAATATCTGAAAATGCAATATCCATGTATTTCTGAAAGATGTCCGACTCGTCCAGCATCTCACGGTTAAACCTGTTTTGCTTAAGCTGAAGTATTTGGGCTTTTATCTTAGGATTCCTTAGGAGATTGCACCCTTCTGTCATGGCTGTTTCATATGAACATCCGTACGCCTTTTGATATGCTTTAGTAGCATTGAAGCACTTTACATAGTGCAAACAAAAAAGCCTTTGCTTATCGGTCAGATCTGGATTTTCTATTACCTGACTGACATCATCTGCAATGGCTTTAATCTTATTTTCTTTATTCTGTTTCCGAACGCTCGCTTTGCGTTCACTTTTCTTTTCCGAACGTTCGCCTTTATCTTCCCACCCTTGAGTGCTCTTCCATCGTCTTACTGTTCCCTCCGGCTTCTTTAGCTTTTTTGCTATATCAACAAGGCTCATACCGGAATGGAATAACTCTTCTGCCTTAATTGAATCCGGGCTTCTGCTCCTTGCCACTACTTTTCACCCCTTACTCAATCATCATTAAATTTTTTTGTGTGCTTTGTGAATCTATATCTTGCCTCGCTTAGTGACAGTAAAGTATGTTTTGTTATCTTATCATTGACTTTTGCTTCAAATCCATACGCATCACTGCCTGTTATTCCGTCCTGGTACGCAGCATGAACGCTTGATATGTTTGAAATATCATTCTTTTTCCTTCTTAATTGCTTAGCTTCTTCCGCTATCTCCGTTTTTAGTTCCCTGTATTCTATCTGCAATTCGTTATAATCGCCTTTTCTTTCAGAAATATATGCAGATATTTTCTTGACCAGTTCATTCATCCTGCGAACATATGCTTTCCCACGCTCTATTATTTCTTCCTCTGTCATGATTGATAAATCTTCCAATTCTTTCCAGCCTACTTTCCTTTTTTATTTCCATTATAACACCATATCTGGTATATTCAATCAAAAAGCACCTTGACTTAACAGAGTGCTTTCGTTACTCCTTCTCCCAATTAAAAGACCCCGGGCCCGAAGGACACCGGAGTACGTTCCAATATATTATAATGCCCTATAGGCAAAGTTACCTGAGATATGGAAGCACAATGAGGGTAGTGGTTCCATACTGTCGCGGTTCTTCTTCCAACACACTATACAATAC
This sequence comes from Faecalicatena contorta, assembly GCF_003149105.1. Lineage (GTDB taxonomy): Bacteria > Bacillota > Clostridia > Lachnospirales > Lachnospiraceae > Muricomes > Muricomes contortus_C. The sequence continues at coordinate 18,940 of NZ_QGDS01000007.1, read as the reverse complement.
AGAAAATTATCGGACTTCCTGAATCTACTTGTTTATAGTTACACCCGGCGAACTACCGCAACAAAAATTCCGGGAATGGGAAGCCCAGGTTTCGAGCCTGGCTCTACAGATTTTCAGTCTGCCGCTTTCACCAGATTAGCTTACTTCCCTTAACGGACATCCGCCCGTTAGCATTAATATTTATCGTGCCCTGCGTGGCACTATCCGGATAACAAAAAGCACCACCCTATTTCTAAGGCAGCACTTTTTGTAAGGAGGACTTCGATGTACGAAATTCGAACGGTTATTTTATGTTCTAATCGTTCTATGGTAATTATATCATACTATGGACTATTAATGTTATTAACTTTATTAATCTTTAAGCTGGTTTCCGATTAACTGTGATATCCTCCCTTGCGTATATCCTATCTTTTCGGATATGCTTTTTTGCTTCATCCCCTGTAGAAAATGCAACTCAAATATTTCCCTTACCTCCCCGTCCTGAATACCCTCTATGTACTTCTCTACCTCCTCCATTTCAAGTTGAACAAGAATCCTCTCTGCCTGCTTTCCCCTAATCTCCTTATTCACCCGTTCATTTTCCGCCGGGTCATACATCGGTACAGTAGTCCTTACCTCCGTATATGGAAAATCTCTGCTTGAACCTACCACCTTACCACTTACAACCTCTATATCCTTGTTGCAGAGGTAATCTATCCTATTATTTATCCTTTCAAGCCTACCCTTATTCTTGATATATTTTTTAAGTTTTTGCCTGTCCAGTTATACCACCCCTTCCCATTCTAAGATGTTTCCTTCTGTTAGTCCTGCGGCCCTTTACATACTTGTCGCAATCCTCTACAGGACACTTTCTCATCTCCCCGGCAATCTCTATATAGTCGCAATGCATTTCCAGCTTTTTCTTATCTATCGGAGATGGTTTATATATACACGTTTTACATAAACGTCTGTCTGCGTTATCCATCCGCGTTTCTCCTTTTCTTTGCAATCTCCTTACAACGCCCACACTCCATATAGCAGCAGTATCTAACAGGAAGGTGCTGGCAATACTCCGTTCCGTATTTATCTACCGCGCTATGTATTATGGATGGTATACCGCTCCTATATCTGCGTTTTTCCATTGTCCGGCCTCTTTCCATGTTGCATACTTGTCCACCGTCATCCTCGGCAGTCACTTTACAGCCCTTACCGCAACTCCATTTACTTCCAGATAATCGTCCACTGCAATAACCAAACACTTTCTGCCGTCAATTATCTTTGTTTCAGCTAAATCCATTCGGGCGGCATCTAATTTCACAGTAGCAGCAGGTGTTTCTATGTTTAGATTCTTGGTTTCGGTGATATTCTCCGCAAGCAGAGTTTTCCTTTCTCCCACGGTAGATTTATAGTGCTGATCAAACAGTTCCATCTTCTTTGAGTCTACGTCGCATTTTTCGAATAACCTTTTCACAATAAATTTGTCCAGTTCCAATGGCTCTGGGTCTTCCTTGTTTTCCTCAATCATTTCATTCAAAGTTTCATGTATATTGCGGACCGTGTTGTAATCTGCATCCTCTCCGAGAGTACTCTCAATCAATTCATTAAATAAATCTTTTTGTGAGGGAGCAGATACCGGTACCGTAGTTCCAAGAACTCTCTCAATCATATCTTCCTGTAGGTCACTGGCTTTTTTGGTGTAGTACAATGCACTGTGGATGTCTGTTTCCCTGTCTGCAAATGCCGGGAAAAGAAACCCTTTATCCGGCTTATCTACAACCCAATCCCTTATCCTGTCATGTATGCGGTTATCTTCTGCATCGTAGCTTAATCCTGGCTTAGACAATCCTACAGGGCATATGCTACACATTATGTATTCATAGACGTTGTCTGACGCGTCAAACATCTCTGTGCCATCAGAAGACTTGCCGGGAACATCGTACATGGCATGAATCAGGACGATATAATAATTCTTATCGTATAGGTAACTGTCAATAATCTTGTCGTAGAATTGTTCCAGAAGTTCGTCATCCTGCAACTTGCTATTTCTAAGTTTTAACAGGAAATCTTGTGTTCCTCCCGGCATTTCTGAATTAATCGGAAACTCCATGTTCAGCATATTCTTTCCAATACTGCCTGAAAGAGTTTTCTTGAATATCTCAAAATACTTAAATGCGTCTTCTTCCGGCAATGATAGAAAAGCATCCTTTGTCTGTAACCTCTTATTTTTCTCATGGTCCACATAGCAACCACATATACGGGTGATGGCACAATTTGCCGGGGTGAACTGTTTCTTGATTTCCAATACCTCTTTTTTATTCATAATTCGCTCCTCCAACTAATAATTCTTGCATGTAATTCTCCTAACCAGTATTTTGTTTCCGACATCTGAAGTTCACTATTCTCATATTCTTTGTATATCTTTAACATCTTGATTCTGTGTTCATACAGCTTGTTTCTCATATGACTTTCTTTCAAATAAGCCCCTACGATTCTCACGAAAGCAAACAATTCTTTAATTATTTTCACCTATATTTACTCCCCTCTTGGAATCCCCTGTCTTCCCATAACTGCTATATGCTTTCCTAACAAATCTCTTAGCTGCATCCCCATCCGGTTCTTTTTCTGCCAGTCCTCCATAGTGTTGCTGGCTGTCTCGGTTCTGTTCCTTTCTGGTTCTTCTATATTTCACTCTGCACCCCAATCTAGCCGTTGTCCACAATTACCGCAATAATTCGTTTTCCTGTCTAAAAACTCTACGCCGCACTTACACTTTCCCACGCCAATAATTGGAGTAGTTGGCTTATATGGTATCTGCTTTTCCAGTGCTGCTATCGCCCTTCTTAGACACAACGCTCTGTATTGATTCACTTCTTGAGTTTTGATAGAACATCCCTGTGCACCTGACAACTGCTTTTTCATTCGATGCAGTTCATTAATTACTTCTTGCTCATTCATTCAACGCCTCCGCTCCTTTCTTCCGCATGAACTCCGTCATTTCCAACCATTTATCAACCTGCTCTTTAGATTCAAATACTGGATAATGCCCCGGAACGCATCTTACTCCGCTCTCGTGGATTCTACGCTCTGCATATTCTTTTACATCCTGGGGCATGGAATCGTATTTATTCATCTGATTTCCTCCGTTCGTCTGCATGTATAAGTCTTAATACATATCCGAAAGTCATACTCTTGGCTACTAACTCGTCCTCAAACTTCTTGTATTCAAGGATATCTTCCAGAGGTATTCCGGTATCCTTATACGCTTTCAACTCTGCTCTCAGCTCCGCAACCTCCCGGCATTTCTCCGAATACATCTTGTCTATCTCTAATAGCTGCTCCGGGGTGGGGCCGATATCCTCATATGCTTTTAATCTAACAGATATGTCCTGTAGGATGTTTGCGCATTCCGCATCACCATCTTGTCCATAATGGAATGCCAAATCTAATATGTTATAAGCTCCTTCTGGGTCAAATGAGACTCTGTAACAGGTTTGTTCCCAATCATCCAATCCCATGTCTGCATAAATTGTTAATCGTTCCATCTTTATACCTCCACTTCCGAATCTTGCGGCATCTGGAAGACACTATCGCAATCCCCATGAATATAAACGCCGTGATGAACGCAGTCCAACTTTGCATAATTATCCTGTATCATATCCAGTACCTTGATTGCTTTTTCCTCGCTGGAATAATTACCAATATCTCTAAACCCATTATCTCTATTGTCTGCAAAGTCTGCTGTTATACAAAATCCGACTGTATATAACTGTGATACATTATGCAGATTTATTAAAATGTCCTTATCCTGACTCCTGATTAACATAATTCCTCCTTTCACTAAATGCTGATTTAGTTAAATAAGCTTATCTGTTTTACTGGTTCAAAATTCATCCACAATATTTCTCTCTTTTTACTTGAAACCTGCGAATAGCATGTTGTTTCTTCCCGGTACCAGCCTTGTAATCGGTTATTATATAATTCGCTATCATATCCGCTTAGAAGCACAGGGCCTTTATGAGCCTGTAATACATCTATCAACTCATGATGCTGTTTATCTTCTGCCATTTCGTAACGGTATTGTTTACCATGCCTTTCACTCAGCACATATGGAGGATCAGCATAAATCAGTACTTTCGGATTATTAAATCTTTCAATCAGTTCCACGGCCGGACGATTTTCGATTTGCACACCCCTGAGCCTTTCCGCTGCCAGCATGATTTTCTCAGGCAGGTTACACCAATCCTGTGAAGCATAAGCACGTTCACGGCCCTGCACATCATTCTTCCATCCTACCTTTTCCCCTGTTGTCCTAAAACCGTGTCCCATGTTTAGCCTTATATAAAAATTAACCGCCTTACCAAATGAGTCCTCTGGTACCGTTTCAAAGGCAGCGTTATATACCTGCCTTGCATACGGCGTATAGTATATTTCTCTAGCCAAACGTTCCGGGTCTTTACGTATCCACTCAAACAAATTTACAACATTCCCGTCCAAATCATTTATAGTTTCTATGTTGCTTCTCGGCTTATTCATCAATACAGCCGAACTTCCGGCAAACGCTTCTAAATAACTGTGATGTTCTGGGAAAAAACTTATAATCCATTCTGCAATACTCCATTTACTTCCTGGATATTTAAAGATTGCTTTCATTTATCCGCACCTCCGGTCTGAATATTACAACCATACTTGGGAACGGTGCCGGATCTTTATGCTCTTTCCCGTCAACTTCAAATTTCAATCGCCCTTTTAAGAATCTTATTTCTGCCTTGTTCCATACATATTCATGGAACGCAATTGTGTCCGTTCTTGCAGGAACAAGCATTACAACTTTAGTTCCAGGCTTCTTTGCCTCCTCTGCACACTTTTTCATCCAAACCGCTGTTTTCTTCCTGCCATACGGAGGGTTACAAAATACCGTGTGTCCTTGCCAATCTTTCTTTAGTCCATCCTGCTCTTTAGTGTAATACAGATTGCACTTGTGATTTTTGCTATCCGCACACGGATCTAAATCAAAATGAAACTCTCCGTCCAACTCTTCAAACAACCATTGTGGAGTTCCCCAATCCTCTTTATTTGAACTTGTTATGTATTTATCCATTTTTTACGAAAGGAAGCCGTGTACACTATGCCCTGCAGGAGCTTCCGACTCCTTTCTGTTATTAAATTTCTTAAATTGCGGTTTAGCTAATCACGTTTTAAGCTCAATGTAACGTAACAACCGTCACCATCTATTTCCTCAATGCTATAATCTTCGAGATTTCCGTTAGCATTTATTTTGATAATATCACCCAGCTTATAGTACTGTTTATACTTATCCCATCTCACAAAATGCTCTTCAAATATCTTGTCCGGTATAAAGAGCAATATCCCTTCGTACTTTATGGACGTATACCCATGCGGCACAGAGTAATACGGGGATATCTTGAATTCCGTTCCCTCTTCATTAATCATTAAGCCATTTATGGATAATTTTTTTATCATCACCCATCGCTCACCTTCATTTCCGTACATACCTACCCCTTTCCCCGGCTCAGCTACCGGATTCTCTTCTAAGAATCTTTACAGCTTCTTTCGCTCTTTCGTCATTCCATTTATTGCATCTGTTCCCATCTTCGCTATAGAACGGACAATGCTCTTCACAATTTAATCCGGTTGTACAACAAACCCCCAGTGCAATTAAAACATTAATTGCTTCTTCTCTATTCATGATTCTCCTTTCACGAAATATCAGTTTTGCTGCCCTGGCTCATCTCCATATATCAAAGCCGATGTCCCCCATTTATTCCCTCTCCAGTAACAATAAGACCCATTGAGTATCGGATAGTCCGCACATTCAAGTCGATACGGTTCTACACACACACGGCTTCATAATTACCGCTTGGCAAGTTTGCATATCTTTCCCTATCCTTATCATTTTCTATTATAGACTTGCGATAAGTTATAATAGCTCTGTCTCCTTTTTCTAATCGCATTAGAGGACGGCTGGAATCATACTTAATATCTTTCAATAGCTTCTACATCTCCTTTTCTAAATTTTAATTTCCTAAAGAATTAAATAAATTCATCAAAGCAACTACCTGGCTTTGCGAAAACCCTTCATCCAAACAATGGACAAAATTTCTATGGAAATCACTATCATCATTTCGGGGTAATGACTTTTTAAGTTTATATACTTTATACTGATGGTAAAGCTATTTCAAAAATCCCATAATCATACCTCCATTAATATTCTAATTTTTTAGGTATAAACCACTGTAACCCGCTAACCTGTATATAATGGTATAGTGTCCGCAAATCCGCGTACAGCCCAAAATATATCTTCATGTACAACCATACCTCCTGGATTGGCATACCCTGGAAGAGTAGGTCTTGTATCTTGGAGTAATATGGGGAATACATGCTTTTCCTCTTACACATTACTTACCCTTCTTTCTCACTTTCCGCCTCTTCCGTTTGGTCCCGGCAAAGATGAACTTATTCATATTGCCACTCTTGAATCCGCCGGATGTCTTTCGGGTGCCGCTGTAGCTATGTTTTACATCCTGTGCCATGCTTATTCCTCCCGCTCGACTATTGCAATTATATCTTCTGCTTCTCCCTCGTCAGCCGCGAAAACTCCATCACAGCAATACATATCAAGAGGGCATTCGGAACAGTAACCAAAATTATTACTGCACATACGTTTTGCTTTCTTGAAAAATTCAATTGCTTCCATTCTTACGCCCCCTCTGAATCTCATATTGCCGTAGCCCTTCCACTAAGCCTTGTACGGCGATTTTATTTACCTGTTCGATAGTTTTGACATACTCCTGCATGGAAAGCCTCTCACCGTCCGTTACGTCAAGCTGAACGATAAATATGTACTTCTCAATAACAGTCCTGATTTTTCCGAAGTATCCGCATACCCTTTCAGACTCTTTTTTATCCCCGTTCTTTGCGGTCCCTGTGTACCGTTGCTTGAGGGTGTAATTCATGGGGTCAATCTCTATGTAGTAACCGTTTTTTAATTCGATTGTGGTCATAGGTCCTCCTTAATCCAAACTCCACTCTGGCTTTTCATCTGGCTCAATATCATCGTCACATTCACTTTCCGTATCAAGGATGATTTCTGTAAAACTCCGCTTGAGAACTAACAAGAATACCTCAAAATTACTCGCATGACGCAAGGAATTAATTTCTATGTCCCCGATCCCGCTGAGGATTTTCCAATTTTTCTCATGGTTAAATCTATATAGTTTTATCTGGCAATTCAGGCCCTCGTCTTCTTCACACGTAAATCTCACAATACAATTATCTGAACTGGATTTAAACCATCTCTTATCCTCGTGTTCAACTTCCATGTTGGCGGTTACGTGTGAATAATACGGTTCTCCGTCCTCACACTCTGCTTCAAGGTTGCTCGTGTCCACTTCGGCAGCCACGCGCTTGCAATACCGTTCAAATATCTCAGACAACTTAATTTCCTTCTGCTCCGGCTCCTTCATAAGCTCCTTGAAGTTTTCCAAGATAATCTTGTTGTCCGCAAGGTTGGTGCTGTTAACCAGTTCAGTCAGTACGGAATCCAGCTTTACTATGTACTGGTTAAAATCGTGTCTCTCAATAACCGGGACCATGATTTCTTTCATTTTCTCCTCAATGGCTTTCTTCCCGTCTCCTCTCCATGTGAACAATTCCTCAACGGCACTTGAAACACCTACCCTCAATTTTTCCTCGATGATTTCCTCCACCATTCCACTGTTTAACTTCTCTTCTACCAACTCAGCTATTCGCTGTTCAAATGTCTTGCCTTCCATCTTTCCTCCTATCTGCCTATAAGCTGTTGCTCAAGGCTGTCCATGTCATTTTCACTCTTTACTTCGATTTTGACTATTGTTTCCCTGTCTGCCTCTAATAACTGCCGTTCCAGCGCATCCATGTTGTATGGACGGCGTTTGAAATTGTTAAAATCCTTAGAATCAACAACTCCCCGCAACTCTGCCACGGCAGGAGCAAACTTATTACTTCTAATGTGCCTTTTCAAATTCTCGGTTACTGTCTGATAATCAAGGTCCTTTAGCATTTCGTACCAGAGGTCAAATATCTGTTGATTATTTATAGGACAGTTTGGATATGTCCCGCGTATGGCCTTTACAATTTTTTTGAATTCATCCCTTGTCACCAGCTGTCCACCTCGCTTATTTTGTCTTGCTTCGGCTTAGGCCCCGGTGCGCCTGAGCTGTTTATGTAATTCCCATCAAGCACCTTCGCCATATTGCTATCTTTCATCAACCAGTCGAATGTTGCAGACCAGTTTCTATCATTCTTACCTTTCAAGAAACTACTTGACTCTGCCATTTCAAAAAGTTTGGAAAAATCATCAACAGTGTATTGGTTAAGTCTGGCTTTGATTGATTTCTTTCTAGCCTCTGATAATTTAGTGAGCCGTGGGAATGACACGCAAGTGGCATTATACATGTCAGCTATCTGCTGATAGTCGATTTTTACTCTTTCCTCTTCTTCTCTTTCTCCTTCTTCTTTATCTCTTTCTCTTTCTTCTTCTAGGGAGCTAACATTAGTTATACTGTTAGAATTACCGTTAGTTTTACTCACTGCTAACAACTTTTGTTTCTTCCGGTAATCTCTCATGTACCCCCTCATGTACTCTTTTTTATTTTCCAAGCTATCAAGATTCTGGTGTTTTCCCCAGTTAGGAATTGTAATTACATTTTCAAATCTATCAATCATTCCAAAGTCTTCAAACACATTTAAGGCCATTTTTACCGTTGCTTCTTTCCTCCGGAAGATAGTTGCAAGCATCTGGTCTGTATATGCAATCGAATCATTAAGCATAAACACTCCACTATTATTCATTTTCCCGGCAAGACATAGTAACTTAAACCATATAACGATAATGGAATCTGACTCTGGAAGGCTTTCTATCAGCAAAACTTTTTCATCGTCAAAAATATCGGTTGTTATCTTAATCCACTTGACTTCTGCCATCCATGCACCTCCAATCTTCACCGCAATTTATTAGCGTTCGCTTTGCCACATCTACAATTAGCTGGCTCTCTTTTATCCTGCTTTCCTCCTGTCTTACCCAACGTGCAAGCATCCTTTTATCCTCTTCCAAATTCATGTCAGGTATAAAATACCCCTTCCCGTTCTGGAGGTTTATAATCGGTATTAACTTGCGTGCATCGTGAAGGAAATCTCGCATTGTTCTATCAATCAGTCCGGTAACCGTACACAGATGTTTACGCTTCACGGCATTGTTACTACCGACCGGAATATGAATCAATATATCAAATTTATTTTTTTCCTGTACTTCTGGGTCCTCAATCATATCGAAGATATCCATCTGTCCAGGTAACTGTTCTGTCATCTGCCCTCCTTTCCCCTCCCGTGTTACCGGGAGGTATGAAACGGCTTACGAATGTTTGTGACGTACCCGCAAGCGCAAAAGACGGGTTACTCTATAGCCAAGACTTACCGAATATGCAACGGAACTCCTCACGGGTTCCTATATGTTTTTCGAAGTAAGTCTGTGCCATTTGTTTTAATTTTAGGTCTAATCCCTTATTAGGGTTTTCATGTACACTATCCGGTCCAAACTCGTGCAAATCTGCTCTTAAAGGAATTGTGAAATCGTATTTTTCCGATAACTTTCGTCTTGAACCATAGAAAATATGGTGAACGTGGCAATTTGGCGATCCTGTAAAATAACAGTGTTGCATATCATCCGTAAATACACTTTTTAATTTCTTAGCCAATATCAACACCGTACACTTTCTTTAGGAGCCGCTTTTCATCCGGTGTAGCAATCTCCGAATCCGGTATGCCGTAGTCCTTACACTCCGATATAAGACCCTTAATCAATCTCGCCATTTCCTCAGTGTTGTACTCACTGGAACCCCTCATCATTATGTAGGTCCTGTACGTGACTCCGTCTTTTCCAGCCTTTACATCGGACGTAGATTTCAGATGGTATTCTGTAGCATTTTTTATTTTACGGTCTACTTCCTCCGTATCGGGTAGCGGTGTCCTTGCAAGTCCTCCTCCTATAATTACGGGATATCCGTAGTGACAGATCATCCGATTATGCGCTTCTGGATTTGACAATTCCAGTAGCCTTGCAAGTTTGGTAAGCAGTACCCAATAATAGGCATTAGCATCTAAACTTCGTTTCTTCTTGTACGGCTTTATTTCAAGGCTTAATATACCCTTGTCCTTCAATTCCTCATAGGCTTCTCTAAAGTCCTCGTATGTCTCAAATAAAATAGTCAGGCGGCCTGTAAGGTAATCAATAACTGGTTCTTTTAATCGGCCTGTGAATTTCACTTTTTATCACTCTCTTTTGGTCTGTTATCATACACATATACACGTTGCTTTCTAGTATCGTTTCTAACAGATAGTGCAACGATGATTTTGTTTTCATCGTAAATTATTTGTTCCACAGAGAATCTATCTTTGCAAGTCATAACAGGCTTTCCATATCGGTCCTTTTTGTCACTTGTCTCTATCGAACACTTGTCAGACGGAATCCAAATATGCGGTGCTGTATATAGTTCTCTGCCGATTCCCCAATTGAAACACGCTCTCTTAAAGCTGTCAGATGCAAGACCTTTTTCTTTCTCTGTAAAACTTTCTGTTCCGGTATCTTCTTTAGAAACCCACAGATCTTTATCGCTGTCCCATATACTCACAATGCAATTAGCATTATCTCTGGTATGTCTACGTTCCCAGTTCTCAGGTCCTACAGTTTCATCTAAGATATTCATGTCGCACCGAGCATCTTTATACAGCAGTAATGATAATCCGTTGCTTTTGACTGTTGCTATACGACAATCAATTTCATCCGCTCTTAAACTCCTGAATTTCTGCATACAATCACCTACTTTATTTGAATATTTTGATTTACAACAAGTTCAACGCCTACAAGTTCCGTACCTTCTTTTAGAGCCTTTTTTATTTTTGTCTTGTCGGCTGTAGGGTCTGCAATTTTAAGGTACTCTTCCGGCAGTCCAGATATATCAAAGACGTTTACGGCTTCCGATTTCCTGTATGTAATATTGACTTTTGGTGTGCTGAACTTCTGTCCACCCAAAAATCCGGACAAATACTCTTTTAAATTCTTGGCCTTGTTTTCGCAAACAGTTTGACGCTCTGCAAGTTTAAGTTTCTCGGCTTTTATTGCCTCCGCATCGGACAAAAGATTTTTTATCCACAAAGCCACATTTTCCACTTTTACATCAAAGTCCATTTGCAACTGAGCCAATTTTTCAGCGTCAATAATTTCTCCTGTTTCCATATCAACGCAATTCATAATCTCATCATTAATCTGATATAATGTTGCCATTTATAATTTCCTCCATATAATCACAATAATTGTTATAGTGCCGTTTCCTTACCTTGAACCGCCGTTCCTGCTCGTCCTCTTCCTCTTCGTCTGTCGGCGCGGTCTTCCATGCATCATACCCCGGAATATTCTCCATCATCGTCAACCTCCGTTTCATCTCCGAAGCTTTTAGTCCATTGCTCGGAATAAAACCAATCTATAATGCCCTCTGCAAAACTTTCTATATCCTCCGCATGTTGGGCGATCTCCATAAATGTTTCCTGCTGGTCTATGGTCCCATGTAAGCAGCGTTGGAAAGCATATGTAAAAGCATCCTATTCCCGAACTATTATTCCTGCCTCCGGTCCTACTCCTCTGTACATGGCTTGTCCTCCGGTTCTTCTATCTTTTCTATTCCAATAATGGCTGCTAATTCAACCATGCTGGGATATTGTGCATTATTTAAGTACCTGCATCCCGCAAGTATGAGTGCATCACCTGTAGTTGCAGTAAAAGGGTTAATACCCCTAGCTATCCATTTTTCCATTTACAAATCCCTCCTATTCTGTTAATATAATAGTGAATATTTGTTTGAGCGCATGAGGTTTGCCGACCTTTCTATGCGCTTTTTTGTTACAACGGTCCCGCTTGCAGTATGTACAGGATTAATGCTATTAGGCTTATATTCCCAAGTATTAACCCTGCTACGAACCAATCCCAGGCGGACATGATGCGCTCCATTTCCTTCTCTTCTTTTTGCAATAGCTGTCCTCCTTTTCTATATTGATTCACGGGCAAACTTTTCCTTGTCATCTTCGCGGTAACCAAGAACCTTAAATACCATGCGCAACTCACGGACGGTAAATTTGTCCGGATTCCTGATTTTATGGTACAGAGTACTCTTTGGGATTCCGGTCAGCTTCGATAGTTTTAATCCGTCCATTCCTTTTACCTCTTGTGCATATTTGATGCTGCCCCTTAAGGCCCGGTTCATTTCCTCATCTTTGCTGATGGATAATCTTGGCATCGTTATCACCTCCTTATTGTTATTTTCTTCCAATTCTCCTATAATCTAAGTACAGGCTATTGCAGTAGCCCAGTACAAAAGAAAGGAGAAACGAAAATGGGTGTTAAAGTTAAAACAAATTTAAATTTCAAGAATATCGAAAAGCAAATCCTGAAAGAAGCTAGAACAAAAATGGCTTCTGAAAAATTTGATTTCGAATGCCCGAACTGCAAAAAAAAGATTTCCGCTCATGCCGGGAAGTCTATCTGTCCGCATTGCGGAGAAGAAGTTAACCTAACTCTGGACTTCAAATTCTAGTTCTATCCCGGAAGAGGTTATTTCGTCAGACAATGTTTTAACCTCTTCCAAAAGGCTTTCCAACCTTCTTACCTTGCCTAACACATCATCGATATTAGTTTTAGTTCCCAGGCCTATGTTGAGTTTAATTGACTTTATCGCTGATTCGTCCATATGTTTTGCCTCCTTTACATAGCTATCTGTGAATTAGTATCTACAATTTGCTCCCATAAGACCGTAGGCAGTTCATACGCTTCTATAACCTCTATTGCCTTATCTACCTGACTTCTCTTAATTGCTTTGTATGTAGTAACCCCAAACTCCCGTCTAAGCTGGTTATGGATATCTGAATAAACCTTTCCACGTAATGACTTGTCCGCATAAGCCTGTGAGTCTTTACCACCAAGACATTTGACACCCATACGTTTTACTGCTGTTGTGATTCTGCTTTCCTCTATGCCAAGAATGGGCATGTCCTGCTTGAAATTCTGCAAGTCCTCGTTTACGGTATCAACCTTCTCTTCCAGTTCTGTATAACCGATTGCAATAGTTTTAATCTGCTCCGGTATGGATTGCTTCTGGTAGGTTCCCGTCTTTCGGATAGAGGGAAGAACCTCGGATGTTACCCAGCGTTTAAAACGCTTAGCTGATTCTAATCGACTCCCAAATACCAGTGCATATAGACCTGATTCATTAATTACTACCATAGTTTGTTTTCCACCAAGGGTGTCGATTACCTCTACTCCCTTGTCCTCATCGAAAACATGAGTTTTAATTGCATCACGAGGATTTGTAAAACCAAGTGCCTCCGCAACATCTTTTCCTACAAAGTAGGTTTCATTATTCAGTTGTACTGTTCTTACTTGTCCAAATTCTGGACTGTTGAAAATTTGTAATTCGTTCATCTAATCTCCTTCCTACTCTAAGAAATACTCAATAGATACACCGAAGTAATCGGCTAGGATTTTTAATTTGTCCATTTTGGGAGTACTACGTCCCCGCTTCCAATCGCTTAAAGTTGACTGCGGTATATCAGTTTCTTTTGACACTTGATAAGCCGTTTTGTTTGTTTTTGCCAATAATTCAGCAAATTTTTTGTACAATTTTACACCGCCTTTCCTTACTTGTGGTATTGTTTTTACTACGGAAATGTGATAATATTTATTTGTCGAATAAATTAAACATTTCCGTAGTATGCTGTTGGGAAATACCGCTTTCCCTTTGCATACTCATACTATACTACGCATTTTCGATAATGTCAATATTATTATCGGATTTTCATAGTATTTATCCATGTTTGTGAAAGGTGGACAAATCATGTATGAGATTTTTGAGCAATTATTACAAAGTTTTGGTGCTACAGCTTACAAAGTAGCTAAAGAAACCGGAGTTACACAGTCAACTTTAAGTGATTGGAAAAGGGGGAGGAGCACTCCTAAGGCAGACAACATGAAGAAACTCGCTGACTATTTTGGGGTGTCTGTTGATTACCTCATGACCGGAGAAGAAAAGAAAGGAGGAGAAAAATATTATCTTAATGATGAAACTGCTCGAATGGCACAAAAACTATTTGAGAATAAAGATCTAAGAGTGCTATTTAACGCGGCAGAAGATGCTGAACCAGAAGACCTAAAAACTACTTATGATATGCTTATGGCTTTAAAAAGAAAGGAGCGCGGTATTACTGATGATTGATTATCAAGTATTTTTGCTGGATAACATGAAAACAAATGAAATTGTTACGCAAAATGAAGATGGAACATACTCTATTTTTATTAATAATAGGCTATGTGAGCAAAAACAAGTGAAATCGTTTAATCATGCGATAAAACATATTGTAGGATGTGATTTTGAAAGAGAAGATGTGCAAATCATAGAGACAGTAGCGCATGAAGATGTTACGCCTTGAGGATTAACGTGAATTTGGTGTAAGGTACAGAAGAAAAGGAGGATATATGGAAGAGGATATAAAGAAAAAACATGGTGAAAAATTAAACCTTCCTATCGTTATTGCCGTAGTTTCGATAATGGCTTTAGTTATCGTAGCGTTGTCTATTTGGTCAGCTAACAAAAAGAATGAAAATGACACTTTGGTTATTCTTAATGATTTATATGATGACGCAATAGAAGGTGGAATGTTATGCGAAGATGCCGGAAATATGACAAAAACTGTTTGGTATAATAGCATTTTTAAAGTCGAAGATTCTACCACTGATATATATACAAGATATCTAAATGGTGCGGGAGGATTTAAAGATTTTAACGAATCCATTAATGAATATTTCATAAACGGAGACTATTCTAATAAAATAGGTGCCGCGAAAGCAAATGAGAAATTCATAGACATTGGAATTAAAAGTATTAAAAAAGTACCAAAAAGTTTGACTGAACAGTACGAGTCCGCTAAGGAAGTCCGTTCTGCTTATAATAAATTGCTAAACGTTGTGGATAATCCTACAGGAAACATCGAGGAGTTTTCGGCTAATTTTAATGATGCTGATGAGGCTTTGTCTGATGCTTGCAATGATTTAAAGTATCTTTTAAGTGATAAAGAATAATTAAAAACCGCCCCTGACGGCAATCAGGAACGGTTAACATATCCGAAGATATGCACTTATGCAAAGATATTGTATCATCTTCGGGGCATTCGGGCAAGTACCGAGTGTTATTTTTATGATAAATTTTAAAGAAAGGAGATGATTTTATGCCAACAGCTAAGAAATTACCCTCTGGATCATGGAGGTGTCAGGTTTTCAGTCATTACGAATTAGTCTGTGATGAAGAGGATAACCCCGTAATTGACGAAAAGACGGGAAAACAAAAGCAAAGACGTGTTTACGAGTCATTCACTTGTGAGGACCCCACCAAGGCTGGAAAACGGCGCGCAGAAGCTATGGCGGCAGAGTTCGCCGATAAAAAGGACGATATAGCAAAGCCTGTATATAGACTTACATTTGGGGAGGCTTTGGAAAGATACATTAAAGAGCGAAACGAAGTATTGTCCCCGGCTAGCATACGCAAGTACAAGAGCATGCAGCGGAATTGTATGGTTCCTCTAATGGACTACAAGCTAAAGAACCTCACACAGGATATCATACAAGGAGAAATTAACACCGCTGCGATTAAGAAGTCTCCCAAAACCGTTAGGGATATGAACGGACTCATTACCGCCGTTATGAATCGTTATCGGCCCGATTTACGGCTTCAAATTACTTTGCCAAAGAAACTAAGGCCAGATATATATATTCCTTCTGAGAGCGATATAAAAGCCCTCATGTCGGCGGTGAATGGAACCGATATGGAAGTTCCTGTGATGCTTGCCGCTTACGGTGCTATGAGACGCGGTGAAATATCCGCATTTAACAGAAAGACGGATTTCGAAAAGAATACGATTCACATATCAAAAACGATGGTGCTTAACGCGGATGCGAAATGGATTATAAAAGCTCCAAAATCCTACGCCGGAGACAGATATGTAACATTCCCATCCTTTGTGGGGGATAAGATTCGAAAAATGCAAGAGGATACTGTAGGTTTAACACCGAACGACATCACAAATCGTTTTAAAACCATACTCAAGCATACGGGACTTGTTCATTTCAGATTCCACGATTTAAGGCACTACAATGCATCGATACAGCACGCGCTTGGAACACCAGATGCTTATATTATGGAGTCTGGCGGATGGGGGAATGATTCAGTATTAAAAGAGGTGTATAGACATGCATTGCCAGAGGTAAGAGAGAGAATGACAAATAAGGCATTGGATTACTTCGAAAAGATGCAACACGACATGCAACACGACACGCAACAATCCCAGTGATTACATCATTCTTAGCGGTATTAATGAGAGTTCAAGTCTCTTCTTCCGCATTGATTGGGAGTAGAGAAGTCTTTGTAAATGAAGACTTCTCTACTCTTTTTTCTGCTCTGGAGTTATATAAATGTTTTTGAGTTCTGCTCCACCATTCCTCATGGCGCACACCTTTTTTACTATATATATTAGTCATAATAGTAATGGGACTATTTTTAATAGTCATCGTAAGATTTCTTATAAAGAAAACATTATGAGGTATTTGATATGATTTATGAAAATTTGCGGAATCTAAGAGAAGATGGTGATAAGACACAAAAGAAGATTGCTGACTATCTACATATAAAACAGACTACATATTCTAAATATGAGCTAGGTAAAATCAATATTCCGGTTGAGGTTTTTATAAAACTGGCAGACTATTACGACGTATCCGTTGACTATCTATTGGACCGTACAAAAAAGAAATAACATATTTCTTAATAGCTATAGATACCTTTGAGACAATGTTTGGGAAGTGGTTCAGAAGAAAAAACAGCCGTATTTCAGAGGACCTTTTTGTTTTCGACGTTTTCGGCACTCTTATGACACACCTTTGAAAAATAATACTTACCATAAAGCCTATAAACACGGGCTTTTTTTATTTCTTTAATTTTCTATCATTGTTCTGTAATTATTTTAAATGTTAATATGTGCTTCAAATATACAACAATATATTTACATTAGTTAATATCAGTCAGAATGTAAACGTTCCGCCATCGATTATAAAAACCTTGCGTATCACGCTACGTAATAGAGTACAATGACCTTGAGGTGATAAAAATGAATAATATTATAAAAATGTTTTCAATGAATAAGGACTTTAGAATTGTTATTGCTGATACATATCAAATTGCAGAAAAGGAACTAAATGATTTTACAGGAAATGATTGTATCCGTAAGTTTTTAGAACAAATAATTACAAACTGTACGTTGTTATCTGCTATGAATGATTTTAATCAGAAAATAAGCTTTTCATTGCGTCTTTCAAAAGAAATCTCTATTTTCTGCATGGTAACAAATTCAAAGTTTAGTATAGAATACACTAATAAACTTAATGAATTTAAAGAAACTGTATCGGATTTATTTAATGATAAATCTTTATTGTCGATAACTACAGGCGATTGGAACACAGGTTTACACACAGGTACAGTTGAGGCACATATTGATAATATCGATGTTTTATTTGCTTATTTCACAGTACAAAGTGAGCAACTGCCGAGTCATTTTATAATGGCCGGCGATAATGCTACAAGAGGAGTACTAATGCAGCCATTACCCTTTGCCGATGAAAAGGCAATAACTAAGGGCGACGCGGAATTGTTATATCTGTCAAAGCAGTTAGAGCAGACCGAGTGGCAGAAAGTGATTGGCATATATAGCCCTTTAGCAAATGTTATATCAGAAAACAGAATAGAATAGAGGAAATAATAATGAACCACTATATAAAAATTAAGGCATTTGCTGAATTAACCGGCGTAAGCGTACGGACTTTACAGTATTATGATGAAATCAACCTGTTGAAACCAGCACATATCAATGAGTATGGGCACAGGTTCTACGATTCAGGTTCTTTCTCAAAATTTTTTGTTATCCTTTCGCTTAAAAATATGGGAATGAATTTGGCTGAAATTCATCAATATGTAAATAATAACAACTTTAATATTCGGGTTTTTATTGAAGAAGAAATGCGTAGAGTAGAAGCGGAAATTACCGATTTACAGCTGCGTTTAATGCGGTTATCCAGATTAAATGAGCAAATAGAAGAAAAACAAGATATAACTCCATCCATTCTTCCTTTTTTCTCTCATGTCGGAAGCAGCACTGATGTTTCGCAAGCTCAGATTGATAACCTGATAAAGTATGAAGAGGAAAAACTAGATTTCAATATAAAAAGCTGGAATGCTTTTATAAAAGATTTGAATTTTTGTTTTGAAAAGAATTTATCCTCAAAGGACAAGAAAGCCCTCAAATGTATCCACTATTGGAAAGAAAACGTTCTTGAAGCAAATAAGGTAGATAATGATATGGTAAAACTTGCAGAAGATTTTTATCAAAATCCCTCTCAAATTAGCTTTGGAATTACAGGAGATAACTATAAATACTTGATTGAGTTGATTGCTGAATACGATAAAATGGGAGTGTAAGATAGAGTGTGTAAGTTCAAAATGAACTTCACACTCTGTTTTTTTGTCAGGATATGTTAAACTAAACAACAGAGAAAAGGAAGGATAGAACTACTATGGCAAGAAGAAAACGTGACCCTAAAAAAGATGCACTGGTACAGGCAATACTGAATCAGTACCAACCGGAAAACGTCGGAGACATGCAGGATGCTTTGAAAGATATCTTCGGCCCTATGTTTGAATCAATGCTTCAGGGAGAAATGAAAGATCATCTGGGTTATGAGAGTAATGACCGACAGGAAAAGGAGGGGACAAACCGCAGAAATGGATATTCAGCCAAAACACTAAAAACTTCATTTGGC
>NZ_QGDS01000006.1 GCF_003149105.1 Faecalicatena contorta | reverse complement strand
GAAGAAATCCAAGTAAAGTGCTTCGCTCGACTTGCATGTGTTAAGCACGCCGCCAGCGTTCATCCTGAGCCAGGATCAAACTCTCGTTAAAAGTGTTTGTTTCCAGTCAAGAATCGCTACTAGCTAATTCTATCCCTCTTATTGAACATTAGTAGTTCAATAAGCATGTTTTACTGTTCTTACCACCGGAATCTCTTCCAGTGATGGGTGCATCATTTCTGATGCTGTTCTTAAAAATTTTCTCTATAAGAAATTTTCAAGGGTTTGTTGTCTATTGTTTAATTATCAAGGTTCTTTGTCGTTTTCGCTGTCGTTCTTTGTCGTCAGCGGCAACTTTTATAGGATATCATGTTGTCTGCTTTCTGTCAAGAACTTTTTTATTTTTCTTTTACTTTTTCAAGGCTTGTTTCTGAGCTTTCTGCTCGCCCCTCAAGCGACAGCTTTGTTATAGTATCACACCCTCATATTATTTGTCAACACCTTTTTTCGACAAGTTTTTCAGCCTCAAAATATCTGATATGCTCCTCCTTGTAATGAGCAGTTTTTACATTTCAAATTCCTACTACAAGGGAAGCATATCACTTTTAGCTTATATTAGTTTGAATGTTTCTACAATTTGGGGATAGCCTCTGTGTTTCCTTTATAATCTGCTTTTGATCTTTTCTATATCTTGTTCATATTCTTCTTCCGCAAGACTTACTTTATCGATATCATCTGTAAAGGGGCCTCCCCACTGGAGTTCTCCCTCCTTCTTTGGGACCAGATGTACATGAAAATGGGGGACCAGATCCCCATATATTGCATAATTAATTTTGTCGGCATCAAATTCTTCTTGTATAACCAACGCAAGCCTGGCCACGACATTCATAAATTTATTCCTTTTTTCCTCTTCCATCTGATACAATTCATCATAATGTCCGCCCGCAGCAACAATACATCTCCCTCGATGTTTCT
Organism: Faecalicatena contorta; assembly: GCF_003149105.1. Classification (GTDB taxonomy): domain Bacteria; phylum Bacillota; class Clostridia; order Lachnospirales; family Lachnospiraceae; genus Muricomes; species Muricomes contortus_C. The sequence goes on along the minus strand of NZ_QGDS01000006.1, from coordinate 262,663 downwards.
GGTCCTTAAAGTAATATATATTTGTGCCTTCATATTCCGCAATTGGTATCATTAACCTCTGCAGCTTTTCATTTTTTGTACAATACATACAATCTGCTTTTTTCACTACATCCCCCTTCTTTCTATGTAAATGCCGCTTATACCTGATAATCACAGACTCCTCTTGTCAGGATGTCTACAACATTCTGTGCTGCCAGAACACTCATTTTATTACTGGCTTCCTTAGTCGCTGCTCCCGCATGAGGTGTTATAATACAGTTATCAAGTGTCAGCAATTCGCTGTCATAGGGTGGCTCTTTTACAGTTGCGTCTAGTCCGGCACCGCGGATTGCTCCACCTTTTAATGCCTGATATAAATCCTTCTCATTAATGATTCCACCTCTTGCGGTATTAATAATAATTGCTTCGTTTTTCATAACTGCAAATGCTTTTTTGTCAATCATATTTTCTGTTTCCGGTGTAAGCGGAGAATGAATCGTAATAAAATCAGATTTTTTCAAAAGGGTATTCAAATCCACATATTCTGCTCCCACTTCTTTTTTAAAGAGCTCATTTTCATACATGTCATAACAGAGCACCCGCATGTCAAATCCTTTGCACCTTCTCGCAACACCCTGGCCAATTCTTCCCGCCCCGATTACGCCGATGGTTTTCTGCCACATCTCCACACCATCTGGCCTTTGCTGATTCTTTTCTTTCATGGTTCTGTCCATATATGCAACATTTCTTGCCACATCAAGCATAAGCGCCACGGCCATATCAGCCACCGAATCCCCATTTGCTCCCGGGGTAATGGTAACCGCTACATTATTCTTTTTTGCCGTTTCAAGATCCACTTTGTCATATCCCACGCCATATCTGGAGATGACCTTCAACTTTTTCCCCGACTTAATAATTTCCCCCGTATAATCATCCAATCCTGCGATAACCGCATCTGAATCCACAATTTCTTTTCTTATCTGCTCCTCCACAGATCCGTTGGCTGCTTCTATTTTTACAATTTTACATCCATTTTTTTCTAATATATCTTTTGCCTGATCGTCTGTTTTACCAAAGGATCTTGCTGTTACTATTACTTTATATCTTTTCATGACCTCTCCTCAAATATGCCTGGGGCAATTTATTCTGTCCATTCTGTATGAAAACGCCCATTCCCATCTTTTCTCTCATATGTATGAGCTCCAAAACAATCCCGTAATCCCTGCAAGAAGCATACCGGCATTGTCTCTGTTTCAAAATATGAATAGTAATTTAATACACTTTCATAGGCTGCACACGGATATCCCGCCAGAAGAGCATTAGCTGTGATATATCTCACACTCTCTACCTTCTCCTCCCTATCAGTCCAATATTGGCTCAAAATTAAAGCTTCTGGTTTCCCAATCAGCGCGTTCTGAATCTCAGAGAGCAATGCACTGCGAATGATACAACCTTCTCTCCACACCTGAACAACTTCAAGGATTGGGATTTGCCAGTCATATTTTTTCGATGCATACTGAATCAGTTCCAGGCCCTGACTGTAACAGGAAATCATGCCCCAATATAATGCTTCCTTAAACATATGGCAAATACTCTCATCAAGTTCTATAAACAATGCTGTACTTTGACCTTTAGCAAGTATTTTCCTGCCAGAATTCCTTACTTTATCCCTGCCGGAAAAGCTTCTTGCCTGTACTGCTTCATAGATAGTCGGTACATAGATCCCCGCCTTTAACGCCTCCTTCAATGTCCAAAGGCCTGTACCTTTCTGATCTGCCTTATCTCTGATTTTGTCCAGCAAAAATTTCCCATCCACATCCCTTTTCTCTAAAACCTGAATACTGATATCAATCAGATATGAAGATAATTCGCTTTCTTTCCATGAACGGAACAACTCTGTAATTTTCTCATGGGGTGCGTGTATCCCGTCTTTCAGATAATGATAGGTTTCTGAAAGCAACTGTAAAATCCCATACTCAATTCCATTATGTACCATTTTCACATAATGCCCGGCTCCTTCATTTCCAAGATAAACACAGCATGGATTTCCTTCGTATTTTGCTGCTATTGTTTGCAAAATCCTTCTGCTGCTCTCCCAGCCCCTCCTGCTTCCTCCAACCATCATACTGGGACCGGTCAGTGCTCCTTTCTCTCCGCCAGAAACGCCGACACCCAAAAATTGGATCCCGGCTTCCTGACACTTATAATAACGGCGTACACTTTCTTCGTAGTATGAGTTACCACCATCCATCACTACGTCGTTTTTATTGAGACATGGTATCAAACTATCAAGAACCATGTCCACAGGCTTGCCTGCCATGATCATAATAAATATTTTTCTTGGAGAGGCAAGAGACTGCAGCAGTTCCTCTTCACTTTCAGCTATCACATATGTATCCTGATTCTTTATGTCGTCTTTAAAACGAGCCCTCTCCTGCTCACTGATACTATATACTACCACTCTGTATCCATGATTCAGCATATTTTTAGCAAGGCTGGCGCCCATCACACCCAGACCATACACTGCAATATCACATTTCTGCTGCATATTCCTTCTCCCTATCATCCTTTATTTCACTAGGTATCCACCATCTACAGGGATAACCGCTCCATTCAGATAGTCTGACGCGGATGATGCAAGAAATACAGTTGTTCCCTTCATATCATCCGGAGTCCCCCATCTTTTTGCTGGAATACGGTTAGTAATTTCCATATAACGCGGGTTACTTGGGTCTGTGAGAGCAACATTCATCTCGGTGTCCATATATCCTGGTGCCATAGCATTCACATTTATTCCCTTTTCTGCCCACTCATTGCAGAAAGCCTTTGTAATCTGAGCAACTGCACCCTTACTTGCAGCATATGCAGGTACTGTATAACCACCGAAAAAGGCAAGCATAGAGGCAAGATTAATGATTTTTCCCTTTGTGCCCTGCTTTATATACTGTTTCGCTGCCAACTGGCATAGTACAAATACCGCAGTTAAGTTAATGTCCAGAACAAACCTCCAGTCATCAAGTGGAAATTCTTCACTCTTGTGACGTTTCTGTACACCTGCACTGTTTACAATAATGTCCAGATGATTTCCAAGTAATGCAACAGACCTATCAAAAGCCTCCACCCGCTGCTTATCATCCCCCAGATTGCCAATCACACTATGGCACTTGAAGCCTTTTTCACACATCTTCTTTGCCACTTCCTCTGCCTTTGGGTTAATATCAATTATGCAAACTTCTGCCCCTGCCTCCATAAGACCTTCTGCCATACCGAAGCTCAATCCTTGAGCAGCTCCTGTGACAATTGCCTTTTTCCCTGTTAAATCAAACATATTCATAACGCTACTCCTTTTACTTAAAATATTTTTATTTATTAATGAACCAGATCCACTGCTTCCTTTGTGATTCTTACAATTTCATTAAAATTTTTGTTATCGATATGTACCGGATTAACCATCCAGCTTCCACCACAAGCAATTATTTTATTACATGCAAGGAATTCTTTAATGTTTTCAGCATTGATTCCTCCCGTAGGCATAAATTTTAAAGAAGGAAATGGTGCTGCCAGTGCCTTGATTGTATCTAATCCCCCATACTGCTTTGCCGGGAAAAATTTTACTACTGGAATATCATACTCCATAGCAGCCATAATCTCTGTCGGTGTACAGATTCCAGGAAATATCATAATATTATTTTCTATTGCAAATTCGGTCACTTCTCTTGAAAAACCTGGTGACACAATAAACTCTGCCCCTGCGTTCAGGGCACGTTTGGCCTGCTCAACATTTACTACCGTTCCGGCACCCACACACATGTTAGGAAATTCCGTTTTCATCGTCACTATAGATTCTTCCGCAGCATCTGTACGAAATGTTACCTCTGCAACAGGAAGCCCCCCTCTGCAAAGCGCATCGCCAAGAGCCTTTGCATCACTTGCCCTATCTAGCTTCACAACAGGTACAATTTTTAATTCTTCTAATTTTTTTAACATATCACTCATGTTATATTTACCTTTCTCTAATATGCTTAACAATTTTCATATACCGGATCTAATACCGCTAAGTCATATCTTCTGCTTGGATGGCTAAAAGAAGCCAATACCCACAAATATGTATTTCTCGTTCCAGGTGATGCCACTGTTGGATGATAGCCGCAAGGTGCCTGTACACAAGTTCCTGTCTGAACCGTATGTGTTACAATATCTTCCACCTCTCCACTCTTCAGATAACTCACATGGAAACCAAATCTGGGGGCGGGCATGTCAAAGTAACAGTATACTTCCTCTAAATCCTTCTCATGCTGGTGAGGCGGCCAACTGGTCCAGGCTCCCTCTCCGCTCCATGTAAGACCACACAAGAGCCTGGATGCCTTATCCTGTGGTGCAAGGGTAAACATGACTTCCCGCTGTCCCACTCCTGAACCATGAATCTGATGAATATCTCCGATAGGAAGTGTAATATCAAACTTTCTGAACATTGGTTCTCCGTATCCTTCACAAACTGCTCCGGCAATATAAAAGAAGCAGTCTTCCTCCGCCGTGATTCTAACTTCATTTTTCCCCGGAATATAAAAAGAATCAAACTTGTCCATTTTCTGATTCAGCACCGCATGTTCACTTAACGCTGCCTTTCCGCTGATTAGAACCCCGTGAAGTTCCAGCCCTTTTGATTCTAGCAGGTAGGCCGTCCCTTCCTGCAGGTTCAAGCGAAATATCTGTGTCTCCTGACACTCGCAGGTATCAGGTGTCACTACCTTGTGGAATCCCCATTCTTCAGAAGACTGGGCACGCCACCGTTCCATACGTTCTTTATTTTTCTGTTCTTTCATGTACTGCTTCTCCTATTTAATGAACATTGTAGACAACTGCGGGAAAAATACTACCAGGAAGAACACTGCCAGATATCCAATGAAAAAGGGTAACTGACCCTTGGCAATACTTCCCATCTTCAATTTTGTAACACTTGCTGCAGCGAATATATTTACAGCAACCGGAGGTGTCATTGTTCCTACTACATTCGCAATGGATACAATCATACCAAAATGAATAACATTTACTCCCAACGACTGTGCAATGGGCCAGAGAATTGGAACCATAAGGACAGCTGTTGCAATTCCTTCCAGAAAAACTCCGAAAATCAAAAGAATAATTGCCACTACTAAACAAAAGGCTGTTGCTGACAAGTTCATGTTTATAACAAAATTTACAAGTGCTGTTGATATTCCTGAGAATGCAAATAGCCATGCAAATGCTGTTGATGTCGCAATGATAAATAGAATCATTGCTGAACTTTTCGCTGAATCCAGAAAAATTGCATACAAGTCTTTTACCTTAACTTCTTTATATATAAACATAGATGCAATCAATGACCATATACAAGCCACCGCTGCCGACTCTGTCGGTGTCAGAATTCCCGAATAAATCCCCCCCAAAATAATGACAGGAAGAAACAATGCAGGAATTGCTTTCACAAAGCTTATGCCAAACTGCTTCATCGTCATCTTTTCCTTAGTCTTTGGCCAGCTTTCTTTGTTCGCAATGACTAATACAACTATAATGAGGACAACTGCAATGGCTAAACCGATAGACATACCGGATTTGAACATATCTCCTACAGATGCGCCTGTAATCGTAGCATACACTACCATGATGATACTTGGAGGAATGATTGGTCCCAGTCCACCTGATACGACCAGAAGCCCCGCCACCCGCTCCTTCGGATAACCAAGCCGAACCATATCAGGATAAAGCATAACACCAATGGCAACAACCGTGGCCGGGGCGGAACCAGAAAGTGCCGCAAAAAATGCACAGGCGACTACCATTGCAAGTGCCATACCTCCCCGAAATCCACCCACTATTGAGTTGGCAAAATCACATAACCTTCTCGAAATCCCACCTTTTGTCATGATGTTTCCAGCTAATACAAAGAATGCAATAGCCATAATTGAGGTCGAATCCAGACCGCCAAAAATTCTCTGGGTAATAATATTGAGAGAAAGGTTGATTTCCGGGCTAATAAGAATGGTAAGAGCTGTAGATATACCAAGGGACATAGCAATCGGCACACCTATCAACAGCATAATTACAAATGTTCCAAATAATATCCAACCTGTCATCTTATTTCACCCCCTGTTGTTTCATCCGGAACGTCCATTCCTTCTGCTTCGTCCTCTTCTTTTCCGATATTTTTTATCATAATAATCGCTGTAACACCTTGTACAATTGTAATAATTCCAAAACTGATAACCAAAGCTGCATACGGAATTGACATCGGTAGCTGCAGTGCCGGTGATTTTTGCCCGGATGCTACCTGCTGCATAACCATCCCATATCCCTGATAGCACATAGTTCCGGAAAATATTACAACAATCAGCTTTGAAATAATGCGCAGTATTTTTTTTACCATGCCTTTTGTTTTATCTACAACTGCGGTAACTGCAATCTGCGTGCCATCACGCAGCCCCAGTTCCGTTCCCAAAAGTACCATATAAATCATGCAATATTTTGATACTTCTTCCATCCCTGTCAGCGATGAGATCTGAGTAATATTACGATTAAATACTTGAACAAACGCTGCGATAACCATAACTGCAAAAGTCAAAACCATAATCCAGTCTTCCATTCTCTGACATATTTGTAATCCTTTTTTCATTTTAGCCTCCAGAAATTCTTTGTATTGCTTTTCACCGCCAATTATTTTGTAGTCTCAATTGCCTTATCTACAGCTTCCTGCCATTTTTCATCAAATGTGAACCCTTGCTTTTCAGCTTCCGCCTTGTATGCTTTCTGCAATTCTTCTACATCAATATCATGAAATTCAACACCCTTTTCTTTCAGTTCTGTTTCAGCCTCTGTATTTGCTTCTACAAGATACTCTCTCTGTGCTTCACACCCTTTTTGTACTGCATCAAGAAATGGCTGCTGTAAATCTTCCGGAATCTTATTCCATGCACTGTCGGACATGCATAATACAATGTATACGAATGCATGCTGCGTATTTGTGATGTGCTTTGTAACCTCATAATATCCGGACGCAAGACAGTTTACAGTTGCGTTTTCAGCGGCATCAATAGTTCCCTGTTGAAGTGCTGTAAATACATCGTTGTAATTCATTGCAACCGGCATTGCTCCGAATGCAGTAAATGCCGCCTGATGATATTTATTTTCCATGGTACGGATCGTTACCCCCTTGAAATCCTCCACAGATTCGATTGGCTGTGTAGAAAAAGTATTACGGAATCCGGATTCCATGAAGCCAATAACATGAAGTCCCTGGGCCTCTGCTTTTTCCTTAATTAAGTCACCTAATTCCCCGTCCACTGCCGCATGTGCCTGTTCAGCATTTGTCCACAAATATGCCTGATCCAGGATTCCCATTTCAGGAATAAAATTGGTTAATACTGAATTCGCACATGTTGCAATATCCAGATTGTTAGACATTGCCAATTCTACCGTATCTCTTTCTCCCCCCAAAGAACCCCCTGCATTCACTTCAATCTTAATTTTCCCATCTGTGGCCTTCTCTACTTCATCTGCAATTGCGTTCGCACCCTTAGCATAATTTGAGTTCTCCGGGTCTACCAAGGCTAGCTTCATTGTAATAGTCTCTCCACCACTATTTTCTTGATTACTTGCGCTCTCCTTCTTTCCACATCCTACCGTGCCAACTGCCAGCACCACAGTTAATGCTGCCGATACCGCTACTTGTAAATATTTCTTTCTCATCTTTCTTCCTCCTCAATAAAATTATGTGTTTGCATTGTAATATTTTAAATAACGCCTGAACTTCTTTTCATAAATTGCTGCGTTATCTAAATTTGGTTTTATAATACGGGCTTCTCCCTCCAGAAACTCTGATGCATCTGGAATAACTCCCAATAGTTCCATGGCCAGTACTGCACCTCCCAGCAATGAGCCATGCGGCATCTCTTCAATCTCCATCTCTCTTTGGAAGATATCTACACACATCTGTCTCCAGACCTCCGAGTGAAGTATGCCGCCTGATAATTTTATCCTTTCCGGTTTTCCATTTACCTCCAGAATTACTTTGTAGCATTGATAAAGATTAAAGAGAACTCCTTCCTGAATCCCACGGTACATATCCCTTACGCCGTGATATGGTTCTATTCCTAAAAATCCCCCCCTTTTCTCATCGTCCCAGCCCGGACATCGCTCCCCAAATAAAAATGGCAAAAATACTGGTGTATTTTCCGATATTCCCGGCCCTGATTCTAATTCCTCATATGTTTTTTCATTTCCCACACTGCTGCGAAACCAATCAATACAATTACAGCAGCCCGATGTGGCAGCCCCCACCAGCCATGATTTGGGAGAGCGATAGCACCATGTTGACGGCTTCTGAGGAATTACTGCTTTACCGGCAGACAGCCGCATGGCTCCACTTGTGCCAACAGAAAAAGTCATAACCCCTTCCTGAAGTGCCCCAACCCCAACCTGGTTCAATCCACCGTCTGAATTAGCCGGGATCACAGGAGTTCCTTCCTGTATTCCTAAAAGCTGAGAACCCTCTCTGCTCAGTGGAAATGTCTTATTGTAAGGAATCAGACTGCACAATTGTTCTTCTTTTATTTCCAACTGTTTAAGTAATGCCTCATCCCACTGCCCAGTGTGAATATTCATCAGCCCTGTACCGGAGGCCATGCACTCGGTAATCACTCTTTCCCCGGTGAGTCTAAACGTGGAATATGTTCCCTGCCCCATTATTATGTAATCCGATAATCGGTACTGTTCCTTTAACATTAACAGCTTATACATGGGATAAATAGCATTCACCATGCAGCCTGTCTGCTGATAATATTGATTCACCTGTTCTGTGTTCTGTCTGAGACTGCTGCACAGCCCCGCAGCTCCTGTGTATGACCAGAGATAAACCGGTGTGACTGGTTTTATCTGAGTGTTACATAACATTACACTGTGCCATGTCCCCCCCAATGCAATCATGCTAATTGTTCTGCCTTCTGCTATTTCTTTCCCCAGCAGCACTGTCGTGAGAAATACTTGCTCTGCATCATGTATTGTGATGTCCTTATACATCTGTGGATACGGCCTTACTCTAGTCTCGTATTGTCTCGTTTCGGTATCGTACAGCATTGCCTTAGCAGATGTAGTGCTGGATTCTAACACTAAAATCAACATGCATTTTCTCCTCTTTTTTAAATTTAAATCTTTTCTAAAAAAATCTTTTTTTGATAAATTTAGATTTTATATTATTATGTCAGATTTTCTCTTATACGTCAATTGTGTTTTTTCCTATATATCTTTTTTAATTTTGTGCACTTTTACTATATCCATATGATTTAAAATAGTTTTATTCCATAATGAAATTTTGGTCACAGTACGATCCCAGAGAGTTTTTATGTACTGGGAAAGAAAACTTTCCCAGTACATAAAAAAGCATCCACTGACAAATAGCCAGCGAATGCCTCTTTCTCTATACTCTATAATATCTTATCCACTTTTACAATCATACTGATTGTATTAATTGCATTATCAATATGATTATTAACAGACTGTTTTACCTTTTCTTCGTCTTTGGCAAAAATAGCATTAATTAAATTCGCATGTTCTTCTACTCCTGCCAGATTTTTCTCGAAAGTCTGACGGCGATATATATAATGACTGTATACAAATGGATTAATCTTCTGATACATCTCCACTAGTGTCCCGTTTCCTGAACATTTCAAATATAGTTCATGAAATTGATAATCATGCTTATAATGCAGCTGATACAAATCCGGATCCTGATTTTTATTGTATTCTGTAATTGCTTTACGATGTTCATCTACATTCCTGATTAATGCATTTTTCAAACGATCATTTGTATTAACGGATACAATAATCTGCTTCACATAATACAAGTCCATCATACGCCGAATCTCGAATATCTCCTTCGCTTCCTCCAAATCAATATACTTGACGCGCATCCCTTGTCTGGGAAAGTTCTCGACAATCTTTTCCGCTACAAGACGCTCCATTGCAAATTTTACAGGTGTCTCACTGACTCCATATTTCTCCGCTAATTCCTTGGGCTGGAGCTTCTGTCCGGGAACCAGTTCCTGCTTAATAATATCCATACGAATAAAATCGCATATAGTATCAACTAATGTCTCATTTTTCTTTTTCGATACCATTCATTATTCCCCTAATCTATTATAATCAATGCCATAAATACAAATGTTTCATTACCAATGGGCTTATTACATCTCCCCCACTTCTCTCCTGTTCTGATGAAATTATAACAAGCTTCTATCACTCATTATACACTTCCTCTTTTACATATGCAAAAAGAATTTTTCCACCGTTCTCTATTCTCGGCCAAAAGTGAGTGGGATAGAGTTACTTGTGCTCCTCCCACTGGCATTCTGTAAACTCTATTTCAGAGAACGCAGCATGAAATGTGGATGTTTCCGGGCTGCAGGCATATATTCCAATCTGAATTTCTCCATCTCCTTCAAATAAATGAGCCATGCGCATCTGTTTAAAGTTTATTCCATCATAAGAGTTCTCCACCAGGAAGTCACTTTCGCGTCTGCTCAGCCTGTAATACATACTTTTCTGTTTTGCAGGAATATCTGTAGTTGCCCAATCGGAATATCCATGATTGGTAACGACACTTCCCAAACGCTGAAATTCTTCATTCTCGTATTCTATAGAAGCCTTCAGCCAGTTATCGCTATTCTGGTAAATCATAATACCACATTGGTCAAACCTGTGGCTGCTGTCAAATTCTGTTTTCACAGTAAAGGAAAAATAAGTTTCTTTGGTCTTCATCAGCAATACAGGAGCATTATCATTTCTGAAGCCATAATAGGTACGCTGCCAGTAATCCGTACCCGGTTCCGTTGTGATACATACCTTTCCATTCAGAAAACTATATTCTTTTGGCTTATGTATCCAAAAGGTATTGTTTTGTGTAAATTCCATTCATCTTTCCTCCTTGTCCACTTTCTATAGAAGATTCATTGCATCGTTGATCGTTTTCACTCCTATTATTTTAATCCCTTTAATCCCCTTTACCATATCTGTCGATACCATAGGAAGCACACATGTTTCAAATCCCAGTTTTTTAGCCTCAGTTACCCGCTGTTCCGGCATACTTACCGCGCGCACTTCACCGCTCAGTCCTACTTCCCCGAACACAATCATTTTCTCATCTATCGGACGGTTCTTATAACTGGAAACCAGCGCCATTACAATTCCCAGGTCAATGGCAGGCTCATTCATTTTAATTCCCCCGGCAATATTAACATAAGCATCATAACTAGATAGATGGAGACCTATTCGTTTCTCGAGCACAGCCATCAGAAGGTTGACCCTGTTATAATCGGTTCCGGCTGCAGTACGCCTGGGTAATCCAAAATTGCTTTGGCAGACAAGAGCCTGAATTTCTATCAAAATTGGCCGCGTACCTTCCATAGAGCAGGCTACAACAGAACCAGAAGCATTTTCTGGTTTTCCACTTAACATATATTCAGAAGGATTTTCTACTTCTGCCAACCCATTTTGGCGCATTTCAAATACACCAATTTCATTGGTAGAACCAAACCTGTTTTTCACCCCCCGCAAAATCCGGTAGGAAGCGTGTCTGTCTCCTTCAAAATACAGTACTGTGTCTACCATATGTTCCAAAACCCTTGGTCCGGCTACAGTCCCCTCCTTTGTTACATGTCCTACAATAAAAATAGATATACCCATCCCTTTGGCAAGCTGCATAAAGATATTCGTTGATTCCCGAACCTGAGAAACACTCCCCGGAGCCGAAGACACTTCTTCACTGTACATTGTCTGAATGGAATCTATAATCACTACTTCGGGCTGCTTGCTCTCAATAACCGTCCGTATTGTCTCCAGGTTTGTCTCACACAGGAGTTTCAGATTTTCTTCAAATTCACCCATTCTATTTGCCCGCAGTTTAATCTGTGCCAGAGACTCCTCTCCCGATATATAGAGTATCTTTTTATTTTTAGACAGACACTGACATACCTGGAGCAAAAGTGTTGACTTTCCGATTCCCGGGTCACCTCCTACCAACACCAGAGAACCCGGTACAATTCCGCCTCCAAGAACCCGGTCCAGCTCCCCGATTCCGGTCAGAATTCTCGTATGATCATCCGCGCTGACTTCTGACAGGGATACGATTTCTGTCTCCCGTGCCTTCTTTATTCCGGCTGTCTTCACCGAACTTGTCTTTTCTTCCACAAATGAATTCCATTCCTTACAGGCCGGGCACTGCCCCAGCCATTTCGATTCTTCATGCCCACAGTTCTGACAGAAGAATACACTTTTCTTCCCCTTTGCCATAATACTCCTTTCTCCAAGAAACTTTTCCTTATGCGCGTAGTGCACATCCCCGGTCAGTTTTATATAGTAAGAAATACCGAAGTATTTCCTGCTATATAAAAAGAGACAGGCCCTCTGCTCTCCTGTCTCTTTCTTATGTAATAGAATACTGCGTTTCCTGCTTACATAAAGTTCTTCCGGGGAACCGTACTGCAGTATAAGTGGAAAGTACTGCTAAAACGGCCGGCCCAAACGCGGATCTGGCGAGCCAGACTCTACTTTAAATCTTACTGTAATGTCTTTCTAGCACTTTACAACTCTGACACCTACACAGGCATCTTTACTTTCTTCTGTGCTCACACTTAACTTCCCGCTTAAATTCGTCATCATTCTGCCGGCTGACATATTACTGATAAACACTTCATATTCACTATCCGGCTCCAGTTCCAATGTGAACTGTACATCCTGTGCTGACGATACACAAAATGTAACTTCTGAATCTGTTGCCTTGAAGCTTTTAACAGTGCTGCCCGGCACAGATTCATATACAAACATACCGTTACGCTCTAACTTAGTTATTTCTTTAAATGTTTTGACTTTATAAATATCGCCTTCAAATTCGAAATCTTCCTGTTTTGTCTTAGATTCCAGAGTATAGTCTCCAAAACTGAGTGTTCCGTCCTCTTCTGCTTGTATTAGCTCTTTTGATGCTGTCATTTTATTGTCCTCCTAGGTATTTCAGATTCTTTCTATTCTTTATTGTATTATATAATAATTCCTCTTTATTTTCTACTGCTTTGTAGACTTTGAGTAAAATTTAATTTCTTTTTTAGAGACTCCCGCTTCCACCTGGTCCCCATCTTTAACATCTCCGTTTAAAACAGCCTCTGCAAGCTTATCTTCCAGTTCTGTCTGCATCGCCCTGCGTAAAGGACGCGCCCCGTATTTTGCATCTGTTCCCTTTTCAACAATATACTTCTTGGCAGAATCCCGGATTGTAAGAGTGATATTCATCTGGTTTTTCACTCGTTTCGTAAATTCCCTGCATAACAGCGTAACAATCTGTTTCATATGACTGCTGCCTAACGCATGGAATACAATAATCTCATCAATCCGGTTCAGAAATTCCGGACGGAATATCATTTTAACTTCATCCATTACGTTCTGCTTCATACGTTTATAATCGTCTGCCGGATTTTCTTTTACTGCAAATCCCAGCTTCTTTGGTTCTACAATTGCTTTAGCTCCGGCATTGGAGGTCATAATAATTACAGTGTTGCAAAAATCCACCTTGCGTCCCTGGGAATCTGTAATGTGTCCGTCATCCAGCACCTGAAGCAGTATGTTGAATACGTCCGGGTGCGCTTTCTCCACTTCATCAAACAGTATGACGGAATAAGGATGGGTCCTTACCTGATCACTAAGCTGTCCTCCTTCTTCGTGTCCTACATATCCCGGAGGTGAACCTATCATTTTGGACACAGAATGTTTCTCCATGTATTCGGACATATCAACACGTATCATGGATTGCTCATTTCCAAATAAAGCTTCCGCAAGGGCTTTAGACAGCTCTGTCTTTCCAACCCCGGTAGGTCCCAGGAAAAGGAAGGAACCAATCGGACGTTTCGGGTCCTTCAAGCCTACCCGGCCCCGCTTCACAGCTCTTGCAACCGCACTTACAGCCTCATCCTGTCCAATGACCCTCTTATGGAGAACCTGCTCTAATTTTTTAAGTCTGTCTGTGTCGCTTTCCGCCAGCTTCTGCACCGGAACTTTTGTCCATGCAGACACAACCTCAGCTATATCAGCTTCCTCAATCTGGGGGAGGTTCACAGACGTTTTCTTACGAAAACGCTTCCTCATACTCTCTAGCTTATTTTCAATCTCCTGCTGCTCTTTATGAAGTGAAGATGCCCCTTCAAAATCTCCAGCTTTGATTTTTTCCTCTTTTTGTTTCGCCAGCTCTTTCAGGGATTCCTCAAAATTCTTTAAACTATCCGGAACCTTATATCCTCTCATACTTACCTTAGAGCAGGCTTCGTCCAGAACATCAATGGCTTTATCCGGCAGATTCCTGTCTGTAATATACCGTTCCGACAACTGTACAGCAGCCTCAAGTGCATTATCACCTATTATGACTTTATGATGTGTCTCGTACTTTTCCTTTAATCCTTTTAAAATTTCCAGACATTGTCCTTTGTCAGGCTCCTCCACTGTAATGGGCTGAAAACGTCTTTCCAGTGCAGCATCTTTTTCGATGTATTTACGATATTCGGTAATCGTAGTAGCCCCAATTAACTGCATCTCTCCCCGGGCAAGAGAAGGCTTGAGTATACTGGACGCATCAATAGCTCCTTCTGCTCCCCCGGCCCCAATCATTGTATGCAGTTCATCCAGAAACAGGATAACGTTATCGCTGGATTTTACCTCTGCAATCAGACCTTTCATGCGCTCCTCAAACTCTCCCCGGTACTTGGATCCTGCAATCAGACCCGGAAGGTCCAATGTATAAATGCGCTTTCCTTTCATGCTTTCGGGCACAACACCCATAGCAAGCCTGGATGCAAGTCCTTCAATAATAGCCGTCTTTCCAACTCCCGGTTCTCCCACTAAACATGGGTTGTTCTTCGTGCGCCTGCTTAATACCTGCATCAAACGGTAAATCTCTTCCTCACGGCCCACAACAGGGTCCAGCCGGCCCTCTGCTGCCTCAGCAGTCAAATCTGTACAGAACTGCTCTACTGCAGAGCTTCTGCCTTTAGAATCCTCCTGCATCTCTTCCTGATATTCTTTCGGATCTATACCTACAGCATTTAAAATATCCGCTAAAATCTTTTGCAGATTGATATTCAGCGTAGTCAGAATTCTTGCTGCCACACAATCCACATCATGAATAATGGCCATCAGAAGATGTTCTGTCCCCACACTCCTTGTATGAAGATGCTGTGCTTCCTTCCGGCTGTTATCCAATATAAACTCCAATCTCGGACTTTCTTTTGGATGCTCTACGTTCAGCGCATTATCGGCCGGAGCGATTAATTCGTCCATCAAACGAAGAATCTTTTCTTCATCTACATTATTGATAGCCAAAATCTGACCGGCAACACCTGTGTACTCCTTTCTGAGCCCTAATAACAGATGCTCCGTTCCGATGTAGGGATGTTTTAACTTTTTTGCCATGGCACCTGCATATTTAATAACCTGCTCTGCCTGTTTTGTATAATAATTCTGCATAGTTTCCTCCTGTCACATATCCTTTTGCCTCCACGGTTTGGGTTAAAGCGGATACTCTTCAAATATTTCGTCCACCAGATTATGCACTTCTTCTCTGGAAATATTCTTACATCTGCCTTCTGCGAGCAAAATCATAAGCTGTTGCCTCATATCTTCCAGAGCTTTCATCTTGTCAATATCCAGTGCAATCACTGCCCCGTGCCTTCTGTCAAGCTGGATAAAGCCCTCCTGCTTTAAGACACTGTACGCCTTATTTACTGTATGCATATTTACACCCACAGTATTTGCCAACTGACGCACAGACGGGAGAGAATCTCCTTCCTGTATGGTAGAAGTGGCGATTCCCATCACAATTTGATTGCGTAATTGTATATAGATGGCTTCATTACTGTTAAAATCTATTTCAATCAGCATGTCATCACCTGCCTTTTCTTGTTATATCTATGTTAGCACAAATATGCCGTTCCCCGCAACCCCTGATTCCACTCTGATAAAACAGAATTTTTACACGGGGAAAAACATCCAAAAAGGGGTGGATACCCTGCATCCACCCCTTCAATATAGCGTCCTCTCACTTAATGCCTTACGCATTTGAAGCAGACTTGTTTTACATTTATCTCTTACAGTATCCGAAGTTTCTCTGTAAATTCATTACTCAGCTTAATCTTAGCCACATAGAACACTTCCCCGGTCATATATACATTCCAGTTCTCATCTATCTCTACCATTAATTCTCCGCCCGGCATATTGACGATTACTTTGTTCCCGGTGAGTCCCAGCTTATATGCAACTCCTGCTGCCGCACATGCCCCGGTTCCGGTAGCCATTGTATAACCGGCCCCTCTTTCAAAGGTCTCTATTTCAATATGGTTCTGGTCCGTTACCTTCATAATCTCGGTATTAATTCTCTCAGGGAAGTACCTTGCAACCTCCGAATAGCCTCCAATCTTACAAACCAAAGGTTTTGAAATTTCCCGCATGGGAATGACACAATGAGGATTTCCTACAGATACACAGGTCACCGGATAGAGCGTTCTCCCAAATACCATATCTTCATTAATAACTTCACGGCGTTCCCCAGTTACTGGAACCTCATCACTCCAAAATGATAATTTCCCCATAGAGACACGAAGTCTGCTTCCATCCTCGTTTAAATATGTGATTTCTACCAGTCCGCCGTCTGTAACAAGCTTATAGCTTTTCTTTTGCACATATCCCGCATCCTTCAAGTATTTTGCAAAAATACGGACACCGTTTCCACTCTTCTCTGCTATGCTTCCATCCGGGTTCCATATACGCAGAGACATATGATTTTCTCCTATAAACGGACCTTCCAGAATCCCGTCGGAACCAAGTCCCATATTTCTGTTGCAGAGCATTGCAGCATTCTCTTTATTCAGCTTTAATTCATTATTGTTCGGGTCATAAACCAAATAATCATTTCCAAGTCCATGATAACGTTCTACCGTAATTTTCATAAATAACGCACCTCCTGTTTTTATCATTATATCAGGCATTATCTTCAAATAATACGAATTAAGTGCTTTTCATATTGCAAATAATGCTTTATAATTAAAATTCAAGGACATTTCGGCGTATTTGTCAGGTTTTAACCGCGATAAAGAAAGGATATTTATGCAGCAATATAATAAACGGGGCTATTTAAACAGTGATTTTCGTATTTTTCATCTGAGAGACAATCTTTCCAAAGAGTTCGAATTTCATTATCATGATTTTCTTAAAGTTACAATTTTTATAAAAGGAAAGGTACAGTATCATGTAGAAGGAAAGTCCTACGAATTGGAACCTTACGACATTGTATTGGTGAACCGCAATGACATCCACCGGATACGGGTTGACAATGTTCTCCCTTATGAGCGTATTATTGTTTATATCTCCCCCAGCTTTATAGAGGATTATCAGACTTCAGAATATGATTTAGGCTATTGTTTTAAAAAAGCAAAAAAAGAACACTCCAACGTGCTTCGGATCCATTCTCTTGAAAAGAGCTCTCTTTTCAAGATTACGAACCGTCTGGAGCGTTCCTTTGAGGATAATGAATATGCCAGCAGTCTCTACCGGAAGATTCTGTTTCTGGAATTTATGATACAATTGAACCGCGCAGCTATAAAAAATCGTGTGGAATTCCTGGATACAGAGTTGTATAATACAAAGATTGTAAATATTATGCATTATATTAACAGCCATCTTACCGACAGTCTCGACATCGACACACTGGCTAAAGAGTTTTTTATCAGCAAATATTATATGATGCGCCTTTTTAAGACAGAAACAGGATATACCATTGGGAATTACATTACGTACCGCCGTCTGCTGCTTGCCAGAGAACTGATTTCAGAAGGCCTCCCCATTACCCAGGCTTGCTTTGCCAGCGGATTTGGAGATTATTCTACATTCTCCCGGGCTTATAAATCAGAATTTTCTGAATCTCCCCGGAGCCTGCTGCAGCAAATATAGATGCAGAACTGTAACCTAGAATTGAATATCCATACGTGTGCCGCGGCCTGCTTCGCTGTCTACTGTGACTTTTGCCCCATGGAGCAGTGCGCCATGCTTCACAATGGAAAGTCCAAGCCCAGTGCCTCCGCTTTCTTTCGAGTGGCTTTTGTCAACACGGTAAAAACGCTCGAATATCCTGTCATGATGTTCCCGTGGTATACCGATTCCACTGTCTGCTACACTGACCTTTGGTCCCTGAAGTGTGTTTCCCACCCATACAGATATCCGGCCTTCCACTACATTATATTTAATTGCATTTTCACATATATTGTAAATCATTTCATCCAAAACCTGCCGTACACCACGATAGATTACAGGTTCTCCTGACACAGCCACGCTAACCTTTTTTGCATTTGCCTGAGGTGCAAGACGGCTCACAATTTCCCTGCACAAAGCATATAAGTCTACTTCTTCCTTCTCAGAATCTACAGATCCCTCATCCAGTTTTGACAATTTGATAATGTCCTCCACCAGCATAATGAGACGCCTTGCCTCCTTATATATCCGCTCAGAAAAGTTAGGAATATCTTCAGGCTTTACCATCCCATTTTTCATAATTTCTGCATAACCTAAAATGGATGTCAGAGGTGTCTTCAATTCATGGGATACATTGGCTGAAAATTCCTTGCGCATGTCGGCAATGGCATCCTTTTCCTTATTCTGCCTGTTTATCGCCTGCAGAAGAGGGGACAACTCCTCATAAATATCATTATCCAAAGGATGTTCTATGTCCAGCCCGTTAAGCGGCCTTATCAATCTTGCTGTCTGCCATTTAGACATCAGCCATGCAAAAAGCAGCATAGATACGGTTAGAATACTCATCACCGGCAGTATACTTGTTGCAGTCCTCATCAGGCCATCCATCATCTTTGCAACACGCAGTACTGTACCATCATCGAGAAGCAGGGCATAATAGTACATTTTACGCCCCAGGGTCCCGGACAACCGTATGTCTACTCCGGAGCCTGAGGACAGTGCACTTTGCACTTCCGGCCGGGACTTATGGTTTTCCAGCGCTGCTGCCTTACTTTGGGAATCATACAGTACAGTTCCATCCGCATCAATCCATGTCACACGGGTTCCCTCATCCACATCTACCATATGTTCAAAATAACCCGTACCGAAAGTATTAATGGCAGCCCCAATATACTTTGCATCCTGCCTCACTTCTCTTTCCAGTATGGACAGATTGTGATTATACATAACCACTGTAAGAACCAAGTAGGAAATCAGCAGTGTCATGGAGAGTACAAGTACCATACTCTTTTGGATTCTAGCTCTCATGAACTCCCCCAATCCGGTATCCTATCCCCCGTACTGTTTCAACAATCTCTCCCTTATCACCCAATTTCTGGCGTAAAGTCCTTACATGAACATCCACGGTTCTTGTTTCACCGCCAAAATCATAGCCCCAAATATC
This sequence comes from Faecalicatena contorta, assembly GCF_003149105.1. Lineage (GTDB taxonomy): Bacteria > Bacillota > Clostridia > Lachnospirales > Lachnospiraceae > Muricomes > Muricomes contortus_C. The sequence goes on along the minus strand of NZ_QGDS01000006.1, from coordinate 243,213 downwards.
TTCCAGAAGCTGATTTCTTGTAAGCACTATATTTCGGTTCCGCATCAGCCGTTCAAGCAGCTCAAATTCCTTCAGGGTCAGTGCTACCAGTTTTCCATCCACAGTTACCTCATGCTTCTTTACATTTACATGGACTCCCGACACACTCATATCACCCTTGTCAGAAACTCTTCCCGAACGGCGCAGCACTGCTTTTATCCGGGAGATCAGCTCCATCATTCCAAAGGGTTTTGTCAGATAATCGTCGGCACCGGAATCCAAACCAATAACCTTGTCATACTCTGCACCCTTAGCTGTTACCATAATAACCGGAATGTCCCTCGTTTTTGAAGAACTTTTCAGCTTCTTCAGCAATGTAAGCCCATCTTCACCCGGAAGCATAATATCAAGTAAAATAAGCTCCGGCGCATCAGACGCCAGAGCTTCCATGAAAGAACCGCCCTCCGCAAAGCCCTTTGCTTTGAGTCCCGTAGTTTCTAATGTATATATTACAAGTTCCCGAATGTTATCATCATCTTCTACGCAATATATCATCTTGTCACTTCCTTATCTTTCTTCATTTTTTCTACAGTTTAATTCCATCTTTGTGAACGCCGGTTATAGAAAACTCTACCCATTCGGAGATGTTTGTTGCATGATCCCCAATGCGCTCTAAATACTTGGTTACCATAATCAAATCAAAAATCTGTTTTCCATGCTCACCTTTTTCCGCACGGATATACTCCACAAGTTCATCACGGATTGTATCAAATAACTGGTCTACAGCATCATCCGCCTCTATCACATGCTTCGCCAGTTCCAAATCGTTTGAAACATAAGCATGCACACTATCCCGCACCATCTTACTGACTGCGGCAGCCATTGTGCCAATCTGTTTGATATCTGTTGCAGTATTGTGTTTGGAGGAAATAATAATTTCCGCAATATCTGCTGTCTGATCTCCGATACGTTCCATATCCGTAATCATTTTCAATGCCGCTGAAATTCTGCGCAGGTCTTTTGCCACAGGCTGCTGCTGGAGGAGAAGCTTCAGACACAATCTCTCCACATCCTTCTCCATCTGGTCAATCTCTTCATCAGCTTCTATAATTGCCTGGGCCTGTTCAATACTTCCTTCTTTCAGCGCACGCGTAGCTTTCGCTATCGCTATCTCACACTGCTCTCCCATATGTGTGAGCAACTCATCTAACAATTGTAACTGTCCGTCAAATTTATTTCTCATTCTAACCGAACCTCCCTGTAATATAGTCTTCCGTCCTCTTATCAGCAGGTATGGAGAACAGTTTCTCCGTATGATTATACTCTACTACCTCACCCAGAAGGAAAAACGCCGTGTTGTCCGATATACGCACCGCCTGCTGCATGTTATGTGTTACCATGACAATAGTATAGTCTCTTTTCAATTCCAGTGCAAGGTCTTCTATCTTAGATGTAGAAATAGGGTCCAAAGCGGATGTTGGCTCATCCATCAAGAGAACTTCCGGCTCCACTGCAAGTGCCCTCGCAATGCACAGACGCTGCTGCTGGCCGCCTGACATACCCAGGGCGCTCTTTTTCAGCCTGTCTTTACATTCATCCCATATAGCCGCATTGCGCAGCGACTTTTCCACAATATCATCCAGTTTTGCCTTAGAGCGTACCCCATGTGTTCTTGGCCCAAATGCAATATTATCATAAATACTCATGGGGAACGGATTTGGTTTCTGGAACACCATCCCCACTCGTTTTCGGAGCATATTTACATCCATCCCGTTAAATATGTTTTCATTATCCAGCAAAATATTTCCCTCAATCCGACAGCCCTCAATCAGATCATTCATACGGTTGATAGATTTCAGCAGAGTAGACTTACCACACCCGCTGGGTCCGATAAATGCTGTAATTTTATTTGCTTCTATTTCCAGATTCACATTTTTCAGGGCTTGGAAATCCTCGTAATACAAATCCAAATCTTTGATACTTATTTTTCCCATCTTTTATCCTTCCTACACTTTCGTTAATCTTTTTGCTATTACGCTGGATAATGCGTTAATTCCAACTACTAAAATAAGTAAAACAACTGCCGTTGCATATGCCTGATCCATATACAGCCCTTCACTTGCCAGGTTATACATGTGCACTGCCAGGGTTCTTCCTGAGCCCATAACACTGGAAGGAATATTGGCTACTGTTCCTGCTGTATACATAAGTGCCGCTGTTTCCCCAACGATTCTTCCAATCGCAAGAATCACACCTGCAAGTATCCCAGGAATCGCGGAGGGAAGTACAATGCGGAACACCGTTCTAAGTTTTCCGGCTCCCAGTCCGAAGCTGCCCTCACGGAAAGAATCCGGCACGGCCTTTAAAGCTTCCTCTGTGGTACGCATAATGAGAGGCAGTATCATAATGGACAGTGTAAACGCACCTGCCAACAAGGAAAATCCCCATCCAAGAGTGTTGACAAAGAAGAGCATACCAAACAGACCATACACAATAGATGGAATTCCGGAAAGCGTCTCTGTGGTCAGACGGATGATTCCCATAAATCTATTTCCCCGTTTTGCATATTCCACGAGAAAAATTGCTGCAAAAATGCCGAGTGGAACTGCAATAATCAATGACAATAAGGTCATACTCACTGTATTGACGAGAGCAGGCATCAAAGATGCATTTTCCGATGTATAGTGAAGCGAAAATAATGACGGCTTCAGATAGGGAACCCCATGCGCCAGAATATAAACAATGAGAAAAATCAATATTGTAAATGTAAGGAGGGCTCCCAGCATAACCAGCAGCATCGTAAAGAATGATGCAGGATGCTTCATATAACTTTTCATTTTTTGTCCGAATGTTGATTGATTATTCACGTTCTTTCCTCCTGTTCAGCAGGGCCACACTGAAATTAATGATCAAAATAAATACAAACAATACTACTCCTGTAGCAATCAGTGCTTCCCTGTGCAGATCCGCAGCATATCCCATCTCGATTACAATATTAGCGGTCAGAGTACGTACACCCTTCATAATTCCCGCAGGCATCCTTGCCTGATTGCCTGCTACCATAATAACTGCCATAGTTTCTCCGATGGCACGCCCAATACCAAGTACCACCCCTGCAATAACACCAGATTTTGCTGCTGGAATTATTACTTTAAAAATACTTCTTTCATGGGTAGCACCTAAAGCAAGAGCACCTTCATAATACTGTTTTGGAACAGCACGAATAGCAGATTCCGTCACACCGATGACAGTGGGCAGAATCATGATTCCTAAAAGCAGAGATGCAGTAAGAATACTGTTTCCATTTCCGCTGCTGCGGATGAGTCCCATTGACTTCAAGCCTCTTCCTGCCTCCCTGATCCAGGGAACCAGTACGACCAGCCCAAAAAATCCGTATACAACAGAAGGAATACCTGCCAACAGCTCCGTTGCTGACTTCAAAGGTTTATAAATCTGCTTTGGGCAGTACATTGCCATAAACACCGAAGTCAATATTCCAATAGGCACACCTACTATAATAGCCCCGGCAGTTACATAGATACTTCCCACCACCATAGGAAAGATTCCATAAATATTGTTGCCTGGCTTCCATTTCTCACCTGTCACAAATTCCAAAAATCCAATTTCCTTCATTGCAGGAATCCCATTTGCAAATAAAAAAATGCAGATGAGAGCTACCGCCAGTACCGAAGCACAGGCGGCAGTGAAGAACACTCCCTGCATGAATTTTTCATTCCATGTCTTTGATTTCATTTATTCGATTACCTCATCCCACGCGAGTGCATCCCCGGTGTAAATTGATTTTATCTGTTCGCTGCTTAATTCATCTACTGTACTGTCATTGTTGACAATAACTGCGATACCGTCCGTTGCAATAACCGTTGCCTGTAATCCTTCTGACAACTCTGTATCTTTTAATTCTCTGGACGCCATACCTATATCATAGCTGCCGTCGATTGCAGAAGTCATTCCCGTAGTAGAGTCCGTTGTCTGAAGCTCAATCTCTGCATTAGCATTTACACCCTTATATGCTTCGATTAATTTTTCCATTACCGGTGATACGGAAGAAGAACCTCCTACTACTGCTTTTCCTGATGGCGATGTGCCTTCAAAAGGTTTCACATCATCCATCGCGATATAATGATTATCTGCAACAACTGCCTGCCCCTCTTCACTCATAATGAAGTTTATGAAATCCTTGGCTACTTCATTGTCCAGGTTTTCTTTTGTTGCGATATTAAATGGCCTGGATACTTTATAAGTACCTGATTTCACATTTTCAGCCGTAGCTTCCGCTCCATCAACCTTGACTGCTTTTACAGTGTCATTCAATGAGCCAAGAGAAATGTATCCGATTGCATATTCATCTCCGGCTACGGTTGTCATCATAACAGAAGTGCTGTTTGTAATCTGTGCCTCTTCTGTTGTCATATCTACTTTCTCGTCGCCTTGCTTTTCTTCTATTCCAAATAATTCAATAAATGCTCCTCTTGTACCTGAACCTTCTTCCCGGGAAACAATCGTAATGTCATTAGAACTGTCCCATGAGGAACCACCTTGATCTGTCTGTGCATCTTTAGCTGCATCTGAACTTTTGCATCCTGTAAGTGCTGCCGTCAGCATACCGATTACGGATAACGCTGCGATAAACTTTCTCATTTTCATTTTTCCATCTCCTTTGCCTGATCCTACTCTTCTATGGGCGTATGCCCACTGTTCTTTTTATTCATTTTCTTCACATTTACAATGATATAAAAGAAATGTAAAATGTGTAATCTTACGCATGTTAAATCTTTGTAAAACCAAAAAATGCCTATTTCTAGAATAAAGAGTTTGCAAGCAAACTCTTGCGCCTGGGTTGGTCGCATAGCGACATCTACCTCTTACGCCGCAGTGCGCGTCCCCCGGAGGGTTTTTATATAATAGGAAACGCAATTTCATATTATATAAAAAACAGCATATCCTGAATGAAAAACCTTTCAGAACATGCTGTTTCCTATATTTCGCAGACTATTTATTTTATTTTTTCATCCGCGGCTCAAATATAAAGGAAGCAAGGTATCCAAAAATAAGAGCCGCGGAAATCCCTATAGCACTCGCCTTAAATCCTCCCATAAAGACCCCCAGGAATCCATTTTTATCGACGGCTTCCTTTACGCCTTGCCACAGCACATTCCCAAACCCCAGCAGAGGAACGCTTGCTCCCGCCCCTGCAAATTTCAGAAAGGGCTCATATATATTGCAGAACCCTAATACTGCACCGCCGCAGACGAGAAGTACCATAATCCTGCCTGGCATCAATTTTGTACGGTCCAGAAGAATCTGTACAATAGCACAGATTATCCCGCCTATTAAGAATGCTTTGATGTAATCCATTAAGAACCTCCTTCGTAAATTTTTTAACAGTGTTCCAGCACAATTGCATGTGCGATTCCCGGTACACTGGCACCTTCGTTAAAACTTACGGTTGACATAAGTGCTCCGGTGGGGACAAAAAGAATACGTTTCCATTCCCCTTTTTTTATCTTGGGCAGAATATATGCAGCCAGAGTAACAGCCGCACAGCCGCAGCCGCTTCCTCCGGCATGGGTATCCTGTTCCTGCTGGTCATATATAGTCATGCCGCAGTCCATATGCACCCCCTTAATATCACACCCTTTTCCCTTCATCAGGTCAAACAGAATATCCTGTCCGACATACCCTAAATCTCCAGTTATAATTCTGTCGTAATCCTCTGTTTTTCTACCAAAATCTTTTAGATTCTGCATAATTGTATCTGCCGCCGCAGGCGCCATACATGCCCCCATATTCTGAGAGTCTTTTAGCCCGTAATCCACAATCTTCCCAACTGTTACTCCGCTGATTCTAATATGGCTTTTTTCTGTCCCTACCAAAAACGCACCGCTGCCTGTAACCGTCCAGTGGGCAGACAGGGGCCGCTGGCTTGCATATCCCAGAGGAAAGCGGAACTCTTTTTCTGCACTTCCAAAATGACTGGACGTAACCGCCAGCATGTGATCACCGTACCCCGCTGCCACACTCATGGCACTCAAGGCCAGGGCTTCACCGGATGTAGAACATGCACCATACAGGCCAAACATGGGGATCTGCAGGGCTTCCACTCCCATAGAAGTCGCAATCCCCTGACGAAGCAAATCCCCCCCAAAAAGATACCGCACCTTTTCCGGAGGGATATGTGCCTTACCAAGTGCTAGTATACATGCTTCCTTCTGCATATTGCTCTCTGCTTCCTCCCAGGTTTTTGCTCCGAAGAGATCATCCTGGTTGGTCATGTCAAATAATTTTCCAAGAGGTCCTTCCGCCTCTTTGCTTCCCACCACGGAGCCGCTGCTGATAAGATAGGGAGATTCACTAAAGCTGACGCTCTGGATGCCTTTTACCTGATTCATCTCTTACCTTCTTTCCATACTTATTCTTCCGAGTTTTCTTTACATACGCTTAATGTACTCTTTGAACTATAAATTTTTCAGATTTTAAGAATAGTATGTCTTGGTTTTTCCAAATTATACAATATGAATAAACGTTCTAAATTGGATTTCCTTTTATTCGGCGCGGAGCATCCGATAGCCGACTCCGATATGTGTCTGAATATATTGCGCAGAGTCGGGCGTAGGTTCAATTTTTTTACGGAGTGTTGCCATAAATACTCTCAGTGAGGCAATATCGCTATCCCAACTGCTGCCCCATATTTTTTGAGTAAGAAAAGTATGGGTCAGCACCTTTCCCACATTTTTAGAAAGCAGACAGAGCAGCTTGTATTCAATTGGAGTCAGGTGCAGCTCCTCCTCATCAAGATAAGCACAGCCTGCCGCAAAATCCAACTTTAAGCTGCCGTTCGTAAAAACAGACTCTGCTGCCAAAAACTCACCCTGCATGGCGGCAAGCCGCCTTTGAGTAACTCGCAGCCTTGCCAGAAGTTCCTCCACGGAAAAGGGTTTTGTCAGGTAGTCATCTGCACCTGAATCCAAAGCGTCAATCTTGTCAGTGTCCTCGCTTCTTGCACTGATAACAATAATTGGTGTATTCGTCCATGTGCGAATCCGCTTTATAACCTCCACACCGTCCAAATCAGGCAGTCCTAAATCCAACAGGATAATATTCGGATTGTGGGAAGATGCTTCCATAATAGCTGTTTCCCCGCTATTTGCGGTAATATAACGGTAGCCACGGGTTTTCAGTGTGGTGGTAATTAAATTGCGTACGGATGCATCATCCTCAACCACTAAGATTAAAGGTTTATTCATGAATTTCTACCTCCCCGGATGGTAATGTAAATGTAAATACTGTACCGTGAGGAACATTGTCCTGCACGGAAATTTCACCGCCGTGTGCATTTACAATAGACTTGCACAAAGAAAGGCCCAGCCCAAGACTGCGCCGGCTGTCTGCAATTCGGTTGATTCCACTGTAAAACATGTCAAATATATGGGGCTTCGCATCATCAGAAATTCCAGGCCCGTTATCTGCAATATGCATTATAACCGTACTTTGCTTTTTCTCGGTTGTAATTAAAATATGGGAACCAGCCGGAGTATATTTGATGGCATTGTCAACGATATTGATGATAACCTGGACAATCAGCCGGGCATCTATCTTGGCGAGGATAAAGTCTTCCTTACTCTCCACCGTTATTGTATGTTCAACACTTTTGCGGTTAATGTGACGCAGCGCTTCTGTGACCACCTCATCCATCAGCTCGGCAGATAATCTCAAGTTCACTTTGCCCTCTTCAATTCGTGTAACAGCAAGCAAATTTTCTACAAGATTGATCAGCCACATGGAATCATCGTAAATATCGGTGTAAATACGCTTCTTGGCCGCTTCGTCAAAGCTATCACTATTTGAGATCAAATTACTGGCATTTCCTGAAATCGAAGTCAGAGGGGTACGCAGGTCATGAGAAATCGATCGCAGAAGATTGGCACGGAGCTGCTCATTTTGCGCAAGTACGGCCGCCCGCTCCTTTTCACGTGCATTTTTCTTGTTTTCCATTGCCAAAGCACACTCACCCAAAATGGACAGCATCACGCTATTTTCAAAGGAATCCAAAGGGTGGTCATCAATTGTAATACCAACGACACCATACACAGTTTCACCAACGCGGATTGCAAGATACAAGCATTTTGCCCCCGACAACGTATCTGTAGTAGCTCCGGCACGCTTATTATTTTTCAGCACCCATTCCGCAACCGCTCTTTCGTCATCAGCAGTAATTCCCATCCCCTGCTCTGCATCTTCTTTCGGGCAAATAATGCGGGGAGACTCCAGATTCCCTTCTTTTATGGAATATATCACAACAACCCGGCTTAACAGCTTCATGATTTGATTCGCAGTTACATCAATGATTTCGCCGTTTGATTCCGCTTTTTGTAAAAGTTGGTTCGTATCCAGAAGTACTTTGGTACGAAAGACTGCTTGTGCTGACTGTTTAACATGGCTTTTCAGCTTTGCGGCAAGAGACCCTGTGAGAAGAGCTGCAGTAAACATAATAACAAAGGTAACAGGATGGCCTTTATCGTATGCTATAAAGGTAAACCGTGGAACAGTAAAGAAAAAGTTAAATACCAGAACACTGACAATAGAAGAAATCAAACAGTATATCCTGCTTGTTGTAACAACAGAGGTTATGAGAACTCCAAGAATATAGACAGTTATAATATTTGCCTCGGTGAAACCCAGCTTTGAAAAGACAAAGCCCAGCAGTGTTGCCAACAGTAAAATGAGTATACTCTTCCCTATATCGTACAATGTAACCCAGAGTGCATTAGCCATTCGTGCCGCCCTGCATACGGTCTTTGCGTTCGAAGATGCACAGGACACCGATTTCGATAATTGATCCGGGGCTTTTCCTGACAATCCCACATTCACACCTCCTGATACCTTTTTCTCTATATGTGAAGGCACTTTTGCAGATCTTTATATTTACCAAAAACCATTAAAGTATCCTCTCCGGTAAAAACGGTTCCCGCATTGACCGCAAGTTCCATTTTCCCGCCATGCTTCACCGACATAATATTAATTCCGTACTGTGTGCGGATATTAAGCTGCCCGACAGCCCTGCCTGCCCATTCTTTTGGAACCTTCATCTCAAAGACAGCATAATCGCTGTCCAGCTCAATGTAATCAAGAATATACTCGGAAGTGTAACGGATTGCCGTCCATTTTGCAAGCTGCTTTTCAGGATAGACCACCTCATCCGCGCCGTTACGGAGCAAAAATTTTTCCTGCACATTCCGTGCAGCCCTGGAAATAACCCTTTTTGCACCAAGCTCCTTTAGCAAAGACGTTGTCTCCAATGAGCTTTGAAAATCATTTCCGATTGCCACAATACACACATCAAAATTCCGCACGCCAAGAGAGGATAAAAATTCCTCGTTGGTACTGTCACCAATTTGCGCACTTGTAACAAAGGGCAAAATTGCTTCAACCCGCTCTTCTTTACAGTCAATCGCCATTACCTGATGCCGCAGTTCATTCAGGTGCATGGCAACATGCTTTCCAAATCTTCCAAGTCCTATCAAAAGTACTGATTTCATAACTTTACTCCTTTAACCAACTGTGATTTTTTCATGGGGAAACTTAGCTGTATTCTTATGCATTCCTGACAGCGCGGCATAAATCAGCGTCAAACCGCCCACTCTGCCAAAGAACATAAGTGCTATTAAAATAATTCTTGACAATGTGCCAAGCTCCGGGGTAAGTCCCAGTGACAGTCCTACCGTACCGATGGCAGACGCCGTTTCAAACAGGCATGGGACAAGGGGCAGTCCCTCCGCAATGCTGATACTCATTCCACCGCCTAAAAACAACACAATATACATCAGTACTATCGCCGCTGCATTTCTTACTGTTTCATCAGAGATACTCCGTCCGAAAAAGTGTGTATACTCTTTTCGGGAGAATACTGATGAAGCAACAGCAACAAGTACTGCAACAGTTGTGGTTTTCATACCGCCGGCAGTAGAGCCGGGAGATCCGCCGATCAGCATTAAGACAATCATCAGCATTTGTCCCGCTTCGCTGATTTCTGTCAGATCAACCGTATTAAAGCCAGCTGTTCTTGGTGTGACGGATTGAAAAAAGGAACTCCATACCCTCTCACCTAACGGCAGACCGCCAAATTCACTAAAGAAAAAATACAAAGCAGGAAACAGAATCAGAGCGGCCGTTGTACATAGTATGACCTTACTCTGCATCCGATACTTACTTAAGTGCAGACGGTTTGTCCGTATATCGTCCCATGTCAGGAAGCCAATACCGCCGGTCACAATCAGCAGCATAATCACAAGATTAATGACCGGATGGGAAACATAGCTGGTCAGGGAGGAGAACGGAGAAGAAACACCCATCAGGTCAAATCCTGCATTGCAAAAAGCAGATACAGAATGAAACAATGCCATCCAAACGCCTCTTTTAACTCCAAAATCCTGACAAAACACCGGAGCCATCACCACTGCGCCCAAAAACTCTATCAGCAGGGCTGTTTTTATGATAAAGCCAGTGAGCCTTACAATACCTCCCATCTTCGGTGCCGCTATAGCCTCCTGCATAGTGCTGCGCTGCATAAGAGTTATTTTCCTGCCTGAAAGCATGGCAAAGAATGCAGCTACGGTGATAACGCCCATGCCTCCAATCTGAATTAGCAGCATAATGATAAACTGTCCAAAAACTGACCAATATGTAGCAGTGTCTTGAATAACAAGTCCTGTTACACACACAGAAGAAGTCGCGGTAAACAAGGCATCTGCAAAAGATGTCCGCTGCCCGCCTGCTGCCGCAAAAGGGAGTGTAAGTAAAATAGTCCCGGTGAGTATTACTCCGGCAAACCCAAAAATAATAATTTGAAACGATGTCAGTTGTTTTTGTTTATGTAAAAGAACTTTCATAGGTTCTATATACTCCTTTATGTGCTTTTATCGTATACCTATTATAAGGCGGTCCACTTAAAGAGCGTATAAAGCAATAAGCTATCGTATTAAGATGGGATAAAGACGGCAGCCTTTATTTGTATTTATTAATTTGTTGTATATTCTTCCTCCGTTTTCCAAATACTAACCGTAAGTTATTGAATAAAGGAGAATAAGTATGGATAAAGTTGAAAAAATGAAACAGGAGAAACAGTATAAAGATTACGTGAAGCAGAAAACTCCTGTACACAATGTCTACGCAAACATGGCAAAGGCTTTTATCACAGGAGGAATTATCTGCACAATCGGGCAATTCATTTATAATTATTGCGAGCTTCAGGGCATGTCTAAGGATGAATGCGGCGGTTGGACTTCCCTGCTTTTGATATTAATCAGTATTATCCTGACCGGGATTAATCTTTATCCTAAAATAGCAAAATGGGGGGGAGCCGGTGCTCTGGTTCCTATCACAGGGTTCGCAAACTCTGTAGCGGCTCCGGCTATTGAATATAAAAAAGAAGGACAGGTTTTAGGAATCGGATGTAAAATCTTCACTATTGCAGGACCGGTTATTCTGTATGGGATATTTACAAGCTGGGTTCTGGGTCTGGCATATTGGCTGTTTAAAATCTTATAACTGAAACATTCAATAACAAAATGAGGGTAAATTGTACCCTGATAGTAAGACACAAAAAAAGATTGTCTTTAACTATCAGGATACAATTTACCCCTTTTTAACAACGTTTACATCAAAAACCACCGGGCAGCCTCCTGCTTTCTTTACACAGGGAGCTCCAATATTTTATATCCTTGGACCGGTCCAGAAACAGAAATTCCAGATGAAATTCACATGTCTCTTGTCCGCCAATTTCTCTTAACTCTCCCGCTTTTCGGACTTCAGCTCTTCCTTTAGTTCCACTTGTAGTTGGCTCCAGCCCAAGAGCATAATCTCCCGACTGCATTGATTTCCATTCACACAAAACCGGACACTGTCTGGCATCGTATTTTATAACGGCTGCTATCTCCAGTTTTTCATTGTGGAGCATTGCAAAGCTGTTCTCAGGATCTTTTTGTCCGGTATGATAATAGCACTGTTCTTCCCTGTTATCCTCCGGCTCCTCCACGATGTCATACAGAGGCATACCTTTTCTGGCAAACTCGGTCTGGGGCTGTACCTTTTCTGAACTAAAATACATCCTCGCACCTGTATCAAGCATGGGATACCCGAAATTCACATGATAAATCATCAGCACAGGCTGTTTTTGAAAGCCTTGATTTTCCACTATATCATGAATTTTCACCCGATTACTTTCTGTGTAAACCAGGATTTTCCGATGCAGAACCATATTTTCCCCAAACAACCGGGCTTCTCTGATATCCCCGCAGAGTTTTAGTATAACTTCATCCTCCTCCTCTTCCTGGCATACATAAACATTTTCGGCAACTGTGTTGCTGATTCTTCCATGGAGCGGAAGCTTTTCCCCCTCGTCTACACATGCAGCCCCCGAAAATGTAATTCCACATGTTGTTAAAAATCCTCCTGCAAACTGCCGCAAAAAAGAATCTGTCCCATCATGGGTATAGCAATAGGAAAAAGGAGAAGAAATCCCTGATTTTGCTAAAAATCCAATATTTTTTCCTTTAAACTCCAGCATCGGAATATCCAGCCCTCTGTCTGCAAATACTGAAAGGTTTAACTGGTTTCCATTTTTTACTTCATAAGCGTGTACGCCTTTTGCTTTCCCACTATTATATGTAATATCCCGGATACCATAGAGGGAAGATAAATCTCCTGCTTTTTTCAAATATTTACTTTTTTCACTTATTTTCATTCTGTTTCTCCCTTATGACATTAAATCACACCTTTTTGCAGCATAATGTTGGCATAATGGGCTGTCGTGGCAGTCTGTACAATGACATAGGCCTTTTCTGCCTCCTTATAAAACTGATATCTTTCCAGCATTCCAAAATTTTTGAATTCTTCTGTGGTACTGTTTTTCTCTATGATTGTTTCATATTCTTTCCAGATTTCGGGAACGGGCTCATCCGGCAAGTGCTTCATCAGTTTTGCAGATTCATTCACATAACAGTCCAGCGGATAATACTTCAGCATTACCTCCAGAAGCTCTGTGATTTCTACTCCTTCCAGCTTTAGGTATCTCCTTGCATGGGAGACAGCAGGAAAATTGGCATCTGCCAGAACCAGCACATCACTGTGTCCCATCTCCATCATATATTTCATTAATTCCGGGGAAATAATCCCGGGTATCATTTTCAGCATATTCACTCCTCCGGCAAAACCCCGCAGACTTAAAATCGGCTGCTGCCACTGCCTGCGGGGTCCATCTATTTCTTCTAATAATCGAAGTCTTCCACATTATCCTTGGTAATTACAAGCGGATCACCCAAAAGTACCTCTCCGTCTGTAATCAATGACGAACCAAGACGGTCCGTTGCAATCTCTGACGCATCCGCTGCCACATCGCCGTTAACAAGCTGGTATGCCGCCTGTACCGCCAGATATCCAAGATCCATGCTGTTCCAGAGGACTCCTGTTTTAAAAGGATTCTCATCATTTAAAATGTAAGATTTTAATGCATTCGGTGTAGCAACTCCTGTCAGGACAATTTCATCCGCATCCGGCTTGTTTGTCGCAGCCTCATATTGTGAAGCAAGTGCAGGTGCGGTCATAGATGTAATTCCAAATGCACACTGAATCTTGTTTTCTCCCTTTCCCATCCTGGAAATTAAAGTCCCGGCCTGTGTCTGCACCTCTACTTCATCAGCTCCCGGATAATAGATATCTGAATCCTTATTCTGCAGCTTCATCCAGTTGTATTCCTCAGTCTCAATCAGCTTCTGCACATTACTGTTCCATGCCTCTACGTTGGTATCTGTTTTCGTCTGTCCCATAATAGCAACATTTGCCGGATGGTCAGGACCATACCCTTTTTCCTTCAACTGTGCTGCAGCATTCTCTACCAAAGCTTCTGCTACACCTTCATATGATGCCTGGTTAATAAATAAATCTCTGGCATCCGCTTCAGAATCTGAGTCAAATGTGACAATCTTAATTCCTTTTTCCCTGGCTTTCTTTAAAGTCGGTGAAATCGCACTGGCATCCACACAGCCGACGGCAACCGCATCTACTCCCTGAGCAATCCATCCCTCCAGCAAGTCGACCTGTTTCTGGTTTGTAGCCTGATCCTGGGGAGGCCCGTCATAAAGCATCTCTACATCTACTCCCGCATCCTGCAATTCTTTAATTGCATCTTCAGCACCGGTCTGGCATGCATCCCAGTAATTTTCACCTTTCATTTTGGGCAGAACTGCAATTTTAATTTTTCCATCTTCTTTTCCCTTGTCAGTTCCTGCAGATGTTGTCTCTCCGGCCTTTGTACATCCTGTCATACTCCCGATAACCATAAGACCTGCCAATAAAGTTGCCAATACTCTTTTTTTCATGTGCCTTTTCTCCTTTTCCTTTTTATAATGAAATGTACCGCCCGGGCTTCATTTCCTAAAGCAATGTTTCAGCCTATGCACCACTCTTTATAAAATTTTCTTTTACCATTTTCATCTTTTTTACTTTTGTTTTTCTGTTCACCAGTTCATATGCAATCAAGCTGATAATCAGTATGGTACCATGCACAATTGTCTGCACATCCACGGGAATGTTCAATACTGTCAGACCGCTGTTCAGCACACCTATAATCAGTGTTGCAATCACTGTGCCTTTCATATCTCCCACACCGCCTAGAATGCTTGTGCCTCCCAGTACCACAATTGTGATAACCTTCAGATTAATGTTGGTCCCGGCGTCGTACCTCAGGCTGGAAAATCGCCCCAGCATAATCAGGGCCGCCAGTGCACACAAAATTCCCGAAAGTACATAAATCCAGATAATCATTTTCTCAATCTGTACTCCGCAGTACCTTGTTGCGTTCTCATTCAAACCAATTCCATAAAGCCTTCTCCCAAAAGTCGATTTTGCAAGCAGAATACAAAAAAGCACTGCACATAGAATAAAAATCAGAATCTGCACAGGTATTCCCGCAAACAGCATTCCACCGACAGATTCTGCACCGGTGTAAGCATAGACGCTATCCCCCCCGGTCATTCCTCTTGTAAGGCCGAGAAATAAGAACATAGAAGCTAATGTCGTAACCATTGCAGGTACCTTTATTTTCGCAATAATAAATCCATTGAAGAATCCACAGAGCGCTCCTGCCAGAAATGTTACCAGTACTCCCGCAAAACTTCCTGCTCTTTCTGCTGCCATTGCTCCCAGCACTGCCGAAAGAACCATAATATTCCCTACGGAAAGGTCAATCCCTCCGGTAATAATGACCAAGGTCATTGGAAGTGCAATCAGCCCAAGTTCCACTACATTCCGCAGAACTACGTTCAGCATATATTCCGGGGACAAGAAGACCGGATTTGAAATTGATACCACAGCAAAAACAATTACCAGAATCAGGAGCAACGCTTTATTAAATGTAAATTTTATCTTTTTCATTTTTTCATTCTCTCCTCTTCTTATGCTGCCTGTATCCGGCGCTTTTTCTTGATTTTTACCGCACTGACTACTACCGAGACAATGATGATGGCTCCCATGATCGCATCAGACCAGTCCGGGCTGATTCCAAGATAATTGATTGCCGGTGATACCAAAGCCAGTATAAACGCACCAATTACTGTACCTATCAGTCTGCCGCTGCCGCCTGCAGTACTGGTCCCCCCAAGCACAACCGCCGCAATAAATGTCATTTCTTTTCCGTTTGCCATCGTTGTTGTTACACGCTGGCTGGCTGTTGCTATAATGACAGCCGTAATCCCGTACAATACTCCTGCCAGAGCATAAGCAATTACCACTACTTTATCTACATTCACACCTGCCAGCCTGGCTCCTTCTTTATTATTTCCAATTGCATACAGCTTCTTAGAGAACTTAGAATACTTCATAAACAACAGGAAAATCACTGTTACCGTAAGCATCAGAACCGTACTGGCCGGAAAAACACCAAATATTTTTGCTTTGTACGCCAGCCATGTAAAATTCTCAGGCAAATCATAAACCGACCCATTTACAACTAACGGAAGAACCCCCTGAAACAGCTGTGTTGTCGCCAGTGTTGCTACAATTGCCGGAATTCTCATTTTTGTAATAAACAGACCGTTTATAAGGCTCAGTATACCTCCGATTACCATAACAGCAGGCAGGAAAAGCCAGATGCTCATCCCCCCCTTTCCAAGAAAGGCCGCCACAATACACAATACAGAAACCAGTGCCCCCGCCGATACATCAATGTTGGAAGTAATAATAATCAGATTCATTCCTATGGCAGCGATTAGGGTATAGTTAAAACGGTTCAGAAGATTCATCAGATTACTGATATCATAGAATCCCTTTGCAAAAACCGCGAGGAACAACATGGCTGCAACTAAAAACAAAAGCAGGTAAAACTCTGTCGTCAGGATTTTTTTCCACGTGTCATTTTTTTCACTACTCACTTCTTTCCCCTCCTTCCAGAGCTACTTTTAGCACTTTATCCTGCGTTGCTTCTTTACGGTCAAAACATCCTGCAATTTTGCCTTCCTTCATTACATAGATCCGGTCACACATGCCCAGAAGTTCCGGAAGTTCACTGGATATCATTAAAATAGTCAATCCCTGCCCGGTCAGTTCACTGATGATTTTATGTATTTCTGCTTTGGCATTTACATCCACGCCCCGGGTCGGTTCATCCAAAATCAAGAGTTTCGGCTCTAATGCCAGTGCTTTCGCGATGGCTACCTTCTGCTGATTTCCTCCCGAAAGATTATTAACCTTAAACTCTGCTCCCGGCGCTTTGATTGCAACAGACTTCATATATTTCTCAGCAACATCCTTTTCTTTCTTTTTGT
Source organism: Faecalicatena contorta (assembly GCF_003149105.1). Classification (GTDB taxonomy): domain Bacteria; phylum Bacillota; class Clostridia; order Lachnospirales; family Lachnospiraceae; genus Muricomes; species Muricomes contortus_C. The sequence continues at coordinate 226,399 of NZ_QGDS01000006.1, read as the reverse complement.
TAATAATAAATTTATTTGAAAAATTCTGAAGCTGCGGCATAGAGATATTTTCCTCAATACTCATATCAACAACAAGGCCATACTTTCCCCTGTCCTCAGATACGTATACAATGCCCTGTTTCATTGCTTCCGTATAACGGGAAATTGTAATTTTGTTTCCCTCCAGCTCCACTTTTCCCTGGGCCATGGGCGCCAGCCCACACAGCGCCTCCATCAATTCCGTACGTCCTGCACCTGCCAGTCCTGCAAATCCCAGAATCTCTCCCTTTCTTACAAAAAAACTGATATCATCCAGAACCCCCTCATCATAAAAGCCATTCACCTGAAACACAGTATTTCCCAATTCTGTTTCTGTCTTTGGATAATAACTGCCCATCTGACGTCCTACCATATCCGCCACCAGTTCATCCTTATTTGTTTCACTCACATTTTTTGTAGAAATATATGTACCGTCACGCAATACTGTGACCCGGTCGCATATATCAAAAATTTCTTCCATACGATGGCTGATATAGACAATTCCAATCCCTTCTGATTTCAGATTTTCTATAATTTCAAACAGCGCTTCCACTTCTCTTTCCGTAAGAGATGCTGTCGGTTCATCAAAGATAATAATATCTGCATCAAAAGTCAGGCTTTTTGCAATCTCTACCATCTGCTTCTGCGCCATCCCAAGTGTTTTCACTTTCGTATCCAAATCCATCTTTGTATTCAGGCGTTCAAAAATCTTCTCCGCCTTTTTACGCATCATCCGGTAATCCAGAACAGGCAGTACTCCTAAAATTTTCTTATCCTCTTCATGTCCGAGAAACATATTTTCAAGTACTGTCATCTCCTCAAAAAGACTTGTTTCCTGAAAGATAATTGATACTCCTTTTTTATAAGACTCCATCGGATTTTTAAAAACCTGCTGTTTCCCTTTTACATATATTTCTCCGGAATCCGGCTGATAGACCCCGGAAATCACTTTCATCAATGTGGATTTTCCGGCTCCGTTTTCTCCGCACATAGCATGTACTTCTCCGGCTTTTAAATGAAAATTGACTTCACTTAAAGCCAGTACTCCAGGAAAGGTCTTTACAATATTTTTCAATTCCAGAATGGTTTCCCCCATATCCCTTCCTCCTGTTCTTTTCTGATTTTTGCATTGCTGTTTTCTTCTTACTCCAAAGCCAGGTCCGGATTATCGGAAAAGTGCTTCAGAATAACAATCGGGTCTGTAGAAGAGTGATTTTCAATCTTAATTCCTTCTTTTGCCGCCTTTTCTGTCACAAAAAATTCATCTTGTGTAAGCTGTCCATAACGGATTAACGCCGGTGATTCTATTTCCCATACCCCAAAGGTCCCATGCCCTTCCAGGCAGATAAGTCCATATGGTGCATTGTCCCTGATTACAACAGTCTGACCCGGCAGGACTGTCAGACGTTTTGCACTTACACAGTCACACTTATAGCAGATCCATTCTTCCACGTACCCTTCATTCATCATTTCTTCCAGCGGGCGCACAGGCTTCGGAGTCATATAGTTATGCTTATGGAAATCAGGATCTATATTTTTCTCCCAGTCAATTACATCCAGCAGATATTCATAATTTCCTTTTTCTTCCTCCGGACAATTCTTCCAGAGAAGGTCTTCTTCCACTATCTGGCCGTTTAAGAGGACTGACTGATACATGGCATATACATCAGATGCGAACTGAGGCTCGTATGTACACAGAGACCCCGGAGCATGCATTACCCCCGGATCCACATGGAATCCTGTATCCGCTTCAAGCTTATAAGCTCTGGAAAGTGATAATATATTGTTGTCACCCTTTGTAAAATTCCTCAGGCTTTCCAGCACCTCTTCCTTTGTGGTCTCCGGAGTAAATCCAAAAAATGTAAACGGAAATTCTCCCCCATGGTTATTCAGCTGCGATGGGAAAAAATACATTTCCGGTTTTCCATCTGCCCCGACCCTGGCCGCGTGTTCTTGCCGGTGGTGGATATGATGGGGAAGTGGTCCTGCATTATCAAAAAACTTAGAAAACATGGCCCAGCGATGATATTTATTCCAAAGAGTTTCCCCAATAATTTCTGCTCCCAGTAGTTCCACCGCGTCTCGTAAAAGTACTTTCTCTTTTCCTTCCCCGTCAATTACAATATAGCTGAGACCTTCATCCTCGGGGGTTCCTGGTCCGTTTTCTGCCCATGTTGTAGAGGAAAGCCATCTTTCATCAATTCCTCCTCTTGTTCCCAAAACCGAATAATCATCCGGATGTAATTTAATTCTTTTTCCAGGTCTGCAAAAAGCTCTTGGTACCCATGTAGGTGCCAGTCTGAATACTCCTTCTCCCTGCTCTAATGCTTTTTCAGCCAAACCTTTCTTATTCATATTTGCCTCCTTGTTCGCTGATATTTATGAATTTTTAATGTTACGTTGTGTTTAGATTATCATTCCAGAAAACGTTCGTCAACCTTTTGTCATATTTTCAGCTTTTTACACATTACAAACACCTTATTTTATTATTTTTAAACAAAAAAACAGCGAACACCGAGAAACATTTTTCAGTGTTCGCTATTTTTTAATTAGTTTATTCTTATCTTAACTACGGCATATTACCAGCCAAATAATTCCCACTCACTTGCCGCCAGTTTATTTGTAGATTTCCGTACAATCAGATTGCACGGAAGCTCTATGTTCTTTTCCTTTGCGTCAGAATCTGTCAGCATCTTTACCGCAATTCTCCCCATTTGGTATGTGGGAACATTAATCGTTGTCAGCGACGGCTCAATCATGGAAGAAACACTCAGATTATCAATTCCCGTCACCGCAAATTCATCCGGTATCTTTTTTCCCTCCGAATGCACTGCCTTAACCGCCCCTATCGCCATCTGATCATTTGCCGCAAATATAGCGGTCATCCCGCTGTTTCGGATAATTAACTCCTTTGCCATCATATATCCACTGTTGGGAGTAAAGTCCCCCTCCGCAACCAGATCTACTGAATATGGTATATCAAATTCGGCAAGGGCCCTCTTATACCCCTGAAGCCGGAACAAAGAAAGTGGGTTATCCATTCTTCCCGCAATATGCCCGATATGCCTGTGCCCCCGCTCAAGCAGCTGATGTGTTGCCATATAAGCATTTTTCTCATGATCCACATATACACTGCCGAAACCAGCTTCCCCAGCCTTTTTCTCAAGCATGACAACGGGAATCTGCCTTTCCAGAAATGTTTGTTTTATGTATCCGAAATATTCCTTTTCCTCTGTAACCGGGCACACTGTATCTATAAGAATTCCGCACAGAGCCTGCTTCCGGATCATTTTCATGAACTTCTTCTCTTTTTCAAAATTAAAATCTGAATTTCCCACAACAAGGATATATCCATTTTCAGCAACTGTATCCTCTATTCCATTCAACAGATTGGAAAAAAATGTACTTGCAATATGCGGCAGTACTACCGCCATGATTTTATCTTTTTTCTTACGTCTCTCTGGCAGCCTATATCCCAATTCCCGGGCGGTTTCCATAACTTTTTCCCTGATTTCTTCACTGACATACTTTCCGCTGTCACTTAGTACTGCAGAAACTGTAGATAAAGATACCCCTGCCCTTTTTGCCACTTCCCGCATTCCCGGCATCTTTGTATCCTCCTCAAACATTTTTTCTTTTTTATAGTACCTTCTCAGCAAACGTTTGTCAATTTTAAAAAACCACCTTTTACGGACAGGTCACCGTTTTTTATCTCTCTTCCCTGAAATAGTTCCGTCCACAACTCTTAGGCTGTGCATGTTCTTTACTTTGCCTCATACTTGTCACAATCAGCACAACAATTGTTGCTACGTAAGGAAACATGTCATAAATCTGGGCCGGAAGTCCTGGTATATTTACGTACATACGCATAATGGTCAAACCGCCAAATACCAATGCTACAAATACTCCCTTGGCAGGGTTCCATGTTGCGAAGATTACAAGTGCAACAGCAAGCCATCCATACCCTGTGACACATCCATGTACCCACACACCAGAAGTCGTAACCATGCTCATATACATACCGCCGATTCCGCAGATGCCTCCGCCCACAATTGTAGCCGTATACTTATATCTGGCAATATTGATACCTGCGGCATCCGCAGTGGCCGGGTCTTCTCCCACCGCTCTGAGGTTCAGTCCAGTGCGGGATTTATTGAAAAACCACGTCATCAATATAGCAATAATAATCGCAAAATATACCAGCCAGTTATATTGAAACAGAAGCTTTCCCAAAACCGGAATATCTGACAGCACCGGAATACGCAGGCTGGAAAACGCAGCTTTTGTCGTGCCGCTTACCGCAACATAACCTCCTGCCTTCAGTCCGATATATTCTCCAAAAAAGTTACCAAATCCAGTACCGAAAATAGTCAGGGTCAAACCAGTTACATTCTGATTTGCACGCAGGGAAATTGTAAGGAAACTGTATATCAATGCCCCGAAAGCCCCCGCTAAAAATGATACAAGAAGTGCGATAACCGCTGACAAAATCCCGCTTGGTGCACCGCCTGATTTTGTGACGGCCTGCTCATAATAATAGGAGCCTGCGAGTCCGGTAATCGCCCCCATGAACATCATACCTTCCACACCCAGGTTCATATTTCCTGATTTTTCTGTCAGAATTTCCCCCAATGCTCCAAGAAGCAGCGGAGTTCCCGCAAGCACTGCTGCTACAAACAAGCTACTTAATGTACTAGCCATGATGTTCCTCCTTTCCTCTGAGAATCAGACGGTACGTAATAAAGAATTCACATCCCAACATGAAGAACAGGATAATTCCTATCAGCAGATCCGATGCAGACGCTGGTATTTTGAAATTTGTCTGAATAGTATTTGAACCTCGCTCCAGCATAGCGATAAATATGGAAACAACCAACATTCCATAGGGATTCATCTTGGCAAGCCATGCCACAGTAATTGCGGTAAATCCGACTCCTCCGGCGGTCCCTTCTGTAATTGTGTAATCTGCTCCCGAAAACTGAAGCATTCCCACAAGCCCGCACAGAGCACCGGACAAAAACATGGTACGCATAAATACTTTACTCACATTAATACCAGCATAGCGGGCAGTATCGTTGCTTTCACCTACAACAGCAATTTCGTATCCCTGTTTTGTTTTGTTAAAATAAAAGTAGGCGGCCACAACCAGAATTAAAGCCAGTATCCAGCCCCAGTGTACTCCCAGTACCTTCGTGAGTCTGGCTCCCGGCACCAGCATAGCAATCTTTGGGAAACTGCTTCCCGGAGCCTTCCATGGGCCATTCATTAAATATTTGATAAACGCCAAAGCAATATAGTTCAGCATCAAAGTAAACAGTGTCTCGTTAGTTCCCCATTTCGCCTTACAGACTGCCGGAAGCAGACCATATAGTCCACCTGCTGCCATTCCTGCCAGAAGCATCAGAATAACCAACGGAAGCTTTGGGAAAATATGTGCGGTAAACAAGCCAAACGCACCTGCTGCCACAGCACCCACCAGTATCTGCCCCTCCGCTCCGATATTCCAGAACTTCATCTTAAATGCAAAAGAAATACCAATTGCAGTAATCAAAAGCGGCACTGCAAGTTTTACCGTCTCATACATTACTGTCTTGGATCCCCATGCTCCTATAACCATTGACTTATATACGGATAGAGGATTGTGTCCCAGAACCAAAATCAACAGCCCTCCCGTTACAAGGGAAAGGAGAAAGGCAATTGCACGGATTTCCCAGGCTTTTTTAGGGGAAACTGCATCCCGCTTTACCATACGGATCAGAGGTTCTTTGATCTGTGTTGACTTCACTTTCATACGTCCTCCTCCTCTTTCTGTTCATTTACCTGTATCATCATCAGACCGATATCTTCCTTCGTTACCTTCCTTGGGTCTACGATTCCACTGACCCGTCCTCCGCATAGAACCATAACGCGGTCTGACAGCTCCATCAGCACATCCAGGTCCTCTCCGATAAAAATAACGGCTACCCCTTTTTTCTTCTGCTCATTCAGCAAATCGTAAATTCTGTATGAGGAATTGATATCCAGCCCACGCACAGGGTATGCTACAATCAGAACCGAAGGACTAAGTGCAATTTCTCTTCCAAGCAGCACCTTCTGGACATTTCCGCCTGACATTCTTCCTACCGGTGTTTCAACTCCAGGGGTAACAATCTCCATCTCTTCAATTAACTGCTCTGCCACCTTTTTCGGTGTTTTCCTGTCTACGAACAGACCTTTGTTATTTTTGTAGCTCCTCAGCATGACATTATCCGTCATATCCATCCCAGCCACAAGCCCCATGCCAAGTCTGTCCTCAGGTACGAATGCCATAGAAATACCTTTTCCTACAATCTGGTCCGGTGTCAGGCCCAGAATAGATTCTTTAACCGGACCATCCTCACGTTCATCAGTATAAAGAACAGCACCGCCTATTGTAGGATACAATCCTGCAATAACCTCACAAAGCTCCTTTTGGCCACTTCCTGCAATCCCGGCAACACCCAATATTTCACCACTGTAAGCAGAAAAAGAAACATTATCAAGGGCTTTGATTCCATCTCCATTGAGACAGGTTAAATCAACCACTTTAAGCCTTTTCTCCCCCCGCTCTAACTGGGGTCTCTCGATTTCAAGGCTGATTTGCCTTCCTACCATCATCTCTGTAAGCTGATCCTGGTTCGTTCCGGATGTCTCAACAACACCTATGTACTCACCCTTCCTGAGGATTGCCACCCGGTCTGAAATAGAAAGCACCTCATGTAGCTTGTGAGTAATAATGATAATCGATTTCCCATCTGCTTTCATATTGCGGAGCACCGCAAATAATTTCTCCGTCTCCTGAGGTGTAAGTACTGCGGTCGGTTCGTCCAGTATGAGAATATCAGCCCCTCTGTACAATACTTTCAAAATCTCTACAGTTTGCTTCTCAGACACCGCCATATTATAAACCTTCTTAGACGGATCAATTTCAAACCCATAGCGGGAAGCCAGCTCTGCTACCTTTTTATTAAGCTCTTTCCGGTTTACCGTGACCTTTCCATCAAGACCAAGCACAATATTCTCTGCAGCCGTCAGGACATCCACCAGTTTAAAATGCTGATGGATCATTCCAATCCCCAAGTCAAATGCATCCCTTGGCGACCGGATTGTCACCGGTGTTCCATGAATGTGTATCTCGCCGTAATCTGGGAAGTAGATACCAGAAAGCATATTCATCAGTGTGGTTTTACCACTTCCGTTCTCTCCAAGAAGCGCCAGTATCTCTCCGTTTCTCAACTCCAGGTCAACATCCTTGTTGGCAACAACTTTTCCGAATGTCTTCGTAACATGATGCATCTTTACAGCATAATCTGTAGTCTCACCCAAGTCTTTACCCTCCTTCTCCTCTTGCTGTTCTGGAAATTACAGGAAACCTCTTATAATCCCCAAAACAGAGCCGTTAAACAACGGCTCTGTCAATGAACTGAACTTATCCTCCCAGGAACCTAACGTACCTTTTCTGAACAGATACAATCTAACTATTCAACTACGTTACATCCATCAATAATATAATTCCAAGCTGGTGCAGATGCGTCAACCTGTTCTTTAAAGTAATCGCCTTCTGCAACTTCAATTTTCTCGCCATCCGGATTTACACCCTTTAAAGGACCTGCAAATACATGAAGTTCGCCAGCTTTGATTGCCTCTGCTGCTTTATCAATTGCTTCCTGAGTTCCCTCCGCAGCAATGTCTTCATTCAGAGGTGACAGATAAACTGCGTCGTCCGCCAGTCCTTTGCACCAGTCAACCGGAATTTCCTTACCCTCAATCACATTCCGTACTGCTTCTGTTACATAAATACCCCAGTCAATACGTGCGGAAATCAGAGAAGCCTTAGGAGCTGCTTCAATCATATCATTGTTGTATCCAACCTGATATGCACCGTACTCTTCTGCTGTTGTTGCAGGAGCTGTAGAGTCAGAATGCTGGGAAATCACATCACAGCCGCGCTCAATCAGAGCTTTTGCAACCTGAGACTCTACGGTTGGGTCGTTCCATGAATTTGTATACATAATATCCATTGTCACATCCGGATTTACACTCTTAGCACCAAGGTAAAATGCTGAGTATCCGCTGATTACCTCTGCAAATGGAAACGCAGCAACATAACCAAGTTTATTTGATTCTGTCTTCAGACCTGCTGCAATACCTGCTAAATAACGAGCTTCATAAATAGATGCAAAATAGTTGTGCATATTGCTCAGCCCTGAACTTGCCGCCTGGAATCCAGTAGCATGACAGAACTGTATGTCCGGATACTCTGCTGCAACTTCTTTTACATAATCTTCAAATCCAAAGCTTGTTGCAAAAATAATGTTGCATCCTGCATCCACCAGCTCTCTTAAAGCGGTATCACATTCTGCACCTTCAGGAACATTGAACTTGTTGATGATCTGGTCATCACTTATCCCTAACTCCTCCTGCATCTCTTTTGTTCCCAAGTCATGGTTGTAAGTATACCCCATATCACTTGCATCAGAAACATGTACAAATCCAATTTTGATGTCTTCTGCTGCAATCCCTTCTGATGCTTCTGTCTTTGTATCTTCAGAATCAGAACCGCCTGTTTCTGCCGCCGGCTTCGCGCCGCATCCAGCCACCATAGTGATGACCATTGTCGCACACAGTAATGCGCTTAAAATTTTCTTTTTCATAACTTTCTCCTCCTGCAAAAAAACTGGCTACCCGTATCAGAAATGTATTCCGTCATTGGATAGCCTTTTTTATAGTTGAATTTTACACCGACACAGGAAATAAGTCAAGCTCTCTGTTCTGTTTTCTAAATATCTGTTCTGTTTTTTAAATATTTGTTCTGTTTTTTAAATATTTTTTACAATTCCGCTATGAAAATTTTCACTTTTCTCTACCAGCCCTTGTAGAAAAAAAGAAATGATCCGATTCCTTTTCCAATTGCTATACTTAATATAAAAATTGAAATATAACGCACAATTTTCAGCCTTCGTAAAAAAATTGGAAATAGATTTAATATTTCAGCCAAAGCCATGGCCCAGCACCCGACAAAGACACCGGACAGTGTTCCAAATACAGGAAGCAGCCATGCACCATACGGAATGTGTATCTGAAACACGAAAACCAGATTTCCTGCAATCCCTCCCAGTGCCACACAATCCTCATACAGCAGTATTCTATCTGCCGTATTGGTCCGGTCTGCAAAATCTGCTGCGATTCCAAGTCCTATGATAAATGCAAACAAACCCCCCGCGACTACCAGTCCTCCGCTAATTCCGATGACTGCTAATATGATTTGATTTACCCACATCCAGCTCCTGCTCCCTTCTTGATGCATCCTCTATCAAAGTGGTCTGGATATCATTTTCATAAAGCCGCATCTGTACCTCCATTGGAGTCGGGTCTACTGTAAAGCGCTTTTTTCCGAAATGATTGAAGAACACAAGAATGCCTATGGTAATTCCTATAGAATACGTGACTTCCAGTATGGTGAATCCATCCGATGTACTTCCCGTCACATATTCATAAATCTGGGAAAAGAGCTTTGCTGTAGCTACATCATTATTAAATGCCATAATAGAAAAAGCAGCACCGCAGAATGTAATCAAAGCTACACAGGCTGTTTTTACAACATGCATGAACATTGGAGGTGTCTTCTGCTCCTCATAAGTGATGATGATATCCTGCTCACCCATATTTTGAATCTCCAGACCAGGATATTTTTCATGGATACAGGCAATAATTTTTAATATAGAAATAACAAAACGCTGCTTCCCCTGATTTGGTATCTTCAGAATTTTCAGCGTTTTTAGTTTGGGAATAAGCTCCTTATTGCTGCACTCCATTGACACAATATCCCCCAGAGTAACATCCATTTTTTGTACCTCTACATTTCTGTCACCTTTGAGATACACCGTATCATGATTAACAGCCATAATATTCCACCTTCGGTCCCTGAATTAAAGTACCCTCATTACTTCTGGCCGGAATGCTTCCGCTGAAATAATAATAAAAAATACCAATCACAATTGCCACCAGCACAATGGTAAGCAGACAAATACGGATTTTCCTTCTTCCATCTTCCATGACTGCACCTAACCTTTCTTTAAATACTAATAATGCTGGTTTACCTTATGGCAGACCAGCATTATTTTAAAGTTAGTATTTGGAATTCCCCGAAAAATATACAAAAACTTTTTATCACAGTTCAGTCATGCAAATGCCCGATGACATTTCATCCCGTTTTCCGTTAAAAGCTCCCCAGTTTCCGCAGATTTTCAATAATCCGCTTCTCCATCCTGGATACCTGAACCTGGGAAATTCCCATCTTCCTCCCTACCTGGGATTGTGTCTCATCCGCAAAATACCGCAGGTAAATCAACTGCCGCTCTTCTTTATCCAGGCTCTCCAGCAGTTGAGCAAGCAGCATGTGATCCAGTATTTTTTCTTCCTTCCTCTCTTTTTCCTCCAGCTTATCCACAAGGCGGATTTCATTTCCTTCTTTTTGGTGAATAGGCTTGTACAAAGAATCTACCTCGCCGCCTGCTTCCATAGCCTGTACAATTTCCTCCCGGTCTACTTCCATGATTTTCGCCAGCTCGTCCAGCGTAGGCTCACGTCCCAGTTTGGCTATAAGTTCTTCTCTTTTCTGAAAAATTTTATATGACAATTCTTTTAAAGAACGGCTTACTTTTATCATACCGTCATCTCTAAGAAAACGTTTAATTTCTCCCGATATCATGGGGACTGCATATGTGGAAAATTTCACTTCATAGGACAAATCAAATTTATCAATGGCTTTGAGCAGTCCGATACTTCCAATCTGGAACAAATCTTCTGCTTCTGTCCCTCTTCCATAAAATCTTTTTACTACACACCATATCAATCCTACATTTTCTTCTACTAATTGTTCTCTCGCTTCTTTATCTCCATCGTGTGATTTTTTAATTAGAGCGATTGTGTGGTCCATAACTCCCTTCCTTTTCCGATGGTTTTTTTCATCTTTACCGAAGTTCCTTTCCCCAGTTCTGACTCAACTTCTACCTGGTCCATAAAGGCTTCCATAAAGGCAAATCCCATTCCGGAACGTTCCAGCTCAGGCTTACTGGTATATAAAGGTGTCATGGCCTGTTCCACGTTCTCTATCCCTATGCCGCTGTCTCTTACTTCCACCGTAAATTGCTGTCCTTCTATTTTGCAGCGGATGGAAACCTTATGTATTTTACTCTCATAACCGTGAATGACTGCATTTGTCACTGCCTCAGATACCGCCGTTTTTACATCCGAAACTTCCTCCACCGTAGGATTCAATTGGGTCATGAATGCTGCCACTGCCACTCTTGCAAATCCTTCATTGGATGAATAGCTGTCAAAAATGATCTCCATTTCATTTGTGTTTTTCATGCTTCGTCCTCCTCATATATCTGCATTATTTTTGTCATCCCTGACATAGTCAGTATTTTTTTTATTCTGGCATTGGCGTGCACCGCCCAGATCTCCCCGCCCAGCAGACGGATAATCCTGTACCTTCCCATAATAATTCCAATTCCTGAGCTGTCCATAAAATCTGTGTTTTCAAAATCAAAAATTACAAATTTAATGTGATTCCGCTCAATCAATGCATCCGCATTTTTTCTCATATCTTCCGCATTGTGATGGTCTACCTCTTTAGGCAGGTAAATTGTCAGGCAGTTTTCCTGCACCTGATACTTCATATTACTCCTCCTCTATTTTGCATTATACTGTTCCAGGCTTTGATGCGCTCCCCGCCCGCCTGTCCTCTTCTTCATGTATTATATCTTTTTCTCCATTAGAAAAAGGATATGTAATTTTTACATATCCTCATCTTTCGTACGTTGTTAATCCTCATCTCCGCCTTCGGAAATTGTATCCAGACTATTCTGGGCTTCCTGTGCATTCTCTGTATCCGGGAACAATTCAACCACACGCTTCAAATATTTTCCAGCATTGTCGTTATCCCCATTCCTTTGATATGCAAGCCCCAGGTTCAGCAGAGCACCTCCGCTGTCATAGTTTTCATCCATTTGTACCACCTTGCCAAGGGATGATATAGCAGTATCGTAATTCGCCACATCAAAAGATTCCATTCCACCTGAATACAAGGTCTCACATGCTGCGGGAAAGATATCTCCTGAAAGCTGGTCATACAATGTCTGTCCGCCCTCTCCCAAAGCATCTCTATTTACATTCAAAAGAGTATCCGCCATAACGTCAGATGTATAACTTCCAGAGTTGAACTGGCTGGATACTGTCATCAGATTTTCATAACTTTCGGAAGTGCTGGCTGCATTCTTGGCAGAAGCCTCAGCATCTGCATCATTTTGCCGGTACTGGTCCAGGGTCCTTGTCTGGGCACTGACCTGAGCTTCCAGCCCATTAATACGCTCACTGTATTCTACAATTTGCTTATTCACACTATCCGCTTTTGCCTCATTCACAGCCGGTGTTATTAAAAACCATACGATTGCGGCTCCAATCACCGCACCCACCACAATGTTCATCACCGTGAACTTCGCTGCCAATGCCTTGAGTCCTCCGTATTTGGGCTGGATAATTGTTTCATTGCCCAGGCTGTATTCTACGGCGTCTTCCGTCTTAGACTTTTCATCCTTCGCTTTTCTTCCGCGAAGATTCGCCATCTCGTGCATATAACGCAGGGTCATGTCATTGGTTGTATCCATCTTTCTGGCAATCCGCAGTACCTGTCTTGCCTTGGCGTATTGCTCCGTATGAAGATAAAGCAGTGCCAGAAGCTGATATGCCTTTAAAAACCTGGGATGTGCCGTCACAATCTTCTTTAACTGGATAATCGCCAGATCTTCGCCATTCTGGCTGCAATATACAAGACATTGATTGTATCTCTTTACAGCCTGGTCAATAATCTCCAATTCACTGGCAGATTCCTGAACCTTACTTATAAAATAGTCGGCCATGTTATCTCTGGGCCTCAAGTTCTTACTGATAATCCACTCAACCAGCCCCTCCGCTACTTCTCCGCGTCCATAATAGACAAGACCCAAAAGATTTCTGGAGGCAATATTTTCTCTATTGTATTGTAAGCTCCGCCTAAGAGAGACGATTGCACCGGACATATCCCTTATCTGTGCTTTCCTCAGGCCATCGTTATACCAATAGTTAGACTGGTATAAGATTTTCTTCGTATAGTCCATCTATGCTCACCATTGTCTTTCTTTATTTCGTCTGATCCATAACTTCTCTCAGAAGGTCCGTCATATCCGACAAGTCTTCCTGATACACCGCATCTTCGATGTCTTCCACTTCCAGGCTTGGTTTGAACTTCTTGAGTTCTTCTTCGTAGTCCAGCATTACGCAGCCTCCTTTTACCTAATAACAGTTAATCAATGCTTTCATCATCCCTGCCAGATAAAGAGACCCCAGGCAATATATTTCCCTGTGCTGCTGATTCTCCAATACGAATTGAAGTGCTTCCGCTAAAGACTCTCTTATAAAAACAGGTTTGTCTGTATATTTTCTGAAAATATGCTGCAATTCTTCCATGGGTGCAGCACGCTCATCCTCAATCGGGATAAGTACATAAAAGTCTGTTTTCAGATTCCTGCACAGGCAGGCAATCATTTCCTCGTATTCCTTATCACGTACCGCAGAAAACAAAATAATATTTCCTTCTTCTTTGTCCGGCACACTCCTGACAAAATTCTCTACTGCACTAATGTTGTGTGCACCATCTACATAGACACCGGGCAGAACCTCTTCCATGCGCCCTTCCCATTTTACTTGAGACAGGGCTTTTCTCCAAAGGTCCGTCAAACCGTCCCTGTCAAAGATTAAACGCATAATCTCCATTGCCAGATAAGCATTTCCCGGTTGATAAATTCCAATGTTATTTAAAGTCCATGCTGTATCTCCATAATACGCATTTACACAGGAAAAAGCAATATGTTTATCCTGGATTCCCAGAATTTCGTACGCGTCTTTCCCTATTTTTTTACACGGTGCCCCAAGCTTGGACGCCCTTTTTTCAATCACATGGTTGCTCTTTTCACAGGTATCGGAGTAAAAAACAGGCACTCCTGGTTTTATAATTCCCGCTTTTTCAAAAGCAATTTTTTCCACCGTATCACCCAGAATTGCAGTATGGTCCAGCCCTATGGAGGTAATTGCAGTCACAAGGGGTTTTTCAATGGAATTGGTGGCATCCAGACGCCCTCCAAGACCGGTCTCCAATACAATATATTCCACACCTGCCCTTCCAAATGCTGTCATAGCCATGCCAAATAAAAATTCAAAAAAGGTAGGATGAGGCAGTCCCTCTTTCTGCATTTCTTCCACTTTTTCCATGACACATTCAAATAGCCCGAGAAATGTCTCGTCGGAGATTTGCCTGCCGTTTAGAATAATTCTCTCATTCATCTTTACAAGATGGGGAGAAACAAACAGCCCCACTGTCTTTTTTTGCGCCAAAAGCATGGTACTGAGATAAATACAGACGGACCCTTTCCCGTTGGTTCCCGCCACGTGAAGAACCTTGCGCTCCTTCTCTGGGTTTCCCAGGTAAGTCAGAAACCGGCGGGTATGTTCCGGCTTATTCTTTTTCGTAAACCTGGGGATTTTTAAGATATAATCTACTGCTTCTTCATATGTCACTTCTTATCACCCTCATCAGGCTCCACAAATGCGTTCCTTCCCGGTTCAACATCATTCCACTTAGGGGGAAGTTCTGTAAGTTTTCCATCCTTATATTCATACTCTCTGGATGTACGGAAAATCGTATCACTGGACCCAACCTGGTTCACCTGCACAATATCTCCGTCCTCCAGCTTCGAGCCCTTCAAATCAATTCTTGTATTATTTAGAAACGTACTGGTTTGTTTTTCTCCATTTATATAGATTTTGCTCTGTTTCGTAAAATTTTCACCATAAATACTGTAGGTTCCGTCCAACTGGGATACCAGTTCCGTAATAGTCGTATCTTTCACGCCCATTGCCATGTGTCCCTCTGTAATCGGCTTTCCACTGTCCTCATAGACATATTGCTTACCATATAAAATATCATACTGCAGAATCTCCAAGTCAGACAGATAATTCTTTGTCTGCCTTCTCTGCTGGTGGTAATTGAATACTGTACCGGAGTGAATGTCCAGCCTCTCGAATACGTCGGCCATAATCTGGTAGGAAGCAACATTTCTGTCTTCCTTTTCAAGTCCGATATTATCCCATATAACATAATTCGTATTATAAAGATATCTTCCCTTTAAATCCTTGGCCTCAAGCCCCATCGTCGGCAAATGGTCCCCGTAAAATACAATGACAGTGGGCTCCCCGCGCTCCTTTACTGCCTCTACAAGGCTGCCTGCAAATTTATCCATTTCATGTACTTCGTTTATATAGTACTCCCACGCGTTGCGCTGTCCTTCATCCTCTACACCGCTTACTGTGATTTCCGGATTTTCAATCATCTTTTCCGTGGGATATTCTCCATGTCCCTGTACACTGACCGCAAACACAAAATCCTGCTGTTCCGTGGTATCCATGGATTCCAAAATATTCGGGACCAAAATATCATCTGTCGCCCAGCCCTTTGGTGTAGTCTGAAGGATATTCATGAACTCCTTGCTCGTAAAATGGTCAAATCCCATGTGATTGAAAACCTGGGCGCGGCTATAAAAATTACCACCGTTATTGTGAAGTGCTTCTGCTCCATAGCCAAGGCTTCCCAAAGCCGTAGCTGCACTTTCCAGCACATTTGTCTTCGCATAGGTCTTATATGGATATTCCCCCGGTCCAAAGAACCGCATACTCATCCCCGTCAGCACCTCAAACTCTGTGTTGGCCGTCCCCGCACCTACAGAAGGAACCTTAAAATATCCATTGGAATGTTCCTGGTACATCTTCCTGAGATTTGGAATCGGATCTTCCGAAAACTGCAGCCATTCCACCTCTGTAGGGTCAAAATAGGATTCAAGCTGTACGAAAATGATATTTGGAAGTTCCTCTTCCTCCATGCCGGTCCCGCTCTTTGCAATGTCACCGTTATTACTGATATTTCTCATGGTTTCTTCGCCATATCCTGATGGTTCCGATATACCAGTATTAAAAATGCTTGCTGTAAAACAATACGGAAAACCATAGTCTTCGTATGCAAAAGCAATGTTTCCAAAGTAATTAGAAACGACACGTTTATCAATCGCCACATTTGTAAGGAAAACATATGCTCCCATCCAGAACACTACGCCAATCAAGGAGATAATCCGATACATTCTGCCGGTATACTGTCCTCCTCTGCGCCACATGGAAATAACCCAGAGTACAACTGCCGCAATACCAATAACCAGTAAAATCAACTCAAAGGGACTGAAATAATTCCCCGTTAATTCCAGTGCATCTGAAAGCACCTTTAAGTCCTGGGCATTAAAAGGAGTCACCCGCTTCAGAAGCAGATATCCATTACAGGTTCCCAAAAACAGCCAGAATATGCTCAGCAGGATTCTGGCGAAAACCCTCCGCCTGACCAGAAATACAATCGAAAATGTAGCAAATACCAAAAACGTATTAAATAAAAATACCTTAGGCGCCCCCAGCATATAATCCCATGCCTCAAATAAGGAATGCCTTGATATTACTTCTATAAAAAAATTCAGTACACTTGCAAGCAGGAAATGAAGAATAAGAGATATCTTATTCATAAACCTGTATACGGGCTGCATCTTCTGAGCAAAACGGCTGTTGCGGCGCTGCTCGAGAACCTGCTGGCGCCGCTTTCTTTTTGCTGTCCAATACGCTTTGATATCTTCCTGATTTAAGTTTTTAATTTTATGAAATAAGCCTTTTATATCAGGTTTCCTGATTTGAATGTGTTTCATTTATGACCTCTCTTATGATGGATTCAAGCCTGTCATTCTCTCCTGCACTTGCTTTAGCATCTGAGCGTACTTCTCCAGTTTTTGTCTTTCTTCCTGTACCTTCGCCTCCGGAGCTTTGCTGATAAACCGCTCATTGGCAAGCATTCCCTCTGCTCTTGCAATCTCCTTTTTCAGCTTTTCTTCTTCTTTTTTCAGCCGCTCCATCTCCTGCTGGAAATCAACCAGGTCTTCCAAAGGAAGATAAACTGTAATCTCCGGAACAACAATAGAAACTGCATCTTCACCCACACCCTCTTTCCGGGTACTGATGAAAATCTCTGCCGCATTCATAAGAGGTTTTACAAAATCCGTAAGAGTCTCCATGCCGCTGCACAGTCCTTGATCTTCACTTATAATAAACACCTTTGTTTTACGGCTGTTCTCTACATTCATCTCTGCCCGGATATTACGGATACCACGAATAACTTCTTTCATATGGTCCATAAGATTCTCAGAGGATGCAAAATTCCACTCCAGATTATATACAGGCCATTTTGAAATCATCAAAGATTCTTCTTCAGGAACAAGAGCACTATAAATTTCTTCTGTTACAAAAGGCATGAATGGGTGGAGCATCTTCAGTGCCTGACCCAGTACCGTTTTCAGAGTCCACAGGGCACAGTTAGCCGCCTGGGGATCTTCTTCCTTATGGTAAATGCGGTATTTCGCAATCTCGATATACCAGTCACAGAACTCATCCCAAATAAAATCATATACCTTCTGTACTGCAATACCAAGCTCAAATTTATCCATATTTTCTGTCACGTCTTTTGCCAGAGTATTTACTTTGGATAAAATCCATTTATCCGCTTCAGTCAGCGTACTAACATCGGGCTGTGTCAATTGTTCATTTTCAATATTCATAAGGATGAAGCGTGAAGCATTCCATACCTTATTTGCAAAGTTCCTGCTTGATTCTACCCTTTCATGGTAGAAACGCATATCATTTCCAGGTGCATTTCCTGTTACCAGCGTAAGCCGGAGTGCATCTGATCCATACTGGTCAATGACTTCCAGGGGATCAATTCCATTTCCCAGGGACTTACTCATCTTGCGCCCCTGTGAATCTCTCACAAGCCCATGAATCAGAACTGTATGGAACGGAGATTTTCCCGTATGCTCATATCCTGAGAACACCATGCGGATTACCCAGAAGAAAATAATATCATATCCTGTTACCAATACATCCGTGGGGTAGAAATAATCTAAATCCTCTGTTTTGTCCGGCCACCCAAGTGTGGAAAAAGGCCACAGTGCAGAGCTAAACCAGGTGTCCAGTGTATCTTCATCCTGAGTAAAATGAGTTCCTCCACAGTATGGGCATGTATCAGGCATCTCTCTTGCCACTACAAATTGCTTACATTCGTCACAATAATAAGCCGGGATTCTGTGTCCCCACCAGATTTGTCTGGAAATGCACCAGTCTTTGATATTCTCCAGCCAGTGCAGGTAAATTTTATCAAAACGTTCCGGCACAAATTTAAGTTCTCCGGTCTTTAATGCATTGATTGCCGGCTTTGCCAGCTCTTCCATCTTTACAAACCACTGCTGTTTAATAAGCGGTTCTACTGTTGTAGTACATCTGTCATGGGTTCCTACATTATGAGAATGAGGTTCTATTTTCACCAGGTATCCCTGTGCTTCCAAATCCTCTACAATTGCTTTTCTTGCTTCATAGCGTCCCATACCTGCATATTTGCCGCCCTTTTCGTTTATGGTAGCATCATCATTCATAACATTAATTTCTTCCAGGCTATGACGCTTTCCAACTTCAAAATCATTAGGGTCATGAGCAGGCGTAATCTTTACAGCACCTGTTCCAAATTCCTTATCAACATAGTAATCGGCTACAATTGGAATTTCCCTGTTTACAAGAGGAAGTACTGCTGTCTTTCCTACAATGTCTTTATAACGCTCATCATCCGGGTGTACTGCAATTGCAGTATCTCCCAGCATTGTCTCAGGCCGTGTAGTAGCAATCTCTAAAAACCGGTCTGTGCCCATAACCGGATACTTGATGTGCCAGAAAAAGCCATCCTGCTCCTCATGCTCAACCTCTGCATCAGATAAAGATGTCTTACAGACCGGACACCAGTTGATAATTCTGGAGCCTTTATAAATATATCCTTTTTCATATAACCGGATGAATACTTCTTCCACTGCTTTAGAACATCCTTCATCCATGGTAAAACGCTCTCTGTCCCAGTCGCAGGAAATTCCCAATTTCTTCAACTGGTTCTCAATAGCTCCGGCATATTCTTCCTTCCACTGCCAGGTTCTCTCAAGAAATCCTTCTCGGCCCAATTCCTTTTTATCAATGCCTTCTTCCTTTAGCTGATTAGTAACTTTGACTTCTGTAGAAATCGCAGCATGGTCCGTTCCCGGTATCCACAGTGCATTATATCCTTCCATCCTTTTATAGCGGATTAAAATATCCTGAAGAGTATTATCCAGAGCATGTCCCATATGCAGCTTTCCCGTAATATTCGGCGGCGGCATTACAGTTGTAAAAGGCTTTTTGCTCCTGTCTGCCTTTGCATGAAAATATTTGTTCTCACACCATTTTTCGTACAGCTTTTCTTCAATTTCTTTCGGATTATAAGTTTTTGCCAGTTCCTTCCCCATCATTTCCTCCTTTTATATGAAAAAGCCCTTTACAATATGTAAAGGGCGTAATCTACGCGGTACCACCTTAATTTTATGCCTTCCTTAACTAACGGACCAAAGAATATTCCTGGCGGCCAGTCAACGGGACATCTCTAAAGTCCTGTAACGCGGACCATTCCGGGATATCCTACTCGTCCATTCAGATATCCGGTTCAGAAGCTACCTTCCATAATACTTTTCTGAAACCGTCTTTCAGCCAGCGGACGGTTCTCTCTGACATGAGTTATTATGTACTCCTCTTCCTCAGCACCTTTATATATTAATAAAATGTTAAGTTTATATGAACTACAAACTATGATAGCTTTCAGATGCTGATTTGTCAAGGTTTTTAGTAAATCTTAATAATTCAGACTTTTCTAAAATAGAAAAAATCAATGGTCTCTTTTGTAATGGTCATATAAGGATTTCCTAATCTGCCTCTAACCTGTTCTGTAACCTCCTTATAAGCATTCCAGTATTCCGCCTCACTTTCTATCTCAACAGGGCTCCTTGTACTTATAACTGAAAACATTACACTACCTGAAATGTCGCCTTGTGTTTCTGGTGTAACAGAATGACCTGCATAAATACTTCCCGAAACATAGATATTGCTCTCCTCATATATCTTATCTGCCGTTACCTCCCAGATATTTGCAATAGCTTCTGCTGTATAGTACTCTGCATCAAGTCCAAAAAATGATGTTGCATAACGTTCTGTAATCATAGCTCACCATTCATATATTTTTATAACAATATATGTATTTCTCGCGGAATTATGAAATACTAGTTCCTGAAAATCAGAGTGGAATTCAGAATTAAGAACTGAGAAAGTCTGGTTTATATCTCATATTATTTTTCCATCCTCCATTTCAATTATTCGTGTACTGTATTTACTCAGCACAATATCATGTGTCACCATGATAACTGCAACTCCCTGCTCATGCAGCCTCCTTAGTGTTTGCATCACAATAGCACCATTCTTCTGATCCAGACTCCCTGTAGGTTCGTCCGCCAAAATAACCGCAGGATTATTTGCAATTGCTCTTGCAATTGCAACTCTTTGTTTTTCTCCCCCTGAAAGTTGTGAAGGATATTTTTTTACTTTCTCTGTTAAGTCTAAATCTTCTAATAGTTTTAGAGAAACTTTTTCCCGCTCCTTCTTCCCGATACCAGCATAGCCGAGAGGAACACATACGTTTTCGACTACATTTAATTCCGGTATTAAATGATACTCCTGAAATATAAATCCAAACTTTTTATTCCGCAGCTTTGCAAGATTACTTCTGCTTAAGCCAGCAACATCAATCCCATCCAGCTCATAGCTCCCTCCGGTGGCGTTATCAAGTAGCCCTAATATATTCAATAATGTGGTTTTTCCACAGCCTGATTTCCCCAAAATACATACAAACTCCCCTTGTTCAATTCTCAAGTTAAGTTTCTTTAAAACCTGTGTCTCCACACCTTTCCCATAATATGTTTTACTAAGCTCTTTTACACATATCATAACACTCCTCCAGCCTAACATTTATCCTGGATTAATTCCATTGTTCTTTTAAAATAAAATTTCTGTATCGTAGCAGTAGATACAATAACCGTAATCATCATGCACACAATAGCACTTATTCCCACTGTCTGCCAATGCCCTGTCATTTTGACTATTCCTGTTAAAAATGAAGTAAAATTGTACGTCAGCACAAAGCCGCCCACACAACCTAATGCTGTTCCTCCTAGACAGACAACAAATACTTCCACAGCAATTTCCATCATAATTACAGGAATCCCCGCACCACATGCTTGACATATTCCAAGCTCTCGTTCCCGCTTCCCCAATAACATCCTGAAAATAGAGATAGAGGCCACTAAAAGTGTTGCCAGCATTAACACTCCTATTTTATTTATGGCGTTAATATCAAGCTTTGTTTGATAAGTATCATTCTGCAACTCAGCAGTGGGCGAATAAAACTTATAGCCATAGTAATCACCATGCCTTTCAGAGAGATGCTGAATAATGCCATCCAGTACATACTCCACATTGGCAATATGTTCCGACTTAATCCCTAATTGAAATCCTCCCATATGAAACGGCGTCCTGTCAAGTAATGATTCCATTTCCGTGATGGGAAACAAAATAGCCTTAGTAAATGCAATACCTTCATCTCTTTTCTCGAATTTAAGTGTTTCACCGTCTAGTTGAGCTGATAAATCTTTTATTTCAAAATACTTTTGCTGATCCATTTCTGTATTTAAAACAATCCTTGTTTGCTCAAGTAATATTTGCCCTATACCAAGTCGGGCTCCATCATTTCTTATTTGGTTTTTAATGTATTTTCCCATATAAACATATTTCGGGTTCAAACCATATTTTTGAAAGTCAACAAAGAGAAGGTCATACTCGACTATATGATCTTTCTCAATAATAATATCTGGTATATCTATGAAAAAAAATGCATCATCCCCTGCAAGCATTTGGATATACTCATAATCCTTTAAATCGATGGGTAGGTTCGTCAGGGTAGTCTCTTCTCCTGTTTCAGATATCCGTAAAAGATAATCTGTTTCCAATGACCGCCAACCATCTTCCTTCTTTTGTATAGAATATGACAGATTACTGGAATACACATACAGACTCATACCTACCGCCATCTCGACAATAAGCAGCAGATAAATTGCTTTGTGGCGCATCAGCATAAAACCTGCCTTTCTAAAGACGTAACTCATCACACTTCCTCCAATGTAAACATGCCGCTGATTTGGTGCCTTTTCAAATTATGTATCACTGCAAAAGCAATCATTGTGCTGGTTCCGAAAGAACCAATCAAGGTCACTATCACTACAAAATGGTCAAAAAGAATAATTTTATCCAAAAAAAACATCTTAGCTAAAGGGCTAATAGTAAGAAACACAAGTAAATCTGCCGCCAAAGTTATGCACATGGTTTCTATTAAGTAGCAGATCCCAACTTCACGAGCACTAATTCCAAGAGCCATTTTAATCCCAATCACTTTCCGTTCCCTTTGCATTTTGCCTATAATAATAATCGTTTCATTTATTAAAAAAAATAATACTGCGCCAAGGGCTATAATCGCCCTGAGAGTTTTCCAGCGTGCCACGGAATGAATTGCCTGTTGATACAGTTCTTCCCCCGTAGTCGTAAAAAGTATTTTCGCCTGTTCATCCTTCGCTTGTATCATAGCTGAAACATCTGAAATAAATTGGTCTTTATCCTGATTTTCCTTCAGCATAAATGTTCCAGAATACTGCATTTCCATTCCACTTTGTCCATATATCTTTTCCATCATAGTCAACGGAATTATGATATGACTTCTGACCACAGTATCTGCAATCACCCCCACAACCCTTAATTCATGGTTGTTTATTCGAACCACATCTCCTACACCACAATGATATTTCTTTGAACTCTCCATGTCCAGCAGACACACTGCATCCCCCCGTTTCAATTCTTTGTGAGTAATTACTCTGCCTCTTACGTGGGGCATATCCTCAAAATGGTTTTCGTCCCTGCCTACAATCGTTAACGGAAGACTATCCCAGTCCAGAACAACTTCTTGATACATTCCTTTTACGGAATATACACCCGGAACATCAAAACCGGTCGTCTCAAAAGATGAACTAAGCCAGTCTATTTGCACAGTATTCTCCATTCCCTCGAATAAATAGACCTCCAGAAAAGTATCTATAAATCGATAATTTGCAACACAGAGCACCGGCAGCAGCAACCCAATATAAAAGGACACCACATATAACAAGTAACGCTTTCTCAAATGTATCATATGTTGAATCGTCTGATGTCCCAAATAACCCATTTTTTTCATGGCATTTCTCCATTTGTTAAATTTACCCGTTTATTCCTCTGGAGAGCATCGAAAAATAATCCCATTTTTCGGCGATGTCACATAATAGTCCCCAGCACTGCTTACAGAAAAATTTGGAATTCCGCTTATTCCCAAAACCTCTTCATCAAGTCCTTCCATAATAGCCACTGTCGATGTGTATCTTCCATCCATTTCAAAGGTAAATAAGCTTGCATTACCTACCGACAAGGCTACAATCCCGGCTTCATTGATAAGAAAACTGGTCGTGTCTGTCATTGACATAACACTGCATTTTAATTCAAAATCTCTTATCTCATCATTCACTAAAAACAGATAGTTGTCTCCTCCGCCACGATAGCTCAAACTATCATCTTTTTTAAGGTATGTTTTAATTGAAGTATTCATAGCATATATCTTTTCCTGATAATTATAAAGTGGCCCATAAAAATTTTTTCCAATTACTATAGGCTCTGTCGTGCCCGCTGTATACAAATGTACCTGATCACTAGTAAACGAAAAGCCATTCAAATAAATCCCCTTTTTGCTAATTGCCATATTTTGGTATACAAAGTGGGGATCATTCGGATCCGCATGTTTCGTCTTTATTTCCTCTACATAATTCAAATTCTCATCCAGTATCTGGACTCTGTAATTTTTTTCATCAAGAATATAAACTTTATTCTCATATCTTATAATTTCTCCAGGACTCATAAATTCAAGCGGACCATTTCCGGTTTCACCTATTTTGCGAATCACATTGCCTTCAAAATCCGTTACTACAAGCCTGTCATTCTCCCTATCCGTTATAAGAATATCCTGCTCTCGGCACAAAATTCCAACAGGATTGTCCACTCCATCAATTTTTAACTTTTCTACTTTGTAGTTATCTTTATATATATGTGTAAACTTCGAAAGGTCTTCCTCTACCTTTCTATCTATTTCCTTGGCATCCTCGATTGGCAGAATATAATCTTCAGATTCTTTTATCATTTCTTTATATAACTCTGAGCCTGAATTACAGGCAGACATAGAAAAAATAATCATAATCAAAAGGCATAACAATATTTGTTTTCTCATATGCAAATCCTCCCTGATTTAAATTCCTGTAAAACTGTTGAGAAAATAATTATAGTTTTCGTCAAGTGTTCCAATTCACATACACGCCCTATTTATGCTTTATTTAGTTAAATTTACTTATGTTCAGTATTTTACTATTATAAACAACTACATGAAACAAATACACGTTGTTGATGTGTCTCTGTGTAAGTAGTGCCGTTATCGCGAACACACGTTCTTTTGTAATATTCCATTTGGTATTTTCTATAATATCCGCCTGGGCAGAGATCAATTGAACAATATGGTGCTCCTGAGTATTGATATATCCACCCGCTACATCCAGCCATTGGTTGAACGTCATTCTGAATGTCACTTTGTTTCATGCCTACTTCTCCCGAGGCACTTTCGCCCGCTGCAAATACAGTCATACTCGTTGCCATAACAGCAATAACAAGCATGCATGCAAAACTGTTTTTCCTTAGTCTCATTTATCAATACCTCCTTATGTATATTGTATATGTGACTGGAACACTCAACATCATCTAACCCAAATCAGGAAAATGGTATTTCGGCGCATCTATAAAAGTATCTGCTTTAAATCTTCCAGTGTGTTCTCTCCAACAAATTTGTACTCATCCTGTTCTAAAATTAGGAAACTCGGATACCATTCGATATCATAAATTATACCAAACACGTTGCTTACATCCACATATTCATGTTCACCATATGACTCCTCCGTATACACAGTCAATATATTATACTTTTCTTGTATATGATTATCCCATAACATTTCCTCTGCCTTTTCGCAATCCGGACACCCCTCCATTGCAAAATATATCAATATCGGCTTGTTATTTCCCTCTACCTTTACTGAAAGATAACTGTTTGTCCTATCAATAATATGTTCTTTAGAAATGTCCTCAAAACTCAATATTTTTTTCATAACTTTTTCAACATTATCAGTCATCAACACAATTTCATCTTTATCATCCAATATAAAATAAGTAGGATAAGGATTTGATAACTTTATATTGTCCAACACATATTGATTATCACTGGGAACGCCTGCCTTTTTTTCAATATTTGTACTTGGTCTCTGTCTCCACAAAATATTTACACTTATATCCTCACTTAAAATAGAACTCATCCGTTCGGCAACGGTAAAACTCTTTATACAGCTTTCGCAATACGGATCAATATAAAATACAATTTTATATTTTTGAGCGCTATTTTTTTTTTCCTTTTCATTATTTAATGCTACACAGGATACACTCGAAAAAGAATCACCATACTGTAAAAATACTTCATTATCTGGTTTCTCTTTAACCTTAAGTATTACCGCTCCAATTCCTAACACACATAACATAAGACCAAAAATTATTTTTTTCTTCATTTCTCCACCATCCTAGTCTCCATTAGGTACATAATTTGACTGAATCCTCTTCTGCACAGCACAACACGCTTTTCTGTTATTCTCTATTTGTTTCCACTTACTATAGTAATTATATGTCTTTTTAATTAACTCGTCAATGACAACTATTAACTTTTTTAGTTAATAGTTGTCATTGATAGATTTGGAGGAAAATTCCTCCCACTTTTATGCGGAATGGAAATTACTTCTGAAAATCTGTGGAGTAGAAATTAACTTGAAAGTTGATAAAAAATGTCGGATTTGTATAACCCATGAGAATTACAAAACTTCTATGAGTCGCGTCCTGATCTCCCCCGTTACAATGATTGACTCCGTTGAAAGCACAAAAGGTGAAAAGTTCCTTTTGATAATCCACTTTGTAAAAGCAGAATATAAGTGGGAATATCCCAAAGAGGACCCATTAAGAAACTAACAAAATCAGTCTCCTAATATGGTTTTGCACCTCTATTTTACCATATCTGAGTCTAATTTTGTTAGTTTATCAACAGGTCCAACTTGAAATTCTCTGATAAGTATAGCTTACTTTGAAATTTAACCAATAGTTGTGGTTTTCAGCGCATTACAGTAAATAGTTTTCACACTAGTAACTGTCATTACACATTAATCCATTCCGAATCCACCCAATATCCACGAGTCTCATTCCACCTACGATATTGAAGTTGTCCATTATGAACCCTGTATTTCTTAACAATTGAATCTGCATATGGCACAATACCTGCACCTTCATTAATTGTCTTAGTAATCGTGACAGCAGCTGCATCCACATCTACTATAGGAGTTAAAAAACTCAACCCCATTACCAATAATAAAAACCATTTATTACCCCTTCTCATACTATTTTCCACTCCTTACGTCAAAACCTTCTTCTACCATTTCTTTTGCCACTTCTTTATCAATTATTTGCTCATATCCACTTTCATGAATCAATAAATACTTCCCATCACTTCGCTGTATAATAAAGGAGTTGTCCTCTTTTATCTCAAAAGTATTATCATCAGTCACAATTTCTTTTTCAGGTGCAGAATATTCCGATTGAATTATAAACGAATAAGATGCTAATATTATACAAAAAAAACTCACATACCAAAGAATTTTTATACTTAACCTGTCCATACCTTTTTTATCATTTGATACGATTCTAAAGCGCTCTATCAGATTAGCCCCTGAATTCCCCCCTATAATTGAAACCGACTCAAAACCATATGGGCTTCCGCAACTCTCCTGCCCCTTTATTATATGTACAATTGTTGATAAGTAACTAATTTTTTTCTTTTTATCCATATTAGCTATAACGGCTAAATCACACTTGATTTCCAATACTTGTTCCAAATCTTTACGCAATAAGTATACAATTGGATTCCACCAGAAAATGTAACAAAAAAATTGTATTAGTATTTTAAAAGGTATATCTTTATTTAAAAAATGAGTTATTTCATGTAACAATATGTAGAACAAATCCTCCTCAGAATAATTTTGAGCCGGAAGAAGTACCGTTTTTTTCAATATGCCAATGCCTAGCGGGGATTTAATCATCGGAGATGTTACTACTCTAACATTAACTTGTTTTCCCAATGTATCAACAACTTTTTCCAACACTATATCCGCTTGTCCATTATAGAGTGTTTCAAAATTATTAATCTTAGATATTGTATTAACATATTTAATAATAAATAACATACTCAATAAAACAGTTCCTGCCAGCCATATCCAGAGCAAAAAATCAACTCTTGTAAAAGTTTCTCCTATAAAATTTATTTCGTTTATACATAGATATGTATAGAATTTGTTCCACAAATACACATTTACAATTTCTTTTGTAAATAAAAACTCCACCGGCATCAGCATTCTAACCATGGAAAAAATATATAGCAGCAGGACACTTGAAATCCCAAACATCATAATAAAATATCGTTTTTTTATAAAGATGTACTGAATCAATATGATAACCGAACTCCACATTACAGCCATGAATAGAGAAAATATTGTTATCTGCATAATCCCCTCCATCAATTACTCTGTTTTCAACTTTTCAATTATTTCTTGTAACTGGGAAATCAGTTCTTTCTTATCTACATTTTCTGAGCTCTTAGCTAAAGCAACAGTTACTTGAGAAATGGAATCTATTAAGCCTTTCGACAAAAGTAAATTTACTCCGTATTCCGCTTTTGTAACCGCCGGCTCAAATTGCCTGGCATACTGATTTCCATACTGAAGCATTCCGCAAACTTTAATCATTCCTTTTTTTTGTAAAGATCTCAACATCACATGAAGATAGTTCCCATTCCATGAATGCTCTTTTGTTATTTCAAGTATTTCTACACTTGTTAGCGGAGTTTCATGTTGCCAAAATATTTCCATTAAATCTTCTTCACTTTTTGTAAGATGTGTATCCTTCATGTTAATATATCCTTTATAATCTTTTAATATTAATAGTTAATTTAAATTATAATCAGTATACTAAGCATTGTCAATTGTTGAATGTGTTTTAATTATTATTATATACTACAACGTAAATTAAATAACTGGCGCATCCACTAAGTATAATTATTTACAACATAACATCTCCATAAAGCAAAAAAATATCGCTTCTCACCAAATTATGAAATGCCAATTATTTTAAAGCCTTTAATTTTGAAATCATATCTACGATAGAATATCCATACTGGTCTGCCGTGGCCCAGCCGTGGCCCTCCGGGTTCTCCTGCTGCCCCAGCCATTCCACGTAAGGAGCAGATCCTTTTGTTACATATTCATACCGGTCATCCACACACTCCTGCTTTAAGGCATCCGCCGTGGCATAAGCTTTTAAATGCTGTATCTGTGCACGGATTCCTGTCCTGACATCAGAGTAAGAATTTCCCGGCACACCCCCGCCTGTAGTTCCAAGTCCCGCAAAATTAAACTGCTCAATGGAAGCATCTCCGCCGTACTGCAGCCATCCTGTCTCCTTCATAGTCTGTACAAAGGCCACTTCCGGACGCACACCTTCTGCAATGGCTTCATCATAATACAGCTGGCAAAAAGTCTCAATACTGTCCGCACCGCCCTTTTCCAGTATCTCTGCCGGATATTTTTCACCGCTGGATTCAAAATATTTCACCATCTGCTCCACCGTCACAGAACTTTTTCCCATAATTGGATATTGTCCCTGGGCAATCACTTCTTCTGTCTGCTCTGTGGCTTCCTTATCCTGTGCCGCCTTTTCTGTCTCCGCTTTCCCGCTGTCTTCCTGTTTTGCCGCAGCATTTTCCGCTTCCGCCTTCTCGAGCGCTTCTTCCCGGGCACTCTGTTCTACTCCCGACTTTTCATTCTTTTTCTCGAACGCGCCTCTATTCCCGGCAATTCCGATGACAAGAACCAGCAGAAGAGCCATCCCCAGTTCCAGCCAGATTTTTATCTTATTCTTATTAAAATCTTTAAACTTCATACCCATCACCCTTGTCCAAACTTACATTGCTTCTAATACTTTACAATATATGCCCGGACGATGGCAATATGCAAAAAGAATCTAACTCCCAATATTTTATTTCTGCCTTCCCTTTCACTAACTCAAAGCTGCTTTTTCCTTCCTCTGGATAGAAACGGCTGGTAAATACTTCTTCCCCTCCGTTTAAATAAATTTCAAGGCAGGAGGTATCTGCCAGCATACGCATAGACCTGAATTCCTCCAGGTATACGGCTCTGCTTTTCCTTCCGTACCCCAGATTTTTCTCTAAATCAAAGGAAAGGGTAAATCTCCTGTCTGCTTTTATATAATGAAGCGTAACAGCATCACTAATTTTGACAATGACATCTGAATCATCCGAAATGGCCATTTCCACATCATACATTTTCATTTCTTTGGATATGCTGTCAGGTTCCAGTGTCTGCTCTTTTTTCCGCAGCTTCAGCATTTCTTCTACTGGATACTGCATAACTTTTTCATCCTTCAAAAAGACTGTACGGGGTACGGTCAGAGCATTCTGCCATCCTTTCTCTACTGTGGGATTACTCTGGGATGAATCATCGGGCATCCCTATCCATCCTATCAATATTCTCCTTCCCTGTTCGTCCAGAAAACTCTGAGGGGCATAAAAATCAAAGCCTCTGTCCCACTCTTTAAAGTTCTTCAACCGGTAATCTCCATCAAAAGAGCCCTCCAGTTCATAATAACCCGACTGGTAAAGATTTTGATAGTCTATCCCTTTTGGTTCCACTCCCTGAGGAGAAACGCTTAGTATTTTTTTATCACCCAGCAAAAATGCATCAGGGCACTCCCACATGTAGCCAAACTTTTCTTCTGCCCTAAGTATATTTTTCAGCTCCCAGCGCTCCAGTCCGGTACTTCCATATACCAATATCTGGCCTTCATCTTCCTTTGTTCTTGCCCCCAGGAACATATAACAGCCGTCATCCCCAATACCAATGCTTTTTCCAGTCACCACCTTGGGGTCCCGTACATGGCAGGTCACATGATCCGGGTAATCTGCGTTTGTCAGAAGAAGCTTTTTCCCGCCGAATGTTCTGCCGTCCTCACTGAACGCAGATACGGTATTCCCCTGGCGTCCGTCTGTAATATAGTTGTAATTTCCCTCTAACTTTACATTTCCTGTATAATACAGGTTCATCCGCCCCTCTGCAATTAAGGCAGAGCCGGAATACACTCCATGGCGTTCAAATGATTCCTCCGGTGAAAGCGCAATTCCTTCATATGTCCAACTTAAAAGGTCAGAGCTTATATAATGGCCCCAATACTTTCTTCCTCCATTTGGATTATCCGGGGTATATTGAAAGAAAACATGATATACACCTTTGAACTGGCATAATCCGTTAGGGTCATTGAGCCAGCCTGTGGGCGGCATCAGATGCAGCCCCAGCCTCCAGCAATCTGTCTCATTCATTTCTAACATAAACATACTCCTCCATGAAAGCAGACATTTTCAATCCGCTGTTATTGTCTCTGTACAATTTCAATATCTTCATAATCACCAGGATTTGTCACAATGATTGGACTAACCGTCTCAAACCCTGCTGCTTTTATCTTTTCCATATCAAATTCCGCCAGCATTTCTCCCGCTTTTACCTTCTGTCCTGTCTCCACATGTACGGTAAAAGGTTCCCCGTTTAAACTCACCGTATCCAGCCCTACATGAATTAAAAGCTCCACACCATCCTGAGTCTCAAGACCGATGGCATGCTTTGTATCAAACACAGTGGCTACAGTGCAGTCAAAGGGTGCATAGACCTTTTCTTCCACTGGATTTACTCCAATCCCATCGCCCAGAACCCCGGAGGCAAAGGTTTGGTCCGGCACTTCCGATAACTGAATCACTTCTCCCTTAATAGGGCATACAAGACTCAGGCTTCCTCCCTTTTTCTGAACCACCGGTGCATCTGGAATCTCTGTGTCAGCCGGAACCTCCCCAACAACCGGAGTTTCTGCAGCAGCCAGAGCTTCTGTATTTTCGGTATCTTCTTTGAATCCTAATATTCCTGTCAGTACAAAAGCTACTCCAAAAGCAATTGCCATAGCAATGAAATAGTTCAGCGGGCTGTGCAGATGCAGAAGAATTCCAAAGATACCTGTTACACCTGTTCCGGTAGCTCCCAAATGTACAATTGATGCATACAGTGCTCCACATGCTCCACCGATAGCTGCGGCAATAAATGGCCTTACAAGACGAAGATTAACACCGAATATTGCTGGTTCTGTAATTCCCATACATGCGCTTAACGCTGACGGAAGTGCTACAGATTTCATTTTTTTATTTTTGCTCTTTAATGCTACTGCAAATGCAGCTCCGCCCTGGGCCACATTTGCTGCCGATGCAAGGGGCAGCCAGAATGTAAAGCCGAATTTCGCCAGCTGTCCCAAATCAATAACTGTATACATATGGTGAATACCAGAAACAACAGTAGTTGAATATACTCCGCCCATAATAAAGCTTCCAATTCCAAAGGGCAGTGTCAGCAATTTCTGGATTCCATCCAACAGGCCATTTTCAAGAAGTACAAATACCGGCCCGATTGCAGCCAGGGTAAGATAACCAGTTACGAAAACACTGACCAGCGGTGTTACAAACAAATCAAACATAGGAGGAACAATCTTATGCAGTCTTTTTTCAATGCTGCTCAAAACAAAAACCGCAATGATAACAGGAATCACATGCCCTTGATATCCTACCATATCAATTTTCCAGAGTCCGAAAAATACTTCCTGTGTCTTCTGCACCCCTTCCGAAGCAACCGTCCATGCATTCTGTAAGTTCGGATGAATCATAATCATTCCGATGACAGCACCCAGAAATGGATTCGCACCAAATACCTTTGCTGCACTGAACGCAATCAGGATTGGAAGGAATATGTACGCCACATTACTGAATAACACCGCAAACTGATAAATAGAGCCATTTGTATTAATATCCAGAAATCCGTTGTTTACCATGAAATTCAGTGATTCCATAAGTCCCATCAGGAATCCGCTTGCCACAATGGCTGGAATAATAGGAACAAAAATATCACCTATTGTCTTAATTACTCTTTGGAACAGGTTTCCCTTTTTTGCCGCTTCTCTCTTTACATCTTCCTTACTTGCCTCAGAAATGCCGGCAATTTTAATAAATTCATCATATACCTTATTTACCGTACCGGTCCCTAATATAATCTGCATTTGTCCGGATGCAAAAAATACTCCCTTTACTCCGTCAATGTTCTCTGCCGCTTTACTGTCACACCTGGCATTGTCAGCTACAACAAGACGCAGTCTCGTGGCGCAATGCGCTGCTGAAATCAAGTTTTCTTTCCCGCCTACTTTTTCTAAAATCTGTCCGGCTATTGAATGATAGTCCATAATGACCTCCCTCATGATAACGTTATCAGTAATATTATATATTATTTACTGATTTATTTGTTATTTTGCATCTTTATATATGAAATCGATTTCATATATTGATTACATTTTAACATATTTTTTTTATCTGTAAATAGGTAGATAATACAAATTTGCAAGTTATTTTTTGGCTATATTTTACAAACTTTGTATAACACAAAATTGAGCAGGAATATTTATTATAATCAAGAAAGAATCTCGCTTGCGAGATTCTCCGCCTGGGTTGAGTTGCGATAGCAACATCTTCCTTGACGCCGCAGTGCGATCCCCCGGAGGTTTTTATACAATAGGAAACACGCAGTTTCCTATTGTATAAAAAAAGCAGAGAATATGTGGAACTGCCACAATACCCTCTGCCTTTTCTTAAATTTTTATACGCTTTCAGCTCGTATAACCTCATATCCCAGTTTTGTCTGCCTGCAAATATTATCCTGATGATCTATCATCTCTAAAAGCAGATTTGCTGCCTCTATCCCACTTGTCCGGTAAAAAAGATGTGCTGTGGTAAGCCTGGGTGTCACCACTCTGGATACCCGGTTATGTCCGATTCCTGCTACCGCAACTTCGTCCGGCACCTTACGTCCCATATCCTTTAGGCAAGTCAATGCTCCTACTGCTAAAGTGTCTGTCGCACAGAACACTCCATCCAGCCTGGGACATTTTCTCAGGAGCTTCTGCATACTCTCGTACCCTGCATCCATGGTAAATCCGGCAGTTACCATCATACTGGCAGACACTTCCATTCCATATTCTCTCATGGCATCCTTGTAGCCTTCTGTCCTGCTCTTTCCTGCCGCCTCATCACTTTGGATGACGCCCATGTGTGCAACCTTCTTTTTCCCACTTTCAAGAAGCAGCTTTGTCATTGCCTTTGCCGCACCATAGTCATCATGATAGACACAGGCAAACCCATCAAACTGCTGGCTGATGACCACTACAGGTATATTCAGCTTTTTCAGCGATTCCTGGTGCATCTTATCATAAACCGATGCCGAGAACAAAATCCCATCTACCGGGTTATTCTGCAGGAGATTCAGATATTCAATCTCTTTCTTGGGATTATTCTCCGTACTTGCCAGAAGCATCTGATACCCCGCTTTCGAAAGTACCGAGCTGATGCCGTCAGCTACCCTGGCAATGGATTCCGAACTGATTTTGGGCAGGATTACTCCAATTACCTTTGATTTTTTCGTCCTTAAAATCTGCGCCTGCTTAGATGGCTTGTATCCCGTTTTATCAATAACCGCTTTAATCTTTTTTCTTTTCTCATCGCTGATATACCCGTCATTCAGGTATCTCGAAACGGCAGATACAGAAACTCCTGCCATCTTTGCAATCTCTGTGATTGTCATAACCTATGTTCCTCGTTTATCTCTAATGTTATATATAACGATGATATCATATTGGCAATTAAAGTTCTACTGACATTTTATTTTGTTATTCGGCCACCACACCTTTTTGCAGCATAATATTTGCATAAAGTGCTTTTTCACTTGTAGCAACAATTGCATAAGCTGTCCTTGATTCATCATAGAACTTGAAGCGTTCTATGTTTCCGACAGCTTCCGCACCTCTTTCATCATATTTTGAAACGATTTCCTTATATGTGTCCCAGATAGGTGTCTCTACATGGTCTCCCGGCATAACTTCCATTAGATTCATTGGTTTTTCAACATAAGTATCCAATGGAAAAACCTTGAGGATTGCCTCCAGTATTTCCGGCACACCATGTCCGTCGCAGCGGATTACGATTGCATCCCGGCCCATAGATTCTGACGGAAAATTCCCGTCAGAGATAACAAGTCTGTCACTGTGGCCCATCTCGCATAATACTTTTAATAATTCAGGTGATAAAATTGATGGAATTCCTTTTAACATATTTGCCTCCTTATGTAAGACAAGGTTGAAAGATTCTCTTTCAACCCTGCCCTCTTAAAAATAATATATACTATCTGATGGATTTGTACAGCGGTCCATATGCCTGGCACGCTCTGTAATCCTGGCCTTCCTTATCCTGTCCGAATGCGTTCCAGGATGTAGGTCTGAAGATTTTCTCCTCCGGAACATTATGCATTGCTACCGGAATTCTCAGCATAGAGCAAAGTGTAATCAAATCAGCTCCAATATGTCCATAGCTGATTGCACCGTGGTTAGCCCCCCAGCTATTCATTACATCATAAGCAGATGTAAATGCACCCTTACCTGTCATTCTTGGTGCAAACCATGTACATGGCCATGTATAGTCTGTTCTCTTCCAAAGTACATCTGTTACCTCATCCGGAAGTTTTACGGTCCAGCCTTCAGCAATCTGAAGCATTGGTCCTAAGTTCTTCACAAGGTTCAGACGAATCATTGTTACAGGCATCTCTGCTTCTGTCACAAATCTGGAGGAATATCCGCCTCCTCTGAAATATCCAAGGTCTGCATAGTTCCATGTTGTAGCATTCAATATTGCTTCCTGGTCTGCTTCTGTCACCTCATACCATGGCTTCATGCATCCGTTTCCGTCTGCATCTTTTGCCTGTCCGTTTGCATCCAGACATGCTGCACCTGAGTTAATCAGATGGATGAATCCGTCAGATTCTTTTGCATAGCCTTCCAGCTCATAACCTCCTGCTGCCTTCTTTACAGCATCCGGGCTCCAATAAGTACGAACATCCGCAAAAATAGGTGCAGAGTTGGTAAGCAGCTTTGTGAACATCATTCCAAGTCCGTTCAGAACATCGTTCTCCGTTGCCAGAACATAAGGTTCTCTTGCTCCGTTCCAGTCAAAGGATGTAGCAAGCATAGCCTCTGCAAAATCGCAGTTCGGATAGAAGTCTGTCCACTGCCTCTGTCCCTGGAAGCCTGCTGCCAGAGCATTGTGTCCTACTCTTTCTTCCTCGGCTCCATCCGGCAGGTTTGGATTGCCGTTCATCATATCTTTGATGATGCACATCATTTTTACTACGAATTCCCAATCAGAGTCTTTCTGCTCTCTGGTTTTTTGACGCTCTTCAGGATTCTTGTCAAAGCCTTCCTTGCATTTTTCTTTTGTCCATGCAAGAGCTTTTTGATATTCTGCTTCATCATAGATTCCTTCTGTCATACGGCGGATGATTTCTACTTCATCTACAGATTCCACACGCATACCAAGATATTCTTCGATAAATGCAGGATCAATAATAGACCCGCCGATTCCCATACAGATAGAACCAATCTGCAGATAAGATTTACCTCTCATTGTTGCTGCTGCAACAGCAGAACGTCCGAATCTCAATAACTTTTCTTTTACATCACAAGGAATTTCTGTGTCATCAGCTTCCTGAACATCATGGCCGTAGATCCCAAATGCCGGAAGTCCTTTTTGTGTATGTGTAGCCAGTACGGAGGCAAGATAAACTGCACCCGGTCTTTCTGTTCCGTTGAATCCCCATACAGCCTTGATGGTCTGCGGGTCCATATCCATTGTCTCTGCACCATAGCACCAGCAAGGTGTTACAGTGACTGTAATGTCAACGCCTTCTTTTCTGAACTTATCTGCACATGCAGCAGCTTCTGCAACACGTCCAATTGTGGTATCAGCAATAACAACCTTTACAGGTTCTCCGTTTGAATACTTCAGATTTTCTTCAAATAACTTTGCAGCAGATTTTGCCATGTTCATGGTCTGCTCTTCCAAAGATTCGCGTACTTTAAGTACTCCTCTTCTTCCGTCAATAGTAGGTCTGATACCGATTACCGGATAGCTTCCGATAAGCCTTGATTCTGCCATGATTTGTTTCCTCCTTATTTTTGAATAATTTTTTTAAATTTTTCATATGCTGCATCCCACTTTTCGCTGTCCTTGGGAATGTACTCATACGTTTTTTCTGAATTTGCAATAATCTGCCTTGCCTCACTCATGTCCTTAATTTCTCCAAGAGACATAAACTGCACTGCAATATTTCCAAGTGCCGTTGCTTCTACCGGTCCTGCAATCACTTTACGTCCGTTGGCTCCTGCAGTCATCCGGCACAGCAGCTTACTCTGGATTCCTCCGCCAATCATATGGATGGTCAGATAATGCTTTCCGGTACATGCTTCAATCTGCTCCAGTGCATATCTGTATTTCAGCGCCAGACTCTGATTAATACAGCACATAATCTCACCCACTGTCTCCGGAACTTTCTGTCCTGTCCTTTCACAGAATTTCCGGATACGCTCCGGTATATTTCCTGCTGGAATAAATTCCGGCGCATCAGGGTCAACAAAGCTCTGGAAAGGTTCAGCCTGCATAGCCATCTGCTCTAACTCCCCAAAGGAATATTCCTGGCCTTCCCGGATCCACTGTCTTCTGCTTTCCTGCGCAAGCCACAGCCCACTGATGTTTTTCAATAATGTGGTGGTATTACCGTAGCCGCCTTCATTGCTTACATTGCACTCCAGAGATTTTTCTCCGATAACCGGTGCCCTTAGTTCGGTTCCAAACAGGCTCCATGTTCCGCAGCTTATGAATATGAAATCTTCCTCCTGTGTCGGTACAGCTACTACAGCACTTTGCGTATCATGACTTGCAACCGCAATTACTTTTGCCGGCTGTACACCAAGCTCTTCACATATATCCTCACTCAAAGCACCCACTACTGTACCACTGGGGACAATCTCCGGGAAAATGTCTGTTGGAATCCCAAGTCCATTCAGAATCTCAGCAGACCACTCCTTATTCCTTGCGTCCATGAGCTGCGTGGTTGTAGCCATGGTGTACTCTGCCTTCTTCTCTCCTGTCAGGAAGTAGTTAAATAAATCCGGTGTCAGCAAAAACTTGTCCGCCCTCTCCAGAATCCAGGGTCTCTTCTGTGCTAATGCATAAAGCTGAAATACCGTATTAAAATTCTCAAACTGGTTTCCTGTCATATCATATAATTCAGCTTTGGGAACTTTCTTAAATACTTCCTCCTGCATTCCAAGTGTCCTGTCATCCCGGTAATGTATGGCGCTTTCCAGCAATACCCCGTGTTCATCCAAAAGACCAAAGTCGACACCCCATGTATCAATTCCAATACTTTCAAAACCACCCTGTTTTTTTGCTTTAATAATACCCTGTTTTATCTCAAAAAACTGTCTCAATGTGTCCCAGTACATTGTCTTTCCAACGATAACCGGGTCATTTGAAAAACGGTGTACCTCTTTCATGCATATTTTCCCGTCTTCCAGGGTTCCCAGAATGGCACGTCCGCTAGAAGCTCCAAAATCAAATGCAAGCACCTGTTTCTTGTCATTATTCACCCTTCTTCCTCCTTATCAACGCATGCAAAGCGGATATTTTCAATCCGCTTCGCTGGTTATTCGTATCATTGGTTATATTTTACCATTGTCCCTCAAAAGATACTTGTGCTATAATGGTAAAAAATATAACAATATTCACATAAAGGAGATTTATGCAATATGTCAATTACCGGGAAAGCTGGCAGAGGGGCACTGCTGACTTTCCATTGGAATTTCATCATATTTCCCCCACACATCCGCAATACATTATGTCCTTCCACTGGCACGTGGAATTTGAAATCATCCGTATTTTAAAAGGGACTTTCCACCTTTCCATAGATGATCAGGAATACACTGTTTCACAGGGATCTTCTATTATTATTCCTGCAGGTGCCCTTCATGCCGGAGCTCCAAGAGACTGTACTTATGAATGTATCGTCTTCGATATGAATATGTTAATGAATAAAAATGACTCCTGCTGCAAGCTCATCCGCCAGATTATTGACCATGAGGTGGAGCTTATTTACGTTTACCCGGAGACTTATAACGATATCCACCAAACAGTCTGGTCCATGTTTGATGCCATCACTTCCAAAAGAGAGGGATATCAGTTGTCTGTACTGGGCACCCTGTATCAACTGATTGGAATTATTTTTTCCAAAAATTATTATAATCCGGCTCCTGCAAGCCCTCCCAGAAACCACCGGCGTATCATCCAGCTTAAAACTGCGCTGGAATTTATGGAGTCTTCCTATCACACCCAGCTTTCACTGAAAGAGATGTCAGATATTGTTCATATGTCCCCCAAATACTTCTGCCGCTTTTTTCAGGAAATGACACACCGCACACCTGTGGATTACCTGAATTATTACCGGATAGAACGTGCCTGCTATCAGCTTCTCACAACGGACCAGTCTATCACCGAAGTGGCATACAATTCCGGCTTCAATGATCTGAGCTACTTTATAAAGACCTTTAAAAAGTATAAAGGTACAACTCCAAAACAATATCTGAAGGCCTGACATTGTTTTGGAGCTGGACCTTTCTTTTTTCCGGATACCTTTCATCCATTTGCGGTCACACAGCTTTGTCATGCCCGTTCATACGCCGTACTTCCTTAGTACAGTTCCTCAACCATCCGGTATCCTACTCCCATCTCCGTTAAAATATATTTAGGTACACCGGGATTTGACTCAATTTTCCTTCGGATATTTGCCATATTAACGCGAAGTGTGTGGCTGTCTCCGGCATACAATCCCCATACTTCCCTCATAATATAGTCATGGGTCAGAACCTTCCCTGCATTTTTGAATAGAAGGGCCATGATTTTATACTCAACCGGCGTCAGATGCACCGCCTTTCCTGCAAGAAAAACCGACCGTTTTCTGTAGTCAATTTCAAGCTCCCCAACAGTTATTTTCTCCTCACCCCGGGCTTCAGTTCCCATGCTTTGAGGACTATGACGCAGTGCTGTCCGGATTCTGGCAAGAAGCTCTGAGGTGCCAAAGGGTTTTACAATATAATCATCAGCTCCTAAATCAAGCGCTTCTACTTTTTCCCGCTCGTGTCCCCGCGCGGAGACTACCACAACCGGTATCTTAGACCATTCCCGGATACTTTTTAGTACCTCCACACCGTCTATGTCAGGCAGGCCAAGATCCAGAAGAATCACATCCGGAGAATAAGATGCCGCAATGGAAATCCCTTCCTTCCCTGTATTAGTCTTAATGACCTGATATCCATTTGAGTTCAATATTGCTGTTATAAAATTGCAGATTGCTTCTTCATCCTCGATAACGAGAATCATTGGTTTCATCATAGTTATTCACTTCCTTCCAGCGGCAGTGTAAATTTAAATACAGCACCGCCCTCTTTGCGGTTACCGGCTTCCATTGTCCCATTGTGTGCCTTTATGATGGTCATACAGATGGACAGGCCAATTCCCATTCCCCGGGAAAAGTCCGGGCTCTTATTGCCGTTGGGAACATAACTTGTAAAAAGATAAGGAAAATCCTCGTCCGCGATTCCCTTTCCATAGTCAAGCACCTCAAATACGGCTAAATTTTCGTTCTTTTTTAAAATAACCTCAACGGGAGCAGTGCTGGGGGAGTGCTTGATTGCATTTTCAAGCAGGTTAATCAACACTTGTGCAATTAAGGTACCGTCCATAGGAACTTCCAGCAATTCATCCGGCACAGAAACATCAATTTTGTGATCAGGAAACCTTTTTTTAATCCGGCTGACTGCCTCCGCCACTACTTCTTCCGATGCCTCAGGACTCTTGGTAACCTTGGATTCTCCCTCATTTATTCTGGTCACCGACAGGAGATTTTCTACCATTCGTATAAGCCATTGAGCTTCTTCCTGTATATCTGTATTCAGCTTATCACGTGTATTTTCATCCAAAGTATCCTTATTCTCACGTATTGCCGAACTGGCTCCAAGAATTCCAGAAAGAGGCGTACGCAGGTCATGGGCGATGGCCCGCAGCAAATTGCTTCTCATTTTTTCTTTTTCCGCATCCACCATAATACTGCGCTGCTCATCTGAAAGGCGCTGCCGTTCCAGCGCCATTGCCACCTGTGAGGCAATCATACGCAGAAACTGCCGGGTATTGTGGCTGAGGGGCCCTTTCCCGCAGGAAATTCCCAAAACGGCAAGTACTTTTCCCTGGGATATAACCGGCATATAAAACCCAACAGAACCCCTCAGTGTATCAGTTCCGGCTCCCGCCCGCTTTTGATTCACAAATACCCAATGTGCCACAGCTTTTTCCTCTCCGGAGTTCAAAACTATCCCCTCCACATCCCCGGCTGCCTGCATAGCGCTGCCCTCTGTTCCCGATTCAGGATCTAAGGAAAAGAAGACAACAGAGCGTTCAAACAGATTCACCACATATTTATTGGTTAATGAGACAATGTTTTCAAGGCCCCTTGTAGCAAGCAGCTTCTTGTTAATTTCATAGAGTACCTCTGTACGGCGTTCTCTTTGCACCGCCAGCTTTGCCTGTGTCTTCATTCTTACGGTCAGTGTGCTTGTGATTAAAGCTACCAGCAGCATAATCAGAAATGTTATGGGATAACCCACTCGAATCGCATCAAATGAATATAACGGTTCGGTAAAAAAGAAATTAAAAATCAAAACACTGGCAACTGACGCAAGGATACCATAAATATGCCCTCTTGTAATTCTGGATATAATGAGCACCGATAGAATGTAAGTCATAATGATATTCTGATCGCCGATTCCTATCATTTTGAGGCAAAAAGATATAAGCGTGGTACCTGTCACAAGGCCGGCCGTTTTTATACAGTCGCTCCATGAAAAATTCAGGTTTCCCTTTTGAATTGCTTTCCGCCGTTTTTTATAGTCCCGGCGGACCTCAGGGTCAGGGATAATATGAACCTCTATACTTGGCAAAAGAGAAATGAGCTTATCCTCAAAATCCATTTCAAATAGATTCATGGGGGTTTTCTTATTACGGCTTTTCCCCACCACGATGTTTGTGATTCCGGATAATTTTGCATACTCGGATACGGATACCGCGATGTCGGGGCCTGTGATTGTAGCGACTTCCGCCCCCAGCCTCTCTGCCAGGTCCATGTTCTCTCTCAGCATTTTCTGCTGTTCAAGCGTTAACTGACCACTTGCAATGCTTTCCACATAAAGGGAAACCCAATGTGCGTGAAAGGCCTCTGCAGCGCGGGCTGCCCATCGGATACATTTCGCTGAGGACGGCGAGGGCCCGACACAAACCAGAATTTTCGTATTCACCATTTTTTCTGTGGTGCGGCGTTCATTTTGGTTTTCGTTGCTGATT
The DNA here is from genome assembly GCF_003149105.1 of Faecalicatena contorta. Classification (GTDB taxonomy): domain Bacteria; phylum Bacillota; class Clostridia; order Lachnospirales; family Lachnospiraceae; genus Muricomes; species Muricomes contortus_C. Next base: position 184,611 of record NZ_QGDS01000006.1, on the reverse strand, counting down.
CTGTCCGCAGCCTTACGCATGGCAATTTCACGCAAAAGCTTGAGATTTTCCTGGGTAAAAAAATGATTCATGGCAGTCTCAGCCCGTTTAGGCTCATAAATCTTCCCATCTTCAAAACGTCTGAGCAGCTCATCCGGCTCAATATCAATCAGTTTTATTTTATTGGCCCCGTCAAAGATATAATCAGGCACAGTCTCTTTCACCCGGATACCGGTTATGTTTTCAACCACATCATTAAGGCTTTCAATATGCTGGACATTTACAGTTGTGTAAACATCAATTCCTGCATTCAAGAGCTCCTCGATATCCTGAAAACGTTTTCGGTTTCTGACACCTTCAGCATTCGTATGTGCAAGTTCATCTACCAGGATTAATTCCGGTTTCCGCTTAAGTGCCTCATCCAGATCAAATTCTTTCAATTTAATATTACAGTAGAGAACTGTCCTGGGCGGCAGGGAAGGAAGCCCCTGTAAATGCTGCATCGTTTCCGGCCGGGTATGAGGCTCCACATAGCCAACCAGTACATCTTTACCGCAGCGGTACTGCTCCTGCGCATCATCCAGCATGGCATAGGTTTTGCCTACGCCGGCAGCATATCCGAAAAAAATTTTTAATTTCCCCAAGCCGCCCTGCTGTGTTTTTATATCTGCCAAAAGTTCATCAGGATCAGGGCGTTTGCCAAATTGATTCATTTTGCTTCACCACCTCTTATATTTAACAATCATATCACAATTATTTTTTATGGCAAGGTATCATATATGCCAGAAGGCCATACGTAAACGTATGACCTCTAAGGCTAAAATACTGCGCGGCTCACAGTAGTCCATCCAATGCTAAATTGACCTTCAGAACGTTTACCGCCGGCTCACCTAAAAATCCTAAAAACCGTTCTGTGGTATATTTTTTAATTGCTGCTCTCACATCATCCTCGCCCATTTCCCGTTCTTTGGCGATGCGGGCTACCTGATACTCTGCAGCCTCCGGCGTGATATTAGGGTCCACACCGCTGCCGGATGCCGTCACCAAATCCATAGGAATATCAGCCGTATTCTCCGGGTCAAGGGACTGCAGCCATTGAATACGTTCCTGAACAAGCGCTTTTTGCTCACTGCTTACCGGTGAGAGATTTGTGGTTCCCATCGGTCTGCCAATCAGATATTCCGGCCTCGTAAATTCCTGGGCAATGAATGCAGAGCCGTATTCCTTCTGTGATCCGTCTTTTAATGTAACCGTTATAATACTTCCGTCGGCCTGGCTGGGAAATATGAGCCGGGCAATTCCTGTTACCGCCACTGTATAAAGTATGCCACATAATATTGTCATAATAAGAAAGCACATAAATGCCGGACGTAATATTTTCATTGTTTTAGTCATTTTGATCCTCCTTATACAATGCCGCAGGCAGTGAGCAGCATATCAATACCCTTGATGGCAATGAATGGCGCTGCAATGCCGCCCAGGCCATAAATCAGCATATTTTGCCCCAACAGTTTTCCGGCGGGAAGTTCCCGGTATTTTACCCCCTTGAGGGCAAGCGGAATGAGCGCGATGATAATCAGCGCATTATAGATGATGGCTGAAAGAATCGCAGTTGTGGCACTAGTGAGCCCCATAAAATTTAGGACAGCAAGCTGGGGGTAGATTCCAAAAAACAGTACCGGAATAATCGCGAAGTACTTTGCAACATCATTTGCCACACTAAAGGTTGTCAAAGCACCCCGGGTCATCAGAAGCTGCTTTCCAATGCGTACAATGTCAATGAGCTTGGTAGGACTGGAATCAAGGTCTACCATGTTGCCTGCTTCCTTTGCCGCCTGCGTACCGCTATTCATTGCAACGGCCACATCTGCCTGTGCCAGCGCCGGAGCATCGTTAGTGCCGTCACCAGTCATAGCGACCAGATGTCCTTTGGCCTGATAATCCCGGATGAGCTCCAGCTTTGCTTCCGGCGTCGCTTCCGCCAGAAAATCATCTACCCCTGCCTCTGCAGCAATTGCTGCGGCAGTCATGGGGTTGTCACCCGTAATCATAATGGTTTTAATGCCCATTTTGCGCAGGTCTTCAAACCGTTCCTTAACACCATTTTTTACAATATCCTTTAAATAAACAACCCCAAGCACCCGGTTGTTCTTTGCTACTACCAGCGGAGTACCGCCCACTCCGGCGACATGTCTTACAATCTGTTCACATTCTTCGGGATATACACCGCCATTTTCAAGCACAAATGCCTTTACCGCTTCTGCTGCACCTTTGCGGATTTGAATATCCTGATAGTCAATGCCGCTCATTCTTGTTTTTGCCGTAAATTCTACGAAGCTGGCGTTCAGCTTTGAGAGCTCCCGCCCCCGAATACCAAAGTTCTCTTTTGCCAGAACCACGATGCTTCTACCCTCAGCAGTTTCATCAGCCAAAGAGGAGAACTGCGCGGCATCTGCCAGTTCCTGTTCCGTGACGCCGCTGACCGGCAGAAATTTGCTTGCCTGACGGTTCCCCAGGGTAATGGTTCCAGTCTTATCCAGCAAAAGCACATCTACATCTCCTGCTGCTTCAATAGCGCGTCCGCTCATGGCAAGTACATTGGCCTGATTGAGACGGCTCATACCGGCAATCCCAATAGAGGATAAAAGCGCTCCAATTGTTGTAGGGGCAAGGCAGACCAGAAGGGCGATGACGTTTGTAAGGGAAATTGCCGAGCCGGCTTCTGCCTGACTGCTCGCAAAACTTGAAAAGGGAAGCAGTGTGGCCGTAACAACCAAAAATATGATTGTCAGTGTAACCAGCAGGATTTGCAGCGCAATCTCATTGGGCGTCTTTTTTCTGGATGCACCCTCCACCATAGAAATCATCTTATCCAGGAAGCTTTCTCCAGTCTCAGCCGTTATCTCAATCACAAGCCAGTCAGATACCAGTGTGGTGCCTCCGGTAACTGCGCTGCGGTCACCGCCGGATTCCCGGATAACAGGTGCGGATTCTCCTGTAATCGCACTTTCGTCCACAGAGGCGGCTCCTTCTATTACCTCGCCGTCCATTGGGACTTGCTCTCCTGCTTTTACATAGACGATATCCCCCTTTTTTAGCTGGGCGGAGAACACTTCTGTATAGTCGTTCACGTTATTGGCAGACTTAAGCTTTTTTGCCCTGACATCCTTACGTGCCTTGCGCAGTGTATCAGCCTGAGCGCGTCCGCGTCCTTCCGCAATGGCCTCTGCAAAATTAGCAAATAACACTGTAAACCATAAGATAAGAGAAATTGCAAGGATGTATCCGCTGCTTTCATCTTTCACCCCGGCAAGAGACAAAAAATACAGGACAGTGGTCAGAACCGCACCTAGATAAACCACCAGCATAACAGGATTTTTCACCTGAATACCAGGAGCAAGTTTTGCAAAGGACTGCCTCAGCGCATCCGCGAAAATACTTCTATTCATACTTTTCCTTTCCATTTAAATCACCTCGTTCTATCGCATTGTAAAATAATCGGCAATAGGGCCCAAAGCCAGTGCCGGTAAAGAGCTCAGTGCACCGACAATCAGAATGATACCAATTAAAAGTCCGACAAACATAGCATTCGTTGTCAGTAAGGTTCCCTCACTGACTGCAACCGCCTTTTTCTTCGCCATATTTCCTGCAAGGAAAATAACTGCCGTCATAGGGATAAAACGGGTCAGCAGCATAATGATTCCGCCGGCTACATTGGTAAATACGGTGTTTGCATGAAATCCGGCAAAAGCGCTTCCGTTGTTATTGGCCATGGAAGAGAACCCATAAAGGATTTCAGAAAACCCATGTGCCCCCGAGTTTGTCAGCCATGAGCCGGCATCCGGTATCAGAACCGCGGCTGCAGTTCCGAGAAGTGTGAACATCAGGGGAGCAAGCACAATCAGGCAGACCATTCTCATATCATAAGGCTCTACCTTCTTGCCCAGATATTCCGGTGTACGTCCTACCATAAGCCCTGCGATAAATACAGTCAGCAGTACAAAGGCCAGCATTCCATATAATCCACTGCCTGCGCCTCCAAAGACAATTTCGCCAAGCTGCATCAAAAACATGGGAACCATTCCTCCTAATGGAGTGAAACTGTCATGCATAGCATTTACGGAGCCATTGGATGCCGCCGTGGTAGCTGCCGCCCACAATGCGGAAGCGCCTACGCCATGCACGACCTCTTTCCCCTCCATGCTGCCAGAAACAGCAACACCTTCAAAAGAAGGTCCCATATACTGCTCACTTACCGTTGTAACCCCAACGCATGCAATAAACAAAATCATCATTGCAAGATAAATTGCTCTTCCCTCACGGCTGTCCTTTACCGCTTTTCCAAATGTAATGCAAAGAGCAGCGGGAATCAGTAACAGTAACAAGCATTCTATTAAGTTTGAAAATGATGTGGCATTTTCCAGCGGGAAGGCAGAGTTAAGTCCGAAAAAGCCTCCGCCATTTGTTCCCAGCTGCTTGATTGCAATCTGACTTGCTGCCGGCCCAAGCGGAATGGTTTGCGCGGCTCCACTTTCAAGCATAGCTACTTCTTTATAGGGGGCAAAGGTTTGTACGATGCCCTGTGAAACAAGCAGTAGTGCTGTTACAAAAGAAAGCGGCAGCAGAATATATAGTATTATTTTTGTTAAATCCACCCAGAAATTTCCAATCTCCTCTTTTTGCTTTAAAATAAATCCTCTGATCAGAGCAAATAGAACAGCAATTCCCGTTGCTGCTGATACAAAATTTTGAACAGTAAGCCCCAAAAATTGTGTCAGATACGATAATCCGGTTTCTCCGGAATATGCCTGCCAGTTGGTGTTAGACACAAAGCTTGCGGCAGTATTAAATGCAAGATGCCAGCTTGTGCCTTCAATTCCTGCCGGATTAAACGGCAGCAAGCCCTGCAGTATCTGCACCAGCCACACAAAGACCAAACCGATTGCACTAAATACCAGAACAGAAAGAGCATATTTTTTTGCTCCCATTCCTTCACTGCTCCTGACCCCCATTATTTTATAAATTTTGTTTTCAATAGGGGCAAGCGCCCTGGATAAAAATACCTTTTGACCGGCCAGTACCTTGTACATATAGATTCCAAGCGGAATGGATAATCCGACCAGAAGAACAAGGTAGATAATGTCCTGTAAAATAATCATATTCATAATTCCTCACCCCGAAACAATACGTAAAATAAGTAAATCATTAAGGCAAATCCAATGATTCCTGTAATTGCCAAAACTACTTCCATATTTTCTCATCTCCTCTTCACTTGATCTGCTGTAAAAATTTTTGTATTATTCACAGCTTTTCAGTTTTTACTGAAACACTGCTCTTTACGCTGCTAATCATAACAAAAAAGAGGTCAACGAGGTGTCAATTCGAGCTGGATAGATGTCAAGAAAATGTCTAGATTCCAATTTCCTTTGGTTATTAAATCAGACTATAAAGTCCCCCAATAAAGATTACTTACAATTCATCTGTAATCGTTTTGCCGTCATGCAAAACAACAATGATTTTGTAAACATCTTTATTGGAGGACTCTAAAAGTTCTCTCTTTCTATTCCCAGTTTATATCAGCTTTGATAACAAATCCGGGTTTCTGGTATCAAGATTTAGTCATATAAGTTTTGAGCGATTTCTGCGTCTTCCATGTTGTCTGCTGTGTACCACTGGCATCCTGTGTCAACGTCAGAAACGGACTCGCCATTAGCAGCTTTTACGCAAAGCTCAACAACTGTTTCACCCATTTTTACCGGAGCCTGTGTGATAGCACCAATAAATTTACCTGTTTTAACTGCATTTTTAATAACTTCACCAGAGTCAAATGCAATACCTACAACCTGATCATCCTCTTTTCCAAATTTGTTCAGGTTTTCATCACCTGTTACCATAGCCTCACCAGAGTGCTGGTTAGAACCATAAATACAGATTATATCTTTTTTGTTCAGCAGTGTCTGGCAGTCCAGAGAAGAAAGCTCAGATGTTACCTGTGCCGGTACTGCTATATCAATAATAACGTCAGCGCCGTCTGTTTTTTCAACTTTACAGTCAGATACGTATCTGTCATTTCCTTCAACAGAAACTGTCTTACCATCAGCTTCACACAGTTCAGCAATTTTATCAATAAATCCAAGACCACGGTTTACAACGGATTCAGATGTTGCATCCTGTCCCATGACACCGATTCTTACCGGCTCTTTTGCATTTGCGATTCTGTCTTTCAGGACCTTGTATCCTTCTTCTGCCGCCAGTTCACCTGCAGCATAGTTATCTGTAGAAGCGTTCGCTACGATTGCGCCGTCCGGAGCTCCCGGAACACCGGAGTCAAATCCAACAATTGGGATTCCTGCAGACTGAGCCTGTGTTATAGCATCCAGACAAGCTTCTGTATCAAGAGCTGCCAATGCAATTGCACCTGGCTGTGCATTGATGGCGCTCTGCAGCATCTGTACCTGGTCTGCAATATCTGATTCTGAGTTAGGTCCTACGAAGTTAATCTTAACGCCTAATTCTTCTGCTTTCTGTTCAGCTCCCTTGAGAACTGCCTGCCAATACTGGTGCTGGAATCCTTTTGATACGATTTCAATGCTCAAGTCCCCTCCAGAAGCCTTCTCTTCTGAGGATGTCTCGTCAGTCTTTGCATCTGAGGATGAATTGTCAGCTTTTGAACCACATCCAATCACCAGGGTTCCTACGAGTGTTGCACATAACAATGCGCTTAAAAGTTTTTTCTTCATTGCTTTCTTTCCTCCCTATGGAATTTGATTTTTTATTAAAACTGCCAGCTCCGGCAGAGTTAATCCTAATCAGGATATTTGTAAATCTCCTTGTGACTAAACCTGTTTACTGTTTTTTAATACATCAATCAATACGGCTACTATGAGGATAATACCTGTAATAATCTGCTGCCAGTTCGCCTGCAATCCGATAAACGGAAGCCCTGTCTTAAGCAGTGACATTACAAATACACCGAGCAGTGTTCCCGCAATTGTTCCGTAACCACCTGTCATGGAAGTTCCGCCGATGATTGCTCCGGCAATGGCATCCAGCTCAAGGCCGGCTCCTGTTCCAGGTGCTACAGCCTGGAAGGTTGCAGAATAAGCAACACCTGCGATTCCAGTAAAGATACCGGAAATGATATATGCCAATGACTGCCATTTTACAACGTTGATACCGGAAAGTCTTGTAGCTTCCTTATTGCTTCCGATAGCAATGATGTAACGCCCTGGTCTTGATTTGTTCAAAAATGTAGACATCAGGATAACAACCAGGACTACAATCACAAACCCCAAAGGAAACTTCATGGTACCTATACTAATCTTAAAGATACTCCGAAACCATCCCTGTGGAACACTTGCAGCAGGCCATGTAATACTCATGCCCCCTGTCAGAATAGAGCCAAGCCCTCTGGCAATCATCATAGTACCAAGGGTCCCAATAAACGGCGGCAGATCCATCACTGCAATAAGCAGTGCATTGAACAGCCCAAAGCAAAGTCCCACTACTACGGAAGCAAGTATACCGACCCCAACCGGTACTCCCTGATGGGTAATCAGATAACCTCCTATCAGACCGCTGGCAATCATTCCGGTCCCGATGGAGAGGTCTACTCCTCCGGTAATCAAAGCAAAAGTAACACCAATTGCCATAAAACTGATGTAGTATGAATAATCAAAAATACTGACCACTGTTGCATACTGGCGGAACGCCGGACTCATAACACTGAAGAAAAGAGCCAGCAGGACAATCACCAGGACTACAACTATTTTCTGGGTTCCAATCGCTCTTACCAATGGGTTATTGGTAAATACGTTTCCCTTTTTCTCGTTCTTTCCCATTTTCTCATCTCCTCCTAATTTCTCAGTGTTGCAGCGTGCATAATTTTTTCCTGAGTTGCCTCCTCAATGGACATCTCGCCAGTCTTCCTGCCTTCACACATTACAACAATACGGTCACTCATTCTAAGAATTTCTGTCATTTCGGAGGAAATCATGATAATTGATTTTCCTTCCGCTACCAGTTCATTCATCAGGTGATAAATCTCACTCTTTGCCCCAACATCTATTCCTCTGGTAGGTTCATCAAATATCAGGATATCACAGTCTTTTACCAGCCATTTTGCGATAACCACTTTCTGCTGGTTCCCGCCTGACAGGTTCACAACCAACTGTTCAACAGACGGTGTCTTGGTCTTCAAAGACTCTACATATTTTTGAGCCACTTCCGCTTCTTTTTTCTTATTAATGAAAATGCCATTCATATAATTATCCAAGGAGGCAAGGGTGGAGTTTTCTGAAATCGTTTTCTGTACCACGATTCCATAGCGCTTTCTATCCTCAGACAGGTATCCGATGCCTTGTTTTACTGCATCCATCGGACTTTTGATCTCCACTTTTTCGCCATTGACATAAACATCCCCGCTTTCTTTCGGGTCTGCACCGAACAACGCTCTTGCTGTCTCAGTACGTCCTGCCCCCATGAGGCCTGAGAATCCCAGGATTTCACCTTTACGCAGTTCAAAGCTGACATCCTTTACCATCTTGCCTGCACTCAGATGCTCCACTTTCAGGACAACCGGTGCGTCCGGCGCAACATTACTCTCTGTTTTCGGGTCCTCATAAATGACACGTCCTACCATCATGTTAATGATGTCATCTTTTGTACAGTCTTCTGTGATTAAAGTCCCTACATAACTGCCGTCCCTCATAACTGTTACACGGTCTGTGATTACTTTAATCTCATCCATTCTATGAGAAATATATACAATACCCAACTGCTTTTCTCTCAGGTCACGGATAATCTTAAACAGCTCATCGATCTCCGCTTCCGTCAGGGCTGCTGAGGGCTCGTCGAAAACAATAACCTTGGCATCATGGGAGATTGCCTTTGCAATTTCACACATCTGCTGTTTGCCGACTGTCAGCCGCCCCATTTTCTCCGTAGGATCAATATCAATGTTCAGCTTATCAAACAGCTTTTTTGCCTCTTCATTCATTTTCTTGTCACTGATAAGCTTTCCTGACATCATCTCCCGCCCGATAAAGATATTCTGTGCAACGGTAAGATGATTCATCATGTTCAGCTCCTGATGCACGATTACAATACCTGCTGCCTGTGCATCCCTAGGATTCGAGAATTCGACTTCTTTTCCTTCATATGTAATTGTTCCTTCATCCTTTGTATAGATTCCGGTCAGCACTTTCATCAACGTAGACTTTCCGGCTCCGTTCTCTCCCATCAGGGCATGAACCTCACCTTTTTTTACTTCCAGATTAACATGGTCAAGCGCATGTACTCCGGGGAAAGACTTATCAATACCATTCATTGTTAAAATTACTTCTCCCACGTTCTCACCTTCCTATTCTTAATCTCAAATTAATTCTTTCTCTTGCGGCTGCGTACATCGGCATATACTGCTGCAAGCACAATCAGTCCGGTAATCACGTACTGCCAGTCTTTCTGGAATCCCATTGCCAGAATACCTTCCTGGAGAAGGGAGATAATCATGACACCAATAAATGTGCCGCTGATGGAAGCAATCCCGCCTGCCATAGACGTCCCCCCCATAACACAGCCCGCAATTGCATCATTGTTAAACGTATCGCCAAGTCCCGGCTGAACAGTTGTATAAGCACCTACATAGGCGATAGAAGCAATACCTGCCAAAGTTCCGCAGATGATGTATGCCAGCATCTCCCATCTCCTTACATCCACGCCGGAAAGGCGGACAGCTTCTTTATTGCTGCCTAAGCATAGTATGTATCTTCCGATTTTTGTCTTATTCAGAATGACCGCACATATGACTGCAACCACCAGCAGAAAAATCAATCCTGTAGGAATTTGTGAGCCGCTTGCTGTGGTAACCTTAACCAGCATCCTGAATCCGCCGTTTTCCTGTGAGGACTGAGGCCAGCTTATACTCTGTGTTTTCGTAAATACAGAACCTACACCTTTTGCAAGCATCATACTTGCCATGGATGTGATAAAAGAAGGCATCTTCCAGTAAGCAACCAGATATCCGTTCACAATACCAAATATGGTACCTACCAGGATTGAAACAAGTAAACATACCAAAAGCGGCACACCTGATTTTGTAAGCAAGGATCCACTGATCAAAGCAGCGCAGAACATAACCGGTCCGATAGAAAAATCAATTCCTCCCGTTGCAATAACAAATGTAACTCCCAATGATAAGAACCCTAAAAAGTAAGCATAATTTAATGCACTCAAGATTCTGTTATAGCTAAGAAATGTGGGGCTTAAAATGGCAAATACGATGTACATCAGTATCAGCACACAGAATAAGACTACTCTGTTAAAGCCAACCTTCTTAACCAGTGCGTTGTTTTTAATCTTCTCCACTTCTCATTCCTCCAATTCTAAAGTGTATAGCACCCTTACTTATGTTACTTAGGCTTGGTACTTTCAAGCCTTAGTTACAAAGTACATCCTGTCGACTTGCTTATACTACTTAGTGAGGCTTTTTAGAACTTAGTAGTAAAGCACAACCTGCTGGCTTAGTGAGGTTCTTTCGAACTTAGCAGCATGGTTGTTTCCTTAGTGACATGGATGTTTCCTATTGATGGTATAATATTTCTGGGTTTTTTGAAATTGAAAATCTTACTAAAAAAGGTTAAAAAATTACAGCCTGTAATTTTTTAACCTTTTTGCGACAAAATTCTATTTTTTATATTTATTGAACTACTAACGTTTCAGAATGTATACTAAAATCTACTGCTGCCCGGTAAAGGGATAAAGAAGCCTCTGGTTTTCTTCTTCATACATATTGTCTTTTGTAATCATCTTGCTGCCGGAATCCAGGTTTTTTTCTACCTGCTTCCCGTCCAAAATCTTCACTGCCTGCTCCACTCCAAGATATCCCATGTTGAATGGTTTCTGTATGATAATACCATGGCAGACACCTTCCTCCAGAAATTGAATCTCTTCAATGGAATTGTCGAAGCCTACCACCTTAACCTTCCCCGCAAGTCCCAAAGCCTTTATCGCTCTGGCAGCTCCTACCGTCGACCATTCATTTGTCCCCATAATAACTTCTATCTTAGGATACTGCTTCAGCATGTCCACAGTCAATGAATATGCCTTGTCATAAGAAGAACCACAGAATACAATATCCCTCACCTGAGACTCATATGTTCCCAGCCCTTCTCTCATACCTTTCTCCCGTTCTATTGCTGTAGAAGTACCTTTTACATGACCTACGATCCCAATTTCCGAATTCTCTGTCAGCAGCGTCTTTGTAAACTCTCCCAGTTCTTTTCCTGCCAGATAATTATCTGTGGCAACAATACTTTCGGAAATATCTTTATCTATCACAGAATCAATCAGTATCAGTTTAATTCCGCTGTCCACAACCCCCCGCAGGGTCTCTGTCATTTCGGAGTAGCTACAGGGTGCAACCAACATGGCATCGGGTTTCTTTTGGATACTTTCCTTTATACGCTGTATCTGCCCTTCCACATCCTCTTCGTAGTTCCCTCCTGCAATCTCAATATCTACATTAAACTCCTCGGCTCCTAATCTGGCGCCTGCCATCAGATAGGTCCAGAATCCATTTGCATTATCAACCGTCTTTGGTATTAAAATGATTTTATATACCTTCTTTTCCTGGTCCTGTGGATACAGCAGGCTGAATGTAATCAGGAAAATCACAGTAAACATACCAGCGAAAAATATTCCAGTTATAATTTTTTTACTTGTCTGCTTTTTCATCATCCACCCCTGACTCCAGCGGCACTGTAACTGTTGCCACTGTCCCGGCCCCCTTCCTGCTTACATAAGAAATCCCATATTCTCCGCCATAATAAAGCTGCAGCCTTTTCTGCACGTTGGTTACTCCTACGCCATTAAACTTATGCTCTTTCCGGGATTCATCAAAAATATGGCATAATGTCTCTTCATCCATCCCCACTCCATCATCTTCTATGGTAATATAGGCCTTTTTTTCACGGCGAAAACCTCTGATGTTCAGGTTTCCCTTTGTTTGCTTATACTTCAGACCATGATAAATGGCATTTTCCACAATAGGCTGGAGGGCAAACTTGATGATCATAACATCTTTAATTTCGGGATCTACTTCTATGGAATATTCCAGTTTATCCTTATAACGCATTTTCTGAATTGTCAGATAGCTTTGCACATAATCCATCTCCTCTGCAATGGATACCTGCTCCTTGTCATTGCTGATACTTTGGCGGAGAAGTTTTGCAAGAGCGGAAGTCATAAGGACAACCTCCTCATTTCTCTCAGCTTCTGACATCCAGATGATAGAATCTAGTGTATTATACAGAAAATGCGGGTTTATCTGGGCCTGAAGTGCTTTCAGCTCACTCTTCCTCTTCTGCTTCTGTTCATATACATTCTGTTCCATCAATGTATGAATGCGCTCTGTCATAACATTAAATGATTTACTGAGGCTTCCAACCTCATTTGCCGCTGTAACTGCCACATTCGCCTTATCAAATTTCCCCTTCTCCACCATACTCATGGAATCACGGAGCTGCCGGATTGGTTTGGTAATTTCCCTGGATATGATGCTGGATACTGCCGTTACACCCAGCAAAAGTACTGCGGCTACTAAAAGGTACAACATCTGAGCCTGCTTATTATTTTTCAGCAGCTCTGATGTGTAAACCGCTCCAACTACTGTCCAGCCTGTCATATCGGATTTGGAAATCGTATATAACTTATCTCCCTCTTCCGTAAGAAAATGATTAGACTTGCTTGACATAATCTGTTCTATGTTTTCTGTCATCAGGCCTCCGTACATCAGCTGCTGCTTGGGATGGTAAATAATATTTCCATTTGCATCCAGTATAAAAATATAGCCCCTGTTTCCTATACTATTGTTGCTGCACAGTTCACTGATAGCGCTGTAATTCAAGTCTACGAAAAACACGCCCTCATTCTTCCCCGTTTTATAGTTTATCAATGCTCTGCTCAGTGTAATCACCCATTTATAACTGCTTTTTATCGCATTTTGGACATGGGAAGAGGAAATGGCAATTCCTTTCTCGGAAGTCAGGGCAGCCATATACCAGCTCTGGTTCTTAATATTAATATATTCCGTAAACGCATCATTTCCGTCGTTCAGTATGCTCCGCCCATTATCTGCAACTGCAGCTATATTATAAATATCACTCCTGCTGTCCCGGATTGTTGCGAATTGAGATAATATACGCTCCCGCTCCTCTTTCAGTTCTTCTTCTGTCTGTTCCTCATTATATAAATACTGGGAAACATCGCTGCTTTTGGCAATAATAGATGAAATATTCAGCAGATAATCCATGTAAGAGTCAATATCATAATTCACCTGTTTAATTATCTGAGAGGTGTAATCAACTGAATTCTCATAAATTGTGCTTTTTGTAAAGTTCAATGCAATAAACAGAAATATGAGCACTGCAATTACCATAAGTACTGAAAATGAAACCAGCATTGTACTCTGAATGCTTTTGAATCTGCTGAATATTGTCCTGAATTCTTTGTTCCTTTTCATGTCTTAATTCTCCCTGGCATAGGCCTTTGGGGTTTTTCCGGTCATTTTCTTAAATGCGATATTAAAGTAGTGCGGGTCACTAAAGCCCACCTTCTCCGCAATCTCATAATTCCTCAGGCTTGTCTGCCTAAGAAGCTGCTTTGCCTTCTCCATACGGATACTTGCCAGTACTTCCATAAATGTTTTTCCTGTAGCCTCTTTAAATATACTGCTGAAACGGCTTGTGCTGATATTCAGGTAATCGCAGATATGGTTAAGACTCAAATCGGGATTACTATAATTCTCTTTAATATAATCCATAGCCAGCATTGCCTGCCGCTCTCCGCTGGACTGCCCTGCGGCAGACATCACTGCTATTCCCCTGTCTGCATATTTTCGAATCAGGAACATTGCTTCTTTTAGATTCCCTGCGTCTGTAATGCCGGAAATATCCGAATCCCTCAGTAAGAAACTCTCATCCGTTTCGTATACCGTTTCATATAGAACCCTGAGTACCTGATGCAGATAAGCGGCAGCTCTGTTGTGGCCCACATATTCTGATTTCATCTGATTCTCCACTGAGTTAAGAGCCTCCTTCAAAAGTACTTCGTCCTTTGCTCTCATCGCAGAAGCTATTTCTTTCAAACTCTTCTCCAGCTCCATTGGATTCTTTGGGATTGAGACCTCCTCAGAGTCAAAAATAACCCCACTCCCTTTTGTGTATCTGTATCTTAAAATCTCTGTGGCAGAATCATAAGATTTGGAAAGCTCCTGAAGCGTATTCACAGAAATCCCGATTCCCATAGAAACACTCAGTTTCATAGCCTGATAAACCATATCCTGAATCTCCCGGCATATGGCACCTGTCTCCTGCATAAATTCCTTAGGTTTATTTGTAGAAAACAGAATATAGATACGATTGTCAGAATCCCGGTATGCCAATCCCGCTTTATGGTTATTCACAATTTCATTGCTGATATTCTCCACCACAAAGGACATCAGGGCACTTTCCTTCTTCACTTCATCCTCAATCTCATACAGGCCGGAATACACATCAATATCCACTGCCGCCACCCTGTAAGCGAGTCCCTTAACAGAAATACCAAAATCCTCCAGCTCCTGCCGGCTCTTTTGGACATCCTGGGTTCCCCTGACCAGGCGTGTAAGTATCCTGGAAACAATCAGCGACTCATTTTTCGTATAGCTGTGATACACCTTTGTCAGCTCATCCAGCTTTTGTTCCTGCTTCCGCTCACTATCCAGCTTCTCTCTGATCCGTATCAATACTTCTGACAGCTCCTTCGCGGTCACTGGCTTCAAAATATATTCCGCCACCTTATACTGTATTGCCTGCTTTGCATAATCAAAGTCACTATACCCGCTGAAGATAATAGTTGTTGTCTGAGGGAGATTTTCATAAATATATTTACTCAGTCCCATCCCATCTACATATGGCATACAAATATCCGTCAGCACTACATCAACGGGTGTCTCCTTCAAAAACTCGATTGCATCTTTCCCGTTCTCACAATCTCCAGCCAATTCAAATCCCAATTGTCCCCACTCAATCTTGGCACCAATTGTCTCCCGGACTAAAATCTCATCATCTACCAGTAAAACTTTATACACGATTTATGCCTCCCTTATAACCTTATCTTCCACTTACTACATCTGCGGATATTATACATCAAGATTACCAATTGTAAAAGAAATAAAGCAGGAATTGAGGGAAATGTGATTCCCCATCACATTCTTGGCTCTCCTCATTTCCTGCCCTATTTCTTTTAAAAGCCCTTAGCGGTTCAGTTTACAGAGTTACAATCACTCCGTCCTCATCCCACAGGTCATGCCAGTCTTTTGCACCTTCCCACAAGAATACCTGCCCTTTTACGAGTCTGTTATTCCTTTCCAGGGTTGCAATTTTTGCCATCTCTTCCTCTGTAAGAGGATCTTCTGTCAGACACTTCAGGTTCGTTACATACTTTTCTTCTTTTACAGAGAAAGGAATAGAAATCTGCCCTCTCTGGTGTCCCCATTTCAGTGCTATCAGAGCGGGGTGCACACCATGTGCCTTTGCAATCTCCTGCATTTCTGGCATCTGTAAGTCTTCCACGTCATCCGGGAAGATATCTCTCTCCGGTCTTCGCGGAGAACCCAAAGGCATATAGCCTACAGGCTGAATATTATGGGCATTGAGATAATCAAACAGCTCTTGCTGCTGGAAAGATACATGAAGCTCCAGCTCACATGCCGCGGGCATAATCTTCATCAAAGGCAATACTGCTTCCATCTTGGGAATTGTCATATTGGAAAGCCCAATATGGCGTACCAGCCCTTTTTCCACCAGCGTTTCACACTGTCTGTATGTATTCATAAACTCTTCCACACTAAAAGGCCTGGAAGCCGGGTTGCGGGAATCTCCATCACATCCAGGTGCATGATAATTAGGAAATGGCCAGTGGATAAAGAACATGTCGATATAATCACACTGTAAGTCCGCAATACTCTTTTTGCAGGACTCTTCCACTCTTTCATGCATATTATTCCATACTTTTGTCATGATATAGAGATCTTTTCTTTCTACAACGCCTTCATCAAAAGCTTCTTTAAAAACTTCCCCAATCTGTGTTTCATTCCCATAACATGCAGCACAGTCGAACATGCGGTATCCACAGCGGACTGCACCTGCCACAGCAGCAGAAACCAGTTCCGGTGCGTTCCTGTCGGAACCAAAGGTTCCCATTCCCACACAGGGTATTTCCTCTCCCGTATAAAGCTTTACTTTCGGCACATCCGCCGGGTTAATAAATTCACCCATCATCTTGCCTCCTTTTTTAGTTTACAGCGTATTCATAATCCATTACAAATTGCAAAACTCCGTCTTTAGCAAGCACTCTCGGGTCCGCTTCAATCTGCCCGCTCATCACCTTTTCATACTGCAGTGGCATGCAGCGGTGGAGAATGCTGGCCGGAATTTTCACCTCTGATAAGTTGTGTAATAACTTATCAATTGCATCCGCTACTTCTTTTTCTCCCATATAATACCGGGAACGGTCAGAAAAACTATATTTTCTGGCAAATGCTTTTTCCTCCTCTGTTCCGGAATAATGTTTCTGCCAGTTATTTGGCTTCTCAACCATCACACGATCCAGAGTTTCTGCAAAATGAGATCTTTTCTCCTCTGGAATCAACGCATTCTCTATCGCTTCCAATGCATATAAAGCACCGCATAATCCGAAGGTTAATGCAGGACCCACTTTTAAGATTGCAATTCCGTCTTCCACCATCTCCCTTAAAGCTTCTTTTGTCTGATAATCGGTAGAGTGGCCCTCAAATACAATACCCGGATATTTTGACAGTCCGCCGCAAAGAGATGCTGCCTCAGCCCTGTCATACAAAAATACCTGTGCATCCCCGAACTCAACACCTGGCTGCACCACGACTGCAATCACATCATTCCACGCATCTGCCAATCCATTTTCTTCAAAGATACGCTGATATGTACTTACAGTACCATCAAAGTCTTCCACTTTTGTAACACTGATACCTTCTTCGGCTTCCTGTGCCCCTCCTGGAATGGGAACTTCACTTCCAATAACGAAAACAGGTCTCATCGCATCCGGCTTATTTTTCTTTAATTCTTCATAAGCTTCGATGCAGACTTTATATAATTCCACACCGCGCCTTGCAATAACCTCTGTCGCCAATGGCTCAGAAACACTGTCATCCCCCAGCTTCATGCTGGTGTCCAGATGGATTTTCGTAAAACCGGCCAGAACAAAGAGCTTCACAAGTTCTCTTGATTTTTCCATAGCAGATGCTTCTGGTTCATTTACCCAGGTTAAGGGGCCTAAATGGTCCCCGCCTAATATGAGTAATTTTTCATCCACTCCGATTTTATCTGCAATCTTCTTGATAAAGTTCATGAAATCTTGCGGAGTCATACCTGTATATCCGCCAAACTGGTTAATCTGATTTGCGGTAGCCTCGATTAATACCGGCTCGCCTGTCTCTTTTGCATGTTCGAGAATCGCCTCAAGTGCCAATTCATTTGCTGTACAATAAGAAGGGATTCCACACATTTCCCCGTTTTTTCTCCGCTCTATCATTTCCTGTAATGGATGCATCATAATATTATCTCCTTGCTTCTAATCTTCATTAATCAACAATATTTTCCCCTGTACAAGTCCCGGTGTTTTAAACATCTGGAACGCTTCCTGTGCCTGACTCATAGGCATTGTTTTGTAAATGAATCCAGGATCAATTTTCAATTGTCCTGTAGCAAAGTAATGAGCAGTCAATTCCCACTCTTTTCCAGGGAATGGGGCACTGTATGACATCCAGGAACCTGTTAGCTTGAACTCTTTGCGGTTCATATTTTCCCACATTGCAGGAGTAAAGGTCAGATCCACATGAGGTGTGCCAATGAAGCATACCTGCGCCTTATTGGCTGCCAGCTCAAATGCCATATACATGGTAGGAGCCTGACCTGCAGTCTCATATACATATGCATAGCCCTTCTGGCCTGTAATTGCCATAGCCTCTTCCATATAATTTTCCTTCATTGTATTTACAACTTCATCTGCACCCAGGCGCTTTGCCAATTCCAGTCTTTCGTCACTGATATCAAATACAACTACTTTTTTCGCTCCGAAGATCTTGGCCCACTGCATAGTGAAAATTCCAATTGTGCCGCCGCCTAAAATTGCAACATATTCTCCGCCCTGGTAATCATTCTGAAGAAGTCCGTGAATTGCTACAGTGGAGGGTTCAAACATGGCACCGTGTTCATAGGGAATACTCTTATCAAACACAACTGTATTCTGTTCTGGTATGACAACATAGTCCGCATTACTTCCTTGCTGTCTGGAACCAATAAAACTATAGTGTTTGCAAAGTGCAAAATTACCATTCTGGCAGTTATCACATTTCATACATGGAATAAGAGGTGCTCCAGTTGCTCTGTCCCCTACTTTTACCTTTGTAACGCCTTCTCCCACTTCAACTACATCCCCTGAAAACTCATGTCCCAGTACAATCGGGTAGAAATGTACTCCGTTGTGCAAAACCCGCGGAATATCTGATCCACAGATTCCAGATGCCTTAACTCGAATCTTAACTTCTCCCGCACCTGCCTTAGGCTCTTCATAATCCAGATACTGCACATCTTCATTTGCACATACAACTGCTGCTTTCATTTTACCTGCCTCCTGTCTTTTTCATTGTTTCTTTTAAATTATGATAAAGTTCCAAATAGACCTGATAATTCTTTTCATACGCCTGCGCATTCTGTAAATTCGGCTCATGTGACCGTTTGTTTTCCACCGTCAGGGCTACTGCTTCCTCAAAGTCCTTATACATTCCAACGCCTACGCCTGCCAGAATAACTGCCCCGAGTGTAGTTGCCGTGTCTGATGAAGGCACAATAATTGGTTTTCCGGTAATATCAGATTTTATCTGTGTCCATAACAGGGAATTCGCTGAGCCGCCCATAGAGCGAAGCACACTGACTTCAGCACCTGCCTCCTTCGCCGCGTCCAGATTATGCTTTAAAGAATAGGCAACCCCTTCCATGGCAGATCTGATAAAGTGGGCTTTTGTCTTACTGAAATCCAGGCCATAAAAGACCCCTTTTGCATTTGGGTCCCAAATAGGAGAACGCTCACCGGACATATAGGGAAGGAACACTAAGCCATCACTTCCCGGCGCCACCATTTCTGCCATCTCATTAAACAGAACAAGAGAATTCTTCCCCTGCCTTTTTCCTTCTTCCCGCTCATAGTCCCCGAACTGTTTTTCCAGCCATCTCATAACACCGCCGCCGCCGGTTGTCCCTCCCTGAAGAAGCCAGTGCCCCGGAATTACGTGATAGCTCAAAATTAGTCTTGGGTCCGCTTTATAGGTATCGGTACAAATGCTCATACCGCCTGCCTGGCCGCCCTGTTCCTGCGTCTCTCCAGGATGGATAACCCCTGCTCCAAGTGTTCCGCATGCAGCATCCAGGCCGCCTGCCACGACTGGAGTTCCCACAGCCAATCCACATTCCCTGGAAGCTTTTGAGGTTACCGTTCCAACGACTTCATGGCATGGATAGATGTCGGGCAGCAGTTCTTTCGGAATACCTAACTTCTTCCCCATGTCCTCATTCCAGGTCCCTGTACGCATGTCAAAACAATGCAGGCCATATCCCTGGGATAATTCCTGGGTGAACTCTCCTGTCAATCTATATGCAATATAACTGTTGGATTGCAGAACCTTATAGGTCCGTTCATATACATCCGGCAGATTTCTCTGATACCAGATGATTTTCGCTGTAGAATAGGATGGCTGTAAAGAGTTTCCTGAAAGCTGGAATATATTATCGGCTCCAATCTTTTCATTCAGCTCCTCACAGATATCCGCAGCTCTTGTATCCATCCAGATAGGAGTATTGGTCAATACATTACCATCCTTGTCCATGGGAATTGCTGACCAGCTCTGTCCGTCAATTCCAACCCCTGCAATTTGCTCCGGTAAAATACTGCCCTTCTGCAAGATCTCTTTTATAGCACCGCATACCGCTGTCCACCATTCATCTGGGTTCTGCTCTGCCCAGCCCGGATGAGGATAATATACCGGATAATCTCCATTTGCCGTTGCAATGACCTCGCCTTCCCGGTTAAATACAGCAATTTTACATGCACTTGTTCCTATATCAATTCCTAATAAATACTGCTCCATTCCTTCCTCCTCGAAACACAGTGGTTTATTCTTTGACAGATTTTCCTTCCACGAAGCTTGTCCTTAGCTTTATGGTCTCTCTTTCGCTCTGATTACCATTCTCCTCCAGTCTTCTCAGCATCAATTCAGATACATGACCTGCAATCTCCTGTGTAGGCTGGATTACAATACTAAGCCTTGGGATATTCGCCTTGGCAAACTCCACATTATCAAATCCAATGAAGGACAACTGCCCCGGAATCTCAATTCCCAATTCATTGATTTCAATAATTGCCCCCATAGTCATCTCGTAATTTGATACAAAAACTGCTGTCATATCAGGGTTCCGGCTGACAAGCTCTTTCATGGCCGCTGCACCGCTCTCAATTGTATAATCCCCATGTGCAACCAATCTATCCTCTGTCAAAAGCCCGGCATTTTCCATTGCGGTACAATATCCGCGGTACCGTTCTTTTGCCGTATAAATATCCTGAGGGCCTGCAATCATGCCAATACGCTTATGCCCCGCAGCAAGCAGTCTCTCTACGGCGTCCCTGGACGCCCACTCATTATCTACCAGCACACAATCACATTCAATCTCTTTTAGCTTTCTGTCTATTAATACCACAGGCTTGCCTGCTCTGGTAAACTTTTTCAAATGTTTCCCCTGCTTTCCCGAGGGCATAATAATCAGGCCGTCCACACGCCGGTGGAACAAAAATTCTACAGCCTCTTCCTCACGCTTCTCGTCACTGCGGCAGTCACATATAATCGTGGCATATCCGCGGCTTCTAAGCAAGTCCTCTACTTCCGTAATAATTTGGGTACAAAAAGCCATATTCAGTTCAGGAATGATAACTCCGATTGTCTTCGTCTTATTTGTCTTGAGCCCTCTTGCTACTTCATTGACTTCAAAATTAAGTTCTTCTATTGCTTCTTCTATCTTAATCCGATTTTTTTCTCTAACATTCCCTCCATTTAGATAGGAGGAAATCGTTGCAAGTCCAAGGCCCGTCTGCTTCGCTATGTCCTTCATTGTTGCTGCCATGATTTCCCCTGCCTTTGCCTGTCTTACTTCTCTTCACAGAAAAGACTATTTTACGTTACAGTTCAGCCATGCAACTTTTCAACGGCATATGTAGAAGAAAGCTTGCTTTCGTATACATATGTTGTTGAAAGTTATATGGCGCTCTGCCAAAGCTAGATTCAGCAGAGCGGAATCTAGCTTATGGCTGAACTGTAACTAATTTACCTTATTATCACATCCGCACACTTTCATACGGTCCATAACCAGAGATTTCACTGCTTCCATTCCTACAATACCCAGCTTCTTGGGATCAATGGTATTAGGAGCCTCAGTGAGAAGTTTCTTGACTGCTTCTGTATACGCTGCACGCAGCTCTGTTGCAAAGTTCACTTTACACATACCGCGCTGTATACATTCTTTTACATCCTCATCACTTAAACCAGACCCCCCGTGAAGTACCAGCGGAATGGATACTACTTTTCTAATATCGGAAACTCTTTCCTTATCTAATACAGGCGTTCCTGCGTAAAAGCCGTGGGCAGTCCCAATTGCTATAGCAAGAGATGTAATACCTGTCCTCTCAACAAATTCCTTCGCTTCCGCCGGATCTGTATTTGTGTCCAGCTCAGCCTCTATATCATCTTCTTTTCCGCCTACCTTGCCAAGCTCTGCTTCTACCGGAATACCACATGCATTCGCCACATCCACAACCTTTTTGCTGACAGCGATGTTATTCTCGAAGTCCTCATGTGAACCGTCAATCATAACAGAGGTATATCCAGCTTTTATTGCCTGAACAGCAAGCTCAAAGCTGCTGCCGTGATCCAGATGCAGGCATACCGGAACAGTAGCCTTCTTAGCCTCCGCAGCCACGATTGCAACATAAGTTTCCATAGAACCGTACTTTATAGTAGATCCTGTAGTCTGCAGCATAACCGGTGCACGCAGCTCCTCTGCAGCAGCGATGACTGCCTTCACCATCTCCATGTTTTCCACATTAAAAGCACCTACTGCGTATCCTCCTGCCTGAGCGTCCTGTAACATTTGTTCTGATGTAACTAATGGCATATATATTATCCTCCTTTAAGCGAAACCGAAACGTTTCGGTTATGTTTATATTTATATAATAATCTCGGTTTCATAAATTGTCAATTGATAATTATAAAACCGAGATTATATTTCTTTCTTCAGTTAGTCTAAATGGAATACAGGGATGAGGTCAACAGCTGCCGGACTATTATCCGGGTTTGTTTCCATAATATCCGCCATGTAATCCCACCATTTGCGGCAAATCTCTGTATCTGCACTCTTGTCCCATTTCTCCGGGTCCTCCAGCTCGATATAGCCGTAAAGGATACTGGTTTCTTTGTCCAGGAATATAGAATAATTGGAACCACCGTATTCATGAATCATATCTCTCATTTCCGGCCAGAGAGTATTGTGTCTCTTTTCGTATTCTTCTTCCATCCCCGGATATAATTTCATTTTAAAGCTTTTTCTAGTCATTTGTTATCTCCCTATGCTTATATTTCCTACTTTAATAAACTCAATATATTCGTAAACATCGTATTTGCAAATTCTAAATCTTTCTTCCATTCAGGATTTCCGGTGTACCAGAATTCAGTAACAAACTTCCGAACTCCTAATTCCCATGCCGTTTTTGCTCCGCTTTCAAAATCTACATGCCCGGTCCCAAAAGGAATCTCCCTGAATTTACCCGGAACAGTTTCTTTGAAGTGCATTGCTACAATATGCCCTCTTCCAAGCTCCAAGTCTTCCAGTACATCATTTTTATAAGCTTCCGCCGCATTGGTAATATTTCCCAGGTCCGGGTATACTCCCAAGTATGGAGAGCCGACCAGAGTCACATATTTCATGGCCTTCTCTACCGTGTTCATAAATTCATTTTCCATAGTCTCAAATCCCATCAGAATTCCCAGCTTTGCAGCCATATCAGCGGATTTCTTTAGGTTTGCAAGGAAACGCTTCTTTGTTTCAAGGTCTGAATCTTCATAATAAACATCGTATCCGGCCAGTTGGATAATCCGTATACCCAAGTCATCTGCAAGGCGGAGAGCCTTTTCCATAATCTCCATGCCTCTCCCGCAGACAGACGGGTCACTGCTCCCCAACGGGTACTTCCGGTGTCCGCTCAGACACATGGTACGGATTGGGATGCCGGTTTCCTGCATCAGACCTGCAAGCCCCAAACGTTCCTCCGTTGTCATATCCAGCCTGGAAAGCTTTTCTTCCGTCTCATCAATACTGATTTCCACAAAATCAAATCCTGCTTCTTTTGCTGCAATCAGCTTTTCTTTCCAGCTCAAATCAGATGGCATGGATTTCTCATACAGGCCAAGTGTATACTCTTTTATCATATCGCTGTTCCTCCTGAAATTCTTTTGCTGCATCTTTTTTTCTCTTTCATATGCGGATAATACTTTTTACATTATAGCATACACGCTGCAAAATGAGGAAGAAAATTCCTCTCCGGAACCTTCTTCCTCATCATACTTGTTTGAGACTATCTGATAATAATATTTTTAGTGGAGTCTGCTTTTTGCTTATTATAAATTCTTAATTTTAATATACATCTTTCCAATCAGCGATGTTAGAAGGTTCAAATTTGAAAGGTGCACCTAAGATGATTTCTGTACCGCCGTCTGCTGCTTCTACTACTTCATAGTCTCCCATGTCCCCAGCAGTAAATTTGTCTCCGGCTTCTCCCGTAATTGTTCCGTCAACCAATGCAATTGAAGTATAAGCGCTAAGGCGTCCTACATCAATTGGATTCCACAGATACATGTACGGGCATGAATGAGCATCATCATCACCAATGTATTCTGCCATTTCTGAAGGCAGTCCAAGTCCTGTCAGTTTTACAGAAGATTTTTCATCCTGAAGAACTTTAGCTGCTGCATTAATACCTACTGTTGTAGGAGCGCAGATTACTTTCAGATCTGGGTATTTAGATAATAAAGCCTGTGTCTGGTCTGTAGATTTCTGTGGCTCATCATCACCATAAGCAACCTCTACCAGCTCCAGCTTAGAGTATTTGTCATCTTTCATGATTTCTTTCATTGAATCAATCCATGCATTTTGGTTTGTAGCCTGGGATGTAGCTGAGAGAATTGCCCACTGTCCTTCACCGCCTGTAATGTCATAAACAGCATCCATCAAAGTTTGACCGATTTGTGAAACACCAGCCTGATTTACAAATGTCTGACGGCTGTCAGGATTTGCTTTGGAATCCAGGCAGGATACTTTAATCCCTGCTGCCATAGCTTCTTCCAATGCTGCCTGAAGAGCATTCTCGTCATTTGCGGCAATAGAAATTGAATCAACGCCCTGAGAAATCAGTGACTGAATTACAGACACCTGTGCATCTGCTGTTGCGGCCTCAGGATGCTTTACGATACACTCTCCGCCTGCTTTTTCAATAACTTCCTGGAATCCTTCTGCTTCCTTCTCATTATAAGGATTTCCTGCTGATTTTGTTACGATAGCATAGACTTTCTTTCCAGAATCCTCTGTTTTAGCTGTGTCTTCCGTTTTTGAGTCTGATGAACTTCCTGAATCACTCTTGCTTCCACAACCAACAGCCAAAGTCGCTGCCATTGCTACACATAACAGTACGCTTAAAACTTTTTTCTTCATGCTTTCTTTCCTCCCTTTGGGAATTTTTTATACAAAGTACCTTCCCGGCACCTGGTATCATTTTAAATAGTCTATTTTGCTACTGCTGCCTTTTTCTTTAATTTAACATCTCCGCCGATATTTGGCAGCAATACTGCCAGAATTAACAGAGCGCCAAGGATAATAAGAATTAACTGCGGGTTCATATTAACCTGACCGAGACCAATCCTCAAACAGATAATAATGAATGCGGAAATAATACCTCCCTGAAGTTTCCCTTTTCCTCCTGCCGTAGAAATTCCGCCAAATACTGCCATTGCAATTGCATCCAGTTCAAATCCGTTTCCTGTTGTCGTATTTGCACCGTAAAGTACGGACGTAAGGAATAAGGCCGCAAGTCCTGCCATAAATCCCATTGCTGTATAAATAATCAAACGGATTTTCTGCACATGGATTCCTGAATAATAAGCTGCCCGGCTGTTAGAGCCTATTGCATACACACTTCTTCCAAATGTGGTCTTGCTTAATATCAAAGTAAAAATAACTGCAAATATGATTACTACAAATAAGATATATGGTATCATACCTACCTTTCCGGCAATCATACGGAATCCATCCGCATTGCTTAAAGAGATAGAACCTCCGCTTCCAAGTGAAATTTCTGCAATTCCTCTGAAGATGATCTGAGTAGCCAGAGTTACAATCATCGGAGGAAGTTCCGTAAATCTTGTAAGAATCATTCCGTTGATGAATCCGCAGGCTGTACCAACCAGCAGTGCGACTATTACCACCATTATAAACGGCAGGTTCTTATTGCATGCCATACACGTCATAGTTGCTGACAGACATACAGTTGCACCTACTGAAATATCAATTTCTCCAAGTATCAGGATGTATGCCATTGAAAGCATCAGAAACACTTCTGTCAGATATTTCGGCATTTCCCTTAAAACATTAGATAACTGGTAACTCTGGGAGATACTTGCGCAAAAAATATTAATTAAGATAAATAATACTACCAACATGCTTTCCCAGCAAAGAAGCCTTTTCTTCCATGATTTTTCAGGCACATTGGCAATGGTTCTTCCTGACTTTCCTGCCATGATTATATCTCCCTTCCTTTCAGATTATTTTTATCCATTACACGCTGTGTTATAACATTCAAAATTACTACTGTCAGTATAATGGCACCTTTTACAGTATTTTGTGCAATAGAATCAATTCCTACAAGAGGAAGTGCTTTTGCGATAATAGCCAAAATCAGAGAGCCTAAAAATGCCCCTGCAACGCTTCCGCGTCCGCCTGTCATACTGACACCGCCAATTACACAGGCGGCAATAACATCCATTTCTTTTCCGTACAGCATATTGGGCTGTGCAGAAGAGTAAACCGCTACCGCCAAGGCACCGCACAATCCTGCCAAAGTTCCCATTACAATGTACACCATAAGTTCTATGTTAGAAGCATTAATGCCTGAAATTGATGCCGCCTCACGGTTACTTCCCACAGCATACACTTTTCGGCCAATCCTGGTCCACTTCATTATAATAAAGAAAACAATATAGCAGATAAGCATAATTAATACTACATTATTAATACCCAGAACTTTACCCAAAGCAAAATTCTTGAAATCCCCAAGATTTTCAGCACTTGCCCACTGGCTGTTTCCTATCATGTATGCCATACCCCGGTATATATACATAAAGCCCATAGTGGCAATAATCGGAAGCACCCTTCCCTTTGCAATAACCAGACCGATAATCAATCCGCACGCTGCCCCGATTCCTATTGCAATCAGGAACAATAAAAATGTATTTTCAATCTTCTGATATTTGAGCAGCATACCAACTGTCATTCCTGAAAAAGCAAGTGTGGATGCAATAGAAATATCGATTCCGCCGATAAGCAGTACTCCCAGCATACCAAGTGTCATTATCATAATAACTGCATTGTTCTTCAACATATCTGAAATAGATTTCAGAGTCAGAAATGAAGGACTTCTAAATGAAATAACCGCACAAAGAATGATCAGAACAATCAGTAAGCTTGCTTCACGGGAACCGGTGATTGTTTTCCAGATAGATTTTTTTTCTTTCATCTTTCCCATTTCCTCCTTACTTTGATTTTTCCATAGCCAGCTCAAGAATTCCCTCCTGAGTTGCCTCATCACGATTCAATTCCCCGGTTACTTTTCCATTACACATCACAATAACTCTGTCACTCATGCCAAGAGTCTCAGGCATTTCTGAGGATATCAGAATAATCGCATAACCCTGTTTTGCAAGATCTCCCATAATTTGGTATATCTCAGCCTTTGCACCGACATCAACACCTTTTGTCGGCTCATCCATGATGACAACTTTCATCTCCTGTCCAAGAGCCTTGGCAACTACAACTTTCTGCTGGTTACCCCCGGAAAGTGAGGATGCAGGATCAAAAATTGTAACAGCCTTTGTATCTACGTCCTCTAAAAGCTTCTTGGCTATATCTCTTTCTTTCTTCTCATTATTGAATCCGCGCTTTGCATACTTGCCCATAGTAGGAAGGGTTACATTTCTGCCAAGCCCCCAACTCATAATCAAACCGTCTCTCTGCCGGTCCTCAGGTAAAAGAATGATTCCCTGCCCCATAGCATCCGAGGGTCTTTTTATATGTACTGCTTTCCCTTCCAGGAACACCTTGCCTTCATCAGGTCTTGTGATTCCACAAATGCTCTCAACCACTTCCGTACGTCCTGCACCGACCAGCCCGGTCAGGCCCACAATTTCACCTGCGCGAACACTGAAAGAAACATTTTTGAAATATCCTACTCTGGAAAGTCCTTCAACTCTTAGAACCTCCGGCCCAATCTGGACCTCCGGCTTCGGAAACAAGTCTTTAATCTCACGTCCTACCATCGCTTTGATCAAATCTGCATTGGTAATTTCATCCACATCATAGGTCCCGATATACTGTGAATCACGGAATACCGTGACCCTGCTTGCCAATCGGTACATGTCCTCAAAACGGTGAGAAATAAAGATAACAGAAACTCCATTCTCTTTGAGCTTGTCAACAATCCTGTACAATTCCTCTGATTCATTCTTTGTCAGCGCCGCTGTCGGCTCATCCAGGATAATAATCCGGGCATTCGTGGAAAGTGCTTTTGCAATTTCAACCATCTGCTGCTGTGCCACACTTAACGCACCCATTTCAGCCGTGGGCGCAAAGTCCGCATTCAGCCGGGACAGTAACTTTGCCGCTTCTTCATTCATTTTTTTCCACTGGATCATACCATTCTTTATAATCTCATGCCCCATGAAAATATTCTCTGCCACCGTCAAATCCGGATACGATGTGGGATGCTGATAGACAGCCGCAATCCCTGCCGCCTGTGCGTCTCTGGGGCCTTTGAAGTTTACCTTCTCTCCATCCAGAAACATTTCGCCTTCTTCTGCTTTATGTACACCAGTTATCACCTTAATGAAAGTGGACTTCCCTGCTCCGTTCTCACCCATCAATGCATGGACTTCACCTTTTTTGAGCTGGAAATGCACGTTGTTCAACGCTTTTACACCAGGAAATATTTTTGTAACACCTTTTAATTCCAAAACATATTCAGACACCGTGTTCTCCTCCTTTTCCTCTCTTAATTAAGTGTAACAATGATAAAATTTTTCTGAAACAGGAAAATATTTTGATTTTGGGTAATTTATTATTGTATTGATTTTTATATAAACTTTGATTAGAATAAAATTATGCGAGGGTAGTTTTGCTATAGCCAGTCAAACGTATGTTTCGCAATTGAAAAGCTGTATAAAAGGAGAGTTTCTATATGAAATTATTGATTGTCGATGATGAGGAATTAACACGGGAAGGCCTGATTGCTTCTTTGGACTGGGAATCTTTGGGTATTACACAGGTTTTTCAGGCTGATGACGGAATCAATGCTCTTAACATTGCCCGCTCCCAAAAACCTGACATCATACTGTGCGACATCCGTATGCCGCGTATGAACGGAATCCAGATGGTAGAAGCACTGGAGAAATTCCTCCCTGACACCAGTGTAATTTTTATGAGCGGCTATTCTGATAAGGAATATTTAAAAGCGGCAATCAAGCTGAAGGCCATTAACTATGTGGAAAAACCCCTGGACCCTGAGGAAATCAAAGAAGCTGTTCTGGAGGCAAAAGAAAGACGACGAAAGAATCTGCGCACACGTCAGAATGAAAATCTCTACTCTATGGAAACGACCTCTCATCTAGCACTTCTTTTCACAAAGCCTTACAAAGAAAATGTTGAGAAAATTATGAGCCTGACAGAAGAACTTTCTCTGCGTCTGATTCCAGGAAGCAGCTTTACCACATACATTGTAAAACTAAAGACAAACGAACCTGACAGCTCAGCTATTAATGAACTCCGCAGTGATTTTTCTGATTTTATTGCCCATTATCACCTTCAGGCATTTTATATTCAGCTTCACGCAATTTACCATGTGTTCCACATTATGGGAAGCAGCAAACCATCCGCGACTGCACTGACTGCCATAGGGCAATATTTCAAAAAGCAGTTCTGTGTATTTGGAGATTTTTTCATTGGACAGGGTGAATCGGTAACTGGTATTGGAAAAGTTTATCAATCCTATGCAACTGCTGTGGTTCTGCTGCAAAGCAGTTTCTTCTTTCAGCCCGGAACCCTTCTTTCTGCCTCCGGCAGGAATGATTTCCACATAAATACAGGCGTAATAAATGACACGGAAAATATTTCAGTTTTATTTACAGAAGCCCTTCTCTCGAAAGATTCTTCCGCCTGTACAGCTATACTCCAAAACCTGTATTCCACTTATTTCCAAAACCATGTTCTGCTGCCTAATCAAGTGAAAGACCTTTATTATAAGCTTTTTATGAACATCAATGACAGCCGCCTGAAGTTAAAACTGAGCCGGGACTTAAGTGAAAACAGTACAGAAGAAAGCATTATAGAGCACCTGGAGAACTGCTTCGCTTATCAGGAACTTCATCAGATGCTTGTTACTAAGACAGAACAATTTTTCCAAAGTATTAACTCATATGTTCCGGAGGATTCTACAATCTTTTTGATTAAGGACTATATAAGTAAGCACTATGCAGAAGATACTCTTTCAATTAAGGAGATCAGTGACCATGTATTTCTTTCTGCCTCCTATGTATGTACGTATTTTAAAAATCAGACGGGACATACTCTAAATCAGTATCTGACTGAATATCGGATGGAAAAAGCAATGCAGCTTCTTTCCGATGCACGTTATCAGATTGCGGACATTTCATCCAAGGTAGGCTATAGTAATGGTAATTACTTCAGTAAGAGTTTCAAAAAGTTCACGGGATTGTCCCCGTCAAAATACAGAGAGAAGATGTTGAAATGAAAATTATATTTCCAGCCATGAGCAAATCCTATAAAGGCCTGAAACTTCAGACCAAATTTACCTTTACCCATCTCGTGATTGCAACAATCCCTATGGTTGTTCTGGCAGTCTTTTTCTATACAAGGCTTTATGACATGATTATTTCAGATACTATACGGACAGAGCAGAGCGCATCTACTCAGACAGCTCCGCTGATTGAGGATACAATTTCAAAAATTCTTGATTTACACAATCAGATTACCAATCAGGATTTTTACAAGCTCTCCCTCAGCTCTAACGGAACAGACTCTTTAAGTCTCCTTGCTGATTCTAAAAGTGCAGAAACTTTCCAGGAGACGATAGAAAGGGCCATAGATGAGGGCCTTGTAACAGATGTAAAAATGTATATGGATATTCCTCAGGATGATCCTGTTTTTTCCGGACGCCCTGTTTCGGATACGCTCCTTCCCATCAATAATGCACGGGGAACCTACTGGTATGGAATTTTCAATGGCTCTCCTTCCCTGAATGAATTGTTCTGTCCTTCCTTTTATCTTGGCTCAAATGAAATTAAGAACAATGGTGATATGGCATATATTACAAAGTCCAGCATGGCATATAACAATGAGTATACCCCCTGTTTTCTTGCAATCTATTTTTCCCAGGAACATTTTGATACTCTGCTGAGAGATAATCTGACATCGGAGAGTAATGTAGCTTATATCATTAACAACAGAGACAATCTTGTTGCTACTACAAACCCTGCTCTGTCCGGTACTTATCATTTCAGTTATGACGAAGTGCAGGAGCACTTCATGTCGTCCAATAACTTTATATTGAAAAATGTGCTGGGTGAAGATGTATACGCCGGATTCTACCGTATAAAAAATACAGACTGGTACATGGTTGTAGCCATGCCCTCCCAGCCTATAATTAATAAAAGTATAAGTATTATGGTTGGCTTTATCCTTGTATATATAGCCTGTATTATTATCGCCTTCCTGATTGCCACACTACTTTCCCGCTCCATTACAAAGCGGTTATCAGCAGTCATCAATCAGATGGCGAAATCCAGAATAGAGCCCCCGGTTGCGCTTCCTGCCGCAGATACTCAGGATGAAATCGGTGATTTGATTTCCACTTATAATTACATGACCCGGGTTATCAACCAATTGATGGAGAAACAGGCAAAAGCCGCAGAGGACCTGCGCATAGCAGAGTTCAATTCTCTCCAGTCCCAAATAAATCCGCATTTTTTATATAACACAATGGATATGATTAACTGGCTTTCCCAACAGGGACGTTCCCGGGAGGTAACTTCCGCTATTCAGAAATTATCCCGCTTTTATAAGCTTACCCTGAGCCGAAAAAAAAGCTTAAGTACTATAGCAAACGAAATCGAACACGTATCCATTTATGTGCAGCTGCAAAACATGCGCTTTCATGATAAAATAGATTTCCTGGTCGATGTTCCGGATCATCTGCTGGAACGTTCTATTCCAAAGTTAACCTTCCAGCCAGTGATTGAAAATTGTATTCTTCACGGTATTCTGGAAAAAGAAACCAAGCAGGGAACAATTGTCCTTACCGGATGGCTGGAAGAAGAAACGATAGTTATATTGATTTCTGATGATGGGGTGGGTATGTCCAAAGAAAAACTGGAAAATATTCTGAACGGACATGGTGTTTCATCAGGCTCCGGTTCTAATATTGGTGTTTATAACACTCACCGGAGGCTTCAGCTCATGTATGGCCCCCAGTATGGACTTACCTATAGCAGCGTCCCGGGCAAAGGTACAGAAGTAGAATTCCGCCTTCCCGCCGTCATCCCCAGTGAATATAAAACCGAAATTCTGGCAGAGAACAGTGGGGATGAATCACTAAAAGAGAGTCACCTTGTACAGGCCCTTAATCTCCTGTCCCGCCCTGAAATTAATCTTTACGAAATCGCGGAGGAATGCGGATATAAAAGCCTGCAGCAATTCTTCACAGAGTTTCAGGAACACTTTGGCTGCTCTCCTGAGGAATATAGACGCCATATACTTTAAAAAAGGGATGTTTCCTGTTTCCATCCTTTAAGAGTTTGTACTGTGTTTGCTTTCCGTTTACCATCCGTTTACTTTCACTTTTTATACTCTACCTGAAACTACCGAAAAGGTATTTTTAGTGCCTATAGAAAGGAAAGAGATATATGAATCAAGCACCAGTAGTACAGCTGCAACATGCAACAAAAAGAATTGGAAATAGGAATATCGTGAATGATCTTTCTTTTGATATTCCAGCCGGGGAGGTTTTCGGCTTTTTAGGCCCTAACGGAGCAGGAAAGACAACCACAATCCGCATGATGGTGGGACTGATAAAAATAAGTCAGGGCGACGTTGTTATCAACGGACACAGCATTACAAAGGATTTTAATAAGGCAATCCGAAATGTGGGAGCCATTGTTGAAAATCCTGATTTATATAAGCATTTGACCGGGTATCAAAATTTGAAGCATTATGCGCGAATGATTCCTGGTGTTTCAAAAACCCGCATCAATGAAATGGTTGAGATTGTCGGATTAAAAGAAAAGATTCACAACAAAGTTAGAACCTATTCACTCGGTATGCGCCAGCGTTTAGGAATTGCACAGGCTCTTCTGCATCGTCCCCCGCTTCTGATTCTGGATGAACCGACGAATGGTCTTGACCCTGCGGGTATTCACGAATTGCGCAATTATTTGAAAAGACTTGCCCACGAGGAAGGCGTGTCCGTTTTCGTTTCAAGCCATCTGCTTTCCGAAATGGAATTAATGTGCGACCGTGTTGGGGTTCTGCAAAATGGAGAGCTGGTCAGTATTCAAAACATACAGGACTTTGTTCATAAAGGCGGGGCTTCCCGTATTTGCGTCACCGTGGAACCTGCACAAATGGAACAGGCGAAATGGTTGATTGCTAATGCAAACAAAACAGCTTTACCGACGGAACATCCAGGACAATTATTTATTCAAATGGATAAAGAAGAAATTCCAAAAATAAATAAACTCTTGATGGATGCGGGTATTCAGGTGTATAGCATCCAAATGAAAGAGCAGACATTGGAAGATAAGTTTTTGGAGATAACGGAGGAGAAGAAATGCGTGGATTAGTTGCTAATGAAAGTATGAAAATATACAACCGGAAACTAACATGGATTCTGCTGTTACTATTAGTTGCTATCACCATAGGTGCATCTGTTATGGGTAAAATAAATAGCACAAATACAGAAAATTGGCGGGCTGAAACAACACAGCTCGTCCAGTTGTATGAAGAACGCTCAAAGATTACAGAGACGCCGCGTACGCCCCGGATTGACAATGAAAACAAATTAAATATCGCTAAATATCGTTTGGAGAACGATATACCCACGCCCCCTGCCAACCCCTGGTCAGCACTGTTGACTACTGCTGGTTTAATCGAGATGGTTATTATTTTTACAATCGTTATTGCCGCAGATGTAGTTGCCGGGGAATATACAGCCGGAACAATGAAGCTGCTGCTCATTCGTCCCCACAGCCGCACAAAAATTCTATTTTCAAAATATATCGCTGCCTCCTTGTTTGCCGTTGTTATGCTGGCATTATTGTTGGTGTGTGGATATGTAACAAATGCGCTGCTTTATGGATTTGGAGATATTCATATCACCGATTTGTTCTTAAATCAACAGGGGCAAATTGTCCAACAGAACGTTGTTGTGCAGGTGATAAAAATGTACGGTTTGAGCATTATTCCTATTCTGAGCTATGTGGCCATTGCTATCGCCATATCTACGGTTTTGCGCAATAGTGCTTTGGCGGTTGGAATCTCGATGTTTATTATGATTGTGGGTAATTCCATGATTGATGCAACGGCAAAATTTGAATGGTTAAAATACCTGCCCTTTGCCAACAGTGACATCAGCCTATATATATTCCATATTCCGGCCAGACCTGAAATGACGGTGGGCTTTTCAATCTCCGTCTTGCTTGTATATATCTCTGCCCTTTCACTGATAAGCTGGATAGTTTTCAAAAAACGTGACGTGTCCATATAATGGCTATTTTTTTTAATTGTTAGATAATAAAAATTATCATACCAGAAAAGGAGGCAGAAGAATGCGTCTGCAAAAAATACTCATTGTCGATGATGAACCCGGCATTGTGAAAATGCTGGAAACGATACTTCGCAAGGAAGGTTATACTTCCATCGGCAGTGCCTTTACAGGGCAGGAAGCAATGGAAAAAATCAACCGGAATCCCTATGACCTGATTGTATTGGATGTGATGCTGCCCGATACGGACGGATTTAGATTATGTCAGGAAATACGGCAGCATACCGCTGTCCCCATATTGTTTCTTACCGCTCGTTCAAGTGATTTGGATAAGTTGACCGGGCTTGGGATTGGAGGGGATGATTATATCACAAAACCCTTCAACCCTTTGGAGGTAGCCGCGCGTATTAATGTACAGTTTCGAAGGCTGAAACAATATCAAAATGCTTCGCAAGCAACAGAGATTTATCATTTCGGTCCTATTGTCATTGATAGAAAAGCCGCACAATTGCGGGTAGACGGGCAAGAAGTGTCTTGTCCGGCCAAAGAATTTGAACTTTTGCTTTTTTTGGCCGACCATCCCAATCAAGTATTTACCGCAGGGCAATTATACGAGCATATATGGGGCTATGACAGTATTGGAGACGAAAAAACGGTTTCCATTCATATTATGCGCCTGCGTAAAAAAATAGAGCGGGATGCAAAGAACCCTTCTCTCATTGTCAATCTAAGAGGAATTGGTTACAAGTTTATCCCCCCTAAGCAAGGTGAAACGGTATGAAAATAAACCTTGTAAACGGTAAGCTGGTTGTCCGCTTTACCTTGAATTTTATACTGCATCAGATATTGATGTTTGTATTTGTTTCACTGCCAGCCATTTTCTACATTATTGTTCTTAAACAACCCGAAAAACTATTTATTGTTAATCTGACAACATGGATAATTATTGCAGTCTACTTGTTATATTGCTTGTTTTACGGCTATTATGTTGCACGGCCAATGGCAGATATTTTAGTGAAAATAAGAAAGCTATCAAACGGAGAGTATTTTAATACCGTCACGAATACACGCTTCCGCTCACCTTCCAGCCGCCTTTACCGTGAGGTCTATGCGAATCTTGAAGCTCTGTCTGCAACCCTGCTGGAAAATGAACGGAAGCGGACAGAGTTTGAGCAGTTGAGGCAGGAATGGGCGGCAGGAATCACCCATGACTTAAAAACCCCTTTGTCTTATATTTCCGGTTATACAGACATACTCTTGGCAGATAAACATGAATGGAGCGAAGACGAAAAGAAAGAATTTTTACAACTTATCAAGGATAAGTCTGCCCACATGGAGGAACTTATCAACGACCTGGGAATCGCTTTTCGGATGGATCACCCCACCGGCATCAAGTTTTCTTCTCAAAAAATCGAACTGATAGAACTAATCCGCAGAGTGGTTGCGGAAGCAGCAAATATGCCTTCTGTTAAAGATAATAGCTTTGAAATACTTGGAGAGGAAGAACCTCTTTATTTAATGGGTAACGCCGGATTGCTCAAAAGAGCTTTTTCAAACCTGCTGGTCAATGCGGTTGTTCATAATCCGGCGGGTACGGCAATTATAGTACAGATACACAATAGTACACATATAGAAATTCAGGTAACAGACAATGGCAAAGGAATGGATGAACAATGTGCCAGCCATTTGTTTGACCGCTATTATCGGGGAACCTCAACTGATATTCCTGCTGGTGGAACAGGGCTTGGTATGGCGATTGTCAAGCAGATTATAACCGCACATCAGGGAACAATAGATGTGAAAAGTAAAATAGGGCATGGAACATCAATTATAATCCGATTGCCACACATGCTTTAATCCAGTGTAACAGATGGTACTTCCAGCAAATCCGCTACCTTCTCATAGAGCAGTCCATGATGCCCGATACTCATGGCAAAGTGATGTGTGGGTGACTCACAAAACCACTCATCCATATAAGAATCCGGGTCTTTTTTAAACTTAACAGGTGTCTGAGTGTTTCCAATTGTCATAACTTCCCTGTCTGTTGATTCAGCCTCTGTTATGATAAACTTCAGTTTACCGTCTATGGTCTGCGTACATCCCAAATTGGTAATCTCTCCGCTGCGCACTTTTGCCTCTACCGATACACCGGTTCCCTGTTTGCCGTGATATAGTCCCATTCCTCTCAAAATTGGTTTTCCTTTTGCTATCTCCAGATGGAATGGTCCGTCATGGCCAAGAAGAATGGTGTTATCCTCGTAATCCACAGTTACAATCTCACAGAAACTGCCGCCCTTTCCTAAAATATCACACACCTTCATTGCCAGGCAGGTTTTTAAATCTCCTTCTCCTGCACATGGAATTCCTTTTGCCGTCAAAAGAGAATGCCCTACAATAAAACCTCCCTGAAGTTCTTCATAATGATTGCCAGGTGCACCATGATAGTAATAAGTCAGTGCATCCAGGTCAAATTCTTTTACTAATTTCTCCTGAGCTACAGCAACCCTGGCGGACCAATCCATTTGTGCATCCGTAGGTTTTTGCGCAAGAGGATCTGCTGCCGCATCCTCACTGATTGTAAAGAATTCCTCTATCTCTTTTCTCATTTCTGCGATTTCTTCTTCCGTTACACTCTGCAGGTGACGGTCCAGATCACACATCTCCAGTACCTGCAAATGAGCTCCCGTCTGGGCCTGGAACATGGTAAAGTCACTGTACATATCCAGCATTCCACTGTATGTGTTACCTAAAAATCCAAATCTTGCCCCTCTTAAATTACATTTTACCTTTGCAGCCAATACCCATTCCTCTATCTTTTTCCATGCACGCTTTGCTTCAGGACGTTCTGCAGTTGCCTCATTTGTCATAGAAATTTCAGGTGTATAATCCAGACCCAGAAGTCCATTCACAACACGGAACTTTATTCCCGCGCGGTTAAATGCATTTGATATTTCCGGTACCGGGCATGCTCCGCAGTGTGCAAGCCATTCTCCCGTTGTTGTCTTTTGATAATTTATCCTTGCTGTTGGCTGAAGATTCAATACTACAGCAGGTGCATTGCAGATTTGATGAACCGGAAGAATAGATGCACTTGTTACATAAGTAGCTGAGTGTGCCAGAACCAGGTCCGCATGTACTTCATTGAAATACTCTCCCGCCTTCTCGCCCTCCTGCTCACAATCAACCAATCCATAATAATATACTTCCGCGCCGAATTGTTCCACTTTCTCAGTTATAAACTTTCCATATTCAATCAGTCTTTCCTGAAGACCCGGGAACTGTGTCCAGTAATGCTTCAATCCCATAGAATAAATTCCAATTTTAGGTTTTTTTAGATTTTTTCTCTCAAACATAACTTAACCTCCTGCTATCCATGCATACATTTAGTTACAGCTCAGCTATAAACTAACTTTGCTTTGTTATTTGTTTACAAATACATTATAATCTTGTAATATAAGAATTGCATCCAAGCAAATTGTTCAAAAATAGCAGAATATTGTGGTGGTATTTATGAAGCAGCAAACACTTTTGGAACGCGGTTTCCACACCTGGAGCGAAGACTCCATCCGTATGATTATTACGTCCGGCAGGACAGCCAAAGCAACATATTTTTATACACAGGAAATTGGATATTTTAAGACCTTTTATCCATATTTTTCTGAACGCCAGAACCTGGACTCCTTTTTGATTATTTATACAGTATCCGGGAAAGGGCATCTGCAGTATGAGGGCCATGACTATACTCTCACGAAAGGACAATGCTTTTTTATTCACTGTGAACAGCATCATCTTTACCATACAGACGAAGAAGAAGACTGGGAAATTCTCTGGATTCATTTTAATGGAAACAGTGCTTTAGGATATTATAAGGAATTTACAAGAAATGAATTCCGCATCCTGAATTGCAGAGACAGCTCCTTTATGGAACGCACACTCTGGAGGATAATTCGGCTTTATAAGAAGAGAGATTTAACCACAGAGCTGGTTACTTCTAATTTGATTAATAGTATTCTGACGGAACTATTGCTTCAAACAGCTACTAACAGTGCAGATACCTTTCTTATTCCTGATTACGTGAAAGAAATTTCCCGGGAAATTAACAAAAACTTCAAATCAGAGCTTTCACTTTCTCATTTTGAAGAGCTTACTCACAGAAGCCGTTATCATATATCAAAAGAATTCAAAAGATACATGGGACTCACAATTAATGAGTATCTCATCGTAACCCGTATCTCTTATGCCAAAGAACTGCTGAAATATTCTGACTTGTCCATTCATGAGATTGCTTTCGAGACGGGTATAAATCATGTGACTCATTTTATTAATCTATTTAAAACACGGGAGGGGATTACTCCTCTTGCATATAGAAAGTCATGGAGGGATAAAATTTAAGATAAAACATGTACCTCTGTACAATGGTTAGAAAAGTGAATAAGGAATAAAAAAGGGAGGGAATTCCTTACTCAGAATTCTCTCCCTCCTTTTTATAAACCAGTATCCTACAGAACGTCAATCCACTCGCTCATATTATCTTTATCAAAGATAAACGGTGTTCCTGCAAGGACGGCTGTTCCATCTCCACTTTGGTATGCTTCGTATGTTGCAGCGTCATAGTCCCGGAATTTATCCATGCTAAATGAAGAACCAACCTTTCCGTCGAATCCATCATTAAGTGTTGCGTCTATAGCGGCTCCTGCCACTGCTCCCAGGTGAATAACATCCCACAGCATCATGTACGGGCAAACAGAATCAAATGCATTGTCATCTGATGACTTAGGCATAAAGGATTGCATTTCAGAAGGAAGCCCCAGACCTGTCAGTCTGATGTCGCTGTTTGCTGACTTAAGTGCCTGACCTGCTGCGGCAATACCTACTGTTGTAGGGGAAATGATACAGTCCACAGAATTTTCTGCAATAAATGCTTGAGCCTGGGTTGTAGACTCTGTCAAGTCATCGTTGCCATATTTCTTGTCAAGGTTCGGACTTACTTTTCCTGTATAGAAATCCTTTGCCAATTCTTTTTCCATTTCTGCAATCCATGAGTTTTGTACCGGTGTGTCTATGGATGCGGAAAGAACGCCCAGCTTGATTTCATCTCCTGAATATTTATCAAGTTCGCTCTTTACTGTTTCTTCCATCTTTCCATCCCCAGGATAATCAACACCAAGTGTGATTAATACGGCTGCCTGGATAAGATAAGACCCAATGTCTGCTGTTTCAGCTTGATTCACGTGGCAGACGCGGTATTCCGGATTTGCCTCGGAGTCGATAGATACAATAGGGATTCCTGCTTCTTTTGCCTTCTTAAATACTTCATCGTAGCCTGCGTCACCATTTGTAGAAATTGTAATAGAAGCCACCTTCTGGGTAATCAGTTCATCCAGCATCTGTACCTGTGCGGCAACTGTTGTTTCAGCAGGGCTTTTATATGCTGTTTTCTGCCCCTTTGTTTCCAAATACTCTGAAAATCCCTCATACATCAAATCTCCAAAAGTATTTCCTGTAGACTTGAACATAAATACATTTGTTCCTTCCAGAGAACCGCCGCTGGAAGCTTCTGCAGTCTTATCCCCTGCTTCTCCCCCGTTTGCCGTTTCACTTTTCGTGGTACTGCATCCTGCCAATGATGCCAGCATCATTGCGCTTACTCCTAATGCTACTAACCTCTTCCAATTTCTCATACTACTTCCTCCTTGTTTTTTATTTTATAAACAGCCTTCCGCTGCCTATATCAAAATACTAGATAAAAATACTGATTGAGTTGCGAATATTCAAGGTTACTTTACTGCAAAACGCTCTCTGGCTTTTCTTTCATCCTCCTTCTGCTCCTGCAGCCATGCTGTGCTCTGTTCTTTGCATTTCTTTTGGAGAGATGCAATCTTATCCTTATACTTTTTAATTTTTGCTGTTTTATCAGACTCGTTTAATGCAGTGTCTTTTTTTATCTCCGCCATCGCATTTTTTAAAGCTTTTACTTCTTCTGCCGTTCTGTTATTTAATGCCTCTACATTTTTATTTCCCTTATAAATCGCTTTTAACTTGATGTTGGCAATGAGCTGTCTGTTTACACTAGGAATCAGGACTGCAATAATCAGGATAAATCCTGTAACAATCTTTCTTGAATTGGCATCTACTTCCAGCAATCCAAGCGTATAAGTAAGGAATGCCATAATGAGAGTTGCGATAACAGGTCCGTAAACCTTTCCTTTTCCACCATTTGTAGATACGCCGCCCAAAACGCAGATTGCAATAGCCGTCATCTCATATCCTGTGCCCATTGTAGAAGACACACTTCCTCCCATTCTTCCTACAAAGAAAATAGAGGCAATTCCGCACATAGCGCCCATAAGGATAAATACAATTAATTTTGTCTTTCTAACATCAATACCTGAATACTGTGCACATGTTGCGTTGTTTCCGATAACATACAGCTTTCTTCCAAATCTTGATTTATGAAGTATAAAAACAAATACTGCACCCATAATCAGAAACAGAATCAATGAAAACGGGATTCCCGCAATATTCACCCATGCAACAGTTGTATAAAAACTTGGAAATACTTTCAGTACATTGACATCAAGTATAATCTTTACAATACCCCTGAACAGCATGGACGTGGCAATTGTCACAATAACCGCGGGCATTCCTATGTATGCCACACAATAACCGTTAAATGCCCCACACAGTGCTCCTGCCAGGATTCCGGCAAAGACACCGATAAAAGCGGGCATACCTGATGCGCAGCACAATCCGGTTACCATAGATGCGAAAATCATGTTGGAAGCTACCGACACATCAATATCTCCCAGCATCAGTATGAAGATCATACCCAGCACAAGAGGGCACACATCCATTCCAGACTGAATAATCGCCTGAATTGTTCCCTGTGAAAAGTAAAGATTTGTTTTTTTGACCATTAACACGATGTTAATCAAAATCAAAATATAGACCAATACCATTTCCCAGCTCACCAAAAACTTTGACAAGTTAAACCCCTGTTTTATTTCCAAATCTCTCACAGGTGGTATTTTCACATTTTTTTCTCCACTCATCAGATTAAAGCACTCCTTTCCTTCAGTGCTCTCCTTTCAGCAGAGCGTTCCATATAAATATTCAGTGCAACTGCAGCAATGATGATTGCTCCCTGGATCGCGTCTGACCATACGCTTAAACCTGGGAGAAGACTGATGAAGTATGTAATAACCGCCATCATCAAAAATCCGATGATGACTCCATCAACCTTTCCTTTTCCACCACTGATGCTTACGCCTCCGAGAATGCAGATTGCAATGGCTGTCATTTCATAACCTTCCCCTATGCTGTAGCTGCATGTCGCATAATTTGCGGTATAAAGCATTCCGCCAAGCCCTGCCAGTGCACCGCAAAGTGTCATAGCAAGAAATACGACCCGCTCCTCCCTGATACCTGCAACCTGTGATGATTCGCGGTTTGTCCCAATTGCATAAATCCTTCTTCCTCTTGATGTATATCCCAGGAAAAGAATTGCCAGGGCAAACACAAGAACCAGAATCCACAAAATTGACGGAATACCCAAGATTCTTAGTGTGGCAAACTTTAAGTACCCTTCTGTAAACTGATGGGGAAACCACCATTGTCCACCGCTGAACAAGAAGGAAAATCCTCTGAATGCATACATGGTTCCAAGCGTTGCAATCATAGGGACCATCTTGAAATAACCTACAAGAATTCCGTTAAATGCACCACACAGTGCGCCAATTACCAGTGCAAGCAGAACCCACACAACTGCCGGCACACTCGGATTTTCCGCCATCAGACGACAGCATACCACACCTGTCAGGGACAGAGTTGCTCCAATAGAGATATCAATACCTGCTGTCAGAATAACCATCATCTCACCAATTGCGAGAAGCCCATATACAGCATTGTTCTGAAGCATGTTAATAATCGAGTTCACCGAATACATCGATGGGGTAATAATTGCTGCAAGAATAAGGAGAACAACAAGTCCAAGAAGCAAACCGAAGTTTCTGTTCCCTGTCATTTTTGCAAGGATTGATTTATTACTTTCTGTAGTTCCCATTCCTAACTCTCCCTCCCATCTTCATGTTTTAAAGATGCTTCCAGAATCATTTCCTGGGTTGTGCCGTCTGTATCGAACTTTCCGGCAATCCGCCCATTTCTCATAACAACAATCCGGTCCGCCATTCCAAGAACCTCCGGCATTTCGGAGGATACCATGATAATCGCATATCCATTTGCTGTCAGTTCATTCATAATTTCATAAATGGAATACTTGGCACCAACATCGATACCCTTGGTGGGCTCATCCAAAATCAGCACTTTCAAATCACAGCTCAGCAATTTTGCAAAGACTACTTTTTGCTGGTTTCCACCTGATAAAGAAGACGGCGGAGCACTGATATCCTTTGCCTTAAGCTGAATCTTCTGGCACAATTCAATGGCATTTTTCGCCTCTGCTGCCACGTCAATTCTGCCGCCTTTTACAAACCTACTCATATCGGCAGAAGATACATTTTGATAAATGGGAAGCTCATTCACAAGTCCCTGGGTCTGTCTGTCTTCCGGCAGCAGGCCAATTCCATAATTTAATGCATCAATTGGACTGTTAATCTTTACCACCTTTCCTTCCAGTTCGAAGGAACCTGAATCTGGCGTCATAATGCCAAAAATATTCTGGCAAACCTCTGTACGTCCCGCCCCAACCA
Organism: Faecalicatena contorta; assembly: GCF_003149105.1. Lineage (GTDB taxonomy): Bacteria > Bacillota > Clostridia > Lachnospirales > Lachnospiraceae > Muricomes > Muricomes contortus_C. The sequence continues at coordinate 141,655 of NZ_QGDS01000006.1, read as the reverse complement.
GTCCGGTCAACGCAAGAATTTCTCCTTTCCGTACATCGAAAGACACATTTTTGAAATATCCTTCCTTGGAAATGTCACTTACTTTCAGCACAACATCGCCAATTTGGGCACTCTTGGGAGGATACATCTGTGTCAATTCACGTCCAACCATCTCTGCAATTAATTTCTGGTTGGATATCTTATCCACATCCCAGCAGCCTATGTATTTTGAATCCCTAAACACCGTAACTCTGGTTGCCAGACGGTACATATCTTCAAACTTGTGTGTAATAAAAATAATAGATACCCCTTCATCCCGCAAGTGTTCTGTAATCTGGTACAGCTCTTCACATTCCCTTCTTGAAAGTGATGCTGTAGGCTCATCCATAATCAGGATTCTCGCGTCTCTTGAAAAAGCCTTTGCAATCTCTACCAACTGTTGCTGGGCAACAGAAAGTGTGCTCATTGGTTTAGATACATCAATATTTTTACTCAATGGCTCGATTAGCTCTTTTGCCCTCTGAGTCATCAGTTTCCAGTTATAAATTCCAAACTTATTCTTTATTTCCTGCCCCATGAAAATATTTTCTGTTACCGACAAATCGGGAAAAGCCGTAACATGCTGATATATGGCCGCTATCCCAAGTTTTGCCGAATCTTCCGTAGAACGAAGGGTAATTTTCTCCTTTTCCAGCAGCATCATACCGCTGTCCGGCTGATGAACTCCTGTTATTACTTTGATGAATGTAGACTTACCGGCACCGTTCTCACCCATAAGAGCATGTATCTCACCTTTTTTTAACTGAAAGTGTACGCCGTCCAACGCAGTCACACCACCGAAAGTTTTTACTACATCTTTCAGTTCCAAGATATACTCACTCATTCTGCTTTCCCCTTTCACCTTTTCGTTTTCCTGTTTGACTTCTTTCTCATATCCTCCTATCCATGCACCTAGTATCACTACCTTTCCTCTATTATTCAATATCATAAATTGTTATTTCGTTATCATAAATTGTCATTTTAAAGCATTTGTTATTTTTAATCCAAAATGTTATAATTTTTGTAGCATTTTTACAACATATGGACTGGAGAATACACATTATGGCATCACCTAAGAAAGACTTTCCGGAAAAATTTCATTCTGAAAGCTTCTCTCCAAACCCGATGGGAGATTCTTTTCCTTTTATAATTAAGGAATGTGGTTACTGCAGTGAAAAGAAATTCACTCTTGGGAAACAAAATAATTACAGTGAATACCTTCTTTTATACTCTGTTGAAGGGACAGTGCGCTATACAAAAGACAACAGAACCTTTTATGTCCAGCCTAATTCTGTTATTGTTACCTCCTGCAATACCACGCTGATTTTTACCAGGGTTTCAAAGGAGTGGAGGTATTATTATTTTATCATCAGAGGAAGCCATTCCAAGCTGTTTTATAACATGGTCCGCACCCACGATAATATTGTCTTGTGCAACCCCTTTACAAATGTGCTGGACTCTTTTATGGAGCTTTTCCATATACTGTGTGAACCTGCAGGAAATAATAATGATGGATGGAAATATATACATTCTTCTATGCTGGTACACAATATTTTTACTTCCCTTTATGATATTGTTTACGATTTGCAGGCTATAAAAGAACTGACCCCCGCACAGGAGAGCAGCATCAATGCAGCTTTGAAATATATTTCTTTGAATTATAAAGAAGAATTGAGTATAGAAACGATTTCTAACAAAGTGGGTTTCTCGAAATATTATTTTTGCAAAATATTCAAGCAGCAGATGGGAGTAACTATCCACAAGTATGTGAACGAATACCGGATAAACAAGGCGAAAGAACTACTTGCTTATTCCAAACTTTCCGTCAGCTCAATTGCCAGCAAGGTTGGCTTTAAAACCTCTCTTACCTTTTTGCGGGCCTTTGAACGTTCTGTACATATGACTCCAAGCGAATATAGAGACTATTATTAGAAAAGTGCATTCGGCACCTCAGACCCCAAAATCTGAACTAAATGTATATTGTAGACTTTAAAAAAAGTGCGGGTTCGTAAGATTATTCAAACGAACCCGCACTTCTTCGAGAGTGCGCTTCCTGCCACACTCTCTATTCTGGATAGATACACTCTATCCCCAACTCCTCAAACTTCCGAAGCCATATGTCTCCAGGCTTTTCGTCAGTAACAAGAGTCGTTATATCTTCCAGCATTCCAATTGATGTAAATGCTGTCTTATCAAACTTACTGCTGTCCACTGCAAGAATCTTCTGTTTTCCCGCTTCCAGCATTGTTTTCTTATTATTTGCATGAAGATCATCGGAATCTGTAATACCTGAAGCAAGGTCAACTCCTTTGCACGAAATAATAGTCTTATCTACATGATAGGAGCGAAGCATCCTGTCTGTCTGAGGTCCTACAAGAGCAAAGGAACCCTCTCTTGATACGCCGCCGGTGGACAGCACACTCCAATCCGGCACATCAAACAATTCAATAATGATTTCTATTGAATTTGTAATCAATGTCAAGTTCTTCTTATCTTTTAAGGCTTTTGCAATGTACACTGCTGTTGAGCTTGCATCCAGCATGATGCTGTCCCCATCGTGTATCAGGCTGTTCATCAGTTCTGCAATACGCTGCTTCCCGACTACATTGCGGTTCTTCCTGATATTAAAGGGAAGATCAATGCTCACATTTTCGTTCATTACGGCACCGCCGTAACTCTTAATAGCATAGCCGTCATTCACCAGCTTTTCTAAATCCCTGCGGATTGTTTCCTCAGACACTTCATATAACTGGCTAAGTTCACTTACCACTACACGCCGTTCAGCCTGAAGTTTTTCCAATATTTCATTACGTCTTTCTATTGCAAGCATCACATTGCCTCCCGGTATTACTGGATTTTTAAAGTTACATTACAGTTCGGCCGCAAGCCTGGTTTCGCATGGCTGAACGGTTACAAAATTGCCTCGCGGATCTGATCATCCGGATGTGCGATAATAGATGAGTCCAGATACATCCCATCTTTTGCAGCTGCAGCCTCCGCTTTTTCAATCGCAGCTTCTACAGCTGCAACCTCACCTGTCAGCATCAAATAAGATTTCCCGCACATACCGCGGGCAATTCTAAGCTCAATCAAATCAACAATTGCTGTCTTTGCGGCCTCATCTGCCGCCACGATAATAGACGCTGCATCATATGTCTCCAGTATTCCCAGAGCAGATACTTCTTCAATCTTCGAAGCTCCATAGATTGCCGGAAAAATGGATTCGTGTGGGTTTCCAAGAATAAAACTGTTAATCAGGTGCTTTCCATGCAGTGTTCTGGAAGTTTCAACTGCTGCATTTACCGCACTTAAGTCTCCTGAAATGATTACAATGTATTTTCCCGGACATACCGTTTGGGCCTCAATGATGTTCACATCAGAAGTCTTGACCATAGCATCCGCTGCCACGACACCTGCTGAAACAGTCTTATATTCTGCCATTCCAATTGCCTTACTCATTGCCTGCACGTCCTTCCTGCATTTCTATGATTATAAATCTTTCATTCACTTCACTGACCGTACCGTCAATACTTGCATGAATGCCTACACTTAATCCTTTGCCTGGTTCGGCAATCATCTGTCCTCTTGTCACCTTATCACCCATTTTTACAACCGCAGATGCAGGTGCTCCGATATGCTGGCTCAGCAATATCTTTACTTTACTGATGTGGGCTGATGACTCATCCAGAGGAGCTTCCTTGTCATAGCGGGTCAGGTCCAGCCTTGCCATCAAGCGTTCCATAGGAACTTTACGGTACTCTCTTTCCCCGCCTGCCTTTTTGGGTACAACACCTTGGGGGGGCTTTATTCCATTCGCCCGTAATCCTGCTTTATATTCTGTCATCAAAGACCTTGGTGATAACCCCTGCATGCAGGAATACATTTCACACAGGCCACAGGAAGAACAAAACATTGTATTCAAAAATATGTCCGGCTGCTGTATATCCTTACAGGTTGCTGCCCTCATGAATAAGTGCGGTTCTACAGGGTGACCCAGGAGATTTCTTGGACATAAATCTGTACACATATTACATTGGCAGCAACAGGCCGCCGCACGTTTCAAATCTATCGATGACTTTTCTCTTTTTCTCTGAATAATCAAATGCTCCTCTGGTAATACCAATATCGCATTTGTGGTTTTAGTAACCGGCTGTGAACCACTGCCGATAAAGCCCATCATCGGTCCTCCGATGAAATATACCGGGTTCTTCACCGTAACATGGCCGGCCATTCTCACTACTTCTTCCATTGTTGTGCCGAGAGGTACTCTTACCGTCACCGGATTTTCTACCTCAGCCACAACAGATACCAATTTATCTACAACCGGCAGCTTCTGGCTGACAGCTTTATATACATTATATACGGTCTCAACATTAAATACAGCTACTCCGCTTTCAATGGGGAGCCCACCCGGCTTTACCACCTTACCGGTCACTTCATAAATTAATACAACTTCATCACCCGCCGGATATACCTCATCCAACAGTCCAAGCCTGACCTCGGGGTATTCCCCGATTACTTCATTCAGTGCATCAATTGTTTTAGTATAGGCTTTCTTGATTCCAATCACAACTTCTTTGGCTCCTACAGCCTGCCCTATCATATGAAAGGTTTCAACGATTTCCTGTGCATATTTCTCTAATAATTGCCTATGTAATTTCAGCAGCGGCTCACATTCCGCACAGTTCAGGATAATTGTTTCTGCGCGTTCATCTAACTTCGCGTATGTAGGAAAGCCTGCACCACCTGCACCAACAATACCGGCTTGCTGCAATATGCTGCTCAATTCTTTCATGTCCATATCTGCTACTCCAGTCCTGTTCCATCGTCAATAATACCAACAATCGCCGCATCAACAGGTGCATCCGGCATCCCGGAACCAATTCTGGCCGCGCTTCCCTGTGCCACTAACACATAATCGCCTACACCCGCACCTATTTTATCAATCGCAATGAGTTGTTTTGCTCCTGTCTGCATATGCTCCAAAACATCCACAATCATAAGCTTGTTGCCGACTAAATTTTCACATTTGCGTGTTGAGACAACACTTCCCTTTATCTTACCTATCAGCATAACATCCTCCTTGTGCGGGTCAAAGCAGATATTTGGAATCCGCTTTTCTCTTTATTCTTGTAGGGGATGCCGCGGCATCCCCTATAATCTTAGGTATACTTATTGAACATTAATAATGCAATGAGTATACGATATCTGTACAATACTCTGTCTTATTTGATAATTCTTACTGTATCTCCTGTTACAATCCTGGCTGCATTTGCTTCATCCGTGTCAATATGCATCTCCAAGGTAAAGCTGTCATCTACACGAATCTGAACATGATTGAAAACAGTTCCTCTTTCATTATCCGCTTTTACGGATACGGTATCTCCATCATGTACCCCTGCTGCCATCGCATCCTTCGGTGCCATGTGGATATGTCTTTTGGCTATGATACATCCCTCATTCAGGTAAAGAGCTCCCTTTGGTCCCACCACTGCAACCGCAGCCGACCCGGCAATATTTCCTGACTCTCTGATTGGAGCCTTCACGCCAAGACGGATAGCATCTGTCGCAGAAACCTCTACCTGAGACTTCGTTCTCACAGGCCCTAAAATCCTGACATTTTCAATGGCCCTAAGCTTCAGACCCACAATGGTAACCAGTTCATTTGATGCATATTGTCCGCCCATCAGTTCCTTTTTCTTTGTCAGCTGATATCCTGGGCCAAACAGGACCTCTACATGTTCCTGGGTTAAATGGACATGTCTTGCGGACACTCCAACCGGCACCATGTATCCGGTATTATCAGAAGTCTTTTGCTTATCAATGGCTTCCAATACCATTTTTGTGATTAATTCTACATTGCCGTTATCCATAACTATTTAACCTGAGGAAGAATCTTTTCTACATCATTGTGTGGTCTTGGGATTACATGTGTTGCTACTAATTCTCCCAGTCTTCCTGCTGCTTCTGCGCCTGACTCAACTGCTGATTTTACAGCTCCTACGTCTCCGCGCACCATAATTGTTACAAGTCCGGAACCAATTTTTTCTGTTCCGACTAATACTACATTTGCAGCTTTAAGCATTGTGTCTGCTGCTTCGATTGATGCTACCAAACCTCTTGTTTCAACCATTCCTAATGCTTCCTGTGACATTCTTTTTTCCTCCTTTAATTGAATCTCTTCTACCTGTTCCACCTGCTGCGCCGTCTGCTTTACTCTTTGTACTGTTTTAGCGGGCGCTTTCGCCGTAGTTGTTTTCTTTGTGGATGCAGCTTTTGTTTTACCAGCCGTGCCTTTTACAGCACTGGTGGATTTGGCTGTACTCTTTTTTGCTGCCTCTTCTGGTTTAGAGGTGCCTGGGGCCTGTTCTTCACCGGTTGATTTCTTTTCTTCCGCCATCTGACTGCCTCCTAACTTACTCGGTTTGCACTGTTATTAATGATTTTGATAATCTCTTCATGGGGACTTGCAATTACCACTTGCGCTACGGGTTTCTTAATTCCATTTGCTGCGGCAGTTTCAATGGCTTGCGTTACAGCAGATACATCTCCGCGGATAATAATTGTTACAAGTCTTCCACCTAACTTTTTTTCCCAGGTAACAAACTGCACATCTGCCGTCTTGCACATAATGTCAACGGCAACAACTGCGGCTGTCACACTCGGAATTTCAAAAAATCCATACGCCTGTCCCATGAGACTGCTCCTTTACTGTAGTTCTTATACGGTTGGAAGGATCTTCTCTACATCATTGTGAGGTCTTGGGATTACATGTGTTGCTACTAATTCTCCCAGTCTTCCTGCTGCATCAGCTCCTGCCTCAACAGCCGCTTTTACAGCTCCTACATCTCCGCGTACCATAACTGTTACCAGTCCTGAACCAATTTTCTCTGTTCCTACTAATGTAACCTCAGCAGATTTTGTCATTGCGTCTGCTGCTTCAATTGCTGCTGTAAGACCTCTTGTTTCTACCATACCTAATGCCAGTTGTGCCATTTTAATTTCCTCCTAGACTTCTTCTACAAAAATTTTATTTGGTTTTCCTTTATCTAAACCGCTCAGCTTCAGCATCTTTTCTGTATCCTCTGTTGGTCTTGCAATTTCGTATTCAGCTACAATTCCTGCCAGTTCCTCTGCCTTCCTTTTAGCTGCGTCTAGTGCTGCCTGAACATCGGATACGCTTCCGCGAAACTTAATCATTACAATCAGTGGTACAGGTAATTCATCTGCATTTGCCGGTTTATTTTTATCAAAGGTCTCCAGACGTACATTTCCAGCCTTACATCCGGCATCAGCCGCCGCAAATGCTGTTGAGAGCCCGAATACCTCTAACATGCCTACTGCTTCTCCCATATCAATTCTCCTTTTTGGGATTGCTGCTATTTATTGATAATAGCAATTTTCAGTCCTTCCATTTTCAGGTTGGCCTGATGAGCTTCATTCACCTGCTCCAGCGGGAACTCATGAGTGATGAGGTCATCCATTGGAAGCCCGATTGCCTTTGCTCTCTTTAAGAAATCAAATGTTGTAGCATAATCTCTCAAAGTATATACCCAGGAACCAACCAGTGTGATTTCCTTAGAGCACAAATCAAAGTGAGGATTGATTGTTGCATCTCCTCCATTGATAAAGAATCCTAACTCACAGAGTCCTCCTCCATTGCGGATAAACTTATAAATGTTGGAGTGTGCTGCCGGTGAACCTGTACACTGGAATGCAAAATCTGCGAGATGTCCGCCAAATGCATCCTTTACACCTTCTGCAAGAGCTTCAATTCCTTTGAAGTCTTTGAAGTTTACAGACTTTTCTGCGCCCATTCTCTTGGCAAAATCCAGTCTCTTCTGTTCTCCGTCTACAGCAACAATATTTTCAATACCCATAGTACGAAGGATTGAAATACAAATCAAACCGATAGGTCCGCATCCCTGTACTACTACTCTGCTGTTGAACCTTAAAATACCTGTGGTTTTTGCCCGTTCTACCGCATGAATAAGAACTGCACACGGCTCAATGAGAATTCTGGATTTCAAATCAAGGTCACTTACATTGAAAACTGTGGAACCCTCACGAATGAGTATGTAATCTGAAAACCATCCGTTTAAATGAATGTCATCATCCGGAAGCAGTCCATATACGTCAGCGCCGCCCACGTTCTGCTTATTCAGATCATACATTGTAATGTCCGGGTCATCTTTAAAAATCATACAGGTAACAACTTTGTCCCCAACCTTCAGCTCTTTTCCGGCGCTGTCGATTTTCACATTCTTGCCCATTTTTACAATTTCGCCAGTACCTTCATGTCCTAGAACAACCGGAATCAGGCTGAATGGGTCTCTCTTGAACTCATGAGCATCTGTGCCGCACACACCGCATCCCTCTACTTTTACCAGGATGTCTCCGTCCCCAACTTCCGGTATCGGATATTCTTTTATATCATAATGCTCAAGAGCTGTCAACATAGCAACACGTGCAGTCTTAGGTACTGCTCCGCTTCCTGCTGCTGCGCCTGCCGCCGGAGTAATCTGTTTTTCCAGCATACTTTCCAGCACCTGCTTTACAACTGCTTCTACACTTGCGGAATTCATTTCCATTTTATTTCCTCCTGTTTTACCTAATGCATAAACTCTCTGCCATTACGCAGCGTCTTCTCTTTGTAAATGTACTTGCACTTGTGAGCCCCTCACCTGTTCTGCTGGCAATGGTGAATGTGCAGAAGCCTTCGCCCCCGAATCCCAGTGCCGCGTAAGATGGACCGTTCTTTACAAGAATCGCTGTATCCATTGCTTTTGCGTATTTTGTGATATTGTCTACATTTTTTGAATGGATATGTGCAGAGTGTCTGTTGCCATGCTCCAGCCAGAGTGCCTGCTCTATCGCATCATCGAAATCCTTTGCTCTGACAATACCCAGAATCGGCATCATCAGTTCTTCTTCAATTAATGGATGCTCCTTAACTCCCTCAAATATGATACACCTGATATTGCCCGGAACGCTTATTCCAATCATTCCCAGCAAAGTCCTGGCATCCTTTCCCACACACTTTCTGTTCAATCTGCCATTCTGCAAAACAACTGCTGTCAATGCATCCTGTTCCTCTTTAGTTGCCAAATAACATCCCTGTTCACTGACCATGTAGTGAATTAATTCTTCTACGACGGAAGTTACAGCCACAACTTCCTTCTCAGCAATACAAGGCAGGTTATTGTCAAATGTACATCCATTTATAATATCTTCTGCCGCTTTGCGGATATCCGCAGTCTCATCCACAAGTACCGGAGGATTACCTGCACCTGCACCGATTCCCCTCTTACCAGAGGATAAAACAGCTGTTACAACACCTGGTCCTCCTGTTGCAGCAATCAACTGGATGTCTTTATGCTTCATCATAATATTACTGGATTCCATGGTCGGTTTCTCAACGGTACATGCGATGTTATCCGGACCGCCTGCTTCTATAGAAGCTTCATTTAACATATTTACTGCATAAATAGATGTTTTAGTTGCTGCCGGATGTGGATTAAATACTACCGTATTGCCTCCCGCCAGCATCCCTATTGTATTACAGATAACTGTCTCACTTGGATTTGTACATGGTGTAATCGCACCGATAACACCAAACGGTCCCATCTCTACCAGCGTCAGCCCTCTGTCTCCTGACCATGCAGTTGTTGTGATATCTTCCGTTCCTGGTGTCTTTTCCGCAACCAACTGATGTTTTAAAATTTTATGGCCCACATTACCCATGCCTGTCTCATGTACACCCATACGTGCAAGAATCTCGGCATTTTCTACTGTCTTTTTTCTAATATTAGAAATAATTTTTTCTCTTTGATCCATGGACATTCTGCTGACAATCTTCTGTGCCTTTTTTGCAGCATCTATTGCTTCGTCCATTCCGGCAAATACGCCGCGGCTTTTGGATACTTCGGATGCAATCTGCATTTTTGCCATAACTTCCTGAACTATATCCTGAATCACCTGTTCACTTACAGACACGCTAATACCTCCTCAAAAATTTCTTTGCCATAAGCAGCAATGGCGGTATCTTCTTCGGCCGTCCCGCCGCTGACCCCTAAGGCTCCGATTATTTTACCATCTGCTTCCAACGGTTCCCCGCCGCCAAATATAACAATCTTTCCTTCATTTGTGAATTGAATTCCATATAAAGGCTGGCCCGGCTGGCTTAGATGACTAAGTGCTTCTGTCGACATCTTGAGGCTCGCTGAAGTAAATGTTTTATTTACTGCAATGTCAAAACTTGCTATGTAGGCACCATCCATAGACTGGACGGCCACAGGTCTTCCGGCCTGGTCAGAAACAGCAATTACAATACTGACTCCCATCTTAGCCGCCTTTTCCTTAACCTTCTCAATCAAGGCGTTAGCTGCCTTCAATGTCATCTTATGCTGACTGCACCTGCATACATGTCCGTTTTCCGGATGAGAACCTTTTTCTTTCATTTGATCTAACACTGCTTTCACAGCATTGGTAATATCCCGTTCGTTCATAGCAGTCCTCACTTCTAATTTTTACAATCCGAGCTGAGCCATTACTTTCTTCGTGATGGATGCAACTAAGTCTGCATCTGCAGAAGCATCAGCCGTACCTGTGCCGCATGAACTTCCGCAGCTATGGCAGCTTGGCTTGCCTTCTTTAGCGTTAGGGCATACGTTTGCAGGGTGTTTTCCCGGAAGACCAAACTGTCTTCTGATTTCATATAGTTTTTCTACCTGCTCTTTGGACAGTTCCTGTGGTCCGCCCAGCATATTTGACTGGTATAACAGACGTGCATAGAATTCCAAAGATTCCATCTTATGATAAGCATTCAGCAAGGAGTCAGAATAGGAAAGCGCTCCGTGATTTTCCAGTAATACCGCATCAAAATACTGTAAGTGCTCAGATATTGCATCTGGAATTTCTACAGTAGACGGTGTTCCATATTTTGCAATAGGAACGCATCCTAAAGCGATAACAGCCTCCGGCATGATTGGTTGTGTCAGAGGAATTCCAGCTATAGCAAATGTTGTAGCATACAGCGGGTGAGCATGTACCACAGAATTAACATCTGGTCTTTCTTTATATACACGCATATGCATTTTAATCTCTGAAGATGGCTTGAATCCCTTATTTGCCTGGATTACGTTTCCTTCTGCATCCACTTTACAAATATATTCCGGTGTCATAAAGCCTTTGCTGACACCTGTAGGCGTACATAAAAATTCATTGTCATTCAGTTTTACAGAAAAGTTACCATCATTTGCAGCAACCATGCCACGGTTGTAAACTCTCCTACCAATTTCACACATTTCTTTTTTGATTTCGTATTCGTTTTGCATCCTATTTTTCCTCCTTGGACTCTTAAAACAAAACTAAACATTTGTTTCTTGTTGTTTCTAACTCGATATTACCACACAAACCCACATCAGTCAACTTATTTTTATGTTGTTTTTATTGTACTTTTGCCGTTTTTACCTCTTTCTTCCATTTCCCAGGGAAGTACATCCCCCTCCTCCTTCAGATACTCCAGAATCTCGGGAACTCCTTCGTAATTTTTAGAATCTACATGGAAGATTTTTTTACATCCGGCAAGTTTCAGCCATCTCTCTGCCCGGTTTACATCTGCCTTCTCATCGTAGATTTTTGTCACAATCCCAATTACCTCACGGTTACACATGGCAGTACAACAGGGCGGATACAGAGAATACGGTTCCACCGCGGACAGCAAAAGCCCTACTACATCTGCTTCATAAGCGTAAAGAGCAAGAGCATATCCCAGATGCTTTGTCTGGGCATATTCGCCCGGAGTATCTATGATAACATCAAAGTTATTTACATATTGAGTTTTATGATATTGAATTTCCTCACCTTTTAACGCCTGGGTTAATGTAGTTTTTCCACATTCACTCCGGCCCATAAGTACAATTTTCTTCATAGTAAACTAAGTCCTTGTTATTTCACATACAGAAAAGCCCATCTTCTGTTTGATATATTCCAAAACTGCACAGATGGCAGCTTCTGTCTCGGAAATTGTACCCGTTATAATTAAAGTACCGCTGAATCTGTCCACAAATCCCAGTTCAATTCCTGCTGCCTTAATTGCCACATCGGCTGCAATAATTGTTGTTTCTGCCGGGCTGATAGTCAGTATACCAATCGCTGATTTACTGTACTCCGCCCCTGGATCAAGTCCCAGTTTTTCATACAAAGTGATATCAGGATTTGCAATCAGGTGGGCAATCGTAATTTCCTTGCCCGGAACCAGTTCCTGTACAATTCTTTCAGGTATTTGCTCATAATTCATCTGCCTTAACCTCCTATCTGGCATTCCATTTGGGATGCCTGCCCTGCAGCCTGCAGCAACAATTCCATCTTTTCATTTGACGGCGGCTCCACATCTTTCATCAGGTATTCTCTGCCAAGACCTTCATACTTATCCTGGCCAAGCCTGTGATACGGAAGCAGATGAATCCGCCTGACGTTACCGAGTTTCTTTGTATATTCTGCAATATCACGTATTTCCTGAACTGTATCGTTGAATCCCGGAACCACTGGTATTCGTATACTTAATTCCGGCCCGGCCGATTGTGCTATCTTCATGGCATTTTCCAGCATCAGTTCGTTGGAGCGTCCTGTATATTCTTTGTGCTTCTTTGGATTCATATGCTTAATATCCAGTAAATACTGATCCAAGTAGGGAAGAAGTCCCTCAATCACTTCATAGGGCGCACATCCCATGCTTTCCAGTGCCGTATTAATACCCACCTCACAGGCTGCTTTTAGAAGTGCTGCAGCAAACTCAGGCTGACAGAGACTTTCACCGCCCGACAGAGTAAGTCCGCCTCCGGTCTTTCTATAGTAAGTACGGTCCTTTTCCACCGTCTCCATCACTTCTTCAACTGTAACATCCCTTCCAATTACCTTGGGCTCACCCTGTACCAACATCGTTTCAATTTCATACCGCTGTGACTCAGGATTGCAGCACCAGCGGCATTTTAAAACACATCCTTTTAGAAATACAATTGTCCTGATCCCGTCTCCGTCATGTATAGAATACCGCTGTATATCAAAAATGCGGCCTTTCGTTTTCAAATAGTCATTCATGCTGCGGTTCCTTTCTCCAGGTTAGAAGCCCTGTTCCGTCCTTTGTATAATATCATCCTGAAGTGACTTGGACAGTGTGGTAAACAATGCACTGTATCCTGCCACTCTGACTACCAGATGCTTGTACTGTTCCGGGTTCTTCTGTGCATCCTGCAAGGTTTCACGGCTTACTACATTAAACTGCATGTGGCTCCCTTTCTGCTCAAAGTAAGAACGGATCAGTCCCACAAAATTCTCAAGCCCCTTTCTGCCGCTCAGTGCAGAGGGATGGAACTTTTGATTGAACAAGGTTCCGTTAGATGCAATATAATGATCCAGCCTGGATACTGAGTTTGCAGCAGCGGTAGGCCCGTTCACATCTTTTCCTGCCGATGGTGAGACCCCGTCGGCAACTGGAGTATATGCCAGACGCCCGTCAGGAGTTGCCCCAGTTTGTGCACCCAAAGGTACGTTTGCCGATACAGGGTACAACCCTGCCTGAAAAATACCTCCTCTTGGGTTTCTGTAATTTTGAAGCGGTCTTGTGTATGTATATGCCACATCCCTTGCAAATGCATCCACTTCCAGGATATCGTTTCCAAACTTAGGCACTTCTTCAATCAACTTCAAAATTCTTTCACCCTTTTTCTTTACCTCTGGTGCCTCTGAAGCGGCAACTACCGTCTTCAGAATTGCGGAAATCTCCTGCTCACCTACAGTCTGTCCCGCCGCTTTCATACTGCCGGCTATTTTCGCCGTCAAAAATGCAACATCTTCTTCGCTTAATCCCTTACCATAATTCGCCGCCAGTGCTTCCTTCATTTCTTTCATAGTCACTTTTTGTTCATCATAAACCAGCTTTTTCACTGCATACAGTGAATCTGCCATGTTTGCGACTCCAAAGCCCTGGGGACCGGTGAAGTTATACACCGCGCCGCCTTCCTGGACCGTTTTTCCGTTCGCTATGCAATCGTCTACCATTGAGGAAAGGAAGGGCAGCGGACATCTTTCGGCATGTGCCACATCAATAGCATTGTCCGCATTGACCAGCAGCTTAATTGCATAATCCATCTGTGCCTTATAGGCGCCGTAGAATTCTTCAAATGTCTTCATCTCTTCTACTCTGCCCGTCTTTGGTCCTATCTGAATCCCTTTATCCATTCCATTGCTAAAAACCAATTCCAGCGGACGGCACATATTAAAAAATGCAGCGTCATGCCATCCTTCTGTTTTTCCTGATTTCTGCGGCTCCACACATCCGATGATATTATAATCCCTAGCATCCTGCAAAGTCAGCCCTCTGCTTACAAGGGAGGGGATGATAACCTCATCATTATAATATGCAGGAAATCCAATCCCTGTACGGGTCAGCTCCGCAGCCTTTATCAGGAATTCATGGGGTGTCTGATTCCATACTCGGACTGACAGTGAAGGCTGGGGAAGAAATACATGCATAGTGGCTTGAATACTCATAAATGATAAATCATTTGTCACATCAACCCCGTCTTCATTCTGTCCTCCGGCAATCAGGTTCTGGAACAAGCTGTACCCTGCAAATCCTTCTGCGGAAACAGCATCCCGGCACTTATTCAAATCATTTAGCTTCACCCAGATACAGTCCATCAGCTCCTGAGCAAATTCCCTTGTTATCTTACCATTGTCAATATCTTCCTTATAATAAGGATACATATACTGGTCAAATCTTCCCGGTGAAATAGAATGTCCGCTGGACTCAATCTGAAGTAACTGCTGTACAAACCAGAAAGACTGGCATGCTTCATAAAAATTTGATGCTCCCTTCTCCGGAACATTCGCACAATTCTGTGCAATCTGAAGCAGTTCTTTCTTCCGTGTCATATCCGGGCACTTCTGGGCTTCCTCCAAAGCAAGCTTTGCATAACGCTTTGCATATGTAACAGCAGCATCACAGCTAATCATTACTGCTTCCAAAAATCTTGACTTCTGCTGGTAATCACCGTCCGTCAGGTTAAGCTTCGCCTTCTGGCACCTGGCCTTCTCTTTAATCCCCGAAAAGCCTGTCTTCAAAACCTCACCATATTTTACTGTCACATGTCCCACACCATTATAAAAATAATTTCCAGGTGTAAATATACCGTGCTCTATTGCAAGCAAAGTTTCAGACTCCATATAAGTCGTAGCAAGCTCACTTGTTGTCTTGCCCTTCCAATACCTATTTACCCGTCTGAGTTCTTCTTTCGTTTTGTCCGATATATAAAAAGGGTCCGCAGATCTGGTCTCTACTGTATCGAACTCTTCCTCCAGCCACTGGTAAGAAAATTCCGGATAAGTCTGGCATCCCCGGGGAGCTATTGTTGTACTGCCAACAATCAGTTCCAAATCACGAATGACAATTGGGATATTCTCCAAAATATGTCGGAACGCCTTTGCACGGCGGATAATAACAGGCTCGTCTTCTGTTTGTTCGTAAGATTCCGTAAGCAGCACGGCTCTGGCCGACTCGATTTCCGGCATCCTGGCATACAGGTTCTCAACAAGCTTTGGGATACGCTCCGATTTCGGTATGTCAGTACTGTTATAAGTATACAATCCCATCAGTTTCTTTGCTCCTTCCCTATGTATAAATGTTCTATATTTAGTGCAGGGCCGCATTCACAAGCTGAGACTGGATACGCCATTACACCAATTGTCATTATTATACTTCAACGCCATATACAAGTCAACAAAAACAACATATATCCATTGATTTTTACACTCAATTCCAACGAATCTCAATATTTATTTGTTTGCTTTTATTGGTTTTCCGAGTTTTTATTCTGGTTTTTTATTGACAAACCTATGTAAATCCAGCATACTATATAAAGAGGAAAGCTAAAATCTACTTTGCGGCTTCTTCATGACCTTACAGCGGCTTCGTTTCCGTAAGGTTATATTAAATTTTTATAAGGGAAAAATTTATTTCTAGACAGAAAGGCACAACGACTATGTCTTCTTTTGAATTGGATATACATACTCATACAATTGCCAGCGGTCATGCCTCTGCTGCAACAATCACAGATATGGCCAAAGCTGCGGCCGCCGGGAATTTAAAACTGCTCGGCATATCAGACCACGGCCCTGCTACCCCTGGCGGAGGAAAGCCTTCTTACTTCCGCAGTCTGGCACATGCCCAAAAGCAGCGTTTTGGTGTGGAAATGCTTTATGGAGTTGAGGTAAACATTCTAAATAATGACGGAAAGCTGGATTTGGAAAATTCTATTCTTGAAAAGCTGGATTATGCGATTGCCAGCATTCATAAACCAGTTAAAAAACCTGGTACTCTGGAAGAGAACACCAAGGCTTACATTGCCGCTATGAAAAACCCAAATGTACGCATAATCGGACATTGTGACGATGTAAAATATCCTGTAGATTATCTTGAGATTGTCAGAGCGGCAATGAAGTACAATGTACTGCTCGAAATTAATAACAGCTCATTAAGTCCTGATGGATATCGGGGAGACACCCGGTTCAATGACTTGATGATATTAAATTTGTGCAGGCACTTTCATTACCCCGTAATACTGGCAAGCGACAGCCATGGCACCAGGCATGTTGGTGACTTTTCCCATGCGCTGGAGCTTATAGCCCTTGCCGGAATGCCGGAATCACTGATTATGAATTATTCAGTGAAAGCATTCAAGTGCTTTTTAGAGAGGTAAATGAAAGGGCCAAAGGATTACTCAGAGTACAAAACGCATCCCGTACATCAGCACTCTTATATTCTGACTCCCTTCTTTTTCACAGAAGCCATTGGGAAGATGCTCTTCCTGATTCACGATCAGCTCATCCAATGGCATGGACACGACCTGAGCCAGCGCGTAAAAATTATCCAGGGATGGGAGTGTCCTCCCACAAAACCATGCATAAATTGACTGGGGCGATCCCAGCCCCATGTATTCACAAAGCTTTTTCACAGAAATCTTCTTCACTCTGCATACGTAACGCAGCCAGCTCCCTGTTCTCTCCATATTTATTCCAGGATACTGCTTTTTTTCCATACAGCCCACTCCCTTCATGCTCTTAATTTCTGTACAGCATATCCATATCCGTTTAGCTTTTTATATCCTTATCATAGCACAGGTGCATAATATTTATCTACTGGTTAATATGTCAAGCAGTTTGTACTTGCATGACACATCTTGCTTTACCCGGTACAATTGAAATATTCCATTTATATTTACCACATGTCCAAAATACCTTATCAGATTACGCCCAATAAAAAATGGCCCAACCAGGCAGGTTTAAGCCATTTTTCTTTATTGCAAAATCTGATTATGCCCTCTTAGAAAGCACTTCTGTTTCATAACGCTGTACTTCTTTAAACCAATCAGCTCTCTCCGGCACATTGTTAACTTCGCAGAAATAATTCCATACATCACCGAACGGATAACATTTCAACTCTTCCTGCACTGCCATCAATTCTGTAAACTGTTGTGTATCCTGCAGTTCCTTGAGCTTTTCACTTGGACTTAACATGGCTAGCATCAATGCCTTCTGCATATTTCTCATACCAACTACCCATGCAGAAATCCTGTTGATGCTTGCATCAAAGAAATCCAGTCCGATAATCACTCTGCTCAGAGCATCATTTCTTACGATTTCCTTTGCAATCTCTTTTGTCTCATCATCAAGCAGCACAACATGATCACTGTCCCAGCGGATTGGCCTTGTTACATGAAGCGCAATCTTGTCATTGAATAACAGCATAGAAGAAATCTTGTCAGAAACCACTTCTGTAGGATGATAGTGACCATTGTCCATCAAAGGCACAATGCCCTTATTCATTACATAATTCATTGTAAATTCCGCAGAACCTGCTGTATAAGCTTCCAGTCCGATACCAAAGACTTTAGACTCCAGGCATACAAGAACTTTTTCCTTATCATAATCTATTCCCAAAATCTGATCCAGAGAATCTTTATATCTTGCCCTTGGTCCCATCCTGTCGGCCGGAACATCCTTGAATCCATCAGGAATCCAAATGTTCATCAGACAAGGAGTTCCCAACTCCTCAGCAAAATACTGGGAAATACGGATACAAGCCTTTCCATGTTCAATCCAGAACTTGCGGATATCCTCATCAGGACTCGTCAATGTATATTCTGCTGCCTTTGGGTGTGAAAAATAAGTAGGGTTAAAGTCCAGTCCAAGACCTCTCTCTTTCGCAAACTCTACCCATTTCTTAAAATGCTTAGGCTCCAGTTTATCACGGTCAGCCCATTCACCTTCTTCAAAAACAGCATAACTTGCATGTACGTTAATTCTATGTGTTCCTGGAATCAGACTTAACGCCTTATCAATATCAGCCATCAGCTCTTCCGGTGTACTTGCCTTCCCCGGATAATTTCCCGTAGCCTGGATTCCCCCAGTAAGAGCACCCTCACGGTCAAATCCACCTACATCATCCCCCTGCCAGCAATGCATAGAAATCGGCACAGATTTCAAAGTCTCCAACACCTTGTCAGTATCAACACCAACACTTGCATAAATTTCTTTCGCTGATTCATATCTTTCTTTCGTTGTCATAGTAATATCCTCCTTTTTCAAAGTTCCGAAGGGGCCTGACCCTTTTGAAAAGGGTCTGACCCCTTTGAGTTCCATTTTCAGAATTGTTTTCCATTTTCATCGTATTTCTTTATATCAAATGATTCCCCAATGCATGCCCTTGCTTCAGGAAGGTTTGCAAACACCCCGTCATGCAGCATCTGTACAACGATATTCCCAATTGCTGTGGCCTCTGTAGGTCCTGCTGATACTTGCTTTCCTGTATACTTTGCGGTCAGTTCATTCAGATACCCGGCATTCGCTCCGCCGCCTACAACATAAACTGTATCATACGTATTACCGGTAATTGCCTCAATTCCTTCGATGGTGTCACCATAGCATTTTGCAAGACTGTTGTAAATAACTGCTGCTATTTCGCCCACACCATCTGGTATCTGCTGATTTGTTTTTTTACAGAAGTCCTGCACAGCCTGAATCATACTATCAGGAGCCAGGAAACAGTTATCATTGCAATCCACAATAGATGGGATTGCCTCCTGTGATGCTCTTGCACAAATCTCGCCGTAGGACAGATCCTCTTCAAATTCCTTCTTGACAGATTGAATCATCCATAATCCCATAATATTTTTCAAATAACGGAATCTGTGATCATAGCCGCCTTCATTTGTAAAATTGGCCTTCATGCTGTCCATGGAACAATCCGCTTCTTTTCTTTCAATTCCCATCAATGACCACGTGCCTGAACTAATATATATTGCATTGTCGTTATTCGTAGGGACTGCCAGTACAGCAGAACCAGTATCGTGTGTCGCAGGCAGCACAACCTTGCAGTCAAATCCAACTTCTTCCTGTATCGCTTTCGAAAAATTCCCTACCACTGCGCCAGGCATAGAAACAGGCTGGAACATCTTGGAAGGATACCCTAACATATCCATCAGCTCATAATCCCAATCATTTGTCACAGCACTGATTAACTGTCCCGTAGTTGCATTGGTGTATTCCATTTTCTTTACACCAGTCAGTAAGAAATGAAAATAATCCGGTATCATCAGAATAGCTTCTGCCTGTTCCAAATATTCAGGATGTGTCTCCTTTACTGCCATGAGCTGGTAAACCGTGTTGAATATCTGCTTTTGGATTCCGGTTCTCTTGTATAAATCCTCCAGAAAAATCTTTTCATATACCTTCTCGTCCATCCCCGTTGTGCGGCTGTCACGATAACCAACAGTATCTCCCAAAATCTTATCATCTTTATCAAGCAATACATAATCCACACCCCATGTGTCAATTCCCATGGAAGCCGGAATCTTGCCAAGCTCTTTACACTTCTTCAGACCATTCTTAATTTCGGAAAACAGACGGTCCACATCCCAACACAATGTACCATCCTTATTATCCATGCCATTCGGAAAACGGTACACTTCTTCAAGATGCATCTTTCCGTCCACCATGGATGCAAGCATGTGACGCCCGCTGGATGCCCCGATATCAACGGCCAAATAATACTTCTCCATTTTGTGCCTCCTTCGTACTTTTTCGATTCTACACTTATTATAATCAGAAAAAGCATACAAAAAAAGGACGTTATTTATTTAATAGACCGTCCTTATTTGCACTTTTCTTCATGACATTGACAATAATATATTCACCCAGGGAGCCGTTGGGATGTTATAACCCTTGTTATAGCGATTTTTAAACACAAAAAATAGCGCCCCTGTCCTAGCAAGATAAGGCGCTATTTTAAGACTTAATCTTACCGGCGGTCAGGTGGTGTACGCTGACCAACGGCTCCCTTGTTAAGTGTATTATAGTCAATATTATAGAAGATGTCAATTATCTTCTAATCAAATAGTTCTTTGAGATTGAGGAACCCCATGTTGATTCTGTCTGTTTTCCTCCAAGCTGTCTACTGCTTCTGTTTCAGATAGGCTGCTCTGCCATCTTCATACAGGTTATTGCCTTCACTGTCGATAATAACTACCAATGGCATATCTTCTACATATAATTCCCGGAGCGCTTCTGCACCCAAATCTTCGTATGCCACTAATTTTGCACTTTTAATACATTTAGCCAGCAATGCTCCTGCTCCGCCAATGGCTCCGAAATACACACCGCTGTGCTTCTTCATTGCCTCTACAACTTCAGGCAGACGTGCCCCTTTGCCAATCATTCCCCTGGCACCCACCGACATCATCGTCGGTGCATATGCATCCATCCGGCCGCTGGTCGTCGGACCGGCTGAACCAATTACCTGACCCGGTTTAGCCGGTGTCGGGCCAACATAATAAATCGTTGCATTTTGCGGGTCAAAAGGAAGTTTTTCACCGCGCTCCAGCGTTTCACACATCCGTTTATGTCCGGCATCACGGGAGGTATAAATGGTCCCGGTTAAATATACGGTGTCACCGGCGTGCAATGTCTTAGCTAATTCTTCAGTTAATGGCAGTTGAATATATTTTTCCATCTATATCACCTCCGACTTATGACGCGTTACATGACAATTGATATTGACTGCACACGGCATTCCGGCAATATGCGTCGGCAGCGTTTCAATATTCAATCCAATCGCTGTCGTACGGCCTCCAAAACCCTGGGGTCCAATGCCGAGCTGATTCACTTTTTCCAGCATCTCTACTTCCAGCTCCGCATAATAGGGATCTTCATGAGCAGTATCAATGGGGCGCATCAGTGCTTTTTTAGCTAACAATGCCGCTTTATCAAAAGTGCCGCCGATGCCTACACCGACCACCATGGGCGGACATGGGTTAGGTCCTGCTGTTTCAACGACTTCCAGGATAAAGTCTTTGATTCCCTGAAGTCCGGCCGAAGGCTTGAACATCCGGATCATACTCATATTTTCACTGCCAAATCCTTTCGGTCCCACTGTAATCTTTAATTGATCTCCCGGCACAATTTCGGTATAGATCATAGCCGGCGTATTATCACCGGTATTACCGCGGCGGACCGGGTCACCAACAACCGATTTCCTGAGATATCCTTTATCGTATCCGCGGCGGACACCTTCATTGACTGCATCTGTTAAGTCGCCCCCGGCAATATGTACATCCTGACCAATTTCCAAAAATACGCAGGCCATCCCGGTATCCTGGCAGATTGGAACATTCTGCTGATCAGCAATTTCATAGTTTTCAATAATCTGATCCAGTACGCCCTGTGCGATATCCCAATCTTCACAGGCACGACAAGTCTGAATTGCATCTTTTACATCACCCGGCAGATGTTCATTCGCTTCGATACAAAGCCGCTCAATCACATCTGTTATCTGGCTTACCTGAATTTCTCGCATTTTTTTCCTCCTGCTTATGCTACTTATACTTATTGAACTACTAATGTTCAATAAGGTAGGTCTGGTCTTTTCAGACCTTACTCAGCAAGTACATCCTGGTTTCCTTGCTATCTTTCATGACGGGCATATTGCGGCAGTAACAATGGTGATATATTGTCCGCTTCAACACCGGCTTTTTTAAGTTCCTCTGCATATTGTACTACATGATCCAGATTAAGTGTACCTAATTTTGTTTTCTTCGCTTTTTGAGCTGCTGCCTTTCCGGCATTGCGTCCAAATACAATGATGTCAAGGAGAGAATTTCCCATCAAACGGTTTTTACCATGGATTCCTCCAACTGCTTCACCGGCTACCAGGAGATTATCAATAGCTTTTGTAAATCCTTCGCCGCCGATTTCCAATCCCCCGTTTTGGTAATGCAGGGTTGGATAGATAAGAATCGGTTCTTTGCGCATATCAATGTCATAGTTTAAATACATCCGCAGCATCGCCGGAATTCGTTTTTCAATTGTCCCTTCGCCACCAAGTATTTCAATCATCGGAGTATCCAGCCACACACCGCTGCCCAGCGGTGTCTCCACACCTTTGCCGCGGTCACTGCACTCACGTATAATGGAAGCAGCTGATACATCACGGGTTTCCAGCGGATGCATAAATGCTTCTCCATCCGCGTTAATAAGCATTGCGCCAAGAGAGCGGACTTTTTCGGTTACCAGCGCACCAAAGATCTGTGACGGGTAGGCAACACCGGTGGGATGATATTGAATGGTTTCCTGATAAAGCAGGGTTGCTCCGGCCCGGTATCCCATAACCAGTCCATCTGCGGTCGCCCCGTAATGATTGGAGGTAGGGAAATTCTGATAGTGCAGACGTCCGGCTCCTCCAGTGGCAATAATCACTGTTTTTGCTTTTGCCACCATATAATCTCCGGTCTCCATATTCAGCAAAACTGCTCCCGCTGCCTGGCCTTTGTCATCTTTAATCAGCTCTACTGCTGCAGTAAATTCAACAACCGGAATATCACGGTTCAGCACCTCATCACGCAGGGTCCGCATAATCTCTGCACCGGAATAATCCTTACAGGCATGCATCCGTTTCCGGGAAGTTCCACCGCCGTGAGTAGTAACCATTCTACCGTCAGCATCTTTATCAAACATAACGCCCAGTTCATTCAGCCACTTGATTGCATCCGGCGCTTCCATCACCAGACGCTTCAGTAGTTCCGGACGCGCCGCAAAATGACCGCCGCCAAAGGCATCCAGATAATGCTGAACCGGGGAATCGTTTTCTTTATCAGCGGCCTGAATCCCACCTTCTGCCATCATCGTATTGGCATCACCGATTCGCAGCTTGGTTACCATTATCACATTGGCTCCGGCTTCGTGAGCTTCAATTGCTGCCGATGCACCGGCACCGCCGCCCCCGATGACCAGAACGTCGGCTTCATAATCCACTTTGCCAAGATCGATCTTTTCATTTAAGATGCGGCTGTTGGAATTCAATAAGTTGCCCAATTCAGCAGGTACTTTCTGTCCTTTATTAGGTCCGATTTTAATATCTGCAAAACCATTTTCACGGTAATCAGGATGATACGCCTTGAGAAGGGTATCTTTTTCTTCCGCGGTCATACGTTTCGGCTCAACACCCATACGCTCGGCACGGGTTGCTTCTACATTTTTCATAGACTCGCGCATTGCTTCTGTAATCATAAAAAAATCCCCTCCCTATTTTTCAATCTCTCTGGTGTTATAAAGTTCTTTCATCTCAGTAATGGGCTTCTGCATAATCTGCTCAATCAGTTCATCAAAAGCACCCTCGCGAACCTCTTCGACACGCTTTTTCAAATGAGCGGTCTCCGGCGCAATATACTTACCGGTCAATCTGCGCGCCAGCACACCGACCATGGGATGAGAGATTCCGGCCGGACATCTGGTGGAGCAGCAGCCGCAGCCAACACAGTCAAAGGATTCTTCAGCACATGCCTCAAAATCACCCCGCTGGGCATAAGCAATATACTGCATCACATCCAAATCCTGGGTACAAGCCTTGGTACAGGCATTACAGCCGATACAGCTGTAGATTTCCGGATAAAGCTCCATCATAATCTGTTCAGTCGGCTTAATCTGTTCAATATCATAGGTCCGTTTGTCCGTTGGGAAAAATGGGATACTGGCAACATACATTCCTGCTTCCACCTGAGTCTGACAGGCCAGACAGGTCTTAAGCTCATTCTTTCCCTTTACTCTGTAAATCGTCGCACACGCACCGCAGAATCCATGACGGCAGCCGCAGCCGCGGCTCAGGGTATAACCGGCATATTCCATGGCGGTCATAATGGTCAAATCCGCCGGAACGCTATATTTTTTACCAAAAAAATATACATCTATCATTTCTTGCATTTTCCTACCAGTCCTTTCTAATATTCATCCGGTAACTCATCTACCTCGTCACAGCGGAACACCGGACCATCTTTACATACATATTTGGAACCGATATTACAGCGCCCGCATTTTCCAACACCACACTTCATCCTAAGTTCCAAAGTCGTATACACCTGATCCTTACTGAATCCCAGTTCCTCCAGAGCTGCCAGAACAAATTTGATCATAATCGGCGGTCCGCATACCAGGGCTGTTTTATCAGTAGTAAAGCCCAGTTCTTTCAGATAAGCCGGAACAAACCCAACATTTCCGTCCCATCCTTCCTCCTCACAGTCAACCGTCAGATGAACATTCACGCCTTTGGTATTCATCCAGACTTCCTGAATCTCCTTTAACTGCACCAAGTCATTTGCTGTCCGGGCGCCATAAAGGATATCTACCGTACCGTAATTATCACGGTTATCCAGAACGTAGTTAATTACCGAACGAAGCGGAGCCAGACCGATACCACCGGCAATAAATAATAAATTTTTCCCTTTTAGTTCCGTCTCAACCGGAAAGTTATTGCCATAAGGACCACGGACGGTAATCTCGCTGCCCGCTTCCAAATCATGCAGATAGTCAGTTAAAATCCCACACTTCTTAATACTGAATTCCTGGAACTCTTTATTGGTCGGTGAAGATGTAATGGAAAACATTCCTTCACTGATTCCAGGCACACATACCATCGCACACTGTCCCGGCATATGTTCAAAAAGCTTTCCGCCTTCGGGTGCATTGACCCGAAAGGTCTTTACATCCGGTGTTTCCTGACGGATATCGGTGACGACTCCCACCTGCGGGATTAAAGTATCGAGTTGATAGTCTTTCTTACAGGTACATTCACTCATTACTGTTCACCTCCCTGATTCTGAAATGCTTTTACCACTTTAACGATATTCAGTGATGACGGGCATTTTGCCACACATCGTCCACACCCGACACATGAGTACATCCCATCGTTATTAGCCGGGAAATATACCAGTTTATGCATAAAGCGCTGGCGAAAACGCTGCATCTGATTGGTCCGGTTATTCCCGTGAGCCATCATCGTAAAATCAGAGTACATACAGGAATCCCAGCAGCGGTAACGCTGCACTCCATTCCCGGTATCATAATCTTTAATATCATAACACTGGCATGTCGGACAGACAAAAGTACAAGTTCCGCAGGCCAGACAGGGTTTATATAGTTCATCCCACAATTGGGAATTAAACTTCTCGTCCAACGCTTCACCATTCCAGCCGTCTGTAGACAAGTCAGAATACGGCAGTTTTGCAATAATCCGCCGGATATTAGTCTTCACTTCTTCGACTGCCTCTTCACTGCCATCATCCAGTAATTCCCTAACCATTTCGGTAAGGGCTTCACCTTTTTCAGTAAGTGGCTCCCAATATAATTCTGCCCCCGCCATCCAGGTTGCAACGTCGGCACTTGGTTCTGCTGCATCTATTCCAAAAACCTTGCAAAAGCAGGTTTCCTCGGGTTCATTACAAGCCATCGCAACAATCGTTCCATGATCGCGGCGGGCCGCATAAAAGGTATCCAGCGGATCTGCCAGGAACACTTTATCAAGGACTTCAACACCTTTCAAATCACATGGTCTCATACCAAAGATTACGAAATCCTGACTTTTTAATTGTTCCGGTTCAATGGTAATCTTCTTGCCATCCCGTTTACAGGCATACAAAGTCTCACTCTGCGGAAAAAAGGCATCCTTTGGTGACTTTACCGTATTAAGCACATTCAGATCCACCTCGGCCTCATCACTCCAGTTTGCATAATTGACTTGACCGGCATTACGGACCGGTAAATAAAGTTCCTGATAACCGGCAATTTTTTGGAATAATGCCGTTAGATTTTCAGTTTTGATCTTATACATACATTATCCCCTTTCTGCCACCACACCCGGCTCTGCATCTTCAAATGTAAAGTCAGTCAGCGGTCCTTTTGTCTCAGCATCTTCACCGGCCCTGAATTCACCATATAACTCATCAATATCTTTAATAAACTTACGATTAAACAGATGAAGCGGAATTCCTTCCGGGCAGACCCGGCTGCACTCTCCGCAATCGGTACATCGTCCGGCCACATGAAAGGCGCGGATGATATGGAACATCTTTTCTTCAAATGAATCGGTATTGGCTTTCTGGGCACTGTCAAACTTGTTGCTGTCAAATACACATTTACGGCAGCTGCAGGCCGGACAGACATTGCGGCAGGCATTACAGCGGATGCATTTACTCAGTTCTTTCTGAAAATAAGCGAATTTCTCTTCCGGACTCATGGCCTCAATCTCTGCAACCCCGGCAAACTGTTCCCTGTCGCCTGTCTCTTCTGATTCTCCGATCAGTTCATCGTATACCCGGTGCTCTTTACCCTTGCAGCTATGACAACGTTCCAGCATCGCTTCAGCGTAACTGATACTCTGATCACCATAGAGCGTCTTGATTTTTAACTCACCGTCTTCTTCAGCAATGCTCTCGATTCCTTTAATCCCGCTTCTTTTCACTGCCTCAATATCCAGCTTGCCGCGGCATCCCACACCAATAATCCATGCTTTTTCGCGGTCAACCCGATATTCTTTCAATAATTGATTAAAGCTGTATGTATCACAGGGTTTTAGGAAAACCAGTGTCTTTCCTTCCATTTTTGATGCTTCAATCATGTATTTACTTAAGTTTGCGCCACAAAATCCGTTATAGACAAATGAACGTAACTGCTCTTCATTTTCAAAGTAAGCGGGTTCTGGGTTATAAGGCAAATCACCGGCCTTCCAGCCAAGGACACGTGCCACACTCCCATCAGCCAGCAGCTCACTCGCACGCTTTACTAATTCCTGCATCGCAAATCCCCCAATCTTACATTTTCACCCAGCGACTGGATCTTCTCTACAAACTCATTCATCGTCGTTGAAAACTTTACACCTTCGGCAGCGGACACCCACTCGACCCGGGTCCTGCCCTGTTCTACACCGATATAATCCAGCATGGAGAATAACAGCGTCATCCTTCTCCTTGTATAATAATTACCGGTACTATAGTGGCAGTCTCCCGGATGGCATCCGCATAAGATTACTCCGTCCGCACCTTTTTCAAATGCCCGCAGGACAAACATCGGGTTTACCCGGCATGAGCAGGGCACCCGGATAATCTTCACATCAGCCGGATAACTCAGACGGCTGCTGCCGGCCAAGTCTGCCCCGGCATAGCTGCACCAGTTACAGCAGAAGGCAACAATTTTAGGCTTAAATTCTGTTTTTGCTGTTATCGACATATTGCATCCACCTCCGCTATAATTTGTCTATTCGAAAATCCCTGTAAATCCATGGCCCCGGAAGGACAGGTCACAGTACATGCACCACAGCCCTGACATAGGGCATTATTGACTATTGCAATTCGCCGGATCTCACGGATACCATGATCATTGACTTGACTCTCTTCGTATGTAATCGCGCCATAAGGACAAACGTTGGCGCAAGTTGAACAACCGTTACACAGTAATTCATCGGACTTCGCTGTGCAGGGGTTGGTCATCAGCTTTTCTTTCGCCAGCAAACCGATTGCTTTTACTGCTGCAGACCCCGCCTGAGCAACCGTCTCAGGAATATCTTTCGGACCCTGGCACACGCCAGAGAGAAAGACACCGGCAGTCGGTGATTCAACCGGACGAAGTTTGGGATGTGCTTCAGTCAAAAAGTTATTGGTATCAATACTGGCTGTCAGCATGGTCGCAATTTTGCGTACTCCTGCTTCCGGCTCAATTGCCGTTGCCAGTACAACCATGTCAGCTTCCATCAGAATCTGTTTATTATCCAGCAGATCAACCCCCTGCACCAGCAGCTGGCCATTTGCCTGAGGAGCAACTTTACCGACCTGTCCTTTGACATAATTCACACCGTACTCTTCAACTGCCCGGCGATAGAACTCATCGAAATTCTTTCCGGGAGTCCGGACATCAATATAAAATACAGTCACATTTACATCCGGATATTTATCACGGATCAGCATCGCATGCTTAGCGGTATACATACAGCAGATTTTTGAGCAATATTCTTTCCCACGGCAGGTGACGTCACGGGAACCGACACACTGTATAAAAACCATGTTCTTCGGTGCTTTGCCGTCGGAAAGACGTTCCAGATGACCCTTAGTCGGGCCGGCTGCATTCATTACCCGCTCCAGTTCCAGCGAGGTAATAACATCCTTGCTCTGGTTATACGCATACTCATCAAAATCATCTAATTTAATTGTATCAAATCCAGTCGCCACGACAATTGCACCATACTTCTCGGTGATAATCTCATCTTCCTGGGTATAGTCTACCGCTCCGGCCTGACACACCTTTTCACAAAGACCGCATTTACCGGTTTTAAACTTAATACAGTTTTCACGGTCAATAACCGGTACATTGGGGATAGCCTGAGCAAACGGTGTGTAAACCGCGCTGCGGTTCCCTAATCCGCGGTTAAACTCACTGGATATTTTCTTTGCCGGACATTTCTCTGAACAGACGCCGCATCCGGTACACTTATCCATATCTATAGAACGGGCCTTTTTTCTGATATCCACAGTAAAATCACCGACAAAACCACTAACCTGGTCCACTTCACTATATGTATAGATATTAATGTTATCATGGGCCGAGGCTTCCACCATTTTAGGCGTCAGAATACAGGCCGAACAGTCCAGGGTAGGGAACGTCTTATCAAGCTGTGACATGCGTCCGCCGATACTTGGCGTTTTCTCAACTATATCTACTTCATATCCCGCTTCGGCAATATCAAGTGCGGTCTGAATACCGGCGATTCCACCCCCGATTACCAGTGCTCTTTTGGTCACCCGGCTTTCCCCCGGCTTAAGCGGTGTATTAAGGGTTACTTTAGCAATCGCTGCCCGGGCCAGAATAATCGCTTTTTCGGTACCTTCTTCAATATTTTTATGAATCCAGGAACAATGCTCACGTATGTTCGCAATCTCAACCATGTAAGGATTGATACCAGCCCGCTTTGCGGCATTTCGAAAGGTCGTCTCGTGCATCCGGGGAGAGCATGAACATACCACGATTCCTGTCAAGTTTTTCTCTTTTACTGCTTCTGCTATTCTTGCCTGCCCGGCTTCCGAACACATATACTGATAGTCTTCTGCATGAACCACTCCCGGTTCCAGCAGAGCCATCTGAGCAACCTTTTCAACATCTACCGTTGCCGCGATATTGGTCCCGCAATGACAGACAAACACTCCAATCCTCTGCACTTATATCACCTCCTGTATCTTCTGAATGCACTGACTAAAAGCTGCTGGGGTAATTCCGGGTCTAAACGTTCCGGGATATCCTCCGGTGTCAGATAATCTGCCCCCCTCTGGCGCACTACCAGCTGCCGGGCACCATCAATCAGTTCCCCTGGCTTAACATTCCGCGGACAGCGTTCGATACAGGCAAAACATGACAGACATTTCCAGAGTGATTTCGAATTCACCAGAGCATCTATATCTTCATTCAGTACATAAGATACAAACTGATGCGGCTTTATATCCATCTCATTAAACAAAGGACAGGTTGCCGAGCACTTGCCGCATTTCATACATTTATATGGATCGACGCCAGTAATTTCTTTAATTTTCTGCGTCTGCGATTTTCCGTGACTCATGATGCCTGTACCTCCTCATTTTTATCAATCAGGCCCAGCGCTTCCGCCAGCAATTCAGTGAAATACTGTACGGGCAGTTTAGAACCGCTTTTACTCATATTTAAATTATAAAGACATAACGGACAGGCTGTGATCAGTGAATCAGCGCCAAATGACGCGGCTGAATCCATAATCTTATCAGTCATGTTCTGTGCCACCTGCGGCTCTTTGAGAGATATGTAACCACCACAGCATTCATTGCGGTACGGATAGATGACCGGGGTCCCCCCAATCGCCCGGATAAAGTCCTCGATAATCGTCGGATTCTCCGGATTATCGAAAGCTAACACTTCACTTGGGCGAAGCAGCAAACAACCGTAATAGGCACCAATTGCCCGGCCTTTTAAAGGATTCACAACTTTCTCTTTCAAAACATCAAATCCTATACGGTCACGAAGGACTTCCAGGAAATGGAGTACCGTAGTTTCACCTGCATAGGGTTCTTCCAGTTGCATATAATTGTTAGCCCGTGTCCGGATGTCACCCACATTCTTCATATTGTCATTGACCCGTTTAATGACATGATGACAGGCTGAACACAAGGTGACCAGATCCTGTTCTTTTTCTTTGGCAGCATTTAAAGCGCGAACTGAAGACAGCTTGGAAGCAATCTCGTCAGTGCCCAGCGGATATACTCCGCCGCAGCACTGCCATTCTTCTATTTCCTCCAGCTCAAATCCAAGCGCTTTCGCTGAAATCCTGGCATATGTATCTAAGTCTTTTGCCTTGGTTTTGAGGGTACACCCCGGATAATAACTGTATTTCATAGTTCCTCCTTACTTACACTACAGATCGATTTGCTTAATAACCGTCTTCAGTGCCTCTGCGCTTGCATGCAGTTTTTCCATCTCTTCTTCACTGAGTTTCACTGGAATCCTTCCCTGTACCCCATTGGGTCCGACCAGTGTCAGAGTACTCAGACAGACATCATCAATACCGTATTCACCGTGCTGCATCGTCGATATCGTAGCGATTGAGTCAGATGAAGCCAGCAGCATTGCACATAACTTCACTACTGATACGGATACTGCATAGAAGGTGGCTCCTTTATTAGCAATAATCTTGCCGCCTGATTTACGAACATATTCAATCATTGCATCCTGATCCAGCTCGTCGATTTCCTGTCCGAAAGACTGGGCAATCTTTGTATATTCTGCAACATTAGCACCACCTATATCAGCACATGACCAAGGGATAAATGAAGTATCACCATGCTCTCCCAATACATAAGCATGAATATTTTTCTGAGCTACTTTAAAATGCTCTGACAATCCACACCGAAGGCGGGCTGTATCTAAAATAGTTCCCGAGCCAATAATCTGATTTTCCGGAAGCCCTGATATCTTAGTAAATACATACGTCATGATATCCACTGGGTTACTGACAATCACATACAGAGCCTTGGGCGCTGCTTTGACAATTTCCGGTGTAATACTCTTTAAAATATTAACATTGGTCTGTGCCAGTTCGATGCGGGTCTGACCCGGTTTGCGGGCAATTCCTGATGTAATGATGACAATATCCGAGTCCGCAGCATCCTCATATTCGCCGGCAATGATTGAAATCGGATTACGGAAACAAGTCCCCTGGACGATATCCATAACCTCTCCTGATACCTTTTGTTTGTTAATATCAATCATTACAATTTCTGAAGCAAGATCTTCGTTTGACAGTGTGTATGCAATTGTTGATCCAACACTCCCGGCTCCAATGATGGTGATTTTTCTACTCATGTGATTTTCCTCCCTTGATTCAAGCAATCGTCTTTTTTTTAACAATGCTTTTTTAAAAAAATATGTCTCTATCCGTTATAAAATACATATTTCATATATTCTTTCGCAGCTCCTACTAAATATGATGTATAATACTAAAATACTCAGGTTATATGTATTTATTATAGAATATCACATTGATAATGTTTTAACAACCATATGATTATCCAGAAGGTAATATTATCATTTATTTACATAAATAACCCTGTTTTTTCATTCTATTTGTGTATTTTTACCAACTAAATTTTAAGAATCACCAATATTAAATATCCCGTTTTCACTGCTGACATATGATTGTATATCATCACTTTAGTATCTCTCACTCTCCGTAACACGATATAGTAATTCTATTCAAATACAGCTTGAACAAAAAAAATATATTAGTCTACAAAAAGAGTGATTTCGTCCAGATTTTTTCGGTTCGGACTCTTGTGCACTCCTTCTGCAGGTATGCCCAGGCTCATCATACAAGTGAAGAAATAATCTTCTTTGTCTATCCCGGTTTTCTCTTTCATGAGGTTTTCAATTTCTGCTCCGGCATAATTGGCACTGGTCAGCCAGCAGGATCCGTAACCAAGATCCGTTGCTGCAAGGGCTATATGCTCCATTGCGGCCCCGATATTCTGCATTCCCGGACATGGTTTATAAGCCAGATAATCCAGCTCCTCCTTAGCAGCACCACACATTTTTAACTCATGATAGCCGGAGGGCAGATAGTCCTTTCCAAAAGTGAGAATGACTACCGGAGCCCCTTTAACAAATAAGGTAAAATTTTTACAGAACTTGCGGAATCTTGCTCCGGCTTCTTCATCTTTCTTGGCCAGTTCATCGGAAATCTCAGCATTCTTTGCTTCAATAACCTCACATAGGTCTTCAATGATTTCTTTATTGTCGAGGACGAAGAAAAACCAATTTTGAAGGTTCTTTCCTGAGGGAGCAATTCTCGCCGCATTCAATATCTTTTCGATATCCCTGCGGGGAATCCTCTCCTCCTGATATCTTCTGATACTCTGCCGCTTTGAAATCAAATCAAAATATTCCATGCTTAAGCCTCCATAGCTGCATAACTTTTAAGATTTTTCGTCAACATGGGCAGAATTTTACTATAATCTCCAACGATTCCGTAATCTGCCACGTCAAATATCGGCGCCGTTTCATCCTTATTGATTGCGATGATGATATCAGCCTCTTCCATCCCGGCAACATGCTGGATTGCTCCAGAAATACCAACTGCAAAATATACATTTGGCCGTACTGTTTTTCCAGTCTGCCCAACCTGTAGGTCTTTCGGCTTCCAACCTGCATCTACCACAGCTCTTGAACAGCTGACTTCACCGCCAACCGCTTCGGCAAGCTCTTCAAGAATGTAGAAGTTCTCCGGTCCGCCCACTCCGCGGCCGCCGGAAACCAGGATGTTGGCATCCATAATATCCACTGTATCAGAGATACTCTTGACTACTTCAAGAATCTCTATGTACTGTGCATTTTCTTCAAAGCCGGGATTAAATTCAATAATCTCTGCCTGCGCATCTGCTATCTTTTCTATTTTCTGCATAACTCCCGGACGAACGGTTGCCATCTGGGGACGATTATCCGGGCAGGCAATGGTTGCAATCGTATTGCCTCCAAAAGCCGGCCTGGTCATCAACAGCTGATTATGTTTTTGTTCTTTCCCTTCCATCGCTTTCAGTGGAAAATCACCGATATCAAGCTGGGTACAGTCAGCCGTAAGCCCAGTCTTAACTCTGGCCGATACAAGGGGACCCAAATCACGGCCAATGGCAGTTGCTCCTACCAGGACGATATCCGGCTTGAATGTGTTTATAACAGAGGCAAGGCCATGGGTGTATGGTTCGGTCCGATAATCTTTTAGAGCCGGATCATCAACGAGAATCACCTTATCCGCACCATACTGGGCAAGCTTCTTTGTCAATCCTCTCACATCACTGCCCAAAAGAACTGCTGTTACGTCAGTATTTAAATCTTTTGCCAGGTCTTTTGCCTTACCCAGAAGTTCGAGAGCAACACCGTCGATTTTGTTATCCACCTGCTGTACATAGACATATACACCTTTATATTCATTTAAATTCATCCTATTATAGTCTCCTTATCTATATAACATGCTTTTCTTTTAGCTTCTCAAGTATGTACCCTACCGATGCTTCCGGATCCAGGTTTACCTGTTCCCCGGCGCCTTTTCTTACCTTATCAGACGCCTTTGCAATCTTGGTGGGAGATCCTTTCAGCCCCAGGTCGGCATCATCCACATCAATGAGGTGCTGGCGGTTAAATTCAGTTATTTCGGCATCGTAAGCTGCAAATATTCCTCCCGGAGTCATGTATCTGGGCTCGTTGAGCTCCGCCAACGCTGTGATCAGACAAGGCATCTTCGCTTTTACTACATGATATCTGTCTTCGTACTGGCGCTGTGCAATCACGTAGTCACCGTCAATCTCAAGCTTTTGGGTATAAGAAATAACCGGAATATGAAGATGCTCTGAAATCTGGGGACCTACCTGTGCGGTATCGCCGTCAATCGCCTGACGCCCTGTAATGATTAAATCATACTCAAGGTTTCTGATCGCACCTGCAAGGGTTGTTGAAGTTGCCCATGTATCCGCACCGCCAAGCATTCTGTCGGTAACTAAGACCGCTTTATCTGCGCCCATCGCCATGGCTTCTACAAGGACATCTTTTGCTTTTGGAAGCCCCATTGTAATAACCGTTACCTCGGCACCATATTGATCCTTTAAACGAAGTGCTGCCTCAAGTCCGGCTTTATCATCCGGGTTCATAATTGCGAGCATCGCTCCCCGGTTTAATGTTCCATCCGGATTAAACTGTACGCCGCCCTTAGTGTCCGGCACTTGTTTTATACAAACAATTATTTTCACTTTATATCCTCCTGTATTATCAGTTTAGGCTTGATTTTTTCCCAGCCCGGTATTGCTGGTGTTTCTTATTTTAAAAGATTAGCAGCTATAACCATCCGCTGTACTTCTGATGTGCCTTCATAAATCTCAGTTATTTTTGCATCCCTCATCATTCGCTCTACACCATATTCGCGAATATATCCGTAACCTCCATGCAATTGAACCGCTTTAGTGGTTACTTCCATCGCCGTTTCGGCAGCATATAACTTTGCCATTGAAGCTTCTGTACTGAAATGACCGCCATTTCCTTTTGCCACCGCTGCCCTATAGACAAGAAGCTGAGCTGCCTGTACCCGAGTCGCCATATCAGCAAGCTGGAACTGGGTATTCTGAAATTGGGAAATTGTTCTGCCAAACTGCTTTCTCTCCTTGACATATTCAACCGTAGTATTAAGAGCACCTCCGGCAATGCCAAGCGCCTGAGCAGCGATTCCGATCCGCCCGCCGTCAAGCGTGTGCATCGCAATCCCAAATCCCTTCCCTTTCTGTCCCAGGAGATTTTCCTTAGGAATCCGGCAATCGGTAAAGATAAGCTCATATGTAGCAGACCCGCGGATACCCATTTTTTTCTCTTTTGTTCCAAAAGAAAATCCAGGTGTTCCTTTTTCGACGATGAAAGCAGATATTTCTTTCATTGTCCGGCCTCTTTTCTCCACCATTCCGGTGACTGCAATCACAATATAAACATCTGCATATTTACCGTTTGTGATAAAAACTTTACTGCCGTTTAATACCCATTCATCGCCGTCAAGTACTGCTTTTGTCTGCTGCCCCTGGGCATCTGTTCCCGCACCCGGCTCAGTCAGGCCAAAAGCGCCAAGCTTCTCCCCTTTGGCAAGAGGCGGCAGATATTTTTCTTTCTGTTCCTTAGTCCCATAGGTCATAATCGGATCAATACAAAGGGAAGTATGTGCCGATACGATAACTGCAGTGGTGGCACATACCTTTGCCAGCTCCTCTACACAAATTGCATAAGTAAGCGGATCACAACCCTGGCCGCCATACTCTTTCGGCACCGGAATTCCTAAAAACCCGTATTTCGCCATCTTCTTTACGGTTTCTTCCGGGAAAGTTTCTGTTTCATCCACTTCCTCCGCAAGAGGTTTTACCTCTGTTTCAGCAAAATCCTTAAATAGTGTTCTCGCCATTTCATGTTTATTGCTTAAATTAAAATCCATCTTTACTCCTCCGATATATCCTGCCATTTGCTTTGAAATCTCTCTTCCCAGTGACCGATAAGCTCTTCTTTGAAGTTTGGGTGGGCAATCATAATCAGTGCTCTGGCACGCTCTCTGAGAGATTTTCCTCTGAGGTCCGCAACCCCGTACTCCGTCACGATGTAAGCAACATCATTTCTTCCTGTAGTAACTGCTGCCCCCTGTTCCAGCATGGGAACAATTTTAGAAACACTGCCGCCTTTCGCAGTTGAGGTCATGGCAATAATTGACTTGCCGCCCTTTGACATATTTGCACCCCTGACAAAATCAACCTGGCCGCCGACACCTGAAATCTGCATTGTGCCGATGCTCTCCGCACTGACCTGCCCCATGAAATCTACCTGAAGACAAGAATTGATGGAAATCAGATTATCATTTTTGGCAATGATATACGGGTCATTTGTATAGTCTGCAGAAGCCATATACACCATGGGATTGTCATCAATAAAGTCATACAGTTTCTTGCTTCCCATAAGGAAAGTTGCCACCAGTTTTCCGGGATTGAAGTTCTTCTTCTTATTGGTTATGACGCCGGCCTCAATCAACTCCACCACACCATCCGAGAACATCTCGGAGTGAATGCCTAAATCTTTTTTATCTTTTAATGATAATAAAACTGCATCAGGAAGTGCGCCAATCCCCAGTTGCAGGGTATCTCCGTCCTTGATCAGACTGGCACAGTTTTGGCCAATCTTTTTTTCAACATCAGTAAGCTCTTTGCGCCCGAGTTCAAGCAAAGGAGTATCTTCCTCAACCAGATAATCAAACTCGCTGATGTGCATAAAGCATTCACCGTGACATCTGGGCATATGCTTATTTACTTGAGCAATCTTAAGCTTCGCCACCTTAGCAGCTGTATATGTATAGTCTACTGAAATACCAAAACTTACATAGCCGTGCTTATCCGGAGTGCTGACCTGCACTAAAGCGACATCTGTCGGCAATGAGCCGTCCGTGAACAGGGCTGGTATTCTTGAAAAATACCGGGGGGTATAGTCGGCCCGCCCTTCTTTAATTGCAGTTCTTTCGTTCTTGGTTCCTACAAAAAGAGAATTGTGTCTGATATGACCATTTGCTGCTTCGGTACAATATCCGCTCTCTCCCATCCCGACCATATGTGTAGTTTCCACTCCTTTAAGCTGCTCCATACGATCACAAAGAGCCTTTGTCAGAGCTCTTGGTTCGCCGCAGGAATGACCGATGGCAATCCGGTCATTATCCTTAATATGCATGACCGCCTCAGCGGCGCTGACAATTTTATCCTTATACTTTTCTTTGAAATTTTGCATTTATTCACTCCATATTTATACCACCTGGTGAGGTTCTTTCGAACCTCGTGGTATAATACAACCTGCTGGCTTGGTAAGGTCTTTTCGAACCTGGCGGCATGGTTGTTACACAATGTCTGGGTTACATTACTTTTTCTTATTGATTCCGGCAATTTCTTTTGCGAGCTCTTTCTTGTGCGCAACGTTTGCCTGTCTGCCAATCATAATTCTCTGAGCCTGGGGTGAACCTGCACCATGCATAGATTCTGTACGGTATCCCACTGCTGCTGTTCCTAAGGTAATGTTTTCAATCAACCGCAGGATTCTCATCCGGTCCTCTGTTGGAACATCATCAGTACCTTTCAGATATTTTTCGATGTATGGCTTTAATTTTTCATTATCGAAATCTTGCTGACTGGGCATTGTAACCATAAGACCACCGGCAATATCCTCAGCCAGGCGAGTAATTTCATAAGGCATCCGAGTGACATTTTGCTTACAGACATTTGCCAGCAGAGTATCCACATAATAGTTACCAGCTTTGGTCGCGCAGCCTTCACAAGAACAGGCAATACCACATGAGTATAAACTTTCGTTCAAGTGATTCATTTCAATAATCTTATCTTTAATATGGCTCGCCTTTGGTACGCCGTTGTAATCTGCCGCCAGTGCCGTTGCACCGATCAGGACATCGCCAACTCCAACTTTACAGCCTCCATAGCTCTGGCGGTGATAAGAAGCAAACCGTTCAACCAGCATTCCTGCAAAATCAGTTTCTCCATTCATGAAAATCAGTTCATTTGGCACAAATACATCATCAAAGATCATCAACGCTTCGTGTCCGCCAAAGTTTTTATTACCTACATCAATATCTGCATTTGGTTCAAGCTTTCTGGTATCGCAGCTTTGACGTCCGTAAATCATAAAAATCCCTTTTGCATCCGCCGGCAGTGCAAAGGCTACCGCATAGTCTTTATCCTCTGGTCTTAGCGCGATGGTGGGCATAACGATGACTTCGTGAGAGTTGATAATTCCTGTCTGATGAGCCTTAGCCCCACGCACCACGATACCGTCTTCTCTTCTTTCAACAACTCTTAAATACATATCCGGATCGGCCTGCTGGGAAGGAGAAAGAGCACGGTCGCCTTTCGTATCGGTCATCGCTCCATCAACAACCAGGTCCTCTCTCTGAATTCTATCCCAGTATTTCTTAAAGTTTTCATGATAATGTGTGCCATGTGCCTCATCACATTCGTATGTAGTAGAAAAAACAGCGTTTGCTGCATCAAGGCCAACACATCTCTGAAAACATGATGCTGTCTTTTGTCCCAGCAGTCTTTGCATCTTCACCTTTTTTACCAAATCATCCGTACTTTGATGAAGATGTGTAAAACGGTTAATTTTTTCACCGTTTAAACTGGAGGTCACGGTCATTAAATCTTCATATTCCGGCTGCTGTGCCAACTCATAGGTCATTGCAACAGAATTCATAGACGGTTTGATAATCGGATGTTCTGTCGGATCTTCCACTTTTTCACCCAGTAAATAAACTTCTAAGTTAAGCTTCTTTAAACTTTCTATATATTCTTCTCTCGTTTTCATTATTATCCTCCTTGCTTATGCATCTTAGGCTTGATATTGTCAAGCCTTAGTTTCAAATTAAATACATCTCTGATAAATTGTCTTGATTTGCTCATGTGACAGTTCAATCGGATTGTTTGCCAATAATCTTTGTTGATTCTGGATTACTGAAGTTGCCATTTCTTCGGCTTTCACGTCGTCTACTCCCAGACCGCCCAGTTTTTCCCGCTCTAACACGAAGTCCAGCAGTTCAAACATCTTCTGCCATGATTCTTCTTTACTGCAGCCAAAAATCTCAACCAGCACTTCTTCCGCCGGGCTGAGATCTGCCCCCAGCTCTTTATACATATTGAAGACACTTTCAAAGACCATATGGTTTGCCTTACCATGAGGTACGTGATAATTTCCTCCCAGGGGATAAGCTAAAGCGTGTACTGCAGCACATCCGGCATTGCCGAAGGCAACTCCTGCCATGGTGCTGGCAATCAGGAAATCTTCCATGTCTCCAGGAAGTTTTGCTTCCCCTTCGTTTCTCATCTTCAGGTACCCTTTCAGGATCTTTTCGATTGCCGTTTTACCAAACATTCTTGAGAAAGGCGTTGCTTTTGGTGATATGTAGGACTCCATCCCGTGTACCAATGCATCGATTGAGCTTGTTGCAAAGACACCGTATGGCAAGGTTGAAAGCATTTGAGAAATCAATGCTGCCTCATCTGCGTAAAGCTGTGGAACGGCCAGGCCCAATTTAGTCTGTTTTTTCTTAAACTCCATAATCGAGATATTTGTAACCTCGCTTCCGGTGCCACAAGTTGTGGGAATTACAATGAGTTCTCTCTCTTTTACAAGTTTAGCGCCCTGAGCATATATTTCCTCAACATCGTATTGATCATTAAAAAGTAAAAGTTTCGAGATGTCAATTACAGTACCACCGCCGATTGCGATGATCCTCTTATAATTCTTTCCTTTGATATCTTTCAGAACGGCATCGACCATCTCATCCGACGGCTCGCCCTGTCCATACTGCTCCTGATAGAGAACATCACAGGGTGTACTGGCTTTGTCTAACTGAGGTGACAACACATACTCATTGGTAACAATCAGGTCGCTTTCGCCTAATTCTTTCTGCGCGATGAAATCCGCTAAAGAATCATAGACGGCAATTGTAGGTTTGATTGAAAAATTCATAACTTCCTCCCTTTCTCCTCTTAAAATCTTTATCGTTAAACTATTGTCGTTAAATTATTATCGTTAATTAATTAACGATATTTTCAGAAAAAAAGTCCCCCTTTCTTTATTAAGAAAGTATACTTGAGAAACCACTATATGTAAAATGTATTTACGATATGTCCATTATACTCATTTTATATGAATCTACCCTTTTACTTCTAGTATCATCTGCTTTAGCTTATTTGCGGCAATATTTAAGTGACGGCTGTTATCTTCGACAATACAAATTGTCCGGGTTGGAACTTTCTGTAAAAGCGGTATTGGAATCACCTCTCCTTTTTCGATGGCTTCCCTCGCAAATTCCTCGGGAATAAAAGCAAGACCTATGTTATTTTTAACAAGCGGCAGTAATTGGTCGGTCGTTGCCGTTTCCGTATCCGGCATCAAAACAAGGCCGTGGG
This sequence comes from Faecalicatena contorta, assembly GCF_003149105.1. Classification (GTDB taxonomy): domain Bacteria; phylum Bacillota; class Clostridia; order Lachnospirales; family Lachnospiraceae; genus Muricomes; species Muricomes contortus_C. The sequence goes on along the minus strand of NZ_QGDS01000006.1, from coordinate 101,216 downwards.
TTGAATAAAAGGTATTATAAAACTCACGGGTGGTCGTATTTTTCCCCAGACAGATCAACGGATATTGAGCCACTTCTGCCAGACTTAAAGGTTTTTTTGCCAGGGACTTATACTGATGACTGCCAATTAGTATTTCCTGAAAATTCTTAAGGCCAGTCTCTAAAAAAGGTCTTTTTAGGTGAAGCGGGGTTGTCACCAGGGAAAAATCCACAGTTCCATTCTTTAATGCCTGCACTGCCTGGGGGGTGGTCTGATTGGAAAGACGCAGGCGTATCTTCGGATACTTCTCGTGAAACTGGCTCAGTACCGGTAAGAGTATGCCATGCAGTGCCGTATTACTAACCCCGATTGTTACCACTCCGCTCTCCAGATTTTTATCATTTGCCAATTCAAGCTCTGCTGCTTTCAATTGTTCATATGCCACCGCCACATGAGCGTAAAGCTTTTCTCCCTCAGGTGTCAGGCTGACGCCTCTGTTAGTTCTGACAAATAACTTACAGCTCAACTGATTCTCGAGGTTGTTTATATACTTCGTTAAATTAGGTTGATTACTGTTTAAAACATTTGCTGCCTGAGTAAAGCTCTGGTATTTTGCCACAAAATAAAATATACGGTAATAGTCATATGTGATTTCCATGTTTTCTCCTCACTCTTTCAATTGTTATTTTTATAACATAAAATATCTATTTAGTCTAGTATAACTTACTTCCCATACATAATCTATATATTCAATATGCTATAAATACTTTTTACATATACTAAACCTTGTTATATACTCACACATAAGCGAAAAAGATATTTTTTTGCTTTTCAATTGTTATTATTTTAACGATACATGGAGGATGCGTAATGAATCAAAATTTAACAAAAAGAATCCGAAATGCTGGATTGTTGGAAAAGGTAATGTCCGCAGATGATGCGGTTGCTTTCATTGAGCCGGGAATGACACTCGGTGTCAGCGGATTTACCATTGCAGGCTATCCAAAGGTAACCGCAGCCGCACTTTCCCGCCGGGCAGATACAGGGGAAAAGCTGGACCTCACCGTTTATTCAGGTGCTTCTCTCGGCGATGAATTTGATGGTGAACTTACCCGTAAAGGTGTATTTAAAAAAAGAATTCCCTATCAGACTAATAACGACCTGCGAAATGCAATCAACGCCGGTAAGGTAGGGTACTTCGATATGGCTCTCGGCGAACTGCCGGTCTGGATCAAAAACGGGATTCTCAATCATATCGATGTTGCGGTGATTGAAGCTGCTGCTATTGATGAGGACGGCAATATTATTCCGACCACTTCAATCGGCGTATCCAATACCTATGTAGAATATGCTGACAAAGTAATCGTTGAGCTCAACACCTATGTACCGGAGGAAATAGAAGGGATTCATGATGTGTTCTCTCCTCAAAAGGCACCAAATACGGAACCTATCATGATTATAAAACCAAGTGACCGCATCGGTACTCCTTACATAAAATGCGATCCCTCTAAAATCGTCGCAATTGTCGAAAGCGATGTGCCGGATAACGGGCGGGCGGTAGCTGCACCTGATGACGAGTTCAAACAGATGGCTAAGAATCTTATCAGCTTTCTGGAAAACGAAGTGAAAGCCGGACGATTGTGTAATCCTCTGCCGCCCCTTCAGGCTGGTATCGGCAGTGTGACAAACGCTGTATTGGATGGTTTACAGACATCAAACTTTGAGCACATGACCGTTTACTCCGAGGTGCTCCAGAATTCAATTTTTGAATTGATGGACAGCGGTAAAATAGACTTTGCCTGTGCAACTTCACTGACTCTTTCTTCTGATGTCAGAGATGAGTTCTTTAAGAACTTCAGCCGCTACAAAGATAAAATTATGCTTCGGCCTCAAGAAATCAGCAATGCCCCCGAGGTAATCCGCCGACTGGGTATTATCGCAATTAATACAGTAATTGAGGCGGATATATACGGCAACACCAACTCCACTTATATTGATGGACACCGTTTGATGAATGGTGTCGGCGGTTCCGGTGATTACTGCCAGAATGCCGGGCTGGCCATATTTATTACTAAGTCAACAGCCAAAAACGGGACTTTATCCTCGATTGTGCCACTGGTCAGCCATATCGATCATACGATTCATGAGATTCATGTGCTGATTACCGAGCAGGGAGCTGCTGATCTTCGGGGTCTCGACCCTATTGATCGTGCCAGAACTATCATTGACAACTGTGCTCATCCGGATTTCCGCCCGGCACTGCACGCTTACCTGGAGGAAGCAATCGAATGCTGCCCCAATAAACACAAGCCGGTCAATTTAAAAGCGGCTGCAGCGTTCAAAAAACAAACTAATAAATAGTACATAGGAGGCAAACAATGGAACAAGATGTAAACAAAATGATTGAGGAACTAGTTAACAAAGCAAAAGCTGCCCAAAAGGAATTCGAAGAAAACTTTTCTCAGGAACAAGTTGATGAAATTGTCCGTGCAATCGGCAAAGTAGTCTATGACAATGCTGAAGAACTGGCCAAAATGGCTGTTGAAGAGAGTAAGATGGGGGTATACGAGGATAAGGTAGCTAAAAACTACGGAAAATCCAAAAATATATGGAACAGCTTAAAGGGCAAAAAATCAATCGGTATTATTGACGAAGATAAAGAAAAGGGAATCATCAAGGTTGCTAAAGCAAAAGGTATCGTCGGAGCTGTTACTCCGGTCACAAATCCTGTTGTTACACCGATGTGTAACGGAATGTTTGCTTTAAAAGGACACAATGCAATCATCATCTCCCCTCACCCAAGAGTAGAAAAGCTGAATAAGTACTTGGTCGACCTCTTCCGTGAGGAATTGAAAAAATTAGGCGCTCCGGTCGATCTGTTCCAAACCATCGAAAAAACTTCTATTGAAGCAACCAACGTATTGATGAAGAATGTTGATGTAGTTGTAGCTACCGGCGGCGGTGCCATGGTTAAATCTGCTTACTCAAGCGGTAAGCCGGCCCTCGGTGTCGGCCCGGGTAACGTACAGGTAATCGTTGACCGTGGTATTAATTACGAAGAAGCTGTACCCAAAATTATCGCCGGCCGTATCTTTGATAACGGTATCATCTGTTCCGGTGAGCAAAGTGTATTTATTCCCAGGGAAAATTACGACGAAGTGATTGACATCTTTAAGAAAAATGGTGTTTTCTATGTTGATAACAAGGACGATGTCGCTAAGTTCTCGGAAGCAATCTTCCCGGACGGAGGCATTATCAACCGCGATGCAGTCGGCCAGAGCGTGCAGGTTATTGCCAAACTTGCCGGAGTTGAAGTTCCGGAAGGAACCCGGATGATTCTTCTGAAAGCCAGAAGCCTGGACAGAAATGAACCTCTCTGTAAGGAGAAAATGTGTCCGGTAATGATCAGCGCTGCTTACGATACCTTTGAAGAAGCAGTTGCACTCGCTCAGGCAAACCTGGAGTGGGAAGGAAAAGGTCATTCCGCTGCTCTTCACAGTGATGATAAAGCACACATTGAATATGCGGGGGAACACCTTACCGTCAGCCGTCTCGTAGTAAATCAGGCTTCTTCCACAGGAGCAGGCGGCAGCCTTTACAACGGCTTTTCTCCGACTACTACGCTCGGATGCGGATCCTGGGGTAATAACAGTATCTCAGAAAACTTAAACTATACGCATTTAATCAATGTTTCACAGATTGGTCTTTTCAATAAGGATGCTAAGGTTCCTAGTGATGAGGAAATCTGGAGTTAGGTTTTACTCTTAAACATCATAGCAAAGTCATAAAATTAGAAGCTGCTGCACAAAAAGATGTGCTGCAGCTTCTTACTTTTAATCAAATTATTTCACAGCCAGCGTTGCCCAAAATGTGGGAACCCCATACTCCCTAAGAATACCCTGTCCATTCGTATCCTCATAGAGGTCAATCAGCATAAATCCCGCCATTAACCTGCCATCTTTTTTCATAATGCGGTAACATTCCTTCCAGACATGCATCACATCTTCAATAAAGCAATTTGATACAGGATGAAAAATTAAGTCAAAGGAATCGTTGTCAAAGGGCAGCGGCTTTGTCATATCCGCACGGACAGCATTGATTTTATACCCTTCTCTCTCTGCAACAGACAAATCGCTTTCTATTTGCTTCTCCGAATAATCAAGAACCGTACATTCGGCGCCGCACGCGGCAAAAATAGGCATTTGCTGGCCGCCCCCTGAAGCAAGGCCGAGAACCTTTTTACCTCTCAGATCAGGATACCACTCTTTCGGTACTGGCTTATTCGGTGTCAAAAGCATTGACCATTTGCCATTCAGTGCTTCCTCAAACTGTTCATGGGAAATCGGCACACCCCACTCCCATCCATCCTCAATCCATCTATCTACCGCTTTTGCATTAATCTGTGTATAATCCATACATTTTCCTCCATAAAAAGACCCTGCTGAACTGTAACTAAAATACTACTGTACCTGATTTAACCGTCCCCAAACGTCCTCCCGCACCTTTTGTATGGATGTAACCGCCTCTTCTTCCGTTTTTCCCTTTGCATAAAAGTACAGTTTCACCTTCGGCTCCGTACCGGATGGACGTATTGAAAACCATATTTCGTTTTCTAAGACAAACTTTAAAACATTTGATTTACTGATATCCTTATACCCTTTTTGGTAATCAATTATCTCTTTTACTTTGAAACCTCCGAACTCACCGTAATCCCCTGTCCGAAAGGCTTCCATCATGCGCTCAATACGTCTCGCCCCTGCAATGCCCTCTAACACGAGAGAAACTTGCTCTTCTTTGTAATATCCATACTGTTCGTATAAATCATAAAGGACCTGAAGAAGCGTCTTTTGCTGCTTTTTATAAAATGCTGCGGCTTCACAAACAAACATGGCAGCACTTATGCCGTCTTTATCCCTGATTTCATCACTTATTGCATAACCAATGCTTTCTTCGTACCCGAACAAATATTGGAATCCGTTCCTCTCCAGCTCCGGTATTTTTCCACAAATGTTTTTAAAACCTGTTAAGGTCTCAAACATCTCAACTTCATATGCTTTACATATGGTTGTTCCCATATCCCCTGTTACGATAGATTTTATCATAGCCGGACGCTCCGGGATTTTTCCCGCTGCCTTTAACCCCTCCAATAAATAATGAATTAAAATTACCCCTGTCTGGTTTCCGTTCAGCGCAATGTAATTTCCATTTTCATCCCGCACCTCAACTGCCATTCTGTCCGCATCAGGATCCGTGGCAATTAATACTTCGGCACCCACATCAGCTCCCAGTTTTTCTGCCAGGGCAAAGGCATTTCTGTCTTCCGGGTTCGGGTATCCCACTGTAGTGAAATCCGGGTCCGGATATTCCTGTTCAGGCACAATATGAACATTGGAAAAGCCCCGCTCTTCCAAAATTGTTCTTACTGGCTTACTTCCCGCCCCATTGAGGGGTGTATAAACAATAGGAATCGTTTTTTCCAGCTCAGCCCCATCTCTGATTGCCAGAGACTTCACCAGATTCATATAATCCCGGTCCATCTTTTCGGAAAGAACTGTAATAATTTTTTCATCTGCTGCCTTATCAAAATCTATGCGCACAGCTCCTTCAAACATATTGACCTGTGCTATTTTTTCAGACATCCCATCTGCGATTTCTTCCAGAACCTGTGCCCCATTTTCCCAATATACCTTATATCCATTATATTGCTTCGGATTATGGCTTGCAGTCACATTAATCCCTGCTGCCGCCTTTAACTGAAGAATTGCATAAGACAATTCCGGTGTCGGACGCAGCGATTCAAAAATGAATACATTTATCCCATTTGCCGCTAAAACTTCTGCGGAAAGTACAGCAAATTCCTTCGAGAAATGCCTGCAGTCATACGCAATAACAACTCCTCTTTGTTTATAATCCCTGCCCTTATCTGAAATAAAATCGGCTATCCCCTGGGTCACTCTTCCGACAACAACTTCATTTATTCGATTTGTTCCTGCACCCAACTTTCCTCTGAGCCCTGCCGTTCCAAATTCAAGCTCTTTGCAGAAACGGTCTTCTATTTCTTCCGTATTTCCTTCTATCTCTTCCAGTTCACGCTGTATTGATTTGTATTCCTTCAGCCTGTCCCGCCATTGTAAATAAATCTCACCAGCTTCCACTATAAATACACCTCCGTTATATCTCTTTCTTTCACCAGGCTTTACTTAAACAAATAACTCGTCATTGAAAGAGAGCCCAGTACACAGGAATCATTAAAAACACTGACTTTATCCTGCTGCTCTGATGCACCTAAAATATAAAGAAGAGGTGCAAAATGATCCATCATTTGAAAAGCAAGTGCTGCTGACTCTCCAGCCCCTGAATAGTTTATTATATTCTCATATTCTTTATTCAATATATTATTTTTGATGTATTCATCAAATTCCAAAGCCCACGGATAGCCTCCTTCCTCCATGGACCAGTTGACCCTGGAAAGATTATGGACAATATTGCCGCTTCCCAGAATTAATACACCCTGTTCCCGCAGCCTGCGAAGCTTCTCTCCAGTTTCATAACAATCTCTTGCGGAAGCCAGTCTATCCACGCTCATCTGAAATACAGGTATATCCGCCTGGGGATACATCCGGCACAATACGGACCAGGAACCGTGGTCCAGCCCCCAGGAATTATCGATTTGGATATTCTCTCCAACCAGCTCCTTTGTCAAACCTGCAAAACGGGGCGCACCGGGAGCATTATAAGCAACCTGGTACAGTTCCTCAGGAAAACCATACATATCATAAACCATTTTGGGAAAAGGTACATCCGTAACTCTCAGCCCCGGTGTATACCAATGGGCAGAAATTGAAAGAATAGCTTCCGGCCGTGGAATTTGTCCGCCAAGAGTTTCCCAATATGCGGAAAAACGGTTATTTTCAATTGCATTCATGGGAGAACCATGTCCCACAAAAAGTACAGGCATATGTTTCATCGTATCACACCCTCCATCATATAATTCCCAAATTGTCATATAGTACTGTTACTTTTATTCTTACTGCACTTAGATATATGTACGATTCTGTCTCACTTTCGAATCACATTTCCTTCCCGCCTCGGCGCCGTCCTTCTGTATCTGACTGCCGGATATCCAATAAGCATGCAGCAGGCCACGGTCTGTTCTCCTATCTCAAGCCATTCCCTTAATTTCGGGCTTATACTTATCACCCGCATCATATAACCGCTGAACAAGGCCCCCAGACCTTCTGCAACAGCCATATTCTCAATGTTGGCCGCTGCGAGGCCACCGTCCAGAGAATGATTATCTGATGTAATAACCAAAAATGCAGGTGTATTGTAAAGAAGCGTATCATCTTGTGGATCTTTCTTCCATTTCTCATAAAAGCTTCTAAACACTCTTGCATATAACGGAGCATCTTTTTTAAGCACTTCCAAAATCTCCGGCATCGTCTCCCACACCAGATTTCTGAATTCATCCATCTTATCCTGAATAAAAACAAAGGTACTTGCCTGTTTATTTTTGGCGGTAGCTGTATAACGTCCTGCATCTAATATATGCTTTACCTTTTCTTCTTCTATTTTTTCAGGCTTAAAGTTACGAATACTTCTCCTGAATTTTATAGCATGCAACATATTCTCCGGCTCTATGCGGAACGTTTCCGGATCATATTCGTCCACATCCTCCATATCATACTCTGGAATAGAAACTGCCTGCACCGGACAGACAGCTACACAATGTCCGCATTGAATACACGGTCCTTTATTCTCAGCTTTTCCATCTGTTAGATGAATTATCTTTGCCAGGCAATCTTCCGCACATACCCCGCAGCCAATACATAACTCCTGATTTATCAATACCATAGTCTTACTCCTTCCATTTTACAGACACTTTCACAAAAGTATATCTTGTTGAAGATTAGTAGTTTAATAAATATACCGTCTTGAACGTTAGTAGTTCAATAAGTATGGGCTAATATTAAAATAATACCATAGTTTAAAAGGTTAAGCAATTATACCCAGAAGTGTAGGCTTAGTTTTGGTTTTTGAGAAAATAAATTGACACATTCGTTGTACAAAAGTATAGTTTAGTTAGAATTCAAACTATGCACCAATGATTGGGAGAGAGGATATGAAACAAAAATATTATGAGGACCAAACATTTGAAAATTTAAAATCAGACGGGAAAGTAATTACAGACTGTGAGTTTGTAGATTGTAAATTTATAAATTGTACGTTTGAAAATTTCCAATTATCCAGAAGTATACTTTCAGGATGTATTTTTCAAAAATGCAGTATTATTCACTAAAAGCCCAATATTCTCAAATCCGATTTGCAGAGTTTGAAAGCTGCAGCTTAGTAGGGATTCATTGGAACGAATTATTGCCAGCAGGAAAGCTAAGCTGGGACTATCCCAAAGATTGTGTAAACCTTCAAACTGATGTAAGATAATTACAACAGTTTGGAGGTTTTTTATGGCTAGAAGAAAAGATGAATCACCACAGAAAAAAGCAATGCGTGAAATGATGAAAGACTATCTTAAAAACAGCGATGTCAAGATCAAAGATGGCGCAGATGTCAACTCTGCAATGCGAGATATGATGTCTATTCTATTGGAGGGTGTCTTGGATGAAGAGTTAGATGAAGAACTCGGTTATACCAAGTATGATTATCGTAACAAAGATACCAACAATAGTCGCAATGGGCACTCATCCAAGACAATGCATACCTCATATGGAGATATGGAATTAGATGTCCCCAGAGACCGTAAGGGAGAGTTTGAGCCACAAGTAGTCAAGAAATATCAAAATACTGTTACACAGGACATGGAAGAAAAAATCATCTCCATGTATGCAAAAGGTATGACTACTGGGGATATCGAAAGTCATCTACGAGAATTGTATGATATCGAGATTTCTGACAGCACCATCAGCAGAGTGACCGATAAAATCCTTCCAATCGTGCGCGAATGGCAGGAACGACCTTTGGAAGAAATCTATGCGGTTGTATTTATGGATGCCATCCACTATCATGTTCGCAGTGAAGGACGTATCGTAAAGCGTGCAGTTTATATCGTTTTAGGAATTGATATGCATGGACATAAGGACGTGCTTGGAATGTATGTCGGCGAGAATGAAAGTGCGAAGTTCTGGCTTTCTATCATGAATGGCTTAAAGAATCGCGGCGTAAAAGATATCCTGATTGCTTGTGTAGATGGTCTGACAGGTTTTCCGCAAGCAATTGAGGCAGTATTTCCGAATACAGAAGTGCAGCACTGTATTATTCATCAGATCCGTAACTCTACCCGGTTTGTATCCTACAAGGATTTAAAAGCCTTAATGTCTGATCTGAAACGTGTTTATGCTGCAGCGACGGAAGAGATTGCTTATTCAGAATTGGAGCGTTTTGGCGAGATATGGAATGGAAAATACCCTAAAATCTTTAAATCGTGGAATGACAATTGGGCAACGCTCTCTACATATTTCAAATATCCTGAGCCTGTTCGCCGCCTGATTTATACGACGAATGCTATTGAGGGATTTAACCGCCAGCTCCGCAAAGTGACCAAAAGTAAGACGATTTTCCCATCAGATGATAGCCTGTTAAAAATGCTCTATCTGGCAATGATGGACATTACTAAAAAGTGGACCGGCCACCGACAGGACTGGGGTGTAATCCACTCTCAACTTGAAATTTATTTTGAAGAACGTCTGGAAGGTTATTAGAAAAATGAGGCCGAAATCCATCGGCTTTATTGACATGCTCTGAAATGGAGCTATAATACACACAAGGGGCAAAGCCCGAAAAATCGGCTTTGCCCCAACGTAACTATCAACATTTCTTAAATCAGTTTTTTGCGTTTACACAAAACTTGAAACAGTCTCGCTAAGCTAAAAGGGGCAAACATTTTGTCCCCCGCCATCAAAAATTCTCTATATTAGATTTTAACTGTAAGATTTTCTTTTCAATTTCGTCAATGATATATACAAACTCCTTATCCGCCTTCCCACTTGGATCATCCAGCCCCCAGTCTTCCCTGTATTCACAGGGAACCGCCGGACAGGAAACATTACATCCCATCGTAATAACTATATCCACCGGAGGAATCTCTTCCAACAGTTTTGAATACTGGTTTTTCTCCATATCAATACTGTAGATCTGCTTCATCAGTCTTAACGCATCCGGATTGATATTTAATACTCTTTCTGTACCTGCCGAATAAACCTCAAACATATCCCCCGCCATGTATCTGCAAAGTGCTTCGGCTATCTGCGAACGACAAGAATTATGAACACATACAAAAGCAATTTTCTTTTTCATATTCCTCCTACATGGATAGTAGCTTATCACCCTTAATTTCAGCAGCACTCCAACTGATTACTGCATAATTACCATTAGAATGCTTATCTACACGATTAATCCACTCTATTTCGTGGCTGGCTTTTGCTCTTAATAGAGCATTGGTTGTATTGGCCGCATACATTGATGAATTTATCACCCACCACTTAGCTGCAATTTCAGCCCGTTTCAAATCTTCTTCTAATCGCAATGCCTCATATACAGGTGTTGTTTCAGCTAATGTTACAATGAGCACTTCGGTTTCTTCTTCATTTCTCAAACGTGGCAAAAGTTTCTTCACCGGCTCAGGAATGGTCCCTTGTGTACGCTGCACCTCCCTATGATAGCTTTGTGTAGAATCAAGAAGCAGCAAGGTGTGACCCGTTGGTGCGGTATCAATAACAACAATCTCACTCTCAGCTTTCTCCACAATTTCTGCAAACGCCCGGAATACCGCTATTTCTTGTGTACATGGAGAACGCAAATCTTCTTCAATATAAGCAATATCATCTGCAGACATTGTTTCTCTCGCTTTTGCCAGGACTTCTTCCTGGTAACGCTTCAACTCTCCTTGTTCATCGATACGGCTCAGGGTTATATTCTCATTTTCTTCAATTACAAACTTTAGATGAGCCGCCGGATCAGTTGTTGTTAAATGAACCTTCTTTCCTTTTGCCGCCAACCCTAGTGCAACCCCAGCAGCTATCGATGTCTTCCCGACGCCGCCCTTGCCCATTGTAAAGATAACCTTTTTTCCGCTGTCGCACAAATTATCAATAATCTTTGACAACTTCGGTATTTCCGATACATTTAATGACTCATCACTCACCACCAAAGTATCTCTCACCAACAGATTCCGAACATTCTCCATTCCGGTAATGTTATAAGCCCGAAGAGGCACCGTATAACTCGGAATCCCCTTAATACCATCCGGCATATTTTTCAGAGCGTTCTGCTGTTTTTCAAACAGGCTGTCAGAAACTGCATCATCATGCTGCTCCAATACTCCATTGATTACCAGCATCTGATTATTCACATTTAAATCCGCCAGTTCTCTGGACGCCCGTTCCGCTTCCTTCAATGGCGATACTTCTGGACGTGATACAAGAATTAAAGTTGTCATATCACCATTTGACAACGTCTCCACTGCTTTTTTATAAATATCCTTGCGTTCTTCCAGACCGGAAAGTTGACCCAGGCATGATACTCCATGGGTACTTTTGCTAATAAAATCACTCCAGGCAGACGGCAATTGAAGCATGCGCAGTGTATGGCCAGTCGGTGCCGTGTCAAAAATGATGTAATTATATTCACTTTCAGCTTTTTCATCAGTAATAAAATTTGAGAACTCATTGAATGCAGCTATCTCCACTGTACAAGAGCCTGAAAGCTGCTCCTCCATATTCTCAAGCACCACATCCGGCAGTTTTCCGCGATATGGTGCAATTACACTTTCCCTGTACTCTGCTGCAGCCTGAATGGGATCCAGATTGGCAACAACCAGTCCCGGCACTTCTGAAATCGGTACGCCTTTATTCGTCAGCTCAGTGTGAAACACATCCTGAAGGTTTGATGCCGGGTCAGTGCTGATAAGCAGTACTTTCTTTCCATTGTCCGCTAATGTAACAGCGGTGGCACAGGCAATAGATGTCTTTCCAACACCACCCTTGCCAGTATAAAATAAATATTTTGTAATCGGTAATTGTTTCAAATCAAAAGCAGCCATTAACAACATTCCCCTTCGTAATCACATTCATTTCCGCATTTACATTCTTCAGACTGTTCAGATGTTTCCCCGTCCAAATAATCTTTCGGAATCTGAAGCATCTCTATGATTTCATCGTTTGTCGGATATTTCTTCGTTTTCACTATCTTTCCATCTACCACTGTAGCCGGAAGCGAATCTACACCATCCCCCATAATCAGCTTATTGATGTCAGCATTGCTTATAAATTCCTGAGGGAAATTAGTCAAGTTAAAACGTTGTACGCTAACCCCATTATTCCTCAAATTGTTAACTACTGTTGATATCCGCAGTAACTCGGTATCGACCCCAACACCACAGATACCTGTTTCACAGCACATTGCCGGTTCATAAATCTTCATTTCTTTCATAATAAATACCCTCTCTTCCTATATTTTTATATTTTGTGCTCTTCCCGAAACCATCCTCTCGTGTTATTTGCTATTTTCACGAGAACCAACATTACCGGTACTTCCACCAAAACCCCTACCGTAGTTGCCAGTGCTGCCGGTGAAGTCATCCCAAATATGGCTATTGCCACTGCCACCGCCAATTCAAAAAAATTAGATGCTCCTATCATTCCGGCCGGCGCTGCAACATCATGTGGCAGCTTTAATACTTTACTTGCACCGTAAGCGATAAAAAATATAAGTACTGTCTGAATGACCAGAGGAATTGCTATGAGCACAATATGCAGCGGATTAGATAATATCATATCTCCTTGAAATGAGAAAATGATAACCAGCGTCAATAATAATCCTGTTACAGTTGTATTACTGAATTTAGGAATGAACTGATACTGAAAATACTCCTCTCCCTTCTTCTTTGTAACCAAAGATCTTGTTAATACTCCTCCGCCGAGAGGTATCACAACAAACAATACCACCGAGAGAATTAATGTGTTCCACGGTACAGCTACATTACTTATACCCAATAAGAATTTTACAATCGGTACAAAAGCAAAAAGTATAATCAAATCATTTGTCGCAACCTGCACTACGGTATATGCGGCATTTCCTTTCGTCAGATAGCTCCATACAAAAACCATTGCTGTGCAGGGGGCTGCTCCTAAAAGCACTGCACCAGCCAAATAATCTTTTGCTAAATCTGACGGAATAACATTCTTAAAAACAATGTAAAAGAAAAACACCGCTATTCCAAACATGGTAAATGGCTTTATCAGCCAGTTAGCAACCCACGTAACAAATAGTCCCTTCGGATTTTTCCCAACATTCCGGACGCTCTTAAAATCAACTTTCATCATCATAGGATAAATCATCAGCCAAATCAGAACCGCCATCGGTATTGATACATTGGCATATTCGAACCGCCCCAAAAACTCTGGTATAGCAGGTAGAAACTGACTAATCAGGATTCCCACTGCCATGCAGATGATTACCCAAAGCGTAAGATACTTTTCAAAGAATCCAATTCCTTCTACTTTTTGTTTACTCATACTCTCTGCTCCTTTAATTAAAATATTTGTCCGCATCAAATCGACATTCGTCGATATGTGCTTTTTCAAAAAAGGCTGCCTGACAGCCTTTTTTATTACATTATCTACAATCTGCTTTTCTATTTTTAACTTCAGTAAATGTTTCCAAAAGTTTTTGTGCCTTTCTGATGCCCTCCTTGTCGATGGTATAATACATCCACTTTCCATCTCTGCGGCCCCGCACAACCTGGGCATCAGTTAATATCTTCATATGGTGCGACAGCGTAGACTGACTAATCTGCAGCTTCTCCAGTAACTCACAGGCGCAATGCTCACCTTCGGTTAAAAGTTCTAAGATGTATAATCTATTTTCATCACAAAATGCTTTATATATCTTCGCAGTTTCTCTTAAATATTTTTCCATGGTTTTACCTCGCATCGATATATATCGATATGTAAACATTATCATTCATATTGATATATGTCAATATGTATTCACATTTTTATTTTATGCCTGAACATTGGCAGGATAGAACAGACATTCCTCTTTTAAACACTCATTGTTTTCTTTGAAAAATCCACAGGCAATGCGTTCTGGCAGCTCCATCTTAATCCCGCTATTCTTTTCTGTGTATGCCGCCGCTTCTTTGATGGCCAAGAAGGAATCCCGTTTACAACACCTTGGGCCTCCATGCCGGGCAATTGCAGTCAATGCAGCAGCAGTCATAAGATTAGATTTCTGCCACTCTTCTTTTTTTAATGGTGTACATTCAGTAATGATACTGTAATATATTCCGGTACTTACCGCTGCTCCGCAGCACCCATACAAACCACAAAAACCACCCGGCACCTGCTTTCCACGTACCTCCATCTCTGATAACGCGCTTTCCAGATTAATATCTCCGCCGCTGTTCGCGTAAGCTGTCAGCAGACTGGCTCCTACCAGTATATGGTGCTCGGGGCCATGCATATAAATATAGGGATAAGTCATAATGCTTCTGGCTATTTCAATAGGGTTTCTGGATTTACTGTTATGACAGACATTGATGATTTCTTTTATTCCCTTTTTACTATGACATTCATCACAAACATAGTGACCGCCTGCACATTTTGCATTACTTAAATGCTCTGTATTACATACCACACACGCCATTAACTCTGCTTTTTCTAAATATTGAAGTTCTTCACCGCAAATAAGACACGCATTTGCTTTTCTTTTTAATCTGCCTGTTTCTTTCATTTCAACCTAATCTCCTATAGACTGATAATTTATTTCTAAATAACTGATTGGCATTTCACACCATTCGTCAATAAGGTATGCTTCTTGAACTACTAACGTTCAATAAGATATTATTTATATCATATAATACCACGTCACACCTTACACGTCATTAAAACAACATCTATTAATATTATAATTTTCACATGCTTGCTCTTTTTGTTTTCATAAGTTACAATTAAAACCCTCCACTATAACACCAGACTTTAATATGTGGTATTATTGTGCAATAGAATGGCGGTGATATTTATGAATACTTATAAGACATCCGAAATTGCGCATAGTATTGGAATCCATCCCAATACAGTGCGGCTATATGAGGAGCTTGAACTGATACCTAGGCCAAAGCGTAAAAAAAACGGCTATCGTGTCTTCACGGATTTTCATATGGAGCAGATTAAATTCGCAAGAATTGCTCTAAAGATTGAAGTCCTGCAAAATGGCCTGAGAAAACAAGCAATTACTATTATCAAAACCTCTGCACTCGGAGATTTTGCCAAGGCAATTTCTTTAACAAAACACTATTTGCAGCAGATTCGAAACGAGCAAGAAAATGCCGAAGAAGCCATAGCAATTACCGAAAAGTTGTTATCAGGTGACAGGCGGGAAGCAAGCGCTGTGTCTTTAAGCAGAAAAGAAGCAGCGGATTATTTGCAAATTTCAATGGACACTTTAAGAAATTGGGAAATGAACGGCCTGCTTACAGTAAAGCGAAAACAAAATGGCTATCGTGTTTATACCGATGAAGACATTCGGCGGCTGAAAATCATACGTTCCCTGCGTTGTGCAAATTACTCTCTTTCAGCCATCTTACGAATGCTGAATACCCTATCTCAAAATCCCGGAGCAGATATTCGGCTAGTGATTGACACCCCAAAGGAAAATGATGATATTATTTCTGTATGCGACAAGCTGCTGACATCATTACAGTATGCGGAGCAAAACGCAAAAATTATGCTCAGCCACCTTTATAAAATGAAAAAACAATTTCCGGCAAACCCTACACTTTAACACCAGACTTTGTTCTGGTGTTATTCTTTTTCTGCAAAGAAAAAAAGGAGGGATTTCATCACATGGAAACAACGATTGAGGTAAAGAACCTATGCAAATCTTACGCCCATGTCAAAGCAGTGGAAAATATCAATTTCTCCATTTGCCGCGGGGACGTATTTGGTTTGCTGGGTGCAAATGGTGCAGGCAAAAGCACCACAATTGAATGCATTTTAGGAACAAAGAAACAAGATAGCGGAACAGTATCCATTCTGGGAATGAATCCGCAGAAAGAGCGGAAAAAATTGTTTGAGAGAGTCGGCGTTCAATTTCAGGAAGCGAACTATCAGGACAAAATAAAGGTGGCTGAACTTTGTGAGGTCACTGCTTCTCTTTACAAAAACTCTCTGGATTATGGCACTCTTCTAAAACAATTTGGGCTTTTTGAAAAGCGCAAAAGCCTTGTCAGTGAGTTGTCTGGAGGCCAGAAGCAACGGCTTTTCATTGTGCTTGCACTAATTCCAAATCCTGACATCGTATTCCTGGATGAGCTGACTACAGGCTTGGACGCCAAGGCTCGGAGGGATGTCTGGAAAAGACTTTCCGCCTTAAAAGCAAAAGGCATTACGATTCTATTAGCCTCTCATTTCATGGACGAGGTGGAAACGCTTTGTGACAAAATCATGATTTTAAAAAGAGGAGAAAGTATTTTTTATGGAACAGTACAAGAGGCCATTGAAGCCAGCCCATATGAAAAATTGGAGGACGCATATCTTTGGTACACAGACGAGGAGGTAGAAAATGAAAGCATTTAGAGCTCTGTTGAAAACGGAAATAAGGTTATCTCTCCGCGGGATGGATATGTTTATTTTTGCTATCTGTATGCCTGTTGCTGTTGTTATTATTTTGGGATCAGTGTTCGGAAACAAGCCGGCTTTTGACGGTGCGGGATACACTTTTTTGGACCAGTCTTTTGGCGCAGTGTCAACGATTGCCGTTTGCGCCGGAGGTGTAATGGGACTTCCCCTTGTCGTATCTGATTACCGGAGCAGAAAAATATTAAAAAGGTTCAAGGTAACACCTGTCAGCCCCGCTCTTATCTTAACGGTACAGCTTGTTATTTATGCGCTTTATTCCATTGCTTCACTTATCCTTGTTTATGCAGCAGGAGCAATTTTTTTCGGCTATCAGCTGCAAGGTTCATGG
This sequence comes from Faecalicatena contorta, assembly GCF_003149105.1. GTDB lineage: Bacteria > Bacillota > Clostridia > Lachnospirales > Lachnospiraceae > Muricomes > Muricomes contortus_C. The sequence continues at coordinate 84,254 of NZ_QGDS01000006.1, read as the reverse complement.
CTGGAATTTTTAGGAGCATATTTGCTTGTTATGCTGTCAATGTTCAGCATAGGGCTGTTGGTAGGAGGAATTGCACCAAACACAAAAATAGCAGGTGTTGCTGCCAGCCTGCTGTATTTTCCAATGCTTCTCTTTTCAGGTGCTACTCTTCCTTACGAAGTGATGCCCGTTACACTTCAAAAAGCAGCAGATATATTGCCGTTAACACAAGGAATAAAGCTCCTCAAAGCTGCTTCACTCGGATTGCCGATATCCAGCGTTTTTATTCCAGTAATTGTGATGATTATAATTGCTGTAATATGTGTTACTATTTCTATTCGCTTTTTTAAGTGGGAATAACCAAAGGAAGGGCGCAGTCTTACACTGCGCCCCTAAAATATCCAGCTCTTTTCTGTCACCGATAACGGACCAGTCAACCGTTGTTTCTGAGCCGAATACGCTGAATTACCCGCTGCCTGGATTTCCTGTCATCAGCTTATTTTACTCGCCACAGAATCCCGTTCTATTAACACCGGTACCGCATTGTAACTCATAGCGGCCTCTTCTCCCCTAATCATATTCAGTATGATAGCTGCAGCCTCCCGGCCAAGTTCCCGTACCGGGTTTTTCATCGTCGTGAGCATCACCCTGGATCTCTTGGCAATATCTGCATCATCAATCCCCACAATAGAAATGTCCTCTGGTACAGAGATATGATGAGATGAGTAAATTTCCATCAGTTCATATGCAATCTTATCGTTATAGCACACATAAGCCGTATTCCCATTCATTCTGTTTAAATATCTGTCCTCATCCTGCTTCATACGGCTGATATCCTCAGTTGATACCCATATAATATGAGATTCTCTGAAAGATAACCCCGCCTCTAAAAGCGCCTCCACATATCCATAATACCTCCGCAGCCCCTGCCCATCATCCGACTTGAATATAGCTCCTATATTCTTATGCCCCTTTGAAATCAGGTATTTCGTAGCCAGCTTTCCGGCCAGTATATCATCAAGAACTACACGGGGCACCTCAAGCTGGGGATAGTAAGAATTTAAAAATACCACCGGGACTCCTCTGCAGGCCAGTTTTTCAAAAAGAGGAATATTGGGATTTGGGAGTGCACTCTTAGTCGGTTCTATAATCATTCCAGCTACATTGTTTTCTTCTATAAGCTGATTTAAGATTTCCCGTTCTTTTTCTACAGAATTGTTTGTAAACATCAGCTGCATCATATAACCTTCTCTGGCAATCGTATGTTGGATTTCCTGAATGATTCTGGGAAAAATATAATCATCAACATAGGTTGTTACTACTGCTATCTGCATACTGCCGGACGGTTCAGCACCGCTGTCTGCTTTCCTGATATATGTTCCGCTTCCACGCCTTTTCACTACAATATCCTCATATTCCAGCTTTGAAATTGCATGCCTTACCGTCTGGCGGCTTACAGAAAAGAGTTCAACCAGCTCCTTTTCAGAATACATCCGCTCTCCCGGTTTTAAATTCCCAATGTCTATCTGCTGTTTAATCCATTCGAATATCTCAATGTATTTTGGCTGTGCACACATAGCTTCTCCTTTTATAAAGAAAATCTCCGTTTTCTCACTGTAAATTATTTACCTAAACGAATCACATTCCATGATGTTTTATGAAGAATACTTGTAATGATACCTCCATCCATTTTGGATTGACTTGCCTTCTTCGGTGCCACCCTTTCATTTCCCGCGCTGTTTACAATTTTCATATTATCATTTTCCAAAACAATATGTTCCAGAATCCGGTAACCTTCCAGTCCCCTTATATCTGTCTCGAGTTCTATATCCTCATCCAGATTACGGTTAACTGCAAAAATGGTCATTTCCTCTTTTTCTTCATTCCATACTGTCACACTTTCTATATCCGTAACTTGTTCATGACACGCTGTATCATGCACCGGTGTATCAAGAACCGGACGAAGCACTACTCCACGCCCATATTGTGATGTATGCATAAATGGATAGAAAATGGTCTGCTTCCATGCTGCACCTCCGTCTTTATCTGTCATAATCGGGGCAATGACATTCACAAGCTGTGCGAGACATGCCATCTTTACTCTGTCCGCATGTTTTAAAAGAGTAATGAGCATCAGTCCAACCAGCAGAGCATCTTCAAATGTATAAACATCCTCCAGAATTGAAGGTGCAACCTGCCACGGGCGGTTTTTCATGGTATCAACTTCCTCCGCTCTGGAATGGAACCATACATTCCACTCATCAAAGCTTAAATTAATATTCTTTTTTCCACGTTTTTTTGCCTTTACATAGTCGCACGTTGCAATAACTGAACGGATAAATTCATCCATATCATCTGATTTTGCAAGGAAATCCGCGGTATCATCTGCCTCATTTCCATAATATTGATGGAGGGAAACATAATCCACAAGATCATATGTACATTCTAATGTTTTAGACTCCCACTTTGGAAATGTAGGCATCTCCAGATTGGAGCTTCCGCATGAAACCAGTTCAATGCTGGGGTCAATCAGCTTCATCGCTCTTGCGGTTTCCTCCGCAAGCCTTCCATACTCGTCCATCGTTTTGTGACCTAACTGCCACGTGCCGTCCATTTCATTTCCCAGACACCATACTTTAATATTGTGAGGGTCTTTTACTCCGTGGGCAATACGCATATCGCTGTACTTCGTGCCGCCGGGATGATTACAATATTCTAAAAGATTACATGCATCTGCAATTCCACGGGTCCCCAGGTTAACAGCCATCATCATCTCAGAATTTACCTTTTCTGTCCATTTTGCAAATTCATTTACTCCGATTTCATTCTTTTCCAGACTTCTCCATGCCAGTTCCAGCCTGGCCGGTCTTTCATCCACCGGACCTACACTGTCCTCCCACACAAAACTGGATACAAAATTCCCGCCTGGATAACGGATAATCGGAACATCAATCTCCTTTACCAGGCAGATGACATCTTTGCGAAATCCATCTTCATCCGACAGCGGATTGCCCGGCTGATATAATCCATCATATACCGCCCTTCCCAAATGCTCTATAAAAGAGCCATAAATTCTTTTATCCACCTCTGCTACTCTATATTCCTTATCAATAATCATTTTTGCCTTTTTGGCCATGTCTTTAAACCTCCTCCAGTATGATACGCAACATTATCCCGTTCTTCCTTTGGATAATATTTGCTGAATATTCTAGTAAAAAAAGACTCCCTGTTATCCGGGTTCACCCTGCACCCCTCCGATCCCCGTTTAACAGCCGATTCGAATCACCCCTGCCATATGGGGCTTCAGTGCAACACTCATTCCCGGTTTATATGGGCCCAGCTTTGTATGTTCTAATGTCACAGCATCATGACCCACATCATTATAAGCCTCTGTACTGTCCCCTGAAATATAATGGAACTGTACATCCCCGGAAGCTTCCAGCTCCAGGCCGAGTCTCTTTTCTTCTGAATCACTTTTATTTACAACCGCTATGGCGAAGCCTTCCCTGTTACTAAAGGCTGTTGCTGCAATATCAAGCACATCTGTTTCTTCCCGTTCTCCCGCTTTGTTATATACGTTCATCTTCTCCACATCTTCACACCATGCATTCAATACAATATCGCCCATATAATTCACATACAAATCAAACACATGGTATGTGCTTCTGAGCACAATCCCATTCTCATATGTATAAATGCACCCTCTGGTATTTACAATAGGAGCAAAATTCGCCATCCCTACAATATCGCAGTTCCGGTTTAATGCATTCAGGAAGCAGGCTGTAAATACTGCATCTGCCATTGTATATTTCGTATTATCATCATTTTCATCCCGTGGATACAGATACTCTTCTTTCATAATCCCCTGACGGATGGTATGAACATTGGGGTGATACCACCCTCTCAGATTCCATTCATCGAATGCAATCTTTATCTTTTTATCCAGGCCCATCGCCATCAAAAGTCCCCGTACCTTCTGTATAGAATGCTCCGTCAGATTTGTATACGCCATAACTGCTTCATAATCTGCATAATCATTATTCTGCTGGATGCCGTCCCAATACTCATGAATGGATATCCAATCCAGAAACTGTCCGCTGTTTTTGAGCAGGTTTATATTCCATTCTAAATCTGTAAGTGCTGCGGCAGTCAGCTCTGTCTCCGAATCCACATGCTTTATCATTTTTGCTGATTCCCTGACCAGGCGCCCCCACTCATCGGAAGACTTGGCGCCAATTTCCCAAAAGCCATAATTCTCGTTGCCAATACTCCAGTACTTAACTCTGTGAGGCGCGTTATATCCGTTAAAAATACGCTGTTTTGCATACTGCCCTTCCGTCTCCAGATTACAGTATTCCACCCAGTCACTCATTTCTTCCGGGGTCCCCGTACCGGCATTCGTACAGATATATGGTTCACATCCAATCTTTTTGCACATCTCTATGTATTCATCTGTACCAAATGTATTTGGGTCTTCCACCCGCCATGCCTTATCAAAAAGCGGCTTTCTGTTCTTTCCAACAGCATCCTTCCAGTGATAGGAAGATACAAAACACCCTCCCGGCCACCTGAGCACCGGAACTTTTATCCTTTGCATGGCCTCCAGAACATCCATACGAAGGTCCGTTTCGTCAGATAGTGGATTGCCGGGATCATAAATCCCCCCATAAATCTGGCGGTGGAAATGCTCGATAAAATGACCATAAATCATTGGATTTCGCTTTCCAATCTCATGCTTTCTGTTTATATGTAGTTTCATTTTCGGACTCCTCTGCAAACAAATATTACCCTTTTACTCCGCCTGCTGTCATTCCTTCAATAAAATAGGACTGGAAGCATGCAAATAATATTAAAATCGGTATAATCGCAAAACAAGACCCTGCAATGAGAATATCATAGTTATTTCCATATGGTGACATCAGGCTCTGCAGCCCCACCGGCAATGTAATCTTATTCTGGGAGCGCATAACAATCATCGGCCACAGGAAGTTATTCCAGCTCTGCATACCCTGATAGATGCCCATTGCCGCAAAGGAAGGCTTCATAAGCGGCATCATAATTCTCAGAAAAATTCCATACTCAGAGCATCCGTCCACACGTGCCGCATCCAGGAAATCTTTTGGTATTCCCGACAGATACTGCCGAAAGAAGAAAATCAGCATTGGCACCACCATATAAGGTAAAATAATGCCCCACATAGAGTCCATCACATTCATATTGATAATCAGACGATACAGGGGGAGAATGATAATTTCTGTAGGTATCATCATAACCAGCAATACACAGCCAAATAAAAGGTTCTTGAACCTGAAGTTATACATCGCAAACCCATACCCTACACAGGCACTCAAAAACAATGCCAGTACGAGCTGGGCAACCGTAATAACCAAACTGTTTTTATACCAGACGAAATAATTATTCTGTCCGCTGAACAGCAGTTTATAATTCTCTATATGGGCATTTGCCCAGTCGATATTAAAATTCAATCCATAACGCATCAGATCCGATCCCGCCCGAAATGAAGACACAAGGAGCAGGATAAGCGGAAGCAGTGTGATTAACGCCACAACTACGAAAAAGAAAATCAGAAGAATCGTTGATATGTATGATCTTTTCTTTGCCATAATTATTCCCCTTTCTTAAACGTTCCATTAAAAGCAAGCTGTATCACATTGATTACCATAACAATCAGCAGGAGTACAACGCCAATTGCACAGCCTATACCAATATTATTCTGCTCCATTCCCATCCTGTACAAGTACCCTACAATCGTGGTACCCACGTTATTTGGTGATTTATTTCCGTTAAACAAGAGGTAAGACTCTGTAAACATCGCCATCCCGCCAAAAATGGAAATCGTCAGTACATAGACCGTTGTGGGTTTTAACAGCGGCAGCGTGATAAACCTGAACTTCTGCAGGGAATTGGCCCCATCTATATCGGCAGATTCATATAAATCCTCGGGAATCTGCTGCAGGCCTGACAGGTAATACATCATATTCACGCCGGTCCACCGCCACAGACATAATATAAATAAAGTAATCCATACCGTCACCGGTTTCCTCAGCCAAACCAATGGATCCTGTCCAAAAAATGCCAGCACCTGGTTCATAAAGGACCCTTCCAGCTCACCAAACATTAAACGGAATACAACGCCCGCAACTACTACCGAAGTAAGAGCCGGAATGAACATAACACTTCTGAAAAAACCTTTTGCCCGCATCGCTTTACTATTCAGCATTGCTGCCAGAACCATTGGGATCGGTATCATAAGAGCACAACTGATTACTGTATAAAAAGCACTGTTTTTCAGACATTTATAAAAAACAGGGTTCATCAGTGTATGATAGTTGGATACACCCACAAACGTGGCTTCTCCGCCCGCTACCTTTTGAAAACTCATCATAATCGTGTTTATAACCGGATAGGCAAAGAAAATCAGAAACGTTAATACAAAGGGCAGAACGAATACATACGGCGCCGCTTTCTGGGAGTATAGAAAACGGCTGAAAATACTTTTTTTCTGCATAATTATTTCCCCATTTCTCTTGATAAAGACTTAAACAGCTTAGGGTGAAGGGCTGTTGGCACAGCCGTTTCTAATCAGCCTGCACAACAGCCCTGTCACAATAGTTACTCTGCTAATTATTTGTTACTATTCATAAATAATGCTAGCCTGTTCGTTTTTCAGCAATTCTGCTGCATCTTCATCCGGTGATGCTTCAAACGCATTTGAATAAGTTGTTGTTACTAATACACTGTAAGCTGCGGAGTATCCTCCTGAAATATTCGGTGCTGTCAGGTCAGTTCCATTTTTCTTAATAATATCGAATGGGTTTGTTGTAAAATACTGTAAGAATTTATTATCGGGATCGTTTGTGATTTCCGGGTCATCCCACAGTGACGTTCTGATTGGGTCAAATCCCAATACATCCCACTCGTATTTATTTCCCTCTTCTGAGAGTTTTGCAAATGCAAGGAACTCTTTTGCAAGGTCTTCCTGTTCCGTGTACTTAATTACGGAAGTTCCTGTACCGCCCTGAAGCACTTCACGTGTATCCCCTTCATTCCATACCGGGATCTCGTAAATTCCTATCTTGCCTTTCAGGTCCTGGCAGTAGTCTGTGAAACGTCCCATGTACCATAATGGCATTGCAAGTGAAGCAACTCCGCCGCCGTTCAGATGTCCGTACCATTCCTCCATGTGAAATCCGCCGCCAGGTGCAATTTCACAAATACCTGCATCAATCATTTTTCTAATGTAATCAACAACCTCGGCATGTTCTTTCGTATCAATGTTTGGCTGTCCATCTTCATCCACATACTGTACACCTTTTTCCAAAAGCATCATCTGCGGGAGGAACAGGTCTGCTGTCTCAACTGCAAGCATTGGTTTTCCTGTCTTCTCCAAAACCTGCTCACCGGCTTTAAAATAGTCGTCCCATGTTACAATATCAGCCGGGTCCACACCTGCTTCATTCATAATGTCCATATTGTAATAGCACACAGAAGCGCCCAGGTGAAAATCAATTCCGTACCAGTTATCGTCTTTTCCATACATCTCAACACGTGACATTACAATCTCATCTTTATATGGTTCAACCACATCGTTCAATGGAAGCAGATAGTCATCTTTCAGGAAAGAACCATAATACCCTACTTCAATATCTGCTATATCCGGTGTACCTTCTCCTGCCTGACACGCTACCAGCAGCTTGCTGTGCACTGAATGGGCTTCTCCGGTTGTGACTGTCAGGTTAATGGGGTTATCAGGATTTTCTTTGTTCCACAAATCAGCCATTTCTGTATAGAATGCTACATGCAGTTCCTGAAAGGTCCACAGTGATAACTCTGTACCGCCGTCAACAAAAGTATTTTTTCCCTGAGTCATTCCGTCACTGCTTTGTTCCGTACCTCCATCACTTTTGGAAGTGTCATCCGCAGGATCTGATTTTCCACAGCCTATCAGCATAGAGGTTACCATGGTCATGCATAATAAAATGCTTATAACTTTTCTCTTCATTTCTTTTCCTCCCATTTTTTCTTTTCAGAATTCTGCAGCATTCCGAAACCATACAACTTATACATGTATTAGGTTATACATGCTATTTATGTATTCATGTATTAACCATTAAGTTAATTTAATTATATGTATTTAAGTACATTTTGTCAATATAAGCTATTTTGATATGATTTTTTTAGTTAAGTTGCACACTTTATAGATTCTCCGTTTGTTTGTTTTTCACTTTGAATTAAGTTATTTATAAATTTTTACTTTTTTGTGAACACTATAGATTTAACTATGTATAAAGTTATTGTACCAATTTCTATACAATCTTTAACATCTCTGATACAATAAAAACATCCCAACACAGAAAGGAGAATGAATCTATATGCAATTATGGGTATCAGAAGAAAACCTCCCATTTTTTGAAGCTCTAGCAAGTCCAGTACGAATCAAAATCATCAAAAGACTTGCCGAGGGGAAGGCAAATATCAAACAACTGGCCGAGTCCGTAGGTGTCACCAGCGCCATGATGACATCTCATATAAACAAATTGGAGCAAGTTGGCCTTGTGGTGTCCACCCGTTCCAAGCAATACGGCAAAGTATGTTCCCTGCGCAGCCAGTGGTATGTTCTAAGTATGCCTACGGTTAACCATACACATGTGCAGAATTACGAGGTTCAAATCGGAGTAGGCCAATATACAAAGGCAGAGGTAAAGCCCACCTGTGGAATTGCAGATACAGAAAAAGTAATTGGGGGATACGATGACCCCAGGTACTTTTATGACCCTGCCCGCTATAATGCACAGCTTGTCTGGTTCACAAGCGGTTACCTGGAGTATGAAATTCCCAATTACATTCCTGAAAAATGTAAAATCCTTGATATAGAAATCTCCGCTGAAATGTGCTCCGAATATCCCAATGCAAGAATGGACTGGGAATCCGATATCAACCTTTATTTGAATGATAAACTTATCTGCCCCTGGGTTTCCCCCGGTGACTTCGGAGATAAGAAAGGAAAGTACACGCCAGTCTGGTGGACCTCGGCACAGTATGGCATTCTAAAACGGTTTGAAATCAACCGCCACGGAGTATTCCTTGACAAGGAAAAAAAATCTGATTTTACAGTTGACGATTACGGCTTAGACAAAAATCACTGGACGCTCCGCTTTGAAGTTTCCGAAGAAAAAAGGCGTCCCGGAGGGCTGACAATATTCGGGGAACAGTTTGGAGACTATCCAAGAGCAATACAGGTTAAAATCAACTATGAAAAATCCGCCTTATCCGAAGAAGAGAAAAAGGAGAACTTATACGAAAAGCAATCCTATTATCACTGGGAGAAATACAACAAGACGGATACTCCCTAGATATCCATAAAATCTCAAAAGATTATTTGTCCTAAAAATAGAATTATGATACAATGTATTCACTTCATAGCGAAAAATTTGTTCGGGTAATATCGGACAGGTTTTTCGTTTTTATGAACAACTTTGTATTTCTTGAACTTACAGGGCAATACTATATGCATGTACGGTCAGGCTGGCACTTCAGGGTAGAAACCCTATGTTTCGGCACCGTGTAGAGTATTTACGAAAGGAGGACATTTACATGAAAGCAGTCATTGACAGAGATGGATGTATTGCATGCGGTCTTTGTACAGAGCTCTGTCCAGAGGTATTCCGCATGGCAGATGACGGACTGGCAGAGGTCTATAGCGATATTACACCAGAAACAGAAGAAACAGCAGCTGAAGCAGCTGATAACTGCCCCACCAGCGTAATCAGCGTTGATTAATCCCGGTTATTTACTTTTTTCTACACATAAGGAAACAGCCCTGCAGAATTCATCTTAAGCAGGGCTGTTTGCCGCTTTCCCGCAGACTCTTTTATCACTCCCCCTAATTTTAATAATAGAATCCCTTTCTTTCTAATAAACTGTATCAAATCGGTTTAAATCAGAGGTCACTATGCAGAACATCTCTCAAAAAGTCTTGGAAGATACTATGTATACCAGCGACATACCTGTCTTTTCGTATAAAATAAATTATCCCTACTTCACTACACAATGCAGTCAGGCAGCCGCCCAGAACATTAACCAATATTATGCTGATTATGCCTTAAAAACAGAAAGACACTGCCGTACCATCCTTTATCCTCAGGCTGTTGAAACCGCTAAATATATCGTGAACAACAAACCACCTTTCAACACCTATACCTTTCAATCTGTTTATGAGGTTACTTATAATCAAAACTGTACTACCAGTCTTTATTTTGACAACTATACTTTTATGGGCGGCGCCCATGGTGCAACATTTCGAAATTCAGATACATGGAACTTTTTCAGCGGCAGCCGTATGACACTGGAAGACTTCTATCCCCAGGGCGCTTCTTTCACCGACTCCTTATTTACCAATATTGAACAGCAGATAGAAGAGCGCCTGAAAACTGAACCTGGCTCTTATTTCGACAATTATGAAGAACTGCTTAGGAAAAACTTTCATCCGGAAAACTACTTTCTGAAGCCGGAAGGTATTGTTATCTATTACCAGCAATACGACATCGCGCCATATTACACGGGAATACCGGAGTTCCTCATCCCATTTTCCCCCTCAGGATAGTATTTATAAAATACAGAATTTCCGAAACCAAATCAAAAAGCTGCGGTCTACTCAAACCACAGCTTCTTTTTTATTTTGTTATTTTAATATCGTAGTATTCCACGCTGCCGTCCTGGACCTGCAGCCCGATATTATAATCTGTTTTCTCATATACACGGTATGTAAAGGCCGCCTTTTCCCCAATAAAGATTTCCACCATATCACGGTCAATGATTACTTTTACATCAATCAAATCTCCCATTTTTACCGGAAATGGTTTTTCGCAAACACGAATACCATCCGGTCCGGGATTTTTAGGCTCTCCTACATTGGTACAGGACTCTCTCCAAAAAGGGTCCACATCCATTGGAAGGTTCACAAGGGATACCCTTTGCATTCCCGGCTCAACCCGCAGTTCCAGACATCTGGCTGCTTTTTCATCGGATTTCAGCAGCAGGCCAAAGTGGTCACGGCAGTCTCCTACTTTCATTTTACAACTGAACATAACGCTTTCTTCCTCAAACTGGAAGAACCCATAATTCAATGTTCCCTCTGCATTCAGGACAATTGATGTCTCTCCAAATCTCTGGTTTTCTCCCCAGATGGGTTTATATGTCCACTCTACCGGTTCCTGTATAGATTCTAAAATCTCTTTTGGCATTTTTACGTCCAGCTCGCCTTCTGCATTGACAGCCACCTCATGAGGGACACAAAATTCTCCGCCCCAGTACCATTCTCCCTGGTCGCTTCTTTCGGCCCTGTCATGTGCCCATGCGAAGTAAAACCTTCTTCCTTCATCATTTTCCAGTGATTTGGCTGCATAAAATCTTCTGCCGCCAATCCCGTCCATTTTAGGGGTTCGCCAGGGTCCAAAAGGAGATTTCGCAACCCGGTATACTGTATTCACAAACTCCGAGAACCTGGAGTAAGACAGATACCAGTTATCTCCCATCTTATACATTTCACAGCACTCCGGACAGTTTGTATGGTATGGTTTATAAATTGGCCCGTAATATTCCCAGTTTTCCAGGTTATCTGACCTGTACAAGATAATACATCCAGTCTTTGTCGGAGGTCCTTCCTTGATTCTTCCGGAAATCAGCATCCAGTAACATTCATCGTCCTCATTATAAAATACATAAGGATCTCTCCAGTCCAAACGTTCATACAATTCAGCCACAGGCTTTACAACCGGATTCCCCGGGTCTTTTGTCCATTTGATTCCATCTTCACTTGTAGCGTGACATATAGTCTGCTGGTCTGTTTCCAAATGATAGTTATATCCTGTATAAAAAATATGATATTTATTTTCTCCGTATATCACAGCTCCGGTCCATATACCGTCTGCATCGGGCTCATCACCCTCTCCCGGATACAAAGCCGTCTCAAGCTCTTCCCAGTGAACCAGGTCCTTTGAAATGGTGTGACTCCATGTTGTACGGAGCCGCGCCGGATAAACAGTTGTGCCCGGAGGCGGTGTCAACGAAAAAATATGATAAACACCATCGTGATAGAACGGAATTGCATCTCCTGTAGAATCTGCAAACGACGGTTTTCTAAATATCTTCATAGCTATACTCCTTTTCTGCTTTACTTATTTGCTGCTTTTTTCTTTCCTAATCTTTCAGAAATAATATTTTTCTGTGAATCGATGATTACTGCCACAAGGATAATCAATCCCTTCACAAGCAACTGCCAGAAGGAACTTACACCAATCAAGTTCAGTCCATTGCTTATAATACCGATTACGACTGCACCTATAACAGTTCCGCTCACATGTCCGGTTCCTCCTGCCATAGATATGCCGCCCAATACACAGGCTGCAATGGCATCCATTTCATAGCCGTCACCTGCTTTCGGCTGTCCTGAATACATACGTGAACTTAGTACAATTCCCGCAAAAGCTGCAAGAAAACCACTGATTGTAAATACAAGGATCTCCACCTTTTTAATTGGAACACCTGACAGACGCGCTGATTCCCTGTTTCCTCCCACCGCATATACATATGTGCCAAATCTCGTTTTATTTAAAAGGATTACAAAGATGATAATCAGAATAACCATGTATACAACCGGCAGCGGAACTACGCCAAACAGATAACCGGTTCCAATCATTGCGTATGCATCTGAAGTGATACGGGTGGAGCGCCCGCCGCTGTATATATAGGCAATTCCTTTCGCCATATTCATGGTTGAAAGTGTTACAATAAATGCAGGCACCCGAAATTTCGCCACGATAAATCCATTAAACAGCCCCACCAGGGTTCCCAGTGCCAGTCCCGCAAGAATCGCCGGCATCATAGGAACTCCATTGGTCACAATAAAGCCCACCGTCAGGGTACCGCTCATCGCCACAATAGAACCTACGGATAAATCAATACCTCCGAGTATAATGACCAGGGTCATACCCAATGCAAGAAAGATATTATTGGAAATCTGCCGCAATACGGATATGATATTGCCTGCCGTCAAAAAGTTTGGAGTCATGAATGACAGCGTAATTCCAATCAATATCATTACACATAAGATTCCTGTATTTGATTTCAGCATACCGATAAACTGATTGCTGCTCTTTACTCTCGTTTTGTTACTCATTTCTATTCTCCTCCTGTAGCAAATCTCATGATTTCTTCCTGATCCAGTTCTTCATGGCCCAATCTTCCTACAATTTTCCCCTCTCTTACAACACAGACATTATCACACATGTTGATAATCTCCGGTAATTCTGAAGAAATCATAATAATTGCCATACCCTGTCCTGCCAGCCGGTTGATGATCGCATAAATTTCTGCTTTTGCACCTACATCCACACCCCTGGTAGGCTCATCCAGTATGAGCAGCCTGGGTTTCGTAGCAAGCCATTTCGCCAAAACCACCTTTTGCTGATTTCCTCCGGACAGACTGGACACCGCTATATCCGTAGAAGCCGTCTTTATGTTCAATTCATCTATATACTCGCCTATCACACGGCTGCGTTTTGTCTCACTCAGCAAAGGACCTTTCATTACAGAGCCCAGGCTTGCAAGTGTCATATTAAACCCTACGGAATTAATCAGAGTCAGCCCCTGTTTTTTCCGGTCTTCCGGCACCATTGCCACTCCGTTTTGAATCGCTTCCATACTAGACTTGAATTTTACTTCCTTCCCTGACAGGAACACTTTACCGCTTTCAAAAGAATCATTTCCAAAAATCGCCTGCATGATTTCACTTCTTCCTGCTCCTACAAGCCCGGAAAAACCTAGTATTTCTCCTTTATGTACAGAAAAACTTACATTCTGGAACACTCCCGCTCTGGTAATGCCCTCTACCCTCAGGACTTCCTGATCCGTCATGTTATAATCACGTGTATAATAATTTGTCAGGCTGCGTCCCACCATCATGCCAACCAGACTGTCTACATTTGTTTCTTTTGTATTTACCGTACCTACATATGTACCGTCCCGCATGACAGTCACACGGTCTGTAACAGCAAATAACTCTTCCATTCTATGAGAGATATAGATAATGCTGACATGATCCTTTCTCAGCCTGTCCATTGTTTCAAACAGTTTCCCTACCTCTTCATCGGAAAGAGAGGAGGTTGGTTCATCCATGACCAGAATCTTTACATTAAAAGATATGGCTTTCACGATTTCTACCATTTGCTGCTGTGCAATGCTTAAATTGCCCACCTTTGTAGTCACATCTATATGAAGTCCCAGCTTTTCTGTCATATCCAGCGCCAGTTCATTCATCTTTTTTAAGTCCCTTGTATGGAGAGGTGTTAATAGCTCCCTTCCAAGGAATATATTTTCCGTCACTGTAAGATACGGAACTAACACGATTTCCTGATGAATAATTCCAATCCCGGAATTCCGTGCGTCCTGAATGCCATTCATCTCAATTTCCTGACCGTTTATTTTAATAACACCCTCATCCGGCTTATGAATACCGCCTAACACTTTAATCAGAGTCGATTTTCCGGCTCCGTTTTCTCCCAGCAACGCATGGACTTCACCCAGCCTCAATTCAAAATTGATTCCATCCAGTGCCTGAGTAGCTCCAAATCTCTTGCTGATACCCTCCATCTGTAAGATTACTTTATCTTCCAACAATTGCTCACCTCACTTAATTCTTACACCTTTTTATAAAGGGCTGTTTGATTATCTCAAAACAGCCCTTCGTTACAGTTTATCCGCTTTTTACTGCCATTGTCCTTCAGTCTTTTTTGCCTCGTCCACTGTCACAAGGTGGGAATCCAGCCAGATTTCTTTCTCAATTTCTTTCCCCTGCAGCAGTTCTACTGCTTTTTCAAATGCTGTTTCCGCAATCTGTACCGGTACCTGTGCCGCTACACATGTAAATGTGCCGTCTACCATAGCTGCTTTTCCGTCTGGAGATGCATCAATAGAATAAACTCCCACTTTTCCAGTAAGCCCTGCCGCCTTCAAAGCTGCCGCTGCCCCAAGTGATGACGGGTCATTGATACAGAAAAATGCATCTAAGTCTGAATTTGCCTGGATAATATCCTCGGCAATCGGCATGGATTCATCCAATGCAGCCTTACCGTCCTGCTGAGCTACAATATCAAATTTGTCCTTGTTATCACCAAGTCCCTCCAGGAAACCGTTTACACGGTCTACACAACTTTCATTTGAAGGGAAATCCAAAATCGCAATTTTAGCGCCATCCGGATAATCTTTTGCCATCTGCTCTCCTACAAGCACCCCTGCCTGGTAAGCATTTGTTGCAATAATAGATTCCACCAGATCCCGGTCATCTTCAATAACCGCCGTGTCTACGTTGATAACAGGAATCCCTGCATCATTTAATTCCTGCAGACCCTGGCGGATACCTGCTGAATCAACCGGAATTACAAACACCGCATCAAAACCCTGGTTTGCAGAATCAGATAACTGGCTTAACTGAGTGTTCAAGTCATAATCCGGATCCAGACATGTATACTTGTAACCTGCATCCTCACATAATTCCTGGAATTTATCATTCATAGAGGATTGGAATGTATTATTTTGCGTATTTGGCAGAAAAGCAAAATTATAAGGTCCTTCTTTTTCCTCAGTTTCTGTTTTCTTATCACCCTCAGAATCCACAATTTTTGATTCTGTAGTACATCCTGCCAGCATAGACACAGCCAGCCCTGCACATAAAATTAAAGATACTATTTTTCTTTTCATAAATTCTATTTCCTCCTTGTCTCAAACCTGTTTCATGAGAACATTACATTTCAGATACAAAATCAACCAAATAAACCGCGCGAATTTTTCAGCCATTTTTCTTCTTTTTGTAACCCTCATTTGTATTTACGCAAAATATAACATGCGTCAAGGTTCGTGTCAATTAGGGTTTTTCAACTTTGTATATTTTTGACTTGTATTTTTGTTTTTTACGTAATTTATTTTTCCATATACATGTTCCACTCCCCTGGTATAGGTTCATGCATAATGTCTTTCCAGGCGCGGACAATGTTTTTCTTTTGTACAAGGTAAGGGGATACACCTATATATTTATATCCATTATGGCCCAGCAGAGCCTTAGCCGCCGCCATCGCTGCCGCAACTCCCTGTTCAAACGGACGCTGTGTGCTCATCCCCTTCACATATTTATCCTTCACAAGATAATTCCCAATTTCCCGGTCCAGGTCTGTGGTAAAGATTTCCACATCCTCACGCCCCAGTTCTTCCAATGCCCGGATGACTCTCAACGCCGGCTGGTCCCAGGAAACATACAGCCCTTGTATGTCAGGGTGCCTGCGCAGCATGTTCTTGACTATCTCATAAGCATCCTCAATGTTTTGAAACTGCTCTACAGATGCAATTTCAATATTTACGTAATTTTCACAAATTATCTGCACTGCAATTCCATCCCTCAGATGAGTGCCATAAAAAGGGAGCCCATGGTTAATAAAACCTACTTTTACATGCTTCTTCCCCTTATAATATTCCCCCAGCAAAGTTCCTACGATTCTTCCATTTTCCCGCTCATTTACTGATACACAGGAAACATAGTCATCTGTTCCGAATCCGGCCGGTACATTGCTGAGAAACAGTAATTTTGTTTCCCGGGAAAGCTTTTTAAATGTTCCGGCGGTAACATTATCGTCAGCGGGAATGGCTATAATAGCGTCCAGACGCTGCATAGCCAGGGCTTCCAACTGGGTAACCTGCAGCTCGGAATCAAAGTTTGCCTCCGTTACTGCCGCCACTGTAACCCCAAGCATTTCGAGAGTCTGCCGGATTCCCGCCTCATGAAGCCTTTTCCACGCCGTACCACTGTAATGGAATGAAATACCAATTTTAAAATTCCCTTGTCTCAACTGCCGCTTCTCTTCCTCCGTCAGTGCAATATCATCCGGTGAAAATGCCTTTTCTCCAAACGGCCCGCCCCCTATCATCTGTGTAGACTTTCGTACCGATATCTGAAGGGGAACTCTGATTTCCCCTTTTTCATAATCCTTATTTTCTATTTTTGCAGCGATTCTTTCGACTGCATAATAGGCCATGCTCCGCGTATCCTGCCGCATTGCAGTAAGAGGCGGAACCACCAGTTCACACCATTCTTCATCGCCAAAACCAACCACCGAAATATCCTGGGGACATTCCAGCCCCATGTGCTGTAATGCCTTTAAAACTAAAAATGTCAGACGGTTGCCTCCGCTGATAATAGCGGTGGGTCTTCTTCTATTATAAAAATCTCTGATTTTTTCAATCCCTTCCTCAATATTTTCTTCATGAACAATGGAGAGTACATCCTTTTCTGTATAATCCAGTTCTGCATCCCGCAAGGCCCTTTGGTATCCCTCCAGCCGTTCCGCTACCGCACTCGTGGTCAAATCCCCCAGGATCACTCCGATTTTTTTGTGTCCGTTTTTGATCAGATGCTGTGTCCCCTTGTATAAGGCTCTTGTATTTTCCGCAACTACACTTTCTTCCTCTTTTCCACTTATAGCTCTTTCCAAAAGAACTACAGGAATATTCCTTGCATACAATTTTTCATAATTCTTGGAATCCATCCTGCATGGACTTAGAATAATTCCCGCTACCTTCTTGTCCATCATAAGGCGGTTCAATATCTCTTTTTCCTGACGGTAATTCCCATTTGAAAAATAAACAGCAGCTATGTATCCCTTTTCCCGCAAAAAGGCAGATATATGCTCGATGAGCTGCACATAAAGGGAGCCCATTAGAGACGGGATCACAATTGCCACCTGGGATTGCTTCCCAATTTTCAGGCTGCTGACTTTCTTTTGAATCTTTATTTTATAATCACTATTATTTATTGCATCCTCCACCCTTTTTACCAATTCAGGACTTACATATCTTGTTTTATTCACTACATGGGAAACTGTAGCAACAGAAACCCCTGCCGTTTTTGCTATATCTTTAATTGTAGTGCCCATATGATATACCTCCAATTTTACGTAATTATTTACACATTTGCAGTCTAACATTATTTACCATTCATGTAAATCCTTTTATTTTTACCTAATTATGAAGTGATTTAGGGCAAAAAAATAATTCACCCCTGGTTAGAAAACTCTAACCAGGGGTGAATTACTTAGATTTTAAAAGATAACTCTCCTGCTTCTCTTCTCATTGGAAGTTGTTCCAGCTTTGGCATTGAGATTGACAGTGTCTCTCTCAGAACATCTTCAATTGTTTCAACCGGTACAATCGTTATCTGACTTTTTACCTCTTCAGGCACATCTTTCAAATCATCCACATTATCTTTTGGAATTAATGCTTTCGTGATTCCTGCCCTCTGTGCTGCCAGCAGTTTTTCTTTGAGGCCGCCGATTGGGAGGACCGCACCCCTCAAGGTGATTTCACCAGTCATTGCCAGCCTTGAATTTACCTTAATCCCCGTCACCAGAGATGCCAGTGCTGTAAATAATGCAATTCCAGCGGATGGACCATCTTTTGGTACTGCTCCTGACGGAACATGGATGTGCAGATCTCTTTCTTTAAAGTTAATGGAATTCAACGGCAGCCGGGATTTTAACAGGCTTAATGAAATTCTGGCAGATTCTTTCATTACATCTCCCAATTTACCTGTCAGCATCACTTCCCCATTTCCTGCCATGCTGGTTGCTTCTATAAACAGGATTTCTCCGCCGACCGGAGTCCAGGCTAATCCAGTCACTACTCCAGGAGGATTATCCTGCTGGGCCACATCATGTCTGGACACTTTCCGTCCTAGAATATCTTCCAGTTGTTCCACGCTTACCTGATATGGAACCTCTGTTTTATTTGATACGATTTTCTCAGAAACTACCCTGGCAATTCCAGCCAACTGCTTCTTTAAACCTCTGACTCCTGCTTCCAGAGTGTATTCATTAATCACTTTCCTTATAACATCTTCCGGAATTATCAGTTGGTCCCCTGTCAAACCATGCTCCTCCAAAGTCTTTGGAACAAGATGGTCCTTCGCAATATGAAACTTCTCCTCACTGGTATAGCTGGAAATCTGTATAACCTCCATACGGTCTAACAACGGCTCTGATATACTTTCTAATGAATTTGCGGTTGCAATAAAGAATACATCAGAAAGGTCATATGGCTGATCCAGGTAGTGGTCTGTAAAACTATTGTTCTGCTCCGGATCTAACACTTCAAGCAGGGCACTTGCCGGGTCTCCGCTGAAACCTCCAACCATCAATTTATCTACTTCATCCAGAACCATGACCGGATTATTTGTACCCGCTTTCTTGATACTTTGAAGAATTCTTCCCGGCATCGCGCCAATATAGGTTCTGCGGTGTCCGCGAATTTCAGCTTCATCTCTGATACCGCCGAGACTAAGACGGATATATTTTCTATCCAGAGCCTCTGCAATACTTCTTCCAAGGCTGGTTTTTCCTGTTCCGGGAGGTCCTACCAGCAGTAGAATAGAGCCTTTCTTATCTTTTTTAAGCTGCATAACTGCAAGATGTTGAATGATTCTATCCTTTACTTTCTCCAAACCGTAGTGCTGTTCATCCAGAATACGTCTTGCCTCTATCAGGTTAACCGCCTTCTCCTCAGCCTTCTTCCACGGAAGTGAAACCAGAAGGTCCAGATAATTGCGTATTACATTATATTCAGCACCATTGGGGCCCTGAGCCTGAAGTTTTTCCACTTCTTCAAGTGCGGCTTCCTTAATCTCATCGGGCATTCCGGCCTCATCAATCCTGGTCAGATATTCCTCGTCCTTTTTACCCCGGCCTTCCTTGCCTTCATTTAGTTCTTCCTGAATTGCCTTTAACTGTTCTCTTAAGACCTGCTCTCTGTAATGCTTATTTGCCTTCTCTGAAAATCTTTCCGCCATCTGAATCTGTAATCCAATGGCTTCCTTCTGTTTCAGAAGGTAATCCATAAAGCGCAGGCTTCTCTCCTTCATGGACTGGACAGCCAGCAGTTCGTACTTCTCTTCATTAGAAACCGGAAGGAACTGGGCAAGGTATACAATGAGGGAATTTAAGTCCCGAAAACCCTCAATCACAGCAACATAACGCTTTCCGTCCGGGAATCTTTCACTTATTTCCCTTGTGATTTTCTGAATATACTCCAGCATATCCACCTGGCTTTTCTCATCCATATCTTCAATATCCGGGCTCTTTTCAAAATGGGCATAGATATAACCAGCTTCAATATCCAGTTCTTTTACCTCAACTCTATCTAAGGCTTTGATTGTAAGCTGTATTCCCTTTTCTGACTCCTGGACATCCTCAATCTGGAATGAGATTCCAATTTTATAAAAGTCATCCTCTGAAACATCATTTTGATTGAAATTCTGCTTCATCGGCAGTGCAATATTCTCTATATTTTCATCCTCCAGATACCTTATCTGTTCCTCACTCAGACTGCTGACACTGAGCTTTGTCACTGCTCCGGGCAATAATACTATATTTGAAATCGGAATAACAATTCCAGTCTTTCTAATTTTCTCTGAGTTCATCATATAAATCACTTTCCTTTCTGAATGAATGTTCCTTTATCAAGAAATACCTCTGTTTAGCTGGTATTTCTTCCCGTACATCATTCTTCATCTGACATTCATAAGTGAATGTTCGTTTAATTAACTTTGAAATGATTGCGAGACCTTTGTGAACCATAAGCTCCACATTAGAATCTCGCCAAAGTTACTCTATCAACAACGCTTCCTGAATAATATAAATAAATTCTCTCAACAGCTCCTCTTTTTCTTCCTTGCTTTTACAATGATCTACAGCAATTGACTTTACCGGATAAAACATAATTGCCATCAGGTTTTCATTACTGTAATTTTTAATAATCCGTTTCGCCTTCATCTCTAAGATCAGATTACTGACCTCACACATCCTCTGCCGCTCTGAACAACGGCTTGCAAGAGAAGGACAGTTGGAAAACTGCTCCACAAAGCTAAATACTTCTCTGTTTCCGCAGATGTAATCATAATAACTGGTAATAAGAACTTCAATTAATTGCCGGCCGCGCATCTCCCGGTTGATGCTGCCAAGCAGATAATCGAAAATCTCTTCCGCATATTCGTTGTAAATATCCTGGAGCATAACCTCCTTGTTTTCAAAATAGATATAAACTGTCGCGGGAGAGACCCCAGCCCTCTTAGCAATCTTCGAGATAGAGGTGCCATGAAAGCCTTCTTCCAGAATTAACCTTATAACTGCTTCCTTTATGCTCTTTTCTTTTTCATCATCTTTTTTTCGCATATGACCACCTCGTAATTTTATAATAAACGAACATTCACTTATTGTCAATATGAATTTTATTTCCTCCGGCAATCCGGGCAGCTCCGAGACTTGTGTCGTTAAAATATGTATCTGCCAGATGCATAAAAGCCGCAATCCTTTATTTCTAAAGAATCGCGGCTGCTATGAAGGGAAATATCAGGCAAAAAACTTATATGCATCTTGGTCATTCAACGCCTGATACAGTTTGTGTTTTCGTCGTATGATTACTTCCGATTGTATTACCTCTTCCTCATTTGGATTAAAAATCTGTGGTTTATCTCTCAGCATATTTGCATATGCTTCTTCAATATTTTTATACACGCCAAGTGTTACAGCCGCAATCATTGCTGCTCCCAACGAAGAAGCTTCGCTGTTTGCATAACGTGCTACTTTCTTATCATAAACATTAGCCTGTATTTTACAGAACAGGTCAGAATGTACCATACCTCCCGCAACACTGACCATTTCTATCGGGGAAGTAATCTCCTCCATCAAACCGATGTCATCATTTATCTCCACAGCTATTCCTTCCATTATGGAACGGATCATATCTCCACGTTTTGTGTTCAGGGAAAGGTTAAAAAACACTCCCTTTGCCAGTGGATTCCAATACGGTGCGGCACTTCCTTCAAAATGAGGAATCATTATTACTCCGTTCGAGCCTATAGGAGATGCCGCTGCCTCATCGTTCATAATATCATATATGTTCTTTCTATCCTGAATATCTGTACAGAACTGTTCTTTAAACCAGCGGTATGTAGCTCCTGTATTGAATATTCCTGCTTCCATAATCCACTGTCCTGCAATCGCAGATGCCTGGCAAAGAACCCTTGCATCCTCATCAAATACAGGCTTATCAATAGCAGAAATAACAAAGGAACCAGTCCCTGTATTCGCTTCTGCCCTTCCTGGTTTAATCACCCCCAGTGCCACAGCGGCATTCTGCTGGTCTCCACCTGATATGATTACCGGGATATCTTCCGCAAGCCCTGTCTTCTCGGCAATTTCTCTTAGGAGGCCCCCTGCGATGCTGCCCGGAGGAACTAGTTCGGGCAGCTTTTCTTCCGTTATCCCTGCAATCCTAAGAAGATCAGGATCCCATGTAAAGGTTTCGATATTCATAAGCATCGTACGGCATGCCTGTGAATAATCTGTTTTATACTGTCCTATCAGATAATGCACGACCAAATCCTGTACACCAATAAATTTTTCTGCATTCACATAGATATCGTACTGGTTTTCCTTGAGCCACAAGATTTTAGGCAGTACAAAATAAGGATTTGTACGAAGGCCAGCCTTTGTATACAGACCTTCTAATGTATATTCTTCAATTAACTTTTCACATTGTGGCACAGTACGTTTATCCTGCCACATGATTGCATTTCTCATTGGCTGTCCATCCTTCATAGGAATGAGAGATGACCTCTGTGAAGTTACAGCAATCGCCTGCGGCACATCTTCACCATTAAAAAATGGAGCTATATTTGACAGGCAATAAATAGCTGCTTCTTTCCATGATTCCGGGTTCTGTTCCACATACCCCGGCTGTGGAAATTCTGAATGGTATTCAAAGTATGTATTTTCTTTTTTCTGTCCGTCCAGACCATAGACAACAGCCCGCATACCAGATGTTCCTATATCTAAGGAAATCAAACTCATATAATCCGTACCCCTTCTGTTAATTTCTAAAGCAGGCCAGGAAGCGAAGTTGTGAATACACTTAATATTATGATGATTACAAGTGCAGTCACCCCAGAAATAGTGCCTCCGATTGTCCATACTTTCATCGTCTGCTTTACATCAAATTTACTGAATCTGTTGACTACCCAGAAGCCAGAATCATTTGGCAGTGATAATCCGATTCCGCCCGCACAGATTGCAAGACCCACAAGGATAGGTGAAACACTCGCCATACCTGCAATTATTGGTGAAAATATTGCTGAAGTCGTTACAAGTGCTACTGTTGTAGAGCCCTGTGCCGCTCTTAATACCTGACTGATTACAAATGCCGCTATTATCATTGCAATTCCAACACCGTCTGTCATACTCGTCATACCTTCCACAAGTCTTTCACCGATACCTGTGCCATTGATAATTGCTCCGAATGCTCCGCCGGCACCTGTGATAGCAAGGATAGCACCTGACTGTGTTGCGGCCTCTGTGATCACTTCATTAAATGAAGTAGTAATGTATTTTCGAAGTGAAAAGAAAGCCACAATCAATCCAATCAATAAGGCAATATTTTTATTCCCAAGGAAACCGAATACCATATAAGCTGTAGAATCCGGATCACAAATCAATGATGCTACTGTGCCTATTAAGATAATGAATATCGGAAGAAAAATCAATAAAATTCCAAGTCCGCCTGATGGAAGGTTCTTGTCGCTTGAAATTTCTTTTTCTTCATCTACATCGTCAAATGCATTTGCAAAATCATCCTTATACTCTGCCCTGCTGCCAAGGAATTTTCCATAAAATACTCCGCCCAGGATTGACGCAGGCAAACTTACGATAATGCTATATAACAGGAACCATCCAATATTAACCCCCATCGTACCCGCTACTGCAACCGGACCCGGTGTAGGAATGACAAGTGCGTGAGTTGTGATAAGACCAACTGCAAGTGCTGTAACAAGTGATACAAATGGTATCTTTCCCTTTCTGGATAGAGATTTGACCAGATTGACCAGGATAACAAATGCTGCATCAAAGAAAACTGGTATGGATACGATATATCCAGTCAGGTTAACAGCAAGACCAGCTCTTTTCTGTCCTGTCAGCTTCAGCATCAAGGCCGCAATCTGGCTTGTGCATCCGGAAATATGTAACAAATGTCCCAGTGCTACACCGAGGATAATCAAAATACCAATACCTGTCATCGTATTTCCAAAACCACTTGCAATACCATCTGCAACTTCTTTAAGAGGCATTCCGGTAAGCATTCCCATAATCAGTCCGCCAATAAGCAAAGCCAAAAACGGATGTAAATCAAACTTAATAATAGACACGAGCACGAATATCAACGCCACTGCAAATATTGCTAATAATAACCCTAAACTCATCCTTCTCTCTCCTTTTCGTATTATCTGCCGAAAAATGCAATATACTTCTTCACAACTTCTTTTACATACTCTATCTGCTTTAAAGACAGTACTGAAAAATGTGGTTGGTCTTCTTTCAGATAATCTGCTGTCTGTTCTACTGCATAAACAGATATCTCTGTATTTACATTAATCTTTGCAATTCCATGACTGATACAATTTAATATATCCTTTTCCGGTACTCCTGACCCTCCGTGAAGCACTAATGGAATTTGTAGCTTTTTATCAATCTCCTCCAGAATATCAATTCTAATATTAGGCTCTCCTTTATAAAGGCCATGCACTGTTCCAACCGATACTGCCAGAGCATCTACTCCCGTCTCTTTCACAAAGCTCCTGGCAGCTCCCGGCTCTGTATAAGCCTCCACATCTGTTTCAGAACCTTCATGTGATTTCTCCCCCGCTGCTAAACTGCCAAGTTCTCCTTCAACAGATACACCACATGCATGTGCGACTTCACAAACCTTTTTTGTGTTTTTCAGATTTTCTTCGTATGATAGTGCAGATCCGTCATACATAACAGAGCCAAATCCTGCTTTTATTGCCCTGAATACAACTTCCATATCGCTGCAGTGGTCCAAATGCAGACACACTGGTATTGCGATATCTCTGCCCAGACTCGCTGCCAGCCCCGCTGCTGTCTCTAAAGACATATTTTTTAAATATTTTGCCCCAAAGGCCAGAATAATTGGCGTATCCGTTTCTATTCCTGCCTCTATTATCCCACGAAATGTCTCATAATTATAACCGTTAAAAGAACCTGCTGCGTACTTCCCTGCATACGCCCCATCCAGGATTGATTTTAAATTCGTAAGCATTCCAGCCTCCTTAAACTCTTACAGATGCAAGCCAAGTTTTAAACTCCTCATTCTCCAATACTTCTTTATTTACAATAAAGTGTGCCTCCTCTCCATTCAGAAACTTTGCTATGTCTTCCATTAATAAGTAAGGAGAATTTGTAAGTGCTTCTGAAGTAGTCCCTGCAATATGGGTCGTCAAGGTTACATTATCCAGCTTTAAGAAGGGGCTGTCTTCCGGTATTGGTTCTGTTGTAAATACATCCAGTGCGGCTCCCATGATTTTCTGTCCTCCCAAAGCTTTAGCCAGCGCATCCTGGTCTACCAGCCCCGCTCTTCCGGTATTGATGAAGTATGCGGTAGGTTTCATCATTTCCAGCTCTTTCTCACCAATCATCCCTTTATTCTGCTCTGTCAGACGGGCATGCATAGAAACAAAATCACTTGTACTCATCAGCTCATTAAGCTCTACCTTTTTAGCTCCTGCTTCATTAATTACTTCTTCCTTCGTATAAGGATCGTATACTACTACGTTTACATCAAAGCCAGAGAGTTTTTTTGCTACTAACTTTCCTATGTATCCAAAACCAACCAATCCTATCGTCTTGTCGTGCATTTCCGGAATTGCATTGCTGTTTACAAAAGTTTTTCTCCACTCACCGTTCTGAATTGCATGGTGTGCCTTTGCTATATTTCTGGCTGCTGCCAGCATCATCCCTACGGCGAAATCCGATACCGCATGTGCATTTCTGCCCTTAACATTAAAAACAAGTATGCCTCTCTTAGTAGCCTCTTCAACATTTACATTTTCAAGTCCTGCTCTGGAAACCCCCACCAATCTCAGGTTCGGCATCGCATCCATAACTTTACTAGAAACCGGCACAAACAGCCCCATCAGAGCCTCTGCATCTTTTCCCTCCTTCAAAATGGTTTCATCGACGGTTTCAATTTCCGGTCCTCTTTTCTCTACTTCCAGCCTTCTGTATTGAAGCTGTCCCCAATCGGATTCCCAGTTCTCAACAATAATATTACTTCCGTATTGACCCATGTGCTTCTTCCATGCTTCACCAAATCCTTTGCCCGGAATCATGGCATCTCCTAAAAGTACTGCTTTCATAATGCATCTCTCCTTTTCCTTTATTGTTTGTTTTATTACTACCGTTAATTTATTAACAGTAGTTTTACTACTATTTTGTAATTATAATACCCTTTGTTTCTTAATAAGTCAATAAGAAAGGCGGTGTCTTTATTCACAAAAACTTCGCTTATTTTTTATTTACTTTATACAAAAAAAAGAATATATCACTCTGTCAATTAACAGTTTTGTGATATATTCTTTCTAAGTTTGGTTTTACAGAAGTCACCCAAGGACAACTCTTATAATGCTATATTTTATTTTTTGCTACTGCAAGCCGCGAACTGTGAATCTGAGGCAGAATCCCCTCACCTTTTTTAACTACGATACACACATAAATAATATCAATAATAACAATCTGAATAATTCTGGATGTCATGGCATCGGAACGAAACATTGTCTCAAGCGAAGAACTGCAAATCACATATTGTGCCCGGTTGGCCAAAGTAGACTTTGCATAACTTGTAATCGCACAAATCTCACAGTTTCGCTCCGCTGCTATAGAAGCAGCATCCAAAACTTCCCTGCTCACACCCGAATGAGAAATTACAATCAATAAATCTTCCGGATCCAAATTAGTAGACAGGATATTTATCATATGTGGGTCATTGCTGCATACTGCATTTAATTTAAGCTTAAGCAGCTTATGGTATAAATCAGTTGCAATTGATCCTGATGCCCCCATGCCGATTATTACAACTTTCTTAGCCTCACATATTTTATCGACCACCTTTTTTACACTCCCGGCATCTATGATTTCTTTGCTATCCCGTATGGAGCTGGTGGTGGACTGGATTATCTTTTCCATTATCTGTTCAGCAGAATCCTGAAACGTCACATCTTCATAGACAACCTCCGATGTATTCGTAGAGAGTTGCTGCGTCAAATTAATCTTGAACAGCTGATAAGAAGTAAACCCTATCTTGCGCAGAAAACGAAGCACTGTTGTCTCACTCACGTCACAAGCACACGCCGTATCATTCAGCGTATTTAGCATCACTTTATCAGAATTACTGAGTATATAATCCGCTACCGTCTTCTGTGAATTTGATAAAGTATTATATTTTGTTCTAATCAATGAAAAAATCTGTCCTCCCAACGCTATTACCTCCTCAGGATGCCCCTTATAATTTTGCAATCTTAACCTGAACTTCTTCATTATATAATAAATTAAGGAGATTTTCTAGTTCTTTATCCACAGTTTTGCAGTTATATACGGATTATGCTGACATTAAAATTGGAAAGATGCAAAGAATAAGGAGCTCCGCCCCTTGACTAAAAATCAATCAATTGGCGCTAGCTCCTTTTATATTTTTGTTATTTCTTTTTCACCGGATAACACACCTCTGTCACCAGTTCTTCCGGATTACTGGTTTGGGCAGGGCTGACATGATAGATGCAGAACATAGCACCGTTAAACTCGTAGCCATTGTCCCTTACCCAATTCGCTACCGCATGGTTCACGGTGGTAAGCTGCTCATAGCTGCCTTTGTAAGTTACCGATGCAATGTCTATCTCCGGCACATCCTTAAACACAACATGTCCGGTATTTTGATAGCTGCCCTTTACGGCGCATTGGATTTCTACATCTACATCGCTTTCTTTGTATCCCTCATCATGAAAAACAGCAAGACTGAGGCAGTTGTCGGCATATTGTACTCCCAGCGGGGCTGTTTCGCTCATCATGATGTTCCAGAGGGTGCCCTCCTGATCATAGGCAGGAATGACTTGCCGCACACTGGCAACATAGCGTTTTGGCAAAGTTTTTAATGTCACATTATAATTCATAGCAGTTTCATCCTTTCTCAACCGTTTAATGGCTGTTTCAAGGAGCAGAAGACGGTGGTTTGTTTCGGCAGCCTCCGCCTGTACTTCAGCTTGTTTTACCGCCAGAAACTCCGCCAGCGCCTGGGGATTATCGTAACTTTTCAGAATTTCGCCTATGGCAGAAAGACCGAACCCCATATCTCTAAGCGCTGTAATCCTGCCCGCAACAGGCAGCTGTTCCTCTGCATAGTAGCGGTAGCCGGTAAAGCAATCTGTGTTCTTGGGAACCAGCAGGCCGATTTCATCGTAATGCCGCAGCATCCGTATACTGATCCTTGATAATTTTGAAAAATCACCTATTTTAAGCATTTTTAATTCCTCACATATATATGTTTTTTGAGCTCACTTATAATATAGAGTATACCACAGTGTGAGAGTCAACAGGGATTTTTCAAATTAGTGGAACTTAATTTAATATTAAAAAATTTTTAAATTATTTTAATCAAAGATTGAATTTTCCCGCTATAGTGTATATATTAGAGTTATCTGAACCAAATATTGTTAAGATATTAATATAATTTATCTACATGGAGGTCAATTATGGCTGTTATGAAAGATGTGGCAAAGCTTGCAGGAGTATCTGTATCAACAGTAAGCTTTGTATTAAACGGGACGGCGAAAGAACATAAAGTAGCAGATGATACTGCCCAGAAAGTAATAAAAGCAGCAAGACAGCTGGGATATAAAATGAATTCTTCAGCCAATGAACCAAATGCATTAAAAAAATGGCAGCCGACAGTTGCATTTTTTATTCCGGTGAATTCCGTATGGATGGATATGAATGTCATTCATTCCAGCATCAACAGGCATAGAAAACAAACAGGACGAGATTACAATATTCTACTATGCCCCTATGAAACAGGCCGGCTGACAGAGAAAATTGACCGGGTTCACATATCTGCTTATGATTCTGCGGTTATCAGCATAGAAAATGAAAACGATTTAAAGGAATTGGAAGACCGCGCCGGGAGTGCTCCCTTTGTAATCTATAATCATTCAAGTTCAAGGTATTCCAGTGTTTCTTACGTGGCAGACGAAGCTATTTCACAGGCAGTAAAAATGATTAGCGCAAAAGGCTGCAGCAAGATTCTGGTACTTTCAGGAAGAGACAGCCGGCAGCACGGAGATGAATATTTTAATTTATTTATACGCTGCTGTGAGGAAAACGGAATCAAGCTTTCAAAAGATGCTTTTATCGCAACAGAAAACACAATGATTGGCGGAGCCATTGCAGCACGCTACATACTAAACATGGAAGCAAAACCGGAAATCATTATATGTATGAACAGTACTCTGGCATTCGGTGCAATACCACTTTTAGCCCGCAACCATTTTCTTATTCCAAGGGATGCTGAACTGCTATGTTTTGGTTCCTCCGGGGATGCAGAGCATATTGTAAATTACATACCATCTTTATCCATGATAGCACGCCCTCTTGATGAGATTACAATAAAAGCTTTTGATACAGCTCTGCGTCTCGCTGACGGGAAAGGAGCAGACCCAATACACTATACCTGTTTTTGCGATTTATATTTACATGATAGTTTTTCTTTATAATACTTTAATTAAAATTTTTTTAATAATTTTTAGTTTTTAGTTGACAGAATCTCTGTCTTAACGTATAATCCATTCTTAGTTAGATGCAACTAACAAGAGTGGATTATTTTTATGAAGGAGAAAAGAGGACAATATGAAATTAAACAAAGTCAAATTAAGCCTTATGGCACTTTTAACAGTTACAACCTTACTCACAGCCTGCGGCAGCAAGGAAGCCACCGGGAAGACTGCAGACAGTACTGGCGGTAAATCCACAGAAGAGGCCTCTGAAGATTCATCTGCTACATATCCGATTACCATCACCCATGCATTTGGGGAAACAATTATAGAAAAGGAACCTGAACGGATTGCGACTATTTCATGGGGGAATCAGGATGTCCCACTTGCACTGGGCATTGTTCCAGTAGGGGTCTCTAAAGCAAACTTTGGAGAAATTGATGAAAATGGCCTTTCCCCATGGACAGGAGCCAAGTATAAGGACCTTGGAGCAGAAGAACCAGTCGTCTTTGATGATACGGACGGTCTTGACTATGAAGCCATCAGCGATACGAACCCAGATGTTATTCTGGCAGCTTATTCCGGCATAACTCAGGAGGAATATGATTTATTAAGCCAGATTGCACCTGTTGTCGCATATCCTGAATATCCATGGCAGACATATTGGAGAGACCAGACACTCCTGAATGCTCAAGGTATGGGAAAAGAAACAGAGGCGAAAGCGTTAATCGACGAAACAGATGAATTAATCAATGAGGAGATAAAGAAGTATGAAAGCCTGGAGGGAAAAACAGCCGCCTTCTTTTATTTCAATGCATCTGATCTGGGCACATTCTATGTTTACACGCCTACAGATCCCCGGGCCTCCTATTTAACTGATTTGGGACTTGGTTTTCCTGACAGTGTTATGCAGCTTGCAGATGATCCCAGCGCATTTACCGTGACAATAAGCTCTGAAAATGTTGATGTATTAAAAGATATTGATATTATCGTTACCTATGGAGATGAATCCGTGCTGAAAGTGCTGCAGGAAGACTCTTTGGTAGGACAAATACCGGCTATTGCCAACGGTTCTGTGGTTATGATAGATCCTAATGCTCCATTGGCGGCATCCTGCACACCATCAGTATTATCCATCCCTGCAACAATTGAGGAGTATGTTTCTTTATTAAATGAGGCAGCAGAAAAGGTGAAATGAGAAACTTTAAGATAAGAAGTATAATCCTATTCAGTATACTATTCACTATGCTATGCGGAATGCTTTCGCTGGCAACAGGTTCCCGGTACATTCCTGTAAGCGACGTACTTTCGGCACTTACAGGTGCTAACGGGGATGCATTTACCGTAAGTGTGGTACAGGCAAGGATTCCAAGAATGGTTTTTGGTATAATAGCAGGAGGGGCGCTCGGAGTATCGGGTGCCCTTATGCAGTCCATTACAAGGAATCCCATAGCAGACCCCAGTATCTTAGGGGTAAATACAGGCGCCTCATTATTTGTCGTATGTGGAATTGCTTTTTTCAATATCAATCTGCCACAGCAATACATCTGGCTGGCTTTAACCGGTGCAGGCGTCACTGCAGTTTTTGTATACGCTATGGCTTCTATTGGAAGCGGGGAAATAACCCCGATTAAACTGGCATTATCCGGTGCGGCCACAAGTATGGCACTTGCCTCTTTAGTCAGTACGGTTATGCTGCCAAAATCTCAGGTAATGGACGACTTCAGGTTTTGGCAAGTAGGCAGCATAAGTGGTACCGGTTGGGCAGATATCATTATGGTAACGCCTTATCTGCTGACAGGTTTTATAATTTCCATATTACTAATACCCTCATTAAACAGTCTGGCTTTGGGAGATGAGATAGCTACAGGTTTGGGTGTCAATACAAAATTAACCAAAGGAATGGGAGCCCTTGCGGGGGTATTGCTGTGCGGAGCTACTACAGCTTTAGCAGGACCTATCGGTTTTGTGGGGCTTATGATTCCACACCTTATGCGCATTCTTTTTGGGCCTGACCTTAAATATATGATTCCTATGTCTTCTTTTCCATTTTCTAAGAGCGTATTCCACATCCGGGCAGCATCTTTACTTTTAAAATATAGTTCTACTCCATCTTCACCTGTATATCCTGTCTTAGAGATAATACAAGAGATTCCTGCAACCTGTGCATCAAAAACTGCATGATAATATTTTGAGGGAATCTCTTCTTCTCTTGTCAGCTTTCTTATAATTTCCATAGCTTTAGGACCCTGCACCGCAAGCTGTGCATATTCCTCCGAGACATCTGTAAATACAGCATCCCCAAACTTATGGTTTATCATCCACTGATAGTCTTTATCCTTGTTTGCTGCATTTACCACAATAAAGTAATGATTATCTGATTTCTTATAGACAATCAGGTCATCTACTGTTCCCCCTTCTTCAGTACACATGGGGCTGTATCTTGCCTGCCCATCCACAAGATTATCAAAATTATTTGTGAGCAGCATCTGTAGATTCGCCAGCGCATCCTTCCCCTCACACAGAATCTCACCCATATGGGATACATCAAACAATCCTGCCTGTGTCCTGACTGCCATGTGCTCCTTTATCACCCCCGTCCCGTACTGTACCGGGAGCAAATACCCTGCAAAGGAGACAATCTTACCTCCTGCCTTTACGTGTTCATCGTAAAGTGGTGTCTTTAAGTCCATACTCAATATAGCTCCTTTCATCTCGTTTCTCCTGAAAAATAAAAAAGAAATAGGATCATCTATAATAGACATTCCTATTTCCCTGTCGCATCTTCAGAGATTCGTCCGAATTTAATCCCTTTGCCTGAGAGTTTCAGATATCTCCTTGCCCCTTCGGCGCCATCATGCACTAAGCAACATGCACAACAGTCTCTCCTAAATTCTTCATACGATTAGTTATTATTTAGTTTTCTTTATTATATCTAGATACAAATATACTGTCAATAATAGTCTTTACTTTAACAAGCATGACTTATCTTTAACTTACTGATTGAGGTACCGCTGTAATTCTCTCTGCAGTATTTTCATACTGATATCTACACTCTTATTCTGTTCAAATATATTGGCAA
This sequence comes from Faecalicatena contorta, assembly GCF_003149105.1. Classification (GTDB taxonomy): domain Bacteria; phylum Bacillota; class Clostridia; order Lachnospirales; family Lachnospiraceae; genus Muricomes; species Muricomes contortus_C. Next base: position 51,471 of record NZ_QGDS01000006.1, on the reverse strand, counting down.
TCTCTGTGTTTGCAAGACTTATAATCTGCTCATACATCTGATCCTGATAAAACTTAGGGGTAATTTCTCCATTTTCAATTACTTCACATAAAAATTCTCCGCCTATTACCCGCTCTTCCGGGTCCATCTCCCCTTGTATAATCTGTTCTGCTTCCTTAGATTCCGCCACAGTTTTGAAACTGGGTACTCCCTGAGAATACCGGAAAATGTCCATCTGGCTCTCTTTATCCATAGTCAGCTCACTCAGAAATTCCCATGCCAGCATCTTTTTTCTGGAATCTTTGTTAATTCCCAGAAGAAGCGCATCCACTTTTGATACATTCTGCCCTGACACGATTCCTGGGAATGTGGTGCAGTCCCATTGAAAATTTGTATACTTTTTAATCTTATACGGATATGTCTTGTAGGTTCTGTATTCTGCAAAATTCAGCGGCATAAAAGCTACCTTTCCTGCATCGAAATCCTCCTGAGTTACAATTTCTCCTCCATACAGCTGATTCAGCTTTTTCATAAACTTTACAGACTCAACCACCCCTGTATTGGTAAAGTCCACCGCCATGTTTTTACTGTCAAAGGCGGTTCCTCCGCTGGTGTACATTGCATCCAGCCATGTATAGTTATATGTCCCAAACTGATCCAGCCTGCCGTCACCGTCCGTATCTTTGGTTACTTTCTGGCAGATATTATAAAAGTCTTCCCAGCTCCAGTCTTTCCTTGGCATCTGTATTCCCTCTTTTTCCAATAATGTCTTGTTCACAAACATCATTGTCGGTACTACCTCGTACGGAAGGGCATACTGCACCTTTTCTCCCCCTATCCCCTGTCCAATCTCTAAAGCTTTGGTAAAAAACTCTGCTTGTTGAAATTCAGGATCATCTTCCATATAGGAATCCAGGTTCTCCAGAACATCCAATGACACGTATCTGCTAAAATCCTCATCCAGGACCATGAAGATGTCCGGCATGTCTCCCCTTAAAAGTTTGTCCGCACACCACTCAGAGTAATCCTCTCTGTCGATACCTGATGTATACTCTACTTTCACATCCGGATGTGCCTTTTCAAAACGTGCAATCGCTCTGTCAATTATCACAAAGGCATCCGCATTTTCCACGCCCCAGTTGCTTCCCGTAAACATCCCGAACTCCAGGACGGTCTTTCCTTCGCTCATTTTCCAGAATATTGTAATTCCTATAATTCCAAGCACTATGACACATGCCGGAATCAGTTTTTTCCACTTACCTTTCAAAATTTATATCTCCCCGCCTTCATCGTAGTGTACACCTGTCTGGACCGCCCAAATTGCAAGCTGAGTTCTGTCGCGAAGATTCAGCTTATTCAAAATGGCACTCAGATAATTTCGGATTGTCCCCTCCGAAAGGTTCAAGACATCTGCAATTTCCTTATTACTTGCCCCCTTTTTCACTTGAGAAATAAGCTTCCACTCCGTTTTTGTGAGTGACTGTATGCTCTTTTCCGCAACAGGAATTGTGTAGTTTGTCTGTGCCATCTGTGAAAATAACTTCAACACCTTGGTCGCTATATCCGGATTAATCATTGCCCGCCCACTGTGAACCGTTCTGATGGCATCGCACAACTCATCCATGGACACTCCTTTCAGCAGATATCCGCTGGCTCCGTATCTTAATGCATCATACACATATTCGTCATCATCAAATGTAGTCAGAATAATAATTTTTATCTGAGGATACACATCTTTAATAATCTTTGTACAGGAAACTCCGTCCATCTTAGGCATGCGGATATCCATCAATACAATATCCGGCTTATTTTTCCTTATACACTGTATTGCCTCCTGTCCGTCTGCTGCAATTCCGGAGACTTCAATGTCCCTTTTGCTGTTCAGGACAAGTTCCAGGCTTTGACGTATCAATTCCTGATCGTCCGCTATGAGTACTTTAATCATATTCTTCCCCCCATCTTATCGGTATCTGCGCATCAATCAAAAAACCATTTTCTCCCGAAAAGGATATTGTTCCTCCAAGCATATTCACTCTCTCTTTCATATGCTTCGTTCCGAATCCTTTCTTTATTTCCTTACATCCAACTCCATTGTCTTTGATTTTCAGTTTAAAAATCCCATCTTCTTTCTGAGCATCAACCCAGATACAATCTGCATGACCGTGGCGGATGGCATTCGTGATTCCTTCCTGGATAATCCGGTAAATAACGTTCTCCTCATCTTCACTGAATTTCAGCGGCTTCACATTTGAATGAAAACATACCTTTACTCCTGCCAGAGAATTAATCTCCGAAATCATATCCTGTATGGCTTCCTCCAGCTGAAACCTCTCCAGCGCATCCGCTCTCAGCTCGGAGACAGAGCGCCGCACATCCTTAATGCCGCCTCTCACAGCTTTCGAAACCAATTCCAACTGTCTCTTCGTCTGTTCTGGATTTTCATCTATAATTGCAACACATGCATCAACACCGGCAGAAATTCCTGTCAGTGTATGTCCCAGTGTGTCATGTATTTCACGGGCCATTCTGTTGCGCTCCCTGGCCTCTGCCATCTTCTCTGTCATCTTATTATAATGCTTCAGCTGTGCATTTACTGTCTGCAGATTTTCCGACCTCTTCTTGGCTTCTTCAATATCACGGCTCTGAGAAAGAATAATATTCACACAATACAGTATGAAAATTAAGATATTGGCGGATATCAAAACATTATAAGCTCCCAGCAAAAACTGCTGTGCGGTTCCACTGTAATACTGGATATAGCTCCGTACTGAATACAGGTTATACGTGACCGAAATTAATTCATAATCTGCCACAAGAAAAATCATCGCAGAAGCGGAAAGCAAGAAGAACGTCCATCTTCTGTCTTTAATGTAGATTACAGTATTTGCAGCCACAAGAAGAAGGACTCCGTTATAATTAAAATCCAACATATAAATAATTCCAAGGCTGCACAGAAAGTCCAGCCCAAGTGTTGCCATAACCCCCTTGCCATTTTCCTGAAATTTATTTTCCCTCAAAATCATATCCACAACAAGAACCGCCAGAAGAAAACCACAAATTGCACAAATAGCCTGTGGGTATTTGGGGATTGCCGCTACCTGCCCGATGAATTCCCTTGCATTATCCTCTGTACTGATTCTAAATGTAGTGAAATAAATGAATCCGCAAATTCCTGCCACAGAAAAAATATTGATTCCAAGAAACAGTATACGTATAAAATGCATATATCTGTTCTTCATTTTACTGCCACCCATCTATATCAAATTCATCAAGATTCTCTCTGATTATGAGAGTACTTGGAATCTTTATGTATTCTTCTATTTCCTCACCCTCTAGATAACTGTACGCCATTTTTGCTGCAACCCCGGCGATAGTCTCCGGACTCTGACTGCTTGTGCCAGTTACATAATTTTCCTGCAGCATGGACTTAAAATCCGGTGAGCCATCAACACCATAAATCAGGACTCCCTCCTCAATTCCAGCTTTCTGTAATGCAGCAAGGGCACCCAGAGCCATTGGGTCATTACCCCCAAAAATAACATCAAATTCCTGTTCATCTTTAAGAATGTCTGAAAGGACCTCTGCTGCCACCTCAATCTCTCCGTCTGCATTCTCCTGTCTGATCACCTTATATTCCGGTTTTTCAGCAATTGTATCCAAAAACCCCCGCACTCTCTCACTTATAGACCACTGCCCTGGATTCCTAAGTATAATAATTCTTCCTGATTTTATCTGTTTCATCATATTTTCTGCACATAGCTGTCCTGCCTGATAATGATCTGTCTCCACTGCTCCGAGTACATATTGCCTGTCCGCAACCATCGTATCAATATTGATAATTGCAACTCCTGCTTTTTTACAGGCTTGGAGTGCCGGTTTGACTTCCTTTTGATCTACCGGGTTCAAAAACAGAACTTCTATCCCCTCATCAATCATATCCTGAATCTGCTTGTTCTGTTTACTCTGGTCCTGAAGCGGATTTCGTACAATCAATTTGTCCCCGTTAGATTCCACAGCCTCCTGAAGCTCCGCATTTAAAACATCAAAATATGGATTATTCCGAGTCATGTAAGTAGCTCCGAATATATGCTTCTGTCTGGTGCTCTCCTTTTCACAGCCCGCTGCTGTCATCAGCAATATTACGCCAAATGCACAGGCCAAAGCCCTTGCTATGCTTTTCATCTTTTGAGTCCACCTTTCCTCTTCATATTACTTATTATAATACACTCCTGGGTTTTTTCTATAATTTTCAAAGAATACTGTTTTGTATAAAATAAAGAGTCTGGCAAGACAGACTCTCGCGCCGAAGCGCGGTTGCTTTAGCGGCCATTTTCCTTATGCGCGTAGTGTGCATCCGGAGGGTTCTTGTATAATAGGAAACGTAGTTTCCTATTATATCAGAAAAGAAGCCGCTGTACATTTTGTCCAGCAGCTTCCCAGCTGTTTCATTATGCGTTTTTATTTCGGATATAGTCAATAAATACTGCCAGTAAAATAACAGCTCCCTTAACCACATCCTGCCAGAATGAATTGACATTCATCAAGTTCAGTCCGTTATTCAGCACACCAATAATCAGTGCACCAATAATAGTACCTCCTATTTTACCAGCTCCACCTGCCATAGAGGTTCCACCTACAACTACCGCTGCGATGGCATCCATCTCTGCTCCCTCCCCGGCTGTCGGCTGTCCGGAATACATCCTGGATGCCAGTATAATACCTGCAATACCAGCCATTAAACCTGCATATACGTGGACAGTAAATTTCACCGTTGACACACGGATACCTGAAAATACTGCTGCCTGTGCATTTCCTCCCACAGCATAAATGTGGCGTCCCATCTTTGTTTTATTCATCAATAATGCTGTCGCTACAACAGCAATCACCATGATGATAACCGGTACTGGTATAAAACCTACATAGCCTCCACCGATGAACTGCCATTGCTTTGACATGACTCGAACCGGAGAACCACCTGTATATACTTTTGCAAGTCCTCTTGCAATGTTCATGGTAGCCAGTGTCACAATGAATGGCGGGATTGTCGTTCTACTAATAACAAATCCGTTAAAGACTCCAATTGCAGTACCTACCAGCACACCCGCCAGCAGAGCTGCTGCTATAGGAAGATTATATCTTGCCACACATCCTGCCGCTATAACACCAGACAGTGCTATGATGGATCCCACAGACAAATCAATTCCTCCCAGTATGATAACCATCGTCATGGCACAGGCAATCAACATGTTTGTGGAAATCTGTCTCAAAACATTAAATATATTTTGTGATGATAAAAATGAGCTGCTTGTTGCCGGCAAAAATGACAACAGTACACACAATATCGCAAGTGCAATAAGGATTCCCAAATTTTCCCTTAAAAACATAAGACCTTTGTTATCGCTTACAGGCAGCTCTGACTTTTTCTTTTTAATTTGAGCCATAATGATTCCTCCTCCTTCTCAATAAACTCTAATGCGCTGCCAGCAGCATAACAGCTTCCTGAGTTACTTCGTCGTGATTCAGACATCCAGTTACCCGGCCCTCAGCCATCACGTAAACACGGTCACTCATATTGATAATCTCCGGTAATTCCGAAGAAACCATAATAATTGATACACCTTTTTTTACCAGCTCATTCATAATGACATAAATCTCTGATTTTGCCCCTATATCTACACCTCTTGTAGGCTCATCCAGAATCAACACATTTGGATTGGTTGCAAGCCATCTGCCTATGATTACTTTCTGCTGGTTACCTCCGGAAAGATTACCTATTTTCTGCATCTGAGTAGGTGTTTTTGTAGACATCATATCAATGTATTTCTGGGTCAGTTCTATCTCTTTTTTATCATCCACTGAGATGCCTTTTATAAACTGCTCCAGCACCTCAATAGTCATGTTAAACCGGACACTTTGTACTTTATAGAGACCCTCCTGCTTCCTGTCTTCTGGTACAAGTGCTAACCCATGTTTCATAGCCTCAACGGGAGATGTCACTTTCACTTTCCCGCCGTTTATCATGATTTCTCCTGACACGTCCTTTGTCAAACCAAAGATGGCTTTCATCGTCTCGCTGCGTCCCGCTCCTACCAGACCCGCAAATCCGATGATCTCACCTTTTTTCAAATGAAAACTTACATCTTTAACCATATTCCCATCAGAGATATGCTCACATCGAAGCACTTCTTCTCCAGGTTCCTGGTAATCTCTTGTATAGTAGTTCTCCAACGCTCTTCCTACCATCATGGCAATCAGTTTGTCTTTTGTGGTATTTTTGACCACCTCGGTTCCTACATACATACCATCACGCATAACCGTAACTCTGTCACATATCTGCTCCAATTCACTCATCTTATGGGAAATATAAATAATTCCTACTCCCCGTTTTGTCAGCTCCCTCATAGTTTCAAAGAGAAATTCCACTTCCTTATCTGCAATGGAGGAAGTCGGTTCATCCATAACAAGGATTTTTGAGTTTTGGGAGATTGCTTTTACAATTTCAACCATCTGCTGTTGAGCAATTGTCAGCTTTCCCACAAGTACATCGGCACGTATATGTACCTGGTGTTCATCCAGAAGCTTTTGAGCCTCTTCATTCATTTTCCTGCGATTTACTAAAACACCTTTCCCAAATTCCCTGCCAAGAAAAATATTTTCCGCCACAGTCATGTGTGACACCAGTACAAGTTCCTGGTGGATAATCGCAACTCCATTTTTTTTGGCATCTTCTACGCCCTTGATTTCCACTTTATTTCCGTCAATGCGAATCTCACCTTCGTCTGCCTGGTATATGCCTCCAAGTACTTTAATCAGTGTAGATTTTCCGGCACCGTTCTCCCCGAGAAGTGCATGAACCTCACCTGCCTTTAACTCAAAGCTGACATCATTCAATGCATGAACTCCCGCAAAACGTTTATGTACATGGTGCATTTCCAATAATATTTTTTCGTTCAAACTTCCACCTGCTTCCCGATTCCGGATATACTACCTTTTACTGCCATCCATCTATTCCATAATCTTCTACATCATCTGCAGTAATTAAGAATGTTTCAACCGGATATCTGTCGTCTACCTTCTCACCTTTCATTACTTTATACATAATCTCTACAGATTTCTGTGCGATTGCGATTGGTGACTGTGCTCCAGTTCCTTCAAGGAGAGAATCTCCTGATGCCAGCTCTGTTTTGAAGTCTGGTGAACCATCTACGCCATAAATCTTAACATCTTTCAAGCCTGCTGCATTTGCTGCTGCAAGTGCTCCAAGTGCTGTAGGATCATTTCCGCCAAAGATTGCTACAATATCACGATTTCCCTGAAGAAGGTCTTCTGCAATTCCCATAGCCACTTCCAGATTTCCTTTTGCATCCTGCTGTGCCACAATTTCAAATCCTTTTCCTTCAATGGCTTCCAGGAATCCATTTGTTCTGTCTGTTACAGAGTTCATTGTGGGGCTGTCAAGCACGATGATTTTTCCTCCATCCGGACACTTCTTAACCAGGTCTTCACCACATACCTTGCCGGCATTATAGTTATCAGATCCTGTATATGATGCTACATAAGACAAGTCAGCAACCTCCGTATCAAAATTGACAATTGGTACTTCCGCACTCTTCAATGCATCCAATGCCGGCATGATACCTTCTGCTTCAGCAGGATTCAGGAAGATACCATCAATATTCTGAGATATCATATCCTCTACCTGAGTAATCTGAAGCGATACGTCGTTTGCCGGGTCAGTAGAAATCAATTCATCTCCATTTGCCTCAACCTGTTTTCTGATTTCATCTTCAATTGTTACAAAGAATGGGTTTGTTCCATCCATGCAAGTATAAGCAAATTTGTAATGTTCGCCAGAGTCCTCTTTACTCTCAGCACTTTCACTTTTGCTTCCCTCATTTTTACTTTCTCCGTTGCTGCATCCCACAATCATGGTACCTGCAAGAGCCCCTGCCAATAATACACTTAAAATTCTTTTTTTCATTTTTTTCTTCCTCCCTTTGTCTAATTTATATAAATTTATTATGTCAATCTTTCTTTTTTTGTACAAGTGTACAACGTAATCAATTTCAAGTTACATTTGTAAGAACTTATATGACAAATGTAATGCATTTTTTCAAAACAGCATATATTAGACAAAAAAACCGGCAGACAACAAAAATCGGTGTCTGCCGGTACATAAAGGCAATTATGCCTGTGGATATTCATTGCACAATAATCTATACGGGCTCTCATCTTCCTCAATCTCCGGAAAACGTCCCATAGGTTCATAGAATCTGTTATCTGTATTATCATCATTGCACATGGAAACCTCTCCGAGCAAAACTTCCCCGCTCCCCTTTTCCACTTCAAAATCATGATACATATATGGATAAACAGTAATGCTCTCCCCCGGGGTAAGTCTGACCTGAGTTCCTGCTGGTACGGTGTACTCTCTTCCATCACTGTGGATAACAACATCAGTATCCGCAAACTCACCTTCTTTTGTGGAGTTATACACACGAATCAGCACATTTCCGCCACCTCTGTTGATAATATCCTCCATCTTATTCCAATGAAAATGCATGGCAGCTGCCTGTCCTTCACCCAGATATAAAAGTTTTTCCGCATATATCTTTGTATATTTCCCGAGTTTTATATTTCCATTTCTCAGGGTAATCAGTGAAAATCCCACATGCTCAAAATCTCCAAGCCCGTAATCCGTAATATCCCATCCCAGCATATTATCTCTGATTTCATCATATTCGTGACCCTTATTCTGCCAGTCTTCCGGGATAAAGCTGCAGAAGGGCGGAAGTTTAAACTGACACTTGTTTATCATAGCTTCCATTTTCTTCAAAGCTGCATTTATTTCTGATCTTTTCATATCTTTTCTCCGCTTATGCCGCTGAAAACTTTCATTGCATGTTCAATATCCTCCATCATTACCTCTCTTGCCCAGCAGGTAATGTCATGGAAAAATACAGGCCCTTCTATCTCCATGCATTTTTTCTTTACATACTCTCCGCCCACTTTTGCGCGGTATGTGTAATAATTAATCTTTCTCACACCATTTGCAATACATTTTTTAAAGTCTTCGTCACTTACACCACTTCCGCCATGCATTACTATGGGGATTCCAATTTTATCATAAATTTCTTTGATTCGGGGAAAGTCTAACTTTGGCTCAGCTTTATAAAGACCGTGTACTGTGCCGAAAGAGCAGGCTAGAGCATCAATACCTGTCAGCCCCACAAATTTTTCTGCTTCATCTGGTTCAGTATAGCAGTCATCTGCTGCAGAACCATCTTCACTGTTCATGGCACCAATCTCGGCCTCGACTGAGGCACCGTATTTTGATGCTATCTCCACAGCAGCTCTTGTATTCGCCACATTCTCCTCAAAAGGAAGCATAGAACCATCATACATAACGGAAGAGAATCCCATCTCAAGTGCCCGGTTAATCATGTCAAAGTCTCCGCAATGGTCCAAATGTACACACACCGGGACAGTTGCATTTTCCGCCATCATCACCATAATTGGTCCCATGGTTTCCAATTTAATATATTCTTCATGTACAGGGGCAAACTGAAGAATTACCGGCTGTCCAAGTTTTTCCGCCGCACCAAGCACTGCCTGGATTCCCTCCAGCTCTGTTACATTGAATGCCCCTACTGCTGTCTTTTTTGCATCTGCAATTCCCAAAATTGTTTTTAATGTTACTATCATAGCTTTCCTCCTTTTTATGACATCAGCAGACTCTGCTGTTCCCAGCCGCTATCTATCTTTTTTCTAAGTTCCTCAAAGTCCAAAAGTCCGCTTATTGTGTCATATGTAGTGACACAGCACGCCCCGGTTGCAGCCGCATATTCCAGACTTCTCTCAGGACTTTCCCCTTCCATAACACATTTCAAAAAGGCCGCTATACTGGTATCTCCCGCTCCGCTTCCTGACAAAACCCGCTCCGGCACATAGCTCTTCTGGAAAATCTTTTGTCCGCCCCAGCCTTTCAGGTCTGCATCCACCTTTCTCATATCTTCTTCAGAGGATGTTCTGAGATACATTCCTGCTGCACCGCACTTGACCATTACCGCCCGGCATCCAAAAGAAAGTGCCTTTTCTGCAATGGGTAGAATGTCCTGTTTCAGAGATAATACAGAAATAATCTCCTCTCCCCCTGCGTCTTCCTGCCATCTGTCATAGCGTTTCTTATCCAACATATATCCCACTTCTTCAATGCTTGGCACAAAAAAATCAACATAAGGCAGAACTCTGCCAAGAATCTTTTCCCAGTCACATTTTCCCGCCTCGGAATCTGGATCGACAAGTGCCAGATCCAAAGAGGTCACAAGCCCTTTTTGCTTCATCTCTCTGTACATCTGTACTAGCATCTCTCCATCATCTTCATAAAATTTCCGCATGATGGTCGGATATCCAAAATGAAAATATTGGGCTTCCCGGATTGTCTCCATTCTCATCTCATCATAGGTAAATGAATTATTACATCCCGAATCATGGAGAAATGCTCTGTCACTGCCTTTAGGCGCAATCACTATTGTATAAGAAGTCTCATCTGTATCCGAAAGAATCATATCCATCCTGCATCCGGCCTCGTTTATCTGCTTTCTCACTATCTCGCCGAACAGGTCCTTTCCTGTCTTTCCAACTAATGTTACATCTGCCCCCAACCTGTGCAGAGCCAGTCCCGTGTTGGACACCGACCCACCATTGCTGATTTGCGCTGCCCCTACATTCACAAGCTTTCCTGGTTTTAAAATATCGGAAAAGCTCTGCCCGGAAGTATTTTCGAATGCCGGAGTAATATCCAAAGCTATGTGACCTGCAACTACAATCTTTTTATGACTCATAAGCCCCTCCTTCTTCCTTTCAACAATACTCATATCATAGACACTAGATAAAAAAAAGTCAATATTTTTCTGTGTATTTGTTACAATAACATGTTAACTTGTGACATTTGTAATATGCATTTTGCACAAATTCATTCAAGTTGTCCCGGCATCTTCCGCTCATGGAGCAGTCGGGTTTTGACCTCCATGATATTCAAGAAATCAAGAAAAAGGCAAATATACTGTCAATAATAATCTTTAAAAAACAGGATTGATTAAAACAATCAACCCTGTGCATCTTTATCATTTAAATTTTTGTTAAGAGCCTTATGAATAGAGATATAACTTAGAGGCTTTAAATATAATTATATTTCCGGAAATATCATACAGTCTGTAAATATCCGCTCATAGTTTTCTGTTTCTGCCAATTCCATATACTCCATTCGCTCTGCCAGAGCCTCTATTTCCCGCTTTACCTTCTTCGACATTAATGTCATGTATGCACCTGTCTTAGATGAATTTCCCACATACTCCAGCTTATCTTGTACCGCATTTGGCAGGATGCCCGTTCCTGTCAACGATTCTGCCGGAAGATGCGCGCCAAACTGGCCGGCTATCATCACCTTATCCAAATCCTCCATACGAATACCTGCTTTATTTAGTAATGCTACAAAACCCGACAAAATAGCGCCTTTCGCCAGTTGTACCTGCCGTACATCCCCCTGGGTTACTAAAAGTTCCGGTTCATCATGCAGAATAAATTCACGCTTTGTACCATTTAGGCGGATCATGGGATACCGGTAATCTGTTTCTGCAAGTTTTTCCTTTTTCACGAATACGCCTGTCTTTTTCACAATTCCGGCTGCCAGCAATTCTTTTACAACAGCCAAAATTCCGCTTCCACATATCCCTATCGGTTCCTGGTCGCCAATGGTCTGTAACACAATCCCCTTCTCTGTTATCTTTACATCTTCTATTGCACCTTCAGATGCCCGCATCCCCGAGCTGATATTCATCCCTTCCAGTGCAGGCCCCGCAGCACAGGAACAGCATAAAATTCTTCCTTTGCTTGCAAGCACGATTTCACCATTGGTACCAATATCAATAAACAAGACATTACCAGCCTCTTCCTGCAATCTGCACACATATGCCCCAGCCACAATATCTGCTCCAATATAACCGGATACCGACGGCAGACAGTATAGCTTTGTACCGTGTCCCGCCTGAATTCCAATCTCTCTCGCAAATAACTCCTGGGCTTTCAAAAATTGCGGTTTATATGGGGACTTTCCAATACTTCTTGCATCCACTCCCAGCAGCATATGAAGCATGGTACAGTTTGCAGCCACATCGATTTCCAAAATTTTAGATTTATCGACTTCTGCTTCCCGGCAAACTTCTTCTATCATTCCATTAATAGAATTTACAATGGCCTTCTGCAGTTTTTCTGCTCCATCCTCCGGGTTTTCATATTCGTATGTGATTCTGGTCAAAACATCCAGGCCATAATGTTTCTGGGCATTAATCATGGAAGCATCCGCAAGTTCTTCCCCTGTACGCAAATCAATCAGCGCTGTGACAACTGTTGTAGTACCGATATCAATACTAATCCCATATCCTTCAGCAAAGCTGTCCTTGTCAAATTCCGGGATATAGCCTTTCGTCAGCACTTTGTGCTGACCTTCTTTTTGCAGCAGCTCAATTTCCATGTCTCCTGACACCTCTGTAAGACATGACAGCCGAACGCCTGACGCTATCTCCTCCTGCTTCAGCAGCTTTTTCTCTGTATCCGACATAACGGAAGGATTTCCTGACAGAACTCTTACTTTGCATTTTCCACAAAGCCCTTTTCCGCTGCATGGATTATCAACAAAAATTCCGTTATCTAACAACACTTGCATCAGATTGTCTCCATCAGAACAGGAAATGCGCCCCGCCCTTTGTTTGAAGATGATTTCAGTCATCTTACGCCTCCTCTTTCAGACACTCTAAAATAGCCTGTACATTTACCAGCGGTGACTTCATACCCAGTCCGCAAGCCGGTGATATAATATTGGAGCCATTTTTCATACAATTTCTAGTCAGCGCTTTTACCTTTTCCGGATCTGCAAATTCCAATGCATAGGTACTGACATTCCCCATCAGTATGCGTTCCTGCAAGTGTTGTCTCGCTTCCCTCATTGGCACAACAGAATCGAAACTAAGTATATCACTATGTACCTGATTTACTTCCTTATATACTGGATTCATCTGTCCGCAAATGTGCACAATGGTTCCCAGTTTTTCCTTCTGCAATCCATCTAACAATTTGTTTAAGTATGTAACTGCAAATTCCTGAAAATATTGGGGTCCCATAATTTCTCCCGTACCGCTGGGATCTGAAATTGCAATCACATCTGCTCCGGCTTCGATCTGGGCTCTTCCAAACGCAATAAGCTGATCTGTAACAAACTCCATATATGCATGCGCATCTGCATTTTTCTTGCGGAGTTCCTTATAAAAGATGACAGGCTCCATAATAGAGCTGGCGGTGCTGATAGGGCCTGTCAGGTTTCCCACAATTGGAACGCCCTCTGTTTCCTCTCTTAATATGCGGATGGCATCCAGTACCACTTTTGCCCTTCCATTGTTACAATCCAGTCTGGGAAGCTTATCCCAGCTGCACACTGTATCAATCACATACGCTACTACATGAGGTTCGTAAACAGTAGAACCAAAGTCCACTTTTGCTCCCATCTCCTCTGCCTCAACCGTCATACAAAAAGGAACGCCATAGTTCTCAAAGCAGTCTTTTTCATATACTGCCTTCGCCAGGTCTGCCATTTTCCTTGCATCCGTATGTGCATCCGGCATATAAACATTTGCTGCATCCATAAGCCCGGCGGTCACCATATTCATCATACCCCCCGGGCAAATGCAGGGCGGCCTGTCAACAGGCTTCTTTTCTAATACCAATTGCAACCGTTCTTTTGGTGTCATCATATCTTTTCTCCTATACTATGTTTAAAAGCCTTTTGGCAAGTTTTACTGCTTCCACCGCATTGGCAGAATAACCGTCTGCACCTATTTTGTCTGCATATTTTTGAGAAATAGGGCCGCCGCCAATCAGCACTTTTACCTGTTCCCTCAGACCAGCTTCTTCCAGCATATGAATTACGGTCTCCATGCCCCCCATTGTAGTAGTCATTAAAGTAGACATACAAATCATATCCGCATTCTTTTCTTCTGCAGTATCTACAAATTTTTGCAGCGGCACATCCCGCCCTAAATCTGTCATCTCAAATCCTGCTGTTTCCAACATGATTTTCACAAGGTTCTTTCCAATATCGTGGGTATCGCCTTCTACGACTCCAATAACACCTTTTTTCTTTGTCTCTCCATCCTCGTCCGGCAAATGTGGGCGCAAGATATCAAGCCCCGTATACATAGCATCGGAACAAAGAAGCACATCCGTTACAAAATACTCTTCTTCCTCATAAAGCTGGCTGGCACGATTCATACCATCTACAAGCCCTTCCATAATACCATCAAATGCAGGGTAGCCTGCGTCTAAATATTCCTGACATGCCTCCGCCACATCATCCTCTTCCATTTCAACAACTCCATCTGATAATCTTTTCAGATACTCCTCTTTTTTACCCATTTGTTTATCCTCCTCTTCACTATTCGGTTCTATGCTTCCCAGTTTTGCGGCCCTACTGGGTATTTCCCGTATTTTCTTGCACTTTCCATAAATGCATCCAAATTTTCCAGTGGAACATCTCCGTTCAAATCACAGCCCGAAGCCAGAATATATCCGCATTTGCTGTCATAAGCATCCATAATGCATTTTTTCACAGACAGTTCCACTTCTTTTGGTCCGCCTAAAATTAAAATTTCCACAGGATCTACATTCCCCAGAAGAGGTACTTTATCACCAATCCGCTCTTTTGTACGTTTTAAATCCACTTTGTTATCAATGCTTAGCATATCACAGCCTGATTCTACCATATCCTCCACGATACCCGTTGTATCGCCGCATATATGATAACATACCATCCCGCCCGCATCATGAATCTCCTGCATCAATTCCTTTGTGTACGGCAATACGAATTCCAGATACTGTTTCCTGCTGATAATTGTTCCTGATGCAATTGGATCACAGAATAAAATCATGGCTCCTGCCCCAACGAATTCTCTGTATATTTTTTTCAATCCATCAGTGCAAAACCGGAGCAGCTTATGCAGGTTTTCTTTATCTTTCCGGGTTGCTCTGAGCAGATATTCTGTCTTATAGACACTGGATGCTGCAGTAAACGGTCCTGAAATCAGCACTCCTGTAGGTATTTCACTGCCCATTTTTTCCACAAGAATTTTTACAGTTTCAAGATGCAGGCGGAATTTCTCATCCTTTGCTAAACTTAGCAAAGAAGGGTCCAGTTTGTCCACATCCGCCAAATTTTCAAGCGCATATTCTAAAATTGCCGGTACAGAATCTTCCGGATCACTCATCTTGCTTCCCAATGCCATTCCAACTCCATGCAGTCCATATTCTGCAATTAACAAGTCATTTCCAAATCGTTCATAACACGCAATTTGCGCCTGTGCTTCATTTTCCGCTGTACTTCTTTTCGTCTTGTGGGTCATTCCACAGGCTTTTCCCGACATGGAACAAACTACCGGGATAGCCAGAATTCGATCCATGGGCTGTCCTGTCATAAACGCATTCAAGCGTTCCATCGGGGTCATCTTATCCTGTTTGTGCATAAAAAAATCCTCCTTTATTATAAAAGCTTTACTGCTTTTACTTTTTTATTTTCCAATCTGTATCCAATGTTCTTAATGCACATTTGCCCGGCAAATTTCTCTTTACCTATCAAATGTATACACCCCTGTCCATATTTCATTGGCTCTTCCAATTCTACATCCTCAAATTCAGCTTTACTTGTCCCAAGCAGGGCAAACGTTGTCTTTGGACAAAGCAGTACAATTGCCGAATCTCCAACTAATGTCTCCACTTCTTTCAAGAATGGATATGTAAACTCTTCTACTACCTGCTCCGCTATTTTGGGACCAAGAATATTGACACCGCCGGAAGAGTCCGCATAACTGATTAAGTTTACCCCGTACTTTTGTGCCTCTTTAATGTAACGTAATATCTCCTTTCGAAACTTTTCATATACTTTTTTCATGACTTCTGTTTTTTTACGCATTCCCTTAAATACATGTCTGGCATCAATGAGTACATTGAGAATCGTAAATGGACCGGCCACTTCTAAAACCACATTCTCTCCCTGTTCCCGCAATTGACGGCAAGCCAGCAAAACTTCGTGGATACGGCCTTTTGAGTAGTCAATCTCAGGAAGTTCCAGTAATTCCTCTATATCTGTACAAATATACTCCTTTGCCCTTGGCCCGATTTTATCGTTTCCATAATTGACAAGACCACCCATTGCTTCTGCCTCCACCGTATGGCAAAAGGGAAGCTCACAAAAATCTGCTCCATCATGTTTCTTTAAAGCTTTTGCTATTTCTGCCATCGATTCCCCATATTTGTATGCTTCGGGAAATTTAAGGTTTAATTCCTTTGTTACCGCCTCATTTATGCCGACAGAATTGTCGTATGAACAATTGAAATCTTTAATGCCATTCATCATTCTTCCTCCTTCATTCCCGGATGAAATAATTCTCTTATCTTCTCTTGCTCCAAATTACAGCCAATTAATATAAGTTTATTTTCTTTCTCATCTCTATTGCTATTTGCTGCATTCTGATATCTACTATAATAAGGCGTTGCATCTATTTGAAGCACCTCACCTGTATCAACTTGCAGAATTCCTTTTACCCGAAGAACTTGTCCATACTCCTCATTTTTCAACATTGCTATTGTCTTTTCTATTTGGTCAGCTGTCTTCACCCCTGGATTTATAAAACTTAGGCTGGAAAAAACTTTATCTGCCGGAATTGGCTGATGAGCAACAACCTCTGGATGATCGGTATAGTTCTCTGCCATATCTACCAGCGTCAGTAATGCTTCCCTATCCAATTCCCTCCAATCCCCTTCATATATAATTGCGTCCGGATTTTTTTCTCGAATCCGTTCTATCTGTACTTCTTTTTCGGTCTTTCCAATTCCATCTAAATTGCTAAGCAGTAATAATCTTCCATGTTGAATCTGGTCCAGGTAGAAACTTCCAAAGTAGTCTGCGCATTCTTCAAAAGCCATAATATCTACGATGGAAATCAGCTTCGTCACACTTACGTCCACCCCATCCTTCATCCTTGCCTTTTCACAAGCATTTATTACATCTGAAAGCCTCCCTACACCGGAAGGTTCAATTAAGATTCTATCCGGATGAAATTTTTTCTCAATCTCACATATTCCTTCACGAAACTCTACTGATAAACTGCAGCAAATACATCCTGCATAGATTTCCCGCACCGGGATATCCCCTTTTATCAGTTCACCATCTATGCCTACATCACCAAATTCATTTTCTATCACTACTGTTTTCCCATCCAGCAAGGGAAGATATTGATTTAAAAAGGTGGTCTTCCCAGTGCCCAAGAATCCAGATATAATTTGAATTTCCATACGTTCTCCTTTGCTGCTGTATATTAGTTATTTTATTTCTCAAAAAAGAATCTCGCTTGCGAGATTCTCTGCCTGTGGCGGGTTGCGATAGCAACATCTTCGTTGCCGCCACAGTGTGATCCCCCGGAGGGTTTTATGTTATAGAAAACATAGTTTTCTATAACATAAAAAAAGTGCAGAAAAACAGCGTAATCACTGTTCTTTCCCCACCGAAAAGAATCTTTCACATATAGCAGGTCTCCTGACTTGATATCTCCCTTTAATTCTGCCTTCCCCAAATTATTAAGTGGCTCTTTAGAATTATCGTCCATCACACAGTAGAGCGGGCTGTTCCGGACTCTCACCGGATTCCCTTTTCAATGACTTCCGTCATCACTATATGCCTTACTTCTATAAAAGTAGCATATACCCCCGTAATCTTCAAATCGAAAAAACACATATACTTATGAGATATTTCTATATTTAGATTTGATGTTGTGTAACAAGAACCCCCATTTTCAAACGACAAAAACAGGGGTTCTTTTGAATCTTATTATTTTCTGAAACAACCTTCACCGGCTTCTTATAATCAATTGCCATAAGTCCCGGCTCATTACTCTCCTATATAGCTCCAGCACTTCAATGCCTCTCTCAGTTCTTCTTTCTCCTGAGCTGCTTCTCTAAAATTTCTTCCTTCTATCACAATATCTATAGCCTGGCGCATTGCTCTTGCCCCTGCTGTGGCTCCCCAAGGATGTCCCTGAACCGCTCCTCCTGCTGCCAGCACAATATCTTTCCCTGCCTCCCTGACGTATTTTTCCACCATTCCCGGATGGACTCCGCCTCCGATTGAAGGCATAGAAGGTTTCAAACCATACCAGGGCAGGGTTAGTTGGGCAAACGTCTGGATATATTTCTGATACAAGAGAGGATAACCGCCATAAGGCGTGTTTACCATTACAATATCAGCTCCACCCAGGCGCGCCAGTTTTCCGGCTGCCAGTGGAGAGGACATTCCGCTGGCAGTTCCTTCATAATACATTCCTGCACCTGCCGCATGTCCCAAAACCGGCACATGGGATGCCTCCGATACCTGCTTTAAAACGCTGTATCCTACAGCTGCAAAGTTCAGCATAATCCCATCTGCTCCCGCATCCTCCACACGCTTTACAGTATCCATAATCTCCCCTGCACCACTTGTCACGTTCACAAAATATAAAACCCGCTCGCCGGTTTTTTCATAAGCCGCCTGGGCCGCCTGTTTGTATGCTTTTACCCGGTCCCAGGACTTACTGTAAGAGGGGTTTCCAAGCAGTTCATCATCTTTGATAAAATCTACGCCCCCCAGTGCCGTCTCATAGAATATCCGTGCACCTTCCGCCGGCGTCAGCCCGGTACAGGGCTTAATCATATTTAATAAAAAAGGGCGCTGCTCAATTTGGGTCAGCTTCCGTATACCCTCTATCCCATAATAAGGTCCCGGGAATTTTTTTGTATATTCCTCCGGCAGTTCGATATCGAGCAGCTTGACCTGGGCAGAGGTTGACGCATCATTTCCCAGAAGTGACGTGAGAAGAAGCGGAAAATCACTGCCAAAATTCACTGCCGGGTAGGCAATCTGAATAATATATTCCCGCTCCAAAGTGTCAAGCTGCGTAGATAAATCAAGAGCAGGCACATCAAACACATTCACCACCTTTCCCATATATTTTTCTCTGATTTCCTCCGTAATGCCGGGAATCGGTATCCATGTTCCAATAGTCTGCCCAACAGCCAGGGTGGATGCCTTTTTCAATACATCTGTCTCTTTAGGCAGCTTGATATAATAAGATGCAACCACATAATTCTTACTGCGGATATTCTCCGGCAGTGTATATAATACTGAGTCCATTGTTTCTCCTTTACATACAACAGGAGCCTGAATACCGTCCGTATCCAGGCTCCTATTACTTTTTTTATCAGGTTTCCTCATGGAAATATGCATCTGAATTGTAGGGGATATTTTCCGTTCTTTTTTTCAGATTCTCCCGCAGAAGCTCATAGATTAAGTCACTGTCCCGCTTTTCCAAAGCTTCCAGATAGCTCTGGTGCTCCTCTATCATGCGTTCTCTTGACTCCTTACTATTCAAAAGCTCCTGCCCGTATATCAGTTTGAAAAAAGACAGGTTATCCCACAATGACTCTATCATCGTACACACTCTGCCAAGCTCACTTGCTTTGTAAATGGAAAAATGGTACAGTCTGTTCTGCTGATATACATCAATGGCATCCAATTCGTCCTGAGTGACAATCCGTCTGTATTCCTCGTGAATCTTCCGGAAATTTTCAATATCCTTCTCCGTAATCTTCTCGCAGGCATATTTTGCCGCCACGGGTTCAAGTGCTGTCCTGGCAATGTATATCTGCCGGACATCCTCCTTTGTCAGTGTCACAAGCCGCGTTCCTGCATAGGGAATTGACTCTGCCAGACTCATCTTCTCCAGATTGCTCAGTGCTTCCCTTATGGGCATCCTGCTGACTCCAAGCTGGCTTGCCAGTTCTTCCGTGTTCAGCTTGTCTCCCATAAGAAGCTTTCCGCTCATGATCCATTCCATCAGCTTATCCAGAACAAGGTCCGGCAGCCTGTTATGCTGCAGTGTGACCTTGTTAAAGTCATTCATTGTAATTCGCGCACTTTCTCTCATATAGTTTTCACCTAAAGTAATATTTACAAGCCAAGCTTTGAAACGGCTGCTTTCAAAATTGCCACCTGTGCGGTCTCCTCCATCAGCTCCGCTGTATGTTCTGCATCAATTGCATCCTTTCCAACTGCCACAATCCCGTGATCCACCAACAGAAATCCGGGCAGCTCTGGATACTCGCTATATATTTTTTCAACAAAAGGAAAATAATCTTTTTCAACTACTGCTGCCGGAACATCTAAAGTAGGATAATCTGTGCATACCTTCAGTTTTGCATGCCATGTTGTTCTGGTCAGTTTCTTTCCTGTGGAGGCCCATGCAATCGAATACGGTGAATGAACATGCACAACTGAATTCATCTTAGGGCAAATTCTGTATAGCAAACCGTGTAGTAAAGCTTCTCTTGTAGGTTTCCCTTTCCCTTCTACTAAATTACCGTCAAAATCAGTAATGACAAAACTCTCCGGTGTACTGTCGGCAAAAGAGCTGCCGCTAGCCTTTACAAGCATTAAATCCCTGTCTGGTATCCGGGCACTTACGTTTCCGCCACTACCTGTCTGTATACCTCTAGTATAAGCTCTTTTACAGGCTATGACAAGTTCCTCTGCTATTTTTTTAACATCTTCTGTCATGTTTTCAATATCCTTCCATATCAAATCGCGAGTTAATATTTTACTTCATCACCGATAACGCCTCTCTCACGCAGTTCATCAATCATATAATGTGCTGCCTGTACTCCCCATTCCTTTGTGTCAAGGTTTCCGGGGATTGTGATAGTCTGAATATTGTCATTTTTCAGCTCTTTTATTTTCCGAAAAATCACATCATCTACTTCCTTATAATACAGCTCTTCCCCTTCCCGGGTATTATGGCGCATCCCCTCTGTCGGGAGCAGAAGCTTAACCGGATAATCAATTTTTTCCAGACGCTCCACAAAGCGTGCCGTGGTAATCTCTGCCTCATCAGGGAGCAGCTTGATATGCGCCGTTGTGGCATTGTGATACATATAAATACGTTGCTCCATACGGGGCGGAAACTCTTCCACAGAGAAATCAATAAAATCCAGACCACCCACACTGACAACTAACGGAACTTTTTTCTGTACTCCTTTCACCAGCCTGTATTTTACATCTTCTCCAAAGGAGAACCCGCCTTTAAAATATTCCTGCGTAATTTCATGGGTAGTCAGGTCCAGAATTCCGTCAATAAGACCATCCGCAGCCATCTGTTCCATAATTGCCCCACCAGTGCCGGTAGCATGAAAACCGATTACTTCCATCCCCAGACGTTCCAACTCATCCACGGCTGCACAGGCACCCGTATTAGTAATCCCCATTAGTGTTACACCAATTACCGGTTTACTGCCCTTTTGCAGAATCTTCCCCGCTGCTTTTACCATGCCTGCACAGCAGGCACAGGCATTGTCCAGGATTTGTCTTGTCACGATGTTCATTCCTGTAAAATCACATATGGAAGGAATCACTACAATATCTTTATCCCCCACTACATCTTGAAACATCCTTCTCCCGGATGCCACTGTAGTTGCCATGACCTTTGGAAAGCCTATAGGCAGCCGTTTCATTGCATTGGTTGCCATAACGGTATTCTGAAGTCCCCCCGCAGAGAGAACCCCTTGAATTCTGTTCTCCCGAAAAAGCTTTTCCACAAAGGCAGCGCAGGCATCCATCATAAAACTGATTTTTTCACTTTTTGTCTTTGGTTCAAATTCTGCCCAGCTTGTGCCATAGGACTCTGCAACCGCCTCCCTGGATATGTCATACCCATAGGAGGAGCCCGGACCTGTGGCCACATCAATTACTAGAGCCTGTACACCCTGTGAAGTGATACACTCCCGCATATATTCCACTTCCCGGTATTTTGTGTCGCAGCTTTCAATTACAGCTATCGTCTTCATAAGCATCCTATTTTTTCAGTCCCAGAACTGGGATACGCCCCTCGTTCCACTGTGCATATGATTCACAATAATCAGATAACCCTTTATCATGTGCAAGCAGCAGATGAGTATGCGGGTCAACGCCTGCTTCATCACAGCGTCTTACGGTATCCCTGATTGTATTCCAGGAAGCCACAATATCAACGTAACGCCCCGGAGGGCAGATATCGTAATGCAATGCGTCTGCCATCTCCTGCGGCACATCAATGTTACTCATTACAAATACAGAATCGCCTACACAATAGTAAGGTCCATTTTCTGTTTCTATAACCACTGTCATATGGCCAGGACAGTGTCCAAAGCTTTCAAATACACTGATTCCCGGAATGATTTCACATTCACCTTCCACCGTCTCGAATCGTTCTTTTACCCCAGGCTGGTCAAATGGTGCAATAATCTCATCACCGTCTTTTGCAATAATGGCACGTTCATAGCTCTTAAAATGAAGCGGTACTGGATTATGCGCGTATTCCCATTCTGTTTTGTTGCATATAAAACGTGCCTTTGTAAATTTCTCTATATAGAATACATGGTCCCAGTGAAGGTGTGTAAATACGACAATATCTACATCTGATGGTTTGTACCCCACCTTAGCAAGCTTAGCCTCAATATCATCTGCACCCGGTGTCTGCCAGGAGCCTTTGTGATGATATTTATTTGCACGCTCGGTCCATGCCATCCCTGTATCAACCAGAACCAGCTGTTCTCCTCCCTCAATCAGAAACGTGAAGTCCGGCAGGGCTACTGCTTCCTCCGGCAGTCCCTTTAAATATGGTTTGCATGAAAAATGATAATGATATTCCAGTGGCTTTGTGGGAATAAATCCTGTGTTAAGTGGCCTTATTGTAAATCCCATAATAAATACCTCGCTTTCTTTTATCTAAATTGTTTTCTTTTATCTTAAAATTGTCGTCAGCCGCCAATTTTAATTCATAGATTAAACCGCACTTCTTTCTTGTTTCCGTTTTGTATAGGTGTCAAATAATACCATAGCGATAATAACAATCCCCACCACCATGCCCTGTGCAAAGGAAGATATACCTTTCAGATTCATTACATTTACGATAATCGTCAGAATCAAAGACCCGATGACAGTTCCTACAACACCGCCTTCGCCGCCCAGCATGGAGGTCCCTCCGATTACGACGGCCGCCACTGTCTGAAGCCCATAGCTGTCTCCCATGGCTGCGTCCGCTGCATTTAGCCTTGCTGTTATCAGCATTCCGGCAAGTCCTGCACACATGCTGCACATCATAAAACTGGAAACCATAATCCTCTTCATCGGCACTGCCGAATATTTCGCTGCAACCGGGTTAGAACCATATGCATATACCTGTCTTCCGTAGGTAGTTCTCTGAAGCAGTATATAAATCACTACAACAACAATTGCCGCAATAATAATCAGATTAGAAACCGGACCAATATGTCCCACCCCAATCTGTGTGAAATTTTTAGGCAGGTCATAGATAACCGCACCCTGCATGACTATAATTGCCAGACCTCCAAGTACCCAGTTAGTCCCATAAGTTGCAATAAAGCTTGGAAGTATTCCTGCCAGAAACCCATTTACAATTCCAACAATCATACCTATCAGAATCCCAATTGCAAATGCCGCCAGGATAGGAACTCCTTCTTTCATCATACGGGCACAGATACAACCTACAAATCCCGCCGTAGCCCCTACCGATAAATCCATACCTCCTGTCAGCAGTACCGCAGTAAGTCCCGCACTCAGAACAAGAAGAATACTTGCCTGTCTGAAAATCGTTATTAGGTTGTCCACAGTACGGAAGTTCGGAGCGATAGCTGCTGAAATAATAATCAGCACAATCAATCCGGCCAGACTATAAAATACTTTAGAACTTTTTATCTCTTCAAATAATCTTTTTGCTTTCATGCCCATGTCCCCCTATTCTTTTGCACGAATACGGACAACCGCATCAATAATAATCGCTGCTAAAACGATAGAACCGATAATTGCATTCTGATATATTGACTGTACTCCAACAACGTTCAGCCCGTTCTTAATAATCTGAATCAACAGCACACCAAAAATAGTTCCGGTGACACCACCCTTTCCTTCCCGCAGTGACGTTCCTCCAAGAAGTGTTGCAGCTACGGCCTGGAATTCCCATCCGTTTGCCACAATCGGCTGCCCGGATTCTACCCGGCAGAGTGTAATGATTCCCGCAATGCCTGCAATCATGCCGGCAAATGCATATGTTTTTATCAGACATTTCACCGGGCTAATGCCCGCAAGAGCCAGTGCCTCCCTGTTGCCGCCTAGTCCGTAGATATTTGTACCAAATTTTGTTTTCCGAAGCACTACCCAGACAATTACAAACACAGCTACAGCCACCCATACCATAAGCGGGATGAACAGGATTGTCGTCTCTGTCACAATCCGGTATGTAAAGCTGGAAAAATAAACGGAAGAACCTGCCGTCAAAAGCAGTGAAATACTATTCACTATATTCTGCATTCCATAAGTCGCAATAAAAGGGGGAATGTTTCCCTTTGCCACGATCAGACCATTTACTGCGCCAATCAGCATAGTACAGCAAACCGCAATCACCATTGCAGCTTCCAGAATAATTCCACGCTGTGCTAAAAATACGATAAACACTGTCACAAAGCTGACCTGCGCCCCCAGTGACAAATCTGTTCCCTGTGTCAGGACGATACAAGTTTGTGCGAATGCCACTATCATTAACGGGGTGGACTGAATCAGTACATTCCTGAAGTTTGAAAATGACAGATAGTGTGGGGCCATAAAACTGAATATTACAATGATAATGACCAGCATATACGCTACCGGAGGTACCCTCTTCATCGTTTGCTTAAAGCTATTTTTCTGCATCCTCAGTACCTCCTGTTCCCAGCATCATCCGTGCACCGATGCTTTCGGAATTGAATTCTTCCGAGCCGCGCCTTATTTCATCCACAATCTCTCCTTCATGCATAATGTAAATCCTGTCACTCATGCCGATAACCTCCGGAAGCTCTGAGGAAATCATGATAATTGCTTTTCCTTCCGATGCCAGACGGTCCATAAGCCCGTAAATCTCCATTTTTGCCGCAACATCAATACCCCTTGTAGGCTCATCAAAAATCAGGATATCCGGGTTAAAACTCAGCCATTTGGCAAGAACCACTTTCTGCTGGTTGCCGCCGGATAAGTATTTACATGCTTTGTTTACGCTTGTTGTAGCTATTCTGAGCTGCTTTTTATAATCAAGAGCTA
Organism: Faecalicatena contorta; assembly: GCF_003149105.1. GTDB lineage: Bacteria > Bacillota > Clostridia > Lachnospirales > Lachnospiraceae > Muricomes > Muricomes contortus_C. The sequence goes on along the minus strand of NZ_QGDS01000006.1, from coordinate 26,237 downwards.
TCTCATTTATCTTCTTATTTGATATAAAGAAATTCGGAAACACTTTTTTTAGGCTGACTGCCACTGTATTCAGTGCAACGGACTCGTCCAGCGCAAGCCCCTGGAGTTTTCGGTCTTCACTTACCAGCCCGACTCCAAGCTTCACAGCATTTTGGGGAGATTTTGGTAAAACATTTTCTTCATTTATAAAAACATTTCCAGACTTGACAGGTTCAATTCCATAGAGCAGTTCTGCCGTCTCAGTGCGTCCTGCACCGACCAGTCCCGCAATTCCCACAATCTCACCCCGCCTGACGCTGATGCTCACATTTTTTACTTTTCCCTTGTAATCACATAAATTCTGGGTGCGAAGTGCAATCCCGGTATGTTCATTCCGAGTACGGACATAAACCTGGGATACATCCCTGCCAACCATCATATTTACCAGTTCTTCGTTTGAACACGCGTCGATATCTACTGTCTTAATCTTTACCCCATCCCTGAGTATAGTAATCCTGTCACCAATCAGCGGAAATTCCTGCATCCGGTGTGACACATAAACGATACCGATACCTTCCTTTTTCAAACGGTGAATTTGTACAAATAAGGACTCCACTTCCCTTTCCGATAAGGTAGCCGTAGGCTCGTCAAATACCATGACCCGTGGTTTAAAAGAAAGTGCTTTCGCAATTTCAACCATCTGCTGCTCTGCAACGCTTAGATTTTTCACATGACTCTTCACGTCAATGTATTCACAGTTCAGCGACTCCATCAGCCGCTGTGCTTCTCTCTCCATTCTCTTATGGTCAATTAGTCCCAATTTTGTCCGGTATTCCCGGTTCAGGAAAATATTCTGGGCCACACTGATATGAGGGACCAGCGTAAATTCCTGATACACTGCAACAATTCCTTTTGCCAGTGCTTCCTTTGTTCCATTAAACTTTACCACCTCGTTGTCAAAAGTAACTTCTCCTTCTTCTGCTTTGTAGGCGCCCAGAATTACTTTTGCCAGCGTACTCTTTCCTGCGCCGTTTTCTCCGACCAGAATATGCACTTCACCTTCCCGCAAATCGAAGTCTACATCATCCAGCGCCTTCATACCGGGAAACAATTTCGTAATATGACGTGCTTTCAATATTATCTTAGCCATTTTTTCACCTCATCCACTTCTTTCAACCGGATACTCCTTTTGTAAAGGAGGTTGCAAAACAGAACCTTTACACCAGATATAAAATATTGCTTTTTTGTCAAATATTTAATATCCCATATTATAAGTTTATTTTGCAGCCTCCTCTGGTGAAATCTTATGAGTTATTTCTTATTGGATTACTTTCCACCAGGCAATATTTTCTTTGTAATTCTCTACCGTCTCAGCCATAATCAGTGGGTCATTGGCCGCTGCCGGGAAGGGAATAAACTTGCCATCGGGTTCAGTTCCGTCATTCAGATAATTGACTGCATACGCACATGCAATGTATCCTGACCCATAAGGGTCTGTATTATATGTAGCAAACATGTCACCGGATTCCACCGCGCTTGTGGCATCTGTACTTCCGTCAAAGCCTGCTACCAGTACATCTGTCCTGCCGGCTGCCTTCAAGGCCTGAACACCTCCCAGTGCACTCTCATCATTCATACCGATGATTCCCTGAACGTCTGTATACTTCTGAAGCAGGTTTTCTGTTACAGACATCCCTTCTGTTCTCTTGAAGTTGGCTGTCTGAGATGCAACTATCTCGATATCTGGATATTCAGAAAAAGCTTCCTTGATGCCTTCCAGCCTCTCAATGGCATTGGCCGCTCCGGGAGGTCCCTCGAGGATGATAATATTCCCTTTGCCGCCTAAGGCTTCCGCCATCTTTGTAGCAACTGTTACCCCTGTCTCTCTGTAGTCTACCCCTGTTCTCAGGAAGGTGTCTTCCGATGCAGGTGTCCCGATTGTAATTACTATAATTCCAGCTTCCTCTGCTTTTCTGACACCCGGCATAATTCCGTTAGAATCTGCACAATGTACGATAATCACGTCCATTTCCTGCTGAATCATGTCTTCCATAATCTTTACCTGCTCCTCAACGCTATCTGCTGTGGAGGGTGCCTGAGTAACTGCTGTAAAGCCCATATCCGCTCCGGCTTTTTTAACCCCCTCGGCCTGAGCAACCATATATGGGTTGGTTGTGTTCTTGGCAATATACCCGATCTTGTATTCTTCATTCGCTTTCACATCTGATGTAATCTGTGCTCCGATTCCTTTTACCGGAAGTTTGTCTGCATTTACAGTGGTAGCTGACTCTCTTGTTATCTCTGAAGATGAGCTGTCTGAGCTTTCCTCAGTCTTTGTGTCAGTACTTGCTGTTTCCTGTGTGGAAGTGCTGCATCCTGCAAGAAGTGTACAGGCCATTGCTGCCGTCATTAAAACGGCTACTAACGTTTTCTTTCTCATTTTCTTCCTCCTTTTTTTCTCCATTCCGTTTTGGATATCGGATATTGGATACAATTTTGTTATGTTCAATATAGCACCACTGTTTTTATCTGTCAATAATAAATAATATATTTTTCTTTTTAGTATAATTTTAGTGTATTTTCAACAATTATGTTTGAGGGTTTCTGTTAAATATTACAATTCTTACCTTTATTAATTTATCATTTTCAACCACATTTGATTTTGGACATAAAAATAGATGGGAAATTCTTTCTCTCATTTTGAAAAAGAATTTCCCATTCTGTTTTTTATAAATGATAGAGTATTTTACTAGCCACATCAGCTTAAAACAGACCGTCCAATGTTAGTCCGGAATAGCCCCTCACGCCGAAGCGCAGTCGCTTTAGCAGCCATTTCCCTTGTGTGCGTAGTATCCCCCCGGAAGGGTGTTATATAATAGGGAATTTAAAGCAACAAAAGACCCCGTAATTAATCAGCTTACAATCAATTACGGGGCAACATTTTTGAATTTCTATTTATCACACTCTATATCTTTTAAATCTGTATTACATTTGTTCCCGTTTTTCTAACCTCTTTTATTGCATCTTTGGGAAATTCAAAATCAGTAACAATGTTATCATAATCTGTAATCTTATTTACAAATGTTAATGCGGTACTATGAAATTTTGAATGGTCTGCGACAAGGAATGAATTCTGACTTTTCTGAACAGCCATCCGTTTCAAAAATGCTTTATCCGTCGTAGGCGTCATAACATTCAGGTCCTCATCTATAGCAGCAGTTCCAAAGAATCCGATGTCAAACCTTAGAAACTCTATCATTTGTGTCGTATAATAGCCGTGAGTACTGCCGGTGCTTTTTTGCACTTGTCCTCCGCAAATAATCAAATCAGCAGGGCTGTCTAATAAAAGCTTTGCAATTTCTATATCATTAGTTACCACTGTAATTTCCGGAACATGTGAAATCAATTTTGCAATCTCATATGTTGTGGTTCCCGCATCCAAAAAAACAACGTTGGATTCTTTCACATATTTATAGCAAGCTTTCGCTAACTGGCCCTTTATCTCACTATTTCTTATACGTTTATCAGCATATATAACTTCATTTTTTGAAACAGCTCCCCCATGGCAGCGGTTTATCATACCCTGGGCATTTAATTTTTCAAGATCTCTGCGTATTGTCATTGTGCTTACATCCAGTTCTTTTGCAAGTTCTTCCACCTGCACACTTCCCCGTTTTTCAACCATACGTACAATCTTATCCTGACGTTCTGCTATTAGCATGAGACCAACACCTCCTCTTTCATCATAATACATGATTTTAGGAGACCTTTCAACTTTAAACATTGCCAGCATTAATTTTAGCCCCAGATAGCATTAAGAATTAAAAGTGAAATTAAAGATGTAATGCAGCATAAAGTAGAGGTAACGGTCCATACACGCATTTGTTCTTTTGTATTTTTAATGCCTAATGTTTCATTAATAACCCAAAAATAAGAATCATTAAAATAAGAGAAGAATATTCCTCCTATACAAGCCGCAAGACCTGCAAAAACGGGATCCAAACCAAGTTTTCCTAACATAGGTGAAACTACAGATGCCGCTGTCAACATGGCAACAGAACCAGAACCTTGTATTACCCGCAGCAATAGCGCTATTATGAATGGTAATAAAATTGCCGGAATCATCGTCTTTGCAATTGAAGATGCAATATAATCTCCAAGACCGCTTACCTGAATTATTTTTCCAAGCACCCCGCCTCCGCCGACCAGAAGCATCAGTTTACCGGAAGCTTTCAGACCCTCTTCTACACTTCCAAGTGTCTTCTCTTTTGTCATGTTTTTTGTTAAAGCAAACAATGCTATAAACAATCCGATTGCCAGGGCAATAATTGGTGCTCCCAGGAATGAAAATACTGTTCCCAGGCTTCCATTTACTACACCTAAATTTGTCAGAACATTATTCAGGATGATCAGTAAAATAGGGACTACAATCGGTGCAAAAGCTTTTCCTGGGGAAGGCAGACCTTCCTCCTTCACAGCCTCGTTATTATAAACTGTTTCTAATTTATTTTCCGGACGTATCCATGTATCGTTTTCACCAGGAATCTGATATATCTTATTGCCCAAATATCTTGCATAAATGATTACTACAATTAAAGAGGGAATAGAAATAAGTGTCCCCAGCAGCATCATTCGGCCAATCGGAGCATTCAGTATTCCGGCCACCCCTATTGGTCCGGCTGCAGGCGGTACCAGACTGTGACTTAAAACAAGACCGCCTGCTAACGCTACTCCTAACGCAACCACAGATTTCTTTGTCTTCTTTGACAATCCTTTTACAAGAGGTGCAAGAATAATAAAGCCTGATGTACAAAAAATAGACAATGATGTAATAAATCCAACAACCCCCATGGCTTCCACTTCTTTATCTTTCCCAAGAAGTTTAAGCAGGGAATTTGCCATTGTTGTTGTGGCTTTGGAATCCTCAAGCAATTTACCCAGCATTACTCCAAAACCTATAATAATTCCTATACTTCCAAGTGTTCCTCCGAAACCTTGCGGAATCGCTTCAACAATATCTTTCGGATTCATGCCGCCTATCAATCCTATAACTACCGCACTGGTGATTAAGGCAAGAAAAACGTGCACTCTTGTCTTTGTTATCATGAAAATCAGCAATGCCATTCCAATTAATAAACCTATTAACATTTGAATATCTGCATTCATAGTTTATACCCTCTTCACTCAATTTTATTATAATATATTAAACCAAATACTTCTCTGTACTTGCCGGAAGCGGCTCATCCCCTCATACCTGGGCCGCTTTGAATTATTAGATTACACTTTTCAGATAATCAATACAGGTTATTAATGTGTCATCACTGCCAACCAGGCCACCTTTTGTTACGATAGGTGTTTTGTTCATATCTTTATCAATAATCATACTGTATATGGCAAGGGGAACTACCTCGGCACGAACATCAAATCCCACAGCCCCAATCCGTTTGCTGTAGGCTGAAGATATATCTCCGCCGGATACATAAAGGCCCCCAATCTCATCTTTTAATTGTTTTTGAATTTCATATGTAATATCTGCCATAGCCCCTGCAATATATTCCGCACATTCTCCTTTGCTTTTCCCTTTCACTTCTCCAATTTTGGAAAAATCCAATACATCAGAATCTTCAAAGGTTGTTACAACTGCTAATATATCCGATTGTTCTTTATTATTTACCACTTCTTTAACAACCCTCTGTACTTCCGCCTCCCGTTCCGATTCTTTAAAGAACAAAAGCGAATTTACTTTTACAATATAAGGATTGCAGTGCTTTTTCAGTGCCTGAATCTGCCTTCTTGTTAATGCTGATGCACTGCCGATTGAGCATAATATTTTCTTTTCTTTTTTCACACCTGCGTAAAGTTCACGAACCACACTTCCCGTAAAAGGCCCCGGATCAATGGCAACAAACTTTATCTCCGCGCTGACACATCCTTTTGCGATTTCCTGAATATCTTCATTTGTCCTCGCATCTATTACAACAACTCTGCAGTCCTTTGTCTGCTCAAGCACTGCCTTTTTGATTGCTTCATTTCCCTGCATTACTGTTGTGAGCGCTACATAACCAACTTTATGCTCAGTCTGTAACCTTACAATATCCGTAACATTGGAAATAGAAACGGGAGAGATTGGGTCTTTTGCAACCTCTGTCAATTCCAGCGGCACATGATTCACTAACAGGTAATCTCCCAATGCTGTTCTTCCGGAGTTTGGAAATGACGCTACTACAATCGCATACGTGTCTTCTCCTAGTCCTTCTAATACAGCATCAATTTCTGCACCTACATTTCCACGTAATGTAGAATCACACCTTTTGCTGAAAAAATTACAGCCTCTGCTTTTAAAGCATTCTGCTGCCTCTTTCACCACTTCAAAAGCTTTAGATTTTTCCATTCCCCGGCTTGCAGTACTTGTGCATAGAATGTCATAACCCTGGAATTTATCAATATCCTTTAAATCCAATACTGTACCCACTCTATAGCCTTCCTGGGCTATAATAGCTCCCGTATCGTTTGCTCCTGTCAAATCGTCTGCAATAATAGCTGCTTTTAACATCTCTCTTACCTCATCATTCTTTATTTTAGAAATTGGGGCCATATTTTACCGCCAAAAGTATTGCTTCAATCATGCTTACTGCGCTTACTACACCTGTTCCTGCTATATCAAATGCCGTACCATGGTCTACGGAAGTACGTAATATAGGCATTCCTCCCGTAATGGCAATTGTTCTTTCAAAATCAAGTGTTTTGGTTGCTATATGCCCTTGATCATGATATAGAGAAAGCACGCTGTTGAATTTACCCTGCAGAGCTTGATGGAATACTGAATCCGCTCCAACCGGGCCTACTACCTGATATCCTTCTTTCTGAAGTTCTTCAACTGCTGCATAAACCTCTTCTTCTTCATCTCCGAAAAGGCCATGCTCTCCAGAATGAGGGTTTAATCCGGCAATTGCCATTGTTCCATCTTTAACTCCAAGCTGCTTTAACATCTCTGTACATCTGTGCACATAATCCATAATTCTGTCTTTTTTCACCATATCGCAGGCTTTTCTCAAAGACACATGTCTGCTCAGGAAAAACACACGCATATCATGTACTTCAAACATTGTAAGCGGGTCCTCTGTTTTGGTTAATCCACCAAAGATTTCCGTATGGCCGATGTATGGAATCTCCGCTGCTTTTAATGATTCTTTATTAATTGGAGTGGTAGCAACAGCCGAAACTTTTTTGTCCATCGCAAGCTCTATACTCTTCACAATGTATTCAAAAGCAGCCTTTCCACACATAGCTGATACTTTTCCAAACTCAAATGTATCCATGTCTATGTTTCCAAGATCAATAAGATTCAAAGTATCGCTCTGGTATTGTCCCTGGCCGGGCTCCTGAATTACGCGTACTTTTAGCGGAGCATTTAAAATTTTTACCGCATTCTCCACTACCCCTTTATCCCCTACTACTACAACCTTTGCTGCTTCAAAAACTTTTGGGTCCATAATCGCTTTTACCACAATTTCCGGGCCAACTCCGGCAGGGTCTCCAATAGGTACAGCAATATAGTTTTCTTTCATGTTCTTCCTCTTTTCATTAATTGTTTGTTTATGTTTATTTGTTCGTTATTGTGATTCTATACTTTGAGTGGTACAATGTCAACCACATCTGATTATTTATATTCTTTTTTTGTAGTTTTTCACAAAAACAGAATTATATAATTGTGCAATTTTCTTGTTCCTTTGTGTTTGATTTTGACATTTTTAGTAATATAAATCGGCCAGGGTGTTTCAGCCTAGTTAGATAATTTGACTTCCATATGTGAAAATAGTATAATAATTTTTCCTACCAACCGGAAGGTAGGAAGAAAGGGAGGGTATGCATGGAAACAAAAAATAAAATTATTAATGCAACCTATGAATTGTTTGCTGACAAAGGGATGGAGTTTACTCTAAATGAAGTTTCAAAATTGGTCGGAATAAAAAAAGCGTCAATCTATGCGCATTTTCCAAGTAAGGAGGTTCTTCTCCATCAACTTTTTAATGAAGAAATAGATAACTATTTTATTGTTATTGAACAGAATTCTAATACATTAAAAGAACTGTACTTTGGAATTATAAATTATTTTGGATGTTCAAAAGAAAAGTCACTTTTTTGGAAAAGGCTGCTTTTGTTTCCACCAGACACAATGGAAAGTGAAATTCGCCAAAAGATTGTACGTTTATCAGAATCTCGGTTACAGAAGGTTAAGGCTTTAATTCGCAATGAATATCACTCTCGCGTAAAAAGTGAAAAAGAGATTGACTCACTGACGGTTATGTTTTTATCACTTGTACATGGTTTATTATCAAGTGAATTTATTTATTCGAAGTGTGTGATTGAAAATTACATAAATGAAGAATGGATATTATTTGAAAGAACACTAAAGAAAGAGGTATAGAGTTTTGAAACCAAAATTATTTTCAATTATTAAGCACAGGAAAAAAGAACTAACTGTACGGCAAATAAAAAATGATATTATTGCAGGAATTATCGTCGCAATTATTGCACTGCCGCTTTCCGTTGCTCTGGCGATCGCCTCAGGCGTAACTCCTGAAAAAGGACTGGTCACAGCAATTATTGCCGGGTTTTTAATCTCACTTTTAGGTGGGAGCCGCGTTCAAATAGGAGGGCCTACCGGGGCCTTTGTTGTTATTATATATGGAATCATTGCACAATATGGTCTTGAGGGATTACTGATATCGACAATACTTGCTGGTGTTTTTATGATTCTAATGGGAGTCGTCAAATTAGGAAGTGTAATTAAATATATCCCCTATCCTACAACGACAGGATTTACAAGTGGTATCGCTGTTGTATTGCTGTCAACACAAGTAAAGGATTTTTTTGGATTAAACATTGACCATGTTCCATCCGAATTTTTAGATAAGTGGGCAGCATATTTTCAGAACTTTAAAACAATTCATCTGGCTACAACATTAGTTGGCCTACTTTCGTTGTTAATCATTGTACTTTGGCCAAAAGTGAATAAAACTATACCAGGCAGTTTGATTGCCTTAGTCGTAATGACTATTGGTGTAAAAACTTTAAATATTCCAGTAGAAACAATCGGCAGTAGATTTGGTGATCTTTCAAGCAGTATAAAGCTTATAAATTTTTCTGAGCTTAATGTCAGCTTATCTGTTGTAAAAGAACTGATACGGCCAGCAATAACCATTGCATTCTTAGCAAGCATAGAATCCTTATTATCAGCTGTTGTTGCTGATGGCATGATTGGCAAAAAACATAATTCTAATATGGAATTAATTGCACAGGGTGTGGCGAACATAGCCTCAGCATTATTTGGAGGGATTCCAGCGACAGGAGCAATTGCCCGTACAGCGGCAAATATCAAAAATGGAGGACGTACTCCAATTGCAGGAATCGTGCATGCAATAATGCTTCTGTTAATTATGCTGGTATTTATGCCTTTGGCGAATTTGATTCCAATGGCAACACTAGCCGCGATATTAGTTGTGGTCGCATATAACATGAGTGAATGGAGATCTTTCAAAGGCATTTTTACTTCTACCAAAAGTGATGTAACAGTATTGCTTGTTACTTTTGTATTGACAATCTTATTTGATTTAGTAGTTGCAATTGAGATTGGCATGGTCATTGCAATGTTCTTGTTCGTAAAAAGAATGTCTGAGAACAAGCTGATAGAAAATGTGAGTCATGAAATGGAAATTGATTTTAGTGAATCAGATGATAGCGAAATGAGAGAGCATATAGACAGCCGAATCGCAATTTACGAAGTGAATGGCCCACTTTTCTATGGTGTTGTGAATACATTTTTGGATATTCTTAATGAACTTCGAAGTACAACAAGAATTTTGATATTAAGACTGAAAAATGTAAATAGTATGGATGCCACAGCACTTCATGCATTGAAGCAATTGGAAAAAAGATGTAAATCACAAAAAATTCTTATTTTATATGCGGAAATTAAGCCGCAGCCGCAAAACGTATTATGCATAAGCGGGTTTGCTGATAAAATCGGTCAAGATCGATTTTTTATGACGACAAAAGAAGCGAAACAAGCGGCTAACGAAATAATAGCAATTGATTTTCATTCCCCTTCAAATAGAAAAAAATGGAGGACTAAAAATTATTTTGCATCCCATTAAGATTTTTATCCTTGCTTTATATATCATCTTACCCACATTGTGAGGCGGCAAAACAAAGGTAAAGTAAAATATCATTGGAATAATTATATTGATTGATAGCTTGAAGACATATAAATATATAATATTAATGACCGCCAGCAAAAGCCGGCGGTCATTTCAATTATTAAACCATCTCCTGCATATACTTGTCGATAAGAGCAGGATCGTTCCGTTCTGCCACCAAAACCTGCCCGTCTTTCAATGAAGGGTGCTTTTCGTGATATGTGGGCTGCTCCTTTTCGTACAATACGCCAATAGGGATACGGTCACCGAATTCCATAGCCCTCTCCATAGCTGCCAGGCGGTTGCCTGCATCATGGGTGTTATCCAATTCATAAACACGTTTATTATACCATCCAAAGGTGTTGACCTTGTTGAAGCTGACGCACGGCTGCAAAATATCTACCATTGCATAGCCTTTAAACAAAATAGCCCGCTTCATCATCTCTTCCATATGCTGCGGTTTGCCGCTGAAGCTGCGCGCAACAAAACCAGCTCCAGATGCAATGGCCATAAGAACCGGGTTGAAGGGAATATTATTATTTCCGTCCACCTGTACGCCATTTACAGCACCTTCGTCTGCGGTAGGGGAAGCCTGCCCCTTTGTCAGACCATACACTTGATTATCATGAATGAAATGGGCAATATCCACATTGCGGCGGATATTGTGGATAAAATGATTGCCGCCTTCACCGTAGCTGTCTCCGTCTCCGCTATTGATAATGACGGTCAGATTGGGGTTTACGATTTTTGCCGCCACAGCAGGCGGCACTGCCCGCCCATGAAGTCCGCAAAAGCTATTTGCGCTGATATATTGGGGAGTTTTTGCGGCTTGCCCAATGCCTCCCACAATCAATACATCATGCGGGTCTTTTTTCAATTCCTCCAGCGTCTTTTGGAGAGAATTCAAGATACTAAAGTTTCCGCAGCCCGGACACCAGGCTGTTTCATAAGTGTCGAATTTATGTCCTCCCATCAAAATCCCTCCTTTACAATTCGAGCAGCAATCTCCTCACCAGTGAGCTGTCTTCCGTCATATTTCAATATTCCGGCATCCGTTTTAATCCCGGTAACTTCGGCAATAAGCGATGCAAGCTGACCGGTATAGTTCTGTTCAACATGAAGAATGTACTTGGCTGATGAGGCCAATTGCTTCAGCAATTTTTGCGGAAGCGGCCAGACATCCCCAAACACCAGTGCGCTATAACGATTTCCACCTTTTTGATTAAGCAATTGTACAGCTTCCTCCAGCGGACCATACAAAGAGCCCCAGCCCAGAAGCAATACATCAGGAGACTCTTCTCCCAGTAATTCGGGCTCCAAAATTTCCTGCTCTAGCAGCGCCAGCTTGCCCATACGTTTTTTCATCATACGGATACGAGTCTCGCTATCTTCCACAATGTGTCCATATTCATCATGTTCGTCGGTGTCAGCGGCAACAAATCCATCTTTTGTTCCAGGAAATTTGCGTGGAGAAATGCCGCTTTCCGTAAAACGATAGCGGGCGTATTCCCCTTCCGCAGGTCCCTCTTCCGGTTCGTACAGCGCAATCTTGCGGGAATCCAACATTGGAATAGAAGCCGTAGAGTCGGCCAGATACTGGTCACTGAGCAGAATCACCGGGATTTGATATTTTTCTGCCATGTTGAAAGCACGAATGGTTTGGTAAAATGCATCCTCATGATGGCGCAACGCGATGACCATGCGTGGGAACTCCCCCTGAGAAGCAGAAATAACAAATTTTAAATCGCTCTGTTCCGTGCGGGTAGGAAAACCGGTAACAGGACCGGGGCGCTGCACATCCACCACGACAAGCGGGATTTCAGCCATGCCGGCTAAACCCAGGGCCTCCACTTTCAGGCTGAAGCCACCGCCAGAGGTACCCGTCATTGCCCGTGCACCTGCAAAAGAGGCACCGACAGCCATATTAATTGCCCCAATTTCATCCTCAGCCTGTTCCACAACAATTCCTGTTTCCGCAGATTTTAAAGACAAGTACTCCATAATGGACGTGGAGGGTGACATGGGGTATGCTGAATAAAACTTCACTCCTGCTGTCAAAGCCCCCAGCGCCAGCGCCTGATTGCCGGAAATAATCATGTGATCAGAGGCATTCCCTCCGGCATGCTCAAATTTCTGAGGCACTGCATGATATCCGGCTTGTACCGCTTGGACATTAATATCCACATATTCTGCTTTCACAGATTTTCGGAAAACACTGGCCGCCTGCTCCGTGCTCATGGGGATGCCGAACAGCTTCAACGCTGCGCCGATAGCCACACTGCTTGCCACGCGCGCGTTACCCAGTTTCTTCGCTATAGCTGCCATGTCCAGTTTAATAACAAAATCATCATCTGCTTCAACTGCACTATCACAGAGGATAAATCCGCCATCCCGCAAATGATCCCTGTGGATAGAGACGGTTTCTGCATTGAGAGCGACGATACCATCCAGCTTTTCGCTGTGACAACAGGGGACCTGCGAACCAAAACGAATACATGAAAAGTTATGCCCGCCCCGAATACGCGACATCAGATCGCGCACTGTAAATACTTCGCAGCCCGACTGCTTAATCCAATGTTCCAATATTGCCGCAGTAGTATCCACACCTTGGCCTGCAGCGCCGCCAATCAAAAGATTGTACATAATGCCCTCCTTTGTTCTTTAGCCTTAAAGTTTAAAGTGTTTATGACGATTATATCAGAAACATCAAGTAATATAAAGCGTTTAAAGACTGTTCTAAAGAAACGCCTTTTTCACCTCAAAGCTTTTAAATTCTTAGGTAAATTCTTATTAGGGGTATTAAGCTTTAGATGTATCAATATGTATAACAATCTGGGACCCTAACTGATTCCGGATTGTTTTTGATCACTCAATCCTAAATCCAGGAGATGAAAGTTTGATATTGTATTTCAGTTTTTCCAGTTAATACCCTCTTTGACGGTGCCGGAAGCAGCCCGTGCAAAAGCCGCCCCGAATACACTGCCTCAGGAGATGAAGATTCTTCACTCGTCCTGTTATGTGTTGGGGGCGGCTTCAACGGCGGAATTGACCGTGTTGCTCAATACCTGCGTGGCACATCTTTCTGAGCAGCTATTGCAATGCTTATATTACTCCCGCTGCAGCATAGACTTGGAATAACCATTTAACTTCTTATTCCCCGGCATCTCTGAATCTATTACGGATTACTTTTTCCAACTCAATCAAAACTGTTGGTATCAGCGAAAATCCAAAAATCATCAACCATTCTGCCCCCTCCAGGGATGACAATGCAAAAACTTCACGCACAGGCGGAATCACAACCAGCACAATCATTAATGCTGCCGAGATCAGGATTGATCCTAGCAGTGCCTTATTCTCAAAGAATCCCTTTGAAAAAATCGATTTGGTATTTGACCGCTGACTGTAAGAGTAGAACAATTGGGAAAATGCAATCGTACAAAACGCCATCGCCTGACCAGAAGCAAGGTCATCCCGTAAACCAACAAAAAATGCTAATAAGGTTGCGCCGGCAATCATACAGCCCTGCACGATAACACGGCGTACCAGCTCTTTTTCGAACAGCGTGCCGGATTTCAGCGGCTTGCGTTTCATAACATCTGTTTCCGGCGGATCGACTCCCAAAGCCAGTGCAGGCAGTGTATCGGTAGCCAGGTTTACCCACAGGATATGCACTGCAAGAAGCGGAGCCGGGAAATTAAACAGCGTGGCAATAAAAATGGTGATAATTTCACTGATGTTACCTGCAAGCAGGAACTGAATGACCTTTTGGATATTCCGGTATACCCGGCGGCCTTCCTTCACAGCATCAACAATAGTAGAAAAGTTATCATCCGTAATAATCATATCTGCTGCATCCTTGGCAACATCCGTTCCGGCAATTCCCATGGCAATACCAATATCCGCCATTTTAAGAGCAGGGGCATCATTGACACCGTCACCAGTCATGGCCGCTATTTCACCGGTACGTTTTAATGACTCTACAATCTTCAGCTTTTGCTCCGGCGTTACACGCGCATAAACGGTCGTGCTTTTAACAGCCTGATCATAATCTGCATTACTCATATCATCGAGCATGGTACCGGTGTAAACAGTATCACCCTGACGCCAAATGCCAAGCTCTTTTGCAATCGCTACGGCTGTAATCTTGTGGTCACCGGTAATCATCACGGTACGGATACCTGCATCAAAACAGGTCTTCACCGCTTCCTTCACTTCCTCACGGGGTGGATCTATCATTCCCACAAGGCCGATAAAGGTTAAATCAAATTCAACGTCTGTATCATCTTCTTCAGGGGCTTTTTCTATATCCTTTTTAGCAAATGAAAGTACCCGCAGGGCAGAAGCCGCCATCGAATCGGAAATACGCTTAATCGCATCCACATCCTGTTCAGTTAGAGGACGTTCTCCTTCCGGCGTTAAAATCTTAGTGCAGACAGGCAGTAACTCATCAATGGCACCCTTAGTAAATACGACTGGCCGGCCTTTTACTTCATTGACCGTAGACATCCGCTTTCGCTCCGAATCAAAGGGCTGTTCATAAAGACGCGGAGAATCATCCTCCAAATCAGCATGATCTTCACCAAACTTCCTGGATAGTACAATTAATGCCCCCTCAGTAGGATCACCCATGATATGACCAGGATTATCCGGGTCAAATTCAGCATTGTTGCATAAAGCACCTACGCGAATCAGTTCATAATAGTTGCCATTCATGGTCATGGCACTTTCTATCGCCCGTGCCTCATCATTTGATAGATCAGCCGCAATGGCAACCTTCGTCACCGTCATTTGATTCATCGTCAGGGTACCGGTTTTATCCGAGCAGATGACTGTTGCTCCACCAAGCGTTTCCACCGCCGGCAGTTTACGGATAATCGCTCCGCTTTTTGCCATCCGCTGCACACCCAATGCCAATACGATTGTCGCAGTGGCAGGCAAGCCTTCCGGTATAATTGAAATCGCCAGTGAAATAGCTGTCATCAGCAACGGAATGAACGGCTGCCGGTAGACAAAGCCAATCATAAAAATCAAGGCACAGACCACAAGTCCCACCAACGTCAGTGTCTTACCCACAGAGGTAAGCTTGCGCTTCAACGGTGTGTCAAATTCATCCTGTTTGTCAATCATATGTGCAATCCGGCCCACCTGTGTATTCATGCCGGTAGCTACTACCACACCCCAGGCACGCCCATAGGTAACAAGCGTGGATGAATAGGCCATGTTGGTCCGGTCGCCTAAAGGGCAGCCCTCATCTGCCAGATTGACCGAATCTTTTTCACTCGGGAGGGATTCTCCTGTAAGGGAGGCTTCCTGTATCTTTAAGCTGGATGTATCCATCAGCCGGACGTCGGCAGGTACCATTGCACCATCTTCTAAAAATACAATGTCACCCGGTACCAGTTCACCGGCCGGAATGATACTCTCTTCACCCTGACGGAGAGCCACGGCTTTACCAGCAGTAAGTTCTTTTAATGCATCAAGCGACGCTTCTGCTTTTTTCTCCTGAATAATACTGATTGCTGCATTGACTGCAACAATAAAGAGAATTACACCACCCTCCAATGGTTCCTGTAAAACAAAGGATAGTATTGCTGCTCCTATTAAGATCAGGATCATGGGATCTTTGAGCTGCTCCCACAGCATTTTCCAAATTGTTCTGGCTTCCTTTTTGCGAAGCTCATTGACTCCAAACGTTTGAAGCCGTTTCGCGGCTTCGGTGTCACTTAGACCCTCCGCAGAAGTCTCCAGATTTTCATAAATTTCCCCGGCAGTTTTCGCATGCCAGGGGGTTGTACTTCGATAGTCCATAAGGACGTATCCCACCTTTCTATTTTAGTTTTTATTCAAAAGATAAAGCGTAAATAAATACAAAAAACACAGACCGATATCCATAAGGACTCGATTTGTGTTTTAATTTTCACTTTATAGCTTTATCTATTTGATACGGTCGGGGAGGGACGCTACTGTCCCCGTCACTTTCTTCCACTTTATTCTTTAACCTCAATTCATAAATTAAAAATTACTATATCATATATGGAACTTAATGTAAATTAAAAAATCATTAAATTACAAATTGACTTCGGGATGAATAAGATAATGGTATAATCATTACACATCTCATAGAAGAATCACTCATTCTTTAAGCTCCTTTTGTTTTGCAGCGGTTTTAAGCTCCGATATAAATAGTCCGGCTAATGTAAGTAAAATTCCAAACACCGCAATTCCGGTGATTATTTCACTAATTACAATAACCGAGGTAACAACGGTTATAACTGGAACCATGTAAATATAAACGCTGGTTTTTACTGCGCCCAATATTTTAACTGCCAAATTCCATGTTACAAAGCACAAGGCAGACGCGCCCAATCCCAGGAATAGGATATTAAACAAATTGACAGGTTGAATTATCTGATTTATGTTTGGTTTAAACCCCGCTGTAAACAATACAGGTATCATAAACACCAGCCCATAAAAGAAAATTCTTCGGGTTGATTGAATGGTATTGTAATGAAAACTACTGATTTTCTTTGTAAGGATAGAATAGGCTGCCCATACCACGGCAGCTAAAACAGCCAAGATATCTCCCAATGAGTTTAATTGCAAGTTGCTGCTTCCATTAAAACTAATAAGAAAAATTCCAATAACAGCAACCCCAAAGCCTATAAAGAATTGCGCCCTCAATTTTTCGCCCTCTAAAAACAAGTGTGCAAAAATAGCGGTGAAAAACGGTGCTACGGAAATAATGACCCCTACATTGGAGGCGAATGTATATGTCAGGGCAATGTTTTCCAGCAAGTAATATAGTGTGACCCCGCACAAACCAGCAGAGGCAAAATATAATTCTTGTTTTTTCTCCTTGACTTTCAGTCTATGAGGGTAAACTACAAGTAACACAACGAAACCGATTGTAAATCTTAAAAACAGTAATTCTATTGGAGAAAAAGCTTCTAAAAGTATCTTTGTCGATATGAAAGTTGTGCCCCAAATGAAGATTGTAATAAATGCAAATAAATGTCCTGTGATTTCTTTTTTTATGTCCATAAAAGTCCTCTTTATACAAAACTCAACTGTGAGTATCCTTGAAAATATTCATATACTGCTTTGGTGTCAGCCCTATAAACTTCTTAAAGAAATTGGAAAAGTGGCTTTGATCAGTAAAGCCTGTCTGCAAAGCCACTTCTATTGGTAAAACGCCCTGCTCCAGCATTTTCTTTGCATTGTCAATTCGTATCGTTTCCAAGTAGCTATAGGGAGAAATACCCTTTTGTTTCGTGAACGAGCGAAGAAGATAGTATTTGCTTAGTCCCGTCAGCTTGCAAAGGTTATCAAGTGTAATATTCTCCATGTAGTGCTTTTCTAGGAATTCACAGATTGCCCTTGCTTCCATGCTCTGCTCTTCGTCTTCTGTTGGCATGGCCTGTTCAGTATATTCTTCAATTAGCTGTTCCAAAAGGAAAAAGAAGATTTCCTCTTTTCTGAAATCCCTTTCTTCCTCCATAATTATTTGATGTAATTCCCGAAGCACAACAACCAAATCGCTATGAAAAACGACTTGCGGCGTAAAATAAAGTAAATTTTCTTTTCCTGTTATTTCAAAGACTGCCTTACTCATGATTCCCGGTTGGATATTGATACAGCGATAATCCAATGTTTTGCCGTCAATTTGTTCGCACGCATGATTGTCACGGGGATTAAACAATAATAAATCTCCCGGCTCTATGGTGTACCCTTTGTTCTTGCAGGATAAAAACCGCCGGCCTTTTTCAATAAAACCAATCACATAGCATTCATGAAAATGATTGGGGAATTTCTGCATAATTCCTTGAAAATGATAGGCTTCAACCTTTAATTCAGTATCATATTTTACCGTTCTGATTTCTTGCTTCATAAGATTTGTCCTCCTTTCCTGATTATCTGATACTTAGTGTACCACAAGTGACAATATCATTCTTGTATGATATTGCCCTTTCCCTTTAAAGTCTTATATATTCTCCTTCTGCGATTGTCTATTGTTTTGGATATAAAAATAACCGCCTATTCAGCGGTTTCAGATTCGTCGGTGAGGTTGATTTCCTAAACATCGTAAACCTCATCAAACTTTAGTCTTAGTTTTGTATACAGGTACTTTTCAAAATCAAAGGTGTTTCTTTTATCAAATTGGTCATTCTTCTTACCCCACTTGGTACCGTTTACTCTCTGCAAAAACTTCCAATAATGGCAATGCCAATTGCTTGGCCTTACAAACTGGAAGTTATCGATCCGATATTATCCCTTATAACACGAAATTTACCCCTTTTTACATGCTGTCTATTCGACATTTTACAACCTTTGTTCCATACCTTCGTAAAATACTCCGGCGATTGCTAAGGTTGTTGCTATAAGTACCCCATAGTCAAAATAAAATAGCATTTTTTTAATATTTCATCTTCTTTTTCTAAAACATTACTTATCTTTCCGCCCCTGTAGCACCACTGTTTCCACATTCCCATAGGCGGAAGTTTTATACTGCATAGCGAAAATATTTCCACTAATCTCAATTGAGATAAATTAAAATTTAGTAGACCTATTGTACATTGAAAACTTAATATTGATAGTTAGTAGTGATTGGTGTATCCTTGATTTAAGAAATCGGAATTTGAAAGTGAGGAATAGTGATGAAGAAGAAAGAAATAGCAACACAAGACGACTTGCTGAAAGTATTAGATTTATTAGATAATACGAGAATCTGTTACTGGTTGGATGGTGGTTGGGGCGTTGATGTACTTGCTGGTAAACAAACAAGAGAACACCGTGATATAGATATAAATTTCGATTCTAAATATACAGATGAACTCCTACGTGTTTTGAAAGAAAATGGATATGAAGTAGTCGTGGATTGGAGTCCTGTTCGTGTAGAACTGTATCATTCGCAGTTAAGTTATATAGATATCCATCCATTCGTTCTTAATAATGATGGAACAGCAAAACAATCCAATTTGGAAGGCGGCTGGTATGAGTTTGAAGCTGATATTTTTGGAAGTGCTGTTTTTAATGGAAGAAATGTGCCATGCATATCAGCTAAGGGTCAAAAGTTATTTCACACTGGTTATGAACTGCGTGAAGTTGATAAACACGATATAGAAATCATAAAAAAATTATCCGATTGCAAAGAGTAGGAATATCATCAAATTCTAATTTACCCCAAGGATAAAATAAGTTTCCGCGAACGACTCTTTATTACGAAAAACACACGTCCATTTCTTTCACCAAGTCTCTCCCCCCTTGATTTACTGCCCTTTCC
This sequence comes from Faecalicatena contorta, assembly GCF_003149105.1. GTDB lineage: Bacteria > Bacillota > Clostridia > Lachnospirales > Lachnospiraceae > Muricomes > Muricomes contortus_C. The sequence goes on along the minus strand of NZ_QGDS01000006.1, from coordinate 6,779 downwards.
ATTCCAGCAACACAACCGTCTCAACATGTGCATCATTTAAAACCTATCCTCACAAATTATTGTGATAGGTGTTTCAGCGTGCCCGGAACTCTTCGCTTTTGAAGTTGATTTTTCCCTCAAGGGCTTGGTGCAGGCGGCCAATCATAGTTTCGCGGTCGCGGTTGAGTGTGCCGGCGAGGTTGACGTAGTTTGAGGCATGGTTTGCTCGGAACACACTGCCCTCTGCATCGATATGCTCAAGTAAAATCAAGGTCTCGTGTGCGATTTCTACCGGATTCATCAGGTAAAAACGACCTTCTTTCCAGTCGCGCATCAACGGAGTTTCTAGTTCAAACAGAAGAGTTAACAGCCCGATATACTCTGGTTTCATACGGGACAGGGCTTCGGCAGTTTGGATGGCATGAGTTTCTGAAAGCTCAAGCGAGCCAAGCCCTGCGATACAAGTAACACTCAATTTCATGCCTGCTTCTTTGACCATCAGACCGGCGCGCACGATTTCATCTGCTGTTTCGCCCTTGTTAACACGGCGCAGGACTTCATCCGAGCCGGATTCCAGCCCCAGATATATCATGGACAGTCCGAGAGCAGAAAGCTCGTTCAGTTCCTCCTGGGTCTTACATAGAATGGATGACGGTGACCCATACGCGGTCACTCGCTCACATTCAGGGAAAACCTGCTTGATATAACGCAAAATCTCCGCCATATGCGTGGCACGGCACATCAGTGCATCGCCATCCGCTAAGAAAATTCGCTGGACCTTATGATACTGAGCGCGTGCTGCGTCGAAATCGGCCTTGACCTCCTCCAATTTGCGCACGCGGAACTTCTTTTCCTTATACATATCGCAAAAGGTGCATTTATTATGACTGCAACCGATAGTGACCTGCACAATCAGGCTGTACGCCTCAGAGGGCGGACGGAAAACACGGCCTTCATATTGAATCATGGTTTCATTTCCTTTCTGAAAATCTAAATTATAAGGGAACTCTATCGCGCAAATACATATGGTTCTTTATTTCTTATATCATTCTACACAAGTATCAACAGTATTACCAAGAACTCGCAAAGACAGGGAAACAACCAGTTCGGACTTGCAAACCAAAGGCACACCAAAATCAAGGGGTGCAAGTATGCTGGAGCATGCCACAGATATATCAATATGTATCCCCCCTGTAGACACAGGGTGATATCCTATTAGCTTGAATCCCGGATTTTAGTCAATCAAATCGTTCTGGAATCTAGACAAATGTTCATATGGTAAAATCAACCTGCCATGGTATAATCCACAACCATCATTTATTAGACTATTATCTGCCGCCGAGAACATGTTTACATCAATATTAGACAGCTTCAGCCGCTGTAATAACACGACTCTCTTAACATAAAAAAGAGGCATAGTTACCTTAAGTCATAGACTATACCTCCTTGCACTACACCCAGTATAACTATACGAAATGTAATTGTCAATTATATACTGGCGTGATACCTGCAACACTTTATTTTTGCCCTTTCTAACACGAATGTATATAGAAATTTTATATTGTTGTCCCGATCTTTTGAGCAATATCCATTTCTTCTCTTATCAGTTCCCCAAAATGCCCACATACCTCACGAATGATCTCCTGGTTGCTTTGCCTGATAGATGCTTTATATAATCCATATTTTACTGTTACCCATTTTTGAAAAAACTCCTTAGAAAAATATTGATCATATTTTCCCCTGTATAGCGACATGCTCTGGAGGTAATGAACATAAAGATAACGGTTATTGATTAAAGCATCTATGTACTTTGCAAGCAATTCCCCGTTTTTATGTTTTCCGTAAGCACACTCCTTGATTTGAACAAGGAGATTTTCTTGTATTTTAGGGTGAGAATACAGTATTTCCTGTACCTCCTGCCGGATACTTATATGAAACTGGTTCCCGGCTGTTTTATAAATCCAGCAAATATCAACAGTGTGGGAAATCATATTATCATTAGTTAGCTCCATATTTTTCCCGTCATATGTGGGGTCAAAACATGAATAAGTGTTTCCATTCTTTTTTCGGGCAATAAAATAATGGGAGCTGTGCAACGTCCTATAATAAGGGGTCCACGGAATGAAAAATGCATCCATTCCAACTACCATCCACTGCTCATTGGAAAGCCGTGATAAGCTCTTTTCCACCTCCTCTGGAGAACAGCAATTCAGAAATTCAAGCTTTACACCCAATGCCTCCAGATTAGCGGGCACTCTTCTGGATAAATACAAATGATGAATCTGATCATACGTAAAATCCGTTTCTGACCACAAGTTAGCAAAAACATTCCGATAATCCACCCCTGTGAGTGCAGCAGCATTCAACATACTGCTGGAATAGCAATTTAATCCCTGAAAATAAAACAGACTCATGACTGCGCCTCTCTTTTCCTTTCATTTTTCCCCGACACAGTCTTTCCGATTATATCAACCATCTTTATTTTCAAGGGCTGTTTAAATCCTGACAAGTGTGTTTTGCAGTAAGCTCTGATTTCTTCCCGAATTTTTTCCCGGCTGGTCTGAGAGTCGGCCGGAATAATATCTGCGCAGACAGTTTCATTTCCCCATTCATCCATCTCTCCATAGACAACACAGTCCTTTGCAAACCGGCTGTTTAAGATACAAGCTTCCACTTCCTCCGGATATACGTTAAATCCTCTGACGATAATTACATTTTTCTTCCGACCGTAAATATACAAATACCCTTCCTCATCCAGATAGCCAAGATCACCTGTATACAAATAACCATTTTTCAATACTCCTTTTGTTTCCTCTTCATTTTTGTAATACCCTGACATCACATTGGGCCCCTTTACAAGAATTTCCCCATTGATATAAGGAGTATCTGTAATCACACCGTCATCATCTATAAAAATCTCAATCCCTTTTATCGCCTTTCCCACAGAATCCAATTTTTCTAAACTAATATTCGCACACTTCGTAATTAATGGGGCTGCTTCCGTCATCCCATAGCCCTGCCAGAGCTGAATCTTAGGATAAGCATTTAAAAGTCCTCTCAGTGTGGCACCGGAAATTTTACTTCCCCCAAACCCAAAATATTTTAACAAATGAATATCATAAGGAACAGGCCTGCCTGCGGTCTGCTCCATCATAAGGAGAATGGTAGCCCCACCCTCATAGTGAGTTACCCTGTGGTCCTGAACTGTTTTATAAAAGGAATCCAAAGTAAAGCCCTCTTTAAGCAGAACCATAGGGAATTCTTTTATGAGGCAGGCACACAGGATCATCAAACCATATGCAGAAGAAAACGGAACTGCAAGGAGATACCTTATATCCTTCTCATTCAGGTTTTCAAAACACATTTTGTCAATATACCCCAAAACAGAAGCCGCAACATTCCTCTCTGTCAAAGGCACAATTTTACTCCTGCCTGTAGAACCGGATGTCGTTAACAGCACCATTGGTTCATCTGGCCCTGTACCAGGCTTGTAAAGAAGCTGCATAGTATCTTGTGGCTGGCATTCCTCCACATAAATCACATATAAATGAGGTATAGACACTGCTTTTATCTCTTCAAAAACTGGACGAAATCTTTCTGAAGTAATGATAATACCTGTGTCCGTCTGTTCAAGCAAGGGAATTACCTCGTGCTTTGTCAGGCGGACATTTAAAGGAAATGCCGTTTTTCCCAACAGAAATATACCAAAAAGAGCGGCAATAAAATCGCTCCCATCGGGTAAAAATATCGCGGCATTTTCCCAATGCCTCAAGGGCAGGTATGCCTGAACGCCTATAGTTTTTTGAATAACATCCTGAATCGTAATGCTGGTCTTACCATCAATAACTGCCGGTTTTTGCAGACATTTAGACTTTAAAAATAAATCTCTAATCATCTTTTAATGTTCTCCTTTACTTTTTTTTCAACCGATGCAATCAGCTGGCTGACCTCCAGGCAAGATTCCATTTCTGTGATATCAAAGGTAATGGAATATATATCCTCTATCTTAAGTAAAAGACGGATAAAAGAAAGGGAGTCAAATCCCAGATCTTTGTACAAATTGTTTTTTTTGTCAACAACCGATAACTTTGCAGTTTCTTCTATCATCCGGATAATTTCGTCATTGATTACCACTACAGTCTTTTCCTCCTTATCCTTTTAGATATTTCTTTTTTAAAGACCTGCATCATACTGACAGGTTCATTACAAACTTTCTTCTATCATTTATTCAAGCAAAATTCCGCCGCTGACTGAAAATCTGCTGAATATTTCTGAAGTAGCCCCTTCTGTTCTGCATCCTACTATAATGCCAACAAGGGAACCTGCTGGAATGACCGCATTAATATCTGTTTCGGAACCTCTTTTCAAGGTATATTTAGGAACCGCTCCGCCGCCTTCTGGCGCTGTAAACGGTTCAGAATAAGTCAGAGTTTCTTGAAGTATGGTAAAGATCATCTCTCCTGTCATTTGACCCGGAATATCTGATGTTAAAACTGCAAGTGCCGCAAACGGATACATTGTTACCCCCTCAGGTAAAAAAAGTGCCAATTTTGCACCAAATAACACATAGATGTTTTTTACCAGTGCATCATAAGGCATTACAAAACAACTACGGTAAAATTGATCGTAATTGACAAAATTAAACGTGATTATTCCAGCCTCCCAGTCACCCGCCTGTAGCTGAGTAGGTCTCCCCGAATTAATCTGATTTGCTTCGAATCCAGCAAATTGAATAATAGATGGATTCCCTTGATCATCTGCAGAAACCTCAGCATATTCATCATCAATGGCAAATGGGATCACCCCTGCCCGGTCAGCCCCAGCCGTGCCTGTTGGTCCAGTTGCTCCCGTCGGGCCGGTTACACCTGTGGCTCCCGTCGGACCGGTTGCCCCTGTGGCTCCGTCTGATCCCGTGGCTCCTGTCGGACCTGTCGGACCGGTTGCTCCTGTGGCTCCGTCTGATCCCGTGGCTCCTGTCGGACCGGTCGGACCGGTTGCTCCTGTGGCTCCGTCTGATCCTGTGGCTCCTGCCGGGCCGGTTGCCCCTGTGGCTCCGCCTGCTCCTGTCGGACCGGTTGCTCCTGTGGCTCCGTCTGATCCTGTAGCTCCTGTCGGACCGGTTGCCCCTGTGGCTCCGCCTGATCCTGTGGCTCCTGTCGGACCTGTCGGACCGATTGCTCCTGTGACTCCTGTCGGACTGGTTGCCCCTGTGGCTCCGTCTGATCCCGTGGCTCCTGTCGGGCCGGTTGCCCCTGTGGCTCCGCCTGATCCCGTGGCTCCTGTCGGACCGGTTGCTCCTGTGGCTCCGTCTGATCCCGTAACTCCCGTCGGGCCGGTTGCCCCTGTGGCTCCGTCTGATCCCGTGGCTCCTGTCGGACCGGTTGCTCCTGTTGGTCCCGTTGGACACACAGGCCTTGGTGTACAGGGACAACAATCACATCTACAAGGATTACAATTTAACTTTTCATGACAACTTTGTTGTTGTACATTTTCATCATCTTTCACGATTTTAGCTCCTTTTCGTAAAGTTAATCTTTTACACATATTATATACAATGTCCTAGAAGTAAGTTACTCTTCTCCTTACTCAAAACCGGCTCTATTCCATAATCATGCACCAGTTTTGCCCTGCCCTCTGCCTTTCGTATCATGGGTTTACGTATCGTGTATAGGGTTTAAAATTTACTGTAACAGAACAGAAACTTCGTGTTAAGGGCTTAGAGGTATCGTGTACCAAGTATAGGAAATGTGCACGAGTATGCACCAAAGAAAATCTTTCCCGCCGACAGCTGGTTCATTTCGGAAGGCGGTGGGACATTTTACGAAATGGAAAGCAATAAGCCTTCCGAAGATAATCTAAACCGGTTTAAACATATTTTGAAACAGAGTCTATCCGAAAGAGGTGATTTTATGGCTGGTTCGTTTTTTTGCACTTTATAGTCACTACTATCGTCTCATCCGCTGCCATACCGCTTATCTTGTTGCTGAATAAAACTCTGAAAAAGCACACCTCTATGAAATGGCAATATAATTTGTACTTGCTGTTTCTAATCTGCTGGGCGGGCCGTTTATACCCAGCAAACTCTTGGATTTTTTGTTGCGGGAAATTGGCTGAACACTTTGCATTTTAGAGAAAACATGGCTGTAAATACCGATCAGCTCTGTAATCCACGCAGGCTTTTTCCAGCCAAATTTTTAGGATGTAAAAAGAACAATAAATTTCCATAAACGCTTCTTTGCCTTATCATGGGCCGGATCTTCTAGTGACATGATAGATGCTTACTTAACCTCGCCTGTGAATCCATGCTCTTCAAGCCTCTTGAGCTTTTCCTCATTATACAGGCCGGTGACCGTTCCATTCTGCTTAATATAGTAGTTGCCTATTAGATAGGCAACTATAGGATTTCCGAAGTATTTCACCGGTGATTTCAATATCGGAATTAATACACTGACCTAGCCTCTTTCTTCCTCGCAGGTTACGTTGAATATAACTTTCATAATAGAACCCTCCAGCATAGGAGCTTCTCTAAATGTTTTTGCAGGTGCTCAAGATGCTCCTCATACTCCTGCTTTAAACCAAACAAATGAAATTGCTAAGTCTCTACAAATTTCTCATACTCACGCCTTTAGCATCCTCTGTTCTATACAGTTTTTCCGAATGGATTTGCTTATATCAGACAGGTACAAGAAGAATATGGAATTTTATGATAACGTATAATTAATTTCGCAAATTCAATTTCATAAAAATAGACATGGTCTATAGCCGTTTGGTAGAATTAAGTTACCACACAAAATTTTTCC